>OY762464.1:0-2944022 GCA_963665765.1 Acidimicrobiia bacterium
GGCAGTGGTGGCTGGTGATCGGTGACGAGGCCGCCGGCATTTCCCAATCGATCACCGAACGGGCCGATTTGTGGTGCTCGATCCCGATGGAAGGGGGGATGGAGAGCCTCAATGCGGCCGCTGCGGGGGCGATCATCTGCCATTATCTTTCCGAGTTGCGCCGTGACCCGAGCCAACCGCCTTCCACGTCTTTCTAATATCAAATAGCCGGAATGGAAAACCTTGACGCCCTTTTGGAAAGCGCTCCCGCCCTGGTGGAGGGCGCTGGTTCCCTGGAAGAATTGGAAGCCTTGCAGAGCCACTTGCTGGGCCGACGGTCGCGGGTGGCCGAATTGCAAAGGACCATCGGGCGGCTGCCGGCCGAGGATCGGCCCCGGGTGGGCAGAACGATCCAAAGGGCGCGCCGGACTTTCGGGGAGTTGATCAACACCCGTCGGGCTGTCCTGGAAGCCGAAAGCGAGGCAATGACCCTCGCCGCCGACCGGGTGGACGTCACCCTGCCGGCCTTGGAATATCCGGAGGGGTATCACCATCTGATTACCTCCACTATCGAAGAGGTGTGCGACATCTTCATCGGTCTGGGGTATCGGGTGGTGGGTGGACCTGAGGCGGAATCGGGCACCTACAACTTCGACGCTCTGAACACTCCCCCCACCCATCCCAGCCGATTGGAGTCGGACACCCTCTACCTTGACTGGGGAGATCCGGCAGATGAAATCCTGTTGCGAACCCACACCTCACCCATGCAAGCTCGATACATGGAAAAACACGACCCGCCGGTCTATGTGGTGGTCCCGGGCAAGGTCTTCCGAGCAGACACTCCGGACGCCACTCACTCTCCGGTCTTCCACCAAATCGAGGGTCTGGCGGTGGATGAGAATCTGACATTTGCCGATCTGCGGGGTACGCTCGCCCACTTCGCCAGAGAATTCTTTGGCTCTCAACGAAGCATCCGGTTGCTGCCCAATTTCTTTCCGTTCACCGAGCCCTCGGCCGAGATGCACGCCTCCTGCTTTTCCTGTGAGGGTGGGGGGGAATGCCGAGTGTGCGGAGGGGTGGGATGGATCGAACTGTTGGGCTGTGGCATGGTGGACCCCAACGTCTTTGAATGGGTGGGATATGACCCGGCCAAGGTGAGCGGCTTCGCTTTTGGGATGGGAGTGGAGCGCATCGCTCAGGTGCGGCATGGGGTATCCCCGCTCCGACATTTTTTTGACAACGATCTCCGCGTTCTTTCCCAGTTCCGATGAGAGTTTCTTTAAACTGGCTGGCTGACTACATCGATCTGGGATCGGCAGAGCCGGGATCGGTGGCCGAGGCGCTCGAGTCTCTGGGGCATGAAGTTGAGGAGATTGAGCACCTGGCGCCTCGGTTCCGACGGGTTGTCACCGCCCGGGTGATGGAAGTGGCGCCGCACCCCCGCGCCGACCGGATCAGGGTCTGCCGGGTTTCTGTCGGCGGGCCGTCCATGACTGTGGTGTGTGGGGCATGGAATTTCGAGTCTGGCGATACGGTGGCTCTGGCTCTGCCCGGCTCTACTCTGCATGGGGGGATTGAGATCGGGCGTCGATCCATCCGGGGAGTGGAGTCCGACGGGATGATCTGTTCAGAGAAAGAGTTGGGGTTGGGCGAAGACGCGGAAGGGATCTTGGTTTTGGATGCCGACGCGCCAATTGGCGATGACCTGGCATCATTCGATCCTCTGACCGATACGGTGCTCGATTTGAGTATCACCCCCAACCGTCCTGATGTGATGTCCTATGTGGGGGTGGCCCGGGAACTGGCTGCCTATTACCGGGTCCCCTATCGCCTTCCCCAAACGGAGTTTCCCGAGGTGGGTGGTGTTCCTCGGATCCCTATCACCATTGAGGATCCTTCGGGTTGCTATCGGTTTGTCTCCCAGGAGGTGAGGGACTGCCGAGTCTCCCGCTCGCCCTTTTGGATGAGAACTCGCCTGCGGGCCTCGGGACAACGTCCCATTTCCAACGTGGTGGATATCACCAATTACGTTCTTCTCGAACTGGGTCAGCCCATCCATGCCTTCGACATGGACCGGCTGGGAGGTGCCGGGATTGTGGTGCGAAGAGCCCACCATGGCGAGACACTCACCACCTTGGACGGCGTGGATAGGCGTCTGACCAGCGAGGATTTGGTGGTGGCCGACCGTCAACGGGCATCCGCTCTGGCCGGCACCATGGGTGGCGGCGATTCGGAAGTTACCTTTCGGACTACCGCGGTGTTGATTGAGGCGGCGGCATGGGATCCCCCCACCGTGCTTCATATGTCCAAACGACATGCCCTCCGCACCGAGGCCTCGGCTCGCTTCGAGCGCGGGGTGGATCCTGCTCTTCCGCCGATGGCGGCGGCCCGGGCGACCCGGCTGGTAACCAGCCTCGCCGGGGGAGAGGCATCGAGCCGGGTGACAGATGTCATCGCCCGCCCGGATCGCATGGAACCGGTCACCGTCGGGCTGGAACCGGGTGAGGTGGAACGCATCCTCGGCCCGGGTTTCGACGCCCCCCGGGTGACTGATCTCCTTTCCCGACTGCATCTGGAAGTCCAGGGTCAAGGGCCGCTTACCGTGGAGATCCCCACCTTCCGACCCGATCTGACCCGGCCCATCGACCTGGTGGAGGAATTGGCCCGCCTGTGGGGATACAACAACTTTCCCGAGCGGGTGCCCCGTGGCCCGGGCGGGGGTCGAACCGTTCAACATCAACGCACTCGGACGCTTCGGCAGGTTCTCTGTGGACTGGGGTTTTCCGAGTCGGTTTCCCTCAGTTTCATGCGGGCTTCGGAGATCGAGGTGTGGGGATGGGCGGAAGACGATGAGCGAGCTCTGGATATCCGGTTGCGCAACCCTTTGCGGGAAGAGGAGTCGATCCTACGCACCACCTTGCTGCCGGGACTGTTGCGGGTGGCGAGATACAACAACTCCCATGGTCTGGAAAATGTGGCGGTTTTTGAGCTGGGCAAAGTGTTTTTCGATCGCCCTCACCCCCACCTTCCCAAAGTGCCCGATCAGCCGGAGCGGATCGGCATAGTGGCCACCGGACGAATGGGTGGGTCCGGTTTGGGCATTACCCGACGTCCGGTGGACTTTTACACCATCTCGGCGGTATGGCGAGTGATGGCCCGGCATCTGAATCTGCCCGATTGGCGGCTCGACCCGGTTGAGATAGCCGGCTGGCACCCCGCCCGCACTGCCCGCCTGACAGTGGAAGGCAGAGAGGTGGGGACGATGGGAGAACTCCACCCCGAGGTGGTGCGCCGAGCAGAGCTTTTCGGACGGGTGGCAGCCATGGAATTGCAACTGGATCCCCTGGTAGCGGATCGGACAAAATGGCAGTTTCAGGCGCCGAGTGTCTTTTCTCCCTACACGTTTGACATGGCTTTTGAAGCGCCCGAAGAACTGGCGGCCGTCGATCTGCTGGCGGCCACCGGGGAGGCGGCCGGTGAACTGTTGGAGTCGGCCCGGGTGTTCGACGAGTTTCGGGGCGAGCCGCTGGGAGCGGGAAGAAAAAGTTTGGCGATCAACTACACCCTGCGGGCTTCGGATCGGACTCTGTCGGGAGAAGAGACGGCTGCCGCCCTGCGGTCCATGGCTGATGCTGCCCGGCGGTTGGGCGCCGAACTGCGGGGCGAATTGTGAGTTTCCTTTCGGTGTCGGATGTGGGTCCCGCCGGGCTTCGGAAGCTTTTGGAAACCGGCCTGAAGTTCAAGCAAAACCCGAAGCGCTGTGGCCATACGCTCTCGGGGAAGACGGTGGGATTGTTTTTCCAAAAACCTTCCCTGCGAACCTGGGTGTCAGCCACCACTGCTACCGCTCTTTTGGGCGCCCACCCCATTGTTATCCGTCAAGATGTCTCGGGGATAGGGCACAGAGAAAAGACATCGGACGTCGCCCGGGTGCTCGATCGCTATCTCGACGTCTTGGGCATGCGGGTTTTTGAGCATTCCCTTTTGGAAGAGATGTCAAGCTTCATGAATGCCCCGGTAATCAACCTCTTGTCGGATTGGGAACACCCCTGCCAGGCGGTGGCCGACCTGATGACCATTGCCGAAAGGCGTCCTTTGCCCGGAACCATTCTCGCTTACGTGGGGGATGGCAACAACGTCTGTCATTCCCTGATGTTGGCCGGGGCGATGGCCGGAATGGAAGTGCGGGTGGGGTGCCCACCCGATTATCGGCCCGATGCGAACGTGGTCGCCCGCGCCCGGGAATGGGGCGAGATATCAATCTTCGATCATCCGGCGCCGGCGGTGGAGGGGGCGCACGCGGTCTACACCGACGTGTGGACGTCCATGGGACAGGAGGAGGAAACTCAGCATCGCCTGGCCGCCTTTGCGGATTACACCGTTGACTCCAACCTGATGGAGAGGGCCGACCCCGACGGGGTGTTCATGCATTGCCTGCCTGCCCATCGAGGCGAGGAAGTCACCGCCGAGGTAATGGAATCGGCTCGCTCGGTGGTGTTCGACCAGGCAGAGAACCGTCTGCACTCCTTTGCGGCCATCCTCATCGATCTTGTGTCTTGACCCCGAGACTACGCCCGTGAGAATTTCCCTCTCCGAGCAGTGTGGTTGGGGATCGGCGCCCCAGACACATGAAAGGTCCTCCGATGTGAGCGGATCCCGTCGTCTAAGACCCGAGCGGTTGGCCGGGCCGGTGCTGGGGGTGGCGGAGCGGTTGCTGGGCAAGCGGCTGGTCACGGTGATGGACGGCGTCGTCACCTCGGTGATCCTGTGTGAAGTGGAAGCCTATGGCGGAGCGGATGATCCTGCCAGCCATGCTTTCGGAGGTCCCGGCCGTCGTAACCGTCACATGTTTGCCGAAGCAGGGATCCTATACGTATATCGGTCGTATGGGATTCACTGGTGTGCCAACGTGGTGACGGGACAGGCGGGGGAGGGGCAGGCTGTTCTGCTACGAGGGGGTCTTCCTGAAAAGGGTGTCGCAACCATGATCGCCCGCCGGGGAAGGAGAGATCACCTGTGTGACGGGCCGGGCAAACTCACCCAGGCGTTGGGATTGGATGGCCGACATGATGGGCGGCCGTTGTGGGAGGGAACCGAGGTGTGGTTGGAAGAAACCGGGCGGCCCGCGCCGCAATGGAGAGATGCCCCACGGGTGGGGATCAGCAAGGCCACCGAAAGACGGTGGAGATTGATCGCGACCGGGATGGGCTACCGGGCACCTCGGCAGTGAACCTGTCTCGGGTTTTATCTGCGGAGTCAGCCACGTTTCGGGCGGAAGGCCTCGGTCATTATTCCGTCGTCGAAGTATCCCGTCGGGCAATGGCCGTCCACTGCGAAGTGATAGAGAGCGGTTTGGAAAACTCCCGAAAGAGCGGACATAACGACCACCACGGCCAGGATCCACAATCCGCCCAAGACTGACACTGCGATCAGGGCCGTTCCATCACCGGAGATAATCCCCAGGACGATCAGGGCCACCGCGGGCAGTGCCGCCACGAAACCGACCAGGCTCAATCCGACCTGGGCGCTCAGGTGCTCTCCCCAGGTTTTTCGAAAGAGCTTCATCGAGCCTGCGATGGCGTCGGTGGCTCCTTTGTCCTCGATCACGATGATCGGCAGGACCAGAAATGTCACCACACTCCAAGCCATGCCGATTATGCCCACCACGATGCGACCCAGCCAACCGGCCCGTTTTTCGATGGTCCTCAGAATCACCGACACCAAGGCCGAAATCAAAGCCCAAGGCAGGATTTTCCCCGCCCGGGAGGCGGCGCCCCGCAATGCGCTGCCCACGGTGGGGTCTCCGCCCTGCAGTCGCTCATGGGCAGCGCTGATCAGCGCGGTGTTGAAAAATATCGTTACATAGGCAAGGACGAAATACAACACCACCAGCAACAGGATGCCGTCTTCATCGAAACCTGTGGCGAGGATCGGATAAAGAAACAGAGCCGAAGTGACTGCGGTGGCGCCGATCGAAATGACGGGGAGGAGCAACAGTTCCTTGTCGGCCCGCAGCACCTGCCATGAGGCCCTGGCCAACGCCAGGGAATTGCCAAAACGACCCATGGGGTGGGAGTCTAAACCGTAATATGACTTCCCAACGGCAGGTGTTCCGACCAAAAAAGCAGCCTCGGTCAGAAAACAATTTTGTCGATTCGAAGAATCTCATTCGTCCCGGTTGCCAAGCCCGAACCAATGACTCTGTTACCCTATGCTGGCAAAACAGGGTGCCCATGAGGCAATACCTCACAGAGGCTATCGGCGACTACAGGGAGCAAAGCGCATGTATCTCTTTTACGGCAAAACGTTGAGAATTGACCGGCGAAGGCAGCTTTCCATCTTGGGAGTGATAGCCATTCTGGTGTTCGGTTTCTTGTTGCTCAGGCCCGGTTTGGTCGATGCGCAGGAGATGGTGGGGGTGTCGGGGGAGTCCCAGTTCATTTTCAACACCCTGGCCTTTCTGATCTGGGGCGCCCTGGTGATGTGGATGGCCGCCGGGTTCACCATGCTTGAGGCCGGCGCGGTGCGCAGCAAAAACTCTTCCATGATCTGCCTGAAGAACGTCGGCATCTACTCGATCGCCGGCCTGGCTTACTTCGCATTCGGTTACAACCTGATGTACGTGGATGTGGGAAGTTTCATCGGGTCGTTCCAGCTGTTCTACTCGTCCTCGGCCGCCGAGATCGCCCTCCTGGAGGGGGCAACGGATGCGGTGGCGGAGGTCATCGAAAACGGGTACGCCGTCATGTCGGATTGGTTCTTTCAGATGGTGTTCGTGGCGACCGCCGCCTCCATCGTTTCCGGCGCCATCGCCGAGCGGATCAAGATGTGGACGTTTTTTGTTTTCACCCTGATACTGACCGCCGTGATCTATCCGATCGTGGGCGCTTGGACCTGGGGCGGCGGTTGGCTCAGCGAACTGGGTTTCAGTGATTTCGCCGGATCCACCATCGTCCACGGCACGGGTGGTTGGGCGGCTCTGGCGGGGGTGCTGGTGATCGGCCCGCGCCTTGGCAAGTTCCGAAAGGACGGGAGCATCAAGACCACGCCTCCTTCCAATGTGTTGATGGTGACCCTGGGGGTCTTCGTGCTCTGGCTGGGTTGGTTCGGGTTCAACGGCGGTTCGCAGCTGGCGCTGGGCAGCGCCCTGGACGCGGTGGCTATGAGCAATGTGCTGGTAAACACCAATCTGGCCGCGGCGGCGGGGGTGGTGATGGCCTTGTTCATGTCGCGGCCCGTCCTGGGAAGAGTGGATCTTTTCGCCGGTTTGAACGGCGCCATCGCCGGGCTGGTGGCGATCACCGCCGGGCCGGATCTGGTGGATCACTACTGGTCGATCCTGATCGGAGCGGTGGGCGGTCTGATCGTGGTGGCCGGGATCAAATTCCTGGAGACCATCAAACTGGACGATGTGGTGGGCGCCATTCCCGCCCACTTGATGTGCGGCATCTGGGGAACCTTGGTAGTGGGCATCACCGGAGGCGCTCCGTTCGGCGTCCAACTGCTGGGCGTAGTTGCGGTGGGCGTCTTCGTATTCGTGGTTTCGTGGGTCGTGTGGAAGGTGCTCGACCGTTACATGGGTCTGCGGGTAGCGCCCGATATCGAAAGACTGGGCCAGGACGCCGGAGAATTGGGCATCGAGTCCTATCCCGAATTCCTGCTGGTTCCCGAAGAGTTCGACGACGAGGAGTTCTAAAACCAAGACCTCCGGCTTGCCTGCGGATGGTGGTTGGTGGTTTCGGGGATGGTAAGCGGTTGTCCGAGGCCTAAATGCTAAGCCAGGTGCCCGGGTAGCTGTTTGGTTGGTGGGCGTGGCGGGTTCGCGAAACAAAGACGGCGGCGGAGGTTGTCTTTGTCTCAGGCCCGGGCGCATATTGAAGGAAGTCGAACACCTCCCGGTTCTCTCCGACGTCGTGGGGACCGCACCGGAGGTCATATTTCTTTTCTGGACATGCTTCCCGCCACCAACCCGTGGCGAAGCGCGTCCCGATCCTGGCGGTGAGCGGCGGGGGAGGGGAACCCAACGGGCGAAATTTGGGCCGGCCCGAATTTCGCGGGAAAGCGGCCCGCTTTTCGCGTCCGACCGCCATGGATACGCTTGTCCGTCGGGACTCCTGAATCGGGGTATGAAGGGTTTTTTTGGGGGGGGGTAAGCCGACTATCCGAGGGGTTTTGATCGGGCTATGAGATGTTCCACGTGATGGTCCTCCACGCACCCTTCCAAAGTATCTTCCACCTGGATGGTTACGTGATCGAGCCCGTGGGCCTGGTGGGCGATCTGCTTGAGCTGTCTTAGCAGTGCCTCTCGGTCCCCTGTGTAGGAGGGGTCTATCAACACATGGGCGGTGAGAGCCTCCAAGCCTGAGGAGATGGTCCACACATGGACATCGTGGATCACGGTGACGCCCTCGACTTCCTCAATGTCGCTGCAGAGCTTGTAGACGTCGATGTGGTCGGGAACTCCTTCCAGCAGCACCTTGAACACCTTGATCGTCAAACGCCAGGAACTGTGACCGACCAGCAGGGCGATCACCGCACTCAGGATGGGATCGACGATCGTCCACCCCAAGGTGACGATGATGATGCCCGAGATCACGACGCCCACCGACCCCAACAAGTCGGCCATCACATGCCGCAAGGCGCCTTCAACATTCACGCTGTGCTTCGACGAGCGGTGCAGCACCCAGGCCGCCGCCACGTTCACCACAAGTCCCAGAATGCCCACCACCAGCATCAGTCCACCTTCGATCTCCGGGACGTCCTGAATACGATGGTATGCCTCAACCAACACCCAAGCCGCGATCACCCACAGGCTCAGGGCATTCAACATGGCCGCCAACACCTCGGCGCGGCGGTATCCGAAGGTTCGCTCGGCTGACGGTGGCCGTTCCGCAACTCTCATGGCGAACAGGGCCAATGCGATCGACATGGCATCGGTGACCATGTGGCCCGCATCCGACAGCAGGGCCAGGCTGCCCGACACGACACCGCCCACCACCTCGGCCATCATGAATCCTGAAATCAGGATCAGGGCGATGGTCAGGCTGCGCTTGCTCGTTCCCCGCAGGTCATGGGAGTGGTCGTGGCCGTGATGTCCGTGGTCATGAGAGTGGTCGGAATGGTCTTCGTGGTCGTGATCAGCGTGACTGTCATGAGCGTGGTCGGAATGGCTTCCGTGGTCGTGACCAGCGTGACTGTCATGAGAGTGGGAGTGATCATGTTCCATAATTAACCTTGCAACAACCGACGAAACTCGACCGCCGGATCGGGATGCTTCTGGCTGAGAATCATAGCGTCAAGACGCCTGTCGGCGCGCCGGGCCGGCAGGCTAATCCTCGCGGGGATAACCTAAACTCGATCCCCGACCCTGTTAGAATCGCCAGTGCGTCGCTCTGTTCAGCGGAACGGGGCGGCTTGCCATTCAGAAAGGAACTGATTCATGGACATAACCAGCCGGCGCACCGAAGATGCGTTGATTGTTTCGGCCGAGGGTCGGGTTGATGGCGCCAATGCTCGCAAGTTCCAAAAAGCGGTGGAGAATGTCATCACAGATGGCGACCAAGCCGTGATCTTGGACATGGAGAATCTGAGCTATATCAGTAGCGCCGGCCTTCGATCCATCCTCCTAATTGCCAAAGGACTCCAGAAGCGGAGTTCCAAGTTCGCGGTGTGCGCCCTCCAGGATCCCATTCGCGAGGTCTTCAGAATCGTAGGTTTCGACAAAATAGTGTCGATCTACGACTCGCAGGGGGAGGCGGTCAAAGCGCTCGGAGGATAGGCGGCTGCCGATGGCGTGAGCATTATGGAACTCCCATACAAAATATTGGTGGTGGACGATGAGCCGGATCTTGAGCCGCTCATGTTGCAACGCATGCGGCGCTACATTCGACAGGGGCGTTACACCTTTGTGTTTGCCCGCAACGGATTGGAGGCCCTGGACCGGTTGAACCAGGACGGAGACATCGACATGGTGCTCTCCGATATCAACATGCCGCAGATGGACGGGCTCACCCTTTTGGAGCAGATTCCCAAGGTGGATCCCGACATCAGGTCGGTCATCATCTCCGCCTACGGAGACATGAAGAACATTCGCACCGCCATGAACCGGGGGGCCTTCGACTTCGTCACCAAACCGGTTGACTTCAAAGACCTGCAGATAACTATCGAGCGGACTCTCTTGCACATGCAGGAATGGCGGGAAGCTCTCTCCTATCGCGACAGGTTGGTGTCCATCCAGAACGAACTGGAAGTGGCCAGCCGGATCCAGCAATCGATCCTTCCGTCGGAGTTCCCCGACGATCCCCGCTACCAGTTGCATGGTCACATGGAGCCGGCGCGGGACGTGGGAGGTGATTTCTTCGACATCCTGGATCTGGACAGGGGACGGATGGGTCTGGCGATCGCGGACGTGTCCGACAAGGGCGTGCCGGCGGCGCTGTTCATGATGTCATGCCGCACCCTGCTGAAGGGAGTGGCGATCGGGCTGGCCGAGCCAGGAGCGGTTCTGAGCGAAGTCAACCAATTGCTGCACGAGGACAACGAGACATTTTTGTTCGTGACCGTTCTGTATGCCCTCTACGACCCCTCCAACGGCGATTTCATCTATGCCAGCGGTGGGCACGACGCGCCACTGTTGGTGCGCGCCGACGGAAGCACCACCCTTTTGCCCCTCACCGACGGGATAGCTCTGGGAGTGTTGCCCGATCTTGAATATCGGCAGCACAAGATCAGGTTGGAGCCCGGGGACACCATTGTCCTCTACACCGACGGAGTGACCGAGGCTCAAAACACCGATGAGAAGCCTTTTGAGGTCAAGGGTCTGCAAAACATCTTCACGGGGCCAGGTTCTTCCCTCGGCGCCCGCGACGGCACAGATGCGGTGTTCCAGCAAGTGAGAGACTTTATGGGGAAGGCGGCGCAGTTCGACGACATCACTTGCCTGACGCTTCATAGAGACATGTAGGGACTGAGGCATGGTAGAAACCTTTGTTGCTATCAAGATGAATCCGTATCCCACGGAGTTGGATACGGTATTCGCAGAGGTGGATCGCTTCGCGGAGCAGGAAAAATGGCCGGCGGATCTGGTCTTTCAGATGAAGTTGATCCTGGATGAGCTGGCGATGAACGTGATCAACTACGGCAACCGGGGTGGCACAGAACCCATCGAGATACGAATGGCCACCAAGGGGGAGACCATAGTCTTGGAAATCTCCGATGTGGGGCAACCCTTCAATCCACTGCGGGATGCCCCGGCGCCGGATCTTACCTCGTCACTGCAAGAACGTCCGATTGGCGGTCTGGGCCTGTATCTGATAAAGACCATGGTGGACGAGATCCACTACTTGTGGGAAGACGGCCGCAACCACCTGACACTGATAACCCGCATCCTTGCATGAGGCAGAGGCCAGGCCTGCCCATCACATCGCGGGGTTTTTCGAGGCTGGTCTCGATCATCATGTTGGTGGTCCTCGGCGGCCTGAGCGCCTGTGCTTCCGACTCCGGTTCCCCCACTACCTCGCCGCCTGAGACAACTGAGCAGGTGGGCGATGACACCACTGCCACCACCCTTTCCCTGAACGATCAGACGGATTCCGAGGGCAATCAAGAACTCGGAACGCCGGGAGTGACGGACGATTCCATCATCTTCGGCCAATCAGCCGCCTTCACCGGACCCGCCCAGGAACTGGGAATCAACATGCGCTATGGCATAGAGGCCGCCTTTGCGGAAATCAACCAGGCAGGCGGGATCTTCGGAAGACAATTGCGTTTGGTCTCCTTCGATGACGCCTACGAGCCCGAGGCCGCCATCGTCAACTCCCAACGATTGATCAACCAACAAGAGGTCTTCGCGTTGATCGGCGCGGTCGGCACTCCGACCTCGAGGTCAGCCACCCCGGTCGCCAAAGAGGCAGGAGTGCCCTACGTTGCTCCTTTCACCGGCGCCGCTTTCCTGCGGGACGCCACGGAGTTGGACAACGTGGTTAACCTGCGCGCCTCCTACAACCAGGAGACCGAAGAGATGGTCAATCGCCTGATAGAGGACTTGGGAATCACCGATATCGCAGTCCTGTTTCAGGACGACTCCTTCGGCAGAGCCGGTTACAACGGAGTGCTGGCCGCCCTGGACCGCCGCGGCATGGAGCCCGCCACGGTAGGTTCCTACACCCGCAACACGACCGCCGTCAAAACCGCCATGCTGGACATCGGAGTGGAAGATCCAAGCGCGGTGATCATTATCGGCGCCTACCAGCCGGCCGCCGCCATGATCGCCTGGTCCCGATTCACCAACTTCAACCCGGTGTTCATCAACATCTCCTTTGTGGGCAGCAACGCCCTGAAAGAGGAACTCGGCGCCTACGGGGTGGGTGTCTACGTGACTCAGGTGGTTCCCTTCCCGACCGATGACACTGTCCCGGTGGTGGCCGACTATCTGGCCGCTCTGCAAGCCCATGTTCCCCAGGCGGATCCCGGGTTCGTCTCACTGGAGGGATACCTGGCCGGACGTCTGACTGTCACGGCTTTGCAAAACTGCGGGCCCGACGTCACCCGGGAATGCCTCACTCAACGACTGAGAGAGGGAGGCAACCTCGATCTCGGCGGGTTCGAGCTCCACTACGGGGATAACGACAATCAGGGTTCGGATTCGGTGTTCTGGACGGTGCTGAGAGCGGACGGACGGTATCACCCCATCGAGAGACTGGGGGAATAGGCGGATGCCGAGGTTGTTCAAGCGTCTGCTGGAAAGCCGTTTCAGAATCTCCACCCAGCTCTATTCGGGGATTTGGGGCGCGGTGGGGCTCACCGTGGCGGCAGGTCTGGTCGGGTGGTTCTCATTCAACCGGGTGGGTGAAGCCCAGACCGTCGTCAACGAGGAAACCGTGCCGGAGTTGGCCACTGCTTTCAGTATCGCCCAGTACAGCAGCGCTCTGGTGGATGCCGCGCCGAACCTGACCACCGCCGCCACCGAGGAGGAATTGGAGCAGATCGCATCCGGCATCGACCAGACCACCGCCGCGTTCTTGGACCAACTGTCTGTCATGGAGAACACCACCGCCGACCGCCGGCAGTTGGAACAACTCCGCTCCTATGTGGACTCACTAATCGCCAACATCGACGCCATCTACCTGGATGAGCAGGAACTGTCCAGGCTGTCGATGGAAAGCGCCGCACTTCGGGGGGAACTGGACGCTCTGGGCAGTCGACTCGACTTCATAATTATCCCGGCTCTCGACGATCAGTTTTTTTTCGGTATGACCGGCTACCGGAGGCTCGGGCAGTTGCCTATTCCCCGAGATCAGTATCTCACCGAAGAGCAACTGGTTCTCTACCGCCACATAAGCGAGATAAACGCCACCACCAACATAGCAACCCAGCTATTGGCCACGGCCTTCAGCCTTTCTGACGCCTCCCAGATCGAACCGCTGCGCGAGAGTTTCGAAGGTGCTCAGGGACAGATTGAAGAGAGTTTGGCGGTGTTGGAGGAGGCCGACTACCACGAGGAACTCTCCGCGGATTTTTCCCAGTTGTTTGACAAAGCTCTCGGAACCGACGGCGCCTTTGATCTGGCCGACCAACAACTGCGACTCCTTGCCCGGCAGACCGATCTGCTTTCCAGCAACAACCTGATCGCGTTGGACTTGCTGGGTGAGGTGAACGGTCTGGTCAGCGCCGCCCGGGAGCGGGCGGACGAGGCCACCAGCGCGTCGGATCAGGCGATTCTCACCGGGCGAACGTTGCTGCTGGCCATCAGCGTCCTGAGTGTCGCCGGCGCCATTTTAATGGCGTGGCTGTTTGTGGGTCGGGTGCTTTTGCGTCGACTCAATCAACTGTCGGGCTGGATGCTGCGGATGGCCGACGGCGACTTGGAGACCCGCATAGAAATCAAAGGTCGGGACGAGGTGGCCGACATGGCAGCCGCCTTGGAAGTCTTCCGAATCAATGCCCTGGAGGTGCAGCGCCTCAACCTGGTGGAGAAACTCGCCAACGAATTGGAAGAGAAGAACGCCGACCTGGAGAAAGTGCTGGAAGACCTGCAGACGGCTCAGGAACAGATCGTCATACAAGAGAAGCTGGCCGCCCTCGGCGAGTTGACGGCCGGAGTGGCCCATGAGATTCGTAATCCGCTCAACTTCGTCAAGAACTTCGCGGAGGCCTCCGAAGAACTGTTGGAGGAACTGGGAGAGATTTTGGAGGACGCCGGCGAAAACGTGGAAGAAGACGACATGGAATATATCTTGGAAATATCGGGGGACCTCAATGCCAACCTCGGCCGTATCCGTTCGCATGGCGAGCGGGCCAACCGAATCGTCGAGGACATGCTGATGATGGGACGGGATTCGGGAGAAAGACGCTTGGCGAACATCAACAACATTGTGCGGGAGCACATGAAGCTGGCGTATCACAGCGCTCGGGCGCTTGATCCCGACTTCAATCTGACCATCCGCGAGGAATACGATGAGAACTTGGGCGAAATAGAAGTCATACCTCAAGATCTGGGACGGGTGTTCCTCAACCTGGTGAGCAATGCCTGCTACGCCAGCGACGATCGACGCCGCAGGATCGAGGCCGAAGGCGAGGAGCGCTTCATGCCGGAACTGCGGCTCACCACCCATTTGCAAGAGGACCGGGTGGTGATCCGGGTGTGGGACAACGGCGGCGGCATCCCCGACGATGTCATCGACAAGATTTTCAATCCCTTCTTCACCACCAAGCCCACTGACAAAGGAGTCGGTCTGGGACTGGCGCTCTCAAGCGACATCGCCCGCCAGCACGGCGGACTGATCCGGGTCGAAACCGACCCGGGCGAATCGACCACCATGATCGTTGAAATACCGCTCACCGACACCCCCATCATGGAAGTCGCCGGCATCGAACACCACTAGACGTTCCTCGTCCCATGAGGGGCTTGGGCGCGCCGAGGCAGGACGGTGCGGGTAATGTCTCCCATGATGTCCCAAGAGAAGATGCGATCCCCGGCGGTGGTGGACGGGTGTGCCCCGTTGTTGTCCAAGCCCGGTGCTTGGGAAGGGTGGCCGGCCGGTGGAGTGGACCTTGCCCTGCCAACTGTGGCCACCCATGAGGGGCCTGACGATGCCATCCCGCGGGTGCGGGAATGGAAAAGATGGGCGGAGGGCGACCGCCGGCGTTTTTTGGTGACCTCCCCGGCGGATCTGGCCGCCCTGGGGGACGGGCGTTTTGGAATCGGTTTCCACTTTCAGAACACCACGCCCCTGGGTGAGGACCTCGAACTCCTGGCAGACTTTCATCGTCTGGGAGTGCGAATGATCCAACTCACCTACAACCATCGGAATCCCGTGGGCGACGGATGCCTGGACGCCGAAGACCAAGGTCTCACCGGGTTTGGAAAAGATCTGATCAGAGAGATGAACCGCTTGGGCACGGTGATCGACCTCTCCCACACCGGGACGCGCACCACCCTGGAGGCGATCGAATGCTCCGCCCATCCCACGGTGTTTTCCCATTCCAATGTCAGGCGGCTTTTCGATCATCCTCGCAATATCTCCGATCAGCAGATCCGGGCGGTGGCTGAGCGGGGAGGATTGGTGGGAGTCAACGCCGTTTCCGCGTTTCTGCGCACCGACGGCGTGGGCGCCAACCTGTCGGATCTGATCGACCACATCGAC
The DNA here is from genome assembly GCA_963665765.1 of Acidimicrobiia bacterium. Taxonomy (GTDB): domain Bacteria; phylum Actinomycetota; class Acidimicrobiia; order Spongiisociales; family ZC4RG35; genus Bin76. The sequence continues at coordinate 15,624 of OY762464.1, forward strand.
TACCTGGCGGAGATGATCGGCCCCGACCGGGTCTGCCTGGGGCTGGACTTCTGGTCGGACGCCCCGGTTGACTATTCGGAATGGACCGCCGCCGGACGGTGGATAGCAGACGCCCCTTCCCGGCAGGTGAACTGGCCGGAGGGGATCTGCGGACCCGGGCACATTCCCCGCATCGCTCACCAACTCCGCTCCCGCGGCTATTCGCCCGAAGAAATCGCGGGGATCATGGGAATCAACTGGGTACGGCTTTTCCGGACGGTCTGGAACTGAGTGCCCCTCCCTCGGCCGAGATGAGTCCGCGGCGTATGGGGTATACGGCTAAGGTAGCCCGCACCCCTCGCCACACCCCCCCCAACCGCGCAGCCTTCCATTAATTGACGACAATGTCGCGGTAGGGGTAGTTCTTTTCGAGAGCAGTCTGAAAGTGGCGAAATGCCGAAAGGTTTTCAAGCGGGCTGAAGTCGGAAATGAAGGAAGCGACACTAACACGCCGATCCACTATTGAGCGTCTAAGATTCTTGCGGCGGCGTCCCGAAGGATTTCCGGCGGCTTGGAGAATGAGATAATCCAACTGCTCTTTGGGGTTCGAGATTTTCTCGATTTCGGAGAGCCTGGGGACAGACACGACGGATGAGGAAGCACCGGCGGCCCGCGCGATCGCCTGTCCGTCAATGAGTAACCATGCTTCTGACATTCGAACAGGTATAACGGGAACGATGTCCGACCTACTTGTCGAGTCAAACTCTCGTAGGCGTTCCTCAAGGCCGGCACTTTCCGAATCACGGTGGACGAAGATCAACATGACGTCGGAAACGTAGAGGCTCAAGAACTCCGTGACGGATCCTGTTCGTTTAACGAACTCCGGCTCTAGTATCTCAACTTCAGGATCGAGCCGATGTATCGCCCACTGAACGATTGGAACAAGGAGTCGATCAGTACCCCCATCTGCAACTACTGAGAACGTCAACTGACGACTCATCTGGCTGTACCGAACTCCAGTTTCAGTTGTTTCATTTCTGAAATAACAGGAGATCCGCCAATGAAGTCGGCGACAGATTGCTGGCTGATCGGCGGCGCGGCTCGCCTTTTGCCGTTAGCCAGGTGAACGCGCCATGTGTCTTGGATCGGTCGGAAGACACTAATCGGGGCCTTCCTATGGGTCAGTGCCCTTTGCACGAACACCATATTGCTAAAGCGGAGTTGTCTGGCAACCTCTGGTGAATGAGAATTGAGTATGACCTGCCGGAGGGGATTGTCAGAATCTACCTTTTCTTGAGGATCAACCGCATAGTCCCCCAAGAGTTGCACAAGGTTTGGTATTCGGGAAGGATGAATGCCATTCTCAGGTTCTTCAATACACAGCACCGCCCGATCTCGGACATCGACCAACATCAGAGCCAGGGCTATGTAACGAAGGGTGCCGTCGGACAGGGAACGAGCATAGAGCCACTTGTCGACTCCGGCGATCCGCGCCCGGAGGGCGAGTTGGTCTCCAACTTCGTCGACGTGCACATCCAGTTTCTTGATATCCGAGTTCAGTTGCTGCAGGCGAGACACTATTTCCGACTCAGCATCAGGATCCCGTGAGATGAGAGCATGCAGTGTGGCAGGGATCCGGCTGCCTGCGGCGGATACATGGTGAGGTTGGGCCCAACGTGCGTCCGGACTGCGCATCGCACTTGGTTCGAGGTGAAGCACCCGCCAAGAGGACATCTCCCGCTTGGCGCCGAGGACGGTTGGATAGTCAGACGTGTTTGTGCCTCCCACAACGGTGAGGGGTGATCTACCAACCGGCGCCGGACGCCCCCGGCTTCCACCATCTCCATGGAGCATTATGCGGTTGTCTTTGGTGGAAATCAAGGGACCGCCCCTCCTTGATCCTAAAGCAACCGAACCTCTGAAGCCTGCACTGGTGGTGAATCCGACAAACTTCTTGAAGTCCCCTATTTTGGCGTGAGTGAGGCTTTCATACTCGACCAGCAGACGATCCGATTCCGGCGCATAGCGAAGTCTCACGAGGTAGGTGAGAAGAGTTGTGCTCGGCCTGGCCGGTTCGCCGAAATCGTCTTTGAACCGGTCAGGAACGATCATGTCGGCCGAGAGTTCGATGAGGCGCCTCGGGTCCCTTTCGAAGACGAGATCCAAAGGAGAGTGTCCGCCGGCAATAGCTCGTCTGACTTCGACGGCGGCCTCCGATACATCTCGTTCGGCTAGCTCGCTGAGAAAGTGAATCGCATCGAACATGTTGCTCTTGCCAACGCCGTTGTGCCCGATAAAGCATGTGAACGGTCCAAAGCGAACGTGGGCGTCCTTGATGCTCTTGAAGTTCTTCACAGATAAGGCAACCAGCATCTTCGCTTAACCTTTGTGCTTACGCGGGAATTGTTGCAAACCTGTCCGGTCCTTCCCCTGCATGGGACCATCCACAACTTGGTCCATTTTTTCCTGGTGTGGAGGACACAACGACAGTGTACCTGCTGTTTTGAGGATCCGGCTTCGATGGCCTATTTCTCCATGATGGACAAAACACTCAGCTAAAGGGCCTGACGGGCCGCCTCCACTCTTTCTATCAGGAACCCGCCCAGTCCTTGCAGGACTTCGGTGGTCTCGGTCATCGGCAGATCCGCCAACGCTCCGGAAGCCACCTCGGCGTGGCCCAGGGCCACGCCGAGCGCCTTATCCACGTAGCCTCCTTCCACCACGGTGGCGATCGCCTCCGCCACCGTCTCCTCCGGATAGGGCGGGGGATGGGCCAGCAGTTCGACCATCCTCGGACCCTTGTTTCCCGAGGCGGCCAACAGCACCGGAAGGGTGAAGGTTCCCTCCCGCAGGTCTGCCCCCGCCGGTTTGCCCAACAGATCGGTGCTGGCCACCACATCCAGGGCGTCGTCGGCAATCTGAAAGACTCTGCCCAGTTCGAACGCCCACAGGCTGAGGGCGTTCACCACCTCTTGGGACGCCTCGGCGGCCCGGGCGCCAATGTAGACGGAGGTGCGGATCAGGCTGGCGGTTTTCAGATCGATTACCCGCCGGTAGGCGGGGATCTCGTGATCGAGCCGACCCACCAATCGAAATTCGAGGGTCTGGCCCTCCACCAACTCCGTGTAGGTCATGGCCAACATGCGCACCGACTCCATATCGAGATGGGTCGAGGCCAGCTCGGAGGCCCGCGAGATCAGAAAGTCCCCGGCCAGGACCGCCAGGGTGTTGTTCCAGTTGGCGTTCACCGAAGGGCCGCCGCGGCGAGTATCCGCCTCGTCGATCACGTCGTCGTGATACAGGCTCCCCACGTGGATCAACTCGACTGCGGCCGCCGCCTCCACTGCCCGGCGGTCCTGAACGGACCCGAACCGGGCCGCCAGCAGCGCCAGCAGGGGACGGAGGCGCTTGCCGCCCGCCTTGAGGAGATGCTGGGCGACCTGGGTCATGTAGGAGTCCTGGGAGGTGCTGACCTCAAGCAACCGGCTCTCTACCTCATCCAGGCTGCCCCAGATGTCGGGGATGTTGATCAGGTGGCGGAAATCGTCCATATGAAAGGGAAAAGTGGAATCTACAGGTGGGTGGTTTTATACTTCCGGAAAAGGAACACGGAAACAGTTCTCGTGGTTGTTATAGACTAGGAACTCCGGAGACACCCCGGAAGTAGCGCAGTAAGGAGAGGCTTTGTTCGAGCGATTCACCGACCGGGCCCGGCGGGTGGTGGTTATGGCGCAGGAAGAAGCGCGCAAGATGAACCACAAGTACATCGGCACCGAGCACCTGTTGCTGGGGCTTCTGGCGGAAGGTGACGGAGTGGCCGCCAAATCCCTGGGGAGTCTGGGCATCGACTTGAACAGCACCCGCGAGACGGTGATCCAGACGGTGGGGGTTGGGCAACAGGCGCCCACCGGTCACATTCCCTTCACGCCTCGGGCCAAGAAGGTTTTGGAATTGGCCCTGCGGGAAGCACTGCAGTTGGGCCACAACTACATCGGCACCGAGCATATCCTCTTGGGACTCATCCGGGAGGGCGAGGGCGTGGCTGCGCAGGTGCTGGGTCAGGCCGAGGCCGGGCTGCAGAAGATCCGCCAGACCGTGTTGACAGAGCTGTCGGGATCGGGAGGCGAGGGTCCCAGGGGGAAGAGCCAGGCCTCTCCGCAGGCTGCCCGCACCGGGGCCGGCCGAGAGAGCCATCGGTCGGGATCAAGCATCCTCGACCAGTTCGGACGCAACCTCACCCAGGCTGCTCGGGAGAGGGCGCTTGATCCGGTGATAGGCCGGTCGCGGGAGATCGACCGGATGATGCAGATCCTGGCCCGCCGCACCAAGAACAACCCGGTGCTGATCGGAGAACCGGGGGTGGGCAAGAGCGCCATCGTGGAGGGACTCGCCCAGCGGATCGTGGCGGGGGAGGTTCCCCATTCCCTTCGCAACCAGATCCTCTACACCATCGATCTGGGGGCGATGGTGGCCGGCACCAGATATCGGGGGGACTTCGAAGAGCGGATGAAGAAGGTCCTCAAGGAGATCAAAAAACGGGGCAACGTCATCATTTTCCTGGATGAAATCCATACTGTGGTGGGCGCCGGCGCCGCCGAAGGGGCTATCGACGCCGCATCCATCCTCAAGCCGATGCTGGCGCGAGGAGAATTGCAGACCATCGGGGCCACCACCCTGGAGGAGTACCGCAAGCATTTCGAACGCGACTCCGCCTTGGCCCGGCGTTTCCAACCGGTTCAGGTGGATGAGCCGTCGGTGGCCGACGCGGTGGAGATCCTGATGGGACTCAAGGACCGCTACGAAAGCTTTCATCAGGTGATTTTCACCGACGAGGCGATTGTCACTGCGGTCAACCTGGCCGACCGCTACGTTTCGGATCGCTTCCTGCCTGACAAGGCGATCGACCTGATGGACGAGGCGGGAAGCCGCAAGAAACTGTACAGTCTGTCCCCGCTCCCCGAGGTGGAGAAGCTAAACATCAAGCTGTCGGACCTGCGGCTCAAGAAAAAAGACGCCATCGACGCCGACGAGTTCGAAAAAGCCGCCGAAATCCGGGACCAGGAGAAGACGGTTAACAAAGAGATCGAGAAGGCCATCGCCAAGGGGGGAGCAGTGGGCACCGACGCCTTGGTGATCGACGAGGAGGAGATCGCCGAAGTGCTGGCCCAGTGGACCGGGATACCCGTCCATCGCCTCACCGAGGAGGAGACCTCCCGCTTGGTGAACATGGAGGAGGAGCTTCATCGGCGGATCGTCGCCCAGGATGATGCCATCGCCGCGGTGAGCCGGGCTATCCGGCGGACCCGGGCCGGGTTGAAGGATCCGAAACGACCCGCCGGTTCCTTCATATTCCTGGGACCTTCGGGAGTGGGCAAGACCGAGACTGCCAAGGCGCTCACCGAGTTCCTGTTTGGAAACGAAGACTCTCTCATCCAGATCGACATGTCCGAATACATGGAGAAACACGCGGTCAGTCGCCTGATCGGATCACCGCCCGGCTATGTGGGATACGACGAGGGGGGACAGCTCACCGAGGCCGTCCGGCGGCGTCCTTTCTCGGTGGTGCTGTTTGATGAGATCGAAAAGGCTCACCCCGACGTTTTCAACATTCTCCTTCAGATTCTGGAGGACGGTCGACTGACCGATTCCCATGGCAAGTCGGTGGACTTCAAGAACGTGGTGATCATCATGACCTCCAACCTCGGCACCAAGGAACTGCGGAAGAAGTCGGTCGGATTCCACAGCGATTCGGGCGAGATCAACTACGAGCACATGCGCAACAGACTGTTCGACGAACTCAAACGTCACTTCCGGCCGGAGTTCCTGAACCGTATCGACGAGATCATCGTATTCCGTGAACTGACCTTCGAGGAGATCAAGCAGATCATCGATCTGCTGATGAAGAGGGTCATGGACCAGCTTCGAGCGCAGCGCCTGGAGTTGGTGCTGGCGGACTCGGCCAAGGGTTACCTGGCCAAGGTGGGATACGATCCGGACTTGGGGGCCCGGCCTCTCCGGCGGGCTATCCAACGCTACGTGGAGGATCCCCTTTCCGAGAAGGTGTTGTTGGGAGAATTCACAGCCGGCACCACGGTGCTGGTGAGTCTTGACGAGGAAGCCGACGAACTGGTGCTGGAGGGATTCGACGTCTCTTCGCAGGTGGAGACCGCTTCGCAGGGCTGACCGGGTCGGCGCCGCCGGCCGCTAATAATCCAGGGTCAGGGTTCGGTGATGTTCGCCCATTCGCGGGGCGTCTGGACCCAACACCGCCTCTGACCAGAGGAAATAGTCAAGCCGCGGTCCGCTAACCGATGTCCCCCGCCGTTGCAATGCCTGAAGCAGGAGATTTCCGGCCCGGACGGTGGCCCAGCGGATGGCGATTTCTTGCTTCGAATGGCGAGGGATGATGGCGCGGCGGTCGACCGCCCGAGACAATTCCGGTGAGTAACGCAGTATCTGCAGATGACGGAGAAAGCGGGGGAGCATGTAATCGGGATACACCGGGAAGGTCTCCATCCCCGACCAGCGAATCGAGGATCGAGAGGACATCACCGCCGCCGCCAGATAGGCGAGCTTTCGAAACCGCAGGCGATAACCGTCCACATCAGCTTCGTCCTCAAACCCGGGGACGCCGGTGGCCAGCAGTTCCACCACCCGCGGTCCGTGCCATTGCGCCTCCTCCACCAGGTTGAGCGCCGTTCCACCCCAGGCTTCCCGCAGGGCCGCGGCCACTGCCCGAAGCCGTTCGATCCGCTCGGGGACCATCTGGAGGACCCCTTTCCCGACGAACAACCGCTGAGCTTCGGAAGGTTTGATACCGGCGAAGCGTCTCAGATCGGGCGCCGGATTTTCTCCTATCCACCGGGTTACCGCCCCGAACAGCGCCGGGGCGTCGGTCAGTCGCCGGCCGCGGTGAATGATGGACCACACCGGAGCGCCGGGGGGAGGCCATAGGCAGGCCAGCACGGAGACGGCCAAGGCACTGTAGTTGAACCAGGGACCGTCCCGAAGGTGGGCAGGCGGGCCGGGATAGTCGAAAGTGGGAGCGGGAAACGGCTGATCCCGCCAACGGTCGGCCGTTCGGGAGAGGCCGGCCTCGACTACTTCCACCCCCCAGTCAATCGGCGGCGCACAGAGACGGGGATTGGTCAACATGTCCGGGATGTGGGTCGCTTTTCTGATCGGTATGCTTATACCCCGAGGGGAGGAGATGTTCGCAAAACTGCTACAAGGAGTCCTTTTATGAAGAAAAGACTAATTGGTGTGTCCGTTTTCGCGGTGCTGTCGCTTTTGGTGGCCGGCTGCGGAGGCGGCGATGACACTTCGGTGTACCTGGTTTTTGATATCGGGGGCCGGGGCGATCAATCTTTCAATGACGCCGCCGCCACCGGTTTGGATCGGGCCATTGAGGAATTGGGTATCACCGCCAGTGAACTCGAACCCACCTCCGGAGGAGAGAATCGGGGCGAGTTGTTGAACCTGGCCGCCGAGGACGGCGCACAGTTGGTGTTTGGAGTCGGGTTCCTGTTCGACGCCGCCATCGCGTCCGCCGCCGCGGCCTATCCTGACACCAACTTCGGTTTGATCGACGGTTTCGTCCCCGATCTGACGGCCGACAGCAACCTGATTTCCCTGGGGTTCGCCGAACATGAGGGGTCCTTTCTGGTGGGAGCGGCTGCTGCTCTGAAGAGCCGCACCGGCAAGGTGGGCTTCATCGGCGGGGTGGAGATCGATCTCATCCAACGGTTCGAGGCCGGATTCGTCGCCGGCGCCCGGCATATCGATCCCGGCATCGAGATCGACATCAAGTACATAAGCCAGCCTCCCGACTTCGGCGGCTTCGCCGACCCGGCCAAGGGTAAGGAGATCGGCTCCGCCATGTATCAGTCCGGGGCGGACGTGGTTTATCACGCGGCCGGCGGGTCCGGTGGCGGGCTTTTCCAGGCTGCCAAGGATCACAGCGAGAGTTCCGGAAGTCACGTGTGGGCGATCGGTGTGGACTCCGATCAGTATCTCACCGCCGGAGCGGAATTCCAGCCCCACATTCTGACCTCGATGCTCAAGCGGGTGGACGTGGCGGTATATGAGACCATCGCCACCCTGGTGGACGACAGCTTCGCAGGCGGATACCGCACCTTCGATCTGTCGGTCGATGGGGTCGGATACGCCACAAGCGGCGGTCATGTGAACGACATCTCCGCTCAACTGGATGACCTGAAAGCCCAGGTCGTCTCCGGGGCCATCACCGTTCCCGAAGCGCCGTGATCTAAAACATCAAACACCAAGAAGCGGGGCGGCCGGGATCGGATGCCCCGCTTCTTTTTCATTGAACTCATACGTGGGTGTTACCACCAGATCCTCGAGCAGTCTGTCGAGTAGATCAACACAGAGCGCCGAAACTTTCGCATCTGAACCCATAACTTTTCGCCGGACAGAATCTCCCTGATCTTCTGCTTGATGCATTTCGGTCGCCGGATAACCTTACCACTCGGCAACTTTGCTGGTAGTGTCGGGCGGGTGAGTGCCGTTGCCATCGAACTGCTTCAGATCACCAAGCGTTTTCCGGGCGTGATAGCCAACGACCGGATTGATCTGGCCGTGCGGGAAGGGGATATTCATGCGGTGGTGGGGGAGAATGGCGCGGGAAAGTCCACCCTGATGAAGATCTTGTATGGGATGCTGATCCCCGACGAGGGCGAGATCCGCATCAGAGGCAAATCGGTGTCCATGGTGTCGGCCAAGGACGCGATCGATGCCGGAATCGGAATGGTTCACCAGCATTTCATGTTGGCTGAACAGATGACGGTACTGGAAAACGTCATTCTGGGCGCCGAGCCGCGTTCCGGCCTGAAGATCGACTTCGGGGACGCCAAGCGGCGAATCGCGGAAACCTCCCGAGAGGGCACTCTCGATCCCGACCGGCTGGTGGAAGAACTCTCGGTGGGGGAAAAACAGCGAGTGGAAATCACCAAGGTGCTGTTCCGGGGAGCGCAGATCCTCATCCTCGACGAACCCACCGCGGTGCTGGTTCCCCAAGAGGTGCAAGAGTTGTTCCGCTCTCTTCGGGAACTGCGCGACCGGGGAGTAACCATCATCTTCATCTCCCACAAGCTCGACGAGGTGCTGGAGATCGCGGATCGGATCACCGTCATCCGCGCTGGTCGGACGGTGGCCTCGGTGGATCCGGCCGGCACCACCACCCGGGAACTGGCCGAACTGATGGTGGGCGCCGAGCTTCCCACTCCTGACATCCGGGAATCGACCGTGCAGCCTGAAGTTCTACTGGAGGCAGAGGGATTGGGTTCGCGGTCCGAAGACGGGGACCGATGGGTGATCGAGGACATGACATTCCGGATCCGGCGGGGGGAGGTGCTGGGAATAGCCGGAGTGGAGGGAAACGGCCAGCGGGAACTGGTGGAGGTCCTGATGGGAATCCGCCCTGTCCACACCGGCCGGGTCCGCCTCGACGGCGAGGAGATCGACTCCCTGTCGACCCTCCACCGGCGCGAGGCCGGCATGGGCCTGATTCCCGCCGATCGCCATGGCCGGGGTCTTTTGCTGGAATCGCCCCTGTGGGAAAACGCCATGCTGGGACATCAGGGCAGTCGGCCTTTCGCGCGGGGATTGCTGGTGGACAGCAACGGCGCCCGGCGCAGGACTGAAGAGGTGGTGGAGGCGTTCGATGTTCGAACACCGGGAGTGGATGTCAAAATCCATGCCCTGTCGGGAGGCAACCAGCAGAAACTGCTGGTGGGAAAGGAAATGCTGGCCACCCCCACCGTGCTGTTGGCCTCCCATCCCACCCGGGGCATCGACGTGGGCGCCCAGGCTGCGGTCTGGGAAAGCATCAGGACCGCTCGTTCCAAAGGCTTGGGCGTGCTCCTGATCTCAGCCGATCTTGACGAGTTGATCGGGCTTTCCGACACCCTGATGGTGATCCTACGGGGGAGACTGGTGGCCACCCTTGATCCCGGCATGATCACCCCTGTCCAATTGGGCGCCCACATGACCGGAGCGGACGGATGACGCTCAACCGTCGCCTGGTCTACGCAGTGGTCTCCTCCGCCCTGGCCATCTTGTTCGCCCTGGCGGTCTCGGCGGTGATCCTGGCGGTGTCGGGCAACAACCCCCTGGAAGCCTATGGCCAGATGTTCGAATATGGCGTTCGGGTCGATTCGCTTGCCTCGGCGGTGAACCGGGCGGTCCCCTTGTACTTCTCTGCCATGGCGGTGGCTTTGGGATTCAAAATGGGGCTGTTCAACATCGGGGTGGAAGGTCAGTATCGGATCGCGGTGCTGGTGGCGGCGGCGGTGGGGGGAGCGATAGCCCTTCCGGCCCCCTTGCATGTGCTGGTGATCATGGCCACCGCCATGGCGGTGGGGGCAGTCTGGTCGGGGTTCGCCGGTTATCTGAAGATCAAGCGGGGGGTGCACGAGGTGATCTCCAGCATCATGCTGAACTACGTCGCCACCGGGGTGGGGGCTTTTCTGCTGGCCAACTGGTTACGGCAGGAGAATCAGGCCGGCGACCTGGTCATCAAAACCCCCGAGATTGCCCCCTCCGGTCGGTTGCCTTCCCTCAACCGGGTGCTGGAGTTGTTCGGGATGGATCCGGGAAGGGTGAACCTGTATGGAATGGCAGTGGTGGCGGTGGCGGCCGGGGTGGGCTTTCATATGCTGATCAATCGCACCCGCTTCGGCTTTGAATTGCGAGCCTCGGGATCAAGCCCCGGCGCCGCCGAGATGGCCGGGATCGATCCCAAGCGGATGGTGCTGCTCACGATGGTGATCAGCGGCGCCATCGCCGGTCTGGTGGGAATGGCCCATTTGCTCGGTTTCTTTCATCGCTACACCATCGATTTCCCCACGATGCTGGGATTCACGGGAATCGCAGTGGCGTTGCTCGGTCGCAATCACCCGGTGGGGATGGCGGGCGGGGCGCTTTTGTTCGGATGGTTCGACCGCGCCACTCAGATCCTTGACCTGCGGGGCATTCCCAAGGAGATCGTTTTCATCCTCCAAGGGGTAATCCTCCTCTCGGTGGTGGTGGCCTACGCAGTGGTTGAAGTACGGATCCGGGCGGCGGAGAGCCAGGTGGTCACCGGGGCCCTGCGGGAAGAAGAGTCATGACCTCCCTCTTATCCCCCCGGGAGCGTCTGCTGGGCACCCATCGCTGGCTGTGGCTGGTCCTGGGCGTGGTGGCGGTGCTGTCCGTCACCCGAATCTTGGCCGGCACTCCCGATCTCACTTCCAGCGGAACCTTCGGGTCGGCGCTGCGGCTGGGAACGCCGATCTTTTTGGCGGGTCTGGGCGGGGTGTACGCCGAGCGGGTGGGGATCGTCAACATCGGTTTGGAGGGGATGCTGATTCTCGGCACTTGGTTCGGCGCGTGGGCTGGATGGCAGTGGGGACCCTGGATGGGTCTGGCGATCGGCGTGGCGGCGGGAGCGCTGGGTGGTTTGCTGCACGCTTTGGCGACGGTCACCTTCAATGTGGACCACATAGTCTCGGGCGTGGCGATCAATATCCTGGCATTGGGGGGAATGCGGTTCCTTTCGGTGGTTACCTACAGTGGGGATACCGGGGGAGGCGCCACCCAGTCGCCACCCATTTCCGATGTGATAGGAAAGGCCTCGGCGCCGGTGTTGTCGGGTGGGGAGATACTGGGATGGGAGAGTCCCGACCTGCTGGGAAACCTGGAGGACCAGCGTTGGTTGTTCCTCTCCGACCTGGCAGGCCTGCTGCGGGGTCTGACGGTGGATGTCTCCTGGGCGGTCATCTTGGCGGTCGCGCTGGTGCCCGCATCCTGGTGGTTTCTGTGGAAAACGCCGCTGGGTCTTCGTATGCGCTCGGTGGGGGAGCACCCGGTGGCGGCCGAATCCCTGGGGGTGAAGGTGTATCAGATGAAATACCTGGGTGTGGTCCTCTCCGGTGGGATGGCCGGTTTGGGAGGGGCGATGCTGGTTACCGAGTTCGCCCGCATCTACCGGGAGGGACAGACCGGCGGGAGAGGATTCATCGGCCTGGCCTCGATGATCATGGGCAACTGGCGGCCGGGAGGGGCGGCGGCCGCCGGCGGTTTGTTCGGGTTCACCTTTGCTCTTGAGTTGCGTGACGAACCGGCTGTGCACGCCCTTCTGCTGCTGATCGCCCTGGTGGGAGGCGCCCTGGGAATATGGATGGGTTATCGCCGACGTTGGGCGCCGGCGATATGGCTGGTGGGCACGGCCGCCACCGCCCTGGCGGTGTTCCTGTCCACCGACTCCATTCCCCGCGAGTTCGTGTTCATCGCCCCCTATGTCACCACCCTGGTGGTGATGGCCCTAGCCTCCCAGCACCTGCGAATGCCGGCCGCCGACGGACGTCCCTACCGGCGCGGACAGCAGTTGTGAGGGTCGATTTCGACCCCTACCAACCCGATTTCGTCTCCGATCCCTATCCGGTCTACACCGAACTGCGCCGACACCGCCCCATTTTTTTCGATGAGCGGTGGAACCTCACTTTTTTTGCCCGCCACGCCGATGTGGAGCCCATCCTTCGGGATCGGCGTTTCGGAAGAGATATTCGTCACGTTCCCGAAGCAGCCCGGCAGGTGGATCCGCAAGTGTACGAACGCATTTACCCGCCGCAGTATCCGGTCTGGACCGCGCTGATACGAGATTCCTTCCTCGACCTGGAACCGCCCCGTCACACCCGCATCCGGCGTCTGGTCCAGTGGGCCTTCACCCGCCGAGCCTCCCAGAGCTATCGTCCCCGAATGGAAGCCGAGGCGCATCGCCGACTCGATCAGGCGATGCAGACCGGCGCCATGGAGGCGATTGCCGACTACGCCACCCCCATCCCTCTGGTGATGATCGCCGAGTTGATGGGGGTGCCCGTGGCAGATCAGCCGCAGCTGGTGGAGTGGTCGCATCGCCTGGTTCGGGTCTTTGATGAGGGCTGCACCCCCGAGGAGGGGGAATCCGCCGAGCAGGCCGGCATCGATTTCCGCGCCTATATGCGAGACCTCATCCACTTTCACCGCAAAGCGGACGGTGACAACCTCCTGTCGCACCTCATCAGCGCCGGCCATGAGGGGGACGTCCTCAACGAAGAGGAACTGATCTCCACCGCCATTTTGGTGCTGAACGCCGGGCATGAGGCCACCGTGCAGGCCATCGGCAACGGACTGATCGCCCTTCATGCCCATCCGGATCAGTGGCGACGCTGGCAGGCCGATCCCGGACTCACTTCCACTGCCGTGGAGGAACTGCTTCGCTACGACACGCCGCTACAGATGTTCGAGCGGTGGGTCACCAAGGATCTGGAATGGAAAGGGAAAGAGCTCTCGGCGGGATCGAAGGTGGGCTTGCTGTTCGGGTCGGCCAATCATGATGAACGGGTGTTCTCGCACCCTGATCGGCTCGATCTGGGGCGCACTCCCAACCCGCACGTCTCGTTTGGCGGGGGAGTCCATTTCTGCGTGGGAGCGGCCCTCGCCCGCGAGGAGTTGAAAGTAGCCTTCGAGGTCCTGCTGAAGCGGGTCCGGTGGTTCGAACCCGGCCTCACTCCCCAAGAGCGCCTTCCCAGCCTGGTCTTTCGGGGCGTCCCTCGCCTCCCGATCAAGTTGGAGTTTCTCTCCTAGGAGACGGCTGCGGTCGTGGTGGTGGTTTCCACAGTAAGGGGAGCGGCCGGATAGCCGATCACATTGACGCCCTGCACCGCCAACTCCTTGTAGACGGTCCCGTTGCGAACCTCGGCGTCATACACAGTGGTGATGTTCAAGGTCAGCTGGTTGGTTCGCAGGATCGCCAGGTCCACGATCTGGGAACCGGGACGATCCACCAGGTTGAGGGGGACGGCTACGCCACTGTCGCTCTCCGCTTCCAGGGTACGGACGCGGAAATTCTGATAGAAGCGGGTGTCGTCGGCGAGGTTCACCCACTCCAGCCTCCGGACCGTGATCGGCTGTTCGAACACCAGCTTGATGGTGACCTGGGTGCCGGGCGTTACGTCCGTCCATCGGATCTGCCATTCGCCGCTTTTGCCGTTGACCATGTTGTCGCACGAAAAGTTGGCGCCCAGACCCACCGGCGAACACTGAACGCTCAGCACTCCCTGGTTGGTGGGGATCGGAGGGGGCGTGGTAGTGGAGGTGGTCTCCGTCGAGACAGTGGTATCGGACGCTTCCACCTCATTCTCGGAATCCCCCGTAAACAAATTGAACAACAGAGCGAAGACCGCCACCGCCAGGATGATGGCGCCGGTGGCGATAACCGCCCTGACCCGGGCATTGGTCCGGATCGTCGGGCGGGGCGCCATGGGCATCTCCGAGTGGGTGAGCCGGATATGGCACTGTTCGCAGTTCTGCCGAGTGGGCGGGTTCAGATGACCGCACAGGGAGCAGGCGACCGTGTGGGCGGATGGTTGGGAAGGAATGGGGTCGGGGGAGGGGGGCCCATCCTCCCTGGGAACTCTTTCGAGGAGGGCGCCACATGAAGAGCAGAAGTCGGCATTGCCCACATCCGCGCCGCACCGACCGCAAATCTGTCTCATATGGTCCATTTTGGCACAATCCGAAACGTTCGACGTTTATTTCCCAGACAGATGTTACTCAAATGTTTTCCGGAGATCGAGCAAGTACCGATATCGGAAGTATATTTGCTCCGGTTCCTGCTCTTGCTAGCCTGAGACACCGTGTCCGAAGAGCGCACTTCACAAAAGGTCGTTGAAAGATTGTTCTCGCACCGTCCCATCCGGGACGGGCTGGAGAGGATTCTCCAGGCCAGAGAAGGGGCGCTCATCGTGCTGGGAACCACTCCCAGTCTGGCGGAGATAAATGTCGACGGGCTGAATCTGTCCTCGGTCTCTTTGGACGCCGCCCGTTTGTCGGAAGTGGCGAAGATGGACGGGGCGATCATTTTGGACAACGCCTGGCAACAGATCCTGACCGCCAACGCCCATTTGGCCCCTCCTCCCAATATTCCCACCACCGAGTCGGGCGCCCGGCATCGCACCGCCCAACGGGTGGCGCAGATCACCGGGCTTCCGGTGGTCACGGTGAGCATGGATCGGGCGGTGGTAACCCTTTACATCAACGCCGACCAAGTGGATCTCACCCCCCGCTGGACGATCGGAAAACGGATACTGCAGCATCTGCAGATGCTGTTCGAATTGCGAAAATGCTTCGACCAAGCCGACGAAAGACTGCTGAGGATGGAACTTTTGCGTCTGGTGACGCCCCGCGAGGTGGCGAGCATGCTGCGGATGGGAGAGATGGTGGAGAGGGTCGCCGCCGCGATCAAAACCATGCTGGCCGAGGCCGATCAGAACTCCTCCACCACCGAGACCCTGCTAGCCGATCGGGTGTTCGAGGTCGAGCGGCTGATGCAGATGACCCTGAAGGACTATTTGGGCGCCGACGCGGATTCCGCCCGTCAGAAGCTTGCCGAAATGCCCAGCCGCCAGCTCAGGCAGAACTGGCTGGTGAGGTCGGAGTTGGGATTGGATCAGTTGGAGGATGGAGTGTTCCCCCGAGGGCACCGGTTGCTCTACCAGGCGGGCTTCCCATCCAAGCATTTGAGGGGACTGCTCTTGGACGCATTTGTAGACGCTCATGCCATGCTTCACTGCTCGGTCGAAGACTTTATGAAGGTGAAGGGGATCGGACGGAAGAACGCCAATCGGTTGCGGTTCGTATTCGACCGGTTGCTGTCGGCGGCTGATCCCATCGGGATAACGTACCGTGATCGACGGTAACCAGGTCGTATAATCAGTTCCCTAATGGTGCAAAAACCCTCAAGAACCAGAAAACCCGGCAGAGCGAAGTCCCCCAAGAGATCGGGTCGCAAGCGGATGACCAAATCCGGCCTTCCCCGGTATGCCCGGGGCGCCGCGGGGGCGGCGGCGGCCTCCAGAAAGGAGCCCAAATACAAAAAAGGTGACTACGTGGTGCATATCCAGCACGGCGTGGCGCACATCTCCGACATCGAGACCAAGAGCGACTTCGGCGAGGCCGAGGAGTATTTCGTCCTCAACTTCCCCACCGAAGAGATGGTGATCAGCATTCCGACCAACAAAACCATCTACACGGTTCGCCCGTTGATCAACAAAACCGAGGCCGCCAAGGTGGTGCAGAAACTCAAGGGAGAGCCTCAGGAATCCGGGGCCAACTGGAGTCGGTGGTACAAGGTGCTTCAGGAGAAAATGTATTCGGGGGACATCTTCCAAGTGGCTGAGGTGGTGAGAGACCTCAACTACTCGAATCAGACCAAGGGAATCTCGCCCGCCTTGAAGAAGATGCTCAACCGCGCCCGCAACGCCCTGATCACCGAGATCCGCTTCTCGATGGATCTGGCCCCCGAAGACGCCGAGACCAAGATCGATCGGGCGCTGCCCGCCTTCGAGCCTATCGCGCGCAAGAAGAAGTGAACGAAGCTCCCCCGGGCTGCCGGGTGGGGTGGGGCATGGATGCCCACCGCTTCGCTATCCAACCTCCGGTGCTGCTGGCCGGTGTGGAGGTAAACCGGTGCCGGGGGGTGGAGGCTACCTCCGACGGAGATGTGGTGGCTCACGCCGTGATCGATGCTTTGCTGGGGGCCGCCGCCCTGGGAGATATCGGAACTCATTTCCCATCATCGGATCCCCGCTGGGAGGACGCCGACAGCATGGATCTGCTGGCGACGGCGGTGGAGAAAGTGGAGGCTGCCGACTGGCGACCGGCCTTCTGCGACGTCACCGTGATCGCCCAAACGGTGCGGATCTCGCCCCATCGACAGGCGATGCGAGAAGCCTTGGGGGAGGTGCTGGGGTTGCCGGTGGACCAGGTGTCCGTGAAGGCCACCACCACCGACGGCTTGGGATGGCTGGGACGGGATGAGGGGATCGCGGCGATGGCGACAGTTAGCCTCACCCGGTAGTCACGAGCTGTGAACCGGGCCGGGCGACGGTTCGGATCCGATCTAACATCGGCGATGCCTTGCGGATTTTCAACACCCTGAATCGACGATCGACCGGCCTCCGGCCGGTTGCCCCTCCTTCCGTCGGCATGTACGTCTGCGGACCCACCGTCCAATCCCCTCCTCATGTGGGCCACGGCCGATCGGCAGTGGTGTTCGATGTGGTGCGCCGCTATCTGTCCTGGAAGGGGCACCAGGTCCGCTTCGTGCGCAACATCACCGATGTGGACGACAAGATCATCGCCATGGCTCAAGAGGCGGGAGTCTCTCCCACCGATCACGCGGTGCGGATCACCGAGCAGTTCCACCGCGGCTTCCGGGATCTGGGAGTGGCGGTACCCGATGTCGAACCGAAAGCCACCGAGCACATCCCGGACATGCTTGCCCTGATCGAGCGTCTCATTCAGGGGGGTCTGGCTTATTCCCGGGGAGGCGACGTCTATTTCAAGGTGCGTTCACTGTCCGATTACGGCAAGCTGTCGGGCCACAACCCTGATGATCTGGTGGCCGGGGCTCGGGTGGAAATCTCGGGACAAAAAGACGACCCTTTGGATTTTGCCCTGTGGAAACAAGCCAAACCGGGGGAGCCGCGCTGGGATTCACCCTGGGGAGAGGGACGGCCGGGATGGCACATCGAGTGCTCCGCCATGGCGGCCCGCTATCTGGGCGAGACCTTTGACATCCACGGTGGAGGAAGCGACCTGATCTTTCCGCATCACGAGAACGAGATAGCCCAGTCGGAGGGCGCCGCCGGCCGGCCCCTCGCCTCGATTTGGATGCACAACGGGATGCTCAACCTCGGGGGGGAGAAAATGTCCAAGTCCACCGGTCATCTGGTCGATTTGAACGAGGCCATCCGGCGGTTCGGGGGTTTGACGGTCCGTCTCTTCTATCTGCAGGCTCACTACCGGTCTCCGCAGGAGTTCTCGGTCGAACTGCTGGAGGATGCCCGGCAGGCGCTGCTTCGCCTTCGCCGGGTCCTCGAAAAAACGCCCCGCTCCGATGTTCTTCCCGATCGGTCATTCGTGGCAGGTTTCGAGGAGGCCATGGACGACGATTTCGCCACTCCCCGGGCGCTTGGGCTACTGTTCCGGGCGGTGCGGGGCGCCAACCAGGAAATGGGGCGATCCGGATCGGGAGGGCCGAAAGCGGCGGCGGTTCGGGAGTTGGCCGGGGTGCTGGGTCTCCACGGTCCGTCCCTCGACTCGCCGGACTCGAGGGACGGACTGGATGAATTGCGGTCCCCGCTGGCTGACCTGGCCGCCCGAGAAGGGATCGAACCCACCGGAGACCCCACCGCGATGGTGGAGTGGTTGGTTCGGCAACGCTCGGCGGCCCGCTCCCGGGGGGACTACGCCGCCGCCGATCGGATCCGGGACAACCTTGCCGATCTGGGAATCGTGCTGGAGGACACCCGGAATGGCACCACCTGGGTACGGCGCTAGGGTCGAGGGAATCCCGGCCGTCGAGGCGGCGCTCCAAGCGGGCCGGGTGCGGTTCTTGCAGGTGGTGGGCCGCTCGGCGTCCTCTCCCCGAATGGCTGGGTTACTCCGCTCCGCGCGGGAGAGAAAGGTGGAGATCAGGGAGATTGGCAGCCTGAAAGGGGTGGCGGTGACCTCCTCCCCACAAGGCGTGGTCGCCCACTGCCGGCCCCTCCGCCCGGTGGGGCTGCGGGACTTGATAGTTGAGTGTGAACCGGCCGCTCTGGTGGTGATCGATCATCTGACCGATCCCCGCAATGTGGGAGCGATTGTCCGGAGCGCCGTGGCGGCCGGGACCCCGCGCCTGGTGCTTCCCCGACGGCGGGGGTCGCCGCTCACGCCTTCGGCCTTCAAAGCCGCGGCCGGCGCGCTGGAAATAGCCCGGGTTTGCCTGGTCTCCTCCATCCCGGACACCATCCGGCAGCTATCTCGCCTGGGGATCTGGACGGTGGGGCTCACCGGCGATGCCCCCACCTCGTTGTTCGGACTTGGGTTGCTGACCGCCCCCACCGCTTTGGTGGTGGGCGCTGAGCATCGCGGCCTGTCTCGGCTGGTGTCCGAGCGGGTCGATCAGCTGGCCTCGATACCCATGAAGTGCGGAGCCGAGAGTCTCAACGCCTCGGTGGCGGCGGGGTTGGCACTGTTCGAACTGGCCCGGATGAGAGGGTATTTCCCCAAACCCTAAGAGAGTTGATCACCTGAGAATGGTACGATTCTTCCCGTCACATCCATGCTGGCGTAGCTCAGACGGCCAGAGCAGCTGATTTGTAATCAGCAGGTCGTGGGTTCGAGTCCCACCGCCAGCTCCCCGACGGCAGAAAAGACCAATCGGGCCGGGATGGTTCCGATAAGCTAACCGAGGATGCCCGAGAAGTTGCCACCTGTTTCCTGGTCGCCCGGCATGCCGTCGTGTTCTCCGGGTGATTTGGTAAGGCCGGGTGTCGCATGAAGGGCCGTCACGCCGCTTCGGGATGGTCGCCCTTCTGGCGCGACATTCTGCTGCGGTCATTTTTGGTTGTGCTGCTGGTTGCCATGGCCGTGTTCATCTGGTGGCTGTTCTCCGAGGACGATCTTTTCACCGAGGCTGTTTCGACCACTTCGGAGACCGGGGAGGTGGTCACCACCCAAGCTCCTTCCACCACTTCCGGAACCCGGCCGCCCATCACCACCGCCACGACCACCACGGCCGCTTCCGAGACGACCGTTGCCGAGGTTGTGACCTCCACCACTTCGCCCTCCACCTCCACCACCAGCACCGCGCCGCCGCCGCTGGGTCCCGACGAATTGGTGGTTAAAGTGTTCAACGCCAACGGGGTGGTCGGGGTGGCGGGAAGAACCACCGCTCGCTTGGAAGAGGCCGGATACGGGGTGGCGGGTCCTGACAACCATACGCAGTTTTTGGATATCTCCCGGGTTTGGTACCGACAGGGCCTCATGAGAGAAGCCGAGCATCTTCGGGAGACGCTGATTCCCGACGCCTTGGTGGAACTTATCTCGAGCGAGCAGGAAGGGATAGACATAGTGGTTATGCTGGGACGCTCCTTCGCGGAGTGATCCCCACCCAAGACCGCCCGGAATCAAGAGGGGGTGCTTGGAGGCTGAGCGGTGCCCTACTGACCCTGTTGCTGTTGGGAGTGGCCGTGCGCATCATCTCCCCGGCCATCTTCTTGGATATCGCATCCCTTTGGCCGGTCGGAGCAGGGCTGTTGGCAGTGGGGTGGATGGTGAAGAGGATCTGGGTCAACCGACTCATCGCCGAGGTTCCCATCTTGGGGTTGCTGGTGTTTTCTTGGTTGCTGGTGTCATCCGCCTT
Organism: Acidimicrobiia bacterium; assembly: GCA_963665765.1. GTDB lineage: Bacteria > Actinomycetota > Acidimicrobiia > Spongiisociales > ZC4RG35 > Bin76. The sequence goes on from OY762464.1 coordinate 35,833, forward strand.
TCATTTCGCCGACCTTCCGGGCCTTCCCTCCAGCAGCGCGGACCTGCGGGGTCCACCGGCCGATCAGACCCGATTCGACACCTTTTCGGCGGAGATCGAAGCGGGACGCCTGTCTCTGGCGGCCGGGCAGGGACTGTCTGTCTATCGGGTTGACCTGGTCCGGGGCGGAGGCGAGGCCGGAGTGCCCGTGGCGATAGAAAGCCAAGGAGAGGACGGGGGGCAGATCCGGGTGATCGACGCCCGCCAACCTCTTCCCGGCGACCTCGAGGTAACCGTGAAGGACAATGCCTGGTTGCGTTTTGCCGGATGGGAAGTGAGCCTGCATCCCGAGACGACCTGGAACCTGACTCTTGCGGCGCCCGAGCTAACCGCTGACCTGCGTAACCTCCCCTTCGCCGCCTTGGTGGTCAAAGGCCGGGGAACCGTTCAACTGGGGGAATCGACCGGGCCGATCCCGATAGCCATCGAGGGCGCTTTCACCGTGGAAGTCCCACCGGAAACACCGGTAAGGGTCGTCGGCACCGCACTGGTGCCCGAAGACTGGACAGTAGCGGAAGACACCGCCTGGTTTGGGCAACCGGAAACCGGCTGGCAGATCAAAGTAGCGGAAGGGGGAACCGTGCAAGTGGTGACCGAAGCAGGATAAATCGGTCTCGATCCGACCATTTCGTGGGAGTGGGTTGTGGATCGGTTGCTTGGTGGGCTGTCCTTCTTCCTCCTGAGACCGAGGCTTCCTGTCCCAATAAACGGGACACTTCTCACCCCGCGTGGAACCGGCCTGTTCCGTGGGCTACCTTGGCGTGGGAGTCACGTAGGCGGCGGTCAGGCCTCCATCCACCATGATCTCCGCGCCGGTCACGTACGAGGTATCGTCGGACGCCAGCCACAGAGCCGCTCTGGCTATCTCCATCGCCTCGCCGAATCTGCCCATCGGAATGTGCACCAGCCGGCGCTGTCGCTTCTCATCGGTGTCCAGGTACTGCATGAGCAACTCGGTGTGCAGGGGGCCCGGACACAGGGCGTTGATCCGGATGTTCTCCCGGGCATGGACCACCGCCAGTTCGCGAGTCATCGATAGCACCGCGCCCTTCGAGGAGGTGTAGGCCAACTGGGGAGTAGCGGCGCCCACCTTGGCGACGAACGAGGCAGTGTTGATCACCGACCCGCCCCCCGAACGTCGCAAGGCCGGTATGCCGTGCTTGCAGCCCAAGAACACGCCTTTGACGTTCACCGAGAAGGTCCAGTCCCAGATTTCCTCGGTGGTCAAGACCGCGTCGGAGTCGCCGGGGTGGCTCACGCCGGCGTTGTTGAACAGGACATGGAGTCCCCCGAACTCCCGCTCGGCCGTCTCGATCATCGCCTGGCAGTCCTGATCACGGGAGACATCGGCTCGCACCGCCACCGCCTGGCCACCCTCGTCCTCTATCCCGGCCACTGTCTCCGCCACCGAAGGGGCGTCGATGTCCACCGCCACCACCGCCGCCCCTTCCGAAGCGAACAGTGCCGCCGAACACCGGCCGATCCCTGATCCCGCCCCCGTGACAACTGCCACTTTTCCTTCGAGTCTCATCCCCGCCCAGGTTATCCGGCTATAGTCCCGTGCGATGACCATCCCGGACTCACCTGCTTGGACCAGGTTCGGCTACCGTGGAGAGTGATGGAATATCTGGAATACGGGACTGATGCCTCCCCGATGATTACCGCGGTAGGCAGTCGGTAGACAATCATGATGCCGGCCATTACCGAGGGAAACCGGCTCATCCGGATAGTGGTGACCATCTGGGGAATGATCGGCGCTCTGTTGCTGGCCGGGTTTTTGGTATGGATGGGCCGACAGGTGCGGATCATATGGTTGCCGTTGGTGTTCGCCGCCGGAATCGTGGTGATACTGAATCCGTTGGTCAGCCGATTGAACCGGTTGGGGATGCACCGCGTGGTGGGCGCGGCCATCGCCTACCTGCTCTCGCTGGTGGCCCTGGTAGGGATTGGTTCAGCGTTGAGTGTGCCGGTGATCCAACAGATTGGTGAGCTGTCTGATCGGCTCCCCGATATCTACCAGGCGCTCTACGTGCAGATCGAAGGGGCGGCTGATCGTCTGGGTCTGATGATCAGTCTGCCGGAAGACACCCAACACATAACGGAGTGGTTTCGTGACAACCTGGGCGGGCTGGCCGGTGTTATCGGAGGGGGGGGTTCCGGCGGCCTCGGCAACTTCTTCTGGCATCTTCTGGGCCTGGCGGCGGAAATCCTGATTGATATCTTGCTGGCGCCGGTGTTGGCCTTTTACCTTCTGGCAGATCTCCCCCGACTACGCAGTCTGCTGCTCAGCCTCACACCCATTCGGCACCGGGAGGAAGTGATTTATCTGACCGGCGCAATCACTTCCACGGTCAGCCGGTTCGCGCGGGGCCAGCTGATGGTGGCCATGATCGTGGCAGTGCTGGGAAGTCTGGTGATGTGGTCTCTGGACCTCCCCTTCTGGCTGATCGTGGGAGTTCTGTCCGGCATTTTGAATCTGATACCCTTCGTTGGTCCGGTGGTAGGAGCAGTGTTGGCGTTTTTGGCTTCCCTGCTGGTAGGCGAGCCTTTTAGGGGTCTGGTGGCAGTGCTGCTCTTTGCGGCCATCCAGCAGTTCGACAACCATTTGGTCACTCCGATGGTGCAGAGAAGCCGCGTGAAACTCTCGGCTTTTACCATCGTGGTGTCTCTGGTGGTGGGGGGGTCCTTGGCGGGCTTTCTGGGAGTGTTGACCGCGGTGCCGGTGGTCGGCCTGTTCCGTCTGCTGGCTGGTCACTTCTGGCGCACCCGGGTGCTGAGAGAAGATTGGCACCAGGCCCGGGAGTCGATAGTCACCGAGATCAGACCCCCCCTGCTGCTGCGTTTTTGGAGATCCCAGAAGGAACAGTCCACCCCTCCACCCGGTGAGGAGCGGGAAAAAGAGGAAGAAGATAATCCGGCCTAGATCTGATCCAGGGTTCTTTTAACGAAGATGCGATCCAGAGAAAAGGGCGAGTTCTTCAACCGGGCAGTGATCAGGTCGGCCAGAATGCGCCCCCCGGCGGGAGAGCACATGATGCCATGCCCCGAATAGCCGGTGTTCACCCACAGTCCCGGCGCGGTCGTTTCCCCTATCAGAGGACGGTGGTCCGGTGTCATCACGTACTGGCCCGAATGCACCATCCACCGCAACTCGCCCCGCCTCCAAGCCTCCCCCCAGAAGGGACTGATCCGGGCGGCGGCCGTCGGGCTTTGGGGATCCAGCACCCCAAACACCATGCCCGAATCGGGCGGGACGTCTTCTGTCGGCTCGGTGCCGGGTCCCCGGGGAGAGGCGTCCAGCAGGTAGGCGCCGGAAAGCGCCGGGCGCCAGTGCGTTCCGGTATCGTCGTCGATGGTCATGGGAGCGTCGGGCGGCACCCGCCCAAGATCGGGAACCACCACCTTGTGACGATGCTTCACTTCCATGGGCAGTTCCACCCCCGCCCAAGAGGCCAACCTGCCCGAGAACGGACCGGCGGCAATCACCACCTGCTCGGCCCGAATTGAACCTCGATTGGTGCCCAGGTCGAACCCTCCCGATGCCAAAGCACGGATCGACACCACCCGGCAGGAAGTGTGGAGCGGCGCCCCCGAAGCGGCCAGCAGCCCCAGCGTCAGGGCGCAGGGGTCAAGGAAGCCGTCACCCGCCCGATACCGGGCATGGACCACCTCGGGACTCAGATAGGAAAACCTTCTCCGAGCTTCGGCGCCGGTGAGCGACTCGATGTCGGTCTGTCCCCAAGAATGCTGGAGGGCCACCAGACGCCGTTGCTCCTCGGCCCGCTTCTTCGAAGTGGTGACCCACAGGTACCCACGCGGCCGGATTCGAAGCGGTCGGGCATCCTGGCCGGTGATCTCGGCGAAGTTGAGGAACAAGTTCACCGATTCTCTCACCAGCTCGGTTTCCTCCAGGTTGTCAAATTGCAGGCGGAAGGCGCCGGTAGAGGCGGGGGTGGTGAGAGAGGCCGGAGCGGGTCGGGATTCCATCACCACGGGCCGAAGCCCGGCCCGGGCCGTCCAAAAGGCGGTGGAGGCGCCCACCACCCCGGCCCCGATAATTACCAACCCGGCTTGAGCCGGAAGAGGGTCGGCTGATTCGAATGCCATCGGCACAAAAGCTACCCCGCCCGGACAAGGACACAAAGCGGACGATTGGAGGGTAGCCTTGAATCTCCATGAGCCCGCCATCATCAGCCCCCACCCGGGAACTGGCCGCGCGCGACTCCTACCTGGCTGTGGCCGAGGGAACCGTCCGCGCCATCCGAGAGAACCAGGTGGTGCTCGACCGGACTCCCTTCTACGTCAGAGGGGGAGGCCAACCCGGCGACACCGGGGTCATCAGATGGCAGGGAGGAGAGACGACCGTAACCGACACCGTCCGCCGTCAAGGCCAGGTGATCCACATGGTGGCCGGACCCGAACTGCCCGACCCGGGAACACCGGTCGAATCCACCATCGACTGGGACCGCCGCTACACAATCATGCGCACTCACACCGCTCTCCATGCCTTGTCGGGGGTGGTGTGGCGGGACTTCGGCGCCAAGGTGACCGGCGGGGACATGAAAGCGGGAACCGCCCGCATGGACTTCGAACTGGAGGGAATCTCCCGGCAGTTCGGACGGGAGGTGGAAAGACGCCTCAACCTTGAGTTGGTGAAAGGGTATCCCGCCGAAGTGCTGTGGATGGCCCGTTCCGAAGCACTCGGGGATCCCGACCTGATCCGCACCAAGGTCAATCTGATTCCCGAGTGGGTGCAGGAGATCCGGGTGATCGACATTGTGGGACTCGACCGACAGGCTGACGGCGGGACCCATGTTCGCTCCACTCTGGAAGTAGGAGAGGTGAAGGTTGTGAAGACCGAGAGCAAGGGCAGGGCCAACAAGCGAATGCGCATCGCCCTGGTTTAGGGGGACGAGGACGGTGTTTGATCTGTTGGTCCTTTTGGCCGGGACGCTGTTGGCGATCCGCGGCTGGCGCAGGGGACTTCTTCGTCAATTGGCCGGCTTGGTTCCGTTCCTTTTGGGTCTTCTGATGGTGGTGCGGTTCACCCCCCACTGGGCGCCGGTGGTGGGAGAGTGGTTGGGAATCCCCTATGCGGCGGCGCTCTTGCTGGTGGGCCTCGGTCTGTTCGGGACAGTGGCCATCGGAGGGGCGATGGCGCTCCACACTCTGGCCCGGGTGGCCAGGTTCCCCGGACTCAACACCGCCGACCGGACGGCGGGGGCGGTAATGGGCCTGCTGTGGCTGATACTGGGCGTCTTGGCGTTGGTCTGGTTCGCCTCGTTCCTCTCCCTTCCCGAAACCCTCACCACCGGGTTGGCCGAGTCGAGCGCAGTGGAACTTATCGCCGGGCCCGACCGCGGCCCGCGGGTCATCCTCGATTCGCTCACCCGCGACGGCTGGTACGCCATGTTGACCCGATTGGATGAACTGTCGGGGTCGGTGGACGACCTATTACGCGCGCTGCTCAGCGAAGAGATTTCCGCGGCCCAAACCTGACCATCCCTGATGACCGCCCTCGCCGAGACCATGCACACCGCCATGGCAGAGTTGTTTTTTGCTCATCGGGACCCGGCCCGCGCCGAGCAGATGAGCGCCTACATGAAAAACCGCTTTCCGTTTTTGGGAATCCCCTCGCCCGAACGCCGTCGCCTGATGCAGATGGCCCTTTCCGGTCTTCCGCGACCGGACGAACACGACCTGGCACACCTGGCCCGACTGTGCTGGACCAGCCCCGAACGCGAATTCCAGTACGCCGCCATCGACCAACTCCGCAAGGCCGCCAAGCGCCTCCCCGAGGAGTTCCTCCCCGAACTGCACCGGATGATCGTCACCAAGCCCTGGTGGGACTCCTGCGATGCCCTGGCGGGCACCGTGGTGGGCGGGATCGTCAGAAGATTCCCGGGTTCCACGTTGGTGATGGAGCGGTGGATCACAGACGACAACCTTTGGCTTCGCCGGGCGGCCCTGCTGTTTCAGCTCAAATGGAAAGAAGCCTGCGATCAGGAGCGCCTCTTCCGATTCTGCTTGCTCACCATGGCCGAGAAGGATTTTTTCATCCGCAAAGCGATCGGCTGGGCGCTCCGCCAGCATGCCCGGGTGGCGCCCGAGCAGGTCACCCGATTCCTGGTCGAAAACCGGGATCAACTCTCGGGGCTTTCCTTCCGCGAAGCCGCCAAGCACCTGGACTTGAGGTGACCGGATGTCCACCCTGGGACCGGGCGGCGCCGACTGGGAGGACATCTACGCCGGAGATGGAACCGACACCGCACCCTTTGACCACCAACTGCTGGCCGACGCCTTGGCTCTGACCCCCGGGGCTGCCCTCGACCTGGGGTGCGGCGGGGGAGGAAACGTCATAGGACTGGCGCAGCGGGGATGGATCGCCACCGGAGTGGACTCTTCACCCAAGGCCATCCGTTCAGCTCGGATCAGCGCGGAGAACGTCCATGTCGAAGCCGGGTTTCAGACGGCCGACATCATCACCTGGAAACCCGACGCCACCTACGACCTGGTGATCAACCTGTTCGCCCTTCCGCCCCAGGGACCCGCGCGAGCCGCCGTTCTCAACCTGGCCAAAGAGTCCTTGGCGCCGGGCGGCCTGCTGATAGTGGGGGAGTGGGAGAGCACCGATGCCCACCCGGTTGACTACGTCACTGTGGCGGAACTGACCGTGGCCCTGTCCGACCTGGAGATCATCCGCGCCGAGTCGATCAATGCCGATCCCGATTCGAACAACCCGGTACAACCGCGGTCATGGCCGGCGGTGATGGTGTCCGCCCGGCGTTCGTAGCCCGATTTAGGGACGCGGAATGCCGCGGGGACCCCGGCCGGCCCACCAGGCGGCCACACACGCTCCCAGGAGGTTGGCGATCAGGTCTTGCATGTTGTTGGCATAGTCTCCCACTCGGGCCACCGGCACCGTCAACGTCGCCAGGTATTCACCGATCTCGATGATCGCTCCCACCGCATTGGCGCCCAGAAAAGCAACCAATGCCGCCTCGATACCGCTGATGGCGCGCAGCCTCCAACAGGTGGCTTCCCAAACCGCCAGCCCGGCCGTTCCCATGCCCACCATGTGCAAAAGATGGTCATAGCCGATGACACCCAGGTTTTGCTCGTACAGCAAGATGCCATCGAACACCAGGTGCCCTCCCGCCAAATGACAGAACCCCGAACCTGCCAGCAACACCAGCACATGAGTGGAAAAACGCACCCGGCCGTCGACATACAACAGGATGCCTCCGGCAAACAGCATCCACAACAGATATGGAAAAGCCAGCTTCGATCCCGTGCTGAACCCATAGACCGTCCAAACCGTCACATAGGCGGCCGAGATCCCGATAATCCACGGATGCCGCCTGATGCTGACGCCGACCCGGGATCTATCTGGATGCATTGGGCGCCCTCGGCAGGATTCGAACCTGCGACCTACTGCTTAGGAGGCAGTCGCTCTATCCCCTGAGCTACAAGGGCGGGGTTGACGCGTAATTCGTTGTGTTTGCCGTACAGGGTTGTTTTCTGTAGGGTAGTCGGGTGGAGAGGGGGTGTGGGGTGGCGGTTCTGGTTGGGAGGTGGGGGTGTTGGCCAGGGGATGTGCCTCTTGAGACGTGGTGTTTTACAGGGGCTGGAGTTCCCCCGGGTTTGGTGGCTGCCGAGTTAGGCTGCTTTGGCCGGTCCGGCTCTGACTCGTGGTTGGTGTTCAGGTCGGTGCCTTCGGCTCGTCGTGATGTCGTGTGGTACCGGGTGCGTCGCCTGTCTCGGGAGGATGTACCCCATTTGGTCCGTCTTGCCCGGATGTACGATGCCAAACCAGACGCTCCGGTGGGTTTCCTGGTCGACGCGGCCGGAACCGAGCAAATCAACGGATGGAAGCAACTACGAGCCGAAGCGGCAGCCATCCCGGGAGTGCTCCTGGCGGCAACCGCGCGGGTTGAGGACCTGTTGGATCTCGGTGACCTATTAGGTTGCGCCACCGTCACGGTTCGCCTCGACGAAGCAGCCGCAGAGGCGATCTTCGAGGGCCTCAAACGGCGGGAAGCGACCACCGCGGCGCATTGGCGGGAACCGTTCAATCAATCTGAGGGACTTACTCTCGAATTCACGCACCTTCTGACCCGAGGCGAACGACTGTCCAAGGTCATCGGTGAGCAAATCCGCCAGCGCGTCGCCGATGAGCGACACGACGAGTTGGAAGTGTTGAGACTGGTGTCGGTTGCCGACAGATGGTCGGCCTGCCAGTCGTAGAAACCCGAGGTGGACACTCCCAGCCGTTTGGCCATGAACCTGACCGGAAAACCCGCCTTCTCCACCTCCATGAACTCATAGATCATTTCGGGAGTACGTTCACTCTTGGGCGAAGAAGGCCGCGGCTCGAGAGAGCAAATCACGCTCCATTCGCAACACCCGGTTCTCCCGCCGCAGACGGGTCAACTCTTTCTTTTCTTCGGTGGACAGCCCAGCAGACCGGCCTTCGTCGATCTCCGCCTGGACAACCCATCTCCGCAAACCGGAAACCGCAATTCCCAGCCGGCGAGCAATCGCCGCAACCGACTCATCGCTTTGGCGGACCAGATCCACGGCCCTACACCGGAACTCCTCCGGATAAGGAGCAGGCATACAAATACCTCCTATTACCAAGAGACCAAACAGCCTCTCACACGATCACAGAAAACGTGTCCGCAAAAACGGGGGAACTCCACAGGGCCATGAAATTGCTTCAGCACTCGCCTATGGAGGATCCCCTATCACATTCGACGATTCTCAAATCCCCACTCACTTGCGAAGCGCCCTCAATCCGAAACCGAAGGATACTCCGCCACTTAGCTCGGCGGACTTCCATGGGCAGTCATGTGCCATTCTGCATGTAGGACACAAGACGAAAGCCGGATCTGTTTCACTGTGATCTTCGCATCGGATCGATCCAGAGACACGCGGGCTGCCGCTCGTTCACCTCGATAACTGCAATCGATGGTTGGACCATCCGCCGCAAAGGCCGATAATGGAACTTCAGCGAGCGAATCAAAGATAGCCGTAGGGATTTCCAGCAACTGGTACTTTGTAGGAACTTTGTCCACTTCCTTCCGAAATGCCCGCAGCATGATGATGGCATCGACCGCCTCTCGGTACTGCTCAAACAACTCCAGCGTCTTTTCTCTTCGGGCCTTGGCCGACCTGACATCTTGGATCCACGCAGCCTCGGTGAGCTTGGAAATGTGAGCACTGGAAGCTGACAGTCTCTTCTGAGCAGTTGATTTGAGGGATAGCTTACGCACCGCTGATTCTGTTGTAACGGTGAGGTCAAGGAACCGCTCGGTGGCCGATCCTCGCTTACTCACATGCCACTCAACGGCTTCACATGCATTACGAAACGCCACCTCAAAACCGGTCAACATAAGAGGCTCGACAGTAAACCCGTGGTGCGCTGAGATCGTCAGTCCGAAATACTCAACCCACTCAGGTGAGTTCGCTATCCAGGTGGAACCCATGAAATCGGCATGTGGAGGAGATGACAGGGAGTCAACCAAACGCGCAACGAACCGCACCCCCATCGGTGAGAGTCGCTCAATGCGAGCTCTCAGGTCTCGAATCTCCACACAATACCCGCTTAAAGGACGGGTCGATCAGCAAGACGTCGCTCGATCAAATCTACATAATCCGGTTTGAGTTCTATCCCCACCCAGGGTCTTCCCAGTTCCTGGGCTGCAAGGAGCGTCGTACCCGAACCAGCGTAGGGATCCATCACCACATCCCCCGGCCGACTAGTTATCTTGATACATCTACGCGCCAAGGTCATCGGCATCACCGCCGGATGGTCAGCGATGCCACCTGCTGATCGACGACGCGGTTCCGTGTTGATATCCCACATTGTTCGGAGCCGACGCCCGTTTGGACCCTTCACCGCCGACACGTCGTAGTAATAGTTCTGCTGCTTCGACAATAAAAACACAGTCTCATGCGATTTCGTGGGCCGGTCTCTAACAGATTCCGGATGTGCATTCGGCTTATACCAAATCACCTCGGATCGCACCCACCACCCTGCATCCTGAAGGGCAAGGGCCAACCTCCACGGAACGCCGATCAAATCCTTTGGCTTGAGGCCCTGTGGGGTAGGGGGCCGAACCGGCATGGCCCGGGCCCGGTTCTTACGGTCCGGCGCCCGGTACTTACGATTACCAGACGTATAACTGTCGCCTACATTTAACCACACCGTCCCATCATCGGCCAAGACTCTCCTAACTTGATCAAAAGCAACAACAATGCTCTTCACATACTCCCCTAACCCATCGTTGCACCCTATCTGGTCGGGAACTTCATAGTCCCTCAACGACCAGTAAGGCGGCGACGTCACAACAGTCTGGACACTTCTCGGAGGTAGCAACGCCAACGCCCCCTCAGCGCGGCCACACACCAACAATGACCCATCAAGGGAGTCGAGAGGCCTGTCTTCATCCGCATTCAGACGCAGATACGACCGGCAGTCAATCGCAGTCCGGCCAAGTGAATCGCCCCTCCCAAAAGCCAGCCGGGACCCGGACTCCCGTTCAGAGATTCTCATAGCAGAAACCCTAGTCTTCACCTGTGACACTTCGAGGTAAAGGGAACATAACTCCTAAGCATCACGTCCCGCCTTCCGCAGATTCAGTTCTCCGGCGGGCCAGAAAAACCGCTCCAATTCTGTTTGACGGAAAGCGGTGTGGAAATCCTCGCCGGCGTCGCTTTCGTTTCTTTGGTGGAAAAGGAACACCCGCTTGAGGTGGGCAAGATTCAGTTTGTGAAGCGTTCCGCTAGGACTGCGATCACTTCCGAGGGAGGGATTTTTCGTTCGGCGGTGAGCACCAGCAGGTGATAGAGGAGATCGGCCATCTCCTCGGCCACCCGGCGGTTGGGTTGTGTTCCGTGGGCGTGGTCCTTGGCGGCGATCAGCACCTCGGTGGCTTCTTCCACGACTTTGCGCCCGGTCAGGTTAGCCCCACCCTCCAGCAACCGGGTGGTATAGGAATCCGAAGGCCGATGGGCGGCTCGGGAATCGATCACCTCCCACAGCCTCTCCAACCACTGGAATCCCTGACCGCGAGGACCGTCGTCGAAGCAGGTGACGGTGTGTCGGTGGCAGGCGGGTCCGGCGGGCTGGGCGGTGATGAGAAGGGTGTCGGAGTCACAGTCAGCTGCGATCTTCATCACCTTCAGCAGGGAACCGCTGGTGGCGCCCTTTCGCCACAGTTCTTGGCGGGATCTCGACCAGAAGTGGACGTCACCGGTTTCCAAGGTGAGCGCGTAGGACTCCCGATTGAGATAGGCCACCATGAGAATCTGGCCGGTGCGGGCGTCCTGCACCACGCCGGGTATCAGACCGTCGGCGCCCCAGCGGAGCTCGTCGGGCAGGGGAGAGCCGTCGGCGGTGTCCCGGTTCATGTCAGGCGCACCGGAACTCCGGCTTGGGCCATGGCTTGCTTGACCTCACTGATCTCGATCTCCCGGCGGTGGAAAATGGAAGCGGCCAGCACCGCCTGGGCACCTGCCTTCTGGCAGACCTCCACACAGTGTTGGGAGGTTCCCGCCCCCCCGGAGGCGATGACGGGGACTTGGACCGCCTCGGTGACCGCGGCGGTGAGTTCCAGGTCATAGCCTATCTTGGTTCCGTCCCGATCCATGGAAGTGAGCAGGATCTCCCCGGCGCCCAATTCGACTCCCCGCCGCGCCCACTCCACCGCATCCCAGCCCACCGGCTGCCGTCCTCCCACCACCACCACCTCGAATCCGCCCTGGGGAAGACGACGGGCGTCGATGGCCAGAACCACGCACTGACGTCCGAAGCGGCGGCGGCACTCCCGGAGAAGCTCGGGGCGGCGGACCGCGGCAGTGTTGATGCTCACCTTGTCGGCGCCGGACCGCAGGGCTGCCTTCATATCGGCGGGAGAGCGTATCCCCCCGCCCACAGTCAGGGGAACGAAAACCTCCGAGGCAGTGTGTCGGACCACCTCCCACATGGTGGCCCGGTTCTCGGGGGCGGCGGCGATGTCCAAAAAGCAGATCTCGTCGGCGCCCTCGGCCGCGTAGCGAGCGGCCAGTTCGGTGGGATCGCCCTCGTCGGTGAGGTTGACAAAGTTGACTCCTTTCACCACGCGACCGGCCGCTACGTCCAAACAGGGGATGATCCTCTTGCGAAGCATCAGGTTCCGCCGTCCGACTGTCGGTCCGCCCAAGTCCGGCAGTCGGACAGGAAGTTGGACAGCACCCGGAGCCCGTTGGCGCCGGAACGTTCGGGGTGAAACTGGACGCCCACCCGATGGCCGTCCCGGACGGCCACGCAGAACCGGCGGCCATATTCGGTTTCGGCGGTGATCAGCCGACGGTTGGCGGGGTGCGGCGCGTAGGAGTGCACGAAATAAAAGGTGGGTTGGGCGGGAAGACCTTGCCACAGTGGGTCGTCGGTGGCGATCAGGAGATCGTTCCATCCGATGTGCGGGAGTCTGGGTGTCTCCCGCAGTCGCTCCACCCGGCCATCCATCAGCCCCAGACAGGTGCTGTCATCCTCCGAACTACCTTCGAAAAAGAGTTGCAGCCCTACACAGATCCCCAAGAGGGGTCCCGGCCAATCCGTCAGGGAGGAAACGAATCCGACTTCGTGCAGTTGCTCCATGGCCGCGCCGGTGGTACCCACTCCGGGGAGCACCACTCCGTCGGCAGCTTCGATCTGTGCGGGGTGAGACGCCAAGATGGTCTCCGCGCCCACCCGTTGCAGGCCCTGAGTGATGGAGACCAGGTTTCCGGCGCCGTGATCCACCACCGCGACGGTGGTCAACTTATCCCTTTGGTGGAGGCCACTCCCACTCGTCCGGGGTCGCGTCCCACGGCTTGGCGCAACGCCCGGGCCAGAGCTTTGATGGCCGCTTCCGCCTGGTGATGATCATTGATGCCTTTCGAGCTCAAGTGGAGGGTGATACCGGCCGTTCGGGCCATTGCCTCCAACGCGTGAGGGAGATTCTGGGTGGTGAGATTGCCGACCGAGGGGTTCTGCAGGGGAAGATCGATCACCGCGTAGGGGCGACCTCCCACGTCCACCGCCGCCGTACCCAGAGCCTCGTCCATGGGAACCCGGGCATCTCCGAACCGGTTGATGCCCGCCCGGTCGCCCAAGGCCTCGGCCAGGGCGGCGCCGAGCACCAGGGCGGTGTCTTCCACAGTGTGATGGTCGTCGATGATCAGATCGCCGACGGTGGTGACCTTCAGATCGAACAGGGCGTGGTGAGCGAGAGAGGTGAGCAGGTGATCGAAAAACCCTACCCCGGTGGCTACCTCGGCCTGTCCCGACCCGTCCAGATCCAAGCTGACCTCGACCGAGGTCTCCCGGGTGTTTCTGGTGATGTGTGCGGTTCTGTTCGACATATCCGTCATGCTCCTTCTGCACTGAACCTTATTTCGGCGGCCCGTCGGTGGGCCGTGAACCCTTCTGCATCGGCCAGACAGGTGATGATCGGAAGGATCCCGGCCAGGCCCGCGCGGGTGAGGCGCTGCTCTTGCCTCCAGGAACCGAAGTCCTCCACCCCCAGCGGGCCGTAGCAGGCGGCCAGGCCGCCGGTGGGAAGCACGTGGTTGGCGCCGGTGGCATAGTCTCCCGCCGATTCGGCCGACCAACGTCCCACGTAGACCGACCCGGCGGCGGTGATGGCGTGAGAGTGGGGGTCGGGGTCGGCGGTGAGTATGGAGACGTGTTCGGCGGCGTATCCGTTGGCGAACCTGATCGCCTGCTCCATGTCGGCGGCGAGCACTGTCATTCCATGATTGGCCAGGGCCTCGGCCAGGATGGGGCGACGTTCCAAGGTGGCGAGTTGGTGTTGCAGAGCGGCTTCCACCCGGACCGGGAGTTCGGGGTCGGTGGTGACCAGCACGGCCGGTGAGTCCGGCCCGTGTTCGGCTTGACACAACAAATCGGCGGCCACCAGCCGGGGATCGGCGGTGTGGTCGGCCAGCACCAGAACCTCCGACGGCCCGGCGGGCAGATCTATCCCGCAGTCCCCGAAAACGGCCAGTTTGGCGGCGGTAACCCACTGGCTGCCGGGGCCTACAATCTTCTCCACTCGTTCGACCTGCTCGGTTCCATAGGCGAAGGCGGCGATGGCGCCGACGCCGCCCATCGCCCAAACTTCGTCGGCGCCGGCCACCAGACAGGCGGCCAGGGTCGCCGGGTTTACCGTCCCATCGGGGCCCGCGGGGGTGGCCACCGCCACCTCCGCCACTCCGGCCACCTTGGCGGGGGTGACCGTCATCAGGGCGGTGGACGGGTAGGCTGCCTGACCGCCGGGGAGGTAAGCGCCCACTCGCCGCAACGGCGACCAGCGGCGAGTGATGGAAACTCCGGGGACGGTCTCCGTGCTGGTGTCAGTGGGGATCTGGCGGCGGTGAAAATCGGCTATGTGGCAACGGGCTCTTTCCAGGGCGTCCACCACCTCCGGCATCCGGCGGGCGGCAGCTTCCAGTTCTGACCGGGGAATCCGAAAGTACCCTCCGCCGTGGCGATCCGCCAGTTGCTTCATGGCCCGGTCGCCGTCTTTTGCCACTTGCTCGCAGAGCTCCCGGGCGATCTTGCGCACCCCGGGATCAGGAACCGCGGTCCGGCGGCACAGCCGGGCCTTCTCCGGCTCGGTCAGATCATCAAGCCGCACCTGCCGGAGGCGTGGGTGGGAAATGCCGATCATGGGATCAATTGTCCGATGTCAAGCACCAGGATCCCTCGGGCGCCGGCTTCCTCCAGACGGGGGAGAAGTTCCCACAGGTCGGAGGCGTCCACCACCGAATGCACCGCCACCATATTCTCTTCGGCCAGGGGAACCACGGTGGGCGCCGAGAGGCCGGGGATTATTCGGCTTATCCGATCGGTGTTGTCCGAAGAGGTGTTGAGCAGCACGTAGCGCTTTCGTCGTCCGGCGGTGACCGCTCCCACCGCGGTGATCAGCTGCCTGACCAAGGGATGGTGTTCCGCCTCGGGGAGGCCGGCCAGAACCGCCTGGGATTGAAGCAGCACCCCAATTTCCCGCAGGCCGTTGAGTTGGAGAGTGGACCCGGTCGAGACCAGATCGACCACCGCATCGGCCATGGCTATTTTGGTAGCCGCCTCCACCGACCCCTTAAGGGTCACCACTTGGGCGGGGATAGAGTTTTCGGCCAGAAAGCGGGTGGTGGTGCGGGGATGGGAGGTAGCAACCCGTAGTCCTTTCAGCTCGGCCACCGAGCGGATGGGCGAGGCGTTGGGGACGGCGGCGGCCAGCCGGCAGAACCCATAATCCAGTTCGGCCAGACCCCGAAGGTTCGAAACTCCGTTGGCCTCCTCCATGAGGTCGAGTCCGGTGATACCCACGTCGGCCACGCCTTCGATCAGCATCCCCGGGATATCCTCGGTGCGGACCAGCACCAGATTCACATCCACATTGCGAACCCGCAGGGACAGCACCCGATCGGTTACCTCAAAGGACATCCCGGCCCTTTTTAGCAGCCGAAGGGACGGTTCCCGCAGCCGCCCCTTGTTGGGAACAGCCAAGGTGAGCGCGGCCTGGCTCACGGGGTAGCCGCCGGTTCCGGGTCTATCCCGATTCGGGACAGCGCCAAGCGATAGCCACCCGTGCCGTGGCGCAGCCAATGGTTGATGCGGGTGATGGTGGCGGTGGCTGCCCCGGTGACCGCTGAGATCTCCCGGTAGGAGAGGCCCCGGTTCAGCTGGCGCACCACCGCCCAGCGCTGGCTCAGGTCGGCCAGTTCTTTGACGGTGCACAGATCCCGGAAAAAAAGCGCCGCCTCTTCGGTGTTTTTCAGCGAGAGCACCGCGGCGAAAAGTTCGCTCGTGTCCTGGTCCTCCCAGGTTGTGTCGAAGGTCATCTATGATCCCGGAGTCGTCTGGATTTCTTTACGGTTGGTTGTATTATCATGCTAGCACAATGACACGATATCACAAACCCGGAAAAATGACCACGCTTTCCGCTTTGGCCGATGAAAGAGGCTTGCTTTGCAGGTGATCCCCGCAATCGACATCTTCGAGGGTCGCGTGGTGCGTCTTTTGCACGGCGATTATGGCCGGATAACCCGTTACTCCGAGGACCCGGTGGAAGTGGCGGGGCAATGGGTGTCCCAAGGCGCCGACCTGGTGCATGTGGTGGACCTCTCCGGGGCCCGTTCCGGCCACTCCGACCGCCACATCTGGGACAACATGGCGCGGGCCGGAATCCCCTTTCAGGTGGGCGGGGGGATCCGCGACGCCGAGGTGGCCCGGGCGGCGCTTTCCGCCGGCGCCCGGCGGGTGGTGATGGGGACCGCCGCGGTATGGAACCCGAACATCCTGGGAGAGGTGGAGCGGATCGATCGGGTGGTGGCGGCCCTCGACATCCGGGCGGGACGGGCCAGGGGAGCGGGATGGCTGGATGAAGGTCTGGAGGTGGGAGCGGTGGTGGCCGGTCTGCGGGAAGCCGGCGTCGGGAGGCTGCTGGTGACCGGAATCGAGCGGGATGGAGCGATGACCGGGCCGGACCTCAAGCTACTTGCCGAAGTGCTGGAAATGTCGGAGATGGCGGTGATCGCCTCTGGAGGGGTGGGCGAGTTGGCCGATTTGGAGTCGGTGGCGGATATGGGATGCGAAGCTGCCATTGTGGGGAGGGCGCTTTACGAGAAGCGCTTCACCTTGGCCGAAGCGATCGCCGCCGTTCAGCCGTCCGATCTCTGACGACGGGCCTCGAACAGGATCACGGCCGCCGCCGCCGCGGCGTTGAGCGAATCAACCGTACCTGACATAGGAATTCGCAATCGGTGATCGGCGCCCGACAACCATAGATCGGAGAGTCCGTGCTGCTCGGCCCCGATCACCAGGGCGGCGGCCCCCCGGAGGTCGGCCTCCCAGCACGGCCGTTTCGCCTCGGGGCCGGTGGCGATCACCGTTATGCGGTGGTCTCGGAGCCAGCGCCGCGCCTTGGGCCCGGTGGTCACCGCCACCGGAAGGGTGAAGAGCGACCCGAGCGAAGCGCGCACCACATTGGGATTGAAGACGTCGGTGGTGGAATCGGCTACCACCACGGCGTCTGCTCCGGCCGCTTCGGCGGTGCGGAGCATGGCGCCCAGATTGCCGGGCTTTTCCACCGATTCCACCACCAGCACCAGAGGGGAGGGGCCAAGTCGAAGGTCTGACAGCCGAAGCCGCGGCCGGCGTAGCACCGCCAAGAGGCCTTCGGGACTATCCCGATAGGAAACCTTGCGAAAAACCGGCGCCGACACCTCGATTTTTGCCACCTCTCCCTCCACCTGGGCGAGCAGTTTTTCTTCGATTCCTCCTGCATACAAGGATGGACAGCAATAGATCGCCAGCCAATGGGACTGCCAACCAAGTGCTCTGCGCAACTCCGGGTATCCCTCCACCAGGAAAGCGTTCTCCCTCTCCCGCTCGCGCCGGGAACGCAATCTCACCAGCGCCTTCACCCGTCGGTTCTGAAGGGAGGTGATCACTTCCTGGTCCGGTCCGCCCCCCGGCATCAGGATGATTTCTTCCCGGTCCGCCGTCCTGTCCGGTCCCAAGATTCCCGAATGCCCACCAGGATCAGCACTGCCCACAGGCAGGCGGCGGGTTCGACGGCCCGGAGCAGGGCGCCATCCGACTCCGACGCCCAGGCAACGATCACCAAAGCCGCCATCAACAACCGGGCCATCCACACCCGTTCGGAAGAGATCAGATGGGGGACGCGGTCGGTGGAAGAAGCCACTTCGGGCCTCATGAAGCCCAGGGCCACGCCAAAAGCCAGGCCGCCCACCAGCAGTCCGTACATCCACCACGGACCGCCTCCCCAATTGCCATGGGTTATTTCCCGGACCACCGTCCCCAGCGCGGGAATCCCGGCAGTCAAGAGTGTCAAGCGCAATCTCTTGTATAGGTCGAGCTTGGCGTAGCACAGCACCAGGCCGGCTGCGGCCACGGCGGCCACCTGCGCCCACCACCAATGGTCAGCCTCGCCTAAGAGCAGATAGACAATCGTGCCTCCCAGGGCGACGCCTCCGGCGACGAAACGGTGCGCGGACGGAGCGTGCGGAGGGGTCAGGGTATCGAGGAACAGAGCGGCGGCCATGGCCACTGCGGCCCACCAGCCGGTCGGGGTGACCGCCAAAACCATGGCTAAGGCGCCCAGGACCCCCGCTTCCCAGCGGGCCGGGGACAGGCCGCTGCTTCCCACCATGACTTTGGCCACCAACAGCACCACCAGCAACACCCCGACATCGGGCTGAAGCGCCCAGGCCAAAGACCCTCCCGCCAAGGCCGCCAGGTTGGCCGAGAGGGGGTGGTCGGGGTCGAGTTCCCGGGACAAAGCCCAGGAGAGATAGGCGACCAGCCCAGACTGGACCGCTTCGGGCCATCCTCCCCAAAAGTACCCCGCCCCGCCAAAGGCGAACAGCGAGCCCAGCGCCCACCGGTCGGTGAACTGCTCAAGGTCCAGTGGTCGAGTGACGCTCACTCTGAAGGAGGGCATCAGGCGAATCGGGCCGGGCTGAGCACCGCCGGGTCCAGGCCGTGGTCCACCAGCCGGGGGGGCGCCTGCGAATCCAGCAGCAAAGAGGCTGTCAACTCACCGGCGCCCGGGGCGGTCTGGATGCCGGTTCCGCCCTGTCCCACCAGCCAGAAAAACCCTTCGGCGCCCGGGTCGAATCCGATCACCATCTCCCGGTCGGGAGCGAAGGTGCGTAGCCCCGTCCACGAAGAACGCACCGAGCGGATCCCCAGGGTGGTGGCCTGGTTGATGCGTTCGATCGCCAGGGCGATGTCGAGTGGCTCGGGTCGGGCGTCACAAGGAGGAGAGGGTTTCTCTTCGGAGAGCGAGCACAGCAGTTGGAGGCCGTCCGGTTTGAAATACCACTCCATCTCCACGTTGGCCACCAGGGGCCAGTCCTGGTATTCCTCGGCTCCCGGCGCCATGAAAATCGTGCGTCGCAAGGGAGTGATTCCCACCGGCTTGACCCCCGCCATCCGGGCGATCTCGTCGCCCCACGCCCCGGCCGCGTTCACCACCATTGCCACGCACAGGGTCTCCTCCCCGGCTCTCAGTTTCCAGCCGCCCGAGGTCTTCTCCAGGGCGGTCACCGGAGCGGATAGGCGAATTTCGGCGCCTCGTCCTCGGGCGCCCCGCACGAAGGCCTGATGGATGGCCGCCACGTCCATGTCGGCCGCCTCCGGCTCCCAAACGGCTGCTTCCAGGTGATCCTCTCGGAGGACGGGACATATCTCTTGGGCCTGTTCGGGATCAAGCCATTCCACGGCGGTTCCCGATTCCCGGGCGGCTGTCTCCCACTTCTCCAAGGACGCGATCTGATCGGCGCGGCCCACCAGCATCCCGCCCCGCTTGGACAGCAAGGGGAAATCGGCCAGACCCGGGGGAGGGTGGTCGAAGAAGCTCCGGCCGGCCAGAGTCAGAGGACGGATCCCGGGGGAACCGTATGATTCGAAGAGCAGTGCGGCGGATCGCCCGGTGGTGTGATAGGCCAGGGTGGATTCGGCTTCGACCAGCACCACCTCGGCTCTTTGGGAGAGATGGAAGGCCGCGGACACTCCGGCGATCCCGCCTCCCACCACCGCCACCCGCAGGGGTTTCACGGGCCTTCTCTACAGGTAGAGACCGGTGGCCGGCCGATCCTCCGGCTCGGGTTGGCCTGCCGTCAGTTTGGCGCGTTGAGCGGCGGCAGCCTGGGCAACCATCTGCTTGGTGACCAGGCTGGCCTGGATTCCCTGGAAAAGACCTTCCAACCATCCGATCAACTGGGCCTGGGCGATCCGCACCTCCGAGGAAGTGGGAGGGTCCTCTCCCAATAGAGGATCGAACATGCGGTCGAACTCCGTAAGGAGTTGCTCCCCCAAGACATCGCGCAGTTCATGCAGGGAACGATCGTGAATCCGGGAGATCAGTTCCCTTCCCGACTCGTCGGGAGTGGCGGTCCGCACTTCCTCCAGAATCGATCGGGTCATGGTGGCGATCCTGATCAACTTGGCCGGCTCGGTGACCTCGACGCCGTCACCGGAAGCGCCGTCATCCCCCGAACCCGACGGAAGCTCCTCCACCAGATCGGGACGCAAAGTTTGTTCAGAACTCATCAGATGTCAGATTACCTCCATCATGCATGCTCGGGGTCCCGGCCCCGCCTTACACCGGCACCTCGGCGCCGTTCAGGAGCCGGGCTTCCTCGGTGAGCAGGAATTCAACTACTCTCGCCACGTCGTCGGGAGTGGGCCAGAGAGTGTGGTCGGCATCGGGCATGGCTTGGCGGGCGACCGGGGTGTCGATCACCGAGGGCACCAGCACCGACACGGAGACGCGGCTCTTGGCAAGCTCGGCGGCCAAAGTGCGGCCCAGCGCCACCACTCCCGCCTTGGCGATGTTGAACGCCGCTTGACCCGGGGGCGTGTTGAAGGCGGCTCGGCTGGCGGACAGCACCACCCTGGCCCAATCGGCGCGATGCAGGTGGGGGAGGGCGGCCCGCACGGTGGTGAAGGTCGAGCGAAGGTTGGAGTCGAGCATTCGATCCAAGCGAAGATCGGAAGTCTCCTCGATGGTTCTTCCTCCCGCCCAGTTGCCGGCCAGGCAGGCCAGCCCCCCGACATTGCCCCATCCCTCCTGCAATTCTGCGAAGAACTCCGCCACGGCGTGGGCGTCGGTGGCATCCAATCTGCGCAGCATTATCCGGTCGTGGTGGGTGCCGAACCGGTCCTCGAAAGCGGCCGCCTCCGCCGGTTTGAGATAGGTGACCCCCAGCCGCACCTGCTGGTCGCGCAACAACCGGGCGGCAAGGGCTTTCCCCAGCCACCCGGTCCCCCCGGTTATCACCACCGTTCTCATAGGCCCGATTCTGGCAGACTGCGGTTACGATCGGCGCCTTTTTGCCGGTTGGCTCAAGGGGTCAACCCACCCCGGCCGGCGCTTGGATTGGTCTAGTCTCGGTGATCGATGCCCACCTTGGCGATAACCGGACTGGCCAACACCGGCAAAAGTTCGTTGTTCGCGGCCTTGACCGGGCGATGGCAGGGAGTCGCACCGTTTCCCTTCTCCACCACCGAAACCCGGATCGGCATGCTTTTTATCGAGGACCCGATGTTGAGAGAACTGGGGCGGTTGGAGGGTTCCGCCCGAGTCACCCCGGCCGCTTTGGAGGTGGCGGACACCCCGGCGCGCAACCGCTCGGGAGGGGAGACCGACACCGAGACCATCGGCAGGCTCCGTCAGGCGGACTGCCTGGTGGTGGTGCTGCGCTCCTTTTCAGATCCGGTGGCGCCCGATCATGAGTCGGGGGGCGATCCCGCCCGACAGGCCCAGGACACCGTCGTGGATCTGGCGATCAACGACGCCGAAGTCTTCGAGAGAGCCCTTCCCCGACTTCGCAACCAGGCCACTTCCCGTCCCGAACGGCGTCCGGCCTACCGGGCGGTGGCCCGGGCAGTGGAGATCGCCCGAGAGGGAATGCTGTTGAGATCGGAGGAGTGGTCGGAGAGCGAACTGACCGCGCTGGCGGACTTTGCTCCCCTCACTCTCAAGCCGGTGGTGTGGGTGGTGAACGTTGCGGAGGGCGCCCTCTTCGCCCCGCCCGGTCGAATGCTGCCTACCGTGCCCGTCGGCGACGGAGTGGTGGACTTGAGCCTGGCGTTGGAGGCCGAGGCGGTGGCGCTTGATCTCGAGGATCGGGCGGAGATGCGGGAGGCATTCGGATTGGGCGAGGGGGCGGCCTCCGATCTTGGCCGGGCGGCGTTGGAAGCCCTCGGACTCTGCACCTTTTTCACCGCCAACCGCCGGGAGACCCGGGCGTGGTTGACTCGGCGAGGGTCAGGGGCCCGGGAGGCGGCGGGGAGAATCCACTCCGATATGGAACGCGGTTTCATCAGGGCCGAGGTGGCGAGCGCCCGCAGCGTGATCGAGGCCGGGGGATGGGACTTGGCCCGCCAAAGAGGCCTGACCCGGGTGGAAGGACAGGACTATGAAATCCGGTCCCGTGACGTTCTCCAGATCCGGTTCTCAATCTAGATAGGGCGAGAATCCCAACCGATCAAGTAATGTAACCGGGAGTGTTTCCCATTCTGGCCGCGGCTGACTCCGAGGGGTTCGCCCTTCTTGATGAACATCAGCTGTTCGTGTTTTTGGTGCAGTTGGTCCTGTTGGTGGGCACCGCCCGTTTCATGGGTGGCGTCGCCAACAAGCTACGGCAACCACCGGTGGTGGGTCAGCTATTGGCGGGGGTGCTGATCGGCCCCAGCGTCCTGGGCCGATTCTATCCGGACACCTTCGAGTGGATCTTTTCGGACTCCACGGTGGGTTCGGTGACCTACGGACTGGCGTGGCTGGCAGTGATCATGGTGTTGGTGGTGATCGGATACGAAACCGATCTGGGCATCATCGCTCGCCTCCGCCGGGCGGCGATCAACGTTTCCGGGGGAGCGCTGCTAGTCCCCCTGGTGTTGGTGGGAGTGGTGGCGCTTCTGACTCCGTCCTCTTTCATTGGAGATCAGGGCAGGGGACTGTACGCGGCCTTCATGGCGCTGGCTCTATCGGTGGCGGCCTTGCCGGTGGTGGCCAAGATACTGCAGGACCTGGGAATGCTGCGCCGCAATTTCGGCCAGGTGACCTTGGCGGTGAGCATGACTATGGATTCGGTTGGGTGGCTTATCCTGGCCGGGTTGGCCGGCATCGCCCAGGAGGGGTTTGAACCCAGCCGGATGCTCACGTCGCTGGGAGGTCTGGTGCTGTTCGTGGCCTTGGCCGCCACATTGGGCAGGTGGCTTCTCAACCAGGCGATGCGCTTGGCGCTACGAGGGGGATCCAACCTGCGGGCGGCGCTCACCGTCAGCCTGGTGTCCGCCATCGGGGGCGGCGCCATCACTCATGCCCTGGGGCTGGAAGCGATCCTGGGCGCCTTCATAGTGGGGATCATTCTGGCCACTCTGCGCTATCAGATGGTGGGGGTCCCCCACATTCTGGAGACGGTGACCGATTCGTTTTTCGCCCCCATCTTCTTTGCTTTCAGCGGACTCCGGGTCGATATCTGGCTGTTGGCCAGCCCCAGCGCCATTATCTGGACGGTGGTGTTGATCGTGCTGGCGGTGGCCGCCAAGATGTTCGGTGCTCTGGTGGGCGCCCGCCGGGCCGGTCTCAGCTTCAAGGAGGGACTGGCGCTCGGATCGGGCCTCTCGGCGCTGGGCGCCATGGGCATCGTGGTCGCCCTGGTGGGGCTGAGCCTGGGCGTTGTCAGCGACACCGGCTACACCGTGATCGTCCTGGCCGCCATTGTCACCTCGCTCATCGCCCCGATCATGCTGAAAATGGCGGTGCGAGGCATGGAGACCGGAGCGGAAGAACAATCTCGCCTGGAGTCGGAAGCCATCCGATCGCAAGCCCAGATTCTGGGATCGGAGCGGATTCTCCTTCCCACCCGAGGAGGCGCCAACACCGTCTACGCCGCCAACCAGTTGAAGCATCTGTTCCCCGATGCCGAGATAACGGTGCTGGTAGTCACCGGTCACACCGGCAGTTGGTGGAAACGGCAGCTGGGAGTCCGAGGGGAGGAAGACCAGGGTCCCGAGGAGGTAATGGAGGCGTTGGGATCAGATCGTCACCGGCTGATCCGACGCAAGCGGCGGGATCCGGCCGAGGCAATCCTCAACGAGGCGGTGCTGGGGTACGATCTGGTGGTGCTGGGCGCCAGCGAGCGCACCCAGGAGGGCGAGGTTTTCTCCACGGTGATCGACCGGGTGCTGGCCAGACTGGAACTGCCGACGCTGATCTTTCGCTACCCGACCCACGACGGACAGGGCAGCCTCCCCGACGAGGCATCGCTCGACGTTAGCCGGGTGATGTTGTCCCTGGAATCGAATCGGGCTTCCCGCGCCGCCGAGGAGGTCGCTTATTCCCTGGCCGCCGGCAACGACGGCCTGGTTTTTGCTTTGCACCTGATTACCGAAGTCGCTGACGGGCCGTTCAACTTCGACATGCTGAGCAGCGCCGAGAATTACCGAGCGGGTTTGGAGATGGCGGAGGAGTCGGTGGTATTCGGGGAACGACTGGGGGCGAGGGTGAACACCGACGTCAAACCGGTCTCCCAGCCGGAAGGGGATCTGGTGAACACTGCCAACCGCGGAAACTGGGACCTGCTGGTGATGGGTGCCACCAGCCGACCTCTGACCAGCCGACCCTTCTTCGGCTACGGTATGTCATACGTTCTCAAATATGTGACGATTCCGATGGTGATAGTGGCCATGCCCGACACCATGTCCCGATACAAACCCCACTAGTCGCAACTAGCCGCAAGTGCGCCGGTACCTGGTCGATCTGCTGGGAGACTGGGGGGTGTCCGATCCGGTGGCGGTGGCGCTCATTTCGGCTCTGCCGGTGCTGGAGTTGCGCGCCGGTATTCCGCTGGGTCGGCTGGTGCTGGAGATGGACTCTCTTCCGACCTGGATCTGGTCGGTGGTCGGCAATCTGGCGCCCCTTCCCCTGGTGTTCCGTCTGCTGAGGATTTGCGACCGGTATTGCACCGCCGACCGGTGGGGGTGGATGCGCCGTCTGCTCGACCGGCTCTATGCCCGCACCCGCCGCCGTCACACAACCTGGTTCGCCCGCCTGCGGGATCTGGCCCTGGTGGCCTTGGTGGCCATCCCTCTGCCCCTCACCGGAGGATGGACGGGCGTGCTGGCCGCCTTCGTTTTCGGGGTTCCCTTCCGCCGCGCTTTTTGGCTGATCGCGGCGGGGGTGATGGTGGCCGGAACGGCGGTTCTGTTGCTGGTGAACGCCGGGCAGATCATCTGGAACTGAGAAACGACCTATTCGGTCGCAGCCACCGGCCGCCCCTGGGTTGGAATTGCCCCGATCAAAACCCGCTCGGCCTCGGGCCGCGGCTATGATTTCAAGCGGGACGACCGTAAACCGATCTTTGGAGGAGAGACAGTTTGTCTTCCATAATTTTTGAGGGAGTGAGAAAAGTATATCCGGGGGGCACTCTGGCTATCCATGATGTGAGCATCGAGGTGGACGACGGGGAGTTCGTGGTGCTGGTGGGTCCCTCGGGATGCGGGAAATCCACCCTCCTGCGGATGGTGGCCGGGCTGGAGGAAATAACGGAGGGGTCGCTTCGTATCGGCGACCGGGTGGTGAACGACGTCTCGCCCAAGGACCGGGACATCGCCATGGTTTTCCAGAACTACGCGCTCTATCCCCATATGAGCGTGTTCGACAACATGGCCTTCGGATTGAAAATGCGCCGTATGCCTCGGGAGAAGATCCGTCGCCGGGTGGCGGACGCGGCGGCCATCTTGGAGATTTCCGAGCTCATGGATCGGAAGCCCAAGTCGCTGTCGGGTGGGCAGCGCCAGCGGGTGGCGATGGGACGGGCCATCGTGCGGGAGCCGGCGGCATTCCTGATGGACGAACCACTGTCGAACCTCGACGCCAAGCTGCGGGTGCAGATGCGCTCGGAGTTGGGGATCCTCCACAAGCGCCTCAAGACCACCACCTTGTACGTCACCCATGATCAGGTGGAGGCCATGACCATGGGAGACCGGGTGGCGGTGCTGCGCAAAGCCGGCGAACAACAGACCAACCTACAGCAGATCGATACTCCCAGAGTGCTGTACGACCGTCCCGCCAATCTGTTCGTGGCCGGATTCATCGGATCTCCCTCCATGAACTTCGTGTACGGGAAGATGAAGACCCGAGACCATGGGCTGGTCCTCGCCTTCGCTGATGAGCATATTCCTCTCCCGAACTCGGTTCTCGCCAACCGCCCTTCCCTGGCTTCCCACATCGACACCCAGGTGGTGGTGGGCATCAGACCGGAAGCCTTCGAGACCCATCCCTCGTCACAGGCATCTTCGGGGGTGGCCGCCATCGAGGCCGAAGCCACCCTGGTCGAGCAGTTGGGATCCGAAGCGTACGTCCACTTCAGCAAGCCGGCCCCTCCGGTCATCACCCCCGACATCCGGGAGCTCTTGGAAGATGAGGGAACCGACATCTCCTCGCTGGGAGACCGGACCAAATTCGTGGCGCGGGTCGATCCCGATTCGGCGCCTTCGGCCGGAGGTCGAATCCGGCTTCGGGTGGACGTCTCCAAGCTGCACTTCTTCGACGACCGCACCGGAGCGTCCATCGGCTGACACCCGGGCGGAGGGTAGGGGACTATGCCTCGAGAACCCTCCAAGTGGCGCGCTCCGAGCGGGCCTTTTCGACGTTCACCAGGCTCAACAGCACAAATCCCAACCCGAAAAAGATCACCAAGGACAAAACCGCCGGTCGGCTCGAACCGGTCACTTGGCGGAAAGTGGCGAAGATGATCGGGCCCCAGATGGCGGAGAACTTGGTGAACACCGAGAAGAAGCCGAAAAACTCGGCGGAGGCCTGTTCGGGGATGATCGATCCATAGAGGCTGCGGCTGAGGGCCTGGGTGCCGCCCAACACCATTCCGATCACCATTCCCAGGGCCAGCAGGGGATAGTTCTGTCCCACCGGTAGGTAGTAGGCGGCGACCAGCACCCCCGTCCAGATCACCAGGGCAAAGGAGATGGAGCGTTTGGGTCCGATCCGGTCGGACAGGCGTCCGAACAGAAGCGCCCCGAAAAAGGCCATGAACTGCACCACCAGCAAGACCAGGGCAATAAAAGAGGTGCTGATCTCAAGGGTTTCGGAAGAGTAGATGGCAGAGATGTTTATAACGGTCTGCACCCCGTCGATATAGAAGATGTAGGCCACCACGAACAGCAGCAGATGTCGGTGTCCCGAGAGGTTGCGACAGGTCCTCCAGGTGCGGCTGAAACCGAGCCGCAAATGATTGCGGTGACCCATTTGTTCTCGGTGGTCGCCGGTTCTCGCTCGGGTTTGGTCGACCTCCTGCAGGCGACCGAATGCGTACCAAGAAAAACCCGCCCACCAGATGCCGGAGCCTCCGATGGACAACCGGGCGGCCAGGGACTCCGACACGCCCAAGTTTTCGGAGTAGAAGATGAACACTATGGCCAGCAGCAGATAGATACCGCCGCCTATGTAACCGAGAGCATATCCCTTGGAACTGACCCGATCGATGGTGTCGTCGGTGCTGATGAGGGGAAGCATGCTGTCGTAGAAGACGTTGGCCGCCGCCAATCCGAAATGGGCGGCCAGGAATATGACGATGGCCGGCAGCACATCACCGGTGGAAACGAACGTGAAACAGGTGACGAACACGGCGCCGCCGTAGGCGCAAACCCTCAGGAACCGGAGGCGCTGGGCGCGGTAGTCGGCAATCGCTCCCAGCACCGGGGTTATCAGAAAGAGCACCAGGGAGATGAGCCCCACCATGTATCCCCACAGAGACTCGGCGCTCAGGCCCAACCAGCCCTCCTCGGGAACGATCACCGAACCGAAATAGGCGGGAAGAACGCCCACCGTGATCACGACATAGCCCGAATTGGCCCAGTCATACATCGCCCACCCCAAAAGGGTGCGTCGGTCGTTTCTCATCCGATTTAAAGAATACGCCCGGGCGGACGCCCTCTCGGAACGGAGGCGGGTGGCATCGCTTCCTGACCCACAACCACCATCCGCTAGTCTTGGCTTGATCCGACCTCCGCCGCTTGGGGGCCGGGCACCAACTATGACGGCTGTCCTTTTCCCTGCTCACCACCGCGGAGCGCCATGGCCATATTCCTGGCCGGTCTGACTTCCCTTTTATACGGGTTGTGCGATTTCGCCGGGGGGTTGGCCACCCGCCGAGCCCCG
The DNA here is from genome assembly GCA_963665765.1 of Acidimicrobiia bacterium. Taxonomy (GTDB): domain Bacteria; phylum Actinomycetota; class Acidimicrobiia; order Spongiisociales; family ZC4RG35; genus Bin76. The sequence goes on from OY762464.1 coordinate 63,615, forward strand.
GTGCTGGCGGTGACGCTGTGGGCCAATCTGGTGGGTTTGGCGATCGCGGTCTTCATATCGGTGATGCATTACCTGGTGATCGGCGACACGGTCACTCTATCCGATCTCGTCTGGGGAGCGGTGAGCGGGGTGGCTGGAGTAGCCGGACTCGCCTTGTACTTCCAGGGGATGGCCAAGGGCCGGATGGCGGTGGTGGCGCCCGTATCGGCTGTCACTTTGGCGGTGGTTCCCCTGGTGTTCGGGGTGGTGACCGGCGAACGCTACGGCCTGCAGTCATGGGCGGGAGTGGCATTGGCCCTGCCCGCCCTGTGGCTCACGGTATCCCAGCGCCGGCGATGGGATCGTTCGGGAAAAGCGATCTACGGCGTGATATCGGGGCTGACCTTTTCGCTCTTTCTAATCGGCATCGCCCAGACTTCGCCCGAGGCCGGGTTGTGGCCTTTGATCGCAGTCAGAGTGGGAGGACTCAGCCTGCTGGCGGTATTGGTGACGATCCGCAGAGTTCCGGTTGTCTTGCCGAGCGACGCCCGTCCACTGGCTTTGCTGGCCGGGGGCGACATTCTGGCCAATCTCACCTATCTCTTGGCGGTTCGGATCGGCCCGTTCGGCCTGGTGGCCGTGGCGTCCTCCTTCTACCCGGTGGTGATCGCCGTGTTGGCCCGGACAGTGGAGAAAGAAAAGATGCCACCCTCCCGGATGGTGGGATTGAGTTTGTCGGTGATCTCGTTGGCGCTCATCGCCCTCTGAGACAGAACCGACCGACCGCTTCGACGAGGGAGCGCCACTTGGACTGATGTCCACCCGGAGCACAACCCCACTAACCTCCGCTTGGCCCCCGATCCGGATCGGGGTCTGCTATTTCTTATGCTCGCTTTCGCACACTCCCTGCCTCTCTCCGGCGCACCATGGCTATTCTGCTGGCCGGACTGACCTCGGTCTTTTACGGGGTCTTCGACTTCGCGGGAGGAATAGCCACCCGCCGGGCCCCGGTGTTCGCGGTCGCTTTCTGGTCCAACGTCACAGGTCTGGGTCTTTCTATCCTCATTGCCGTAACCCATCATCTTCTGGTGGGCGCTTCGGTCACTGCCACCGACTTCGCCTGGGGTCTTGTCAGCGGGGTGGCCGGCGTCACCGGGGTGGTCTTCTATTTCCAGGGTCTGGCCAAGGGTCGGATGGCGGTGGTCTCACCGGTGTCCGCCGTCACTCTCTCCCTGGTGCCCTTCCTGTTCGGGTTGGTGACCGGTGAACGCTACGGCCTGCTGTCGTGGATCGGAGTGGCGTTGGCCATGCCGGCGCTGTGGCTGACCGTGTCCGCCCGGCAGACCAGAAACCGCCCGGCCAAGGCCGCCTACGGGTTGGCGGCCGGTCTGGCCTTTTCCTTGGTCTACATCGGTATCGCCCAGATCTCACCCGACGCCGGCTTGTGGCCGCTTTTGACTTTCAAATGCGGTGGACTTGCCTCGATATGGATTCTGGTGAAGATCCGCCGGGTGCCGCTTGGCCTCCCTCGGAGGGAGCGCCTGCTGGCCTTTGTGGCCGGCGGCAGTGTCCTGGCCAACCTCACCTACCTGGTGGCGGTGCAGATCGGACCGCTGGGCCTGGTGGCCGTGGCCTCCTCGTTCTATCCGGGGGTGGTGGCGTTGCTCGCCTTTCTGGTGGACCGAGAAAGGATCCCGCCCTCCCGGCTCACCGGACTGGCCCTCTCGGTGGCCGCCCTGGCGATGATCGCACTCTGAACAAACCCCGGCGGTTCAGCGCAGCACCAGCCGAGCCCCCAGGATCAGGAACATGATGCCCAAGAGCTTGGTCAGGGTGATCTCTCGGACAGAGGCCCCCAGCCATCCGAAGTGATCGATGATCGTCCCGCCGGTCAACTGGGCGGTCACCAACAGCATGGAGCCGGCCAACACCCCCACCCGGGCCACCGTAAAAGCAATACTGCTGATTATCACGATACCGGCGAGCCCCGCCAGATACAGATAGGGTGGAACGTCCTGCCACTCGGCGAGAGACGGGCTTCTGATCAGCAGGAGGACCAGCGCCATCACCACGGCCCCCACCACAAAATTGGAGGCAGTGCCGGCCAGCATTCCCACTCTTTGTTCCAATTCTCCCATCATCTGGCTCTGTACGGCTGCCACTATCCCTCCCAGCAATCCGAATAGCACCACGCCTGCCGCACTCACTGTCAAATGAGCCTAACGGAATGCCGCTCCGGGTTATCAGATTGCTTTTGCCGCCGCCCGACCACCCCGGGTATTAGTGTTACAAAACGTAAAGCCGGTAACGCGACGCGGGAGAGTCTCGTCAGGCGAGACGCCGAAGGGGCAAACCTCCCGGGAATCTCTCAGGCAAACGGACCGCGTCGAAGAGGCAGTGCTGAAGAGGGCGGGCAGCCGCCGCCGAAGGAGCAAGCTCCCCCCGGGGAGCGAAACTCTCAGGTACACAGGACAGCAGGGAGAGTAGGCCACCGCGTCCCGAGGAGGTGCCCATGCCCGCCGGCCACACCTACGACTTTTCAGATCGCCACATCGGACCCCGCGGCCGAGACATCCCGAAGATGCTAGAGGCAGTGGGGGCGGAATCGTTGAACCAACTGATCAACGAAACCGTTCCCGCCTCCATTCGCATGAGGGAGGAATTGGACTTGCCTCAGGCACTGGGGGAACCGGAGGCGCTCGGAGCCCTCCGGCAGATCGCTTCTCGGAACCAGGTGCTGACATCCATGATCGGTTTGGGGTATTACAACGTCCATGTCCCATCGGTGATCCTCCGCCAGGTGCTGGAGAATCCCGCCTGGTACACCGCTTACACCCCCTATCAACCAGAGATTTCCCAGGGTCGATTGGAGGCGCTTTTGAACTTCCAGACCATGGTCTCCGACCTGACCGGGATGGAGGTCGCCAACGCGTCCTTGCTTGATGAGGGAACGGCCGCCGCCGAAGCGATGACCATGGCTCGGCGAATCTCCCGCCGGCGTCGGGCTGACCGGTTCTGGGTGGATGCCGACGCCTTCCCCCAAACGGTCGAGGTGATCCGCGCCCGCGCCCGCTTCATGGACATCGATGTTCGGGTCGCCCATCCCGACGACATGGACTATCTGGACGGTGAATCCTTCGGGATTCTTCTCCACTACCCGGGCGCCGGCGGCGAAGTCCGGGATTTTTCGGCGGCTGTCGAAGAGGCCAAGGAGGCCGGGATGGTAGTGGCGGTCGCCACCGACCTTTTGGCCCTCACTCTGCTGTCGCCCCCCGGGGAGTGGGGCGCCGACATCGCGGTCGGGTCGTCACAGCGTTTCGGGGTGCCCATGATGTTCGGTGGCCCTCACGCCGGGTTCATCGCCACCAAAGAGCGATATGTCCGCACTCTTCCGGGCCGGTTGGCGGGGCTTTCGATCGACTCCAACGGCGATCCGGCTTTGCGACTGGCTCTCCAGACCCGTGAGCAGCACATCCGGCGCCAGCGCGCCACTTCCAACATTTGCACCGCCCAAGTGCTGCTGGCGGTGATGGCCTCCTTCTACGCGTCCTGGCACGGACCGGAGGGACTGACGGGCATCGCCCGGCGCGTCAACGATCTCGCCTCCCGGATGGCCGCCGGCCTGAAATCGGCCGGGTGGGGGTTGGTCAACAGTGGGTGGTTCGACACCCTGTCAGTGAGAGCGGGGGAGTCGGCCGAGGTGGTCATGGACAACGCCCGGGCGGCGGGGGTCAATCTCCGCCGCTCCGACCGGGACACGGTGGCCTTCTCTTTGGACGAGACCACCGATGAGAAGATGGCATCGGCGGTCCTGGGCGCCTTCGGAGCGGAGTTGCCAGAGAAAGGCGCGAGCCCGGCCTTCCCCGAGCAACTGCGGCGAGAAAGCCGGTTCATGACCCATCCGGTCTTCACAGCTACCACTCCGAGCACGAGATGCTCCGGTACATCCGGCGTCTGTCAGATCGGGATCTGGCCCTGGACCGGACCATGATTCCCTTGGGATCCTGCACCATGAAGCTCAACCCCGCCTCGGCCATGCTCCCGGTTAGCTGGCCGGAGTTCTCCGACCTCCATCCCTTCGCTCCGATCGACCAAGCGCAGGGCTATCTGCAGCTGTTTGCCGACCTGGAGGACTGGTTGGTGGAGATCACCGGATATGCGGCGGTTTCCCTCCAACCCAACGCCGGTTCCCAAGGAGAACTGGCCGGTCTGGCCGCCATCCGGGCCTATCACCGGGCCCGCGACGAGGATCGCCGACGGGTGTGTCTGATCCCGTCTTCCGCACACGGGACCAATGCCGCTTCGGCGGTGATGGCGGGAATGCGCATCGCGGTGGTGGACTGCGATGCGCAAGGAAATGTCGATCTGGTGGATCTGAAAAGAAAACTCGTCCACCACGGCGCCAACGTGGCTGCCATCATGATCACCTATCCCTCCACCCATGGAGTATTCGAGCAAAGTGTGGGACAGGTGTGCGAAATGGTCCACGAGGCCGGGGGACAGGTCTATGTGGACGGGGCCAACCTCAACGCTCTGGTGGGTCTGGCTCAACCGGGAGCATTCGGCGCCGACGTATCTCACCTCAACCTCCACAAGACCTTTACCATTCCCCACGGCGGAGGGGGCCCCGGGGTGGGTCCGGTGGCGGTGGCCGCCCATCTGGCGCCCTATCTTCCCAATCATCCCCTGCAGCACCGGGCCGGTCCGCCCACCGGGATCGGTCCCATCTCGGCCGCTCCGTGGGGCTCGGCGGGGATACTTCCCATTCCCTGGATGTACATGAGGATGATGGGGGCGCCCGGACTGAAAAGAGCTTCGGAAACAGCCATCCTGGCAGCCAACTATTTGGCGACCCGACTGTCGGAGGATTATCGGATTCTCTATCGGGGAGAGCAGGGGAGAGTGGCCCACGAGGTGATCATCGACCTTCGGGAGTTCATGTCTTCGGCCGGAGTCAGCGCCGAGGATGTGGCCAAGCGGCTCACCGACTACGGGTTCCACGCGCCCACGCTCAGTTTTCCGGTGCCCGGGACTCTGATGATCGAGCCCACCGAATCCGAGCCTCGGGCGGAGTTGGATCGGTTCCTAGAGGCCATGTCGTCGATTCGCGCCGAGATACGCCGGATCGAGGATGGTGAATGGCCCCGGGACGACAACCCTCTTCACCATGCGCCCCACACCGTCCGGGTGGTCACCGCTGACGACTGGGATCGCCCCTATTCTCGGTCCACCGCTGCTTACCCTTCTGCCGACATGGCTCCCGACAAGTACTGGTCGCCGGTAGGAAGGGTCGATTCGGTGACCGGTGATCGCAACCTGCAATGTTCGTGTCCGCCTATCGAGGCTTATCTTGGACAGTAACCGTCGTCATCTCGATAAAGAGAGTTCTCGAAGAAACTTCGAGCTATGGATTCACACGCCGCAGTAGAACCATTTCGATAGGAAATGGGGGACCGGGGGAAAGTACGCAGTGCCCGTCACGACGGGAAACAAGGAAGCGTCTGGTCCAAGGAGCTCAAGAGGCAACCGAAGAATTTTGACCATCTGAAAAAGATGACTGGAGTGAACGCATTACCTAGCACCAGTGGTTGATCTTTTTTGGAATGTTCACCACTTCGGAGAGGCAGGGCCTTTGGACAATGGGACCAGCACGTTCCGGCTAACCGGCCCGTTCGATATGCATTTCACCGGCTTCGCCATCCTCCTTGAGTCACAGTGCTTCCACCACAACGTCTTGGGCGTGGATGGCCAGATGAGTCAAATCGTGAAGATCGGATGTCAAGACCAAACCACCAGGCTCCGCAACAGCTATCACCAGCGCGTCAACTGCGGAGCCGCGGCGCGCTCGGGTTCTCAAAAAAGCGGCTCGACGAGCCAAACGTTCGGGGATGTCTTCAACAATGTCACATGTTTTCAGCATCCGGTTGGCAGCGGCGTCCCGAGACCCATCACCATGCAGAGACTCGATCAAAACAGGGCTGGGCACAACTGGTGGCCAAAAACCCTGGCCTTATAGTGCTGCAATCCGGGCAACCGTTCTTTGCGAACGCTCCGAGAGTCGGGTAACCGCCCCGGAGTCAAGAACCAGCAATCTATCCGGCTGCTCTTTCTGCCCGGCGGACCAGCCGGCGAGCAAGGTCCTCTGCCCGGGCGGTTTCGGTGGGATCCGGTTCTCCCACCTCGGCAATTAGCTCCCTCAGGAACCGGTCGGTTTCATCTTGAAGTCGGCGGTGTTTCAACTCGATCCGAACAGCCTCCTGAAGCAACTTGGACGCTCCCAGGCCGTGGTTTTTGACGGCCCGGTAGAGATGGTCCGGTAGGTAAACCTGCATTCTTGGCATACGTCCCATTATACGCATAAGTAACGGATTGTGGTGAGTCCGGCGGCCGGTTCGGTAGGCTTTGAGGTCAACTTTGAGAGGAAGATCTTCCATGGACCGCGTCCCTCGTCGCTTAGCTTCTCCCACTATTCACCCCACGGCTTTTGTCGCCTCCACCGCCCGGATTTTCGGGGATGTGGTGATCGAGGAGTCGGCGGTGGTGATGTTCGGGGTGGTGATCCGAGCTGAGACTGACCGGATTGTGGTGGGGGAGGAGACCAACATCCAGGACAATTCCGTTCTCCACGCGGACCGGGGATACCCGACTCTGATCGGCCGGCGGGTGACCGTCGGGCACCTGGCTCTGGTGCACGGGGCGGTGGTGGGAGACAACTGCCTGGTGGGGATGGGCGCTCTTGCCCTCAACGGTTCGGTGATGGGAGAGGGCTCATGGTTGGCGGCCGGGTCGGTGCTGGCGGAGGGCAGGGAAATACCGCCTTGGACCATCGCGGTCGGAACGCCCGCCCGTCCGCTGAGAGAATTGCGCCCCCACGAGAAAGAACGGGCCGAAATGGGTGTCGAGGAGTATCTCACCCTGGGAGCGACCTACCGCCGACTGGAAAGTTGAGAACCCCCGGCCTTTCCGGAGAGTCCTTTGACTCTCACGAAATCGGCGAGCCTATCGTCAATTCCTCAACCTCGAATGCACCTTCACTGTGGTGACGCAGATGGTCGGGTCGACCCGTCAGAACCGGGAAAGTCCCAAAATGCATGGGTATCACTGTCTCCACTCCCAACAGACGGGCCGCTTCGGCCGCCGATCGCGGGTCCATGGTGAAGTGCCCACCGATCGGAAGGCAGGCGATGTCAGGCTTCCAAAGCTTCCCGATCAATGCCATGTCTCCGAAAACGTCGGTGTCTCCGGCGTGATAGACAGTGGGTCCCCCGGGAAAGTCAAGCACCCAACCGCCTGCCGAGCCACCGCCGGCTATTCCTTCTTCGCCCAGAATGCCCGAGGAATGAACGGCGTTAACGAAGGTGGCCTTCACTCCGCCCGGCGCTGATACCGTGCCACCTTTGTTGAGGGGGATGGTCTGGTCGTCCTCCAAGCCCTGCTGCATCAACCAGATCTTTATTTCGAAGATCGAAAACACCGTGGCGCCGGTGGCCAAGGCAATGGATGCGGCATCGCCGAGATGGTCGAAGTGGCCATGGGTAACGAAAACAGCATCAACCTGCTCGGGGCGTTTCTCTTCCGTGGGACAGAGGGGATTGTCGCCGAGGAACGGATCAATCAGAAAGGTGGCGCCGTCGTCAAGTCGAAAGCGGAAGGCGGCATGCCCCAGCCAGGTCATTTCCACTCCATCAAGTTGCATGGTCGGTCTCCTTGCCTCGTGTCTATATCTCCCAAATATTAGCGGTTGACTAACGAACGGTCGTTCGTTAACATCAACCCCATGACAGAACACCATCCGGGACGCCACCGTTTCGAAGCTCTTCTGGCTGCCGAGGAGAAGGTGGAACCGGCCGATTGGATGCCCGATGGCTATCGCCAGACCCTGATCCGTCAGATTGCCCAGCACGCCCACTCCGAGGTGATCGGAATGCAGCCGGAAGGAAACTGGATCAGCCGAGCCCCCACCCTCAAACGAAAAGCCATCCTGATGGCGAAGGTTCAGGATGAAGCAGGCCACGGCCTCTACCTCTACTCGGCGGCGGAGACCCTGGGCATCACCCGAGACGAGATGATGCGCCTGCTGCACGAAGGCCGGCACAAATATTCCTCCATTTTCAATTATCCGACTCTCAGCTGGGCCGACATCGGGTGCATCGGTTGGCTGGTGGACGGGGCGGCCATCACCAACCAGGTGATGCTCACCCGCTGTTCCTACGGTCCTTACGCCCGGGGAATGGTGCGGATCTGCCAGGAAGAGTCCTTCCATCAACGCCAAGGTTTCGAGATTATGTCCACTCTCAGTCGAGGCGCCCCCGCCCAGCGGGAAATGGCTCAGGATGGGCTGAATCGGTGGTGGTGGCCATCGTTGATGATGTTCGGCCCGCCCGATTCCGAATCCACCCACAGCCGGCAGTCCATGGAGTGGAAGATCAAGCGGGCCTCCAATGACGAACTCCGGCAGCAATTCGTGGACATGACCGTGCCTCAGGCCGAATACCTGGGTCTGGCCGTCCCCGATCCGGACTTGTCCTGGAATGCCGAGCGCGGCCATTACGACTTCGGCGAGATCGACTGGGAGGAATTCTGGGCGGTGGTGAGAGGAAACGGGCCGATGAACCGCGAACGCATCGCCCACAAGCGGGCTGCCTGGGAAGAAGGGACCTGGGTCAGGGAAGCCGCCTCTGCCTACGCGGCCCGCCGGACCGGGAAGGCAGCCTGATGTCCTATTCGGTTCCCCGGCTGGCCGAAGAACGAGACACCGACTTCATGCCACAGGGTGAAGGCAGATTTTCAGGATGGTCCTTGTGGGAAGTGTTCATCCGTCAGCGGAGGGGCATGTCCCATGTCCACGCGGGGAGTCTGCATGCCCCGGATGCGGAAATGGCGCTCCAGTCGGCTCGTGATGTTTATACCCGGCGAGGCGAAGGCATCAGTCTGTGGGTGGTGAGGTCATCGGACATCACCGCTTCAGACGCCTCCGACGCCGATTCGCTTTTCGAGCCGACCGGCGACAAACCCTACCGGGAGGCCACTTTTTACCAGGTCCCCGCCGAGGTCAAGTGGTTGTAACCGGAACGTCGGAAGGGGGTGCCGACCGCCTCGCCGGAGTGCCCGGATCGTCACTGTTCCGCTATGTGCTCTACCACGCTGACGACAACCTGATTCTGGCTCAACGTCTGGCGGAGTGGATTTCCCGAGCGCACGACTTGGAAGAAGACATCGCTCTGGCCAACATCGCTCTGGATTTGTTGGGTCGGGCCCGTATGCTGCTCGCCTACGCCGCGCAACTGGAGGGGAAAGGCCGCTCCGAGGACGATCTGGCCATGTTCCGTTCCGAACGGGAATTCACCAACTTGCTGCTGGTGGAGCAGCCCAACGGTGATTTTGCGCATACGATGGTCCGCCAGTTTTTCTTCGATGCCTACCAACTCGGTCTGTGGAAAAGTCTGATTCGATCCGCCGACTCCCCGCTGGCCGCCATCGCCGGAAAAGCGATCAAGGAGACTCGCTACCACCTTCGACACTCATCCCATTGGCTGGTGAGGTTGGGCGCCGGAACAACCGAGAGCCGCCGGCGAACCCAAAGGGCCATCGACGGGCTGTGGCGTTTCGTGCCCGAGATGTTCGAGCCGGACGAGGTTTCCGACCCTCTGGCCGACGCCGGGATCGGCGCCTGTCCAAACCGGCTCCAACCGGCCTGGGACCTATGCGTGCAGGACACCTTTTCGACCGCGGGATTGCTACTCCCCGACGATCCTTTTTCCCGCTCGGGGGGGCGGTCGGGATTTCATACCGAACACCTCGGGTATCTGCTGGCCGAGATGCAGTGGATGCAGCGCTCCTATCCGGGGATGCAATGGTGATCACCGCCGAAGAACTCCGACTCCGACTGGGGGCGGTACCTGATCCTGAGCTTCCCTGGGTCACCATCGAAGACTTGGGAGTGCTGCGGAGCGTCTTTTTACACGACGAGCGGGCGGTGGTGGAAATCACTCCCACCTGGTCGGGATGCCCGGCCATGGACGCCATCTGTGATTCCATTCGCCAGGTGCTGAATGAAGCCGGTTTCGGCCCCGAGAACATCGAGATCAACACCAACTACAGCCCGGCTTGGAGCACGGACGACATCACCGATGCCGGTCGACACAAGCTCGCCCGGGCCGGCATCGCCCCTCCCCGAAGACCGGCCGAACACCCCCGCGGGGCAACCTCATGTCCGCGTTGCCTTTCCGGCGGCGTGCGACAGGTGAGCGAATTCGGCGCCACACCCTGCAAAGCGCTGATGGTCTGTCAGAGCTGTCTTGAACCCTTTGATCGATTCAAGGAACTGTGATGGGAACGCCACCGGTGTTCCATCGCCTACATGTAGTTGAAGTTGAACGTGAGACCGATCAGTCGGTGGTGGTCACCTTCGAGGTCCCCACCCATCTGAAGTCCGACTTCTCTTATCTGCCCGGCCAGCACGTCACGGTGCGAGCCGAGATCGAGGGAGAGGATGTGCGCCGTAGTTATTCGTTGTGCGCCGACGCCGGCGCCGGTCGGCTTCGCATCGGAATCAAGCGGCTTTCGGGAGGAAAGTTCTCCACCTATGCCAACTCCGTTCTTCGGGCGGGGGATTTTTTGGAGGTGATGCCGCCGGTGGGGGAGTTCACTATCGAACCCGATCCGAGTTCCACCCTTCACTACGCAGCGGTGGCGGCGGGAAGCGGCATCACCCCGGTTCTTTCGCTCGTTTCCACCGCGCTTCGGGCCGAGCCGCAATGCCGCTGGACATTGCTGTTGGGTAACCGCTCGGCCGCTTCCATCATGTTCCTTGAAGACCTCTCCGCACTAAAGGACCGGTACACCGACCGATTTCATCTGATCCACATGCTCAGCCGCGAGCACCAGGCCACGCAGCTTCTCAGTGGAAGGATCGACCGCCCCCGCCTCCAGGGGATTTTCTCCACCCTGGTTGATCCGGACTCGGTGGATCTTTGGTTCTTGTGCGGCCCCTACCAGATGGTGACCATGGCGCGGGAGGTCCTGGAAGACCGGGGAACACCGCCCGACCACATCCGGGACGAGCTTTTTTTCGCCGGCCCACCCCCGGTTGGGGCCCGAGACTCAACCAACGGGGACGAAGCCGTTGGAAGCGTGGAACTGATGTTCACCCTGGACGGACGAACATCGACGGTGCGCATGACGCCCCCGACTCGGGTCCTGGACGCGGCTTTGACGGTCCGCCATGAGTTGCCATGGTCCTGTCGGGGAGGCATGTGCGCCTCCTGCAAGGCCAAGGTCCTGGAAGGAGAGATTTCCATGGAGCACAACTACGCTCTGGTGGCCGAGGACTTGAAGGCGGGTTTCGTGCTCACCTGCCAGGCGGTTCCGAAAAGCGACCGGGTGGTCGTGGATTTCGACCAGAGATGACCGCTCCCACCTCTCACAGCCGGGAGAGCGTGATCCGGGCGGCCGGGAAACTGTTCGCACTGCGCGGGTATCACGGCACCTCCATGCGGGATCTGGGAAACGAACTCGGGTTGCTCAAGTCCTCCCTTTACTCCCATGTTTCATCCAAAGAAGACTTGTTGCTGGAGGTGGTGAAACGGGCTGAGCACCTCTTTCGCGACTCGGCCCGAAGGGCGATCCTGATCTCTTCGGGAGAGGCCGACCGGCTGCGAAAACTCGTCTGCGGGCACCTGCAGGTGATCCTTGATCATCGGGACGAGGCCAGCACCTTCCTGAATGAGGCTCGGGCGTTGGACGAGCGCTACCGGGAAGAGGTGATCGCCGCCCGCGACGGCTATGAAGGAGTATTTCGCCAGGTGATCGCCGCGGGTGTCAGGAGTGGAGAGTTCCACCCCCGGGTGGATCCGGTCACCACCGGCATCTTCATTCTCTCCATCCTCAACGCGGTGGGACGCTGGTACCGGCCCGATGGAAGGTTGGGACCCGATGACCTGGCGGAGGAGATGTGGCGTTTCATCAGCTCCGGGCTGCTCCACTCCGAACGTCCGGACAACCCCGATGACGATCCTCAGACGTAGGACATCTCCCGGCGGAACTTCTTCCAGTCAGACATTTTCACCGACCATGCCGCATCGGTGAGGACCTGGAGCACCCCCTGAGCCAACAGCAACCAGGCGGTCCACGCCGGGAATTCGGCGGGAAGAACCGCCGCCAGCATCACAAATGGTATCAGTTTGGTAACAATGGCCCCCGAGGCATGCATCCAGGCCCTGCATCGGGGAGCGGCCCGGAGATAGGTGTCGTAGTCAACTTTCACCCCCGGTTGGAGACGACTCCAAGATCCGACGAACCAATGGGTGAAGCGGATGCCGACCGCCGCGCCCACCATCAAGTGCCCCAGTCCGTGGGTGGTGGTCACCAGCAGACCGCCGCTCGCGCCCAGCAGCACCAGCCCGTTCCACGGATCGGACAGACCCCACGACCAAACCACCAGAATCACGCCCACCAGGGTGAGCAGTCCCATCACCGCCGTCCCCACCCGGGCGCTGACCGCCCAGAGCGTCCATTGCAAAAACGCCTTACGATCGATCTCGGCGATCCGGGGCGCGAACCGGTCCACCAGATCGGGATGGGACTTGACGGAAGCCACCGCTTTCCAAAACCCGGTACCGGACAGGCCCTGCCCGGCTTCCACCGCGCTTTGGGCGGCCGCCAGCGCCCCTTCTATCTGACGGGTATCCACACCGGGTGGCCGATCAACGATGCTCGGGATTTTCGAAGTCGAAGCGACAGCCGGCATCCCACGCGGCGCGCTGGTTCCCGTGAACGGGCCACCCGCCGGCGTCGGTGATCATGCGAGCTGTGTGGAGAAGGTTCCAGGTCATAAAGGTGGTGTTGCGGTTGGTGAAGTCGTTCTCGGGACCGCCCGATCCAGGATCGAGATAAGAGGGTCCCGGACCCGCCTCGCCTATCCACCCGGCATCGGCTTGCGGAGGAATCACGTATCCGATGTGCTGCAGTGCGTAGAGAATGCTCATCGAGCAATGCTTGATTCCGTCCTCGTTACCGGTGATGAGACACCCGCCAACCCGCCCGTAGTAGGCGTATTGTCCGTGCTGGTTGAGAATCCCCGAGGCGGAATAGAGCCGTTCGATCACCTGGGTGCAAACCGAGGACTTCTCGCCCAGCCAGATGGAAGAACCCAAGACCAGGATATTGGCGTCCATGACCTGTTGCAAGATCCCGGGCCAGTCGTCACGGTCGGCACCGTGTTCCGTCATGTCCGGCCACACTCCCGGCGCCAGGACATGGTCCACCGCCCGGATCTGGGTCACCGCCACCCCGTTGCGTTCCATGATGGCGGCGGAAATGTCCATCAAGCCCTGAGTGTGAGACCTTTCCGGGGACTTTTTGAGCGTGCAGTTGATAAACACCGCCGAGAGATCCGAGAAATCCCACTGGGTCTGGCTGCAAAGTTCTTCCTGCATGGGGGTAAGTTGAGCGGTGCTCATACCGGTCTCCTTTAGAAGCGTGACTCCGGGCAAAGGCTACCTGCCCGAAGGGTAAGATGCCTCTGTATGTCTCTGTGGTCCCCGCCTTTTGACCGCTGAGCTGGATCTGATCACCGGGGCGCTATTGGTGCTGGCCGGGTTTGTCGCCGCCTTCATCAATGTTATGGCTGGGGGAGGGTCGGCTGTCACCCTGATCATCCTGGAGCCGATGCTGGGCGCCAACGTCGCCAACGCCACCAACCGGGTGGCCATCGTGTTCGCCAACATTCTGGGTACTTCCAATTTCGCCCGCCGGCAACTGGTTCCCTGGAAGATGTCGTTCAGTCTGCTCGTCCCCACCATGATCGGTACCGCGGCGGGGGCGTGGGTCGCTACCCGTGTCTCCAACGAGCAGATGCGCACGGCGTTTGCGGTGGTGCTGATCGCGGTGGCGCTCTCGGTGCTGCTCAAGCCGTCAGCCTGGTTGAAAGAGCAAGTGGAACCACGGCTGGGGCGCTGGGGCAGAGCGGCGGCTTTCCTGGGCATCGGCTTCTATGGGGGCTTCATCCAGGTGGGAGTGGGGTTTCTCTTGATCAGCGGTTTGGTGCTGGGATGCGGGCTGGATCTGGTGAAGGGCAGCGCCGCCAAGATGTTCCTGATCGCCTGCTACACGGCCCTGGCGGTTGGAATCTTCGCCTGGGCTGATCAGATCAACTGGGGAGTGGGCCTGGTGATGGCGATAGGCAACTGCAGCGGCGCCTACCTGGGCACCCGTATGGCCATCCAAAAAGGCGCCAGGCTGATCCGTTGGCTCTTGGCCGCCGCCTCGGTGGCGGTGGCTTTGCGCATGCTGTTCCTTCAATAGTACGGTCCAGCCTGCTGTCGGTAACCTCCTGGCGATGATCATCCCGGTTCTCCTGTCGGGAGGGATCGGCATTCGCCTTTGGCCGCTGTCAACTCCCGATTCGCCCAAGCAGCTTCTTCGTCTCTTCGGTGGTGAGTCACTTCTGCAGTCCACCGTTCGACGGGTGGAGGGGATGGAGGAAACGTCAGCTCCGCTCATCGTCACCGGCAAGTCCATGGAACGCCGGATTGCCGAACATCTGGAGGAAATCAGCTGCACCCCGGTGGCGGTGCTGACCGAACCGATGGGCCGCAACACCGCACCGGCCGCCATGGCAGCCGCCCTGTGGGCCGATCCCGACCACCTGCTGCTGGGGCTGCCCACCGACCACCTGGTGACCGATGTGGCGGGATTCCAATCCGCCATCAGAACCGCCATTCGGCCCGCCGAGCAGGGCAAACCGGTGATTTTCGGGATACGGCCCTCTCGCCCCCATCCCGGCCTGGGATACCTGGAAGTCGCACCCGGCACTCACCCCGGGGTGGTGGGAGTCCGCCGGTTTGTGGAAAAACCCGACATCGAAACCGCCCGGCGGATGGTTGATTCCGGCAACTACCTGTGGAACGGAGGGATGTTCCTGACCCGAGCCGACACCATGCGGGAATTGATCGAAAGACTGTTGCCCGAGGTGGCCCGGGCGGTCCGAAAAGCATACTCCACCGCCCGCCGTCCTCCCGGTGGAACAGTGGAATTGGGCGCCGCATTCGAAGGCTCGCCCTCGGTGTCGGTGGCAAAAGGTCTCTGGGAACGGGCGGAACACGTCCAAGCCGTGCCGATGGAGGCGGGGTGGTCCGATATTGGATCGTGGGAAGCTCTGGGCGAGCAACTGGAAGAGGATGACCGGAACAACGTAATCAACGGAACGGCGGTGGCAGAGGCGGCCCGGGGAGTTCACATTCACTCGCGGAGCGCCCGGACCGCGGTGATCGGGGTCTCTGATGTGGTGGTGGTGGTAGCCAATGACCGGGTGCTGGTGGTCAGCAAGAAGATGTGGGAGCAAACGGGTGAAACGGTCAAGAGGCTGGAAGACTTTTCCTGATGGCGGGGCCGGGGGACCGGCGTTGCGGATGGCGGCCTTAGGGGTGGTGATGATCGCCCTGACGGCGTGCTCGAGTTCGCCATCTCCCGACGCCACCGGACCGGAACTTTTCGGTGACCTGTGCTCCACCTGCCACGGCGCCGGACTGGAGGGCAAGGTGGGTCCCTCACTGGGGCCAGGATCGCCCAGCGCCGAACTTCCCGATCAGTATCTCGTGACCTCAATAAGACGGGGAATCGGGACTATGCCGTCCTTTGATCACCTGAGCGAAGAGCAGATATCCCGCCTAGTCACCTTCATCCGGGACGTGCAGGCCGAACGATGAACCCACCGCCGGACCGGGTGTTCCAAAACGGACCCCTGGCCGGGCTGGAGGCCTGGGCGGTTGCGATCCCGATGGCTCTGCGCTATCGACGTCTGAGTGTGCGGCGGGCGGTGCTGCTCCGCGGTCCGGCGGGCTGGGGAGAGTTTTCGCCGTTCGAGGAATACCGCGATGCCACCGTGGCACCCTGGCTGGCATCGGCTCTCGAATCGGCTATCCGACCTCTGCCACCCCCGATCCGAGATCGGATTCCGGTCAATGTCACGGTTCCCCCGATCGAAGCCGGGCTGGCTAAACGTCTGGTTGAGAATTCGGGTTGCCGGACCGCCAAAGTGAAAGCAGCCGAGATCGGCCAGAGTTTCGCAGATGATCTGGACCGGGTGGCGGCGGTGCGGGAAGCCCTGGGAGACAACGGTTTCCTGCGAATAGATGTCAACGGCGCTTGGGGAGTGGACGAAGCGGAATCCCGCCTCCGTAGCTTGGAAGTGTTCGATCTGCAGTATGTGGAGCAGCCCTGCGCCACCCTCGCCGAACTGGCCGAACTGCGACCGCGGACCTCGACCCCGATCGCCGCCGACGAATCAATCCGCGCCGGCGTCTCCCCCGAGCAGATACTCGAATCGGGAGGAGTGGACATGCTGGTCATGAAAGTACAACCCATGGGCGGCGTAGCCCCGATGTTGGAATGGGCATCGCGCACCGGCTTGCCGGTGATTGCGTCATCGGCATTGGAAACCTCGGTGGGCCTGGCCACCGGACTGGCGGCCGCCGCCGCCCTGCCCGGCCTTCGGTATGCCTGCGGCCTGGCCACCGCCTCACTCCTCGCCGGAGACGTGGTCCGCCAACCGCTGGCGCCAGAACTTGGTGAGATAACCCTCCGCCGACCGATCCCCGACCCGGAACTGTTGCAAAAATGGAAGCCGGAAGAAAAAATGGTGCATGCCTTGCTCGCCCGTTTGGAGAGGGTCTCTGTCCACCTCGGTTGACCTCCGGCAGGAGCAAGAGTGTCACACCAGGCCCCCCCCCGAAAAGGGTGGTCCCGGTACAATAGCGGTGGGGAGAATGCTGATCAGTTTGGAAGCTTTGGTTAGGTCTACGGCAACGCAGCCACGGAGTTGATGTGATGGTAGTGATTGACTCGAGTTTTGTTCCTACGTTGGCGGAGGCGGAGCGGGCTGCGAAGGTGGTGGCTGACGCGGGTGCGGGGAGGGTGTTGGTGTTTGGGTCGGTGGTCCGGGGTGAGGCTCACCGTCACAGTGATATTGACTTGATGGTGATTTTCGACAACCTCGATTATGCCGTCCGGCAGGATCTCACCATGGAACTGGAACGTTTGGCGCGTGCTGAGGTGGGCTGTCTGGTGGATGTTCATCTGACTGATCGTCCGGAGTGGAAGATGCGCACCGAACAGGTGGTGACCTCTTTTGAGAGCAGGGTGAAGAGACAGGCGCGGGTGGTGGTGGACAAGCCTCTTGGCGAGGTCGATTGGGACAAGGAGATGGTCATGCCCGAAAGCGACTACCAAGAGGCCGTCGAACGGCTGCGCCAAGTATCAAACGCGCTGGGAGGTATTCAGAGCGGTTTCGTACCCACCTTCTACCAGCGGTTTTTGGAGGAGGAGGACCAGAAGATGCAGGCGTTCGCCGAATATGAACAGAGGCTCGCGCTGGGATGCGCGGCTGGGCATCTCACTGTGGAGACGGCCATAAAGTCGCTGATCCACCTGTCGTCGTCCCCGTCGGCTCAGCCATGGGGCCATGATATTGACAAGCTGCTTGCCCAGATGAACGAACCGCACCGAAGCGAGATCGAAACCCGTCTGGCTGCGGTGGGGGTCGAGAATCTTCAGAGCTGGCAACAGCAGGCCCGTCACGAACGGTTTGTCACCCCCACCTCTGAGCTGTTCACGGCGATCACCAAAGCGGCCTGCCGGGTGGCCTTCTACACTGTGGGCCGGTTCCCGCCGGGGATGAAAATCGCGGCCGAGGTAGGGAGAAAAGTGTCGTTCATAGAACAAGAGTTGGATCGCCGCGATCTCTACACGGGTCTTAACCGGAGCGATCACTCAGGAGACGACACTAACGAGCGACCTCCGGTGGAGTTTCCCACCTTTGGCTGATAGCACCTGTAGCCTGCCTTCGGCAGAGGTGTACGTGAGTCCTTCCTATCCCAATTCTTCTGTGGCACTGGCGGAGACAGTTGTGGATGAACTGGTGAGAGGAGGGGTCAAGAGATTCGCGCTCTCACCCGGGTCCCGGTCGGGAGCTTTGGCCAGAGCGGTGCAAGATCATCCCGGAGCGACCCTGGCAGTGTTGATCGACGAGCGTTCCGCCTGTTTTTTTGCGATGGGCGCCGCTCGGATGGGCAGAACGCCGGCCGCCGTGATCACCACTTCCGGAACGGCGGCGGCCAACCTGTTCCCGGGGGTGGTGGAAGCCGACGCTTCGGGGGTTCCCCTGATCGTGATCACTGCCGATCGTCCCCCGGAACTTCGCGAAACCGGGGCCAATCAGACCATCGACCAGATCAAGCTGTTCGGCTCAACGGTCCGGTGGTTCTGGGAGGCCGGACCCGCCGAGGACCGGCCTGAATCCAATTCCTATTGGAGAGCCTCGGTGGCGCGGACGGTGAGCGAGGCGCGGGGCTGGGGTGGTCGTCCCGGACCGGTCCATCTCAACCTGGCATTCCGAGAGCCCACCGCGCCCGTCGAAGATGATGGCCGCTCCCGGGCGAGGGCGTTCGATTCCGCCACCGAGGGACACCCGGATGGAAACCCCTGGATCACCACCGAGCGACAGTCGGAATCGGAAATGGACCCCTCTCTAATGGCTCAAGTAGAACAGGCTCAGCGGGGCGTAGTGGTGGTGGGGGAGGGCGCCGGCGGATCAGGTGTCTATGGGCAACTTGCCGAGCGACTCGGCTGGCCCCTGATCGCCGAAGCACTCTCCGGAGCGCGGCGTCCGTCTTCGATTTCTACTTACCACTATCTGCTTGGAGGGTCTCCTGCCGCTTTGCGACCGGATCTGGCACTGTGTTTCGGCCAAACCGGGCTCAGTCCCAATCTTTCCAACCTTCTGTCGGATCCCACTGTTACCCAGGTGGTGGTGGGCGCTCCTCGACGGTGGGCCGATCCGAATCGAAGGGTCTCCCATATGGTGGCTACCAAGCCCTCCACCTTGGCTCGGGCGATGTTGGAGGCGGTGGAGAACCGTCACCACCCCGGGGACTGGTTGGAGAGGTGGCGAGAAGCCGACCGAGCCGGCCGCTTGGTCATAGATGGCATCCTGGACGAAACCCATCATCCCACCGAGCCCCGTATAGCCCGGGATCTGGCGGCGTTGGAGCTGGACGGGCTGGTGGTGGGATCCTCAATGCCGGTCCGCCAGGTGGACTGGTTTGCCGAGAAGACCCCTTCCCGAATGATCGGGAATCGGGGAGCTTCCGGGATCGATGGGCTGGTCTCCACCGCGTTGGGCGCAGCCTGGGGATCTCCGGGTCGGCTGGCCTGTCTGATCGGCGACCTGGCGCTGCTTCATGACTCCAACGGGTTCCTGGTGGATGAGCGCCCCTCCTGTGTGCTGGTGGTGATCAACAACGGCGGCGGAGGTATCTTCAACTTCCTGCCCCAGGCCCGCCATCCCCACTTCGAGAAGCTGTTCGGAACCCCGCACGGGCGAGATTTCCAAACGCTGGCGACGCTCCACGATCTCGGATACTCCAGGCTCGAACGGGCCTCGGATCTTTCGCCCACCGTCTACCACGCTCTGGCCGCGGGGGGTCCATGGCTGGTGGAAGCTCGTACCGACCGGGAAGAGAACTATGGACTCCACCAGCGAATCGAGCGGGAGACCGCCCGCCGGGTGGCCTCGATTCTCGGCTAGCGCAGATCCAAGGCGTCGGTCATGGTCCGCAGCTTGAGGCGCGTTTCGGCCAGTTCTTCTTCGGGCAGCGAGCCGTTGACGATCCCGGCGCCGGCGAACAGGCGAGCACCTGTCCTGTTCAGCCGGGCGCAACGCAGAGCGATGGCCCACTCTCCGCCTCCGGCCTGATCGAACCATCCCACCGGACCGGCGTACCCTGTCCGATCGATGCCTTCCAGTTCCCGTATGGCCTCCAACGCCGCGCCTTGAGGGACGCCTCCCACCGCCGCGGTGGGATGGAGGCGCTCCAGCACCTCGAAGCAGGACATAGGTCGGGCCAGGACGCCCAAAAAGGAGGTGGCCAGGTGGCGCAGATTGGCCAGTTCCGCGATGGTCGGCCGATGGTTGTGGCTCAGCCGAGAACACACCTGCCGCAAGGCATCTTCCACGGAACCCACGGTCAAGGCGTGTTCGAGCCGGTTCTTTTGAGAAGCCAGGAGATCCAGCGCCAATTGCTCGTCCCGGTCGGGATCCGAATGGCGAGGAGCGGTTCCCGCCAGAGCCAGGGACTGCACTTCCCGGCCCCGCTGGCGCAGCAAGAGCTCGGGGCTGGCGCCCACCAGTCCGTTCACCAAAAAGGTGAAACACGCCGGATACGCCCCGTGCAGCCGGTCCAGCAGCAACCGGACGTCAAAAGGCGACTTGCTCCAGACCTCCACATCTCTGGCCAGCACCACCTTCCGGAGGCACCCGGACTCGATCATCCTCACCGCCCGCGCCACCGATTCCATCCACTCCCAATCGGGACGAGTAGCCCCCAGATAGCGGGGACGGTCGGGGGCTTTGGCCCGGTGGTGGCAAGACTCGAACATGGCGGGAGCGACGTCTCCCACGGTGGTTATCCAAGAACGGGAACCCTGGCGTCCCACCAGCACCGAGGGCGTCGCCACCACCGACCCCCCGGACTCGGAATCGAAGGTGAACGAGCCGAAACCCACCGGACCGCTCCCCACCTGCCCGACTCGGTCATCCATCTCCATCCCCGATAGCCACTTCTCCCAAGCGTCTCGGGCTCGCCAGAACCGCCCCTCCCCGAGACCGGGATCAAAGCGCCAAGCCTGGCCGTATCCCGTCAAAGAAAAGTCGCCGTGTTTCCACGCCAAGGTGGGGCAGGAAGGCGGACGGGCCGACCATTCGCTCTCTTGCCGGGGAAGCGAGCGAATCAAACGGCTCACGAGGTGCTGGATTCTTCCAGGACGGCGCGGGCGGTCTGCAGCAGGATCCTCCGAAAGTGGCCGGCCACCAACTTCTCGGTGGCCGAAATCATGGTCTGGTACGCCTCCACCAGACGTTGCGAAGCCTCGACCTCCGACCCGGCGGTGAACTCCACCGAGTCGCGCACGAACCGCGCGAAGACCTCCACCGCCCCGGCCGCGATCGGACGCATCGCCTCGTCCATCTGTTCCGCCAGACTCAGCAACTCATCGAGGGGAACCCCCTTCTCCAGCAGCATTCTGCCGGCCTTCAGGGCTTCGGCATCACCACCGTGGTACAGGGGAGTGGGAAGGGTGCGTTCGGGGATCAGGATGCCGAGCCGTTCCAGGGCCTCCAACACCGCCACCGAGAGTCCCGATGCTTCCGAGAGTTGCTCCAGACCCAGGGCTGACTCGCTTCCACTCGCCAGCAACGTCTCGTAGAGAGAGCGATCCCAAGGATCGAGTTGGCCGGACACGATCTCTCAGAACCCGCCCCAAATGTCAGGCAGCGGCTCTTTCCAGGTGTTTTCTGACTTGGTTCTTCAAAGTGGCCACGATCGCGCCCATACCCCGCAGCCGCAGGGGCGACACCACCTCTTCCAGCCCCACCCCGTAGTAGAAGTCATCGGGAAGATCGAGCAGGGCTTGGGCCGATTCGCCGTCCAGACCCACCGACAGAAGTCCGGCGTAGCCGCGGATGGTGGGTGACTGGGGCGGAGCGTCGAAGAACATCCTGACCGTACGGTCCTCTTCCAGGCGAGTTGCCAGGTAGAAAGGGGTCTGGCATTCCACCACCCGCTCCAGTTGGTCTTCCATCTCCCCGTGATATTCGGCCGGCATGGGAGGGAGAGTGCGGGACAAATCCAGCAGGGCGTGGCCCCTGATCGAGCGGGGAGTGGTCTGCAACAGCGTGAGGATGCGTTCGAGGCGCTCGGGAAGGGCCATCCGCCTCAGGATAACACCAACCCGAGGGGGAATACTTCCGGCTTCAAGTGGGGTTTAAGTTTGTACGGCTTGGGAAGTACCTTAATACTTCCTGCCTGCGCCAAACAACTGGAGATGAATGCATGTCTGAAACCGACAATCCCAAGTTCGCCGCCTACGCGCATAGCGGGATGCTGGTCACCACCGAGTGGCTCGAGCAGCATCTTGACGATGCCAACGTTATCCCGGTGGAATCGAACGAGGATCCACTGCTCTATGACACGGGGCACATCCCGGGAGCGGTGAATCTCGACTGGCACCTGGATTTGAACGATCCACTGATCAGGGACTATCTCCAGAGCGAAGGGTTTTCCTCGGTGATGGGAGACAAGGGAATCACTCCTGACTCCACCCTGGTTTTCTACGGTGACAATTTCAACTGGTGGGCCACTTATGCACTATGGGTGGTGTCGCTGTTCGGCCATGGCGATGTCCGTATCCTCGATGGGGGACGCATGAAATGGGAGGCCGAGGGTCGCCCGCTCACCACCGAGCCCACGCGCCGCGCGGCGGTGGATTACCCGATGGTCAGCCGGGACGACAGCAGAATTCGCGCTTTCCTTCCCTTGGTGCTCGACCATGCCAAGGCAGGCGCCCCGTTGGTGGACGTTCGCTCTCCCGAGGAGTTCCGGGGCGAGCGTCTGCACATGCCCGGCTACCCGAATGAGGGATCCACGAGAGGGGGACACATCCCCAACGCCAGCAACGTCCCCTGGAAGCGGGCTGCCAACGACGACGGCACTTTCAAAGATGCCGACCAACTGCGAGCCATCTACGAAAACGAAGTGGGCCTGGCAGCCGGTGACGACGTGATCACCTATTGTCGGATCGGAGAAAGGTCCAGCCACAGCTGGTTCGTGCTCACCCACCTGCTCGGTTTCGAGAATGTCCGCAACTACGACGGGTCGTGGACCGAGTATGGAAACACCGTAGGCGTCCCGATCGAAAAACCCTGAACGCATCTGACGCCTCCCAAGACTGACAGCCGGGGCGGGCTCATGCCCTCCCCGGTTGCTCTTTTGGTAGTAGCCTGGGGTCTGTGACACCGGAAGAGCGGTCGCCCCGGTCTGCCCAACCGCCTCCTTGGCTTAACCGATGGTTGATGACCGCCTCTCTCACCCTCTTGGCCATCGCCGCCACGCTGTGGGTGTTGGGCCAACTGGCCGACCTGCTGCTGCTGATCTTCTTGGCGCTGTTCCTGTCGGTGGCGCTCATCCCCGCGGTGGACTGGCTGGAAAAGCACCGGTGGAATCGCCGGTGGGCCACGGTGGTGGTCTTTGTGGGGACGGTGTTGATGATCACCCTGTTCTTGGCAACCCTGCTGCCGCTTTTCATCAATCAAACCGCCGCCATCACCGTCAAGTTGCCTGACTATCTGAAAGCAACCGAGGAGTGGCTCAACAATTTTGTTGACATCGATCTGCTGGACACCCAGGTACGCGACCAGTTGGAGGATTTGGGGTCGCTGCTTCAGCAATATGGGGGCCAGGTGGCCGGCGGGGTTCTGGCGGTGGGCACCACCGTGGCGAATATGGTCTTCCGAGGGGTGACCGTTCTTCTGTTTGCTTTTTATATGGTGGCCGAGACGCCCAAGATGCTCCGCCTGGTGCTTTCCTTCTTCTCGGCCTCCCGCCAGCGCCTCCTTTTGCAGATCTGGCAAGTCTCGATAGAAAAGACCGGCGGATACGTGTACTCGCGGGTGATCCTGTCGGCGGTTTCGGCGGTCATCACCGCCGTGGTGCTGGCCTTTCTTGCGGTGCCCTACCCGGTGGCTCTGGGAGTGTGGGTGGGAGTGATGTCCCAGTTCATACCGATAATCGGTACATACATAGCCGGAGCGTTGCCGGTGTTCATCGCCCTTATCGAAAAGCCAGTCACCGCCCTGTGGGTGGTCGTCCTGATCATCGGCTACCAACAGATCGAAAACCTGCTCATTTCGCCTCGGGTCACCTCTCGGACCATGGCCATCCATCCGGCCGTGTCGGTGGGAGCGGTGATCGCCGGGGGCTCGCTGATGGGGGCGGTGGGAGCGGTGCTGTCCCTACCCGTGGCAGCTATCATCCAGTCCCTGATTTCTACCTCACGGCAACGTCATGAACTGGTGGTGGGGTTTGATGAGCAGAATGAAGAAGATGGCCCGGATGGTCCGGAGGACTGAACCGGCCATCGAAACACCGGGCCACCCGGATGCCTCGGCGCCGAAAGGCCCATTGGCAGGAGTGTCGGTGGTCGAACTGGCCGGATTGGGACCGGGACCCTTTGCCGGCATGATGCCGGCCGATATGGGCGCCGAGGTGACTTTGATTGACCGACCCGACGGGAACGTGGACTACGCGGCGGGTCAGGTTGTTCGCTACTCGTACGCCCGCACCCTCCCCGTCCCGAGGAGAAGACACCACCCGGATTTCTTCACAGTCTGGGGCTGTCGGAGAGGACGATAGATAAACTTCACCACCATGGTGTCGTTGAAGTAGAAGGAAGTAAGAGCAAATGAACAACCGGGATCTTCAATCCGAACGTCGGCAGATCGATCAGGCCGTCGATGGTCTGACTCTGGTGGACCTTCTGAACCGAGCGGCGGATGACCATGGGGACCGGTCCGCAGCCCGATGGCAATCCGAAGACGGGGAGTGGGAGCGACTCACCTGGCAACAGATGCGACAGATCACCCATCAGGCGGCGGCCGGCCTGCAAACCCTGGGAGTGGGCGCGGGAGACTTCCTGGGCATCACCGCCGGGGTCCGTCCCGAGCACGCTCTGGCCGACTTGGGGATCGTGCACACCGGGGCGGTTCCGATCACCTTCTACGAGACCCTCGCCCCACCTCAGATCGCCTACATCGCCCGGCAAACCGGGGTGAAGGTGGCCATTGTGGAGAATCCGGCAGCCTGGGAACGTTGGCAGGCGGTCCGATCTCAGCTTCCCCGGTTGGAGACTTTTGTCATGCTGGACACTCCCGAGGATGGGATGCCGGACGACGTGATCTCCTGGGAGACATTGTTGAAACGAGGCGCGGAGCTATTGGAGAGCGATCCGGAAACGGTGGCTCGGTCCGCCGGGGAAGTCACCCCCGATCAGTTGGCCACCCTGATCTATACGTCGGGGACCACCGGAGATCCCAAGGGCGTGATGGTCACCCATCGCAACGTGGTGTGGACGTCCGAGAGCGCATCCCGCACCCTGAACATGCCTCCGCACGTCCGAACTTTGGCCTATCTGCCTTTCGCCCACATCGCGGCGCGGACCGGCACCCATTACACTCCCCTCTTCTTGGCGGGAGAGGTCTACTATTGCCCCGATCTCACCCAGTTGGCCGACTACGCCCGAGCCTGCCGCCCGCAGGCTTTTCTGGGAGTGCCGAGGGTGTGGGAGAAATTCCAGGCTCGACTCCTGGAAACGGTGGATGCGGATCCCAAGCGCCGGGACCTGATCCACAAGGCCATCGACAACGGTCGCCAGGTGGTGGCGGGCCGACTATCCCGGAAGCACGCCTCGCTCGGCAAGCGCCTCAAGCACGCTTTGTTCGATCGGGTGATCTTTTCCAAGATCAGAGCCCGTCTGGGAATGGATGAACTGAAGTTGGCTGTCACCGCCGCCGCTCCGGTCAGCCGCGATCTGCTGATTTTCTTCCACGCCCTGGGCATTCCTCTCTACGAGATCTATGGGATGAGCGAAAACACCGGCCCGGCCACTTGCACAACCACCGACAATCCCGCGTTGGGAACGGTTGGCAAGCCATTTTTGGGGGTGGAGGTGGAAACTGCCGACGACGGCGAGATCAGAATCCGGGGAGGAGTGGTGACCGACGGTTATTACCGGTTGCCCCAGTCCACCGCCCGCACTTTCGCGGAAGACGGGTGGCTTTACTCCGGAGACCTGGGAAAGTGGGATAAACAAGGGAACCTGCAGATCGTGGGCAGGAAAAAGGAGATCATCATCACCTCCTCGGGGAAGAACGTCGCCCCCGCCGCTCTGGAGACTTCCCTTGCCGGCCATCCACTGGTGGGAGGAGTGTGCATGGTCGGGGATAATCGGCCATATCTCACCATGCTGGTTTCCCTTGATCCCGAAGACGCGCCCCGGTGGGCTGAACAAAAGGGAATACCCGGCGACAACTGGGAGGCTTTGACCACCAACGCCATGGTTGTGTCGGAAATCGAGTCCGTCATGGAAAACGCCAATCAGATGGTGGCCCGGGCCGAGCAGGTGAAGAAGACAGTGGTAGTTCCCGACGCTTGGAGCCCCGACACCGGGGAGATAACCCCCTCCATGAAAGTCAAGAGGCATGTGGTGATGGACAAGTACGCCCCGCTGATCGATCGGCTCTACCAGGACGAAGCTCCTTGACTGTCGAATCCGCCGCGAGACAGGAGACCAACAGTGTCTGACATAACTTTCGACCAGAGGGTGGCGATCGTCACCGGGGCAGGAGGAGGCCTGGGGCGGAGCTACGCCCTGGAACTGGCCCGCCGCGGCGCCCGAGTGGTGGTCAACGACCTGGGCGGCGCCATCGACGGCACGGGGGGAGACCGCCGACCTGCTGATCTGGTTGCCCAAGAAATCAGGCGGCGCGGCGGGGAGGCGGTGGCCAATTACGACTCGGTGAGCAGTCCCGAAGGGGGAGCGGCGATCGTACAGACCGCGGTGGACGCTTTCGGGACGGTGGACGTGGTGATCAACAATGCCGGGATCCTCCGCGATCGCAGCTTCGGCAATCTCACTGTGGCGGAACTGCAGGCAGTCATGGATGTGCACCTCATGGGTGCTTTCTATGTCTCCCTTCCGGCCTTTCCGCACATGAAGGAAAAGGGGTACGGCCGGTTCATCTTCACTTCCTCCAACGCCGGCATCTTCGGCAATTTCGGCCAAACCAACTATGGGGCGGCCAAGGCCGGGCTGGTGGGGTTCTCCAACGTGCTGGCATTGGAAGGGGCCAAATACAACATCAAATCCAACGTGATCGCCCCGGTGGCCCGAACCCGGCTCACCGAAGAGCTGCTCGGGCCGCTCACCGATTTCCTGGACCCTGACCAGGTCGCTCCCATGGTGGTCTATCTGTGCTCGGAGGAAAACCAATTCACCCACCAGATATTCACCGCCGGCGGCGGTCGATACGGACGTATCTTCATCGGCACCAACCAAGGCTGGTTCTCGGGAATGAAAGTGACGCCCTCGGTCGAGCAAATCCGAGACAACCTCGATCAGATCAGGGACATTTCCCAATACGAGATACCGATGAGTTCCACGGAAGAGATCATGTTGATCGCCAAGGCCATGGGAGGTTGAGACTTGCCGATCGACGTCGAGTCCGCCCTCGCTTCCCGGCTTCCCGCCCGGGTGTTCGCCTGGGATGAGGACCGGGTGATCCTGTATCACCTGGGGCTCGGCGCGGGTGCGCCGCCCACTGATCCCCGGGAGTTGTCCTACACCTACGAAGGCGATCTGGCGGTGCTTCCCTCCTTCGCTACGGTCGCCGCCTACTCCTCCATGGAGACCGTCCCTTCAGCGAGCGGGGTGGACATCAATTGGGCGCTGGTGCTCCACGGTGAGCAGGATCTGGAGGTCCGCAGCCCCATCCCTCGCCGCGGCGAAGTGACCAGCCGGCCGCGCATTGCTCACATCTACGACAAAGGGCGGGCCGCCCTGATGGTGGTGGAAGTCACTTCCACCGACAACCGGACCGGCCAAGTGCTGTTCGTCAATCGCGCCTCCCTGTTCATCCGGGGAGAAGGAGGATGGGGTGGAGATTCCGGTCCCCGGGCATCGAATCAGGCGCCCGGGCGGGAACCCGACCACATCGTCCGCTCCGCCACTCTTCCCCAGCAGGCCTTGTTGTACCGGCTGTCGGGAGACAAGAACCCTCTCCACGCCGATCCGGGGTATGCCGCCCTCGGCGGTTTCGACCGTCCGATCCTTCACGGACTTTGCACCTACGGAGTGGTCGGCAAGGCGGTCATCGATACGGTGCTGGATGGGGAGGCCGGACGCGTCCGGCGCTATCAGGCGCGATTCTCGGGAGTGGTGTTCCCCGGGGAAACCGTGGTAACCCGAATCTGGGAAGAAGCAGATGATATGGTTCTCCTGGAGGCAGCGGTTGAAGAGCGCGCCGCCACGGTGCTCTCCCACGCTGCCCTGTGGATGGAATAGAGAGGAGCGACCAGAAATGGCATCGTCGGTGGCCCGAAGTCAGATAGATGAGAGAGTGGAACGCTTGCTCTCCGGATTTCCGCCCGCCGATACCAGCCCGGTGGAATTCTGGGGCGCCCAGTTCGATCTGGGCCTGGCTTGGCCCTCTTTTCCCGAGGGATTGGGAGGAATGGGCGTCACTCCTGCCGAGGCGGCTTCGATCAACCGGATGCTGGGAACAGCAGGCGCACCGTCGGACAATACGAGCCGTAACCTGATCGGTTACGGGATGGGCGCGCCCACCGTGGTGGCGCACGGAACGTCGGAGCAGCAACACCGCTGGTTGCGCAAACTGTTCACCGCCCAGGAGATATGGTGTCAGCTGTTCAGTGAACCGGGGGCGGGGTCGGATGCCGCCGGAGTGGGAACCCGCGCGGTTCGGGATGGCGACGAGTGGGTGGTGAACGGGCAAAAAGTATGGACCACTCTGGGACACAACGCCAAGTGGGGCATGCTCACCGCCCGCACCAATCCCGGAGTTCCCAAGCATCGGGGCATCACTTATTTCATCATCGACATGGAGCAGCCGGGGGTGGAGGTACGCCCGCTCCGCCAGATCACCGGCGAGGCTGAATTCAACGAGGTCTACTTCACCCATGCCCGAGTTCCCGATTGCAACCGCCTGGGGGGTGTGGGGGAGGGGTGGCGAGTATCGGTGACCACCCTGTTGAACGAACGAGTGATCATCGGAGAGAACATCAGTCCCCGGGGAGAAGGCGCCATCGCCACCGCGGTGGAGGTGTGGCGCAACTCCGATTCGGATGACCCGGTCCGCCGTGACCAACTGATCCGGCTGTGGGTGGAAGCCGAAGCCATTCGACTCACCGGCCTCCGAGATCGGATGGCCCGTCTGCGGGGCACGCCGGGACCGGAAGGATCCACGCTCAAGCTCCAATGGGCGGAGTTACGCAAGCAGGTTTTCGCATGGGCGGTCGACATGATGGGCGCCCGGGGAATGCTGTACCCGGAGGCATATCAATTCCGCACCCCCGACAGTCTGGAAACCCACCACAGCCCGCAGTGGCAGTTCCTCCGTTCCCGAGCCAACTCCATCGAAGGCGGGACTTCGGAGATTTTGCGCAACGTGATCGGGGAGCGGGTGCTGGGACTCCCTCGCGAGCCGCGGGTCGATCTGGAACTTGCCTGGAAAGATATCTCTCGCAACTGAACCATCGCCGGGCCGGGCAGAGGCCGCCGGGATAGTTATTCTTCCCGGTGCCATGGCGCGGGTATTGATAACCAGACGGATAGATCCCCGGGCAGCGGCACTGCTGGCCGACCACGATGTCCGAACCTGGACGGAAAATCGGACCATGCCCCGAGATCAATTGCTGGCGGGAGTGGATGATGTGGACGGGGCGTTGGTGATGCTCACCGACCGCATCGACGACGAGTTTCTGGAGGCCGGGGCCGGGCTCCGGGTGGTCTCCCAGATGGCGGTGGGGGTGGACAATGTTGATTTGGGGGCCTGCACCCGCCGGGGGATACCGGTGGGACACACTCCCGATGTTCTGACCGAAACCACCGCCGACATGGCATGGGCGCTCTTGGGCGCGGTCGCACGGCGAATACCCGAAGGGCGGGACTACGTGCTGGGGGGTCACTGGCGGGAGTGGGACCCCGATCTTCTGCTGGGAAGTGACCTGTGGGGAACCACGCTCGGTATTGTGGGAATGGGGAGGATCGGGGCGGCGGTCGCCAAAAGAGCAGCAGGCTTCTCTATGAGGGTGGTCTACCATTCTCGCTCGGCCAAGCCCCGGGTGGAGCAGGAGACCGCCGCGGTCTACCAGGAGTTGGAGGAACTGCTGAGCGGCGCAGACCATGTGGTGATCACCGCCGCCTACACTCCTGAGACACACCACCTGATCGACGCCGAGGCATTGGCCGGAATGAAGGCCACCGCCACCTTGGTGAATATCGCCCGTGGACCGCTGGTCGACCCCGACGCTCTTTACCGGGCGCTTCGATCTGGTGGAATCGGGGCCACCGCCCTGGATGTGACGGAGCCCGAACCTATGCCGGCCGACCATCGGCTGCTCGGTCTTCCCAACTGCCTGGTGGTGCCTCATCTGGGATCGGCCAGCCGCGGCACCCGGCTGGCGATGGCCACCCGGGCGGTGAAAAACCTGCTGGCCGGCCTGGAGGGAAATCGGATTCCCTGGTGCGCCAACCCCGAGGTCTACCCCTGAGCAAAGCCGGAAGAGGGGAGGAGCGCTCAGGAAAACTGTCCAAGCGCCCCGCCCGGGTCAAAAGTCGGGTTGGCCGAACACCACCGCACCCGGTTGAACCGCCAGCAGCGCGCCCTGCCGCACCGAAACGCGCCCAATGGTCTCGGAAAAGCGGTTGGAGACGCCGCGGGTGCTGCCGGCGGCCAGGGTGGCGTCCCCCAAGACCCATTGGAGTCCTTCGGTGGTAACGCCGATGGCGTGGCCTCCCAGTGGAATCAACGAAACCAAATCTCCGGGCCGGCCGTGCAGCCGAGCCCGATGGCGCACCACCGTTGCCAGATCCTCTCCGGCCAACCATATGATGCGAGCGGCCGACCAGCGATGGTCAGCCAAAAGCTCGGCGTTGGCGAGCAGGTGGTCCAAACGCCCACCATAACCTCCCACCACCATCACCAGGTCGGCAACCGGGACGGCGGCTTCCATCGCCAATTCCAGATCGGTGCAATCCTTGTCTTCGGGATACCGTTCCAGATCCCCCTCATGCCGATCGGCTGCGTTCAGAGAAACCGAATCCAGGTCACCCACCAGCAGGTCGGCTGTGAACCCCAGCCGATGGGCGTGGTCCAGTCCCGAATCAGCGGCGATCACCCAGGCCTCAGCAGGTATCCACCGGGCTGCTTCTGCGGGGGGAGGGTCACCTCCGGTGAACACCGCCGCCACTCGTTGGGCTGCATGAGATTGCATCGTCCCTTGAAACTACCTCCCCCGGACCCCATGGAAGAAGTAGGTTCCTGACTCGGAGAACAAACGGTATACCTCTTCAACATCGATTTCCGGGGGATTTCTCGCAATTGACCCCTAGTTTCAAGTTAAACTAGAAGTTTATTTATCTAGTAAATTTAGGTGTTATACTGGCGTCTTAGGAAGTGTCTAGGGCAGCGGATACGGAAACCAGGGTGGCCTGCATGGCTCCAGGGAGTTACCTATATTTTTCTTAGATTGTTGATGCGATTCTCGGAGTTCTAACCTCGGGTCGGTGGTTTTTTCGAGCCTGGGACCGGGAAACCGGGCACCGCCCCAGAGGCCCAAGGTCAAAGGCGGTTGTGTTCGTCCGCCGGACCCGACCCCGCAGTCATGGCATCGTATAATTTGATAAGTTCCATGACTGAAGAAGGTTGAACTTGGGAAGCTGGACTTGAGCTTTGACGCCATGTCTGCGATAAACCGACTGGCTGTCCTGACCTCAGGAGGAGATGCCCCCGGTATGAATGCGGCCATCTTGTCGGTTGTGAAAGTGGCGGCATCGGTGGGGGTGGAAGTGGTGGGGGTCAGAGATGGTTACGAAGGACTCATCGAGGGCGATTTCCAGTCTCTGGTGGTACGTAATGCCCGGTCGGAGGCACCCTGGCCGATACCGGAGCTGGTGAGAATAGGAGGACAGGGTGGGACCATGTTGGGCTCGTCCCGCTGCCCGCGATTCCAGAATCCTTCCCAGCGCGCCCGCGCTGCCCAGGCGCTTGATAAGGCGGGCGTGGACGGGCTGGTGGTGATCGGCGGCAACGGGTCCATGACCGGCGCCCAGGCCTTGTGGGCGGAGCACGGGCTGCCGGTGGTGGGAGTGCCGGCGTCGATCGACAATGACATCGGACATACCCGTGAGGCGGTGGGAGTTGACACTGCCCTCAACACCATCGTTGATGCCTGCGATCGGATCAGTGATACGGCTTGGTCGCATCACCGAGCTTTCATAGTGGAAGTCATGGGCCGGGATTCCGGCTACCTGGCAGTCGCCGGCGCCGTGGCCACCCGAGCCGACGCGGTGGTGCTCCCCGAAAACAATCTCGATGAATCGGAGATTCTCGACACTCTGGAACAGATCGTCCGCAAGAGTCTCACCAATCCTCGCGGCAAGAAAGAGGTCCTGATCATCAAGTCCGAAGGGGTGAGAGTACCCACCCATACGCTCGTCAGAGAACTGTCGGGGCGCGTTGCCGAACTGGGAGACGTAGAGGTGAGAGGAACGGTGCTGGGTCACATAGTCCGAGGAGGAAACCCCACCTTCCGTGACAGGATGCTGGCCAGCCGCTTCGGTCTGGTCGCCGTGGAGTCGCTGCTCGCAGGAAACTCGGGAGTCATGGTGTGCTGGTCGGTGGATCCCGAAGGTGAACCAACCAGCGACTCCTTCCTCAAGCTTTTCACTCTCGACTCCGTCCTGCAGGAGAGCAAGGGCCTGGCCGAAGGCAGTTCGACTCTGCAACGTACCCGGATACGACGTCTGGAGTCCATCCAGGGGGCTCTGGCCTTTTAGCGCATCTGCCCGAAGGCGATTGGCCAAGGGGAAATCGACAGCTCCCATAGGTAGCCCATAATATTAGTTATGTTAAGTAGCCGGGTAGGCCACCCCCAGAACAGAAGAACTATGATGTTCATCTCCCCCAGAACAACTCACACCAAATTCATCGGAGATGGGACGGGGAAGTCCCTGGCGGAAGCGCCACCGACCGCTTGGTAGGATGGGTGAACCGCCATAGCTTGAGGGAAGGCTTTCGTCCATGCCACCGCAGAACTCGCCCAATCACATCGCGTTGCTGGTGGATGGAGACAACGCTCAACCGTCCCTTATAGAGCCCATATTGACCGAGGTGGCCAAGCACGGCAGCATCACCACCAGGCGTATCTATGGAGACTGGACAACACCTCAGATGTCCGGGTGGAAGGAAGTTCTGCAGACCTACGCCATCCAGCCTATTCAACAGTTTCGCTATACGGTGGGGAAGAACGCCACCGATAGTGCCTTGATAATCGATGCCATGGACCTGCTGCATGCCGGGTCGGTTGATGGATTCTGCATAGTGTCCAGCGATAGCGACTACACCAGATTGGCTACCCGTATGCGCGAACAGGGGCTCTTTGTGATGGGGATAGGCCGCATGCAAACCCCGAACTCCCTGGTTAACGCCTGTGAGGTGTTCGTCTACACCGAGAATCTCACTTCGTCGGAGCAAGAACCAGCAGGCCGGGCTCCACCCTCACAACCCTCGAAGTGGATCACTACGGTTGGCCTTGCCGTGGAGACGGCTATAGAGACAGGTATAGAAGAAGGCGGCTGGGTGATCCTCAGTATTGTCGGTAGCCAGATCCGCAAACTGGATCCGGCATTCGATCCCCGAACCTATGGATACTCACGATTGTCGCTCCTCGTCAAGTCGGAACCTGACCAGTTTGAAACCAGTCAGAGGGCAATTGGTGGGCACAAACAGCTCTACATAAGACGGTCTTCGAAATAGACAGCGGAAGAGCTGGGTCGGCTTGGCTAATAAACCAACCGTTATAGCTTTTATATCGATGCTGGGTTTGTATGTCCATTCCGCCTGACATTTCTCGGGTCATCGACCGAGGATCGACCGGCCGGATGGCAGGAGGATGGCTGATATCGACGGCGGTGATCTCTGCACTGATGGTATGGGCGCGGATAGCCTCCGAGACCGATCATCCGACCCTGGCTGGAACCCTGGAAGGGATATCCCACAACCCGGGATTTTATGGACTGGCCGGGGTGGCGCGTCTCGTGTCAGGCTTGACCCTGGTGGCCGCGGCCTGGTGTCTGATGAAAACCTGGATCATCAGACAGCGGCTGGGATCTCCCCTGGTGGCGTGGCTGCTCGGCATGTCCGGCGGATGCACCGCCATATCCGGACTGGCTTCTCTTTGGTTGGCAATGACGGTCCCCCTTTTCTTGCCGGTTGCCTCCGGTCCGGAGGTGAGCGCATTTTTTGAAACGGCCCTTTCGGCCAGAGAACTGAGCGGCAAGACCGGGTTTGCGCTGGCAGGACTGGCGCTGATCGTCGCCTCCCGCTCCCAGTGGAAAGTCGGTGGGACACTGCGACAGGTGTCTCCCGGGTCGGCGATTCTCGGGACAACCATGCAATTCATCTGGGTGGATTCCGCCACCCCGGTGCATCCTGTGGTAGGCGCCGTCTTTTTCCTCTGGTTGTTGGTGGTGGGCACAATGCTGGTCACCGGCCGCCACCCCGATGACATGGCAACCGTCCGCCGAACCTGAAAGGGCGGTTTCGGTTCAGATTTTGAAGCGGATGGCCGCGGGGTGGCTACTGACCCGCATGGGGGTGTAGCCCACCATATCCCCGTCCGCCTCGACCGGCCAAGGTGGGTCGGTGGTCACAGTGAAGCCCTCCCAGCTTCTTCTCTGAACCCAGGGTTCCTTCAGATGCAGTCCTTTGACGATCTTGGGAACCGCCGCGGGTAGTTGCCTCTTCTTGGCAGTGAAGATTTGCAGGTCGAGCCGGTTGTCCACCAGATTGGCTTTGGGAGCGATGTTCCAGTTCCAGGCGAAAAATTGAGCGTTGGCCACGATCACCGCCAGCCCGTCGGCCACCAGGGTTCGTCGGGGGCCTTGAATACGTATTTCGGCCCGAGGAAAGCGGGGCAATCGGGCGGCGAAGGCCAACCCGTAACGGGAGGCCCCCACCCAACCAGGGAGCTTGCCGGCGGTTTCGGCCGCGGCGGCGCCCACGCCGGCCTCGGCGACATTGACGAAAAAGCGTCGACCCCACTCTCCCTCCACAGAGCCGACATCGATGTCGTACCAACCCGGGGCGCCCAGTCGGGTAACCGCCTGGTCCAAGTCTCGGGACAGCCCGAAGGTGCGCAGGAAATCACAGGCGGTGCCGGTGGGCAGCATTGCTACCCGAGGAGGCGTCGCCCATCGTTGGCGGCACAGGACATTAATGGCCAGGCTCAAGGTTCCATCTCCCCCGGCCACAGCCACCTGTCCACCCGAGCAGGCGGTCTCTCGCACCCGCTCGGCCATGGCCTGCGCCGATGGCGGCGCTTCGACCCGGCCCGATATCCCCCGTCTGTCCAGCAGCTTACGGATATCGTTCGGAGAGATTCTTCCCCGCCCGGCCCTTGAGTTGAGCAGAACGGTCCAGTCGGTGGTTCTCTCCGTCACCCGTCTGAAAACGGATGCGGCGCTAAGCCAGAATCCAGATGAGGGAGATGGTGGTGATGGTGAACCCGACCACGGTTATCACGGTGAGGCGACTGAGGTTGCGCTCGGCCACCAGGGAGCCTCCCATGGAGGAACTCATGCCACCCCCGAAGGCATCGGAGAGCCCGCCGCCTCTTCCGGAATGCAACAGGATCAGCAGGATGAGGCCGATGGAGAGGAGCACGTGAAGGGTTATCGCGACCACTTGCAGAATAGCCATGGCGTCTATTCTATCGCGGCCTGCGCGGCCACCGCTTCCGCGGCCGCCGCGGCCGCCTTCGGATCACCCAGGTACCTGGATCCCGCCGGGCGCAGATGGCGGTCCAGGTTGTAGAGCAGGGGAATCCCGGTGGGAATGTTCAACGAGGTTATGTCTCGCTCCGAGATATTCTCCAGATGTTTCAGCAGGGCGCGGAGGCTGTTCCCGTGGGCCACCACCAGGGGTGTCATCCCCCGGCGCAGTTGGGGAATGATCCGGTCGTGCCAGTAAGGAAGGAAGCGGCCGACCACGTCCTTGAGGCACTCGGTGGCGGGAAGAACTTCAGGCGCCAGTTCGGTGTAGGCGGAATCGAACCTCGGATGGCGGGGGTCGTCCGACGCCAGAGGCGGGGGTTGAACATCGTAGCTGCGCCGCCAGACCTGGACCTGCTCTGCTCCGTGCTGAAGGGCGGTTTCTTTTTTGTTCAATCCCTGCAGCGCGCCGTAGTGGCGCTCGTTGAGTCGCCAATGCCTGGTCACCGGCAGCCAGGCCATTCCCATTTCGGCCATGGCGATCTCCGCGGTCCGGATGGAGCGCAGCAACAGCGACGTGTGCACCATCCCGAATCGCAAACCCTCCTCTTTCATGAGAACCCCGGCATGGCGGGCCTCGGATTCGCCCTGCGGAGTCAAGTCGACGTCGGTCCATCCGGAGAACCGATTGGACAGGTTCCACTCCGACTGCCCGTGACGAAGCAACACCATTTGATACATGAGGGGTGAGCCTACCGAAATCCTTTCCCCACCACCACCCGGGCAGTCCCGCCGCCTTGGCTCCGTAGACCCCCGATAGCTTGAGCGAGTAGGTGATAGGGTCGCGAAAATAGTGTCTCACATTCACAATCCGCAACCACCACCTGCCTACCCACGCACCTTCCAAGTCTCAAGGCCAGAGCCGTCCTTCTCCCAGAACTCGGTTGAATGTATCCACGGGCCACACGGCAATGCCATCCTCCGTCCGGAAGGAGCGTCGACCCCTATAAACCAGAATCCTACGAACGACTCCTTCCAGAGGCGCTATGGCTCTCAGGCCTTTGAGCATGGTGCGGTTGTATTTACTCGCCGCCTTTACCTCGATCGCAAGGTGAGCGTGATCGCGGGTGAGGAGAAAGTCAACCTCAGTATGAGATTGAACCGGAGCCCAATAAGCGATGTTGTCGTACAACCGTTGTTGTTCAGCGTGGGCGCGGATTTGACCAAATACCCACCCTTCGAGGAGCGAACCACGCTCCTCGGCGGTAACCGGGCCCATCTGGCGCTTGATTGCCCGCACCAAACCGGGGTCGATCCAATAGAGCTTCGGGCGGCGTCGCTCCCGCACTCGCAGCTTGGCTTCGAATGCCGGCAGTCGGCTAATCAACAAGGTGTCCTGCAAGATCTGCAGGTAGCCTGTGACCGTAGTGCGGGCTATGCGAGCATCCCGGGCAAGGCTGGCCGAGTTGACCGTCTGGGCGTGCATCAGAGCCGCAATCGGAAGGAAGCGAACAAAGCCGGATAAATTCCTGACGGCTGCCTCCGCCCTGATCTCTTCCCGCAGATAAAGCCGGGTGTAGCTCTGGAGTACCCTTCGACGATCGCCGGATGTCCACACCAAGGGGATGGTTCCGTATCGGAGGGCATCGTCGAGGTCGAAGTCATCTCCCATTTCTGCGGCTGTCAGAGGAAACATCTCCATATAAAGAGCTCGGCCGGCCAAAAGATTGGTTCCCGCCGTTTTTAGCTTGCGGGCACTGGAACCCAAAAGGGCAAACCTGATTCCTTTAGCTTCTATAAGACGATGAACTTCGTTGAGCAAACCGGGTATCCGTTGCACTTCGTCGACGACCACCCATTCGCCCCGCTGTGTTTCCGAAACCAGATCGCGGAAAAGCGAAGGATCAGCAAGGAGATCAATAAAAAGCGCCTCATCCAACAGGTCTAGATAAAGCGCATCCGACAGCGCCGAACGAGCCCAAGTGCTCTTACCTACTCCTCTTGGGCCGAGTAAAAAAAGCTTTGGTCAGGAACCTCAATCGATCTTGAAAACAACACTTCCGGGACCAAGTGTATACCATGCCGTCGAAAAACGGTGCAAAGTGACGGTTAGAATGGTAGTTTTAGGTCCACTCCCCTCGGTGACCCTTTCCTGGGGTCAGGGAACCTTCACATCCAATAGCGAATCACCGCCGCGAAGGTGTCGGGGTTGAGGCTGGCGCCGCCCACCAGGGCGCCGTTGATGTGGCGTTTGGCCATTAATCCGGCCACGTTGCCGGGATCGACCGATCCCCCGTAGAGGATCCGCACCTGTTTCCCGGCCTGGGCGCCGCCCATGGCCGTGACCGTGTCTCGCAGGAGCCGGCATACTTGGCCGGCGGCGTCCGCATCGGCGTGGCGGCCGGTTCCGATTGCCCACACCGGCTCATAGGCCACCGTCACCGAGGCTCGCTGTTGGGCGGTCAGCCGTCGCAGCGCTGCTCGCAATTGGGTGGTGACCACCCGTTCGGTCTCTCCCGACTCCCGCTCCGCCAAGGTCTCCCCGACGCACACCACCGGAGTCATCCCCGCCCCCAGCACCGCCCGAACCCGTTTGTTGACCAACTCGTCGGTCTCCCCGAACATTGCCCGGCGCTCGGAGTGTCCCACGATTACATAGCGGACATCCAACTTGGCCAGCATCCCGGCCGATATCTCGCCGGTAAACGCTCCGGTCTTCTGCCAGTGAACATGTTGGGCGCCCAGCCGAAGCGGCATCCGGTCGGCCATGATCAAAGTTTGAACGGTGCGCAGCGAAGTGAACGGAGGAGCTATCACCACCTCGGCGCGGTCGAAATCCGAGATGTTCAGCCGGTACCACAGTTTTTGGGTGACCGCGATGGTCTCCAGATGGTTCAGATTCATCTTCCAGTTGCCGATGATCAGACTCTTGGCGCTCATGTGTCTAACTTATACCCATTTTCGGAGAACTTCCACTCCCGGCAAGGTCTTTCCCTCCAGCAGTCGCAGTCCCGCTCCCCCACCGGTGGAAAGATGAGAAACCCGGTTGTCCAATCCCAACATGCGGACCGCCGCCACCGAGTCTCCCCCGCCCACCACCGAGAAGGCGTCCGACGAGGTCACCGCCCGGGCCACCGTCTCGGTTCCGGCCCGAAACGCCTCCCATTCGAAAACGCCCATCGGGCCGTTCCAGAAGATGCTGCCCGCTCCCTGGCAGACATCGGCGATCCGGTCGGCAGCCAATGGCCCGATATCCAGACCCATCTCGTCGTCACCGATGTCACGGGCGAGAGTGATGCGATGTTCGGCGTCGGACCGAAACTCCCGCGTGGTCACCACATCTTCGGCAAGTAACACCTTGCCGCCGTGGGGGCCTCGAAGCAACCGGTTGATGGCCGGCGCCATCTTCTCTTCCACCAGGCTCTTGCCCACCCGGTATCCCTCCGCCAGCAGGGCGGTGAATATCATGCCACCCCCAATTGCCAGTACATCACAAACCTCGGCCAGGGAGGACAGCACCCCCAGTTTGTCGGAGACCTTGGCGCCGCCCAAAACCA
This sequence comes from Acidimicrobiia bacterium, assembly GCA_963665765.1. Taxonomy (GTDB): domain Bacteria; phylum Actinomycetota; class Acidimicrobiia; order Spongiisociales; family ZC4RG35; genus Bin76. The sequence continues at coordinate 102,551 of OY762464.1, forward strand.
CGACCAACGGTCGAGGGGGATCTTCGAGCAACCTGCCCACAGATACCAGTTCCGAAACCAGCAGCGGACCCGCCACCGAGGGGATTCTCTCCGCCACTCCCACCGTGGACGCATGAGCTCGGTGAACGGAGCCGAAAGCATCCTGGCAAAAAAGATCGGACCATTCCGCCCATTGCTCCGACAGCCCGGGGTGGTTGGAAGTCTCCCCGGAATGAAACCGGGTGTTCTCCAAGAGGAACACCTGTCCCGGCCTCCCCGATCCGATGGCATCCCTGGCCTGCGGCCCCACCACTTCCGGGAGATGACACACCGGAAAGCCCCCCAGGTCTTCCATCCGGCGGGCCACCGGCGCCAGACTGAAGTGGGGATCAGGCCCCTTCGGTCGTCCCAGATGGCTGCACACCACCACCACTGCTTCCTCGCAACGAAGCCTTTGGATTGCTCCCAGCGAGGCCCGGATGCGAAAATCGTCAGCTACCCGACCGTCGGACAGCGGAGCGTTGAGATCGGCGCGCACCAGGACCCGCCGTCCGCCGAGATCCACATCGTCAAGAGTCAGGTAGTCATACATCCGTCAACCGACTTCCACATCCCGGTGGAAAACCGAGATCTCCACTTGGTGCTCGGCCAGTCGACGGGACAACTCTTCCGAAATCGCCACCGAACGATGACGCCCACCGGTGCACCCCACGGCAATGGTCAGATACGATTTGCCTTCGGCTCGGTAACGGGGCGCCAAAAATCGCAGCAAATCCACCAACCGACCCAGGAACTCCACCGTGTCGGGGTTGGCCAGCACGAACGCCGCCACCTCGGAATCGGTTCCCGTTTTGGGACGGAGATGCGGTTTCCAATGTGGGTTGGGCAGAAAACGAACATCAAACACCAGGTCGGCGTCTCGGGGGAGTCCGTTCTTGAATCCGAAGGACACGAGCGAGATGCGCATGGCCTTCATCCTCCCCTGCCGGCCGAACCGGGCCACCACCCGCTCCCTGAGCTGATGCACATTGAAATCGGAGGTGTCGATCAGCACGTCCGAAGAGGCCCGAAGACCGGCGAGGAGGCGGCGTTCGGAGGCGATCGCCGCGGGGAGTGACTCACCACTCTGGGGATGCGGGCGCCGGGTTTCCTCGTAGCGGCGTATCAGAACGCGATCCTCGGCGTCGATGAACACCACCTTGGGCGAAATCCCCAACGCCTGCAGTTGTCGGACTGCCCCACCGATCACCTTTTCGGGGCTGATCGGCGAATCCCAGGAGCGGATCACCAGCGCCAGTGGGGCGGTCTGTCCTCCGGGTCGATCCGGAGAGGCGACCTGCACGATCATGCCGGGCGGGAGGTTGTCGATCACCCGATAGGAGAGGTCCTCCAGCACTCGGGCCATCGATCCCCGCCCGCCCCCCGACATACCGGTGATCATCAGCAATTCGGGCTGCTGTTCCTCAGGAGACGGGAGGGATTCGCCCACCGGCGGCTACTTCCCGTGCAACAACAGGTAGAGGTCGTCGGCCACCGCGTCCGGCACCACCTCGGCCAGTTGCTCCACATTTGCTTCCCGCAGACGCCGTAGCGACCCGAACCGGCGCAAGAGTGCCCCTTTACGTACCGGACCGATACCCGGCGCTTCGTCCAGCAAAGATTCCATCATGCCCTTGGATCGGAGTTTACGGTGGTACTCCAGCGCAAACCGGTGCGCTTCATCTCGGATTCGCTGCAGCAGGTACAACGCCTCCGACCGGCGGGATATTCGGAGAGGCTCGGCCAGGTCGGGAAAGTAGACCTCCTCCATCCGCTTGGCAAGACCGATCACCGGGATGTCCAGTTCCAATTCGTCCAACACCCGCACCGCCCGTCCCAACTGCCCCACTCCCCCGTCGATCACCACCAGAGAGGGCGGATAGCGGAAGCGACCGCGCTGGTGGACGGGCTGGTCGCGGTCGGCCAGATAGGCGGTGAATCTCCTCCGAATTGCCTCTTCCATCGCCGCAAAATCATCTTGGCCGCGGACCAGTCGGATCTTGAAACGCCGGTACTCGGCCGGGCGGGTCAGGCCGTCCTCCATCACCACCATGGATGCCACGGTATGAGTCCCCATCAGAGTGGAAACATCGAAAGCCTCGATGCGCAGGGGCGGCGCCGGCAGTCCCAGAACCTCTTGGAGGCTGCGAAGCGCCCGAGCCCGGGCGTTGTGGTCCGATTGGCGCCGCAGGCGGTGACGGGCAAACTTCTCCCGGGCGTTGGTGGTGGCGGTCTTCATCAACCTTCGCTTCCCACCTCGCTGCGGAGCGCGCAACTCCACCCGACCTCCCCGCCGTTCCGCCAGCCATGCTCCGAACACCTCGGGATCGGGAGGGAGTTGGGGAACCAGCACCAGAGAAGGCGGGGGGCGGTCTCCATACAGTTCCCGGAGCATCGAACCAACCAGTTCCGGCTCGCTCACCTCCTCCACCCGATCCACCACCGATCCCAGTTGGCCGACCACTCTCCCCCGCCGCACGAACAGCACCCAGATGGCGGTCTCCAGTTCATCCCCGTGCCGGGCGATCAGGTCGAAGTCCTCCCGGCGGTCGGTCACCATCTCCTGGCGGGCCAGGGCCTTTTCCAGGTCGGTCAGCCGATCTCGATAACGGGCGGCCGCCTCGTATTCCAACGCATCCGAGGCCCGGCGCATCCGGGCGGTGGTCTCCTCCACCACCTGATCCACATCACCCTGCAGGAAGGCGGCGAGTCCCTCCACCGCCCGCTGGTAGTCCTGCTCGGAAATCTCGTCCACACAAGGGCCCGAGCACTTTTCTATGTGAAAGAGCAGGCAGGGTCGCCCCTGGAGGTGCTGGCGACGAAACAGCGCGTCGGAGCAGGTGCGCACCGGGAAGGTACGCAACACCAGGTCGAGAGTCTTGCGAATCGCATAGGTGTGGGCGTATGGGCCGAAATAGGAGGTTCCCGGGCGTCGACGGCCCCTCATGACGTGGGCGCGGGGCCATTGATCGGAGCGGGTTATGGCCAGATAGGGATAGCTCTTGTCGTCTCTCAGGCGAATGTTGAAGCGAGGTCGATGGGCTTTGATCAGGGAGTATTCCAGCATGATCGCCTCCACTTCGGAGGCCGCCACGATCCACTCCACGTCCCGGGCGGACTCGACCATCATCGAGGTGCGAACCTGCAGTTCCTTACCGAAATAGGAGAGCACCCGTTTGCGAAGCGATTTGGCTTTGCCGACGTAGATCACCCGGCCGTGCCCGTCCCGAAAGAAATAGGCGCCGGGCGCGTCGGGTATTTCCTGGGAGGGAGGTCGGTCCATATCCTGACCCCTGATTCACCCGGTTCGGGCGGGCCGGGCCGCCGCCAGCAGGTCGCGCAGATAGCGGCCGGTGTGACTTTCCGGAATGTCGGCCACCTCTTCGGGGGGGCCGGTGGCCACAATCTGCCCTCCCCCGTTTCCGCCCTCCGGTCCGAGATCGATGAGGTGGTCGGCCGATTTGACCACATCCAGGTTGTGCTCGATCACCACCACCGTATTGCCGGTGTCCACCAAGCGGTGCAACACCCCCAGCAGGCAACGGACATCCTCGAAGTGCAACCCGGTGGTGGGTTCGTCCAGGATGTAAATGGTGCGACCGGTGGAGCGCTTTCGCAACTCCGAAGCCAATTTGACCCGCTGCGCCTCCCCTCCCGAGAGGGTGGTGGCGGCCTGCCCGAGCCGTATATAGCCCAATCCCACCTCGTTGAGAGTCCGCAGGGTGCGGGCAATGGTCGGATGGTGTTCGAACAGCGTCAGCGCTTCCGACACCGACATCGCCAGCACATCGGCGATGCTCTGGCCCTTCCACAGGATCTGCAACGTCTCCCGGTTGTACCTTCGGCCCCGGCACTGCTCGCAGGGAACATAGACATCGGGCAAAAAGTGCATTTCGATCTTGATCGTCCCATCTCCGCGGCACTCCTCGCAGCGCCCCCCGCTGACATTGAAAGAGAACCTCCCCGGCTTGTATCCCCTGGCCTGGGACTCGGGCACCCGGGAGTACAGGGTGCGGACATGATCGAACAGCTTGGTGTAGGTGGCCGGATTGGAGCGGGGGGTGCGTCCGATGGGCGACTGATCGATGTTGATTACCTTGTCGACGTGCTCTATGCCCGCAATCTCCCGGTGCCGGCCCGGCAGCACCCGGGAGCGATATATGGAACGGAGCAGGGCCTTGTAGAGGATCTCTTCCACCAGGGTGGACTTGCCGCTTCCCGAGACGCCGGTCACGCAGACCAGCTTCCCGAGTGGGAACGCCACATCCAGGTTGGCGAGGTTGTGTTCGGCGGCGCCCAGGATGCGAATGTGCCGGCCGTTGCCGGACCGTCGGACGGCTGGTATGGGGATGGTCCGCCGTCCCGACAGATAGTCTCCGGTGAGGGATGATCGCTCCCCGCAGATCGTCTCAACTGTTCCCTGAGCGACAATCCATCCCCCCTGTTCTCCCGCTCCCGGGCCGATGTCCACCACATGATCGGCGGAACGGATGGTCTCCTCGTCGTGTTCCACCACCAGCAGGGTGTTGCCCAGGTCCCGCAATCGGGTGAGAGTTTCGATCAGTCGCAGGTTGTCCCGCTGATGCAACCCGATCGACGGCTCGTCGAGGATGTAAAGCACGCCCACCAGCCCCGAGCCGATCTGGGTGGCCAGCCTGATCCGCTGCGCCTCTCCCCCGGCCAGGGTGACGGCCGATCTTCCCAGAGTGAGGTATCCCAGTCCCACATCGAGCAGGAAGGAGATCCGAGCGCGGATCTCCTTGAGAACCCGCTCGGCGATGGTGATCTCCCGGCCGGAAAGCTGAAGACGGTCGATGAATTCGAGCGCCTCTCCCAGCGAAAGGTCGGAAAGATGCTGGATAGTCTCTCCGCCCACGGTCACCGCCCGGGATACCCGGCCCAGCCGGGCGCCGCCGCACTCGTCGCAGGGGACCTGCCGCATGTATTGGCGATAGGAATCCCGGGCGGAGTCGGAACCGGTCTCCCGGTGCCGTCGCTCTAGTTGAGGGATGGCGCCCTCATAGCGAGTGTTCCAGACCCGGCGTCTTCCTCGGCGGTTCCGGTAGCTCACCCGCAGTTTGAGGCCGGACCGGCCGTGGAGGATCTCTTGGCGCACCGCAGAAGGAAGGTCCCGCCAGGGAGTATGCAGATCGAAACCCAGTTCCTCCGACAGGGCATCCAGGAGCCGGGTGTAGTAGCCGCTGAACTGGTATGCCCAGGGAGCAATGGCGCCTTGGGCGATGGTGAGCCGATCATTGGGCACCACCAGATCGTCGGCCACCTGGTATCGGGCGCCGATCCCCGCGCAGGTGGAGCAGGCGCCGTAGGGACTGTTGAAGGAAAAGTTGCGGGGCGCCAGTTCGGAGAAGGAAAACCCGCACCGGTCGCAGGCCAGATGCTGGCTGAAAGTCAGGGTGGGCCCGTCTATGACCTCCACCATGGCCTTGCCCTCCGCCAGCCCCAGGGCGGTCTCGATCGACTGGGTGAGACGATCCTCCATCCCGTCTTTTCGCACCAGCCGGTCCACCACCACCTCGATGGTGTGCTGGTAGTAGCGATCCAACCGGATCTCCTCATCGAGGCTCCGCACCTCCCCGTCAACCCGGGCGCGGCTGTAGCCCTGGCGGGTCAGATCCCGCAACAGCGACTGGTACTCGCCCTTGCGGCCTTCCACCACCGGCGCCAGCACCATAAAGCGAACCCCCTCTTCCAGTTCCAGGATGCGATCCACGATCTGCTGGGGAGTCTGGCGTTTCACCACCTCCCCGTCGTTGGGGCAGTGGGCAATCCCGATCCGGGCGAATAGCAGGCGCAGGTAGTCATGAACTTCCGTCACGGTCCCCACCGTGGAGCGGGGGTTGCGGCTGGAGGTTTTCTGGTCGATGGAAATGGCCGGAGAGAGCCCTTCGATGAAATCCACGTCGGGCTTGTCCATCTGCCCCAGAAACTGGCGGGCGTAGGCCGAGAGCGACTCCACGTAACGTCGTTGGCCCTCGGCGTAGACGGTGTCGAAAGCCAGACTGGATTTGCCCGAACCCGACAGGCCCGTCAGCACGATGAAAGCATCCCGGGGAAGCTCGACAGTGAGGTCTTTGAGGTTGTGCTCCCGAGCCCCGCTGATCAGGATGGAGTCAGCAGTCATCGCCTGGGAGAAGTCAAGAGGGCGGGCGGTTCAAGCGCCCGCCGGTGGGAGTGGCGGTTCCGTCCGGCTTCACCTTGACCCCATATGTTGTCTCCGCCTGTGCTGGTGACACGTATTCGTCCAGCACGTCCTGGCGCACCAACTCGAGGGGCCGATCCAACGGGTCGCCCCACCCTCCCCCACCGGCCGAGAGGTTGCGAAACCGGTCTCCGGGTTGCATGGTGAATCTTTCCATCCGCGCCCGATGAGCCCGGTCGGTATCCGGCCACACGATCATGGCGTTGGTCTCCGGCTCGTGCCCGCCCGCCAACGCCCACGGCTTGGTCTTGGTCTTCTTTTTCATCGACAGCATCTCGCCGGTGGCCAGGAATTTGACCTCCCGGCAGATTCCCAGGCCACCCCGCCACCGGCCGGCCCCGCCCGAGTCCCGCCGCAACTCGAGCCGCTCATGAAAGATCGGCGACTTGTGCTCCAAGACCTCCATCGAGGTGTTGCGAACGGCCGAGGTGGAGGGGTGCTGAAGGGCGTTGGCGCCGTCATGGTGGGGGGTGGCGCCCCAGCCGATCCCCTCGTTGTTGCTGACCGCATAAATCTCCCCGGTGTCGGGATGGGTTCCCACCGCCATGAACCCCGGTTCATCGGAACCGGAACTGGCGTGAATCTGAGCCATACCCTGGGCCAGTGCCTTGTGGATAAGTTCGAAAGCCGCCATGCTGGTCCAAAGCGTGAAGGTGGCCGCCGGGTACACGGCGCGAAACAGATTGCCCGGCGGGCAGGATACGGTCAGCGGTTGATAGTGGCCGTGGTTGGCCGGAGTGTCGGGGGTGGTCAGGGACTTGAACACCGTTTTGGCGATGCTCAGGGTTTTCCCGAACGGCATGTTCACCGGCCCGGGCACGCCCGCGTCGGAGTCGCCGTAGTCCACTGCGAACCGATCCCCCTCGATGGTGACCGTCACCGCCATCCGGATCAGATCATGGGAAATCCCGTCGTCGTCCAGCCAGTCGTGGGCCGACCACTGCCCATCGGGCATGGCCCGCACCGCCTCCGCCGCGGTCTGCGCCCCATGCTCGATGATGCGATCAATGGCGGCGTCCACTGTGGCCCGGCCGAACTTTTCCCAAATCTGATGGAGGCGACGTTCACCCACCCGCATGGCGGAGATCTGGGCGTTGAAATCCCCGATGATGGTGTCGGGCATCCGTGAGTTGTACCGCAGGATGGCCATGATTTGGGGATCCACCCGACCACGGGAGATCAGTTTGACACCGGGCAGAATCAGCCCCTCCTGGTGCATGGAGGTGGAGTCCAGCACATAGCCCGGGTCCTTGGCGCCCAAATCCATCCAATGAGCCCGCACCGCCAGATAACCGTCGGGCAATTCGCTCCCCTCGCAAAAGACCGGGGCAAACAGCATGGCGTCGGAGACATGGGCGCCGCTCCAGTAGGGATAGTTGATCATCACCACATCGCCGGGATGCAAATTCTCGATTCCCACCTTCCGGATGCCTTGGTGGATGGCATAGTCATTGGCGCCCAGAAAAGAAAGCACTCCCGACGATTCGGAGATCAGCCGCCGGTCCCGGTCGTACATGGAGATCCCAAAGTCCAGCACTTCGTAGATGACCGGGTTGAAAGCCGTCCTCACCAGGGTCCGACGCATCTGCTCGGCGGTGGAATTCAGATAGTGACGGATCACCTCCACCGTGGCGCCATCCAAAGTGAGGCCGGCGCTCATCTCACCCGACGTCGGCATTTCAGGACGATGAACGGTGAAGGCGCGCCCCGGTCGGGGTGGCGGTTCCGTCCGCCTCCACTTTCACGCCATAGACCTTCTCCGCCTGTTCCGGTGACACGTATTCGTCCAGCACGTCTTGGCATACCAACTCGAGGGCCCGATCAAGCGGGTCGCCCCACCCTCCCCCACCGGCCGAAAGATTGCGAAACCCCTCCCCGGGCCGCATGGTGAATCTTTCCATCCGCGCCCGATGAGCCCGATCGGTGTCCGGCCACACGATCATGGCGTTGGTCTCCGGCTCGTGCCCACCCGCCAACGCCCACGGCTTGGTCTTGGTCTTCTTTTTCATCGACAGCATCTCGCCGGTGGCCAGCCACTTCACTTCCCGGCGAACTCCCAGTCCGCCCCGCCACCGGCCGGCCCCGCCCGAGTCCCGCCGCAACTCGAGCCGCTCATGAAAGATCGGAGACTTGTGCTCCAGCACTTCCACCGACGTGTTGCGGACCGAAGTGGTGGAGAGATGTTGCAAGGCGTTGGCGCCGTCGTGGTGGGGGGTGGCGCCCCAGCCGATTCCTTCGTTGTTGCTGACCGAATACATCTCTCCGGTGTCGGGATGGGTTCCCACCGCCATGAACCCCGGTTCGTCGGAACCGGAGGATGCCGCTATGTGGTCCATTCCCTGGGCCAGGGCTTTGTGGATCAACTCGAAAGACACCATTCCGGTCCACAGAGTGTAGGTGGCGGACGGATATACGGCATGGAAGAGATTCCCGGGCGGGCAGATCACCTCAAGCGGCCGGTAATGGCCATGGTTGGCCGGAGTGTCAGGAGTGGTGAGCGATTTGAAAACATTTTTTGCCTGACTCAGGGTGCTCCCGAACGGCATGTTCACCGGCCCGGGCACGCCCGCGTCGGAGTCACCGTAGTCCACCGTGAACCGGTCCCCCTCGATGGTGACCGTCACCGCCATCCGGATCAGATCATGGGAAATTCCGTCGTCGTCCAGCCAGTCGTGGGTTGACCACTGCCCATCGGGCATGGCCCGCACCGCCTCGGCCGCGGTCTGCGCCCCATGCTCGATTATCTGATCGATCGCGGTATTCACGGTCGACAAACCGAACTTTTCCCAAATCTGATGGAGGCGACGTTCTCCCACCCGCATGGCGGAGATCTGGGCGTTGAAATCCCCGATGATGGTGTCGGGCATCCGGGAGTTGTACCGCAGGATGGCCATGATTTGGGGATCCACCCGACCGCGGGAGATCAGTTTGACACCGGGCAGGATCAGCCCCTCCTGATGTATGGAGGTGGAGTCCAGCACATAGCCCGGGTCCTTGGCGCCCAAATCCATCCAATGAGCCCGCACCGCCACGTAGGCGTCGGGCAATTCGCTTCCCTCACAGAACACCGGGGTGAACAGCATGGCGTCGGCGGCATGGGCGCCGCTCAAGTAGGGAACGTTGATTATCACCACATCGCCGGGATGAAGATTCTCGATTCCGATCTTGTCGGTGCCCTGGTGGATGGCATAGTCGTTGGCGCCCAGAAAAGAAAGGATTCCCGATGATTCGGAAATCAGCCGTCGTTGCCGGTCATATATGGAGATCCCAAAGTCCAGCACTTCGTAGATGACCGGGTTGAAAGCCGTCCTCACCAGGGTGCGGCGCATCTGCTCGGCGGTGGAATTCAGATAGTGACGGATCACCTCCACCGTGGCGCCATCCAAGATGGGACCGTTGCTCAACTCACCACCAGGTTTCCCAAATGGTCCGAAACCGCCCGTTGGTCGCGGTGAATGACGGTCACCGAGGTGGGTTCACGAATGATAGCCGGACCTTCAATCTCTACTTGTGGTTGAAGAAGGCTTCGTTCGTGGATGGGGAAGATGCGACGCTCCCGGGTGGCAAAGTCAAAAGCAAAGCGCTCCCCGACCCGGCTTGCTGAACTGTCGGCCCGGGTTGCTAGTACGTCCGGTTGACCGGAAGGCTTATCCAATCGCCCGATCGCTCTCACCCGGGCGGTCAGTATCTGAACCTGCTCTTTAAGTTGATGCCCATAGCGCTCCCGGTGTTTGTCATGGAATTTGGCGGCCACCGAACGTGGGGTTTCGTCCTCTTCCAGGTCGATCGACAGAGTGTGCTCCTGACCGTTGTAGCGAAGATCAAGACGTCGGAGCAGCACCCGGTTTTCGAGGGGCACCGACTGGGTGGCCAGCACCCGATCGGCTTCGGCTTCCAGTTGGCCGAACACCCCCTCCATCCGGGTCAGCGCGGCGGCGTCCAGCATGGTCAGCACCGTCTGCCCCACGTCGTACTCCAAGTCGGACATCAACATCCCCCAGGCCGAGAACACCGCCGGGTTGGCGGGAACCACCACTTCGGGCAGTTCCATTTCCCTGGCCAGAAGCGGCGCCAACATCGGCCCGGCGCCTCCAAAGGCCACCAGGGAGAACTCCCGTGGATCAAGACCTCTTTCCACGGTTATTTCCCGGATGGCGCCCACGGTGCGGGCCAAGAGCACATCGAAAACGGCGGCGGCCGCTCGTTCGGTGGACATACCCAGCGGCCCGGCCAGCTTTTGGGTGACCCCGCGCACCGCCGCGTCGCGATCCAGGCTCATCTCTCCTCCCAGAAACTCGTCGGGCGCCAGATAACCCAGACACAGGGAAGCGTCGGTGACGGTCGGCTCGGTGTTCCCCATGCCATAGCAGATCGGCCCGGGGTCGGCGCCGGCGCTGTGGGGCCCCACCCGAAGGAGTCCCTTGTCCATCCAGGCGATCGAACCGCCTCCCGCCCCGATGGTGCGGATGTCGAACACCGGAATGCGGATCGGAAGACTCTCGATCCCGGCTTCATAGACCTCGGTGGGAACGCCGTCCACGATGACGCAGGCATCCAGACTGGTGCCGCCCACGTCGAAGGAGATCACAGAAGAGCGGCCGGTCGCCTCTCCCAGGCTGATCGTCCCCGCGATACCACCGGCCGGGCCGGAAAAGACGGTGAGCAGGGGTGACAGGCGGGCTATCTCCGAGGTCATCGCTCCGCCGGCCGAACGCATGATCAGAAAGGCCCCGTCGAGGCCCCCCTCCCGTAACCGGTCTTCCAGATCGGTGAGATATCGGCCCAGGACGGGTCTGATGTAGGCATCCGCCACCGCGGTGGCCGTTCGTTCATACTCATGGTATTCCTTCACCAGATCGACCGAGACGGAAACCGACAGATCCGGAAAAGCCTTGGTCAGGATGTTCTTGGCGGTTTCTTCGTGCTCGGTGTTGGCATAGGAATGCAGGAAACAGACCGCCACCGACTCCACTCCCCGTTCGACCAGGAGTCGTCCGGCTTCGATCACCGCCTGCTGGTCGAGTTCGGTCACCACCTTGCCCCGATGATCAATCCGCCCGGGGACTCCCATTGTGTGACGTCGACGCACCAGGAGCGGCGGCCGCTGGTATTGGAAATCGTACATTGAGCCGGGCGGCAGGTCTCCCCGGGCAATTTCGAAGATGTCCCGGAAACCGGCGTTGGTGATGATGCCGGTCATCGCACCCTTTCGTTCCAAAATGGCGTTGAGTCCCAGGGTGGTGCCGTGGGTGTACACCGAGGCTTCTTCCAGAGAGGCCTCGGTGGCTTCGGTGGCGGTGATCACTCCATCGGCGGGCGCGGCGGGGGTGGTGGAGGCCTTGCGAACGGTGATCTTTCCGCTTCGTTCGTCATAGGCGATGGCGTCCACGAAGGTCCCGCCGATGTCCACCGCCAGTCGGTATTTGCGTTCGGTCATGCTCTCTTTGGGAAGATGGTTTGCGGTCAGGCGGCCGGGCGGTCGTCCCGAACCACGCGGCCGGATTGCATCACGAAAGAGATGTTTCGCATCGCCGCCACATCCGACAGCGGGTTTTCTTCGACGGCGACCAGATCAGCAGCCTTTCCCTCTTCAACAGTACCGATTTCCGACTCCAATCCCAAGAGCCGCGCCGCGTTGCAAGTGGCGCCCGCCAAGGCTGATCGGGGATGGAGTCCGGCGCCCTCCATCAGACCCATCTCGTGCACCGCCACCGAGGTTCCGGCGATAGGATCGCCCGGTGGATAGTCGGTTCCGTTGACCATGGTCACCCCGGCCGCCACCGCCCGACGGATGCTGGCCAGGTGCATGGGGCCGACCTGCAAGGAGGTCTCGATCTGGAATTCCTCAAATCCCTTCCAACGCATCCACTCCTGGGAGCGGGTCACGCACAGGGTGGGAGTGAGGAACGCTCCCGCGGCCGCCATCCGCCCGGCGGTCTCCTCGTCCAAGTCGTAAGCATGCTCGAAAGAACGGATCCCGGCGTCGAGCGCCCGGTTGATCGCAAGCGACGACCCGGCATGGGCCACCACATATGTGTCCCGCCGGGAAGCGGCATCGACCGTGGCCTGCATCTCCTCCAGGCTCATCTCGGGATGATCGAAGGTCTCCCCCAGGTTGGCGATGCCACCGGTGATGAAAACCTTGATGTGTCGGCAGCCGGAGTCCAATTCGGCCAGGGCAGCCTCCCGGAAGGCTTCCGGTCCGTCGGCGATCACGCTGCCATGCCCGTCGCCGTGGCCGCCCGGAGTGGAAATTGCCCGACCGGCGCCCACGATCCGGGGAACGTCGGCCCAGCCCGCCCGAGCAGCCTCGGCCAGCAACAGGTCGGCCTGGTTCAATTCGTGGACGCAGCGAATGGTGGTCACTCCCGCCCGGAGGGCATCCTGCGCCCGCCCGTAGGCGCGCAGCACGGTGAGTCCGGGATTCTCGTTCTCGTCGGTAGCGGAAAAGGGGTACACCACCGACAAGTGGGTATGGACCGAGATGAGACCGGGAACCAGGTAGCGTCCCCCGAGGCTCATCTGCTCCCCGGCGCCCGGCTGCTTTTGAATGGCGCCGATCCTCCCTCGGGAGATCTCCACACTAACCCCGTCCCGGACCTCCCCCCTGACAACATCAACTACCCTGGTATCGGTCAACCACATATTCAATCTCCTTGTTCGAGTCTTTCGGCAACGGTGCGGGCTCGGGCAAGCCAGGAATTCTCTTCTCCACGTCGTCGCAGTCGATTCCTGACCTCGGGATTCTTGGAATCGGCCAGCGCGCGGTCGAGCGCTTTGGACATTCCTTCGGCATCACGATAGGAATGAACCTCGGGAAAGGCCACCACTTCCGGCATCTCGCTGCTCACCACCGGCTTTCCTCCCGCCAGGTACTCAAAAAGCTTGAGGGGCGAGGTCGACACGGTGATCTCATTCACCACGAACGGGATCATGGCCACATCCATGGACTGCAGCCACCGCGGCAGGTCCTGATAGGGTTGGGCGGTCACCCACTCGACATTGGGCAAAGAGAACAGGGGGCGGCGTTTGGGACTCTGATCGTAGGCCGGACCGATCAAAAGGAAACTCCAGTCCCGGCGGTTTTGAGCCACTTCGGCCAGCAAGTCGTAATCCATCCACCGGGCGATCGCCCCGTAATACCCGGCGATGGGCCGACCTTCGGCCAGCAGCCGCTGCAACGCCGGATGAGCGGGAGCGGACCCCCGCCAGTCGGCGAAACGCTCGAACTCCACTCCATTGGGAAGATACAGGGTGTCGGGACGTTGCTCTCCGGCCCGTTCCAACAGGCTGCGGGCCGTGGCGGAGGTGATGTCCGCCCCGGAAAGGGCGCGCGAGTGGAGCCTTTCCAACTTGGTCAGGTCATAACCATCGAAAACGTCCAGCTCGTCTATCCAATCATAGAGAATGCGGGCGCGTTCGGGGTAGGCCGCGGCGCGCTCCCAGTTGTAGGTGAGCGCCCAAACCAACGGGTCGGGCAGGTCATGCAGCACTTGGGGGGGTCCGTTGTAAAGGAAGAGGCGAGGCTCTATCTCTTCCCAGCCCGGATCACCCTGGTTGGAGTTGTCATAGATGACCGTGTAGCCCAGGCGGGCGAAGGCTTGGGCTAGCTGCTGGGGTCGCTGGAACAGGTGAATGTGCCACTCGATGTTGAGCGGAAAGACCACCACCCCCCTGCCCTCGGCGATGCGGTTGGTGACGAGGTCGGGGATGGGCGGCTGGGGATGATCGGTTGGCAAAGGACCCTCTGCATCCGGGAAGGCCGGCAGGCTGACCGATTTTCTGCGAAGCCTCTGACGAACCCGCCAGTATTTGGTCACCAGTTGAATGGCGCGGGTTTGGCGCAGGTTGTCAAGCTCCAGTTGCAGCAGATCTCCCCTTCTTTCCGCGAATCGGTGCTGATCGTAAGCTGCCTGCAGCTTCTCTTGGGCTTCGTGTCGGACCAGTTGCAATTCGTCCTGGGTCAGTTGCAATTCGTCCTGGGTTGACCGGACCCGGTTTCGGAGATCCCGATTGTCGGCTTGGGAGTCGTCCAGTTTGATTTGTGTGTCCGCCAGGTTTCGAGTGAGGGCAAGGGTGATTTCTTCCTGGATTACCTGATAGTCGGTCACCGGCGGCCTTTTTGATCCGTCGGACAGGACCTGGTGCGCCAGTGGCGCCATATCATGGGCTCTGGCCAGCATCGATTCCCAACCCAGATACATGAAGTAGGAAAGATCCGGGTGGTTGCTCCAGACCGATTCAAGGGATTCGAACAGAAGATCGCCGGAGATTTCTTGATCGGTGTGACACCAGGCTTCCAGTCCCAGTTCGGTGGTCATGCGCGTCATTTTCGGGTCGTAAGAGATTGACACCGAAGGCGTTCGACCCATGGCCGCCAGGATGATCCCATGAAGTCGCATATTGAACGCCAGTTCGCAACGTCCAAAGAGGGTGACCAATTGGCCGGGACTGAGCTGGGAGGGAACGAAGTTAACATGGTCGGAATTCATCCGGGCGGCGATGCGCTCGCCACAAACCCGGTCATCAAAGTCGTTGGACTCCAACTCCTGCATGGGAACGAACAGCACCGATCCTTGGTGCTTTTGGCAGAAGCTGTCCAGGGCTCGCGCCATCTCCTCCTCACGATGGGCTTGCCTCGAGGCTGTTCCCCACGAGCGGGGCGCCACCGCCACGATCGGCCGGGGAAGGTTCGACAGCGTGGCATTCAACGGGGCCGGCAACTCGGCAAACCTGACCAGCCAGGCAGGGTCTCCCACCACTGTGGGACCCTGGATACCCAGCGACTCCAGTTCGACGCGGTCCTGGTTGGTGCGAACCGTGAAGACCGATGAAATCTCGGCCAGGGCTTGCGCCCAGCGGCTGGATCGTGGGTCGAGAAAGGGACCGACTCCCACTCCCCACACCACCACCGGACGTCCCGCCGCGGCCGCCGCCAACGCCGGCCCCAGATATCCGGGTATGTCCCCCGCTTCCCGGCTGAGAACGTGTTCGGGTCGGAATCCCCACTGGTCGGACAGCAGACCTCCTCCTCCCACGATCACCATCCGGGATTGGTAGGCCGCCGATAGAACAGCCGGGAGATCGGCCCGGTCCACGGCCGGTACATTGTGCCGGGCGCGAGTGTCGTCGGGATCGCCCGATACCACCACCCACCGGCCCTCGGGAAGGATCTTCCGCAGAAGAACCAACATCCCGGCTAGGATGGCTTCATCCCCGAGGTTGCGGAATCCGTAGTGTCCGATGATCAGCGCGTCGGGGGGAGTCGTGTCCGCCATTTCTCCATCTCCGGAGGCCGAACCGACTACTGCCACGAATTGAAAGGGTATCACGTAGATTAGGAGGATGGTTGCATGCCGGTTGACCTGACCGCCGCCCTGAGCTCGGCCGATCAACTGCGCGGCTATCAGCAAGAGTTGCTGGCCGCGTTGGTGTCTCGGCGCAGCGTGCGGGCCGAGGTCTCCGATATCCACGAATTGTGTGCCGAGGAACTCCACAAGCTGGGGATGGAGGTGGAGTTGGTCACCCCCCGGGTCAAGGATCTAAAGCGTCACTCCGAATGGTCCCCGCCCTATCCGGCCAGTGCTGATCCGGAGCGGATGGTGAGCGTGCTGGGGTCCTCGGGGAAAGGGCCGGGGATCTTCCTGTTCGCCCACACCGACACCGAAAAGCCGGAGCCACGGGAAGACTGGAAGACCGATCCCTACCGGGTTACGAAGGTGGGAAACCGCCTCCACGGCCTGGGAGTCGCTGACGACAAATCGGGAGTGGTTTCGGTGCTGACCGCCGCCCGGGCTCTGGTGCCTCGCCTGGAAGGAGTGCGGGTGGTGGTGGGTTTGGTGCACGGCAAGCTGGGAGGTGGGCTGGGAACGCTGCCCGTCATGGCTCGGGTGGGGCAGGTGAACGCCTCGATTTATTGCCACCCGGCCGAGACTGGGCGTGGGATGTCCCATTTCAAGATCGCCACCCGGGGCGTATTCGGTTTCCGCCTCGAGACCGTGGGGCGGCGACCCGAACCGGTGGAGATCCGCACCCCCATCTCCGAGGACCCCCGTCAGGGAGTCAACGCCTTCAGCCGACTGCGGAAAGTCCTGGCAACAGTGGAAGGGTGGGCGGATCGAGCAGGGGTGCTTTGCTCGGTGAACCGGGTGTCGGCCGGAGTCAATCCGATCGTGCTGCCCGAGCGGGCCGTGGCGGAGGGAACCGTCTGGTTTCGTGACGGCACGGTGACCGAGGTTCACCAGGGTTTGAACCGCGCCGCCTTGGAAGCCGGCGCCTCTTCCACGCAATTGGTCGGCATGCGATCCAACCCGGCCGAGGTTCCCGTCGATCATCCGCTGGTGACCGCCACCACCGAAGCCATCTCAGCGGAGACCGGAATCACTCCCGGGGTTTACCCTGCCCACGTTGCTTCCGATATCCGTTTTCCGATCCGCTGCCTCAACGCCGCCACAGTCGGCTTCGGAGCGCTGGCCGGAAACTTCTACGGCCCCAACGAGTGGGTGGATGGCCAAGACATGCACCGCGCCACCCGGGTGATCGTCCGGATTGTCTCGGCCTGGGCTGACCGGGCCACCACCGGACGCGCTTGGCCTCACCTAAACTTTGATCAATGCTGACGAAGTTAATCGTCCGCGACTTTGCTCTCAAGTCCAACTAGCTGATAAGAACACCAGCAATATAGATTGGAGGAAAGAATGGAAGCCTTTCCACGAATCACTTTCAATCCTGCCGTCATGGGTGGCAAGGCGTGCATCAGGGAACTGCGGGTGACAGTAGGAACGGTTGTGGGCCTCCTGGCAGCGGGCCATTCGCCCGAAAAGATCTTGAAAGCCTACCCATATTTGGTCTCAGCAGACATCGACGAGTGCTTGGCCTACGCCGCATGGAGATTGGAGGAACGGGAAGTCCCGCTTCCGGTTTCGTGACCCTGAAGCTCCTCATCGACATGAACCTGTCGCCCGATTGGGTGGACGTGCTGAGGGGTCAAGGATGGTCAGCAGTACATTGGTCAACGGTAGGCGATCGGCGGGCAAGTGACCAGGTCATATTGAATTGGGCCGCACACCGTGGGTATACCGTATTTACACACGATCTGGATTTCGGTGCCATCCTGGCCGCCTCCCATGCTGTTGGCCCAAGCGTCATTCAGGTCCGCGTGCGAGATGTGCTACCAGATAACCTGCAAGACATGGTGATCACCGCGCTCAAGAGTCACATTTCCGATTTATCCTCCGGTGCCTTGCTGGTGGTTGATTTCAATAGGAGTCGGATCCGTATTCTTCCGATTTGAAGACGCGTCGGCGATAGGTGTGATCCCACTCTCATCAGTCACGACACAATCACCTGCATCACGTCTTTGGTTCAGGTGCCGTGATTCTCAGGCGATCGTTTGGCCTGCATCGAGATAGATGGTGGCGCCGGTGGCCATGCGGGATTCTTCCGATGCCAGGAACACCGCCGCTCCCACTATGTCTTCGGGGACTCCGATGATGCCCAGAGGGATCATGGAAAGTCGGTAGGCCCGAAACTCCGGTTCGGCCAGGTCGCTCCGGTTCAGGTCCGTCTCGATCAAACCGGGAGCGATGGCGTTGGTGCGGATCTTGTGGGGCGCCAGCTCGAACGCCAGTTGGCGGGTGAGCATCCGCACTCCCCCCTTGGCGACGCAGTAATGGGTGAGGTTCTTTCCAGCCAACTTGTCTCCCGCCGAGGACATGTTGATGATCACCCCGCCGTCTCCCTGGCGAACCATCTGATGGGCGGCGGCTTGCGAGCAGAGGAAGAACCCCTTGAGGTTCACCTCCAGGATCCGGTCCCATTCGGCCTCTTCGATCTGGAGAAACGGGGTCCGGATCAGGATCCCGGCGTTGTTCACCAAGATGTCGATTCGTCCGAAGCGGTCCACCGCCGCCGCCATCAACCTGGCTACGTCCGAGGAAGAGGAGGTGTCCGCCTGCACCGCGATGGCTTCGGCGCCCATCGCCTCGATCTCGGCCACTGCCGATTCGGCCGCTGCTTGGTCGCTCCGGTAGTTGATCACCGCTTTCGCCCCTTCTTGGGCGTATCCCAGGGCGATGGCCCTCCCGATGGAACGGGAGGATCCGGTGACCACTGCCACTTTGTTTTTTAGCCTCATGGGCAGGCGCCTGGCTATTCCAGTTCGAATCCGGGGACCACAAAGCTCCCCCGGTCGATGATTTGGGTGTCGCCGATGGCGATGGAGTGATTGCGGGTGGGGATGTCGAAGTGGAAATTGGCCCGGTTTTGGCCGCCCAGCTTGCGGAAGAAGTTGGCGCCGAAAGCGATCAGCATGTTGCCGTAGTAGCTCTCGGTGTCCATCACTCCCCCGCCTTCCCAGAAGCGAAGCCCCAGAGCATTCCAGTTGGCCCGGTGCTCGTATCCCCATCCGATGTGAGAAAGACCGTAAGCTCGCTGGTCCTTGGGCAGCTCGAAGAAGTCCTTCAGCAAGCGGGCATCCGCCCCTCCGTCGATGGAGATGATGCTTCCCTCCCGCAGTTCCATGCGGATCGGGTGCTCGACATACTTGCCCATCGGCAGCAGCGCATCGCCGGCGTCCACCACCAGAGTTCCTTCTGCCGAGTCCTCCAGCGGCGCCACGCCACACTGTCCCGAGGGCCAGTGGTCCCACCGTCCCGGCTCGTCAGTGTAGCCGTACTGGCATCCCAAGGGCCGACCCGTGTACTTGACCGTAAGGTCGGTGCCGGCGTCCGACCAGACCCTCATGGTGTCGGAAGTCGCCATGTACTTGACACTGGCCTCGCCGCGCTCGCGGATAACGGGAATGGGGAACAACCGGCGCAGGTGATCCTCGGGCTCTTCGATCATCAAAGAGCGAACGCCGGCCGCCAATGCCTCGTTGTGGGCATCGGAGTAGATCCAGTGCGATCCCATGCTGGCCAGAAAACCCACCACCAGGTCGCAGCCTTTCCAAGCGTCAACAATGGTGCGCGATTTCATCCATGAATCGTCGGCGGCGACCATGATCTGGAAAAAGTCGCCGCCCAGCACTTTGACCGCTCCCATCAAAGCGGTTATATAGGCCGGGTTGCTCTGGGTGTTGGTGAAGGCCATGACGGTTTGGCCGGGGCCGACCCCGCACAACTCCATATGGTCTCTGAACATCGGCACCAACTCGGCGCCGGCGGCGGATGTGGTGGGGACTCTACGCAACGGTGTTCTCCTTAGTGGGTCAACCCTAATCGTACTCTTTATCAACCTCCGGAGCCGGTCTGAGCCCGAATTCGACGTTGATGCCCGCGGCGAGGAGGGGCCGGCTACTTGGATCTGTGGGTATTCGGCGATATGTCGCGTTGGTTTGTCACAGGGTTTTGGCAGGTTGTTGATATGAGATTTGGAGAGTCGAATGGTCGGGCGGGCAGCGGGCGGCCCGAATATCGGGTGCGGGTGGTGTTGCCGTCCATCCCGATAGGTGAAGCGTCGCCCACCGATTTGAAAGAGTTGATGCGCTCCGCCAGTGAGGCCGAGTCTCAGGTGGCGGCGTTCCGGGCCCGCGCCACGGCGGAGTACAGCCGCCGGATGGGTCGGAAACACGCCGAAAAAACCTTGCGGGAGGTGTCCGGCAAGTCATCTCGGGGTGCTCGCACGGAGGTGAAAATCGCCCACCGATTGAAGGACCTGCCGGGCACCCGCCGAGCGTTCGAG
This sequence comes from Acidimicrobiia bacterium, assembly GCA_963665765.1. Taxonomy (GTDB): domain Bacteria; phylum Actinomycetota; class Acidimicrobiia; order Spongiisociales; family ZC4RG35; genus Bin76. The sequence continues at coordinate 122,472 of OY762464.1, forward strand.
GAAGGTCAAATCACTGCTGGTCACGTGCAAATTATCGCCAAGACCTCGGAGCGGGTGGAAATCGACGAGCAGGATCTGGTGAAGAAGGCCAAAAGACAACCGGTGGACGTTTTCGCCCGGGCTGCTCGCCGTCATGAACAGCAACGCGCCCAAGACGATGGCGTTTCGAAGCTGGAGGCGCAGAAGAGAAGCCGCCGAGCGTGGATCAGAACCGACCGAGACGATGGCATGACCATGTTGTATGCTCGGTTCGATCCCATCACCGGAGCGGCGGTCAAGAATGCGCTGTCCACTCGGGCCGAGTTGCTGTGGAGAGAAGAGGACTCCAACCGGCGTCCGTCGACCGAGCAACGACTGGCCGACGCCTTGGCGCAGTTGGTGTCCGAACCCCGCGACCTCAATGGGGGCGGCAAGTCTTGGGGGGCGACTCTGTTCATCATGGCCCATTACGACGTGATCGCTCAGCAGTTGCGCGATGCCTCTTTGGCGGATGGCACTCCCATACCTGTGGAAGTGCTGAAGGACTTGGCGTGCCAGGCTCGGATCGTCCCGGCTTTCTTCGACGCGAGACGCCGGCCCCTGTGGGTGGGTAGAAGCAGACGCCTGGCCACTTACAGCCAGCGCATGGCTTTGATTGCCCGTGACCGGGGATGTGTGGGATGCAGCGCCGATCCTGACTGGTGCCAGGCTCATCATGTGATCCCCTGGCAGGCCGACGGTCCCACCGACATCGAGAATCTCTGTTTGTTGTGCAGCCGATGCCACCATCAGGTCCACGACGACGGGTGGCTAATCCGCCAAACCCCCACCGGCCAACACGTAATGCTCCCCCCGTCCACACCCAACCGCCCTCCCCTGCCCGTCAAGACCCCCCAACGCCAAAGGCCGCCCAGACGGCGACGAGAACCCGTGCGTCGAACCGCACCTGGCAAAACCGATGTTGGGAATGCGAAAGAATACCCCCCGTAAAGGGTTGACTCCCCTCCACCGCTAACGCAAAATAGAAGAAGTCACAACACCCAAGCGGTCCGCCGGAACAGAGCTCACCCCGGACCGCGACAACTCAACCAGCGACTTCCAACCCCCCAATCAGGCGCGGAAAAGTCGCGAAAAACGATGGACAGGCGGTGGCGGGGGAGGGTAACCCGTTTAGGGGACAGCACACACCACACCAGCGAAATTTCGCGACATTGGGACTGGAATCGCGGGAACAGTGGAACTGGGGGTTAGGAGGACCACACTTTTTTGAACAGGTTTATCCAGTTGTGGCCCATGATCGCTTCGATGACGTCGGTGGGATAGCCGCGTCTGACCAGCTCTTGGGTGATGTTGGGAATCTGGGCGGGGGTTTCCAGGCCTAGGGGGTAGGTTCCGGAGTCGTCGGGGTAGTCTTGGATGCTCCACTCGCCTGAGGCGATCATTTCCCGGTGGATTTGGGGACTCAGTTCGCAGAAGTCGAGGCCCAGGCCGATCTGGTGGGGGCCGATCAGGTCTACGAGGTAGTCGATGTGGTCAACCAGGTCCGATACTGTGGCGCCTTTGCCGCCCTGCTTGACGAAGGCGGGGTAGGCGTTGACTCCCACCAATCCGCCCAGGCCGGCTACCGCTTTGATTTGTTCGTCGTCGATGTTTCGGCGATTGGAACATAGGGTTTTGGGGTTGGAGTGGGAGAAGACCGGTGGAGAGGATGACACCCGCATGGCGTCGAAGGTGGTGCGGCGGCCGGTGTGGGACAGATCGACCACCATTCCCAGCCGGTTCATTTCTTTTATCACGTCTCGCCCGAAGGAAGTCAGAGGCCCGTCTCCGGGTTCCAGGCACCCGTCGCCCACCAGATTGGTCCGGTTGTAGCAGATCTGCACCATCCGCAGACCCTGGCCGTAAAATCGCTCGTAGTTGGCCAGGTCGTCACCCAGAGGAAGGGTGTTCTGAAAGTGGATTATCACTCCCAGCTTCCCGACCACCGGAAACTGATCGAAGTCGGCAGGTTGGTTGACGCCGATCAGTCGCCGGTCTTCAGAAAGCCACCGGTCCCACTGGTCAAGCAAATCCTGAGTCTCGGCCGGGGTTTCCCAGTTGGCCACGGTGGGGACCGCGATGTTCACCCCTCCCTCAATCCAGCTGTCCCAGGAATCGGGGTCGGTCATCAGGGGGCAGACCCCGTCAAGGACGATCACTTGATTCTGATGAAGTCAACCGGTCCGTAGATAGGTATTTCCAGATCGTCTGCATCATCGACTCGTTGCGCCCAGGATCTCTCGAAGCTGGTTACCCCGGCATCCTCTCCCTTCACCTGAAAGCGGGTCTCGGAGTCATAACTCCACACGGTGAAGAAAGTGCGGAACATGTTGACTTCGGGATAAAGATCCACCTCCTCGAAATCCACCCCCGAGGGAACTGAAGGTGTCCCGGTGTTACCCAGCTCAGCCCCTCTGACAAGATCATCTTGGCTCCGAGCCTCCTTCACAATCCAAACGATCACCGGTTCGGCATAGGTGATCTTGCTATTCCCGCTGCCGGTGGAAATGTCGGGCTCAACCAAAAGGAAATACTCTCGATTGGTATCCAGGCCGGTCTCTTCCACGTCGGCTCGGATCAATCCCCGAATAACGCTTTCCTTAAGAGATCTTCTGGCCTCCGGTGTGAACCTGAACACTCCATTACCCAGCGCTCCTTCGTAAAGTAGGGTGGAAACAGCCACTTCCACGTCGTCATCCCGGCCGGTGTAGCGCTCACGGTGGCCCCGCAGTTCGATTCCGTACTGGTCGTACATCAAATATTCGATCTCAAACTCGATTTCTGTTCCGTTATTGGAACGTTCCTGGTACAGCGTGAAGCTTGGTTTGGCCGAAACCAGCACCGGTTGGGAGTCGCTCCAGGCAATGCGGATCTCCTGGTCGGCGCAGCAGTTGGCCTCCACGGTCACCGCGTCCAAACGCTCATCGGCAGGCGGGCCGTCCAGTTCGAAAACAACCTCTCCGCGCCGGTTGGTGGTGTGGACTGTTTCCCGTGAGGTGTCTCGGCCCACGCTCGTGTAGTCGGGGTCGGGGCGACCACGGGTTACATCGTCCGCGTCCACGCTGATCTCTCGGCTTTCGATCTCCACGATGACTTCCACCCCCGCCCGCTCCAAGTTTCTTCCCTCGTCGTCGAGCAACTGGATGGTGAACTCCACCGAAGAACGGCGATCCATCAGGTGGACATCACCTCTCATCACTGCGGCATGCTCCGGTATGTCATGCCGCACCAACACATTGGCGGGGTCTTCGATGGATTGGGCTGTGGCCACGGAATGTTCGGCGGTGTCCCGGTCGAAGGATTGCCCGTCGCGATTGCCGATCCAGGCGTAGAAGGTGATGGTCTCTCCGGCCAGGACTTCAAACTTTTGGAAGAGGTTGCCGTCTCGGTCGGTGAATTCGTCCTGGTCATCCCACCGGCAATCGCCGTTGCCCTGGATCTTGGGGTCGTCGCAGGTGCCATCCTGCTGCAATCCGCCACCGGAATCGGCGCTGAAGAACCAGTCCACCCGTCGATCCTCGATCGGTTGGAATTCGTCGTCTCGGACCGAAATCATGGCCGTGGTGTCAAATTCCCCGGCACCTCGGGTGGGTGAAAGCCGGGCGTGTATTCCTGCGGGGCGCAGGTTGGAATGGTCGAGGATCGCCGCCATGAACTCGGCCATGGCCGCCCGGGACATCTCTTCGTTCGGGCCGTAGGTCTGAGAGGAACCGTTCAAACCGGTCCCCACTCCCAACTCATACAACTCGGTCACCGCGTCGTTAACCGAATGGGTCACGTTGTCCAGGTCCAGGTAGGGAACCTTGATCTCGTGGTCGTCATCGTTGTCGTCCACATCATCGGGGACGTATCCATAGGTCTCACGTCCGTCGGTCACCGTGTCCATCTGATCCATCAGACGCTGCAGGAACAGGGCCATTTCGCCACGAGACACGTTCCGACTGGGGGCGTAGGTGGTGGGGGAAGCGCCGATGGTGATTTCCAGTTGGTATATCTGGCTGATGGCGTCCTGCGACTCCTGGGACAGTTGGGCGGTGTCGGTAAATGGAGTGGACGACGGGGATGGCAGGTCGATGCCCACCAGCTCGGCCATTCGCACCAAAAAGAGGGCCATGTGCTCTCGAATCACCGGGGCGTCGGGGGCATAGGTGGTGGCGGTTTTGCCCTTGGTGATCCCGTAATAGGCGATGCAATCGATGTCGTTGGCGTTGTCGTGGCGACTGGGAACATCTGCGAAGTCGGAACGGGGGATGATGTCCTCGGGGCAGGCATCGAACACGGCCGGATAGCTGGGCTCGGGGTCAGCGGCGCGGGCCGGCGGCGAAACCACCGCCGTCATCCCCACCAAAAGAGCCATCCCAGTCAGAAGAGCTATCCGACGGTCGGAGCGCCCGGCCAGCCCTGTGGTTTTGCTCATGGTGTGACTATGAAGTAGCTAAGTCGGGAGCTGTTGCTGCTGTACAACCTGATCTCCAGGTCGTCGACCTCCACCCCTCCCCTCAGGAGGTTCTCGAACTGGGTGATAGTCAGTTCGTTGTCGTCACCATCAAAAAAGTCGTCGTTGGAGTCGTATTCCCAGATGGTGAAAAAGGTGCGGAACTCGTCCCGTCCGGTATCGACCGATATCTCGGTGAACGCTGATATGGCGGTGGAAGTGTCATCCAAACTATCGAGGGAAGTACTAAGGTCCAAAGCGCTCCGATAGTCTGGGCTGTAGATATCGATATCATCCTCATCGTCAGCCTCCCGAACTATCCACACCACTACCGGTTTGGCGTATTTTGCCACCGGATCATTAGAGCTGTCCTGAGTTTCGATGGCAGGGGTAATCACCACAAAATAGTCGTCGGTACTCGCAGGCGTGAAGTTATCCAGGTCGTCACTGGTGTCAAGGTCGTAGATGATCCGGCCGCTGCTGCTGATCTGCATTGCCTTGTCCTCCACAGGCCCTGCATCGCTCCCGACAGTACCCGAACTCTTGGTAACCGGGTAGACCGAATATGACAAGGTACGCCCCAATACACTGTCGGCATCTCGTCCCACATTGCTGTTGCGACGGTTGAGTCGGTTTCCATACTGGTCGTACAGGTCGTAGGTCACCCCAAAAGAAATCTTGGTGGAGCGGCGATTCTGATGGAGGTCAAAGCTTGGTTTGGCGGAAAACACCACAGGATTATCTCTACTCCAAAGCACCGCGAAAGTTCCGTCTTCGCCCACATCCGGATGGGTGAGGGTCACCAGACTGGCGCCTTCGGAACTGGGACGGTTCAACTGGAGAGTGGCTTCGCCCCGTTGATTGGTCAGGATGGTCTCTTCGTCCTGGTCCGATCTGCCCGACTGCGACCAGGTCACCTCAGTAAACATGCTCGTATCCTCATCGGTGCCGACACCTCCCCCGAATTCCTCGATTTCGACCGCTATTTCGAGGCCTTCCCGCTCCAGGACACGCCCGTCTCCGTCCTCCAGTTGGATTGTCAGACTGATTGAGCGCTGCACATCCCGGTCCACCAGGTAGGCCCCATCAAGGGGGTCATTGTCCAATTCAAATATTGCGGCGTGCTCCGGGATGTTGGCGGTGATCTCAAACCTTTCGGGGCCTTTGTCCGAGATTGCCTCTGCCCGGCCATAATCGCCGGTGTCCTCGTCGAACTCGTCTCCGTCACGATCCCCCATCCAAGCATAGAAGGTGAGCACTTCCCCGGAAACCGCCCGGACGTCTTCGTAATAGTTGCCGTCATCGTCGGTGATGTCGTCGCGGTCGTCGTCCCAGACGCAGTCGCCTTCGATCAGGGCATCCTGGTCGCATTCCCCGTTGGATTGCAATCCTCCGTCGGGATCGTCGGTGTAAAACCAGTCCACCCGCTCGTTGTCGAGTGGCCTGAAATCATCTGATCGCGCCGAGATCATGGCGGTTATGTTGTAATCCTCCCAGCCCAGGGAGGGGGTGAGTTGCACGGTCACGCCCTGGGGGCGGAGGTTGGAATGGTCGAGGATGGCGGCCATGAATTCGGCCATGTGCGCCCGGGACATGTCTCGGGCCGGGCCGTACGCCCGTGACGAAACTCCGCTCGCTACTCCCAACTCGTACAACTGTTCCACGGCATCAAACTCGGCGACGGTGCGCTCCCGCATGTCGGTGTAGGGCGCATCCACGTCGGCGTCCTCCAGTGCCCGGTCATCCACATCGGCCGGTAGGTAGCCGAAGACTTCACTTCGGTGTTCGGGAACATCCATCAGATCCATCAGCCGCGTCAGAAAAAGCGCCATCTCACCACGGCTGACCCGGTCCGCCGGCGCATATCGGTTGTCTCCCTTGCCCACGGTGATTCCCAACTGGGCCAGTTGGTTGATGTTGTCCTGCGACTCATCCGATAGATGCCCGATATCGCGGAAGGCGCCTGTCCCGGGGGCTGGAACATCAATCCCCACCAGCTTGGCCATCCTGATCAAGAACAGCGCCATGTGCTCGCGGATCACCGGGTCGTCGGGCGAATATCGGTTGTTGCCGGTGCCCCTGGTTATGCCGTAGTAGGCAATGCAGTCGATGTCCCTTACATTGTCATGGCGGGACGACACATCGGAAAAGTCGGCATCGGGGATGACATCCTCAGGGCAGGCGTCAAAGGTAGGCAGATAATCAGGCGTGGGATCGGCGGCCTTGGTGGGGGTCGGTGTGATCACCAGCAACCCGGCCACCATCACCAGGGTTACCAGCAGTCCAACCGATCGAGTGAGTCTTCTGGGGAGGTAGGTTGGCATAAACACCTTCGCTTGCTCAGAATCCCGATAGCCCGCCCAGGCAACACCGACTGTCAACACAGAACACTAGTGGGAGCAACCTGCCAAAACAGGACTTTAACCCCTCCCTCCCCCAATCGCAACCACCGAGGCCGTGTTAGGATACCCTTCTAAGGTATACAACGAACCTACCCATCACGGACGGGTTTCGGACAATGCTCATTTAATCCCTACCAAATAACCCCAAGAAAAGGAAGGAACGATGCGCAAGATTTCTGTATGGATAACCATGCTCTTGGCGCTGGCTCTGGTAGCCGCCGCCTGTGGCGGAGACGCCGACGAGCCTGGGGAGCCGGACACTCCGGCCACCACCGCCGCGCCCACGGCCACCACCGAAGCCATGGACGACGAAGAAGCCATGGACGACGAAGAAGCCATGGACGACGAAGAAGAGATGCCCATCGATGAAGAAGAGATGCCCATCGATGAAGAGGAAGTCACCACCACCGCTGCCGTGGTCGGCGAGGAACTCGCCGGCGGGGCCGGTGTCTGCGCTCCTCCCTCCGAGGCTGCTCCTCCGCGAGGGGTTGCCCCGGTTGATGGCTTGACAATCATCAAGGCTTACTCCGGTGACGTCCCCAACATCGACCCAAGGCTCAACTTCGAAGCTCGAGGATCTGAGTTGGCGGCCAACATGTACGACCAGCTCATCACCTTCCATCTTGAAGAAAACGAGGACGGAGTTCTGCTTGCCGACTCCACCCGTCCGCAGGGACTGCTGGCGGAGGGATGGGAGTTCAATGACGACTGCACCTCGGTGACCTTCACTCTCCGTCAGGGCGTGAAGTTCAATCACACCGGCAACGAGATGACCGCCCAGGACGTGAAATGGAGTTTCCGGCGGGCGGCCCTTCACCAGGACCGGGTGGGCGGTTGGTTCGATCATGCGGTTATTGCTCTGTATGACTATGGCAACGAGGAAACCATTGATGATGTGATCACCGTCATCGACGATTACACCATCCGCTTTGATTTCCTCTATCCCACTCCGTTCCCCTTGCATGTGCTCTCCAACGCCGGCGTCACGGTTTATGACTCGGCGGTTCTGAGCACGAAGGGAACCACCTCCGATCCGTGGGCCAGGGAATTCCTCCAGACCACGGACACCGGCACCGGCCCGTTCTATCTGGAGTCAATCGAGCCGGGCGTTCAGGTGACCCTGCGGCGCAACGACGATTACTTCCTCGGCCCGGCCCAGGCAGAGCGGGTCATCCTGCGGGTGATCCCCGATGCGGCCCAGCAAGCCGCCCTGTTGTCGGCCGGCGAGATCGACTTTGCCGAGGCAGTGCCCGTGACGGCCATTCCCGAGTTGCGCTCCCAAGGCGTGAAGGTCACCACGGTGGGTGGCAACAACCAAGCGGTCATGTATATGAACCCCACCAGGTCTCCGTTTGACGATGCGAACCTCCGGAAGGCGATTTCCTATGCCTACCCCTATGACGAGGTTCTGGAAGGCGTGTACTTCGGTGCGGCCAGCCGTGGTGGTGGACCGATCCCGTCGACCACTCCAACCTTCGACCCGGACGCTCCGTTCTACACCTACGACCTGGACAAGGCGCGGGAACACCTGGAAGCTTCGTCGTATGACGGCCAGACCTTGCAGCTCTACATAGACGGCACCTTGGCTTTCGCTCCGGAGCTGGCCATTGTGGTGCAGGCGTCACTTGCCCAGATCGGGATAGACGTTGAGATCGTCAGGCTCAGTGCCGGCGACTTCCAGGAGAATGTGTTCGCTGAGGACGGCACCAAGACCGACCCCCTGGAGGCCAGGATCAATCCGATGGACTTCTTCCTGTTCTACTTCGGGTCCGGTTCGTGGGTGAACGAGCCCCAGTACCACATGGAACTCTTCTGGGAAGTGGATGCATACGCCATGCGGAGCAACTACTCGAACACGTTGGTCACCGAGAAGCTCGAAGCCGCCAAGCTTCTGAGCCCCGCGGAGCCCGAGAGGACCCAACTGTACGAGGAAGTGCAGGCATTAATGTTGGAAGACGCCCCCGCCGTGTGGCTGGCTGAACCCCATCTGATCGTGGCTTCCTCGCAATCCATTGGGGGATTCATCTGGCGACCCGACCAAATTAACCGTTACTACTACGTGACCAAGTCTTCCTGATCACTAGGTAGTACTTCTTGAAAACCGGACAAGCCGCCGCGTCAGATTATCTGACCCGGCGGCTTGTCCTTTTCCTATCCTGGAAGGACTGATGGGTTCCTTTCTGCTACGTCGGCTGGTGGCCCTGATTCCCATTCTGATTGGAGTCACCATGGTTGCTTTCCTGGTATCTCGGGGGCTACCCGGGGACCCGGCCCGGCTGATTGCCGGAATGCAGGCATCTGGGGGTGAGGTGGAAGCAATCAGAGCCAGCTTGGGATTGGACAAGCCCCTTTACCACCAGTACTGGATCTATATGCAGGGACTGGCTCAGGGCGATCTGGGAGAATCGATTCGCACCGGGTTCTCCGTCGTCGAGGATATCCAAAATCGTCTCCCGGCAACCGTGGAGATGGTGATCTTCGCCATAATCTTCGCCCTGGCGGTGGCGCTCCCGCTGGGAGTATGGGCCGCGGTTCGAAAGGGAAAGCTCATCGACAAATTCTGCAGGATCATCTCCACCATGGGGGTAGCCATCCCCGACTTTTGGGCAGCTCTCATCCTGGTGATGATCTTCTTCGTATTCTTGGGTTGGGCCCCTCCGCCGGTCGGTCGTCTGGATCTGGGGGCGGTGGCTCCTGACGGCCCAACCGGGTTCTACATATTCGATTCTCTGGTGAGTGGGCAGTGGGCGACGTTCCGAAACGCAGTGGCGCATGTCATCCTGCCCATGGTGTCCCTTGGCTTTCCGGCTATCGCCCCCATCATGCGGCTCACCCGCAACGCCACTCTGTCGGTGCTCAACTCCGATTACATAGCTTTCGGAAGAGCCGCAGGCCTGCGGGGTGCCCCTCTGTACCTGAAATACGTTCTTCGCAACTCCCTGCCGGGCGCCATCACCATGACCGGTCTGATCTCCGGCTACATGATCGGCGGAGCGGTCCTCATCGAGAGAGTCTTCTCGTGGCCCGGAGTGGGTCTGTATGCCTACAACTCCCTGGAAAGGACCGATCATGCCGCCATCCAGGGAATTGTCCTGCTGTCGGCCATCACCTATCTGCTGGTGTTCCTGGTGGTGGACCTGGTCCAATCAATGGTCGATCCGCGGGTGAGGTTGAAATGACCGCCGGATCCGCCCTGCGAAAATGGGACCGCCGATTGCTACTCGGGGTAATCATGTTCGGGATGATGGTTGGGGTGGCGTTATTCGCTCCGTGGATTGCCCGAAACGACCCCTTGGCCATCGACTTCGGAACCCAGTTCCTCCCCCCCTCCGCCGAACATTGGTTCGGCACCGGCAAGTTGGGTTTTGACATCTTCGCCCGGGTGGTGTACGCCGCCCGCTACGACCTGGTGATCGCCATATCGGCAGTGGCGTTCTCCATCGTGGTTGGCGGCCCCGTCGGGCTGATTGTGGGGTACCTGGGAGGACGAGTCGACTCCCTCACCATGCGGGGCCTCGACATCATCCAGGCCTTTCCGGCCTTCATCCTGGCGGTGGGAGTGCTGTCGGCGTTGGGAGAGGGAGTGTTCAATTTGATCCTGGTGGTGGGGTTTGTCGGAGTGCCCACCTTTGTTCGGTTGGTGCGAGCCGAGGTTCGCTCGCTACGTGAGCACTCCTATGTGGAGGCCGGCCGAGCCGTGGGCAACTCCCGGCGGCAAATCATCCTTCGCTACATAGCGCCGGGAACCGTCGGCACGGTGGTCACCCAGGCGGCGATCAGTTGCGGCTGGGCAATCCTGCTCACTGCCGCCCTCGGGTTCATCGGTCTGGGAGTGCCGCTCCCCGAGCCCGAGTGGGGGGCGATGATTTCCGAGGGTGTCGAGGAAATGGTGATAGGCGGACGTTGGTGGATCTCGGTCTTCCCGGGAATGGCCATAGCCGTCACGATTTTCTCGCTCAGTCTGATCGGTGAATCGATCGCCGACCTCGTGGAGCCCACCCGGAGGAAGTCACGATGACCGCCCTTCTGGAAGTCACCGGGCTGCAAGTCGAGATCGGAACCCTTCCCATACTCCGCGGAGTCGATATCAAAGTCAGACAGGGAGAGATATTGGGGGTGGTCGGCGAAACGGGGGCGGGCAAGTCAATGACCGCCCGCGCCATCCTCGATCTTCTGCCCACCGCCGCCACGGTCTCCTTCCAGACCTGCACCTTCGACGGACAGAACTTTGTTCCTCCCAAGGCCCGCCAACAGGCACGCGGGCACCGGATAGGCTTCGTGCCCCAACGCCCCCGCGGGAGTCTCAACCCGGTGTTCCGGGTCGGGACTCAACTCTCCGACACCCTCCGGCGCCTGCGGGGTATGGGCAGAAGAGAAGCCAAACAGGAAGCACTCAACCTGCTTCGGTCGGTGCGCATCACCGATCCCGAGCGGGTATACCGCTCCTTTCCTCATGAACTGTCGGGAGGAATGTGTCAGCGGGTCTGCATCGCCATCGCCTTGGCAGGAGAACCTGAACTGCTGATCGCCGATGAGCCGACCACCGGCCTCGATGTCACCATCCAGGCCGAGATGCTCAAACTGTTGGGGGATGTGATCACCGAACACAACGCCGCCGGAATGCTCATCACTCATGATCTGGGAGTGGTGGCCGATGTTTGTGATCGGGTGGCGGTCATGTACGCAGGTCGGGTGGTGAATCTGGGGACCACCGCCGAGATCTATCAAGAAGCTCTTCATCCCTATGCCAATCAGCTGGTCTCGATCGCCACTTCACTCGATTCGGGGGGCACTCCCCGGGAGATACCCGGGCGAGTCCCCAATCCCGCCGACGATCTTGACGCTTGCGCGTTTGCCCCCCGCTGTTTCCGGGCCTCGCCGGAGTGCTTCGAGCAGGAGCCGCCTCCGGTTGCCATCGCGGGACAACTGGCCTTCTGCCATCATCCCCTCACCACCCAGGCGGCCTCCCGATGAACGCCGCCGCACCGACCCTGGAAGTCAAAGACCTCACCAAGATATTCAAGATAAAGACCGGCAGCTTCCGCCAAGCCGACCTGAAGGCGGTTGACGAGGTCAACATCTCCATCCCGGCCGGACGGACCTTGGCGGTGGTGGGCGAATCGGGATCGGGCAAGACCACCCTGGCCAGACTGATTCTGCGCCTAATCGAACCCACCGCGGGGTCGGTGCTGCTGGAAAACTATGACGTCACCGACATGGAGGGCGCGGAACTGGAAAAAAGACGAGCCCGAATGCAGATCGTCTTCCAGGATCCCTTCGACTCGCTGTCCCCGTGGCAGACCGTGGGACGAACGGTGGCCGAACCCTTGCTTCTGCATAAGAACCTTAATATGGGGCAAGCCTCGGCGCCGGTAGCCGCCATGCTGGAACGGGTGGGCCTCAGCCCCGAACATGCCCGACGCTATCCCCATGAACTTTCGGGAGGGCAGGCCCAGCGGATTGGAATCGCCCGGGCCATGATCACCAATCCCGCCCTGGTGGTGCTGGACGAGCCCACCTCTTCGCTGGACATGTCGGTCCAGTCCCAGATCCTTCTGCTGCTGCAGTCGCTGCAGGAAGAGATGAACATCTCCTACCTGTTCATCTCGCACGACCTGACAGTGGTGCGCTACATTGCCCACGACCTGGCGGTTATGTATCTGGGGAAAGTTGTCGAGTCGGGTCCGGCCGCCCAGGTGTTCGCCGCGCCGCGCCATCCCTACACCGAGGCGTTGCTCAAGGCGGCGCCCCGTCCCGACCCTTCCCATAAGACCGACCATGTCTACTTGAGGGGAGAACAACCGACCGCTTTGGATCGGGCGCCGGGATGCCCACTTTACGGACGCTGTCCCATCGCCGAGGACATCTGCGCAGACACCCCGCAGCAACTTTTGGAAATCGCAGGCAGACACCGGGTGGCCTGTTGGAAGCGAACCTGAGTCTTCGAGTCGCAACCGACATAGGCGGCACCTTCACCGATGTGGTGGTGTACGACCCGGATGCGAGAAAGTACACCACCGCCAAGGCCCCCAGCCAGAGTGGGGATCTGGCGGCGGGAGTGATGGACGCTCTGGGATTGGTGATCAACGACCCGTCCCGAATCGACTCCTTCGTCCATGGCTCCACAGTGGGTCTCAACGCCTTTTTGCAGAGACGAGGGGAAAGAGTGGTCCTCTTGGCGACCCGGGGCGCCCGGGATATCTATCACATTGCCCGGGGCAACCGCTTGGACATGTACAACATCCGGTATCGCAAACCCACTCCCCTGCTCCCCCGCCGGGACATCATTGCCATCGGAGGGAGACTCGACTACCAGGGCAATGAACTGGCTCCTTTGGATCGTGACGATCTGGTGCGGGCGGCCGAGCGGATCAGGGCGGACGGCGTCCGCTCGGTGGCGATCGCCTTCCTGTTCTCCTATCTGAATCCTGGTCACGAACTCGCCGCGGCCGAGTTGCTCCGAGAACTTTTGCCGGACGCCTCGATCTCGCTCTCCCACCAGGTGGCGACCGAGTGGCGGGAATACGAACGAACCGCTTCCACGGTGATGGATGCCTATATCGCCCCTTCGGTTTCTCGCTACATGTCCGATCTGGCGGGCCGGCTGAAAACCCGGGGAATGTCCGCTGCCCTGCGGGTGATGCAGTCCAACGGCGGAGTCATCTCCGCCCGGTCGGCGTCCGAGCGGCCCCTGCAGACGTTGCTGTCCGGCCCGGTGGGAGGAGCGGCGGGAGGAATGGCGCTGTCGGAAGTGTTGGGCCGGCCCAACCTGATTTGCATTGATCTGGGGGGGACCAGTTTCGATGTCAGCCTGATCACCGAAGGACAGGCCGACAGTTCCCCCTCGGCGCTGCTGGAGGGCCTGCCGGTGCTGATGCCGGTGGTGGACATTCACACCATCGGGGCGGGCGGAGGATCACTGGCCTACCTGGAAGCCGGTGGACTGCGGGTGGGGCCGGAAAGCGCCGGCGCCCATCCCGGCCCGGCCTGCTATGGACGGGGAGGCGCCCAACCCACCGTCACCGACGCCAACCTGTTTCTGGGACGGATCGATCCCGACTATTTCTTGGGCGGCAATCTCACCCTCGACACCGAAGCCGCCCACCAAGCGCTGGAGAACCTGGGAGGGAGGCTCGGCCTCGGGGCGGCCCGGCTGGCGCTGGGAATCATCGAGGTGATCAACGCCAAAATGTCCCAGGCGATTCGCACGCTCACCGTGGAACGAGGGATCGAACCGCGGGAATTCAGCCTGGTGGCCTTCGGCGGAGCGGGTCCCATGCATGCGGTGGCCCTGGCCCAGGAGTTGGGGATCGGCGAAGTGATCGTTCCCCCTGATCCGGGGGGATTCTCGGCCTGGGGCATGTTGCAATCGGCGGTTCGCCAGGACTTCAGCGAGGCGTTTTTCCGAGACTTTGCCGCTTTGAGCCCCGACGAACTGCAAACGCGGTTTTCCAAGCTGGGCGAGGGGGCCTTTTCGAGCTTGCTCGCCGAAGGGGTGCCCCGCCGGGGCATCACCTTGATTCCCCGTTTGGACATGCGCTACCAGGGCCAGGAACACACCTTGACCGTCAGTTTGCCCGGCGGGGTCCCCCAATCCCAGGACGGCCGACTGGCAGAATTGCGCGGACGTTTCGAAGACACCTACCGCGCCCGATATGGTCACTCCAACCCCCAAGCTCCGCTCGAGACCGTGAACCTGCGGCTCACTGCGCTGGGTGATGTGGGACGTCCCTTGCTGTCGGATGACTACCGACCCGATCGGCCATCGGCGACGCCCTCCAAGACCACTTCGGTTTTGTTCACCGGCGGCGCCCACCCCACCTTGCGGTTCAACCGGGAAGGCCTGCCTCCCGGATGCTCGATCGACGGCCCGGCCATCATCGAGGAAGCCACCGCCACCACCGTGATCCCGCCCCAAGGGTGGGCAACCGTCGACCAGTACGGGTGCCTCCTGATCAAGGCGCCACCGCTGTGAAACCCGATCCCATCACCATCGAAATCCTTCGCAACGCCTTCATCATGACGGCCGAGGAGATGAACGCCGCGCTGATTCGCTCGGCTTACACTCCGGTGATCTACGAGTCCAAGGACTGTGCGGTGGCGCTGATCGACAGCCGACACCGGGTCTTGGGACAGTCCTCGGGAGTCCCGTTGTTCTTGGGCAACTTGGAAGCGTGTACTCTGGCCACCGAAGAGATGTTCGGAAGATCGGTCTGGCGCGAGGGCGACATCTGGATCATGAACGACCCGTATCTAACCGGCACCCACATGCACGACGTCACGGTTTTCGCCCCCATCTTCTACCACGGCGACCTGGCGGGCTTCGCCGCTTCCCGCGCCCATTGGCTGGATATCGGCGCCAAGGATCCGGGAGTGCCGATGGACTCCACCGAGGTGTTCCAGGAGGGCGTGCGCCTGCCGCCCACCCAGGTGATGAGGGAAGGAAAGCCGGTGGGGGACATCTGGTCCATCATCGAGAGCAATGTTCGATTCCCCCGGTCGGCCATGGGGGATATGCAGGCGCAGTTCGCGGTGGCCGCCATCGGGGAGCACCGCTTGGGGGCTTTGTTCGACCGGTATGGACGGGACACCGTGGAAGCCGCCGCCGAGGAGATCTTCGACCAAAGCGAACGGCTCGATCGGGAAGCCATCCGGGCGATTCCCGACGGCGTCTACACCGCCCGGGGATTTTTGGATTCCGACGGGGTGGGCGACGAACCGGTTCGGGTCGGGGTGCAGATCACGGTGGACGGCGAGCGACTGGCTTTCGATCTGACCGACACCGACGGTCCCGGCCAAGGCCCGATCAACTGCGGGGCGGTGCAGACACTGTCGGCCTGCCGCCTGGCGTTCAAGTATCTGTTCAACTCCCACCAGCCCGTCAACGGAGGGACTTTCCGGCCTTTGGAGGTGATAACCCGCCCCGGTTCGATCTTGGGCGCTCGCCCTCCGGCGGCGTGCCAGTTCTATTTCACTCCGCTGGGGCTGATGATCGACCTGATCTGCTTGGCACTCGCTCCGGTTCTTCCGAAGACCGTTCCCGCCGCCCACTACGGGGATGGAATGGTCTTCCAGTTCACCGGGATCAATCCCCGCACCGATGAACTGTTCTTGGACAACGAACCACATGTGGGAGGTTGGGGAGCATCCCGGGGCCGTGACGGAGAAGACGGGATGATCTGGACACTGTCAGGCAATTTCCATGACATGCCCATCGAAGTGTTCGAATCCAAATTCCCCGCCCGGATCACCGAATACGGCTACCGCCAGGACTCCGGCGGGGCGGGGCGTTGGCGGGGCGGGAACGGCATCATTCGCGAATACCAGATGACCACCGACACCGAACTGAGCCTGTGGTTCGAACGATCAGGAAACCCGGCCTGGGGCCTATTCGGCGGTGGGGATGGAGCACCCCCGCAGGTGATCATCAACCCCGGCTCCTCTCGGGAGATCCGTCGCCTCAAAACCAACTGCATGCCCCTGCGCAAAGGCGACCGCGTGCGGTGCTACACCGGCGGCGGCGGCGGATACGGCGATCCGGAGCAACGAGACCCCGAGGCGGTGTTGGCCGATCTGGCTAACGGGCACATCTCAGAGCAGTACGCCAGAAAACATCACGGCTTCAGTCCGTAAGGGGATTAAGAAGACACCGGAAAAGGATTGAGTCCCTAACCAGATCGATTGTGGTTACGGGCCGGGGGTGTCTTCAGTGTCTCCGGTGGTTTCTTCCGGTGGGTTGTCAAGTATTTGCTTGACCCACTCCATTAGTCCTTGAAGGCCGACATTGGGTATCTCGATTTCGATGTCGAGAGGTACTCCGCTTTCGCCGATGTCGATCCCGCCCGGGGTGGTCCATCGGATGGTGGTCACTCGAAAGACTCCGGCGTTGTGGAGATTGAACAGGCTCTGTCCGGTGTTCTTCTTATACGTGGTCTCCCCAATGATGGTGGCCCTTTCGATCTCATGGAGCAGTCCGGCCAGCACCTCGGAAGCTGATGCCGAGAAACCATTCACCAGCACCACCAAGCGGGTGTCCTCACCCAATAGGATCTCCCCCTCGCCGTTGACGTCGTAGGTTTCCTCAACGGTGTGGAAAGTCATCACCGGCACCTTACCCACCAAGGCGCCGGCTATCCCCTGCAGGACATTCACCGACCCTCCTCCGTTGTTTTGCAGGTCGAGGATCAGCAGTTCCACATCTCCCACTTCGGTCAGCCGCTCCCGAAACTCTTCCACCGCGCTGCCCGGATAGGCACTGAAACTGGTCAGCTCAAGGTAGGCGATCGATTCGGTGGCATGAAAAGCCGCGCTGGTGTAGGGGACGATGATTTCTTGGCGAACCAACGTCAAACGATGCTCAAGATCGTGCCGAAGAATGGTGATATCCACCGTCGTGTCCAGTTCTCCTCGAATGATGCCGGCCGCGTCAGCCAGGGTCATGCCATCCAAAGGTTCGCCGTCCACGGCCACGATAAAGTCTCCCCTCTGAATGCCTGCATTTTGGGCCGGCCCTCCCTCGAACACGGTCAGCACCAGGATGCGGCAGGTGTCCGAGAGCGGAGAGCATCCCGGTTGCCAGTTCTCGTCGACAGTTACCACGCGCACCCCGATTCCTACATACCGGCCCGCCTCCTCGATCGCCTCCCACTCTTGTGGATCGTGATAGGCGCTGTTGGGATCGAGGCCTTTCACGACCTCCCGCACCACGGATTCGGCCACCTGTGTAATAGGCACTTCCGGCAGCAGGCGCGCCCAGTCGCAGGCCGGCTGAAAGAGTGGATCGGGGATCGAACACACGAATTGGGAACGCTTCGGCCCTTCCTTCCCAATCTCCTCTTCGATCTGCCCCAAAGCGTCGGTGACCGGCGTCACCAGGTCCCCGACCGTCCCGTCCAAAACGTATTCGTTGTCGATGTGCTCGTAGACATCACAGAGGAGCAACCAGTGACCGGGTTCCCGGCAATCGGAAACCAGATAGGGAAGCGCCAAGGCCCTCTCCAAGAGAGTCATCGCCTCTCCGTAAGTGAGGTCGTCCTCCCCGCAGAACATCAACGGATCGGCCGAACACCCAAACGTAATCCCCGCCTGGTACAACTGCTGCGCGGCGTCGGCATAGGCAGCCCCATCGGGAATATCGGTGAATGGCACCGGTTCGGGGAGAAAGCCGTCCGCCAGAAAGCCTCGGGCCATCCAGTTGGCGAATCTCCCGCGGGCAACCACTTCGTCGGGTCGGAAAGACCCATCCGGAAAACCCTTCACCACCCCCGCCAGAGCCAGGGCTTCGATTATCCCCGCTTCTTCGCTTCCCTGCGCAACGTCCGAGAACAGACCCTGCCACCCTCGGTCGGCAAGATCAAGGGCGTCGGCCATCAGGACAGCCGCCTCTCGTCCGGTCAGAACCCGACCGGGATCATCAAATAAGACCGGAACGGCCCCGGGAGCGCCGTCCGACCCGGCGGGGGCATCTTGGGCAAGAACCGGCCCGGCGAACACCACGCTTGCCATCATGACAAACACCGAGCGTGCGAGCATGACACGAAGGAGAGGATGGGAAATCATCGGCCAAAGCCTAACGAATACCTTGAAAGAGGTTGTCCGGCGGTGACCTACTCTCCCGGGGTTTTGCAACCCAAGTACCATCGGCGCGGCCAGGTTTCACTTCCGTGTTCGGAATGGGAACGGGTGGTTCCCTAACGCTATCGCCACCGGACAACCAAACTCATAACAAGCAAATCATCTGGGATTCTCTGTCCAAGCCCTCGGCCTATTAGTACCGGTCGGCTGAACACATTACTGCGCTTACACCTCCGGCCTATCAACCTGGTGTTCTGCCAGGGGCCTTACCGGTTTAAAACCGTGGGAGACCTTATCTTGGGGTGGGCTTCGCACTTAGATGCCTTCAGCGCTTATCCCGTCCGTACGTAGCTAACCAGCCGTGCTCTTGGCAGAACAACTGGCACACCAGAGGTACGTCCATCCCGGTCCTCTCGTACTAGGGACAGCTCCCCTCAAGTCTCCTGCGCCTGCGGCGGATAGGGACCGAACTGTCTCACGACGTTCTAAACCCAGCTCGCGTGCCGCTTTAACGGGCGAACAGCCCGACCCTTGGGACCTGCTCCAGCCCCAGGATGCGACGAGCCGACATCGAGGTGCCAAACCACGCCGTCGATATGGACTCTTGGGCGTGATTAGCCTGTTATCCCCGGAGTACCTTTTAGCCGATGAGCCATGGCGCACCCACGTGCCACCATGGGATCACTAAGCCCGACTTTCGTCCCTGTTTGACTTGTAGGTCTCACAGTCAAGCTCCCTTGTGCCTTTACACTCGTCGTCTGATTGCCGACCAGACTGAGGGAACCTTTGGGCGCCTCCGTTACTCTTTAGGAGGCCACCGCCCCAGTGAAACTGACCGCCAGACACTGTTCCCGATCCGGATAACGGACCCGGGTTAGAAGCCCGTCGTACAAAGGGTGGTATTCCAAGGTTGACTCCACCAAGGCTTGCGCCTCAGCTTCCTGGTCTCCCACCTATCCTGCACATTACACGCCAGACTTCAATGCCAAGCTACAGTAAAGGTTCCGGGGTCTTACCGTCCTGCCGCAGGTAGTGAGCATCTTTACTCACATTGCAATTTCGCCGAGTCCCTGGTTGAGACAGTGCCCAAATCGTTGCGCCATTCGTGCAGGTCGGAACTTACCCGACAAGGAATTTCGCTCGGATGATCCCACCTGTTTCCAAGCGGGCCGGACTTTACCTTGACTGACCTCGATTCATCTGGCTGGCGATCTGGCGTATCCGATCAACGCCCTCGTCAGTCAAATGCTCCCCCACTTCCATCATCAACAGTATTCGCCGAAACTTTTCGAAGGCGATACGTTTTCTGGTTTTCAGCGGGTGCTTGACAAAAAACGGAACGATGTACCGAAGCAAGTGCTCAATGCTCCGCACTCGATAGGCCATCCGGTCGCCGTGGTTGCTACGCACCACACCGCACCCAAAATGGCTCTTGAGCGCATGTAACACCTGTACATCGCGTTCGTGCTGTACGACAGCGAATTCAGGTAAAACCTGAAAACCGGTGCTCATGTCGGGATGAGAATTTATCCCGACATAGAAGCATCCTTCACCGTCCACGAAACCTGTTATCCATTGACTGTCAAGCTTCATCGATCAATCCTGAACGTCAAGTCTCTGAGGGTTTCCATTACAGATTGGACCTTCCCTGCGGATTGTCCCCATGTCTGCCGGATTTTTACTGCCCGCTTGAAGTGCGGACGAGTACCGGACAGCTGTTGAGGAGTTTCCCGCATATGGTTCAGTTTTACTAAGGCTGCGATTCAACCTTAGGACCGTTATAGTTACGGCCGCCGTTTACCGGGGCTTCAATTCAGAGCTTCGCCCGAGGGCTAACACCTCCTCTTAACCTTCCGGCACCGGGCAGGCGTCACAGCGTATACGTCGTCTTACGACTTAGCACGCTGCTGTGCTTTTAGTAAGCAGTCGTTTGGGCCTGGTCACTGCGGCCCCCTCAAGCTTCGGAGGCGAACTCCTACACTTTACCGGGGCGCTCCTTCTCCCGAAGTTACGGAGCTAATTTGCCGAATTCCTTAACCAGGGTTAACTCGCTCGCCTTGGTATTCTCTACCTGTCCACCTGTGTCGGTTTGGGGTACGGGCACCCTGTGAACTCACTAGAGGTTTTTCTCGGTGGCATGGGCGTTCAGCGGCTTCTCCTGAGTCGGATCGGCGTCACGCCTCGGGCTTTTTAGCGGCCCGGATTTACCTGGGCCACACCCTACACGTTTACCCCGGGACAACCAACGCCCGGGTCCGCTTACCCTTCCACGTCACCCCATCGCTGACCTCCGCCGGTCTGGGTCGACCCCATCCGAAGATGAGGTCTTAGCAAGACCGACCTTGGTCGGACGCGCACAGAGCGGTACGGGAATATCAACCCGTTATCCATCGACTACGCCTTGCGGCCTCGCCTTAGGTCCCGACTAACCCTGGGCGGACGAACCTTCCCCAGGAAACCTTGGACATTCGGCGGAAGAGATTCTCACTCTTCTTTCGCTACTCATACCGGCATTCTCACTCGTGCCGTCTCCACGCCTCCTCACGGCGACGCTTCACCGTCGGCACGACGCTCCCCTACCGATCCCGCCCAAACGGACGGAATCTCGCAGCTTCGGTGCTGAGCTTTAGCCCCGTTACATTTTCCGCGCAGAGCCACTCGACCAGTGAGCTATTACGCATTCTTTAAAGGATGGCTGCTTCTAAGCCAACCTCCTGGCTGTTTGTGCAACTCCACATCGTTTCCCACTTAGCTCAGACTTAGGGACCTTAGCTGGCGATCTGGGCTGTTTCCCTCGCGTCCACGAAGCTCATCCCACGTAGACTGACTGCCACGCTCTCACGCAATGAGATTCGGAGTTTGACTGAAGTTGGCAGGCTTGTGGGCCCCCTAGTTCAATCAGTGCTCTACCCCCATTGCGAAACGCGTAACGCTAGCCCTAAAGCTATTTCGGGGAGAACCAGCTATCACCGGGCTTGATTGGCCTTTCACCCCTATCCACAGGTCATCCCCCAAGTTTTCAACCTTGGTGGGTTCGGGCCTCCACGAAGTCTTACCTTCGCTTCACCCTGCCCATGGATAGCTCGCCCGGATTCGGGTCTAGGGCATGCGACTGGATCGCCCTGTTCGGACTCGCTTTCGCTTCGGCTCCGGTACAACTACCTTAACCTTGCCACATACCGCTAACTCGCCGGCTCATTCTTCAAAAGGCAGGCGGTCAGAGTCCTTGGAGGACTCCTCCCACTGCTTGTAGGTCAACGGTTTCAGGTACTATTTCACTCCCCTCACCGGGGTTCTTTTCACCTTTCCCTCACGGTACTAGTTCACTATCGGTCGCCAGGAAGTAATTAGCCTTACGAGGTGGTTCTCGTAGATTCACACGGAATATCCTCCGTGATACTTGGGAACACCACTCAGAGGGCGACAACCTTCGCCTACGGGGCTGTTACCGTCTGCGGCCCGGCTTTCCATCCGGGTTCGGCTGATCGTCGCTTTTGTAACTCTGTGACGGTGCCGACGCACCGTCCAGTGGGTCCCACTACCCCCCCGCAGCAACGCCGTCGGGCTTTCATACACTGCGGAGGTTTGGGCTGATCCCGTTTCGCTCGCCGCTACTAGGGGATTCGCTATTGCTTTCTCTTCCTCGGAGTACTTAGATGTTTCAGTTCCGCCGGTTCCCTCTACCGGTCCTATGTGTTCAGACCGGAGTGGCTGGGCATGACCCCAGCCGGGTTTCCCCATTCGGACATCCCCGGGTCGAAGCTTGCTTGACAGCTCGCCGGGGCTTTTCGCAGCCTGCCACGTCCTTCGTCGGCTCCTGGCGCCAAGGCATCCACCGTTGACCCTTGGTAGCTTGGACAGAGAATCCAAGACAATTTACTTGTTATGAAACTTTCAAGGTGCCAGTGAAGGGAACCAACTACCCGAAGGCAGCGGACTCCTTCACGACTGAATAGTGCGCCCGAGCCGCTTGCGCGGCCCGAGTAACCGGTGATCAAGTGAGAGCAATTATGCTCCTTAGAAAGGAGGTGATCCAGCCGCACGTTCCCGTACGGCTACCTTGTTACGACTTCGTCCCAATCACCGACCCCACCTTCGGCAGCTCCTTCCCTTGCGGGTTAGGC
The DNA here is from genome assembly GCA_963665765.1 of Acidimicrobiia bacterium. GTDB lineage: Bacteria > Actinomycetota > Acidimicrobiia > Spongiisociales > ZC4RG35 > Bin76. The sequence goes on from OY762464.1 coordinate 145,025, forward strand.
CACTGACTTCGGGCGTTGCCGACTTTCGTGACGTGACGGGCGGTGTGTACAATCCCCGAGAACGTATTCACCGCGGCTTTGCTGATCCGCGATTACTAGCGACTCCGGCTTCATGGAGTCGAGTTGCAGACTCCAATCCGAACTGGGGCCGGCTTTAAGGGATTCGCTCACCCTCGCGGGATCGCTGCCCGTTGTACCGACCATTGTAGCATGCGTGCAGCCCTAGGTATAAGGGGCATGCTGACTTGACGTCATCCTCACCTTCCTCCGAGTTGTCCCCGGCGGTCTCCTATGAGTCCCCGGCATTACCCGCTGGCAACATAGGACGAGGGTTGCGCTCGTTGCGGGACTTAACCCAACATCTCACGACACGAGCTGACGACAGCCATGCACCACCTGTTATGGACGCTCCCGCACACCATGTTTCCATGGCTTTTCCCATAATGTCAAACCTAGGTAAGGTTCTTCGGGTTGCATCGAATTAAGCCGCATGCTCCGCCGCTTGTGCGGGGACCCGTCAATTCCTTTGAGTTTTAGCCTTGCGGCCGTACTCCCCAGGCGGGGCACTTAATGCGTTAGCGTCGGCACAGCAGCCCTTGATCAGGCCACCACGCCTAGTGCCCAACGTTTACAGCGTGGACTACCAGGGTATCTAATCCTGTTTGCTACCCACGCTTTCGCTCCTCAGCGTCAGTACAGGCCCAGAGAGCCGCCTTCGCTAAATGGTATTCCTCCCGATATCTGCGCATTCCACCGCTACACCGGGAATTCTACTCTCCTCTACCTGACTCTAGCCACGGCAGTATCGACCGCAGTTCCGGAGTTGAGCTCCGGGATTTCACGATCGACTTACCGAGCCGCCTACGAGCCCTTTACGCCCAATGATTCCGGACAACGCTCGCCCCCTACGTCTTACCGCGGCTGCTGGCACGTAGTTGGCCGGGGCTTCTTTTGGAGGTACCGTCAATTTCTTCCCTCCTGAAAGGGGTTTACAACCCGAAGGCCTTCATCCCCCACGCGGCGTCGCTGCGTCAGGCTTTCGCCCATTGCGCAATATTCCCTGCTGCTGCCTCCCGTAGGAGTCTGGGCCGTGTCTCAGTCCCAGTGTGGCTGATCGTCCTCTCAGACCAGCTACCCGTCGTCGCCTTGGTGAGCCGTTACCTCACCAACTAGCTGATAGGCCGTGAGCCCATCCTGAAGCACTAAAGCGTTTTCTCCCATACCATGCGGTATCGGGAGGATATCCGGCATTACTCCGGGTTTCCCCGGGCTATTCCGATCTTCAGGGCAGGTTGCTCACGTGTTACTCACCCGTTCGCCGCTCCGTCGCACCGTAGTGCGCGTCGCTCGACTTGCATGCATTAGGCACGCCGCCAGCGTTCGTCCTGAGCCAGGATCAAACTCTCCAACGAACACTTTTGAGAGCGGTTTGCACCGCTCGGTTGGTGTCAATAGTTTGAGTTCGCATCCTTTTAATAGGGTCCCGAGCCACCTCAAAGATGGCTCGAGCTCTGGATGCCACCGACCCCGCAACCCCGGGGCGTGAGCCCCGGAAAGAGTGGATCGGCGCATACCGGCTTTTGGCACACTATTCAGTTGTCAAGAAGCCCGCGGGCTCGCCCGACACTTGCCGGGCCTCCACATGGTATACAACCCCGGAGACAAACTCCAAATCAGTTGCGGAAGAACACCGATCTGCGCTTGCCGACCATCAAAACTTTGTTAGCCAACAATTCTCGCGCTATCTCGTATCCCCGGATCTGCCGGCCGTCCACTCTCACCGCCCCGGCATCGATCAGCCGACGGGCCTGGCTGGCGGAGGGGGCCAACTTTGCCGTGCGAAGCAGCCCCGGCAGATACACCGGATCGTTGCCCGGCAGAGTGAAAGGAGGAGCATCTTGGGGGATCTCGCGGTGCTTGAATCGACGATCAAAGCCGGCCTCGGCGTCCTGTGCCTGCTGCTGTCCCCAGTAGAGAGCCACAATTCGTTTGGCCAGCAACCGCTTGGCCTGCCCGGGATGAAAGCTTCCATCCGCGATCTTCCTCGTCAGCTCGTCTGCCTCGGCGGCCGGCACATCCGCCGCCAGTCGGAACCATTCACCAAGCAGATGATCGGGGATGGACATGGTTTTTCCGAACATCTCGGAAGCCGGTTCGTTCACTCCTATGTAATTGCCCAACGACTGGGACATCTTGTGACGGCCGTCGGTGCCGGTGAGCAACGGCATGGTCAGCGCAACCTGGGGATTCTGGCCATAGCGGGTCTGGATGATTCGACCCATCATCAGATTCCACAATTGATCGGACCCGCCCAATTCCACATCGGACTCGACCGCCACCGAGTCGTATCCCTGCAGCAGTGGATACAGGAATTCCATCACGGAAATGGGCGTTCCGTCCGCATAGCGGTTGGCGAAATCGGAGCGTTCCAGCATCTGGGCCACGGTCACCGTGGAGGCGAGTTCCAGGATTTCGGTCATGTCCAGGGATTCAAGCCACTCCGAGTTCCGGCGAATCTCCAATGGTTCGGGAAGCAGCACCCGGCGGAACTGGTCCAAGAGAGGCTCGGCGTAGGTCTTAACCTGCTCGGCCGTCAGGCGTTTGCGGGTTTCGTTCTTCCCGCTCGGATCCCCCACTCGGGCAGTGAAGTCCCCCACGATCAGCACCGCGGTGTGTCCCAGTTCCTGGAAGTGGCGCAGCTTGCGCAATACCACCGCCCAGCCGAGGGTGACCATTGCAGCGGTGGGATCAAGGCCCAATTTCACTCGCAGCGGACGGCCACTTTCGAGCAACTCGTCAAGGCCACCCGGCGGCAGGATGGTGTCGGCGCCCCTGGCGGCCAGGTTCATTTCGAGAGTTTTCATGGTTGCCTCTGGAATCTAACCGGAAGAAGGCAATGGCCCTAACGCAGGTCAAACAAGGTGGCCGGCTGCAAGGTTCACCCCGGTCGCGATTTACAGATCTGTATCCGCAAGGTTTTCCAGAAACCAACCCCCCTGATCTACTCCAATGGGTAAGATGCCTGTGCATGGGGACTTTCAGTTGGCCCGTCCGAATCTCTGATATGATCGGCGGGCCGTCCAGGGATCTAGATGCCACCGTCGACACCGGCGCCGCCTATACCACCTTGCCTGGCTGGTTGTTAAGGGAGTTGGGGATCGCACCGGTAGGACAGCGTCGATTTCTGCTGGCCGATGGGCGTCGGGTCGACATGGACTACGGACAGGCCTGGGTAGCCATCAATGGCGAGAGGGTGGTCACGATTGTGGTATTCGGCGAGGAGGACTCTCCTCCCCTGTTGGGTGCCTACACCTTGGAAGGCCTGGGCCTGGCGGTGGACCCTGTCGAACAACGGTTGGTTCCCACGCACCTCATCATGTACTGATCGAACCCCACTCCCGCTTGAGCAACGAGATACACGAGCGGGACATCCGGTGACAGGTGAAGGCTGATCACCACGGGGAAATCGTGGCCATTGACACGGAAAGCGGGGATTTTGCCGTTGCCCGGAATGTCACGACCGTCGCTAGCGAATCGCAGTTATCAACTGATCCGCCCCACGCCTCGATCCGATCTGATCTCGATCCCCCAGCTGTCATAATGTACATTATTAACATCTCAATCTGTATAACCATTTATTGCTATTCTGTATATCAATTCGGTGCCGACGAGGCGCGGGGGCTGAAGATATGGTTGCCGGAGAGGCCGCCCACCCTGGTAGGGATAATTTAAGACCCGAAGGCTACCTGCCCAGAGTGGTAGACAACGAGATGCGCCGCGGGCTGGGCGCGGCGGGCTGGGTGGTGATCGAGGGGCCCAGAGCCTGCGGGAAGACTTGGACGGGTCTTCGGTTTGCGCGAAGCGCGGTGCGGCTCGACATCCAGCCCGAGGCCCGCATTATCGGAGATATAGAGCCGACCGCTCTCCTGGGAGGCCTGTCGCCTCGCCTGATCGACGAGTGGCAGATTTTGCCGGCTGTGTGGAATCACATTCGCCACGCGTGTGACGCCACGCCCGAACGAGGCCTCTTCATCCTGGCCGGCTCGGCGCAACCCACCGACGATGTCGCCCGTCACACCGGCGCCGGCCGGGTTCGCCGTATTCGGATGCGCCCTATGTCGCTGTTCGAGTGGGGCAACTCCACGGATGAAGTCTCGGTGGCCGGTTTACTCCAAGGTGATGAATGCAGCACGGAGCGGAGTGAGGCGAATCTGAAAGATGTGGCGGAGATGATCTGCCGAGGAGGGTGGCCCGGGATGAGGGATTTGCCGATAGGGGAAATCCAGCAGAACCTGCGCGACTATCTCGGAGAGATTGCTCGCACCGACGTCCGCCTGCTTGATGGGACTCCGTCCTATCGTCCGGGAGGAGTGGAGAAACTCCTCCTGTCGTTGGCGCGCAACACGGCCACCGAGGCGAACATCTCGACCCTGGCAGCCGATGTCAAGCCCGCGCCAATGCACCGCCACAGCGTCCGCGGCTATCTGCGGGCACTGCGTCGCCTGTTCGTGCTGGAGGAACAGCCGGCTTGGTCGGTGCGTCTGCGCTCCAGAGCGGTGCTCCGCAAATCACCGAAGCTCCATCTGGTGGATCCCTCTCTGGCCACCGCGGCGCTCGCGGCAGACCCGGGCCGATTAATGTCTGACCCTCCAACGCTCGGGCATTTATTTGAATCCCTGGTGGTACGCGACCTCCGGGTGCTTTCCCAGCCGCTGGCGGGACGAGTCATGCATCTGCGGGATGCCTCCGGCCAAGAGGCCGATGCGGTGGTCGAGTGCCCTGACGGACGCCGGATTGTCGCGGAGATCAAGCTCGGCGGCGCCGATGCCATCGAGGCGGCGGCTCGTTCGTTGCTTCGTCTCGCCCGCCACCTGCCGGATAGCCCCGCGGGTCACCGGCCTACGCTCGTAGTTATCACAGCTACCGGCTATGGCTATACCCGTCGCGATGGCGTGCGAGTGGCGCCCGTTACCGCACTAGGGCCCTGAGGCATGTGGATAGGACCGGGAGCACAAGCCAGGGTGATGATCTGGGGATTCCAAATTTCCTGCCCGGCTTTCCCAAGGGTTGTTACGAGGACAACGATCCTTGCGTTAACCTTGTGACCATGCCGCACATGATGGATGACTTCCCACTACTTTTATCCACCCTCTATGACCGGGCCGTGAGGCTATTCCCCGATCAGGAGATAGTCTCGATCGAGTCTGATCGCTCGCTGATCAGGACTTCGTACGCAGTAACCGATGATCGGGTTCGGCGGCTGGCCACCGCCCTCGATCAAAAGCTCGGAGTGTCCCAGGGTCAGGTCGTCGGCACTTTCGCTTGGAACAATCAACGTCACCATGAGCTTTATTGGGCCACCGCCAACACCGGACGGATCTGTCACACACTAAACATCCGCCTGTACGCCGATCAGCTCGTGTACATCATCAACCACGGGGAAGATCAGGTGATATTTGTCGATCCCGACCTCACCGGGCTGCTTCAGCCGATTGTCTCCCGGCTGAAGACCGTCAAGGCCTACGTGGTGATGGGAAAGGATGCCTCCGACTCCGGCCTTCCCAACGCCATCGCCTACGAGGACCTGATCGCAGACACCGAGCCGCGCGCCGCCTGGCCGGAACTGTCGGAACGCTCCCCACACATGTTCTGCTACACCTCGGGCACCACCGGAGACCCCAAGGGGGTGGCCTACACCCAACGGTCCACCTATATGCACGTCATCTCCAACCTGGCCACGGTGCACATTGGACCCGGGGACAACGTCATGCCGATCGTGCCGATGTTTCACGCCTCCGCCTGGGGATACCCTTTCATGGCCACCACCCAGGGCGCCAAACTCACTTATCCCGGACCCGACCTGAGCGCCGAGGGGTTGATTCCCCTGATCGAATCGGAGCAGGTCACCTTCTCCGCCGGAGTGCCCACGGTGATGCTGGGGATGAAACAGTTCCTGGAAGACCATCCCCATGCGGACATCTCTTCGCTGCGAGCCTTTCTGTGCGGTGGATCGGCGGTTCCCCGCTCTCTTATCGAGTGGTTTCACAAGGCCCAAGGGGTGCGGGTCATCCAAGGTTGGGGTATGACCGAAACCAATCCGGTGGCCAGCGTGGCCCTGCTCAAGCCCCACATGATGGAATGGGACTTCGAACGCCAACTCGATGTGCTGGAGACGGCCGGGTTGCCCACCGCCGGTCTGCAGGTCAAGATCGTGGACGACGACGGCGCCCGACTCCCCGAGGATGGGAAAGCGTTCGGCGAACTGCTGATCCGGGGCCCGTGGGTGACGGCCGAGTACTACAACGATCCCCGCACCCCCCAATCCTTCCAGGACGGGTGGCTCCGCACCGGGGATGTGTGCAAGATCACCCCCGAGGGGTATGTTCGTATCACCGACCGAGCCAAGGACCTGATCAAATCAGGCGGCGAATGGATCTCCTCGGTGGATCTGGAAAATCGCCTGATGGCCCATCCCGACGTCGCCGAAGCGGCGGTGGTGGGCGCCCGACATGACAAGTGGCAGGAGCGCCCATTGGCGCTGGTGGTGGCCAGGGAAGGTTCGGAGACCACCGAAGAGGAACTGCTGGAGTTCCTTCGGCCCCAGGTGATCAGCTGGTGGTTGCCCGATCGGGTGATCTTTATCGAAGCGATTCCCAAGACCGGCACCGGCAAATTCGACAAGAAGGTGCTGCGAGACAGCCACTGGGATGTCCTTTCGGGGTGAAGTCCAGTGTCTACCCTGGTGCAGCTCCACATCTCGCTCGGTTGGTGGATCGCAGGCGTCACCGGACTGGTGGGCCTGTGGGGCACGGCCTTGGCAATCATGCGAAGATCGCCCGGTCCCACCTTCAACCGGGCGGTGGGGGTGGTGATCGCAGCCATGACCGGGCAAGTGATTCTGGGCTTGGCGGCCTTGAACCTGACCGCCACCCGGGCGCCGGGAAGCCAGCACATCTTCTATGGGGTGCTGGTGCTGTTCACCTTCGCCTTTGCCTACATCTATCGGACGGTCTTCCGCCGGAGGCCGGCCTTGTATATGGGCCTGTTGCTGCTGTTCGTGATGGGATTGGGAATCCGGGGAATCTCCACCTTCGGAGGGTCGTTCTGAGATGCCGGTGATCTGACCATGCTGGAAGGCAAGCGACTGCTGATCACCGGGGTGCTCACCTCCAACTCCATCGCCTGGCACGTGGCGCGGATCGCCCAGGAACAGGGCGCCGAAATCGTCTGCACCGGTTTTGGGAGGGGAATGAGAATCACCCGGCGTTCGATCAGACGCCTCCCCCGGCCTTGTCCGGTCTACGAACTCGATATCAACCAAGCTTCGCACCTCGAAGCCCTCCGTGACGAGTTGGATACCCGGTGGGGAGCTTTGGACGGCGCGCTCCACGCCATTGCTTTCGCTCCCGCCGATTCTCTGGGAGGCAACTTTCTGACCGCCCCCGCCGAAAGCGCCAACATCGCCTTTCAGACCTCCGCCTTCTCCTACAAGGCCCTGGCCGTGGGGCTGCTGCCTCTCTTCCAGGCAGCCGGAGGAGGGTCGTTGGTCACCCTCGACTTCGACAATTCCCAAGCTTGGCCGTCCTACGACTGGATGGGAGTGGCGAAGGCCGCCCTGGAGGCCGTCACCAGATACCTGGCGCGGGACCTCGGCCCCTATCGAGTGCGGGTCAACGCCGTGTCGGCCGGACCCCTTGGCACGGTGGCGGCCAAGTCGATCCCCGGGTTCTCATTGTTCCAAAAGGTGTGGAACGACCGCGCTCCCCTCTGGTGGGACAGCGGAAATCCCGACCCGGTGGCCCGGATGGTGTGCCTGCTCTTTTCGGACTGGACCCCCCTGACCACCGGTGAGATCATCCATGTAGATGGAGGATTCCATGCCGTGGCGGTGGGCCTCGAAAAACCCGCCGCAGACCCGGGGACGGTCGAGGACTCCGAGTGAGAGCGGCACCGCTGCGGGCGGTGGCCGACGGCGCCCTTTTGGCTCGCTTTTTCGGAGACCGACAGCCTGACATCCTGGCCCTTCATGGTTGGGGAAGAGACGGATCCGATTTTGCGGCGGTGCTGGACGGCCTGCCGGCGATCGCTCCCGACCTGCCGGGATTTGGATATTCCCCCCCGCCGAAAGGAATCTGGGGCGCGGAGGATTATGCCCGACGCCTCGCCCCGGTGATGTCGGAACTGCGCACCCCGGCGCTGGTGGTCGGTCACTCTTTCGGAGGGCGGGTGGCGGTCTGCCTGGCCGCTCAACGCCCTGATCTGGTGAGAGGGCTGCTCCTGACAGGCGCCCCCCTGGTGCGGACCAACTCCCCTGCTTCGCCTCACCTGGCATATCGGCTGGTCCGATGGGGACATCGCCGGGGCCTGGTGTCAGACTCCCGTCTGGAGGCCTTGCGACAGAGATACGGATCACGGGACTACCAGGCAGCCCGGGGAGTGATGAGAGAGGTATTGGTCAAGGTGGTGAACGAGTCCTACGAGCAACAACTGGGAACCCTGTCGCCTCCGGTCGACCTGATCTGGGGCGCCCAAGACCGGGAGGTGCCGGTGGATCAGGCCCGGGTCGCCCTGCAACTCATGAAGGCCGGCGGCTGCCGAGTCAACCTTTCGGTCATCCCCGGCGCCGGCCATGACCTGCCCATCAGCCATCCGGATTCCCTGCGGGATCCGATCCTACGAATGCAGGACGCCGCCGGACGATGAGTCTCTGGGAATGGGCGGTGGCCGCGGCCTGTGGCTGGGCGGCGGTTCCGGCCGGTCTGAGGTGGCTGCGAATCGCCCAGCGGGAGCACTATCTGGCGCCGGCCGTCACTCGTTTCTCGGTGCGGTGGTGGAGCGCAGGCTCTGCCAACCGAGGACTGGCCGCATTGGCCGTCATCGCCGCCGGGGCCGAATGGCTCTTGGTGGGCGCCGGGCTGGTCACCGCCATTATCGAGGCATGGGGACCCGTCGGACTGAGTCTGAAAGGTTCAACGGGTTCGCTGGCTTGGACCAAACGTCTGCTCCGGGTAGCTCTCACCACCGCTCTTTTGATGGGCGGGGCGGTGGCCGCGGCGGTGATCTCCGGCCGGGGCGAAGTGGCCGCGGTCGCGTTGGTGGCGTTGCCCGCGCTGGTGGACTTGGCGCTTTGGATCAACTCCCCTTTGGAAAAGGCTTTCGGGAACAAGTGGGTCAGCACCGCCGCGGCGCGGCTGGCGGAGGTGGATCCGCGGGTGGTGGCCATCACCGGCTCCTATGGAAAGACTTCCACCAAGCTTTACTCGGCGCATCTCCTATCCGCCGGTCGGCGGGTGGTGGCGAGTCCGGCCAGCTTCAACAATCGAATGGGATTGGCCCGGGCAATCAACGAACGGCTTACAGCCGGTACGGAGATATTCGTGGCGGAGATGGGAACCTACGGGCCGGGCGAAATCGCCGAACTATGCGAATGGATTCCCCCCGAGGTGGCGGTTATCACCGCCATCGGCCCGGTTCACCTGGAGCGGATGCGCACCGAAGAGCGGATTCTGGCCGCCAAGACGGAGATATTGGCCGAGGGCGCCACGGCGGTGATCGGAGTGGATCATCCCGGATTGGCCACACTGGCCCAGGCGGAAGCCCGGAACGGTCGGCGGGTGATAAGGTGCTCAGGTCAGGGGATGTCCGGTGAGGTGGTGGTGGATCCCGAAAGCGGAGCGGTGCAAACAGACGGCCAAACGCTGGGAGAGATCGACCTCCGCCACCACCATCCTCTCAACGTAGCCGCCGCACTGGGAACGGTGCTGGCGTTGGGCATCGATCCCGGTGAGGTGGCCGGCCTACTTGGGACTCTTCCCGTTCCCGAACACCGGTTGGCCGCCGTGATCTCCGACCGGGGGGTGACCATCCTGGACGACACGTTCAACTCCAATCCGGCCGGGGCGCGGGCGGCGTTGCGGCGCTTGATGGAACACTCGTCGCCGGAAGGCAAACGGGTGGTGGTGACTCCCGGGCTGGTGGAGATGGGATGGCGGCGGCGGATCGAGAACCTCGCTCTGGGAGAGGCCGCCGGCCGAGCGGCCACTCATCTGTTGATCGTGGGTCGTACCAACCGCCGAGAGCTTGTGGCGGGCGCCAGGGAAGGCAAGGCTTCTGTGTTAGTGTTTGACCATCTGCAGCAAGCGGTGGGCTGGGCGCGAACCAATCTCGACCGGGGCGACACGATCCTCTATGAAAACGACCTTCCCGATCATTATCCGTAACCCGGAGGGAACACGGTATCGAGGATCATGAAGAGAATCGCCACGGTGTTCGGAGGGCCCTCCCCCGAACACGATGTCAGTGTCTCCACCGGATTGCAGGCGGCCCGGGTGCTTCCCGAGTCTGATTGCCTGTACTGGTCTTTGACCGGCGACTGGTATTTGACGCCCCCCGATCTGGAACTATCCGATTTCGCAGACGGAGTGCCCCGCAAGTCCCGCCGGGTGGATTTGCTGGTGGGTCCCGCCGGGGGGTATCGAATGGGTCGTAAACGCCTCGAATACGACGTGTTGGTCAATTGCTTCCACGGGGGTCCCGGTGAAGACGGAACGGTGCAGGGAATCTGGGATATGGCGGGCCTTTGCTACACCGGACCCGGACAAGGCGCTTCGAGTTTGGGAATGGACAAGCTGATCTTCGGAGCGGCGGTGCGGGCGGCCGGAATGTCGACCGTCGACAGACACCTGGTGACTCCCCGACCGGTTTCCGACTTCTCTCCTCCTTACATCGTCAAACCCCGCAGCGGAGGTTCTTCGATCGGGATAGCGGTGGTGGACGACTACCCAACCGCTTTGGCCCTTGCCCGTTCCTCCCCGCATCTGGCCGACGGTGCGGTGATCGAACCGTATCTGGAGGGTGCCCGCGATCTCCAAATCGCGGTGCGGCGTTACCCGGAACCGGAATTGTCGGCTATCGAAGAGCCCACTCGCTCCGACCGCCGGGAGATCCTCACCTACCGCGAAAAATACCTGGCCTGGGGCGATTCAACCACCATCGAACGTCGGCTTCCCGCCAAACTCCCCCCTTCTTGGGAGAGCCGGATCCGGGCTGAGGCGATGGCGGTGGCGGAACTGGTGGGAATCCGAGGGATTTCCCGGGTGGACTTCTTGGCGCACGAGGACCGTCTGTTTGTCAACGAAATCAACACTCTGCCGGGAAGCCTGGCCGTCTACCTGTGGATAGACCCTCTCCGCACCAGAGCGGAATTGCTGCGAGACATGATCGCCGAGGCGCGGGCCAATCCCCGGGTACTGAATACCACCGGCGCCGACGGAACCGCTCTCCGAGGCGGGGGTCAAATCTCCACTAAATTAGCTTAGAGATCCGGCGGGGTAGGACCGTCTATGGCGGTTGGCCCGCGAAACCCGCCACTATCCCGCGAAATTCAGCCCGGCTTGATTTGTGCCCGCTGGGCCCCTCCCCCGCCGCTCACCACCAGGATCGGGACAACGCTTCGCCACGGTTATGTGGCGGGAGAGGTGTCCCGAGGAAATTTTATGACCTCCTGTGCGGTCCTGACGACGTCGGGGAGGACCGGGAGGTGTCCGACCCATTCAATATGTAACCGGGCCTGTGACAGAGACAACGCCCCGCCGCGGTCTTTTTTCGCGAACCCCGCCAACCAACGCCCTTATTGGACCTCCCCCTTTTATCGGCTTTTGTCTCTGTCACGGAGCGTCCCCGACCTGGGAGACTCCGTGACAGATTAGATGATTACGGGTTAGTGCCCGTGGTGCTCGTGAGTGTCGCACTCGTGATCGTCGTGCACATGTCCGGGTTCATCCCCGTGATGCTCGTGAGTGTCGCACTCGTGATCGTCGTGCTCATGGTCATCGGCATGATGTTCGTGTCCGTCGCACTCGTGATCGTCGTGCACATGTCCGGGTTCATCCCCGTGATGCTCGTGAGTGTCGCACTCGTGCGTATCGTGCGCCATCATATTACCCCTTTCTGCTGGATCAATACCCGATAAAGAGTAACCACCTTATCCGACCGATCATAGTATCCAAGTTTGGATTTTTTCGGTTAGTCATGTGGAGCCTTGGCGTACGCAATGGGGGCCGGGTCTCCTCTACGAAGGCGCCGGTTGGGCGAGCAGCTCCGAGAAGGGGATCAGCAGGCCGGACGGGTGGTTACTCCGGGGTCGATCTTGCGAGGCAGCAGTCGGCCAGTGGTTCCCGCGCGGAACACACCGTGTGACACCACCACCTGGCCGCGCAGGATGGTGATCACCGGCCATCCTTCAATGTCGTATCCCTCCCAGATGCTGTAGTCGGAGATGTGAAAGTCGTCCGCGGTTAGCTTCCGTTTGATAGTCGGGTCGATGATGCAGATATCGGCGTCACTGCCCGGCGCCAGCACGCCTTTGCGTGGATAAAGGCCCATGATCTTGGCGGCATTGGTTGACGTGACCTCCACAAACCGCGGCAATCCCATGCCCTGCCGAGACACCCCCTCGCTAAAAGTAATGCCCATCCGAGTCTCAACGCCGTTGTGACCCCCGGTGACATCGCAGATAGTCCGCCCCACTGTCTTCGTCTCCCATGATGTGCAGTACTCGTCGGTGGCCATGGTCTGAAGATCGCCCTCGATGATCGCTTTCCACAGCGCCACCCGGTCGTCATCGGACTTCAAAGAGGGGTAGGTGTGATACTTCATCCCGAACTCCTCCCGATAATTGGCCTCGCTGAAGCAACAATAGTTATGGAGGGTCTCGCCGTAAACCGGATATCCCCTGGAGCGAGCCTCGGCGATAGCCTGCACTCCCGACCGGGCGCTCACGTGGACAAAATAGACCGGGGCGCCGGTCCACTCGGCCACCCGCACCACCCGCCGGAACGATATGTCTTCTGATTCGACACTATGAACCAAGGGCATATTGGTCCACTCGGTGCGTCCTTCCCGGATCAGCTTTTGATGCATATGCTGTACCATGTCGTCCTCTTCGGCATGAACCAACAACATGGCATTCAGTTCCCCGATGCGATTCATAAGCTGGTGAAGATGCCCGGTGCCGACCATACGGGGCACGTCCCCGGCGGCAGGCGGACGGACATCGGTCGTAAACACCTTGAAGGTGGGGAAGCCATCCTCCACCGCCTCGTGGATCGAGCCGATGATCTCGGGTGGAATGTCGCCCAGGAGCATCAGATGGTGGGAGTAGTCGGCATAGGAATTGCCCTGCCAAACATCGGTCCGCTCCTCGATGGCTTGGGGAATGTCCAAGCCCGGATACAGAACCGCAAAATCCAACAAAGTGGTAGTGCCCCCGAACAGCGCGGCGCGGCTGACCTGCTCCGGAGGAGCCGTCCGAAGATCACCCTGGCCGATGATGGGCGCCGCAATGTGAGCATGTGGTTCGATGCCACCGGGCACCACCACCATCCCCGAGGCGTCGATCACCCGACCAGCTTCACCCGTCAAAACACCCGGCGCAGCCACCGCCACAATCTTTTCTCCCCTGACCGCCACATCCCACACCCCAACCCCCATCGGAGTAACAACTTCCCCGCCCCGAATAACCAGATCCAACACTTTTCGGATCCGCCCGCTCAGCAGGCAGAAAAGAGCAGGCCGGTCGAAGCTGCCGCTGATGTGGCAAGGCCGGCCGCGTTGTCGTATGGCATCGAATGCCAAGCCTACTCACCAACAAGCATCACCCACCCCCGGGTGAATGAAAACAAAGCACCGCCAGGTCACGAAGTATCTTCGGATCATCCCCACAGCGATATTGACCTGATGGTGATTTACGATGATCGCCTCGGTGGGGATCAAGCAGTTATCTAACTGGCAACAAGAGGCCCGTTATGAACGTGTTACGACGGTCACCCCTGAACAATTCAGAGCCATCACCAGTGCGGCCTGCTCGGTCGCTGGTTACACCGCCGACCAGTTTGCGGCTCCGGCGCCGGTCGGTTGCATCACATATCTGACACAAATATTGCGGTAGGCCCCGATAGCAGATACCGGGTCGGGGCCGCCCTCCGGTGATCGGCGAGGAGGTTGTGAACGCTTGCTGGTGCTGTTTGCGGGCGTGTTCGTAGTCAATCCGACAGTCGGGTCAGGCGAGCTTGCGCTCCAGGTAGTCGATGACGACGGCCGGGTACAGTGGATCGAAGGGGCGGGCGAAGTTCTGTTTGGTGATTTTCTCTTGAATCCGGGTTTGGTGGTTCCGGGCGTCGAACTGGAACGAGTGGTTGCCGGTGGGGAGTATCCGCAATTCGACATCCCGGTTCCCGGCGGCCCACAGGGCGCGGACGGTGTCGAAGGCGTCCTCCACAGGGACGTTCAGGTCCTCGGTGGCGTGGAGGACGAGGGTGGGGGCGGCAAGATGGCGGAACTGGTCTTCGGGCGGCAACTCCAGGTCATATCGGAGGCTCGACAGGTCGCGGGTTCTGGTCACACCGTCGATCTTCGCTTCGGCAACGGGGTCGCCGTTCTCGATGGCGGTGAGGGTGGCGTCCAGCATCAGCGCATCCTGGTAGGCCTTGGGAGAGTGCTCCCTGACCCATTCCGTCTGCTCTTCCCCGAGCCGCATGTATTCGCGCACCTGGTCGGAGTTGTACCTGAGCAGATCGGCGATGGACCTGTACAGGGCGCCCTGCAGCACGGCCGCGTCGGGTTGCCCGACCTCGGTCGCCACCCGGCACAGAACATAGGCGCCGGCGCTGTGACCCAGCATCCCAGCCATCCCGTTGCACTCGGGCAATCCCCTGACCCAGCGCCACACCGCACCGGCGTCGGCCACCTCCTGGGCGCGCTCCACCCCCAGTTCCCCGGTGCTCTCACCGGCGCCTCGCCGGTCGAACCGGAAGGAAGCGATGCCCGCTTCCGCCAACCCGTGGGCCAAGATGGCGTACATGCCGCGCTTGGGAACTCCGGGAAACAACCTCGGATCCACATCAGCGTCCCGCAGATCCGAAAACGTCCCGCCCAAAAGGAGGGTCACCGGCCACGGTCCGCCCGTGGTGGGCAGAGTCAAGGTTCCGGCCAGGGTTGCGCCCTCGACCTCCACCAACCGGTCATAGTCGCGGAAAGCCGGCCCCGGTCCGGCGGCCTTACCGCCGATCGACTCCCCGGGTGTGCCGACCGTCATGATGCCTAGCTGTACTAACCGGGGAAGGTGACCGGGCCCACCACATCCTCGACGTCGGGGGCTTCGATCACCACCCGGCCCCGTCCCAGGGCCGACTGCTTCATCGTGTCGAGGTTCACATTGGGCGGTGGTGGAGCGAAGCTGAGCACGAACGAAACCGTAGCCGAACCCCGGTTCTCCACTCCGAAAGGCATCCCTCTGGGAATGTGCAATGCATCGCCCGCGGTCAAAGCCACCCGCTCGGTGTCCAAGATCCCGTCGAGATTCCCCTCCAGCATGAACAGCGAAAGCTCGAACAACTCGGCCTCCTCCGCATCGGGTGGCATGTAACCCCCGGCGGGCACATGGGCCACATAGGAGAACAGTTCCTTCCCGGCGACCAGCGGACGGTAGTAATAGCCGTCATCGGCATGCTGATAAGCCTCGACTTCGGTGAACCTTCGGATGGACATATCTACCCCCTGGGATATCTCGTCGCCGCCGGCGGCCCTTTGCCGCCATTAGCCTGGACCGGCCATTTCGTTGACCCATCCTAACGAGTTCCGGCCTGGTTGGATGAGGATCCGAAAACCCGGGGGACTCCCCCGGCTGACTGAACTCAACGCTGGTGGTCAGTGAACGGGGAGTCGGTAGTCAGAGCCGAGTGTCCGCCATATCAGCGGAACCCCCGGTCGGTAGGCAAGGTGATGGCGGCTGGGCGCATCGAGGATCGTCAGATGCGCCGGACCTCCCGGCGCAAGCCGCCCGACATCGCTTCGGCGCAGCGCGGCGGCCCCGCCGATGGTGACCGCTGCGATAGCTTCGTCGATTGTCATGCCCATGTCGCGCACCGCCAGGGCGATGCAGAACGAGATCGAGGTCGTGTAACTCGATCCCGGATTGCAGTTCGAGGCGATTGCCACCCGGACTCCGGCGTCGAGGGCGCGCCGGGCGTCGGGGTAGGGCTGGCGGGTGGAGAAGTCCGCCGCGGGGAGGAAGGTGGCCACGGTGGCGCCGGCGGCAAGCATCTCGAGATCGTCATCTGACAGGTAGGTGCAATGGTCGACGGAGGCACAGCCCATCTCCACGCCGAGCCGGACCCCGGGCCCGTAGTCCAGTTGATTGGCATGGAGACGCAGACCCAACCCTGCCCTCCGCCCGGCCTGCAGCACCGCCCTCGATTGATCGACGTCGAACGCGCCCGTCTCGCAGAACACATCCATCCAGCGCACATGAGGGCGAACGGCCTCGAGCATCGGTCCGCAGACCAACTCGGTGTACTCGTCGCCCCGTCCCTCGTACTCGTTCGGCACCACATGGGCGCCCAGGAATGTGGTCTCGGTGGTCACCTCGGCTGCCAGGGAGGTGGCCAGGGCTTCGGATTCCACCGATAACCCGTAACCCGACTTGATCTCCACGGTGGTCGTGCCCGCCCGATGCGCCTCGGTGAGACGCCTGTCGAGCGAAGCTCTCAGAGCCGGGCGGTCCGCCGCGCGGGTGGCCTCGGTGGTGACCCGGATCCCGCCTCCGTCGTAGGGTTCGCCGGCCATGCGCCTGGTGAACTCCTCGGCCCGCTCCCCCGCGAAGACCAGATGGGTGTGGGAGTCCACGAATCCCGGCAGCACACACCGACCCCCGGCGTCGAGACGCTGGTCGGCCAACGCACCGGCCGGGCCGATGGCGACCACCTTACCTCCGTCGACAACTACGGATGCGTTCTTGATAATTCCAAGCGGCCCCTCTCCCAGGTCGGGAACGTTGGTGATCAACTCGGCGATGTTGTCGATGACGAGGGTCAAGAAGTCACCACCTTGGGGATTATGGAGTCGAGTTCGGATAGAACATCGATCGAGACATGGTTCCCACCCACGACCACGGGCCGTCCACCCACCACCAAGTGATGCACATCGGCGCCCGAAGCCGCGAAGATAACCGAGGCGAGGGCATGAGCGATGTCGGCGCCGGCGAGGCGCACCGAGTCGAGCCCGACGGTGGTGAAGTCGGCCAGGGAGCCCGGTGTGAGAGCGCCTCCCTCCCTCCACCCCAGCGACCGGTAACCGTTGGCGGTGGCCATCGCAGCCAGAGTTTCGGTGGAGTGAACCCCCCGTTGCAGTTGGGTCACCCGCCGGCCCAATTCGACCGCCCGCGTCTCCTCGAAGAGGTCGATCATGGCGTGGGAGTCTGAACCCACGCAGAGGCGGGCGCCCGAAGCCGCCAGTGCCTCGCTCGGGCCGATGCCGTCAGCCAGGTCGCGCTCGGTGGTTGGGCACAAACAGCAGTTCGCTCCCATCTGCCCGACGAGGGAGATGTCTTCTGAGGAGGCGTGCGTGGCGTGGACCAGCGTGGTGTGGGGACCGAGACCACCGGCCTCGGCTATCACCGCGATCGGGGTTCGGCCAAAAGCCTTCCGGCACTCTCGGTTCTCGGCGGGCTGCTCAGAGACGTGAACATGAAAGGGCGCCTGGTTATCGGCAGCCCAACGCGCCGCCACTCCAATCGCTGTCTGGTCCACCGCCCGCACCGAGTGCACCGCGGCGCCTGTCACGGTGTTCGGCCCGCCGATGGCGGCGGCCAAGTCGTCCATCCGCACCGCCCATTTCTCGGGAGAGCCATCAGAAAAGCGGACTTGTTCCGATCGCAATGGGGCGTAGCCGGACGCGGCGCCGGAGTCGAAACCACCGTGGAGATACAGGGTGTCGAGCAGGGTCAGGCGGATCCCGGCCTCCTGGGCTGCTGCCGCCAGCGCAACCCCCATGGCGTTAGGATCGTCGTAGGCGCCCCCGCCGGGACGGTGGTGGACATAGTGAAACTCGCCCACCACACCGATGCCCGCCATCGCCATCTCGGCAAAGGTCGCCCGGGCCAATCGGTAATAGTTGTCGGGATTGAGGCCGGCCGCCACCTTGTACATAAGGTCGCGCCAGGTCCAGAAGGTGCCCCGCTCACCCTGGGTGCGGCCCCGTAGAACCCGGTGAAAAGCGTGGCTGTGGGCGTTGGCCAGCGCCGGCAGAGTCAACCCCCGAAGCGGTGCAGTTCCCGGCGGAGGAGCGCCATGGTGGGAGGTTATGGCGCTGATGCGACCGTTGCGGACTTCGAGCACCACTCCCGGCGTGGTTCCGGGACCACCCAACCAGGCCAACTCGCACCAGTAACGGGTCACGATCCGATCTCGTCGACGAAGCGAGTTATGCGCTCGACAAAGGCGTCGTGATGATGGATCTTGAACTGCTCCCAAGTGCTGAGCGTGGTGGGGTCGATCCGATCGACCACCAGGATGCCGTCGAGATGGTCGCACTCGTGCTGCCAGGTGCCGGCGGTTAGCCCTCGCACTACCCGGTCGTGGTCGATACCCGCTCGATCGGTGTAGCGGACCGCCACGTTGACCGAGCGGACGAGTTCGCCTCGCAACGGCGCCGACAGACATCCCTCGTTGATGACCACCTGCTCGCCATCCAGGATCTCAAGTTGTGGATTGATGGCCACGGTCAGGGGCACAGCGGGCTTGTAGGGATAGCGGGGATTGTTGTTGACCTCGATGGTGAGGATCCGGACGGTTTCTCCAATCTGGTTGGCTGCCAGGCCGGCGCCGTTGGCGTGGCGCATAGTGTCGATGAGGTCGTCGATCAGACCCTGGATGGGCAGGCTGGAGATGTCCGCCCGCCGGACCGGCGTCGCCTTGGTCCGCAATATGGGGTGGCCGATGGAGAGAATTGGGCGGACACTCATGGGACGGGCGGCACATAGGTGAGGAGGGACCGGGCTTTGGTAGGCAACATGTCGATGTCTACTCTGCCGGAACTTTCCCGCGAGACGCCGTGGATAACATCAAGTTGGCTTTTTCTCGGATACCGACATCGGTTGGCAGGTGAGTTGCCGGGAACGACGCCGCCGGGGAAGGTGGAGTCGGCGAGCTTCGACAGGCGGTCGGCGCTCGCTCTGACAACGGCTATCAGCCACTATCGCCGGGTCTTCTCCGACATGGGTATGTGCACTCCGCGCTCATCCGCGATCCGGATGGCCCGATCGTAGCCGGCATCAACGTGTCGCATGACCCCGGTGGCCGGGTCGTTGAGCAGAACCCGCTCCAGCTTCGCTCCTGCCAGATCGGTGCCATCGGCCAGGCACACCTGGCCGGCATGGATCGACCGGCCGATTCCGACGCCGCCACCGTGGTGGATGCTCACCCACGACGCTCCCGACGAGGTATTGACCAGAGCGTTGAGAAGGGGCCAGTCGGCGATGGCGTCGCTCCCATCTGCCATGTCCTCGGTCTCGCGGTATGGCGAAGCCACCGAGCCGGAGTCGAGATGGTCGCGTCCGATGACGATCGGAGCGGAAAGTTCCCCCGATCGGACCATCTGGTTGAACCGTAATCCCAGGCGATGGCGCTCCCCGTAACCCAGCCAGCAGATCCGAGCCGGGAGACCCTGAAAGGCGACCCGCTCGCCCGCCAGTGTTATCCATCGAGAAAGCTCCTGATTGTCTGGGAATTCCTCGAGTACCGCCCGATCGGTGGCGGCGATGTCTGCCGGGTCGCCGGACAAGGCCACCCAACGAAACGGGCCCTTGCCTTCGCAGAACAGCGGACGGATGTAGGCGGGCAGAAATCCCGGATAGTCAAAGGCGCGGTGGTAGCCGCCCAACGCGGCTTCGGCTCGGAGGCTGTTGCCGTAGTCGAATACCTCGGCGCCGGCATCGAGGTAACCGACCATGGCCTCGACGTGGGTAGCCATGGCCGAGCGGGCCCGATGGATGTACTCGTCGGGCTTTCTGCTGCGTAGCTCGTCGGCGGCTTGGGGAGAAAGATCGTTGGGAACATAAGCGAGCGGATCGTGAGCCGAGGTCTGATCGGTGACTATGTCGGCCGCAACCTCGTCGGCCAGCAGTCGAGGCAGCAGATCAGCGGCGTTGCCGACCAGCCCCACCGAAAGGGGCCTGCGGGCCGCCACCGCCTCCTGGCAGCGACGGAGGGCATCGGCGTAGTCGTCGGCGACCACATCCAGGTAACGGGTCCCGACCCGGCGAGCCGCTCGTCCGGGATCAACCTCGATGCAAAGAGCCACGCCCCCGTTCATGGTTATGGCCAGCGGCTGGGCGCCGCCCATCCCGCCCAGCCCGGCGGTGATGGTGAGGGTGCCGGCCAAAGATCCCGCAAAGCGCTTACGGGCGATGGCGGCAAAGCATTCGTAGGTCCCCTGCAAGATGCCCTGGGTGCCGATGTAGATCCACGAACCGGCCGTCATCTGCCCGTACATGGTGAGTCCCAGGTGCTCGAGCCGTCGAAACTCATCCCAGGTTCCCCACTCGGGGACCAGATTGGAGTTGGCGATCAGGACCCTGGGCGCCCACTCATGGGTGCGGAGGACGCCAACCGGTTTGCCGGACTGCACAAGCAGGGTCTCGTCGTGGTCGAGGGCGACCAGCGACCTGATCATGGCGTGATAGGCGTCCCATGACCTGGCTGCCCGGCCCGTGCCCCCATAGACAACCAAGTCATCAGGTCGCTCGGCGACATCGGGATCGAGGTTGTTCTGAAGCATCCGGAAAGCAGCCTCTTGCGGCCAGCCGCGGCAAGTCAAGGAATTGCCCCTCGGGGAGCGGACACCCCCCGGTGGCGCCCCTGAGCTGTGTTGTCCGATCGCGGTCATGGCTGCTCACCACATCAGCCCGGTGGGTCGTTTACAAGTCCGGGCTGCTGGTTGCCATCATACCGATGGCGCATCTATGCTGTCAATAATTGGCAATGCTTTTCATTCAATGAAACCAAGGCACCTCACACTCGATCGTATGGCTTCCGAGCGGGCGCCGTCCCATGGTGAGCCCCCATCGACCCTCCACCAGTCACGCTCGGCCGAGCGGGTGCTCGCCCTACTGGACACGGTCATCACCAACGGGGCAGTCAGCCTCACAGACGCGGCCGCCGAGGCTGACATTCCAACCAGCACCGCCTTGCGACATCTGCGGCTGCTGACCAACCGGGGGTATCTGGTACGAGACGACCGAGGCTGGTACTCGGTTGGACCGGCATTCGTGCGTATGGCGGTGGCCTCTTTCCAGTCGGGTCCATATGCCCGACTCATGGCGGCGGCGCAACCAGGACTGGAACGTTTGGTGGAGATCACCGAAGAATCTGCCTATCTGGCTGTGCGGGATGGAATCGAGGCGGTCTACATTGCCACGGTCGAGAGTCGGCGGGCCATCCGCCACGTCGGTTGGGTGGGCAAGTCGGTGCCGCTGCAGGGCACCGCGGTGGGCAAGGCCCTGCTCAGCGAAGCGCCGGCGCCCGGCACCCGTCCGAGGTCGGTGCTCAACACCGGCGCCATCGAGCCCGATGTCACCGCCGTGGTGGCGCCCATCTCCGGGCCGGCCGGTGTGATCGGAGCCTTCTCGGTGTTGGGGCCTGCCGAGCGACTCGTCGGTGAGCGTTTGGAGATTGCCACCGCTTCCGTGACACAGGCCGCCATGGAAACTTCGAGCGCGCTTAGCGAAGCCAGGCCGGTTCTTCCATGAGTGTGGAGCTCGAAGGTCCCGGAGTAACCATCTCCGATGTGGTGGCGGTGGCGCGCCGCGGGAAGCAGGTTCATCTCAGCGATGCCGCCATCGAGCGGATGGCCGTTACGCGTCGCATCGTCGAGCACCGGGCGGAGGGCGATCCCACCTACGGCGTCTCCACCGGCTTCGGCGCTCTGGCTTCCACAACGATTCCCACCGATCGACGGGCTGCACTCCAGCGCGCCTTGATCCGCTCCCATGCAGCAGGGATGGGGTCACCGGTAGAGACCGAAGTGGTTCGGGCCATGATGTTTCTGCGGACAAGGACCCTGGCCCTCGGCGCCTCGGGCGTCCGACCCCTGGTCGCGCAGACGCTGGTGTGGATGATCAACGCGGGGATCGTACCCGTTGTCCCCGAGCATGGCTCCCTCGGCGCCAGTGGCGATCTGGCGCCTCTGGCCCATGCGGCGCTGGTCCTGATCGGCGAGGGCGAGGTCCTGGCCGACGGAGGCGTGCGCCCCGGCGGGGTGGCGATGGCTCAGGCGGGCATCGAGCCGGTGGATCTGGTCGAGAAGGAGGGCTTGGCGCTCATCAACGGGACCGACGGCATGCTGGGGATGATCTGTCTGGCGGTTCATGACGCCTCCTATCTCCTGGCGGTCGCCGATATCGTGGCGGCACTCAGCGTCGAGGGTCTCCTGGGCACCGACCGGGCATACGCGGCCGACCTCCAGGCGCTCAGGCCGCATCCAGGTCAGGCGTTGAGCGCCGCCAACCTCCGCGCCGTGCTGGCGGGATCGCCGATCATCGCCAGCCACCGTACCGGCGATGTTCGGGTGCAGGATGCTTATTCGATCCGTTGCACCCCCCAGGTTCATGGCGCGGCGCGCGACACCCTGGGGTTCGTGACAGGTGTGGCAGACCGGGAGCTTGGGTCGGCCATCGACAATCCGATGGTGCTTCCCGACGGCCGAATCGAGTCGTGTGGCAACTTCCATGGGGCGCCGGTGGCTATGGCGGCCGACTACCTGGCCATCGCCCTGGCCGAGGTGGGGGCTATCGCCGAACGTCGGCTCGACCGGTTGCTGGACCGAAACCGCTCCCACGGCCTGCCACCCTTTTTGGCCGCCGACCCCGGCGTGGACAGCGGCATGATGATCGCCCAGTACACCGCCGCGGCGATGTGCGCCCAAAACCGCCGACTGGCCGCCCCCGCAGTAGTCGATTCGTTACCCACCTCGGCCATGCAGGAGGATCACGTCTCAATGGGCTGGGGGGCGGCCCGCAAACTTCGCCGCGTGCTCGACAACCTGCGTCGCATCCTGGCCATCGAGTGGGTCACCGCCGCCCGGGCCGTGGAACTGCGCGCCCCCCTGATGCCCGCTGACGCCACCGCCGCAGCCGTAGACCTGCTGCGGACCCGGGTTCCCGGACCTGGTCCAGACCGTTCACTGGCGCCCGAACTTGCCGCGGCCGAGCAACTGCTCGAAGAAGAGACACTGGTCAGGACAGTGGCGATGGTGACCGGCCCTCTCAGCTGAGGTCAGGGCGACGGCGTTCTCGGACCTGCCTGTTAGGGATAGCGGGATAGGTAGGTATAAATTTTGGGTGCTGTCGAGTTGTGAAAACAGATGCTATCTCGCGAAAAATCGTCACGGCTCTATTTGTCCTTCGGGCCCCTCCCCCGCCATCCACCTAGCCATGGTTGGGACGCGAGGCCGCCTTCTGAGCGGGACCTCGGGAACCCGAGTTTTAGCCCTGCAACGGTCCGCGACATCGGATCAGACCGGAAGAGATGTTCGACTCCCACCAGCATGCGTCAAGGCAGCGACAAAAGCAACCCCCGGTGTCCTCTATTTTTTCGCGAAGCCCCAATACCTATTTGCCCGGGCTCTCAAACAGTCGCGATCGACGCCCCCGCCAGCCAGGACTGGTCGCGGCCCGTGCTCCGAATCCTGGCAGAATAGGAGCCTCGATCTGATAACTTGTTGAACAGGTTTCCATGCTGTATCTCGATCACGCCGCCACCACTCCGATCCGCCCCCTGGTCCGGGAGGCGATCTTGCCTTTGGCCGAGGGCGGGTGGGGCAACCCCACCGGATTCCATGCTCCGGCGCGCGCCGCCAAAAATGCGCTGGAAGAGGCTAGGGAGAGGGTGGCGGAGGTGTTGGGATGCCGTCCGCTGGAGGTGGTGTTCACCAGTGGCGGCACCGAGGCAGACAACCTGGCAGTTAAAGGAGCGGCTCTGGCCGGAGGGAAGCGGGGCGGAGTGGTCACATCGGCGGTGGAGCACGAGGCGGTGCTGGGTGCGGTGCGCTTTCTGGAGAAGTGGGGTTGCCCGGTCAAAGTGGTCGGGGTGGACTCCGACGGGGTGGTGGATCCTTCGGAGGTATCCGAAGCGGTGACTTCCGAGACGGCGGTGGTGTCGGTTATGACAGTCAACAACGAGACCGGGGCCCGCCAGCCGATCAGAAAGATCTCCGAGGCGGTGCAAGACCAGGCGGGATCGCGCCCGCTGATCCACACCGACGCGGTGCAGGCCTTCGTATCCGACGAAGTACGGCCAGATGAACTGGGAGTGGATCTTCTGTCTTTGGCCGGGCACAAATTCGGGGGACCAACCGGGGTGGGGGTGCTCTATGTGCGCGACGGGGTGGCCCTGGAACCGGTCGCCCATGGCGGAGGGCAGGAACTGGGCCGCCGTTCGGGAACCCAACATGTTTTGGGGGCTGTGGAAATGGCGGTGGCCATGGAGCTGGCGGACTCCGACCGGGCGCGGTTCCACCGTGCCGTCGGCGAAGCCCGCCGCCGGTTCGAGACGGCTCTCTTGGCAAGGGTGCCCGGCTTGGTGATAACCTCGCAATCCGCCCGGACGATCCAGCACTCTCACCTTCGGTTTCCGGGGGTGGCCAACCAGACGCTGCTGGCTCGCCTGGATCGGCTGGGTTTGGCTGCTTCGGCCGGGTCGTCCTGCCAGTCGGGCGCGGCGGCGGTCTCCCATGTGCTGTCGGCCATGGGCATCTCGGACGAAGAGGCCCGCTCCAGTGTGCGCTTTTCGTTCGGATGGACCACCCGCCCCTCCGACGGCGACCGGGCCGCTCAGCTGGTCCTCGGGGCATGGGAGGCTCTGCGGTGAGGGTACTGGCCGCCATGAGCGGAGGGGTCGACTCCTCGGTGGCCGCCGCCTTGATGCATCAGGAGGGCCACGAGGTGACCGGAGTGACTCTGAAGCTGTGGCAGGGTCCGGACGGCGAGGCACCCACCCATGGATGTTGCACCGTCTCCGATTCCGAGGACGCCCGCCGGGTGGCCGCTTCACTGGGCATCCCCTATTACGTGTTCGACTACACCCGCGATTTCGCGCAAGCCGTCATCAACCCCTTCATGAACGACTACCGCCGGGGGCGCACTCCCAATCCGTGCGTGGAATGCAACCGTTCCATCAAGTTCTCCATTTTGCTGGAGGAGGCCGCCCGGTTGGATTGCGACCTGCTGGTCACCGGTCATTACGCCCGGGTCAGCCACGAAGGAGGCAGATGGCGACTCCGGAGGGGGGTGGACGAGGACAAGGACCAGTCCTATGTTCTCCATATGCTGGGACAGCATGAACTTTCTCGAACCCGGTTCCCGGTGGGAGAAATAACCAAGACGCAGACCCGACAGATCGCATCCGACCTGGGGTTTCGCAACGCCGACAAACGCGACAGCTATGAGATCTGCTTCGTGCAGGGCGACTATCGGGATTTCATTGCTCGGGCCACTCCCGACGCCCTCCGTCCGGGCCGGATAGTCGACACTTCCCACCGGCCGGTGGGAAAGCACCAGGGGGTGATCAACTTCACGGTCGGCCAGCGCCGGGGGCTGGGAGTGGCGGTGGGAGAACCGCGCTATGTGACCGAGCTTGATCCTCAAAACTCCACGGTGGTGATCGGATCGGCCCGTGATCTGCAAGCTTGGGCCATCGAAGTGGAAAAAATCTCTTGGGTAAACGAGGCGCCGCCCTGGGAGTCCGAGCGGAAGTGTCTGGTCCAGATACGGGCGCACGGAGAGCCGGTCGAGGCACGAATCAGCGTTGGCCAAGCCCCAACCGACCATGGCACGGTCATATTCTCCAACCCGGAGCGGGGTGCGGCGCCCGGGCAGGCGGCCGTCTTCTATCGGGACGATGAGGTGTTGGGCGGAGGAACCATCGCCCGGCTGCTGAGATGAGCGACCCGATCGGGCGAATCGCAGAATTGCAGGCGGAGATCCGCCGTCATGACTATCACTACTACGTGCTGGACGATCCCCTGATAGACGACGCCGACTACGACCGGCTTTGGCGGGAGCTGGCAGATCTCGAAGAAAAGCACCCCGATTCGGTGACCTTGGATTCACCCACGCAAAGGGTGGGCGCTGCGGTCTCCGAACTGTTTTCCCCGGTGCAGCACCTGCGGCCCCTGTTTTCTCTGGACAACGCCGTTTCCGGAACGGAATTGGACGCCTGGGAACAACGGCTGGTCCGCCTGCTGGGCCGATCCCCCGAGGAGTATGTGTGCGAGCCCAAAATCGATGGGTTGGCGGTGGTGCTCACCTATCGGGAGGGGTCTTTGACCGTGGCGGCCACCCGCGGGAACGGTGCGGTGGGCGAAGACATAACCGCCAACCTGAGGACCCTTTACTCGGTGCCCCTGCGTCTGTTGGGAAACCACCCCCCTTCCCTGTTGGAAGTGCGGGGCGAGGTGTACATGACTCTCGACGGCTTCGAGGAGTTGAACCGGACCCGTCGAGAAGCAGAGCAACGCCCCTTCGCCAATGCCCGCAACGCGGCCGCCGGGTCGGTCCGCCAAAAGGACCCTCGGGTAACGGCCTCGCGAGCCTTGGAGATCTGGGTCTATCAGGCCGGCGTGATTCGGGGAGGACCCACCCTGCGCCGACACTCCGACGTTTTGGCCTACCTCCGATCATTGGGACTACGGGTCAACCCGAAGCACAAAACCGCCCCGGGGCTGGAGGAAGTCAAGGCTTACGTGAAGCAGATGTTGGACGAACATCACGCTCTCCCCTATCAGACCGATGGGGTGGTGATCAAAGTGGACAGTCTCGCCGACCAGGACGAACTGGGCGCCACCGCCCGGGCGCCCCGGTGGGCGGTGGCCTACAAATTCCCGCCGCAAGAGCGGGAGACCACTCTGCTTGATATCCGGATCAACATCGGACGCACCGGAGCAGCCACCCCCTTTGCGGTGCTGGAGGAGGTGTTCGTGGGAGGCGCCAATGTCAAAATGGCCACCCTGCACAACGAAGAGCAGGTGCGTCTCAAGGACGTGCGAGTGGGAGATCGGGTGGTGGTCCGCCGGGCCGGAGATGTGATTCCCGAGGTGATGGGGCCGGTGCTCACCGGCGAAGAAGACCGGTCACCCCCCTGGGAGATGCCCAGCCGTTGCCCCTCCTGCGAGAGCCCGATCGAACGTCCCGAAGGAGAGGCGGTAGCCCGGTGCACCGGGGACCTGACCTGCCCGAGCCGACTCCGGGAATGGCTGTTTCACTTCTCGTCAAGGGGTGGGATGGACATCGACGGTCTGGGATACAAGAAAGTCAAGCAGTTGACCGAAAAAATGTCAAAGGACCAGTTTGAAGATTTGAAGAAAAAAGAGTTCAAAGAATTGTCGATGGAGCTCATTGCCAATCCAGCCATCCGTAGCCCTGCCGACATCTTTTTTCTGGAGCCGAGTATTTTCGAATGGCGCAAGGGATGGCGCGACAAGTCGATCCGAAACCTTCTGGGAGGCATCGAGGCCGCCCGCCATCGGCCATTGTGGAGGTTGCTGGTGGCCCTGGGCATCAGACATGTCGGTCCGGGCGGCGCCCGGTTGATTACCGCCCGCTACCGATCCATGGATCAGATCGCCGACGCCACCCGAGAGGATCTGGCGGCCATCGACGGCGTCGGGGAAACCATCGCCCGTTCGGTGAGAGAGTGGATGGACGATCCTGACAACCGGGAACTGATAGCAAAGTTGGGCCAGGGCGGAGTGAGCCTGGCCGACCCCGAGCCGGAGTCGCACGTCCCGCCCACCCTGGCGGGACTGTCCCTGGTGGTGACCGGGGGACTGCAATCGATGAACCGAGAAGCCATCCGGCAGACCATCTTGGCGCGGGGTGGGCGGTCCGTGTCGTCGGTGTCAGGCCAGACCTCGGCGCTGGTGGTGGGTGCCTCCCCGGGCGCCTCCAAGCTCTCCAAAGCCGAGCAACTCCGGACCCCGATCCTCAATGAAGAGCAGTTTCTGGCACTGCTGGAGAGCGGCCCGGCCGGTATTTTGCCGAACTGACCCCGGGCCTGACAGAAACCTCTCCCGGGCGGGCCGCAGATTAACCGCAGTCCGGTAGGGTAACGACCAAGCCGCCCGAAGGTTTCCACCTCATGATCTCCGCCACCAGCAATACCCCACCGCACCGAGCCGGAGAGTCAAGACCAACCGGATGGCGACAGTTCGGATACGGCCGAGCGCCCCGAAAGCAACGGCGCTCGCCGAGGCCTGTGCTTTTGTCTCTGGTGATCCTATTCCTCCTGCTCACAGGCGCCTGCGGCGCCGACGATAATTCGACGAGCCCCGAAACGGCCTCCAGTTCGGCGGCTGCCGCCCAGGTTGCGGTGGCGGAAGAGCCTACGGCTGAGGAGTTCGCCGAGATGGGTGAGGACGCAGAAATCGCCTTGGCGGACGTTCAAGCTGCCTTGACAGCATCCGACGATGTCGCATCGGAGGATGCCCAACCCGAATCGGCGTCGGCTGCCGCCCTGGTGGATGAGGGCGAGGACGGCGCAATGGCAGCTGCGGCGGAATCCGCCATGGAGGAGGATCTCGCCGATGAACCGACCGAGGGCGACAACCGCGACGGACCCGCGGCTGACGCCCTGGTGGAGGTGTCAGCCATTACCCTCCCATCGGCCTTCGGACGCGACATCATCTACCAAGGGTGGGTATCGGTGGAGGCCCCGGATGTGGCGGCCGCCACCCAAAGGGCCATCGCGGTGGTGCAGGGCCTGGGCGGCTTTGTCTTCGGCCAGCAGACTCGCACCAGACCTGCACCATACTCGGAGATTGTTTTCAAGGTGCTGCCCGAAGATTTCTCCCCGGCTCTGGCCAGGTTGTCAGAAATCGGAGAGCTGTTGGATCAGCAGATCAGCGCCGATGATGTAACCGAGCGCATAGTCGACTTGCAAAGCCGGATAATCACCTCCGAAGCCAGCGTAAGCCGACTGCGGAGCTTTTTGGACACCGCCCTCGACCTTGAGGACCTGGCCTTTTATGAACGGGAACTGCTGATCCGGGAGACGGATCTGGAACGCCTGCACGGTCAGCTGCGCACCTTGGAAGATCGGGTCGCCCTGGCCACGATTACCTTGGCCATCAGCCAGGCGCCCGAGCGGCCCGTGATTCTTCCCAACACCGGGCTCCTGGTCACCGCCTGGGCATCAACCGATGGTGAGGACCCCTGCCTCGGCGACCGGTCTCTGACCACCCAGCGGGACGATACGGTTGATTTCTGCGTGGAAGTGGCCAATCAGGGAGAGGTCACCCTGACAGATGTGAGGCTTTCTTCAGATGTTCTGGCCTCAGATGACCATCCCTTCGTGATCGAACGAGGGAGCTTTGAACGAATCGAACCCGGACAGTTCCTCACCGCCACCCTCACCGAGGAAATGACCAAGGGTCGCCTGGCCGGTCGCATCGCCACCCGGGGTCTGGAGATTCTGATCGAGGCCACCGCCACACCCATGGATCCGGACACACCTCAACTGGGAGTTATCTCCGACCGGACCAGGGTTGTGGTGACCACAGAAGAGGTGATACCCAATCCGGGGGTATTGGTGCATGCCTGGGTTTCGGGCAAAGATGACGATCCATGTCTCGGCGACCGGGATATCACCGTCAGGCCGGACAATGACAGGGTGATGTTCTGCATCTTTGTGGGTAACCCCGGTGATGTCCCCCTCACCAACGTGGAGATCCGATCGGCGGCGCTCGACTTCGAAGCCAACCCCTTGAAATTGGAGCATGGCGACTTCAATGAGATCGAACCTCGTCAGTTCCTCACCGCCACCCTGGCGGAACCTCTTGCCAAGGGACGCCTCAACGGACGAGTGGCCACCCGGGGATTGGACATCGAAATCCAGGCGATCGCCACCCCGGTGGACCGCGACGGCGCCGAACTGGACAGTATCTCCGACACCACCTCCGTCCAGGTGACCACCCAAGAGATTCTTCCCGCCATGCTGGTCTCCGCCTGGGTATCCACCGGAGATGATGACCCGTGTCTCGGCGACCGGGATATCACCCTCGAACCGGATGCCGACCATGTCAATATCTGTCTCGAGATTGGCAATCCGGGTGAGATCACCCTGACTGACATAGTGATTGGCTCAACCTCGCTGCCGCTCGACGACCACTCCTTCATAGCTGAACACGGCGACTTCAACCTGCTCGAACCAGGCCAGTTCGTCACGGCTACCCTCACCCAACCCATAGAGGATGGGCGCCTGGCCGGACGGATCGCCACTCGAGGAACCAGCATCGAAATCGAGGCAGTCGCCACCCCGGTGGAGGGCGACGGGACCCGGTTGGGAGACATCTCCGAAACCACCAACGTGATGGTCAGGGTGCGGACTTCTCCTTCCGGAGACGGACCATCCGGTTTCGGCGACGCCTTGGACGCCAGCTACCAAGCACTGCTCGTGGTGCTGGCAGGAGCGGCGGTGGTAATCGGCGCCCTGATTCCGTTCCTGCCGCTGATCATTGTGTTGGCGCTCCTTGTGCGGTGGATCCGCCGTCGACGCAGTTCTTCCCCGGCGGCCACCGGGGCGCCGGAGGTCCCGAAACGGCCGACCGCCGAATAGGCCTGAATCTCTGGAGATCAGCCCACCACCAGTGAGAGGGTCTCACGAACCGGGTATTCGGTGTCCGAGAAGATGTCAGGAATGCGCAGACCTTTCCTGACCCCGGCCACCGCATACCAGCCCGACCACCGGAAGGTGGTCCGGATCCGGTAGGGACCCCTCTTGTCCCGACATCTTGGACCCGGCGCCCGACAGGACTTGGTTTGATAGGTGTGGCCGGCCACTCCGTTCGGATAGCCGATGAATCCCCCAAAGTCGGAGGGGCCGAATACCTGGCGGGGACCGTCGTCCCAGTCGAACCTCACCTGTTCCACCCTCACCTCCGCCCGAAGGGAACTGCCAGTGTAGGGAGAGGTGGAGGAGAACGTCCACGGGACGGGGACGGCCAACGCCGCGAAG
This sequence comes from Acidimicrobiia bacterium, assembly GCA_963665765.1. GTDB lineage: Bacteria > Actinomycetota > Acidimicrobiia > Spongiisociales > ZC4RG35 > Bin76. The sequence goes on from OY762464.1 coordinate 175,867, forward strand.
GTCTCGATGCCCGCCATCCCCCAGGGAACCGGCGGATCGAAAGAAACCTGGGGAGATTGGTGCACGTAACTTCCGATCCTGCTCCACACATAGCCCTCGATCTCTTCCCGCTCCACGCTTGGCCAAGAGCAGGGTTGGGCCGTCCCGATCACTCGGTGACCGCCCCGCCTGCCATCCGGCGACCACCCATAAAGCAAAGCGCCTTGGTCGTCATAACCGAGCTGGACCCAACTGGTGGGCCGGGAACCCAGGTAGAAGCATCCGCCCGAGGCGATCTGCACATGAAGGGTGGTGGGATCAACCTTGAAACGGGGCCCTTTCCTTTCTGTGTGGAGGCAAGTGGTGACGGGATGCCTCTCGCTGGTCTGGGGGTCCACTTCCGCCTTTACGGTGCACACCAGCTGCGAATGAGTGGAGGAGTCCGCCCGGCCAACCGCCGGCCCCCACAGCGCCGCCATGAGGACCACCCCCACCCAGAGAACCGTCCGGTGATCTCGCCTGCGCCCCGGCCAAAAAGAGGCAGGGGTGGCGGATGTCCACTCCGGACCGAGATTAGGACCCGGATTCCCGCCTCCGCCGACCACCCCGACTGACCAACCTCCTGCCAAAATGGTGTTCGTCAGCCATTTCACCCCTGCCTGCACGTCCCTCCTCTGGTGGTAAGAACAAAAGCTAACCATGTGAAAACCTGCCGGGCTCACCACCCGCCGGTGTTATGTCGCGGCCTTCTTGGAATAATCGCGATCAGGACTGAAACCGTGGTTAACCGAAGGCCGGGTCAGGGCCGGGCAGGGCAGATGTTTTGGTTGGTGGGGGTGGCGGGTTCGCGAAAAAAGACGGCGGCGAGGGGTTGAATTTGTCTCATGCCCGGCCCATATTGAAGGGGTCGAACATCTCCCGGTCCTCTCCGACGTCGTCAGGACCGCACCGGAGGTCATAAATCTTTCGGGAAACTGCTTCCCGCCACCAACCCGTGGCGAAGCGTGTCCCGATCCTGGCGGTGAGCGGCGGGGGTGGGGCCCAAACGGGCGAAAATTGGGCGAGCCGAATTTCGCGAAATAGGCAACTGTTTCGCGACAAATTGGCGATGGACCGCCGGGCCTCTCAGGGCGACTTGGGGACCGGAGCCTGCTCGGTGGCCATTTGCGAGGCAAGCTGCACCAAGGTTCGCACTCCGAATCCGGTGGCGCCCTCGGACAGGTAATGAGCAGTCTTCCCGGTTCGGGCCGGACCGGCGATGTCCAGATGAGCCCACCGGCAATCACCGGTGAACTCCTCCAAAAGCAGAGCGGCGGTGATGGCGCCACCCCAGCGGCTGCCGATGTTCTTCATGTCGGCCACCGGCGAGTCGATCTCTTGGCGATATTCGGGAGGAAGAGGAAGTGGCCAGACCTTCTCCCCTGCCGCGGCAGCGGCTTCTTCCACCTTGGAGCGGGCTTCCTCCGAACCGAACAACCCGGCGTATTCGAGACCCAGGGCCACCACGCAAGCTCCGGTCAATGTGGCCAGGTTGACTATCAGATCAGGGGAACCCTCGGCGGCCAGGCTAAGGGCGTCGGCCAGAACCAAGCGGCCTTCGGCGTCGGTGTTCATCACCTCTACCGTCTTGCCGTTGCGAGCGGTGAACACGTCCCCGGGACGGGAGGCGCCTCCTCCCGGCATGTTCTCGGCCAGGGCGGCCAGCACCTCCACTTTGACGTTCAACCCGAGCCGGGTTATGGCCACGCCGGCCGCCACCACCGCAGCTGCTCCCGACATATCGGTCTTCATCGTCTCCATACTCTTGGCCGGTTTGAGAGACAGGCCCCCCGAATCGAAGGTGATGCCCTTTCCCACCAGAGCAAGCCGCGGACCATCTCCCGGTCCCACCAATTTGACCAGTCGAGGAGGGCGATGCGATCCCCGGCCGACCGAGAGCATTCCTCCCATCCCCTCTTCCTCGAGCCGACCCTCATCCCAGATCTCGACCGTCATTCCCGCTTGCAGCGCCACCTCCGAGAGGACTTCAGCCAGATCGGGTGGACCCTTATCCAGCGAAGGCCGGTTGATCCAATCTCGGGTCATGGCAACCGCCTCCGCCACCACCCGGGATCGCTCAACCTGCTCCATCCAGTCCGAGGGAACCGGAGCGGCCAGCAGCACCTCCGGCAGAGGATCCTCCGACGGCTTGCTCCGATAGTCCTCATACCTATAGCCGGCCAAAAGCGATCCTTCTACGGTGGCGGCCAACGCGGCGGGCGTGTCCAGCTGATGGAGGGTGGTGACCAGGCGCTCGGTTCGGGGAGCGGCCCGCAAACCACTTGCCGAAGCCCGGCGTACCGTCTCGTGGTCGGGATTATCGCCCACGCCTACCATGACCACCCAGCCATACGAGAGTGCTCCTGCCGTGGGAATGACCGCTTGGTCGCCCACCTTGCCGGAGAACCCCACCGCTTCCAGGTGCTCATCCACCCACGAGCCAAGTCCATCAAGTACAAACTGTGCGCCAGGTCCAGGTTGGCGGTCGGCGCCCATGGGTACCACCAGCACCGGCGCCTCTCCCTCTGCTACTGCCGCACTCAAACCAATTTGTGGAAGTTTTGTCATACGCTCACCTTACTGTTCCCAAGTGGGCTCAGACGACCGTTCTCACCAGACAACCCTGGAGTTCGATCTTCGCTCAAGACAACCCGCTACCCGTATACCACCCGCTTCAGCCACCTGCGGAGCGGACGCCAGGACACAGCAGCCACCGCGGCTATGCCTGCGATCAGCAGGAAAGAGGAGCGAGGACCGACCGAACCGGTCATCAGAGAAGCTGTGGGGGGTCCGACAACTTGGGAAACACGGACTCCCGCCACCCAGGTGAGCACCACCAGCCCCCGATAGGCAAGGGAGGCGGAACCGATCGCATCCCGTTGCGCCAAGGTCACCACCAACCCGAACCCCGCTCCCGCCAGCGCCAGACCCAACGAGACTATGGCGGGAAAGCCGGCCAGGAAGACCACCAGCAGGCCGATGGACATCAGCCACAGCCCCACCGTCATCAACCGGCTCGACATCCGCCCCTTAACGAACCGCAAAACACCCAGAGCTGTCACGATGGCGCCGGCCTGGAAGGCGGAGACCACCACACCCCGTCCCGCGCTGCCCGTGCCGAAAGCGTCGTTCAAGAACAAAGGAACCGCCGTCATGGAAGCCCCCGCATTCACCATTACGCCCAAGCCGGTGACGGCCATCAGTCCCACCAGATCCACACCCGTCCGCCTGCGACGCATGTCCATCCGTGCCGAGCGGACATGACGCAACGGAGAGGAAGGCGCCCCCTTGGGTTGGCCCACCTTCAACCGCAGCGCCCACAACCCCACAGGTATCCCTGCCAGATAAATAAGAAAAGGACGGAACGCCCCGCCCGCCGCAACAATGCCCGCCATAGCAGGCATGATCATTTGCACCATGAAAACGAACGCAAGATTCATTCCCAAAAAGCGCATCCGGTCTTCTTCTTTCTCAAAGAGTTCGCCGATCAGTGCGATTGAAAGGCCCATCAGTCCGGGGGTTCCAAGACCCTGCAGCAGCCGCAACCCGATCAGCATCGGAAATGAACCGGCAAGAAACCCGGCCGCCCCGAAAAACGTGAAAGTCGCTACGCAAACCACCACCACTCGTCTTCCCCCAAAACGATCAGCCAGGTACCCCACCAGCACCGCGGTCAGGATCCCGGGAAAGGAGACGGCGCCCTGAACCCAACCAACCACCGAGATCGACACTCCCAGAGCCTCGGCCAACTCCGGGAGGGCGGGAGAAAGAGCCGGGAGCGTGGTGGTGGTCAGGCAACTCACCGACACCAGCAGGGCGAATTGCTCCCTCCTGGTTCTCTGGTTCATGCCAGACCCGAGCGAACCGGCCGCATGTTCTTGTCACCCAGTATGTTGGCCCCAACCCCCGCGGTAAGCAGGGCCAACCCGGCGACCACTCCCGGTGTGAGCTGCTCATCGGTCAACCACCACGACGACAGCAGTCCCACCACGGGCATGGCCATCAGGGTCAGGTTGACCGAGATAGCCGGAAGGCGCCGGAAGGCCTCCAACTGACCCCACAGCGCCAGCGGGCCGGCCAAGGTCACCTGGTACACCACTATCAACACCAACCCCCCAGTCCATGGGAAGTCGGGAATCCCCTCCACCACCAGCGCCGCAATCAGGGTGGGAATGCCGGCGGCCAGCAACTGCCAGGGAGTGGATGCCAAGGAACCGGCGCCCCAACGGTGCGCCTTGATGTACACCGATGTCCAGGCCATCGACCAAGCCGCGCTCATTAGCATCACATAGCCCCATATGATCTTGGGCTCGGACATGCTCAAGGTGGCGGGATCCAAGACCACCACCAATCCCACCATGCCCACCATCAGCCCGGCCATCTGCACTCTGGACATGCGCTCTTCCAAGAAGACCATGGCGATGGGGACGGCCCAAAGGGTGCCGGTCGACACCAGGATGCCCGATCTGCCGGGGGGCAGGAACTGCAGAGCGTAAAAGGTCATCACATAGACGGCAACCAACCGAAACATCCCCAAAACCGGGACGATCTTCCAGTCCTGACGGGGAAAGGAAGCCGGCTGACCGGCCCAGGCATTCATGGCGAATCCTGCCAAAGCTCCCCCCAGGAAGCGATAGGTCAACAGCCATAAGGGCGGGATGACCTCCACCCCCATGGCGACGATGGGCCAGTTGAACCCCAAACACAGCACCACCAAGCCCAACCAGAAGTAATAAACCGGCCGGGAGGCCGACGGCGAGGCTGGGTTAGCGGTCACCGGCGAGCCTTCATTCCCGCCTACGATAGACACCCCGAACCGGGGGAACCTCAGTCTCCCGGTCAGCCCTCTCGGACCCTCGCTTCCGACCAGAAACCCTCATCCGGAAGACGCCGCACCCCACCCGAACACCGGGGATTCCCCCTACCGATAGACCGACTTGTTAACCCGACGACGGAGCGGGCGCCAGGTAACCGCAGCCAGGGCGGTGATCACCGCCGTGATCAACAATGACGATCGAGGACCCATCACATCGGTGACCAGGGATGCGGCCGGAGGTCCAACCATTTGAGCAATCCTTATTCCCGTCACCAAGGTCAGAAACACCAGCCCCCGATAGGCCAGGGAGACAGAGGCAATGGCCTCCCGCTGCGCCAGGGTGTACACCAACCCGAACCCCGCACCGCTAACCGCCAGACCCAACGCCACCGATCCGGGAGTGCCTCCCGCAAATCCCACGGCCAAGCCGATGGCCATCAACCAGATACCCACGCTCATCGACCGACCGGACATCCGCCCCGAAAACACCCGCACCACCACCAAGGTGGTCACTATGGCCCCCACCTGAAAGGAGGAGATCACCACCCCCCGCACCGCGCTTTTGGTTCCGAACACCTCCTCCAAAAGCAAGGGAATGGCTGTGAACGCGATGCCGTGAAGCACCACCATGGACAGGATGCTCACGGCTATCAACCCCAACACATCCACTTCGGTTTGGCGGCGACGCATATCTTGACGAGCCTCCCGGGCGTGCCTGAAGGGTGAAGAGGCGGTTCCCTTGGGCTGTCCAATCGTCAACCGGAGCGCCCAGATGCCGATGGGCGCCCCCACCAAATAAAGCAGAAAGGGGCGGAAGACGCCCCCTGCGGCCAGGATACCGGCGGCCACGGGAACCACCATCTGGGTGATGTAGATCATGGCAAGGTTGAGTCCCAGCGCCCGGATACGGTTCTTCCGGTCCTCGACGAGTTCACCGATCAAAGCGATGGACAATCCCAGTACCCCCGAGGTTCCCACTCCCTGCAACATCCGAAGTCCGAGCAACACGGCAAAAGAAGAAGCAAAGAAACCCGCCGCGCCAAACACCGTGAAAATGGTTACGCAGATCAGCACCACCCTCCTTGCTCCGAACCGGTCGGCCAGAAAGCCGATCAGAGCCGAGCAGACGATCCCCGGAAGCACTGCCGCACCTTGGACCCAGCCAATGGCGGCAATGGAAACTCCCAACTCCGCGGCCAACTCGGGCAGGGCCGGCGGCAACACCGACAGGTGAGTGCTGCCAAAACAGCTGAGCGCGATCAGCAGAGCCAGTTGCTCTCTCCGGGATCCGGAACTCATGTCGGACTCCCGATTCAAACCAGACCGGAACGCAAAGGCCAAACGTTTTGGTCCCCCACAATGTTGGCCGCCGCCCCGGCAATGATCAGGACCAACCCTCCCACCACCGTCAGAGAAAGCTCCTCGCCAACCAGCCACCACGAGGCCAGCAGTCCCACCACCGGGGTGGCCATCAGAGTCAGGCTGATCGAGATCGCCGGAATATGTCGAAAAGCCGTCAGCCGACCCCATAGGGCAAGTGGGCCGCCCAACGTGATCTGATAGGCCACGATACCCCCCGACTCCCAAGTCCATCTGACATCGGGCGCCCCGTCCACCGCCAACGCCAGGACGAGGACGGGGACTGCCCCGGCCAGCATCTGCCAGGGGGTGGAGGCCAGAGGGTTCGCTCCCCAGGAATGGCCCCGGATGTACACCGAAGTCCACGCCACCGACAGCGCGGCCCCCAGCAGCATCAAATAGCCCCAGATCACTCTCGGCTCAGAAAGGCTCAGTTCCCACGGCTCGAAAACCAACCCCACCCCCACCATCCCGACTGCCAGGCCACTCACCTGCATCCGGGACATCCGCTCTCCCAGAAAGGCGACCGCCATGGGAACCGTCCACAGGGTGCTGGTCCAAACCAGAATTGAGGACCGGCCGGGAGGGAGGATTTGGAGGGCGAAGAACGTCAGGCCGGCGACGGCGGCGAGGCGAAAGAATCCCAATATCGGGACGATCTTCCAATCACGGCGAGGAAAGGAAGCCCGCTGACCGGCCCAAGCGTTCATCCCGAATCCGACCAACGCTCCCCCCAGGAGACGAAAGGCGACCAACCAAAAGGGAGGGATAAGGTCCACCCCTCTGTCCAGTATCGGCCAGTTGAAGCCCAATATCAGCACAATCCCACCCAACAAGGAATAGTAGAAAAGCCGGGACGCCGGGGCAGGGATGGGTCGGTCCGTCACCGGAAGGCTTCCATCCGCCCCACGATATACACCTCACCCCAACCCGGCTCGTTGCTTCAAGTCACGGACACCATCCGCCACCGTTCGGCATGCAATCACCGGCATGAGAGGAGATCCCGAGGGCTCAGGGCGGAAATCGCGGTAGTCTCCGCCCTGAGCAATTGAAAGGGGTTAGGCGTTGAAAGTCGTTCAAACCGCCGGGCCGGGCAGGCTCGAAATCGCCGACGCCGTCGCTCCGCGGGTGGGGAGAGGATCGTTGGTGCGCTTGGAGCGGGCCGGGATATGCGGAACGGATCGGAAGATCCTGGACGGTTCCATACCCATCGACTATCCCCGGGTGCTGGGGCACGAAATGGTGGGGACCGTCGTGGCGGGCGCCCCCGGGGGAAAAATTTCGGTCGGGACCAAAGTGATGGTCAATCCCGGCACTTTTTGCGGAAAGTGTCACCTGTGCGCAAAGGACCGGCCTCATCTCTGCCCCCATGGGGGTCTTCGGGGCAGGGATTCTGATGGAGTCTTCGCCGAATCATTGGAAGTGTCCGAACGATTTCTGCACATCGTTCCCGACCAAGTCACCTGGGACGAGGCCGGACTCCTGCAGGTGCTGGGCACGGTGGTTCATTCCCAGCAGGCGGTGGATGTCTCTTCGGAGACGGTGGCCGTGGTGATCGGCTTGGGTGTGTCCGGCATGCTCCATATGCAACTGCTCTCCGAACGGGGCGTGAGCCGGGTGATCGGCATAAGCCGCTCCGGTTGGAAACTGGAGCTGGCCACCAATCTGGGGGCCCGGGCCGTGGCAACCCCCGACGAGGCGACCGAGGCGGTGGCCGAAGTGTCGGAAGGCCGGGGCGCCGATCTGGTCATCGAGGCGGTGGGAACCGAATCCACGGTGTGGCAGGCCATCGAACTCTGCTCACCGGGCGGGGATGTGATCATCTACGGCACGGTGGCCGGCGCCGCAAAAATACCCTACTACCAGCTCTACTACAAAGAAATCACGGTGCACAACCCCCGGGGCGCCCGACCGCGAGACTATGACGCCGCTATCGGTCTCGCCGCCGCCGGACGGATCGCCCTGGCGCCCCTGATCACCGCTCGCTACCCGTTGAAGGAGGCGGCATCCGCCTTTGCCGCCGCCGGCCGCGGGCATCTCAAGGTGCTCCTCACGCCCTGAATCCGGCCATTTGGGTCACCGGCGAGCCGGTCGCACCAAGCGCTCGCCGGTATGATTTTCCAACAGTCGAGCAAGGAAGAACAGGAATGCGAGAAGCGTTCGGGGTGTTGAGCACCGACTGGAAGGAAGGCATCAACTGGGACGCCGTCCGCAAGTGGCGTTTGAAGCGAGCCCACGAGTCCATGAAACGCCATGGGCTGGGCGCCATGCTGCTGTTCTACGACGAGAACATGCGGTATGTGTCTTCTACGCTCACCCCGGGATGGAACCGGCTCAAGCCCGGTCTCCGCTACGTGGTTCTGATTGAAGACCAACCTCCGATCGTCTATGAACAGGGCGACCTGGGATTTCATCTGGAGGTCCACAACCCCTGGATCCCCAAGGAGAACATCCGCTATTCATACGCTTGGATCAAGGGCGCCGTCGGACCGGCTTCCACCCAGCAGGTGAACAAATTCACCAGGGCTCTGATCGACGACCTCGAGGCAGCCGGAGTGAGGGACAAGCCCCTGGGGGTGGACTTTATCGACATCAATCTCATTTCGGCCTTCCAGCAACAGGGGATCGAATGGACCGACGGCATGACGCCCATGATGGAGGCGCGGGCCATCAAGAGTCCCGACGAGATCAAGGCCTTTTCCATGGTGGGGTCGATCTGTGATTACGTCCACTACGAGATCGCCAACTTCATCAAGCCGGGCATGACCGAGAACCAGGTGGCGGCTTTCGGGTTCGAGAAGCTCTATTCGATCCCCGGCATGGAAGACGTGGAGGACGTCATCGTGTCATCGGGACCCAACGCCTGGCCCAACTGGCGTAACTTTTCCGACCGGATGATCCGTCCCGGAGAGTTGGTGATCGTCGACTTGGCGGCCCTCACCTGGAACGGGTTCAAAAGCTGCGTGTACCGCACTTACTGCGTGGGAGGCAAACCCACCGATGAGATGCAGGCCGTGTACGACGAGGCGCACACCTGGCTGTGGGATTCCATCGAGGCCACCGGGCCGGGGGTGACCACTGCCGATGTCGCCTCCCGGTGGCCGAGCGCCCGGGAGATCTGGGGATACGAGGAGGAAGACCAGGCGGCAGCCAACCTGTGGGGTCACGGTCTGGGTCTGGCCCAGTATGACCCGCCGGTGATCTCCCGCATCTGGTCTTTGGATCACCCCGTTGAGATCCGGCCCGGCATGACTTTTGCGCTGGAAACCCAGCACGGCAAGTTGCATAAGTTCGGGGTGCGCCTCGAAGAGATGCTCTATGTCACCGAAACGGGAATCGAAATGGTCTCCACCTACAAGTCTCACGAGATAATCGTCGTGGACTGAAGATGCCCCCGAGCACCCGCCTGGTCCGGCTTGACGAGGCGGATGCTCAGAACTTTGCTTTGGTGGGCGCCAAGGCCGGCCGCATCGCCAGAGCCCGGGCGCAGGGTTTGCCGGTGCTCAACGGACTGGTGGTGCCTACAGACGTCTCCGCTCCGATCATCAGAGCCGGAGAAGCGGCGCTCGCCGCCCGGGGCAACTCGGGCGCGGCCCGCACCGCGGTCTATAACCATCCGGCGCCCTCCTCTCTTTCGGAGTTGGCCGACGAAGCGCGCCAATTGGGCGACGCGCTGGTGGTGCGATCCTCCAGTCCCGCGGAGGTCTCGGGGATCTGGGCGGGAGCGTTCTCGTCTTACATAGGTTTGCACCCCGAGGAAGTGGCCATGGGAGTGGTCGGATGCTGGGCGTCGCTGTTCAATCCCGACGCCCTGAGACGGGCCTCGGTGGCAGGGGTGAAGCCAAGTGAGGTGGGGATGGCGGTGCTGATCCAACCCGCTGCCTCGGCGATTTGGGGAGGAGTCGCCACTTTGGGGGACGACGGTGCGGTCCGGGTGGCCGCCACTTCCGGACACCCGGCGGGGATCGTGGGCGGTTGGGAAAATGGCCAGGTCACCGTGGTCAACCAAGATGGAACCATCTGTCGTCAGGGCCCATCGCCTCCCGATGTCGACGTTCACCGGACGGCGGCCGATTTGACCAGGAAAACGTGGGAGCGGATCGGCTGCGATCACATCGAATGGCTACTGACGCCCGGTCGGAAGCTATATCTCCTTCAAGCTCAACTTAAGAGTGATATGCAGCGGATGGTCGACCGCCGGGTCCCCCATCCGCCCTCCACCAAAGACCCGCGATTGGGCGCCGTGGTACGCATGATGATCCGATACCCGGGTCCGATGGGCGAACGCTGGGTTTGGCCCTGGGCGATCGGCATAGACCACCTCTCCCCCGCCGGCGCGGCGCCGACCAACCTGCCCCGGTCGACTCTTGTCCAAAAGATCCACACCGGCGCCGCCCGCTTGCAAAAGGATCGGTGGGGAACAACCCGATCAGTTGCCACGGTGGAACAGGCCTGGTCCGAGCTTCGCAACGGTGACTCCTCAACGATGATGGAACTGGTCTCCCGCCACCCGTCGGTAGACCTCGCCGCGGCTTCGGCTCTTCTGCGAAAGTTGCAAGACCTGGCACATGCCCTCTGTGACACCGGCGCCATTCCCCGGCCGGACTGGATGTGGCGCATTGACCCGGACACCCTCCATCAACCCCCCGACCCGGTCGGCAGTCCGGTTGGCCGGACGGGGATCGGGCTTTGGGACCCTTTCATCTACGGGGTGATCGCCTCTTTGGGAGAAACGGTTTCCGGCTACCCGGCCGCGGGAGGGTGGGGAGCGGGACGCCTCAGGTTGATCCGCAACGCCGACGACGTGGCGTGGTTTTCTCCCCGAGACGTAATCGCCACCTCCCTTCCGATCGGCAACCTGGCCCCGTTGCTGTGGAACGCCGCGGGCCTGATCACGGAAGGGGGTAGTCCCGGCGCCCATCTGTTCGAAGTGGCCGAATGGCTCGGTGTTCCGGCAGTGTGCGGAGTGGATGTCGGGAAATGGATCGGTGATACAGCCCGGCGCCCCGGAACGCAAGAGGATCCGATAGTGGCCGTGGACGGCAACCTCGGTCGAGTTGTGGTGCTCTGTTGACCAGGACAAAGGCCAACCGAGAAAGAGGGTAACGGAGGCGCTACATCGTTGGACGCTATCGGTAAGCTCTAACTAGAGGGCTATCCGGCGATGGAATCTACAGATGCCTGCGAATGACCAAATAAGAGTTTCGCTCGAGGAAGTGCATCGGGTCATCGCGGCCGTCCTAAGGGTCAATGGGGCATCTGCCGAGAACGCAGATGCTATAGCTCGAACCGTTACCGCGGCCGAGCGAGATGATTGCAAAGCCCATGGCCTCTTCCGGGTGGCATTCTATGTGAAAGGCCTAACCGACGGCAAAGTGAACGGAACGGCTGTTCCCCGGATTCAGGACATATCTTCCGGCCTTGCCAGGGTCGATGCCGGGAAGGGATACGCCCCACTAGCCATCGAGATAGGTATCGAGAAGCTTCGGGAAAAGGCAGGAGCAAATGGGATTGCTGCCGTCGCCATCGCTGATTGTTATCACGTAGCAGCACTGTGGCCCGAAGTGGAATGGTTGGCAGAACATGGCTTCGTCTCTTTCGCCTTCACTCAATACATGGCCTTTGTCGCTCCAGCCGGCGGAACTCAACCGATCTATGGCACTAACCCCATGGCTTTTGGTTGGCCTCGAGAAAGCGCTCCACCCCTCGTGTTCGATCAGGCTTCCAGTGTGACTTCTCGAGGAGAGCTTCTTCTTCATCAGCGTGATGGGAAACGTATACCTGTTGGATGGGCTATTGACGAGAATGGAGAACCGACTTCCGACCCGACGGAAGGACTAAAGGGCGCACAGTTACCGTTCGGAGGGCACAAAGGCGCTGCCATCGCCCTGATGATCGAACTCCTTGCCGGTCCCCTGTTTGGCGCCCCACTGAGTTTCGAGGCCTCAGCGATGGATCCACGAGAGGACATGCCCCCACTGGGAGGCGAGTTCATTATTGCGATTGACCCGGCTCACTTTCAGGCAGGTGGAGAAGATCCGCTCAGTCACGCAGAGAAGCTTTTTGATCGACTACTCAGCCAACCGGGAACTCGCTTACCTTCTGCCCGGCGGTACGCGGCCCGCCAGGAATCCATCACCAAGGGAGTTCTCGTACCGCGCGCCTTGTACGAAGACTTGCAGAACATGGCGGTTTGAGGCGTTTTACTGCATATCTTCAATGGCCGGGGCATGAGTGTGCGGCCTAACGTGGTCCATGGTCAACCGTGTCTCGTAAGCGCGGATCCAAGACATCGCGCCCTGCATCTCCGAGCGTGTTCAAAGCCCAAACATTGACGAAGATCAAAATGCCGGGAAAAGTCACAAGCCACGGTGTGATGCGGATATAGCTGTAACCCACTTGGAGAAGTGTGCCCCATGAGGCGGCAGGTGGCTGCACGCTGAGACCCAAGAAGCCTAATGAGGCTTCAGTTAGAATGGCTACCGCCAGACCGAATGAAACCTGGACTATCACAGGCGACACGATATTGGGCAGAATGGTGCTGCGGAGCAATGTACCGGGTTTTACCCCAAGGGCATTTGATGAGACAACGTACAGCCGCTGTTTTTCGACAACTACTGCGTTTCGGACAACTCTAATCAAATAAGGCACGGTCATCAGCGCAATAGCAATCATCAAGGTCGGCAACGAGGCTCCGAATAGCGCGACGACCATCAGCCCGATAAGGATACCCGGGAACCCCAGAAGGGCATCTGTGGTACGCATGATTATGCTGTCCACGATGCCTCCCATAAAGCCGGCAATCATTGCCAACGGGATGCCCGAGAGCACTGCCAGTATCTCCGCCGCCACGGCGATGCCCAGCGAGATTCGCGCTCCATGAGCCAGCAGGGTCAGCATGTCACGCCCCGTATCGTCCGTGCCCAGCCAATACTCGGCTGATGGGCCACTCAAGGCGTCATCAGCGTGGATTTCCCGAGGGCCGTAGGGGCTGACAATCGGCCATATCAGAGCGAACACACAGATAAGACCGAGTGTGACGGCCGCGGCGAGCGCCACGCGGTCTCGTTTGAGCATGGTCTTCCAAGACTTCATCTCAACCTCGGATCGAGAACTCGATAGAGGAGTTCAACAGCGAAATTGATAAGCAGAAATGCTGCTACAAAGAGAAGAAGAGCCGCCTGCAGAACAGGATAGTCTCTTGATGTAACAGCGTTGACCAAGAGCCACCCTAGACCCGGGAACCCAAAAACCCACTCGATAAGAACGGCGCCGCCCATGAGAGTACCCGCCTGCAAGCCAACGATTGTTACTGCCGGCAGCAGAGCATTACGCAATGCGTGTACCCAAATAACGCGGTGGCTGGACAGCCCTTTGGCCTTCGCCACGTCCACGAACTGTTCCGAAAGGACGTCAAGCATGCTGGACCTCACGAACCTCATCGTGGGGGCGGCGAGAGTTATCGCGAGCGTTAGAGCAGGTAATGCGATGTGCATGGCCCATAGGCCGACACCTTCGGTAGGTGAGACATAGCCGGACGCCGGAAAGATTTGAAACTGAATCGCCAGAACCAGAATCAGCAGAATTCCCAGCCAGAACTGTGGTATCGCTATTCCCGCGCTAACGAAGCCGGTCAGGAACCTGTCGGCCAGGCTTCCACGCCGAAGTGCCGCCAGAACACCACCGGGAACCGCGATGAAGACTGACAAGAACAGCGCAACAATTGCCAACTGCACCGAGGGCCAGATCTTCTCGCCGATTACCTGCCCGACAGGTAGACCATTCACCACAGAGTTTCCAAGATCACCTTTAACTATGTCCGTCAACCAGCCTCCGTATTGAACCAAAATCGGATCGTTATAACCAAGTCTCTCTCTCGCTGCCTCCACCTCTTCGAATGACACACCGGGTTGACCGCCATACATCGCAAGTATCGGGTCGCCTGGCGCCAACCTCATAGCGAAGAAGAGAACGGCCGAGGCTATCAGTAGAACCGGGATGGCCTGCAGGAAACGCTGAGTGGACGCCTTAAGAATTCTGATGCCGCCTTTCTATGTGTCCCCGAAGCTCCCGTACAACTTGCCGCGCCCGGCCCGGCGTGCTTTCCGGGGCCCAAGGTCCCGCCACATCCTTCGAGCGATGCCCCACATCTCAGGCTCCTTTTCAGGAACCGAGGCAATCTGGATTCCCACCGGTAGCCCATCCCGATGAAGGCGCATGGGAAGGGTCAGGGTCGGGTACTCGACCAAGTTGATCGGCGCGGTGTAACGGGTCTTTTTGGTCAGTAACGCTTCGACATTTGACAGATCGATCGGACTGGCAAAGACATCGTCCTCGTCGCATCGAGCGAAGGCGCGAGACCACGTTAGGGAATAGGGCCGAACCGGAGTAACGGGGGTTATGACCCCATGGCAGTCGCTCAGTGCCTCTGCATATTGTTGCTTCAGTCGGCGCCGGGCACTCAACGCCCCCGAATATTCCTCCGCGGAAGTCTTCGGCCCATCGGCAAGCAGTTGGCGCGAAGGGGCGGACAGCACTGCCCTGGCCTCTTCGGTGAGATGTGACTCGAGGGCGCGGGAGTATTCATAGGCGAATATCTTCCAGATCGCATCCCGGACGCGGCTCCCCAGACCTGGCAGTTGCACACTCACTGTGGCAAAACCACAATTCTCCGCCCAGGCTTGTACCTCATCCAGCATAAGGGCGTGATCGTCGTCCACTTCTTCGCCGTCGAGGTCCAGGACCCCGACGCAGAGGGTGTTCCGTCCCGAGTCCGAAAGTGCATGGGCGCCGTGGCTGTCGTCTCCTTCGCCTCGGCCGCCCGACGATGGAATGGCCTGCGCCAGAAGGTCCAGGTCACGAGTCATTACTCCGATGGCATCGAGAGTGGAAGGACCGGGCCAGATGCCATCTTTGTGCCAGGCCTGCTTCCCGGATGGCTTGTAGGAGAGCACCCCGCAATACTCGGCGGGAATCCGGACGGACCCGGCGGCATCCGTGCCCAAAGCCACCGCGCAAAGCGTTGCCGCAACGGCCACGGCGGAGCCGCTCGAGCTACCACCCGGAATCAGGGAGTGGTCCCAGGGATTCACGGCCGGCCGCAACCCGCAGCCTGGCGCGCCGTAACCGAGTTCGTACATGTTGGCCTTGCCCTTGATCACAAACCCCTGGCGAACCAGCCACTTGACCCACGCCCCGGAGACCGTTTCGTCCCGCTCAAGCACCGGAACTCCGAGACCCGCCGCCAAAGGGAATCCCTCCACGGCGATGTTGTCCTTCACAGCAAGCGTTCTCACTCGATCGTCTCCGCACGAGCAATGGACCTCTGCATCGCCGGCTGGGGTGGGACCTGTCGGGTACTTTCGGTCTTCGGGGGTGTGACGCACAGCTACCAAGGCGTTCAAGTCGCGATTGGCGGCGTCGAACTCCTGACAATCCCTGGGATAGCGTCGGCTCATTTCGGTCACGACGCCAGGACTCCTCGTGAACTCAGATGTCTCACAATTGCCTCGCGGGCCTGCTCCAGATGGATTTGAATCATGTCGATGGCCCGATCCTCGTCCCGGCGGCGATAGGCATCCATGATCTCTTCGTGATGCCGGCGGTCCCCTCTGAGCTCAGGGATGGGCGCGTTCGCCTGAGTCCACTGATAACGTTCGCATATACCCACCAACCTGTCATAAATGGAGAGCAGGTGCGGCATTCCGGAGGGCTCATACATCGATCTGTGGAACTTGCTGTTGAGCCCGATCAGGCTCACGCGATCCTCCCTTTCCGTTGCAGCATGCATTTCCGCGAGCAGGGAATCCAGGAGCGCCATGGTGGAGTCATCAGCTCCCTTCATACCCTCCGCTATTGCTATCGGTTCAATCGCCCGGCGTAGGGCATAAAGCTCGTTTAGTTCCTCCGGACTCAGGGGTCGCACCCGCATGGAGGAATGCGGTTGCAGAGTAACGTATCCACGCTCGGACAGTCGCCTCAGAGCTTGGCGGATCGGGGTCCGGCTGATTCCGTACGTGGCCTCCAGTTCCTTGAGCGGAATCCGCTCCCCGGGCTTCAGTTCCCCATACAGGATTGCTTCACGGATGGTGGTGTACGCATAGTCCTCCAGTGTCCTGTACATGGGATCGTTGGATTGGGAAACCTGTGTCGAAGGACGATTCATATCGCAACCAAACTGGCTTGGATGAGTTCTCTCGTGTATTGGGTGTTTGGCCGGGCGAGTACCTCCTCGACCGTGCCGGTCTCAACAGTCTTACCCTCCTTCATTACGATGACTCGGTCGGCGAGCATGTTCATCACCCCCAAATCATGAGTTATGAATACGAAGGCCAGTCCCTCCTGCTCGGCCAGTGACGCCAGGAGTTCCAGTATCTGTGCCTGGATGCTGACATCCAGCGCCGAAACCGGTTCGTCGCAAATCAGGACCTGAGGCTCCACTGAAAGTGCCCGGGCGATCGCCACCCTCTGGCGCTGACCGCCCGACATCTGATGTGGATACCGATCGGCGAAGGACGGATCCAAACCGACACGTTCCAGTAGATGCCCGGCCCGCTCCCAGAGCGGATTGGCTGATTCAAGGTCGTGCGCCCGTGGGCCCTCCATCAGGAGATCGACAACCTTGCGCCGCGGGTTGAGGCTTCCGTAAGGATCCTGAAAGATTATCTGTGCCCTCCGGCGCATACTCCGCAGGGCGCCCCTACCCAGTTCATCCAGGTCGGCGCCCAAGATTTGGCGACGCCCTTCTACGACCGCGTTGTTTGGCTCCAGCCGTATCAGGGCGCGGGCCACGGTTGATTTACCGCTCCCCGACTCTCCCACCACTGCCACGGTCTCAGCCTTCCTCAATTCAAGGTCGAATTCCTGAACGGCCGGGACAGCGTTCCTGGCGTAGGAGAATGTGCGTCCTTCCCGGTAGGAGACGGAAAGTGCGATCGCTTTTACGATGACATCGTTCGCGCTTTCGGCGCCCCTTCCATTCTGCGGTGGCGACCCGGGTACGCGTACCGCCGTTGTGAGAGGGACCGGTCCGGATGACGTGACAGGCCCTGTGTCCGCCTCACCCGATCTCTCAGCAAAATCGTTGCCTGGTATTTCACCCAGGGGATAGAAGCATGCAGCGCTGTGCAACTCTCCAAAATCCTCCAGCGGGGGAGAGTGACTTCGACACTTGCTCTCGGCTCGGGAACAGCGGGGCGCATAGACGCATCTGTCCCAGATCGACTCCGCATCGATCGGCGCCGTCCCCAAAATGGGCCGGACCTCGGTCCGGAAACCGCCCTTGAGATCCAACGGGCAACTTTCTATGAGGCCACTCGTATAGGGATGGCGAGGAGTGGACAGGACGTGGGGAGTCCTGCCTCTCTCGACGACACGTCCGGAGTAGAGCACCGCCAGTCGGTCCGAAACGCCTGCGATAACCCCCATATCGTGAGTAACCAGCAGCATGCTCAGTCCCAAACCATCCACGAGGGACCTAAGCAGCTTCAGGATTTGGGCCTGGGTGCGGACATCCAGAGCGGTTGTTGCCTCATCGGCAATCAATAGCACCGGATCGCAGGCTATCGCCATGGCGATAGCCACCCTCTGCTGCTGGCCGCCCGACAACTCATGCGGGTAGCGGGACAGAAAGCCCTTGTGGCCGGGAAGTTCCACAGCCTCCATCAACTCGACCACTCGTTGATCCCTTTCACGTTTATTCAAGGCCAGGTGCGCCTTGATCACCTCCTCCACCTGCGTCCGTATTCTCATCACCGGGTTGAGGCTGGACATGGGGTCTTGGAAAATGGTCCCGACCAGAACGCCCCGGATTTCCCGCCAGTTGACCTGGGAGGACGTCAGAGGCTGCCCGCCGACCCGGATCGAACCGCTCGTGACGCTGATTCCCCTGGGCAGAAGTCCCACAATGGCCTTGGCTGTCAGGCTCTTTCCTGCCCCCGACTCTCCAACCAGCCCGAGACACTCGCCCTGGGAGATATCCAGGCTGACACCCTTGACCAAGTCCACGGACTCAACGCCGACTCCCTCGAGAGACAGGGTCAAACCCCTGATCTCAAGCGTCGGCGGGCGACCGCCGTCTTGGGATCCTTGCTCTGCCTCGGTCATAGCTTAAGGAATATCGAGAAGCCCGGCTGGATTCTCATGGAAGATCGTGCGGAATTCCTGATCACCGAACCCGACCTTTCGCAGGGAGTCGAAGAAGTCCGTGGCGCAATACGGGTACCCACCCCCATCGAATGCCCGCAGATGTGATCGGAAGCACACGTCGTTGGAGACCACGACACGATCCAAAGAGCCGCGCTCCGCCAGCCAAACCAGACCGGCGATGCGAACTTCGACATCATAGGGATAGTGAGGCCTTACAGTGTCAAAGCCGAGGGTGACGCCCATGTCGAGCAACTCTGACCAGTACTCCTTCCGAGGGACCGTATCGGCGTGTCCAATGACTATCCGCTCGGGCGGAACGCCCACTCTGAGCAGGATTCTGGCTTGGTCGATCCCAACCGTGCTCCGGGCAGCGTGCGTATACACAGCTACTCCCGTTTCCACTTGCGCGAACGCGCCGGCACGTAGGACCCGTTCCTCCGCAGGAGTCATCGGATCCGTGTAGGCCCCTATTTCTCCAATGATCCCCGGTCGTATCCCCCCGGCGGCAGATCCTCCGGTGATCTCGGAGACCAGTATGTCAGCCAGATCATCAGAAGTCTTGTCGAAGACTTCCTGTGGGAGGTAGGGGTCTCGGTACCAACCACAGCCGGCAACGATGTTCAGTCCGGTGGCCAAAGCGATTTGTCGCAGGGTCTCGAGATCTCTGCCCAGTCCGACACTCGTCACGTCAACCACGGTTCGTACCGGAGTCGCATCCAGGTGACGGAGCTCGCTGACGGCTAGATCGACGTCGTCAAGTAGATGGTCCGAATTACCGGAGATCCGGTAGAGATCGCACATGATGTGCTCGTGCATCAGAACGGCGCCGATTTCCTTACTCGGCACCTCACCTGTCACGGTCACGATGGAACCCATAATCCCCCTCTAACGCCCCAGCACGCTGGCGAAGGCTTCTGTCACTCGTCCCAGATCGTGCTGTCGCGAGCCACGATTGACAACCAGACGAACCGACCGGGTCACAGACCGCGGTTTTGCCAGTACTCCCCTGGTCTCAAGCTCCCTGCAGAACTCGGCGGCGGTCAGGTCCACGAGAACGTCAAAGAGAATGATGTTGGTCTGGGGAGTCTGCACCGCCAACTCGGATTCGAAGTGCCGGGTTAGCGATCGCGCCAACTTTCCCGCTTCGCAATTGTCAAGACCTGGGTCCTCCATGTTGTTTTCAAGAGCCTCCAGCGCCATCGCTGCGAATAGGCCTTCCTGGTGTATGGACGCGATGCCCAACTGACCCCGGAGGTCCTTCGCCTTCACAATGACATCTTCAGGACCCGCAAGGACGGCGCCGTATGGTGCTCCCAGACTCTTATTGAGGCTCAGCGCCACCGTGGTGGCCGAGGCGCACAGTTCGCGGACCTCAACGTCGAGTCGAGCGGCGGCGTTGAAGATGCGGGCGCCATCGACATGAACGCGGGCGCCGTACTCAAGCGCCAGACCGGAGACTCGTTTCATGTCCGACAGGGTTGCCACCGTTCCTCCGGCGTTGTTGTGAGAATTCTCAACACAGATCAAACCCAGGGGCGGAAGCCCGAAGTGGGACGATCTCTCTGCGAACTCCACCAAGGCGAGCGGGTCGACGACGCTTCGGGCTCTTGGCACGGGGACCAACTGGACACCTCCCGTGACCGAGGCGCTGTTCGCCTCCAGCCACCGTATGTGTGAGTCGGCGTCAACAACAACGTTCTCGGCCGGGTTCGCCAGCGCCATCAGCGCCAGGAGATTGGCGGCACTGCAGGTGGGAAGAAACAGGGCGGCTTCCTTGGAAGTCAAGGTTGACACTGCCCGTTCCAGTTCTCGGGTGTACTCTTCCGCTCCTCCGTGGCGTGGAGCTTCAGCGGCGGATCCCAAACGAGCCAACATCGCTTGGGTGGGTAGGTTGTAAGTATCGCTACGCAGGTCGATGAACCGGCCGGATCGTCCCCGTGACTGCCCGGCAGGCGTCATCGGACCGGCCCTGAAACCGGCAGGTAGACGCTGCACGGCTCCTCCGGTCCACTTGTCAGTGACTGCACTGCGGACACAAGTCGAGCGTCCGAGTAGGGATCAGTCCCAAGATTGTGATTCCGGTCATAGTCCGGGAAGTCACTGCTGGAGATTTTCACCACCAGGCGAGATCCTGCCGCCAAGCGATAGACGGTCGGGCGACACCGAATCCGGACCGTCTCGGGCTTTCCCGGTTCCAGGAACTGCTCCTGGTCGATCCCATTCCGGTACCTGGCCCGGACAAAGCCGCTGGCAATGAGAATTGACGCGCCGTCTTGGCGTTCTTCGGCAACCCAGACACAGAAATCGGTGTCAACCGCGGTGCTCGTCACTACGAGTTCCAAATCTACCGATCCGCGGAGTTCAACCGGTCGGTCGATGGGTGCAGTGGCAAAAGACAGCACATCCGGTCGCTCATCCATATAACCGATGTCGAAGGGGCCGTAATATGCGTCCTCGTCCACGGCCGAGGGAACGGGATCGCGAGGGTCGTATTCGTAGCGCCAGGTTGCGGTCTCCGTGGACGGAGATTCCGAGAGGGCGCCGCCAGACTCTGCGGATGCGACGCCGGCGGTAAGGAACAGGCGCCGGGGGGAGGCGACGACCTCAGACCAGCGGTCAGCCTCCTTCCACTGGTTGGACCCATCCCCCATTGCGAAGTATCGGATCGGTGGTCCCGGGAACAGAGGTCCAGACTTGCCTTTCAGAACAAGATCCGACCATTGGACCAGAACGTCCGGGTAGGACCATTGAGCAGCCTCGCCGAAGTCGATCGGTCCCCGGTGTCGGCTCAGATCGTATTTTGGGTCCATGTGCTTCCAGGGCCCGACGATCAGATAAGCAGGGCAGGATTTGTCGGGCCTACTCCTCAGCCTTCCATGGAGTTCGATCACGCTGCCGACATCTATGTCGAACCAACCGGTGAGGAGCAACACAGGCCCCTCGAACTCGTCACAACGCCTCAGCCATGACAGATAGTCCCTTGGCCTGCTTCCGAGCAGGCTTTGGTAATGCGGTGCAAGTCCACCAAGAAGGTAGTCCGGCATTTCGTTCCATGGGAGGAACCACAGCCAGCGGCTTCTTTCGACCGTCCGCCAGTTCCGGTAGGCAGACCGCTCGTCGAGAGTGCGGACGCGGCGGTCCGAGCGTCTGCGGGAGTCGGGCCCCATGCGACCGACATACCAGAGGATTCGTCTGGCCGGCCTCAGGACCGGGGAATCAAGCGCGCTCATCGGAAGACCGGACGGAAAGATGGCGTCGGGTTTGTTTTCCCCGTCGATAGCCACTTTCCACTGTGTCCAAGCCCCGTAGGAATCACCCCACATCGCAACCGAACCGTCGCACCATTCTTGAGTTCTGATCCAGGACAAGGTCTCGGCGCCGTCCTGTGCGTCACTCTCCGGGTTCTCGTGAAATGGCACAAAATCGCCCTCGGACCGAAAGCGCCCACGAAGGTCCTGAATGGCCACGGCATAGCCCGCCTTGACTGCTTCGGCAACGATCTCGGTATAGATCATCCGTCCATCTTCCACCCGAGCCTTGTCGTAGGGCGTTCTCATTAGCAGCGCGGGGTAGGGCCCCCCGCTTCCTGATGGAAGGAAGATGTCGGTTGCCAACCGAACACCGTCCTCCATCGGAAGCGGGGTCGTGAACGATTCCACGGGTTTGACAGGCTACCCGTTACTTATCGGTGAGCCATGTTTCCCGGTAGTCGAGGTCGCCACTATTGAGGTGCTTGAGGTCCTGGACACGGTCTCGCACACCATGGAACCAGCGGTCAAAGTACAGGATCGGAGTCGGAACTTCCGCGTTCCATACTTCCTGCACACGACCGTAAGCTGCTATGCGCTTGTCCAGATCCAGCTCGGCCGCAGCATCCGCAAGGAGCTGCGCGAACGCCTCGTCACCAAATCCCCACGGGTTGACATCGGGGTGGGCGAGATTCCACAGGAAGGCCGGATCGTAGTCAGGCAACGCGGCATTGGCCACGACCGCGCCCGGCGCCGGGTGCGGTGTAAAGGCTTCGGACCACCCACCAAGTTCGGGCATCGAGACGGTCAGGGTTATCCCGATCTTTCCAAGGGACTGCTCCATAACCTCTCCGATGATCCGAGTCCACGGCACGATATTGAGTCCGACATAGCTCAGTTCCGTGACGCCAACCTCTTCAAACAAGGCCTTGGCCCGGTCAAGGTCATACGGATACTCGGTCAGACCGGGGGCCTCGGCCCAGTGCCCCGGAGGAAGCAGGTTGTTGGTAGCCACCGGTATTCCCGTGTTGAAGAACGCAAGAGTGTTGATGGTTTCCAGATCGAGGGCGTGAAGCAACGCTTGGCGTGCACGCACATCGTCAAACGGCGGAGCGCCGTTGTAGATGCTCATATACGTAACCACAGAGGAACTGGGGGCGAACAGCGTACGCAGTTCACCTTCGGCGGCGATCTGCTGAACGAAACGCGGCTCAAGCTGCCAATAGATATCAACGTCGCCGGCGCTCAAAGCGGTGAACAGGCTGGTTGTGTCGGGTTGCACAGTTACTTCAACCCCATCGAGGTAGGGCAAGCCTTCCTCCCAGTAGTTTTGGTTCCGAGTCATGATCAGGCGCTCGTCGGCAACATAGTCGGTCATTACGAAAGGACCCGTTCCGATGCCTTCTTGGGCGATGGTGTCGCCTGACCCGTCGGGAATGATCATGGCTCTCGCCAGCCCTGCCAACAGGATCGCTGAGGGCGCCGACAGGTGCAAGATGACGGTCTGATCGTCAACCACCTCGACCTCTTCGATCGTAGATACCGCTTCGGCGTAGACGCCTGCGCTGGTATCGGGGTGGAGCAACCTGTCGAGGGAGTACTTGACGTCGGCAGCGGTGAAGGGTTGACCATTATGGAACTGCACACCCTCTCTCAGGTGGAAGGTCCATGCTGTTCCTGCCTCGTCCACATCCCAGGACACAGCCAAATCCGGCACTGGTTCGAGTTCCTCCGTATAGCGTGTCAAGCCGCTGAAGAGACCTGGCCACGCGTTGCGGTTGTTGTAGATACCGAATTGATGCGGATCAAGTGTCTGTATGGGCTGGGGCGTCCCAAGTTGTAATACGCCGCCTCTCTTTTCTGCATCAGGGTCAACAGCTTCCGCGGCAGTGGTTGCCGGCGCGGCGGTGGTAGCGGGGGCCTCCGGCTCAGCTTCTGTCCCGCACGCAGCGGCAAGCAGAGCTACAACCAGGCCGACGGCAATCACCAGTTGCGAACCCTGTCGCCTCACACGAGGAGACTTGCGACCCGGTTTGAGATCTTTCCTCATACCTAACTCCTTTATCTAGTTTCCAAACTGTTGTGATCTGTGATCACAGATCACTGACCATAACCCTTGGAGCGGCGGATGTCAAGCGATACGCTGCACATTGAGTCGCGACAGGTAGGCCGCCCACCAAGGGGCACAGGCCCAGTGTGGCCCTACCTCGGCATTTGCTTGACGTCGTTCCTGCTCTGTGCCGAAGTGGATTGCCGCCGGAGCCGCATCACTCTCCTCCGCGAACAACAACCATGGTCAACCACAGATTGCGTGTTATCGGTCTATTGAAAGGTGTGTGACACCCTATCCGGAGATGCCGGACCTATGGCCTTGATCCGCTAGTTAGTTCCGCTCGAGAAGTCGAAGCGGCGTGTCACGGAAGATCGTTTGGAACTCCTGGTCTCCGAACCCGACCCGGCGCAGAGAATCCAAAAAGCCGGTGACGCAGTACGGGTAACCAACGCCGCCGAAGGCGCGCAGGTGTGATCGAAAGCAAACGTCGTTGGAGACCACCACCTGATCGAGCGACCCGCGCTCGGCCAGCCACGTCAGACCATCGATACGAACCCCCAGTTCATATGGGAAATCAGGTCTCACCGTGTCGAAGCCCAGGGTGACACCCATGTCGAGCAACTCCGACCAGTACTCTTTCCGGTTCGCGGGAATCGTATCGGCATGCCCGACGACGATCCGCTCCGGCGGGACACCGATGCGGATCAGGATTTTGGCTTGCTCGATCCCCACCGTGCTCCGGGAGGCGTGGGTATATATCGAGACTCCGGTCTCCAAGTGCGCATACCCGCCCGCTCGCAACACCCGCTCCTCGGCGGGCGACATCGGACTCCTCTTGGCGCCGATCTCTCCGATAATTCCGGGCCGGACTCCACTGTCCGGAGCCCCTTGATTGATCTCGGAGATCAGAACATCCGCCAGACCATCCGAAGTCTTCTCAAAGACCTCCGGCGGAAGGAAGGGATCGCGGTACCAACCGCAGCCGGCCACTATGTTGAGCCCGGTGCTTAAGGCAATTTTTCGCAAATTCTCCAGATCCCTACCCAATCCGACACTGGTCATTTCCACCACCGTTCGCACCGAAGTGGCCTCGAGATACCCCAGTTCGGTGGTGACCAGCTCAACATCGTCGAGTAGCCGATTCAGATCATCTGAAATCCGATAGAAGTCACACAGGATGTGCTCATGCATCAAGACCGCGCCGAGTTCGTCGCTGGGAACTTCACCCGTCACTGTCAGAATGGAACCCATGACCGGTACTATACGCTCCCTAGCAGGCTGACCCGAAGAACCAGAGAAGGGAACCTGTCATGGATGCGGTTCGCTCGATGCTCTTCACCCCCGGGCATCGTCCCGACCTGATCGCCAAAGCTTCCCGATCGGCGGCGGATGCCGTGATCGTGGATCTGGAAGATGCGGTGGCGACCAGCGCCAAAGACCAGGCCCGTTCCAATCTTGCCTCCTTGCCGGCCGGCGCCCTCCCCTATTTCGTGCGTCTCAACGGCTTTGCGACCGCAGCGCTGTGGGAAGACTTGGTGGCGGCAGCCGACGCCGGCGCCGAGGGCGTGATCCTTCCCAAGGCGGAAAGCAGACAGGTCATGCTCAAGGTGTGCGGCGCCCTGAGCGTCCTCGAGACGGCGGCGGGGCGACCGGAAGGCTCCATCGCCCTGATCCCGATGATCGAGACGGCAGTGGGGGTGCAAAACGCCTTCGAGATCCTGGACGGATGCCCGAGAGTGGAGGCGGTGATGTTCGGCAGCGGTGAACAGGGAGACCTGGTGGCCGACCTTAGCGTGCAATGGGAACCCACCGGGACAGGTCTTCACTATTCCCGATCCCGAGTGCTCCTGGCCGCTCGTGCAGCAGGGGTCCCCCACCCCATTGACGGAGTGTTCATGAACTTCCGAGACCAGGCGGCGCTTCGTACCGAGAGCCAACTAGCTCGCCGCCTGGGGTATGTCGCCAAACTCGCCATCCATCCCGCCCAAGTGGCTGTGATCAACCAAGTCTTCACCCCCACCCCTGAAGAAGTGGCGCATCACCGCGCAATTCTGGAGATGTTCGAAAAGGCCGAGAGGGAAGGAACAGCCTCGGTTGGCGCTGATGGCAAGATGATTGATTATGCGGTGGCAAGAACCGCCAGGTCAGTGTTAGCCCGCGCCGAAACTGCCCCAGAACAGGACGTAGGGTTCCCGCCGCCGGACACAAATCGAACGGAGGGAACCGTCCCGGGTCTGGGATCCTAAGGTATTCCCGCACGGCGTAAGGGGACCGAGTGGCCTACCGGTGCCCTCAGATGCGGGCGTCGAGGCACTGGACATCATCTCTGTGTTCCGCCCAACCCAGAATTCTACGATCGGAAGTGACCAGCCTGCTCCGAGTCACAATGGCGGTAGCGGTGATTAGTTGATCCGCAGGGTCTGAGTGGAAACCGTGGCGGATCTTCAAGGACCCCGCTAAAACGGAGATTTCCCCGGTCACGGGAATCTCGTGGACGCCCCCGTCGATGAGGCCTCGCAGCCAGACCTCCGGGGCCACTCGCAGGTCGATGTTGCCGTCCCAATGGAGTCGGGAAACCTCCAGCATTGAAATCGCCGAGAGCCTCAGGGAACCATCAAGGGCCGCCTGTTCGATTTCGAGTGAGCTTCTTTTGCCCAGTCTCGGGCTACCTTGAGACATCCATAGCAATGCAACAGTGTCCAGGATGACTGCCACGTGTGACTTCTAGTCGCCTTGGAGGCGAGCCACCATTCGTTCGGGGTGAGAGACTATCTCCCAGTCGTCCGGAGGAATCGCCGGCTTGGTTAAATCATCTCCCAATCGGATTTCGCTGCTCCATCCAATGATGCTTGTCGACCGCTCGTCCACAACGGGAACCACTGCTGCCAGAGGTCGCCCGTGCTTTGTGACGATGAGGGTGTCCCCTGTGGACTTCACCTCATCCATGAGCCTCAGGCATTGATTTCGGAACTGAGTTATGGGAATGGTTCTGCTCATGATCGGAACACTCGGGCGTAATGCACAGAATATTATAGCCAGTTTCGTACAAACAAGGCTAGAAGTCGATAACCGTTATCTCGTCGACCGGCCAGCGGGTAAGCACCTCGGCGCCGTTCTCCCGGACTACGATCATCTCCTCCACCCGCATGCCGGAGCGTCCGTCGGGTTCCTGGGTCTCGACCGCCATCACCATGCCTTCCTGGATCTCGATCGGGTGATCAACCGAGATTCCCCGCCAGATCAGAGGCCTCTCGTATAGCTGCAGTCCCAATCCGTGGGCCCATTGGTTGGTGGTCATCTCCCAGTAGTGGCGGGCGCCGTACCAGTCCATGTGCTCGCCTTCCCGGTCGGGGAATTGCATGGCCACCTCACCGGTGGTGACCCCCGGCCGGATCGCCTCGATGGCGGCGTACATCCAATCGCGGGCGCGCCGGTAGGCGTCTATGGAACGCTGCTTGGGCTTGCCAATCGAGAAGGTCCGGTAAACGCATGAGCGGTAGCCCTGGAAGGTGGCGCTGTAGAAGTCGGCGTACATTATGTCGCCGGGACGGAGCATCCGGTCGGTGGTGTTGGCCTGGTGCTTGGGCCAGGTGTTCGGACCGCTGGTGAGATACCCTCCCTCCACCGTCCCTCCCCTGCGCAGCACGGCTTCCACCGCCGCTCCCCAGACTTCCTGTTCGAGCATTCCCGGCTCGGCGGTCTTCTTGATGGCCATGAACCCGGCTTCACAGATCGCCGAAAGTACCCGGAAACACTCTATCTCGTCCCTGGTTTTCGTCTGGCGGGCGGTGTGGAGAGCATCGGATGCCCCTTCCCGCACGTGCAGCCCCCGCTCCCGGAGTTTGGCGGCCAACGCCGGCTGGGTGGAGTCGATGCCCACCGGATCACGGTGCACGTCGTAGTCATGGGCCGCCTCGGTGATCAGATCCGCCATGGTGTTGAGCAGAAATTCCCGAGCCGAGGGCGAGCCGCTGGCGCGGGGAACATTTCCCAAACCGGGCGCGGCGTAGCGAATATCGGTCAGCCAGGGACAGTTGGCTCGCTCGTTGCTGGCGTGATCGGCCGTGTCCCAATGCACAACATCTCCCCCGGCGGTGAGGAAGCTGTAGTGATCGGCGCCCGAGCCACCCAACATGGCCAGCCCGGTGACGTAGCGGATATTGGGATCATCCAGCAAAAGCACCGAACCCAACCCGGCCTCGGCGATGTGATGCTGAGCCCGAGCCTTCCGCTGATCCCGCATCCGGGCCATGTTGATCCGCTCCTCCCAGTCCACGGCCATGGTTCCCAAAGTGCCTTCCATGTACGTCGGCTCGTATAGGCCCATCATGTCCCTTTCGTCGCGGTTGCGAAAAATGTCATGTTCACACCAGAGATTGCAGTTGGGCGGCGAGGGCCGCCAGAAATCTTGCTCCCTCCATGCCGTCGAAAACCCGGTGGTCTCCGGTCAGAGTCATTCTCACCGTGGGCGCCGCCTGCCAAGCGCCGTCCACCACCACGGGCCTCGGTTTCACCGCTCCGACCGCCAGGATGGCCGCTTCCGGAGGGTTTATCAGGGCGACAAACTGGTCGACGCCCGCCCCTCCCAGATTGGAAACGGTGAAGGTGCCTCCCTGCAACTGGTCGCTTCGCAATCTGCCCTTGCGCACCGCCGCTTCGATTCGGCGGCGTTCCGAAGCGATCTCCGCCAGGCCGAGAGAGGCGGCATTGCGGATCACCGGCACGATCAAACCCTCTTCCACCGCCACCGCCAACCCAAGATTGACCTGGGGATGGACTCGAATCGAAGGTGGATCGCCATCGATCCAACTGGCGTTGAGGGCCGGGACTTCCCCAAGCGCCCGAGCGGTAGCCCATAGCACCATGTCGGTGTAGCTGATCTTCGGCTCCCCTTCTGCCCGGCGAGGCTTTTTCAGAACTACCTCCCGCATCAGTTGAAACTGCGGGATGGCGGCCGACCTGGACATCTGGGCAGCGATCGCCAGACGCATTCGAGACAGTGCCCCAGAGTCCGCGGAACGAGCCTGGACCGCTCGATGGGCGCCCATCACGTCCTCTTCGGTGACCCTCCCCCCCGGTCCCGTGCCCGCGATTGCCGCCAGGTCCACGCCCAGTTCCCTGGCCCGGCGGCGAGCCAGGGGTGACACCGGTTTCCTGCCAGAACTCCTGATGGACGCCCGACGGGTCACGTGGGGAGTCTTTTCCGGAGCGCTCAGAGGTTCAGGCATAGCCGCACGGGGCTTGGGCTGAGGATCGAGGGAAGGTGGTTGAGCGGAGGGATCGTCGGCTATCCAGGCGATCGGCGTCCCCGTGGCGGCAGTGGCGCCGGGTTCGACCAGTACCGCCACCAGATAGCCACCGCTGGGAGATTCGAAGGCCACTTCCGCCTTTTCCGTTTCGATCACCGCCAGCATCTCACCTTCTTGGACTCTTTCACCCACGGACTTGGCCCATTCCACCAAAGTGCCCTGTTCCATATCCTGGCCCAGTCGGGGCATTTTCACCAACCGCATGTCACCTCACCCTCCTCCGATAGACTTTCTCCCTCGCCGACGCTTTACTGATGGCTCCAGCGGCAAAGCCACCTCGATCAGCTTCCGCTTGTAGCCCGTCTTCTGCTGCGCCGACCAGTCCATTCCGTCCCAAATCCTACCCACCCCCTGTGACACCCTTCCTCGTCACGTCGCCACTCCCAGAACATATCGCGGGAGCACTCCGCGGTTTGATTCAAGTCCTCACTGAACATCGGCTCCTCAACGTGTCCGGTCCGGGGACCCGTCCATTCCACCGTAGTCCTACCCACCCCCATAGAGCGAGGGCGCGGCTAGTAGTGATCAACAGCTTCACGACGCGCGGACTCAATCCAGCACAGTGTCACACCCCCCCCCTCGAATAAAACACGAATAAGACGGGAAACGCGAGAAACCCCAGGTCAGAAGGCCTAATAATAGGAGCGGAATAGAATGGGTAAAGCATCCAAGCAGCGGATCCGATAGGAGCCTTAATGGATTTCGCCGACATCACGAAAATGGCTCGGGCGGAGAGTCGGAGCAGCTGGAGTTCAAGACAACGACCGGCCAAAGGCAGGAAGCTGCTAGAACGCTCTCGGCGATGTTGAACGGTCAAGGCGGATCCGTGGTGTTTGGCGTGAATCCAAACGGGAAAGTCATCGGACAGGAAGTCGCTGACAAAACGCCGGCGGATGTCGCTGCGGTGTGCCAGGAGACAATATTTCCCGCCTACCCGCCCTCCATCGAGCGAGTCAAGGTACCTGGAAGGGGTGGCCGCGAGGTTCTTTCAACCACTGTCCCATCCGGCAACATGAAACCATACCAATACAAGGGGGATTACTACGTCCGGTCAGGCTCAACGACGATGACGATGCCGCCGGAAATGGTTTTGAGGCTTGTGTTGGAACGCGCTCACGCGTTCGACAGGTGGGAAACCAGTGAGTCACGACGCGAGTCGGACGATATCGACACCGAAGAGGTGATGAGATTCCGCGACGACGCCATTGCGGCAGACAGGGCTGGTTTCGATCCAAAGGCATCGGTGTCCGACATCCTTCGGGCGATGAACCTGTTGGATGACGATGATCGCCCAAACCGCGGAGCGGTGGCGTTGTTCGGCAAACCTGCGTCCTTCCGCGGCGAGTACACCGTTCTCGGATGCCATCTCGTCGCTGTCGATGGCATCCACCTCGGTGAAGATATCCGAGATTTGCAGATCATCGAGAACAATATTTTTGCATCCCTGGATCGGGCCGCGCAATTCTGTGAGGATCACCTCTATCGTTGGCGTCGAATCAACGGGTGGATAGCGCAGTCGGGTCCAGAAATCCCGGTGGAGGTTATACGCGAGGCTCTTGCCAATGCCTTTGCCCACCGGGACTACGCGGTTGCCGGTCGCATACAGGTCCGCGTTTATTCGGATCGGGTGGAAGTTGTGTCACCGGGAGGATTGCCGTTCGGCCTCACCCCGGCCGACCTGTACGTGCCTCATGGCTCCCGCCCATGGAACCCGAATATTATGGCATGCTTTTTCAGACGGGGAATAGTGGAGCAACTTGGATCAGGCACCTTGCGGATGATCCGCCTCTGTGCCGAGGCGGGTATCGGCCGGCCGGTGTTTGCGGCCACCGGAGCGGAGGTGATATGCAGCATCCCTCGCTCCGGCTATTGGCTGGCTCCAAAGGGAGGGAAAACGGTGGATGTAACGACCGACGAGGCAAAGGTCCTAACAAGGCTCGGAGAGGGACCCGCACAACGCGGTGAACTGGCTGATCTGCTCGGCTTATGGGGACCAGATGTGTGGGCCATGCTAAACAAACTACGTGAATACGGTCTGATTCATGTGGATGGTCACGGACGCGGCGCCTACTGGTCGCTTGGTCCCGGAACCAGATAACCCTCCACGAATAAGCTGGGAGGCCCGCATTGATCTCCTCCGGGGTTCAGCACTTCGGAAACCGGTTGTTCCCAGTATCGAGTTCAGTGAAGGGTCCAGCCGCCGTCGGCGGTGACTATCGCTCCCGTGACGAAGCTCGGATCGTCGGAGGCCAGGAAGGCGATCACCGCGGCGATCTCTTCGGGCTGGGCGTGACGCCCCATGGGAGTGCCGGCCAGCATCTCCGACCAGCGTTCCGGATCGACCCGCAGGTCGGCATTCATTCCGGTGGCCACCACACCCGGCGCCACCGCATTGACCCGGATCCCAAAAGGCGCAGTCTCGAAGGCCGTCGATCGGGTGAGCATAGTGATCGCTCCCTTGGAAGCGGTGTAAGCCGCATGTCCCCGTCCGGGAAGCACCGCTTCGATGGAACCCACATTGACTATCGCTCCGCCGATTCCGGCCTCGATCATGGAAGACACCACCTCTCTGGACAAAAGGAAAGGCGCTTTCAAGTTAACGTTGAGCGTTAGATCCCAGGCTATCCTGGAATGCTCCAAGGTGGGTTCGCGGATCAAGATGGCGGCGGCGTTGACCAGAATGTGAATCCGATTATCCCAGTGTTTGCGGGCAGCCGCCACCACCTCCTCACATGATGAAGTGCGGCTCAGATCGGCGGGGAATCCGACATGGCCCTCACCCAATGTGTTGACCACCTTCGCCAGACCCGCCTCATCCCGGTCCACACAGAAGGTGCGGGCGCCGTCCGCCGCCAGCCTGAGGGCGGTGGCCCTCCCAATGCCCGAGGCGGCGCCCGTGACGATGGCGTTCTTTCCCGAAAGCTGTCCGCTCATTGCAGCATGTACCCCCCGTCGGCATACAGAGCTGTGCCGGTCACGAACGAGGCGTCGTCGCTCAGCAAAAAGAAGACACAGGCCCCGATGTCCTCGGGCCTTCCCAACCGGCCGATCGGCATGAGCCGGGGGGCTTCCCGGCGGTAGACATCGGGGGTCATCTCGGTGTCAACCGAGCCGGGACTAACCGCGTTCACCCGGATCCCCAACGGCCCCCATTCCAAAGCCAGCATCTTGGTCATGGACAAGAGCCCTCCTTTAGAACAGGCGTAGGGAACCTGCTCCGGGTAGGCGATGGTGTCCTCCGCCGAACTGATATTGACAATCGCTCCGCCGACACCGTTCCGGACCCAATAATTCGCCGCCGCCTGGCACAGAAAGAAGGGGGCGGTGAGGTTGGTTGCGATTATCTCGTCGAGATTGCTTTCGGACTGGGTCCAGAAAGGAGCGAAAACATTGACGGCCGCGTTGTTGACCAACCCGTCCAGGCGACCGTACCGATCCAAAGCCTTTTGCACAAGCAGAGACGGGGTATCGGGATCCTTGAGATCGGCCACTACGATCGTCGCTGAAGACCCCGACTGTTCCACCAGTTCCTTGGTGGCATCCAAGTCCCGGGCGGTGCGGGAAGTGATGACCAGGTTGTATCCCCGTTCGGCCAGGACGGTTGCGATTCCTTTCCCGATGCCCCTTCCCGCCCCGGTGAGAATGGCAACCTTCTTCTCTCTCCCAAGTCCGCCGCCGGTCATGACGCCATCCCCAACACCGTGTCCAAGGCGGTGGCCGCATGGTCGATGTCCGATTCGGCGTGGCCATAGGCCACCACCCCGGGATGGACGGGGGGCCACAGTATCCCGTGCGCGCACATGCCGAGCAGCACCGTGCTCAACAGGTCATGATCCCCGGCCAGGATCTCCCGTCGGTTGCGGGGCGGCGCGTCGGTGAAGTGCAACTGGAAGATGGAACCGAATCCGGTCATGTGGCCCATGCCGTGGGAGTCCAAGACTTCTTGCAGAGCGGACAGCAATCGGGCGCCCAGGACATCGAGATGTTCGAGCACCGGTTCGCGCTCCAGAACATCGATCACCGCCATGCCCGCTGCCAGGGATAGCGGGTTTCCGGTGAAGGTACCCGAGTGGAATATACGGGTGCCCCGGGCATGCGCCGAGGGACCGAGCACCGACTCCATAATGTCGGCCCGGCCTCCCAGGGCGGAAAGGGGCAACCCTCCTCCGATCGCTTTCCCCAAACAGGAGAGATCCGGCGTTACGTCCAGATAGCCCGGCGCCCCGGCGGTTCCCAAACGAAGACCGGTCACCACCTCGTCGAAGATCAATACGATGTTGTGCTGGCGGGTGATCTCCCGAACCGCCTTGGCGAAGTGACGGTCGGCAACCACCGCCCCACCGGTGGAAAACGCCATCGGTTCCATCACCACCGCGGCCAGTTCCGAAGCATTTTCAGAGATCAGGGAAACCGTGTGCTCCGCGTCGTTGTAGGGAAGCAAAAGTATCTCCTCGGCGATGCGCCCCGGCACCCCGGCCGAGTCGAAAACGGGCTGCGGACGGTGAGGACTTCCCGCCAGGATCCGTGACCCACCCGACACCAGAAAGTAGTCATCTGACCCGTGATAGTTCCCTTCGAACTTGCCGTACCGAGTCTTGCCGGTGAAGGCTCTCGCCGCGCGGAGAGCGGTCCGTACCGCCTCGGACCCGGTGTTGGCAAATCGGATACGTTCCAGATAGGGCATCAGTTGTCGCAGCCGCTCGGCGAAACGGGCCTCCAGAGAGGTGGGGGCCAGGACAGTGGCCAGTTGACCGATCTGCTCCCGCACCGCGGCGGTCACCGCCGGATGGCAATGACCCAACAGTGACGATCCCGCACCCATCAGGAAATCAACATAGTCGTTGCCGTCCACATCGGTTACCTGTCCTCCCCGACCTGAAACCAGCATCACCGGATAAGGCTCGTAGTATTTGGCCGCCCCCGAAACGCCCATCGGCAGGACACCGGCGCCCTGCTTCCACCGGGCGTTCGACCTGGCCGTCCGCCCCCGGTAGAGGGCTTCGATCTTTTGACGGAACGGCTCCAGATCCCTCATCCCCGGCCCACCCTCCGGGCACCTCGAACCGCCTGCCGAAAACCCCGACCCTCTAACTCGCGAAAATGCCTTGCTAATTCGCGAAATTCCCCGGCCCCCTTTTCAGCCGATGGGCCCGCCCCCGCCACCGCCTCCGTTGGGGGAAGGGCGCGGTCCGGTGGGTGGGCCGGAAGGCGTCCTTCCAGGTGAATGTGACCTCTCTGGGATGTGACGGTCCGGATGACGTCGGAACGGACCGGGAGGTGTTTTTGTGACATCTCCAATGTGCGTCGCCAGTGTGACAATGGCCGGGCTGGGGAGGGTCTTTTTTTCGCGACCCGGATCTTGGTTCTCATATCGGCCTGCCGTGGGGGGTACCCTCGTCGGGTCCGGCTTCCAGGGTTTGGCGGCGGGCCGTGGTCGCTTCCCGGTCCAAAAGGCCTTGATCGTCGAGCACCACACCGTAGTCCTCCCAGGCACTCCGGCGGGAAACATAACCGTATTCGACGTCGCGAACCACCGCCTTCGGATCACGCTCCAGGGGATCACCGTATCCTCCTCCTCCGGCCGTTTCCTGGCCCACCACCTGGTGTCGCTTCAAGGGAACCATCGACTTCTTGGCCCCGAACTCGGGAGCGGCCAACCTCTCATCCGGAGTTCCGGGATCGAGCCGGTACCGGGCCGGCGCCCCGTGGTGGCCTCCGAAGAGACCGTAAGGGGGGACCCGCACCCGATTGCCCAGTATCGACAGTTCCCCCGACGGCGCCAGAAGCCGGTAGTCACGTCTCACCGATAGTCCGCCCCGCCACTTTCCGGGACCCCCCGAGTCCTGACGCAACTCGTAGCGGTCGATGCGAAGCGGGTACTTCATCTCGATCGCCTCAACCGGCAGGTTCCAGGTATTGCCCACGATCGAGTAGATGGCGCTCTGGCCGTCGCGGCCCTCGGCGCCGCCCCAACCGCCTTCGGGGTATTCGTAGAGGACGAAACGCTCCCCGTCTTCGCCGAAGCCGCTCAGGAACAGATTGTTGGACGAACCCTGGTCGGCCGCCATCAGCCGAACCGGGTGAGGGATGTCTCGGGGAATCTCCCCCAACGCCCGGTAGACCGCGTTGTGGATCACCGACACGATCTCGTTGCCACCGGTGCAGGCGGCCGGAAAGCGAGGATTGACGATCGTGCCCTCCGGAGCGATTATCTCCACCGGTCGGTAACACCCCCCGTTGGGGGGAATGGTGGGGTCGGTGGCGGCCTGAATGGTCATGTACACCCCCGAGGCGGTGTATCCCAGCACACTGTTCAACGGTCCCTCCACCTGCGAGTCGGTGCCGGTGAAGTCCACCACCACCCCGTCACCCCGCACTTTGACGGTAACCCGAACCGTGCGGGGGACATCGGTGATCCCGTCGTTGTCCATCGAATCCTCGGCGTGGTAGTCACCATCCGGCCATCCGGCGATCGCCGCGCGGATGCGACGCTCGGAATTGTCCATCTCGATCGCCATGCACTGCTCCACGGTCGGAAGGCCATACCGTTCCACCAATTCGATCAGGCGACGCCGGGCGGTCAGATTGGCGGACACCTGGCTCAGCAGGTCGGATCGCATGTTGGCCGGCAACCGGACATTGGCCAGGATCATGTTCATGATCTCTTCGTCGATTTCCCCTTCCTTGATCAGTTTCACCGGCGGGATACGGAGCCCTTCCTGATAATTCTCCCGCGCCTGGGCATAGAAGCTGCCCGGCACCGTCCCTCCCACATCCAGGTGGTGGGCGCGGTTGGCGCCCCAGCCGATCAGTTGTCCCTGATAGAAAATGGGCGTCACCATGGTCACGTCCGGCAGGTGGGAACCGCCCCGGAAGGGATCGTTCAGGATGATGGAATCCCCGGGGCGGAACCGATCCACTCCCACCTCCTCAATGGAGTAACGAACCGAATAGGGCAGGGACCCCAGGTGGATGGGGAGGAACTCCCCGTGGCTGACAAGTTCGGTCCGGGCGTTGAAAATGCCGCAGGAATAGTCGTTTCCCTCATTGAAGATGGTGGAACTGGAAGTCTGTCGCATGGTGATGCCCATCTCCCGGGCGCCGGCCGCCAAGCCGCTGGTGACCACCTCTACGGTGACCGGATCAACCTGAGCCGAGTTCATGGCAGATCCACCACGATGGCGCCGGTGGCATGCACCCGCGCCTCGCCGAACGGGAGGTAGGTGGTGGAATCCAACTGCTGGATGACCGAAGGGGTGGCCAAGGTCTGTCCCGGGAGGAGATCGGCCCGGCGATAGATCGGCGCCGCCGACGCTTCTCCACCCACCGACACCACCTTCCGCCAAGAGCGCGGCTCGGCCTCGTCCGAAGCGAGGGATGCCCCTCCCAAGAGCGGCTTGGGGGTGGCGCCCAGGCCCGTGAGCCGCACATTGACCAGGTCAACCAGCTCATCTCCCAGGGCATGCCCGTAGCGGGTCTTATGAGCCAGGTGGAAGTCACCTATCGCCTGTGACAGGACGGCGGCATCCGGCCGAAGCGAAGCGAGCGGGACATTGATCTCATACGCCTGCCCGGCATAGCGCATATCGAGACCGGCTCGCAAGGTCCGTCCTCGAGGTGAGATGCCGTCCCGTTCAAGTTCCCGTTGAGCCTCCTCAGCCATCGCCGACAGCGACTCCCGCAAGTCCGCGGGGTCCAATCGGGTCATTTGAGACCGCAGGGTGGACACCAAATCATGTCGCACATCAGAAGATAGGATTCCCAGAGCAGAGTTACAGCCCGGAATGGGAGGAATGATCACCCGCCGCAGCGCCAGTTCTTCCGCGATGTGCACTCCGTGGGTAGGGCCCGCCCCGCCGAACGGCACCAGAGAGAAGTCCCGGGGATCACGACCCCGTTCGATGGACACGGTCCGAAGTGCGTGCATCATGTTGGCGTTGACCAACCGGACTATCCCCACCGCCGCCTCGGTTGCCGAAAGCCCGAGCGGCCGGCCGACATGCCTCTCGATTGCCCGAGCGGCCAAATCGATATCCGGATAGATCTCGCCGCCCAGTTGAAATTCCGGATCGTAGACCCCGAGCACCAGGTTGGCGTCGGTGACCGTGGGCAGTTCCCCTCCCCGACCATAGCATGCCGGGCCGGGGTCCGAACCCGCCGAACCCGGACCCACCGAAATCCTCCCAAAGTCGTCGACCCGGGCGATGCTTCCCCCTCCGGCGCCCACGGTGTGGATGTCCAAAGTCGGATAGGAAACGGCATAGCCGCCGATCTCGAAGTCGAGCCTCGTGTCGGGTTCCCCGTCCGTTATTCCCGCCACGTCACAACTGGTGCCGCCCATATCGAGAGTGAGCAACCGGGTCTCACCCAGTAGTTTCCCCAGATAGGCCGAGGCCATCACTCCCCCGGCCGGTCCCGAAAGCAGGGTCAGGATCGGAAAGGCGGCGGCTCGTTCGGGACGCACCAACCCGCCGTTGGACTGCATCATCTGCAACCACGCAAAGAGTTTGCTCTCCTGCAGTTCGGCGCGCAGCCGGCGAAAATATTTCCTCACCAAAGGAGTCAAATAGGCGTTCATCACGGTGGTGCTGGTGCGCTCGTACTCACGGTGCAGGGGAAGCGCCTCCGAGGAGATGGTTATGTCGTCGGACAGCGCCGGGAGCTCTTCTCGCAGAATCCGGCGGGTCCGCAACTCATGGTCGGGGTTCATGAACGAAAAGAGATAGCAAACCGCCACCGATTCCACTCCGGCCCGGCGGATGTGGGCCGCCGCCGCCCGCACGGCCTGCTCATCGAGAGTCCTCACCTGACTTCCATCGGCGGCCGTCCGTTCGGGGATTTCGAACCGAAGCGGACGGGGAACGATCGGCTCGGGGATCTTCTCATAGATGTCAAACAGGGTGGAGCGGTGAGTGCGACGAATCTCCAGGACATCGCGGAAGCCTTCGGTGGTGAGCAGCGCCGTCCGGGCGCCCGACTTGGTCAGAACCGCGTTGGTGGCCAGGGTGGTGCCGTATCCGACGGTTTGAAGAGCCGTGCGGTCGGTGGCTTTGGCGAGCGCCGCCAAAAAACCAGGAGTGGGATCGGGATAGGTGGTCAGGGATTTGGCCTGGATCAACCGGCCGGTGGACTCGTCAACGGTCACCACATCGGTAAAGGTTCCGCCGATGTCGACCGCCGCCCTGGTCATCCCGAATACTCCAGCATGCCGAGGCATTCCTGTATCCGCCGGGTGATGAGACGTTCATCGGCGATCATGGCCGATTCCAACTCCCGGGCGAAAGGGATGGGGAAAGCTTTACTCCCGGCCCGCAAAGGTGGCGCATCCAATTCATCAAAACCTTCGGCCACCACCCGACTGATCAGCTCCCCGGCCCACCCTCCCCTTTCCACCGCCTCGTGGGCCACCACCAACCGATGGGTACGCGACAAAGACCGAAGCACCAGTTCCACGTCCATCGGAACCAAGGTCCGCAAGTCGATCACTTCCACCGACACCCCTTCTTCTTCCAGTTGTCGGGCCGAGGTCAAAGCCTGGCGGACCGATTTCCCGATGGCCGCCACCGTGACATCATCTCCGGAGCGCCTGATCACCCCCTTCCCCAGAGGGATCGGCGCCACCGGATCGGAAACCTTCCCCTTGGTTCGGTACAAGGCCCGGTGCTCAATAAAGAGAACCGGGTGATCCAGGGCGACCGAAGTCTGAAACAGGCCCTTCACGTCGTGGGGAACCGAGGGCATCACCACCGCCAAACCCGGAACATGCAGAAACCAGCTTTCCAGGGTTTGCGAATGCTGGGAACCGTGATGAGTGCCGGAGCCCCCCTGGGTCCGGATGACCATCGGCACCCGCAACTGGTCGCCCGACATGTAGCGCATCTTGGCGGCATGATTGACGATGGCGTCCATTCCACAGGCGATGAAGTCCATGAACATCACTTCCACGATGGGCCGCATCCCCATCACCGCCGCTCCCACTCCCGCGCCCAGCATCGACTGCTCGGCGATCGGCATGTCACGAACCCGGTGGACGCCGAATCTTTCCGCCAATCCCTGCGTGGCGCGGAACACCCCTCCGTACTCCCCGATCTCCTGACCCATGATGAACGCCCGGTGGTCGGCCGCCAACGCTTCCGCCTGCGCTTCCCGGACCGCCTCGATATAAGTGATCTCCCTCATCAAAAGCTCCCCTCCAGAGCAGATTGCGGATCGGGAGGCGCCGATTGGTCGGCGAAACGCACCGCCTGGGCGATTTGGCTTTCCACCTCCGCTTCGACCGTCGCCAGAGTTGGAAAAGATATCCGATCCGAGATGGCCGAGCGGAATCGGTCGAGAGGGTCGTCCCGGCGGGCCTTTTCCACTTCCTCACGCGGTCGGTAGAGATGCTCGGCATCTCCCAGATTGTGTCCCCTCCACCGGTAGCACTTCGCCTCCAACAAGGTGGGACCCCCGCCCTCCCTGGCCCGTTCCACCGCCGCTCGGGTGGCCGCGTAAACGGCGAAAACGTCGATTCCGTCCACCACCGCCCCCGGAATCCCATAACCCTCCGCCCGGGAAGCGACCTGGGAGTTCAATTGCATCTGGGCGGCCCGGAACGAATGGGCGAAACCGTTGTTCTCGACCACGAAGACCACCGGGAGTCTCCAGATGGCCGCCAGGTTGAGACTCTCATGGAAGACTCCCTGTCCCACTGCGCCGTCACCCATAAAGGCCACCGCCACCCGGGATTGCCGGGTCAAGTCGAAAGCCAGGGCCGCCCCGGTGGCCAAAAGCCCGCTTCCCCCGATGATGGGACTCTGGCCCACAAACCCGTGCTCGGTGCTGACGATGTGCATCGAGCCGCCTTTCCCCCCGCAGTACCCGGTGG
This sequence comes from Acidimicrobiia bacterium, assembly GCA_963665765.1. Taxonomy (GTDB): domain Bacteria; phylum Actinomycetota; class Acidimicrobiia; order Spongiisociales; family ZC4RG35; genus Bin76. The sequence goes on from OY762464.1 coordinate 215,684, forward strand.
AACGACCCCACAACTCGGCGCAGATCGGGCCCAGCTCGGCGCCTTTGGCAATGGCGTGCCCATGTCCCCGGTGAGTCGAAGTAACCACATCATCTGAACGGAGAGCCGCGCAGACTCCCACGGAGACCGCCTCCTGCCCCATGGAGGAATGGAAAGGGCCGTAAATCTCTCCATCGAGATGGGTGCGCTCCATCTCCACTTCGAAGCGCCGGATGGTGTACATGAGCCGGAAGATCTCCAACAACCGGGACTCGCTCAGCCCGCCAAATCGGGCGGGTGAAGCAACGCACCCCGAATCCCCGGCGTCCGCCGCCGAGGGGGCCGGGAGGGGGCCATGGCCGTCACTCATGTTTCCACCGTTCGCCCTGCCCGGCCCCTCCCCAACCAGGCCGGCCCTGTCCGTGCAGCAGACACTCCGTCCATATTCTACGATTCCCCGTCCCGGGGCACCCCGGTCCCCACTATCCCTCGCACCTCCAAATCAGCCACCGTCTCTGCCGAGTAAGCGAGCCTTTCCCTCAAGATCCCGGCGGTGTGCTCCCCCAACATGGGCGCCGCCCGGGTGGGATACCGCCACTCGCTGAGTTTCATGGGACTGGGCGGGTAGAGAAGATCGCCCAGGGTGGGATGCCGGTATTGCCGCACCATCTCCCGCTCCCACACCCCGGGATCGGCAAACACCTCCGCGATGTCGTTGACCGGGGCGACCGGGAGATCGTATTGCTCCATCAGCCCGGTCCACTCCTGCTTGGTTCGCCGCGCGAACGCCTCGGTCAGGATTTGCTCCACCAGGGCGCGATTGTCCAATCGAGCGGCGTTGTCCCTGGTCCGGGGGTCGTCCTTGAGATCAGGACGACCGATGGCGTCACACAGGTTTCTCCAGAATTTCTCGCCCCGGACGGCCACCACCATATAGCCGTCCTTTGCTTCAAAGGCCTGCCAGGGCACGATGTGCGCATGGGCGGTCCCCCGCCTGGTGATCCGGGCGCCGGTGTTCAGATGGTCAAAGGCGTCATAGGACAGCATCGAAACCAGCGAGTCGAGCATCGAAATGTCGGCGTGTCGACCTTCTCCATGAAGCTCCCGGCCCACCAATGCTCCCAGCACCGCCAGACAGGCGAAGATCCCACCGCAGATGTCGGCGATGGGAATCCCCACCCGCGCCGGAGAACCCCCGGACGGGCCGGTCATATCCAACAGCCCGCTGTAAGCCTGCACCACCAGATCAAAGGCCGGCCGCCGGCGGGCGGGGCCGGTGGCGCCGAAACCGGTGACCGACACGGTGATGATCCGCGGGTTGTGCGGGCGGAGACGGTCATGGTCGATCCGCAGGCGCTCCATAACCCCGGGACGGAAATTGTCGATCACCACATCCGCTTTGGTCACCAGACCATAAAAGATCTCCCGCCCCGCCTCGCTTTTCAGATCGAGCACCATGCTCTTTTTGCCCCGGTTCATCTGCAGATGGATGGCGCTCTCCCCTCCCACCGGGGTGATTTTGGGGTTCCGGGCCGCGTCGCCCCACGGAGGTTCGATCTTGATCACTTCGGCGCCCAGATCGGCCAGGATCATGCCCCCGTAGGTGCCGGCGATCACCTGCCCCAATTCCAGGACCGTGACTCCGGTCAGCATCCCGCTCATGTGGCCGCCGGGCCCCCGGACATGGCTCCGGTGCGGATCAAGAGATCAACTTTCCTTGATGGTTTCGAGCACAGTTTGACAGATTTGCAGGACCCCGTCGATCTCCGATTCGCTCTGGGAGGCGTTGGTGAAGCCCAGGTGATAGGGAGTGATGTACACGCCATGGGCCACCAGACCCAGATAGAAGGTCCCCGCCATCTCCCGGTCGCTTGCCAACACGTCGCGGATGCTGCGCACCGGCTCATCGGCAAAGTAGACACCGAAGATGGGTCCCTGCCCGGTGGCCTGGATGGGCAACCCCAAGTTGGCGCCGATCTTCTCTATGCCCTCGCGCACCTGGTCGCCCGTGTCGTTCAGCTTCTCGTATATACCGGGCTTTTCCAGTTCCGACAGCATCGCCAAGCCGGCCGCCAACGAAACCAGGTTGGTCTGAAAGGTCCCCGACTGGAAGATGGTGACCCGTTCATCGTCGGCGTCCCGACGGGGGGTAACCACCTGCTCCATCACATCGCGCCGACCCCCGAAAGCTCCCATGGGAAACCCCCCTCCGATGGTCTTGGCCAGCGCCACCAGATCCGGGGTGACGCCGGTGACCGCGGTGCTTCCGCCCAGAGCCACCCGGAATCCGGTGATCACCTCGTCGAAGATCAGGAGGATTCCGTGGCGCAGGGTGACCTCCCGCAGGGCCTCCAAGAAGTCCTGGTCGGCCACAATCCCGGCCAGCCAGGTCCCCCCCACCGTCTCCACCACCACCCCGGCCAACTCCGAAGCGTGCTCTTCGATCAGGGCCACGGTGGCGTCGGTTCGGTTGAACGGCAGGACCACCGTGTCGTCCAGGACACTCTGGGGGATGCCCGCTCCCTCGGGAAGCGACTGCGGGCGCTCCTCGGGTCCTCCATAGGAGGTGCCGCTGATCAAAAGATTGTCGTAACCACCGTGGAAATTGCCCTCGAACTTGCCGATCTTCGACCGGCCGGTGAAGGCGCGGGCCACCCGCATCGACATGTGCACCGCCTCCGAACCGGTGTGCACGAAGCGGATCAACTCCATGTGGGGCATGTGTTTGCGAATGCGCTCGGCCATGGCCAGGTTGTTGGGAGACGGAGCGATGGTGCTGGTGCCCCTCGTAAGCTGCCGGGCGACGGCCTCCATCACCGGCGGCGGCGAATGGCCCAGGATGTGGGGACCACCACCGATCAGGGAGTCGATGTACCGGTTGCCGTCCACATCCCAGAGGAAGGGGCCTTGGGCCCGTTCCACGTACAACGGGTAGGGAGGTCGAAAACCGGCATTGCCCGGAACCCCGCCCGGCAGGTGTTTTCTGGCTTGCTCATACAATCTCAGGGATTTTGGGGTGCGCTGTCGGTACCGATCGATGAACTGCTGTCTTGCCTCACTCATGATTGGTTTCTCCTCCAATGGATCGGGCGGTCCTCATTTCGGCCCGCAAAGTTCGGGTGGCCTCGGAATCGATTCGGTAATCCAACAGGTCGGCGTCTCGGACTTCGATCACCACCCCATAGTCGGCCCGGGCGGATCGCAATGATACGTATCTGTCCAGCACATCGTCCAAGACGGCCTGGAGGTCTCTTTCCAACGGATCGCCGTATCCCCCGCCCCCCGAGGAGACGTGGTAGAAGGTTCCGTGCCGACCGATGTATTCGTCGGCGAAATAGATGGGAAGGTCTTCCTCTCTATCGGTGTAGATGTTCTTCACCACCCGAATCGGAATGCCGTCGCGGCCTCCGAACAGGCCCCGGGGACCCCCCGGACCTTGCTCTCCCCGGTCGGCAATATAGGAAAGACGGACCCCTCCGGCGTTTTCCACCCGGAGCACCGACTCCAGCCCGGCGCCTCCTCTCCACCGTCCCGCTCCCATGGAATCGGTGACCGGAGCCAATCGGTCGAAAGTCACCGGCCACATCCTCTCGATCACCTCGCTCGATTGGTTCAAGATGCCCAGCCCGAAGATGGCCGCCCCGCAATCCCGCCCATCCGCGCCGTGCTTGCCTCCCCAGCCCCCGGTGTGCCAGTGGTAGTAGACGAAGTAGTTGTGGCGCCGACCCGGTCGGTCATCCACCCCTCCGGCCACCACATATTCGAGATTGAAATTGCCGGCGAAGGAACGTCGGGGCGCCACTTGCGCCCATACCCGCTGGACACAGGCAGTGGTCTTCTCGTAGGCGCCGGAGACCTCCCCGCACACGGCGTAGGGCCGAACCGCGTTGACCACGCTCGTCTCGGGGAAAACCGCTTTGATGATGCGCAGCCACCCGGCGTTCATGAAAGGCTTGGGAAAGATGTATTTGGTGCCGGCCACCAAGGCCCCGAAAGTGGAGCCGCGCGTTCCGTTCATGCCGGACTGGACCGGGGGCCCCGACCCACGCAGGTCATAGATGATCTGCGGCGGGTCGTGCCGGATGGTCATTTTCAAAGAGACCTTCACCGGGCCTTCCTCGGGGGCCTGGGGATCGTAGTCGATGAAATCTTCCGTCTCCCAGACGCCTTCGGGGCACCGGAGTACCTGGGCGGCCAGTTCCCGCTCGGAGTAGTCCAAGGTGCCCTCCATGGAGCCAAGCAGGGTCGGCAGTCCGTATTTTTCGATCAGACCGTGGAGTCGCCGCTCCCCCACCCGAGCAGCCTCGATATGAGCGATCAGATCGCCGGTGGCGTTGACCGGGAGGCGGATGTTGGCCATGATCAGGTTGCGAACGTCATGGCGAATCACCCCCCGGGAGACCACCTTGAGCGGGGGAATGACCAGGCCTTCGGCATAAATATCGGCGGCCAGGGCATTCATCGAGCCGGGGGTGGCGCCACCCACATCCGACCAGTGGCCCTTGGTGGCCGTGAAGGCGATCAGTTCGCCCTGCCAGAAAATCGGGCTGATGAAGGTCATATCCGGAAGATGGGTCCCTCCCCGATAGGGCTCATTGAAGGCATAGATATCGCCCTCCTCGATGCCGCCGTCCACCTCGCCGAAGTCTTCGATCACCGCCTGGGTGCTGGGCTGCAGGGCGCCCACATGCACCGCCACATCACGGGTGCCTTGCGCCACCAGTTCCCCTCGGGCGTTGAGCAGTCCGCCGCTGACATCCCCGCAAAAGATCACGAACGACAGGCAGGCGTCCTGCAAGGCGCCCACCATCTCGTCCACCAGGCTGACAAAGGCGCTCGACAGAATCGAGAAAGTCACCGGATCAACCGCAGAAACCGGATCCGGGCCGCTGCTCTGGTGGTTCATCATCCTCCCTCGGTGGTGGTGTCCAGGACCAGGTTAAGGTACCGGTCGACCCTCATGGTCATTCCGGGTGGCACCAAGGTGGTCGAGTCCATCTGCTCCACCACGGCCGGTCCCACCGTTTCGAAACCCACCGGCAAAGAAGGTCGAGACCACACCGGGGTGTCCACCCATCCTCCCGCTTCCCGCCAGTAGACCGGCCGCGTCCGGTCGCCCGGTGGGGAATCGGAAACGGTTTTGACCGGCCGAGGCTGATACTTGTCGGTGATTCCGGCGCCGGTTACCCCGATCCCATGGATTTCCACCTCCCGCTCACCCAAATTAAAGGTAAACCTCTGCAGGTACATTTTCTTGAACTGCTCGACGCTTTCGAGCAGGCTTTGCCTGGTCATCCTGCCGGTGACCGGGATGGCGAACACCCGCCACTGCCCGGCATAACACATGTCGATGGTCCGTTTCACGTACTGCCGTTCCGGCGGTATCCCCTCTCGATCCAAAGCGGCCCGCACCCGGGCGTCGAACTCGTCGAATCGGGCGTTCATCTCCTCGATATCCACGGCCGCCGCATCCCCATAGAACATGGTGGCTTCCCAATCGTGGGAGATATCGGCCATCAGGCAACCCAGGGCCGAGGTGAGCCCGGGCCGGGGAGGAATCACCACCGTGGGGATACGCAATTCGGCCGCCACCCGGGCGCCGTGGAATGGGCCGGCGCCGCCGAACGCCACCATGGCAAAGTCGCGGGGATCCAACCCTCTCCGCATGGTGGCCAGCCGGATGGCATTGGCCATGTTCGCCTCGGCGACTGCGATCACCGCAGCCGCGGCGGACACCGCGTCGCGGCCCAGTCTCTGTCCGATTCTCTCCCCGATGACTCGGGTGGCCAGATCAGAGGAGATCTCCATCGCTCCGCCCAGCATGGCCCCCGGTCGCAGATTGCCCAACACCACATGCGCATCGGTGTTGGTGGGCTGGTCCCCTCCCTTGTTATAGCAGGCCGGGCCGGGTACGGCGCCCATGCTGTGCGGTCCGGATCGAAGCTTGCCTCCCGGATCGAACCAGGCCACCGATCCTCCCCCGGCGCCCACCGTGATTATGTCAACCGCCGGGAACATGATCGGATGGCCCCACTCCACTTCCCATGTCCCGGTGGTCCGCACCTGGCCGTCCAAAGTCACCGAGACATCGGTGCTGGTGCCGCCGATGTCGAGACCGATGACATTCTCAAAGCCCGCCACCGACCCTATCTCCCGGGCGGCAATCGCCCCCGCCGAAGGACCCGAATTGGCGGTTCGCACCGGGATGTTGGCCGTGGCCTCCACTCCCATCAGACCCCCGGCCGACTGGACAATCATGACATCACCCTGGTAGTCGCGGCTTCGCAGACCCTGCTCCAGCGCCTGCAGGTAATCGATCATCACCGGGATCAGCGCCACGTTCAAAATGGTGGTGGTAAAACGTTCGTACTCCAGGATCCGCGGAATGGTCTCATGGGAGGTGCGCACCAACGCCTCGGGAAACTCTTCCAAAATGATCTCTTTCATTCTTCGCTCGTTTCGACCATTGGCATAGGAATGCAAAAAGCACACCGCGATGGCGCGTATTCCCCGACCGCGGAGAATGCGGGCCACCCGGCGGGCCTCGGTCTCATCGAGCGGAGTCCTGATCTCTCCCGAGCTCATGGTCCGCTCGGCAACCTCCAAGCGATCGCGAGGCTTCACGATCGAGGGCCGCGGCGAATCGTGGTAGATGTCCCATATGTCCTCTTTGGAGCCTCGGGCGGCCTGGGTCAAGACCGCGGTCACCCCCTTGGTGGTCACTATGGCCACCCGCGGCAGACGCCTCTGTATGAGAGCGTTGGTGCCCAACGTCGTCCCATGAGCAAAAGAGAGGAATCTGTCCCCCGCCACCCCGGCTTCATCCATGGCGTTGAACACCCCGCCGAAACCATCACGGGTGGTGGGCGTCTTGACCACCCGGACTTCTCCCTCTCCGGTGACCATCACCCAATCGGTGAAGGTCCCTCCGATGTCGACTCCGATCCTCAAGTCCACCATCAGATTCCCAGGTAGGCTCGTCGCACCAAAGCGCTTTCGAGAACCTCGGCGGTGTCGCCGCTCTCCACCACCCGGCCCGATTCCATGACATAGGCCTTCTGGGCGATCTCCAACGCCAGGAAGGCGTTCTGCTCAACCAGCAGCACCGTCAGACCCTGCTCATTCATATTGAGAATGATCTCGGCCAGGTGATCCACGATGATGGGCGCCAGTCCCGCCGACGGCTCGTCCAGCAGCAGAAGGCGGGGGTTGCCCATCAAGGCCCGGGCGATGGCCAGCATCTGCTGCTCTCCGCCGCTCAGGGTCCCGGCTCGTTGACGGGCTCGTTCGGAGAGGCGGGGGAATAGCTCGAACGCTCTATCGAGCCGTTCCTGATACTCCTCTTGATCCCTAACCAGGTGAGCTCCCATCTCCAGGTTTTCGATGACCGTCATGTCAGGGAACAGCTCTTTTCCCTGGGGTACGTGACCGAGGCCTCTGCCCACTATTTCATGAGGCCGCAGGTGGTCGATTCTCTCATCATCGAAGGTGATCTGTCCATCCTGGGCCCGAAGAATTCCGGATACGGTTAGCAAAAGGGTGGTCTTGCCGGCGCCGTTTGCCCCGATCACTGTCACCAATTCGCCCCGGCCAACGCCGATCGACACATCGAACAGCACCTGCACCCGCCCGTAGGCCACATTCAGGGAACTGATTTCAAGCACCGCGACGCTTCCCCAGATAGGCCGTCACCACATCCTCGTTGTCAACTATTTCTTCGGGAGTCCCCTCGGCGATCTTGGCTCCGAAGTTGAGAACCGTGATCCTGGTGCAGATGTTGGTTATCAGGCGCATGTTGTGTTCCACCAACAGCACCGTCACGCCGTCGTCCCGCAGGGTTCTGATCAGGTTCATCAGAAACCCGGCCTCCTCCGGGTTCAACCCGGTGGCGGGTTCGTCGAGCAGCAGCATCCGAGGCCGGGCCGCCAAGGCGATGGCGATCTCAAGATAGCGATGCTCGCCCGCCGAGAGGTCACGAGCCATCGCCCCGATGCGTGGCTCCAGACCCACCATGGCCAGCAATTCCTCAACCCGTTCACCCATCATCGTCTGCTGGTCCCGATATTTGCGAGACCGGGTCAAAGCCCCCATCAGAGAGGAGGGGTTGTGGAGATGGATGCCGTGCAAAATGTTGTCCCGAACCGTCAAGTTCTCAAAAAGGGTGGTGATCTGGAAGGTGCGGACCAACCCGAGCCCGGCAAGGTCGTGAGGTTGGGCTCCGGTTACGTCCCCCCCTTCATAGGTGACTTTTCCCCGGGTGGGCTTGATGAAGCCCGTGATGAGGTTGAGGGCGGTGGTCTTCCCCGATCCGTTCGGACCGATCAGACCCATGATCTCGCCCTCCTCCACCAGCAGATCCAGACCGTTCACCGCCGAAAGGCCGCCGAACAGCTTGGTGAGCCCCTCGGTCCGAAGTATCGCCATCGCTATCCCCGCTGCTCCCCGCCCGGTCCCCGGTTCTCCGCCCGGAGCGCCGGCTCCCCGGCCGTTTCGCTTCGCTCCCTCATTCGTCGGGACATCTTCCGGAGCGTCGGATAGACGCCCCTTGGCATGAACAGCACCACCAACAGCAACACCACCCCGAAAATCAGGAACCGATATTCCTGAAGAGCCCTCAGCCACTCACTCACCAGCACGAATATCGTCGCACCCAGCACCGGGCCCCACAAGGTTCCCGTTCCTCCCACCAGCACCACTATCAGGAAGATGAACATGTATTGAAGTCCCAACAGATTGGGATTGACAAACCGGAAATGGTGGGCATACAACGCCCCGGAGAATCCCACCAGGGCACAGGCGAACGAGAAGGCGAACACGTAGTATTTGGTGGCCGATACCCCGATGGATTTGGCGAGATCCTCATTCTCATGGATGCTTCGCACCGCCCGGCCGAATCGGGATTCCCTCATCCTGGACAAGATGAAAACCACCCCCAGGAGCAGCAGCAGAGCCAAGTAGTAGTACGCTAGTTCCGAGCGGATTTCCCAGCCGAACAAACTGGGCGGCGGCACCTGCCGCAGTCCGGACGGCCCACCGGTGACCGACCTCCAACGCAATGCCACCGTCCAAGCCAACACCCCAAAACCCAGCGTGACAATGGCCAGCTCCAACCCCCGGGTCCTGCGCAGAGCGATGTACCCGATCAGCAAACCCACCAGACCGGCCGCCACGGGAGCGGCCAGGAATCCGATCCAGGGTGAGATGCCCAAGTCCAGGGCCAGCTTGGCCGACACATAGGCGCCGAATCCCCAGAACGCGGCATGCCCGAAGGAAAACTGCCCCATCTCCCCCATGATGTAATCGAGACTGAGGCCCCCGATCGCGTATATGACGATCAGGACCAACAGCCCCCGGTTGTAGGAATTGGTGAAAAGCACCAAGGGCACCAGGAGCGCGACCCCCAACACCGGAACCCCGAACCCGTACCTCGCAGTCGACCTCACCGACATTTCACTTTCTCCCGAACAAACCCTGGGGACGCAGCAGCAGGACGACGATCATCACCACATACAGATAGCCTTGGCGGTAATAGGTGGAAATGAACTGGCCGAACAGGGCTTCGGTCACACCGAAGAACAACCCCACGGCCACCGCTCCGGCCACGTTTCCCATGCCCGCCACGATCACCACCGCAAATCCGGTGATCAGCAGAGGCTGCCCCAGGTTGGGTGAGGCGCTGGACACCAAAACGATCATCACCCCGCCCAGCGCCGCCAAGCCGGAGGCGATGAGCAGGGTGGTGTCGTAAATCGCCGTCGTGTTGATGCCGATCAGACGGGCGCCCAGCAGGTTCTGACCGGTAGCCCGCGTCTTTTTTCCCAGTTTGGTGCGAGTGAGCATGAGATAAAGTCCCAGAACAGCCGCGAAGCACACCCCCACCAGCAGAAGCCCGGCGGTGGTGATAAATACGCCTCCCACTTTCACAATCTCGTTGAAAGGCGCATCCACCCCTTTGGGACTCGACCCCCACACCACCAAGCTCCCGTTGAGCAACATGAAACTGAGCGCCACGGTGGAGAGAATCACCACCAACTCCGACTGTCCCAGGAACGGTCTCACCGTGACTCGATTGACCAAAAAGCCCGTCAGGCCCATAACCACCACCACCAACGCCCCTCCCACAAAGTAACCCAAGCCCACCAGCTTGGTGAAGGTATAGAGCAGCATGGCCCCGAGCATGGTCAACTCGCCATGGGCCATGTTGATCACTCGCATCACCCCGAACACCAGACTCAACCCGGACGCGAAGATGACATATATGGAACCGCTCAGAAGCCCGTTCCAGAGCTGCTGTCCTACGATGTCCCAATTCATGGGCACCGCGTGGTTTCGGTGCCGCCGGCCGGGGTACGCGGAAAAAGGCAGCTCATGATTTAGCCATGGATAGGAACTCGGTTGTCGAACCGGATGCCCGATATCTCCTCGCTGATCTCTCTGGCAAAAGACATCAGCACCGGTCCGTAGTCATATTCCAGAGTCGGCAGGTCCGCTCTGGTGGTCAAGGTCGCCACCCCCACCGCTCCGATCACCTCTGATCCATGAAACACGGGGGCGGCCACCGACCGCAACCCCAAGGTCAACTCTTGATCGTTGAGAGCGATACCCCTGATCCGCGCCTCGTCCAACTCGGCTCGATAACCGCCGGGGCTGGTGATGGTGGTGGAAGTACGGGAGTCGAAAGTCATCTCGGCCACCACTTTCTCCGCCTCATGGGGAGGCATAGCGGAAAGGATGGCTTTGCCCAAAGAACTCAGATGGGCGGGGAGTCGACTGCCCACCGCCAGATTGATGGTGATGATGTCATCCCGGTGACGACGGGCCAGATAGATGACGTCGGCACCCTCCAGCACCCCGTAATTGATGGCGGTCGCCTCCGGCAAGGCGGACATGATCTTGTCCAGATAGGGTCGGACATGATCCACATATTCTCGTGACTCGACCGCCGCCACTCCCAATTGCAGCACCTTTTTGGAGGGACGGTAGAGACGACCCTCCTTGCGAAGGAAACCCAAATCCTCCAAGACTCCGACCAGCCGGTAGACGCTGGCGCGGCTGATGGCGGTGCGCCGGGCTATATCGGCGATCCTGAGCGCCGGGGATCTCTCGTCAAAGGAGGCCAAAATGCACAGGCCCTTGGACAGAGAGCCGGGCTGGCTGTCCACCACCGCAGTCATCGGTGACCGGTGGGGCTATCCGACAACGAACTCGTCCTCTTCCACGATGACGAACACCGAATCCCCGGTCTTGGCGCCCATGAAGTTCTGCTCGTCAGCCAACAACGTGGCGTACTCGGGAGAATCGGCGGTGGCCAGAAAATCCTCCACAGTGTCATACCACACTTCCGCCACTCCGTCGCAGGGCGCCGGGCGGCCGGGAACCTCCACAGGTCGGCATTGAACGTAGCGACGCACCCTCGGCATGGCCAGCACCAGGGGCGCGTGGACCACCTTCCAATGTTCGTGGAATTCGTCGGTGGTGAGATCAGATCGCCGGGTGAGCAAGGTCACCGTCTTGATCATGTTCTTCTCCTCGGGTCAAGTCGTGGGAATCTGCGCAGCCCGACGCCGGGGGCGATCATCGGTCCACCACCGCCACGGCTTCGATGTCGAAGAGGGCGTGGTGAATCAGCTCCGCCACCACCACCGAGACCCGGGCGGGCTGGCGGTCGGGGAAAAAGCGGGCGTAGACCGGCTCGTACCGGTGGTAGTGATCATGATCGGTCAGATATATCCTGGTCAAGACCACATCGCTCAAAGACGCCCCGGCCCGCTCCAAGGCGTTTTGGAGGTTCTCCAAGGCCAGTTCCGCCTGCTCCTCCAAGGTATCCGCCAGTATGCCGGTGGTCTTGTCCCAGCCCAGTTGGCCGGTCACCCAAAGAGTGTTTCCCGCCCTCACCACGTCGTTCCAACGACTGCGGGAACCTATAGCCTCGAACAGTTCCTCCTCGACCGGTACGTAAACACGCTCCACTTCCCCCAACCTCAACCTCTTTCCTTGATTAGTAGGAGGTATCGGTCCGGCCTGAAATCAATCAGGCCGGACCGATACCCCAATTTCGACGGGAAGTGTCGGTCTAGCCGGCTAGAGGAACGGCATCGACCGGAACCAGAACGCCGTCCTGGGACTGAATAATGATCCAGTCATCAACCAGTCGCAGGCCCTGGGCGTTGAAGCGCAACGGCTTGCCGCGGGGGGTGGTGAAACCATGCTCATCATTCATGAGCGGCGCCACCGCCGCATAGTCCGTGGAGCCGGCCGCAGAAATGGCCGCCATCAACTGCTGAGCTGCCGTGTAGCCGAGTTCCGACCACCAATCCGGCGCGGCGTCGAACTCGGCCTCATATGCCGACGAGAACGCAGCAGCTTCCGGAATCGACTCGTCCAAGATCCACCCGGTGGAGCTGTAGACACCCTCGGCCAGGTCGCCGAGCGCTTCCACCTCGGGGGGAGTGAACACCACTTCGTTGATCATGATGTCGCCCTCATAGCCACTCTCTCGGGCAGCCTGGACGGCGTTTACCACCACATCCTTGCCCCACAGGCCAAGATACAACAGATCCGGGTCGCTTCCGATGCCCTTGGTCACTTCGACCCGCGCCTCGGCCGTCCCATAGGGGAAGTAGATCATGCCGGTGTATTCGAAGTCGGCGGAGGCCTCCTCCGCGAAGATTCGGGTGAACTCATCATGGGTGAGACGCACCCAGTCCGAATCGGCGCCGACGCCCTGGACCCGTTGATAGCCCTGCTGGATCATCCAGCGAGCCAACACCGAAAGTGCGTTGCTGTCGGACTGACTCTGCTTGACCGGCGCCCGGATATGCACCACTCCCTCATAGCCCTGGGATGTGATCAGTTCCGATCCGCAAGCCGTGACCACCAAGGGCATACTCACCTCGGCCGCCACGTCCTTCATCGCCACACAGGTGGTGGCGTCGTTGCCGCCGGCGATACCGGCGACGCCATCGGCAATCGCCTTGCGAGCGGATGCCACCGACTCGTCGGACGAATAGCCTTCGTCATAGTCGATAACCTCGATCTGGCGTCCCAATATGCCCCCGGCTTCGTTCTGTTGCTTCACAGCCAGGTCGAAACCGTTGCGCATGATGTCACCCAATCCGACGGCGATGCCCGAATTGAACCAAATGGTCCCAAGCTTGATGGGCTCTTCCGGCTCAGGCGCGGCCGTGGTCGGGGCAGCCGTGGTCGGCGCGGCGGTGGTCGGGGCAGCCGTAGTTTCGGCCGCTTCGTCCCCGCCGCACGCGGCACCCAACAGAGCCAGAACCGACAGAATCACCAACGCCCGTACCCAGGATCTACGTTTATTCATCAAATTGCCTTCTCCTTCCAAGACCCGGGCCGCCAAGTGGCTGCACGGGAGCCAAACTGTTTCTTTTTTACCTGATAACCATCAACCAAGACACCCCGCAAAACCGGGGCACCCTGCTCAAAATGCCCAGTTACCGGAATTGATATCCGATATATGGACACTAGTTGGAGGCGAGGCCCGGCATACCGGAAACGGGGATTAATATTCGCCGTCCCTACGGGGAAACTTCGATCCGGTTGCCTCTCCACCGCCCGACCCCCTCCCTCTGAGAAGCCGACGTTCCGGCAGATGCGTCCGTCTTGGCTTAGCGAACCTGATCCAGATTCTGAAGGCGAAGTCTGCCTTGGGCCACCATCTTCCCGTCGGAGCCTCGGGTGATCGTGACCTGCCAGATTTGTTGGCTGCGACCCTGATGTATGGGGACCGCCTCGCCATCCAGGCGGCCGTATCGATGAGAGCGAAAGAAGTCGGTGGCGTTGTGCACCCCCACCGCCGCCATCATGCTCTGCTCCTGCGCCCATTGGAAGGCGCCCACCGACGCCAGCGTTTCCACCATGGTGGTGTGCAGACCGGCATTCACCATCCCGAAAGGCTGATGATGCTCCTTTCCCACCTCGACATGCCCTCTTACCAGCGAGGAGGAGGATTCATCCAGCACCAAACCCACCATCTCGGCAAATCCACCGCCAATCCCCAACACGGACGGGTCTATCACGATCTCCAACTCTACCGGGCGCCCGGCTACCGCCGAATCGCCCACTTCTTCAAGTCCCGGGCTGGTTCTGCGATGCAGTCTCCGGTGGTGAAGGCTGCTCGCGATTACGGGCACGGTAGACAAATGCTCCAATCAGGCCTACGAGGTTCATGCTGATAATGGAAGCTCCCGCCCAATCATGGCCCTTTGCAACCAGATAGATACCTCCGATAATGATGGTGGCAGACAGCAGAAAGGCTGCGACCAACCCGAGAGTGTCCCTCATGGAGTCAGCTCTCTCCATCTTTATGCGGTGCTGAGGCTGATCTTCGAGAATCCTCATGAACCTGTGGGGAGCATCGGGTATCAATACTGTGTATTCCCTAAGCATCTCCGGGGGCGGAAGGGGTCCCCTTACAGATGAGACGGACAGTTGTTGAAGTATGAATTCCGCGCTCTGACCTATAGCTTCCCCACCTTCGGATTGGTCTGGAACTGCCTCGCCCACATCCTGAGATCGGTCGATCTCGATCGAGTCGCTCACTGATCGCAACTTTCGGAAATGAAAGCCTTGAGACGTTCCATCTCATCAACAAAGTGGCCACTAGCCAAGGAAATATCCCTCCGAACTACGGCCCAGTCCCTAAAAAGGGCTTCCCAGTCCTTTTGTAAGGAATACACATCCGCTTCTGTACCTGAATGGAACCGTCGGTGTCTGTATTGGACGCCCCAGACATCTATGAGCCGGGCCATGCCGTCAAGAAATGGTGCCTTAGTCCGGCGAACGTGGACCGGCGCGTTCATCCTCAATCTCCTTCCGCTTTCTTGGCCTCGTCAGCATATCGTAGGTGGGCTCCCAATGGTATGCCCAGACCTTCAAACGACGAACCGCCTCCCCTATATCGGCGGTGGATTCAGAGTACGAAAAGCGTACCCAGCGGTCCCCCTGCTCCGGGTCGAAATCGATTCCCGGGGTGGCGGCCACTCCGATCTCATCCAACCACTTGGCGCAAAGCGACGGAGAGTCCACCCCGAGGTGGGAGATATCGGCGTAGACATAGAAAGCACCGTCGGGTGGAGCGATGCGTTCGATCCCTGCCTCGGCCAGCCCCTTCACCAGAATCTCCCGGCTCACCGCATAGGCTGCGATGTTGGCGTCCAGCTCTTCTGTGCAGTCGAATGCTTCCAGGGCGCCCAACTGAGAGACCGTCGGCGGAGCTATGAACAGGTTCTGAGCGAGTCGCTCCAGTGGACGGAACAGCCCGGGAGGCGCCACCAGCCAACCAAGCCGCCAGCCGGTCATGGAAAAATACTTGGAGAAACTCTGCACCACCACCACCTCGTCACTGAATCGAAGGGCGGTGGCGGCCCGTTCCCCGTAGCCGATTCCGTGATAGATCTCATCGGAAATCAGAGCGGTTCCGGTGACCGAGCAAAACTCCGCCACCGCCCTCATCTCGCCGGACGTCAAAGTCGCACCGGTGGGATTGGAGGGACTGGCCACCACCAGCCCGTCCAGCGGTCCCGCCTTTTCCAGACGATCCACCGCCGGGACGAAGCGGGTTTGAGAATCCACCCTGACTTCCACCAATTCCAAGCCCAGGGCGGTGAGAACATTCCGATAGGCCGAATAGCCGGGCACCGTCATCGCCACCCGATCTCCGGGATCGAACAGCGCCAGGCAGGCCAGAACGAACCCGGCCGACGCGCCGATGGTCATCACCACCCGTTCCGGCGACACGTCCAGTCCGTAGCGCTCCCCGTAGAATCGCCCGATTCTTTCCCGCAGAGCAACCAGACCGGTGGCGGCCGTATACCCGAGGCGGTCTCTTTCCAAGCCCCGCCGGGCGGCGGCGAGCACCCGGGAAGGGGCGGAAGTCATAGGCTGACCCACCTCCAGATGAAGGACCTTCCCGCCGACCATCTCCCGCCGGGCGGCGGCCTTCATCACCTCCATCACATAGAAGGGAGGAACTTGGGAGCGGAGCGACTCCTTCATCTCTCGTTTGAACTATCCGGCGGCTTGCCGGGGTTGGGTCGGCGTGCAGTACGACACGCCGGTCCCACCAATTCCACAGTACCCCCATGGGTTCTTGGACAGGTACTGCTGGTGATAGTCCTCGGCGTAGTAGAAGGGTTTGCCCACCTCAATCTCGGTGGTTATCCGGTCGTAACCGTTTCGATACAGCTCCTGCTGATAGGCCTCCACACTTGCCCAGACCACCGGCAGGTGCCTTTCCTCCGTGACATAGACCGCCGAGCGGTATTGAGTGCCGAAGTCATTGCCCTGTCTCATCCCCTGGGTAGGGTCATGACCCTCCCAAAAGACCTGCAGGAGTTGGTCGAGATCGATCTTCACCGGCCGGTACACCACCTGAACCACCTCGGTGTGTCCGGTCATGCCCGAACAGACTTCCTCATAGGTGGGATTGGGCGTGAAACCTCCCTGGTAGCCGGCCGCGGTGGAATACACGCCCTCGGTCTGCCAGAACATCCGCTCCGCGCCCCAAAAACACCCCATGCCGAACCGGATCACTTCCGTGTCTTCGGGAAACGGGGGGACGACCCGCGCCCCGGAGACATCGTGCAATTGCGGAACTGCAAGGGGAGTGGGCCTGCCGGGCAACGCTCGGTCTCGGCCGGGAACGGTATCGGGTTTTTTGCGCCATGACATAATGCCCGAGACTAACAATCACCCGGCGTCCGGAGCGACCGGTTGCCAAGAAAGAAGCATCAGCCCAACGGGCCGAACCAACGCTCGTGAAGCTGTCGGTATACCCCGCTTTCGATGAGATCCAACAACGCCAGATTGAGTCGCTCCCGGAAGTCGGCGTCATCATCTTTCAACGCAAATCCATACTGGACCTTTTCGAAGTCAGGCCCAAAAGTCGCCACCTCGCCTCCTCCCTGGCGGGCAACGTGGAAGTGGAGCACGGGAGCATCGAACACCACCGCATCGACTTCACCCGCGGACAGAAGCGAGTACGCCTGCCCGATTTCGTCCACCACCACCGGTCCCACCCCCACCGACGT
Organism: Acidimicrobiia bacterium; assembly: GCA_963665765.1. Classification (GTDB taxonomy): domain Bacteria; phylum Actinomycetota; class Acidimicrobiia; order Spongiisociales; family ZC4RG35; genus Bin76. The sequence continues at coordinate 232,717 of OY762464.1, forward strand.
CAGATAGGTCTCCCCGGCGGACTGCGTCACCGTGGCCACCCGGTGACCGGGCAAGTCGGAAGGTCCGGAGATCTCGCCCCTCAGTTCATTCACCGCCAGGGATGAGGCGATCGAAGCGGTAAAGCTGGCGAACACCAAAGTGCCCAGGGCTATCCAGACCAGAGCGAACACTCTCCCTTTGGCGCCTCTGGCCACCTTGTCGCCATACCCGACCGTGCTCATGGTCACCACCGACCAGTAGAACGAATCCCAGATTCCTTGGCGATAAGGCACGGCGAAATCAGCGTTGTGATGGCGTTCCAACCACCAGATCACATGGGCGGAAATCAGCACCGCCACTCCGAACACCCCCAACAGCCAGGGAAGGTCCGAAGAGAAGATGGCCGTCAAGAATTGGAGAATCCGGTCACCGAGATGCCGGGACTCTCGGATGGGCGCCATAACAGTCAATCCGGCATCGAGCACCGGCATCGAGAAGTCGACCAACCGCTCTCTTGATTCGGTAATGGCCACTCCCCCCAAAGCCAACCGGGCAACGCCCCGGTTGATGTCATCAAACTGCTTTGCCACGGTGTCCACCGCGTAGATATCGGCCTCCATTCCCAGGCGGGCCGCCAGCAAATGCGCCAGATCCACTTCGAAACCGCTGTAGGAACGGTTTTCGTAAAGGACGAAGGGGGGCAAAACCCGGGCGGCCACCGTCAGAATGCCCCCGGGCGCCGAAACCTCACCACTGGTGTCCGCCAGTCCGACCGCCTCCGGATCGGCGGCCTCTATCCAACCCTCCACCATCACCTCATTGGCTTCCACCCACTCTTGGGCATGGCGCTCGATGTCCTCGGGATCGCCCTCGTCGGCCACCATCCGGGCGTTCTGGGCAGAGATATCGGGCAGTGGTATCACCACCTGCTCCAGCAGCCTTCGGATCGCCGGATTGGTGTCCAGAAATTCGGTGTTGGCGACCACCCGTATGTCATTGGGGGGCCAACCCACCAGGCAGGGATCGTGGGCACATCCCACAATCCCCCGGATAGCAGTCCGGTCCAAGTAGACCGCCTGATCCGCCGGCAGGGAAGGAAAGGGCGTCTCGAGCCACACCACGTCCCGGCCGGGCTGCAACTCCCCCACCGTCCAGTTGGGTGTCCAGGTGAAATAAAGCACCGGTTGCCCGGCGCGATACCGGTCGAAGGTCTCCTTGATCAACGGAGAGTAGGCACCCTGCACCTGCTCCACGCTCCCCTCCAATCCATAAGCCTGCAGGTGATGATCGATGATCGCCGCGCATCCCCATGTGGCGTCACAGCCGATCAGGTCGGCCAGGCCGTCATCGTCGAGGTCGAACAGCGCGGCCAGGTCGGGATCGGTCAGATCACCGAGGTTGGTGATTCCATAAGCCTCGGCAGTGGCTCTATCCACGAAGTATCCCTGCAGCGCCCCGTCGTCCACCTGGGTTCCAACCGGTTCCACCAACCCTGTCCGAATGTGAGAGTCGTGGGTGGGAAACCACCCGTTGGCCCACAGATCCACTTCGCCGACCGACACCGCCTCGTAGAACTCGTCATTGTCCATGGTGAAAGGGCCCTCGACCGCATAGCCCAGCCGCTTCACCAATAGCCGGTAAACCTCGGCTTGAAACCAGCCGGTGTCCCAGGTGGCCCGCGCCATCCGCACCGGCCTTTTCTCAGCGCTATCGCCTTCCGACTGAGCCGGAGCCAATCCCGGACCGAACAAAGCAAGCAAAAGCACTGAGAGTATTCCCAACAATGGGATGGCAATTCTTCGCATGGACGGCACCGGGGTAGCGGTAAAAAATAGAGTAGCGCCTCAGTTGGAAAGGCCGTACCAACCCCTGCTGGACAAAATCAGGGACGGTTTTGACCACCTGCCGGCAGGTTGATTGATTAGGGTTTTTACCAAGACCGGTCACTACCGGTATGTATTGACCGGAAAAAACGTACGGCAAACCAAAGGAGGCGCATGTGACTGAACCGCAAATAAGGAAGGATTTGCATGGCTGAGAAAAAAGATCTTGATCTCACTCAGATCGCCGAGGCATACGAGGATTGGGAGGAGGAGTCGGATCGCCGTCGCGAAGAGGCAGTCCGAGATCGACCCCAATTCGAAGGCCTCCAAATCGACCCCGACATCGACTTCTATCCGGAAGTGTCCGATCGAGAACCCGGCGACCGGAACATAGTCAGATGGGGATTCGACATACATCCCCAGGTGACTTTTTCCGCGGCGGGATTCCTGTTGGTCTTCATCCTCGCCACCCTGCTCTTCCCGGATCAGGCCAGCGACATCTTCGGCGCCATTCTCAACTTCATCAATGAGAAGGTGGGATGGCTGTACATAATCTCCTTCAACATCTTCATCGGCGCGGCGCTCTACTTCGCGTTGGGCAGATATGGCAAGATTCGACTAGGCGGTCCAGGGGCCCTTCCGGAGTTTTCCACCGGGGCCTGGTACGCAATGTTGATCTCGGCCGGTCTTGGCATCGGTTTGATGTTCTGGGGAGTGGCTGAGCCAATCTTCCACCTGACGTCACCGCCTCCCTTGTTCGATGCGGAACCGTTGTCAGCGTCCGCGGCCCGGGGTGCACTGGCGACCTCCTACCTCCATTGGGGGATTCATGGATGGGCGCTTTATGGACTGGTGGCTCTGGCCCTGGGGTTCTTCGCCTACAACCGAGGCCTGCCACTGACCTTCCGTTCGGTCTTCTATCCGATACTCGGTCCGAGGATCTACGGCGCCTGGGGTAACGCGATCGACATCCTTACCGTGGTGGCCACCCTTTTCGGTCTGGCCACCTCACTGGGATTTGGCGCCGGACAGGCGGCTGCAGGGTTGAACAAGCTCTTCGGTCTCCCGTCGGGCACCGGTTTTCAGATCGTTCTCATTGCCTTTATCACCGGGCTGGCAACCATCTCGGTGGTGGCGGGTCTGGATGCCGGGGTCAAGAGGCTGAGCCAACTCAACGTATGGCTGGCTGCGGCGTTTTTGGTCTTCGTGCTGGCGGTGGGACCGACTTTGTTGGTTCTTTCGCTGTACGTGGAAAGCATCGGCGTCTACCTCCAGGTTCTTCCGGAGTTTTCGTTCTGGAACGCCGCTTTGATCGAGACCCAATGGCAGCAGTGGTGGACCATCTTCTACTGGGGATGGTGGATCTCCTGGTCTCCCTTCGTCGGCATGTTTATCGCCCGAATCTCCAAGGGGCGCTCGGTGCGGGAAATGATCGTTGGTGTGATCGTTCTCCCCTGCCTGTTGTGCTTCCTGTGGTTCGCGGTGTTCGGCGGAGCGGCCATGGATCTCCAAATGCGTGGAGAACTGGACGTTGCCACGGCGGTCAACGAAAACGTGGCGACCGCCCTGTTCGTGATGTTGGAGGCCTTCCCATGGACCTTCTTCGTCTCGATAGTCGGCATTCTGCTGTTGGTTTCGTTCTTCGTAACCTCTTCGGACTCGGGATCTCTGGTGGTGGACCATCTCACCTCCGGAGGAAAACTCGACTCACCCAAGCCCCAGCGAGTGTTCTGGGCGTTGATGGAAGGCCTGGTAGCGTGCGTGTTGCTGTTGGGAGGTGGCCTGTCGGCGCTTCAAACGGCGGCAGTGGCCACCGGCCTGCCCTTCCTCTTCGTGCTCTTGATCATGTTGTGGAGCCTCAAGAAGGCTTTCGACGAAGAACTTGACCTCTTGGAGAGTCACTACGACGAAGCCATTTTCCAATCCCAGCACAGCGGCTTGATCGAGATGCTGGAGAAAGGAGATGGAAAGTGATGAAAAGAGCCAATATATTGGTGGCTTCTATGGCGGCCTTCGCGCTGATGCTTTCGGCTTGCGCCACCGAGGAAGTTGCCGGGCCGGTGAAAATCGCTCGGGCCAACTGGAGTTCGGGCTACATGCAGGCTGCCGTCTACGCCGCTCTGATCGAGGAGCTTGGACACGAGGTGACCAACCCGGCCGCCGCGGAACTGAGCCCCTACTCGTTCTATCCTGCCCTGGCCACCGGTCAATACGACCTGTGGGCCAATGGTTGGTTCCCCCTCCACAACATCTATCTGGAGGGAGAGAACGTGACCGGCCAGGCGATCGAACTGCCCATCGAACCGGTGGGCTGGCAGGTTGCTGATGGAGCCACTGACGGTTTGATGGTCGACAAGGCCACCGCTGACCGCTTGGGAATCTCCTCGATGGACGGCGTGGCCGCCAACGCGGGCACCTTCGACAACGATGGCGACGGTAAGGCCGACCTAATCGGTTGCAACGTTGGATGGGGCTGTGAAGCCAACATCAACGAGCAGATCGCCGATCTCAGTTGGGGCGCCGGGGTCGAGCAGATCTCCGGTGACTACAACGGCTTGATCCAAGGCGTCGTGGATAAGGTAGCGGCCGGGGACCCGGCGTTGTTCTACGCTTGGACGCCCAACTGGACAAACACCGTTCTGGTGGCGGGCGATAATGCGGTATGGCTGCAGTCCGCGGTGAACGACATTCGAGCAGTGGCCAACAGCGACTTCCTGGATGACAATCCGGATATCCGCCGACTCCTCGAGGTGGTGGCGATTCCGTTGAGTGACATCGCAACTCAAAACGCCAGGATGGCCGCCGGGGATTATTCCGAGGCTGACGTCGAAGCTGACGCCGAGGCTTGGATAGCCGCCAACCGCGACAAAGTCGACAGTTGGCTGGCAACCGCCCGAGGCTAACTTTCAATAATCAGGTTGGGTTGATCGACGCTTTCCGTCGGTCAACCCAACCACCCCCCTTTTTTCTCTCACCAACCCCGGTCACCCGCGGTTATCCCAACCGGATCCTTACGTTCCGATGCCCGTGCCACCTGCTCCGGGGAAAGCCGCCTCTCTATCCACCCGGGGCGGGGTTCGACCCATCCCCTCAGGAGCACGAAAGTTCCAGACTGCGTAGCCGTTCGAAGACGACTCCGGTCTCGACCAGAAAGCGCTTGGGGTCGGAAAGCTCTTCGAGGCGGCCCGCCGGGATGGTCACCCCGGAATCGTCCGCCAGCTTCTGCCAGAGATTGCCACCGGTTTCCAAAACCTCGGCGGCGGCTCGCTGCACGATCCGATAGGCCTGGTTCCTGCTCAACCCCTGGTGTCGGATCAGTTCCGACAGAAAGGCCCCGCTCACCACCAGGCCACCGGTGGCGTCGAGGTTGGCCCGCATTAAAGTGGTGTTCACCTCGAGGTTCTGCATCACCCGATTGAAAGTGACCAGCATGTAATGCAGGATGGTGCAGGCATCGGGGATGATGACCCGCTCCACCGAGGAATGGCTTATATCCCGCTCGTGCCACAACGCCACGTTCTCCAAACCGGTCATCGAATAACCCCGCAGCAGACGGGCCATTCCGACCATTTGTTCCGAGGAGATCGGGTTTCGCTTGTGAGGCATGGCCGATGAGCCCTTCTGGCCGGGCCGGAAACCCTCCGCCACTTCCCCCACTTCGTTGCGCTGCAGCAGCCGGATCTCGGTGGCGAAACGCTCCAGTGAGGTCCCGGCCAGAGCGATGGCCCCCAGCAACTGGGCATGACGATCCCGAGCGGTGACCTGAGTGGAAGCCGGCTCCGACCCGATGCCCAGCCGACGGCACACCATCTCCTCCACGGCCGGAGGACACTGTGCGTAGGTGCCCACCGCACCACTCACCTTACCCACCGCCACCGCCTTCCGGGCGTCTTGCAGTCGCTCATGGTCCCGGGCCAATTGAAAGGCCCAGTTGGCCATTTTGAGACCCCAGGAGGTCGGCTCGGCCCACATGCCGTGGGTGCGGCCCAAAATCAAGGTGCCCTGATGCTGAAGGGCCGCCTCTCTGATCACCGAAAAGAGCTTTTCGACCTCATCGATCAGCAAGCGAGCCGCCTCCCCCATGATTACGCCGGAAGCGGTGTCGATCACATCGGACGAGGTAAGCCCGTAATGCACCCACTCCCCTCCCTCTTCCACTCCCGCGGCCAGGACATCAACGAAGGCGGCCAGATCGTGATTGATAATCGCCTCCCGCTCCGCCACTTGCCGAGGAGTAGGGACCGCCGCCCTCCCAATGGCCTCCGCCGCCTCGGCCGGCGCCACGCCGAGTTCCGCCCAGGCCCAAAGGGCCAACTCCTCCACGCGCTTCCAAGTAGCAAATCGCCGCTCAGCCGACCACAACCCGGCCATCTCCGGCAGCCGGTAGCGATCAATCATGTCATCCGCCGCGGTTGGTACAACGCCACCGGAGACCCAACTCCACTTCCTCCAGAACCGCTCAGGCGCAGATGGGCTGTGCGGCGTTGGAGTCCCATCGGGAATTCAGATGCAGTGGTTCCTCCCCCAAAGCGATGCGGTCCCGAGCTTCCCACCAGAGCCGCGCCCACTCCCCGTAATCGGTGAGCATCTGATCGGGATGAGCGGCGCTTCGAGCCACAAACCCCGGAAAAACCGACCGACCGGTGGGCTGTCCGATCGGCTGGTAGCGAAGATCAAAGCTCCATCGAATATCATCGCTGCGGTTGTCGAGCGAACCGTGCTCGGTCATTTTGTGAAGAAACACCGCGCCGCCCGCCCCCACTTCGAGAGGAACCACGCGGTCCCCGTCGATGATCGACTCGGGAATGTAAATCTCCGCCGCCACTCCCTTGCCCGGGCAGTGCAGCGAAAGCTCTCCATCTCGATGGCTGCCGCGCTCGGCGATCAGGCACCCATTTTGGATGGTGGCGTCGGTAACGGCGAGCCAGACAGTCAGCATATCGGTGGCATCCGCCTCTTGGGTGATCACCGCCGAATCCTGATGCCACATGGTGGCTGCGATATTCGAGTCGAGGGCGGTCTTGGGCAACCGATGGACGGGAGGCTTTATGCGGGTATGCTGCACCGGGTTGGAGTAGATCTCCGGTCCTATGATCGATTCGACCAGATCAAGAAGCCGGGGGTTGGTCAACAGGCGAAAAACCTCGGGACCGGCATTCATGGTGTGGGACGAGTCGAGCCGTTCCAGCAGGGGCAACGAGATGTCGAGATACTGGTACAGTGCGTAAACTTCGTCGACCTGCTGCAACGCTTGGATGTAACGCTCGGAAAAAGTGTCACCGGGCCGCGACTTGGCGCTCTGCTCGATCAAGACCTCCACGGCTTGGTCCAGAACCTCGCGATACTCGGCCTCCAGTCCGGTGAGTTCTTCCTCCGACAGCACATTCTCAACGATGAGATACCCGTCTTGTTCGAAGCTAGCCAGTTGTCGGGCATCCAGTGCAGCCATAGTCGCACCTCCAGATGTCGGAAGAAACAAGACTTATCGCTCAAGTCTACCCAAGCCCCACCGCGAAAGAGCCCCGGCATGGGCAATTGGTCGGTCCCCACCGGCGGTCGGTCCCCACCGGTTCCGGTTCACCTGCCGGCACGGATAGGCTCTCGGGGGATGGAGACTCCGACCCCCTCCCCCACCGGCGGACGCGGCTTGCTCTTCGTGACGCATTGACTCGACTCACTTTGTCCCAAGCTCGCCGCCTGGCGATTTCCGCCACCGGGCTGGGCGCCTCCCGACCGTCGGGGAGGATAGACATCCGCCACTACCGAAGAGTGCTCAGACACACCGGTCTTGTCCAACTCGACTCGGTGAATGTGCTGGCCAGAGCCCATTATCTTCCCTTCTTTTCCAGGCTGGGCGCCTATTCCCCCTCTCGCTTGGACCGGTGGCTGTGGGAATCGGGGGAAATGTTCGAATATTGGGGACACGAACGTTCTCTGATTCCCATCCGGCATCGTCCTCTTTTCGTTCACCGCATGCACCAACCGGTGCAGGGATGGATCGAGTCGGTCAATTACGACCACCCCGACTACGTGCAGCAGGTGCACCGGGAGGTGGAGACCAAGGGGCCGCTCCGCGCCTCCGACCTGAGCGAACCGGGGGAATCCGGCGGGTCGTGGTGGGGACATTCGATGGGAAAACGCGCCTTGGAGTGGTTGTTTTGGAAAGGCGCGGTCACGGTGGCGGACCGGCGCCGTTTCATCCGCCGGTATGACCTTCCCGAGCGGGTTCATTCCCCGTGGGCCATGGCCCAGCCGCCGGTCGAGACCCGGGAGGCCCACCGTCGGCTACTGCGACTGGCCGTTGCGCACTGCAGCGTGGGTACTGCAGCCGATCTCGCCGACCACTATCGCATCGCGGTTCGGTCGGCCCGCGCCGCCCTGGCCGACCTGGTCGACTCCGGCGAGATCCGGGAAGTGGAAGTAACAGGCTGGCCGACGCCGGCCTATCTGGACCCGGATGCCGAATGTCCCCGCCAGGTGGGCGGGCGGGCGCTCCTCTCCCCCTTCGATCCCCTGGTCTGGTGTCGCCCGCGGCTGGAAAGGCTATTTCACTTTCGGTATCGGATTGAGATCTACGTTCCTCGCGCCAAGCGGATTCACGGCTACTACGTGCTGCCCTTCCTGCTGGGAGACACCATGGTCGCCCGGGTGGACCTCAAGCTTGATCGGAAGTCAAAGCGCCTGCTGGTGCTGGGCAGCTTTGGGGAAACCGACATCCCGGTGGACCGAGTGTGCCGGGAATTAGCCGGGGAATTGACCGATCTAGCCGAATGGTTGGACGCCCGGGAAGTCTCGATATCACCAAACGGCGACTTGGCGCCCCCACTCTCCCGCCATTTCTAGAAGACCCGACTGACAGACCAAGGCTGGCGGCCCGGGCGCCGGATCCTTGCCCCCGTTGCTCCCAGCCTCAGCGAATCACCAACTGGCTGCGTTCGGGGCCGACCGAGACCCATCCCACCTGCACCCCTACCGCCTCCTCGATAAAACGTATGTAGCTCCGGGCGGTCGGCGGCAGATCGCGGAACCTTCTTGCCCCGGTGATGTCCTCCTCCCAGCCCTCCAAATCCTCGTACACCGGAGTGCATCGGTACAACACCCGCTGCTGGCGGGGGAACTCCTCATGGCTTTGCCCGGCGCCGTGGTAGCCCACCGCCACTCGCAAGGTGTCCAAACCGGAGAGAATATCGAGCTTGGTGATGAACAGATGGGTCAACCCATTGATCCGGGCCGCATACCGGAGAGCCACCAGATCGAGCCACCCGCAGCGCCGTCGGCGACCGGTGACCGTACCGTACTCCCGACCCCGGTCCACCAGCCAATCCCCCACTTCGTCCGACAACTCGGTGGGAAAGGGACCGCTACCCACCCGGGAGATGTAGGCCTTGGCCACCCCAACCACCGTATCGATGGCGGTGGGGCCCAGTCCGGCGCCGATCAATGCGCCACCGGCCGTGGGATTGGAGGAGGTGACAAAGGGATAGGTCCCGTGGTCGATATCCAGCAGCGTCCCCTGCGCCCCCTCAAACAGAACTTCCCGTCCCTCGGCGACTGCCTTCCAGAGCAGGTGTGAGGTGTCGGTGACATGGGGAAGGAGCCGTTCGGCCATCTCCAGGTACTCCGAGACCACCTCATCGGAGTTCATCGGCAGGCGATTGTAGACCCTGGTCAGTATCTTGTTCTTGTCCGCCAAGGCCACCTCGACCTTTTCTCGAAAGATCCGCGGGTCAAACAGATCCTGAACCCGAATCCCCACCCGGGAATACTTGTCGGTGTAGGCCGGGCCGATCCCCCGTTTGGTGGTGCCGATCTGGTTGCGACCCAGGTAGCGCTCCATCACACCGTCCAGCATCCGGTGATAGGGCATGATCAGGTGGGCATTGGAAGAAATACGCAGGCGCTTGACGCTGATCCCCTCTCGGGTGAGCATCTCGATCTCGCTCAGCAGCACCGCCGGATCGATCACGCAGCCCGAGGCGATCACCGGTACGCAACTGCCGTACATCACCCCCGAGGGAACCAGCGACAGGGCATAGGAGCGATCACCGATGGTGATGGTATGCCCAGCGTTGTTACCCCCCTGATAGCGGACGACATAATCGGCGGACTCCGCGAAAAAATCGGTAACACGGCCCTTCCCCTCGTCGCCCCATTGTGCTCCCAACACGATGGTGGCTGTCACAACCCGAATACTAGCCACCGGCCGCCGGGTAGGGTAAATCTCAGGTTTCTCTCATGTTCGCCGGCCAGGCTGGCAGAGATATGGAGTACATCACCAGAATGAACCGGTCGGAAACTGCCAAGCCATGACTGTCGGACGACTGCTGCTGGTGGAAGATGACCAGCGAGTGCGCGACTCGCTTCACCGGGCCTTGGATCTGGAAGGATTTGAGGTCTCCACCGCCGTTGACGGTGGGGCGGCGCTTCAGATGATCGCCTCACACCGTCCCGACGCCGTCATCTTGGATGTGATGATGCCGATCCTGGACGGATTGCAGGTGGCCCGGAGAGTCCGGGCAGACGGAGACACCACCCCGATCCTGATGCTCACTGCCCGGCACGAGGTAACCCACCGGGTAGCCGGGCTCGATGCCGGGGCAGACGATTATCTGGTCAAACCGTTCGCTCTGGAAGAGTTGCTGGCGCGGCTGCGGGCCCTGCTGCGTCGTGGGGGGATAACCGGTTATGGCAAGACCTTGCAACTGGCCGAATTGTCTCTCGATCCCGCCGCCCGGCGAGTGTTCCGCGGTCAACGAGAACTCACCCTCACCAAGACCGAGTTTGATCTGTTGGAATTTTTGATGTTCAATGCCAGGATCGTGCTTCCCCGGGAGCTGATTATGGAACGTATATGGGGCTATGACTTCGCAACCACCTCCAACCCCCTGGAGGTGTACATCGGGTATCTGCGCCGCAAGTTGGAGGCGGCGGGAGAAGGTCGGCTGATCCACACCGTCCGGGGCGTGGGATATGTAGCGAGGGAATCGTGAGCCTGCGTTGGCGGTGGGCGCTCACCCTCGCCCTGGTGGCCGCTCTGGCCATCGGTCTCACGGCCTGGGCCGCCACTCTGTCGGCGGATCGTCAGCTTCGGGGCGCCGTGGACGCCAATCTTCGGGAACGCGCCGCCCACGTAAGCCGGGGAGAAATACCAGACAGCCATTCGGGGCCCGAAGTGCGGCGAAACCTCGGCGGCGACGTTCCCCAGCCGGAGGAAAGACCCTCCGTTCTCGACGATCTGCCGCGGGCCGCCGGACGATCCCGGATTGTGGATCTCGACGCGGTGTTGCAGGTCTTCGACCGCGAGGGCGGAGTGGTTCTCCGGATAGGTCCCGACCAAGTGAATCTCCCCATCGAGACCGTCGATCTGGGAGTGGCGACCGGAGCGGGCAGATCGGTGATACGAGATGTTCGCATCGGCGGCGTCGCCTACCGGATGATCACCGCCCGGCTCTGGGATCCGGCCCGTGACAACGCATCGGGGACCGCCTTCCAGATCGCCACGGACGTTTCTCGGGTCAATGCCAATCTTGCCGGGTTCACCCGTCGGATGGTGCCCATCGGGGTGATCGGCATCCTGCTGGTGGGGCTCACCGGATGGATACTGGCCTCCCGAGCTGTTCGACCGGTCAGTGATCTCGCCGAGGCGGCCGAGCAGATCGCGGCAACGGAGCGACTCGACACCGAAACACGACTCAACCGCTCCGCACCTGGCGAAATCGGACGTTTGGCCACCGCCTTCTCGGCGATGCTCTCCGCACTGGCCACCTCCCGGAAGCAGCAGCAGCGACTGGTCTCCGACGCCGGCCACGAATTCCGCACTCCCATCACAGCTTTGAAAACCAACCTCGAGACTCTTCTCCGCCAGAACCAAAACCTCACCGATGAGCAACGCCGCCGGATGCTGGAGGCTGCTCTGGCCGAATCGAATCAGTTGGCGGGCTTGGCGACCGAACTTGTGGATCTCTCCACGGATGTCCACCAGAACAACGAGGACTACGACGACATAGAGACGGATGAACTGGCGTCCGACATCGCCCATCGTTTCCGGCGGATCGGCGGCAAGAAGGTGGTGATCACCGGAAAGGGCGCATCGGTCAAAGGCAGGCGATCGCAACTGGAAAGGGCCCTGGGCAACCTGGTTGACAACGCCGTCAAATGGGCAACGGAAAGGGTGGAAATCCACCTTGACGGCGGCCGGGTAAGGGTTACCGATGACGGGCCCGGAATCTCCGAGGAGGACCTGCCTCACATTTTCAATCGTTTCTACCGGTCAAGGGATGTCCGCTCCACTCCCGGTTCCGGTCTCGGCCTGGCCATTGTGCAGCACCTGGTGGTGGCCCACGGCGGAACAGTATTCGCCCGCAATGGCGCCTCGGGCGGTGCCCAGGTGGGCTTTGAACTTCCCGTGGAGCGAGTAAAGGAACCTCCGGATCGATCGGAGTAAGTCCACCAAACCCAGGGCGATTCCACCTCAACCGGTGGATTTCACCCGGGCCGCACGGCCTCCCAAAGAGAAAGGGACTCTAGACCCCCAAGGCGCCTAACATCCAACGGCATGATCGAACGGGTGGTATTGGCCGAGCCGCGTGGATTCTGCGCGGGGGTGGAAATGGCCATCAAGGCCTTGATTTGGATGGTGCGCATATTCGATCCGCCCGTCTACTGCTACCACGAGATTGTTCACAACCATTGGGTGGTGGATGCTTTCCGGAAGGTGGGCGTTGTTTTCGTGGACGACGTGTCAGACGTCCCGGTGGGGGCGCCGGTCATGTTGTCCGCTCATGGCTCGGGGCCCCAGGTGATGGACTCTGCCCACGATCGGGCGGCGATAGTCATCGATTCCGTGTGTCCCTTGGTCACCAAGGTTCATCACGAGGTGAAGAGGATGTCGAAGAACGGGTACGACATCCTGTATGTCGGGCACGAGCAACATGATGAAGCCGTCGGGACTATGGCGATCTCTCCACAGACGATCACCCTGGTTACCCCCGAAAAAAGACTCGGGGATTTCCAACCCAAAGACCCGGAACGGGTTGCCCTGCTGGCTCAGACCACTCTGGGGATGCACGAGTGGGAGGCTATTCACACCGAAGCCGACCTCCGGTTTCCCAACCTGTGGACCGCCCGACGTTCCGACCTCTGCTATGCCACCACCAACCGCCAATCTGCTGTCCAGAGCATGGCGACCTATTGCGACTTGATACTGGTGGTGGGGTCGGCAAACTCCTCCAACACCCAGGCGCTGGTGCGAGTGGCCAAAGAGATGGGGACGGTCGCCTACCGCATCAACCATGCCGACGACATCTCCGCCGAGTGGCTGGAGAACGTGGAGACGGTGGGTTTGACCGCCGGCGCCTCGGCGCCCGATCATCTGGTCCAGGAGGTGATCGAAGCGTTGTCACCCCGCCAGGGGGTGGAACCGGCCCATATCACCGACGAAGAGGAGTACTTTCCGCTTCCCCGCCAGCTTCGGGTTTTCATAACGGTGCTCGGCCAGTTGGTGGAAGCCGCCCTCACCGTCCCCGCCTCCAATTGGAGCAGTTGGAATCAAAACGACCGCTCGTGGTCTGCCATAGCTGCGCTGAACAGCATCGTCAGCTAACTCGGTCGGCGACCGCGGCCATCTGACTCCCTTCGGCCGATGAATTCTGAAGATGCCCCCCGACGCCGGTCGATCAGATTGGTGCGGGACTCCTATCCTCACCATCCCGCCTTCGACACGGCTGTGTCCCGCGCCATCCTGGAGGAGGTGTCGGTTGGCCGGTTGGGGGAGACCTTTCGCTTGTACACACCGGGCCGGGTGGTGGCTTTCGGACGGCAGGATGTGGTGGCCGAGGGTTATCGAGAAGCGGTGCAGGCCTGCCGCGCGGCGGGGTTCGAGGCGGTGGAGCGGCTGGCGGGGGGACGGGCGGCCGTGTTCCACGAGGGAACTCTGGCCTTTTCGTGGGCGATCCCCACCTCCGATCCACTCGGGGGAATCAAGGAGCGATTCACCGAAATCGACGGGATCGTGGTCAAGGCTCTCCATCGGATGGGCTTCGATGCGCGGGTCGGGGAAGTGCCCGGCGAATACTGCCCGGGGCGTTACAGCGTGAACCTGGAGGGGCGGTGGAAAGTCATGGGAGTGGGACAACGCCTCCGCCGGGGGGTGGCGCATGTGGGCGGAGTGGTGGTGGTGTTCGGCAGAGAGCCCATCAACCGAGTCCTCATCCCGGTCTACCGAGAGCTTTCCTTCCCCTGGGATCCGAGCGCCACCGGGTCGCTTCGCGCCGCCCGCTCCGACATGACTACGGGGCAGGTGGCGGGTTCCCTGAGCGCAGAGTTGGCTTCTGTGGCAAAGATATCGGAAAGCGGCCTGGACGAATCGACCCTCCGGATGGCGGAGAGCTTTTTGCCCGACCATTTGTCGCCCGGCCGACCGATGCCGGCCGAGTAGCCTCCGGGCCATGGGCATGCGGATCGCCGTGGTCAACGGACCAAACCTCAATCTGCTGGGGACCCGGCAACCGGAGGTCTACGGTCACACCACGCTCGACCGGTTGATCAGGCTGCTGGCCGCGTGGGGCCGGTCGGTGGGCGCCGAGATAGCCCACTTCCAGTCCAACCGCGAGGGCGCCATCATCGATCACCTCCACAGCCTGCGGGGTCAGACAGATGGCATCGTGATCAACCCGGGCGCTCTCACTCATTATTCCCGCAGTCTGGCCGACGCCCTGGCGGCAACAGAACTTCCCATTGTGGAGGTTCACATCTCCAACGTCATGGAAAGAGAACGGTGGCGGCAGCACTCGGTGGTGTCGCCGGTGTGCGTTCGCACCATCTATGGGAGAGGAGTGGAGGGGTACATGTGGGGAATCCGTCACCTCCACTACCGGCTGTTGGGCAATCCTCAGACGATCAGAGGCGCGGCGGGGGCGGTGGGCGACCTCCGGCTGCCCGAAGGTAGCAGTCCTCATCCGGTGGTGGTGCTGCTGCATGGCGGAGGATGGATGGGCCAATGGCGACGGGACCAGTTGGACGGGATGGCGGTGGACCTGGCCGACAGTGGCTATGCAACCTACAATTTCGAATACCTACCGCCCCGGGGGAGCGGCCGATTTCCAGTCACCATCGAAACCACCCGACAGGCTTACCGGGAGATCGCCGATCGGGTTGAGTTGGACGCCCAACGGGTGGCGCTCCTGGGCCACTCGGCGGGCGGAAATCTGGCCTTGATGGCGTCGGTGTGGTGGAGACGATGGGGGCACGCTCCCCGCTTGGCGATATCTCTGGCCGGCATAACCACTCTGCGGATGGACAGCGACCTCGATCGCGCCTATCTGGCGGGCCAGGACCCGAAGGCATCCTCCCCCGGTCGACTGATCCCGCTGGGGGTCGATTCCTTATTGATCCACGCCCAGGACGACGAATTGGTGCCGTCGGATCATTCAACCGGATTCGCCGGGGCGGCCACCGCGGCCGGTGACCGGGCGGAGACGTTGATTCTCAAAAACGGCGGGCACCTGGGTTTTCTGGATATAGGAAACCGCGCCTGGGCACAGGCCCGAGAAAGGATCGCCGCCGCTTTTCCGGCATGACCTCGACTCAGGGCCGAACGTTCGACCAGCCCGAGAGGGATTGGCTTCAACAGTTGAGGCGCCGCCGGGTCATCTGGTTGAGCATCTCGTTGGTGGTGCTGGTCTTGACCGTGCTAGGGCTTTTCAATCTCTTCTCCCGCCGCCGCCCCGCGCCTCCGCCACCCCGAGAACCAGTGATCTTCGGTCTTCATGGTCGCAGCGCGGGCGGGGCGGCCGGGCAAATGCTGGTCTCGGCGCTCACCGGCGGCCCGGATTTGGTTTTGGTCGAGCCCGCTTTGGTGTCGAGCCCCTTGTCTGAACCGGCCGAGACCGGGGGGTTGTCCCGCCCGAGATCGGAGACCGGGCCGGGGGACGCTCCCTACCTGAGGCGAAAGACCCTCACCTCCGCGGAGATCACCGATCTTGCTTCCCGGTATTTTTTGGACAGCGATGTGGTTCGGGCGCTGCGACTGGCCTGGTGCCTGTCCGGGTTCGATCCCCAGGCCATCGACCCACGCACCGGTCGGGTCGGGCTGTTCCAACACGATCCGGTCTTCTGGCCCGATCATGCTCAGCTCGCCGGGTTCCGGGGCTACGACCCTTTCGATCCCGTCGCCAACACGGCGGTGGCCGCCTATCTGATCTATGAGGGCGAGGGATGGCAAACTTGGGACTGTCTCACATAATGGACCGAAGATGACCCGCTCCCGTTCCCGGACCTCAGGACGCCGCACCAACCTGACCTTGGCGATTCTGCTGCCATTGGCGGCGCTGAGCGGATTCCTTTCCTTTGCGGTGGGCGTCGATTGGGATGTGAATCCGACCACCATCCATGCGGTGACGGCTCTGGCGGTGGCCTTGCTGACCCCCTGGAAGTCGGCGGTGGTCCGCCGGGGCATGGCGCGCCGGCGGCCAACCCGCTGGATATCGGTGGCCTTGGGCAGCCTGGTGGCAATCACGCTGGTATCCGGGCTGATCCAGGTCACCGGGCTAACCGATCGCATCGGGCCACTCACCGTAATGCAGGTGCACGTGGGGGGCGGAATAGCGACGGTGGTGATGGTCTGGCTCCACTACCGCTCGCATCCGGTGCGTCTCCGCCGCATGGACCTCGACCGAAGGGCTTTGCTACGCGGCGCCGGTCTGGTGGGGATAGCTGCCGTAGTGTGGGCCGGATGGGAATCCACCATCCGCGCGGCGGGTTTGCCCGGCGGTGAACGGCGATTCACCGGCTCCCATGAGCGCGGCTCGGGAGATCCCACCCAGATGCCGGTCACCTCCTGGCTCAACGACCGGGTCCCCCGCATGGACGGCGCCGCCTGGAGACTGGACCTGGAGACGGGTGAGAAACAGTTGAGCCTGGCGGATCTGGAACGCCTGCCTCAAGAGAGGTTCACCGCGGTGTTGGACTGCACCGGCGGATGGTATTCCGAACAGGAGTGGGAGGGTGTCCGCTTGGACCAATTGTTGGTTCCCGGGGATGCCGAAAGTGTGGTGGTGAGATCGTCCACCGGCTATCAGCGGCGCTTTCCCGTCTCCGATCTCTCCCGTCTATGGCTGGCCACCCGATTGCAAGGCAAGTCGCTCAGCCCCGGGCACGGGTTTCCCGCCCGTCTGGTGGTGCCCGGACGTCGGGGATTCTGGTGGGTGAAATGGGTGGTGGAGATCCGGACTTCCACCCGACCATCCTGGCTTCAGCTGCCCTTTCCCCCCACCTGAAATCGGCGCCGGGCACCGGCAGTGGTAACGGGGCGCGGCCCGGAAGCGGCCGGCCCCAGGAGATGTCAACCTATCCCTGCTCCAACACCCCATCCCGGCCGGAGGACACCGGGCCCGAGCAATCCCACCGCCGGCAATAGAATCTGGCGGATGTGTCGAAACATCACCATATTGCGCGGGCTGCAGCCTCCCGCCACCCCGCAAGAGATCGAGTCGGCCGCCCGTCAGTATGTGCGGAAAGTAAGCGGCGTGCAAAAAACCTCGGCGGCGACCGAGCAAGCCTTCGAAAAAGCGGTGTCGCAGATCAGTCTGGCCACCGACCAGTTGCTGTCCACCCTTCCGCCTCGCAGGGTCCCTCCCCGTCACGGCCCGCCCCTTCGCCGGCGGACTCAAAAACCGGCTTGACAAGCTAACGGGGCTTTCTTCCCCGGTAAGTCAAATGGCGGACCATTCTCTTTGGGCCGATCAACAGTCCCGTTATTATGATAATGATTATCACTATTACTAAGGAGGAGTGATGCTGAAGGCAACAAAGAGTCGTATTTGGGTGCTTGCAGTGGCGATGATGTTATTGGGCGCCGCATGTGGTGGTGACGCTGATAGCGAACCGACCGTCGGTGTGACGGAAGATTCGGGATCTCCCGCGGCGGACGGCGCCGGGTCGGGCGATGAATTGTACGTAGTGGTCACCACCACCATTCTCGGTGATCTGGTGAAAGCATTGGTGGGCGACGCCGGAACCGTAGAGATCCTGCTTCCGGTGGGGGCCGATCCCCACGACTTTCAAATGTCTTCCCAGGATGGCACCAAGCTCCGGGAGGCGGATCTAGTGGTAGCCAACGGCCTCGGCCTGGAGGAAAGTCTGTCGGCGATCTTTGATTCCGCCCGCCAGGATGGGGCCCGAGTGCTTGAAGTGGGAGACCAGGCGGATCCCCTGGAATGGGGTGAAGGCAGGGGAGAAGATCACGAGGAGGAGGGCGACCACGACGAGGATGAAGGCGAAGGCGACCACGACGAGGAAGGCGACCACGACGACCACGGCGGGGCATTCGATCCCCACTTCTGGTTCGATCCCTCTCGGGTGGAGAAGGCTGTCCGGGCCATTGTCGGCGAACTGATCGACGTCGGCTCAGGCCTCTCATCCGCCGAATGGAACGAGCGGGCCGATAACCTGATAGCCCTCATCCGCCAAGCCGCCACCGAAGCTGAAGGGATACTGTCCGCAGTGCCCGCCGCCGACCGGATACTGGTGACCAACCACGATTCATTCTTGTATTTCGGGGAGTATTTCGGGTTCGAAATCTTGGACACCATCCTTTCGGGAGGATCCACTCTGGCTCAGCCCGGCACTGCCCACCTGGCCGAATTGGTGGATGCGATAGCCCGGGAAGGGGTGCCTGCGATCTTCGCCGATACCACCGCCGATACCCGGCTTCCGCGGACCGTGGCTGCAGAATTTGATCCTCCCCTCGAGGTAGTGGAGCTGTACACCGGGTCGCTGGGGCCCGCCGGCACCGAAGCCGACACCTATCCGAAATGGCTGGTGAGCAACGCTCGCTTGATCGCCGAGGCGTTGACCGGCTGACGATCAGGAGGAAGGATTCTCCTCGGACACCCTTGCCAACTCCGGACCGGTCAGGCGGCGGAAACACCGTCTGGCCGGTCCTCGCTCCAATACGGCCGCTTCCCAGCCGTCCAACGGGCGACGTTCGGTTTCGGCAAACACCTGCATGCCCAACCGGAGCGCGGCGTTTCGATCCAACCCTGGTTCAAAGCGGTCCCGGAGCGCCGTCCCCAGCACATCGGCCTTCCCTCCAATGGCCAGGGCCTCCCGCCCCTCCAGCAAGGTTCCGTCATAGCTGATCTGCAACATCTGGTTGGGCTGTCCCTCCAACCCCAATTCGCATATCAGAAGCTCCACCTCGAAAGGCTTGGCCTCGTGGGAGAAAATAACCCCCAGGGTCTGTGAAAAGGCGGTCGCCAGACCCAGGGCGGTGACATCGTCGCGGCTGTAGAGATACCCCATCACGTCGGCCTGGCGAATCCCCGCCTTCCGAAGCGTCTCGAATTCGTTGTAGCGACCCACGCCGGCAAACGCGATCCGATCGTAGACTTCGCTGATCTTGTTGAGAGACCCCCCGGGATTCTCGGCCAGCATCAGCAAACCATCCCGATACTCCATCGCCAGAATGGAACGCCCCCTGGCAATTCCCTTGCGAGCGAACTCGGCCCGGTCACGGACAAGTTGCTCGGGCGTGACATAGAAGCCCGGGTTCATTGACCTTCCCTCAGCGCCGCCTCGGCCACCGACGCCAGATGATCATCGGAGACCTCCCGCACCCCGCCGCGGTCGATCATCACCAGGTTGGGCAGAATGCCGCGCCGCAGGTCAGGACCACCGGTGGCCACATCCACATCGGCGGCCGCCACCAAAGCGCCCATCACCTTTTCGACAACCTCATCCTCTGCCATCTCCGGCTTCCAAGCGGTACGCAGATAGGCCCGGGCCTGCACCGCGCCCGAGCCGGCCGCCCCGTACTGTTTCTCTTCATAACGTCCCCCCACCACATCGAAGGTGTAAACCCTGCCCTGATCGGAGGTCTGATCGTAACCGGCGAACAGGGGCACCACCGCCAGACCCTGGAAGGCCAGAGGCAATTGCGAACGGACCAGCCGGGACAGGAAGTTGGCCTTCCCCTCCAAGCTGAGCATGGCGCCCTCGATCTTTTCGTAGTGCTCCAATTCCACCGTGAACAACCGCACCATCTCCAGCGCCAGACCGGCGGTTCCGGCCACTGCCACCGCCGACATCCGATCTGACCGGTAGACCTTGCGGATACGACGGTGGGCGATCAGATGGCCCTCCGTGGCTTGACGATCACCGCCGATCACCACTCCGTCCCCATAGCGACAGGCCAGGACGGTGGTGCCTTCGGGCGGATTGAGAGTTTGCGCCGGGCCGGCGGGAACCTTCCAGCGAGGGGCCAGTCCCAAGGAGTCCAACAGGTCGGAGAAACTCGATCCGGGAGCGGGCGCGCCCAAGGGCAAACCCCAATTCGGCAACTCGGTCACTCCCCTCCCTTCTGTACGTAGTTCTTTACGAACTCCTCGGCGTTCTCCTCCAGCACACTGTCGATCTCATCCAACAGTTCGTCTATCTTCTGGGAATCCATCTGCGCCATCCCCAACCCCGATAGATCACTCTCCGAGGGCGGCGGTCCCTCCTTGGATCGGCGACGACGCCTGTTCCGTTCCTGATCAGCCATTTCTTTCACCCAACTCGCGGATCAAACCGGCTGGATCGGATACCCGCTCCATCAGAGGGCCGGCGTTGATGCGGCTTCCTTTCAAAGGTTCCATCATAGACACCTTGACAAGGTCTCCCGGATTCCTTTCGAACAAAAGCGAATCCCAATTGGCGGCCACCAAAGAGGTCCCGAACCGGGAGACGCACGAGC
This sequence comes from Acidimicrobiia bacterium, assembly GCA_963665765.1. Taxonomy (GTDB): domain Bacteria; phylum Actinomycetota; class Acidimicrobiia; order Spongiisociales; family ZC4RG35; genus Bin76. The sequence continues at coordinate 253,253 of OY762464.1, forward strand.
CTCTGAACCAGGCTCTGGTGTCCTCCGGTGGACACCGCTCGGCCTCCTCGATCTCGGCGTCGGTGAACAATCGCCGCATCGCCCCGGTTTCCACCAATCGGTGGTAGATGCTGCGGGCCGGTTCCACATCGTGATACTGCAAGGCCAGGGCGGCCAACCGGGGATGCGACCAACTCATACTCTGCCGGGCCCGGTAGGCCTCCAACAGTCCGAGCTTGGCGGTCCAATCCAGCCGATCGGCAGTCAACTTGGGATCGCGTTCCAAATCCACCAACACCCCCTCCCATTCGTCCAGAACCACCTGCCAGACCTCTTCTTCCATCCGATGACGGGCGTATTCGGAAAGCCACTCCAGATACTGGAACTGCAGTTGGAGAGCGGTAGCGGCGCCGCCCCCCTCCATTTCCACCGGCTCGGAGAGGCTGAGATCGTGGCTGATCTGCCAACAGGCCTTCACCGGATCGGCCAACTCCAAGGCCGAAGGCAAAGCCTGGTCTTCGAAGGCATGCAGAAACAGGGCAGTGACGCCCAGTTTCAGAAAAATCTGAACTTCGGAGAGATTTGCGTCACCGATAATCACATGCAGTCGGCGGTAGCGGGTGGGATCCCCATGCGGTTCGTCGCGGGTGTTGACGATCGGTCTCCGCAGGGTGGTCTCCAATCCCACCACCTCTTCGAAGAAATCCGCCCGCTGGGTGATCTGGTAGGAACAGGGGGGACGGTAGTTTTCGGCGCCCACCTTGCCCGAACCGGTGAAGATCTGGCGGCTCACCAAAAAGGTAGGGAGATAGCGGACAACCCTCCCGAAAGGCGTTAGACGGGAAAGAAGATAGTTTTCATGGGCGCCGTAGCTGCTGCTTTTGCCGTCGCTGTTGTTTTTGTAGAGACGGATTTGCTGGTTGGGAGGGAGGGTCTTCTGAACCTGGCGAGCCGCCTTGGCCATCACCAATTCTCCCGCCTTGTCATAAAGCGCCCCTGCCCGGGGATCGACGCATTCGGGACTGGAGTATTCGGGATGGGAATGATCCACGTACAGACGGGCGCCGTTGGTCAACACCGAGTTGATCAGGGTCGATTCGGGTTCGGGCATCCCGAAGTTCTCGTGGCCAAAGCCCCGCGAGTCGCTGCCCGGGGACTCGTGCTCATAGGACCATTGCACTCTCACCGGACCACCGGGGTAACCGTCTATCACCGCCGCCGCGGCCAGAGCCTGGTGCTGATGGGCGCGATTGCGGATGATCACCCCGAATTCGGTTTCAGTGCCCAGCACCTTGGGGATGGCCATCAGCAGCCGGTGCGGGGAAAGATCAGAGGTACTGTCCGGTGGTGACCGTTTCCACCATCCGACCGTCGCCATCCTCCAACAACGTGCGTACGTAAACGATCCGCTCGCCCTTTTTGCCGGAGATCTTCGCCCAGTCATCGGGGTTGGTGGTGTTGGGAAGGTCCTCGTGCTCGCGGAACTCACGACGGACCGCCGCCAGCAGATCGTGGGCGCCGATGCCGGGATCTCCCCCGCTCAGATAGCGTTTGATGGCGCTTTTTTTGGAACGGCGGACGATGTTTTCGATCATGGCACCGCTGGAAAAGTCCTTGAAGAACAACACCTCTCGGTCGCCATTGGCATAGGTGACCTCCAGAAAGCGATTCTCTTTCTTTTCCGAATACATGGCGTCCACCACGTCCGTGATCAAATCCTCCAACATTCCGTCGGTGTCTCCCCCGGCTTTCGTCAGGCCGTCCGGGCTGTAGGGAAGATCCGAAGTCAAATAGATACGAAATATCTCCCGGGCGGCGACTTCGTTGGGACGGGAGATCTTGATTTTGACGTCAAGGCGGCCGGGCCGGAGGATCGCCGGATCTATCAGGTCCTCCCGATTGGATGCTCCGATAACGATCACGTTCCGCAAAGATTCCACACCGTCCAGCTCGGAAAGCAACTGGGGAACGATGGTCGACTCCACATCAGAGGATATTCCGGTGCCCCTGGTGCGGAACAGCGAGTCCATCTCGTCGAAGAACACGATCACCGGCACTCCTTCGGACGCCTTCTCCCTGGCCCGCTGAAAGATCAACCGAATCTGTCGTTCGGTTTCCCCCACCCACTTGCTAAGCAGTTCCGGACCCTTGATGTTGAGGAAATAGGAGTGGGTGTCCGGTTGGCCGGTCCGCTCGGCGACCGCCACGGCGAGACTGTTGGCCACCGCCTTGGCGATCAGGGTCTTGCCGCAACCGGGAGGACCATAGAGCAGTATGCCCTGGGGAGGCTTGAGGTTGTACCGGGAGAAAAGTTCACGGTGCACATAGGGAAGCTCCACTGCGTCACGGATCATTTCGATCTGGGAATGTAGACCCCCCACCTGCGTGTAGTTGACATCGGGAACTTCCTCGAGGATTAGTTCCTCCACCTCGGGGCGCGCCAGTCTCTCCAGGGCCATGGCGCCTTGCACATCCACCCGCACGTTGTCTCCCATGCGCAACGGCTCGTCCTGCAGCGGACCGGCGATCCACACCACCCGGTTCTCGTCTCCGTGAGCCTGCACCAAAAGTCGGTCCTGTCCCAGGCGGTCTCTCACCACCATCACTTCTCCCGTGCCGTCGAAATCGCGGACATCGATGATGGAGTAGGCCTCGTTCAACAGGACCTGCTGTCCGGGCTGGAGCTTTTTGACCTCAATGGAAGGCTGTGCGTCCACCCGGAGCTTGCGAGTACCGGTCACCAGATCCACTTTTCCGTCGGTGTGCACTCCCAACACCGTCCCGAAGGCGTTGGGGGGGCTGGTCAGCCGTTCGATCTCGGTCCGGAGCATGGCCAGTTGTTCGCGGGCTTCGGTCAGGAGGGCGCCCAGTTTCTCGTTCTGGCCGCGCACTCGATCGAGTTGCCGCCGAGTCTGGTCCATCTGGTGCTGGAGAGCGTCGATCCGACGGGGAGTCTGCGAACGCAACCGGGCCAGCTCACCCTCCAATTGAGCGATAACTGCGGAGGGATCGGAGTAGTCGGGTCGGCGCTGTTCGAACATCTTCCTGCTTCGAGGATTTTCCGGCGTGCGGATGAGTATACGAAATGTGTTTGTATTCTGGGATACCAAGCTTGTTATCATTGAACTCAACCATTCCAAGGACGGGAGACCACAAGGGCTATGAAGGTTTGGATTGATCAAGACCTCTGCACCGGCGATGGGCTGTGCGAAGAGATTGCCCCGGATGTTTTCGTTCTCCTGGATGACGGCCTGGCCTACGTTCGGGACGGCGAGACCATCTATGCGGAAGCCGAGGGACACATACAAGGCGCCGGTGGGCTCGCAATCGTTCCCGCCGGCCAAGAAGACATCACCATCGAGTCTGCCGAAGAGTGCCCCGGGGAGTGCATCTTCATAGAGCCCTGAGCACCGGACTCAGTGAGTAGGCGGTTAGCAACCGTCTATCGCCAAAAGCTGGCCACTAACCCGCGAAAATCGCGCCACGAAATTTTCGCCCGTTGGGCCCCTCCCCCGCCGCTCACCACCAGGATCGGGACACGCTTCGCCACGGGTTGGTGGCGGGAACCAGCGTCCCGAAAAGATTTATGACCTCCGGTGCGGTCCTGACGACGTCGGACAGGGCCGGGGAGATGTTCGACCCATTCAATATGCGCCCCGGCATGTGACAAGTCAATCCCCACCGTTGCCTTTGTTTCGCGAACCCACCCACACCTTCCCGCCCACGTTCTTATCGGAATAACCCGTTTCTTGGATCCGACGGTCAGGACGGGTGGTTGGGAAACCTGATTCTGGACACGACCAGGAAACCGGTGTGTCCGATCATCTGATGCCGGGGCCGCACCGACGGACCATGCACGTTCCATTCCCGGTGAAGGGTCTCAAATACCTCCGTTTCGCAAAAGGCGTGGGTCGACTTCAGGGTGGACACCAGCTTCTCCACCTGCGGCACGGTCGGCAGGTAGGAGCAGAAAACCCCTCCCGGTGGCTGGGCGGACGCCGCCACGGCGGCCGCATGCCATGGTTCGGGAACATCCAGAACCACCCGTTCGGGTCCCACCACCCCGATCGCGTCCTCGACCCTGCCCCGGAAGAGCTCCAACTGGGCAGGTATCTCGCCGAACCATCTGGTGATCATCTTGCGGGCATGGGCGGCGTGATCATCCCGGATCTCCGCGGAGACCACCTGGCCCTCCGCTCCCACGGCCCGCGCCAGCGCCATCGCCAAGGCGCCCGATCCGGTTCCTCCCTCGACCACGGTCATCCCCGGTCCGATGTCCGCCCACATCAGAATCGGGCCGATGTCTTTGGGATACACGACCTGGGCGCCTCGTTTCATCTTCAAGATGAAATCGGCCAGCCGGGGACGAAGCAGCCGCAGCCGGGCACCCGACGACGAACTGAGCAGAATGCCCTCGGATCGGCCGATGATCTCGGTGTGGGGCACCACCCCCATGTGGTATTCGAAGCGGCGGGACGGATGCAAAAGCACCAGGAAGCGCCGACCCTTCCCGTCGATCAGGAGCGCCGTTTCCCCTTCCTCGAACAAACGGTGACTTCGGGCGGGCGGCGTCACGAGGATCGGTGGGCGGCTATGCCAAGCACAGTCACCTCCTTCAACCGGCAAAAAGCGCCCGTCCGGCCGACAGTGGGCTGCCCGCATTGCCGATGCACATGGGCGACGAAATGCTCCTTGCAGAACCCGGCGTTGTGACGCCGCACAGAGATCACCGCCCCTTGGCAGCACACCCGACCCTTCATGAGATGGTCAACCTCCCGAGCTAACCGGGCGCAACTCGATGACGTCGTGGGGGTGGAGACGCCCCCCGTCGGGAAGGAGTTGATCCTCCCTGCTCACCAGCACCGTCTCGGACATCAAGTCGAATCCGTTCAACAGGGCCTGAACTGTTTTCGGCCCCTGCAACTCGATCTCCGCCGTGGCTGATGCAATAGGACTTTCATTGGAAGACTGCCACCACCGAGCCCAGCAAGGTGAGTATCAAGGCCATCACCAGGATCCATACCAAGGCTCTTCGCATCCGGTCGTTTCTCAAAGAACGCTCCTTTCGATAGCGTGTCTAGGCTTGTTTCAATACCTTATACAAATATCGTGATAATCAACATACAAATATCGTGATAATCAACCACCTCAAACGCCTGGCGAGGCGTAGCGCCTTCGGAGGGGCCCGCACCGGGGATGTCTGGCTGATGATGGCCGGTCTGCTGGTGTGGCGCTGGGCGGCGGGGAAACGACGCCGGGGACGCTGATCCTCCAAACAACACGGCGGGGGGTCATCATCGGCCGGCAGCAACCTCGATTGGCTCTTTCGGGTCGTTTTCTCGATCAAACCATGCGGGCCAGTTCGGAGATGGCCTTTCTTACCCGGCTTCGACCCCGGCGTCTCCCCACCCAGTAGGCCACTCCCACCGCGGCCATCGCCCCCAGGCCCTTCAGAACCACCGGACTCTTCATCGACTCTCCGGTCTGGGTCAATACCTCGACGATCTCGCGGGCCTGCCGCTCGAGGTCCTCTCGAGTCACCGAGCCGTTTTGCTCACTCATCACCGGTCCGGAGCCTTCCTGCCACAATCACCGTGGCCAAAAGGACAACCACCGCCGTGAGGGCGGTCGAGGCGGCCGCCCACCACTGGCCCTGGGGGAGAATCTCACCGAGGAACTCATGCAGACCGAGCGCCAGCAGCACAACTCCCAGCCCCACCAGCAACATTGTGATGAGCGCCCGGGCAACTGATCGGCCGATGTTTTTCATCGGGTCCACGGTCTCTTGGCGCAGGTACTGTTTGGTGAGCTCGATCAAATCAGCCACCTGCTGGGGAAGTTCCTTGGGATCCGCCATGAAGCACAAGGCTACACCGTCCCCGACGGTGGATGACCGGGGATCCTCGCCGATGGGCGGTTACCAGGAGTTGTCTCATCCGCTCTTTATGATGGAACCATGCCCACCGCAGCATCCGGCCCGGGGAGAATCTCAACCCGAACCTCTTCTTTTGGAGTTGGCCGACGCGAAAACCACGATTCGTCTGCTTTCTACGCTCGTTTCACCCCTCCTCTAATTGACCAGGTCGTCGCCCTCTACCTATCAGGTGAGACTGGGACAGCGGCGCGACCGGTTGCCCACGGTGAAAGCCGAACACGAACAGAAACGCTTCGTCACGGCACCGGAGGTGCTATGAACCCGAATATTGAGGAACCCGAACGCCGCTTGATCCGCGACGCCATGGCCCGCCTACTGGACGGGGACCCCATCCGCTCCGACGGCAAACTCACCGTGAAGTCGCTGGCGGCCGAGGCTGGATTGAAGCGCTGGTACCTAACGCAAAAACACACCGATCTGCGCGATGAGTTCTACGACAGGGTCCGTGTCCAGGGCACCACACCCGCCGCCATGACCCGGCTCTACGAAGAGATCGCAACGCTCAAAGAAGCCCACAAACGAGACCGACCGCGCTGCGCGACGCCATCGCAGAAAAGGAAATCTACGCCCGCGAGACACAGGTTCTCGCACTCGAGAACGCACAACTCAAAAAACAACCGAGCGCACCCGGGCTGGTGCGGCTCATCACAAGCGAGCCGAAGCCGCCCGACGACTCTACCGCCTAACCGAGGGTTACCGGCTCTTCGGAAACGCATGGGGAAGTGATGAGAGAAAGGATGACGGGAATCCGCCGTTTGTGTTGGGGGATACTCCACAGCGGGGCTGGTGCCTTTGGCCGTGTCCACCCCGACAAACACCCTTGACCTCTTACCTGCCCACTGGAGGGGTGCTTTGCTAGCAACCCTGGGTTACTTGCGGCCCCTGTGCTCGAATGAATCTAGTGGTGTGTCGCGGTTTTGGTTTGGGGGTTGAGGGCGGCTTTTCCTCGGCGTGCTTTGGTGATGATTTGTTGCGGGGTTTTGTGCCAGATGAAGGGTTTGGGATTTTGGTTCCAGTGGTCGGTCCAGGTGTTGATGGCTTCCACGAGTTGGTCTACGCTGATGAAACTGTCCCGACGGAGCCGTTTTTGGGTGAGTTCTCTGAACCATCGTTCGACCAGGTTCAGCCACGACGCCGAGGTGGGAGTGTAGTGAACATGCCAGCGGTGCTTGCGTTGAGGGGTTTCCAACCAGCGGATGACGTTTCGGTGTTTGTGAGCCGCGTAGTTGTCGATAACCAGGTGCACGTCCAGGTCGGGGGGAACATGACGTTCGATCAGTTTCAAAAAGCCCAGGAACTCTTGATGACGGTGCCGTGGTCGACAATCGGTGATCACCCTCCCCGTGGCAGTGTCCAACGCCGCGTACAGGGTGGTGGTGCCGTGCCGTTTGTAATCATGGGTCATGGTTCCCGCCCGTCCGGGCTTGATCGGCAACGACTTCTGGGTGCGTTCCAAAGCCTGGATCTGAGACTTTTCGTCCACGCACAGGACCACCGCCCGTTCGGGCGGGTCCATGTACAAACCCACCACATCAACCAGTTTCTCCTCAAAACGGGGATCGTTAGACAACTTGAACGTCTCAGTACTCCAAGGTTTGAGGTTCCGAGCCCTCCAAATACGCGCTACCGTGTCTTTGCCTACCCCGTAACGAGCCGCCATCGTCCGGGTCGACCAATGTGTCGAACCGTCCGAAGGGCGGGAACGCAACGTGTCATCCACGATCTTGTTCACGACCTCCCCGCTGATCACCGGAGGCCGTCCCCGACCCGGTCTGACCACTCCCACACCCTCAACACCGTCCTCACCAAACCGTTTACGCCAAGCCCGAACAGTGTTAGCAGACACCCCCACCCGCCGACCGATCTCCTCGTTCGCTGTCCCATCAGCAGCCAACAACAACGCAGCAGCCTGACGAACACGACGAAACGGCGCCGAATCCGACCGGGCCATCACCTCCAACGCAGCACGCTGCTCAACCGACACCACCAACGGAGACGCAACCATAGACACACACCCCAACACTAACACCCAAACCAAATAACAGACACACCACTAGCTTCCCTTCGTTCATTTGACCGCGATCCCTTGACTGGACATGTGTCTTTGGCAAGCACGTCTCTCGACCGGCGGATACCGGAAGTTGCCCCACCTGCCCTATAGGATGACACCCATGACGACAGAAGCGTTCGACTCTCGAAGGACCCCGACCGAGACATCTTCTTTTGGGGTTGGCCGGCGGGAGAGTCATGATTCGTCTGCTTTCTATGCGCGTTTCGATCCTCCTGTCATCGACCTGGACGAGCGTGTCGGTCGCCGCCCTCAGAGAGAAGGTCCGATCTTGGGCGATGCTAGGTCTATGAGCGATTTGCCGAGCAACTCGGTGGCGTTGGTGGTCACCTCGCCGCCTTATTTTGTGGGTAAGGAGTATGAGAACGAGGTGATGGTCGCTGCCCGGTCGGGGAATGTACTTTCGGAGGTTCCAGGCAGTTACAGGGAGTATTTGCGGCTGCTTCATGACGTTTTCCAAGAGTGCTATCGGGTGTTGGAACCGGGAGGTCGGATGGCGGTCAATGTGGCGAACCTGGGCCGTAAGCCTTATCGAAGCCTTTCTGCTGATGTGATCCGGATCTTTGGAGATCTCGGGTTGTTTCTTCGAGGTGAGATCATCTGGCGCAAAGCCGCTGCCAGTAGCGGTTCCTGCGCGTGGGGTTCGTTCCGCAGTCCCTCCAACCCGGTGCTGAGGGACGTGACGGAAAGGATCGTGGTGGCATCCAAGGGAAGGTTCGATCGTGCGCTGCCGCCCGCCCGCCGGCGAACTCTGGGGCTTCCCCATGTGGCCACGACCAACAGCGACGAGTTCATGGAAGCCACTTTGGACGTGTGGACAATCCCTGCCGAGAACGCCCGCAGAGTGGGTCACCCCGCCCCGTTTCCCGTCGAGCTACCCCTACGACTCATCCATCTGTACACCTACGAAGATGACCTGGTGTTAGACCCGTTCTTAGGATCGGGAACTACTTTGCTAGCTGCCCTCCACGCGTCGCGAAGGGGCGTTGGGTACGACATCGACCCTGAATATGTTCAGATCGTCGAGGACAGACTTCAACAGGCCACGGTTGACGCCACCGATAATCGCCGAGTGTCTGTGTCGGTCGAAGGTGCCCGTTCCCTGGCACGGCGGACACTCGAGGAATCGGGATTCACCATCATCAAAACCAACCCGAAGTTAGGAGGCACCGGCGTCTCATACGACTTTCTTGTTGAGAACCGGTACCGTCAGAGGTGGTATGTGGATGTGGCAGGAGGGTTCACCGCCGTCCAGCCGGGACTTCAACGCAGCACGGTGGTGTGGGAAACTCTCGGGAAGGCGCATGTGCTTCACGGAACGGAAACCGCCAACGAGCCTCGGGTGCTGGTGATGACCCCCAAGTTGCCCAAGCCCGCAAGCCTGGGGCGGAAAGCCATCAATGCTGTTGGACCCCGGCGTCTGTTCGACCTCATTGAGCTTTCCAACGCTTCTGATCTTCTGCGGCTGCAGTGTTACGGGACGCAACTGACCGGCCGTCCCTCCCTTGGGTTCTGGACCACCGAGCAGATCAGTCAGTCCTTCTCGACCGACCGGTAGATCCGAGACCGCCGGTCACCAAATTCCGGGCTTATAGCATCATCAACAATGGCTTCTCTGCGAACCGAAATAACAGAGATCGTCACCGGACTGGGAATGTTGCCCCTGGGCAGCATAGAGGAAGCGCTCCAGGGCCGCCCCGCCGCCGTGGTGGGTGTTTCCGACAATCACTACGATCGCCTATCCGAAGCCCTTAGAAACCCTGCGAATCGTGGGCTGTTCGAAAGCGCGTGGGCGAACGGGAAAGCCTTCGCTCAAGCCAGGGAAGGACTGCGAGGCCGCACGCCTCTCAGGGTCGAATGGAAAGGACCTCACCAGCTGCCCGGCTACGAGCAGATCCCCGTGGACCTGCGAGTGGACTACGTGTATCTGGTAAGTTGCAAATACGGCTCCAAACTGCTCCACAACGCCTCACCCTCTCACCTGTTTGACCGGCTTCTCGCTGTCCGCCGGGGACCAAGAGGGGACTGGTACAACGAAGTGGCCCCCGGCGGCTACCAGCGTTTCTATACTGCCTGCCGCGACCACCTGGGCGGTACAGACCTCCCAGAGAAGGTGACGGACCTGAACCGGGAGCAACGCAACCGCCTCAAGACATCATTCAAGCGCCACTGGCCTTCACCCCTCAAAAGCCCGTACCAACAGTTCACTGCTCTGGTGTCAAACGCCTCCGCTCAACGTTGGGTGTCCGCGCTGGGAAACCGCGCCCAAACAAAGGAAGAACTTCTGTGGCGCCTGCTACGTCTCCAGCCCGCGCCTTACTTTGTGCTGGGAACATCCGGCAAGACTCCGGTGCGATACCGGATTGACACCCCCTGGGACTTCCGCCAACGCTACGAGTTCCGATCCTTTCACATCGAACCCGAGAAAACAGGACAACCACGAGTCCGATGGCAAGCTCAACTGAACGAGAAAACAACAGACAAACTCATCCAAGTAAAGGGACATATTGAAGTCCGATGGAGCCACGGACGCTTCCAAGGAGCCCCAGAAGCCAAGGTATATCTGGACACCAGTCCCTTGGAAACGGCCGGTTACAGAATACTGGTATAGCCACCCTCAAACAGTCTTGCCTAGCCCGCCAGGGGAAGGTCTCCGCAAAGTGCCTGTCCGGTCAAGCACTAAATCGGCTCTTCGGATTTCTCGGGGGAGTTGGGTATCTATCGATTGTGATGGGGGGTCCTCCATAATTCGGGTGCTGAAGCAATTTCGCATCCGAGAAGGAGGACCCTGTGGAGACTGGTGGTAGGCGTATGTGCGAGGTGCTGGTTGGGCTGGGTGAGGTGGACCTGGTAGGAGTCGAGGAGCTGTCGGGAGACCGGCTGAGAGTCACTATTCGGTCTCGTGGGCCTCGCCCGGTGTGTGAGGGGTGTGGTGGGAGGGTGTGGTCCAAAGGTGATCGGCTGGTGCGATTGGTGGACTTACCGGCGTTCGGTTGTCCGGTGCGGCTGCGGTGGAAGAAACGCCGCTGGGTGTGCCCAGATGTGATGTGTGGTATGAAATCGTTCGCGGAGCAGGACCTGTCGGTGGTACCGGAGCGGGCGTTGTTGACGTCTCGAGCGGGACGTTGGGCAACCCAGCAGGTCGGGCGTCTTGGTCGCACGGTGTCGGAGGTGGCAGAAGAGTTGGGGTGTAGTTTGGCACACGGTCAACCGTGAGATCGTCCGTTGGGGAGACGCGCTGTTGGAAGCCGATGTTTCGCGGTTCGGTGCCGTGGAAGCGGTAGGTGTGGACGAGACCCTGTTCTGGCGCAAGGGCCAGTGGAGGAAGAGCAGTGGTGCACGTCGGTGGTAGACGTTGGTGGCCATCAGCTGTTGGATATTGTGCCTGGTAGAACAGCTGAAAGCGCCGCCAGTTGGTTCCGGAACCGACCCGATGGGTGGTGTGAGGCGATTCGGTGGGCGGTGCTGGACATGTCAGGCCCCTACCAGGTCGCCTACGACCGGGTGCTGCCCCACGCCCATTCAGGTGGCCGACCCATTCCATGTGGTCCGGCTGGCGAACCGCTGTGTTGACCTGGTACGCCGACGGGTCCAGAACGAAACACTGGGACAGAGCCTGTATACATGTCTGTGTGAGGTGGTTCTTTGAGCTTGGCTGGCGAGGTGGCTGGCCTGTGAAGGAGATGATTTGAAATGACTGCTAGAGATGTGACGGAACGGGCGGCTGTGGCTGTGGTGTCTGATGAGCTTGTGGAGGCGGTGGTGGCTGATGCGGCTTCTGGTGGTGTGGAGCTTTTGGGTCCTGATGGGGTGCTGGCCGAGTTGACCAAGCGTGTGCTGGAACGGGCTTTGGCCGAGGAACTGACCGATCATTTGGGCTACGAGCATGGTGATCCTATGGGTCATGGGACGGGTAACAACCGTAACGGGTCCACTCCCAAGAGGGTGCTGACCGAGATCGGAGCGGTGGATCTGGACGTTCCCCGTGACCGTAACGCCACGTTCGAACCCAAGATCGTTCCGAAGGGCGCCCGCCGGCTGGAACGTTTCAACGCCAACGTCGTGGCGTTGTACGCCCGGGGTCTGTCCACCCGTGACATTCGCTCCGAGCTGGCCCGCATGTACGGCGTGGACGTGTCGCCGGCGCTGGTGTCGAAAATCACCGACGGGATCGTCGAGGAGCTCACCGAGTGGCACAAATCGGCCTCTTGACGGGTGCTATCCGCTTCTGTACATAGACGCCATGGTGGTAAAGGTCCAAAAGCGACGGCACGGTCATCAACCGCCCAGCTTATGTGGTGGTCGGCGTGGACGTGGAAGGCCGCAAACACGTCCTCGGTGTCTGGTTGGGCGACGGCGGCCAAGCGCGCCAAACTTCTGGCTGTCGGTGCTGACCGAGAATGCGCCACCGAGGCCTCGAAGACGTGCTGATCGTGTGCTGCGACGGCCTCAAGGGACTCCCTGACGCGATTGAGGCCACTTGGCCCCAGGCGCTGGTACAGACCTGTGTCATACATCTGCTGCGGGCCTCTACGAGGCTTTGCAGCCGGGGAAGACCGCAAAATGATCGCCAAGGGGTTACGGGCTGTGTACACCGCGGTGAACGCCGAAGCGGCCGCCCAGGCGTTGGAAGAACTCGACGACCAGTGGGGAGATCGCTATCACACCGGGATGCTCCTATGTTTGATGGTCCCCGGGTTTTGTGGAGTCAGCTTACTTGGATCAGTGGTGTGACGGTTTGGTTGTTGTGGTAGTGGTTGGTTTCGTATTCGATCGGGGTGAGCATGTTCAGGGACGTGTGGCGCCGTTGGCGGTTGTGGAAGACTTCTAGGTATTCGAAGATAGCGTTGGCGAGTTCGATACGGGTCCTCCAGCGTTGGCGGTCCAACAGTTCGACTTGCATACGGGCCCAGAACGCCTCCATCAGGGCGTTATCAAAGCAGTCGCCGACGGTCACCGATCGACGGTACGAGTCCGGAATCGTGGGCTCGTTGGGTGAACGCCCAGAAGGGTGCATCTGGGTGCCCTGGTCCGAGTGTATAACCGTTCCTGAGCGCGGCTGGCGGTTGCTGATTGCCATACCAAGTGCGGAGGTGACCAGTCCCGCGGTCGGAGAGTTGTCGATTGACCAGCCCACGACCCGGCGGCTGAACACGTCAAGCACTCCACGGCACAGTACACCCTGCCTTCCCGGGTGGGATGTTCGGTTATATCGGTCACCCACAACTGGTCCGGTTCGGAACGGGCCAAGGTTGCGGTCGACCAAGTCGACAGGGGTGTCCACGGGACGGGGGCGCCGCCTGGGCCGGCGGCTTCCACTAAGACCAGCTATGCCGGCTCGGCGCATCAGCATCGCTACCGCGTTGTGCCCGACGGTGATCCCATGACCCAATGCGAGTTCGGCATGTACCCGCCGTGCTCCATAGATACCCCGTGACCCATGATGGATCTGACAGATGATGTCGGTGAGCCACGCGTGGCGAATTAGACCGGGCCGACGGAGGACGGGACCTCCACACAAAGAATCCCGACTCCGACCACACCCAGCACGCCACCTGGGTGGAGAGCCCCTCGGTTCTCATGGTCTGGATCGCTTCGTAGCGTCTTTTGCGGTGCACCACCTTGCCTTTGAGCAGCTCGATAGCTCGCTTCGTTACGGTTAGTTCGGTTTCCAGTTCTCTATCCGGCCCGAGTTTGGCGGGTCAAGGGGGTTTGGTGGGATGTGATTGGTGTGTTGACCTGGGGTTTTGTGTTGTGAGGGGTTGCTTCTGCACGATATTGTAGGGGCGACAGTTGGTTGGTGTTAGGGAGGTGGTGCTGGTAGTATTGTGGGGTATGTTCGTTAAGACGACCCGCCGTAGGAGGGGCGACAAGGTTTACGAGTACTTGTCGTTGGTGGAAACGGTTCGCAAGGGGTCGAAGATCGGCCATCGGACCCTGTTGCGCCTGGGAGAAGTCACCGCTTTACGCCAATCGGGACAGTTGGGACGGATCATCGCCGCGTTGGAACGTCACCTGCACAAAGAACGCGTCGACGTTGACAGCTTGGCCGCCGAGGGAGCACCCGCGGTAGGAGCAGTAGCCGCAGCGGCCGCGGTATGGAAACAACTGGATCTCGGGGGGTTCTTCACAAAAGTAGGCGCGGAACGCCGTGCTGACGTTTTGGAACATGCAGTGTTCGCGATGGTGGCGAACCGGCTGGTAGCCCCGTGTTCGAAACGTCGTCTGCCCGAATGGACAGAACATGACGTGGTGATGCCCCAAGGCTGGTCAGCGCCGTCGTTGGACCAGTACTACCGGGCCTTGGACGCCGTCGCCGACACCAAGAACGAGACCGAGGAGCATTTGTATCGGCGGTTGTGCAACCTGACCAACCTGAACCTTCGGCTGGTGTGCTATGACCTGACATCCACCTATTTTGAGGGTTCGACCCAAAAGTCGGAAGCGTTTCCGTCGCGGGTGTTCGGGTATTCGCGGGATCATCGCCCGGACAGGCCCCAGATCGTGATCGGTCTGTTGTGCACCACAGACGGGATCCCGATAGCCCATCATGTGTTCTCGGGGAACACCAACGACGCCTCCACCCTACCCGGGGTGTTGGAAGACCTGGCGGGACGGTTCGCGGTGGGCAGGATCTGTGTGGTTTCCGACCGGGGGCTCATATCAGCATCTAACCTGGAAACGGTCACCCAAGCGGGGTTTGATCACCTGCTGGCCACCAGACTCCGCCGCGATCGGATCACCGCCCAAGCGCTTTCGGCTATTGACCAGGACACTGTGTGGGTGCAGCTACCCGAACACGGTTCCAGGGCCGCTGATATCACCCTCGAAGACGGGACCCGCACGGTGGTGGTCGAGTCCGACGCTCGTGCCCGTCGGGACACACAACGCACCGCCGAACTTATCGCCGCTGCCGAAACGCAGTTGTTGGCGTTGGAACATCGTGTCCGTTCGGGGAGACTGAAAGACCCCGCCAAGATCGGGAGAGCCGCCCAACGCATCCTCGGCACCGGGCGGGTCGGGCGACTGTTCGACCTCGAGATCGGACCAGGTCGCTTTCTCTACCACTACAACGAGGACAACCAGGCATATGAGAAGCTGTTGGCGGGTCGCTATGTGCTGACCACCAGTCTCACATCCGCACAAGCCGACACCGCCGAAGTGGTGGCCTGCTATCGCCAACTGCAAACCGTCGAAACCCGCTTTCGGGTGCTCAAAGACTTCCTACGACTACGGCCGGTGCGGCACTGGACCGAGAAACGAGTCCGCGGTCACGTAGCGGTCTGTGTGTACGCCGCTTTGATGGAAACGCTCATCACCCAGGCTCTCACCGCAGCCGATGTCCGCGATCCCGACCTCGAACACCAACACCTCACCGCCGCACGGGCCCTCCAACAACTCAACCGCGTCCGCCGCGTGGAACTGACCACCAACAACCACCAGATCACCATAACCACCCGACGCACCCCCCTACAAACACGGGCACTCGCCGCCATCGGAGTCGACACCCGCACCTGGGACAAAGCCACCATCACCTAACCACCACACCGGCTCAAACACCGAATGTAGTGGAAACACCTTCTTCGCGTATGCCCCCTGACCTGGTAAAACACAAAACCACCCGCCAAACTCGGGTCCGGCGGCGAGCAGCCCGCAGTTCTGTTTGCTCTGCTGAAGTAGAGCCGGGTTCTACACCACGGTCAATCAAGTCCTGGCGCCGCCAGTTGTAGATGGTCTGGTCTGACACTCCAAGGTCCTTCGACAGAGATGCAACTGACCTGCCAGATGCAAGCAGATCCAACACCCTGCGACGGAACTCGGGCGGACATTTCGATACGGCATGAAGACCCTCCTTTTCGGGGTCGGTCACCACCAATTCAAATAACCCGACCCCACAAAAGCGGGGGCACACCTAACCCCCTCTATGAAACCCGGTGTGATTCAGGATGGGCTCGGTGGCAGTTCGCTTGTAAGTTTGAGAGGTTGGGGCAATTCCGCATTCGATTCCAGTCCGAGTGCCTCCTTCAGGGACGATGCCAGCCCCGCCCAGTCGCTGTCCGGTTTCCGAAGGCGGTCAAGCGCATCTCGTAGGCTGTTGTCTGACGTAATAAACACATCGGCCCCGGCTCTTATGGCCGCGGCATAAATGTATGCATCCATCACTTCCATAAGAACGTGGGACCAGACCTCCTGTGCATCAACCCAGATGCTATCGGGTGGTACCCATAATCCCGCGGAGGGGTCCTCCACGTCGATTACGTCAAGACGGTAGTCCACCCGGAGTTCGTCGCGGAAGGTCTGCAATTGATGACCCAACTCGGTGTAGTCTGTTTCCTCCAGGGCAACTCGGAACAACACTTGGGGGCGTTTCACCCGGAGGCTGTGCGGCACCCGTTGACGAATCAGGTGCTCCAAGCCACGAGCCTCAAGAAGCACGTGATGTAGTTCAGACCAGCAGACTTGTGATGAGAAGTAGAGGTAACCGTCGTCGGCTTTGAGGTGTTGGAATAACTTCATACCGTCCTTGACGAATTGGGCATCGGTCTTGTTGAGTGCGTCTGTAACCACGTCAGCGGACTCAAGCGCTGTCTTCAGTTCCCCCCAGTCCGAAACCGCATCGAGTTGGACTTTCGCAGTCGTGCAAGTATCCCAAAACTGGAATAGCCTCACTAAGACGTTGGTATCAAGGAATACGCTCGGCTGAACCCTCACGCCGGACGCACTGGCAATTGTCACGTCTTGGCGGGTCCCGGATACAAATCTGCCTCGGCGTCCTCTACGAGTGCTGCGGAGAGTGGAACGTCCTCTTTCCGTTCAAGGGCTAGGCCAATGGTGTGCCACATGATCTTGATCAATCGTCGCGGACTTGATCGGCTCGTCTCACGGAGCCCGTTCAAAGCGTCTTCAGAGAACGGCAGAATGCCCTCGCCGCCGTTGATCCGCGCTGGTTTTAGCCGCTGAGCAACGATGCCATAGGCTTCTTCCGCTGAAAGTGGGGGGATAATGTACCTGTTGACAAAACGCTGAACGAGAGACTTGTCGAGTTCCGACGTTCGAGCGAACCCTTCGGGAGTTGTTGACAAGATAATCCACAACTCTTCGCGCTGGGCAACATCAAGCAGCCGGCGCAGTGTAGTGGTGTATGCCGCAGCCTGGTTTTTGCTTAAGCGTCTAGCAAGTGCAATGTCCTCGAACTCGTCGAGCAGAAAGGCTATGCCGTCGGCGTCGAATATTCTCCTCAGGATGGTCACGATGGCTTGGAAGTACCCCGGCTCCTCTCGCTCGGCAACCAAAGACTTCCTAGCACGAGGAACGAAGTCTCGATACTCGAAGTAGGGACGTTCACCAGTCTCGACAATGAGCCGCGAAAGCTTGTTCAAGATCTCATCGTCTGTTGCGATGCCTTGGTCTTTCATGGCTTGGGAGAGCGTCTGTATGGCCTGGTCGCGGAGCGTCCTGTTCCGAAGAGTGCCAAGCCACTGTCCGAACTCAGGCCAAAAGAGGGCCTGCTGGGCTGCTTCTGTGTTGTTCGGTTGGTACAGCATCTCCCAGAGAGCCTTCGTTACCTCGTAGCGTCCCACCTGACGCATGAGGCGGTTAGCAAGGTCATAGAACGCAACTCCGGGATTCTCAAAAAAATAGGATTTGACGCGATGTTCGGGAAGCACTTTGGCTTGAATCCAGTTGAGGATGAACGTCTTACCGGCTCCATACCCGCCCTCAATTATGAGTGCTTTGCTCCCTTGGGACTCGGCAAGGTTTTTAAATCGCATAAGTAGGTCTTTCTCCCAGCTGGGCGGGAGTGAGATATCATCCACGAATTCGGCCCCGGTGGTCGCAGGCGGAAAGGGATTACGGGTAAGGCCGAGATGGCTTAGTTGGGTATTGGCGACGGTCATGACCTTGGACCTCCGTTCTGCATGTGTTCGCTAAGCATCCGATGAATGCGGAGATGGGACAAGTAGGCACCGCTTGGTGAACGCAGGTAGCTTTTTAGCGCTAGGGCGTGCTGGCTATCGGGCAAACCTGCAGTGATGAATCCCACGCGTGTGGGAAGGCCGGCGACAAGACCGAAGTGGTCAGTCAGCCAACTCATGAGAACCCCCTTGGCCTGGTCAACCGAGACATGCTGCTTAATCCCCGTCGTCAAGGCGCAATCAGGGATCCGTATGGTCGCCCAGTCTCCAGCAAAATCCAGGGCAGCGAACATTTCTACCGCTAGTTCGCGGTCGGTCATTCGTGGGACTATGTGTTTAGGATACGCGGTGTAGGTTCCGTTCGGTCTATACATGATGTCTAGGAAGCCAAGTTGGTCTACGCACCATGATCTGAGGCCGAAGTGAATTGCTTGAATGGCATCGACACCATTTAGGAGGCTCCATTTGGTGGTTCCGACGGGTCGAATCGCCACTTGCTTCCAGCGGTTCCGGCCAACATAGTGTTCTCGGTCGCTGTCGTGGTCGCCCCTTCGCTCAACACCTCTAGACTGGATAACGACTTCGACGGGACGCGCTCTCTCTACAAAAGATGTAGCATCGCAGGCCGCTTCTTGAGGTTGGAGGAAGTTCCTAAAGAACACGTCGTAACAGTCCTTGTTTCGGAGGACTGCGTTAGCAAACGCCTCCTTCTCGGGTACCTGCAGTTCCTCCCCAAGTTTCGTTGTTGCAGTCAGAATACCTATTTCCGGATTCTGATAGTTGAGAACGAAGCGGCGCCCCTGCTTCTCCAGGAGATCTAATCGCACCAAGGTCCTCCGGTGGTGGTAATGGGTACTTTGGGCATAGGGCCGTCCGTCTCGGCGCAGGAGAACACCCTCCTCGGTGGCCAGTGTCTCGATTTCGTTTGCCCGGAGGCCGGGTGGGTGCTTATCAACCAAGAGGAGGAGGTCCCGTAGCGCCCGGAAGTTGAGCCAACGCATCCAGAGGTTCATGGGTTCGTGCCCTTCGACAAAAGGATCACCGATTCTCGGGATGGCTGTCGGCCGTAGCGCCCCATTTGCTGGGCAGCGTTTCCCCGGGTTCGCATCACCCAGACCGCCTCGAACTTTAGCCCCGCTTGGCTAGCTAATCCGGATACTATCTCATCGGCCGGCACCATGACCCCAGCGTGCCGGACGTTCCCCACGACGTAGGCTGCCCGCCCACCGGGTCGGAGAATTCGGTCGACCTCTACGAGGGATAGGTAGATGTCCTCAAAATATCCCTGCAGCAACCGCTTGACACGGTTGTCGGTATTCGCCGGCAGTGCCCGTAGAGTCTCCTGGAGCAACGCAATTGGCTTGTACGCTCCGAGTTGGCGCGTGAAGCCACGGGGTTTCTTAGCTTCCACATGAGAGCGGATGGAGCGATGCCGAAGCCTGGTGACTTCCGACTCGGCCTCTCCTAAAAGAAGCAATCCGATGTGGAAAACCCGAGAGTAATCGTGACGGTTCGCATAGGGAGGAGAGGTTATAAGACCGTCAACGGACAACGCCCCAATAGGGAGTTTCCGCGCATCAGCACATTTAACCGATGCCGTGTGGTATTCCTCGGGCCAGTTGAGAGCCTCAACGTCGGCCATCATGACAGACACAGTCTCGTTGAAGACGTCCCTTATCTCGGTGCTGCGGTCGGGCCACTCCTGCCATCGGAACCATCCACCGTCGGGAACAGCCCGGCTAAAGCCCCGCATTGCGGACAAGAGCGCCACGAGGAAGAAGGAGCGGGGCGTTCCTTGTAGCCTGCGGATCGGTCGGAGGAGGGTAAATATCTCTCTCAATTCCGTCTCGGTAAAGGCTCGCGACAGCCTAGGCGAGACTTGTTGCGGATCAACTGATGTGGCGGCGAGAATCCTACGGAAGGCCCGCTCAAGACTGTTCTGGTGGTAGGACGCGATTTTCGCGGTACCTACAGTTACAGACAGAGGGGAAATATCGAAGCCCAGAGCTGTCAATCCACGCTCCCGCGCGGTGAGCACAGTTGTCCCCGATCCCGAAAAATTGTCAGCGACGATGCCATCACTCGGAAAATCCCAATAATCCAGAATCGTGTTAACTAGGCGGTACGAGTAGCTGTGTGGGAAGTAGAACCATCGGTGCCGCGGGGCGGAGCTGAGGTCTCGTGATGTCGCGGTGGCTGCCAGATCTGGTCTCTGGCTAAACCCTAGGGGAGCAGGTGATGTATCCATGGCTACGGTCACGTCCGGCCCACACCAATGACCCGTATTGGAGAGAAGGTAGGTAGGAGATGCGTGGGCGAGGATGGGCGAGGCAGTGGTCCACTGCCCACCAGCGTTGGTTGAGTTCTTGGACGAACTAGCGCTTCTGTCTTTTGGGCCTCATGCAAGTCGTGCTCCCAGAGCCCGTCAAGCCACCCCATTTCACAAGGACCCTGTTTGATCACACCAAGCATCAGACCATGCAAGTCCACCAATATCAGTCGAAAACCAACACCCATACATCCCCTCACATTAACGTCATTAGCCCCGCCACCATTAGGAGTGTTAGGGAGGACAAAGCGGTCCGGCTGGGGTATCGGGGTGTTTACACTACCTTTGACCCGGCGCCTAAGATGAGGGTTTGGGGAGAACACCACGGCTGGGGGAACACCACAATTCACCTTTTGGCTACCCCACTTCCCTCACCTTGAGGCAGAATGGCTGGATACCGACCAGCCTCCGTCTGCCGCAGTGGACATTCCCGGCTCCCTAGTCGCACCAGGGACGTGGACCGCCTTATGTGATGGAAGTTGCCGCTTGATATACCCCCGGGAGGCATGGATCCCAAGCATATCGCTTTCGATGACCGCTGGTGCACTCAGCAGCCGGGAAGAACCTTCGGGAACGCCATCACGCCATGACTGAGATGAAGGCCGAGTTGAAGCACGATATTCGTTCGACAGAGATGCGGACCAAGTGTTCCTGTGATCTTCGGTTTGTTTGAGTAGCGAAAGAGCCCCTTATCCATAACACGATCGTACCGTCCACAGAAGGAACCACCCTGGTGGCTGCCCGGCAGGCCTTGCGAAGAGGGGTGGGGTATGACATTGACTCCGAATATGTGCAGATCGCCGAAAAAAGATTGCAGGGCGTCACGGAGCAAACCTCCGAGGATCACCCCCTGGGCGAGTCCGGGGCGGTCAAGGGCGCCCGCGCCCGGGCGCGGCAGATACTTGAGGAATCGGGTTTCTCCATCGCCAAAACCTCCCCGAAGATCGGGCCAACCGGCGTCTCATACGAGTTTTTGATTGAAAACCAGCATCGTCAACGATGGTATGTGGATGTGGCCGGAAGTTTCACCACTGTCCAGCCGGGCCTGCAACGAAGCACGGTGGTGTGGGAGACACTGGGGAAGGCACATGTCCTCCACGAAACACCAAGCATCGATCAGCCTCGCGTGCTGGTCGTCACCCCCAAGCTGCCCAAACCCGCCAGTTGGGGCCGGAAGGCCATCACGGCGGTGGGACCCCGGCGCCTGTTCGACGCCATTGAACTCTCTGACCATTCCGACCTTCGGCGGCTTCGGTGGTATGGAACCAAACCCGCTCCCCGCCCCGCCCCAGGATTCTGGACAAAACAACAGATCAGCCACTCCTTCCCCACCGCCCGGTAGATTCCCGGGCCCGGGCGGGGAGATTCCGGTCCATATGAAGCCAAGATCTATCAGTGCGGGGCAGTTGGGTGGTCTAACTTGCGGCTCTATCCGGCAGGTAGCAAATCCGGCGGATGGCGACGGTGCCAGTCGGTGAGCGACTGATAGGCGCGAGCCACCGACAGTATGGCGTTCTCCTCATAGGCCCTGCCCATCAGCTGGATTCCGGTGGGCAGGCCCTCGGCCGAAAAACCGCTCGGCACCGATATGGCGGGAAGTCCGGCGCCGTTTCCGACCGCCAGCATGGCGTCTCGCCAGGCGCGCCGGGACGTGTTGCGGAAATCCTGATCGAGTGGCATCGCCACACCGGCCCGCGCGGGTCCGACCAGGGCGTCGAATTGCGACATCACCTGGTCGGCGTTCTCGGCCATGAGTCTTCTCAGGCGCATCGCCTTGAGGTAGTCCTTCGCCAACACTGCCACCCGCGGATAGGCGCCGAAGTGGTCTTCGGGGGCGGTCAGTTCCGCCAGCATCCCGCGGTCCACCATCTCCTCGAAGGCGCTCGACGCCTCGGCGAACAGGACTGTCTCGTTGATTGCCTGGTGCGGCAGATCGGAGAACCGAGCCTCCTTGATGTCAGACACCTCTCCCAGCACTTCCAGCGCCCGCTCGAAGTTGTGGCACGTCGCCTCGTCGGCGTGGTCGGCCACGTTCTCCAGAACACCGAGCTTGAATCGCCGTGAGGACCGGTCGGAGTCGTCGTAGCGAAAACCGCGATCAGTCGTCGTCGGGTCTTTCGGATCCGGGCCGGCGATGGCCTCCAGCACGAGGCCGCAGTCGTCCGCGGTGAGGCACAACGGCCCCAACTTGTCCAGCGTCCAGGAAAGAGCCATGGCTCCATACCGGCTTACCCGCCCATAGGTGGGGCGCAGGCCGGCCACTCCACAATTGCCGGCAGGCGAAATGATGGAACCCATGGTTTCGGAGCCCATGGTGAACGGCGCCAAACCGGCCGCGGTCGCCGCGCCGGATCCCGTGGACGACCCGCCGCTCCATCTCTTCTTGTCCCAGGGATTGATGCCCGGACCGGTGAATGAGGCATCAGGTTGCCAGTAGCCCCCGCCGCCCGCCAGTTCCACCATGGCCAGCTTGGCCGTCAGCACCGCTCCCGCGGCCTGCAGCCGACGGATCACGGTTGCGTCGTAATCGAAGGTCTGGTTGCGGAGCGGGGCGGCGCCCCAGGTGGTCGGGATCCCGTCCGAGGTGGCCAACAGGTCCTTGGCGCCATAAGGAATGCCGTGCAGAGGACCCCGGTACCGGCCGGAGGCGATCTCCTGCTCCGCGTGTCTCGCCTGCCGAAGCGCTCGCTCCCGGGTCACGGTGACCACCGCGTTGTAGTCGGGACCCAGCGTCTCCAGCCGGTCGAGGAAACACTCGGCCAGCTCGGTTGGCGACACCTCTCGGTCACGTACCAGGCGGCCCAGCTTCCGGACGCTCATGAAGACGAAGCTCTCCGACAAGAGGTCAGCCCTCTTCCCGGTGGGGAGTGAACACCCAAAACGGCTCATCGCCGTTGTCAAGCCTGACAGTTCTCAAAGCCTCCGACGCAGCCACAATCCCCTCGACGCCCTTCCGCACCTCGTCCAGTTGTTCATCATCCAGACGATCCCCGTAGAGACCCTTCACCAAGTTGAATCGTACGTCCACTTCCCGTTCGGTAGCTTCGTCGTTCAAAATGCTCCTCCACTTTCTCGCTCGCGTGATAGCCTCGCATTCGGCCCTCACCCAAGCCTCAGATGAGTGTTGATCAACCGCCGATCACGGCACCCAGGGGATGCTGCCAAGAGTATCACGCGGGTCGGCCTTCAATCCTTGCCGGCCTCTGCCCTTGAACTGGAGTTAACCTGCGGCCGCTATCTCGACCATTTTCTCGAGATTGGCGGCGATCCGGGCTCCGTCGCCGATCTGTTCGGCTGAGCAGGTCACCAAAAATCGCCGCCGGGCGCCCACCATGTCCGCCGCTTCGTTTAGACGGGCCATGTCGGTTCGGCTCGGTCGGGTGGTCAGCTTGATCTCGATCGCCCAGAGTTCCCGGCCAAAATCGATGAGCAAGTCGATCTCGCGGCCGTCGGACGTGCGGAAGTGGCGAGCATCGGC
Organism: Acidimicrobiia bacterium; assembly: GCA_963665765.1. Classification (GTDB taxonomy): domain Bacteria; phylum Actinomycetota; class Acidimicrobiia; order Spongiisociales; family ZC4RG35; genus Bin76. Next base: position 276,959 of record OY762464.1, read on the forward strand.
ATAGCGACCAGATTGCTGGAGGGCGGTGAGCACCTGCTCGATCACATGGCCTTCCCAGCTCGCTCCCACCCCTGGCGCCTTCAGCAGATCGTGGTCGGAGTCAACCCCGAGCAGGGCATGCAACAGGCCGCTGTCCCGCCAATAGACCTTGGGTCGCTTGGTAACCCGCTTGCCGATATTGGCATGGTGGCCCGGCAAGCGCCTTACCAGAAATGCGCCCTCCAGGTAGTCGAGGTACGAGTTGACCGTATGGTACGACAATCCGAGAGCTGCCCCGATGTCGCTGGCGTTCCAGGTTTGGCCATGGCGCGCCGCCAACAGTCGAAAAAGCCGACTCGTGTTCTGAGGGCTGGCGGGAAGACCCCAGGATGGGAGATCCCGCTGAGCGAGCAGACTCAGATAGTCCTGCTGCCATTGAGGAAAACTACGCCCGTCCAGCACCCCTCCGTCGGGATACCCACCGCACCGCCACCGCCGGTTGCGAACCGAATCGGGCAACTCTGTCAATGACAACGGGGACAGTTCCACGATACTGAGACGTCCGGCGAGCGACTCTGAAACATTCTTCATCAGAGCAGGCGAAATCGATCCGAGCAGCAGGAAACGCCCATTGCGGCGTCGGTCGGAGTCGATCACGCCTCGCAGTCGCGGGAAAATCTGCGGGGCGGCCTGAGCCTCGTCAATGACTACCAACTCGTCGGCACGGGCAACCTCGTCCCATTCGAGGTCAATCCTCAGCTGGTCGGTCTCCTGCTCCATGTCGTAATAGCGGCCGCCTAAAGAACGCGCCAGGGTCGTCTTGCCACACTGACGCGATCCCACAAGAGCCACCGCCGGATAAGAGCCGAGCCGCTTCTCCAGCAAAGAATCCAGACCCGCCGCGGCGATATTTCGCGGTAGCATCCCCCGAGCCTACCAGCCAATTTCTATTTCGAGCCACAATATTTTCTATTTGGCAGAGGGCTACTTCTATTCAGGATGATCTTCGCTTCTAAATGGTTTGGCGGTCGGAACTCCCGATTCCGGTTAAGAACGGGTCCAGCCATTGGTTGCTCGGTTCCGTATCCGAAGTCGTCACACAGCGCTATTTAGGCTTAAAGAAACCTAGCTACAGGTATTGACCATGAAGCCAAACCCGCCCGACCCCCAAAGCGAAAAGAGCAATGGAGGGGCCACCATCGGATATGAAGCCGACTTGTGGGCGATGGCCGACGCCCTGCGAGGGAGTATGGACGCCGCCGAGTACAAGCATGTGGCGCTCGGCGCCCAGGGCATCGCCGGGTTCGTGCTGGCCAACGGCTCGATGTCCTCCAAGACTTCTGTAGAGGGAAAGATCCGGGAAGCCATTGTCGAGGATGACTTGGTGGATTGCATGGTGGCCCTGCCCGGACAGCTCTTTTACTCCACCCAGATACCGGCGTGCCTCTGGTTCCTGGCCCGCGATCGAAGCGGAGGGGGGCACCGAGACCGAATCGGGGAGATCCTGTTCATTGACGCCCGCAAGATGGGCCACATGGTTGATCGCACCCACCGGGAACTGAGCGATCAGGACATCGCTCGCATCGCCGACACCTACCACGCCTGGAAAAGCAGAGAGCGACCTTCCAAGTACGCCGATGCGCCGGGGTTCTGCAAGAGCGCCACTCTGGAGGAGGTGCGCAAACACGACCATGTGCTCACCCCCGGGCGTTATGTGGGATTCCAGCCCCCCGAAAAGGACCCTGAGCCCTTCGCGGAGAAAATGGTTTGCCTCAGCGCCCAATGGCGAGAGCAACAGAAAGAGTCGGCGCGTCTCGACGCTGCCATCGAAGCCAACCTAACCAGGCTGGGCTTTGGCTCACCGGTGGACAAGGCATGAGGATCAACACCGACTTTCTCACCCGTTGCATCAGAGCCCTGGAAGGCGCCTACGATCATTTAAGAAAGTACGTGCCCGGCGACGTTTTCTATGACATATTCCGTGCGGCGTGCGTTAAAGAATTCGAGATCATCCTGGAACAAATCGGAAAACTGTTAAAAAAACGCCTGAGACCCTTCATGGTCTCGAATCGCAAGGCAGACACACTTACCTTCAAGGATTGTTTCAGAAAAGCCGCCCAGCACGGCCTTATCTCGGTGGACGCCTGCGAACGCTGGCTCATATATCGAGACACCCGTAACGACACCGCTCATGACTATGGTGCCCAATTCGCCGAAACCACCCTGAAACTGCTGCCGAGATTCATTTCCGACGCCAAGCAAGCGACCGCAGTTCTTTCGGAGCCCTTCGATGATTGACCGGTTGGACCTTCCCACCCGTTATAGAGAGCAGGTTGAAGCCATCTTGCGCGAGCATGTCCCCGACGTGGAAGTGTGGGCCTACGGCAGCCGAGTCAACGGCATGAACCATGAGGCCAGCGATCTGGACCTGGTGCTGAGAGGCCCCGACCTGGCGCCGATCCCTTTAGATCAACTGGTTGAACTGACCGAAGCATTTGAAAAATCCAACATTCCAATCCTGGTCGAAGCTCGCGATTGGACGAGACTCCCGGAAAGCTTCCACAAGGAAATCGAACGAGACTATGTGGTACTCTTGGGCTGGCAAAAATTCGATCAGGCCTATTGCCCTCCAAGACTTTGCTAATGTCATCCCGAGCTCCAATCGGATATTTGGCAATCACAGAAGTCCCCGTGGCAATCAATCAGGGAATCATCGCAATCCGCTGTGATAAAAGGACTGGCCCTGTTTACACATTGCACTGGATTGAAGCACATCTTGACGTCATAAAGGCCTGGGCAAGTGGCACTACCTTTCTGGAAATAAGCAAGTCTTCTTTTCGAACCTGGCCCTTTCTAACATCAACGCAGGAAATTCATGCCGCCTACGAGTCCATTACAGCCCTTCTGCATAGGCAAATGGCAAGAACCACAAGACAATCCAGCGCGCTTTCCACCCTGCTACCCAAACTTTTATCAGGAAAATTGCGGGTGGGTCGATCCAAAGGCCTGACGCATCGAGGACAGTGGAACAGATGCCACAGCTAAAGAAGACCCTGACCTTGCAGCCCGCCGTCTTGAGATGGGCGCGGGAGCGGGCTGGTTTAGAGCCCGATGAGCTTGCGGCGCGTCTCAAGGCCCAAACCCGAGACATTGAAGAATGGGAACGCTCGGGCAGGATTAGCTTCGCCAGAGCTGAAGCCTTGGCCAAAAAAACATATACGCCCGTTGGTTTTCTCTATCTCGACGAGCCGCCCATTGAGAGTCTCCCCATCGCCGATTTTCGCACTCGCGCGGGAACTACACCGCCAAGACCCAGTCCCAACCTGTTGGACACCGTCTACCTCATGCAACTGCGGCAGGCTTGGATGAGAGAGGAGCTGATTGGTCAGAAAAGTGCTCCCTTGCCCTTCGTTGGAGCCTTCGGCTTGGATGCGCCTCCCTCGGAAGTTGCCGCCGCAATGAACGACGCCTTGCAACTGAAAGGAGGTTGGGCAGCGGCAAGAGGAACTTGGACCGACGCATTACGAACCTTTAGAGACCATATTGCTGCAGCAGGGGTATTGCTCTTCTTCAATGGCGTGGTGGGGAACAATTCCCACCGCAAGTTGCAAGCTGATGAATTCCAAGGGTTCGCAATGGTGGATGACTATGCACCGCTTATCTTTATCAACAACGCCGATTACAAGACCGCTCAGATGTTTACACTGGCCCATGAGCTGGTTCACCTTTTCGTCAGCGAATCCGGGGTCTCCAAATTGGAGGCCCTGAGTCCATCGGACCATGTCGTTGAGCAAGCGTGCAATAGCATCGCAGCCGAATTCCTTGTGCCGAGTCGGCAGTTGCGCCAAACCTGGATCACGGCGAGGCATTCAGACGATCCCTTTCAGCATCTTGCCAGATACTTCAAGGTCAGCACGGTTGTAGCTGCTCGGCGAGTTCTTGATGCCAACCTAATATCACGAAAGGCCTTCTTCGAATACTACGAAGAAAACAAAGCCAAACATTGGGGCGGGACACAGTCGACAGGCAGCAGTCGGGGCGGAAATTTTTGGAATAACCAACGCTGGCGGGTGGGCACTCGATTCGCCACGGCCGTCAGTCGTGCGGTGATGGAAGGGCGCCTGTCTTACACCGAAGGATACACCCTGACCGGATTGCGGGGCGATACCTTCGCGAACATACCGGCAAAAATGGGCATTGCCCTGTGACGAGTCGTTCTCTCTCAACGTTGGGCTTGGCTACCAGGTATTTGCTGGACACCAACATTTTTATAGCTGCTTGGCGTGATCACTATCCAATAGATCTTTACCCAGGATTCTGGGCCTGTCTTGAGCGCTTCGTTCATGAGAAGAGAATTCTGAGTCTTGATAGGGTCCAAAAGGAGATCGCAGGTCCGAAGGAACTTGTCATCTGGCTTCGGCACAACTGGCGCGGCGCGTTTGCCTCTACAAGAGACCCCGATGTGACGGGAGCGTTCTCGAAGATACACGATTGGGTGCAATCAAACAGCCAGTTCTTGTCTGCGGCCAAGCACGAGTTTGCGAGAAACGCTGATGGGTGGCTTGTGGCATACGCCAAGGTGCATAGCGCCATCTTGGTTACTAACGAGGTCTACAACGAGGAAGTGCGAAGAAGGGTCCCTCTACCCAACTTGTGCAGAAAGTTTGGCGTTGAGGTTTGCAACACGATTGGAATGCTACGCGGACTCGGGGTCGCATTCGACCTACGGGTCCTTTGATGCCCATGGTCGCAGAGTCCGTGGTGGAATTTGCCGCTGTCGATTGGTTCACAGCCTTGGGGTACCAGCACATAGCGGGCTCGGAAATGGTGCCGGGGCCTTCCGGCCGGCGTAAGAAAAGCTATGAGGAAGTGGTGTTGAAGCAGGTCCTGCAAGAACTGCATCGACCGGCTCAACCCGCATCTCGACCCCGGCGCCCGGTTTGGAAGCTTTCCGAAAGATCACCCGGCCGGAGGGGGCAAGCACGGTGGCTCGGAACCGAGACTTTTCATCCTTCCAAGAGGTTCGGGCAGTGCTGTCCAAGCCGGCTCCGGGACAATTGCGATCGGACGAGAGGTTGGATTTGGCGGTACGTCAGATAATTTCCCGAGCCGTGGCACCCGACGGCGTGCTGGACATATTTGCGGCCGCCGGGTTGAAGAAACCGGACATCTCCATCTTGTCGGACGAGTTCCTGGCCGAAGTGCGGGCCATGCCTCACCGCAACCTGGCCGTGGAACTACTCCAAAAGCTTCTCAAAGGTGAGGTCGCCACCCGCCACCGCAAGAACCTGGTGCAGGCGCGTTCTTTTTCCGAAATGCTCGAACGGTCTCTACGGCGCTATCAGAACCGCTCAATCGAGGCTGCGCAGGTCATCGAAGAATTGATCCAGTTGGCCAAAGAGATGCGAGAAGCGAACGCTCGGGGCGAAAAACTGGGCCTCTCCGAAGATGAACTGGCCTTCTACGACGCCCTGGGAACCAACGACAGCGCCGTGAAGATAATGGGCGATGAGGTGCTAAGCGCCATCGCCCGGGAACTGGTGGAGACAGTCCGCAACAATGTCACCATAGACTGGACTCTTCGAGAAAACGTCCGCGCCAACCTGCGCCGCCTGGTCAGACGCACCCTGAGAAGGCACGACTATCCCCCCGACAAGCAGGAAAAAGCCACCCGCACCGTCCTCCAACAAGCCGCACTGCTATCCGAAACCTGGGCTGCTTGAAATCAGCTCCCTTGTCTCTTGGTACGTTACCTGATGTGTATGATCGGTGTATGGCCCGCACCAACGTAGACATTGACGATCGGGCATGCGCCGAGGTCATGCGGCGTTATCAATTCGCCACCAAGCGGGAAACTGGCAACTTCGCTCTGCGAACTCTGGCGACCGAATCCGCTTCGGTTGATGAGGCCCGTGCTCTTCGAGGCATAGGATGGGAGGGAGATCTAGGCGCAATGCGCTCTGACCGAACGTCCCGGCTAGTGTGAAACGCTGAACCATGGCACGCATCAAGGTCATTCCCGACGACTCTTGGGACGACGCACTCGGTGAGCTTTATCCGCGGGTTGTTGATCCGACCTATGGCCGGGTCGACAACATTCTCGCCGTGCACTCGATTAACCCTCGCGGCATGGCGGCACACCAGGGTCTGTACGAATCGGCCATGGCCGGGACGGCCACGCTCCGCAAGGTCGAGCGGGAGATCCTCGCTCTGGTGGTGAGCCTCGAGAACGAATGCCACTATTGAGTTGTCCACCACCGGCGCGGTCTGCGTCGGTTGCTCCACAACGACGACCTCGCCGCGGCGATTGAACAAGACTGGACAACTGCCGCGCTGTCGCCAAAGCGGGTGGCGATGCTGAATTTTGCGGTCAAACTGACGGTAACGCCGGGCGCGATGAATGACGAGGATGTCAATTCCCTACGAACCGCCGGTTTCTCCGATCGTGACATCCTCGACATAGTCGAGGTGGTCGGCTACTATGCATACGCCAATCGGATCGCCGATGGTCTGGGCATCGACACCGAAACGTGGATCCCCGATTGATCCACCAGAGGTAGAGCAAAAAGACCAAACGGGCCGCAAAGGAAGGGTATGGATCGGATGCCTTTCCTGCCGGATCAGTTCAAGTGGCTGTTCGGAATTCACAGGGGAGTGATGGTGGAATCCGTAGAGCCGCGACCGGTGAGTTCGGTGATCAGGCCCCTCCTGCCGCCCCGGCCATCTTTCTGATATCCGTCTTGCCGGTGGCTCGTCGTGGCATCCAACTGACCGCCTTCTTGAATCCCTCGTTGACCAAGAAGAAAGTAGTGAGAGAATAGAGAGCCACGACAAACGCCACTATCAACAGCCGGGCGGTGTTGGTTTCCTGCACCGCCCGGTCGGCCAGGTACCCCAGCCCGGCGCCGAAACCCAAAAACTCGGCGACGATCGCCAGGGACCAGCCACTCCCCAGGGAGAGCAGCATGGCGGTGCGCAATTCTGGAATCGACCCCGGCACAATCACTTTGTAATAGGTGTGCAGCCGGGAGGCGCCCAGGGTACGGGCACTTTCGATGTACCGGTCGGGCACGTTGGCCACCGCATTAATGGTGGCCACCACCAGGATCGTCCACACTCCGAAGGCTATATAGATGGTGATACCAAAGACGGTGGAGCCCACGACAATCTGCAACCAGGGAGCCGCCACCAGGAGGGGGATCATCCGTAACAAGTTCATGGGCGCCCACGCGGTCCGGCCCACCGCCGGCCAGTAGGGAAGGGCCAGACCGGTCAGAAGACCGAGCGTCATGCCGACCACCATGCCACACAACAGCCTGAAAAGAGTCGCACCGGAGTGATAAGCGATTGCGAGGAACACGGCCGGCCAGGTCGCCTCACCACCATAGATGGGAAGGGGCGCCAGTCCCTCAAGATTGAAAGTGGCGAACCCAAGGTTTAACTCGCGGACGGTCCAGAAGCCGGACATTTCGAAAAAGGTTTCACCGAACACGTAGTCCCATCCGGGAACCAGGGGATGCTCGAGAGTTCCCGGAGGCACAACATATGACGCCACCTGCCATGCCAACACCAGCACCGCCCAGGAGACAAAGAAGAGCGGGCTACGGCGCATGCCGGCCCACAGCATCGGCGGCCCCGCCGCTATTCCCCGTCCCGCCCTGAACAGAACATCCCTGACCCGGGCCGTGCGAAACGCAACCGGCCAGGCCCAGAACAACACCAACCCCGAAACGATCAAGGACCATGTGACGCTGATCACACCCTCATCATGTGTCCAGGTAACCAGAGGAAGGCCTTCGGGCAACCGAAGCAGCAACCACGGAATCAGGACAGCCCAGATCAGCCATCCAATCCAGAAGGGGCTTCGGAGGATGGCAGGTTGATTCAAACCGTCGTCGCCTCCTCCTCGGTCATACCCCGATAGGCCGGGATCTTGAGGGCACCCACCGCTTCTCAAGGCTCACGACAGTTGACATGGTTCCTCCCTTCCTACAAACCCAGTTGGCGACCGGCCTCGGACCATCTGGTGAAGGAGCGTATCACCATTACCAGGATCCCGTCGACCACTGCAGCCAGCACGCCAAAGAAGAGGATCAGGGAGACCACCGCGGTCGGCCCCCCCGAGTGGACCATCACGTAGCTCCACATGCGGATCAGGAACCCTCCTCCCATCTGTGGTCCCAGCACCTCCACCAGCGTTCCCAAACCCCAGGCTCCTCCCAAGGCGATCCGAAAGCCTCCCGCGATCTCCGGAATCGTTCCCCGCAGGTAGACCCATCGGAAGATGGTGCGGCGATCTCCTCCCAGGGTGAGGGCTGATTCAATGATCCCCACCGGTATGTTCTCTGCCGCCCGGCGGGTGAAGAAATACATGAGGAGCGTGGTGTAGAAGGCAACCACCCCGATGGTGGTCAACAGGGGGTACTCGATCCCGAACCAGATCACAAAGAAAGGCGCCACGATAAAGATGGGGGTGGTCCCAAAAAAACCGGCTACCGGTGTGACCAGATCGGCAATCCACGGCAACAGCAGAGTGCTCAGTCCAACTCCCAAACCGATGACTGTCCCCACCGCAACTGCGATCAGGATATTGCGGATGGTGTGCAGCAGATGGAGAATGTACCCGAAACAGTGATCAGGAAGGGCGGACAACCTACCCCTCTTGAACTCCAACCCTTCCGACAGGTCCGGACAGGCGTGAACGAAGCGGTCCTTCATCGGCTCGCTGAAGAACAGGTGCTCCTTGAAGTGGGCGACGGCATCGATCGGCGTCGGAATGAGAGAGAAGAGCGGCGAGAAGGGCGCGGCCAACAACTGCCAGAACAGCAGAAAGAGCACCATCCCCAGGACCAGGTAGATGACGTAGGAGACCTGGCGCCGCCGCCTATTTCGGCGCGCCGCCGCTCTTACCTCAAGAACATCGGTGTTTGTCGTGGTCAACTGTACCTCTTCGTCGCCCTCGCGGTCTTTGGATTCGCCCACATGGGCGAAGCACGGAGCGCCCTCGGCGTCTTCCATTTGCCTACTGGGCAAACGTTACCGGGAGCCTACCCGATGAGGGCAGCGTCCAGATAGCACTCAGCCTTCGCTGTCGAGCGCCGCCACCGTCTCCCTCACTATCGACTCGGTCAACGACTCTCAATCCTTGGGATCGAATTGATGGCAGGCTACCAGATGACCAGGCCGGACTTCGATGAGCTCCGGTCTCTCGGTTACGGTTCTCTTGTAGAAGATCGGGTCGTGGCTCCTCGCTGCTACCGAGACCGGACAGCGGGCATAGAAGGCACAGCCGGAAGGGGGCTTAACAGGCGACGGGATGTCGGAAGCCAGAAGACGTGCTGCCTCTTCATCTACCATTGTCGTCGATCGTGAGCCGGCAATTAGCGCCTGGGTATAGGGGTGCATCGGGTTCTCGAATAGCTCTTCTGAAGGAGCCACCTCTACAAGTCTTCCGAGATACATCACAGCCACTCTGTCGCTCAGATAGCGGACGGTGGCGAGGTCGTGAGCGATGAGTAGATACGATATACGGAAGCTCTCTTGGAGATCACGGAGGAGGTTCATGATCTGCGCCCGGATCGAGACATCGAGTGCTGAGACGGGCTCGTCGAGGATGATGACGGATGGATTGAGCGCGAGTGCCCGGGCAACCGCAATGCGCTGACGCATTCCCCCACTGAACTCATGCGGGTAATGCCTCATGACAGTGGGACCGAGCCCTACGGCCGCAAGAAGTTCCTCAACACGAACCTGAAGCTCCGCCTTTGGCAACGGTTGGTTGATGACTATCGGTTCAGCGATGATCGATTCGGCTCGCTTGCGGGGATTGAGAGAACTCCAGGGGTCCTGGAACACCGCCTGAACCGATGCTCGATAGCGTCTTAGCTTGGTGCCCCGTAACTCCGCCACGTCTTCCCCCTCGAAGACGACACGGCCGGACGTGGGGGCGATGAGCCGGAGGATCATACGAGCAGTGGTCGTCTTTCCTGATCCGGATTCGCCAACCAGGCTCAAGGTTTCTTGTGCATAGAGGTTGAACGTCACACCATCTACGGCACGCACAAACTTCCTCTCCTTCCGCGGCAACAGAGTTCCACCACCAACCGGAAAGTGTTTTTTGAGTTCTCTAACGCCGATGATGGGGTCGGGGTGGTTCATTCGAGCAGCCAACAACTCACTGAATGATCATCGGCGATATCGAATTGAAGAGGATAGGATTCTCGGCAACGGTCCATGGCGTACGAGCATCGCGGTTCGAACGTGCATCCCTTCGGCAGATCGTAGATAGACGGTGGACTCCCCCCGATGGAGTTGAGCCGCTTTCTGCCCCGGTCGACAGACGGAACGGATTCAAGGAGCGCTTGCGTGTAGGGGTGTTCCGGAGAGGAGAGCAGCTTAGCGGTGGGTCCGGTCTCAACGATCTTTCCTGCGTACATGACAGCCACCCTGTCACACATCTTGGCGATGATGCTGAAGTCATGAGTGATGAACAGAATCGCAAGACCTCGCGCTCTCTGTATTGCTCTTAGGTGAGCGAGAAAGGCAGCCTGGAGCGTAACATCCAGCGCGGTGGTTGGTTCGTCCGCGATGAGCAGATCAGGGTCTGCGGCCAACGCGATCGCACCCACCACTCTCTGACGCATTCCACCGCTGAACTGGTGGGGGTGATCATCGAGCTTCGACTCGGGTCCCGGGATGTGTAACTGACGGAGCAACTCGATCACCCGATTGCGCGACGCCGACCTGTCCATGTTGCGATGGAGCCGCAGCGGCTCGCCGACCTGCTTGCCAATCGTGAGAACGGGATTCAGCGACGTCAAGGGATCCTGGAGAATCATCGAAATTCGTTCTCCTCGAACCTTGCGCATCTCCCGCTTCGAAAGCGCGAGAATGGACTCCCCATCCAGTTCTATCTCACCGCAAACAACCCTTGAGGCGGGCCTGGGATGCAGCCCGATGATCGAGAGGGCGGTGATGCTCTTACCGCATCCCGACTCACCGACCAACCCCAACGTCTCGCCTCGCTCCAAGTTAAAGGAAACACCGTCGACAGCTCGCCCGGTTCCCTGCCTCGTTGTGAAGTGGACCTGAAGATCGGTGACTTCAAGCACAGCAGTGCTCTTCGGTTCGGAGTCCGTGGATGGCTAGTCGACCGTGCTATTCCGGCCCGGTGTGCAGCGTGAATACATCATCTCACCAGCCTTCCAACATCAGGTCTACTGCTCGGCGCATATAAGTGATGTTATCGGGCACGAGCAGAGGCGTCGTGATTCCGGCCGCCATGTACTCACGGATCCTTCCGCGCACTTCCTGGTGGTCACCGTAACACCCGAGGCTTTCGACCAGACTATCGGGGATCAAGTCAGCCGCCCCGATGGCCTCCCTCTCGGATGAAGGCCAGGACATCATCGACCTTAGACGGGCCACCAGCCGAGGATCAGCTTCAGAGGACCGGGCGATGTGAGCTTGTTCGGCAATGTACCGCGCAACTTCCGGTTTGTGTCCGGCAATCGCCCTCTCCTTGTTGTTATCGACACGGATCCGCACCATCTTGAGAATGTCAATCTCGTCATAGGGGCGGCCTACCTTCTTCGCTTCCTCGCGGATGACCTCAACCTCGCGGCGGGTTGCCGCCACCGTGTGACCGCCGTTCAACACGATGCCATCCGCCACGCGGGTAGCCAAACGCAGAAGCTCAGGACCCACTGCGCCTATGTAGATACGGATCTTGTGCGTGTCATCAACCCGGTTCTCCAGCCGTACCTCCCGTAGCCGAACGAAGTCGCCGGCGTAACTTACGGGACCCTCCGCAGTAAGAAGGAGCCGGATCGATTCGATAACCTCGCGCATGGCCGTAACGGGCTTCTTCAGGCTGAGACCCACGCGAGTCGCCAGCGGGTTCCACCAAGCGCTCAGACCGAGTACTACTCGCCCGGGCGCCAGCGCGTGAAGTGTCGCGAACGTCTGAGCAACCAGCGCGGGATGCCGTGTCCAAATGGGGAGCCCGGCCGTGCCTACGCGGATCCGGGCTGTATTGGCTGCGTACACCGAAAGTGGGGTGATCGCATCTCCTGTCAGCCGCGTTTCGATGGTCCAGAGCGAATCGACCGACTCGGCGTCCGCCAACTTGGCCAATGGAATGGCTTCCCTGATGTGATTGCTCGGCAGAGCCACAGCGAAGCTGCACTCGGACATATCCCGATGGTACTCAGCGTAGCCATCAGGAAAGCATCACCTCGCCACCTATGCCAACACTGGCTTACCCCCGGTTTTGTAAAACATAGGAGCATCGAAGAGCCGTCCAAACACCGATTTGCAAAATATAGAAGCATCTGGTAAGGCCAGGATCCGATTGCTACTACTAGGGTTCGGTTGACGCGATCCCGAAATGGAGAATTGATCATGCGACGGTACCTGGCTCTTTTGTCCTCACTCCTGATCCTGGTCGCTGCTTGCGGAGACGGTGACACGGACCCACCCTCCACCTCCACCACCACTGCAACCGCCCAAACCCAAGCACCGACTACCGCTGCACCTACCACCGCGTCCACTGCGCCGGAGGCCACAACCGAAGAATCGGCTGCCACGACCGCGCCGCCGACTTCAACAACGTCTACCACCCTTGGCTCACCGGAAGCTGCGCCCACCGGAACCGTGACCGTCGCCATTCCAACCTTCGGCAATGAACTCCTTGATCCGACCCGGTCCTCGAACCCCGACCTGCCGTACTGGGGCAACTCCTTTGATTTCCTAATGGGTATGGATGCGAACGGAAACCCGACGACCGAGACCGGTGCAGCCACGGCTGTCGAATCCTCCCCGGACGCCAGGGTTTGGACGATCACACTCCGCGAGGGCATGACATTCCACGACGGTGTGGAGGTTACCGCTGAGGATGTCGCATTCAGTTTTGAGTTGTACGCGGGTGAGGACTCTGCCTGCACCTCCTGTGGAAAGATGCAGAAGAACTTCGATTCGGCCGTTGTCACGGGCAAATACAGCCTCGAAGTGACCTTCAAGGAGCCAAACGCCCTGTTCCTTCGCGACCTGACCAGAGTGAATGACACTCTTGCCATCATCCCGAAACACCATTGGGAAGCAATGGGGGGCGCCGACGGGTTCAACGCCAATCCTCTCGGAAGCGGACCCTATGTCTTCAGCGATCGCGCCATTGGAGAGTTCGTTGAGTTCAAGGCGAACATCGAATATTGGAACCCTGACCGGGTACCCGGATTCGAGACTCTTCGCATAGTCCTGGCTCCTGAAGCGACCAGCCGATTGGCTCTGCTTGAGCGCGGAGACGCCGATCTTGCGTTGATGGACCCGTTTACGGCCCCCGACGTGTTGGCGGCCGGCCTGGAAATTGCCGGGCCCAAACGCGTCCAGACCTTGAGTCTCGCGTTTGGTATGCCCTGGAAGACCGAGTTCTTCTACAACAACCAAGCTGCCCGCGAAGCTCTGATCAAAGCGGTTGACGTCGCAGCGATCGTATCCGCTATCTACCCCGAGGGGACCGCGACGCCGGCCGCCAGCTTTGCAGCGGTTCCGAGCCAGGAAGGGCACGACCCCAGCCTGACGCCATACGCGTACGATCCCGGTGCCGCCGCGCAAGCAATTCAAGACCTGGGGCTAGCCGGCCAAGAGATCACGATGTACCAATATGCGTTCGGCGCGACGCCGGAGTTCCCGCGGATACAAGAAGCTGTTGCAGCCTTTTGGACCATAGCCGGGCTTAGCCCCCAGTTGAGGCCCACAGACTTCGCCACTATCCGTCCGAATTTCCTCGAGGCTCCGTACTTCACCGAGCCCTTCACGCACCTTTGGTTCGTTACAGCCGGCACAACCACGGAGAACGCCCTGAGGATCGGGGTCATCAGCAAGGATGTCGGTGGCTTCTACGCGGCTCTCGGCGATCCTGCACTCGACGATATATACGGTCAATACCGGTCTGAAGTTGACCCTGCGAAGAGAGCGGATCTCGCCGGCAGCGCCGTCAGCCTGATCTACGACACCTTCGCGGTGCTTCCTATCGCCACTACGGACATGATTTGGGGTAAGGGTTCTCGGATATCCGGTTGGTCACCAACCAACGGATCCATAGCGGCCGTGAACTTCGAGACCCTCCGGCCATGATGACCAGTCACTGCTGAGCTGGAGAAGGCGTAGCCTGATGAAAACATCCAAGAGATTCGGAATCAAACTGCCGGGTGCCGGAATTCGCAACAATATTGATCTTGCTCAATATGCTGATGACGTTGGTGTGGATTCAGTTTGGATGGCGGAAGGGCGTCTCACCAATGATGCGATAACTCCGATGGCCGTATATGCGGCTTACACGGAGAGTGTCAGGGTCGGATGTGGTGTGCTCCCCATCTTTACTCGCAATCCGGCCCTAATCGCACAGACCTTTGCTACCTTGGACTTCCTGGCGCCGGGGAGGATAATTCTCGGTCTAGGCGTATGGTGGGATCCGATCGCCACGAAGGTTGGCATTGACCGCGGGACCAAACTTATCCGAGCGGCCCGTGAATACGTCGAGGCGATTCGACTCCTGCTCGAACGCAGGGAACCGGTCACGTATGAGGGCGAATATGTACGGTTCGATGACGTGTTCCTCGATCACAGTTCAACTGGTCCACACCATGTTCCGATCTACCTGGCCGCCGTCGGACCGCAGATGCTCAGACTGGCCGGTCGCGTTGCCGACGGTGTGGTCCTGAATAGCAGTCACACAGTTGAAGCCACGCGGGACGAGGTTCAGCAGGTACTGGTGGGGGCCGAGGCGGCAGGCCGCAGCCTCGACGACATAGATATCGTGCAGCCATGCACCATTCGCCTGACCAACGACAAGCCGACCGCCATCGCTTCGGACAAGGTCGTCGTCACGCAGTTCATCGCCCAGCAACCACACGTTGCGGGACCTACCGGAATCGAACCGGAGTTGGCTGATCGAATCCGAGAGGTAGTGGGAGGTTGGCCGGCGAGCCGAAGCGCCATTGTGGAGGCGTCCAAGCTCGTTCCCGACGAGATCATTGAGAATATCGGTTGTTACGGGGACGATGATGAAGTGAGAGAGCGGCTGCGCGCATACGAAAATGCCGGGGTGGATTGCCTCTATGCCGCAGCCGACAAGGCACTGATTGACTTCCTAGCGCAGGGCTGGTGACCTGAACAAGTCACTCCGATGCTCACTGTAGACACCCACTGCCATGTCCTCGACACATGGTTTGAACCGGTCGAGGTACTCCTGTTCCAGATGGCGCGAGCTGATGTCGACAAAGCTGTATTGGTTCAGCTGTCCACCAACTATGACAACAGCTATCTTGTCGAGTGTTCCGATCGATTCCCGGGGCGGTTCGCCATCGTGGGCGCGGTCGACACCTCTGCACCAGACTGCCTGGAGAAGCTCGAATACTGGGCCGGCCTTGGTGTGATAGGAGTGCGGCTCACTCCGATGCAGAAGTCAGCAGGCAGAGATCCGCTCGCTGTTTGGAAGAAGGCGAACACCTTGGGCATGTTGGTGGACCTGTGGGCTTGGCATGGCCCTGACGCCATGAAGGGATTCGTGTCCGACGAATACGCCGGATTGGTGGAACGCTTTCCGCAGATGCCATTTGTCATCGAACACCTCGGGTTCGTCGCCAATGACCCCGATCCTCCTTATGCTGACTTCAAGCGGATCCTGGCGCTGAATCGATACGCCAATGTCTTTTTGAAATTGCCCGGGATCGGCGAGTTCGTTCCCAGACCGGTCCCTCACCGCAGTCCGCCATTTGACTTTGACGCTATCCCACCCTTCATCGACATGGCTCTCGATGCTTTCGGGCCGGATCGGGTAATGGTCGGCTCTGACCATCCTCGCTGCTCGGATTGGGAAGGATATTCGAACGTCTTCGGATACCTGCGGGAATACCTCGGGCGCTTGCTGAACGCTGATGAGATGGCCGCGGTCTTGGGGGCTACCGCCGAACGGATCTATTTCGCCAACCACATGGAGTGAAATCGTTGGAGCGTGATATGACACCCTCACGCCAAGAGGGATGCACGGTCGTGAGTCGGCGTGGCGGCGATGGCGTGACCAGACCTGAAGGGTCCGCCAACAGAACCCTCTGCCGTGCCTAAATGAGGCGGGCACAAGTTACGACAGTCGCCTCGAGCGTGGTCGCCCTCGGTGCTGTACCGGTATTCCTAACCGGCGCCATGGGCGTTCAGATACGCGCCGAATTCGGACTCGGTCCTGCCGGATTCGGTCTAATGTTGAGCGCGTTCCATGTCAGCTCTGCTTTGGCATCCCCGGCATTGGGCCGAGCTGCCGAAAGACGCCCGGCGATGTCAATGCGATGGGCTGTGACACTCACTCTTGTATCCCTTGTCGGTGTCGCGCTGGGCGGGAGAAGTCCCGTCCTGTACGCAGGCTTCCTAATCGGAACCGGGCTGGGGTTCGCACTGGCGCAGACTTCTACGAATCTCTTCATCACGCGAACTGTGCCGGCCGGCAACCGGGCCACGGTACTGGGCATCAAGCACGCTGCCATTCCGCTCGCCGCCTTGTTGGCGGGATTAGCCGTGCCGACGGTTGCCGTAACCATCGGCTGGCGCTGGGCCTTCGCCATCGCAGCAGGCGGTGCGACTCTCCTTTGGGCACGGCTGCCGAAATCATTCAATGAGTTCGGCAAACCTCCTGCAAAAGATGGCGGAGGCAGTCCCCCGAAGGAACTTGTCGTGCTGGTGTTGGCAACCATTCTGGCGATGGCCAGCAGTTCTGCCCTGAGCGCCTTCCTGGTCTCTTTCGCGGTCGCAACGGGCATCGGCGCGGCTTCTGCCGGATTCTTACTCGCCGCCGGCGGTGCTTCAGCCATTGCCATGCGAGTCATGTGGGGATGGTTAGCCGATCGCCGGTCGATCCAAGGTTACATTGCCATAGTGTGGCTGCTGACTGTTGGTAGCGTAGGCTATTGGCTGCTCAGCACGGAGCAACCAACGCTGGTCCTCATCGGCGCCATGACCTCGTTCGGAGGGGTTTCAGGTTGGTCCGGGCTTCTCGCTCACGCGGTAGTTGACAGGAATCTGAAAGCTCCCGCTCGTGCCACGGGGGTGACCCAGGTCGGGTTCTACGTCGGAGGCGGTGTCGGGCCGCCGTTCTTCGGTTTTCTGATTGATCAATTCTCATATCGTTTGGCGTGGTTGACAGCCGCAGGCTTCGTGCTTGTCGCAGCCGGTCTCGCGCTGGCAGTGGAGTTGAATAGTCGCGCCAAGCAGACCTGACCCAGCCAGGCCGCGCCCGCCCTGCGGAGTCAGGGAAGATCGAGACGTGAACCCCGCTGGACCCCAACAAACACTCTCCGATGAACCCGGGCGACTCACCGACACAACGACTACCTTCGAAGTCGACACAAGAGTTCATGAAACCACTATCCTCAACTCACACTGAGGTAGGTTTTCCATCCTGAACAGGAGGTCTGGTCGGATGGGCCCAGCTATTCCAGAGATGGAACGTTACCGCCGAAACACCCACGGGTTCTGTAGCGCTCTGGGAGCGATCCGCACATGTCCTGCCGGGCGGGGACACTCGATCAGCATCTATTGGCGACCTTATCCGATCTATCCCATGGACTCTGGTGATATCGCCACGTATTCCGAGAGCCTGGGACGCGTGGTGACTCACCTCGGATCAGCACTGTCGAGGGTCGGGACCTGATGGTCGAAACTCTCATCAAGAACGGTAGGGTCTACGACGGTACGGGTTCAGATTGGTTCGGCGCCTCCGTTGCCATTGAGAAGGCCAAGGTGCAACTTATCAGGGGTGACACCTCGAGTCTGAAGGCCAAGCGCGTGATCGATGCCACAGGCAAGATAGTGTGCCCGGGTTTCGTCGATATGCACGCCCACTCGACAATGGTCATCCTCAAGCATCCGGAGCACGAGCCAAAGGTGCGCCAGGGTGTCACCACCGAGTTGATCGGTGTTGATGGCAATTCCTACGCCCCCTTCCTTTCTGCTGAGGACCTTCGTCACTGGGGGATGCTCAACGGGGGCCTGGATGGTCACTTGCCCGAGAACCCGCAATGGCTCACCGTCGACGAGTACCTTTCTCGATACGATCGACGAGTTGCCGTCAACATTGCGTATGTCATAGGGAATGCTCCTCTTCGAATCTCGTCCGTGGGCTGGAACAACCGTCCTCCCTCGGACTCCGAGGCAAAGAAGATGCTGGAATTGCTGCGTTCCGGGATGCGTGACGGCGCATTCGGCATGTCCACCGGGCTCACCTACCCACCAGGCAGCTATGCGACATCGGATGAGATAGCAGCGCTCTGCGAGGTTGTCCGCGACATGGGAGGTGTGTACGTCACTCACATTCGTTACGGGTCTGGCGATGGCTTCATCGATCCCAATCTGGAGGCACTCGATGTCGGGAGAAGAACGGGAGTGCCGGTCCATGTCTCGCACTTCGCCAGCACTTGGAAGCGCAACGGCCAGTTCCGTCCCTTGCTCAGACTGGTGGAGAAGGCAACTGCCGACGGTGTCGACGTGACATTCGATGCCTACCCGTACGTGCACACCGGCAGCCGTGCTCTGGTGATGATCCCCGAATGGACGCATGAGGGTGGGCCGCAAGCCCTTCTCGCCAGGCTCCGCGACCCGAAAGTTCGCAGTCGCATGCGTCAGGAAACCGATCCGCGGGCAGCTCGCTGGCGAGCGGGCGACGGAATCACCCTGGGCGGGTTTCGCAAGCCTCAGAACAAGAAGCTTGACGGGATGACCATCGGGCAGATTGCGGACGAGCTGGCAAAAGATCCGCTTGATGCCCTATGCGATCTCTTGCTAGACGAGAATCTTGGCATCTCAGAGGTAGGTCTGTACGCCAACAACGCCACGAACAACAGGAAAGTCCTGGCCCACCCCAGATGCATGGTCGGAAGCGATGCCCTTCTGTTGGGCGACTACCCCAGCCCGCGTTCCTATGGCACGTTTCCGAAGGTGCTCGGTGATCTCGTGCGTGACGAAGGGCTGTTGTCGATGGCGGATGCGATTCGCAAAATCACGTCCCTGCCGGCGCAGCGACTTGGGCTCCAAGATCGAGGGATTCTGCGCAATGGCTTCGCAGCCGATCTGGTCGTATTCGATCCGCTCGAGATTCACTCGCCGGCAACCCTGGAGAGTCCGCGCCAGTTCCCTCTGGGGATTTCGCACGTCATGGTCAATGGTGTCCTCGTGATAGACGATGGGGAGCACACCGGCGCTCTCCCGGGCCGAGTCTTGCGGAACGGATGACCAAGCCCAACGCTCGATGTGTCCAGAGATTCGGATGACGCCAACGTGATTATCAAGGGCGGCCGTGTTGTGACAGAAGTTGGCGTTGTCGACGCAGACATCCTCGTCGTCGATGGGTCCATCGAGTCGATCGGATCTGGCTTTTCCGGGGGTCCGGTCGTGGATGCTCGCGGAGCATGGGTGTTGCCCGGCGTCGTTGATCCGCATGTTCACACATCGGTGGGTGGTTTCCACACGATCGATCCTCTCGCCGAGGATCTGAAGCAGGCGACCGCTGCGGCTCTCATGGGCGGCGTCACGACGGTCGGAGCCTATGTCAGTCGTGGACCCGAGATGGGATTGATCGACACCGTCAAATATCAAATCCAGTTCGGGACCGAGCATTCTGCGGTCGACTTCGCTATCAACGCTCTGTGTCTTCCGGGAGACCCGCTGACCGAGGTGGTTGATGCAGGCATCGGGTTGGGTGTAACCACATACAAGGCCTTTCTCGGGTACTACGTGCGTGGCGCCATGTTGGAAGATGACG
The DNA here is from genome assembly GCA_963665765.1 of Acidimicrobiia bacterium. Lineage (GTDB taxonomy): Bacteria > Actinomycetota > Acidimicrobiia > Spongiisociales > ZC4RG35 > Bin76. The sequence goes on from OY762464.1 coordinate 296,742, forward strand.
AACTGGTCGAGTTGATGGTGGCAGTAGCCTCCCACAATGGTCTGCTCCTGATACACCCGGAGAACGGGAGAGCAACCAAGTACTACCACGATATCGAATACGCACGCGACCCGACCGGCCTTGAGGGCTATATGCGATGCTCGCCGGGAATACTCGAAGCCGAAGGCATGTTCCGGGCAGCCGCGCTGGCCGAACTCACCGGGTGCGATCTGCTGTTTGTTCACCTGTCCGCAGCCGAGACTGTTGGCGTGCTCACTCGGCTCAAGGATGGTGCGGCTTCAGTGCGGGTATGGAGCGAGACGCAGCCGCACTACCTCATATTGACGGAGGACGCCCTTCTCAAGCACGGTTCCCTCGCCAAGATAGGCCCCCCGCTTCGCGGAAGTGAGGATGTGGCGGCAGTCTGGGACGCTGTCGACGCGGGGCACGTTGATTTGCTCTCAAGCGATCACTCGCCTCGCACCAAGGCTATGAAGCAAGCTACACCGGCCATATTCGACGCCCCCTACGGTGGCATCACGTCGTCGGAGGCCCTACTTCCGCTGGCGTACGCACTCGGTATTGAGACGGGTCGATTCGACATATGTAGGTTGGCGGAACTGACAGCGACCAACGCCGCAAAGGCATACGGTCTCTTCCCTCGAAAAGGCGCCATACGAGTTGGCGCCGACGCCGATTTTGCCATCGTCCCGATTGAGGGGGAACCCCGTGAGATAGGGCCACACACTCTGCACGGTCGCTCGGACTACTCGCTTTACGCAGGCCTCACATCCAGAGGGTTCCCAAAGTACGTGGTGAGGCGTGGGTACTTGGCAGTATCGGAAGGTGAGGTGTTGGACAACCCGAGCGGCAGATATCTGGCTCGAGGTATGAAGTCGTGATTCTAGCTCCCGCGTCGAGTACCGCCAGACTCCGGTAATGACAAGAGTTATAGCAAGTCGTGCACTACAAGCGTTGGTTACCCTCCTCGGTGTCAGCGTGGTTGTATTCGCGTTGAGCCAATCGACCGGTAATCCGGTGGATGTCCTGCTACCGGTAGAAGCGACGCCCGAACAGCGGATGCAACTGATCGATGAGTTGGGGTTGGATGAGCCACTCGTCGCTCAGTATCTCGCCTTCTTGGGCAATGTGATCCAGGGCGATTTTGGCAAATCGATACGGACCAAGCAACCTGTTCTCGAACTCGTTGTGGACCGCCTTGGGAACTCGATCGTGCTGGTCAGCACGTCACTCCTCTTCATGGTCGGATTCAGCCTTCCCCTCGGTGTCCTGGCGGCAGTGAAGCGGGGTACGATCATAGATCGCACCGCGATGGGCCTAGCCGTTCTGGGTCAATCACTTCCGCCCTTTTTCACCGGTGTCCTGGCGATCATTCTGTTCTCAGTCAGATGGCAGGTGTTTCCAGCGCAGGGTTCGGGTACCTGGCAGCATCTGGTGCTACCCGCAGCAACGATGGGCCTATTTACCGGAGCCGGGATCACGCGACTGATGCGCTCGGCCATGCTGGAAGTGCTTGACAGCGAGTACGCCAAGCTTGCTCGCATCAAGGGGGCGAGCGAGATGAGGGTTGTGTGGAGGCACGCCTTCCGAAATGCCTTGATTCCGGTCGTAACGTTTGTGGTGCTTATGTACGGTGTTCTCGTAGCTGCTGCGGTCACGACAGAAGTCGTCTTTGCATGGCCGGGTTTGGGTCGGCTTGCCTTCGAGGCAGTTGTATGGAGGGACTTTCCCGTGCTTCAGGCTGTAGTCATTTTGTGGGCGGCGCTTATTGTCTTTGCTAATCTTCTCGTAGACCTGTCATATGCCGTCATCGATCCGCGGATTCGTCGTAGTGTCTGAGTTCTTTGGCAAGGTACGGAGCGGATTGGGCACCGTCTGGCGTAGCTTTCCCATATTTCCTCTTCTGATTGTCTTGCTGGCCGTAGCGGCCGCCTTATCGGCGGACTTCATCGCTCCCCACGGACCGGAGGAATTGAACTTGGCGCACGCCCGCCAGGGATGGGTTTTTTCAGAGGAAGGTAGCTGGGAGTTCCCCCTGGGGACTGATATCCTGGGCCGCGATATCCTTAGTCGGATTATTAAGGGCGCTCAGGTGTCTATGTCCGTGGCCGCAGGCACTGTCCTACTCGCGGGGTCTATCGGGACAATCCTCGGTTCTATCGCCGGCTACTTCGGAGGTTGGGTTGATACGGTGATCATGCGACTGGTCGATGGTTGGCTGGCCTTTCCCGCAATCTTGATCGCCCTCGTTTTTGCTGTCACTGTCGGCCCAAGTGTTACGGTTGTCGTGTTGGTAATGGCGCTTATCCTATGGGCGCGCTATGCCCGTCTGGTACGAGGGGAAATTCTTAGCTTGAAGGAACGCGACTTCATTGCGCTGGCGCGTGTTGCGGGAGGATCACCCCTGCGGATAATGGCTTCACACCTGCTGCCAAACGTGCTCAACAGCGTGATCGTCCTTTCCACCCTGCAGATCGGTTGGGCCATCACGGTCGAAGCCACCTTGAGTTTTCTTGGCGCCGGTGTTCCTCCACCGACGCCAACGTGGGGTGGCATGGTCGCCGAGGGACGTGACCTGATCCGGTCGGCCTGGTGGATTTCCGTATTTCCAGGAGCTGCGATAGGCCTGGTGGTACTTTCTTTCAACCTGATCGGTGACCGCATTCGAGACCTCCTGGATCCTAAACTCAGAGCGCTTTAGTGGCTCATCGATGCTCTCATGGTTGATGCTTCCATGATTTCCAAATCGGGTTCGGGGGTGGTTGGCGCGTGCGGTGGAGTCGGTAGATCTGTCGAGCGGTGTACCGTTTGAGACAAGCGCCGAGCAGGCCCTGGGGCCTCGGGGTTTGAAGGTGTGTCAGTTCCGCAACTGGTCGCGGCTATTCCAAGATCTGTTGAGAACTGTAATCGGCGCCTCCAACCGTTATCAGAGTTCTTGAGGATCGCGTCTCAAGAATCGGCAAGGACGCCAGCGCGTTGACAATGTTGAACAACGTTGGGAGGTCCTCCCACGTCGACTTATTAAAAGATACAGACCCTTCCCCGATCCAGGCTTCTTTGAGATAGGGACTCAGGTCGGGAGGAGGCGTAAACGTGACGTACTCGACATCATGTTCCCCCCAGTCGTGGGTCCGAGGCATGTATTTGTAGAGAAGAGTCCCCGGTTGGCTCATGGCTAAGTCGGCCATCTCGTCGTCGTCCAACTTGGTTTGCTCACGAACCGTCATCGACATGAACCGGTGTCCGAGCCAACCCGCGCTGCAAAGTATCGTACCTTTCAAATGACGCGGCTCAGGAAGCTCCCCGTAGATCTTCGGGTATCCCAGTTCCTCGCGGCCGGTGATGATCGGGTCGGTTAAGTTCTCCCACAGCACCATGAGGAAAGAACCCGAGGTACTAGTCCGTTCACCACGAAAGACAACCGGACAAGTTACCCCAAGCGTGTTGTATCCGCGCCCCGCCAGCCACTCAATGTTGGTGATGTAGCTCGCCGTTACGGTGACGACCGGCTCACCGGCGAGTTCGAATCTGGGCGGAATTAACTTGTTCAACGCTTCAGCCGCAGTACGAAATCCGACCGAATACATCGTCTTGTTGGGACTGCTTGTGTTCGTGTACCGGTTTCCGTCCACCCCCTGCCGGGGACCTAGGCTCGGGCCGAAGTGGGTCGGCATTCTGTACATCTGATCTGGTTCAAAACTGTATGGCACCGGTGTCTCTCCTCAATGTAGAACGCAGGACTCTCGTGAAAGGTCGCCTTGCAACGTCAATAAGCCAGTTGTCCGTTTGCATAGCAGAGCTTCAACTTGAGCTCGAAACGGTGTGATGGGACCAACGGCATCATCGCTGCTCCAAGTAATCATACGACTGCGGCGGGTGTCAGGGGATTTGGGCTCCAGTTAGTTGCGGGTCTGCCAGGGATCCCAAAACAGATGGGACCGCGGCAAGACGGAGGCCCTACTCCTCCATGTTTATGACTATGTTGTCCGGTCCGCGGGCCAGGAACTGCTCCGATGGTACGTCGTAGGGGTTTTCCTCGATGTGCCACATGTGGGCAGGCACAAATAGAAAGTCGCCTGGTCCGGCCTCTACCCATTCCTTGAAGTCCTCCCCATAGTGGACTCGGACATGGCCGGAAATGACGTACGCTGCGGTCTCGGCCTCACCGTGCATGTGAGGCGGACCCTTGTGATTGGGCTCTGAGGTAACGGTGCCGAACCAGATCTTGCTGGCGCCAACCGATGACCCGTCGATTGCGGGACGGCGGACCAGGCCGGGAGTCTGTGCCGTGTCGCTTGGCGGCCGGGTGCCGCGGACCACCTTCGGGACTATGAGTTCCCTCTTCGTAGTCAAAGGCTTGGCCTCCTCGTACCCGTATGCGCCGCGGCCGACGCTGGGGTATCGTATGTTCGCTTCGTTGGTTAGTTTACAGGCACTCGCCGCGCAGGTTGTGAACATGCGCCGTGAATATGCCGATGGGGGCGACAAGGGGGCGGATCAAAGTGCTTTCGTCGGTATCCGCCATCGACCGATTCACAAGTCGTCTCCCGGGAATATAGCCTGCTTGCCAAGTTGCGGCCAGGCGGCAGGCGCGGCGGCCTTGTCGAGCCGCTGTTCTATGGGCAGACTGTCGTCCCAGTGGTAGGCAATCAGGCGCATGCCGTTGGTCCCGTCCGACTCCTCGGACGCCAGCCACACCGCGGGCCCGTTCATCACTTCCGGCCGCATGAGGATCTCCCGCCCCACCGCGATGTCATCGGGAACGATGTGAGTATCGGTCTGGCCGCCGGGGACGAGCACGTTGGCGGTTACCCCGGTCCCCTCCAATTCACGGGACATGAGAGCGACGAGCGCCTCGTGGCTTGCCTTGGATGGACCGTAGGGGCACATGCCCGGTCGGTACATGGAGTCGACGCTGGTCGTGACGCCTATTATCCGACCCCATCCCTGGTCAAGCATATGGCCCACTGCCGCCCGGGCCATGAAGAACGATCCGCTGGAATTGACAGCGATTATTCTGCTCCACGTCTGGGGAGTGATATCCCAGAACCTGGGAAGATTGCCGTCGGCGAGGTCCGCAAGGTTGATCGTTCCAGCGTTGTTGATCAGCACGTGGAGTCCGCCGAGCCCGTCTATCGTCTTGCGGACAGCGTCCTCCACGCTTTCGGGGTCTGAGATATCGCAGACCACGTCCAGGACACAGTCGCCCCCACCGACCGCTCGGACCTCGCCTGCGGACTGCTCAAGCCACTCTTCGTTGATGTCCAGCATCGCGACGCGTGCCCCGGCCTGCACCAGGGCAAGCGTCATGGCGCGGCCCATGCCGATCGGGCTGCCGGCGCCGGTAACGATTGCGACTTTTCCGTTGAGCGGTTTGTGTTGCCTGTCGACTTTCATAGTTCGTATGCGAATTCAAATACTTGACTTGCCGTAACCGAGGTTAGAGAAAAAGGATCCAAAAGTCCCCTCTCAGGTCTGGCTTTGGGGAGCTTTATGCCCTGCTGCGGTTGGCAACTGGGTCTTTGGTGCGGTGATTGCCGTCTATAATCTCCGCAGACTGTGCGGCGATTATATCTCTATGACCAGCCGAAGTGGCCCGATCTTCGGTGGGATTCTGCCCGGGTGGGTGAACCCCTTGCGGCTGTCCGCTTCCAGCAGGGCCGTCTGGTGGGTCGGATGCGCGACCTGGGTTTCGACCTTCAACAACAAGCCGTTCTCGAGACCCTGACCCAGGACGTTCAAAAGACCAGCGACATCGAAGGGGAACGGCTCGACGCTCGCCAGATCCGGTCATCGGTGGCAAGGCGTTTGGGGATGGACGCAGGCGGTCTAAGGGTAGAGGAACGGGTTGAAGGTGTGGTGGAGATGATGCTGGACGCCACCGGCAACTACACCCGGCCACTGACGGAGGAGCGGCTATGGGGATGGCAGGCTGCCCTGTTTCCCTCCGGGCGTAGTGGCCTGAGCCGGATCACAGTGGGTGGCTGGAGGGACGACAGCACCGGGCCCATGCAAGTCGTATCAGGGCCCCTGGGTCGGGAACGGGTGCATTACCAAGCACCGCCCGCCGATCGTCTCGAACAGGAAATGGGAGCGTTCCTGGATTGGTTCAACACCCAGCAGAACACCGACTGGGTGGCCAAGGCCGCCCTGGCACATCTGTGGTTTGTGACCATCCATCCCTTCGACGACGGCAACGGGCGGGTCGCCAGGGCAATAGCTGACATGGCTCTAGCCCGGTCCGAACGCAGCCCGCATCGCTTCTACAGCATGTCATCACAGATCCGCGCAGAACGCAACGACTACTACAACATCCTGGAACGGACCGAAAAAGGAACCACAGACATAACCGAGTGGATGACCTGGTTCCTAGGATGCATGGGCCGGGCCATCTACGCAGCCGGAACCACCCTCGAAGCAGTCCTCACCCGAGCAGCATTTTGGCGGAACGTCCAAGCCGTCCCTCTTAACAACCGGCAACGGAAAGTCCTGGCCCGTCTCCTTGACGGCTTCTACGGGAAACTCACCACCTCCAAATGGGCCAAGCTCGCCAAATGCTCCCAAGACACAGCGCTGCGGGACATCACCGACCTCATCAACCACCGGATCCTTATCCGTGGTCCCGCCGGCGGCCGCAGCACCCACTATCAACTGGAACCCTGCCAACTCCAAACCACACCAAACCCTCCGAAAACCCCGGTGTGATTCAGTCATAGTCCAGTCTCCATCGATGACAGTCGATGATCCTCAGTTCCAGGCAAAGGTGGAGTCCATCTATGACCGGATCACGGCACTGGGACCGGAGACCGTTGTGTCAGGATCGCACTACTACCTGAGCGGCGAGGAACTTCTCGTGTCGGCCGACCGCAGGACCACCATCATGAGCTTCGTCCTGGCGGGCGATTTCAAGGAGGCGACCGAGAACGTCGAGGACGTGGTGCACCTCGTCCAAGAGGTGGACGGTTCGGAGGGCTTCCGTGTGCTGATCGGCGGGGATGCCAGCGTTGCTTTCGAAAACAACGAGTTGAGTGCTGAAGACTGGAAAAGGGAGAGCGGATCGGCATACCCGTGGCGTTGATCATCCTGCTGACGCTCTTCGGTTCAGTCGTAGCCACCCTTCTGCCTTTGGGACTGGCCATTGTCGCCATTGTCCTGGCATTGGGGGCGGTCGGGATCATCGGCCAGTTCTTCGAATTGGTCTTCTTCGTGACGATGATGATCACCATGATCGGTCTTGCGGTCGGAATCGACTATTCGCTCCTGATCGTCTCACGTTTCCGGGAAGAGTTGGATCGTGGCCTGGAGGTCAAAGAGGCGGTTGCCAAGACCGGCGACACGGCAGGTCGCACGGTGCTGTTCAGCGGCACCACCGTGGTGCTGGCACTGATAGGTATGCTCATCGTCCCCTTTCCTTCTTCCGATCACTGGGTCTGGGCGCCATTCTGGTTGTCATAACCGCCTTGGCGGCCACCCTTACGCTCCTGCCTGCGGTTCTTGCCCTGCTGGGCCCCAAGGTGGGCCTATTGAGGGTGCCCTTCCTGGAGAGGTTCTCGCTCAGAAGCCCCCAGACCAACGAGCACGGTTTTTGGGAGAAGGTCACCAAGGCCGTCACCCGCTACCCACCTGGTCAGCATCCTCCTCACCAGCGTTCCCCTCGTATCCTGACGGTCTTCTATTTCGACATCCAGACGGGTCTGAACGACGTCAACTCCTTCCCCGACAAATCCAAGACCAAGGAGACGTTCCTCGTCTTCGAGGAGGAGTTCTCCGTTGGTGAGGTCACCCCGGCCGGGGTGCTCAGTCCGGCGGAGATCGTGGTGGACGCGAACCTTGCCGACCCGGAGGTCCAACAGGCGGGCCTCCGTCTGGTGCAACTTCTCCAGGGCGACCCCGACTTTCCCATCCCGCCCCAGCCGGAGTTCAACGCGGCGGGGGATCTCGCCCTGCTGTCGCTTCCGTTCCCGAGTGAACCCAACAGCCGTTTGGCCACAGAAAGGCTCACCAGAATCCGGGACGAATACATTCCAGCCGCTTTCGAAGGCGTCGAAGCCGAGGTGTATGTCGGTGGCGTGACGGCTGAAGCCACCGATTTCTACGGCATCGTCGACGTCTACACACCCATCGTCTTTGCCTTCGTCCTGGGTCTCAGCTTCATCCTGCTGATGCTGGTATTCCGCTCGATCGCCATCCCCATCAAGGCGATCATCATGAACCTGCTCTCGGTTGGCGCCACCTATGGCCTGTTGGTGCTGGTGTTCCAGAAGGGAGTGGGAGCAGACCTCCTGGGATTCCAGCGCGCCGAGGTGATCGACGCGTGGATACCCCTGTTCCTGTTCACCATCCTGTTCGGGCTTTCCATGGACTATCACGTGTTCTTGCTGAGCCGCATCCGTGAGCGTTACGACGAGACCGGCAACAACGCCCAGGCGGTGGCCCACGGTCTGCGTTCGACGGGAGCGATGATCACCGGCGCCGCCCTGATCATGGTTGCGGTGTTCGGGGGGTTCGCGGCAGGCGAGACCATCGTCAACCAGTTGGTTGGATTCGGGTTGGCGGTGGCGGTGTTCCTGGATGCAACCCTGGTCCGGTCGGTGTTGGTGCCCGCCAGCATGGAAGTGCTGGGAGCCCGCAACTGGTACCTGCCGTCGTGGCTCGGCTGGCTGCCGGACCTGCGAGTGGAGGCGGAGGAAACATGAGCCTTGCGTGTCTTCGGGCGAGAGTTAGGATTAGGGAATGGTCAGGCTAATACCAGAGAGAATTCCGACTGACTACCAAAAGGGTCATGAAGAAGCCCGCGCGGTGTTCCCCGACATCGCTGACAATTACGTGGCTCACACACTGATTGGAGATCCACTGGCCGAAAGGATGACAGAAGATCTCGCAAAGCTAAGTGCAAGAGAATCAGGTCGACTTATCCGAGCAGCTATGGAAAACGAAGGTGAGGAAGCTCTGCGGGGGGTGCCCGACTCTTTGCGAGAATTCTTCAGAGACGCGGAGAGTACGCCGGAATGGCTCGATTATTCGTCATTCGCCCCTTCGGTCCGTATGTTTCATAGTAACTCTCCCATCATCTTGGCTGCATTCGTCGCAGGGGTTCTGATAGAAGGATTTACAACCAATATCGCGCATTCCTTCTTTATTACCGGGCGAGTGCGTGATCAGGGCATCAGGCGTTTGGGACAGAATAACCGCCACATGATGGAGATATTCCTTCCCGGCGGGATGTACAGGTATGGAGACGGCTGGAAACTATCGGTCCGGATCAGAATCATTCATGCACGGATAAGGTATCTGCTGAACAATGCGGAAGAGTGGGATGCCGACGCATGGGGTGAGCCGATTAGCGCGGCGCATCTGGGTTACGCCATTTCCGCCTTTTCAGCAAGGTTGCTGAAACATATGAAGACCTTGGGGGCTAAGTGCAATGCCGAGGAGAGCGAGAGCTTTATGGCCGTTTGGCGCTACTCGGGTCACCTGATGGGCATTCCCCAAACCATCTTATTCCAGGATATTGAGGAGGCGCTGCAGGTGTATCGTGTCGGCCTGATGTGCGAGCCTGATCCCAAAGCTGACTCGGTTGCCATGGCACACTCTTTGGTGAACTCGGCGCCGCTGGTTGCCGGGGTTACGGAGCCGGTTGCCCGCCAGAGCCTAGCTGAGTATGTGTATCGCATTTCCAGCGCGCTTATCGGTAAAGAGGTTGCCAGATCGCTGGAGTATCCGTCTGTCTCCTCCTTTGGAGCTGTCAGGTGGTTCAGATTGCAACAGCGTTATGGCCACATCCTGGAAAGACTGCGTCCGGGCCGTCACCAAGACAGCAACTTCACCAGATTCACATCCTTGCTCGATACATCGTTGTTCGACGAAGACGGAATCCGCTACGAATTACCCGACCACGTTTATTCCGAAGAGTCCACGAGTTGGTGATGGTGGCACGGACAGGTGGTCTGCCGGGCCCTTGGTCGCTGGTCCCCGATTGATCTCGCCCTGGTAGGCAGGCACCGCAGCCTCCGATAACAAGACGCTCAGGGCTTGTTGCGCAGAATCGAATGTTCCTCTGGCATAAGGTGGGGATCTTGGGCCGGGCCCTCATAGGAGTTCTGTCCCGACCTGAGCACATAACCCCGATAGGCTGGCTGCCCTGGCGGACTTCCCCTGTTGTCCTTTGGCGGACTCGACCTTTCGCCGGGTACCCGGGTCTGTCCCGGAGAACAGCCGTGAAACGCCCAGCCCGCCCCATTGGATGCTCAACTCCATGTTTTCCGCCACAGTGAGATCCCTGTAGAGGCGTATAAGTTGAAATGTGCGCGACATTCCCAGCCGGGCTATTTGGTGAGGGCGATGGCGGGTGATGTCGGCACCGTTGAAGCTGATAGAACCTGCGTCTACCTCCCGATACTCGGCTCAGGCAATCAGCACGGTTGGCTCGGGTTTACGTGAATGATTCTGCACTAACCAGGGGAGATTGTTGACGGCCCACCGGTGGAACCTCATTATATCGTCCAGCGGGGTGTGGCGGGTGTTGAAACGGCACGGTTTGAACACCCGCGCTCTGCGTTTGGGGTTGGTGGCCGGCTACGCTGCGCCACCCCAACGGGAGAAACCACTGGTATTGCCCGTCCAGCATCTACAGGTCGAATCCCCTGGTGAGCTGGTACAAATGGACTGTTTCTACGTGGGGCGCCTCCAAGGCGTGAAAGGAACAGTGTGGCAGTACACCGCTATCGATGTGGCGTCTTCGCACACCTGGGCCGAGCTGTGGACCACCCCCCGCAATCCTGCGGCGCTGCGCACCAGCCGAGTCGCCCACGACCTGGCCGCGCGAGGATGGAAACTTCAGGCAGTGATGTCTGACAACGCGTCAGGGTTTCGTTCCAAGGTGTTCCGTAACACCATCAAGGACCTGGGAGCGGAGCATCGGTCATCAGAGCGGGCCGACCCCAAACCAACGGCTGCGTCGAACGAGTCCATCTCACCATCCTCGAGGAATGCTGGAAACCCTCATTCGCTCGCTACCTGACACCCAAAATCACCGGACTGCGACGCGACCTCAACCAATACCTGGACTACTACAACACAGACCGAGCACACACGGAAGATGGAACAAGGGACACACCCCCGAACAAGTCCTCGGGAAACCTAAAATGTGGCCCAAGCCAACAGGAACCGTCGCCACCACCCCGCAATAGGACACCCTAACGCTGCTCGGGCCCGGGGCCCTGGATTGGGTCTCGATTCTATCTTGGGCCGACGCCCGCCCTATGTAGATCGGCAATATGCCAGATGACCTGGCCTTTTAGTGATTCCTGAAACCTCAAGCAACCAGAATGTAACTGTGTGGGCCCGGCAGGACTCGAACCTGCAACCAACGGATTATGAGTCCGCTGCTCTGACCACTTGAGCTACGGGCCCCTTTGGGTTTCCATTTTACCTGCAAGCAGTTGGCGTTCTCCCCGTCTGTTAGAATTTGGCATGCTCGGGCTGTGGCGCAGCATGGCAGCGCGCTTGACTGGGGGTCAAGAGGTCGCCGGTTCAAATCCGGCCAGCCCGACCACCAGCGTTCTCTTGGTTGACCAGGGGGGCGTTGCATCCGAGGAATCCGGCAGGCCGGGTCGGTCTGATATTCAACCGGAAACCCGGGAGAACAGCCACGCCACACCCTGGGCGAGCCGGTAGAAAAGGTAGAGAGCGGTCAGTCCCACCGCCACCTTGAACCCGATCGGATAGGACTCCCTATCTTCGGTCGGCCCGTCTGTCTCGGGGAGGTGCGAGTCTGGTGGGTTCATCGGGAGTCCCTTGTCCGGCGGCGGGTCACAAAGCGCACCGGGGTCCCCATCAGATCGTACTGTTCTCGGAGTTTCCTCTCCAGATAGCGCAGATACTCGGGCGCCAACTGCCCACCCACGGTGAACAGGACAATGGTGGGAGGTCGGATCCCCACCTGCACGGCGTACATGATCCGGCATCGGCGGCCTTTCCGGGGCGGGGGCGGTTGGGCGTCCACCCATCCGGCCACCAGCCGGTTTAGTTCTCCGGTGGAGACTCGTACTCGAGCGTTGTCCAACACTGTCCCCACCGCCAAGCCCAGGCGACCCACTCGGGCGCCGGTCAGGGCAGAGAGCCGCAGCACCGGCGCCCATGAGACGAAGCCGAGCCGGGCCGGGACAGACCGCTCGGTTAGTTCCCGTTGTTCCGGATCGATGACATCCCACTTGTTAAGCAGCACCACCAGGGCCGTCCCCGCTTCCACCGCCGCGGTAGCAATCTTCTGATCCAGATAGGTCGCCCCGTCCAAGGAGTCCACCACCAGCAGAGCGGCGTCCGCCCGGGACAAAGCTTCCTGTGCCCTCAGCACCGCGTAGTAATCGGCCTCCTCGGTGATCTTGGGGCGACGCCGGATCCCGGCGGTGTCCACCAGCCGATAGGTGACTCCGTCCAATTCGACATCGACATCCACGGGATCCCGGGTGGTTCCCGGAACGTCGGAGACGATCACCCGCCGGGAACCGCACAGACGGTTCAGCAAGGTGGACTTGCCGGTATTAGGTCGTCCCACGATAGCGATGCGGGGAGTCTGGTCCACCGAGCGAGTGGCGACTCGGGGCAGGACCGACAGGACTCTGTCCAAAAGTTCGCCCACTCCCCGGCCGTGAATAGCACTCACCGCCTGGGGTTCTCCCAATCCCAAGGCCCAGTAGTCGGAGACCGTCATCTCCCGGCGGAGGTTGTCTATCTTGTTGGCCGCCACTACCACCGGGACTCCGCTTCTTTTCACCACCCCGGCAATGCCTTCATCATCCTCGCTGAGGGCCGCGGTGCCGTCCACCACGAACAGCACAACGTCGGCGCCGGTCACCGCCGCTTCCGCTTGAAGGCGAATCTCCTCGGAAAACGGCGAGGAGGGATCTGTTTCCCAACCACCGGTGTCCACCAGCACGAAGTGCTTATCCGCCCAGTCGGCGTGGAAGGTTCGCCGGTCGCGGGTCACTCCGGGTTGGGATTGGACCACCGCCGCCCTTCGACCAATGATCCGGTTGATCAGGGTGGATTTGCCCACGTTCGGACGGCCCACCACTGCCACCACCGGTGATCTGACCGAAGACATAACCACAAGACTACGGGGAACATGCGGCGCCCATTCCAGATCGGCGAAAAGCCCCTACCACAGCCACCAGATACCGAAACCGGCTCACCATCCAAAGCCCGACCGGCAAACCCCTGGAACATCCCCGGGAGGTTCAGATTTTACCTACCGCACGGCCTTCTTAGCGCCGCACTCCTGCTCGCCCGGGCTAGACGCCGCCTTTCGCCCTTCGGCTCAGGGTCCAGGCCAGCACCGAGGCCACCGCCACCATGGCGGCCGCCACGGCCACCTTGGGCACCTCCCGCTCGGAGGGAGGGAGGGAAGTGTCCAGATTCCCCATGGCGGCCGCTACCAGGCCGGCCGGGGCGATCATCAAATTGTCTCTCATGGCAGCCAATGCACGACTTATCCGGTGTTCGATGGCGATCTCCGCCTGACAACGGAGGCAACTTGCGGTGTGGCGGCTTATCAGCAGGGCTTGGTCGGCGCGGTCAACCGCCATCATTCGCGCCCAGGGTTGGGAAACCCGACAGACGGTGGACCGCATCACTCTCAACCCGAACGCTCCAATAGCACCCGCAAACGTTTGCGGGCCCGGTGCAGGCGAACCTTGGAGGCGGAGACCGAAATACCCAGGGCATCGGCGATTTGAGAGTGGCTCCACCCATATATGTCGCACAGCACCACCACTACCCGCGACCGCCGGGGAAGTACGAGTAATGCTTCGCGTAATCTCCCGCGCAGGTTGGCGGCCTCCAATGCCAACTCGGGATTTTCGAAACTGGAAGGAGGAGCCGCCAGATTATCAACCAATTCCAAGGGCGCGTGCCGGGTGCGCCGCCGGCGGTTCAGGGAAGTCCATGCCACGTTTACCGTGATGCGATAGAGCCACGATGAGAAACGCGCGTCACCTCGAAAAGATCCGATCCCCCGCCAGGCTCTGAGCAGGGCCTCCTGGGTAACGTCGGCGGCCAAATCGTGGTCTCCCGTCAATCGCATCGCCAAGGTAAACATCTGGTGTTGATGCCGTTCAGCCAGGACCGAGAAAGCTTGGGTATCGCCCGCCCGGGCCCGCGCCAGCAATTCGTGTTCATCGTCTCTTTTGACCGAAGGCGCATTCATAGGGTTACAGAATACCCTGGGTACCGGCCGGGGTGTTCAGCCGATGTTCGCCTCGATCGCGGCGGTGACCAGAGTCTTTCCCTGCGAATCGAGCCGCATGGCGAACCGGTCTTCTCCGATCCGCTCACCCTCGACCGCCGCCGCCCGGCCGGGCCGCAGAGGTTGGCGAAAGCGAAACCGGGCCCGTCGAAGGGGCCGGTTTCCCTCCACCAGACGGGTGACGCCCTGACTTATCCAGGCTGCGCAGGCCAAGCCATGCACCACCACTCCGGAAAGTCCCGCTCCGACGGCTGATTGGTGATCCCAGTGGATCGGATTCCAGTCGCCGGTGGCGGCGGCGTAGCGCACCAGGTCGGATCGACTGGCCGACTTGGAGAGAGGAGAAACCCGGCCGCCCACCTCGGGCAGGTCGGCGGCGACCGCCGCCTGATGGTCGGCGCGTTGATGGGGCGGCGGCTCCGTCTCCTGCGTCCCGCTTCGCGCCGGGGGCCGGCCACCGGCGATCAAAAAAGAGGAGGCGCCCTCCACCATGACCTTGCCCTGATCATCGGTCACCTCCAGAGCAAAGTCCACGAACCAGATGCCCCGGCGGTGGCGCACCCTTTTCACTTCTCCCGTCACCGACCATGTCACATCGACCCGCAGGGGCGCTTTCCAGAAAAAGACTTGCTCGCCGTGAACCGCGGCCCCGCCCGCCGCGGTCACTGCCGGGTGGGAGAGCAGGAGAGGCACCACCGCGAACAGTGCGGCGCCGGCCATTCCGGGAGGGGCGAACTCGCCCCAACGCCCCGACTGGTCGCCGGTGGTTTCCACATAGAAGGCCACCCGTCGGCGAGAGACATGCAGGGGATGTGGACCCAGCACCAATCCCTCCAGATCGGCGACGCTCAAATGTTCACCAATCCCCGGTGACGAGTTGGGCGGTGTTCTATCGGGTTTCCCGGTGGGAAGTGTGAATTCGACACCACCGACAATACTTGCGGAGCACCAATCGGCCTCGCACCAGATTACGCCGCTGTTCCTTGTCGTTGGGATTCGCCCGGCCGCGGGTGGTTACATAATTGCGTCTTTTGCAATCGGTGCAGGCAAGTTTGATAGGAGGTCTTTTATCACTTGGCATCGGATTATTTCTTTCTCGTTCAGGTCTTTTTTAGATGACCAACAAATTGTTTTGGGTGGTTATTTGGTGATCTTCGTGACACGACCCGCCCCCACCGTCCGACCACCCTCACGAATCGCAAAATCCAACCCCACCGACATCGCAATCGGAGCAATCAACTCCACCGACAACACCACACTATCACCCGGCATCACCATCTGCACCCCCCCAGGCAACACCACCGAACCAGTCACATCCGTAGTCCGAAAATAAAACTGAGGACGATAACCCGAAAAAAACGGATTATGCCTCCCCCCCTCCTCCTTCGTCAACACATACACCTGCGCCTCAAACCCCACATGCGGCAAAATCGACCCAGGAGCAGCCAACACCTGACCACGCTCCACCTCAGACTTCCCCACCCCCCGCAACAACACCCCCACATTATCACCAGCCCGACCCTCATCCAACAACTTCCGAAACATCTCCACCCCCGTCGCCACCGAAACCCGCGTATCACGCAACCCCACCACCTCAACCCGCTCACCAACCCGCAACACACCCCGCTCCACCCGACCAGTCACCACCGTACCCCGACCAGTAATCGAAAACACATCCTCAATCGGCATCAAAAACGGACGATCCACCTCCCGAACCGGCACCTCCACATACGAATCAACCGCATCCATCAACTCCATCACCCCATCAGAAGCACCCACATCACCCCCCAACGCCAACAACGCCGAACCCCGCACCACCGGAACATCATCACCCGGAAACTCATACTCCGTCAACAAATCCCGAACCTCCAACTCCACCAAATCCAACAACTCCCCATCATCCACCAAATCACACTTATTCAAAAACACCACCACCCGCGGCACACCCACCTGCCGCGCCAACAACACATGCTCACGAGTCTGCGGCATCGGACCATCCACCGCCGACACCACCAACACCGCCCCATCCACCTGAGCCGCCCCCGTAATCATATTCTTAATATAATCAGCATGCCCCGGCATATCCACATGCGCATAATGACGCAACCCCGTCTCATACTCCACATGCGCAATCTGAATCGTAATACCCCGCTCACGCTCCTCAGGAGCACGATCAATATCATCAAACCCAGTAAAAACATTCCCCCCACCAACCCGCTCAGACAACACCCGAGTAATCGCCGCCGTCAAAGTCGTCTTCCCATGATCAATATGACCCATAGTCCCCACATTCAAATGCGGCTTCACCCGCTCAAACCTCACCTTACCCACAACCAAAACCCCCTTTCCGAGTAGATCAATAGATGGCTTGATTGTTCTATGTAGCGGCGGGCAGACTTGAACTGCCGACCTCTCGATTATGAGTCGAGCGCTCTTACCAGCTGAGCTACGCCGCCTCAGCCCACACCGGCCGAAGCCGGCGCGGGAGAGCCCCCTTCCGGATTCGAACCGGAGACCTCCTCCTTACCATGGAGGCGCTCTGGCCGTCTGAGCTAAGGGGGCATCTAATGTCGGGTGGGGAAAGCCGGTGCCGGGAGAAGGATTTGAACCTCCGAAGGCTTCGCCGGCAGATTTACAGTCTGCTCCCTTTGGCCGCTTGGGTATCCCGGCCTTGCCAATGGCTTTCCCGAATGAAATAGCTTAGCGGATCATCGCCGGAAATCGCATTTCAATTCAACACTTGCCCGGGTGGGTCAGGAGAAAGGATCGGCCATTTCCTCGAGGATCTTGATCCGGCTCTCGATGGGCGGATGGGTGGAGAGGAGCTTCATGATTCCCCCTCTTCCCCGCTTGGAGTTGCTCTTGAGCGGATTCTCGATGTACAACTGGCTCACCGCATCGTTTACCCGCATGGGGATGCGTTCGGCGGCAATCCCGATCTTGTTCAGCGCCGAGGCCAGGGCCAACGGCTGGCCGGTGAGGTCCGCCCCGGAGCGATCAGCCTGGTATTCACGGGAACGGGAGATAGCCGTGCGAATCAGAAGAGCGGCGATGGGAGCGACGATCATGGACACGATCATGATGATGGCGCCCACCTGGTTGTTCCGGTCTCTTCCCCCGCCACCGAACCAAAACGCCATCCGGGCCAGCATCACCAAAGCGGCCGCGATCATGGCCGCCACCGAGGAGATGAGAATGTCCCGGTTGCGAATATGCGCCAACTCATGGGCCAGGACGCCTTCCAGTTCGCTCCGATTCATGATTTGCAGGAGCCCGGTGGTGACCGCCACCACCCCGTGTTTGGGGTTGCGCCCGGTGGCGAAGGCGTTGGGTTGGGGAGAGTCGATCAGATAGATACGCGGCATGGGCATGTTGCTGATATCGGTCAGCATGTGGATAGTGCCGTAGACCTGGGGAAGTTCCTCTTCGGTCACCGGGCGGGCGCGGCTCATTTTCAGCGCCAGCTTGTCGGAGAAAAAATAGGCGCCCAGATTGAACAGGGCAGCGATCGCCAAACCAAACCAGTATCCGCCCTCGGGAAACAGCGCAGTCGCCACCCACCACAGGAGAGTGGTGAGCATGGCCAAAAGCACTACGGTCTTGAAATTATTCATATCCAAGCTGAGATTCTATAAGCCCTTGCGAGCTATCAATACCCGAAAGTCACCCAATCCCCGAGGATGCACCAGCGTTTCGGCGCCGATCCGCCGGGAACGGACCTGCAAGCGCGCCATTTCCTCATCCGACCGGGCATGCTGCAATTCCTCAATACGGAGCTCTTCGATCTTTTTCCTGAGTCCCAGATTTTCCAGAAACTCATCCTGTCTCTGCAAAGCAACCGACGCACCCGCTTCTCTGGCGGTTTCCATGACAGCCGTGAAATTGACGTCTGCGGTGATGTCGGTCTGACCGGGTTCGGAAAGAGGATCAGGCCCCAGATGATGAGCCCGATAGGTTCGCAGCGTCCCCTCGGCCCGGCGGTTCTTCAGTCCTTCGGCCGTGTCCCCATAGTCGATGATCACCAACGCCCCGGTTTCCAAGCGGTCCAGCACTTCTCTGATCCATTGGCAGGCCCGGATTTGAACCTCGACTATCCCTCCCGGAGACACGGGTCCGGCAAATCTTTGCAGCCACTCCTCCACCCCGGGACGCACCGGCGCCTCCACCCATCCCAGTCGGCCGTTCTCTTCGCCCACCCACAACTCCCGCCACCCGTCCGCCCGGCGTCGGGCCAGGGCCATGGGCAAGTTGTCCAAAAGTTCGTTGGCGAAAACCACCCCCCGGATCTTGGCGGGCAACCCCTCGAGCTCCGACACGACCCGGTGATGGCCGATCACCTCGGCGATGGTCTTTCGGGCCGGCGGAGACACCTCCACTGCCCAAGGCGACGCATTCTCCCCCAAGACCGAAAGCAAAGACGCCAGCAACGACCCGGATCCCGCGCCCACATCCACCACCATGGGACAGAACAGGCCGCTCCGGGCCGCTTCTCGACGGACCAGTTCGGCCAGAGTCTCCCCGAACAATGGGCTCACCTCGGGGCTGGTGAGAAAATCCCCGCTTTGGGCCGACCGTAACTGCTCTCCTTGAAAGAAACCTCCCTCCGGGCTATAGAGAGCCAACTCCATGTAGTCATCGAAGGGAAGACAACCTCCCCCGCGAATCCGGTCTATCACCCGACGAAGCACAACCACTCAAAGTAGTCCGTGGCGGGCATTGGATAAAGGAGATATGAGCTGCCGAAACCCGGGCAAACGCGACGATTGTCAAAGCCCGGGAGAATCTTGCCATTCAAAAAGGAAGGGACCTCGCTTCAAGCGAAGGTCCCTTCGTTAGTTTCAGCTTCCCAGTCCGTGAGACTAGAAGTCCATTCCTCCATGGCCGCCGTGGTCCCCACCGGGCATGGCAGGGGGCTTGTCTTCCTTCTCCTCGGCGATCAACGCCTCGGTGGTCAGAAGCAACCCGGCAATGGAAGCCGCGTTCTGCAGGGTCGAACGGGTGACCTTGGCCGGATCGATAATGCCGGACGCCATCAAGTCTTCATACTCGCCGCTGGCGGCATTGAAGCCCATGTTGACATCGGCGGAGCGCACCCGCTCCACCACCACGCCGCCTTCGAACCCGGCGTTGAAGGCGATCTGGCGAATCGGCTCCTCAATGGCCCGACGCACCAGCGCGCGGCCGGTCCGCTCGTCGGCCGAGGAATCAGCCAACTCGTCGATGGCGGTCTGCGCCCGAAGCAGGGCGACTCCACCACCGGGGACCACACCCTCTTCGACCGCGGCCCGGGTGGCCGACACGGCGTCTTCGATGCGGTGCTTCTTCTCCTTCAGCTCCACCTCGGTGGCGGCGCCGACTTTGATCACTACCACGCCGCCGGACAGCTTGGCCAGCCGCTCCTGCAGCTTTTCGCGGTCCCAGTCGGAATCGGTGTTCTCGATTTCCCGCTCGATCTGGGCGATACGGGCCCGGACATCGGTCTCGGAACCGGCGCCGTCCACCACAGTGGTGTTGTCCTTGGAGATCACCACTTTGCGGCAGCGCCCCAGCATGTCGAGGGAGATGTTTTCCATCTTCAGGCCGACCTCTTCGGAGATGACCGTCCCGCCGGTGAGAGTGGCGATGTCCTGGAGCATGGCCTTGCGGCGCTCTCCGAACCCGGGCGCCTTCACCGCCGCCGAAGAAAAGGTGCCGCGGATCTTGTTCACCACCAGAGTGGCGAGAGCCTCGCCCTCCAGATCCTCGGCGACCACCAGCACGGACTTGCCGCTCTGCATGATCTTTTCCAGCACCGGCAGCAGATCGTTGACCGAACTGATCTTCTGGTTGGCGATCAGCACATACGGATTGTCCAGCACTGCTTCCTGACGGTCGGGATCGGTGATGAAATAGGGGGAGATGTAGCCCTTGTCGAACTGCATGCCTTCGGTGAATTCGAGCTCCAGCCCGAAGGTCTGACCCTCTTCCACCGTGATGACGCCATCTTTTCCGACCTTCTCCATAGCCTCGGCGATGGTGGACCCGATACCGACGTCGTTGTTGGCCGAGATGGATGCCACATGGGCAATCTCCCCGGAGGTTTCGATATCACGGGACAGAGACCTGATGAATTGCACCACCTGATCCACCGCCTGCTCAATGCCGCGCTTGAGTCCCATGGGATTGGCGCCGGCGGCCACGTTGCGAAGACCTTCCCGGACCATTGCCTGCGCCAACACGGTGGCGGTGGTGGTTCCATCGCCGGCCACGTCATTGGTCTTGGTGGCCACTTCCTTGGCCAGTTGGGCGCCCATGTTCTCCCACGGGTCCTCCAACTCCACTTCCTTGGCGATAGTTACGCCATCGTTGGTGATAGTGGGTGCGCCCCACTTTTTCTCCAACACCACGTTGCGACCACGGGGACCGAGGGTGACTTTCACCACCTCGGCCAACTTGTTGACCCCGGCCTCGAGGCCGCGACGGGCATCTTCATTGAATCTAAGGTTCTTAGCTGCCATTATTCACTGCCTCCCTGAACTACTTGACTACGGCCAGCAGGTCGTTGGCAGAGAGCACCAGGTAATCGATCCCATCGACCTTCACCTCGGTGCCGCCGTACTTGGAATAGAGGACCTTGTCGCCCTCGCTCACATCCACCGGCGTGCGCTCTCCGTCGTCGTTCCGCCGACCGGGACCTACCGCTATCACTTTCCCCATTTGGGGCTTTTCCTTGGCGGTATCGGGTATAACCAAACCGGACGGGGTTCTCATATCTTGATCCTCGTCGGGTTCCACGACCACCCGATCGCCAAGAGGCACCAGCCTCATATTGGCTCCTTCCTTTGGGCTGACTGGGAAAGATCCGCCCGTAAGAGGGACCTTCCCATAATGACAAAATTCTAGCACTCTCGGGGCAAGAGTGCTAATCGAGAAAATCTCCCCGGGTCGGGAGGACGCGGGGGGTTAGAGGGACCCCAGCCGCAGACCCGGATCGACGCCCGCTCCGAGGGAGGTGATCTCCCCTCGCCGCAGGCGGAAAGCCCCGGCCGCTCCGATCATCGCGCCGTTATCGACACACAATTGCGGCGACGGCAGGTACAACTCCAAGCCTCGCTCACGGGCGGAGGCGGTGAGTTTGCACCGGAGGCGACGGTTGGCCAGCACCCCTCCCCCGGCGCCGATCACCCCGACGCCGGTGTCCTCCACCGCGTTGAGGGTCTTTTCCACCAGCACATCGACTATTGCTTCCTGCAGCGAAGCGGCGACATCCGCCCGGTCGGGCAATTCCCCCCGCCGGGCCGCCTTCTCCAGGAAGGTGATCACCGACGTTTTCAAACCGGAGAACGAAAAGTGGTGGCGCCGCCCGGGCATGGCGCGGGGAAAGCGGATAGCAGTGGGATCACCCCGCTCGGACGCCCGGTCGATGGCGGGTCCCCCCGGGAAACCCATGCCCATCGCTCTGGCCAGCTTGTCGAAAGCCTCCCCCGCCGCGTCATCGATGGTTTCCCCCATCACCCGGTAGTCGCCCCAGTCTCGCATGTGAACCAGTTGGGTGTGCCCCCCCGACGCCAGCAGCACCACCGCCGGCGGCCGGTAGTCGGGAAATTCCAGGCGAGGTGAAAAGAGATGGCCCTCCATGTGATCGATTCCCAAAAACGGCAGCCGACGGGACCAGGCCAACGCCTTGGCGAAGGAGTGTCCCACCATAAGAGCCCCCACCAGCCCCGGCCCCTGGGTGGCCGCCACCGCCGCCAGATCGTTGAGATGTGCCCCCGACGACAGCAGGGCATGGTGGGTGAGACCCCGGATGGCTTCCACATGGGAACGGGCCGCCACCTCCGGAACCACGCCGCCGAAGCGGGCATGCAACTCCACCTGGGAGGAGATCACATTGGACAGAACCCGTTCGCCGTCCGTCACCGCCACCCCGGTCTCATCACAACTGGTCTCGAACGCCAGGATTAATCCGCTCATAGAAGACTCGCGGCGATCGCATCCAACCGCTCACCGTATTCGGGACCGTTGAGATCATGGACCCACATGATCAACGCATCCTCAGAGACGTAATAGTTCTTGCGGACCCCCACCGGGGCCATCCCGAAACGCCGATAAAGCGCCTGCGCAGCCTTGTTGGAGGAACGAACCTCCAAAGTCAAACTGTGCGCTCCCTCCTCCACCGCTTGGGAGGCGAGACGCAGCATCAGGCGGGTAGCCAGCCGCTCCCGGCGTCGCCGGGGCAGGGTAACCACCGTGGTGATATGGGCTTCTTCGGCCACCAGCATCATCCCGGCGTATCCCACCACTTTCCCCTCTCCCAACGCCACTAGATAGGTCCGACGGGGTGCGGCCATTTCGTCCCGAAAAATTTGCTCACTCCAAGGCGTGGGGTAGACCTGCCGTTCGATCGCCACCACCTCGTCCAGGCGATCAACCGTAAAGGGAACTATCTCGATCACGGCGATTCCTCCCAGCGAAACGGGGACCGCAGACGATCCCAATTGATGTTGATGTCGGGATCCCGCAGATACCGGGGACGGACCGCATCGGGATGGGGCGCTTCCCCTCGTTCCAATATTCCCATACCCGCTTCGACCAGGGCCTCGGCGGTCGGATAGCGAGGGCGGCCCACCCGGACCCCCTGCAACCCCGCCAATGCTCCCTTGCCCAGAGTGACAACATCGCCCACCAGCAGGGTCTTCTCCCGCCGGGTGTTGAGTCCCGCCAAGAACCGCTCGGGAGTGGTCAACTCAACCGGATGGTCTCGCACCACCCCGCCCGGCACGGGTCGATAGCCGGCCACCGCCAACTCCCCCCGCCGCACGTCCACCACCGCGAAAATGCGCCTATGTCCGGTGGTGGCTCGCAAGGCCAGCGCGTCCAGGGAACTGGCGGCCGCCAGTTGAGCACCCACCGAGGCGCCGATCCCTTGCGCCACCGAGACCCCCACCCTGATCCCGGTATAGAGGCCCGGCCCCACATCCACCACCACCGCTTCGATCTCTTCGGGAGACCATCCGGCGCTTTTCACACAAAAATCCAAGGCGGCCACCACGAATTCGGAATGTCCCCGTGGGTTGACGCTCTCGGCCGAAGCCACCACCTGTCGGCCGTCCGCCAGGGCCACCGATGAAGCGGGAGTGGAGGTGGTGATCGCCGCGATCTTCATGAGGCCACCTCCTGCAAAGGCCTTGATTCCCAGGAGGCGGGAGCATGGAAGGACAGCACCCGCTCTCCGTCCGATTCCACCTCGAATCTCACCAAAAGGTGTTCGGGAAGAAGAGACTCCACTGCCTCTCCCCATTCCACCACCAACACCCCGTCGGAGGCCGCCTCCAGTACCCCCAGATCCAAGAACTCGTTGTAGGAACCCAGTCGATAGACATCCACATGCACCAGAGGCAGGAAACCGTCGTCATATTGTCGGGCCAGCACAAAAGTGGGGCTGGGAACCGGACCCTCCACTCCCAAAGCGGCGGCCAAGCCACCCGTAAACAGGGTCTTTCCACAACCCAAGGGGCCGGAAAGGGCGATCACGTCTCCCGCTCTGAGGAGCGGCGCCAACCGCGTCGCCACCGCGGTGGTGTCGTCGGTGGTGGGACAAGCCACCCGGATTTTCATCAGAACAGACCCAATTGCTCCGGCTCCGCCACAATTCCCTCTCCCGTGTCCAGCGAATCGAGCACCGAGCGCATCAGGGTCAGGTCCGAGCGGATGAGGTCGGTCACCCGCTCTCCTCCCCGCAGGGCGGCGGCCGGGTGGAAGGTGGGGATCACGATCTTGTCTTTCCACCACTTGTAGCTGCGTCCCCGCATCCGGCTGATGCCGTCTTGGGTCCGCAGGAGCAGTTTGGTGGCGAAATTGCCGAGGGTCATCACCACCAGGGGATTCACCAGGTCGAGTTGGGCGCGGAGATACCCCTTGCACGCCGCGATCTCATCGGGCCGCGGATCCCGGTTGTTGGGAGGACGGCATTTCAGCACATTGGCGATGTACACATCCTCCCGTCGCATCCCCACTTCCGACAACAGTCGGTTGAGCAGATTGCCGGCCGCGCCCACGAAAGGCTCGCCTTGCAGATCCTCGTTCCGGCCCGGGGCCTCTCCCACCATCATCACTTGCGCGACGGGGCTTCCCACCCCGAACACCACCTGGGTTCGAGTCTCCGATAGGCGACAGTCCGTGCAAACCCTCGCCCGGGCCCCCAATTCCACCAGTTCCTGCATGGACCTCTAGCGACCTGCAGAAGCGTGCGGATGGCTCTCGGCCAAACCGGCGGGGGTGGTTCTGACAAACCGGGCGTGGCGTCGGAAGGTGGCGAGATCTTCGGCGCCGAGATAGCTCATCGCGCTTCGCACGCCTCCCATCAGGGCGCGGATCACTTCGGAGGCGGTTCCCCGATATGCCACGGTGCGTTCAATGCCCTCCGGGGAGCGGTGTTCGAAATATTCGTCCTCCAATTCCGCGCCCCGTCGGGCGGCTCGCAGCACCGCCGCCTCCAGGGAGGCCATCCCCCGCACCCGTTTGACCGGCCCGGTGGAAGTCTCCTCCACCTCTCCGGGGCTTTCGCGAGTGCCGGCCAAAAGGCTTCCGATCATCACCGAATCAGCGCCCAGGGCCAGCGCTTTGGCGATGTCGCCTCCGGCCCTGATTCCCCCATCGGCGATCACCGGGACGCCCACTCCCGATCCCACCACATCGTACAGGGCGCTCACCTGCGGAACGCCCACTCCGGTCACCACCCGGGTGGTGCACACCCCTCCCGGCCCCACTCCCACCTTGACCGCGTCCGCTCCCGCCTCCACCAAGTCGACCGCTCCCTCGCCGGTGGCTATGTTGCCTGCTATCAGGTCGACTTCGGGAAATTCGTCTTTCAGGGCCCGGACCGCCCGCAGGGAATGCTCGGCGTGGCCGTGGGCGATGTCCAAGACCAATACATCCGCTCCGGCGGCCACGCACGTCTTGGCGCGGCGGGTCATGTCCTGGCCGACTCCCAGAGCGGCGCCCACCAACAGGCCCGGGCCGGCCTCTTTCGCTTTCTCCACCTGGCGGGCATGATCCTCAACCGGCAGAAACCGATGGATGATGCCCACTCCACCCATCCGCGCCATGGCCACCGCCATCTCCGCTTCGCAGACCGTGTCCATGTTGGCGGCCACCACCGGTAGATCGAGGTTGATGCGACGGCTCAGCCGGGTGGAGAGACTAACCGCCTGCCGGGAGCTCACCGACGAGCGGCGAGGCACGAGCAGCACATCGTCATAGGCAAGCGCCAAGGGAAATTCAGTTGGGTTCATGTGACATAACGCCTGGGCAACCGAGGACCAATCCGACTAACGACTTCATAGTTGATTGTATCCGACAGCCTCCCCCACTCATCAAAGCTTATGGAATCCCCGCCCTGGCTGCCCACCAGCACCGCCTGATCGCCCACCGACACCGGGTGCTCCCCCACCTCCACCACCAGTTGGTCCATCGTCACCCGTCCGGCCAAAGGAAACCGACGGCCCCCGATCAGAACCTCGCCCCGCTCCGAGAGACGGCGGGGGACTCCGTCGGCATAACCCACCGGAAGGGTGGCCACCCGCGACGACGACGCCAGCGGACGGATCCGTCCGTAGGAAGGGCGGGTACCGGCCGGGTGTCGCCGCAGGTGAGAAACATGGGAGACGATCCTCATCACCGGACGCAGTGCGATGAGTTCTCGGGCGGAAGGATGCGGATACAGGCCGTACATCCCCAGGCCGGTGCGGACCATATCCAGATGAGCCTGGGGAAAAAAGAGCGTTCCCGGGGTGTTAGCCAGATGTCGCAACGGAGATGACCTCCCACCGGCCGGTGAGTTGTCGGTGGAGGCCAAGGTCTCCAAGTAGGTGTTGATCTGATGTTGGGTGAACTCCGGATCGGTGTCGGCCACCGCCAAATGACTCCACACTCCTCCCACTCGCAAGGGTGGGGACCTCTCCACTCCCCGCACCAAATCCGGATAAGACCGGGGAGATACGCCGAGGCGATGCATACCGGTGTCGATCTTGAGATGGACTTCGAATTGATCCACCCGGCAATCTCGGGCCGCCGAGGCCAGGGCAGAGACGGCGGGCAAGCGGCAGAGGGTGGGAGTGAGGCCTTCCGCCACCACTGTCTCCAGATCGTCGGGCGGTGGTTCGGTGAGCAACAGCACCGGGGCCCCGATCCCCGCCTCCCGCAGTTGGACTCCCTCCTCGACAGTGGACACTGCCAACCAGGCTGCCCCATTCGCCCGCGCGATTCTGGCCACCTCCAGGGCCCCGTGACCGTATCCGTCGGCTTTCACCACCGCACACACCGAGGCGCCCGAGGCATAACCAACCAGCTCCCCCACATTGTGAGCCAGCGCCGACCGATCGACCTCCACCCAGGACGGCCTCAAGGAAGTCCCTCCCAGGCCCATCGACCCACTTCCCCGGCCAGCAAATCGGCAGTGACGGTGCGCCGAGCGGCCAGTGAAGCGCCGGCGCGTCCGTGCCAGAAAGCGGCTGAGCGAGCCGCCGTTTCCGGCGGAAGCCCCCGCGCCCACAGGGCTCCCACCCATCCGGCCAACACGTCCCCCGTCCCGATGGTGGCCAACTCGGGACCACCTTCCCGAACCAACCAGGTTCGGGACCGGTCGCACACCAAAGTGGGATTGCCCTTGGCCAGCACCACCACTCCCGGGGTGGCCAACTCTTGAGCCTCGGCCAATCCGGGGTCGGCCCGGGTCAGGGCGGCCAGCTCGCCCCGGTGGGGGGTGACAACGGTCGGTCCGGCCCGGGCCGCCCAGAGGCGCCGGTCAGAAGCCCACAAGGCATCGGCATCCACCACCAGAGGTCCATTCCTTCCGGCGATCACTTCCCGGGCCCACTCCCGCGTGGTGGCGGCCCTCCCGATCCCCGGGCCGATCACCACCACATCAAAACGCGCGGCTCGTACCAGACAGGTTCCCACTCCGGATGCCAGGAAGTGCTCCGCCTCACCCACACCAAAGGTCAAAAGCTCCGGGGCGGCGCCCGCCACCAACATCCGGCACCCGCCCGGAACCATCAATCCCACCGCCCCGGCCCCGGCATGCAGGGCCGAGCGGGCGGCCAGGAGAGCCGCGCCGGTCATCCCCCGTGATCCTCCCATGACCATCACCGAACCCGCATTCCACTTGTGAGCGGTGCGGACACGACTCGGACGGGGACAGTCCTCCGCCTCGGCCAAGAGGAGGGCGGGGTTCTCACCGGTTTGTCCGATGTCGGACACCGTCACCTCCCCACACCGATCAGGACCCTCCCCCAGGACGTGTCCGGTCTTGAGGGCATGAAACGTAACCGTGCGGCGAGCGGTGAAGCAACGATCGGCGACCTTCCCGGTGGTCGGATCAAGCCCGGAAGGAAAGTCCACCGCCAGCACCGGACCGGAGCAGTCCATCCAGGCAGCCAGGTCGGCGGGGCACCTCCCGCGAAACCCACCTCCGAAAACCGAGTCGATCACCAGATCGACTTCCGCCGATGGCGCTCTCAACTCCTGGAATTCGACTCCCGCGGACACCGCCCGCTCCGCGGCCCACCGGGCCGCCTCGGTCTTGGGAGCCCGTAACCGGTGGACAACCACCTTCACCCCCCGGCGGCGCAGGAGTCCCGCCGCCACATAACCATCTCCTCCGTTGTTGCCCGGCCCCACCAGCACCGCCACCCTGCTGCCGTATCCCGCCCCCATCCGGGCGGCCGTGATCGCCACCGCCCATCCCGCCCTTTCCATGAGGAGCTCCACCGGCTCGGGACTTGCCCGGTCGAGACGAGCCGCCTCCCGGGGAGTGATGATCGGTTTCATGCTCCCGATCCAACCCGGGAAGCCGGACGCATGCCAAAACCCTCAGTGCTCGCCCAAAGCCAGGGCCATCACCAGGGCCGTGTCGTCGGTGTGAGTGATGGTTACCTGCACCTCGGTGACTCCCAGCTTCTCTGCGTGATGGAGGGCCGTTCCCGACAGGTTCACGGTGGGCTTGCCTCCGCCGGTAATCTCGATATCGGTCCAGCGCAAACGTCTCCACCCGGCCCCCAATGATTTCATCACCGCTTCCTTTCCGGCAAAACGCGCCGCAAACCGGCGTTCGGGCTTTTGGAATCGATCGGCGTACTCTCGTTCATGGGCGGTGAAGCACCGCTCCCGAAAGCGCGGATAGCGCTCCAAGATGGTCTTGACCCGCCCGATCGGCGTCAAATCCACTCCCATGCCAATGATCCTCACCCATCCGATGCTACCGACCAAACTTGCAAGTCACCCCCCACCGGCCCGGGGTCAGGTGGCAATGTCTCTCCGCTCCAGGCGGCCGAGGGCCACCCAACCGGTGGCGAGTGCCCCGGCAAGAAGCAGATAGTAGGTGGGTTCGAAGCCTTTGGCGAGAGGTGGGGCGTCTCCGAAATACCAGTAGAAGGGAGAGATCACCCGGACAGGTTCCATAGCGTCGCCGGCCGAGCCGAGACCGTTGAGCAGGAAGGTGGCCATCGCCACCACTGCGGTGATCCGAACCGCGGGAGAAGACGACCCCCCGATTGCCCAGATCATCATGGTCAGCCCACCGAAGAACAGGCCCAGCAGGCCCAGACCTGCCCCGGCGGCCAAGATCTTTCCTGTGCCCAACCCGGTTTCCCAAGCGGAGTCTCCCAGCAGCGCCGCCAACGTGAGGAGCGCCACCACCAGGCCGGTCGAAAACACCACTCCCAGCGCCTTGCCGGCCACGACCGTTCGGCGGGAGGCGGGGGCCGACAGCACCAAATCCAAGGCGCCGGAGGTCTCCTCTTTGATCATCGCCAAGGAGACTCCCCTGACCACGAACATGATGATGAGAATCGGGCCGATCGCCTGGTAGGTCCGCGAGGAAATGAACCCGGCCGGGGTTACGATCGCCTCGGGGTTGCTCATCCCGAACATGGCGAAGACTTCTCGGGGAAGGGAGTTGATGAGGCCGGCCAGGGCTTCGGCATCCTCCGCCAGGCTCGGCCAAGCGGAGAACATAACCAGCGTCAGGAGGCCGAGACCACCGCCCCATCCCCAAACGGGGCGCCGACGATCCCAAATGGTCTTGCGGAACGACCCCTTCAGCAACCACGCCGCCCGCGGAGATCGGCGTCGGCGTCGGCGAGAACGTCGGATGATCCTGGTCGCCGGAAGCACGGCGCGCTCGGTGGCGATATCACGGCGCCGGAACAGCAAAAGGGCCACCGCCACCAGCACCGCCGCCGTGACGGCCAGCCAAACCTGTCCCGTCCCGACCCCCTCCACAAGAGGAAGGGGTTCCTGGTACCAAGTGAACGGGCTGGCGGCATCAATGCTCCGAAGAACTGGGTATAAGTCAGAAAAACCATGGCTGAACCAGGCCAAAAACGCCAGGGCGCCCGCCACTCCGCCCGCCACCACACCGCGGCCGGTGAACGCGCCCGTCACCAATGTCACCGCCCCGAACAGAACGCCCAGCAACCATAGAGAAAGCCCCGAGGACAGCACCCCGGCCACGGTCAGGGACAACTCAAAGATCGGGTTAGCGACCAGAAGGGCGGCGCTCAGCACCACCACCAGCACCAGAGCCGCCCCAACCACACCCCCGGCCTTTTCCAAAAAGACCCGAGTTCGGGATACCGGCGACGAAAGCAGCATGTCCATGTGACCGTCCCGTTCCTCGGCCGGTATCTCGGCGGCCATCCCGCCGATGACAAAGAACAGGATGAACAGAGGGGCGAACAGCGAATAGAGATAAGAGGACAAAAAGCCGGCTGCCGAGAGAAAGGTGGCGGAGTCAATCCCGAAAGCGGACAGCATCCCCGACGGGAGATTGTCCATGAACTCGACAAAGCCATCCGACTCCCGCATCACCGGAAACAACACTCCCAACCACAAAGCGAGTGCCACCAGACCCAGACCGTACCCCACAACGGCTCGCCGACGGTCACCAAGCGTCTTACCAAAGATGACAGGCATCATGGGTTCAGCCTTCCGGATCCAGGCGAGGATCGGACCCGTAATAGGAAAGGAACACGTCGTCCAGATCGGCCTCGTCGGAAGTGACCGTTAGCACGTCCCTGGTGGCGGCTGCCCCGATCACCGCCTTCTGAGATCCGGCGATGCTGAGCTCCAACAGGGTCCCACCGTCGCGGAGATCGATCACGGTCACGCCTTCAATCGCCGCGAATCGGACAGGGTCGACCGGAGAACCGAATTTGATCGACAGGTGAGACTGAACTTTCGACCTGAACCCCGAGAGGGTGTCCACGTCGATGAGGCGGCCTTGGCGGACTATCCCCACCCGGTCGGCCACCCGTTCCACCTCCGGAAGGTAATGGGAGGACAAAAACACCGTGCGCCCTTCCTGTCGGACCTCCACCAGCAACTCGGCGAACTCCTGCTGCATGAGGGGGTCGAGACCGCTGGTAGGTTCGTCGAGGATCAGCATTTCCGGCTCGTGCATGAAGGCGTTGACCACGCCGATTTTCTGGCGGTTGCCCTTGGAATACTCCTTGATGCGCCAGTCGAGATCCAGATCGAAACGCTCAGCCAACCTCACGGTGACCGCCGCGGTGTCGATGCCTCTCAGTCTGCTGAAGTAGAGCAGGAACTCCCGACCGGTCATCGAGGAGGGGAGGGCCAAATCACCAGGCAGGTACCCGATCCGGTGGCGGATCTCAAGCGACTCTCTTTCAATATCCAAACCGAAGATGGACCCCGAACCTCGGGAAGGACGAAGGAGATTCAGCAGCAATCGGATGGTGGTGGTCTTGCCCGCCCCGTTGGGACCGATGAACCCGAACACCTCACCGACATCCACCACCAGATCCAGATCAACGATGCCCGCCGTCTCCCCGTAGTACTTGGTGAGACCCGCGGTCTCTATGGCTCTCGACATGATCGCACCTTTCTTGTTCACCCGCCGGCCCATCGCCATGGCATGAGTTTTTTAACGGTCTCTGAAAACTCTAGGTCTGATGTTGGCGATTGGTGGTGGCCGGGTTCGGCCGGGAAGAGTCCTCCCCATTCCCGAACACCTTTTCGAGGACGGACCCTTCGCTCATGGTCAGCATGTCGGGCCACCGGACGTCTCCACCTCTATTCAGGGTTGTTAACCAGATGGGTGGCGGCGTTGTCGAAGTGTTCCAACATGACCGCCCGGATCTCGGCCGGCAGTGGGCGGTCGACGCCGTCGGCGAGCCTGGCTTCGTCGAGGGAGGCGGTCATATGAGTCATCCACGCGTCTCGCTCGACCCGGCCGATAGTGAAGGGCAGGTGGCGCATCCGCAAACGCGGGTGGCCTCGCCTTTCGCTGTAGAGCGGCGGACCACCCCAATACTGCGCCAAGAAGCCGGCCAGACGTTCCCGGGAGGGGCTGAGATCCTTCGGGTACATGGGGCGAAGCCGCGGGTCGTCCTCGACGGCGTCATAGAAACGGTTGACCAGATCATCGAAGAAACCTTGGCCGCCCACCGCTTCGTACACAGTAGGAGGAGCCTCCATCGCCTCTCGCAGCGAACCTCGCAGGGTCATCCCCACCCGGTGACTCTCGGCGCCATCCCTGCTGCCAGATTCGCTCCCGACCTCCAACCTATCGTTCCCTTTTCGTTAGTGACTCAAATCCTAAACGATGGCAGACAATCTGGGCGATGCCTTACTTCTCGGGCCGTCATCCACCATGCACTGCGCGAGGGAGGAGCTTTTTCTTGTCAAAAAAGGGCAAAGAATCCACGGTTGCCTGGTGTGGCCTTCCATGGTGGTCCGCCAACATGACCGTCTTCCCCAACCAGTCGTCACCCGACAAAGGCCGTTCGAAGCGCACATAGCCGATTCCACTCTCCAGGGTGGGCGACCACGTTCCGATCGTTATGTGCCCGACCGGGCGGTTCTCGAAGTGGACGCGCATGCCGGCTGCGGGAGTGCCGGTATCACAAATCAGGCCGAACAGGAGTTGGCTGCGATCAGCCCGTTCCAACGCGGCCCGGCCGATGAACTCCTTGTCGAATTTGACGAACTGCCCAAGACCCGCCCCGAACGGCGTCAAGTCCGGCTCGATATCCGTGCCGTTGTCAAGAATCCCCGACTCGACGCGTCTAATTCCCATCGACGACCCCGAACCGAACTGCATCCCGGACTGCTGACCGCAAGCGAACAACCCCTCCCAGAGGGCCTCATGATCCGTCGGTTCCGGGCCGCTATTGCAGTAGATCTCGATTCCCACCTCCCCTGTCCATCCGGTACGCGATACCCAAAGTGTTTGGCCGCATATTTCAAAGAATCCCGCATGGAAGTACTTGAAATCGGGCGACAGCCCGCCGCCGATCGCCTCCTCCAGAACCTCCAGCGATTTCGGTCCCTGGATCTGCAGCACCCGTGAATCCGGATCAGAGACTTCCGCATCAAGGCCGGCGGCGTGGGCCTCCAGCCAACTCTCAAAATCGCCGTTTGCCTTGACATACCAGTAGCGATCTTGCGAAAGGCGCATCAATACGCCATCCATCAGAACCGTGCCATCTTCGTTGCAGGCGATGCCGTAGCGAGCTCGCCCGATCGGAAGGGTCTCGACTCGGCAGGCCAAGACCTTCTCGAGCAGCATGGCGGCATCCGGACCCAATATCTCAATGGGTTTTTCGGGAACGTCGTACAACATAACCCCCTGGCGCAACTTCCAATACTGGGAAACGGTATCCTCGTCACGGGTCAACTTGAGGGGATAGAGTCGGTTGCAATAAAGGCCGAACACCGTCTGATCAGTCACGTATCGGTGGGCAAAGGGTGACTGTCCGAGCCGAAAGGAACTAACTCGGACGGTATCGAGTGAATCGACGTAATAGTGCTGGGCCGCGGTCACTTATACCTCCAACACCGGGGAAAGGCCGATCTGATGCTAGCAGTGCAATTCTCAGAGCAACCCGGACTCTTTTGGTGGAGCCTTCTCCACGGGAACAGTGACCAGAGCCGGGCTGCGGTAGCATCGCAGACGGTGGACCTGAGAAGCTACATCCGTGCGGTTCCAGACTTCCCCCAAGAGGGGATACTGTTTCGCGACATAACGCCACTGCTTGGCAATCCCCTCGCCTTCGGACACACCCTCGACGCCCTGTGCGCGGAGGCGGGACAACTGGATGCCGCCCAAATAGTGGGCATCGAAGCCCGCGGGTTCGTGTTCGGGGCAGCAATGGCGGACCGCCTGCGACTTCCATTCGTGCCGCTCCGCAAGCCGGGGAAGCTACCCGCGGCGCGCCTGTCGGTCGACTACTCGCTCGAATACGGCCAAAGCCGACTCGACATACACCAAGACGCGCTGTCGGCCGGAAGGCGGGCGTACATCGTCGATGATCTGCTGGCAACGGGGGGAACGGCGGCCGCGGCCATCAGGTTGGTGGAGATGGCCGGGGGCGACGTCGTGGGACTGGGGTTCGTGATCGAGTTGGTGGACCTGAACGGACGGGCAAAGATCAACGACTACCACGCCATGAGCCTCCTCAAGTACTAGACGTGCTTCCTTGCAGATTGTGCCCGAAAGACGAGCAACCTTTCGAGGATCAGTCACCAGATGGGCTGTATTCGCCCCGGCTAAACCTATGCGCCGGCGGCAACTATTTCGGGAATATCAAGTAGGTGGGCAAGAGTCAAAAGGGAATAGGTGCGTCCCTCGGTGGCCATCACGATATCCACAAGCGCACTGGGTCTTTCCGACCATCCCTTGCCATCGACGACAGCACAAAGCAACAATCCCCTCTCTCTGGCTGATTCGGAAGCGTTCTTGATGCGAGCTGCCTTATCGCGTGCCGTCCCTCCGTCTTCCGCTACTTTGGATTCTATTATGACTGTTGGGGACTCTTCGGGTAACACGAAGTCAGGTCCGGGTGACAGCCCGAATTTCCTCTCCGTCAGAGCCGCCCCGGCGGCGCCGCCAGACCGATAGTACGAAATGCCACCGGCATCGAATAGATCCGCTATCGGCTGTTCCAATAGATTGCCCTTCACTTCCGAATAGGCGTTCTGATACGCGATTTCGAACACAGCTTCGCCGGCCATGCTGTCGCCTTTGGGAATGTAGTGAAAAGAGGGTTGGGTGGCTCCAAGGAACCCGCGACCCAGCAAGTCATTGGCCTCATCTCGGGCCGCTCCCGACTGGGCCAAGGTTATGGCAACAGCTTGGCGACGAACAGTCGGATTGGGTGTTGTTCCTGCTTTAGCCAACAGTTGACGGTCGGCGTCATTAAGCAATTGAGAGCACTCCCCGTTCTTCTGTGATCTGGTCACTGGCGATACGAGCTTGAGCCACGTCCACAAACTCCGAGTGCAGTTCGATTCCACCAGATTGCCGACCGCAACGGCGAGCTACAACCACAGTCGTCCCCGAACCGGCGAATGGGTCGATAACCACCCCGTCTGGTGGAGATGCCGCTTTCACGAAGAACTCCACCAGTCCTTCTGGCATCACTGCAGTGTGAAGCCCCGCCGGACCTCGGTGTTGGTTATAAGTTTGACCCACCGTGATTACGTTCCCGGGATCGGCGCCACCATGACCATACGTTTGAGCGCGGTCTCGACCGAACCCGGATGCAGTGTTGCGCCGCCCGTTGGAGTCCTTCAGCCGCCGGGCGATCTCCGCCCGATCAGCCTTGTAAGGGACTCGCACGACGTCCAGATCAAAGTAGGGTCTCAGCCCCTTGGCAAAGTGGTATACGTACTCGAAGGCATCCTTGGTGCGAGGCCCGAACCGACCAGGAATGGCATTCGGCTTCTGCCAGATGTAAGTCTCAGTCCAACGCCAGCCCATAGTTTGGAGTGCCAGCACCAATTCATACACATATGGGTGTCGCTGGCCTCGGAGCGGACCAGATTTAGCTACCCGGTTCTTGATGTTCAATACAAAGGAACCGGTGTCACGGGTCGCTTCTAGCATCGCCTCGCCAAAAGGCAGAAACCACGCGACATACTCTTCAGGAGGGATCCGGGCATAGGAGCGGGCATCGGCGTATGGAGGGGACATGAAGAAAAGATCCACCGAGTTAGGCGGAAGCTGCGGCAACCATAGGGCTGAGTCCCCCCACACCACGCCTTCCTCCAATATCATCGCTAAAGCCCGTTCGCCTTCCCGTGGAGGTAAGGGAAAAGGTTTTCTGACCATGGGTCAAGAATAGCTTACACCTGTGTCATTCTCGCCAGAAGGGGGAGGCGGTGCACAAGGGTCATGACCCGCCGGCGACAGGGTACGGTGGGAAGAGGTAGTCACCAGACGAGCACCGGCAAACGGGACGCCCCCCACCCCCCGATCTGCCTCCCGCAACCCGGCGACCCGTTCCGGGTGGGTAGGCCGATGATGGTCCGCCCCAAGAGTGCGCCCACGAACTCAGTCGCAACCCAGCCTGATGACATCGAATTGCAATAACTGTCGATATGTATTCGCTATCATGGGGCAGAAGCATGTCCAACGATATAACTCTGACCGAAAACCTGTTGACCACCAGACTGCGGGATGCCGGATTGCGCTTGACTCTCCCCAGAAGAGCGGTGATTCGGGCCTTGGTGAACAGCAAAGAGCCATTCACCAGCGCGCGAACGATTATCGACTATGTGAATGGGACCACCGGTCGGATAGAAGCATCGACTGTTTACCGGATACTCGATGATCTGGCTCGTATCGGACTGGTTCACCACATCCCGCTGAGAAACGGTCAGTCCGGAAAATGGCACGTCACACTAAGCCACAACCACGAACACCTGGTGTGCGAGTTCTGCGCCAAAACCATCACCATACCTCAGACGGAAGTTGCGCCTCTCTTCGACCTTCTCCGCCGCAAATACGGCTTCCAAACCAACCCCCACCACTTCGCGTTCCTGGGCTTCTGCGAAGACTGCGGTCCTCAAAACGATCACCCCCATCCCCAGGGAACCGAATAGAAGGGGACCTATCTCGGACCGCCCGCCGCGCGCTATCCCTTGACTCGGGTGCGGGCAACCCAGTGGCGCAGCTTATCGACTGTCGGCGCCAGCACCGTGAGATGAGGGGAGTCCGTTCCGGGGAGAACGGGATCCTTCAGCCCGGTCGAGGTGCTGACCGCAACCGTCAAACCTGCGGCGCTTTGCGCAATGTCACGCGCCGCGGCAATGGCAACCGCCGATGAGATCTCCACGAAAAGACCGTTTCGGCGCCCGACCCGTTCTCTCTCGGCCAGATACCTGTCCTGGTCGACCGACACCGCGTGACCGCCTGAGGTCCGCATAGCCTCAAGGCCCTGGAAATAGGCGTGGGTGTTTCCGATGGACCAGGCGGGGGATTCGTGCCGCACCACCCGGGTTCGTTCTTGAGCATGGGGATCCGGATCGGACAGTGCGGTGGTGAAAGCGGCGCCGGTGGAGGCCTCCGCAGCCACGAGAGCGGGCATCTTCGCGATCAGACCGGCCGCGTGCAACTCTTGAAACCCGCGCCCGATTCCCGACATCAGGTCGGCCTTGGAAACCGGGATGACCACGGTTTGGAGATCGTCGCCATGGTCCCGGGCGAGTTCGTAGGCGATGCTCTTGAAGCCCTCATTCCCGTAGGGGTTGCCGCCCACCCGATCATCGGTGAAGGCGGCGGGGTACCAGCCGAGCTCTCTGACAGCGCCCGCCAACATACGGTTGCGCTCAGCGGATGACCGGTAGCCGATGAGCGTGGCGCCGATGCCGGTGAGCAGCCTTTCCATCACCGGCGGGATACCGACGGTGGTCAGCACAACGCAGTTCAGTCCTGCCCGGGTCGAGTAGGCGGCGGCCGCCGCGCCGGCATTTCCACTCGAAGCAATCACTACGGTGGTGGCGCCGAGTTCCCGGGCTTTGGTCAGCGCCGCGCTCATGCCACGGTCTTTATGCGACCAGGTCGGGTTGGCCGCTTCGTTCTTGATGGCGAGGGGACCGGAACCCCGATCGGTGTGGAGCGTGACGCTGGGAGTATTGCCCTCTCCCAGAGTCACCGGCCGAACGTCGGGGGCGATCGGAAGGGTGTCCCGCCACTCATAGAGGCCTCCCCGGTAGTTGCTCAGGTCGTATCCCCGAAGATCCGCGGAGGGAGGGGCCAGATTGACGAACACCCCTTCCTCGCGGCAGGCGCCACATCCCTCATAGCCGGCGCCGGCCTCGCCACACCTCGGGCAAAATAACGTCATCTCGGATTCTCCCGACCGAGGTCGAGGGGGTGCCAGCAGGCATACATGTGTTTTCTTCCTTCCAGTTGAGGTATCTCCGTCCGACACCGGGTGTCATCACAGTCGGGGCATCGCGGATGAAACGCACATCCGGCCGGGCGTTCGGACGGCTGCGGAGGCTCGCCCCTCAAGGTGGTGCGGGTTCGTTTCCGGGTCGGATCGACCGACGGGACGGCGGAAATCAGCGCCTTGGTGTAAGGGTGACGAGGCCGGCCGAAGACATTCGCCACCGGCCCCTGCTCGACGATACGACCCAGGTACATCACAGCTATTTCGTCGCAGACGCGCTCCAGAACCGATAGGTCATGGGAAACCAGCACCACGGCCACCCTGCGGTCTCGGGCGGCCTTGCGAATCAAGGACAGAATCTCCCCGCGGGTGGACACATCCAACATCGAGACCGGCTCGTCCGCGATGATCACATTCGGGTCCAACACCAGGGCCCTGGCAATCGCCACCCGTTGTCGTTCACCTCCCGACAATTGACTCGGCATCCGGTAGCTGAAGGTATCCGGGTTGAGTTCGGCATCAGCCAGTGCGGTGCGGACCCGACGCTCCACCTCCGGTTTATCTTTGATTCCCTGAGACCGGAGAGGCTCCGCGACACTGTCGAAAACGGTAAACCGCGGGTTCAGGGAATCGTATGGATCTTGGAAGATCAGTTGCACGTCCGACCGAACCGCCCGCCACTCGGTCTGGTCGAGATCGGCCACCTGCCTGCCATGGATGGTGATCGATCCGTTGCTGACCGGGGCCAGGCCACAAAGCGCCCGGGCAAGGGTGGTCTTGCCCGAACCGCTCTCCCCCGCGATCCCCAAAATGGTGCCCGGTCGGATCGTCAAATTGATGTCCTGAATGATCTGAACCTGATGCTTTTTCAGCAGGGTGGACAATCCGCGCGCGGAACTATATACGACTGTGACGTCGCGTATGTCAATGGCGGATGTTGACGAGCTAGCCACTCGGGACGCTCCCGTTCGGTGCCCCCCCTGGCCGCGCCGATGATCCATGGGCGCCATCCAGCAGCATCCTGGTATACGGGTCTTGGGGATCCGACACTATCCGATCGGTGGGCCCGGCCTCCACCACGTCGCCATCCTTCATCACCACCAGACTGGAGCAGGTCTCGGCAACCAGGGCGAGGTCGTGGCTCACAATGATGATCGCGGTACCCAGTTCCTCACGCACCCGTTCCAGGTCGGCCATGATCTGATCCTGCACGACCACGTCGAGCCCGGTGGTGGGCTCATCGGCCACCAGCAACGTCGGCTCCAGCACCTTGGCCATCGCAATGAGAGCCCTCTGCCTCATGCCGCCGCTGTACTGATGCGGGTAGTGCTTGCCGCGAGCAGGGTTGATTCCCACCTGCTGTAGTGCGTTTGCACACATGTCCTTTGCTTCCCGGCGGGTCACATCGCGGTGGACCCGGATCGCTTCGATGATCTGGTTCTCAACTCGTTGCACCGGATCGAGGGAGTTCATCGCCGACTGCGGCACGAAGGCGAGATGTTCCCATCGCAATGAGCGAAGTTCACGCTCCCCGATTCCATAAAGGTCGCGGCCTTCAAACCAAAGCCGTCCGCCGACCTCCGCGTTGGGGGGGAGCAGGCGGAGAAGGGCGCTAACCACGGTGGTCTTGCCCGAGCCGCTCTCGCCCACGATGCCAATCATCTCGCCGGCGGCGAGCCGGAAAGAGACATCCTTCACCGCCTGGATCGGTTTCTCCTCCAGAGTGCGAGGCTGGTATGTCACCCCCAGGTTTTCTACGGCCACCAAACAATCTGGTGGGCCGCCGTCAGTCGGGAGAGAGGCGCTCCGTTCCGAAGCCCGGCGAGGGCGGCGGATAGAAACACCGATGTCGGGACTGCCCGTCTGTCTGAGGGCACGTTGAAAACCTCGACCGACGCTGTACACCGAGTACATGAAGACCATGAGCGCCAGCCCGGGAAACATCGGCCACCACCACGCCTGTCTCATTCTCTGAGAGGTGAAGGCATCGAACATGATGGTGCCCCACGAGAGTGATTCCGGCGGGGCGAAACCGAGAAAGCTCAGAGAAGCCTCCGCCATCACCGCCTCGGCGATGAGCAACATGCCGTAGACCAGGGCCAATGGCAGGACATTGGGAGCGATGTGCGTATAGAGCACCCGGCGAGGTGAGGCGCCACCCGCAATGGCGGCCTTCACAAAAGTACGCTCCTTTGTGGTAAGCACCTGGGATCGGATCACGCGGGCGGTCGTGCGCCAGAACAGGAGTCCGATCACCGCCACCAGGATCAAATCGGTGCGCCCCACGATTCCCACCAAGACAATGGCGAAGGGCAGGAAAGGCAGAGCGTAGGCGGCGTCCGTCGTCCGCATCAGCAGGTTGT
The DNA here is from genome assembly GCA_963665765.1 of Acidimicrobiia bacterium. Classification (GTDB taxonomy): domain Bacteria; phylum Actinomycetota; class Acidimicrobiia; order Spongiisociales; family ZC4RG35; genus Bin76. The sequence continues at coordinate 336,533 of OY762464.1, forward strand.
CGATGCGACCCCCGCGAAAGCCGGCGATCAGCCCCACGTTGGCGCCTATGAAGACCGCCATGAAAGCGGCGATGGCCCCAACCGATATGGTCCGCCGGGTTCCGACGATCAACTGGCTGAGGATGTCGCGGCCAAAGTTGGTGGTGCCCATCCAATAGCCTCGTTGCGGGGGCAACAGCCTGGCCAGTTCTCCGTCGACGGTACGGAGCCGCTCCTGTGGGTCGTAGGGGGCGATCAGCGGGGCAAACACGGCCACCACCACAATCAGGCTGAAAATAATCAGGCCAATCCGCACGTTATTCTCTCTCAGCGCCCTTCGGAGCAGGCCGGGAGGCCGGCCGGCGCGGTTGGAGGAGGGGTGCTCGGCATGGGCGGTGGGGTTGATCCGGCGCTTGGTCATGTCAGACGAACCCTCGGGTCGAGATACGTATACAGGATGTCCGCCAAGGCATTGACCACGATGGCGAGCGCCGCGATCGCCATGAAAGTTCCCTGCATCATGGGATAGTCGAACCGGTTTACCGCATCCACTATCTCCCGACCCATTCCCGGCCAGGAGAACACGATCTCGATGATTACGGACCCGGCTATGAGATGGCCGGCGATCGACGGAATCAGGCTGACCATGGGCAACAACGAGTTCCGCGCGGCGTGGAGGGTGATCCGGGATCGGGAGAACCCCTTGGCCTGACCGAACTCGACGAAGTCGTCGTTGAGGACTTCGATCATCGAGGTCCTCATCGTCAGCAACGGCTCGACAGTGAATATCGCCGCCAGGATCACCAACGGCAGTATCAAGTGGGACAGGACGTCGCCGGTGAAAAACCGCTCGAATCCCTCGATACGGGGGGCGCCCGGGGTTGTCATGCCGCCCGATGGCGTCAGCCCCAGCCACAGGCTGAACGTAACCAGCGCCATCGTGGCGATCCAGAACGATGGCGCCGACTTCACGGACAGGAAAAACTGGGTGATGAGTCGGTCGAGGCGTGAGTGGGATCGCGCCGCCGTGTACGAGCCGAGCAATGCGCCCAGCACAAGGGCGATCAGCATGGCGGGCAGGACCAGCACGGCGGTATTGGCCAGCTTCTCGCTGAGTACCGTCGAAACGGGCACCCGGTAGCGGAAGGACATTCCCAAGTCTCCCTTCATCGCATTGGTCAGATAGGACCAGTACTGGGCGCCCAGAGAACGGTCCAGTCCGAAAGATTGGCGAATCGAATCGGCGGCGCTGCCTTCGATCTCGGGGCCGATCAGCACCAGGCTGGGATCACCGGGCACCGCCCGGAACAGAAAGAAGGTCACGGTAACGACGACCCACAGTGTGAACAACATGACGCCGAGCCGTTTGGTCAGATACTGGGTCACCTAATCCCTCTCTGATCTGAAAGAAGACTCGGGGCAGGCCGCCCGGATGGCCGCCTGCCCCAAATCCTATTCGTACAACGCTATCGGGCAGTGTTTACGATGCGCAGAAGCTCATATCTCGATTGTCCGCATCTGACGGTGGGTAGTAAAGGGTGCCATCGTCACCGAACACATACCCGGCTGTCTCCAGGTGGGCTCGCGCTCCGTCGACGTCGTAGGGGACGGGTCCCACTTCAGGGTTGGCCCACAACGGAGGAGCGATGATTCCCTGGGAGGCCGCCGCCACGCCCTCGTACACGATGTCGATCATGTCCTCGGTGGGGACCAGATATGACAGTGCGATACGCATGTGCTTGTCGCAGAAGGGCTCGCGGCGCATGTTGTAGTGCAACGCGTTCACACCGTGGCCGGTGTTCGACTCGATGCCGACTCCCTCCACGTCTTCGAGCAACGACAATTGCGTCAAGCTGACGAAGTCGCCCAAAACGTCGATCTCTTGGGTTTCGATCGCGGCGAGCAACCCATCCAGACTCCCGAAGACCGCCCAAACCAGTCCGGAAGCGGCCGGTGGGCTGAAGTGATCGGCATGGGCCGTCAACCGCAGGTCCTCGCCGAGTGCCATCGACTCGAACTTGAACGGACCGGAGCCGACCGGCTCGTCATTCGAAAACTCCGAGGGGTCGTCAACCGCCGACCAGACGTGCTGGGGAAGGATCGGGATCTGGGCCAGGGCGGTGGTGGCAAAAGCTGCGTTGGGCGCCGAAAGGGTGATCTCCACATTGTTGCCGTCGGCGGTAACCGACTCGACCGGCCCCAGACGTCCCCCGTACAGCGGGGATTCCTTCTCGACCAGGTAGTTGAAGGTGAAAGCCACATCTTCGCCGGTGACCGCTTCGCCGTCGTGGAACGTCATACCGTCCCGCAACGTCACGGATACCGTTGCCCCGTCGATGGAATAGCTCGAGGCGGCCCAGTTGACCAAGTCGCCGTCAGGCCCGATCCGCAGCAACGGGTCGTATATGTGGGCGATGGTGACCGCGGCTTCGGAGGTCGCCGCAACCACCGGGTTCAGGGTCTGAGCCCCGGACGTGACACCGATAACGAGTGGATCGGAATGGCCGACCGGGGTCAGACCAATCGCGTTCCAGAAGTGATAGACCGGCGTACCCACCGACTTGGTGAAGTTTGTCCAATCGGTGCTGTTGTAGGCCCCGCCTATCACTATGTGGATGAAAGGCGCCACCGGTTGATCGTCGAAGAGGAGTTCCTGCATCTCGTGCACCGCCACAAGCCGCTCTTCGAAAGTGACGGCATTCACCTGAGTCTGGTAGAGCTCATCGTAGGCCGGGTTGGTATAACCGGAGAGGTTGGAGCCGTCCTCCACTGCCTTGGCGGTGGTGAACCGGGCCAGGAAGTTCTCCGGATCCAAGCGGTCGGTGGTCGGGTCGTAGATGATGATGTAAACGTCGAAGTCTTTGACCGAGAAACCACGCCGCCCGAGTTCCGAGCTTTCGACCGGTTCGATCTCCGCCGGGATGCCCGCGGCAGTCCAAGACTCGGCGATCAATCGAGCCTGCTCGTAGCGGGGCGGCCCTTCGGCGGCCGTCTTGGTAATGATCCGCAACGTCGGCACCGGCCGCAGTTCCTCGGCCTCCTCCATGGGGGCTTCGGTCGTGGCCGGCGCGGCGGTAGTGGTGGGCGCCACCGCAGCCGTCGTGGTGGTTTCCCCATCGGCGCCGCATGCCGCGGCAATCAGGGCGAAGACGGCCATCAGGGTCACCCAACGCGCCCAGTGGGGCCTTTGGTTCTGTAAGTTCATGGTTTGTCTTTCCTTTGTCCATGATCCAGACATTCCATTGTGGCTATCTCTGAATCCCTGTCATGCGTCAGATCTTTTGGTGTCGGGGATTTGCCGGGTGCGGTCAGGTTAGGAGGGTTCGGTTGCGATGGAAGTGACATGGTGGTCGAATCGCTCCGAAGCAACGGATCCGGCTACGTCCAAAGCCTCGACATGAACGACTATTTCATCCAGGAACCGCACTCTACGTTGGAGAGTCTTCTGCACACCTTCTCCAACGGTGTGGCCTTCTCCCACCGAGAGTCGCGAGTCTACAGCGATCGAGATATCCGTGCGCAGGCGGTGCCCCATCCACCTCACCTGGCAGGCGTTGACGTTGAGCACACCGTCGACTGAGTTGGCGACCTCTTCGATCTCGTCAACCAACTCGGGGTCGACGGCGTCCATGAGCCGCCCGTAGATGTCCCGCATCGCCGACCACATTATCCGGAGGATCACAAAACCGACGACAATGCCGGCAATCGGGTCGGCATGCTCAAAGCCCAGCCAAACCCCGACGGCGCTGGCCGCCACCGCCAGAGATGTGAAACCGTCGGCCCGGGCATGGCGTCCATCGGCGATCAGAGCCGCCGAGCCGATCTGTCGGCCGACACGAATGCGATATATGGCTACCAGTTCGTTTCCCAGGAATCCCACCACCCCGGCGGCAAAGAGCACGCCGAGATATTCCAGTTCTCGTGGATTGAAGAGCCGATTGACAGACTCCCAGAGCACCAAGATCGCCGATAGGAAGATCATCAGCACCACAAAGAGCCCGGCCAGGTCTTCCGCCCGGCGATAGCCATAGGTGTAGCGACGGTTCGCTGCCCTCCTCCCCAGCCGGAAGGCTACGAACAGCGGCACGGCGGTGAGAGCATCGGAGAAGTTATGAATGGTATCGGCGATCAGTGACACCGAGCCGGTCAGCCAGACGATCACTGCCTGGACCAGGGCGGTGACCATCAACACGGTGAAAGAAATAATCAACGCCCTGATCCCCCGAGCGCTGCTTTCCAGGGCGTTGTCCATTGACTCGGAGGGATCATGGGAGTGCGCTCCGAACAACTGGCTCAATCCGTGCTTTATCCCGGACCAGCGTGAACCATGACCATGGGAGTGATCGTGGCCATGGGAGTGGCCATGGGAATCGTCGTGGCCGTGGCCGTGGCCGTGGGAATGGTCATCGTCGTGGCCATGGGAATGGTCGTGACCGTGGGAGTGGTCATCGTTATGGCCATGGGAATGGGACGACCCGCCCGGGGAATGTGAGTGTGACGCCGCCTCCGGTCCGGTTTTCCCAGAGGACGGATGCGATGAACCGCCACCTGACGGTGGGGCGGCATGTCGATGATCTGTTGCCGTCTCTTTTTCCACTTTGTCTCCGTTTTGCGTATAATTGTTGTTGCATATCATTATAACCAGAACTGACCACAGTTGCAACCAATGTTGTTAGGAGGCGGTGGCCGATTCGGTCACATCGGAGAAGCTTTCGATGACACCTCGGCGGTCGGGTTTCCGAATGCGGGAGGCTTGGTGAATAGCCCGAAGCCATTCGATCCACCGACACTCGACCAAATCCGAGACCGATTCCATTACGTGGATCGGGATCCCTTGTCCGGTCCACGGGTGTTCCTCGATGGCGCCGCCGGATCACTTCGTCTGAAAACGGCCGTCGGCACCCTGGCCGAACACAGTCGATGGCCGGACGCCATCGGACGCCCCAGCCCCGGGTCAATCCAGGCAAGCACCTCCATCGAGCGGGGAATCTCGGCAGTGCGCGACTTTCTCGGGGCCGGCGATCGGGTGGTCATGCCTGCCATGAGCGCGGTACATGCCATCTTTCGCGCGGTCGGAGCGGCGGTGGCGGGGGGAAGCGGGAACAACGTAGTCACCACCGATTTGGATCATCCGGCTGCATTCGATGCGGCGCACTTCTTCGGCGCCCGATTCCACAAACAGGTCCGGGTGGCCCGGCTCAACGCTGACACGGGCAGAGTGGCCGCTTCCAGCGTGCTGGCGCTGGTAGATGAAAACACCGATGCAATCGTCGTCACCCACGCATCCAATGACACCGGGGCGATGGTCGATGTGGCAGAGATCGCCGCCGGGGCGCGGATTCCGAACCCCGATGTGATCACCGTAGTGGACGGTGTCCAGTACGCGGCCCACCAGCCGATCGACGTTCTTGGCTTGGGCGTCGACGCCTACATATTCGCCCCGTACAAAGTGTTCGGGATCAAGGGAATCGGCTTCGGGGTTCTTTCGGACCGACTCGCCGCTTTTCCGCACTGGAAACTCCGAGCCTCCCCACCCGATGTCTGGAAGCTGGGCTCGATGGAGGACGCCAAATATGCCGCCTGGGAAAAGGTGGTGGACTATCTGGAGTGGCTGGGAGGAGAATTGGGCGATCCGGTCAATCGCCGCGCAGCAGTGCTGATGGCCATGCAGGCGACCGGACAGCACGATGCCTACCTCACACATCGGTTCTGGCGAGGCTCGGATTCCGCGCCAGGACTGGCGGACATCCCGGGGGTACGCACCCACGGAACATCCGACGGCATCGGCCACCGCATCTGCATATTCATCTTGAGCTTCGACCAGGTCGAGACCAACGCCGCCGTGCAAATGTATCAACAAGCCGGGATGGCGGTGAGGGCGCGGAACCTGGACGTGTATTCGAGACGGATCCTGACCGCGCTCGGCTGTGGTCCGGCAATCAGAGTGTCCACCTGTCACTACACGACTCCTGCCGAAGTCGATGCCTTCTTGAAGGCCACCGCCGCCATCGCCGCCGGGGGCCACCGGCTACCGCCGCCAACAGTCGGAGGTCCTTCTGATCGATAGCAAAATGAAAACAACCATCCCCACCCCCGGAGAACCGGGTAGCAGGTCAAAAGGAGAACGCATCTCGGGCGCCGTCCCCGACACCCTGTCGACGCCATTCGCCATGGTGATGCTCGATACCGTCGAGTCCAACACAATGGCGATGAACCGGCGCCTCCGAGAGAATCGAATCGGCATTCGCCCGCACATCAAGGTTCATCGCATCCCCGAACTCGCCCGCATGCAGGCTTCTTCGGGCGCGGCGGGCATCGCCTGCCAGACCCTTGAGGAAGTGGAGATCATGGTCTCGGCAGGGTTTACCGAAATCCTGCTCACCAATTCGATCGTGGATACCCACCAGTTGAGCCGTTTCATGGAAATCGCCCCTCATGCCGCCTTGGCGATCACCGCCGAATCGGACGAATCCATCGACAGATTGGCGGCAGTAGCCCGGACCGCCGGCCGAAAGGCCTCCGTGTACGTCGAGTGCGACATCGGAGGTGCTCGCACCGGATTCGCCAACCCGACTCCGGCCGTTGCGCTCGCCGCCAAAGTTGCCCGGTCCCCCAGCCTGCAGTTCGATGGGCTGGCCGCTTACCTGGGAGGAAATCCGAAGTGTTCCGATATCGAACACGGTGACATGATCCTGGCAAAAGTCGTATCTCGACTCGCCCACGCCGGAATCGATGTCCCTTCGGTCAGCGTCGGAGGAACGGTGTTTGCGATGCGCGCTTGGCCGGACTGCCCGCCGCGCACCGTTACGGAAGCCCGGCCCGGCAACTATTCCTTCTATGACGCCACCAAAGTCGAGTACGGCCTGGTGACCTACGAAGACTGTGCCCTACGAGTCCTCAGCACGGTGGTGAGTCGACCGAACCCGACTCGCGTGGTCCTCGACGTTGGTTGGCGGATGCTTTCCAACAACGGAATTCCCGATCAGTCCACCTATGGACACATCCTGGAATACCCCACCGCCCAAATCACCCGCCTCTACACGGAACACGCAGTAGTCGAACTCCCGGAATCCTCCCCCCGGCCTCGCATCGGAGAGCCGGTAACCATCATCCCGAATTCCTGCGATGGAGTCCTGGCTTCGGTCAACACCCTTTACGGAGTCCGCAACGGCCAAATCGAACAGTCCTGGGGTCTATGGGAGCGGGGCGTTCTGAAGTGATGTCGCCCGTCCCTGCCGGCCGCCGAACCGAGCAGGGGATGATCGGGCAAGCGGCAAGAGAAACCCACCCGAGGAGACGGTCACACTACGACACCCCCGGCCGGGTTTCGGCGGTTGGCCCGCGCCCCCAGCATCCTGAAACGGGTGGGCCGGAACGGCTCGAGGTCAACGGTGGTCTTCTCCCCATCAACCAGCTGGCCGATCAGTTCCCCGGTGATGGCGCCGAGGCTGAACCCGATGTGACCGTGGCCATAGGCGAGGTAAACATTGTCCTGCCTCGGTGACCGGCCGATCACCGGAAGGGAATCCGGATGGGAAGGGCGAAAGCTCATCCACCTCTCTGCTCCGTGGGTGCTCAACTCCGGGAAGAGCTTTCGGGCCGCCTCGATCAACAGGTCGGCGCGGGTGTAATCGGCGGGTGCGCGGAGACCCGCAAGTTCATCCGTGCCGGCCAGCAGAAGCCCGCCCGGAATCGGGGTGATTCCGAGGTGGTGGTCCATATAGATCAGGGGTCGGTCAAGTTCAATACCGGGGTCGGGAATCCGCACCCCGTAGCCGCGCTCGGTGTCGAGCGGAGTTTGGAAACCGAGGGCGCTTACCAAAGACCGCGACCATGCCCCGGCGGCTATGACGACGGTGGAGGCCTCGAGTCTGCCGTGGTCGGTTTCGACCGCATAGACCCTTTCCCTCTTTGTTCTGAACCCTCGCACGGTACCGGGCAACCATCGCCCCCCGGCTTGGACGAACCGGGTGGCGACCGCCGCAGTGAACGCCTGCGGGTCGGCATAGTACGAGCCGCGCACCACCACTCCATGGCTAATTCGCCCCGCCAGAACCGGATATCGGTCAGCGATCACCGCCGCGTTGAGGATCTCCATGTCAACGCCGCGAGCCTGGCGCATCGAGATGCTGTACTTCGCCTTGCGAAAGGCCGACTCCGATCCGTAGGCGAGGAGGTGGTCGCCTGCGAACAATCCGGCCTCCCTATCCGGCACGGGCACCAGATCGGCGTATGCCCGCACCGCCTGTTTCTGCAAGCCGGAAAGCGCCACCGATATCTGTTCCACCCGTTTGGGACGGCTGGCGAGCAGGAACCGAGCCAGCCAGGGAGTCAACTTCGGCAGATAACCCCATCGGATGGCGAGGGGTGAGGCCGGGTCCAGCAGCATCCCGGGCAGGGAGCGGATCACTCCGGGGGTGCCGGTCGGAAGGCAGTTGGCGATCGAGAAAATCCCGGCATTGTGACCGGATGCGCCGCTGCCGGGCGCCCCACGGTCGATGATGGTGACTGCATACCCCCGCCGCCTCAGATGGAGCGCGGAGCAGAGCCCGACGATGCCCCCGCCAACGACGGCCACCTCGGTGTTCGAGGACCCGTTTTCCTGGTCAGACCACACTTGGATGAAACCGGAACGGCCACCGGAAGCGCGGCTTCCCCAGTGGTTCCTTCGAGCTGCCGGTGGATAGGTGCTCATGCCCGGCTATTCGACCGTCACGGTTTTGGCCAGGTTGCGGGGCTGGTCGACGTCGAGACCCTTCAGGGTGGCCAGGTGGTAGGAGAAAAGCTGAAGCGGGACCACCGCCGGCACCGCTCCGATCAGATCGGCGTCCTCGGGCAGCGGGATCACCAGATCGGAGGAGATGGCAGCCCCGTGGCGGTCGTCGGAACCCACCAGGGTCACCACCGTCGCGCCTCGGGCCTTCATCTCCGAGAGATTGGAGAACATCTTGGAACGCAGGCGACGGTCGGTGGCCACTCCGATCACCACCACCCCCGGCTCGATCAAGGCGATCGGACCATGTTTCATCTCCCCCGCCGCGTATCCTTCGGCTCGTACGTATGACAACTCTTTGAGCTTCAGGGCCCCCTCCAACGCCGCCGGGTAATCGACCGACCTCCCCAAGAAGAAAAAGTCACGCACGTCACGCCATTGGTGCGCCAAATCCAGCATCCGGTCGGATAGTCCCAACACATCCTCCAGCCGATCAGGCAAACTGCGAAGCGCATTCACCGGCCCGGCAACTTGGGCGGGGGTCATGGAACCTCGCTCCAAAGCGATGTGCAGGCCCAGCAGCTGGAGAAGGGCCACCTGAGTGATGAAGGTCTTGGAGGCGGCCACTCCGATCTCCGGGCCTGCCCGGGTCTGAAGCACCAGGTGCGCCTCCCGGGCCAAAGACGATCCGACCACGTTGGTGACCGCCGCCACCCGAGCACCCTGGCCCAGGGCATAGCGGACCGCGCCCAAGGTGTCGGCGGTCTCGCCCGACTGGCTGATCCCGATCACCAGGGAACGGGCGCCGAGCACCGGGTCCCGATAGCGAAACTCCGAAGACAACTCCACCTCCACCGGAATCTTCGCCCAACGTTCCAAGGCGTATTTGGCCATCATCCCCGCGTGGTAGGAAGTGCCGCAGGCCACCACGAACACCTTGTTCACATCTTTGGCCACCTCGGGAGTGAGACCGGTCCCTCTCAGGTGGGGCAGTCCGTCGGGGGTGATGCGTCCCAGCAGAGTCTCCGCCACCGCCCGGGGCTGTTCATGGATCTCTTTGAGCATGAAGGTGGGATATCCACCCTTCTCGGCGGCCTCAACATCCCACTCCACGTCTCGCTCTTCGGGGGCATGCTCCTCCCCCGCCAGATCGGTGATCCGCACCGACTCCGAACGGATCTCCACTACCCGGTCTTCGGGGACCACCATCATGCGACGGGTGTGGGCCAGGAAGGCGGGAATATCGGAAGCCAAGAAATTTTCTCCCGATCCCCGGCCGATCACCAAAGGGCTTCCTTTCCGCCCTCCCACCACCAAGCCCGGATCGGAGCGGCGGATCACCGCCAGAGCCAGCGCCCCCTCGCAGCGCCGCAGCACCTCGGCCACGGCTTCGGCCAACCCAAGCGCGGAAAGTTCCTCGATGAGGTGGGCGGCCACCTCGGTATCGGTATCGGAGATGAAACCGTGCCCCCGACTCTCCAGCCCCGCCTTCAACTCGACCCAGTTTTCGATGATCCCATTGTGAACGATCGCCACCTCCCCACGGCAATCAAAATGAGGGTGAGCGTTGGGGGTGGTGGGCGCTCCGTGGGTGGCCCACCGCGTGTGGCCCACCCCATAGCCGCCCGGAAATAATTCGGACCGCTCTTTCACCGCCGCCGCCAGGTCGGCGATCTTTCCCACCTGACGAACACTTCGCAACCTCCCGTTTTCCCCGATAGCCAATCCCGCCGAGTCATAACCCCGATACTCGAGACGAGCCAAACCTCCCAGCAGCAACTCCCGGGCGGGTCGGGGCCCTACATAGCCAACTATCCCACACATGATCACATACTTCCCAAGCCCTGTCCGGGGCGCGGATCAGCGGAGTGCCCACTTCAAAACGGCTTCTGTCCCCGCCGTCACCGGCGGGATTTGTTCCGAATGTCACGACTGTGGGCGCCGGAAAGGCATCCGCCGAAAGATCGATCACCTTTCTCCTCGTCACCTCTCCGGTGGTCCGCCGGGACCGACCGCCAAGAGGCCAGGCGCTTCATTGTATGTTGATGCGACTCCGCGGTTGCACCGAACGGTGGGCGGGAAACACCCCCTTTCTCAGGACGGAAGTTTCATGGTTGAGGCGATCACCTCTGCCAAACGCCGAGCATACCGCTCCGCCTTCTCAGACTCAAGGCATTCGACCATCACTCGCACCAAGGGCTCCGTCCCCGAAGGCCTCACCAGCACGCGTCCCGCATCCCCCATCTGCTCCTCCACCTCCGCCACCGACTTCCAGACGGCGGGATGCCCATCCACCCGGGTCGGGTCGGCCACCTCCACATTGATCAGAACCTGCGGGTAGCGCCGCATGGCCCGGGAACGCAGTTCGGTCAGAGTCTGACCGGTGACCGCCAGCACCTCCAAGAGTGCCAGCGCGGTCAGCAACCCGTCGCCGGTGACCGCCAAGTCACCGAAAATGATATGTCCTGACTGCTCGCCTCCCAGAACCGCTCCGCTCCGCCGCATCTCCTCACGAACATATCTGTCTCCCACCTTGGTGTGAATCGTGCCGATCCCCTGAGAAGACATGGCCATCCGAAATCCCAGATTGGCCATCACCGTGGAAACCACCAGAGGAGGATTCAGACGGCCTCGAAGATGGCGGTGTCGGGCAAGTATCGCCATCAGAAAATCGCCATCCACCACGAACCCGGTCTCATCTGTGGCGATCAGTCGATCGGCGTCCCCGTCCAGGGCCAGCCCGACGCGCCCCCGGGCTTGTGAGGCGACCCACTCCGGATGAGTGGCGCCGCAGAGGTGGTTTATGGCCGATCCGTCGGAACTGTCCGCGGTGGTCTCGGCGTCAACCCCCAACCGCCTGAGCACCAACGGCGCAGCATGGAAGGCTGCTCCGTTGGCGCAATCAACCATCACCGAAAGTCCGGAAAGATCGGCATTGACCGAACCGAGCAGCCACTCCAGGTAAAGATCCAATCCCTCCGGCCATTGCCGGCCTGCCCGGACGGCGTCTTGGGAAGGAGGCCGCTGCGCCTCGACCTTCCCTACCCGGGCCGAGATTTGCGCTTCCTGCCGGTCGGACAGCTTGGCGCCGTCGGGCCCCAACAGCTTGATCCCGTTGTAGGGGGCAGGATTGTGAGAAGCGGAGATCACCACCCCCATCACCGCCTCGGCCACCGCCGTCAGATGACTGATCCCTCCGGTCGGTATAACACCCAGATGAAGGGCGGTGGATCCCGCGGTCTCCAAACCGGCCCCCAGCGCCCGGGAAAGTTCCGGACCCGAAGGGCGGGTGTCCATTCCGACCAGGACTTTGCCCTTTCCGATTACTTCCCCGGCGGCCCTTCCGACCGAAAAGGCCAATCCGGCGTCAAGTTCTCTGCCGAACAGTCCCCTGATCCCGTCGGTGCCGAACAGACTTTTGGATTCCACCGGATCCATTCGATCCTGGCGCTTTCCGACCGAGAGGTGCTTAGCGCTTGGTGTACTGCGGAGCGCGGCGGGCTTTCTTGAGACCGTATTTCTTGCTCTCCACCACCCGCGCATCCCTTCGCAGCAAACCCTGCCTCTTGAGGGTGAGGCGCAAACCTGGCTCGACCCGGGCAAGCGCCCGGGCGATTCCCAACCGCAGTGCGTCGGTCTGACCGGTGACCCCGCCCCCGTGAAGAGTGGCCACCACGTCATATCGACCGCGGGTACTGGTGACCTCCAGGGGCTCCAACACCCGAATTCGACGGGCAATGGTGGGAAAATAGTCATCGATGGGACGCGAGTTGAGGGTTATCTGCCCGCTTCCTTCGTATAGCCTTACTCGGGCTACCGATTCTTTGCGACGTCCGGTCGCCTGAACCAAGGGAGCGCTCATCTGCTCTGCACCTTTCGAATGTCGAACTCCAACACAACGGGTTTTTGGGAGGCATGCGGATGGGACGGCCCCCCGTACACCTTGAGCTTGCGGAGCATCTTTCTGCCGAGCCGGTTTTTGGGAAGCATCCCACGCACGGCCCGCTTGATTACCTCCTCCGGCTGTCGATCGATAAGCGACTCAAAGGATTCGGCCTTGATGCCCCCCGGGTAGCCCGAGTGACGATAGTAGATCTTGCGCCGGCTCTTGGAGGAAGTCAGACCCACTCGGGCCGCGTTGATGACCACCACGAAGTCGCCTCCATCGATGTGGGGAGCAAAGGTCGGCTTGTGCTTGCCGCGGATCACTTGCGCCACCTCCGACGCCAACCTTCCCAAAGGAAGATCGCCGGCATCCACCACCCACCACTGGGGATCCACCTGATCGGCAGACGGAGAATAAGTTCTGGAGATTACGGGTTTAGTTCGCGCAGTCAAACCAAGTTACTCCAATCAGATCTAAAAAGAGAGCACGGAATCGGGAACACCCGGACTCGACATCAATGATAATCCCCCCGGACACAGATCAAAACCCGTCACATCCCGGAGGCGCCCCCGAACGCCTGCTCCAACTCCGCCACCGTTGAAATCCTCGAGTTCTGCTCGGGATACAGACCCAGGGGATCCACTAACCATGCCTGTCCGTATCCCGACCCGAGGGCGCCGGTCACGTCGTGAAACAGGGAGTCCCCCACGTAAGCCACCTGGCGGGGGGAAAGGCCGCCCAACTTCTCCAGGCCCAATGCGAAGATTTCGGTTTCCGGTTTCTTGCACCCCACCTCCGCCGAATCGATGACGAACTCGAACCATCGGGCGAGCCCCGCCTCCTCCAATGACGCCCGGATCGATCCGTCCGAGTTGGAGATCACCGCACACCGGATTCCCTGCTCCACCAGACGCGACACCCCTTTTTCCACCCCGGGGATGGGCAAGGTCCACAGCCCGTGTCCGAACTTGATCTTGGGTCCGGCTTCGGATGGAAAAGGGACGCCCAGAGTCGTGAAATAATGTTCCAGCCACCACTCCCAGCCGTGGCCGCCGGCCCCGCGCAAATGCAGGCGCGAGTAGGCATCCATGGCCAGATAGTGGGCTTCGAAACAGGATTGCCGATCCAACTCCACCCCCAATATGCGGCCCATCGTCTCGGGGTTCTGCAACACCAACGTCCCACCCGCGTCGAACAGCACCGCTTTTATTTTCAAGACGGCTCCCCGTTGGTCTCCTGCCACTCTGCCTCGTAACCGACATCCCACAGGATCAGTCCCTGGGGAGGCGCCACCGGACCGGCGGCCTGGCGAGAACGGGCGGCGATGACTCCGGGAGTCTCCGACGGCGACCTGCGTCCCCCTCCCACTTCCACACACCAACCAACCAATGAACGAACCATTTGATGACAGAAGGCCGACGCCACAATCTCGAACCGCCTCTCATGGGACAAGGATGCACTCCAAGCAGCGTCCAGCACCGTCCTCCGGGTGGACCGGCCTTCGGCCGCGCGGCAGAAAGAGGCGAAGTCATGGGTTCCCACCAAATGAACCGCCGCCTCATTCATCGCCTCGAGGTCGAGCGACCTCCCGACATGCCAGACTCGACGCCGGGAGAGCGGATCAGGCACGGGGTGGGTGCGCACCCGGTAGCGATAGGCGCGCCACCGCGCCGAAAAACGGGCGCTCCAACCCGCGGCCGCCGGGGAAAGACGAGACACCGCCATGTCGGGAGGCAGAACTCGATTGAGCGACCGCACCACCGCCCCGACGTCGCCGATCGAGCGGTGCAGCATCATGCTCACCACTTGCCGGCGGGCATGAACTCCGGCGTCGGTCCGTCCCGCGCAAGTGGTGGCGACCTCTTCTCTCAGCACCACCGCCAGGGCCCCCTCCAACTCTCCCTGCACGGTGCGCACCGTGGGCTGTCGGGCAAACCCGCGAAAGTCGCTTCCTTCATAGGCCAGATCGAGCCGGTAGCCAAACATCTCGACCCCGGGGACCGAACTCATCCCAGAAACAGCCACCGCCCCCACAACAGTTGACCAATCAGGAACAACCCGACCAGACTGCCACCCACCACCATTGCCGCCCGGCTGTAGGCGGTCTCCAAGGCTTCGGCGGTGGCGAACACCAACACTGCCAGAAACCAAATCCGGGAGGCCGAGGCCAACACCGAGTCGGGGAACAAGGTGGTCACCAGGAGAGGCAGATAGCAAAAGCCCTGCAGACGCATGATGGTCGTCATGGGCGCCTGCGAGGGGCAGACGAGCTTGGCGACCAGGAAGGTCAGGCCTGCCATGACAATCCACAGCGTCACCGAATTGATCACCACGGACACCAAGAACCGAAGCGAGAAACCTCTTCCGGCCAGCACATTCCCCAGGTATCCGGCGGCGGCCACCCCGGACACCAGCAAGGCCGCATCGGCGGTGGCGCGGTGGTCCAGCGATAGGTCGAAGAGGGCGTCCTTGCGAAACAACGCCACTCGGGCGGCCCGGCGTACAACGGTCATTTCGGCCTGTCGGGGCGGCCGCCTGCGGTGGGGCCGCTCAAACCAACTCGATTACGGCCATCTCCGCCCCGTCACCACGGCGGGGACCCAATTTGACAATGCGGGTATAGCCACCCGGGCGGTGGTGGTAACGGGGGGCTACCTCGTCAAACAGCTTGGTCACCGCCTCGGTGTCAGAGATGGTCTTCAGGATCACCCGCCGGGCATGAAGATCACTTTTGCGGGCCCGGGTGATCAGCTTCTCCACCACAGGGCGGAGGGCACGAGCCCGGGAATGAGTGGTCCGGATCTTTTCCCGGGAGATCAACGAGGCGGCCAAATTGGACATCATTGCCCGGTAATGGGAGGGAGAACCCCCTAGGCGGGGCCCTTTAGGAGGACGCGGCATCGGAAGTTTCCTGATCACTGAGGCTCAGACCCATCTCGTCGAGGCGCTCCTGCACTTCCTCGAGACTCCTCTGGCCGAAATTGGTGATATCCAGCAGCCGGGCGGAAGTGCAGTTGACCAGATCTCCCACCGTGGCAATCCCCGACCGTCGCAGGCAGTTGCGGGGCCGCTCGGACAGTTCGAGAGCCTCGATGGGTAGGTGAAGATCGTCGCTTCCGGTCTCGGGGACCGAGAAATCAGCCAATTCCAGTCCCATGCCCTCGCCCACTCCGGCGAACAACCCAACCAACTCGCCAAGGGTCTTGCCCACCGAGGACACTGCTTGGGCGGGGCGTAGCGCACCGTCGGTCTCCACATCGAGGATGAGTCGCTCGTAGTTGGTCATCTGACCGACCTGCGTGTTCTCAACCCGATAGAACACCCGGCGCACCGGCGAAAAGATCGAATCGATGGGGATTACTCCCACTGCTCCACTGGTCCTTTGTTTGTTGTCCTCGGCCGATCGATACCCGACTCCCGCATGTACCCACGCCTCAATCTCCAACCGACCCCCCTTGGAGAGCGTGGCGATGTGGGCAGTGGGGTTAACCACTTTCACCCCGGCCGGGGCTTCGAAAGCGCCGGCCAGCACCGGTCCGGCGCCGATTGCCCGGAACGTCAGCCGTTCGGGACCATTTTCCTCCATGCGGACCACCACCGCCTTGAGGTTCAGAATGATGTCCACCACATCCTCTACCACCCCCTCGATGGTGGTGAACTCGTGATCGGCCCCTTCGATCTGGATGGCGGTGATGGCGGCGCCCGGCACCCGAGAGAGGAGAGCGCGGCGAATGGTGTTTCCGAGAGTGTGTCCCAAGCCAGGCTCCAACGGCTCCATCATGAACTCCGAGCGCAACCGGCCCTTTTCTTTTTCCACTATCTCAGGACGTTGAACTATCAACATGGCAAAATCCCCTTTATCTCCCGTCGGTTCTATTTCGAGTAGAGCTCAACGATCAACTGCTCGTTGATGGCTGTGTCAATCTGAGCCCTGTTGGGCAGATCAAAAATCTCGATCCGTCGCTCCGGGTGATCCACGGTCAACCACTCGGGAAGGTTACGAGAAAGAGTGTCGATGGCATGCTGCACGATCAGCAGATCGTGGCTCTTTTCCCGCAGGGTCACCACATCACCCTGACGCACCCGATAGGAGGGAATGTCCACCTTCCGGCCGTTGACCTCAAAATGCCCATGATTGACCAGTTGACGGGCCTGCGCCCGGGTGGCGGCCATCCCGGCCCGCCACACCACATTGTCCAGGCGCGATTCCAAGAGCCTGAGCAAACTTTCGCCGGTGACCCCTTCTCCTCGGGCCGCCGTCTCGTAATACCCGCGAAACTGGCGTTCCAGCACGCCGTACATCGTCCGCAGCTTCTGCTTCTCCCGCAGCCGGATAAGGTAGTCGCTCTCTCTGACCCGGCGCCGTCCATGTTCACCCGGTGGATAGGGACGGCGGTCAACCGGGCACTTGCGGGACTGGCAGATGGACTGGCGAGCCCGGCGACAAGCCTTGTGCCGGGGACCGGTATAGCGAGCCATCAGCCTCTTCTCCGCTTCTTGGGACGGCAGCCGTTGTGCACGGTGGGAGTGGCGTCACGGGGGGAACCCGCCACCTCCAGCCCCATGTGCTGAAGGGTCCGCCACGCATCTTTGCCCGGACCGGTGCCGCTGATGATCACCTCGATTTTTCTCACTCCGTGTTCTCCGGCCTGGCGGGCAGCCTCCTCGGCCGCCAGTTGGGCGGCGTAGGGAGTTGACTTGCGGGAACCCTTGAACCCCACCGTGCCCCCCGAGGTCCACACAATGGTGTTGCCCTGCCGGTCGGTGATGTTGATGATTGTGTTGTTGAAACTCGCCTTTATGTGCGCCTTGGCATGAGCAATGTTCTTGCGTTCACGGCGACGCACTCTCTTTTGCGGTCCTCTGGCAACCATATCAGTCCCCTAGCCTCTCAATGCTTGGCGGGTTTCTTCTTGCCGGCGATGGCGATCCGCCGGCCCTTGCGGGTCCGCCCGTTGGTGTGGGTGCGTTGACCCCGGACCGGCAAGCCTCGCCGGTGCCGGATGCCCTGATAGCAACTGATCTCAGTCTTACGGCGAATGTTCTGGCTGATCTGACGGCGCAGATCTCCCTCCACCTGATAGTTGGCGTCGATGAACCGGCGGATGGAGGCGGCCTCTTCCTCGGTGAGGTCTCGAACCTTGGTGCCGGGGTCGATTCTCATATAGTCGCAGATCTCCAGAGCCCGGGTCCGGCCCACGCCAAAGATATAGGTGAGCGAGATCTCCAACCGCTTCTCGCGAGGTATGTCGACACCGGCTATCCGAGCCATTCCTCAGCCCTGCCTCTGCTTGTGCCGAGGGTTCTCGCAGATCACCCACACGCGACCATGACGCCGGATTATCCGGCACTTTTCGCACATCTTGCGCGTCGATGGTTTCACTTTCACCTGTATCTCCAGACGATTCTTCCTCTGGTGGGGTCGTACGCCGACAACTCCAGATCCACTCGGTCACCGGGAAGAATGCGGATGTATCTCATACGCATCTTTCCTGAGACGTGCGCCAGCACCACCAAACCACCGTCCACCTCAACCTTGAATGTGGCATTCGGAAGGTTTTGAAGAACGGTGCCCTGTACCCGAACGACAGAATCGTCTTCAGTCATCCGGTGTTACTCGCGCCAATTTGCAACATGCTAACGACTGCCGGCTGTTTCCAACAAATTCACCGGCGTCGCGGCAGTGGTGACCAAGGGCCCATCGGGAGTGAGACACACGGTGTGCTCCCAGTGGGCCGAAATCGTCCCGTCGGCGGTGCGTACCGTCCAACCATCGGGATCCACCCGGGTGTCCGCTCCCCCCAAATTGAACATGGGCTCGACGCACAGGGCCATCCCCACTCGCAGCCGCACCCCCCTTCCGGCCCGCCCGAGATTGGGAACATCCGGCTTCTCATGCATCTGCCGACCGATTCCGTGCCCCACATATCCTTCCACCACGCCATACCCGCCGTCGCGGGCCACGGCTTCCACCGCCGCCCCGATATCGCCGATTCTCCCACCCGGTCGCGCCCGCCGGAGCCCCACCCACAGCGCCCTCCGGGCCGAGTCCGAGAGAGCCTCGGCCTCATTGCGGACCTCACCCACCCCGAAGGTGCAGGCGGCGTCGGCATGGAATCCTTCATAGATCGCTCCCACATCGACCGACAGCAAGTCTCCGGAACGCAGTCGCCGCAAATCGGGAATCCCGTGAACGATCACGTCATTGGGCGAGGCGCAGATGGATCCGGGAAAGCCTCGATATCCCAGAAACGAGGGGATACATCCCTCGCGGCGGATAACCCGCTCGGCGACCTGGTCCAACTCGAGGGTGGTGATTCCGGGCCGCGCCGCCGATCGGACGGCCTCATGGGCCTTGGCCACGCAACGCCCGGCCATTTCCATCTTCCTGAACTGGGCGGGCGTCTTGAGGGTGATCACAGCAAAGGCCGTGCCGATCGGATCATTGGAGGGCCGCCATGATCCTCTTGGTTATCCGGTCAATGTGGCCTGATCCATCCACCGGCTCGATGATTCCGCGGGTGGCATAGAAGTCAAGAAGGGGCGCCGTCCGGCTCTCGTAGACCTCCAGACGACGGCGGATGGTGTCGGGGGTGTCATCTGCCCGACCACGCGACAGCATCCGCCCCATCAGCTCATCGGGGTGCACTTGCAGGGAAACCACTCGATCCAGGGGATTGGCTGCCAGCAGTTCGTCGAGGAGTTCCGCCTGAAAAATGGTGCGGGGAAAGCCATCCAGAATGAACCCATGGGCGGCGTCCGCCCGCCTCAACCGTTCGGCCAGCATCTTCCCGGTGATCTCGTCGGGCACGTACTCTCCCGCCTCCATCAAAGCCCGGACCTGCCTGCCCAACCCGGTGCCCTCCGAAACGTGTTGACGGAACATCTCTCCGGTGGAGATGTGAGGAACTCCCAACCCTTCCGCCACCCGCACGGCCTGGGTGCCTTTTCCTGATCCGGGAGGCCCAACGAACAGCAGTCTCATCGACCCGGGCCCGCGGTTGTCAAGTGAGAAAACCTTCGTAGTTGCGCATGGTGAGCTGACTCTCTATCTGTTTCATGGTTTCCAGCGCCACGCCTACCACAATCAGAATCGAAACTCCCGAGAAGCTGATGGGAATGTTCCACAGAAGTCCGGCCAGAGCCGGCAGCACCGCGATCACCGCCAGAAACACCGAGCCGGGGAGGGTGATGCGGTTGAGAATCCTTCCCAAATGGGTGGAAGTCTGGCCTCCCGGTCGCACTCCCGGGATGAACCCACCCTGTCGTTGCAGCATCTCGGCTTGGCGGGCCGGGTCAAATTGGATGGCGTTGTAAAAGTAGGTGAAAAAGATGATCAACCCAAACAGCAGCAGGACATACCACCAGCTGATCTGACCGCCGCCGCCCAGATTCTCGTCGACCCATCGGTAGAGAGCCTGCACGAATCCGGCGTCAGACGGGATGGCGGTGACCAGGAGGGAAGGCAGCAGCAACATGGAAGTAGCAAAAATCACCGGGATCACCCCGGCGGTGTTCACCTTGAGAGGAATGTAGGTGTTCTGGCCGCCCATGACCCGGCGGCCCCGCACCCGTTTGGCAAAAGACACCGGAATCCGTCGCTGGCCCTGATCCACATAGATGATGGTGACTATTACCACCATGAACACCAGGATTATCACCACAAAACGCAGGAAGAATCCCACCGCGGCGGTCTGTCCCCAGATCTGGCCGAACACGAAGGGAAACTGGCTGAGGATCGAGACGAAGATCAAAAGCGACATTCCGTTCCCGATTCCCCGCTGGCTGATCTGCTCGCCCAGCCACATCACGAAGGCTGTTCCGGCCGTCATCGTCAATACGATCAGCGCCACCCGGCCGGGCGTGTAGTTGGGGACCAGATCGATCCCGTTGGTAAACCGGCCCACATGAAACAGATAGGTGAAACCGGTCGACTGGATCAACGCCAGGACGACGGTGATGTACCGGGTCCACTGGGTGATGACCTTTCTCCCCGCTTCTCCCTCGTCCTGCAGAGACTGAAGTTTGGGAATTACCACGGTCAAAAGCTGCATCATTATGGAGGCGGTGATATAGGGAATGATTCCCAGGGAGAACACGGAGAACTGCTCCAAGGCGCCGCCCGAGAAAAGGTTGAGGAGTCCGTAGATTCCTCCTGCCTGCTGCTGTTCCTGGAAGGCCGCAACCGCCTCCAGATCAATCCCGGGGACCGGTATGGTGGCGCCCAGCCGGTAAACCCCGAAAATGGCGAGGGTGAACAGGATCTTGCCCCGCAGGTCGGGGACTTTGAACATGTTCCGGTAGATGCTCAGCATCCCGCTTCCCCCGGCTCTCGGCGGTCTCCCGACTTCACCCGATCACTTCCCACTTTCCACCGGCCTCTTCGATCTTCCGGCGGGCCGCAGCACTGAAAGCATGGGCGCGGACCGTCAGGGCCGACGCCACCTCTCCATCACCGAGGATCTTGATTTTCCCCCGGCGTTTGGCCAGACCTGCGTCCCTCAGTATCTGAGGATCTATCACCGCTGCGCGGT
Source organism: Acidimicrobiia bacterium (assembly GCA_963665765.1). Classification (GTDB taxonomy): domain Bacteria; phylum Actinomycetota; class Acidimicrobiia; order Spongiisociales; family ZC4RG35; genus Bin76. The sequence goes on from OY762464.1 coordinate 357,645, forward strand.
GCAAGCCGGCCAAGGCGCTGAGATTCACCACCGCATACTCCACGCGGTGGGGACTCTTGAAGCCCTTCAACTTGGGAAGACGGCGGGACAAGGGCGTCTGGCCCCCCTCGAATCCCGGACGCAGACTATTGCGGGCATTGATGCCCTTGGTGCCCCGACCGGCCTTGCTGCCCCGGCGAGCGCCGCCGCCCCGGCCCACCCGGATGCGGGGTTTCCGTGATCCGGGGGCGGGTTTGAGGTGATGGAGCATCAAGCGATCAGACATGAGATTCCTCCACTTCCACCAGATGTCGCACCCTATGGATCATACCTCGAATCTCGGGCCGGTCGGCATGCTCGACGGTGTGATCGATGCGGCACAGACCCAGACCCCGCACTGTCCGGCGGGTCTTGGGCTTTTGACCGATCACGCTACGCCGCAACGTGATCCTGAGAGTCTTGGAGGCACTCATCGGCTTGGCTTGGGAGCGGCCCGCAGAGCCTCGGTGGAACGGTAGGCGTCAAGCAGGGCGGGAGGAACGAATTCTTCGGGCCGCTTACCTCGCAGGCGGGCCACTTCATCGGGACGACGCTGCCCCGTCAAGGCGTTCATAGTGGCGCGGGCCACGTTCAGATGGGAGGGGGAGCCCAAAGATTTGGCCAGAGCGTCCTTGATCCCCGCCGCCTCCAAGATCTGGCGGACCGCGCCCCCCGCGATCACTCCGGTTCCCGGCGAGGCCGGCTTGATCAGCACCCGCGAGGCATCATGCTTGCCGATGGACTGGTGGATCACTGTGGCGCCGGTCATCGGAACGGTGATCATCGAGCGGCGGGCCATTTCCATGCCCTTTTGGATGGCGACCGGGACTTCTTTGGCCCGACCGTGGGCTATACCCACCCGACCTGCTCCGTCTCCCACCGCCACCAGAGCGGTAAAGGAAAACCGGCGTCCGCCTTTCACCACTTTGGCAACCCGGTTGATCTTGATGACCCGCTCTTCGTATTGTTGTATTTCAGCCATCAATCACCTCAGAAACTCAATCCTTGAGCCCGGGCGGCGTCCGCCAGAGCCTTGATCCTTCCCGCGAACCGGTATCCGCCCCGGTCGAACACCACGGCTTCCACCCCCACCCGGCGGCATCGGTCCGCCAGGAGACCACCCACTATTCCGGCGGTCTCCACCGTCAGGGTCCGATGGCGCAACACGGGCTCCAGTGACGAAGCGGCGACCAGAGTGTGCCCCCGATCGTCGTCGATAATCTGGGCATATATGTACCGGTTGGAGCGAAAGACCGCCAACCGGGGACGTTCGGCGCTGCCGCGGACCTTCTTGCGCACCCTCCGGTGACGGCGAACCCGGGCCTGACTACGAGTGGACTTCATACTCTTCCTGCCTTGCCCGCCTTGCGGCGGACCTTTTCGTCGGCGTAGCGGATGCCCTTGCCCTTATAGGGCTCGGGAGGACGGATACGCCTGATTTCGGCGGCAACCTGACCCACCTTCTGCTTGTCGATGCCCGTGATCACAATTCGGGTTGCCTGGGGCGATTCGAAGGTTATTCCGTCGGGCGGATCCACCTCCACCGGGTGACTGTAACCCACCTGCAACACCAGTTTCGGCCCGCGCAACAGGGCTCGGTATCCCACTCCGACCACCGTCAGTTCCTTGCTGTATCCCTTCACCACTCCAGTGACCATGTTGGCCAACAGAGTCCGGGACAGCCCGTGCAGAGAACGCGACATGCGAGATTCGTCCCTCCGGGTCACCACCGCCTGATTCTGCTCGACATCGATCTTCATCCGGTCATGGAAAGTGCGGGTCAGTTCCCCCTTGGGGCCCTTCACCATCACGTCTGTCCCATCTATCTTCAACTCCACTTCGGTGGGCAGCGGTATGGGATTCTTTCCCACTCTGCTCATCACCACACCTCACAGAGAATCTCGCCCCCCAGCCGACGGCGGCGGGCTTCCCGGTCGGTGAGCAAACCCTGCGACGTGGAAACGATGGCCACTCCCATGCCCCCCTGCACCCGGGCCAGGTCAGCGGCCGGGCTGTAGCGGCGATGGCCCGGCTTGGAGATTCTGCGCAGACCGGAAATGGCCGAAACCTTCTTCTCTGAGTACCGCAGTTCGATTTTCAACGTCCGATGGGGCTTGCTCTCGGCCGCCGAAAAGGATGAGAATCCGTCCACGAAACCCTCGGCGGACAGAATCCGGGCGATGCGCTCCCGCAGACGGGACGACGGCATTTCGACGCTCGGGTGACGGGCGGCGATCCCGTTCCGGATCCGGGTGAGCATGTCGGCGACAGGATCGGTCATCATAACTACCACGACGCCTTTCTCACTCCGGGCAACTCTCCGCGGGAAGCCAGTTCCCGCACACATATGCGGCACATGCCGAAATCACGCAGAAAGGCGCGGGATCGACCACAGCGTCGGCAGCGGTTGTATGCCCTCACCTTGAATTTCGGGGGCCTTTTGGCTTTTGCGATTAATGCTTTGCGCGCCACTGATGCTCCTTAGTACAAAGATTCTCGGACCCGGAAGGGAAACCCGAAGGCCTGGAGAAACGCTCGGGCGTGTTCATCACCGGTGGCGGTGGTGCAAATGGTGATGTCCATTCCCCTGGTTTCCGAAACCTGGTCGTAATGTATCTCGGGGAAAACCAACTGCTCGTCGAATCCGAAGGAGTAGTTGCCCCGGCCGTCAAATGAGGTGGGTTTCATCCCCCGGAAGTCCCGCACCCTGGGGATGGCGATGGACATGATCCGGTCGAAGAACTCCCACATCCTGTCCCCCCGCAGGGTCACCGAGACTCCCACCGGCATCCCTTTCCTGATCCGAAACCCCGCCACCGATTTGCGGGCCCGGTTGAGACGGGGCTTTTGGCCGGTTATCAAGGAAAGTTCCTCCATGGCGGCGCTCACCTGCTTGCGGTCGCGCACCGCTTCGCTCAAACCCATGTTCACCACGATCTTCTCCAATCGGGGAACTTGCATCGGGTTGGGAAGGCCCAACCCATCCTGAAGAGCGGAGGCGATTTCGGTGAGGAATCGCCTCTTGAGGCGGGGCACGGCGGAAGGGGCGTCGGCGGTCACAGATCGCCTCCACATCGGCGGCACACCCGATGCTTGCCCCGCTCGTCGAACCTCTTTCCCACTTTGGTGGGCCCGCACTCCTCGCAGACGATCATCACGTTGGAAGCGTCGACCGGCATGTCCTTGTCGATAATCCCGCCCTGCATGGTCCCCCCTTGGGGCCGCTGGTGCCGCTTGGCCGTGTTGACGCCTTCCACGATCACCTTGTTCACCTTGGGGATCACCCGGGAGATTCTCGCCACGCGGCCCACGTCTTTGCCGGTGATCACTTTCACCCGGTCTCCAACTCGAAGTCTCATAGAACCTCCGGCGCCAAGGAAACTATCCGCATGAACCGCTTCTCGCGAAGTTCGCGAGCCACCGGACCGAAGATGCGAGTGCCGCGGGGCTGCCGCCCGGCTTCGATGATCACACATGCGTTGTCATCGAAGCGGATATAAGTGCCGTCCACCCGGCGTTTTTCCTTGCGAGTGCGAACCACCACGGCTCGGACTACCTCTCCCTTTTTGATGACCCCGCCGGGGACCGCCTCTTTCACGGTCACCACTATCTCATCCCCGACCCTGGCATAGCGACGACGGGTACCGCCCAGCAGCCCGATGCACAGCACCGAGCGCGCCCCGCTGTTGTCCGCCACCCGTAACCTGCTCTCTTTTTGAATCACTTGGCGCGCTCCAGAATCCGGGTCATGCGCCAACGCTTCTGCCGGGAAAGAGGACGAGTCTCGACAATGCGGACCGTGTCACCCACCCGGGCATCGTTGTCCTGGTCGTGGACGTGGTAAAGGCTGGTTTTGCGCACTACTTTGTGATAGCGGGGGTGCTTGTAAGAAGTGGCGACCTGCACCGAGATGGTACGGTCGCGCCGATCCGAAACCACCACTCCCACCCTGCTCTTGCGCATACGACGTTCACTCATCGGGCCGACTCCTCCTGCTGGGCATACCACAGCTGTATCTCGCGCTCCCGGAGGATGGTGAGAATTCGGGCCGCCGTCCTTTTGACCGATTTGACCCGGGCGGTGTTGTCCAACTGGTTGGTGGCCAATTGGAAGCGCAGATTGAACAATTCTTCCTTGGATTCGGCCAGCTTCTCCACAAGTTCCCGGTAGTTGAGCTCCCGAAGATCGGCCGGCTTCATAAATCATCCCTCTTGACAAAACGGGTCTTGATCGGCAACTTATGGCCTGCCTTGCGCATCGCCTCTCGAGCCTGGTCCTCGTCGACGCCCGCCAATTCGAACATCACACGTCCCGGTTTCACCACCGCCACCCAAAATTCCGGGTTTCCCTTACCCGAACCCATCCGGGTCTCGGCCGGCTTGACCGTCACCGGTTTGTCGGGGAAGATAGTTATCCACACCCGTCCCCCGCGTCGCACCGACCGGGTGATAGCCACGCGGGCCGACTCGATCTGGCGGGCGGTGATCCATCCGGCGCCCAGAGCCTGGATGCCGTAGTCACCGAAATGCACCGTGGTTCCGCCTTTGGCCACCCCTCTTCGGCGGCCACGATGGACCTTGCGGTGCCGGGTTCTTTTGGGCATCAACATTTCAGGAACGCTCCTCGGAGGTTTCGTTGTCCGGCGAGTCGTCCATCTCCGCCCCATCCTCGGTTCTCTCCCAGTCCTTCTGGGAAACCTGCTCGGATCGCTTCCTTCCGCCCCCGGCCTCGATCAGCCGTTTGCGGCCATCGCGTTTGGGAGGGGTGGTCGGCACCGGGCGCTTGCCCCCACCCGCCTCGATCAGCCGCGGATGTTTTCTCCCCCCCGCAGCCGCCTCGGCTCGGGCCTTGGCCGGGGGACGCCGACGCCGAGTGGGCCCGCCGGCGGCCAGGGCGACCTCGGCCGCCATCTTCTCGCCCGAAGAACGGGTCTTGAACACGTCCCCTTTGTAAACCCAAACCTTGACCCCGATGGAGCCCACCATGGTGTGGGCGGTGGCCACCCCGTAGTCGATGTCGGCCCGGATGGTGTGAAGGGGAACCCGACCTTCCAGATACCACTCGCGGCGACCCATGTCGGATCCGCCCAGACGACCCTTGCACTCCACCCGCACGCCTTGAGCGCCGGCTTTGCGGGCGGTGCCGAGCGCCCGTTTCATGGCGCGGCGGAAGGAAACCCGGTTCTCCAGCTGATCGGCGATCCCCTGCGCCAGCAACTGGGCATCCAACTCGGGATCTTTGACCTCGATGATGTTGAGCTTGATCGACTTGGAGGTGAGCTTTTCCAGACCTTTGCGCAACCGTTCGGCTTCGGTGCCCCGGCGACCGATCACCACTCCGGGACGGGCGGTGTGGATCTCCACCACCACCCGATCTCGGGTCCTCTCCACCTCGATGCGGGAGACCGCTCCTCGGAGCAACATTCCCCGCAGATAGTCGCGGATCGCCCAATCCTCGTTCACCATGTTGACATAGTCCTTGTCCGAATACCACTTGGACTTCCAGTCGGTTACCACGCCCAGCCGGAACGAATAGGGATGCGTTTTCTGGCCCATCAGTTAGATCTCCTCATCATCGTCGGAGTCGGCGACCACAATGGTGAGGTGGCAGGTCCGTTTGCGTATCCGGGTGACCCGGCCCCTGGCCCGAGCTCGAAAGGACCTCAAGGTGGGTCCTTCGTCAACATAAACCGCCCCCACCTTCAATCGATCGACATCAAGTTCCAGATTGTTTTCGGCGTTGGCCATCGCCGAGTGCAGCACCTTCAGAACAGAATGCGCCGCTCCCCGATTGAGGTGGCTCAACAAGTTTTCCGCCTCCTCCACCGACTTTCCCCTCACCAGGTCGGCCACCCGCCTCACCTTGTAAGGAGAATGGCGGAGATACCGGGCGCGCGCCTGGGTCTTCACCGTTTCCTCACCGCCTTGTCCCTCTTGCCGCCCGGGTGCTTGCGGAAGGTCCGGGTGGGAGCGAATTCTCCAAGTTTGTGCCCGACCATCGATTCTGTGAGGTAGACCGGCACATGGCGCCGCCCGTCATGCACTGCGATGGTGTGGCCGATCATGGCAGGTATCACAGTGGAGCGTCGGCTCCAAGTGCGGACCACTCTCTTTTGGCGGGCTTGATTGAGCTCTTCGATCTTCTCCAACAGGTGTTCGTCCACGAACGGGCCCTTCTTCAAACTTCTACCCACGGCTACCTCCGGCCTTTGGCGTAACGACGGCGGACGATGTCCTTGTTGCTCTGTTTGTTCTTGCGACGGGTGCGCCCTTCCGGTTTCCCCCACGGGCTGACCGGAGGTCGGCCTCCTGAGGATTTGCCCTCCCCGCCACCCAGAGGGTGATCGATCGGATTCATGGCCACGCCCCTGGTCTGGGGACGCACTCCCTTCCAGCGGTTCCGTCCCGCCTTGCCCAGTTTCACCAACTCGGCCTCGGTGTTGCCTACTTGGCCGATGGTGGCGCGGCAGTCGAGAGGAACCATCCGCATCTCACCCGAGGGCAGGCGCAGAAGCGCCATCCCGCCCTCCTTGGACATCAACTGGACCGACGCCCCGGCCGAACGGGCCATCTTGGCGCCCCCTCCCGGACGCAATTCCACCGCATGCACGGTGGTTCCCGCCGGTATGTTGCGCAACGGAAGCGCGTTTCCCGGCCGGATATCAGCCTTGGGTCCGGAACCGATTCGATCCCCCACACCCACTCCCACCGGCGCCAGAATGTACCGCTTCTCGCCGTCTACGTAGTGCAGCAGGGCAATCCGGGCGTTGCGGTTGGGGTCGTATTCGATGGTGGCCACCTTGGCGGGAACCCCATCTTTGGTCCTGCGAAAATCGATCACTCGATAACGCCTCTTGTGGCCCCCGCCCCGGTGCCGGGAGGTGATCCGACCCTTGCTGTTCCGCCCTCCCTTGGAGGCGCGGGGGGACAGCAAGGACTTCTCGGGACGGCTACGGGTGATCTCGGAGAAGTCCGAGACGGTCTGAAACCGTCGTCCCGGAGAGGTGGGCTTGCGTTTTTTCACTGCCATATCTATAACCCGAACAGGTCGATGGAGTCACCCTCGTCCAGCGTCACCAGCGCCCGCTTGGTGTCCTTGCGCCGGCCGAGGGTGCGACGGGTGCGCTTCACCTTGCCCCGTCGGTTGTACGTGTTGACCGACATGACCTTCACCCCGAAAACGGCCTCCACCGACTGACGGATCTCGGTCTTGTTGGCCCGTGGATCGACCAGGAAGGAATAGGTGTTGTAGGACTCGATCAGATCGAAGGATTTCTCGGAGACCACCGGACCCAGAATCAAATCGTGGGGATGCTTCATGACGCCTTGGCCTCCACTTGGGCCCGGACTTTGCCCACCTCGGTCACGATCGGCAGGGTCCCGTCGGCGAACAGCAAATCCCGCGCCCAGAGAACGTCGTAAGGAGTCACATAGCGGGCTTCCACCATCCGGACGGTGGGGATATTGCGGAACGACCGATCCTCGGTTCCGCCCAGCCGCTTCACCACCAGCAAAGTCTTTCCCCTCAACCCGATCGCTTCCAGGAGGGCCACCGCCGACTTGGTGCGGGGCGCCTCCCAGTCGAGCGCCGTCACGGCCCACAGCGCCTGCTCCGAGGCGCGGGCGGACAGGGCGCTGCGCAACGCCAATCGGCGCATCTTCGCCGGAGTTCGTTGGCGGTAGTCGCGCGGCTTGGGCCCGTGGGCCACTCCCCCGCCCCGCCAGATGGGGGATCGGATCGAGCCGTGCCTCGCCCTTCCGGTTCCCTTCTGCCGCCAGGGCTTGCGACCCCCGCCCCTCACCTCGGCCCGGGTCTTGGTGGAGGCGCTTCCCGAACGCTTGCCGGCCATTTGGGCGGTGACCACCTGATGCAGCACCGGCAAGTTGGGAGTAACCCCGAACACCGACGGGTCGAGTGCGGTCTCTCCCACCAAAGTCCCGTCGGTGTCATAGAGAGGGGCAGTCAACTCAGCCACGGGATTTGACCGCCTTTCTGATCAGCACCAGTCCGCCCTTCGGCCCGGGCACCGCACCCCTCAGGAGAAGCAGTCCCTCTTCGGGAAGCACTTTCACCACCTCCAGATTGAGAACCGTGGTGCGCTGCGCGCCCATCCGACCCGGCATGGCCTTTCCCCGAAAGACCCGCGACGGGGTGGCGCAGGCGCCGATTGCCCCTCCTGCCCGGTGCTTTTTGTGGTTTCCGTGGCTGGCGCACTGACCCGAGAAGTTGTGTCGCTTCATCACCCCCGCGAAGCCCTTCCCCTTGGAGACTCCCGTCACATCAACCCGGAGACCGGGCTCGAAGACCTCGTCCACCGAGATGGTCGATCCCGGCTCGAACCCGCCGGTGTCTTCGACCGACGTCTCCACCAAATGCGGCGAGGGAGGAACTCCCGCCTTGGAGAAGTGGCCGGCCAAGGCTTTGTTCACCTTGGCGGGTTTGCCGATCTCAAGCGCCAGTTGGACGGCCTCGTACCCGTCTTTGTCGGCGGTCTTCACCTGCACCACTCGGCACGGTCCGGCCTTGACCACCGTCACCGGCATGACCCGAGCGGAATCGTCGAAAATCTGACTCATACCGAGTTTGGCGCCCAGAATGGTGTTCATAGCTTTATCTCCACTTCCACACCGGAAGGAAGGTCGAGACGCATCAACGAATCCACCGTTTTGGCAGTGGGGTCCAAAATGTCGATCAACCGTTTATGAATCCGCATCTCAAAGTGCTCTCGGGAATCCTTGTCGACGTGAGGTCCGCGAATAACGCAATACCGATGAATCTCGGTGGGCAAAGGTATAGGACCTTTGATCTTCGCCTGGGTACGAGTAACAGTAGCCGCGATTTTGCGCGCCGACTCATCCACGCTCTGGTGATCATAAGCCTTGAGTTTTATACGAATCTTATGGGAACCGTTCATTGGTTTCTTTCTACTGCCTTGGCGGTATTCATCTGCGGTTTTGGGTCAATAATCCTTCTGCTCAATCTTGCCTTGGATGGTTGGGGTGGTTATTTGGTGATCTTCGTGACACGACCCGCCCCCACCGTCCGACCACCCTCACGAATCGCAAAATCCAACCCCACCGACATCGCAATCGGAGCAATCAACTCCACCGACAACACCACACTATCACCCGGCATCACCATCTGCACCCCCCCAGGCAACACCACCGAACCAGTCACATCCGTAGTCCGAAAATAAAACTGAGGACGATAACCCGAAAAAAACGGATTATGCCTCCCCCCCTCCTCCTTCGTCAACACATACACCTGCGCCTCAAACCCCACATGCGGCAAAATCGACCCAGGAGCAGCCAACACCTGACCACGCTCCACCTCAGACTTCCCCACCCCCCGCAACAACACCCCCACATTATCACCAGCCCGACCCTCATCCAACAACTTCCGAAACATCTCCACCCCCGTCGCCACCGAAACCCGCGTATCACGCAACCCCACCACCTCAACCCGCTCACCAACCCGCAACACACCCCGCTCCACCCGACCAGTCACCACCGTACCCCGACCAGTAATCGAAAACACATCCTCAATCGGCATCAAAAACGGACGATCCACCTCCCGAACCGGCACCTCCACATACGAATCAACCGCATCCATCAACTCCATCACCCCATCAGAAGCACCCACATCACCCCCCAACGCCAACAACGCCGAACCCCGCACCACCGGAACATCATCACCCGGAAACTCATACTCCGTCAACAAATCCCGAACCTCCAACTCCACCAAATCCAACAACTCCCCATCATCCACCAAATCACACTTATTCAAAAACACCACCACCCGCGGCACACCCACCTGCCGCGCCAACAACACATGCTCACGAGTCTGCGGCATCGGACCATCCACCGCCGACACCACCAACACCGCCCCATCCACCTGAGCCGCCCCCGTAATCATATTCTTAATATAATCAGCATGCCCCGGCATATCCACATGCGCATAATGACGCAACCCCGTCTCATACTCCACATGCGCAATCTGAATCGTAATACCCCGCTCACGCTCCTCAGGAGCACGATCAATATCATCAAACCCAGTAAAAACATTCCCCCCACCAACCCGCTCAGACAACACCCGAGTAATCGCCGCCGTCAAAGTCGTCTTCCCATGATCAATATGACCCATAGTCCCCACATTCAAATGCGGCTTCACCCGCTCAAACCTCACCTTACCCACAACCAAAACCCCCTTTCTAATGCTTACCAGTTCTCAGCTGAAGAAGCTCTTCACCAATGGATTGGGGAACATCCTGATAAGCTTTGAACTGCATCGTATATGTCGCTCGCCCCTGTGTTCGAGAACGAATATCGGTGGCAAACCCGAACATTTCTCCCAGCGGCACCGCCGCGGAGATAATCCGGGCGGTCCCTCGCTGGTCGGTTTCTTCGATCCGGCCCCGGCGGGAGGAAATGTCCGCGATCACATCTCCCATGTATTCCTCGGGAGCGACAACTTCCACTTCCATCACCGGCTCCAAGAGCTTCAACCCCGCCTTTTTGGCGGCGGAGCGAACCGCCATGGATCCGGCTATCCGAAAAGCCATTTCGGAAGAATCTACCTCGTGATATGAACCGTCAACCAAGGTGACCCGCATATCCACCACCGGGTAACCCGCCAGGATGCCGCCGTCGAGCGCTTCGGAGATACCACCGGCCACCGCCGGAATGTACTCGCGAGGGACCCGACCACCCTTGATCCGATTGACGAACTCGTAACCACCGCCCGGGCCGGTGGGTTGGATATCGATCACCACATGACCGTACTGGCCGCGGCCTCCGCTTTGGCGAATGTAGCGCCCCTCGACCCCCTCCACCGCCGAGACGATCGTCTCCCGATAGGCGACCTGCGGCCGGCCGATGTTGGCGGCGACCTTGAACTCCCGGACGAGGCGATCCACCAGAACCTCCAAGTGCAGCTCGCCCATTCCCGAGATGATGGTTTGTCCGGTTTCCTCGTCGCTTCGCACCAAAAAGGTGGGATCCTCCTCGGAAAGTTTCTGCAGCGACCCCGACAGCTTGTCCTGGTCGATCCGGGTGCGAGGCTCGATAGCCACCCAGATGACCGGGGCGGGAAAGACCATGGCCTCCAGACTCACCGGGTGACTCCCGGCCGACAGAGTGTCACCGGTGGTGGTGTTCCGAAGCCCCACCGCGGCCACGATGTCGCCGGTGTAGACGTCAGACACATCTTCGCGGTGGTTGGCGTGCATGCGCAGCAACCGGCCCAGCCGCTCCTTTTTGCCGTTGGAGGTGTTCAGCACCGGACCGCCCTTGGCCGCCGATCCCGAATAGACCCGAAAATAGGTGAGCTTGCCGACGTGGGGGTCGCTCATAATCTTGAACGCCAACGCCGAGAAAGGCTCATCGTCGCCGGCCTTGCGCTCCAGCATCTGATCGGGATTCTTGGGTGAGTACCCCTTCACCGGAGGGAGATCCAAGGGGCTGGGCAGATAATGCACGATGGCGTCCAGCAGAGGCTGAACCCCCTTGTTCTTGAAGGCCGCCCCGCACAGCACCGGCACGAACATGTGCCGGAGCACTCCGGCCCGGATGGCGGTGCGTATCTCGTCGGGGGTGATGTAGAGATCCTCGAGGAATTTGATCAGCAATTTCTCGTCTACTTCGGCTATCTGCTCCAACAACTGTGCCCGGTACTCGTAGGCAAGGTCCTGCATCGACTCGGGAACGTCCGTGGTGTCCCAGCGCCTTCCGTCGTCTCCCCTCCACTCGTGAACCTTCATCTCCACCAGATCCAAGACGCCGCGAAAATCGCTCTCCTCGCCCACCGGCAACTGGAGCACCAGGGGGGTGGCGTCCAAGCGGGTGCGGATGGACTCGACATCGGCATAGAAGTCGGCCCCCACCCGATCGAGTTTGTTGATAAAACAGATGCGCGGCACCTGATACCGGTCAGCCTGGCGCCAGACTGTCTCCGACTGGGGTTCGACCCCCGCCACCCCGTCGAACACGGCCACCGCCCCGTCCAACACCCGCAGGCTCCTCTCCACCTCGACCGTGAAATCCACGTGTCCGGGCGTATCGATGATATTGATGCTGTGATCGTGCCAGATGCAGGTGGTGGCGGCTGAGGTGATGGTGATCCCCCGCTCCTGCTCCTGAGCCATCCAGTCCATGGTGGCGGCGCCCTCGTGCACCTCGCCGATCTTGTAGTTGCGACCGGTGTAGTAGAGAATCCGCTCGGTCAGAGTCGTCTTTCCGGCGTCGATATGTGCCATGATTCCGATGTTGCGCGTGCGGCTCAGGGGCACCTGGCGCATGCGAAGGAGGCGGTGTCCTTGATCAGCGGCCATAGCAACGCCTTCTACCAGCGGTAATGGGCGAAAGCCTTGTTGGACTCCGCCATCTTGTGCATGTCTTCGCGCCTCTTGAAGGCTGCCCCGGTGTGGTTGGCCGCATCCATGATCTCTCCCGCCAACCGCAATGCCATGGTGGGTTCCCGGCGCCGACGAGCATAGCTCACCAGCCACCGGATGGCCAGGCAGCGGGACCGGTCGGGACGGACATCCATGGGCACCTGGTAGGAGGAGCCTCCCACCCTCCGAGATCGCACCTCCATCTGGGGCTTGAGATTTTCAATGGCCCTCTTCAACACACTCACCGGGTCCTGGCGCGTCCGCCGCTCCACTCGTTCCAAGGCGGAATACACGATCCGGCGGGCCAGGTCCTTTTTCCCCTTCCACAACACCTTGTTGATGACCTGGCTGACCAGCACATTCCGGAACACCGGATCGGGATCGACCTTTCGCTTGGTGGCGGCCGATCTTCTCATCGCCCTCTCCTCGCCCCGTAGCGGGAGCGCGCCTGGCGGCGTTCGGAGACCCCGGACGCGTCCAGAGTCCCCCTGATCACCTTGTACCTCACGCCGGGCAGGTCACGGACCCTACCCCCCCTGACCAGCACGATGGAATGTTCTTGAAGGTTGTGACCCTCCCCGGGAATGTAGGCGGTCACCTCAATGCCCGATGACAGCCTCACCCGGCAGACTTTCCGCAACGCCGAATTGGGCTTCTTGGGGGTCACGGTGTACACCCGGGTGCAGACTCCCCGTCGCTGGGGCGCCCCGGCCAGACCGGCTGTCTTGACCTTCTTCTTCTTCGGTTTGCGCCCACGGCGCACCAATTGCTGGATTGTCGGCATGCTTTTCCTTCACCGGAAGAAGAGAACCTTTCCGCACGCGCGGAAAAGCCCGTTTCGTCCTGTTAGCTTCTGACCGCACCCGGAGGGACACTCCGAGACCAGGTCAGGCGGAGAGCCCTAAGAGACGGCTTGAGGTACTAAGACCACGAAGCGCAAGTATAAACACTTCCGCGCGGGCCGACAAAACCCGAATAGCGAAAAATCATCCCGTTTTCCCCACAGGTATCCGTCCTGTCTTTCATCCCCGCCTCGCCTTTCCATGGTGAGGAGTGTGAAACCACCCCCGGCGTCCGGGAACCAGCCGCACCCACAGCCACACGAACCCCCAAACCAGGGTCAGCGGATACCACCGCAAGTGGGGGCGAACCTCTTTCACCCCCCACAACACCCGAAGCGGGCGACCCCCCAACCACAGGGCGATCCCCGCCCATACCGGCCATGAAAACGGAAAACCCCACCTCCAGACCGCCGAGCAGACGCCGAGCGCCAGCGTGACCAACCACCGGAAGGATCGTCCGGGTATCACCAGACGCAGGGCCATCACCACCACGGGCGCCGAACGCCGGGCCAAAGCCGCTCTCCACAGGCCCGGACCCCGGCGCCGGCGCACTGCGGTGCGACCGGAGGCCCACCTCCTCCTCTGCCCCACGGCGCTCCGCAGGTCGGTCGGCTTTTCGTCCCACACCTTCGCCTCGGGCAGATATTGGACTCGATGACCCGCCAACAGCAGCCGGACCGTCAAATCCAGATCCTCGGTGAACGACCCGCTCCATCCTCCGGCCTCCGCCAGAGCCACCGCGGTAACGCACAGCCCGGTTCCACCCAATTCGATCGGCCGACCCCGGCTCGCCCTCCTCCGGTAGATCATCTCCCGGGCCATCCAGTCGCCCAAACCGGCCGCGGCCGCGATGGGTGAAGCGTCCAGGTTGGAGGGCAGCACCGACGCCTGTACCACTTGGGCGCCGCTTTCCAGGGCTTCCGACAGGCGGGATAAAAAGTTGACGCCCACCCGGTTGTCGGCGTCCAGCACCACCAGCGCCTCGTCGGCACGCAGCGGATGGTCCGACAGGTACCACTTCAGGAGCTCACCCTTGCCGTCGGGGCCCAGACTCCGCTCCGCCACCGAAGCGCCCGCCCTCTCCGCCAACTCGGCAGTTCGATCCTCGCAACGGTCGGCCAGCACCCATATCCGGTAGGAGGGGGACGGATATTCCTGACGCCGGAGATCGGACACCAACTCACCTATCACCCCTTCCTCATTGTGAGCGGGGATCACCACCCTCAGCAGCCTCTCCGGCCCGGGCCTCTCCCCGGTGAGATCCGCCGCGTCAGACACCGGACAACCGCAGACTCACATCCACCACCGGCGCCGAATGGGTAATCCATCCCGTGGAGATGATGTCCACTCCCGTCTCCGCCACCTGCCGCACATTGGCCGGGCAAACCCCTCCGCTGGCCTCCAATCTCACGCGACCTCCGACACTGCTCACCGCCTTTTTCATCTGTTCGGGGGTCATATTGTCCAAAAGAACCACATCAGGGCGGGCTCCGACCACCTCCTGCAGATCGTCGAGGTCCGCCACCTCCACCACCACCGCCACCTTCCCCCCGGTATGCCGCCGGGCCGCCCGCACCGCCCCCGCCGCGCTCTCCACCAAACAGAGATGGTTGTCTTTGATCAGCACCGCATCCCACAGACCCATGCGATGATTCACCCCTCCCCCGATCCGCACTGCCTCCTTTTCCCAAACCCGCAAACCGGGGGTGGTCTTGCGCGTATCGCTGATCCGCGCCCCCGTGGCGGCCACGGCGCGCACCATATCCCGGGTGGCAGTGGCGATCCCCGACAGATGCCCCAGCAGGTTGAGGGCCACCCTTTCGGCCGCCAGGAGACTGCGGGCCGGACCACTCACCACCGCCGCCTTCGCTCCGGGGGACAGGTCGGCCCCGTCCCGGGTTTTCGGCGCAAAGCCCACGCGGGGGTCCAAGAACCGGAAAGCCGCCTCCGCCACTCCCAGACCGGCCACCCTTCCCTCGGATTTGAACACCAAAGACCCGACCGCCTCCCTACTCTCATCGATCAGGGAAGCGGTGGTCAGGTCGCCCCCCGGTCCCAAATCTTCGGAAAAGGCCTGCTCCAGAAGGTTATGGAGGTCTCGGGGACCAGTCAGTTGCGTCCCACCCGGAGCATCCGCTCCACTGCTGATCGAGCCCGGGTGGCCACTTGGGGCGCCAGCACCACCTCGTGGGTCATGGTCGCCAGCGAATTCCTTATGTTCTCGAGCGTGATCTTTTTCATGTGGGGACACAGGTTGCAGGGACGCACGATCTCCACATCATCCAGTTCGTAAGCGACGTTGTCGGCCATCGAACACTCGGTGAGCATCACCACCTGGGGGGGACGCAACCGGCGCACCCAGTTGACTATCCCGTGGGTGGACCCCACATAATCAGCCTGGTCCAAGACATCGGGGGAGCACTCGGGATGGGCGATCACCGGAATCTCCGGCAGCATATCCCGAAGCTCCTCCAATTCATCGGCGCCGAACCGCTCGTGGACGATGCATCTTCCTTCCCACAGGATGATCTCCACATCGGTGTGGTCGGCCACATAGCGGCCCAGGAACCCGTCGGGAAGGAAGATCACCCGATCCGAACCGAGTGATTCCACCACTGCTACCGCGTTCCCCG
Source organism: Acidimicrobiia bacterium (assembly GCA_963665765.1). Classification (GTDB taxonomy): domain Bacteria; phylum Actinomycetota; class Acidimicrobiia; order Spongiisociales; family ZC4RG35; genus Bin76. Next base: position 373,529 of record OY762464.1, read on the forward strand.
AAGTGCAGCAGATATCGGACTCGGCTTTTACCTCGGCGGAGGTGTTGACATAGCTGACCACCGGCGTCCCCGGATGGCTTCGTTTGAGACGCCGGACATCCTCGGCGGTAATCCCCTCCGCCAGGGAACACCCCGCCCGCAGATCCGGGATCAGCACCGTGGCGTCGGGGTTGATGATTTTGGAGGTCTCGGCCATGAAGTGAACTCCCGCCATCAGAATCACCTCGGCGTCGCTTCGGGCCGCCATTTGAGCGAGGGCCAGGGAGTCCCCCACCAGATCCGCCACTCCATAGTAGATGTCGGGCGTCATGTAATTGTGAGCGGTGATCACCGCCCGGCGTTCTCTTTTCAACTGCTCGATCTCTTGGATCAATGGCGCCAGGGCAGCCCGTTCCTCGGGAGGAAACACCTGCGGTCGGCGAGAGATTTCGAGGGTGATGGCGGTCATGATCTGCTCTGTTCGAGTGCTGCCAAGATTACCTCCGATGGTCTTTCCCTTCCGGTCAAAAGCGCAACAAGCAGATTACATCCTCTCGATCAGAGCGGTGGCAAAACCGGAGGTACTCACTTCGGTGGCGCCTTCGGTGAGCCGGGCCAGGTCATAGGTGACGATTTTGTCACAGATGGCCTTCTCCATGCCGGTTGGAACCAGGTCGGCGGCTTCCAACCATCCCAGGTAGCGAAGCATCATCTCGCCCGAAAGGATCAGCGAGCCGGGGTTCACCACGTCCATCCCGGCGTACTTGGGAGCTGTCCCATGAGTGGCTTCGAACAGCGCGTACCCGGCCTCGAAATTGATGTTCCCTCCCGGCGCCATCCCGATGCCGCCCACCTGGGCAGCCAAGGCGTCGGAGATATAGTCGCCGTTGAGGTTCAAAGTAGCGATCACATCATATTCGGCGGGCCGGGTGAGGATTTTCTGCAGGAAGGCGTCGGCGATTACGTCCTGTACCAGCAGGCGGTCGCCGGGGTCGCCTCCACTGTCCTCCCAACTCACCGCCTGCTCGGAAAACTCCTCTCGCACCACTTCGTACCCCCACTCCCGGAAAGCCCCCTCGGTGTATTTCATGATGTTCCCCTTGTGCACCAGCGTCACCGACCGGCGTCCCTCGGCGAGCGCATGCTGCAAAGCAGCCCTCACCAGACGCTTGCTCCCCGTTTCCGAGACCGGCTTGATCCCGATGCCTGAATCGGGGCGTATCTCCCAGCCGAACTCGGTCTGCAGGTATCCCAGCAGCCGGGCCGCCTCCGGACTTCCGGCCGCCACTTCCTTGCCGGCGTACACGTCCTCGGTGTTCTCCCGAAAGATCACCATGTCCACCAATTCGGGATGGAGAGCCGGAGAGGGGACCCCTCGCAACCAGCGCACCGGGCGGATACAGGCATAGAGGTCGAGAATCTGACGCAAAGCCACATTTATGCTGCGTATCCCTCCTCCCACCGGAGTGGTCAGGGGGCCCTTGATAGCCACCAGATGCTCCCTTATCGCCGAGATGGTGTCGTCGGGAAGCCAGGAACCCGCCTGCCGATGAGCTTTCTCCCCGGCCAACACCTCCAACCACTCGATGCGGCGGGCGCCCCCATAGGCCTTTTGGACCGCGTGGTCAATCACCCGTCGGGTCGCCGCCCACACGTCCGGTCCTATCCCATCGCCCTCTATGAAGGGGACAATCGGGTTTTCCGGCACCACCAGCCCTTCGGTGGTCTTCTGAATTCTGTCAGCCATCTCGATGTAATCCTCGCCAGTCGCCTGCTCGGCCATCTGCCAGAATACACCGGATGATCACCCTCCCGATCGCCCGGGGTCGGGATCGGCGGGAGACCTCAGAATCCGTATCGGTCGAGCAACGCCGAACGGCGCTGCCACCCTTTCTCCACCACCACCTGAAGATCCAAGAAGATCCGGGCGCCGAAGAAAGCCTCCAATTCCCGTCGCGCCGCGCCGCCGGCCTCCTGCAGCCGGGCGCCCCCCTTCCCGATCACTATCCCCTTTTGCGAGGAGCTCTCCACCACCAGCTTGGCCCTGATCATCACCAATCCGTCATGGCGCACCGAGAGATCCTCGACCCTCACCAGCAGGGAGTGAGGTAGTTCCTGGCGGAGTCCGGCCAGGAACTTTTCCCTGATCACTTCGGAGGCGAAAAAGGAGTCCGGTTGATCGGTGACCGCGGAGGACGGGAAGTACATCGGGCCTTCGGGCAGGCGATCGGAAAGTTCCTGCAACACGGCTTCCAGATTGTCTCCCCGGAGGGCGCTGATCGGAACGTAGGCGGCGAAGTCCCACCGGGCCGCCTCCAGCAGGCAGGCGGCGGTTCGCTCTTTGGAGAACCTGTCGGTCTTATTGACCATCACCACCACCTTGGAAGGGTCGTTGGCCAATCGTTGGGCGATCCTTTGGTCACCCGGCCCGATGGACCGGCGGACATCCACCAAAAAAGCGATTACGTCCGCGTCCGCCAGAGTCCCGTACACCAGTCGGTTCAGGCGGTTGCCCAGCTCGTTGCGGGGCTTGTGCAACCCGGGCGTATCCACCAACACCATCTGCCAACGGGGAGGACGCCGGTCGGGATCGGTGACCACCCCCCGGATGGTGTTGCGGGTGGTCTGGGGACGGGGCGAGGTGATCGCCACCTTATGGCCCACCAAGGCGTTGACCAACGTGGATTTCCCGACATTGGGACGGCCCACCACCGAGACGAATCCGGATTTCACGATATCCGGCGCCGGGCGGCGGATATCTGACCGTGGCGGAGGTTATCTCGCCCCAAACCTCTCCCCCATGCGCTGCACTCGCAACTCCGACACCCGATGCCCGAGAACTTCCTCAACCTTGAAATCCACTCCCCGGGTGGAAAGAACCTCCCCCACGCCGGGAACCCGGCCCGCCAAAGCCAACACCAGACCACCCACCGTGTCCCACTCCTCCTGAGGAAGGGTGACTCCCAGCAGGGTCCCCAGATCGTCCACCGGGTAGCGACCATCCACATGCCAGACGCCCCCCTCCTCGGCCCGAAGCCATTCGTCCTGCTCGTCGTGCTCATCCACTATCTCTCCCACCAACTCTTCCAGCAAGTCCTCGATCGTCACCAGACCGGCCGTGCCGCCGTGCTCGTCGATCACCACCGCCATGTGATCGCCATGGCGCCGCATCTCCCGCAACAGATCCGAGACCGCTTTGGTCTCGGGAACGTAAAGCGGTGTTCTCTGGATCTCCGCCACGGTGGAGCGGCGGTCCCCTTCCACCAGAACCGAAAGGAGATCCTTGGCCAACGCCATTCCCACCACGTGATCGATCCCTCCGTCCAGCACCGGGAAGCGGGAAAATCCGTATTCCTTGACAATCTTCACCAAATCGTCCGGTTCCGCATCCACCGTTACCGTGACCATGTCGGTGCGGGGGACCATCACTTCTCTGACAATGGTCTCCGAAAACTCCAGCACCGATGAGATCATCTCCTTTTCCTCCGACAGTTCCTGCCCCCCGTAGTCGGAGTGGTCGGCATCGACCGGCGAGGGGGATACCCCCAGCCGGGAATGGAGACGACCGGCGATTTCCACCAGCCCACTCAGCCGTTTCCCCCCTTCCCACCGATGGCCTGTCCAACCTGCCGCCAGCCTGACCACCGTCATGACCACCAGTGCCCAGGCCACCGACAACCATCCATTGAGTCCGGACGCCGAGAGTCCGGCGGTGAGCAGCGCCGCCGCCCCGAGCGCGATCGCTCCCTCTACCCCCCACCCGGCCGAGATCATCCATCGGTCCCCTCTCAAGATGCGACTGTGCCGAGCCGCCCGGGACAGACCTTCGGCGGCCGCCTGCGCCTCTCCGGCGCGGTCCATACCCGCCAGAGAGGAAAGCGCCATGCGGAGGAGAGCGCCGAGCACGGCCAACACCGCTCCGACCACGATCAGGATCATCGCCTCTTCAAACCCCTCTCCGCCAGATGTCGCCTTTCCCGTTCCTCCATGGCCACCGCCTCGGAGTCGGAATCGTGAAGGTAGCCCAGCAGATGCAATATCCCGTGCACCACCATGAGTCCCATCTCTTCGGAAAAATCCCAGCCTGCCCGGGCAGCCTGACGGCGCACATAATCAGGTGCGATCACCACATCCCCCAAGTGCAATGGCGGACCACGCGATGAGCCGACCGGTTCCCCCACACCGGGTTTGATAACTTGCAGTGGGAGCGCCAGCACATCGGTGGCGCGGTTTTGACGCCGGTGACACCGGTTCAACTCGGCGATCCGGCAGTCGGAGACGAGCGTCACGTCCACCAGGCAATTCCCTCCGTATCCCTCTCGCGCCAGCACCACCTGAGCCAAACGCTCCAACACCACCGGATCCACCGGGGAGTCCTGCTCACAGATGATCTGCACGTTCATCTTGCAGGCGGGATCGGATCGGGAGTCTCCGGCGGACTACTAGATGAAGGCTCTTCCATTCAGGGAAAGTTGGGATATTGGATGCGCTGATGGTAATGACCCGCCATGGCGTCTATGAAAGCATTGCGGATCATCTGAAGTTCGGCGAAGGTGAGCGAGGATTCGTTCAACTGATAGTCGGACATCTTTTCACGGATGATCCCGTCTATCACCGAGCCTATGGCCTGAAGAGTCGGCTCGGGTGGCGTACTCTCCCCGTGGGTGGCCTGGAATGCCGCCCGGCAGGCTCCCTCCACCCCGTCTGCCAGCATCACTATGGCCATCTCCTTGGATCGGGGCTTTTCCCCCACGTGCCGATAATCATCCACGTCCACCCCTTCCTCGTCATACATACCCAGAGCCTTGTCGTAGAAATAGCGCATGATTCCGGTGCCGTGGTGGGTGAGTATGCCTTCCTTAACCGATGAGGGGATCCGGTAGCGGGAGGCAAGGTTTAACCCGTCCACCACATGCTGACGTATCACCCCCGCCGATTCCTGCGGACTCATCCGATCATGGGGATTGACCGCCCCGAATTGGTTCTCGATGAAAAATTGGGGATTCTCGGTCTTGCCCAGATCGTGGTAATAGGAGGCAGCCCTGGCCAGGAGGTTGTTGGCCCCGATGGAGGTGGCGGCGGCACTGGCCAGGGTTCCCACCATCAGGGAGTGGTTGAACGTCCCGAAGGCCTTCTCCTGCAGCAATTGCAACGCCTCATGGTTGCGGTCGGTGAGATCCAGCAATCTCAGGGTGGTGGTGACGTCGAACAGTCCCTCGAAAAAGGAGATGGATGACAGCGCCACCAAGGCTCCGATCAGGGAGGAGGCGAAAGCCAAAACTCCCGCCTGAACCATCACCCCCACCGGCGATTGGGAGATACTGGAGTGAAATATCCAGGCGGTGGCGGCCGCGATTACCGCCAAAGCCACGGCCGAGACCGCCACCGAGTTGCGGAATGCCCGGCGACTGGAAGCGGCCGAGATAAATCCCACCGGGGCCAGGGTGGCCAGAAGAGCGTAGGTGGTGGCGCCTGGATCACGAGTCCCGACCGCGGTGATCACTGCCAGAACCACCGCCATTAAAAGACCCACCCGGTTGTCCAGCAACACCACGGCAAAATACCCAAAGGCCACGGCCGGGAGAAGATATATGCCGACTTCGTATCCGAACACCTCGCCGATGAAAGTGGCGCCCCGCACCGCGGCGGCGGACAGGACCGTGAGGATCCCGAACAGGGTGAGCAGAGGAATCCGCTCCCAAAGGTCGGGGCGTATCCGGTAGATGAACAGGGAGAGTACCGCCACCACCGCTCCCAGCACGACCAGCACGCCGGCCTCCTGCACGGGCCGGCCGGTGGCCGCTCCGGTCTGAGCGATCACGTCGATCGTCAGTTGGGTCAGAGGCTCCCCCTCGGCGATGATCGGCTGCCCGGATCGATAGGAAACCGTCACCGGCTCCTGGGCATCCCGGGCCTCTTGACGCAATTCGTCGGTGGCCCGGGTGTCGAGCAGGGAATTGGGTCGCAGGAATGAGGCGGCGATATCCGCAACTGCCTCGCCGGCCGCCGGACTGCGGACACCATCGATGAACACCACCGGCGGGTCGGAAAGAATGTCGCTCTGTGCCGAGAGGAGATCCTCGCTCTTGATCTCCCCGGCGAAAGAATCGACCATCAAAGTAAGCGCGGCCCGCTCGATCTCCACCAGCCCGGGGGCGATCCCCGACACCTCTCGAATCAGATCATCGGTGGCCACCTCCACCAGGGTTGCCACCGAACTGGTGTTCAATTGGGGATAGAACCGAACTATCTCCTGGTTCTGCACTTGGGCGGCCCTCGTAAGCGGAACGAAGGGAATCGGGGCGATGGAGCACTCCGCGTCCTCTCCAAAACACACCACGGTCTGGCTCCGGCGGGGAAGATAGATGGTGAAACCGGCGGGAAGATCGGAGTCTTGGCTGTCCACCACCACTTCCCACACCCCTTCCGGCACTTCCAGCCGGAAGTCCCCGTTGGCCTGAGTTTGAGTGTCATAGCCTTCCCCGCTCGGAGATACGGCCCGCACCGTCACCAATTGCAGGCCGAATTCCGGATACTTCCCCGATCGGGTGATGGCGGCGTTCGAGTCGAAATCCAAAAAGACCCGGCCCGTGAGGGTAACTCCCGAAGGCGGACGGTCGGTCGCGGCAGGGGTGGGATCGGGGGTGACCAGAGACGGATCCGCCTCCCCCCCGGGCGCGGTGGCTGCGTTTCCATCCGCCGTATCTTCCCCTCCGAAAGGTTCGTCCGGGGGCGTCCCCGCTCCGGTGGTCGTGGTGGAAGTGGTGGTGGTTATGGTCGTGGTGGTGGTACTGGTGGGAGGCAGAGAAAGGGTGCTCACCCAATCGGGCGCCGGATCTATCACGCCACTCCTGATCACCGCGAACAACCGTGACAGGTCGCTGTTCACCTGCTGTTCCATGCTCTCATCGCGGATGGTTACATTCTCCACCCGGTCGGCCGCCGCTTCCCGCAGCCCCTCGGTGGCCTCCTGATCCACCACTTCACTGCTGCGCTGCGCCACATATTCCCGGGTGGCCAGTTCACCCACTCGCAGGTCAACCTCACCGCTGGCGGCGCCCAAGGTCAGGATCGCCCAGGCCAGCGTCACAACGGACACCAGCATCAGGCCACGTATCAGTGACTTCTCTCCGGTCTTGGGAGATGCGTTACCCGCGCCGGTCATGGTCCACGCGGTCTCCGAGCGCCCCCCGAGGTCGGGGAACCGGAACGCTCGTAACGCTCGTAGGCCTCGATAATGTGGGCGACGACCCGATGCCTCACCACGTCCCGACTGGTCAGTTCCACAAATACCACGCCCGGGATGTCTCCGAGGATGCGCCGGACCACCTCCAGGCCGGACGAGCGCCCGGACGGCAGGTCCGTCTGGGTCAGGTCGCCGGTGATGATCATCTTGGAGTTGAAGCCCAGCCGAGTCAGAAACATCTTCATCTGCTCGGGCGAGGTGTTTTGGGCCTCATCCAGAATCACGCATGCGTCGTTGAGAGTGCGTCCTCTCATGTAGGCGAGCGGTGCGATTTCGATGGTGCCCCGCTCGATCAGCCCGGAGGTCTCTTCAGGACCCAGCATCGCCCACAGAGCATCGTAGAGGGGACGCAGATACGGATCGACTTTGGCGGAGAGGTCACCGGGCAGGAAGCCAAGGCTTTCCCCCGCCTCCACCGCCGGTCGGGTCAGGATGATCCGGCGACAACTTCCCTGCGCCAAACCCTCCACCGCCGCGGCCATGGCAAGATAAGTTTTGCCCGTGCCGGCCGGGCCGATGGCAAAGGTGGCGGTGTTCTCCCGGATGGACCGCACATAGAGAAACTGGTTGTGGGTCTTCACTCTCACCGATCTCCCGCGACCCACCGACAGAGTCAGACTCAGGACTCCGGCGGGGTCGGGGAGTTCGTCGCGCACCATCCGCGCCACCAATCCGACCTGGCCCTCCAGGGAGGTTCCCTCTTGGACCAGCAGCAGGAGTTCACCGATGACCGACTCCGCCGCATCTACTTCGTCCGGAGAGCCCCGCAGCGAGATATGGGCGCCCCGCGCCACCATTCCGACCTTGGGGAAAAGATCCTGAAGCACTCGAAAGTAGCGGTCGCCGGTCCCGAGCAGATCACGCATCAAGTGTTGGCTCGCAACCACAACCTGCCGGCGCACCGACTCCGCCGCTTCCCGCTTTTGGGACTCCACGCTCATCTAAACCGGATCAGACTCCCGATGCCACCCCGGACCAGGGCGCCCCGGAGTCATCCCGGAGGCCAGCCCAGCCGCCGGCCGCCCAGTAGGTGAAAGTGAAGATGAAATACGGTCTGGCCTCCGTCTCTCCCCACATTGGCCACCCACCGCCAACCGTTCTCCAAGCCTTCCCGAGCGGCGACCACCTGGGCCAGATTCACCAGATCCCCGATCAGTTCGGGGTCGTCGACCTCGTTGAGGGACGCCACGTGTCGGCGGGGAATGATCAGAACATGGGTGGGCGCCTTCGGATTTATATCCCGAAAAGCCAGCGATTTCTCGCTCTCGCACACCACCTCGGCGGGAATCGAACCTTCGACGACGCCGCAGAAAAGACAATCGCTACTCACTGAATCTCCCAAGCCAAGCGGTCTGCACAAAGCAACCGGCCCGCTTTTTCCAAAACCCTACCAAAATCATTCCAACTCCCTACCGCCTATTGGCCCTATTGGCCGAACCCCGGCGACTCCCTCGCCGGTTGGACCCCGACAGGGGAGATTCCCCTCGAAGGTCGGCCAGTTTCCTCAAAAGCTCCTCCTCCTGCCTGGATACCGCCTTGGGCACCTCCACTTCCACCTCCACCAACATGTCACCTCGCCTTCTTGCTCCCATCCGAGGGGTTCCGCGACCTGGCAGCCGACTGACCCATCCCGGCTGAGTGCCCGGGGGAATGCGCAGAGTGTGGTAACCCCCCTCCAGAAGCGGGATTTCGACTTCCGCCCCCAACGTCGCCTCGGTGAGCCCGATGGCGACCCGATAGAACAGGTGGTCCCCCTCTCGTTCGAACCGGGTATCGGTGCGGACCCTCACTTCCACGTACAGGTCACCCGCCACTGCCCCCAAGCGCCCGGCCGCTCCCCTGCCCCTCAGTCGTAGCCGGGTTCCGTCCGAAACCCCGGCCGGAATCTCGACCTGTAGGGATTGACGCTCCGGATACGCGCCCGACCCGTTGCACCTTCCGCATGCCGCGGTGACTTCCCGACCCCGACCCCGGCACCTGGGGCAGGGGGAGGCAGTGACCATCGACCCGAAAAACCCCGACCGGGTGGAGCGAACCATCCCCCCACCTCCACAGCCTCGACAGGTGACCACCTGCGACCCGGGCGAAGCCCCGTCCCCGCCACAGGTCGAACACACCGCCTCGGCTTGGTACTCCACCGTGGTCTCGGCGCCGAAAGCCGCCTCTTCCAAACTCAGCCCGATTCTCACCAGCACGTCCTGCCCGCGGGAATCCTGCCCCGTCGAAGCGGCGCCGAAAAACCCTGATCCGCCGAACACCGAGCGCAGCAAGTCATCGAGGTTCCCGAACATCCCGGAGATATCCACTTGCTCACCCCGGTCATAGGACCGGCGGCGATCGGGATCGGACAGAACCTCGTAAGCCTCGGCCACCTCTCTGAACCGGGCCTCGGCCTGCTGATCACCGGGATTGGCATCCGGATGGGTTTCTCGGGCCAGTTTTCGGAAAGCCTTCTTGATCCGCCCGGGATCGGCGTCCCGAGGCACCCCCAGAATCTGGTAATAGTCCTTGGCCATCAGAGAGGAAAGATCACACGCCGATGCGGCCGGCCAACCCGGCGCTAACCCGCTCCACCACCGAGATCGTTCGACCGTAGTCCATCCGCATCGGCCCCAGGACCCCTATCCGCCCCCGGGAGTTTCCCGCCAGGAACGAAGTGGAGACCACCGCCAGATCCATCTGGAGATCGGGGATCTCCTCTCCGATACGAATGGTCGTTCCCGGGGAAGCGGCCAGCAGATCCAGCACCGCGGCTTCTCTCTCCAGTACCCCCAAGACCCGGGAGACCGCCCCCAAATCATCCCAGAGGTCCGCCAACCTTCTGGTCCCCATCACATAAACGTCGGAGGCTCCCACCGCCGTCCTCTCCAAGGCGTTCCACACATCCTGAAAGCAACTCTGAAAATGGGGAGAGGCCCCTCCGGGCGCCGTCAAAGCGGGTGGCTTGGCAAACTCGAGAGGCGCTCCCACCGCCTGGCTGCGCAGCAGCCTCTCCATCTCCCGGAGTTCGTCTCCGGTGACCGGAGCGGGGAGTCGGCACAGTTCCTGGAGAACCCGCGCCGATTCGGTGACCACCACCAGCAGGGCAAGCCGTAGCTGCAGGGAAACCAGGTGGATGCTGCGAATCGGCTCCGCGGCCAGGTGGGGACCCACCACCACCGCCGGCAGGCGGGTGAGGTCCGACAACATTCGGGAAGTGGCCAAGAACAACCGGTCCAGTCCCAGTTCCACCTCCGCGAAGAAAGCGGAGATTCGAGAGCGAACCGCCCTGCGCAGCTGGAAGGGCTCGTGATTGTCCACGTAATACCGGTAGGCCAAAACGGTGGGTACCCTGCCCGCCGAAGTGTGGGGCTGCTCCGCGTACCCTTCCTCCTCCAAGCGGGCCAGTTCCTTGCGGACAGTGGCGGGCGAGACTTCCAGGCCGCTGTGCTCCAGCACCATTGTGGAACTCACCGGCGCGCCGGTGCGGATATGGCACTCCACCAGCGAACCCAGAATCTCGACCTGGCGCTCCTCCAACATTTCCCTCAGAGTACCAAACTACGTTTCGGCTTTCGTCCCCGCGTCGGCTTCGGCCCCATGATCATACGAAATGGCCAGAATAGCCCGGCTCACCTCGTCGGTGAGCAACGGACGGTCCACCCGGAGCCGTCCGTCCCGCCAACCGATCACCCCCGCCTGCCGGAGCCGCCGTCCCGCCGACGATCTCCAAAGCGCCCTGCCCAACCGGCCGGGTCTGACGCCCGCCCGCCGGCGAATCCCCAACAGCAACCGTTCGCTCTCCGCCGCCCACCCGCTTATCTCTTGAAATCTCCGTCCGGGACTTTCGCCTCTCCCCACCGCTTCGAGATAGCGGCGGAGATCCCGGATGTTTTCCCACCGGCGGTTTCCCCGAAACGAATGAGCCCCATTGCCAAAACCCAGATAGCGGCCCTGTCCCCACACCGAGAGGTTGTACCGGCAGGGATGCCCGGGCTGGGCGGCGTTGGAAACCTCGTAGCGCACCAACCCGGCCTCGGCGCACGCCCGATCGGCTTCCTCCCAGCATGCGGCCTGCCGGTCCGGATCCGGCGCCGCCGCGCCTGCCCGCACCTCCTGCCACAAGACGGTCCCCGGTTCGACCGTCAGGGCATAGGTGGAGAGATGATCCGGTTGGCAGGACAGGGCGCGCGCCAGAGTGGTCGACCAGGAGGCGGCCGTCTCCGGCGCAGATCCCATGATGAGATCCAGATTCACCGACCGGAAACCTGCCTGGCGGGCGGCGGTCACCGACCGGACAATGTCATCGGCGCTATGGCGTCGACCCAGATAGGAGAGCACCCCCGGATCGAAGGACTGCGCTCCCAGCGACACCCGGTTGAACCCGGTTTCTGCCAGTTGTGCGGCCTTTTCGGCCGTCCAATCCTCGGGATTGGCCTCCAAACTCACCTCGGCGCCGGGGCGCAGACCGAAGCGGGAGGTCAAGCAGCCGAGGATTCTTCCCAACCAGACCGCCGGCATCCGGGAAGGAGTTCCGCCGCCGAAATTCACTGCCTGCAAAGGCCCCCAGGCGGTGGCCGACTCGATCTCGGTGATCAGAGCCCTCCCATACCGGTCTGCCAGATGGTCCTGTCCCGCCGCCACCGCAAAGTCGCAGTAGGGACAGACCTGCTCGCAAAAGGGGAGGTGCACATACACCGAACGCCACCCGCCGGCCCGGTCCGCCAAATCGGCGTCATCGGGAGAGGGGATCGTCTGGGAGGGCGAGGTCAATCCCTCACCTGAAGCGCCGCCACGAACGCCTCGGCGGGCACCTCCACCGATCCCACCATCTTCATCCGCTTCTTCCCTTCCTTCTGGCGCGCCAGGAGCTTCTTCTTGCGGGTGACGTCACCGCCGTAGCACTTGGCAAGCACGTCCTTCCTCTTGGCGCGGACGGTTTCCCGGGAGATGACCCGGCTGCCGATGGCAGCCTGGATGGGAACATCGAACAACTGCCGGGGAATCAGCTTTCTGAGTCGGGTGACCATCTCCCGGCCGTATTCGTAGGACCGTTGACGGTGCACCACCGCCGAAAAGGCGTCCACCGGCGATCCGTTGAGCAGTAAATCCACCTTCACCAGGTCCGAACTCCGGTAACCGTCCGACTCGTAGTCGAGGGAGGCGAAACCCCTGGTCTTGGATTTGAGTCGATCGTAGAAGTCGAAGACCACTTCCGCCAGGGGAATGCGGCAGGTCAACTCCACCCGTTCTACGCCCAGGTAATTGATGGGACCCAACTCCCCCCGCCGCGAGGTGAGTATCTCCATCACCGCCCCCAGAAACAGGGGAGGGACCAGGATCAAAGCCTTGATCCAGGGCTCTTCCACCACCATTTCCCGGCCCGCGGCGGGAAAATCGGCCGGTGATCTCACTTCGATGGGCTTTGCGCCCGGAAGGGTCACCCGATAGGCCACCGAGGGGGCGGTGGTCACCAGGTCCAAGTCATACTCCCGTTCCAGGCGTTCCCGCACTATCTCCATGTGGAGCAACCCCAAAAACCCTCCACGAAACCCGAATCCGAGCGCCTGGGAGAATTCGGGAGAGATCTGAAGCGACGCATCGTTGAGCTGCAATTTTTCCAGCGCCTCTCGGAGACGGGGATGGTCATCCCCGTCGGTGGGGAAAATCCCGGCAAACACCATGGGACGGGGATCGGTGTAACCCTGCAGGGGTCGCCCAGCCGGTCGATGAGCGGACGTGACCGTGTCTCCCACCCGCACCCGGTCTATCTCTTTGGCCCCGGTGATCAGATAGCCCACCTCCCCGGCCTCCAAGGCCTCCACGGGAACCGAGGCGGGAGTGAGAACTCCGACCTCCGCCGCGTCCCGCTTCTCTCCGGTGGCCATGAACAGCACCCGCTCACCTGCCGCAAGAGTGCCCTCCATCACCCGCACGTAGCAGACCACACCCCGGTAGAGGTCGTAATAGGAGTCAAATATCAACGCCGACAGAGGACGGTCGAAGTGGCCGGCCGGAGGGGGGACCATCTCGACAATCCGCTCGGTGAGTTCCGTGACGCCGTCGCCCGTCTTGGCCGAAACAAACAGGACGTCGGCCGGGTCTCCACCCAGAATCCTGGACAGTTCCTCGGCGGCTCGCTCCGGTTCGGCCGAGGGGAGGTCGATCTTGTTCACCACCGGAATGATCTCCAGCCCCGCTTCCACCGCCAGATAGGCGTTGGCCACGGTCTGCGCCTGAACACCCTGGTTGGCGTCCACCAGCAGGAGCGCCCCCTCGCAAGCGGCCAGAGAACGGGAGACCTCGTAAGAGAAATCCACATGGCCCGGCGTGTCGATCAGGTTGAGCACGTATTGGTGGCCGTCGGAAGCCCGATAGTCCAAGCGGACCGCCTGGGCCTTGATGGTGATCCCCCGCTCCCGTTCCAAATCCATCGTGTCCAGCACCTGCTCGCGCATATCGCGCTGGGAGACCGCCCCGGCCGATTCCAACAGACGGTCGGCCAGGGTCGATTTACCATGGTCGATGTGGGCGACTATGCAAAAGTTCCTGATCAGGGAACGGAATACCAAGCTGAACGCAATCTGGTTGAGACAAAAAAGTACGGCGCCCCCATTTTACCTTGCCATGGGTGACGAAACGTCGCGCGACCGGAACCCCGCGGTCGGGACGCCCCGGTGACCCACCCGGGGAAAGCCGGGGCGATCGGAATATGGGGGCCGGGTACGGGGGACGCGAGTTGCCTCACGGATCGGCTCCGGTTAGAATCTTGCCACAGCTTGGGGGGGCCTTTCAACACCAAACCATAACTATCCAACCACGGAGAGCTCGCAAGCCTTATGGCCAACATCAAATCCCAAAAGAAACGTAACCGACAGAACGAACGTCGGCGGCAGGCGAACAAGGGGGTCCGTTCGGAGATGAAGACCCGCATCAAGAACGCCCTGACCGCGGCCCAGGCCGGTGATCCCGATACGGACGCCAAATTGCGCATGGCGCAGAAACGCATCGACTCGGCCTGCTCCCGGGGAGTAATCCATCCCAACAAGGCGGCTCGGCTGAAGTCTCGCCTCCACCGTGAGGTCGCTTCGGCCAGAAGTTAATCGCCCGGTCTGATTCTTCCGCTACCAGCGATACCCCGACCTCGGACGCACCGAAGCGAAAGTGCGGTAAACCCCGCACAATTCCGCCACGGTTCTCTCCAACACGGCTCGGTGAAGCGGGGCCGGGAACAGCTTCAAGGTCCGATCGACCGCCACCAGCAGCGACAGTGCCCGTTGCGCCGCTCGGAGCTGCCCTGAGCGGCCGGCGGAGTTGAGGGGCTTTCTCTGATTCCAGATCCGGTCATGTCGACGTTGCCCGGATCGAATCCGGCTTTTGGCCACAGAACGCAATTTGCTCTCCGACTTTTGATCCAGAGGCCCCGGCGCCGACTCCAGCATTTTCGAGAAGGCGTTGCCCTCCTCCAGTTGCCGAAAGTGCTCCCGGTCGCGGGCCATCGAAGCCAGGAGACGAAGCCGCAGGTCGGACTCCAACATTCCCAAGAGGATGTGGGGACGGCCGTCGGAGGACCGGGCATTGGCCAGGTAGTCGCCCAGCCGCCGCAGCGCCTCCCGGGGGTTTCCGGCGACGATCTCGTCCAGAATTCGAAAAACCGGCTGGTCGGGCCGGTTGCGAAATCGCTCCACGACCATGTCTGCCCTGATCGGACGGTTCTCTCCCTGCAGTTGCTCCAGGGCTCTCCCCAGTGCGGCGCGGTCGGTCCCGAACCTCTGCACGAGAGCCGCCTGAGCCTGATACCCCATTCTCAGCCCCTTCTGCTTGATTTGCCCGGCCAGCCAACCGTGCACCTGGCTTTCCCATAACGGGCGCACCTTTTCCACTTTGCCGATCTCCTTGATCCTTTTGGCCAGGGAAGCCGGCAGGCGACGCTGCGCAACGATCGCCACGGCCACGGCCGCCGCATCGATGGCGGAAAGAAGATCGGCCAGGGCCTGGGATTCGGACGCCGGCAGGAAATTGGCGTCCACCAGCAGCACCCCCTGCTTCTGACCGAAGAGGCTCGAAGACTGCAGCAACGGCACGATCCCGCTCAAATCGGGCCGGAAAACCCCCGACTGCTCGGGTCCACCCAACGCAGACCCTCCCCCACCCCGGGTAGGCGGCACATCCATCCTGACGATCTGATCCACCTCAACCCCCGCCTTGTGCAAATGCCGGCGTCCGATCCGGAGGGCTTCCTCGCGTTCTCCCGGGCCACCCCGATCAGCAATGATCACCGCCAGTACCTCACCCATAAATCCCACGGTAGCAAACTCGACCGATCGGATCCTCTCGCATCGTCACCCCCCACCTCCTCCGCGTTTTCGTTATCGATGGCGGTGGTCACCCAAGCCGCGGATCACGATTGGCAAGCGCCCAGCAAGCCTCCGATGTTCAAAGAACGCCACCCCTCGAACCGGCGTCCCGCAGTCACCTCCACCGGGTTCAATCCCGCCCACAGTTCCGGCGCCCAGTCGCCGACGACCGTCACTTTCAACTCGAGTCGGGCGAGGCAGGCGGAGGCATTGTTATCCCGGGCCAATTCCGAGAGAGCGGCCCCACACTTGCCCCCGGGATCATCTGAGTCCTCCAACTCACAGGTCACCAGTCTTTCCGCCATCTTGGCCGCGCGGGCCTCCAATCTTACGATCTCCTGCTCGAATCGGGCGTAGTCCGTCAACAACAGGGTGAACAACGTGGCCATGAAAACCAGCGCCAAAGCCAGCAGCGCAGTGCTCATCCGGACGACACCCAGGCTAAACCTTGCGCTGACCGTTCATCGTCGGCGCCCCGTTCACAGGTGACGGTCACCGCCACCTGCTCGCCGCGCCACGGCCCCGACCGCGGGGAAGGGATCATCTCCAACCTCACTCTTCGGCATATCCCGTACAGCGCTCTGCGGGCCGCGGCAGTCGCCTGCTGCTCGGCCTCTCGCTGCTGGGCAGCCTCGGCGGTCGGCCAGAGATGCGAGGCAGCCTCGGCGGCCGCCTCCTGCGCCGCGTAGCGAACCGTCCCCGCCCTGGTTTCCTCCTCGGTCAACAGACTCATCACCAGCACCATGGTCACAACCACATTGAGGGCGAGCAGAGCCGCCACAGCTTCGTCCACGGCTAGGTCAAGTTCAGGGTCCGGCAAGGCGGGGGAAGGGTGAGGACATGCTCCACCGTCTCCGCGCAGCTCACCGCCCGGGCAGACAGTGCCGACCACACCCCCGTCACGGTAGCCACGACGCTCACCACCACCGCACAACCGGCGTCCAGTCGCACATCCACCTCGATCGGCAAGACTCTCCCAAAGGACTTCACCCGGGCGACCGCCACCGTCGAGGCCAGTTCCTCCGCCTTCGGCCACCACACGCCATCTGTCTCGCATCTCCATGGGGTGGAGGGATCGGCGCCGGCCTCGGCCAGAAACCGCGCCACGGAGGAGGAGGCGGCGCCGGCCGAAGCCGCCGCCGCGATACGAGCCGCCTGGTGATAGAAGAGGCTGACCAGCAACCCACTCGCCATCAGCAGCAAACCCGCCACCTTGAGCCATACCAGGGGAAATTCCACCTAGACCTCCCCCCGGCGGAAGGCACATCCTCTGCCTAGGTGCATTGGCTGCCGGCCCACTTGTGACCAAGCGCTTCGCAGACCACTTGATTGGTGATCAACGCCGGGTCCACCTCACTCGGGCTGCTGCTCGGCGCACTCTGGTTGAAGAGACTCCACGCCACCGCCACTAAGGCCAACACCATGGCCATCGCCGCCGCCAACACCGCGATCCTTACTATCGGACCTTCCATCTTTCCTCTCCTTTCTTTGGGTTTGTTATCGGTTGCCAACCTTCACAAGATGACAGTGAAAACCACGGCCATCATCACCAGGCCGGTGGCGATCAGAGTGACGATCGTGCTCACCAAAGAGACCGATCTCGCCATCCGCTCGATCCGTTCGATCTTTCTCGATGACAGAACCCGCACCGCCCTGTCCAAAACCTGATCCAAAAGGGTGATCGAGGCCGCTCCGGACCGCTCGGCCGCCGCCAGGGTGGAAACCAGCGGTTCCACCGCCGATCCGGTCAGCCGTTCGCTCACGGCGGTCAAGGGATCACGGGAGTGGGCCAGAGCTCGACTCACCGCGGTTCTGATAGGACCGAAGGCCCGGTCGGGAACTCTCTCGGCGGCGGCCAGCACCGCCGCCGCAATGGGCTGCCCGGCGCCCACGTAGAGTCTCACCCGCCGTAGCCAGGAAAGCAACGCCCGATCCCGAGCAGGCCGGAACGAGGCAGCCACCGCCAAGCGGAAGAGGCGCATGCACAACCGCGGCAGCCATACGGTCGCCGCCAACCCGCCCACCACCGCGGCGCGGACCCCCATTAGGAAGGCCATCAGGGTAAAGACCCCCGCCACCGATGACAACGTCACGGCCACCGACAGCAGGCCCAGCCGAAAGGCGGTCCATCCCATGGCAGCCGATTCCTCGGCCCTCGACCATGGTTGGGCATCCCACAGCACCAACTCCCCCGCGCCCAGAGCCCCCACTACCGCCACCGCGATCACCTCCGTCATCGCAGCATCATCCGGACCGAGGACAGCGTTCGACCCACCAACAGCGCGGTCATCCCGGTGGCTACCCCCGTCGCCACCTGACCCTGCGCTCCCAATAGCCATCTTCCGACTTCGGCCGACAGCCATCCCAGGCCGATCACAATTCCCGCCGACAGAATCATCACCGCCACCAGAGTCGGAAGCTGCGCTCCCACTCTGCGAAGCAGGTGCCGAAGAATCTCCGCCTCCTCCCCCGCTTCGGTCTCGAAAATGTGAGCCACATCCATCCACTGCCCGCCTCCGGAGGAACTGATATCCACAATGTCGCCCAACCACTCGGCCGAGGGGACCCCCAACAGCCGTTTGAAACGAGTCGTGGCCGGCCCCACCCCGATGATCTGACAATCTGCCCCCATTTGGAGGGCGGCCGCTCTCACCGGCCCCGAGACCAGCGGCGCCGCCTTCCGAACCGCATCCACCACGGTGATGGCGGCGGTGGCCTGGTTGGCCAGGACGGTCGCCAGAGAAGACACGGACTCGGCCAGATCCGCCGCCTTCCTGATCTCTCTGCCGGTCCGCCAAGTACTCACGCACAACCCGGACATCACCCCCAGTGAACCGGCGATCCCCCAGGCGTCCAGCCACACCCACACCGCCAGAGCCACCAAGACCGGCAGGGCGCCTCCTCGGATTACCCGGGTGCCCGCCCCCCGGCCTCCCTCGGGGTTATCCCGGGAAGAAAACTCTTTCCTCCGGCCGCCGAAAAGCAGCAACCCGAGCAAGGTGAGTCCGCCCAACAACCCGATCACCAACCCCCGCGTCACAATCTGACTCCCGCCGCCTCATACAGTTCTCCCAGTCTCCCGTCCGGCGACCCACCCACCGGTGAGGCCCACCTGTCCCCCGGGCGGTAAGACCACCGCTGCTGCGTGCGAATCAACGAGGTCCGCTCGTCGATCCCCACCAACTCCGTCACATCGCCGACCACCCGATCCCCGTAGGTGTTGCGCCCCAGCCACACCAGCAGGTGCACCGCGGAGGCTATCTGCCGCCGGGCGTATTCGGCGTCGGCGCCCTCCACCACCGCATAGGCGACCAGTTTCTCGATCACCGCCGCTCCGGGCCGGGAATGAACCGTGACCAGGCACCCGTCAAGCCCCGAGGACATGGCGTCCAAAAGAGCGAGGGTGCCTTCGCCGCGCACCTCCCCCACCACCAGCTTCGAGGTGTTGGCCCGCTTGGCGTCTCGGATGTGATCCGACATGGAGTGCTTGCCGAACCCGTCATTGTTGGCGTCCCGAGTCAACCGCTCATAGGTGTTGGGATGAATATCGTGCGCCGCCAATCTCAGCTCCGGGGTGTCCTCGATCGTGTCAATCCGTTCCATCTCCGGCACCTTGGCCAGCAAGGCTTGGCACAGAGTGGTTTTCCCTCCTCCCATCGTGCTGGCGATCACCAGATTGGCGCGAACTTTTCCCGACACTGCCTGCTGCAACACCGCCTTGAGGCGACTGTCCGCCACACTCAACTCACTCAACCCGGTCCGCCCCCGATTGAATCGCAGAACCATGTTGGGGGGAGAGGTCACATACGCCTCGGCGTGAAGGCGCCACTGGCCCGAAATCTGGATGTCCAACCGAGGATCGAGTTGGTCGAACCGCTGCGGATGGTCTCCCCCATAGGCCGCCAGGAACTTGATGGCATCGATCAGTTCCGTATCCCCTCCGAACGGCGAGGACCGTTTCTCTCTGGACCCGTCGGAACGAAGCACGTACATCGCATCGGTCCCACGGATCTGAAACTCCTCCACCCCCTCCTCCTGCAACAGGTCTCGCACCTGATCCATGGCCGTCTCCGCCGCCACCTCCCGCCGCAACGGCCCATCCAACCGCCCCAGCCGATGAGGGGCCGCGGCCAACTCCGCCGCCCAACGCCCCACCTTGCCGAGCGACCTCTGCCCGGCCCGGGAGACCATCGGGGACACCACCCGCACCCAATCCGCCGCCAGTGGGAACCTGAGCCGGCGCCCGTCGATGGGCTTTTTGGAAACCACCACCACTCCCAGAGCAACCGTGGACGACTCACTGGTGTCCAGTCCCAGTTTTCGCCGAGAATCACCGGACGGTCCCGTGGTCACCACTATTACTCCGGCCGCCGCGGAAGCCGCTGATTGGAGGGACTGTTCGGATTCATCATCGAACATGGCGACAATTGATCCTTCCGCCGCCCACATATCGCTATCCGACAACGCCCCCGCCAACACCACACCCTTCACTCGCCGGTCCACGCTCCATTTGATCACCGCCTTGACCCAGGCGGCCGTCTCGCCCCGCAACGCCTGATCGAACACGATCAGCAGCATCTCAGCAGGGTTCCCAACCAGCGGCGGGCGACTCCCAGACCACCAGCCCTACCACGTCCCGAAGCGCCCCCGCCGACTCCCGATCAACCACCACCGTCACCGCCGACTCATCCACCCCCACCAGATCGATCACTCCCAAAGCACAACCACCCACCTCCACCGCAAACACCGCCCGATCACCCACCAACGGCCCCGGCGAAGGCCACAACGACCGATCCACCTCCAACCGCATCAGCGTCTCATCCGAAGCGACCGGCGTTTCCTCCGACGGGCCGGGGCAGGGCGTCCAACCACTGGCGGGCGACTCCCAGACCACCAGCTCCGCCTCCGACAGCTCCCTGGCCGACTCCCGATCAACCACCACCGTCACCGCCGACTCATCCACCCCCACCAGATCGATCACCTCCAAGGCACAACCACCCACCTCCACCGCAAACACCGCCCGATCACCCACCAACGGCCCCGGCGAAGGCCACAACGACCGATCCACCTCCAACCGCATCAGGGTCTCATCCGACTCTTTGTCCTCCAAAGACGGCTCGCGCAACACGACGGACGGCACCATAACCCCCTCCGGCAGAAACACCGACGACACCATCCCCTCCTTCAGCTGATCCGACAATCCGAACAGGCCGCTCAGCGACTCCGGAACAGCCACTTCGACAAACAAACCGGCCGAACCCGCCGGCCAGGGCTCGGCGGTCAACAGCACTCCCACCTCGTTCTCCACCTGCTCGCGCCCCAAAAACCACACTGCCGCCACACAGGCCACCACCACTGCCATCGCCCCGGCCAACCGGAGCACCGAAAAGGACCGTGCCGATATCCGATGACGTGACATCAGCAGTCTCCCCCGGCGCAAACTTTGGCGGTTGAGGATGTGTAGTCAACCAACCGCTGGAGCCGCGACACACCCCTTTTCACCAGCAGGGTCCGCTCCTGCGGCGGCTGGCTGGTCTCGGTCCGAAACGTGGCCCACAGTTTCCATTCCCAGACCGAGGGATGTGAAACGAAGAACCCACAGTCGGTTTGCGCCGTCTGTCCCACTTCGCACACCACATCCTCGGGGTTTTCGACACCCGAGGTGCGGTGACGAGCCCGTACCGCGGTCCTTTGGGCATCTCCCATTCGTTCCCACTGCTCAACAAACTCCGGCGCCGCCCGTTTCAGGCCCGCCCGGTCCGCCACCCTCCATGCCAGAAGCTCACGCCACTCCGACCGCACGGACCGCAACTTCCAGAGGCAATCGACTCTCGCCCCGATGTCTCCCATCGCGCCCCTGCTCACCATCGTTATTCCCTCAGGGATGAGAGGCCAGATACGCGGCTCCGCCGCCGCCGACTCCACCAGTTTGTTGGAAGTCACGAACAATCGAGCCGACTCCCTCCCGACCGGGATTTCATCGCCACCCGCCACGCCGCTCGTCACACCCTGGGGACGCTCCAGCACACTCCCCCAACCGAAATTGCCTCTCGCCACGTCCCAGTCCCGCTCCGAAAGCGGGACACACCGATTCGGCCTCTGCGGACGAGTGGTGGTCGTGGTCGTAGTCGGAGCAGGCCGGGGCGGACGAGTCGGACGAGGCCGAGCAGGACGGGTCGTGGTCGTAGTCGGAGCAGGGCGAGTGGGCCGAGCAGGACGGACCGTGATCGGAGGTCGAGCCGGACGGGTCGTAGTGGGAGGCGATGTGATGCTGGTTAGGGTGGTAGTGGTGGTCGGGCGGGTGGTAGTGGTGGTCAGACGGGTGGTGGTAGTGGTGGGGTGTTGGTGCTGAACGGCCTCCCGGCAGGAGCTCCCCACCCAATAACCCGAACACGTGAGATGGATGTAGGTGTTGATCACACTGCACCCCGGGCCAGGCCCGGGACAGTTCTCCAGGCGCGTCTTGGTGACCCACTGAAGACAACCCCAGCCCGACGGATACAGTGGCCCTTTGCGAAGACATGATGGGTATTTCACACTTCGGCTCCAGGCGTAGGTGATCTTCTGGCCGATGGTTCCCGCCTTGGTTCGGGTGTGGGCGACCGTTCCCGGCGGCTGCGGGATCAATCCGATCACCAGGGAGATGACCAGCACCGCCGCGGCCGTCCCGGTGATCCTGCGATTGAGAGAGGGAGGTCCGGTTCTCATCAGGACGGGGGAACTCCCAGATATTCTCTCTGTTTAGGTGTGGCGTTGAACCAAAAATCGAGATGGTTGGGCGGGTAGAGATCGAAGTCCCATATGGAATCCGACCAGACCGGGTTCGGATCGTCCGGACAGTCCACCGATTCGTAGAGCGTTATCGACTCCATCGAGAAGCACCACATGGGATAGGACATGCGCCAGGTCCCGTCGGCGGTGCGCACCACCATCATCCGCTCCCAGAACCCCACTTCGGGAGGGGGAGGACCGGTGGGCAGTTCCTCACCGAGCGCCCACTCGGGGACATCAAGACCTGCCTCAACCTGTTCTTGGATCTTCGCCCTGGCCAGCACCTGCATCTCCGGTGGCGCCAATCCCGGCCTCGCATAGAGGCGAAACTCGGCAGAGATCATTGAGGCACCCGGGAACCGGCCCGCCCACCGAACGTTCCTCGTCTCGGCCAGATAGTGGCCGAGGTTGGCGGGATCGAACCAGTAGGCAAAGAAACTGTCCTGGTTGCCTATTTCCTTGATCTGCGCGATGGTCTCCGTTAGGACATGGCCATCTCGAACCGCCGCCCGGGTCTGTTGTGGGGTAGCCGCCGCATGGGCAAACTGGAAAGCGGTGCGGACCGCCTCCAGTGTGCATGGATCTTCAACCGGCGCATCAAGTGACCAGAGTTGTTCGACGGGTGGGCAGTCACGGCCCAGCAGGGCAGCGGTCTCGGGAAAATCCGGTTCGGTGTACGGAGTGGTCCGCGCCAGAGGCGGCCCGGTCGGCAATTCGATCTCGGCCAGAGGCGCACCGTCCGTGACCAGCAGTTCCCGATGTTCCCCCAGGGGCCAGGTGGCCACCACCTTCACCGTGTCCGGGTAGTCATGCCAGGACAGGTCGTAACGCACCGGGTAGTAGATGAAGGGGGTATCCCAGAACACATCAAGGGTGCGCCGCCAGCGTCGCCACATGACGGTTTGTTCGTCTCCCCTCATGTGGTAGAACCGATAGAACCGGTGGGGGGCGGTGCTGAGGCTTTCTTTCTCCTCATACCAGATGTCCACTCCCGCCGCCCAGGGGTTGATGGCCGCGAAGGACTCCTCCTGCAGTTCCGGTCGCCACACCTCTGATTCATCATCCGCCGCCGGTGGATAGGAGCACTCACCCGCCCTCTTCTCCCAGACTCCACCGCTCGATTCGCACCGCTTCTCCCCGGACGGCGCCTCATCGGAAGGCTCACTGCCGGGTTCCTGTTCAACCACGGTGACAACGGGGGCAACCGGAGTGGATTCCACAGGGGCCGGGACCGTGTCGGTGGTAACAGTGGCGGTGAACTCCGGGGGCGCCGGGACCGCACCGGTGGTAACAGTCGTGGTCACCGCCGCGTTGCCCGATTCCCGGGGGGCGTTGGTCCCCGCCGGTGAGGGCACGGTCGGGGTTCCCGTGGTCGGGACGGCTTCGGTGGTGGTGACGATGCTCATCACACTTCCTTCGGTTGCCCCCGGCCCGCGGCTCGAATCCGTATCATCGCCGCAAGCCGACGCGAGCAGCGTCAGAGTTGCCAGCAGGGCAGTGAGTCGCGGCATGCGATTCTTCATGGTTCCCTCCTTTCAGAGATGCCGCCCATGGCGCACAATCCCCTCGGAATCCTTCCCTCGGAGACCCGATCCCGGGAATGCGAACCCGGGGCCGGACCATCCGTTTGTTTATGAATCCTGACGGTACGGGTGGATGAAACCGCCCTCCCCGCCATGGGCCGGTGAATCTTCCCGTCTTTACCGTGTTTTTGCCACTGCCGACAGCCCGGCCGGTTCCGACGGATGGGCCGGGCCGACCACCACATCTCCGTGCTGGTCGGTGCGCAACACGCGGGCGCCTCCCTCGGCCAGCACCTGCTCGACCCACCCGGCGGGATGCCCGTAGTCGTTGGCGCCCACGCTGATCACCGCCAACCGGCCGGCGTTTTCCTTGAGCCACCGGCGATCGGAGGTGGCCGCGCCCTGATGGGGCACCTTGAGGACATCGGGTCGGATCGAGCCCAGTTCAGTCTGGGCCACCTCCTCAATGTCCGCCGACATGAGAAAGGACGTGCCGGCCAGGTCCACCAACAAAACGATCGACTGGTCGTTGATCTGTTTGTAGCGGCGCAACGGACCCAACACCTCGACCCGCAGATCCCCCGAGCGCAGCACCTGACCGGGCAGGGGTCGATGAACCGCAATGCCCTCCTCCGCAATCCGTTCGCCCAGTATCCGGTGGGCAGGAGTTTGATGAGGAAAAGATGCATCCCACACCCCTCCCACCCGGATCTTGCCCACCACTGCCTCCAAACCCCGGACATGATCGGCGTGAGGATGGGTGATCACCACCAGATCCAGTTTCCGCACCCGATATCTCCGCAGCTTGTCAGCCAGAACCAACGGATCGGGACCACCATCTATCAGCATGGTGAATTCGGTGCCCAGCACCAGGATCGAGTCGCCCTGCCCCACATCCAGAAACACCACCGCCGGGGCCCGGGCGCCCTCCGACTCGACGAAGGGAGATAGAACGGGCAGCACCGGAGCGGCCACCACCAGGACCACTCCCGTCACCACCAGGGGCCGCCGGAGTATCGGCCATCGCCAGACCGCTCCTCCGATGCCGGCCACCAGTGCCACCCCCCACCACCCCAATTGAGGAAACGGCGAGAAGAATCCCGCCACGGCCAACACTCCCTCCGCGGTCCAGGCAGACAGCCACCCAAGCGGCTGCCAACCCGCCACCGCCCCGATACCTCCCAAAGCAGTGGAAACCACCACCAATGGTCCGGCAGCCAGATTGGCCAGGGGAGACAGCAGGGGAAGCGATCCGAAAAACCCCAACAGCAGGGGCGCCACCGCTATCTGAGCCGCCCCCGCCGCTCCCAGGGGTTGCCAGATCCAACGCGGCCGGCGGCCGGCGGTCAGCCGCGTTCCCACCATAACCCCGACCGTGGCGGCGACCGACAACGCGAACCCCAGACTTTGGGCCAACTCGGCTGAAACCAGCAGGGCCAGAATGACGGCGGTTCCGATCGCCGGCCAAGCGCCCAGTGGATAACCGACCGCCCGGGCGCCCATCACCAGGGAAGCCAGAACTCCGGCGCGCAGAACCGAGGGTTCCCAGCGGGTAGCCACCATGAATATCCCCAACCCGATCAATCCCACCAACGCCCGCAGCCCGGGCCGCGTCGCCAGGGGCCACATCAAGATCCACAGCGCCCCCAAGAAGAGAGCCACGTTTCCCCCCGACACCGCCACGAAGTGGCTCAGACCGGAGCGCCGCAGGTTGGCCAGGTCAAGCGCGGAAAGGCGCGAGGTGTCACCCACCAAAAACCCCGCTACCAGGGCGATCCCGTCGGGTGGGCCGGTCCGGAGATTCCCGAGCACCCTCTTTCTAACCTGGTTGCCGGCGGCCACCAGCCACCCCTGAGCGGGCGACACCCGAATCAAAGCACCACTCCGCATCCGGGCGGAGTAGACCGCCGCCCCCCAACGACCGGCCCGCTTGGTCATATAACCCGCGGCTTGGAACACTTCGCCCGCCACCACCTGTCCGGAGTCGGAGGGTTCCACCATCACCACCGGACCCGACCATTCTTTCCAGCCGGCCCCGTCAGTCGTTCGATAGGCCAGCGGCTTGGCCAGCAACCAAGGGCGATCCGGCCTCCCCCTCGGATCGGTGCGAGCCACCGCCCGAATGGTCACTTCGCCCTCCACCACCGGGGCCGAAAGCGCTGCCTCTTCCCGGTGCCACGACCCCCATCCTGCCCAGGCGCCGGCCACCAGTCCGGCGGCCATCACCACCACCATCCCCGATCGGCGGAACAGGAACATCGCCCCGCCCACCGCCACAGCCGCCCACAGCCCCCAGGGGTGCCTCCCGCCCAGAGCGCCCACCCAAACCAGAGCGGCCACCAGCAGGAATCTGGTCTCCTCCCAGGCGGGAAATGCCGATCTCCCACCCCCTTCCCTTCGCAGCCCGTCCCCGCTCGTCTCAGTCAAGGCAGGACGACATACTCCCGAATTCCGGCCAGTTTCTTCTCGCCGATACCGGACACGTCCAGCAGATCCTCCACCTCCCGAAACGGACCCGAGCCAGCCCGGTGATCGACAATCCTCGCAGCCAAGACCGGACCCAAACCGGGAACCTTCTCCAACTCTTGTGCCGTGGCCCGGTTCAGATCTACCTTGCCCGAGGACTCCGATTCGGAACCGGTCCAGACTTCCCCCCGCTCTGCTCCGGTTCGACCCCCGGGAACTACCACTCGGCCGCCGTCGAACACCGGCGCCGCCAGATTGATCTCCCCCAGCCGAGCATCAGCCAGTGCGCCTCCCGCCGCCCTGATTACATCCCCCACCCGAGCAAGAGCTCTCACCCTGACCAATCCCGGATTCACAACCCTCCCCGCCACATGCACCACCATCCACTCCTCCGGCGAATCCCCGGAGACACCCGCCGGCGCGGCAGCCAACGTGACACGGGGATCGCCGGACGGCGCCACCTCCGGCGCCCGGGGTCGCCACAGTCCAAAAAACATTCCCGCCCCCACCGCAGTGGACAACATCACCGCCGCCAGACCCCAATATGTCTTTTCCATACCTCACTATGGATGGATCTCCGCCCGAAAGTCCACAGCCGGGCCCCCGTTTCGCAGACTGTGGGCATTCTTTGGCAACACCCCCCGGCCAACCGCCGGGGTTGGCCCGCCTCTATGATTTGGCTACCAGCGAAAAGATTCGGTCGGGAAAAGACCTTTTAGCCCTTGATACCAATGTCCTCTTGCGCTATCTCACGCGTGATGATTTGGAGATGGCTGTAACGGCTCGCGGTTTGTTGAATTCCCTCACACCCCAAGAGCCCGGCTTCATTTGCCGTGAAGTGATCCTTGAGGTGGTCTGGGTGTTGGAGCGTTCCTACAAAATGCCACGACGACGGACCGCCGCGGTGTTGGAAAGGCTACTTCTCGCCCGAGACCTGGTTATCGAGGCGGCCGACGATATTGCGACAGCTATCCCGGACTATCGACGGGGGGAAATCGACTTCTCAGACGTGATAATCCTAGCGGCGGCCCGGCGAGCACAGACCAGGGTTCTCTACACTTTTGATCGCAAACTCGCCCGCCAGGAAGGGGCAGAACTATTGAAGGCCAGGTAGACGCCCCTCCCCCCGGTTGTTCGGGACACGGTCAACCTATTCAACCACCACGTTGACGATCCGGGGCGGACGGGTTATCACCCGGGCGATCCGTCCCCCTTCCAGCCAGCGCTGCATTCTTGGCGAACGGAGGGCGACTTGCTCGGCGGTCGCCTCGTCAATATCGACCGGCACTTCCGCCCGGTCCCGCACCTTGCCGTTTACCTGCAGAACCATCACCACCGTCTCCTCCCGGGCGATTTCCTCATCCCACTTCGGCCAGGGCTGAGTGGCCAGAATTCCTCCGTATCCCAGCCGTTCCCACAATTCGTGGGAGAGGTGGGGAGCCAGGGGTCCCAACATCAACAGCAACATCTGATACACCTGCCGGAAGGTCTCGGTGCGGCCTCCACCTCGCAGATAGGCGATCACTTCGTTGATCAGGGCCATCAGAGTGGATACCACGGTGTTGAAGTGGAACCGGTCGATGTCAGCCGTCACCTTGCGCAGAGCCCGATGCGCCACTCCCAAAATGGCATGGTCCCGGCGGTCGGGTTCCCGGTCGCTCACCGAGCCGACCTCGCCCATGCCCAGTCGCCAAACCCGATCCAGGAAGCGAGCGGTTCCCTCCACTCCCCCGTCGATCCACACCGCGTCGTCGGTGGGAGGCCCGATGAACAATTCGTAGAGGCGGATGGCGTCGGCCCCGTATCGCTCGTAGTAGGGCTCGGGGGTCACCACATTGCCCCGCGACTTGGACATCTTGGCGCCGTCCTTGACCAGCATTCCCTGGGTGAAAAGACGGGTGAACGGCTCCTCGGCGGGGCTGTATCCCATGTCATAGAGCACCTTGGTGATGAACCGGGCGTAGAGCAGATGGAGAACCGCATGCTCCACTCCGCCGATGTACTGATCCACCGCCATCCAGTACTTGACTTTGTCATCATCGAAGATCCGCTCGGAATTGCCGGCGTCGCAATAGCGGAGGAAATACCACGAAGAATCCACGAAGGTGTCCATGGTGTCGGTCTCCCGCCTCCCCGCCGCACCGCACCGGGGACAATCCACCTCCACCCAATCGGCAACCAGCGCAAGCGGAGACTGCCCCTTGGGCCGATACTCCTCCACGTCGGGATGGATTACCGGCAAATCCTTTTCCGGCACGGGCACCAGACCGCATGAGTCGCAGTTGATCATGGGAATGGGGCACCCCCAGTAGCGCTGCCGGGAAACCAGCCAGTCATGAAGCCGGTACTTGATGGCCCGGCGTCCGATCCCCTTTTCCTCCAACCAGGCGATGATTCTCTGCTTGGCGGCGGCGGTCGGCAGGCCGTTCAGGAACCCGGAGTTGATGGCCACCCCCTCGCCCACATATGCCTCTCCCTCGAACCCCGGCGGCGGCTTCACGGTTCGCAAGATCCGAAGACCCCGCTGAGTGGCGAAATCCCAGTCCCGCTGATCTTCTCCCGGCACCCCCATGATCGCCCCGGTCCCGTATCCCATCAACACGTAATCGGCTATGTAGAGGGGAACCCGCCGGCCGTTGGCCGGATTGATGCCATATCGCCCGAGGAAGATTCCCGACTTTTCGCCGGTGGTCATCCTCTCCAACTCACTGGCCGAGGAAACCTTCTCCACGTATGACCGGATGTCGTCTTCGTGTTCGCCGCCGGCCACCAGTTGCTCCACCAGGGGATGTTCGGGGGCCAGCACGGCAAAGGTCATCCCGAAGATGGTGTCGGGCCGGGTGGTGTAAACCTCAAACTCCCCCTGCCCGTCTGCCACCTCGATGGTGAACTCGCTTCCCTCCGAACGCCCTATCCAGTTTTCCTGCATGGTTTTGACCCGTTCGGGCCAGTCGAGTCCCTCCAGATCCTGAAGGAGGCGATCGGCGTACTCGGTGATGCGGAAATGCCACTGCGACAGGTCACGGCGGGTGACCGGCGAATTGCACCGCTCGCAGGCGCCGCTCACCACCTGCTCGTTGGCCAACACGGTCTGATCCTGTTCGCACCAATTCACCGCCGATCGGGACTTGTAGGCCAACCCCCGCTCGTAGAGCTTCAGAAAGAGCCACTGGTCCCACCGGTAGTACTCGGGCGTGTGACAGGCCAACTCCCGACTCCAGTCGTAGACCGCTCCCAGCCGCCGGAGCTGGGACTTCATGCGAAGGATCTGGCGCTCGGTGAATTCCCGGGGATGAATCCCGGTGGCGATGGCGGCGTTCTCGGCCGGAAGACCAAAGGAGTCCCAGCCCATGGGGGACAGGACGTTGTAGCCCTGCATCCTCCGGTAGCGGGTGAGCAGATCCACATAGGTGTAGTTGCGAAGATGGCCCATGTGGAGATCGCCGGACGGATAGGGATACATCTGCAGGTTGTAGTACTTGGGCCGTTCGGCGTCCTCGGTGGTGTAGAAGATCCTTTCCCGCTCCCACAGATCCTGCCACTTTGCTTCGACGGCCGCCACATCGTATTCCATAACAGACCCAAGATTACCGGTGAGCCCTCCTGATCCACATTTCGTCGCCGGCAGTCGTGGCATGGGATAGATACCGGATCCGACCCGATGGGTAGGCTTTCGAGCGAAGATTCATCACCCAACGGAAGGTCGGAACGCGATGCCCGGGCGGCTCAAGTACTGGGGATGGGGGTACGAGGGACAGGGTTTGTCGCCGCACGATCGGGAGACCCTGCTCTCCAGGTTGGCCGGGGAATTCGACATCCACGGCGCGGCAGGCGCCGGAGCGCCTCCCATCGCAGAACTCGACCTTCCCCGACCCCGTCTGGATCCCCCCGCCAGTCTGGCGGCGCGGTGCACACAGGAACCCTACGAGCGGATCCTGCACAGCTTCGGACAGTCCCAGCCCGATTCGATCCGGATTTTTGCCGGGGACTTTGCTCATGCCCCCGACGTGGTGGCCTATCCGAGAGATGAAACCGAGGTAGTGGCCGTGCTGGAGTGGGCGGGCGAGACGGGAGCGGCCCTGATCCCGTTCGGGGGCGGATCGTCGGTGGTGGGCGGCGTCACGCCCGACCTTGATGACGGATTTGCCGGAACCGTGATGCTGGACATGAGCCGAATGAACCGGGTGCTCGAGGTGGACCCGGTGTCCCGGGCCGCCTTGATCCAGGGAGGAGCGCGAGGCCCGGAACTGGAGGCCGGGCTGAAGCCTCACGGGATGACGTTGCGGCACTTCCCCCAGTCCTTCCCACACTCCACCCTGGGAGGCTGGATCGCCACTCGCTCGGGCGGGCATTTCGCCACCCTCTACACCCACATCGACGACCTGGTCGAGAGCGTTTCCATGATCACCCCGGCCGGGCGGATCGAATCGCGTCGACTGCCCGGCTCGGGCGCCGGTCCCAGCCCGGACCGGCTCATGATCGGCTCGGAGGGCGCCCTGGGCATCATCACCCAGGCTTGGGTGCGGCTCCAGGGTCGGGTGGCGTTCAAGGCCACGGCCGGGTTCCGTTTTCCCGATTTCCTGCCGGCCGCCGAAGCGGTGCGCGCCATTTCCCAGGCCGGTCTCTTCCCGGCCAACGTGCGGATCGTCGACGGGGTGGAATTGCAGGTAAACGGCGCCGGGGACGGTTCCTTCACCCTGCTGGTGGTCTCCTTCGAATCCTCCGACCACCCGGTGGAGGCTTGGATGAACCGGGCCGAGCAGTGTGTTCGGGATCACGGGGGATCACCGGACGTCGACTGGCGGACCAACCCGAATGCTCACCTGAGAGGAGCGGTGGGCGCCTGGCGTGACGCTTTCATCAAGATGCCGTACAACCGGGAGATCCTCACCCCGCTTCGAATTATCTCCGACACCTTCGAGTCGGCCGTCACCTGGGACCGCTTCGAGTCCTTCTATCACACAATCAAAGACGCCACCAGCCAAGCCATCCGGGAGGCCACCGGTCGGAAGGGAGCCGTATCCTGCCGATTCAGCCACGCCTATCCCGACGGCCCCGCTCCCTATTTCGCCTTCCACTGCTCCGCAGATCCGGCCTCCATGCTGGAGCAGTGGCGAGAGATCAAAGGAGCCGTATCCGAGGCGGTGATAGAAAACGGAGGCACCATCACCCATCACCACGCCATCGGACGCGACCATCAGCCATGGTATGAAAAGCAGCGTCCCCGGTTGTTCGGGGAGGTTCTGGCCCAGGCCAAGGCGCATCTGGATCCGAAAGGGATTCTCAACCCGGGGGTGCTGGTTTGAGACTTCACCCAAGACACTCGGAGTCCCCCCCAACCAGGAGAACCGTGCCATGACCCTTCGTTCTCTTCTTCGTTCCCGGCAGGCCGCCGGGGATCCGGTCTTGGTGGGGATAGTGGGCGCCGGGCAGATGGGCGAGGGGTTGGCCATCACCATGGAACGTATGGAGGGAATGAAAGCCTGCGTGATCGTCGATCGGGGAAGCGGTCGTTCGGCTGAGATCTACCGGGCGGCGGGAGTCGAGGAGGGGCGGATCGTGCAGACCGACGATCTCGATCGGGCGGCAGAGGCCATCGCCGACGGACGGCGGGTCCACACCACCAACCCGGCTTTGGCAAGCGCTCCGCCCCTTCACATCACCGTGGAGGCCACCGGGATTCCCGAGATGGGCGCCAAAGTGGCGATCGGGGCCATCGAGGCGGGCAAGCACGTGATGCAGATGAACGTGGAGGCCGACGCCACGGTGGGTGCCTTGCTTCGCCATCGCGCCCGGGAGGCGGGGGTGATCTATTCCCTGTCGGGGGGCGACGAGCCGGGCGCCATCGCCGAACTGTACGAATTCGCCACCCTCTTGGGATATGACGTGATGAGCGTGGGGAAAGGAAAGAACAACCCCCTGATCCCCTCCGCCAATCCCGACACGATGGCGGAGACGGCGCGCCGCCAGATGATGAATCCCAAAATGCTGGCATCTTTTGTGGACGGCAGCAAGACCATGATGGAGATGACCACCATCTCCAACGCGCTGGGATACCTGCCCGACCGCCGAGGGATGCACGGACCCGAGGTCACCCCGGACACTTTGGCGTCAACCTACATTCCCCAGGAAGAAGGGGGAATCTTGTCGGGTCCCAACCGGGTTGACTACGGGCGGGGCGTGGCCCCCGGGGTGTTCGTGGTGTTCACCACCGACCATCCCAAACTGATCCGTGACCTGGTGTACCTGAAAGTAGGAGACGGGCCCTATTGGGCTCTCTACCGTCCCTACCACCTCACCAGCCTGGAGACCCCCATATCAATCGCCAAGGCGGTGCTCCGCCGAGAAACCACCCTGGCCACCGACCGCCCACCCTCGGCGGAAACGGTGACCATCGCCAAAAGGGATCTTCGGAGCGGCGACCGGATAGACGAGATAGGGGGCTTCTGTGTCTACGGTGTTATCGAGAGAGCCGACGTGGCCCGCCGTGAGAACCTGTTGCCGCTGGGTCTGGCGACCGGGGCCCGGATTGTCAACCATCTGGGAGCAGGCACTCCTATCACCTACGCGGATGTGGAGCTCGACGAACCGTCTACTATCACCTGCCTAAGGCGGCAGCAGGACGCCCTGGTTTTCGGAGAGAATGCCGGCGCCGCTCCCCGCGGCGAAAGCCTGTAGCCAATCAAGACATCGATCGGGAGAAGCACATGGACATCACAAGAGTGGGGGTGGTCGGAGGTGGCCTGATGGGCTCCGGGATCGCCGAAGTTTGCGCACGGGCGGGGACCCGGGTGGTCGTGGTGGAAGCCGACGAGGCGCGATCGGAAGCCGCCTATCAGCGTATCTTGCGCTCCACGAACAAAGCCCTCCAGCGGGGAAAGATCACGGCCGACGAACAGCAGAACACCCTCGCCAGGGTGACCGTGAGCCACGATCTGGAAAGTCTTGCGCAATGCCGGTTGGTGATCGAGGCGGTCTCAGAATTGGTTGACCTCAAGTTGGACATCTTCGGGCGCCTCGACCAGTTGGTGGAGGACCGAGAAGCGATTCTGGCTTCCAACACCTCCTCTATCCCCATCGCTCGGTTGGGCGCCGCCACCACCCGCCCCGAAAAGGTGGTGGGGATCCACTTTTTCAATCCGGCGCCGGTCATGAAACTGGTGGAGGTGATCCCGACGATCACCACTTCGGAGGAAACACTCAAGATCATCAACGACTTCGTCTCTATCCAACTGGGCAAAAGTGTGGTGCTGTGCCGCGATCAGGCAGGCTTTGTGGTCAATGGCCTGGTGGTCCCCTTTCTGATGTCGGCGGTGCGGATGCTCGAAGCGGGAGTGGCCACCCGCGAAGACATCGACGCGGCCGTCAAACTGGGTTTGAACCACCCCATGGGACCCTTCGAGTTGGCTGACTTCATCGGGCTTGACACCATCTATGAGATCGGCAAGGTCCTGTACGAAGAGTTTCGCGACCCCGCCAACGCTCCCCCACCCCTCCTGGCCCGCCTGGTTGAATCAGGATGGACCGGCCGCAAGACCGGACGAGGTTTCTACAACTACTTGTAGAGATCCGAACCGAAGACGCGCGCCCCTTTTTCTTGAATCAATAATCGCCCACAACTCCGGTCGGTGATAGGAAATCCGAAGTAGCTCATGTCACTCGTCAAGCCCGTTAACCTTCGCGTTTGCAATGGACGGAACCTGGGAACCCATCAAACAGCTTGACCCGAAGGTGACGGAGAATCTCAGAGGTGACTTGGCGGCATTGGACCGCTTGCATCGCTCCTGGCAAGATTTCGCAGCTTCTTTGGACGAGAATTATCAACTCTCACTGAGACGTAGGACCCTTCGCAGACACGCCATCGAAACAGGCATCATCGAACGCCTCTACGACATCGACTGGGGGGTGACCGAGACACTGGTCGCCGAGGGCCTTACCAGAGAGGCGATAGCTCGCTCGGGAGGGGATCTGTCTCAAGGGGTCATGGACATGATTGAAGCTCAATTGGAAGGGCTTGATATGGCCACGGAATATGTCCGGCAAGACTTCCCTCTTACCACCTCCTTCATAAAGGAACTGCACGCTCTAATCACCCGTGCTCAGCCCTTCTACGAGGCCACCGATGCCTTGGGAAGACCTGTCGAAACCAGGTTGACCCACGGAAAATACAAGACTCTCGCCAACAACGTCAGAAGAGGCGATGGC
The DNA here is from genome assembly GCA_963665765.1 of Acidimicrobiia bacterium. Taxonomy (GTDB): domain Bacteria; phylum Actinomycetota; class Acidimicrobiia; order Spongiisociales; family ZC4RG35; genus Bin76. Next base: position 408,055 of record OY762464.1, read on the forward strand.
TCTCTGTTGGAATTTGCGCCGCCCGAGCAGGTAAATGGTGAAATGGAGAGATTGGTGGAGTGGTACAACGGCATGAGCGATGTCCATCCCATCGTATTAGCCGCCTGGATACATCATCGGTTTGTGCAGATCCATCCATTCCAAGACGGAAACGGACGGGTTGCCAGAGCGCTCACCCTTCTGTCGTTGGGCAAGACTCGCTTTCCCCCTCTCGTTGTCGATCGCAAAAACCGCCACTTTTACCTCGATGCCCTCGACAGCGCCAACGACGGGGAGTTAACCCCTCTGGGAAGGCTCTTCGCCAGACTGGCTATGCGGTCGATTCGGCGGGAACTAGAGGAACCAGACCGCCGGCCCGTCCCGAGAACCGCCCGCGAAACAGCTCGCGCCTTTGCGCAATCTATGGAACGGAAGAAGTTTGAAAAGGCGAAACAAAAAGAAAAAGCCGTCCTGATCAGGGCGGACCAACTCCACGGACGGATTCAAGACTGGTTTGAGGAGACCGGCAAGGACTTGCAGAAGGTTTTCGTCGAAGAAGGCGCCGGCGTATCCATCTGGACAGATCATGCATCTCCGGATGATCTGCGATCTAAATGGTGGCGTCGTCAGATAATAAAAACCGCACGGCAGGCTGAGCATTATGCCGACCTGTCCAATGCATGGTGGACGATGCTGAAAACCAGAGTGGACGGTTACCAGTTGAGATTCGTCATCTCTATCCATCATGTGGGAAGCAGGCGCACGGGAGTGATGGCTATCACTTCCTTCGGGGACATCCGGATCCCCGATGAAGAAAACTCCACTCACGAGGACGGCTTCGTGCCAACATCATGGGATGCTTTCACGTTCACTTATGACGAGCCCGTCGAAGAGCGTTCCGGGGAACTTTATGAATGGCTTGACCAATCTCTGACCGTCGCCCTCCGCGAACTGATGCGCCACACGCTGGGCGGCTGATTTCAACAATCGGCGCCGATCGAACAATCAATGAAACACCCCGAGGTCGCACAGTTTCAGCCAGGACTCACATTGGCACATCGATGAGGCCTTCAGGCAGCTTTCGATACAGGGGGTTTCAGATGAGAATGGCGACAATCACGGCGATGGCCACTGCGATGTAGAAAACCAAAATTGTTCTTGAGAAGAGGGCAGCCCACCAGGTCAGCTTGGTGCTCGCGGAAACACCTGTCTTCATGGCAAAGTCAATGTCGTGCGGATCCAGCAACCGTACATGGTCGTACAGAGCGCGATAGAGTCGCTCTTGCCAAAGAAAATAGGCATCCAGGCCCCAGAACATGATGACCGGGGCTAGGGCGATTAGAGCCAAATCGCCGCCACCCTCCCGCGTGATCAGGACCAACAATGCAGACACCAGCACGACATTCCATCCCTTTAGCAGGAATGAGTTGGACGCCATGCGATTGATGACACCCTGTATAAACTCCAGGTGCTTCAACTTGGCGTCCATTTGAATTCTCCCTTCTGCCGGGACTTACCGCACCTCAAGTGAGGCCACCGAACGCATGCGCTGCCGAGTGGGAAGTATGCCATAGCTTACCTAGCCACCCTTTCCAACAATGTGATCAGACAAGACGGCGCCGTGGCGGTGATTCGCGTCACCCGAGCAGGTGAGCGGTGAAATGGTGGTGGGGGTAATCTTTCGGACAATGAACGGAATGACGGGTGGACTCGGTGCTCTCCTAGTTGCCAATAGAGAACGCATATTGCAAATTGTGCGTTCTCGCGGGGGAAAGAAGGTGCATGTGTTCGGGTCGGCCATCCAGGAAGAGGACGCGATAGCAAGCGATGTCGACCTGCTGGTCACTTTTGACGAAGGTGCGTCTCTTTTGGATCAGGTTCGCCTCCAGAGGGAGTTGCAAGCTCTCCTTGGATGCGATGTCGACGTATTGAGCATGAACGGCTTGCGTCAGGCCCTTGATGGGAAGGGCCACTATCGCCGGGAGAGAATACTCAGAGAAGCAGTGCCCCTGTGATCCCCGATTCCTACGACAGAGGGTACCTGGAGGATATCCTGGCGGCTGCTGAAGAAATACGGACCGTAGTGATCACAGCCGGTGAAGCCTATACCGGAGGCGATCTCATCGCACGACGAGCCATGGAGAAATGCCTTCTGAACCTATGACTTGGCAACCTGGTCGGAGGCGGTGAGCATTTAGCCCCACCCGGTTCTCCGGCGGCGGGGATTGGTAGATTTGGCCGAGTCGCAGATAGGAGGCTGATGGGTCAAGCCAAGTACGGGCTCACCTTGTCGAACCGAAGTGTTCTGCTCGGGATGTCGACAGTGGGAGAGATGGTGGAGATGGCTGTGCAGGCTGACCGGGCGGAGGTCTGGGATTCGGTGTGGTTGGGCGATTCGATCTTTGCCAAACCGAGGCTTGATGCTTTCGTGGCGCTGGGAGCGTTGGCGGCCCGGACCGAACGAGTGAAGCTGGGCGTGGGTTGCATGGCCAGCACGCCGCTGCGGGACGCACTGCTGATGGCCTATCAGTGGCTGAGCTTCGATTTTATCTCCGGGGGCCGTTCCATTTTCGTGGCCTGTCAGGGACAGAGAGAAGCCGGAGGGGGAAAATTCGAAGAAGAGTTTGCGGCATTCGGCATCGATCCCTCCACCCGAAGCCGGCGCATGGAGGAAGCCATCGAGATACTCCGACTGGTGTCGGAAACCGAAAACGCCTCCTATGAGGGAACCTACCACCGGTTTGAAAACGTGACGGTGCTCCCTCGGCCGGTGCAGCGGCCCCTTCCCATCTGGATCACGGGACACGCCAACCCTGCTTACCCCAAACTGGCGGAACGGGTTCTGCGCAGGGTCGCCCGGCTGGGCGACGGTTGGATGACCACTGCCAATACGCCCGACACTCTGGCCGCCCACGTAGCGACCATCAAACGGTATCGAGCAGAGGCAGGCCGGACGCCGGAAGATGATTTCGAGGCTTGCCTGTATTACAACATTCACGTCACCGAGGACCCCGACCGTGGCATGGAAGAGGTGCTCTCCTATATGCGGGACTACTACGGAACCGACTATGACCGGGAGTTTCTGCAACGGTGGGTGGCGATCGGCGATCCCGACGAGTGCATCCGGCGCATAGACCGATTCGCCCGGGCCGGGGCCACCACCATCACCCTCCGGCCGGCCGGTTATGACGAGGCCCACCAGTTCCGGAGGGTGACCAACCAGGTGCTTCCGGCGCTGGTGGGATGAAAAGCGCTTGGTGATCGAACGTTTTGACCACGCGGTGATCGGCGTCCCCGATCTGGAGGAGGGCATGACCGTGTTCCGTCGATTGGGATTCGAGGTGACCGAGGGGGGACGACACCCTTCCCTCGGCACCCGCAACGCCATCGTGCGCTTCGGCCTCGACTACCTGGAGTTGCTTTCGATTGAAGACCCCGAGCGGGCGCAGGCGCGGGGACCGTTCGGCGCCGAACTGCTCGCCTTCCTTCAAAAGTCCTCTGGACTGGTGGGATATGTCCTGGCGGGAACCGATCTGGGAGAGCAAGCCGATGGGTTCAGGACCCTGGGCCTTGTGGCGGATGGACCGTTCGACATGGACCGGATCCGACCCGACGGCCGGCGACTGGCCTGGCGACTGGTGTTGCCGGGAGGGTCACCGTGGCGCAAACCCTGGCCCTACCTGATCGACTGGGTCACCCCGGAGACCGACCTGTTGACCTGGGACCCGCCGGGAAACCATGACTGCCGGATTGCGGGCGTGGCCGGGATCGACCTGGTGGTGGAAGATTTGCCGGCGACGCAACGACTCTACGACCGGGCGCTCGGGCTTCGATCCCGCCGGATCCATCCGGTGCCGCCGCCGACCGAGGCCCGCAGTTGTCTCTATCGACTGGACGGCCTGGTTCTGGGCCTTTACCAGCCCATCACCGAAGGGCCGATGTCCAGGGAACTGCGCCGCCGAGGCCCGGGACCTTTTCGCCTGATCCTCTCCAGTCCCCGGATCGCGGCCACGGCCGAGGTCCTGACCCGCCGAGGTATTTCCTTCTCCGCCTCCGGGCATGGTCTCGACATCGATCCGGAGGAGGCTTTGGGCGTCGCGGTGAGAATCTCACCCGTCTAACTCAGGCTTTCACAGCCTCGCCGCCCTTGTACACCGCCGCGATCCGTTGCGTGTTGCGGATGTTCTCCAGAGGATCGGCCTCCAGCACCACCAGGTCGGCCAGCTTGCGCTTTTCCACCGAGCCCAGTTCGTCGCCCTGGCCCAACAGGTCCGCCGCCCGGCCCGTGGCGGCCACGATGGCCTCCATGGGCGAGAAACCACATCCATCCACCAGCAGTCGCAACTCCTCGTGCATGCTGTGCCCGGGCACCACGAACGGGTTGGTGAGATCGGTTCCCGCGGTAACGTTGACTCCCCCCTGCTGAGCTCGCCCGATGAAGGCCATCTGGTTGCGCAACTCGATCGGCGCCTGCTCCCAGTCGGTCTCGCTGTAGTCGAAGGGGTAGGCATATTGGCCCCACTGCTCCGCCACCGCTTGGGGCATCTCGTCCAGACCCGCCGGGTTGACCGCTTCCGGAGTATTACCCATCAGGATGCTCTGGGAGAGAGTGAGGGTGGGGGTGATGTAGGTGCCCCGCTCCGCCATCAGGGAAATCAAGCCATCGGCCAGATCCGACTCGGGATCGATAAAACGCCAGGGCTGGAAACCGACCAACGGATCGAGGATCCGGCCGGCGAGCGCCTTGAATTCGTCCCTTCGGTGTTCGGGCACCAGTTCCCTTCCGATTCGAACGTGCTCCAAGGCGTCCACGCCCACCTTGACGGCCTCCTCCACGGTGACCATGTGGCCGACATGGGCCGAGACTCGCACTCCCCGACGATGAGCTTCGGCCACCACCGCCCTCAACACCGGAAGCCGCGCCCACACATACACCTTGAGAAAATCCATACCGGCGTCGATTAGTTTCGACGCCTCCCGCCGGGCCGACTCCTCGTCGTCAATGATCGCCAGCCACCGCCAGGGCGCCGGAGGATCGGCCGGGCCGTCCAGGATGGTTCCGGCGCCGAAAAAGCGAGGCCAGTTCCCCCGCCCCGCCTTGAAAGCGCGGAACACCTGGTCGGGATCGAAGTTGCCGGTGTCCCGAACGGTGGTGACGCCATGGGACAACAAAGTGGTCATGAACAGGTCAGCCAGCGACTCGGGGTCCTCCACCTGCAGGAAAGAGTTGTCGGCCAGCACCCCCACATGGACGTGACAGTCGATCAGACCCGGGATCACCGTGGACCCGGTGATGTCTATCACCTCGGTGCCCGAGGCAAGTTCCATCTCTCCCCGACGGAACACCGCGTCAATGCGTTCCCCGTCGATCAACACCACCGCATCATCGATCGGATCCCTTCCCGTGCCGTCTATCACTCTGCCCCCCACCAACGCCTTTGCCATCTTGGTTCGCTCCTTCCTGGATCCAGGTTCAAGTTCGCCTAAATCTAGTGGCGGGACGGCTATTCGTCTTCGGGCACGAAGACTCGAGCGCCGGGCGGTCCGGGCGGGTCGGGCAAAGGGAAGGCGGTCGTGGCCGGAACCCGTATTTGAACCGGCCCCGCAGGTATTATCCGACGCCGTGACGCTTCGCCCCGGATATCGCTCATGTTCGACTGGCTTCTGACCGGGGGCACAATCTTCGACGGAAGCGGTCGGCCCGGATTCAGGGCCGACGTGGGCTTGATCGGTGACCGTATCGGGGCGGTGGGCCAACTCGGTGGCGCCCAAGCCGGCCGGATGGTCGACGCGAGCGGCCGGGCGGTCTGTCCCGGTTTCATCGACGTCCACTCCCATTCGGAGTTCTCGCTGCTGAGAGGAGAAGACCTCGAACCTCGCCTTCGCCAGGGGATCACCACCGACCTGATGTCGCCTGACGGGTTCGCCTACACTCCCCTCTCCCCGCCGCGACTGGCTGAGATGAAAGCCTACTTGGAGGTCTTCAACGGGGCGCCCGAAGCTACCTGGGAGTGGTCCAACCCGGCCGATTACCTGGCCATGTTCGATGCAAAGATCGGAATCAACCTGGTCCCGCAGGTGGGCTTCAACGCGGTGCGCGCCGAGGCGGTGGGATGGGACCCTCGCCCCGCCACGACCCCGGAGATCCGCCACATGCAGGACCTGACCCGCCAGGTCATGGAAGAAGGAGCCTCCGGAATTCAGGTGGGTCTCGATTACTTTCCTTCGGGTCACTCCACCACCGGGGAATTGGTGGCGGTGGCCAAAGTGGTGGCGGAATACGGTGGGGTCTACACCTCGCATGTCCGCGGAATCCGGGGGGACGTGGCATCGGGGGTGCGGGAAGCGCTGACGGTCGGTCGCCAGGCCGGGATACCGGTGCACATCTCCCATCTATTCGGCACGGATCAGCTCTATGGGGAACTGGTCGACGCCTGCGATGAGGGGATCGACGTTACTTTCGACGCCTACCCCTATATGGCGGCCAGCAGCCATCTGGCGTTCTGCCTTCCCCTATGGGTTGACCGTGGCCCGCCCGACCAAGTGATCAAGTGCCTGGCGGACCCTGACGTTCAGTTACGGGCGGCGCCGGATATCGAAAGATTTTTCGGGGCCTACATATCCCGGCCCCAGGACGCCTATTTTTCCTCGTTGCCCGACGGCCCGTACCGGCACTTGGAGGGCCGTTCGCTTTCCGAGGTGATCGGCATGGTGGGCGGAACCTTGGCGGAGACGGTATGCAGGTTGCTGGTGGAGTGTCGGATGAGGGTGCTCATGGTGTACCGATGGAACGACGAGGAGAAACTGCGCCGGGCAATGACCCATCCTCTGGGAATGGTGGGCTCCGACGGTTTGTTCCGCGGCAGCTACCCCCACCCCCGGGGTTTCGGCGCCCATGCCCGGGTTCTCTCCCACTTGGTGCGAGAAAAGGGATGGCTGGAATTGCCGGTTGCCATCAGTCGGATGAGCGGGATACCCGCCCACCGCTACGGCCTTTACGACCGAGGCGTCATCCGCCCCGGCGCGGCGGCGGATCTGGCGGTTTTCGATCCCGCTCGGATCGAAGACCGGGCGACTTTCGAGAATCCCCGCTCCAATGCGGTGGGAATGGACTACGTTTTCGTCAACGGTCAGGCGGCAATCGAGGCGGGCCGCCTGACCGAGACCGCCGCCGGGCAGGTGTTGCGCCGCCACCCGAGCGCGGCATAGACCCCGCATTCAGGGGAGGGACCAGGGTCATGCCACCCGGCATCGACCGCCCCGGTAAAGACCCGAGAGGGCGGCGACAGGCGTTCAGGCACCCCCCCTGCCCAGGTGCGCCGATCCGCCCAGGGAATTCTCGCAAGGCAAACGCCGGGCGGCATCCTTCGGCTATACGAGATCGGGGGCATAGATGTGCCCCATGCGGGCCGCCTTGGTCTCCAGGTAGCGACGATTCTGGTCGTTGGGCACCACCGTCAGCGGCACGCGCTCGCGGATGGTGAGACCGTATCCCTCGATCCCGGCGCGTTTGACAGGATTGTTGGTGAGAAGGTTCATCGACCGCACACCCAGGTCATAGAGAATCTGCGCTCCCACCCCATAGTCACGGGAATCCACGGGCAGGCCCTGACGCCGGTTGGCGTCCACCGTATCCAAACCCTCGTCCTGCAAGTTGTAGGCGACCAGTTTGGGGAAAAACCCGATCCCCCGTCCCTCATGGCCCCGGATATACAGCACCACCCCCCGGCCTTCCTCCGCCACTTTGGCCATGGCCAGATTCAGCTGCTCCCCACAATCGCAGCGCATGCTTCCGAACACATCGCCGGTAAGACATTCGGAGTGAACCCTCACCAAGACATTTTCTCCGTCTCCGATCTCGCCCACCACCAGGGCCACATGCTGGCGGCCGTCCACCAGGGAGTGATACCCGAACGCCTCGAATTCCCCCAACGCGGTGGGCACCCGGGCCCTCACCACCCGCTCCACCAGCTGGTCCTCGGTTCGGCGACGATACTCGATGAGATCGGCCACCGATCCGACCAGCAAGTTGTGTTCCTCGGCGAAACTCTCCAGGTCTTCGAGCTTGGCGACCTCGCCCTGGTCATTCATCACCTCGGCGATCACCCCCGCCGGATACAGTCCCGCCAAGCGCGCCAGATCAACGGCGGTCTCGGTGTGCCCGGCGCGCCTCAACACCCCTCCCGGCTGGTAGCGAAGCGGGTAGACGTGACCCGGTCGATTGATGTCGGCTGGACGGCTCCGGGGATCGATCATGACATGCACCGTCTTGGTCCGGTCGGAAGCGGAAATCCCAGTGGTGACACCGTGGCGGGCGTCAACCGCCACCGTGAAAGCAGTTCCCAGATCGGAAGGATTTTTTTGGGGAATCATCAAGGGAATCTCCAACTCGTCAAGACGCTCTCCGATGATGGGGAGACAAATGATCCCGCTGGTGTGACGGATTAGAAAACCCATCTGTTGCGGGGTGATCTTTTCCGCGGCCACGATCAGATCCCCCTCGTTCTCCCGGTCCGGATCGTCCACCACGATCACCATCCGACCCTCCCGGATTTCTTCCAGCAATTCAGGAATAGTGGCGAATTTCAACGGGGGTGCACCAAAAGCCTTTCCACGTACTTGGCGAGAATGTCCACCTCAACATTAGCCCGGTGACCGACCTCCCAATTCCCCAAGGTGGTCACCTCCAGAGTGTGAGGGATCAGGGCGACCTCGAACGATCCCCGATCAACCGCGGTAACCGTCAGAGCCACCCCGTCGACCGCCACCGAGCCCTTGTAGACCAGATAGCGCTCCAAGCCGTCGGGAACCGAGACCGAGACACGCTTGCTCCGCCCCTCCGGTTGGATTTCGGTCACCACGCCGGCCGCGTCGACGTGTCCCTGCACCAGGTGCCCATCGAGCCTTCCACCTATGGGCAGAGGACGTTCGAGATTGACGGACGAACCCTCCCCCAGCCCGCCAAGGTTGCTCCGAGTCATGGTCTCCGCCATGGCCTCCACTTGGAATCGGGGCGGTTCGACCGAGACGGCAGTGAGACAAATCCCGTTGACCGCCACCGAATCGCCCACTTGCAGGTCTTCGGTGACGCCGGAAGCCACAACGCTCAATCTTCTTCCGCGATCGGTTTTCTCACAGCCGGCCACCCGACCCACCTCACTTACTATTCCCGTAAACATTCAGTCCTCCTGGAGGCATTTCCATGCCACTCTGACATCTTCCCCCACCCGTTGCACCTCCTCAATTATGATGGGTCGGGCATCCGACAGGGTCGCAAAAGCGCCCCGCATGACCGGCCATCCCTCACCTCCGGCCATCCGGGCGGCCAGATAGAAAACCCCGCGATCGATCAGGCCATCTCTCCACAGAGCCCCCGCCAGCTGCGGTCCTCCCTCCACCAGCACCTCCAGTATTCCCCGTTCACCCAGAGCCGCCGCCGCCGCCGACAAATCAACCAGACCGTCGGCGCCCGGGGCCACGATCTGCCGTTCCGGGGAGAATCCCGCCGTCGGAGCGGGGGTGACGATCAGGGGTTCTCTCTCCCACAGCTTCCGGGACCCGGGGAGACGGGAACGGCCGGCCACCACCACCGCCTGGGGTTGGGGTCCTCCATGCCCCCTGATCCGGACCGTCAATCTGGGATCGTCGGCCCGCAGGGTCCCGGCGCCCACCATCACCGCGTCGGCGGACGCCCGCAGGCGATGACCGTCCCGCCGGGCCGCCGCGCTCGAAATCCACTGCGATGTTCCGTCCGAAGCCGCCATCCAACCGTCCAGGGTGGCGGCAGCCTTAAGAGTGAAAAGAGGTCGGCCGGTGCGACGGTGATGAAAATACCCCGGATCGGCCGCCTCCACCTCCTCGGCGAGCAGCGGTCCGACCACCTCCACTCCCGCCGATTCCAACACCGCTCTGCTCCGTCCCGCCACCCTGACATCGGGATCGGTCACTCCCACCACCACCCCCGCCACCCCCGCCCCCATAATCCGCTCCACGCAGGGAGGGGTACGTCCGTAATGCACACAGGGCTCCAGGGTGGTGAGCAACACTCCTCCCCGCGCTCGCTCCCCCGCTTCATCCAAAGCCAGCACTTCGGCATGGGGATTGCCCGGCCCCTGATGAACCCCCCCGGCCACCTGCCGCCGGTCGGCGTCCAGCACCAAAGCGGCCACCCGAGGATTGGGATGCGGGTGGGCCGATTCGGTCATGCTCAAGGCTCGACGGAGCAGACGCCGCTGCTCGGAGGCGGTCATTTTCATGGTGGTCCTAGTCGGCGGCCGTAGAGGACCACGTGTCGGTGATCGCCTTGCGCAACCCCTGCACCGCCCCGATCGGATCGGCGGCGCCGAAAATGGCCGTACCGGCCACAAAGACGTCCGCTCCCGCCGCGGCGGCCAACGGGACCGTTTCCGGCGCAATGCCCCCGTCTATCTGCAGAGCCGTGTCAAGGCCGTCCCGGTCTATCCAGCGCCGAATGGTCTCCACCTTGGACAGTGTCTCTGGCTGGAAGCGCTGTCCCCCGAACCCCGGCTCAACCGACATCACCACCACCATATCCAACCGGGCGAGATGGGGACGCACCGCCGAGGCCGGGACCGCCGGAGAAAGCGCCAGCCCGAATTGCAGCCCCAGCTGCCGGGCCAGCCGAATGGCCTGAACCGGATCGGGACACACATCGGTGTGCAGGGTGACGTGATCCGCCCCGGCCCCCGCCAGGGGCGCCAGGAGATCAAGCGGCCGGGACACCATCAAATGGCAGTCGAAGAAGGTGGTCAAGGCCGGGCGGAGCCATTCGATCACCGGGGGTCCGAAGGTCAGGTTGGGCACATACACCCCATCCATCACATCCAGATGAAACATCTCGACCGCCGGGGCGACCCTCTGCATCTCCGACCGAAGCTGCCCCAGATCGGCAGCCAGCACCGAAGGCGCCACGCGAAACTTGCGGATCACAGGCTCCAAGACTAACTCCCGGCCCACTCAGCTCGCAGTCAGGAATCCCAACGCCTGTCTAACCCCTCTGGCCCAGGCCGATCCCGCCATCACCCGTCTGCCGGGAGGCTGGATACCGTCCAGGATCAGGCCCCCGTCTCGGCAGCCGCACCACAGTTCCCCGGACGCCAGAACCAACTCGCCCGGTCGGAGGGGAAGGGGGGGATCGGTGGACCAGCGGACTTTCAGAACACGCATCCGGTTTCCGTTCCACCCGGCGAAAGCCCCGGGCCGGGGCGCCATAGCCCTCACTTGGCGAGCCAACTCCTCCGCCGGACGATCGAAGTCGAGACGGGCGTCCTCGGACCTCAATCGGGGGGCATAGGTGGCGTCCTCCTCCCTTTGAGCGATTCCCGGCCGGTCTCCCGCCCAAAGACCGGCCCACTCGGTCACCAACAGTCGGGCGCCCAGCCGGGAGAGGCGTTCGGTCAGCGTCCCGGTGGTGTCTCCCTCTTGGATCGGCACGGAGGCCGCGGCCAGCACCGGACCGGTGTCGAGACCTTCGGTTACCCTCATCAGGCTGACTCCGGTGACCGGATCGCCGGATCTGATGGCAGAAGCCACCGGCGAGGCCCCCCGCCAGCGGGGCAAAAGCGAAAAATGAACGTTGACCAACCCCGCCTCGGCCCTGTCCAGCACCGAGCGGGGGAGCAACATCCCGTAGGCCACCACCACCCCCATCCGCAGCGGCGCCACCTCGGCCAGCGCCCTTTCCAACTCATCCCGGTTCTCGGGACAGGCCACCGCCAGTCCCAACTCGGCGGCCGCCCTCTTTACCTCCGACGGACTTTTTTGAGCCCCCCGGCCTCGTCTTCGATCTCCCCGGGTGACAACCAGGTCGATCCCCCTCCTCCGGGATAGCGCCCTGAGAGCGGGAACCGCCGCGGCGGGAGTTCCCAAAAAGACCAACGATCCGTCCGGCGAGCAGATATCCGTCTCTACCCCAATGCGTCTTCCCTGATCGCCCGCAGCGCCTGCCTCCTCACCCGGCGATCCAGCCGCTCCAGCAGCAGCACCCCGTTGAGATGGTCCAATTCGTGCTGCAACACTCGCCCCAGCAGTTCATCCCCCCCGTATTCGACCTGATTGCCATCGATGTCCAGCCCCCTGACCACCGCCCGGGCAGGACGGCAAATCGGCCAGAAGTACTCGGGCACCGACAAACATCCCTCGTCGTACTCCCAATCTCCGGAGGTCTCCACCAGTTCCGGATTGATTAGCGTGCGCGGACCCTGCTCATCGCCGATGTCGAACACGAAAACCCGGCGCCCCACCCCCACCTGCGGCGCCGCCAAACCCACGCCCGGAGCCTTGTACATGGTCTCGATCATGTCCTTCACAAGTTTTCTGGTCCGACCGTTCACTCCTTCGACGGGGGTGGAAACGGTACGCAGAATCGGGTCACCGAACACACGAATGGGAAGCACGGCCATGAGCGTTCCTAATCTTAGAGGTCAACCGGATCCACATCCACCCGCACCCGAAGGCCCCGCTGCCGCCAGCGAGCCACCAGGGGACGCAACGCCTGCTTGAACTCCCACAGGTCGCCTCCCTCCACCAGCCAGCGCCGACCGGATGAAAACTCCGCCGGCCCGTGCACCGACGTCTGTGGGTACTCCAATCCACCCATCTCGGCCCCCACCCGGTCCGCCGCCTGCTCGAGCGCGGCCCCCCGTACCTCCAACGCCATCAACTGACCCTGGGGTGGAAAGCCGCTCTCGATACGACGGTCCAGCTCGGCCTGCTGAAACCCGATGCCATCCCCCTTGCGGAGGGCGGCCAACACCCGATGATCGGGAGAGGAAGTCTGCACCAGCAGACGACGACCGGCGCCTTCGGACAGCCTTCCCGCCAGCCGGACCATTATCCGCAGGGCTTCCTCGTCCGCCCGGTAATGAGGAGCATGGAAGAGTCCGTCCGCGTCCACCACCACCATCAGATCGAACCGCCCGGCCCCGGCCAGAGAGGCCTCCGTGCCCACCGTGATGGGCGCTCCTTCTCCCACCGCTCCCACCCGATCTTTCCCGAACCGTCTGGCAAGTTCGGTTCGGACCCGTTCAGCCCCGGCCCCCAGCGGCTCGAAATACCCTTGCCCGCATTTTCGACAAGCACCCAACTCCGTTCCGCACCGCTGGCAATTCAAGCCCCGGGCGGCTCGGCCTCCGCAGCGGGGACAGCGCCGCAGGGTGCGGCAGGCCGCGCAACGCATGGCGGGGGCATAACCGCGCCGGTGGGCAAAGACGAAGGCCCCGCCTGCCGAGGCGGCAATCCGCAGAGCCGACAGCGTGAGAGGATGAAAGAGCCCCGGCCCGCCCGGTTCCCGGCGGTCCACCACCTCTACGTGTGGCCAGAGCCGGTGCCTCCCTCGGCTACGGTAGAGATCGGGTCCCAGGGCCAGAAAGTCCACGCTGGGAAACGGTCCCAACGCCACCAAGCCGCCTCCTTCTCGGATGCTGCGTTCTCTCAGCAGGCGGAGGGTTCCGACCGTGGGCGTCTTACGACTCTTGTGGGCGCGGCGGCCGTCCTCCACCGCCACCAGCAGTCCGGGTACGCCCAACGGCCACAGCGCGGCGGCCGGCGTGGCCACCAGGGCCACACCTTCCCGGGTGGCCAACTGTCCCCATGCCCGGGTCCTCTGCCGATCATTGTGCCGGCTGCTGGCGCTCATCACCCGACCCGCATAAACCTCTTGTAGAAGTTGAGTTATCCGCTCTTCTTCCAAGGCGGTGGGCACCACGATCAGAACGGAACGTCCCGCCCCCAGGACAGGACCCAGCAGCGATCCGGCCCATTCCCCCCCGGCCGGATTGACGAGCACCCCACCCGGTCGCCGGCGGCGTCCGGAGGCGGCGTCCTCACCCAGTCGGAACACCGGATGCTCCGGATCGGCGGGGGGAGGCGGGGGGAGGGGAACGGGGCGGGCCGGCGCCCGGGGAGCGTTGGGCGGAGCGGTCCTGGCCAGGATGGTGGAGAGAGGACTCACGTAGTAGTGAGCCGCCCACCTGCACACCGACAGCAGAGCGGCGTCAAACACCGGCAGATCGCCGCTGACCGAGGAAATCGGCTTCAATTCCCGAGGTGATCCGTCACCTCGTTCCACCACGTATCCGTGGGTATATCCGCCTCCCAGCGGAACACGAACCTTGGAACCCGGCCCGGTCTTGTCCTGGAGGTGAGCCGGCACCGAGTACCAAAAGCCCCTATCCACCTGGAAGGCGGGTACCGCCGGGACCACCCGGACAGCGAGATTCACCGAGACAGGGCCGCGGCCTTCAGTTGCTCGGTGAAATCGGTCCGCTCCCAGGCAAACCCGGCGTCCTCCCGGCCAAAGTGACCATATAGGGTGGTGTCGCTGAACCGGGTCTCCCAAAGGCCGAGATGCTCGATCATGTTCTGGGGACGGAAACTGAGCACCTCCCGCAACGCCTTTTCCAAAGCCTCAACGGGCGCCTGGTTGGTGTCGGAGCAGTCCACGTGCAGCGAAAGGGGTTCCGGCATCCCGATTACATAGCTGAGTTGAATGGAGCACTGCCGGGCCAGGCCGGCCGCCACCAGATTCTTGGCGGCATGTCGGGCGGCGTAGGACGCCGATCTGTCCACCTTGGTGGGATCCTTTCCGGAAAGCGCCCCCCCGCCGTGCGGACCGTATCCGCCGTAGGTGTCCACCACCAGTTTGCGTCCGGTGAGTCCGGTGTCAGCACCCGGGCCTCCGGCCGCAAAAGATCCCGACTCGTTGATCAAGAACCGCGGGGCGCCCTCCAAGAGCTCGGCGGGAATCACCGGCCGGATGACCATCTGCTCCAGATCCGCTCGCATAGTCGCCATGTCAATCCCCGGGCGGTGATGAGCGGAAACCACCACCTGGCTGACCCTGGTCGGCGTCCGACCCCGATATTCCACCGTCACCTGGGTCTTGCCGTCCGGGCGGAGATAGTCCAATACCCCCCGGGTGCGCACCTCGGCCAGCCGGCGGGCCAGCCCGTGAGCCAGATGAATGGGAAGAGGCATGAGCGGAGCGGTCTCATCACAGGCGAAACCGAAGATGATCCCCTGGTCCCCGGCGCCGATCTCCTCCCCTTCCACCACCATGTGAGCTATTTCACTCGACTGCTCCTGGATCAAGTTGGTGATCTCCACCCCATCGCAGGGAAACTCGGGATCGCCCGGACCGTAACCGGCGTCCGCGATCGCCTGCCGGGTGACCGCCTCCACCACTTCTTCGTCCAAGCGGTGAGAGGTCTCGCCGGCCAGCACCACCCGGTTGCCGGTGACCAGCACCTCGCAGGCCACCCGAGGGCGAGGAAACCCCGGGTGGGCATCCATCACCGCGTCCAGCAGACGATCAGCGATCAGGTCGGCCACCTTGTCGGGATGTCCCTCGGCAACCGATTCGGAAGTAAAAGACCAAACCCTGGAACTCAAGATCAAACCCTCTCAGTTCTCCCCCAGCAGTTTCTTCACCTCATCCAGCAGCCGGGCGGCCACCGCCGCCTTGGACTGCAGGGGCCAAGGCTCGGTGTCGCCGTTCTTTCGGATGAGGACGACCTGATTGTTGTCGGACCCAAACCCCGAACCGGCAATAGTGACATCGTTGGCCACCATCAGATCGACACCTTTTTGGGAGGCCTTACCCACCGCTCGCTCGACCCCCCCGGTTTCGGCCGCGAACCCCACCACCACCCGGGGACGCACCGGGCGGCTCAGAACTTCGCCCAGCACATCGGGAGTGGGTTCCAACTCCAGCATCCCGGGCCCCTCGCTTCGAGCCAGCTTCTTTCCCCACCGGACCTTGGGACGGAAGTCGGCCACCGCGGCGGTCATCACCGCCACATCCGCCGCCACCGAACTCACCGCCTCGGCCATGTCCTGCGCAGATACCACATCCACCCTCTTTACCGGCGGCGGGGACTCCAAGGGTGAGCAGGTGACCAGCGTGGTGTCCCCTCCTCGGCGGGCCGCCTCGGTCGCCACCGCGTGACCCATCTTCCCCGACGAGTGATTGCTTAGAAAACGCACCGGATCGATGGCTTCGCGGGTACCTCCCGCCGTCACCAGGATCCTCACACCCCGCAGAGAGGCCTCGCCCATCGCTTCGATCTCCGAGAACAGGTCTTCGGGCTCCATCATCCGGCCCGCTCCCCGTTCTCCACCCGCCAACCGACCGTGCACCGGACCCAGGACCGTCACCCCGTCGGCCTCCAGAGTGGCAACGTTACGGCGGGTGGCCGGGTTTTCCCACATGGCGGTGTGCATAGCGGGCGCCACCACCACCGGACAGGAGGCGGCCAGCACGGTGGCCGTGACCACATCGGAGGAAAGACCATGCGCCAACCGGGCCAGGGAAGCGGCGGTGGCAGGCGCCACCACCACCAGATCGGCCCAATCGGCGGCTTCGGTGTGAGGACTCACCGAATGGGCGTCCTCGAAGAGGTCGGTGATCACCGGGCGGCCCGTTATGGCCGAGAGCGTGTTGGCCCCCAGGAATCTGAGGGCGGGCCCGGTCATCATGGCTCGCACCTGGGCGTGACCCTCGATCAGCAACCGAGCCAGAGACGCCGCTTTGAAGGCAGCTACTCCCCCGGTCACCCCCAACAGGACTCGGCGGCCCCTGGCCACTAAACCTCCGCTATCTCAGAAGTCTGCTCGTCCCCCGAAGATTCGATGGTTCTTCGGACCACCTTGTCCTCCAAGATCTCTTCCATGGCGATCGTCAAAGGCTTACGGGCGTAGGTGTGAACCTGAGGAGGGATGAACTTTCCGATTCCCTGCCCCAGATGGGCGTAGTAACCCTGGATATCGCGGGCGCGACGAGCCGCCACTACCACGGCCGAGAACCGATTGCCGATCTTGTCTACTACTTCTTCGATTTTCATGCTGGGGCCGTCTCTCCATTCCCTTTGCTAGTGGGGCGAGTACCGACTCCGGATTATACGGTTCAACTCCTCCACCGTATCCCGGGTGCGAATGCTGGTGACCACCACATCGTACAGGTCGTCCATTATCGGGGCGTCCTGTCTCGCCAACGCCAGGCGACGGCTCACAAACTCCCCGGTGGCGCCCCGCGATCGCAACCTTCTCTCCAACTCCTCCGGAAAGGGCGGCTTGAGCAAAACCAACACCGCCTGCGGAAAGCTCTCCCTCACCGCCACCGCTCCTCGCCGCTCGATCTCCAGCACCGCCACCTCTCCCCGTTCCACGATTTCTTCCACCGCGTTCCGGGGGGTGCCGTAATAGTGGCCGTCATATCGGACCCATTCCAAAAAGCCGTCCCCCAACATCATTTCCCGGAATTCCGGTTCGGTCACAAAGTGATAATCCACCTTGTCGACCTCGCCGGGGCGGCGGGAACGAGTGGTGAAAGAAGGGACCACCTCCACCCGCTCCTGTTTGCCCAACTCCGCCAACGCAGTGGACTTCCCGACCCCGGACGGGCCGGAAACCACCAGAACCAGGCTCGGGAACTTGGTCAATGTCCCGAAACGGCTCCCTTTTAGGACAGTGCTCGGATAAGGTCTTCCCGCTGACGCTTACCCAAGCCGCGCAGACGACGATTCTCGATGATTCCCACTCTTTCCATGAGGCGACCGGCCCGCTTTTTGCCTATGCCCGGCAAAGCCAACAGCACGGCGGAGACTTTCATTCCGCCTACCAGGGGGTCGTCGGTGCGCTCCAATAGTTCGGACATAGTCAAACGCCGATCACTCAGATCAGCTTTGATCTCCGCCCTGCCTCGACGAACCACGGCCGCTTTGGCCAGGGCCTGTTTACGCTGCTCCGAGGTGAGAGGTGGTGGGTTCATCGATTCTCCTCAATCTATGGGCCAGTCATCCGGCGGTCTGTAATGGCCAGACACCCAAACGATAGGGCAATAAAAAACAGGCTCATATCCCTGCTTCCAAATTCTCAGCCTGTTCGGGGGTGACGACCACCCAATGGGCGCCTCCTCTGACGGTGGCCGCTATTTCCGAACAGGATAGACCCTTGGGGACTTCAGCCATTCGGGAGAGCCCTCCGGGATTTCCCATTCCGGACGATCCCGTGGGTACCGAAACCTGAACCACCACTCCCAGCTCCCGCGCCGGGAACAGTATCCCCCCGGCGCCCGTCAACAGGGCCAGTTTGGTCAGTCGGGAGACCTGGCTCCCGGGTGTGTCGGAGATGCCCACCCTTTTCAACTCCTCGTCGCCGGCCCAGCCCGCCTGCGCCGCCGACACCACCACCGACGTCTCGGGGTATCCCCCCGCCTCCTCCACCGCGGCTTTCACCACCCGGCGGCCTCCCAGTCCGGAGACACTCACCCACCGCGCGCCCAGCTTGCCCATCCTCGCCACCGCCCTCGCCACCACCCGAGGTCGATCCAGGATGCCCAGATCGGCCAGCACCGGCTTTCCCAACGTCCGTAAAGGCCCCACCAGGATAGGTCCGCGGTCCAGCAGCAAGTCGGCGCCGATCACAAACCCGCCCACTCTGCTCTTCAGTTCCGAAGCGGTCCTAACCGCCTCTTCCGCATCGCCTCCGCCCATCCGCATCAGCACGTTTTGGGTGGAAAGGCTCATGCGCCCCAGTCCTGAAGACTTCGGGGCGCCGCGATAGCCCCCAGATCCGAATCGAGTATCTCGGAGACGGCGCCGGCCGCCGCCAGGGTCGTCAGGTAGGGAATGCCCTTCTGCCGAGCCACCCGATACAGATCTCGCCCGTCGAATCGGGCAACGTCGCTGCCGTAGGTGTTGATCACCAGGGTCACCTCTCCCGACTCGACCATCCGCACCGCCTGCCGCCGACCCTGCTCTCCGGGCTGAAGGGTCCCGACCCTGGGATCGTCCCATTCCGACGCGGTGCGATGGTCGGCCATCTGGACGAGTCCGTTCCGGGCCCATCCCGAGACCAGCAACCGACCCTGATCGATATCGGGCGCCGCCAGCAACATCAACACGGTTCCCGATTTTCTCAACCGGTCGCCCGCTCCCAACAGAGCTTTTCCATAGGCCGTCTTCCAGTCGCTTCCCACTCCCATCACCTCCCCGGTGGCGCGCATCTCCGGGCCCAACACCGGATGGGATTCCGGGAAGCGTTCCCAGGGAAGCACCGCCTCCTTGACCCCCACCATCTGCGGCGCCCCGCCCTCCCCGTACAATCCCTCGGCCCGCAGTTCCCGAAGCGATGCGCCCATCATCACCCGGGCCGCCAACTTGGCCAGAGCCAATCCCCGCACCTTGGAGATGAACGGTACGGTGCGAGACGCCCGGGGATTGGCCTCAAGCAGGTATACATCCTCACCCTGTACTGCATATTGAACGTTGATCAATCCCCGCACGGCCAGTTCCTCCGCCAAGACGCCAGTGATCTCATGGATGGTCCGGCGAGCCGCAGCATCCAAGGTACGAGGTGGGGTGATGCACGCGGAGTCCCCCGAGTGAACCCCCGCTTCCTCGACATGCTCCATGATCCCACCGACCAAAAGCTCCGTGCCGTCATAGACGGCGTCGACATCAACTTCGATCGCCGATTCCAAGAAAGAGTCGATGAGAAGCGGCGCCCCGGCCAGATCGGCCTGGTCGATGTTCTCGTAGACCTCTTTCAGATAAGTCTCCAATTCCCCGGGATCGGCCAGTACCTCCATCTGTCTTCCCCCCAGCACAAAAGAGGGCCGCGCCACCACCGGAAAGCCCATGTCCATGGCCACTTGGCGAGCCTCGGAGGCAGACCGGGCCAGGCCATGGCGGGGCTGCAGTATTCCCAGCCGTTTGCACAACTCCGAGAACCGCTCCCGGTCTTCGGCCAGGTCGATGGAGGCGGGAGAAGTGCCCGCGATGGGAGTTCCGGCCTCGGCCAGCCGGGCAGCCAGGTTGAGCGGAGTCTGACCACCGAACTGCACAATCACTCCCACCGGCTGCTCGACCGCGATCACATCCAGCACATCCTCCACGGTCAGGGGTTCGAAATAGAGACGATGGGAGGTGTCATAGTCGGTGGAGACCGTTTCGGGATTGCAGTTGACCATCACCGTCTCGTACCCCACCTCCCCCAGGGCAAATGCGGCATGCACGCAGCAATAATCGAACTCGATCCCCTGCCCGATCCGGTTGGGACCGGCGCCCAGGATCACCACCCGGGGACGAGTGGCGGGCGGAACCTCATCCTCGTCCTCGAAAGTCCCGTACAGGTAGGGGGTCTGGGCGGCGAATTCGGCGGCACAGGTGTCCACCGTTTTGTAGGTGCGGCGTATGCCTCGGGCTCGTCTGCCCCGTCGAATCGATTCCTCGCGGCGCCCCCACAGAAAGGCGAGCTGGGCGTCGGAGAATCCGTAGCGCTTGGCATCCTCCCACAGGTCGTCCTGGGGACCCCTGATCAGAAGCTCTTCCCGAAGCTCGACGATCTCCGCCATCTGATGTACGAACCAGGGATCGTAGTAGGTGAGCCGGGAAACCCTTTCGGGAGACCACCCTCTGCGCAGTGCCTCGCCGACCGCCACCACCCGGTGGGGGGAGGGAGTCTTCAACACTTCGATCAGTTGTTCTTCCGCCAGTTTCTCCCAGCGCCGCGACCCCGGATCGGCGCCCAGACCCAGATGTCCCGTCTCCAGACTCCGCAGCGCCTTCTGCAGAGCTTCGGGGAAGGTGCGCCCGATCGCCATCGCCTCTCCCACACTCTGCATGGAGGATCCCAACCTTCGAGACGTGTCGGGAAACTTGGCAAAGTCGAAGCGAGGCGCCTTGACCACCACATAGTCGAGAGCCGGTTCGAAGGAGGCGGGGGTCTGCCCGGTTATGTCGTTGGTGATCTCATCCAATGTGTAACCGACCGCCAGAAGAGCCGCGATCTTGGCGATGGGGAAACCGGTGGCCTTGGAAGCCAGAGCCGAAGAGCGGGACACGCGCGGATTCATCTCGATCACCAGCCGCCGTCCCGTCCGGGGCTCCACCGCAAACTGAACATTGGAGCCTCCCGTCTCCACCCCGATGGCCCTCAGCACCGCGATCCCGTCGTCCCTCATCTCCTGGTACTCCCGGTCAGAAAGGGTCTGGATGGGAGCTACCGTGATCGAGTCGCCGGTGTGCACCCCCATGGCGTCCAGGTTCTCTATCGAGCAGATCACCACCGCATTGTCAGCGTGGTCTCTCATCACCTCCAGTTCGAATTCCTTCCATCCCTCCACCGATTCTTCCACCAGGATCTCCGACACCGGCGAAGTGTCCAGCCCCCGGCGCGCCACCGCCTCGAATTGCCGCGCATCATGGGCCATCCCGGTTCCTCCTCCCCCCAGGATGTAGGAGGGTCGGATCATCAGCGGAAATCCCAGCCGGGCGGCGATGCGGCGGGCGTCCCCCATTGATCGGGCGTATCCCGCCCGCGGAGTCTCCAGGCCGGCGTCGGCCATCACCTCCCGAAACCTCCCCCGGTCTTCGGCCCGCTCGATGGCTTCCATCCCCGCCCCGATCAGTTCCACCCCGTGTTTTTCCAAGGTTCCCCTCCCCACCAGTTGGGCGGTGATGTTCAAGGCGGTCTGACCACCCAGGGTGGGCAGCAAAGCGTCCGGCCGCTCGCGTTCGATGATCCGCTCCACCACCTCGGGGGTGATGGGCTCCACATAGGTCTGGTCGGCGAATTCGGGATCGGTCATGATGGTCGCCGGATTGGAATTCACCAGCACCACCCGATAGCCCTCCCGACGCAGAACCTTGGCCGCCTGGGTTCCCGAATAGTCGAACTCGCAGGCCTGCCCGATAATGATCGGGCCTGACCCCACCAGGAGAATCGATCGAAGGTCACGGCGGGCCGGCACGGACGCTACACCCCCCGTTCCATTAACTCAAGGAAGTCATCGAACAGCCCCAGAGCATCGCGGGGTCCGGGAGCGGCCTCGGGGTGATACTGCACCGAGAAAGCCGGAACATCCCGACATTCCATCCCCTCCAGGGTGCCGTCGTTGAGGTTCTGGTGAGTGGGAACCACCGCGCCGAAGTCG
This sequence comes from Acidimicrobiia bacterium, assembly GCA_963665765.1. Taxonomy (GTDB): domain Bacteria; phylum Actinomycetota; class Acidimicrobiia; order Spongiisociales; family ZC4RG35; genus Bin76. The sequence continues at coordinate 429,989 of OY762464.1, forward strand.
GACTGAACCTCGGAGGGCAGCAATTGCGGGGTTACCAGACCCTCCCGGGAAGGCGCCGGGCGGTCGGTCAACGACCACAGGTCCACCGCAAATCCGTGGTTCTGGGAAGTTATCTCAACCCTGCCGTCCGCCAGCCGGCGCACCGGGTGGTTTCCACCGTGATGACCGAAGGAGAGTTTGTAGGTTCGGGCCCCCAACGCCAGACCCATCACCTGCTGGCCCAGGCAGATCCCGAACACCGGAACCTTTCCCATCAGAGCCCTCACGGCGGCGATCGCAGTCCCGAGCGGCTCGGGGTCTCCCGGGCCGTTGGACAGAAACACCCCGTCCGGACGAGCGGCCAGCACCTCGGCGGCGGTTGCGTGGGAGGGCATGACCTCCACTTCCAATCCGCGCGCCGCCAGTTGGTCCACTATGTCTCGTTTGATGCCCAGATCGATGGCCACCACCTTTCCGCGGGCGGCGCCGCGGGCCCCCACCGTATAGGGATCGGCGGTCGAGACCCCCGAGGCCAGATCCTGTCCCACCATCACCGGAGCGGAGGCTGCCAGCTCGGCCAACTCGTGGGCAGACACCCCCTCTCCCAGGGCGGCGGGCATCGCTCCCTGCCGGCGGATGTGACGGGTCAACCGGCGGGTATCTATGCCGGTGACCGCCACCATCCCATGCCGGGAGAAGAAATCCGACAAGTCACCCTGCGCCCGCCAATTCGAATAGCGGTGAGAATAGGATCTCATCACCACTCCCGCCGCGGCGGGACGGCCGGCCTGGGAATCGAGGTCGGTCACGCCGTAGTTCCCGATGTGGGGCATGGTCATCACCACGATCTGCCCGGCGTAGGAAGGATCGGTGAACACCTCCTGGTATCCGCTCATGGCGGTGTTGAACACCACCTCCCCCACCGTGGTCCCCAAAGCCCCCACCGACCATCCCCCGAATACCTGGCCGTCGGCGGTCACCAGCCGTCCGGGAGTGACCCGACGGCGCCGCCTGACACCGAAGGGCCCCGGAACGGTCCGGGCCGCGGTCGGGGAAGGGTCGGGCCGGATCCATTCCGCCAAGGTGGCCAGCACCCCGTTGACAAACCGGCTGCTGTTCTCGGTGGAGAACTCCCCGGCGATCCGCACTGCCTCGGAGATGATCACCGCCACCGGGGTGCGGGAGTGGTGTCGCAGTTCGTAAACCGCCATCCGCAGGATCGCCAGATCAATGGCCGGCATCCGAGAGGACTTCCACTCCCGGGCGGCCCTTTCCACAATCGCATCGAGCTGGTCGATCTCCGCCATCACCCCCCGCACGATCCGGCGAGCCTTGGGGAGCTTGTTCTCCAACAGCCCCGCAACATCGGGGGGAAACGCTCCTGACATCTCCATTTCGTAGAGCACTTCCAACGCCTGATCGCGCGGGTCGTCGAAAGAATCCTCGAAAGGCCCGACGGTCTCCTCCGATTCGGATGGGACCTTCACACTCGGGTGAGATAAGCGCCGGAGCGGGTGTCCACCCTGATGCGGTCACCCTGCTCCACGAAAAGCGGGGTCTTGACACTGATGCCGGTCTCCACCACCACATCCTTGGTGGCGCCCGACACCCGGTCGCCTTTCACTCCCGGCTCGGCGTAGGTGACCTCCATCTCCACCGACGGGGGCAGTTCCATGCCGATCGGCCGCTCATTGTGAAAAGCGATGATGAGACTCATGCCTTCCACCAGGTATCCCGCGTCCTTTCCTATCTCCCCCTCACCCAGGGCGAACTGGGAGTAGTCCTGCAGGTTCATGAAATGGAAACCGAGGTCGTCCCGGTAGAGATATTGGTGATCCTGGCGGGAGATGATCGCCCGCGGCACATCCTCGTCCGCCCGGAAAGTGCGGTCCAACACCTGCCCGGTCTCGGCGTTCTTGAGCTTCATACGCACGAACGCCTTACCTTTGCCCGGCTTGACATGCTGGTAGGTGACGATGCCGAAAACCCCATCGGGGAGTTCCAGGGCCATGCCGGGACGGACATCGTTGGTGGAGATCATGGTTCGATTCGGGTTGGGGAAAGTCAGACCGAAGTGTAGATGATCACAACCCGATGGCCGCCAATCCGATCTCCAGGTCCCGATGGGAGATGTCCGTCACCACCGGTTTCCCGAAGTTCTCCAAAAGAACCATCTTCGGCAGCGGACCTCCCCGGCGTTTTTTATCCTTGCCGAGCAGTTCCATCACCATCGGCCGTTCAACCGCCGGGGAGGCGACCGGCAGGCCCAGGGAGGCGATCATCTCCTGCTGCCGATCCGCATGGGCGAATCCCACCTTTTCGGCCGAAACGGCGCCGGCGGCCACCATTCCCACCGCCACCGCGTGACCGTGGGGCAGGCCGGTGGCCGTCTCCACCGCGTGGCCGATGGTGTGACCGTAATTGAGGATCGCCCGCCTTCCCGTCTCGTAGAAGTCGGCGGCCACCACCTCCGCTTTGACTGCCACCGCCCGGGACACCACCTCCGACAGGGCCGCGTCCAACCCCTGCGCCTCGAGGATCTCCACCAACCGGGGGTCTCCGATCAGACCGGCTTTCAGGGTCTCGGCCATCCCCTCCACCAGCAAACTCCGGGGGAGCGCTCGCAGGACATCGACGCTGATGATCACCCGTCGGGGATGGCGGAAGGTCCCCACCTGGTTCTTGCCCTCCCGGTTGACGCCGGTCTTGCCGCCGATCGAGGCGTCCACCGCTCCCAGCAGGGTGGTGGGAACGTACACCGCCTCCACTCCTCGAAGCCAAGTGGAGGCGACGAACCCGGCCAGATCGGTGGCCGCGCCCCCTCCCACCCCCACGATCGTGTCGTTCCTGTCCACCCGCCGACGATCGAGCTCCCGGTAGACACCCTCCACCACCGCCAGGGTCTTGGCGTGGTCCCGGTCGGGGATCTCCAAGAGGTGAATCTTCATCGGGGTGCCTCCCTCGGCGTTATCCCGTTCGATCCGGCGGATCACCGCCCGAGCCACCTCGGCCACCGGTCCCGGCTGGGTCAGCACCACCACCCGGGCGGGAGAGCGCCCGGCGCGGAGAGGAAGAAGAGGAGCAGGCAGACTGTCTGTGACCAGGATCTCACACCGATCGCCGATCAGGATGCGTTCCACAGCCTCCATGCTTCCTCGGCCACCAGCTCCCGGGTCTTGCCGTCCATATCGATTCTTAGGTGAGCGGTCTCCTCATAGAGGGACCGGCGGGCTTCCCAAATCTTCCGGTAGCGGCCCGCCAAATCGGAGTGTCCCTGCAGGAGAGGTCGGTTGTGGGTCTTGCCCTTGGCGATCAGAGACGAGATGGAAGGTTTCAACCACACCACCAGACCGGTCTCCCGCATGAGGCGTCGGCTCGCCTGATCGAGGATCGCTCCTCCGCCGGTGGCCGCCACCAGCCGCCGTTCGTCCCCGGCGATGCGCGCCACCTCTTCGGCTTCCATGGCCCGGAAGGCCGGCTCTCCCTGCTCGGCGAAGATCCGGGGAATGGTCATCCCGGCCCGCTCCACGATCTCGTCGTCGGTGTCCAAGAACGGAAGGCCACTCCGGAGCGACAGTATCCGGCCAACTTTGGTCTTGCCGGAACTCATCATCCCGATCAGCCACAGCTTGGAAGTCAGAACCGCTCCACCTTTCTCCAGTGTGACTTCCACCCGGACTTCAGGTCGTCCACGGTATCTCCCCCGACCATCCGCTGCACTTCCCGGGCCAGGACAAACGCCACCATCTGCTCGGCCACCACCCCCGCGGCGGGGACCGCACAGACGTCGGAGCGTTCCCGGAAGGCCTGGTGGGCTTGGCGGGTGTCCACATCCACGGTTTGCAAGGGACGCATCACGGTGGAGATGGGCTTCATGGCCGCCCGCACTCTCAGCACCCCGCCCAGAGTGATCCCACCTTCGGTGCCTCCCGCCCGATTGGTATGGCGAAAGTACCCGTCGGGGTTCTCGTAGAAAATCTCGTCATGGGCTACGGTTCCCCGCCGGGCGGCGGAACGGAACCCGTCCCCGATCTCCACCCCTTTGATGGCATGAATGGACATCAGCGCCCCGGCCAAGAGCGCGTCGAGCTTGCGATCCCAGTGGACGTGGCTGCCGATCCCGGGAGGCAAGCCATAAGCCAGCACCTCCACCACCCCACCCAGGGTGTTCCGGTCCGCCTTGGCCTCCTGGATCTGGGCGATCATGGCCGCCTCTGCTTGCGGGTGGAACACCCGCACCGGCGAACGGTCGATGGTCTTCAGATCGGAGGGCGCCGGAAGCGGATGATCGGGCGTCGCGGCCCCGCCGATGGCCACCACGTGGCTGAACACCTCCACGTCCAAGGCGGCCAACAGCACCTTGGAGAGATATCCCACCACCGTTCGGGCGGCGGTTTCCCTCGCCGACGCTCTTTCCAGGATATTGCGGGCGTCGTGGGTGTCGTACTTGATCATCCCGGCCAGATCGGCATGCCCCGGACGGGGAGCGGTCATTCGCCGCCGCGGCTTGGGCCCGGGGAACGGACTCATCTCCTTCTCCCACTTGGGCCATTCGGTGTTGCGGATGACCACCGCCACCGGACTCCCCAACGTATATCCGTGCCGCACCCCTCCCATGATCTCGAGCTTGTCCTGCTCCAGCTTCATCCGGTTCCCCCGCCCAAATCCCATCCGCCGCCGCGCCAACTCGTCCGCCAAACCATCGGCACTGAAGGGAAGCCCCGCCGGCAAACCCTCCACGACCGTCACCAAACCGGGCCCGTGCGACTCGCCCGCCGTCAGAAACCGAAGCATTCCCCAAGATGCTACCGGCAAAGCCGCGGGCTTCTTGACACACCGTTGGTCACTGAATCTTCACCCCGAATTCCTCAAATGGCCGCGCAGCATCTTTTGCCTCGCAAGGGGCACTGACAAAACGGCTTTCGTTCGCTCCCCGGGGGCGGCGAGAATGGTTTGGTTCGGTCGTCCGAGTCGTCTGCAATCAGCCGGACAAACCGAAAGAGGCTGCCGAAACCCTAGGTATCTTGGATTCGACCGAATCGCCGCTCTCGACGTTGGTACTCCAAAAGGGCTTGGCGGAAGTGGCGGCGGTCGAAGTCGGGCCACAGCACGTCGGTGAAGTACAACTCGGCGTAGGCCCCCTGCCAGAGGAGGAAGTTCGACAACCGATTCTCTCCCGAGGTGCGAATAATCAGGTCGACTTCGGGCATCTCGGGAACGTGCAACCGGGCCGCCACAGCCTTCTCATCAACATCTTCGGGTCGGATCCTTCCCGCCGCGGCCTCCGCCACCAGTAGGCGGGCGGCTTCCACGATCTCCCGCCTCCCCCCGTAGTTGAAGGCCACCACCAGGTTCAATCCCGTGTTGGAGGCGGTGAACTCCAGGGATTGGCGTATATTGCGACGGACAGGGGCGGGTATCCGAGGATCGGTCAGGTCGCCGGCAAAGTGCAGGCGGGCGCCCCGTTCGGCTAGTTCCCGGCTGCGCCGCAACAGCAGCTCGTCACAGAATTCCATCAGAAATTCGACCTCGGCGGCAGACCGATGCCAGTTCTCGGTGGAGAAAACGAACACCGTGAACCACTCCACCCCCGCCTCCAGGGCGGCTTCCAACACGTCGAGCAGCGCTTTTTCGCCCGCCACATGCCCGGCCACCCGCGGCAACCCGCGCCGTTCAGCCCAGCGGCCGTTCCCGTCCAGGATCACGCCCACATGGCGAGGAACCTCTCCGGTCATTGCAACGCCGCCACCGGGCGAAAGCGGCGGTCCAGGTGGATCTCCAGAAAACGACAGACGACGTTCATGGCCTGCTGGGACAACTCCGTGGTGGCGAACGGCAATTCTGCCAAATCGGCCCGGGCCAGTTCGGTGAGGTGTTCAGTCACGCCGCCCACCAGCCGGACCGAGCCTTGCGTTTGGCATCGGCGGCATATTACCCCTCCGCCCTCGAAATTGAATCTGGCGAGGCCGTGGTCCCGACCGCAGGAGGCGCACCACTCAAGAGCCGGGGCCACCCCCGCCACCTCGGCCAGGCGCAGCAGGAAGGCGGTGGTCAGGCCGGGAATGTCCGGGGTGGTGCAGAGAACCCGAAGGCTCCGGGTGAGCAACCCGTATAGCGATCGGGAACGCTGCTCGGACTGGGCAACCGCATCCACGGCGTTGACCATCAGGGAAGCGCTGAGGAGACGATCCAAATCGGACCGGAGCTCCGGGTGGGACGCCATCACGTTCACCGAGGTGATCAGATCCAGTTCCCGCCCGCGATACAGCACCAGTTCAACCTGACAGAAGGGTTCCAGCCGACCCCGCAACCGGCTCTTGACCCGGCGTACCCCCCGCGCCACGGTGCGCAACTTACCCCTTCGGGGGCTCAGCAACACCACCACCCGATCCGCCTCGCCGAAGGGGTAACTGCGCAGCACCACCCCTTCCTGATGGCTGATCTTGCTCATATGACAGGATGATCCCGGCGAGATGAAAATGGTCTGGTCGCCCGGCTGGTGGCGGGCGATCACACAATCAGGTTAACCCACTCACCTTCTCCACGGAAGGCTTGCAGGTTGGCCGCGAAAATCTCCGCCAGGCGAACGGCGTACTCGGGAGAGAACCCGCCCAGATGGGGAGTGAGCACCACCTTGGGATGACGCCACAGGGGTGAGTCCTCCCCAAGCGGCTCCGGCATGGTCACATCCAAGCCGGCACCGCGCAGTTCCCCAGAATCCAGCGCGACCAACAGCGCCTGGGTGTCCACCACCGAACCCCGGCCCACGTTCACCAACCACCCATCCCCCAAAGCAGCCAACTCGGCGGCCCCGACCTGGGGCGGCGCTCCTCGCCCATGGGGAAGGGCACTGATCACCGCATACGAGCGGCGGCACACCTCGACGGTCGCCTCGGGAGGATAAACACGTTGGGCGCATCCCCCGTAGGAGTCGGGATTCCGCTTGGTGCCGATCACCTCCATTCCCCACGCCCGGGCCCGCCAGGCGATCTCCTCCCCCACGGTTCCCAGTCCCAGCACCCCCAAGGTCTTGCCGGTCAGTTCGTAGCCCATGCCCTGCCTCCACAACGCCCGCTCCGAATACCGCACCGACTTTCCCACCCGCCTGGTCAGGGCCAGCAACAAGGCAAAGGCGTGCTCCGCCACCGCCGCCGCGTTGGCGCCCCGGCCCGAGGTCAGACGGATACCCGCCGCCCGCAAATCATCGATCGGGTAGTTGTCCAAACCGGAGGAGATTGACTGTATCCACCGCAGACCCCGGGAAAGGCACTCTTCGGTCCAAATAAAGCTCACCAGAATCTCCACGCGGGGATCGGCCAGACATCGGCTCAGAGCCGCCAGATCGGCGGGTGTGATTACCTCCAATCCCCCGATTCCGGCCAGGCTCTCGGGCACCCCGCGCGGGTGGCAGGGATGAACCACCACCGCAATGGCGTCGCTCATCTCCGGTGGGGAGTCATCAGCCGAAGATGGCGTCCCACAGACTTCCCAGCTCCCCCCCAACCCTGCGCAGCGCCCACATCAGCAAAAGCGCCAAAAGCGCCAGCCCCGCCCCGGTCAGCAGAAAGCGGATCCGATACACCCAGCGCTCCTCGGGAAGGTTGTATCGGTAGGAGAAAATCCCCGACGGTCCTCCCTCCGGATCGGGGGGCGCCGCAACAGGGGCCAACTCCCGGGTGGACTGAGACACCACATCCAGAGGATGCACGGAGGAATCCTCGACCGGCTGGGACAAGCTGGCCAGAGACTGACGAACAGTCATCTTCGGTTTCTCGAGCACCGGCGGCGAGAAACCGGCGGCGCGGGCCAGCAAACCCTCGGGCGTCTCCAGAATCGTCTCCAGGGAACGCAGCAACCCCGGATGCATGGGTATCTCCACCCCCCGCTCCCAATCCTTGATCTGTGCCTGAGAAATCCCCAACTGCCGGGCGATCTGCCTTCTCCTCAGACCCCGCCGTCGACGAAAGCTCTCCAGTATCTCGCCAAAAGTGGGGCCGGCGCCGCGTCTTGCACTCATCCGATCGGTCATGATGAAAAGAATACGCCGCGGCCGGCGCTTGCCGAGTCATCTGCTCAGTGAGGGGGATCGGCGGGCACGCTGTCGGGCTCGGGTTGAGCAGTCACCCGCATCTCAGCAACTCCTTTAACGTTCCAGCACAGAGTCCGGCCCCCCGGCACCAGCATTCGGAAAGGTCCTCCCCTCTCTTCGGGAAGCCCACCGCCCCGCCATTCGTACACCACCACTCCCTTCGAGGCCAACTCCTCGATGGGGATCGACGCCCGATAGGCGCCGTCCCCGCTTTCCACCGAAACAAACCCACCCCTGGGATCCGACGACGACAAGAGAACCTCCGCCGAGACGCCACCTCCCGCAGAACCGGCCACCTGACCCGGCAGTCCCGCCAAGTCCTCTCTGCGCCACTCGCCGGGACTCCTCACCAACCCGGTCACCCGCAGAACCGACGCCATCTCTTGATCCAACCGGCTATCACCCATGACCCATTCACAGTACCAGCCGCCCTCCGGTAACCTTACCGACGGGAGGCGAGCGAGCGCCTGGTGGGCTCCCCGGTCTTCAAAACCGGTGGGGGGTCAAAAGACCCCCGGCGGGTTCGATTCCCGTCCGCCTCCGCGATAATCCCAACATAACCCCAGGTCAGAGCCACATTAGAGGTTTCTGATACTACTTATAGTACAAAATCTTGGCGTGACCGACTGCTCTGTTTCGCTCTTACCTGGGAGGGAGGGTACACCGGTTCGGATGGAGTACCGGTAAAAGCGGGTTGAGTAGATGTTCCCCGGTGGGTGGAGAAGTCTTGGTCTTCTTCAAAACGAGCCTGCCCAGGGCGCTTCTGCCGCAAACATCAGGCACCGGAACACCCTTAGCGTTTACTTCCTATCCGTCAAAGGTTGTCGGATATTCCGGAGGGTGGCAACTGCTGAAGATGTCCTGCAGACTGGCGAAAGCTCTGTAAGGTCTGGTGGCTGGGATTCAGCGAAGATAGATTCCTTATGATGCGCGAACTGAGAGCTGAAGAACAGGCGGTCGTGGCTCACATTGAGGGGTCAAGCCGCAGATCAGAGAGCCTTTCCGGGGGCTTTGATCCGAGCTTCCATATATGGAAAGCATAGTTCCATGGGCGCTTTCCAAGTGGTTCGCTCTTTCCCAATCATTACATCGTTTGGGTGGTTCACGGCTTCATTTTAATCGTGGCCATGATCCAGTGTGACTCCCAAGCCCAAATAATGGTCGGCCACCGCTGGGCGCCGCTGGTGTATGGGACCCTTCTTCGTCTGAGTGAGATATTGTGTTCCTCGCAACGGCTGTTGCTAGGTGATAGCAGATTCCAGTAGAGGCAGAATACCCGAAAGCTTGTTGAGGTTAGTCCCAGTTGGGGGCGTTGTTACCTCCCATCCAGTGGTCCCATTCTGTTTCGTTGGGATAGTCGGTGGGTGGTTGGGGTCCGTCGTACATCCACTGGTCGGTCGGCGGCCCGGTGGCTCCGATCGCGAACCAGTGGCCGGTGGTGGTTATGCGTTCGGCGTACCAGCGTTGGCCGCTTCGGTCTACATGTATGCGGATCCCGCTGGGGGTGGGTAACCCTTCCCGTTCGGCCAAATGCTCGACCGCGAGGTCCGTTTGGTATCTGTTACCGTTTTTGCGGTAATAGCCGAATTGCCAATTGGCGAGGGTACGCAAAGCCTCCTTTGTCTCGCGGTGTTCTCGTTGGTCGAGTTGCCTGCCGGAGGCATCAACTTCTACCCGTCCGACGTTGTCGATTAGCCGTTGGTGAAAGGCATTTTCGGCAGCGACCCGTTTCCGCTCTTGGTGCATCATCGTTCCAACTGCTATCCACGCGTCTCGGAATCCGCTGGTCTGCCCGAGGTGCCAAGATCCGGAGCGCAGTAGCCGCAGCACGCTACGCCTGCCAGCTGCTCGTAGGACTACAGCGATCTTTTGCTTGAACTGATTCTGACCTTCTGCGGTGAACCCCATCTGCCGAAATGCGCTGTCGTAGGCAGCCCAGACGGCCACCAGATAAACATAGGCAAGCGTCGGGGGTGTCAGCCAGATCGGGAGGAAGAACTCCCCCACGAGTTCCTCGAAGTCGATACTCGACCGTTCGCTTACCAGCCGCCAGACTGTCCAGACCACGACCGAGAGTCCATACATGCTTAGGTATCCGTTTGCGAGCTTGCGGGCTGGGGCGTGCTTGGGGTCATCTCCGACCACCGCCAAAAGGGAAAACAGAACTGCCAGCGCCTGTGTGGGGATCTCGACCCATAGCGGGAACGATGCAAGGTTCGCTACGTATTCGACGACGGCCACGATCCCGACCGTTCGCAGAAGCACCCGTCGGAAGAACCCTGGCTCGGTGATCGCTTCAGGGAACTTGAAGAGCAGCCCGAACCCTGTCAGCAGCAGCCAGAGAACCGTGGGCTTCCACAGGTCCGAACTCCATAGACCGATCTCGGTCGCCCAAATCAGCACCGTCCCCATCCACACCACATACAGCACCAGCGGAACTAATACCTGCCACTGCCGCATTGCCGAAAACAGCCCCCGGAGCGGGGAGGACCCATCGCTGCCTCGCGCCCTTAGCGCGAACCAACCCAACCCCAGGCCAAACACGACCACCGTTGCAACCTCCCGATTGGTCAACACCCCTTCATCCACAGCAACTCCCTTTCGACAAAACCGCATTGCCCGGCAAGCAAGACACCCGCTACAAACACTTGGTCCGGGACCCCCAAAAGTGAAGCGAGACCGATGGGATGGTCCCTACACCGGACCTCGCTTCAAGGTAGTGAGTTCAGTTTGGTTTTACGAGTGGGAGGTGCCAGATCGACGAGGGTTTATGTCGCTGGCGGCCGGAGGCCTCATCACCTAGGATGCATTCCCCAGAACAATTTCCAGATTCTCCCAGTAAAACGTTTCCACCAGGGCTTCATTTCTTCTGCCAGTTCAAACAGCCTTGGTGTCAGCCCCAGCGACTTTGTATCGGAGTTATCTGACAGCTGTTGAAGCTGGTAAACCACAGCAGCCTTATAAATCAGGTCAGGATCATGGGTGTATATCCCAATATCTCGAAGTAACAAATAGTCCGTCACCACGCCATCTCGATGGGCGAACCATGCTTTGGCAACACGCCGCATCCTCTGTTGATGGCGTTTGGCTTTGAGCCACTCCACCGTAAGTAAAGTGCTGATACCAGCTAGATACCCTAGGAAGGCTTCCATTGTGAGCTCCTTTCAATCGAGTGAGCTTTGGTCGAGTTGGTTGATGTGTAGGGTGGCTTTGATGGTGGATGGCCACCATTCGCCGCCGGTGGTAGGAATGTTTCTTGCGCGGAGTTCTTGGGTTATGCCAGTGAGGCTGTGCCCTTCGCCGTGGAGCTCGAGGATGAGCTTCCGAGTTTCGGGGTTCATGGTGGATCATGCGGGTTGGGCCACTCGGTCAGTTCTTCAGGTTTGGCACCTTCGCATGGGATCTGCCGATATTGGCCACCTTCCTGACGATCTGCAAGTGCGGAAGGTTGCGAGCATCCAAGGTGAACCCCTTCGGTTTGTCGGAGTCCCCTGTGGCCGGGTTCAGAGTCTCAAAATCGGCTCATCGTCAAGACTGAAACGTTACAATCGGTCATAATTGTTGCGAAGATCCGCCTCGACAACCCATGTAGGCTGATTGCCGAATTCAACCAGCACTAGTTTCGGCGGATGTCCCCAACTTTGGCTCAGTTCAAGGAAGTCGGTGTCCTTGGTGGTGATCATGAAATCGAAATCCTTTGCATATTGCCAAATCCGTGAATCCCCGGCTCGGCCAAAGCCTAAAGCAACGACATGTGCGGAACCTGGGTAGAGATCCGATAGGAGGCGAGGCAACTGCGGGGAAAGATTCTCGTCAAAGAGCAGTTTCATGCAGGATGGCTGGGAACGGCTACGCCCTCGCCAGGTGCCCGTTGGATGCGTACGCCAGACAGGATCGGATCTGAATCGGGGTTAGATAGTCCCACTCGGAAAGAATGTCTTCCTCGGTCATTCCGTAAGCCATCTTCTCAAGGATGTCGCTGACCGTAATCCTGGTTCCGACGATACAGGGCTTACCGAACCTCACTTCGGGGTCAACCGCTATATGGTTCCAGTAGTCAATGTGGCCATCAGGCATGAACCCTATTCTATTGGCTGGTGCCAACAGCGGATGCCCCATTGACCCTTGGATGATCCTCGGCTAGGCAGATCGGGCATCGCCGAACCCAAATGTGGAGCCCTCCCGGTTTGAATGTGGAGTCCTATGTGGAGCCCCTACGGAGCCGCAGGTCAGGGGTGGTGGCCCACAGGCCACCAACTACGGTTTTTGCCTGTTTTCCTTTCTCAAGGTTTCTGACGGTTTCCTGAGGTTTCATACAGCGCTGTTATTCCAGGTAGACCGGTTCGGAACGGGCGAAGTTCCGGTCGACCAAGTCGACAGGGGTGTTCACGGGACGGGGCGCCGCCTGGGCCGGCGGTTTCCACTAAGACCAGCTATGCCGGCTCGGCGCATCAGCATCGCTACCGCGTTGTGCCCCACTGTGATCCCATGACCCAACGTGAGTTCGGCATGCACCCGGCACGCCACCTGGGTGGAGAGCCCCTCGGTTCTCATGGTCCGGATCACCTCGTAGCGTCTTTTGCGGTGCACCACCTTGCCTTTGAGCAACTCGATAGCTCGATTCGTTAACGGTTAGTTCGGTTTCCAGTTCTCTGATACGGCATGAAAGGACCCTCCTTTTCGGGGTCGGTCACACCGTCAATTCGAATAACCCGACTCCACCAAAGTGGGGGCACACCTAACCCCCTCTATGAAACCCGGGGAGGCTCAGATTGCCCGCATCGGGCTATCGACCGTACCGGCTCTTACGCTTCCGAAGTGACACCTGATCAAACATCGCAGGCTCGGTGTTAGTCCGCGTCCTGGTGCAACTCTGTAGCGCAGGGAGGAGGGCGTGATGTTCGTTATCACAGGGAAAGGGGACACCTCAGGGCAATGGGGTGCTGTGGTTGTATCATTTGATGGGTCGCTCGTCAGCGGGCAGTGAAGAAGCGTTGTGATGGGAATTGTTGGCCCTGCGCGTTTTTGTGGGATTGTGGTCTGGCTGGTTGGTGGTGGGGTTCATGTTAGGAGGAGTGCTCGGGCGGCGTAGTTGTGGGGGTTGGTGAACCCGTGTGCGGTTCTGCGGAGGGTTTGGATGAGGTTGTTGATGCCTTCTAGGGGTCCGTTGGATCGTCGGGCGTGGTGCCAGTTGAGGATCTCGTTTGACCAGTTGAGGACGGTGGTGACAGTGTTGTGGTACTCGGGTATCTGGCCGGTTTCGTACAGGTTGGCGAACCGTTCCAGGGATTGGAGGGCTGTGGGGAGGTCTTGGGCCTTGTACAGGCCGTAGAGTTCCTGTAGAGCGTCCCAGGCTACCTTCAGACGCGGATACGTCTCGAATAGCCGTTTGAGACGTATCCGCTCTTTTGGGGTGAGATGGTCTCTTCTTTTGAGTAACACGAACCGGGCGCGGAACAGGTCCGGGTGGTAGGCGGGTTTGACGCCTGGGGGCTGGCGGCGTTGCAGTTCTCGGCGTACCTGGGTGAGGCCTTGGGTGAACCAGCGGGCGGCGTGGAACCGGTCTAGGACGTGACGCGCCGAAGGCAAGTAACGGATTATGGCGGTCTGATAGGAGCGGGAACCGTCTGAGACTACGGTCTGCACGTTTTGGCACCAGCGGGGTCCTTGTTCGATGAAGAACCTGCTCAGAGAGGCTTTGGAGCGTCCGGGGAACATGGTCAGGATCCCGCCGGTGTCGCCGTTGACCACCACGGTGACGTAGCGGTGGCGTTTTCTGATCGACGTTTCGTCGATCAGAAGCACCCGGCATCTCTGTCGGCGGCGCCGTGTTCCGATCAGATGGGACCAGTCGGTGACCAGGCCCATGATCAGATGCCACCCTATACGGTGGCGGCGGGACACCGCCCGGATGGGCATCACCTGGGCGTCTTGGACCAGTCGACGGGCCAACCGACGCGTTACACCACCCAGAAACTCCGAATGGGTTTCCATGTGCCGTTTTCCGCACCAGTCGCATACGAACCGTCGCTGGGTCCACAACAACACGGTCAAACGTCCGCTCACCTCCAGATCGCGGATCCGCCGCTGTCGGCGATCATGCACCCGCCGGCAGGAACGTCCACAGTGGGGACACGAGGACAGCTTCTTCACAGAAACCACTCCCACCTCCAGCTCCCCGAGGGTATCCACTATCACCCCGGTCACCCGCACACCGCGCAGGTGCAACCGGATCGGCATAACATCACTCACTTGAGGCCTCCTGGATAGGCGATTTCGTTTTCACCACCTATTCCAGCGAGGCCTCAACCCCTAACCAAGGACCCCTTCCCTAACCCGTCGCCCCACAAAAACGCGCAGCCTCGAATTGTTGATTCGAGTTTCGTTCCTACGGTGTCGGAGGCGGAGCGTGCTGCGAAGGTGGTTGCCGGCGCGGGTGCGGGGAGTGTGTTGTTGTTCGGGTCGGTTGCCCGGGGCGAGGCCCACCCTCAAAGTGACATCGACTTGATGGTGATCTACGACGACCTCGACTATGCCCGCCGACAGGATCTGACCAGGGAACTGGAGGGTTTGGCGCGGGCTGAGGTGGGCTGTTCTGTGGATGTTCATCTCACTGACCGTCCGGAGTGGAAGATGCGCACCGAGCAGGTGTTCACGTCTTTCGAGAACAGGGTCAAGAGTCATGCGCTGTTGCTGGTGGATAGGGAACCTGGAGAGGTCGATTGGGATAAGGAGATGGTGATGCCGAGAAGCGACTACGAAGAGGCAGTGGGACGGCTGCGCCAGGTAGCCAACGCCCTGGAAGCCATCCAGGAGAGTTTCATACCCACCTTCGCACAGCGGCGGAGGGATGAGGAGGGCAACGAGATGAAGGCGTTCGCTTCATACGAAGCGAGACTCGCCCGAGGCTGCGCGGCCGGGCACCTTACTGTCGAGACCGCGGTCAAGGCTCTTATCCATCTGTCGTCGTCTCCGAAGTCTCAGCCCTGGGGTCATGAGATAGCCGTGCTTCTGGGCCAGCTCGATGAACCGCATGAGAGCGAGATCGCAACCCGGCTGGATCAGGTGGGAATCTCGCAACTTCAGAAGTGGCAACAACAGGCCCGCTACGAACAGTTTGTCAGGCCCAGCCCTGAGGTGTTCACGGAGATCACCGAAGCGGCCTGCAGTGTGGCTCTCTACACTGCTGACCAGTTTCCACCAGGCCAGGACATGGCGACCGACGTGTGGAGGAACGTGTCGGACATAGGTGAAGCGCTGGCCCGGCGCGACCTATACACCGGCCGAGACCGGGACGAGCGAGAGGGCCCTGGTTTTGTCATTCGATCCGTAGCGTGTTCCGGAATGTCTGAGGGAATCCGTAGCCCGGACGTCCGCCTCCACCAGATGTGGACCTTTGTGTCTTTCGCGTGATATGTCACAAACTGCGGTGGTGCCTGCTGGGCGTTCCGTTGCTGGCCTGGTGGCCCTATTCTTGCTCTTAGGTGTCTAAATCGAGTCTTTGCCGTTCGAGGTCGATGATGCGCCTTTCGTGTTCGGCCCGTGACACGACTTCTTGGACTGTTTTTCCATGTGTTGTATCCACAGCCTCTGGTGCTACATCTCTGATGGTGCTCTTTCTGGCGTACTCGGCGAACAATGCTGACTTGCGGGACAAGGTGGCCTTCATGTGTTCGTCGACGCTGTCCTCGGTCAGCAAACGATGAACCTGGACGGGCCTTGTCTGTCCCATCCGGTAGCATCGTGCGATGGCCTGCGCTTCTGTGCTCGGTTTCCATTGGGGTTCGGTCAGGATAACGACAGAGGCTGCCTGGATGTTTAGCCCTACGCCTCCGGCTTCGATTTGACTTACTAACACTCCTGGTTTCGAAGCGCGGGAGAACTCATCCAGCAGTAGTTGGCGATTCGGTGCTGATACCTTCCCTGTCAAGGGTCCGAATGCGAGCGACCCGAGAGCTTCACACGTTCTGGTTATGACGTCGAGAAAGAATGAGAACACAACGACTTTCCGATCGTTCGCTATGGCTTCGTCAACCAACTCCAAGAGCCGGTTGAGCTTTGGGGAGTCCTGAGGCCGCCCTGTCATGAAGGCGGCGCGGCGCATAGCCATGAAGTTGCGTCCGAGAACTGCTCGGCGGTACATGTCAGCAGATGCCCCGTTCAGCAGTAACCATTCCTCCACGTCGATCTTGTCAGGAAGCTCACTGAGAACATCTTCCTGGTTGCGTCTCAGGTAGACAGGAGCCACCGCTTTGCAAAAGGCATCTGCTCCGGTCAAACCGTGGGTAGCCCTTATTGTTGAGGCGATCTCGGGGCGAAGGTGGTTGACAAGAGTCCGGAATTCCTCGACGCGGTTCTCCATCGGTGTTCCACTCATCAGCAGTAGGTGCTTTGACTGGGAGAGCAGGGAGCGGACCGCCTTGGTCCGTTTTGCGTTTGGGTTCTTTATGTAGTGAGCTTCGTCAACCACGGCGGCGGCGATCTCAACATTGGGAAGGTCGAGAGAACCAAGCGTTCCGAAGGTGGTAATGGCTATTCCTCCCCGTTGAACCCAATGGCGTAGGGCGAGTTCCCGGTTTGCGCCGTGCAAGCGCCATATATTCCGCATGCGGGTGTGTTTCCTGATTTCATGTTCCCAGTTGGCAAGCACGCTGGCCGGGCACACTACGAAGAAGTGAGTTGCCCCCTGCGAGCGCAGATGAGACATCACGGCCAATGCCTCGATCGTCTTACCCAAACCCATTTCGTCACCCAAAATGGTTTTTTCCTGGACCAAGGCATAACTGGCTCCAAAGGACTGATAGCCACGAAGCGAAGCGACGAGCAGGTCCTTATTGAGGTTGAAGGCATTGACCCGTTCTACGATCTCATTTGGGAGGAAACCTTGAGAAGCGTCCTCCTCCGGTTCGAGGCCCCCGACTTCAACAAGAAGCTCGTTGTAGATTACGGGCCTGGCTTCGTAATCAGCCCATAGGTGAGCGGGGCTTGTCGGTAAGTTGGCCAAACGGTGCATGACATCCGACATCTCGGAGGTTAAAGCGAAGGTGTCCGGACGGTTCAACAGCTCGATGAGATCCCCCAACGCTGTCTCGGCCGCTTTCCTTCTCCTCCTACCAGCAAAGAAACGCAAGATGCGTCGACAGTGAAAGAGGGCTCCCGTGACATGTCTGTCGAGGGCTTGAGCCAGTGCCTTTAAGCGTGGACGCAAAGGATCGACATATCGAGTTGCGGCTTCAAGGTCCCGTAGGCTGGACAAGAGATTCGTCTGCGTGGTCGGCCGTCCCTCCACATCGAACCGGACCCTTACTTCCCTACGCAGGGTGTATTCAAACTGCCGGGCTGCGGACAGAATCTCCGTCGACGTGTGTGTACCTACCCCTCGGATCGATTCCAGGCGATTTTTCCCGAATCGCTGAGCAGCTCCGACTGTTCGAACTCCCGCAGACGTAACTGCTTTGAGCCGAAGAGGGCCTTGGGCAACCCGCCTGACCTCTTCAAGCGGCATCCTGTCAAGGTGTCGCCTAACAGAGCTTTCACGTTCCCGGCTGTATTTGTCAACTGCAATTCGCTTATGTGATTTCAAGGTTGCCAGAAGGCCAGTCGCATTCTTGACAATCTGTTTAGCCTCAGTAATCGTTTCTCTTGCCTCCTTAATGCTGATCGGACGGTCCTCCTGGACATGCCGGTGCTCATATCTAGGATCAAGCGAAGAGGGTGAGGCCATTCTGGTGTTGGGATTGTAGCGAAAGCCTCGCAGGTGACCCGCTCAGTCTGCTTTCGCAGGCAAACGCTCAAGGAATTCCGGTCCGCGACGGGCCGAGACAGCTAAAGGCCATGTGGCCAAGAAGAGCGACCCACTTGAAAAGCACTCATGGAATCCAGCCCCATCACCAAGACTGATATCGAGCATCTGACGGTGGCGGATTTCGACGCCGGCACAGGAGAAAATCCTGATCCGACAGGATACTTCGCATCGGGTCGGTAACTTCTCATACCCAATGGCCACAAGCATATGCAATAGGCCAGAGTATCATAGCTGCCATGATGAAGAGATAGACTAGTTGCTTATTACTCAGCCTCATACCGACTCCAAAGTAAGCTGGTACTTGTTCCCAACTAGGAGCCTACCACCGACTCGTGTCTTCTTGGATAGCAACGAGTTTCTTGCTTTTCTTGATCACTGCCATCAATCGGCAACAGAGGAGTAGCCCGCAAGGCAGATCCCAACCTTTGAGGTGTCAAAAGCTTTTCGGAGAAACGTAGCATCTCTCACCCCACGCCAGTACGCCCGATTCCAAGTTACCGGCTGATTCAGGGCGAACTTGATGCGGTCTGCTACCGGTGTGCCGTTGAATGCCGGATCGTCCAACAGTTTCCGCAACGCCCAAGCGGGCAGATGTTTCAGAGCCCACGTTTCGGCCGGCAGGTTCCGTCTTCTGCTGTCATGAGTGATCATACGAGATGCCACATACCAAGCGTGCTCAGGGAGCCGAATGAACATAGGGTCAAGACCCGACCAGAACATCCACCAGAACTGGGGAGGGAGGCGATCTGGTGAACCGCCGCGGCCCACGAATCGGGGGAACTGAATTCCCAACAATTCCGGCCGAGGTTTCTCGATCCACAACAGCGCTTCCCTTGTGCCGTAATACCAAGGAATAGTTACGGTCCTGCGATCCACGAACCCGTCGATCTGTAGGCGCCGCACTGCGTCATGCGTATGATCTGCGCTGAGGCCGACCGCTTCGGCTACCAATGCCTCCTCAACCCCTCCGCCGTGTTCCCTGGCCACAGCCAAAGACAACCCAACGCACGCCACCCAACCCGTCAGCGAGGCGTCCAACCGTGGGGGAAAAGAGAAACCTTCGAGCGGTGGGGTTTGTCCCAAAGGTGAGCAATCGCATCCTAGGGAACGCATCACAGCTTCAGAATACCAGACGAACCCTGAAGATGCCCATCATAAAAAAGGGGGAAGCGACGAAAAACGTTAGGGCTCTATAGCCAGTGTGGCTCAGTGATCGTCCGCCTCCGATGCTCTGCGGTGTCAGGCCCCTCCGAGGCCCGCGTTTTCAGACTGGATTGGCCGGCATGGCTATCGTACTGAAGTTGGAAAGTGGGTCAGCGTCTGCTTGAAGGTTAAAGGGTGATGACCTGCTTTATGGAAGCGTGGCAAAGGGCAGATGTGGGTTGGTCGGAGAAAGAACGTCGCTCCTCGGACGGAGAAGGGAGTCGGACGGTCGGGTTGGTGACCGTCCTCTTGGCGAGCGTGGGTTTGTTCTCGATCTTGTCGGCGTCGGTCATATCCGTTGCCGCCGAGGAGGAAGCCCCCCCCCCGACGGGGGTCATAGTCACAGACTCAGGACTGATCCTGCCGGTGCGGGAAGTGAGGGAGGGGGGATTCTTGGTGACCACTCCTTGCTCGCGGGAGGGTTTGGTGTCCTCCGGCGCCCACGTCACCGAGGTCGATATCGTGATCGATCCCGGCCATGGAGGTGTGGAGACCGGAGCAGTGGGTCGGGGAGGCATGGCCGAAAAGGACTTGAATTTGTCGGTCGCCTTCAAGACCGCCGCTTTCTTGGAGGAGCGCGGTTACCGCGTGATGCTCACCCGAACCACCGATATACGACTGCCGATTGTCGTCCGAGCCGAGATAACCCGAGCCTTGGACGCCAAAGTCCTCGTGTCCATCCATCACAACGGCGGAGCGACCAGCCGTTCCCGGTCCCCCGGCACCGAGACGTTCCACCAGGCGTACAACCCCGACTCCCGGCGTTTGGCCGGGATTCTCTACGAAGAGATTTACCACGCGTTTTCTCAGTACGACATTGATTGGCGTTACACAGCCAATCGGGGAGCAAATGCCGTGGTCAGAAGGTGGGACAGAAGAGATCTCTACGGCATTCTGCGACACAACCCGGAGATAGTCTCCGTCCTGACCGAAGCCGCCTACCTCACTAATCGGGCCGAGGAAAGACTGCTGTCAGACCCGCAAGTGCAAGCCGTGGAAGCGTCGGCCATAGCCGACGGCATCGTTCGCTATCTCACCACCGCCGACCCGGGTTCTAGCTACAACGGAACCATTATCACCAGCCGGGCCCTGTACTCGGGCAGGACCAACAGGTGTATCGACCCGCCCTTGGAAACCGAGGCCGACTTGGCCGCGGCGGAGGCCACGCCTTACCGTGATTTGAGAGAATCCCACCGGGCTGCAGTTCAAGCAATGTCGAGTCAGGGGATCCTGGAAGGCACCCATTGTGATGCAGGGCTGTTCTGTCCCAATGATCCCATTCGTCGATGGGAGCTGGCGGTCTGGCTGGTTCGGATCATCGACGGCGCCGAACCAAAACCTAGTTCGGCCGCCCGGTTCGAGGATGTCGACACCGACCAATGGTGGGAACCCCATACCCAACGCCTGTTCACTCTGGGGATAACCCGAGGGTGCGCCACCAATCCTTTCCTCTTCTGCCCCGGCCAGACGGTCACCCGGGGCCAAATGGCATCACTGTTGGTCCGGGCATTCGAACTCGAGGGCGCCTCGGAATCCCGATATTCTGACATTTCGAACACCTTCCATGCCGCCGACATCGAAACCCTCGCCGCGGCGGGTCTGGCTCGGGAATGCGGCGTCAACCCGCTCCGCTACTGCCCCCACCATCCCATCACCCGCGCCCAGGCTGCCGACCTGCTCACTCGAGCCCAGGCTCTGGTGACTTCCCAAGAAGATCCGAAACCCCCTCTCGGCTGAAGACCTGCCCACCCCTACCGGGTTTGTTGGTCCCGTGGTTTCGTCGACACCGGGCGGTGAGCATTCGGAGCGGCTATGGCAACCGGGGCCCACGGCAGCTGTCGGAAAGTATCGCCTTGGTATGGTCGGCGTCGTCCTGAAGGGCTGCGATGACAGCCTGGCGTACTTGACCAATGGGCGCATCGCCGGGTTGGAACTCGGGAGGGATGAAATTGACGCTTACCATTTTCGAAGTGTCCAGCTTCTCGGCCAGATCGAGTAGTTCTTCCAGACGGTCGAGGGGGATGTCGGTGCTGACGTGGGCGGAAATTATCTCGGTGAGGTCAACGTACCGGTAGATCACCTCCGAAAGTGGGACCTGGTCGATCATCGCCGCCACCACGCATCGTTGGCGGGTCATCCGGTGCCAGTCGGTGCTCTGGACTCGGGACCGCACATACCCGAGGGCGGTGAGCCCGTCGAAATGGTGCTCACCCGGCTCGACCACGATGTCGATGGACGGGCCCTCGGGAACAATGGGTTTGATCCGGTCATTGATCGATTCGCTGACATACAGATCTATGCCGCCGAACAGGTCGATGACCTCGACAAATCCCACCATGTCCACCAACACGTAGTACTGGATGTTCAACCCGGTCAACTGGGCCAGCGCCGACTTGATGGCCTGTCCGGCCGTGTCTTCCGCACCAGGAAAGGTTTCCGGGTGGGTCAACCCCAGACCGTAGATTTCGTTGACGATCCCCGGGAAGCCGTCGGGCCAGAGTTCTGATGCGGGCGTCCCCTCGGGAAATTTGACGTAGTGCCAGTTGCGGGGAATGCTGAAAGCAACGGCCTTACCGTCGGCGGTATCGATCGAAAGCACGATTATGGTGTCGGTTCTCACCCCGGATCGGTCGAATCCGGCGTCGCTGCCCAGCAAAGCCACCGTCAGCCGAGCGGCGCCGTCCCAGGTCGATACGGGCGCGGTGGTCGGGGTCGCCGACGGTGGTGGTGACGACGGCGGAACCGATGACTCTGTCATGGGACCCTCGTCATCTTTGACCGGAGGCTTGGGAACATCTTCCCCGGGGACGATCGCCACGGTGGTGGCGGAAATCGGCGTGGGGATGGCCGTTTGCACCTCGGTTGTGTCGAACACATCGGACAGAAGCGTCATCTGGGCCGTGGCAAACCGGATAACCAGGAAGTGGGGCGCAGCGATCACCGCGGCCAACATGGTCAGCACCACCAAGCTTCCCAGCCGGGCGGATCTGCTCCGTGGCCCTGGCAGATAGCGGAGCGGCAGCAGACGCCCGCGGACGGCGGTCCGATAGGCATCCACGGCGATCACGGCGCGCAAGACCAGCGCACACAAGCTAAGCCCGATTGCCACCCGCAGCGTCGAGATGGCCAAACCCCAAACCAGCAGGGTTCTCGGCCCCTGCGACATGGTGTACACGAATCCGATGGCGACCACGCCCAGGGCGCCGGCTACCAGGACCAGTGCCCGGCCGTTCCGGTGCCCAAAATGCCCCAAACCGGGCCAAATGGCGGAGAGTGCCACCGCCAACAAAGGACCCGGGCCTCGTCGGCGCGGGCTTCCCCACCCCCGGTTCACCACCAGCCTCGGCCCCGGCGCCGGGATATGGCCACCGCCACCGCCCGGTTCATCAAAGAGCTCGACCCACCGTTCACTTTCCAGGGTTGAGCAGGGAAGCCAAGGCATGCAAGGCCCGGCTTCGATGAGACATCCGGTTCTTCTCGGTGGCGGTCATTTCAGCCAAAGTCCTCTCCCCCACTTCGAACACCGGATCGTAACCGAACCCCCCTTCTCCTCTCGGTGACCGAGTGATCCTTCCTTCCAGAACACCCTCGGCGGTCAGGTAGGCGCCGGTCGGCCACATCAGAGCGGCGACGGTGCGGAATCTGGCCGATCTTTTCGAGCAGCCTTCCATCTCTTTGATCAACAGCCTGGTGTTTTCCCCGTAGGTGACGTTCTCTCCTGCATAGCGGGCGGACCGAACCCCGGGCGCTCCCCCCAACGCTTCCACCTCCAAACCGGTGTCGTCCGCCAGAGCCGCCATACCGGTGGCCTCCATGACCGCCCGGGCCTTGAGGAGAGCGTTTTCCTCCAGGGTCGCTCCCGTTTCCTCGACCTCGTCCCACATCAGGCCGGTGACGATCCGTCCCCCGACGCCCAGATCACGCCAGATCCGCTCCACTTCGGCAATCTTGTCGGGGTTGGCCGACGCCACCACCAGTCGGTGGGGCGGGGAGGTCGCCGCTCTCACGGAAATTCGATGTCCACCGCCTGCCGCTGGACGGAGAACAACTCGGAAATCCCCTGGTGAGCGAGGTCCAGCATACGATTCAGGTCGGTCCGGTCGAACAGGGCGCCCTCGGCGGTTCCCTGGACTTCCACCAGCAGTCCTCTCCCTGACATCACCACGTTCAGGTCCACATCGGCGGACCGGTCGTCCTCGTAGTCCAGATCGAGCAGGATTTCTCCCTCCACCAGACCAACCGAAATGGCCGCCACCTGATCGACCGCCGCTTCGGGAGTGGCGATCCCCTGCTCCCCCGCCCAGCGCAGTGCCTCGATCATCGCCAGCCAGCCGCCGGTGATCGCCGCGGTCCGGGTTCCCCCGTCGGCTTGGATAACGTCGCAATCCACCCGGATGGCACATTCTCCCATGGTCCGCAGGTTCACCACCGACCGCAGGGAGCGGGCTATCAGCCGGGAGATCTCAAGTGCCCGGCCCTTCTGGTAGTGGTCTCGTCGAACTCTCTGGGCGGAGGAACCGGGGAGCATGGCATATTCGGCGGTCACCCACCCATGATCCCGTTTGGTGATCCAGGGGGGACGCTTCTGCTCCACCGTGGCGGTGCAAATCACCATGGTTCCCCCCATTTCGATCAGCACCGAACCAGGGGTGGCGTCGGTGAACCCCATCTGCAGACGGATGGGCCGTAATTCGTCAAACGGTCTTTTTCGCTCCATCATCCACCAGGGTAGGAAACGTATTCATATTCGATGGGAGGCGCCGGGAACCGCCAGGGCCACGGGCCGGTCGAAGGTGCGTTCGGCGGCCGACACCGCTTCGGGAGTGGCGATGTGCGGCGGAATGTGGGTGAGCATCAGTCGCCGGACACCTTGTTCCCGGGCGATCCGCCCCGCCAGATCGGCGGTGAGGTGATACGGCGTCCATCTGCGGGGCGGCGCCGCTCCCAGGGAGGCCTCGCACAGGAACAGATGCGCCTTTTGCGCAATCTTCGGCCAATGGCCCCCGGGGCCGGTGTCCGCCGAGTAAGCCATCACCCGATGGCCGTCGCTCCAGCGAGACGCCACAGTGGGAACCGGGTGATCTGCCTCGGCGAAAGAGACCTGCAGGTTCCCGATGGTCACCCGATCTCCGTCGGTGACGGTTCGCAGGTCAAAGACCTGGGCGAATCCGCCGTCGGCGCCCTGACCCAGGAAAGAAAGAAAAGCCGGGAACACCTCGGGCGGAGCGTACAGAGGGATCCTCAGACGGGGGTGAGGTCCGTAGGCGAAGGCGTGGTAGGCAGAAACCAGATCCCCGCAATGGTCGAAATGGCGGTGGGAGACCACCACGGCATCCACCAACCCCAGATCAAGACCGCGGCTCAGAGCCGCGAAGCTGCCCGGACCCGCCTCGCACCAAACCCGGGTGTTGCCCGCCTCGATCAGATAACCCGAAGCAGGATTGGAGGGCGCCGGGTAGGTGCCGCTCGAACCCAAAATCGTGAGTCGCATCACCATCAGGGGGCAAGTCGCTCCGCCACCCAGGCGCCGTCTCTGCGCCGGTACTCGAAACGGTCGTGGAAACGGTTGGGTCGGCCCTGCCAGAACTCGTAGCAGTCGGGGACTATCCGGTATCCGCCCCATTCCGAGGGTCGCGGCGCCTCACCGTCGGGAAACTGCCTCCACAACTCTTCCATTCGTTCCTCCAACCAAGCCCGGCCCGGCACCGGCCGGCTCTGCGGAGAGGCCACCGCCCCCAGACGCGATCCGGGAGGGCGAGACCGAAAATAGGCGTCGGACTGGTCGCCCGGCACCTTCACCACTCGGCCCTCCACTCGCACCTGGCGGTGAAGCGGCAACCACAGGAACACGCCCGCCGCCCGGGGGTTCTCCGCCAATTCTGCACCCTTTCGGCTCCCGTAGTTGGTGTAAAAGACGATGCCACCGGAGTTGGTCTCTCTCATCAGCACGGTCCGCGCCGAGGGCCGAGCCCGGGAATCGGCCGTGGCCAGAACGAAAGCGTGCGGCTCCGCCAGTCCGGCGTCCAGAGCCTCGGAGAACCAGCGGGCGAACAGATCCGACGGGTCGTCGGTCAGATCGGATCGGGAAAGTCCGGCGCTCTCGTATTCGGTGCGCAGGGTCAGAAGCCGCTTTTTATCCATCTCAATACACCCCCGGTGGGCAATCACATCTTCTTGGCGATCTCTTCCAGCATCACCTCGGTGGCGCCCCCTCCGATGGGATGCAGGCGAGCGTCACGGGACATCCTCTCGATGGCCGACTCCCGCATGTAGCCCATCCCGCCATGGAACTGCACGCAACTGTAGAGCACCCGGTTGACCAACTCGCTCATAAAAGCCTTGACCATGGAGATCTCTCGGACCGCTCCCCGACCCTGGTCGAGCAACCAGGCCGAATGGTAGATGAGCTGCGCGCCGGCCTCCACCGCCGTCGCCAATTCGGCCAGCTTGTGTCGGAGGGCCTGCTTGGCCCACAGCACCTTCCCAAAGACCCGGCGGCTCTTGACGTACTCCACCGTCATCTCCAGAGCCTGGCGGGCCTCGCCCAAAGCGGCGGACGACAACACCAGCCTTTCATTCTGGAAGTTGCGCATTATGGCGTAAAAGCCCCGATGAAGATCACCGATCAGATTCCGAGCCGGCACCCGGCAGTCCTTGAACACCAACTCGGCGGTGTCCGACGACCGCCACCCGTGCTTGTCAAGAATCCGACTCACCGAGAACCCCGGCGTTTCCTTTTCCACCAAGAACAAACTGATCCCCCGATGGGAACAACCTCAAGGTCGGTCTTGGCCGAGAGCACCACGACATCGCTGCTCGCTCCGTTGGAGATGAACATCTTGGACCCGTTGATCACATACTCGTCGCCGTCGCGGATCGCCCGGGTGCTCATGGCCGCCACGTCGGACCCGGCGTCGGCCTCGGTGACCCCCAGCGCCCCGATCAACTCTCCGGTCATCATTTTGGGCAGGTATTGGTCCTGAAGATACGGTGATCCGTATCGGTAGAGATAGGGCATCGCCAACTCCCCGTGCACGGCCACGCTGGCCGTCACCCCACCGAAGGTGCTTTTTCCGAATTCCTCGGCCACCGTGGCCGAGGCCAGATGACCCAGGCCCACCCCGCCGCGAGATTCGGGAACCCGCAAACCGAACAACCCGATTTCCCCCAACTCCCTAAAGAGCCGACGGGGAACCCGCCCCTCCTCCTCCCACTTCTCCCCGTAGGGAACCACCTCTTTTCGCACAAACCGCCTTGTTTCAGCGCGGATGGCCGCCAACTCCTCCGTCTCGTAGATGCTGGGGGCTTTCAATGGAACGCCTTCCGTCGACCTTCGCCATTGTACGACCCCCACCTCCAACAGGTTCCCTGAGACCCCGTGGCATCCAGAGATTTGTGAAGTCGAACATATGTTCGGTATAGTCCAATAGCCTCATGACCTCCCAACTACGCTGGACCCTTGCCGGAGACAAGCCGGGCGGGCTGTTTGAGCAACAGCGTCAGGTGGTGGGCAGGGGACGGTATCGGGGGCTGACCTTTCTGGAAGTAGATGCCCGGACCATCATCAACCGTCTGCCCTACACCAAGAATTTTCCCTTCGAGTACACCATCAACTGCTATCGGGGATGTTCGCATGCCTGCGTGTATTGCTTCGCTCGTCCCTCCCACGACTACTTGGGATTGGGCATGGGAGAGGATTTCGATACAAAGATCGTGGTGAAGATCAATGCGGTGGAACTGGTCAGGGACCAAACGGCGCCCCGACACTGGGCGGGGCATCCGATCGCCATGGGCACCAACACCGACCCCTACCAGCCCGCCGAAGGCAAGTACCGCCTCACCCGGGGCGTGGTCGAGGTGCTGGCCGAACGCGCCAACCCCTTCTCGATGCTCACCAAATCACCTCTGGTGCTCCGGGATCGCCATCTGCTGGCCGACGCCGCCCGCCGGGCCGACATCACGGTCAGCTTTTCGGTGGGCACCCTGGACACCGAGGTGTGGAAGCGGTCGGAGCCGGGCACCCCTCATCCCCGCCAGCGTCTTCAAGCTGTGCGGAAGCTGAAGGAACTCGGAATCTCTTCCGGGGTGCTGGTGGCGCCATTGCTCCCGGGAATATCCGACTCTCCCCGGCAGGTGGCCGAGTTGATGCGAGCTTGTCGGGACGCGGGCGCCGACTTCGCCGTTCCCATCCGACTCCACCTCCGCCCGGGCGTGAAGGAGCACTACATGGAATGGCTGCAGGAGGAGTTTCCCGACCTGGTGGGAACCTATCGGAGGCTATACCGAAATCGCTCTTACCTTCCGAAACGCAGGTCCGGAAACCAGAACCGCCCACCCCGTCGCCAACCGACCCTGACCCGGACCTCCGTCTCCCAAGAAAGGGGGCAAGGCCGTCTCCTATAAACCCCTTGCCCCTCAACACCGCTCCCGTGTCCGAAGCATTGGCCGTCCGCCTTTAGCCGAATGTGCCATCATGGAGCGCCATCAAGGAACAGCATCGGGTTGCCTGACCTGTTCCGTCCTCATGAACAGGGCCGACGCAATGGCCGCCAGAGACACAACCCCCGAGATCCAAAAGAGGTCCTGGAACACAGAGATTCCCGCCCCCACCAAGATCGCCTCGGTCTCCGCCAAGTCAGCTGCCAGATTCACATCGGCCGTGAGGCTGTAGAAGCGCTCGATACCCCAGGCTGACAGGGCGGCCAGCCCCAGCGCCATCCCCACCATGCGGGAGGCCGTGACCAAAGAGGCGGCCGCTCCCCAATAGTCACTGGGCGAGGCGCTCAACGCGCTGACCCCGATGGGAGGAAGGACCAGACCGAACCCGAACCCCGCCGCCACCAGGGGCAATGTCAGTCCGAGCCCGGAAACATCCACCTCCCATCCGCTCATATAGAGCAAGCCCGTTCCGATCAGCACAAGACCCGCTACGCATACCTCTCTTGCTCCCATGAAGCGAAGCACATGACCCCCCAGCAACGCTCCCACCGGAATGGCCGCCGTCAGACGCACCAGATGCAGGGCGCTCTCCAAAGCTCCCTTCTCCATGACGGTGGTGGCCATCAGCGGCACACAGACCAAGGACATGATCAGGGCGATCCCCACCAGGAATTGGGTTATGTTGGACGAAATGAAGGCCCGGGAGGTATACAGAAAAGACGCCAGCAGAGGCTGGATCGCCCGCCTCTCCACCACCATCAAAACTGCGATCAGGCCGGCCGCCACCGCCAAAGCCAAATACGGAAGCACGGACTCCCCAGTGAAGATGCTTCTTTGGGCCAGCGCCACCGTCAGAACGGTGAGCGCCCCTCCCAGAATCAAAGCGCCCTGGTAGTCCATCTTGGCCGCCGGATTGGGGCGATTCGGCAAAATGGCCATCAGCGCGATCAGAACGAGGCTCTGGGGCACGTCCAGCCAAAAAATCCACCGCCAGCCGATCCAGTCGATGATGGCGCCCCCATAGAGAGGGCCGACCACCGATCCGGCTTCCGCCGCGGCGGCCACTATTCCCAGGGCAATGCCCCTTCTTCCCGGCGGGGCCACCGCCACTGCCATGGCCAGGCTGATGGGGACGGTGGCGCCGCCCCCCATGGCCTGCAACACCCGGGCAGGCACTATCCAGAGGAAATTGGGCGCGAGGGCCACCAATGCCGAGCCGACCGCGAACACCACCAACGCCCACTGGAACATCCGGACGCGGCCGTGGACGTCGGACAGACGTCCGGCCAATGGCATGGCCACCGTGTAGCTGATCAGGTAGGCGGTTATGATCCAAGACGCTTTGTCGAGGTCCGTGAAGGGAAGTTCCAGGTCCACCATCACCTCCGGCAAGGCGGCGACCACCACGGTTTGGTCCAGCGCCGTGGAAAACACCCCCAGACAGAGAATCCCCAAGACCGCCGACTGGGAGGCGCCCAGTCTCATCAAGGCGGACCTCACGCCCTTCACCCGCCGGCGGCGGTATCCGGAAGCTCTATGTCTACGGGAAGGTTGATATCGTCGATGGTTAGCAGCCGGGTGGTCTCGGGGCCATCGTCGTCGTAGATTTGACCGGCCAATCTCACCTGTCGCAATTCATGGGTGGTTGCATCTACCCACATGAGCAAAGACACGTCATGACCCGGGTCGGCGGTGGTGAGGAGAGGAGACAGAACGTCGGACTCCACAACTCCTTCGACACGAACGGTCGAGATGCCCCGCAACTCCTCCTGACCCGTCAAGGCCGCATTCTGGATGTTGGCAGGCAAATCGGCAAAGACCACACCCAATCCTTCGAAGTCGAAGGGAAGCTCATCGAGGGGCATCGGAGACCAGGGCACACCTATGGAGAGGCTTCTCCATGCCTGATCCCCGACCTTTACGATCTCAACTTTCACAAAACCAAATGAAGGCGACACCACCTCCACCAGCATTTCGAAGTTGTTGGGGGCCTCCACCACCGCTTCCATGCTCTTGAAGGTCATCTCCAAGAACGGAGCGCCCGTTTCAGTTTCGTCAACCAGGCCGAACTTGGCGCTCGACATGGCGGCGACGTTCGCTCCCACCGCAGCCAGGACTTCATCCACTCCCGGCGCCTCGGTGGGCTCCGCATCGGTGGGAGCAGGCTCCTCTCCACAGGCGGCGCCCAGCGAAAGGGCCGCGATGATCCCGACGGCGATCACCGACCGGGGAATAAGCATCATAGTTCTCATGTCAACCGAGGCTACCTTCCTAAAAGTGGCGGCATTCAGGATGAGGCTCCGTCTCCGGTGTGCTGCACAGTCACCGTCCGGTGCGGGTAAGGCATCTCTATGTCCGCCGCGTCCAAGGCCTCCTTGATGCGCAGGCGCAGCTCTCGTTCGGTTCTCCACTGCACGGACGGCTCGGTTTTGGCCCGAACTCGGATTGAGATGCCGGATTCGCCCAACTCTTGAACACCCTTGACTTCGGGCGGCTCGGAAAGCTCGTCCCCGCCCCATTCGGGATCGGCCCACATCTCTTCGCCGGCTCGCCGAATGGTTTGCATCGCCTCCCGCAGATCGCAGTTGTAGGACACCTCGATGTCAACCTGAGCTCGAGCCCACAGCTGCGAATAATTGGCGACGAAGTCGATCTTGCCATTGGGGACGTTCCACACCACGCCCTGCCGAGTGCGGATCGAGGTGGACCGAAGCGTCACCCGCTCCACCGTTCCCCGACCTTTTCCGAAATCGATGTCATCCCCGACGCTGTAGATGTCTTCCACCATCATGAACACGCCGCTCAAAAAGTCTCTGACCACCGCTTGCGCTCCGAAACCGATGGCGATGCCGACGATGCCGGCGCCCGCGATGAGGGGACCGAGGTTGATCTCCAGTTCACCCAAGGCCAACAACCCCGTCAGCGACCATATGGCGATCAGCGCCACACTGCGGAGCACTCCGGCCAGGGTCTCGGCTCTGGCTTTGGCTCGCAGCTTCTCCGCTTCTATCGAGAGCGAGGGATCCCGTCCCACGTCCCGCAGGGAAGGTCGGTCCAGCCGCTCGGTGAAATGGGAAATGGCCCGCTTCACAAAACGGGAAATCACCCACCCGGCCAGAAGGATCAACAACACCGTCAACCCGGGTTCCACCAGCCAGGCCGACAGCCGGGCCAGCGCTCGGTTGTCAGACCACTCGTAGACCCTTTCGCACACGAAGTTCGCCGTTTCGCCGCACACCCCCGACAAATCGTTGGCTTCCTGGGCCAAAAAGATCATGTGGACACTCCTGCGTTTGGATCAAGCGGATTACACCCAGGGAGAGTCTACCGGACGGCCCTCCGGAGCGGACCAGGCCAGGCATTCGGCGAACCGGCTGATCACCTCTATTTTTGGGGACCGGCGCCTTCCTGATTCAGCCGCCAAACCGAGACCATGTAAAGAATGCCGCCCGGAACCTTCTGGCGCCGGCGCTCCCCCGCGCAGGCGCCGAGGAATCGCCCGCGGCCCGACCCGGCAGACCGCCCCGGATCGGGTCCGGCGTCGGCATCCCACTCATACGCCGCCTCCCGCGGGCGGCTCGGTCCAACCGCGGACATACCGGTGCTGCTCCCGCGTCTGGGGCGAACGGGGCCAAAAACGCGACTTCGCCACCCCCCGCCACCACTTGGCGATCTGACCCAGGGCCTCCTCACCCGACTTCCCGCGCCGGGTGAGCCAGCATCCCACCACGGTGCCGGTCCGCCCCACCCCGCCCCAGCAGTGCACATACACGGTCCTGCCACCATGAAGAGCGGCGTCGATGGCGTCGAGGATGGCGACCATCTGCCGCGGGTGGGCGGGGACGGACACATCGACTATCGGATGGCGCTCGTACCCGACGTTCACACCGAGTCGGGTGGCTTCGAACCGCGCGATCGCCGAGTAGGGGGCCAGTCGGTCGGCGGGCTCGGTCAGGTCGATGAAGTGGTCGATTCCTGCCTCCAGCAAGGTGCGCAACTTGGTGGCGGCCTCCCGGGGGTTCTCAGCCCCGGGGTACTCCCCCGCCACCAAGCGGCCGGCGACCACCCAGTAGCTGTTGGGCAACGGGGGAGGGCGATGGGGGTGGGGGCGTGCGCTGATGGGCGAACCTCGGAACTTGGCGCCGGGCGGTGCTGTGAGAGGAATGTAGCATGCGCCCACCCTGCAACCGCCACCAATCGCCCAAGACCGGGATCATTTTCAAGCCGGGCCCCCAACCCGGTGCCAGCGGGCTCCGCAAAAGGTCAAATCTGAGCGGAAATATATCAGATAATCTCTGTGTTATATAGGATGTAATCTGATAGTTATACCTTCAACAGAAAGGAAGCCCTCTATGTTGGCCAGGATCAATCCACTCTCGGAGTTCCCGTCAGCCGTCTCCAACACCATGCCCGCCGAGGTTTATCTGGTGGATGACAACTTCGTGGTGACTTTGGACATGCCGGGAATGGACCCCCGGTTCATCGACGTGGAGGTGTCGAGGAACACCCTCACCGTTTCCGCCCAGCGGGACACGGCCGGGGACCGTCCCGAGAATGCCCGGGTGTTTTTCGTCGAGCGGCCCAGCGGAACCTTCCGCCGCAAGTTCGTGATCGGAAGCGACCTCGACATCTCGGAGACCACCAGCGCATACGAAAACGGCGTCCTGACCCTCACCATCCCGGTGGCGGCCTCGTCCCGGCCCCGCAAGATCCCGGTGTCGAACACCTCCAACGGTCGGTAGGAACCGACCCCTGCCTCGGGTCGGAGTAAAGGCAAGAGCCCTAAACTCCGGCCCGTGGCTTTCTCCCAAGAACTAGCGGGTTTCGCCACCCGCGCCATTCACGCCGGGCAACGGCCCGACCCCGAGACCGGGGCCCGGGCGATGCCCATCTACGCCACCAGTTCCTTTGTCTTCGAGGACGCCCGGTCCGCCGCCGATCTCTTCGCCCTGCAGAACTACGGCGACATCTACACCCGGATCAGCAACCCCACCACCGCCGCATTCGAGGAGCGCATCGCCTCTCTGGAAGGCGGGCTGGGAGCTCTGGCCACCGCCTCGGGGCAGGCCGCCCAACTGGTGGCGGTGCTCACTCTCTGCCAGGAGGGCGACGAGATAGTGGCAGCCCGCAACCTGTATGGAGGCACCATCACCCAGTTCGACGTGACGCTTCGTCGGATGGGGATCCACACCACGTTTGTGGACGCTTCCCGCCTCGAAAACATCGAGGAGGCCATCACGGGCCGGACCAAGCTGGTCTATGGGGAAACGATCGGAAATCCTCGGGGGGACGTGCTCGACATGGAGTCGATCGCCGATCTTGCTCACTCCCATGGGATCCCTCTCATGATCGACAACACCTTCGCCTCGCCCTGGCTGTGCCGACCCTTCGAGTGGGGCGCCGACATCGTCGTGCACTCCGCCACCAAGTTCATCGGCGGCCACGGGGTGGTGATCGCCGGGGTGATCGCCGAGTCGGGCCGGTTCCCGTGGGACAATGGCAACTTCGGGGTCCTGACCGACCCCTCTCCCGCCTATCACGGGTTGCGTTTCTGGGAGAATTTTCGCGAATACTCCTATCTGACCAAGGCCCGGGCGGAACTTTTGCGAGATGTGGGAGCGGCCATCTCCCCCTTCAACTCTTTTTTCTTGCTGCTGGGACTGGAAACCCTGCCGCTTCGGATGGAGCGCCACGTCCGCAACGCCCGGGACACGGCCCTCTTCCTGAGGGATCACCCGGCCGTGGACTGGGTAAGCTACCCGATCTTCGGTGACAGCCCCGGCCGGGAACTGGCCGAAAAGTACACTCCCGCCGGCCCCGGGGCGGTGTTCACCTTCGGACTTGCCGGGGGATACCGGGCGGGGGTGCGGTTTATCGAGTCGGTTCAGCTCGCCAGTCACCTGGCCAACGTGGGAGACACCAAGACTTTGGTGATCCATCCCGCCTCCACCACCCATCAACAGGTGTCTCCGCAAGCTCGGGCGGCGGCGGGAGTGGGCGACGACACCATCCGCATCTCGGTGGGCCTGGAGAACATCGAAGACATCCTGGCCGATCTGGACGGCGCCCTGTCGGAGGCAGACCATGTCTAGGTATCCCCACGACGCCACCCCCGCCCAACGGTTGGCCATCCTGCGGCGGGCGCGCACCGTGGCTCTGGTGGGAGTCTCGGCCAATCCCCTTCGTTCCTCGAACTTCGTGGCTTCCTATCTGGTGCGGACTCCCTATGTGACCCTGCCGGTCAACCCGTCCTATCCCGAAGTGTTGGGGATCCCCACCGTCCCCAGTCTGGCCGATCTTCCCGAGCCGCCCGACATTGTGGACGTGTTCCGCCGTCGCGAACATCTTCCCGGAGTGGTGGAAGAAGCCATCGAAGTGGGCGCCAAGGTGATTTGGTTTCAGTTGGGGCTTCGCCATGAGAAAGCGGCGCAGCGCGCCCGGCGGGCGGGATTGCAGGTAGTCCAGGACCGTTGTCTGAAAATCGAGCACGCCCGCTTCGCCGGGGGACTTCACTGCGCCGGGTTCAACACCGGGGTCATTTCCTCGCGGCGCCGCCGTCCGATCTGAGCCCCGCCCCGGCGTCGAGGTGCCGGGCGATGGCCCGATAGCACTGGCTGGGGCGGGTTGCCTTCAAGACCGGAGGCGAGCCGGTGAGGCTGTTCAAAAACGAGGAGGCGTACCGGGCGAATCCCAGCCGCTTGTCCAACACCACCAGGACTCCCCGGTCGCGTGGAGAGCGGATCAGCCGACCGGCGCCCTGCCGGAAGCCCAGCACCGCCTGGGGAAGGAGGTATTCGTCGAAGGGCCGTCCACCCCGGCGGGCGATCACCTCCTGACGAGCCGCCACCACCGGATCATCGGGCGAGCTGAAGGGGAGCTTTTCCATCACCAGCAGGCTGAGAGCCTCGCCGGGCACGTCGATTCCCTGCCAGAAGGTTCCGCTGCCCAAAAGGCAGGTCGGTTGCGAGGGATTGCGGAAGCTCTCGGTCAACTCCGGGGCGGAGGCTTCTCCCTGACAAAGGATCCTGTAACCGGGAAACAGTCGATCCTTGAGGTAGGCGGCGGCGCTTTCCATCCGCCGGTTGGCAGTGAACAGCGTCAGGGCTCGGCCCCGGCTGATCTCGAACAGCCGCGCCATCTCCTCCGGGGACGATTCGGCGAACTCCTGCAGGCTGGATCCGCTGGGAAGGGGCAGATATCCAGGGACAATCACCAGCATCTGACGGTCGATATCCGGAAAAGGGCTGTCCAGCGACACCTTCCGGCTGTCCGAAAAGCCCAATCCGTCCGATATGTAGTCAAAGGACCCGGCCACGGTCAGAGTGGCCGAAGTCATCACCACCGATTTTTTCTCCTCCCAGATGGCCTGCAAACGCTCATCCACCTGCAACGGGACCGCCCGAAGCGCCCAATGCAACTCGCCTTCCCGGCTCACCAGGTCGCAGACGAAAGCCGCCTCCAACAGGTTCTCCGAGTCGACCTTCGCCAACTGGAACGCAAGCTCCGACACCGTCTTGGCCTCGCCGCTCCACTGGGTTACCCGGCGCTTGAGTTCTTGGGGAGACCGACCTCCGGAAAGCCGGTCGGATATGGGAAGGGACTCGATGGCATGTCCCAGATGAGAGAAGGCCTCGGCCAAGCCCTGAAGGGCCCGGGTCACTTGGGCCCAACTGGAACGGTTGAGATCGACCCTGGTGATCCGGGAGGAAAAGGACTCCCCATCCCGACCGGCCGACCACCCGCGTGCGGAGTCGAAATAGTCCGCCAGCACCCCTCCGGTGTCTTCGGTCACCGCCTGGCAACGCCGCCAGTACCGGACCACCCGCTCCGCGCCCACCTGACCTCGGTCCCTGGCCGGCCCCGGCGGCAGGGAACGGAGATACCGGTATAACAAACTTCCCGAGGACCTGCTGCCGTAGACCGCATAGAGCAGGCGCCACAATCCCCGGTCACTGACCGTACCGGTGAAGGCCGACCGGGCGGCCGACTCCATCTCGTGGGCTTCGTCCACTATCAAGCGGGGACTGTCGGCCGTCATCTGATCCCGGAGCAGCATCAGGGAGTGATTGGCCACCACGATCTGCGCTTCGGACAGTCGCCTCAGGGCTCTTCGGAAAAAACACCGCTTTTCCAGATCGTTTCGTGCCCCGGCGGGGGTTTCGGTCACAGAAAGTCGGGATTTGAGCCGGTACATGGTCGGGTTGTGTTGTCTGAGCCACCAGTCACGAAGGTCATCCCACTCTCCGGTGGGCGTCTCCCACGCCCAGCCCACCACCACCGCCAGAGCCAGCCCCAGGTGATGATCGGAGACCGAATCGGAAACCTCATCGGAAAAGAGCGGGTTGTCCCGCATGGGACCCGAGTCCAGGGGATCGATGAGCGTCAACTCTTCGGCCAGGGCATTGACCGACAGGTAGTTGCTCAACCCTTTCAGCACTGTCCAGCGGACCGGCGCCAAGCGCTGGGAGATGTCGAGCAGCGTCAGGCAGACCTGGTCCTGCAGGGCCTTGGTGTAGGTTGAGATCAGCACCTGCGTGTCCCAGGCGGCGGCCAGCCGGTGAGCGGGAACCAGATAGGCAAGGGTCTTGCCGGTGCCGGTGGGCGCCTCCACCATCAAATCGTCCGACCCGGCCAGCGCGGCGGCCACCGCCCGCGCCATCGCCTCCTGGGAGGGCCGATGCTCCATTCCCATGCCGGCCAGGTCGCCCTCGGCGGTCAGCGGGAACACCAGTTCATCGAGGTCGATTTCCGGCTCTTCATCCTCCTCGGCCGAATCGCCATAGGCGCCCGGACCCTTCGAATAGCCCTTCCCGTCGTCCGATAGTGCGGGAAGCGGGATTATCTCCACCAAATCGGGCCGGAAGGCGCCGGCCAGGTGGCCGACATCCGGACGGCAATACCTCGCCCAGGGATGATCGGTGATCTCCAGCAACCAGCGCTGGGCCCGCCGGGCAGAATCATTCCGATTCAGATCGTCCAGCAGGCCGCGCATCACACCCCAGACTCTCCGGGTGTCCGCCAAGGCGCGATGGGCGGGGTCGGTTCGGTGCTCAAGTTGGTAATGGTCGGCCAGGTCCGACAACTGCCGGGAAGGAGGCGGACGGTTACCCCGGATGTCGGCGGTGGACTCCCGGCCCGCCCGGGGAAAGATCACGTGGGCCAACTCGAGAGTGTCGAGTCGGTCTCCGGGCGGGATCGGCAAGCCCACCCTTGCCAATTCGGCGTCGAGCAGGGGAAAATCGTAGGTGCTGCCGTTGTGAGCCACCAGCGGCAGGTCGCCGCAAAAGTCCGAAAAGCCCCGCAAGGTGGGCCGGCGGGCGGGAGCGTCTTGCAGGGACTCATCGGTGAGTCCGGTGAGTTCGACCGTCAGGGGCGCCAACCTCCGACCCTGGCTGGGGGCCAGGAGACTGGCGAACTCTTCCACCACCTCACCATCGTCCACCAGCAAAGCCCCGATCTCGATGATCTCTTGGCGCTTCGGTTGGGGATGGTCGGCGTTCGCTTCCAAATCGAAGACCACCAACCGCATAAGGGCAGTGTATGAGGGGGGTGGGATATCACAGCATTCCCGGGTGGTCTATCCCAGGCTCTTGGGGGTCTAGACGGCCTCGGAATCGCCGAGACGTATCCAGCGGCCGACCGCGAAAACCCACACCCCCAGCAGAATCACCACCAGGGTGAGGGCGAACAGCCATGGCGCCGGGGGCCACACCGCGGTCCCGGCCGCCAACCCGGACGCCGCCACCATCACCCACGAAACCGGTCGATAGATCACCGACAACCGGCGAAAGTCGCCCAGTGTCCTCATCTTCACGACCAGGGCCATCAACCCCAACGCCACTGACCCGGCCAGGAGCCAGGCCGTGGAGACCGGGGCGTGATCGTCGCCGGCATGCTCGATCAGGCTCACCATGGCCGCACCTGATGCTGCGACCGACAGCGTAACCGGCAGATGGAGGAACATCCACCTGCTCCGAACCTTGGCGACATCGATCGGCATTCGCTGACCCACGAAATCGAAGTACGTCCACCAGTATGCAAAGCCGATACACAAACCGACCAAGCCGGTGGCGATCGACCGGAAGTTGCGCTCAACCTCCGACAGGCCATCCACCACCCCCACCACGACCTCGCCGAGGACAATGATCACGAACAGTCCAAAACGTTCGACCATGGAGTGGGTGACGGTGATCCCCGAATCCATGGCCTCGTTGCGAGAGATCAAAAGTCCGAATGTCACCCACATCAGCATCAGGGCGGCCCAGATCCACAGCCGTACCTCCGCCGGGACAAACGCGCTGATCAACATCAGCCCCATCGTGACCAGCATCCCACTCAGATAGCGGCCGGTAACGGCCATGTACTCCTCGGCGTCCTGCATTCGCACCGTAAACCAGAGCCAAGACACCACGACCATGTAGAGCACGTAGACAATGGCGAACTCCATCCCCGATTCGCCGACTGCCCCGGCCGTGAACACCGCCAGCAACGCCAACAGCAGCATCTGGATGAACACAAAGACCCGGGTGCGTCCGTCCTCGCGCCCATGAAGCTCGTAATAGAGAGTGCCGTTCAGCCAAGCCATCCAGATGAGACCGAAGACCACGCAGAACTCCCCGAAACTCCGCCAGGTGATGTCCTTGGCCAGAGCGTGCGCGGCCCGAGCGATAACCACGACGTAGACCAGATCGTAGAACAGCTCGAGGAAGCTGACGCTTCGGTCCTCGATGACCTCGCCGTGGGCGCGCGGCGGCATCCAGAAACGACGGCGAAACTTGGCGAAAATCGAGTCAGGCATGGCTGGTCTCCACCTTGAAATGCTACCCGCCGGATTTCACGGTACAACCCGGCCCGGGGCTCTGACCTCCCATCCAACGCCTCCTCCCAGACCGTACCCGAAGTCGGCCGGCTTCGGGCAGGGCTGTTCGGCCGGTTCAGCCGCCTATCCGTCCTTTGGTCTCCCTACCGCGCGGAGCGTCTGATCGAAAGTTTTGATTTTCTTCACTCCCCGCCGACGACAACTTGCCAAGTGACAGAGATCTCGAGCGCTCAAGGTTGGAAACCGGGCAACTAATTGCTGCGCCAGCATCACATCTTCCGGTTCCAAGGGCCACACCTGTACCCCGTATCGGGAAACCAACGAAAACGCTGCCTCCAGGGTATTTATTCTTTCCGCCGCGGTATATGCGTGCAGCAACTCCTGTAGCACCTCCGCCGAGGTGCAAAGAGGGATTTGCCTGCGGTGGGAGCGAACGAAGAACTCCCTGGCCACACTCTGCAGATGATGGGGACGGCCGACGGCGTACATGAACACATTCGTATCGACAAAGATCACGTTCTGGTTGCACCGCGCCGACGGGACCCATCGATCACGGCCAAGTGCTCATCCCAATCCGGTTCTTGGGGAGGTCCTTCCAGAGTATCGCACTCTCCAAAGAACTTCCTCAGATCGGCGGGCCCTTCAAAAGCCCTTTGCTTCTGCTGTTGTTGTAACCGCTGATGGGCAGCCGCCCTTATCCAGGCGCTCAAGGTCATACCCTCCCTTCGGGCCTGATAAACGTAACGATCCCGATCCTCGTCGGGAATCACCAACTGCACTCGAGCCACGACCTACCTCCTACGAGTATGTGTAAATACTATACACATCCAAAAGGACCTGCCGCCGGGTCGGTTGACTTTGTCTCAGAGGGTTAGCGTGGAACGAATCGCTTCGGTGTGGCGGGGGGTGGATCCGCAGCATGTCCCGATGACGCTGCATCCCACACGGAGCGCTCGACGGGTGTAGTCCTCCATGGAATCCGGCCCTTGGGGATAGGTCAATCTTCCGCCACGGAAGACCGGGATGCCGCAGTTCGATTTGACCACCACCGGCGCCTCCGGCGCAGCCTCCGCGATGGCGGCCGCGGCCGCCAACGCCTCTTCCAAGCCTGTCCCGCAGTTGGCGCCCAGAGCGGCGGGACGGGTATCGGGGGAAAGCTCTGCCCACCAACCGCCAAAATCGGAGGGCGCAAGCCCCATCATGGTCCGGCCATTGGTGTCGAAGCTGAGGGTCACCACGTGCGGTGTGGAAAACCGGGCCGCGGCCTCGGTGGCCGCTCCCACCTCCTCCCATGACGACATGGTCTCGATCCACAGCAGGTCGGCGCCCGCTTCCGCCAGCACCTCCATCTGTTCGGCGAAGACCTCCACCCCCTCTCGGACGCTCAGGGGACCGAGGGGTTCGAACAAATCCCCGGTGGGACCCACACTGGCCGCCACCACCACCGGCCCCGGCGCGGCCGCCGCAACTTCCCGAGCGATTCTCACCCCTTGCCGGTTGAATTCGGCCGCTCGGTCCTCCATGCCATGCAGCGCCAGGCGGCGACGGTTCCCACCGAAGGTGTTGGTGAGAATCAGATCCGCCCCGGCCGCCACGAAACCCCGGTGCACCGAGGCGATCATCTCCGGTCGCTCCACATTGAGCATCTCCGGAGACTCGCCGCTCTCCAGACCCAACTCGAAGAGGGTGGTTCCCATGGCGCCATCAGCCACCAATACCCCTCTTTCCGCCAGCAATTCCTCTAACAACTCTCACACCTGCCGTTGATCGCCGTTCGTCCCGCCCGAGCGCACCGGGGCACTCCCGTTATCTCCTCGGACACCAAAATCAGACTACCGACCTGGTTCCCTTTTGGTGAGACCCCTCCCGGAGAATGAACGACCCCGTCTTGGGAACGAGACCCCTCCGCCGGGTCTTCCTCTAATCGGCGGACGGTGCATCGGGGCGGTGGTCGGGACCGGGCGGCCGCCGGTGGCGGGACCGTCGCCAGGGGGTGAGCGCGGTCGCCATCGCCGACCCCCGGGCGGGAATCGGAGCGAACATCTTCTGCAGGGCCACCGGAGTGCTGGGGCGCTCGGTCAGCCGATAGAGGATGTAGAACACGAACAGCCCGTGGACCGCCGCCAGGAACCACCACAGACCTGCGGGACCCGCCACCGTCATCCAGGCGCCGGCCATCACCGGACCGGCCACTGCGCCGACGCCCACCGCAAACACCAGCGCGGCGGCGGCCGACACCAGCTTGCGGGGAGGGAGGCAGTCGTTCATGTGACTCATCGCCAACCCATAGAGCGGAAAGGACAGGCCTCCGTAAGCGAACATCACCGCCGCCACCGCCCCGGCGGAGTCCCCCAAAGAGATCGCCGCCCAGGCCAGGGCCACGGAAGCCGCATTGACCCCCAGGATGACGTGACGGCGGGGGACCCGGTCGGACAATCTGCCGATCGGCCACTGCAAGAGGACCGCCCCCGCCATGGCCGACGCGATCAGCTGTCCGATCACCACTCCCGAAAATCCCCGCTGAGCGCCGTACACGGGCCCCATCCCCAGCAGGGTGGAATTGGTGAGACCCACCACCACCCCGCCCGAAATCGCCAAGGGAGTCAGACAAAAGATCTCCCCCAAGTTGGGAGTTTTCTCCAGTGGTCCGCAGGTGGGCGTCTCGGAGGGGGTCAGCGACAGAGGAATAAGAGAGAGGGAGAACAATGCCGAGACCAGGATGAAGAGTTCCAGGTCGTCGGGTCTTCCGATCCCCAGGAGAATCTGACCGGCGCCCAACCCACCCAGCACCATCACCAGGTACACCGAGAGGATCTGCCCCCGGTTGGAGTTGGAGGCCAAACCGTTGAGCCAGCTTTCGGAGACGATGTACATTCCGGCCAGAGCAAAACCGGTGACCAGTCTCATCCCGCTCCAAGCCACCACTTCTATCCGCAGGGGATGCAGCAGCACCACGATCGAGGCCGCCGAGGCCAGGGCCACGAACACCCTGATGTGGCCGACCATCCCCACCATCTGGGGAATCAGGCGGCTTCCCGCCAGATATCCGAGGTAGTAGAAAGCCATCATCACCCCCACCGCCAACGTCGAGAAACCTTCGATCGTCGACCGGACCCCCAAAAGGGAGGTGGCCAATCCGTTCCCCAGCATGAACACGAAGATGGCCACCATCAGTGGCCAGACCTTTTTCAACCGGTCACGCTCATCAATGCATCAGCCGCCACCGCCGTCGAAGCCGTGGCCAGCAGGGGGTTGACTTCCACCTCCACCACATCGCCTTCTCCCAGAGCTCCGTTCACCAGAGCGCAAATCGCCTGCACGCAGGCCTCCAGATCCGCCGCTTTCCCGCCACGATACCCGGCCAGCAACCGACCCACCTTCAGTCTCGCCAAGGCTTCCCGCACCTCCACCCGGTCCACCGGGGCCAGAAAAAAAGCGAGATCGTCCCACAATTCGGCGAGAACCCCGCCTGCGCCGACGGTCACCAACCACCCCACCGGCCATTGGCGTCGCACGCTCACCAGCAGTTCGGCCACCACCTCGGTCACCATTTCCTCAACCAGGAATAGGCCTTCGTGTCGTTCTGACATGGACTTGACTGCCTCATCCAGATCCTCGGGAGTGGCAAGTCCCAACCGGATCCCTCCCCGCTCCGTCTTGTGATCGAAGCCCAACACTTTGGCTACCACCGGGTAGCCGATGGCGCCCGCCACCGCCCCGGCATTGTCCGCCCGGGCCACTCCTCCTCCGGGAACCGGGACTCCCCAGCTTCTCAGGCGGGCCTTGCCCTGAATCTCATTCAGATCGGTGGTTTCCGAAACCCCGGGCGGGACCGCGGCGGGAAAAGGTGGTGGTGGGCCGTGCACCGCCTCACCCCAGCGGACGGCCGCTGCCAGACCGGCCAACGCCTCTTCGATGCCTCGGACGGGAACAACGCCTTCGGCGCTCAACTCTCGAGCCAAATGGGAGTCGAGATTCTCCGGCACACCCGAAACCACCAATGCCGGTCTGCCGGACGTCCGGCGCGCCGCCGCCAGGGCATGGGCGGTCTTTCGGAACGCCGCGAAGTCCCCTTCCGCCTCCGGCACGTCCAACACCAACATGGTGGCGTTTTGGGGACCGGAAAGCACTTCGCCGAACAACTGCTCCAATAGGACCCGGTTATCCCAGATGAAGGTGTGGTAGTCCAAAGGATTGCCCACTTTCACCTTCCCCCCCAATATCCGATCGATCCGGGAGGCCTGCCCGGATGAGAATGGCGCGAAATCCAAGCCGGTGCCCTCCGACAAATCGGCCACATAGGAAGCCTCGCCTCCCGAACAGGACAGGGAAACGATGCGGTTTCCGCGCAGCGGACCAACCCCGACCAGCACTCCCAACGTCTCGAGCAACTCCGGAATGGTGTCAACTCCGATGACCCCTCCCCGGTCGAACAGCGCCTGATAGGCGTCAGCCATCCCGGTCATCGAGGCGGTGTGGCTCCGGGCTATTTCCGCTCCCCGCCGGGAACGTCCCACCAAGAGCGCCACCACGGGAACCCGAGCCGCCAAGGCGCGCCGGGCCATGATCAGAAATCGGCGAGGATTGCGTACCGCCTCGAGGAACAATCCGATTCCCTTGACTCTTCTGTCCTGCAGCAATTCCTCCATCAGATCCTCAACACCCACTACGGCCTGGTTGCCCACGGTGATCAGATGGGATATGGGAAGCCCCCGGCGCTGGAAGGAGAGATTCAGGCCCACGTTCCCGCTCTGGGATATCAGCGCCACTCCTTCGCTCACCGGATCACATCCCATCAGGTCAGGCCACAGCGCCACTCGGTCCGCCGCATTGATGAACCCATAGCAGTTCGGCCCCAGGATGGGCATCTTCCCGGCCGCCTCCACCAGACGACGTTGCCGATCGGCGCCGGGTTCTCCCTGCTCGGCGAACAAAGATGCGTAGCAAACCGCCGATCCCCCTCCCATCTGTGACAGCGTTTCCACCGCTTCAATCGTCCGATCCCGGTTGACCGCCAGGAAGGCGATGTCGGGAGGATCCGGGAGATCTTCCAGGCCGGGATAGCATTCCAACCCGGCCACCCGGCACCGATGGGGGTTGACCGGCCAGATTGCCCCCTCGAATCCCATCCGTCGGCAGGACTCCACCAACCGGTTCAGCAGGTCGCCGCCCACCAGAGCCACCGTCTGTGGTCTCAGCATTCGTCCCAGCCCGGACAAGAGTTCAGCCTCCCAGGGGACGGAGAATGGAGCGGGAAATGATGTGGCGCTGGATCTCGGAAGTGCCGTCCCAGATCCGCTCCACCCGGGCGTCTCTCCACAATCGTTCCAAGGGCAGTTCGCTCATCAGACCCATCCCGCCGAAGATCTGAATGGCTTCGTCGGTGACCCGGGCGAGCATCTCGGTGGCGGCCAGCTTGGCCATGGCGGCGTCGGCGGAGGTCATCTCCCCCCGGTCGGCCTTCCACGCCGCCCGCAGGGTGAGCATCTCGGCCGCGGCCAGGGCGGTGGCCATGTCCGCCAGCTTGAACGAGACTCCCTGAAAACGCCCGATCGTTTGCCCGAACTGGGTGCGGCGGGCCGCCCATTCCGACGCCATCTGCATGGCTCGCTCCGCCCGGCCCAGACAGTTGGCGGCCACCGCCAGACGGGTGCCGGAAAGCCAGGTGTTGGCCACCTCGAAACCACCGTGCTCCTCCCCCAGAATCCGGGAGA
Organism: Acidimicrobiia bacterium; assembly: GCA_963665765.1. Taxonomy (GTDB): domain Bacteria; phylum Actinomycetota; class Acidimicrobiia; order Spongiisociales; family ZC4RG35; genus Bin76. Next base: position 474,037 of record OY762464.1, read on the forward strand.
CCGGAACGCGGCAGTCATCGAAATTGAGTGTGGCGTTGTTGTATCCGCGATGGGAGACACACCGGTAGCCCTCCTGCACCTCGAAGCCGGGGGTGCCCACGTCCACCAGGAAGGCGGTGATCTGCCGGGACGCTCGACCCCTCGCCGGGATCTCTTCCCCATCGGGACCGGTGGCTGCGAAGAGGATCACATAGTCGCAGATGTCCCCGTGGGAGATAAAGTGCTTGACGCCCCGGATCACGTACTCGTCGCCGTCCCGAACCGCCCGGCACTTCATTCCTCGCAGATCGGAGCCGGCGTCGGGCTCGCTCATGGCCAGAGCCTCCATCCGCTCCCCGGCCACGGTGGGATACAGATACCTGGCCCGCTGATCCCCCACGCAGGCCAGCAGAATGTTGGAGGGCCGGGCCACCAGATGGTGCAGGGCATAGGAGGTCTTGCCCAACTCCTTTTCCACCAGGGCCATGGTGAGGTTGTCCAGACCGGCGCCTCCCACCTCCACCGGCAGGTTGGCGGAGAAAATCCCCGCTTCGATGGCCTTTTTCCTGATGTCCCCCGATAGCTGTTCGGGCACGTATCCGAGCCTCTCCACCTCTTCCTCATGAGGCACGAGTTCTCGCTCGGTGAACTCCCTGACCGTGGCGACGATCAACTCTTGTTCATCGGAAAGAGCGAAGTCCATTCGATGTCCTCTCGGTTACTTACGCCCGCCCAGGCTCATCCGGGCGCCTACCTCCGGGGGAACGGGCATACTGCGGTGAGCATGGGCGATCGCCCCCAATGCCCGGGCCGGATCGGGCAGGATGGGGGCGGTCGCCCCGGCCCGGGTGTCAACATGAACCAGCATCTGCTCGGTGGAGGACAGCTGATTTCCCTGCCGGTCGACCATGGTGTGGAAGATGTGAAGGCGCTTTCGGTCCACACCCAGTATTCGGGTGGTGAAATGAAGATCCTGGTGCACTGCCGCCTCCCTCCGATAGTGGATGTGAGTCTCCACCGTGTAGAAAGAGTGGCCGTCCGCCCGATACTGCTCATTGATCCCCACATAACGGAACAACGCGTCGGAGGCCCACCCGAAAGCGGTCAAGTAGGCGCTTTCCGTCATGTGCCCGTTGTAGTCAACCCAGTCCGGCTCAACCTGGCAGTGATACAACTCCAGGGGCGCCGGCGCCTCGGTATCCGGACCGAAAGTCCGAGCCCGAGCCGATAGCCTGATCGCCTCCCGCACGGCCATCACCTGCCCGGCTCCCAGGTTGTGCGGCCTCAGCGCCCGCATCACCGAGATCAGATACTCGTCTCTCAGCTGCTCCAGTTCGGCCACTCTCCTTCCCCCCGCCTGCCGCTCCACTCCCGACACCACCTCTTCGATCAGTCGATCGGTCAGAGGCGGCGCCTTTAGTTTGGTCCAGGGAAGTTGGAGAGCCGGACCGAAATGCTCCAACATGTGCCTCATCCCACCCTCTCCTCCCGCCAGATGGAAGGTGAGCATGGTCCCCATCGCCGCCCAGCGCAGACCCGGACCATAGATGATGGCTTGATCCAGTTCTTCGGTGGTGGCGATCCCGTCATTCACCAGCCACAGCGCCTCTCTCCACAGAGCTTCCTGCAGGCGATCGGAAAGGTACCCCTCCACCTCGTTGCGCACCACCAGGGGGTGCATCCCCAGATCCCGGTAGATAGCCTCAGCCGTGTCCAGGGCCGCGGCGGCGGTCAGGCGGCCGCCACACAGCTCGACCAGCGGCAGCAAGTACACCGGGTTGAAGGGATGAGCCACCAGATAGCGGCCCGGATGGCGGAGCCCCTCCTGCAGGCGACTGGGCAGAAGCCCCGAGGAGCTGGAGCAGATCAGCACCTCGGCGGGCGCCGCCGCGTCGATCCGGGCGGCCACTTTCCTCTTCAGGTCTTCCCGCTCGGGAACCGACTCCACCACCAGATCTGCCCGGGCCGCCACCTCTTCGATGGTGGGGACGAAATGCGCACGGTCGGGGCGAGCGTCGGGATATAGACCCAAGGCCAGGGCGGCGGGCCACGCTCGCTCCACAAATGAAGAAAGACCCGACGCCCCGTCAGGGTCGGGATCGGTGAACACCACCTTCCAACCCCGAGCCAGTGCCCGGACCGCCCAACCCCGCCCGATGACCCCGGCGCCCACCAGCCCCATAACCCCCACTTGGGAACGAAAACGGGCGCTTCGGCCTTCCGGGTTCGTCATGGTCACCGGCTCAATCGCCGGCGATGCTCGTCGGGGGATGGGCGATCAGAACGCCACATTGTGAAGACCCTTGAGATCCAGTATCTCCCGGGCCTCCGCGGAGGTGGCTGTCCGGCGGGACAACTCGTCGAGGATGCGTACAATCTTGGCGACCTGTTCGGCGTTGTTGTCCGCCAGCCGTCCCCGTCGAAGGTAGATCCCGTCTTCCAAACCCACCCGAACATGACCCCCCAGCACCGCCCCGGCGGTGACGATGTCGAACTGGAAACGACCTCCTCCCAGAACCGACCATTGGATGTCGGTTCCGAACAAACGGTCGGCGGTCTGTTTCATGGCCACCACGTTTTCGATGTCAGGACCGATGCCTCCCAGGGTTCCCACCACGAACTGCATGAAGATGGGGGGCTTGACCAGACCCTGATCCGCGTAGTACGCCAAGGTGTACAGATGGCCCAAGTCATAGGCCTCGAATTCGAACCGGCAACCGGTTTCTTCGGTTAATTCCGTCAGCATGTACTCGATGTCGGAGAAGCGGTTCACGAACGGTTCATGACGGGTGGACTCCAGATAAGGTTCCTCCCAGTCGTGCTTCCACCGCCCCTCGTAGCGGGGAATCATCTGGAACAGCCCGTAGTTCATGGTCCCCAGGTTGCAGGTGGCCAATTCCGGCTGAAGCGCCTTGATCACCGCCAACCTCTCCTCGATGGTTTGCCCGGTGGCCCCTCCGGTGGTGATGCTGATCACCGCGTCGCATTGCTCCTTGATGCCCGCGCAGTACTCCCGGAACAACCCCACATCAGCGCTGGGACGGCCATGGCGAGGGTCCCGGGCGTGAATGTGGATCACGGCCGCTCCCTCCGTATGCGCCTCTATCGACTGGGCCACCATCTCTTCGGGGGTCACCGGCAACCCGATGTTCATGGTGGGAGTGTGAGAACTCCCTGTCACCGCGCAGGTGAGTATCACTTTGCTGTGTATAGCCATTTTCCGACTCTCCTCAGCCGATCCCCGATCGGCTTTAGGTTTTACGAATTCCCGATTTTAGTGCAAAGGCTCTTCGATGGGACGTTGGAGTGGCATATCAAGCAAATGTGAGTGACCTCCATAATCGGGGTGGTTCACTTGCAGTTCGGTCAGTTGTTGGTGATGGTGGAGGTGCCGGTGGGCAGGTTGGTTTGTCCCTGGGAGTTATCGCCCCAGCAGGTGACAGTTCCAGCGGTGCGAATCGCGCAGGCGTGGACCCGCCCGGCGGCAATAGTGGTGAACTTTCCGGTCGGGGGGTAAAGGTATCCATGATCAAAATACAAATAAGGGCGGACATCTAAGACTCCCCAGCAGGTGATGGTTTGGTCGGAGAGGATCGCGCATGAGTGGGCCCATCCGCTTGCGACGGCGGTGACTTGTCCTGTTGGAGGGTCTGTTGGAAAGTCGGGCAACCCAACTGGCGGGTCGTTTATTCCCCAGCAAGCGACGGTTTGGTTGGAGCGGATCGCACATGAGTGAACTTCGCCCGCCGCAACGGCGATGAACCGACCCGCCGGAGGATCAGTCTGCCCAAAATCATACCTACCCTCGGCGCCCCAACAAACGATGGTGTAATCGGCACGAATCGCACATGAGTGAACACCGCCCGCCGCGACCGAGATGAACCGACCCGCCGGAGGATCAGCCTGCCCATAATCACGATCCCCCTCGGCGCCCCAACAAACGATGGATTGGTCGGGGCGAATTGTGCAGTTGTGCCGACCGCCCGCTGCGACGGCGATGAACCGACCCGCCGGAGGATCAGCCTGCCCCTGATTGTAAAACTCGTCTTCGACTTCGGCGCCCCAACAAACGATGGTGTAATCGGCACGAATCGCACATGAGTGAACATCGCCCGCCGCGACCGAGATGAACCGACCCGCCGGAGGATCAGCCTGCCCATAATCACGATCCCCCTCGGCGCCCCAACAAACGATGGATTGGTCGGCCAGAAGCCCACACGTGTGAAAGCCTCCGGCGGATAACGCAACAGGCCTCGTCTGATACTCTTCCGAAGAGCCGATGTAACCATCGTTCAAGGCGCCAAACGTTATCCCCGAGGCCAAGGATGTGGGCAAACCAGCCATCCCACCATCAACCAGACCGTCTCCTATCCCCGAATCGGGGTTGTCAGGACTAGTAGTAGTGGTAGTGGTTGTTGGTTCCGGGAGGGTAGTGGTCGTGGTATCGGTATCTTTGGGCTGATCCGGCCCTTCATCATCTGGCATGGGCACGACGGGGTCAGTGGTATCAGGGTTGTCTTCCTCGTCATCGACCTTCCCGGGCGGATGTTCAGGATCGTCACCACCAGGCACGGGTGGCGGTTTCGCAGGCGCGTCGGTTTCATACACGATTCCAACTCCCGGTCCTTCATAATAGGGACGAAGCAAATTGGCGTCGGTGATCAGCATGGGCAGATCATCACCGACCCCGATCCTCCCCTCGGTTGCTTCGGCCCGCCTGACCGCCGCCGCCGCAATAACCTTCTCGAACCTGTCAAGCGGCACCTCCAACAAAGCCAACTCTTCGGGAGTTAGGTCGCGGCGGGTGTAATCCTCAGGCCCGGTAGGATCGATCACTCCATCTCTTTCCAGCGCTTCCTTGAAAGGTGCCACCACGGTGACAATATCATTGGCACGTTGCACATCCCAATATTCTATCACACTCCATGCTTCCACAGCAGTAGTCGAAGAAGGAGCAAGAAACATTACTTTTTCTTTTCCTTCAAAGGCGATGGCGACCTCGGTGCCTAAATCTTCCATCCAATCGAGGGAATCGCCTGGGCCATATAGAATAGGTTCTCCATGGGATTCCATGGTTAGTTTGGAAGGTCCGGTTCCTATCAAATAATCGTTGACTCTGGCATCAGTAAAACACAATACAGCACGGTGTTCGCTGGGCAGAGAAAAATCTGCAAACGCCGGAAAGTGGCGTTCATAAAGACCGCAACGCGTCGTGTTGGGCAAGAATGTGGCTCGTATCACCAAGTGCGGAGTGAAAAGGTCCTGCCAATCAGGATACAAGTCCCAATAATTGGGGATTTCTCTGTGAACAACAGAAGCGGCAGATGAACCAAGATTAGGGATCCGACCAGGCCTGCAAGGATCTTGAGATGATCCTGGTACTGCTTGGCAGGGTGGTATTACTGTTTCCAGATACTCTAAAGGCACATCCTCTTCCAGATACTCTAAAGGCACATCCTCGACTGGATCAGCGGTATTGCAAGCTCCAACCACAAGCCCCAAGACCATAACACAGAAAACCAGAAGCATTTTAGGTTTGTTCATTAGATCACCACACTTTGGGTCAGCGAGATTGATATAGTGCCTTTATGGCTACAATATCCCGAGGTTGAGGATTACACAGATCTGTGGGCATTGGACTTACCATTATTGACTCCGTAGCCGCATGACCTAACCCTAAGGCATGACCGGCTTCATGAACGACAACTTGATACAGCGAAGAGCAGCCAGGGTTAACGTTGTCAGTCAAAGTATTGCTTAACAATATTCTGGCGTCGGTTCGTTCGCCATTCCTAGGTGTCCGAATGGCGCATCCAATGGCATCTGGATTTTTGCACACCTTTTCGACTTCGCTCAATTCTGTAATATAGACGGCATTGGCCATAGTATCGTCTTTATCCACATCATCATCATCATCGGTATCACAGTCTGCGTTGACATGCTTCACCGTGACCAGATCATCTGTTACAGTTTGCCAAAGTGCCATTCCTGCTTTGATCTCCTTCTCCCACTCGATATCAGTATTGGGAACAGTACTTGAACAAAAGTTATACGTATAACGGTTATTGGACCAATAACCGTTTAGCGGTACCGAAGCAATATAATTAGGCACAACCAAGGCATCCTTGGTGGGGTAAACATATACGTACCTTGGTTCAGAAACATAGCCGTCCAGTTTGGTTTGGACTCTGATTCTGTATAATGTCTTGAGTTGCAGGTTGAAGAAAACAGTCTTGGTGGTGGTAACACCAGGAGTCTTTGACCACCCGGCGCCTCGACAGATTCGTGGATAAACACAAACAGTTTGGTATTGGACTTGATAGCGGGTGGCGTTGGCTACGGGCTTCCAGGTAACTTCCGCTTGGCCGGTGGCGCCACCGCTGTCACCATCGGCTGTGACACCGGTGGGAGGCCCGATGTCGAGCCATTCAACTTGTAATGCGAAGCCGCCCGTCGTGGGACCGCCTGGTTGATCCACACTGATCTCCAATGTATGGGGCCCTTGGAAGGGTATCAGGGCCTTGACTATCCGGGCGCTGTACCATGCTGCACCATCGCCTCTGCTTTGTTTCACCGCATTCTCGGTTGCGACCACGATAGACCGAGGGCCTCTCGCCAGGGTGACCACAAAGTCCACCGACGAGGTCACCGCCAAAGCAACCGGATAATCCGCAACTGACTTCTTGTCTAGGCTCAAACGATATCTCTTGGCGCTCAACTTGCCGGGCTGGTTTCGGTGTTTGGCGGTGCAGTCCTTCAACCAATTGTCGACTCTCCGGGTGTTGCTATCCACGGGCAGATCCACCGTGCAAGCAGGGTCAGCAACCGGTACGGTGACGGATGCCCATCGCGACCAACCCTCACTTAATAATACTCGGACGAACAAAGCAACCGAATTAACGTGATGACACTGATCAGGCATTTCACCAGTGGTCACATCCCAAGTTGTGGCTGTGGTAGGAGAAGGGTCTTCCGAGGGAATCGACTCAGAATCGTCAATGGTCCGGGCACTCCGCACGGGGTTGCCGTCTCGGTTGTAGCATGAGAAGTAGAATTCCCACTGTGTGATCACTTTCTGGTGGGTCACTACGGCAGTGATCAGCACTGTTTGATCGTAGGGAATTCGATTATTAGTGCCGTGTGACAGTCCGGACAGGGTCGGCGCGGTGGGTGATAGCTCAACTCGGATACGGGCAGCCACCCAGTCAGACCAATCGGCGCCAGCAGCCCGGATTCGCACATACAGCAGCACTGCATTGGCGCGGGGTCGGCTGAAACATTGGTGGTTGCCTCCTCCGGTGGTCACACTCCACGTCGCCACTCCACTGGTCAGACCCGAGTTAGGACTGGCGGGCCAACTGTTCTCCGTAGCAGACGTGTAGCGCTCCCCGGAGGCGTCGTAGCACACGTACCGGCGCTCCCATTCTGTGAACTGTTGCGACGAGGTGACGGTCACCGAAACATCAGTAGCCGTGTTGTAGCCGATCAGTTCGGGGGATGGGTTGCCCAAAGTAGGGGCAGGGTGAATCGAACCCGGTGGATCTTTGATCTCACCGGTCACATCACCCCAGGGTGACCATTCTCCACTGTCGGCATGAACCCGAACAAAGAACACCACCGAACCCTCATAGCACTCGTCAGGTCCGCTGCCGGTCACCACCTGCCAAGTGTTCAATACTCTCCAATTCTGAGAATTGTTCAGAACAGACGGCACCACCGCCACGCGTTCGGTATCGGAAACAAAGGGATCATCACTGGTCTGGGTCGAGCAACTGTGGTAGAACTCCAACTCGGCGAACTCCTCCCCATAAGACACCAGCAACACCACACCGACCGTCGCCCGATAGGCCAACGCACCAGGATCGCTGAGCTCGGGAGGGGACTTTGGCATCGTGGGGGAAGTGGTGGTCGTGGTGGTGGTCGTATCAGGAACCGTGGTCGTGGTGGTGGTATCAGGAACCGTGGTGGTCGTGGTGGTGGTCGCAACCGTCGTGGTAGTGGTGGTATCAGGAACCGTGGTCGTGGTGGTTGGACCGGTGGGAGCTTGGCAATCGTAGAGATCGGCGCGGAAATTGCCGATCCACCTCTGACCGGTCCTCGGGCCGTAATTAGTGAGGCCCTGATCGGTGCACTGTTTGTAGGTCTTGCCCGAACCCCAATCCACCGCCCGAGTCGTTGTCGTAGTAGGGGGTCTCGTAGTAGTCGTAGTCGGCGCTTTGCACCGATACAGGTCTGCATAGAAATTGCCGATCCACCTCTGACCGGTCCTCGGGCCGTAATTAGTGAGGCCCTGATCGGTGCACTGTTTGTAGGTCTTGCCCGAACCCCAATTCGGCTTCCGAGTCGTTGTCGTAGTAGGGGGTCTCGTAGTAGTCGTAGTCGGCGCTTTGCACCGATAGAGATCTGCGTAGAAATCGCCGATCCACCTCTGACCGGTCCTCGGGCCGTAATTAGTGAGGCCCTGATCGGTGCACTGTTTGTAGGTCTTGCCTGAACCCCAGTTGTGATTGGAGGCGGAAGCCAACCTCGAACTTCCCAAATAGACCACCGCCAACACTCCCACAATCATCAAAAGCATCCCCGCCAAACGAAACCAGGATGAAAGCGGCATATCCACAGACGGGGAAGGGTAACCAAAGAGCCCGTACCCGCCAATTTCAAGGTTGCGCGGTTAGAGAGGCCGAGTGCCCGTTGTAATCACAATCCGGCCATGACCAGGGCCATCGGATAGAAAACCACCAAAACCACCCCGGCCAACCGGCTTTGGGACCATCGCGAGAACACCGCGTCCCCTTTGGCCAGTGCGGTCCCCATCGCCTGGGATCCACGGTTGCTGCTGCGGAAGGGTCGCATCCGATCGAAGCCGCGGAGACCGTTGGCTATCCCGCCGGCCACCACTGCGGTGGCCATCATCCACAAAAAACTGATCCGGAAATTACCGGTGAACACCCCATCGCCCACCAGCCCCGCGATTCCCCCCACCGCCAGGGCATTGAACAGATTGGAGCCGAGCACATTGCCTATCACCAACTCGGTGCTTCCGTGCCGGGCGGCGGCGATGGCCGTGGCCAACTCGGGAAGAGAGGTTCCCAGAGCCACGATGGTCAGGCCGACCAGCCCTCCGGAAATGTTCAGCCGGTCGGCTATGCCGGTGGCCCCGTCCACCAACCGGTCGGCCCCCCACAAGGTGAGAGCCAAAGAAACCAGCGCCATAACAAGTTCCTTCCAAAACGTAAGGCGCATGCGAAGCCCGAGTCCCAAAAGATTCAGAGAGGTCGCAACTTTCGTTTTCTCCACCCACGCCCCGATTTCGGCGGAATGGGCCGAACCCCTCTCCCCCGAAGGATTCCCGGCCGTTTTCTCATCGATCGGGTTCAGATCCCGGGACCATCGCACCAGCAAGGTCAACGCCACCACCATGCCGGCCGCCAGCACCACTCCGTTCCAGCGGGACAGTGCGTTGTTCCAGGAAAGAACCACCAGGGCAAAGCACCCCATCAACATGGTCAGCCACTCCCGTCGCAAGTCGGCGCCCACGTTTTTCAGGGGGGTGATCAACAGGGAGACGCCCAGCACCAAGGAAAGATTGGCGATGTTGGATCCCACAATGTTGCCGGCGGCCAGATCGAGCCCATTCGGACGGGCCGCCGCCAGCCCTGAGATGAGCATCTCCGGAAGGGAAGTGCCCAACCCAACCACCACCGCCCCGATCAGAACGGTGGACATCCCCCAAAGGTGGGCCAGCCGCTCCGCCGAGGTGACCAGCCGCTCCGCTCCCAAAATCAACACCGCCATCCCGACCACCACCCAGATCACATCGACCATCATCGGAACACCCCCTTACTCCAACCCGAACACTATCGGGTCAATGCTTGCAGGTAATCCCGCCGCCAAGTTTCGGTGGCCTCGCAACGGTTGAAGGTGTAGACATGCAAACCATCGATCGCCAACCCCGGATCCGACAGGCTGTCCCCCAGGTCTTCCAACAACTCACCCGGATCGTATCCTCCGGGCCCCAGCAGCTTGGTGACCACCCGGGCGTTCTTGGACAGAAACCTCATCGAATCCCCCACTCCGATCCGGGCCGAGATCTGCAGCAGCTTCAGCCGACCACCCACCCCCGGCACCCCGAGCATGGCGGGCAGTCGGATGCCGCGGCGCCGGGCATTGCCAAGAAAAGAACGGATGGCGCCCGCGTCGAAACACATCTGCGTGGCCAAGTGGTGGGCGTAGGGCTGCTTGTCCACCAGGGCCTGCTCGAGCTTGGCCTCGGGAATCGAGGGATGCCCCTCCGGGTAGGCGGGGATGCCCACCTCTTCGAAGGGATGCCCGATCTGCTCCATGGCCCGGAGCAGCGAGACGCCGTCGAAGAACTCGCCGGGATGGAGATGATCGCCCCCCACCACAAAGGCGCGGCGGAGACCCAGGTCCCCGGCCCGCGCCAGGATGGACTCGAGATGAGCCCGGTCCCGGTGCAGGCGAGCCGACAGATGCGGCGTGACGTCGAAACCAGCCTCGGACAGTTCGGCGGCCAGATCCAAAGTGGCTTCCATCCCCTTGTTGGGAGAGGCGGTGACGGTGACCACTGCGCCGGGAGGCAAGAAGCGAGCCTGGGCGACCGCGTTCTTGAGGGGAATGATCTCAAAGCGCACCTTGCGGAGCACCGCAGTGATCGCCGCCCGGGTGGCCGGACCGAGGCTGTCCAGCCGTTCGGCGTAGTCAGATGACACCATCGGTACTCCTAGTACTCCGAATCGGGGTAGGTTTCTTTCTTCCTGGCGATATATTCGCGCAGCGCCTCATCCACCCCTTCGTCGATGGGAGGCGCCTGGTATTCCGCCAGGGCCTTCTTCCACAGGGAATTGGCTCGCTCCACTGCCCGCAAAGAGCCCTCTTCCGACCATTGTTCAAAGCTGTTGTTGTCGGCCGTGAACGACCGATAGAAAGCCGTTTCAAAATTGGCCAGCGTATGGGCAGACCCCAGATGATGCTGGCCGGGGCCGGTCTCGATTATGGCCTCCAGCGCCTGCCCGTTCTCGGACAGATCGACCGCCGAGAACAATGCCTCGGCCATTCCACACTGGTCCAGGTCGAGCATGAATTTTTCGTATCCCATGGTCAGCCCCCCTTCCAGCCAACCCGCCGAATGCAGAACGAAATTGATTCCTGCCAGCAGAGTGGGCTGAAAAGTGGCCGCTGATTCGTAGGCGGCCTGGGCGTCGGGAACCTTCGATGCGGTCAGATTGCCCCCCGATCGGAAGGGCACTCCCAGTCGCCGGGCAAGCTGGGCCAGCACCAACAGGGTGAGGGTGGGTTCGGGAGTGCCGAAGGTCGGCGCGCCGGACTGCATGGAGAGCGAGGAGGCGAACGATCCGAAGATCACCGGCGCCCCCGGCTTCACCAACTGGGTGTAGGCCAACGCCACCAGCGCTTCCGCCAGAGTCTGAGCGGCCACTCCCGCCACGGTCACCGGCGCCATGGCCCCCGCCAGGATAAAGGGGGTGATGATGGCTGCCTGGTTGCGCCGGGCGTACTCCCGCGCCGATCCCAACATCGCCTTGTCCCAGGTGAGGGGCGAGTTGGCGTTGCACAGGCCGATGATCACCGTGTTTTCTTCCAAGAACTTCTCCCCGAACACCAAAGCGGCCATCTCCACCGAGTCGGCCGCCCGGTGAGGAGCGGTGACGGAGCCCATCAGTGGCTTGTCGGACCATCGGAAGTGGGCGTAAACCATGTCGAGGTGGCGCTTCGGAATGGGGACATCCACCGGCTCGCACAATGTCCCTCCGGAGTGGTGCAGGTAGGGAGTCAGATAGGCCAGCTTCACGAAGTTACGGAAGTCCTCCAGGGTTGCGTAGCGTCGTCCGCCCTCCAGATCCCGGACAAAGGGAGAGCCGTAGGCAGGCGCCAGCACCATATGGTTGCCGCCGATCACCACCGACTTCTCAGCATTGCGAGCCACCTGGGTAAACATGGAGGGGGCGGTGGCGGTCACCAATTGGCGGCACAATCCCCGGGGAAATCGCACTCTCTGGCCGTCGACGTCGGCTCCGGCCTCCCGAAAGGTCTTCACCGCCCGTTCGTCGGTGATGTCCACCCCCACCCGTTCCAAGATGGTCTCGGCGTTCTTTTCTATGATCTCCAGTCCCTCGGTGCTGAGAATCTCGTAGGGAGGGAGTCTGCTGGTTAGGAACGATGACTTTCTGATCGCCCGGGCGGCCGCCCGGGCGGCTGCCCGGGCTTGGCGTCCTCCTGATCGTCTTCTCCTGGTCATGGCAGATTCTCCTTTGCTCGGCGAGATGCTCTTCGTCTGGTTCGGCGAGAGCCGCCCCGCATTTGGTCCGACTGCCGGCGGCGGGCGCCGGGAAACGACATGGCCGCCACAAAATGCTCCTGGAAGCGGGGCTCGATAGCGGTCTCGATCTTTTCGACTCTGCTGACAATGCTCTCGATCTCCCTGCGGCACTCTCCGCTGAGCAGCGACATCAACGCTCCGGTTCCCGCCGCGTTGCCTGCCGAGGAAGCGCGGTGGGAATCGATGTCGGGAATCAAACCCAGGGCCATGGAATGGGAAGCGCTGAGGTGCGACCCGAAGGCGCCGGCCAGCCGGATCCGATCCACCCGCTCGGTTCCCAGATGATCCATCAGCAACCGAGCGCCCGCCAGCAGGGCTGCTTTGGCCAACTGCACCGCCCGGATGTCGTTTTGCGTGATTTTCGCCACCGTTCCCCTGTCCCACAGGATATAAGAAAAGGTCCGGCCTTCTTTCACCACCCGGCGGGAACGCGGCGAGGCCGCCCCGTCCATCCGACCGTCGGCCAGGATCACACCGGCCGCCGCCAATTCCGAAAGCGCCTCGATCACGCCCGATCCGCAGATTCCCGTGATCGGGGTCTCGGCCTCCAGTTCCGCGAACCCCGGCTCATCGGACCAGCGGTCCACCCCGATCACCCGCAGCCGGGGCTCCAGGCTGTCGGGATCGATCCGCACCCGCTCGATGGCGCCCGGGGCAGCCCTTTGACCCGAGGAAATCTGGGCGCCTTCCAAGGCCGGTCCGGTCGGACTGGAGGCGGCCAGCAACCGCTCCGAGTTCCCCAGGACTATTTCGGCGTTGGTTCCGACGTCACACAGCAAAACGATCTCTTCCGACTGGTGAGGACGTTCGGCGAGAATCATGGCGGCCGTGTCCGCGCCCACATGCCCTGCGATACAGGGAAGCAGATAGATGCGGGTGGCGTCCGCCAGCCGGATCCCGAGCGCCGCCGCCTCGATCTCCACCGCACTGTCCGTAGCCAGGGTGAAAGGGGCCTCCCCCAACGGGCGGACGTCCAATCCCAGGAACAGGTGATGCATGATGGGATTGCCCACCACCACCATCTCCAACACCGCGCCCCGTTCCACACCCGCCGAATCGACCAGTGCCGAACACAATTGGTTGACCGCGTCACGCACCAGGGTGGTGAGGCGCCCGCCTCCGCCTTCGTTCAACGCGGCATAGGAAACCCGGCTCATGAGGTCTTCTCCCAACCGGACCTGGGGGTTCATCAATCCGTGGGAGGCCAGCACTTCGCCGGTGGTCAAATCGGCCAGATGGCCGGCTATGGTGGTCGATCCCACATCGATCGCCACCCCCGCCACCCTTTCCACAAATCCCGGCCACACTCCCACCACCGAGCGCCGGTCTCGCACCGCGGCGGTCAGCTTTCCTCCTTTTTCCCGGATGGCCTTCTGCAAGACTTGCAACGTTGCCGGCCGCACCTCCAAACCCGACAGTCCCCACTGCTCCTCCAAAGCCGTCAACAACCGTTGGGCGTCTCCCGGCGCATTCTCCAGGGATGGCGGGGTGGTGATGACGTAGTGAAGAGTCGTCACCGGGTCCAACCGGAGTTTTCCGACATCCACCTCTTTTCTTACCACCTGCCGGTGGGTTTGGCTCTCGGGCGGAACATCCACCAGCAGGTCCCCCACCACCCTGGCCATGCACCCCAGCCTCCGGTCGGCCGCCAATCCCCGACGTCGGCGGTACACCGACTCGGTCTCCGACCATTCGCTGAGCGCCTCCGGTCCCACCGTAATGCCATGTTTGGAGAACTCCCCGAAGATCGGGGTCATCTGGCAGCGGCCGCAGATTCCCCTCCCACCGCACAACGAAGCGAGATCCGCCCCCACCAGCCGGGCCGCCTCCAGCACCGTTGTGTCCCGCGGGACCCGTCCTCGGCGTCCCGAGGGCGTAAATATTATCTGAGGATCAGCCGGCTTGGCCATCGGCCCCTCATCCGGATCGCCGACGACGGGCGCCCCGCCGGGCAGACCTCTTCTGGCCCGAAAAAGCGGGACGGTGAGCTCGGATCCATCGGGCGCATTCCCGATCGTTGGCCATCATCACATCGGCGGCCATCACCGCGGTCCGCACCTCTTCGTGAAGCGGATTGGTGATCGCCGAAGTCAGCCCGGCGGAAATCGCCATGGCCAAAAAGGCCGAGTTGATCGCCACCCGGTTGGGGAGCCCGAAACTGACATTGGAAGCCCCGCAGGTGGAGTTGACCCCCAACTCATCTCGCAGCCGCCCCAGGATCTGAAACACCTGCCGTCCGGCCTGAGCCAGAGCCCCGATCGGCATCACCAAGGGATCGACCACCACATCCCGGGCGGGGATGCCATAATCAGACGCTCGGGAAACGATCCGGCGGGCCACCTCGAAACGAACATCAGGGTCCTCCGAAATCCCGGTCTCGTCGTTGGAGATGGCCACCACCGCCGCCCCGTGTTTGGCGACCAGGGGCAGAACCCGCTCCATCACCTCCTCCTCGCCGGTGACGGAATTGACCAGGGCCTTCCCCTGATACACCGCCAGTCCGGCCTCCAAAGCCTCCACTATCGAAGAGTCGATGGAGAGAGGAACATCGGTGAGCGACTGCACCAGCTGCACCGTTTCGGCCAAAATGGCGGGCTCATCCGCCAGCGGTATCCCGGCGTTGACATCCAGCATGTGGGCGCCGGCGGCCACCTGGGCCAAGGCGTCGGCCTCCACCCGACGGAAGTCCCCGGCTTTCATCTCCGCCGCCAAGAGTTTCCGTCCGGTCGGATTGATCCGCTCCCCGATGATCGTGAACGGGCGATCCGGCCCTATCACCCACTCCCGGCCGGCCGAGGAGAGAACGGTTTCGGTCATCCCCTCGGTCCGATGCTAGGCATTGGCGCGTTGCTTGGCCACCAGGGTCTTGGCGGTCTCGGCGGCAATGGCCGCATCCCGGCAATAGGCGTCCGCGCCCACGGCCTCCCCGAACTCTTCATTGAGGGGCGCCCCGCCCACCATCACGATGTATTCGTCTCTGATCTCCTGCTCTTTCAGCGCGTCGATCACCACCTTCATATAGGGCATGGTGGTGGTGAGGAGAGCCGACATGCCCAGGATGTCCGGCTCATGCTCCTCCAACGCCTCCAGGAATTCCTGGGCGTCGGTGTTGATGCCCAAGTCGAAGACTTCGAATCCGGCGCCCTCCAGCATCATTCCCACCAAGTTCTTGCCGATGTCATGAATGTCGCCCTTGACCGTTCCGATTACCACCTTGCCAACCGACTCCACGCCCGAAGCCGAGAGAATGGGACGCAGGATCTCCATACCGGCCTTCATGGCCTTGGCGGCCAAAAGCACCTCGGGGACAAAAAGTATGCCGTCTCGGAAATCGATGCCCACGACCCTCATCCCCTCCACCAAAGCATCGTTCAGCACCCTCTGAGCATTCCATGATCGGCTCAGTAGGATTTCGGTTCCCTCCGCAATTTCGTCGGCCAATCCGTCATAGAGATCGTCATGCATTTGATATACAAGTTCTTCGTCATCAAGGGCAGCCAGGTCAAGGTCGTCGATCATGGGGTTCTCCTGTGGCTTTGAGAAGGCAGAGGCCGATGGATTCCGAAAGGCCAACCGGCGATGCTCAGTAAAATACTAAGCCTTCGTTAGCTAAATTTACACTTTAGCAACCGGGCTCGCAACTACTGTAAGCCGCCCCGCCACTCAAACACCCGTATAGGGGGTAAAACATGGATCTTCCCACCACCGCCCAGGTAGTAGTCATCGGAGCCGGGATCGTCGGAAACTCGATGGCAGGACATCTGGCCGAGATGGGTTGGAGGGAGATCGTGCAGATCGACAAGGGGCCCCTCCCCAACCCCGGCGGCTCCACCGGCCACGCTTCCAACTTCTGCTTTCCGGTGGACCACTCCAAAGAGATGGCCATGCTCACTATGGACTCCACCGACCAGTACCGGGAGATGGGCGTGATGACCACCTCGGGAGGGCTGGAGGTCGCCCGCACCCCCCAACGCCTGGAAGAGTTGCGCCGTCGCATGACTTCCGCCACCGCTTGGGGAATCGAATCCCACCTGGTCTCCCCCGCCGAAGTCAAAGATCTGGTTCCCTTCATCAACGAGGACGTGGTCCTGGGAGGTTTCTACAGCCCCGGAGTGACGGTGGTGGACTCCCTGCGGGCGGGAACCATCATGAGAGAACGGGCGCAGGCCCTCGGCGCCCTCACCGTGTCGCCCAACACCGAAGTGCTCGATCTGGAAGTGACGGAAGGGACGATCCGGGCCGTGGTAACCGATCGCGGACGCATCGAAGCCGACTACGTGGTGATTGCCTGTGGAGTGTGGAGTCCCCGGATGGCCCGGATGGCCGGCGCCACCATCCCCCTCATCCCCGCCGTGCATCAGATGATCGACGTGGGACCCATTCCGGTGCTGGAAGCCACCCGGTCGGAGATCGGGTATCCGATCGTGCGCGACATGGACACCTTCATGTATGAGCGGCAAACGGCCGGTTCGATGGAGGTGGGATCCTATGCCCACCGGCCGATCTTCCACCATCCCGATGAGATCCCGTCCCTGGGCGAGTCGCTTCTCTCCCCCACCGAGCTTCCCTTCACCGACGAGGACTTCGATCTGCAGATGGAACACGCTTTGGAACTGATGCCCGACATCCTTTCGCAGGCCGAGATTCGCTACGCCATCAACGGACTTCTTTCGCTCACCCCCGACGCCATGCCTCTTCTGGGAGAGACGGTGGAGGTCAGGAACCTGTGGTCGGCGGCGGCGGTGTGGATCAAGGAAGGACCGGCAGTGGGGAAGATGATCGCCCAGTGGATGACCCAGGGCTATCCGGAGATCGACCCTCATTCCTCCGACATCGCCCGGTTCTATCGTTTCGCCCGCTCCGAGCATCACATCCTCGCCCGCTGCGCCGAGCATTTCAACAAGACCTACGGCATCGTCCATCCCCGTGAGCAATGGGACTCCAACCGGAGGGTGCGCACCGTCCCCGCCTACCCGCGGCAGGTCGAATTGGGAGCGGCGTTCTTCGAAGTGGGCGGATGGGAAAGACCGCAGTGGTATGAGGTCAACGCCCCGCTGGTGGCCGAATACGGGGTTGGCGGACGTGACCATGAGTGGGATGCCCGCTGGTGGTCTCCGATCATCTGTGCCGAACATCTCGCCATGCGGGAAAAGGTGGGGATGGTGGATCTCACCGCCTTCGCCATCTTCGACGTCACCGGCCCGGGGGCGGTCGACTATATCCAGATGATGGCGGTGAACCAGTGCGACGTGGCGGTGGGACGGGCGGTCTACACTCCCCTCCTCACCGAGACGGGCGGTTTCCGGGCCGATCTGACCATCCTGCGGCTGGCCCGCCATCACTACCGGGTGATCAGCGGAGGAGGAGACGGGGCCCGCGATCGATACTGGTTCCGCAAGCACCTCCCCGACGACGGATCGGTGACCTTCGTGGATCGGACTTCCGCCGTCTCCACAGTGGGCCTGTGGGGACCCGACGCCCGAGAAGTGATCGAGAGTCTCACCACCGACGACGTATCCCACCGGGGCTTTCCCTACGGATGCGTCAAAGAGGTCAACCTGGGGGGAATCGACGCCCTCATGTTCCGCATCTCCTATGTGGGAGAACTGGGATGGGAGATATCGGTTCCCATGGAGCAGGGCCTCCGGCTGTGGGACATGTTGTGGGAAGCCGGTCGGAAATGGGGAATAGTGCCGGTCGGAATCGGGGTGTACGGAACCACCGGGCGTCTGGAGAAGGGGTATCGCCTGATGGGCGCCGAACTGGAGTCCGACTACAACCCCGTCGAGGCCGGGCTGGCCAGACCGAAGGTCAAGACGGCCGACTTTATCGGCAAGGCCCCCTATCTGGCGGCTCGTTTGGAGGCGCCGGCGACGATCCTGTGCACCCTGACAGTGGAGGACCACACCTCCGCGGCGGGAATCGAGCGATTCATGAGCGGCGGCGAGCCGATCCTCAACCCGGACGGCAGCCGGATCACCGACGCCCACGGCCGTCCCTCCTATGTCACCAGCGCCGGCAACGGGCCGTCGGTGGGCAAGTATCTGCTGCTGGCCTATCTTCCTCCTTCCCACGCCCGGGAGGGAAAGGAATTGGCCGTGATGTACATGAACGAACTGTATCCGGTGGAAGTGGCGGTGGCCGGCAGCACCCCCCTCTTCGATCCGCAGAACGCCCGGATGAAGTGCTGAGAATGAACATCTTGGTCTGCGTAAAGAGAGTGCCCGCTCCCGGGGCCCGGATAGTCCTGACCGACGACGGGCAGGATATCGACACCCGGCATCTGGGCTTCACCACCAGCCCGCACGAGGAGTGCGCCGTGGAAGCAGCCGTCCAGTTGACCGAGAAACACGGGGGTTCGGTCACCGTGCTCACGCTGGGTCCGCCCGAGGCGGTCGAACAACTCCGCTATTCGGTGTCGGTCGGCGCCCACCGGGTGGTTCTGGCGCCCGCCCCCACCACCGAATGGGACCCCGAGGCCACCGCCGCCGCGTTGGTGGAGGCGATCGGACAACTGGAATCCGATTCGCCGTTCGATCTGATCCTGTTCGGAAACGAGTCGGCCGACTCGGGGGGATACCAGGTGGGCATCAGGGTGGCCCGGGCTCTCGGACGTCCGGTGATCAACGGCCTCAAGGGCATCGAAATCAACGGCGGCGAGATGGTGGGACGACGGGAAACCGAGGAAGGGTACGAAGTGTATCGACTGCCCCTGCCCGCGGTGGCGGGCGCCAAGGAGGGCATCACTCTGCCTCGCTATCCAACCCTTCCCGGCCGTCTGAAATCGAGGAGGGCAACCATCGAGGAGACGCCCGTGCACCTCACGCCCGGCGCCCAGGAAATGGTCCGCCTCCTCAACCCGGTGGAGGAGCAAACCGAAACCATCATCTTGGGACATGGCGCCGAAGCGGCGCCGGGGGTGGTGCGCCTCCTGGAGAAAGTGGGTTTGCTGTGAGCCTCATTCTGGTTTTTGTGGACAACGACCGCGGTTCCTTCTCTCCCACCGGGCCCGAGGCCCTCACCCCGGCGCAATCCCTGGCCGACCACCTGGGCGCCCGCTTGGAAGTGGCGACCGTGGGCGAGGCGGGGCGGACCGCTTTGGAGCAGTTGGGACTCCCGGGACACGTGGTGTCCCACCCCATTCTGTCCGACTACGCCCCCGAGGCCTACGGGGAGGCTTTGGCCCAATTGGCGGACCATGTCGGGGCATCGGTCATGATGGCCGCGGGTGACGATCGCGGCGCGGAGGTAATGGCCCACGCCGCCACGGTGCTGGACCGGCCGCTGGTGGCCAACGTAACCGAAATCGTCACCGCCGAGGAGACCGGCGCCACCTGGGAGATGATGCGGACCAGATGGGGAGGGAGCTTGGCCGAGAAGACCAGACTGCGGTCCTCCCGCAAACTCTTGACCATTGCCCCCCACACCTTCCCGGCGCCCGGACCGGGCGCCAACCCACCCCGGCCGGCGGACATCTTTCCCCCCGAACTTCCGGAGCACCTCGCCCGGACCCGGGTGGTGGAGCGGATCCGTTTGACGGAAGGACTCACCCTGGCCACTGCTCCGGTGGTGGTCAGTGGAGGGAGAGGAGTGGGCAGCGCCGAGAACTTCGCCATATTGGAGGAGTTGGCCGAATTGCTGGGAGGCGTGGTGGGGTGCTCGCGAGTCGCCACCAACAATGGCTGGCGGCCCCATTCCGATCAGGTGGGACAAACCGGCACCCGGATCGCCCCCGATCTTTATATCGCCTGTGGCATCTCCGGCGCGGTTCAGCACTGGGTGGGGTGCATGGCCTCCCAGCAGATCCTGGCCATCAACACCGATCCCGAGGCGCCCCTGGTCACCAAAGCCGACTATGCGGTGATCGGAGACCTCCATGAGGTGCTGGCGGCGGTGATAGCAGAAATAAGAGCCGGGAAGCCCTAGGATGCCCGTGGGCGGGATGGGTCCCCGGGACTGCGGACAGATAATCGTCGTTGAATTCCGCTCGGGCGGTATCAACTTAACTTCGATATTCCCTATTCTCTTGGTTAACGGTTTGTAAAGTAAACGGCAGTGTCAGATATGAGTGTTCAAAACCCTTCGGTCGAAGTTTCGGGCGTCACCAAGATCTTCGGCGCCAACCCACGCGGAAAACCGCTGGCAATGATGCAGGCCGGCGTTCCCAAAGAGGAGATTTTTTCGGAGACCGGGCATGTGGTCGGAGTGGCGGACGTCACGTTCCAGGTGGCCGAAGGGGAGATCTTTGTGATAATGGGACTGTCGGGTTCGGGAAAATCCACGGCCATCCGTCTGGTCAACCGGCTGATCGAACCTACCACCGGAAAAGTGACGGTGGAAGGAGTGGACATCACCTCCCTTTCAACGTCGCCGTTGAAAAAAACCCGACGCGACAAGATGGCGATGGTCTTCCAGCACTTCGCTCTCTTTCCTCATCGCACCGTACAGGACAACGTCGCATACGGGCTCAAGGTGCGGAAGGTGCACAAACAGAAAAGGAGCCGCTCCGCGGAACAGGCTCTCTCCCTGGTGGGCTTGGAAGGGTGGGGGAAAAACTATCCCCACGAACTGTCGGGGGGAATGCAGCAGCGGGTGGGTCTGGCCCGGGCTCTGGCCTCCGACACCCCCATCCTGCTCATGGATGAGGCGTTCAGCGCTCTGGATCCCCTGATTCGCCGTCAGATGCAGGACGAGTTGCTGGACATCCAGTCCCGTTTGAAGAAAACCATTCTGTTCATCACCCACGACCTCAATGAGGCCCTCCGGGTCGGAACCCGGGTGTGCATCATGAAAGACGGGGCGGTGGTGCAGGTCGGCACACCCATCGAGATCCTCACCGATCCGCAAAGCGCCTATGTAGCCGAATTCATGAGAGATGTCGATCAGGGCCGGGTGCTGGATGTGCAGAGTGTGCTCCGAAGAACCACTCCCCTGCGACTGGAAGACGACTTGGCCATGGCCAGAGCCAGGATGGAGGATCGGGCCACCCTGTTCGTGGTCGACATGAACGGGCGTCCGGTGGGAATCGTCACGAGAAGAGACGTGGGGAGAGGCGCCGGCGGGGTCGCTTCGGTCATGACCAAGGACTTTCCGAGATGCCACCCCCAGGACAAACTGTCCGATATCTACGAGTCGTGCCGCTCCGGGTTGCCCCTGGCAGTGGTTGACGACCGCCAAGTCCTGGTGGGTAGGGTCAATGGTCTCGATGTTCTGGCCGAGTTGGGGAAGATCCAGGCTTTGGCGGAAGAGCGCTCACAGGTGACGGCGGAATGAGCCGGTTGACGACAATTGTGGCCCAGGCCCAGGGCGAGAGCTCCTTTTGGGAGACGAAGGGGGATTTTCTCGACCAGTGGGAACTTCCCATCGGCGCTTGGGGAAAGGAGGCGGTGAATTGGGTGACTGTCAATCTCCAATGGCTGACCGACGCCATCGCCGCTCCTTTCGAGTTCCTGCTGGACCTCATCATCAACAAGGTTTTCTTCAATGTGCCCTGGTTCCTTTTCGTACTGGTGTTTCTGGTGATGGGATGGATGATCCGCGGCTTTCGAGTTGGTCTGCTGGGTGGCGTGGGACTCACCGCCGCCGCCCTGCTCGGGGAGGGATTCTGGGAACTGATGACCCAGACCATCGGCATGATCCTGGTGGCGGTGATAGTGAGTTGTGCGGTGGGCATTCCGCTGGGAATCCTGAGTGCCCGCAGCAACGGGGTGTGGAACACGGTACGACCCATCATGGACGCCATGCAGGTCATCCCTGCTTTCGTATACCTGATTCCCGTGGTGTTTATCTGGGGCACTCGCCAGCTTCCGGCCACCATCGCCACCATGATTTTCGCCTTTCCACCGGTGGTGCGGCTCACCAACCTGGGCGTGCGGCAAGTCCCCTCCGACGTCGTGGAAGCCTCCCGGGCTTTCGGCGCCACCGAACGCCGGGTGCTGTTGGACGTTCAACTTCCCCTGGCCCGCCCGGCAATCATGACGGGCGTGAACCAGACCCTGCTGCTGGCGCTCTCCATGGTGGTCATCGCGGCGGTCATCGCCGGTGGAGGATTGGGCCAGAGAGTGCTCACCGGCATCGGCACCACCGACATCCCGCTGGGAGTCTCGGCCGGCTTCGCGCTCTATCTGGTGGCGGTGGCCCTCGATCGGATTTCCCAGCCGGAAGGCACCAAACAAGTCAGCCTTTGGAAACGCGTCATGGGTGTCATAGGAGGGCGGATGCCGGCCGCCGAGGTTCCTTCTCCGGACGAACAAGAGCCTGAAGAAGCAGCCAAGACTGTCAACGCAGCCACCGTCGGAAACCGGACTCGACAGATTCAGGGGGCCCTGTTCACCACGGTGGGCGGTTTGCTGGCAGTGGTGTCGGTCTTCCTTCCTTGGGCTCAGGACGGGAGCTTGATCTCATCCTATGTGGAGTTGAGTGACGCCAACCTGCCGGGCCAGAGCTTTGTCGGCTGGCAACCGGAGGGAGGGTCCTTTCTCGGAATAATCTTCGGGATATCCGGACTGGTGGCCGGACTGGTGGGAGTCATGTCCTTTCGGAACAACCGGGCGCGGGAAAAACTGCCGTTCCTGAAAGCCGAATCCGGGGTGGTATCCGCCTTGGTCGCCCTTATCTGCGCCATCTCCTACCTATGGGTGAACCCTGCTCCGTGGTCGGACGCGTACACGGAAGGGATCGGCGTCTGGCTGGCTTTGGCGGCGGCGGTGATCGCGCTGGTGGGAAGCATCATCCTGGCGTCCAACCGGCGAGTGGCCGCCTTGGACGACTCTCCCCGTTCCTACGTCCGAATCATTGCCCTGGTCACGGCAGGTTTGGTCTTGATAGGTGTGGGCGGACTCTCCACTTGGGTGTTTGACGAGCGGAGAGAGAGCGCCTTCAGTTCGCAAACCTCCCAGGAGGAAATCGCCGCGTTGCGGGAATCTGACGACCCGGCAGTCGCAGCGGCGCAGATTGCCTCCCTGGCCGCCTCCGAGAGAACTCGCGTCCAACTGGCCACCATCACCGGGTTTGCCGACCAAGATGCGGGAGAGGAGACCACCGGTCTGGCGTGGGTGGCGCTGTTCGCCGCCCTCGCCGCGCTGGCAGTGGCGCTGTTCGCATTCCTCACCGCCGCATCACCCGATCGGGCCAAGCGTCAGTGGCTCCTCGATCTGACTATGCTGGGGCTTGGACTGGGGGCCATGAGTATTCCACTGGCATGGGTGCTGCTGATAATGGAGATGGGCGACACCCGGGTGGTGGCCGGAGTGGGAACGCTGTTCGCCATTGTGGGCGGCTTCGTGATAGCAACCACCGGAGCTTCGGGACTGAAGAAGGTCACAGATGAATGGACCTAGCCACAGAACCCCGGCCGACCAACCCCTCCAACACAAATTCCACAATCTGGAACGAAAGGCTTTACCAGCCAAGGGAACTATATGAAAGGAAATCAATGACTATGAGAAAATGGATTCTTCTCCTCGCGTTGGTGGCGCTGTTCGTGTCCGCCTGCGGTGATGGAGACGACGACGCCACCCCGACTCCGGATGAGCCGGCCACCACCACAGCTGCGCCAACGTCCGACGACTCCATGGACGACGATGCCACGGACGACGGTTCGATGGACGACGATGACATGGACGACGGTTCGATGGACGACGATGACATGGATGATGGTTCGATGGATGATATGTCGATGCCTGGTGAGGGTGTCAGTGTCACCATGGCCCGGGCCAACTGGAGCACCGGCTATTTCCAGGCCGAGGTCTACAGAGGTCTGCTGGAAGAGTTGGGCTTTGAGGTTTCCGACCCCAGCCAGGCCGAGCTTGGTCCTGACATCTTCTATGTGGGACTGGCCGGAGGCGACTTCGATTTCTGGGTCAACTCCTGGTTCCCCATCCATCAAACATTCCTCTCCGGTGAACTGGCCGACGGCTCCACCGTGGGTGATCATGTTTCCGTGGTGGGTCAGGAAATGCTGGCCGGAGGACTGCAGGGCTTCATGACCGACAAGGCCACGGCCGAAGCCAACGGCGTCACGACCCTGGCCGATATCGGTAACAATCCCGACATCGCCGCCGTCTACGACACCGACGGCAACGGCAAAGCCGACCTGTTCGGCTGCAACGACGGATGGGGATGTCAGATCGTGATCAACGACACCATCACCCAGAACGGCTGGGAAGACACCATCGAGCAAATCTCAGGTGACTACTCCGCCCTGTGGCTGGACGTCGTAGCCCGGTTCGACCGGGGCGAGCCGATCCTCACCTACACCTGGACCCCCAGCGCCTACATCACCCAGTTGGTCCCCGGCCAAGACGTGATCTGGCTCTCGGTTCCCAACCCCGTGCAAGTGGGCGCCGCCGCCTTGCCCGCCGACCAGTGCCCCGGACAGCCCTGCGAAATGGGCTTCACCGCCGCTGACATCTTGGTCACCGCCAACAACGACTTCCTGGAGGCCAACCCCTCCGCGGCAGAGTTGTTCGCTCAAGTCAAGATCGGCGTGATCGACGTGGCCCTCCAGAACGTCCGCATGGACGGAGGCGAGAACAGCCAAGCCGACATCGTCCGCCACGCCCAAGAATGGATAGAAGCCAACCGCGACACCGTCGACACCTGGCTCAACGCCGCCCGCTCGGCGACCGAGTTCATGGTCGCCATGGATGACGATGACATGGATGATGGTTCGATGGATGATATGTCGATGCCTGGTGAGGGTGTCAGTGTCACCATGGCCCGGGCCAACTGGAGCACCGGCTATTTCCAGGCCGAGGTCTACAGAGGTCTGCTGGAAGAGTTGGGCTTTGAGGTTTCCGACCCCAGCCAGGCCGAGCTTGGTCCTGACATCTTCTATGTGGGACTGGCCGGAGGCGACTTCGATTTCTGGGTCAACTCCTGGTTCCCCATCCATCAAACATTCCTCTCCGGTGAACTGGCCGACGGCTCCACCGTGGGTGATCATGTTTCCGTGGTGGGTCAGGAAATGCTGGCCGGAGGACTGCAGGGCTTCATGACCGACAAGGCCACGGCCGAAGCCAACGGCGTCACGACCCTGGCCGATATCGGTAACAATCCCGACATCGCCGCCGTCTACGACACCGACGGCAACGGCAAAGCCGACCTGTTCGGCTGCAACGACGGATGGGGATGTCAGATCGTGATCAACGACACCATCACCCAGAACGGCTGGGAAGACACCATCGAGCAAATCTCAGGTGACTACTCCGCCCTGTGGCTGGACGTCGTAGCCCGGTTCGACCGGGGCGAGCCGATCCTCACCTACACCTGGACCCCCAGCGCCTACATCACCCAGTTGGTCCCCGGCCAAGACGTGATCTGGCTCTCGGTTCCCAACCCCGTGCAAGTGGGCGCCGCCGCCTTGCCCGCCGACCAGTGCCCCGGACAGCCCTGCGAAATGGGCTTCACCGCCGCTGACATCTTGGTCACCGCCAACAACGACTTCCTGGAGGCCAACCCCTCCGCGGCAGAGTTGTTCGCTCAAGTCAAGATCGGCGTGATCGACGTGGCCCTCCAGAACGTCCGCATGGACGGAGGCGAGAACAGCCAAGCCGACATCGTCCGCCACGCCCAAGAATGGATAGAAGCCAACCGCGACACCGTCGACACCTGGCTCAACGCCGCCCGCTCGGCAGGCTGATCCACTCTTCCAACTAGACAACGGAAAAGGGGCCCTCACCGGGCCCCTTTTCCAATGGCATCCATCAAGCCTTAGCCAAGCCCCGGTTTGGTCTTCGACGGCGCCCTTGGCCTTCTTACACTGAACGCCCATGGACAACGGTCTGCGAATTACCCGGGGCCTTTCCATTCTGGAGGTGGTGATCGACCGACCCAAGGCCAATGCCCTCGACGCCGCCACCAGCCGACGTTTGGGCGCGGTTTTCGAAGACTTCCGAGACGATCCCACCTTGCGAGTGGCCATCCTGACCGGCGCCGGGAAACGGTTCTTCTCGGCGGGCTGGGATTTGCAAGCCGCCGCGGAGGGGGAATCCTACGAGGCCGACTGGGGAGTGGGAGGATTCGGCGGGTTCCCGGAACTTCAAGGTCTCCACAAACCGGTGATCTGCGCGGTGAACGGCGTCGCCGCCGGAGGAGGGTTCGAGATGGTGCTGGCCGCCGATCTGGTGGTGGCGGCGGACACCGCCCGATTCCTGCTCCCGGAAGCTTTTTTGGGGTTTCCCCCCGACATCGGAACCGTGCGCCTTCCCAGACAGATTCCCCCGCTGCTCGCCAAAGAGATCCTTTTGACGGCAAACCGAGTAGACATGGAACGGGCTCGGCAGTGGGGAATGGTGAACCGGGTGGTTCCTCCCGGGGAACTCATGAACGCCGCCCGCCGCCTGGCGACGCGGATCTGCCAAGCCGCTCCTCTGGCGGTGGAGGCCATCTTGGAGATGATCCGGACCACCTCGCACATGGGGGTGGCGGAGGCGTTGACTCACATCCGATCGGGCGGAGTGGCCTCCTATCGGAAAGCCCTCGACTCCTCCGACGCCATCGAGGGGCCGAGAGCCTTTGCCGAAGGACGTCCACCCCATTGGACCGGCGCCTGACTCACCCACCGGCAACCAACCGGGCTTTCCTATCCAACCATCGTCCCCGATCAACCCTTGCCAACCACGATCCAACAATCCCGACCCCCCGAGGAGCGCCTCCGCTCGGGGTGGCCGGACTCCGCCAACAGATCCCCGGGCGGCTTTGAAATCCGATTGGTACGGTCGGCAGCCCAAGTAGAATTGCAGAGGTAGATCGTTCCAAGGGAAACCGGCGCCAGTCACGCCGAAGATCGTTCGCGAAAAGCCCGGTTCCCGGAAGTCTTGACCAGAGGCCACACCGGCCATCCCTCACCTAAGGACGGCGCCCCTGCCATGAAACATCTCACCGCGCTCTTTCTATCGATGTGCCTCCTGGGAATGGGGCACGGTCTGGGCACTTCCCTTTTGGGACTTCGCTCGACAATCGAGGACTTCTCCGACCTCTCGGCGGGGATAGTCCTATCCGGCTTCTACGTGGGCTTTTTGCTGGGAAGCCGCTTCATCGCCGGGCTCCTGGCCAATGTGGGACACATACGGGTGTTCGCCGGGCTGGCGGCGCTCATATCTTCGGTCATGCTGCTGCACTCGCTGCTGCTGTTTCCCCCTGCCTGGTTTGTTCTTCGGATGGTGGCCGGCTTCTGCATGTCGGGAATCTACATCACCGCCGATAGCTGGTTGAACAATCAGGTCAACAACCAAAACCGCGGTCGGGTGCTGGGCGTCTACATGATGATGGGCATGGGAGGGTCGGCGGTGGGTCAGCTGTTGATCGGCGTCGCCGATCCGGCCGGATTCGTGCTGTTCGTCCTGGCCTCCATGATGTTCTCGTTTTCCCTGATGCCGATCTCTCTGACCCGCATAGCTCCACCGGAGGTGCCGGAGCGCAAGCAAGCAGATGTCAGAGCGGTGTACCGAACCGCGCCATTGGCGATCGTCGGCGCCACTGCCGCGGGACTCACCCACAGCTCCATACTGACCATGGGTCCGGTGTACGGC
Source organism: Acidimicrobiia bacterium (assembly GCA_963665765.1). Lineage (GTDB taxonomy): Bacteria > Actinomycetota > Acidimicrobiia > Spongiisociales > ZC4RG35 > Bin76. Next base: position 501,904 of record OY762464.1, read on the forward strand.
GCACAGGTGGGTCTGGCCGGCACGCAGGTGGGGTGGGTGATGAGCGCCTTGATGATCGGCTCGGTGGCGATGATCCCTCTGGGACGGCTGTCGGACCGCATCCCCCGCCGAAGAGTGATCCTGGCAGTCACCGCCGGAGCTTTCCTGCTGTGCCTGGTCATGTCGAGCGGGCCCATCCATCCGACTGCCTTCACCGCAGTCATGTTGGCCTACGGATCTCTCACTTTCCCCGTTTATTCCCTGTCGATGAGCCACATGAACGATCTGTTGGAACGCTCCCAACTGGTGCCGGGAATGGCCGCCCTGGTCACCTTCATGGGCCTGGGCGCCATAGCCGGGCCGGTGCTCACCTCCGGCCTGATGAGCCTGGTGGGATCCGACGGCCTGTGGATGGCGTTGACCACTTTTCACGGAGCGTTCGCCATCTTCATCATCTATCGGTTCGTGGAACGACCCCGGATCCCTTATCGCATGAAAAGAGCCTTCGTGCCGGTCTCCTTCCGCAGTTCCCCGCGGGTCGCGTACCTCATCCGCCGGAAGCGGAGAAAAACCCGGCGGGACCGATCAACGCCGGTGTAACCAGAGCCCCGTTTTAAACGAGAAGTGGCCGGTGATCCCGGGGGATCACCGGCCACTTCTCAGTTGGTTGGAAACGGTTTATTGCTCGGCTACGTTGGCGCGCCAGCCTTCCTCGATAATGGGCACCCAGTCGCCCCGCAACTCGGGCAGGGAGAACACTTCGGCGGGATCCACCACCGAGGGATGCCGGGGAACGTCCGCGAAAGCGGACTGGGAATCTCCGTCAAGGACGTTGATCATGCCCCACACATCCGGGTAGGCCTTTTGCAGCTGGGCATCCATGCTGAGCAAAAAGTCTGCCACCACCAGAGCGGCGGCCTTATTCGGCGAGTTGTAGGGAATCGCCACGAAGTTCGTGTTGCCGATCTGACCACTGTCCAGACCGTAGGTGCGAGTCGACTCGGGGAAGACCCCACTGTCCACCTTGGAGCCGGCCGACGCCGGACTATAGGCGAGGAAGTGGGTGACTTCCTGGTTGGAGTACAGAGTCTCCAGCGCCGGCTGATCCACCGGATAGGTGGAGCCCTCACGCCACAGGCACGGCTCCAGGTCGTTGAGGGTCTGCCAGGTTGCTTCGGCTACCTGGTTGTAGAGATCCTCGTCGTAGGGAACCAGGAGATCCTCGTACCCGCCGGGCAGGACCTTGTTGGCCTCGTTGTAGAACACATGGCGCACGAACACGCTCCCGGTGAAGTCCGGGGGCGCGGGGTAGGTGAAGGTTCCCGGGTTGGCGCAGGCATGGGCCAGCAGTGCATCCATGTCGGCGGGAGGATCGGACAACAGGGCGCTGTTGTAGAACACGGCCGACTGAGCCTTGTTCCAGGGCACCTCGCACTCGCTGACTTCGGTGCCGAAGTCGAACAGCAATGTTCCATCCGTGCGGTCCACACTGTTGAAACTCGGCATTATGTCCCAATAGTCGCAGAACAGCAGTCCGGCCTGCTTCAGGGTCCGGAAGTTCTCGCCATTGATCCAGATCATGTCGACCGAGCCACTGGAAAACTCACCGGCTTCGGTCTCGCTGAGCACGGTGTCTATCGCATTCACCGTGTCGGCGATCCTCACCTGGTTGAGGTCAATGTTGTAGCGAGACTCGAGTTCGGCGCCCACCCACTCGTTTATATAGGCATTGATGGTGGCGCTGCCACCCCACATGAACAAGTTGATCCGGCCCCCATCGGCGGCGGCCACTATCTCATCCCAACTCATCCCGCCGATCACGGAGTCGGCCAGGCTTACCAGACCCGTGCCGGTGGGACCCGTCATGGGCTCTTCTTCCATGGGCTCTTCGGCGGGCGCCGCGGTGGTGGCCGGGGCAGCCGTGGTAGCGGGCGCCGCCGTGGTAGCGGGCGCCGCCGTGGTGGGAGCGGGTTCGTCGTCACCACCGCACGCCGCCGCCACCAACGCCAAGCTCACCAACAACGCCAGCCAGCCGGTAAATCGAATTTTGCGCATCTTTCGAAGCCTCCTACTTTTGGATAGCGAATTAAAGGGTTCCCCCACCCAGAGCCGATTGACCGCCGGTGAAGAATCTGGGTTCTACCCTACCATTTGCCAAACACCCGGCAAATCGGCCCGGCAGGAATGGACAAGGGTCTCAAGCGGATGGAAGCCTTCGGTCTTTCATCGTACGGTGGCAGCCGAAGTTCGGAACTGTGCCACTTCCTGGCCCGGATTCACTCCCAGACCCGGTTTCTCGCTCAGCTCCAAGCACCCGACGGACTGCGGAGGGAAGGGCTGGGCCAAGCCTTGACGGAGGGGGTTGGGATTGCAGTCGACCTCCAGGAGTCCGTCCCCGCCCGCGGCCGCCAGCAGATGAGCCGAAGCCATCAGTCCGATGCCTCCGCCCAAATAGTGGGGGCAGAACCGTCTCCCCTCGGCCACGATTTTCCGCGCCAGGGGCCAGCATCCGGAGATCCCGCCCCACTTGGTGACATCGGGTTGGATGACGGCCCATGCCTGATGGCGGATCGCTCGCCGGAATTGGCTCTTGCCATACAGGTTTTCCCCTCCCGCCAAGGGGATCGGGGAAGCCTCAGCCAATCGCTTCCACACTCGGCCCGAGTGATGGATCGAGATCGGCTCCTCCAACCAGAGGGGGTGATAGGAAGCCAGCACCCGGGCCCACCGCGCGGCTTCGTCCGGGGACCAAGCCTGGTTGGCGTCGAGGGCCAGGGGGGCATCCGGCCCCAGCAACCGGCGGAGGTCCGAGACGTTGGCAAGATCGACCTGTTCTCCGAAACCGACTTTCATCTTGAATGCCCGGTGGCCCTCCCCGGCGGCCTTGCGAGCCTGCCCCACCACTTCATCCGGCCCGATTCCACTGGCGTAGGTCGGTACTCGGCCGCCATCTTTCCCTCCTCCCAGGAATCTCCACAGGGGCCTGCCCGCCCGCCGGGCCGCCATATCCCACAGGGCGATGTCGATCCCGGCAATCGCCTGGGAAAAAGGTCCCGGCTCCCCCGCCTGGATTGATACGATCCGAGCCCGGGACGAGAGCAGGTCGAAGACCTCCCGGGGATGGGACCACGGGCGGCCCACGATCAGAGGCGCCAGAACAGAGCAGATCAATCGGGCGCGATATTCGGCGGCGGGCGCCGGGAAATTGCACCATGCCTCTCCATAGCCGGTGACCCCCTCCGATGATCGCACCCTCACCAAAACCGCCGGGCGATCGGTCATGGTTCCAAAGGATGTGCGAACCGGCCGGGCCAAGGGAGCGCGATATACCTCCACCGACACCGACTCGATCGTGAACGGATGGGTCTCCGGCCGGCCCGGGACCTCCCAGTCGGCCTGGGCGCCGTCCAAACCCGTCATCTGCGTCAAGTATGGTTACCGGTGTCACAGAACACGAAGCGGATGGACGTTTCGCCCACTCGTTTCTGATCAGACCCCCCAGGTGAAAGGGCCGGTGAGTTTCGATGGAATCGAGCGTCAGTTTCCCAGAGCAGCCGTCCTCGACGCAGCAGGATCTCCCAACAGCCCCCTTGACCGATTTCCCGGGAGTGATCGGGCCCGATTTTCGCACCTCGACGCCCTGGTGGCCCCCGATGAAGAACGACGCCCGCGGCAAGCCCGATGTGGTGGTGGTGGTGCTGGACGACGTCGGGTTCGCCGGACTGGGGTGCTATGGGGCGGAGATCGACACGCCCTTCATCGACGGCTTGGCAGAGGGCGGGATACGTTTCAACGATTTCAATGTCACTCCCCTGTGCTCACCCACCCGGGCGTGTCTGCTCACCGGACGCAACCACCACAGTGTGGGGATGGCTTATCTGTCGAACGTGGACTCCGGCTTTCCGGGATACCGGGGTCGGGTGACCGAATCGGCGGCCACCATGGCCGAGGTTCTGCAGCACGCCGGTTATGGCACCCTGGCCATCGGAAAGTGGCACTTGGCGCCGCTCGAGGAGACCACCGCGGTCGGACCCTATAACCAGTGGCCGCTCGGACGGGGATTCGGTCGCTATTACGGGTTCTTGGATGCCTTGACCGACCACTTCTACCCCGATGTCGTGGAGGACAACCACCGGGTGGACCCGCCGGGCAAGCCCGAAGACGGCTACCACCTCACCGAAGACCTGATTGATCACGCCATCTCCTATGTGAGAGATCAAGTCTCGGTCAAGCCCGAGCAGCCCTTCTTTCTGTATGTGGCCTTCGGAACGGCCCACTGCCCCCATCAGGCGCCCCAGGAATACCTCGACAAATACCGGGGTCGATACGACGAGGGATGGGATGTGGTTCGGGAACGCCGGTTCCAACAACAGAAAGAACTGGGCATCATTCCACCGGAGGCGGTGCTGGCGCCCCTCAATCCGGGAGTGGAGGAATGGGCGAACCTGACCCCCGATCAGCATCGCCTTTTCGCCCGCTTCCAAGAGGCCTACGCGGCGATGCTCGACCACACCGATGCCCAACTGGGCAGGCTGGTGGAGTTCTTGGGCTCGATCGGAAGACTCGACAACACCATCATGGTGGTCCTGTCCGACAACGGCGCCAGCCAGGAGGGCGGCCCGGACGGGGGCGCCGACATCGTCACCTACGAGGAGGACCGGTTCTGCACGGTGGAGTTCAACCTGGAACGTTTCGACACCATCGGCGGTCCGCATTCTCAGACCAACATCCCCTGGGGATGGGCGCAGGCGGCCAACACCCCCTTGCGGTGGTACAAGCAGAACACCTATGCCGGCGGGGTGCGGACGCCCCTGGTCATCTCCTGGCCGGAGGGAATCTCCGACACCGGGGCGGTGCGGGCGCAGTTCGTCCACGCCATCGACATCGCCCCCACCCTGTTCGACCTGGTGGGAGTGACCCCGCGACCTTCCTACCACGGGGTGGACCAGATGCCTTATCATGGCGCCAGCATCCGACCGGTGCTGGACGACGCCGCGTCGACTCACCCCCGCGACCGGCAGTACTTCGAGATGATCGGTCACCGGGCGATGTGGCAGGACGGATGGAAGGCGCTGGCCCGTCACCGGCGAAACGAACCCTTCGAGGATGATCCCTGGGAGCTCTACCACATCGACGCCGATTTTTCCGAATGCCACGACATGGCCGACCTCCACCCGGACAAGCTGGCCGACCTGGTCCGGCAGTGGTCGGAGGAAGCCGGGCGCTACTCGGTATTCCCCCTTGACGACCGCTACCTGGCCGTCCGAGCCTCCACCTTCCAGACCCCCGGCTCCCCCCGCGCCCGTGACACTTTCACCTATCTGGGAGGTGCCACCCGGATCCCCGGCGGCGTAACCCCCCTGGTCTTCAACCGTTCCTTTTCCATCATCGCCCGGGTCGAGGAGATCGAAAAAGCCGACCAAGGAGTGCTGGTGGCCGTGGGCGACGTCAGCGGTGGATACGTGCTCTACCTGGCCGAAGGCCGGCTGATATTCGAGTACTGCTATCTGGGAAACCGCCAATCCCTGGCGTCCGCCCCCGCTTCGGTGCCGCCCGGCGCCACCCGACTGGCTTTCCGTTTCGAACGCACCGGCGACCACCGGGGAACCGGACGACTGGAGGCGGACGGGGTGGTGCTGTGCGAACAGACCATATCCGACATGGCCCGCGGCATGATCTCGTGGGGCTCCCTGAGCGTGGGCGCCGACACTCTCTCTCCGGTCAGCAACTCCTATGACGGCGAGTTCCCCTTCAGCGGGAATGTCGAATCGGTCGAGTTCGATTTGAGAGCCCGCCGGTAGGCCGGGAGGGAGTTGTGGACCGGTTCGCGAAAAAACGGGCCAGCGAGACGTTGCCTTTGTCACAGACCCGAACGCATATTGGTGAGGTCGAACACCTCCCGGTCCGCTGCGACGTCACCCGGACCGCGCAGCAAACACTTGTGCAACGAGGTCATATTCTCAGAACGCCTCTCTGGCCGGGACCGGCCAACCGCGTTCTGACCAACTGGCGGTGGCGGCGGGGGCGGGCCCTGAGGGGGCAAAAGAGGCGGCGTTTTTCGCGAGATAGCGACCGGTTTCACAATTTGCCGACCCACCCGCGGTTTTCTCGAAAAGCCCCGTGAACCCATTCTCCAATGACCCGGCGGTGGTGGCGGGAATCGGGATGACCCCGTTTGTCGGGTTCCGGGAAGACGCCGGCGTGCGGGACATGGTGGCGGAGGCGACCCGGACCGCTCTCCTCGACGCCGGACTCAGTTCGCCCGCCCCCATCGACTTGGGGGTGGCCGCCTACGAGAGCGATCATTTCAACCGCCAGATGAGCCTGGGGCAGATCCTGGTGGAAACGGTGGGGATGGTGGGCAAGCCCGTGATCCGGGTGGAGGGAGGCGGGGCCACCGGGGCGCTCGCCATCCGCACCGCGGTCATGGCGCTTCGCTCCGGCACGGCCCGCTCGGTCCTGGTCTTCGGTGGGGAGACCAATGGTCGCTCCGTGGACCGGGCCACCGCCATCGAGATTCTTGCCATGTCGGCCGATTTCGAATGGGAGACGCCGGTGTTTGGGACCTTCGCCGCTCCCTACGCTCTGATGATCACCGAGCACATGCGTCGCTACGGCACCACTGCCGAACAGTTTGCTGAAATCGCAGTCAAGAATCGTCGTCTGGCGCTCGACAATCCCCTCGCCCACCGGGGCATGTCGATCACCGTGGAAGATGTCCGGGCTTCCCAGCCACTGTCAGACCCCTATCGACTCTTCGACGCCAGCCTGCTCAGCGACGGGGCGGCCGCCCTCCTCCTGGCCACCGAAAATTGGGCGCAACAGCACTCCCCCACCTTCACCGATCGTCCGCCGGTGGCAATCCTGGGCAGCGGCGCCGCCACCGACCATCCCCGCCTGTCGGATCGCCGAGAGGAGATGTTTCCCCACTTCGCCGCCAAACGGCAAGCCGCCGCCCAGGCCTACCGGGAGGCGGACATAACCGATCCGGGCAGCCAGATTGACCTGGCCGAGGTGTACGACTCCTTCAGCGGGGCGGAACTGCAGGCCTACGAGGACCTGGGCCTGTGCCCGGTCGGACAGGGAGGAAAAGCTGCCGCCGCGGGACGGTTCGACCAGGGAGGGCAGGTGGTGGTCAACCCGTCGGGGGGTTTGCTGGGACGGGGATCGGCGGTGGGCGCCACCGGCATCGCCCAGGCGGTGGAGGTTGTCTCCCAACTGCGGGGGGAAGCGACGGGTCCCCGCGCCGTGCCAAACGCCCGGATGGGAATCACCGACACCCACGCCGGAGTGGGGGCGCTTTGCATCGTCAACGTGTTCGGGAGGGCCGCCTGATGCGGGTGACCGATGTGGAGCGAGACGTAGGCCCGCGGGGCCGGCCGGTCTATCTGATACACATGGAGATGTCCCAGCGTTATCGCCATACGGCTGGATTCTCCAGCCCCTTTTATTCGGGATTGGAAAGAGGTGTCCTCCGAGCCACCCGATGCGAGCAATGCGGGTCATCATGGTTCCCTCCCCGCCGGTTCTGTCCCTCCGATCTTTCCGATACCACTTGGTACGACCTTCCCGGAACCGGAACGGTGATGGCGGCCACCCGAGTGCACAGTCCCCCACCGTTCGGCGGCATCGATCCCCCCTATATTCTGGCCTCCATCCGCCTGGATGGGGTGGAGGGAGGCTTGACCCATCGAGTGACCGGCTCGGAAATCCCCAAACGAGGTACAGTGATCACCGTGACATTCCTCAACGACCCTCCCCACCATCCTTTGCTGGCTTTTGCTTTCACAGTTGAGAGGGCTGCATCATGAGCCGCCCGGTGGGCATCGAGATCTTTTACTGGCTGGACAGTTGGTATGACGATCAGTCTTCGGTGTTCCACAAGGCGGCCGAAGCCGGCTACGACGGGGTGGAGATGTCGTTTGTGGCGGGGACGGACGTGGGCATCGAGCGCATCGCCCGCACCGCCGCCTCTTTGGATCTGCAGGTTCTGTGCAGCACCGGCCTGACACCCGCCATGGATGTTTCCAGTCCCGATGCGGACATTCGCTCGGCGGGAATCTACCACTTGAAGTGGTGTCTCGATCAAGCGGCCGCGCTGGGGAGCCCGATCCTGGGAGGTGTCACCTACGCACCGTGGATGGGCTTCCCCGAAGGCGACCTTCGGGGCCACCGGGAGCGTTCGGCCGAATCGCTTCGGACAGTGGCGGAGCACGCGGCCACGGTGGGAGTAGACCTCTGTCTGGAGGTGCTCAACCGCTTTGAGAGTTACATGTTCAACACCGTTTCGGACTGCCTTTCCTTTATCGAGATGGTGGGCCATGAGGCCGTCGCGGTGGAACTCGACACCTTCCACATGAACATGGAAGAGGACAACCTGGCCGAAGCGGTGCGGCAGGCAGCCGGGAAAATCGGGCACGTCCAGGTGGCGGCCAACAACCGCCGGGCCCCCCAGTACGGCCACATCGATTGGGGGGCTTTCCAACAAGCCCTGGACGACGTCGGTTACCAAGGTTGGGTGGTGTTCGAGACTTTCCCCAACTCCGTGGTGCAAACCGGCCGGGACACCTACGCCTGGAGAGACCTTTATGACAACCTGGACGGGGACGCCGCCGATGCCGCCGCTTTCATCCGGGAGCATCTGGCATGAGCGTCCGCACCCGTCTGTTTCTTAACGACCCCGCCGATGCGGTGCGGGAAATGCTGGAAGGGTATGCCGCCGCCCACGCCGACATCATCCGGCTCTCCGACGGCTTGGTGGTGCGCACCACTCCCAAACCGGATGGCCATGTGGGGGTGGTGATCGGCAACGGATCCGGCCATGAGCCGGCCATGATCGGATGGGTCGGAGAAGGGCTGCTGGACGTCAACGTGCCCGGCCCGATCTTTTCCTCACCCGGTCCCGGCAGGATCGTGGACGGCATCCGGGCGGCCGACCGGGGCGGAGGGGTGTTGCTCCTGGTTTCCAGCCACGCCGGGGACATCATGAATGCGGAGTTGGCCATCGACGAAGCCGCTGATCAGGGAATGGACAACGTGGAGATGGTGATCCTCTATGACGACGTGGCGTCGGCGCCCCCTGACCGGATCACCGAACGTCGGGGCGGAGCGGGGCTGTTCTTTGTGTGGAAGATGGTGGGGGCCATGGCCGAGAGGGGCGGGTCGCTTCGAGACTGCGCCAGGATCGCACGGAAAGCTCGGGACCGCACCCGGTCGCTCTCCGCCGCGATGGGGACGGTGGCCCATCCGGTGAGCGGCCAACCCCTGGGGGACCCCGAGGACACCTCGGTGGCGGTGGGCATGGGAGTCCACGGGGAAGCGGGAACCCGTCTGGGCGAAGACGTGGAAGCCGACCAGATCACAGAATTGATGATGGGACGGCTAGTGGAGGATGCCGATCTCAACGCCGGCGCCCCGGTGGGCCTGCTGCTCAACAACGGCGGCTCTCTGACCATCATGGAACTCTCGGTCCTCTATCGGGGAGCCCAGGCCGAACTGGAACGTCACGGCATCCAGGTGGCCCGGTCGTGGATCGGACCCTACGCCACCACTTTGGACATGGCAGGGTTCGCCTTTGCCATCTGCCATCTGGACGGCGAGTTGACCGATCTCTACGATGCTCCCGCCCGCGGCGCCGGGTTCACCATGCCGGGGAGTCAATGACCAGCAAGCGTCCCAAGGAGACACTCTCCCCGGGGGGTGGGCCTCAAGCGGAAATCACCTTCTGCCAGCGTTCCAAGAAACCGAGACGGGCGGCCAAGCCGGCGAAGACGTCGGCTGTGTCCTCAAAATAATTGGAGTGGGTGACTTTGATGGCCTCTATCGAGTCCGCACCCAGCAGGACAACCTCTACTCGGAAGTTATTCCGATATTGCTCCTCGCGCTCGCTGTACGCCTGAAGTGCTTGAGCAGTGTTGCGGAACTCTTGGAGATCGATCAGCTTCCTTGCGTCATGGTCGAACGTGATAAGGAAGTTAATGGTCTTGCGCTCTGCCATTTCAATCCTTCCCACGGATCATTAGTCCGAATGCTGCCATCATAGCCAACTGGGTGAGAGCGTTCATGAGGTCTTCTGTGTAGGGCCGGCCTGGCTCGCGCATCGATAGGAGCGCCGACAGCCTCCTGAGCACATCGTGTACCTTGTCTGGGCCGTCGCCGTTCTTGAAGTCGATGCCGGTCTTGCTGGTCACATCCTCCACGATCTTCGCCCAACTGTCTTGTTCTCGGGTGCGGAGTTGCACCTCGATTCGCCGGCCATGATACCTCGTGTGGATGTGGATGGCCCGATAGCCCGAGACTTGAGGAGAGGCTACATAATCTTTGATTTTGTCGGGATGCTGGTTGCGTCTGAGGCTATTCGCACAAAACCGCTCCACAACCTGTTGGACTTGTTCTTGGGTGTGAAGAACGGCCCGACACCCTCCGATGTCCTGCATGCTCGACAGATTCATCGTGGGGAGTCGTCGGAGTTTGTCCTCGATGGTGGGCAGCCTCTTGAGTCGCCGTGAGAGGTCAAGATCGAAACCCTCGGTAGTAAGGCATGATTGCAATCCCATGTATGCCGCGTGTAAAGGCGCAGCGTGAGCAGACCGGTAGGCCTCGACAATTTCCCGAGCTTTGCGGACTTCCGCAAGAGAGGGTGCTTGCCTCAGGGTGATCTGCGCTTGGCGCAACACCTCACCGGCACGTCTTACGTTGCCCAACGATCCATAGGAAGAGGAGGGTGTGCCGGCCATCTTGAAGCCCCAAATTACTCGCTTATCGTCGCCACCGGAAGATAGGCAATGGAGCCGGGCCGGTAGAACCGGCGAAGCCAGCCTCTCCCAGGGGCGCGCCGGCCGCGGTTATCCTCGGTTTCGAAGAACGTTGCGAACACATTGAGGAGGCCTTCATGCCCGCAGCCCGCGGCGCCTTTGACGTCAACATCGAGGCCGAGCCACCGTTCTTGGAGCAGGACGGCCTGAAGCTGAACCACAACGTCGTGCGCAAGGAATTTTCCGGCGACCTGGTCGGCGACTCGGAGGCGCAGATGATCACAGCCCTCACCGATACTCCCGGTTCGGCGGGCTACGTGGCCATCGAGCATTTCACGGGTTCGGTGAGCGGGATGCCCGGCTCTTTCGTGCTCCAACACAGCGGGGTGATGAACAGGGGCGATGCCCGGCTCACTGTCACCATCGTGCCCGACTCGGGCACCGGAGAGCTGGCGGGAATCTCCGGAACTCTGGAAATCGACAACGACCAGGGTGGGCACTCCTACTTCCTCGATTACGAACTCGGCTGAGCGCCCACCAGTGATGCCAGGGAGTCGCTAGCCCGCGGTGCTCGACACCGACGTAGCCCGAAGGCTGATCCGAGCCGCCGCCCATCGGGTGAGCGACAACCGGGATGAATTGTCCCGCTTGGACGCGGTGGCCGGAGACGGCGATCACGGGGTGAACATGACCACAGCTCTTTCCGAGGCGACAAGACGCATTGAGGATTCGGATGTAACCACCCCTGCCGACGTTTTTCGGGTGACCGGCCGGGCTTTCCATGACACCGTGGGCGGTGCCGCCGGGGCACTGTTCGGAGCGTTCTTCGGGGCGATCGGGGGTCAACTCAACCGATCGGCCGACCCCGCCACACCCAAAGACTTTGTGGCGGGACTGGAGAAAGGACTGGCGCGAGTGATGAGGATCGGACGGGTCCGGCCGGGCCAAAAGACCATGGTGGATGCTCTGGCTCCGGCCTTGGATGGCGCCCAGACGGCACTGGTAATCAGTGGGTCCCTGGCCGGGGTGCTGTCGGCGTCCGCTCGGGCTGCTCGCCAAGGCGCTCGGTCCACCGACGCCATGCAACCCACCGCCGGCCGAGCCCGCTACGCCTCCGAACAAAGTCTGGGCACAGAGGACCCCGGCGCCTGTACCGTGGCTCTTATATTCGAGGCTTGGGCCGAGGTTCTCGCCGAACAGGAGTAAACCGTGCAGGCTGACCGACGACTGAAAATCGGATATGTGGGGGTGGCGTTCGGTACCTACTACGCCGACGAACACGATCAGTACGGCCGGGCGATCGGGGGCCTTCAGCACTTAGCAGAAGAGATGGACTTCCAACTGATCGCTATCGACAGCGGAGTGCCTGATCTGGAAACGGCTCACAAGGTGGCGGCCCGACTGTTGGCCGAACAGATCGACTTTCTCTTGCTGCAGACCGCCGCCTGCGCCTCGGGTGAACTACTGGAGCCGTTGGCCGAGGTGGCGTCCCGGCTCGGTATCTGGGCCACCCCCGAGCCGGTGCTGGAGGGGTCCATCCAGCTGCATTCCCTGGTGTCGGCCAGCCATTACGCCTCCATCATCCGACGTCACCTTCGGGACCGCAAGATCCCCTACAAGTGGTTTTACGGTCACATCGACGAGCCCGACGTCGACCGGCGCCTGCGGGTAACCATTCGGGCTCTGCAGGGCATCAAGACCATGTCCTCGGCCCGGATCGGATGGATCGGCGGCATCTCGCCGGGTTTTTACAACATGGAATTCGACGAAGATGCCTTGACAGAACGCTTCGGCACCACCATCGGGACCCATTCCATCACAGAGGTGGTGGAATTGGCCCGCGCCATAGACCCCCGGCAGGCGGGATCGGTTGTCCAAGCAGCCACCGACATGGCCACCGAGGTGACCGCCTCCCCACTGGGCATGGACCGAAACGCCCGGGTCTATCTGGCGCTCTCGAATCTGATCCGAGAAGAGGGCTACCATGCTTTGGCCGTGCAGTGCTGGCCCACCTTCCAAGAGGAATACCACATGGCCCCGTGCATGTCCTACAGCCTCCTGGGATCCGAGGACGGTTTCGCGGTGTCCTGTGAGGGGGACGTTCCCGGAGCAGTCTCGATGCTGCTCATGAACTCGATGTCCCCGATCCACGGTTCCTCCACCCTCTTGGACCTCACGGCCCTGGACCCCGAATCCGACGCGGCCCTCTTCTGGCACTGCGGAGTGACGCCCAGACACTTCGGCGGCCAAAACGGGATCCGATGGGTGGAGCATGTCACCCTGGGCCGCAAGACCGATGTGAGCTACGGGGTGTCGGGCGATCTCCGGTTCGCTCCCCAGCAGACCACCATCGCCTACGCCGGGGACGACTTCACGGAGATGCTCATCGCCACCGCCGACGTGGTGGAGACTGAAAACGCCGGTTTTCACGGAACCCGCGGGTGGTTTTCCAACTTCCGACTCGGAGGCGAGCCGATCGAGCTTTCCGACCTGGTGAACACCGCAGTGGTGCAGGGCCACGAGCATCACTTCGCGGTTGCTCAAGGCGACCTCTCCTCGGAACTGGCCGAGGTGGCCGCCTGGCTCGGCATGCGAACCACCCGACCCGTCCCCATGCGGGACTACTTACAGATAGACGGGCTGAACGCCTGACCACACAGCCGCAAACCGATCCGAAGGGACTCATGGAACCATCCGCCTCGCCGCTCCGAGCGGCCCGACTCCAGAAGGTGGCCACCCCCACCGGACACTTTGCGGTGTTGGCCATCGACCATGTCGGGTCGTTTGCCGCCACCGTGCGACCCGAGGCCCCCCATTCGATGAGCGGCGAAGACATTTGGGAGGCGAAACTGCCGCTGATCGACGGTCTGGGCCCCGAAGCCGGGGCGATATTGGTGGACCCGGGCTTTTTGGAGGGGACAGGATTCACCCGCTCGGGACGGCTGTCGGGAACCGGCCTGATCCTGGGCATCGAGGACGGCGATTACGCGGACGTGATCACCGCTCCCCGCTTCCTGCCCGGTTGGAGCGTGGAGAGAGCGGCCCGACTCGGGGTGGATGCGGTGAAGATCTCCATGTTCTTTCAGCCGGGAGGCGACACCTCGGCGGCGGAGCGCTTCGTAATCGAAGTGGTCGACCAGTGCCGCCAACACCGGATGCCGCTATTTGCCGAACCCCTCGCACTCTACGATCATCCCCAACAGCGCCGAGATGCCGTCCTGGAAGGGGTGCGACTCTTCGGACCCCTGGGGGCCGACGTCCTCAAACTCCAGTTCCCCATTTTCCCCGAAGCCGATCCCTCCCCCGAGGCTTGGGTCGAGGCGTGTCGACAGATCGATCGACTGAGCCCCGCCCCTTGGGCGATTCTGTCCGAAGGCGGCGACTATGACCTGTTCCGCCGACAGCTTCAGGTGGCCTGCCGGGCCGGCGCTTCCGGTTTTCTGGGCGGGAGAGCAGTCTGGCGAGAAGCAGCCACCGGGCAGGGCGATTTGGAGGGCGGCATTGCCCGCCTCCGAGAGCTGAATTCAATCGTCATAGCCGAGGGTGTAGATTGGAGATCTCGAAAGTGACCAGGAAAGGCGCGGAATGACTGTGTTCCCCAATGTGAGCGAGGCTCGCCGTGCAGAGATGTTCGCCGACCGGGATGGGCCCACCCGGGTCTTGATCGACACCGACACCAACAACGAGATCGACGACCAGTTCGCCATGGCCTGGGCGTTCCTCTCTCCCGAGCGGATCGAAGTTGAGGCGGTGGTAGCCGAACCCTTTGGCCATCTTCATTACCGGCAACGGGTGGTGGAGGCCGCAGAGGCCCTCCGGGCGGGACGCGAACCCGATAAGGACAACCTGATGGGCTACTGGGCGCGTCATTTGATCTCCGAAGGCATCGATCCGGCCACCATGGACATGTGGGGTCCCGCCGAGGGAATGGAGACCTCCTATGAGGAGATCAAGACCGTGCTCGGGAAGATGGGCATCCCGTCGGACGATCTGGCCTTCCGCGGCGCGGATCGGTACATGTCGGCAGCCGACGTCCCCGTAGAAAGCGAGGGCGCCGAAAAGATCATCGAACTGGCCCTGGCCGACGACGAGCGTCCCCTGCACGTGGTGGCGATCGGGTGTGTCACCAACGTCTCCTCGGCGCTCCTGATGGCGCCCGAGATCGCCACCAAGATGGTGGTGAGCTGGACTTCCGGTTTCCCCACCTGGACCGACTTTTCGAACCACACGTCGCTCAATCTGGTCCAGGACCCCCACGCATCACGGCTCCTCTACGATTCGGGCGTTCCCCTGGTGTACCTGCCGGGCTTTTACATCGGCGCCCAACTGGTGATCTCCCTGCCCGAGATGGAGGCCTACATCAGGGGCAAGGGCGAGATAGGAGACTATCTCTTTCACCTGTACACCCACAACCCGATCCGCATCGACCGCGGGGTCAAGATGTTTCCCGGGCAGTCTTGGATAGTCTGGGACCTCATCAATATCGCCTGGCTGATCAACCGCCGTTGGGTTCCCACCCGCACCGTGTCCACCCCCCGATTGGATGAAAACCTGGTCTGGCGGCCCCGGGCGGACGCGCCCACCATGCTGGAGGCCATCGACATCAACCGGGATGCCGTGTACCACGACCTGATCACCAAACTGGACAACCGGAAAAAGATTTTGAGCGCCCACCGCACCGGGATCTCTGGTTGAGCTGGAGAAGGGACCACCCATGAAAGCCGCGGTGCTTCACCCCGAAGGGGGCCTCGAAATCGAGGACCGTCCGGCGCCCGAGCCGGGACCGGAAGAAGTGTTGGTCGCTCCCCGGCTGGTGGGCATCTGCGGTTCTGATCTGCATTATTACAAGGAAGGCCGGATCGGAGATTGGCGGGTAACCCAGCCCCATGTGCTCGGCCACGAGTTTTCCGCGGTGGTGGAGGAAGTCGGCCCGGACACCGAATCGGCCCCGGTGGGCACCCCGGTGGCGGTGGAGCCGATCGTCCCCTGCCGAGAGTGTGACGCCTGCGGCCGGGGCGTGTACAACCTGTGTGCGTCTTTCGGATTCACCGGATCTCCCCACACCGACGGAGCACTCCAGGAGTTGGTGGCGGTGCCCGCCCGGAGCCTGCACCCCCTGCCGCCCGATATGTCCCTGCAGATGGGCGCCCTGGTCGAACCAACCTCGATTGCCGTCCACGCCGTTCGCCGCAGTGGCCTTCGAACGGGCGAGACGGTGACGATCATCGGCGCCGGCCCGATCGGCTTGTTGATCCTGGCCGTCTGCCGGGCCTACGGAGCGGGAGCCATCTATATCACTGACATCGACCCTGCCCGCCTGAAGATCGCCCAAGCCCTGGGCGCCTCCGTGACGGTCGATGCTCGAGGTATGGAACCCGACCGGATCCTCGACCGCACCGACCGGCGGGGCACTGACATAACCTTCGAGGCGGTGGGCAGTTCCCGGACCCTGGAAACGGCGATGCACCTGGTCCGCCCGAGCGGTCGGGTGGTGGCGGTGGGCGTCAACATCACCGAACGCATCCCCTTCAACCTGATGCTCGCCCAGTCGAAAGAAGCCACGGTCATCCCCATCTATCTGGGCCGGGACGCCTTCCCCGAGGCAATCGAGTTGCTGGCCTCGGGACGGATCGACGGAGAGCGCCTGGTGAGTCACCGCTTCCCCCTGCAACGGGCTGGAGAAGCCATGGACACTGCCTTGAACAGCGGATCGGGAGCCGTCAAAGTGCTGATCGAAGTGAACAAGTGACCGTTGGCAGGCTTGACCCTCCCCCCACCGAGGTGAGCAGGTAGGATGCGCCTGTCCGAAAAAGGGGCCCAACGGCTCGGTCTTACCTTCCTGCTCGCTCCTGCTCTGGCCGTCATCGTCCTTCTCTTTTTGGGGGGATTGTTCTCCGGCCTGTTGCGCAGCCTCAACTACTTTCCCCTGATCGGGCTCAACGATTTCAATCTCGACGCCTACCTGACCATCTTCACCGACAACGGATTCCTGCAAAGCCTGCTGCTCACCTTCCACATCGCCTTCACCTCCACCTTCATCTCCTGCATCCTGGCCGTGGCGGCCGCCCTGCTGCTGCGCCCGGCCTTCCGGGGCAAGCGCATAGTCCATTTCTTCTTTTCGCTCAACCTGACCATCCCCCATCTGGTGGGCGCCATCGGGGTTCTCTACCTGTTCCAGAACAGCGGATTGGTCTCCCGGATCATGACCGGTTTGGATCTGATCAGCCGCCCGGCCGATTTTCCGTCCATGGTGTTCGATCCGTGGGCGATCGGGATCATCATCCAGTACGTGTGGAAGGAGATTCCCTTCATCGGGGTGATCGTGCTGGCCATATTGCTGTCGGTGGGCGAGGACTACGAGTCGGTGGCCAGATCCCTGGGCGCCAACCGCCGGCAGGCCTTCCGGCAGGTGACCCTGCCCCTGATCATGCCCGGAGTGGTCTCCGCCTCGGTGATCGTGTTCGCCTTCACCTTCGGAGCGTTCGAGATTCCATATCTGTTGGGCCGCACCTTCCCGGCCGCCCTGCCGGTGCTGGCCTACCAGAGCTATACCGACGTCGACTTGGTGGCCCGCCCCCAGGCCATGGCCATGGCCATGGTGATCGCCTTCATCAGCACCCTGCTGATCATGGCCTACATGAAACTCTCCCGGGTCTATATCAGGGATTGACGATGGGACACTTGCCATGACCGTCGCCCCCGCCCCCCTGCCGCACATCACCCCCCACTCGATCGGGCGGGTTACTTTGCGCTGGGTCGGCATCGCCGGACTTTTGGCCTTCCTGGTGGCGCCGATGATTCCCCTGTTCATCTGGTCGATCAGCTTCCGCTGGTTCTATCCCGACATCCTGCCCAGCGAATACAGCACCGGGGCCTGGGAGGCGGTCATCTCCCCCACCAACAACGTGTTGGGCGCCACCTGGCAGACCACCCTGATCGCCCTTCTGGTAACCGTCCTCTCGGTTCTGTTCGGGGTGCCGGCCGGTCGGGCCCTGGGGCTCTACAACTTCGCCGGAAAGCGGATAGTGGAGATCATGATCCTGGCGCCGATCATCGTCCCCGGCCTGGCGGTGGTGCTGGGCATCGACACCATGTTCATCCGCTACGGACTGTCGGGCAGCATCTTCGGGGTGGCGCTGGTGCATCTGGTGCCCACCCTCCCCTACATGACTCTGGTGATGTCGGGGGTGTTCTCCAACTACGACGTGGACTACGAACTGCAGGCCCGTTCTCTGGGGGCGGGACGCTGGGCCACCCAACGATACGTCACCCTGCCGGCCGTCTTCCCCGGAGTGGTGGTGGGCGCCTTGTTCACCTTCCTGATCTCGTGGAGCCAGTATATCCTCACCCTCCTGATCGGCAACGGACAAGTGGAGACCCTGCCCATCCTGCTATTCAATTTCGCCCGCTCCGAACCGGCCATCGCCGGCGCCCTGAGCGTGGTTTTCGTCCTGCCGGGGATACTGGTTTTGCTCCTCAGTTCCAAGTACCTGTCCGGCGACAGCGCCGCAGTAGGAGGTATCGGCAACATATGACCCAAGTGACCCTGAGCGGCCTGACCAAGCAGTTCGACCAAAAGTCGCCCCCCGCCGTGGACCAGCTCGACCTCGAGATCGAATCCGGAAAGCTCACCGCCCTGCTGGGACCTTCGGGGTGCGGCAAGACCACCACCATGAAGATGATCGCCGGGCTCCTGCGGCCCACTTTCGGCGACATTCTTTTCGACGGCAACTCCATCCTGAGCATCAAACCCGAAGAGCGGGGCGCGGTGATGGTCTTCCAAAACTACCTGCTTTTCCCCTACATGAGCATCGCCGACAACATCGGCTTCGGCCTCAAAATGCGCAAAGTCAGCCGCAAGGAGATCAGATCGCGGGTCGCCGACATGCTGGATCTGGTGCAGCTGCCCGGCTTTGAGGATCGCAGACCCAAGCAGCTGTCGGGCGGTCAGCAACAGCGAATCGCCCTGGCCCGGGCGCTGATCGTCGAACCCAACGTCCTGCTGTTGGACGAGCCCTTGAGCAATCTCGACGCCCACCTCCGCGACGAAATGCGGGTGCTGATCCGCCGCATCCAGACCGACATGGGGATCACCACCGTGTTCGTCACCCACGATCAGGAGGAGGCCGTGGTGCTGGCCGACAAGGTCGCGCTCCTCTTCGACGGACGCCTCCAGCAATTCGATGTGCCCGACGCTTTCTACGAGACACCCAAAACCAGGGAGATCGCCACTTTCTTCGGCGGAACCAACTTCATATCCGGCCATTATCAGAACGGTTCGATCAGCACCGACATCGGCGAATTCCGAGCGCCGCATTCGGCAATCGAAAGCGGGGCGGCGGTGCTCAGCATCCGGCCGGAGGCGGTGGAACTGGGCACGGGGGGCGACAACAGCGTCTCGGGGACCATCCAATCCCATGTCTACGCGGGACGCTACGCCCGATTCCAGGTGACCATCGGCGACATCGAGATCGAGGCGATCACCGAACCCGGACAGGTGAAACTATTCGGTGACGGCGACACCGTTCCGGTGAGGTTCCACCCCGACAAGATCTGGGTTCTGGAGGGGGATTCCGCAAAGCAGCCGGTGGGCGCCGACTCGGCCGGGTAGGCGGCGCTTGACCCGCCCCGGCCCATCCCACGGGTCGGCCGCCGTCTCCGAATCGGGGGTCCGATGGGGTCTGATCGTCTCCGGATGGTCGGTCTACGCCATCTACTACCTGGGCAGAGTGAACTTTTCGGTGGCGGTGCCGGGCCTTTCGGAGGAGCAGAGTTTGGACGCCGCCCGCATCGGCGCCCTGGCGGCCGGGTTCTTCTGGGTCTACTCCCTCTCGGCGGTGCCCATCGGGCGTCTGGCCGACCGGATCGGCGCCCGGCTTTTGGTTGGGCTGGGCCTGGTGGGAAGCGGGATCATCAACGTCCTGTTCATCCTGACCATCCACAACTTCGCCCTGTCCCTGGTGTTCTGGTCGGCCAACGGAATCTTTCAGGCGATGGGATGGACGCCCCTGATCGGGGCCGTGGGCCGATGGGCACAAACGAAAGGGGCAGGTCGGGTGATCGCCTCGTTCGGCTCCTGCTTTGTGGCCGGCACCGCCCTGACCTTTGCCATCGGAGGATTCATCGTCGAACGAGGAGGAGTCGAGACCCTGTTCATAGCCGCCGCCGCAGTGCTGATACCGGTGGGCGTCGCCTGGTGGATCGGCGTCCGGGACCCGGTTGAGGCATCCCCGGCCGGCGCAAGCTCGGCCGGTTCGATTGCCCGGTCGCTGTGGCTACTACCTGCGGCCGTGGCCATCGGGGCCGCCTATGTTGCCCTGATCGTGTGGACTCCGACCTACTTCGTCGAGGTCCACAACGAAACGATGGGGAGATCCGGTTTGTTCTCCGCGGCGCTGCCCGCCATCGCCATCGGGGCCACCATCACCCTGGGACGCTGGTTCCAACCATCCCCCGGTCCAGGCTCCGCCTTGCGAGGCGGAGCAGTGCTGCTGGCCACATCCGTCGCTCTGGCGATGGTCAGCCGGGTTTCCGGCCTGGCTGCGGGGTTCACCGCGGTAGCCGCCGCCACCGCGCTGGTCGGAGCGTCATCGTCCCTGGTGCTGGGCCTCTTCCCCCGCATGACCTCCCCCGCCAGGGTGGCTCTGGTAAGCGGCATCTACGCCCTGGCCTTCAACCTGGGAGGCGGGTCCGCCTCACCGGTGATGGGCGGCTTGGTGGACCGCGACGCCTGGGACGGGGTGTTCCTGCACCTGGCCGGATATGTCCTGGTGGGCGCCCTCTGGACCCTCGGCTGGTATCTCTGGGCGAGATCTCACCAACCAACCGAGGAAACCGTCTGATGACCGAACGCCCGGCCAAACACAGAGCCGTAATGGACCTCAGCCGAGACGAGTGGCTGGATGCTCTCGGAGATAGACCCCGCAGGATTCCCGAATTCACCAAGCCGCTAAGCCTCTGTAGGTTACAGTCCTGGTATCATTCTGAGTATGGCAACCGGCGAGGTCTTCCCAAATGCTCCGTTGGCACTGGTAGCAGCCGAAGTACGCTATCCACCTGTTTCTGATGGCCCTCTTACCATGCCGACCTATCGCCGCATCAGAGATCAACTCGGCAGTGGCTGGGTAATCCACAATGCGGCCACGCAGACATTTGAGGCGGGAGTGGATGCGGCTGGACCCCGGGCTTCCCTACGGGCAGAAACATTCAGCCGAATCACGTCCAGGGAAAGAACGCAGATAATCACGGCCAAGCCCGAGGGTTTCACCGTCGAGGTAGTGGACTACTTGCGCTTTCCCGATTTCCGGAATCTGCTCGTGCTCGCGGCGCAAGCTGTTGACAACGTATTACAGCCTGATGGAATTATTCGTATCGGACTTCGTTATATCAATGAGATTTCTGTAGCCCAGCAAACGCCCGAGTGGGACGGCTGGCTTGATCGGTCACTCATGGCGCCGGAATTGCCTCGCCAACTCACACTGACAGACTGGACAGGAACGGCCCGTTACCAAGTGACCGATGATCAGTTCTTGGTGTTGCAATACCGACCTTCGGCGGGTCCGGTCATCTCTCCGGAGGGCCCTTTGAGGCGTCCCTGGGTACCAGAGGGTCCGATTTTCATGTTGGATTTTGACAGTTTCTGGCAACCTGACAACATCCCCGAGTTCACCAGTGACAGAATTGGCGAGGTCTCCGACAGCCTGCACAGCCCCCTGCGCGGTTTGTTTGACAGCCTATGCCAACCGAGCCTGTTGAAAGTATTCAGAGAGGACCGAGCTCAATGACTGCACCGATGCCTCGCTACCAGCCGACCGCCACAACAGCCCTCACCCCGCCTCGCATCCTTGAGAGAACACAACTGTCTGATGTCGACATCCTGGCCAGCGAAGCCGGAGCGCTGAGGTCCGGCCTCGGCCTTCTCTCCGAAGACGTGGCTCAAGTGCATGGCGATTCACTGCAACTCCAATTGGAGTCTCGCGCTAACGCGGCCGCCAAGAGGTCACCCTTGGATTTGCTCAACGAACTTGCTGATAAGGGATTCTCTTGGACCTCCGTCGCGCGTGTAGTGGGTGTATCGATCCCCGCGGTTCGGAAGTGGCGTAATGGAAGTCCCCTGTCGGGAGAGAACCGCCGAAACCTAGCCCAGTTGGTTGCCTTTGTGAATGTGCTCAAAGAGGACTGCCTGATTCAAGACGGCGCTTCGTGGTTGGACATGCCGTTGGCGGAATCCAGCTTTACCGGAATTGATGTTCTCGCTGCCGGGCAGGCTCAGGAATTGATGCAGTTTGCAGCAGAGCATATTAGAAGCCGGGATCTGCTGGACAGCGCCATACCTGCTTGGCGAGATACGTTGGATGATCGCTTTGAGGTGTATGAAGCGCCCGACGGCGAACTAGCTATTCGGGTTCGAACCAAGGACAAGGTTGGGTGAACCTGGAGCCAGCCGCAGATCCAGATCGGCTCTACTTGGCTACCGGATTCGAGGTCAACCCGTGTCGCCCTCTCTTCACTGGTGATGTTTTCACCTGGGTGGAGATACCGGGTGTCGGTATGTCGGCAGCCATAGTTATCGGGCATCCCTGCTCGTTCCGGGGCAGGAAAGGCAGACTCGCGGAACGGACGCCCGTTGCCGCCGTAGCACGTCACGAGCGGGTCCCGGCAGAACGTTGGTCGACAGGATTCTTCGACAGGATGCCCCTACCAGGCCTGCCGTTCGAGGAAGAGTTTCATGCTGCTCGGCTGGGCCAGCTCGGCCTGGCAGTTACAGACGACCTCATCTCAGCAGAACGGGTTGCCTGCCTCTCCCACGCCGGAATCAATCAACTCCAACAGAGACTCGTATTCCATCAAACGAGGCTCGATGTTCCGACCGCCGAATTCCATATGGCCTTCGATCACACCTATGAGGAGGCTGACCTCCTGGAGGAGTGGAATACGGAACTCAAAGGCACCGCCGAAGACACTCCAGCGGGCTTTGAGTCGTGGATCCGCCAAGGTGACCCCAGCCGTCAATCTCTCCTCAGAACACCCCAGGAGCGGGCGCATGTTCGCCGGGCAATGCGAAAGGAGATCAGTCAAATACAGAAGAGGGGCTCCCTTGATGACTGATCACCCACCCGACCACAGGGCCGTGATGGACCTCGGCCGTGACGAGTGGCTCGCTGCTCTAGGGATGGACGAAGCCGACATCCCGCAAACGGTGATCATGGAGGGTTCATGGTGGCGAGCCCAACGCACCAAATGGCGCCTGAGTTACCTGCACGACGTGCGAGAACTCGCCTTCCCCGACATGTTCTACGGCTTCTGGCAGGGAACGCCGGTCGTCTATTCCTGTGTCTACGGAGCACCCAGAGCCGTCGAGTTGGCGCACCTGTTCGGAGTCCTGGGAACCCCCCGAATGGTGATGATCGGCACCTGCGGCGCCCTCGATCCCAGCCTTGCCACCGGCGACGTGATCGTACCTTCGCAAGCGGTGGCTCAAGAAGGAGTTGCGCACCTGTACGAGACAGTCGAAGAAGACACCGGCATCGTCCCCTCTGATCTGGATCTGACCGCAAAGGCAAGAGCCGCCTTGGAGAGCCGTGGCATCAGAACTGCCGACTCCCTCCACCTGACCTGGAGTTCCATCTTCGCACAAAGCGGCGCCATGGTCGAAGAATGGCGAGAGCGAGGCTACGGATCAGTCGACATGGAAGCGGCCACACTCTTCGCCGTGGCGCACCACTTCGGCTTCGCGGCCACCGCTCTGCTGGTGGTGTGGGATCAACTCACCGCCGACCGAAGCTTCCTGGATCCCCTCACACCCGAGGAACAGACCCGACTCGACGCAGCCAACACCGTGGTATTCAAGGCGGCACTGGAGATAACCCTGCTCCGACCTTGCGGATCCTGACCGAGGAGGATTTGACTTCGTCTTCCACGACTGATTCGCGACGCCCGATGGCACCCAAGATGATGTGCACTTCAGCGCGTCCTCATATGACTTGGGATAATGCTTCCTCACCCGTAGCGACGCGTTGATGGGATCATCGGTTTCCAGTTGGTGACTTAGTTCCGTAGTTCCACCTGATCTCAAAATTGTTCTGCTGCCTCTTCCAAGGCTCTGGCCTTGGCTTCCCCTTTGGGTGCGGCACCCCCCAAGACACAGAGGCTAGGTTCAATGTGATCAATGAGTATTTCATAAGCACGTAAACGCGCTGCGGGGAGATTGGAGTGGTGTTCTTTGTGAAGCCCAACCAACCGGGCAGCTTCTGCCATGCCCTCGCTAATCGGCAGATCAGCCCTTTCGGCAGCTCCCCGCAAAATGACATAGGCCAGTCTGTCCACCTCGTTAACCACCGGCTTCCTTCCCGAAAGGCGGTCCTGTGCAACTTCAAGATCGTATTGGCTCTGTAAACCCATCCAGAAGGTGGGAGAATTCTCGAAGAACCCAGCCAGGAGCAAAGCGGTTTCTGCTGTAATGGATCGCTTCCCCTGCACGATGGAGTGAATGCGCGTAGCGTCTACACCTATGGCCTTGGCCAGCCGGTACTGAGTAATCTCCATGGGGACGAGGAACTCCTCCTTGAGGACTTCTCCTGGGTGGATGGGGGGTGGTTTTGCTTCCGTGTTCATCGGCTCTCGATTCAGTGGTAGTCCACTATCTCGACTTGGTAGGCGTCACCGTCGCTCCAGAGGAAGCAGATCCGCCATTGGTCGTTGATTCGAATGCTGTGCTGACCTGCACGATCTCCCGACAATGTCTTCAGCCGGTTCCCCGGAGGGACCCTCAGATCATTGAGGTCCTGGGCATTGTTCAAGATCATGAGTTTCCTCTGTGATCGATGCTGGATGTCTAACGGCAGCCTCTTGACCCGACGACGCTCGGCGACTGCCTGTGTGTCCTTGTCCCGGTAGCTCCGAATCACCGGCCCTCCCATAGTAGTGTATAGCGATAATAGCATTATGCACTATTAACGAGAGGGTAATCGGGCGGTTGCCTGGCCGCCGCTAGAGTCTTTCGGATGATGACCGGTGCCCGGGCGCTTGCCGAAATGCTGGACGGGTACGGGGTGACCCACGTGTTTATGGTCCCTGCGATCCTGCGGCGCACCATGGTGGAACTGGAGCAGTTCGGGGTGCGGCGTATCCAGACGCATGGCGAGAAGTCGGCTGCCTACATGGCCGACGGATACGCCCGGATGACAGGCAGGCCCGGGGTTTGCATGGCCCAGGCGGTGGGCGCACTCAACCTGGCGGCCGGGTTGCGTGACGCACACCTGGCCAACTCCCCGGTGGTCGCCTTCACGGGAGGCCTCCATCCCACGATGGCCGGACGGGGCGTCTATCAGGAGGTCGACGATTTTCCCGCCTTCTTCAACGTCACCAAGTTCAACACATCCGTAGACCGTCCAGAACAGATACCCGACTCGATCCGCCAGGCCTTCCGTTCCGCCGTATCGGGCTGTCCGGGGCCGGCTCATGTCCGGTTCGCGGGCAACGAGGGCCAGGTCGACATCGAGGAGGGCGATCTGGACCCCTGGGTCGACAAGAACTTTGCCTCTGTACCTGCGGTGCGGCCCCTCCCCCACCCCGACCATGTGGCAGCCGCCCTGAACCTGTTGGACCGCGTCCGGCGGCCCGTGATAGTTGCGGGAGGAGGGGTCCGGACCTCCCGCGCCTGCGGCCAACTGGTGGCTCTGGCGGAACGTCTCTCTATTCCGGTGGTGACCTCCCTCAACGGCAAAGACACCATCCCCGGCGGCCATCCGCTCTCTGTGGGCGTGGTCGGCAGATACTCTCGCAGCGCCGCCAACCGGGTGGTGAACCGGGCCGATCTGGTGTGCTTCGTCGGTTCGAGCACCGGCAGCATGACCACCCACTCCTGGCAGGTTCCCCCGCCGGGAACACCCGCCATCCAGATCGACATCAACCCCGATGTGCTGGGCCGCAACTACCCCCTGCAGGCATCCATCAACGCCGATGCCCGCATGACCCTCACCGCTCTCCTGGAACAGGCCGGGCCGCGGGATCCGGGACGGGAAGGATGGCTGGCGGAGGTACGGCGGGAGGTCACCGACTGGCGAGAACTGCACCGGCGCCATCTCGAGTCCGACACGACGCCCATCCGCCCCGAACGAATCTGCTCGGAGTTGACCACCCTCGCGCCCGACAATGCCTGCGTGGTGGTCGACACCGGCCACGCCGGCATGTGGATGGGCGGCATGTTCGACACCCGCACCTCCCACCAGAGCTACCTGCGCAGCGCCGGCCACTTGGGCTGGGCCTTCCCTGCCTCGCTCGGCGCCAAGTGCGCCGTCCCCGACCGGCCCGTGATCTGTTTCACCGGCGACGGGGGATTCTGGTACCACATAGCCGAGGTCGAGACCGCGGTTCGATGGGGCATCAACACCGTCACCGTGGTCAACAACAACTCTTCGGGCAACCAGTCGACCATCGGTTTCGATCGAGCCTACGACGGAAAGCAAACCCCGGAAGGACGGCGCCTGTGGACCTTCACCGACGTGGACTTCGCCCGACTCGCCGAAGAAATGGGCGCCATGGGCATCCGGGTGGAAAAGCCCGACCACCTCCGCCCCGCCCTGCAACGGGCATTGGAGGCGGAGTGTCCGGTCATAGTCGACGTAGTAACCGACATCGAAGCACTCGCTCCCTTGCCGTGGTCTGACACGCGCCAGCCGAAGGGTTGATCCGGGAAAAAGCGAGTCGGAACCCACATAAAAGACAGTGACCGGTTGAGATCACCGGCCACTGTCAACGTGTCTGGTTGGTTAGTGGTTTATTGCTCGGCTACGTTGGCACGCCAGCCTTCCTCCATGATGGGAACTCAGTCGCCCCGTCCCCAGGCCATGGACAGGCCCGATGGTGATCGCCTTCATCTCGACGCTCTGATCATGGCCTATATGAAGCTCTCCCGGGTCTATATCAGGGAGTGCCAGTGGAACACTCATGACCACCGCGCCCGCACCCATGCCCACTTCAACCCCCGCACGATCGGTCGGGTCACCCTCCGCTGGGTGGGCATTCGGGCTTCTGGCATTCCTGGTGGCGCCGATGGTGCCGCTTTTCATCTGGTCGATCAGCTTCCGATGGTTCTACCCCCGACATCCTCCCCAGCGAATACTCGGCCCGCGCCTGGGAACAGGTCATCTCACCCACCAACAACGCGATCGGCGCCGCCTGGCAGACCACCCCGATCACCCTCCCGGTAACCGTCCTCTCGGTCCTCTTCGGCGTGCCCGCCGGCCGCGCGCTGGGGCTCTACAACTTCGCCGGAAAGCGGATAGTCGAGATCATGATCCTGGCGCCGATCATCGTCCCCGGCCTGGCGGTGGTGCTCGGCATCGACACCATGTTCATCCGCTACGGACTGTCGGGAAACATCATCGGAGTCTCCCTGGTGCACCTGGTCCCCACCCTCCCCTACATGACTCTCGTGATGTCGGGCGTCTACGCCAACTACGACGTCGACTACGAACTCCAGGCGCGCTCTCTCGGCGCGGGACGCTGGGCCACCCAACGATACGTCACCCTCCCGGCCGTCTTCCCCGGAGTGGTGGTGGGCGCCCTCTTCACCTTCCTGATCTCCTGGAGCCAGTACGTCCTCACCCTCCTGATCGGCAACGGACAAGTGGAGACCCTGCCCATCCTGTTGTTCAACTTCGCCCGCTCCGAACCCGCCATCGCCGGCGCCCTGAGCGTGGTCTTCGTCCTGCCGGGCATACTGGTGCTGCTGCTCAGCTCCAAGTACCTGTCCGGCGACAGCGCCGCAGTAGGAGGTATCGGCAACATATGACCCAAGTGACCCTGAGCGGATTGACCAAGATCTTCGACCAAAAGTCGCCCCCCGCCGTCGACCGGTTGGACCTGGAGATCGAATCCGGAAAGCTCACCGCCCTCCTGGGACCCTCGGGATGCGGCAAGACCACCACCATGAAGATGATCGCAGGCCTCCTCCGGCCCACGGCGGGAGACATCTCATTCGACGGCGCCTCGATCCTCAGCATCAAGCCCGAGGAACGCGGCGCGGTGATGGTGTTCCAGAACTACCTGCTGTTCCCCTACATGAGCATCGCCGACAACATCGGCTTCGGCCTGAAGATGCGAAAAGTGAACAAAGGAGAGATCAGATCGCGGGTGCAAGACATGCTCGACCTGGTCCAGCTCCCCGGCTTCGAGGACCGAAAGCCCAACCAACTCTCGGGAGGACAGCAGCAACGCATCGCCCTGGCGCGCGCACTGATCGTCGAGCCCAATGTGCTGCTCTTAGACGAATCTCTCTCTAATCTCGACGCTCACCTCCGCGACGAGATGCGGGTGTTGATCAGAAGGATCCAGACCGAGATGGGGATCACCACCGTCTTCGTCACCCACGACCAGGAAGAGGCCGTGGTGCTGGCCGACAAGGTGGCGCTCCTCTTCGACGGACGCCTCCAGCAGTTCGACATGCCCGACGCCTTCTACGAGACACCCAAGACCCAGGAGATCGCCACCTTCTTCGGCGGGACCAACTTCATCCCCGGCGAATACCAAAACGGCGTGATGACCACCGGCATCGGCGATTTCACCGCACCGCACTCGCTGGTCGGCGACGGCGCCGCGGTGCTCAGCATCCGCCCCGAGGCGGTCGACCTGGGCGTGAGCGGTGAAAACAGCGTCTCGGGAACCGTCCTCTCCCATGTCTACGCCGGACGTTACGCCCGTTTCCAGATCAGGATCGGCGACGTCGAGATCGAAGCGGTCACCGAACCAGGCCAGGTCAAGTTGTTCGCCGACGGAGACAATATCCCGGTGAAGTTCGACCCCGACAAGATCTGGGTCCTGGGACCGCACGCCATGGGACAACCCGCCGCCGCCGATCCAACCGGGTAGGCACGCTTGACCCGCTCCGGCCCAACAGACGGGTCCGGCAGCACCGGCCATCAGACCCGCTGGAACCTGATCGTCGCCGGATGGTCGGTCTACGCCATCTACTACCTGGGCAGGGTCAACTTCTCGGTAGCAGTTCCAGCGTTAGGTGAGGAACAGGGCCTCGACGCCACCCGGATCGGAACCCTGGCGGCCGGGTTCTTCTGGGTCTACTCGCTCTCCGCCGTCCCCGTCGGACGCCTGGCCGACCGGATCGGAGCACGCCTCCTGGTCGGACTCGGCCTGGTGGGAAGCGGCCTGATGAACGTCCTCTTCATCCTCACCATCGAGAACTACACCCTGTCGCTGGTCTTCTGGTCCGCCAACGGAATCTTCCAAGCCATGGGATGGACGCCCCTGATGGGAGCAGTAGGCCGCTGGGCATCCGACAAGGGGGCCGCTCGGGTCATCGCCTCCTTCGGCTCCTGCTTCGTCGCCGGGACGGCTCTCACCTTCGCATTGGGAGGATTAATCGTGGAACGAGGCGGCGTCGACGCCGTATTCATCGCTGCCGCGCTGGTCCTGGTACCGGTGGGTATCGCCTGGTGGATAGGCGTACGCGATCCGATCCAGCCATCAGCAAATGCCGACCGCGGGGGTGGTTCGATAACCCGGGCGCTCGGTCTGCTTCCTCCGGCGGCAGCCATCGGTGCCGCCTACGTCGCGCTGGTGGTATGGACACCGGCTTACTTCGTCGAAGTGCATAACGAGGCCGTTGGACGTTCAGGACTACTCTCCGCCGCCATGCCGGCCATCGCCATAGGAGCCACCATCGCGCTGGGCCGCTGGTTCCGATACTCCGCCGGTCCGGGTACCGCCTTGAAAGCCGGCCTGGTGCTGGGAGCCACCGCAGTGGCGCTGGCAATGGTCAGCCAGGCTTCCGGACTGCTGGCGGGATTCGTCACCGTAGCCGTCGCCACCGCCTTGGTCGGCGCATCATCTTCAATCGTGCTGGGCCTGTTTCCCAGGATGACCTCTCCCGCAGGCGTTGCAATGGTCAGCGGCATTTATGCACTGGCCTTCAACCTGGGCGGCGGAGCAGGATCACCGGTGGTGGGAAGGCTCGTGGACCAAGACGCCTGGGATGGGGTGTTTCTCTTCCTGGCCGGGTCGGTCCTAATCGGGACAGTCTGGATCGTCGGCTGGTACCTGTGGGCACGGTCCCGCCTATCCGAAGGGAGGCTCACCTGATGGCCGAGCGCCCGGCCAAACACAGAGCAGTGATGGACCTCGGTCGTGACGAGTGGTTGGATGCGTTGGGAATGGACGCCAGCGATGTCCCGAAAGCGGTGATCATGGAGGGTTCCTGGTGGCGCGCGCAACGCACGGAGTGGCGCTTGAGTTACCTGGACGACGTGCGAGAACTCGCCTTCCCCGACATGTTCTACGGTCTTTGGCAGGGAACGCCCGTTGTCTACTCATGTGTCTACGGAGCGCCAAGAGCCGTGGAGTTGGCGCACCTCTTCGGAGTCCTCGGAACTCCCCGGATGGTGATGATCGGCACCTGCGGGGCGCTGGTTCCCGAGTTGGCTACCGGTGATGTTGTCGTACCTTCTCAAGCGGTGGCTCAAGAAGGTGTTGCACATCTGTACGAGACAGTCGCCAACGACACCGGCATCGTCCAATCCGACCCTTATCTGACCCGGGGGGGAAGGGCCGCATTGGCGAGCAGAGGAATCAGGACTGCCAACTCGCTACATCTGACATGGAGTTCGATCTTCGCTCAGAGCGGAGCCATGCTCGAGGACTGGCGACACCGCGGCTATGGATCAGTCGACATGGAAGCCGCCACACTCTTCGCCGTAGCAAAACACTTCGGATCCGCCGCCACGGCTCTGCTGGTGGTGTGGGACCAACTCACATCCGACCGCAGCTTCTTGGACCCTCTCACTCCCTTGGAACAAACCCGGCTCGACACCGCCAACACCGTCGTATTCGAAGCGGCCCTTGAGATCACCGGGTTATCGGAGTAATCACCCTCGATAGCCACTAGATGATTGGTTCCAAGGGTTTAGTGGTCGTAGGCGATGAGGGAGCGGGCTGGTCCTGGTTGGTTGGTGGTTTCGTTGTGCCAGATGACGGTGGTGAGGGCTAGGAGGCGTTGGAGGATGCGTGCTATGACTCCTGGTTTGGTGCGTCCGCCGTGTCGTTCGAGATGAAGTTGGGTTTTGAGGGTGTTGTTGACCGACTCGATGATCTGGCGGAGCGGTTTGAGGAACCGGGTACCCGGGCGGGGCTGTTCTGTTTTGGTGGCCGGTCGAATGAGGGTCATGCCTGTCCGGTAGAGATCCTTCTCGAAAGCTTGGCTGCGGTAGCCTTTGTCGGCGATGATGGTCTGACCCTGCCGGGCCACGCCACTGTGGGTGAGCATCCCCAGACAGGTGTCGCGTTCGTCGGCTGTGGCGGGAGCGAGCGCCCAGGTGATGGGCAGACCCGATGGGGTAGTGATGAGGTGGAGACGCAGTCCCCAAAAGTACCTGGAATGAGAAGCGCTATAACCATATTCGGCCCATCCTGCCAGGTCAGACCGTTGTTGGGTGGTGCGGCTGCGGCCGCATTCGACTGGTGTGGAGTCCACCAGCCACAGGTCATCATGCCATGACCGGGTGGACCGGGCCAGGTGTCTCATGACATGGGACATCATGGTGCTGCTGGCCCGTAGGCGCTTGTTGTAGCCCGACCTGTTAGGCAGATACGGAAACCAGGGTTTCAGATGAGCCTTGGCGTGACGGATGAAACGGGCTTCTGAGGTGTATCTCAACAGGGCTTGTATCACCGCCAGGGTGATCAGCTCGGCGTCGGACAGCTTCGGGGCGATCCCCACTGCGGGTCTTTCCGGTGTCCACCACCGGTTTTTGATGAGCAGATCATCGATCGTGACGTACAATCCAACAACAAGGGTGTCCAGGTCCGGGTTCATACCAGTCCTCCGGGATCGGGAAATTGTTTTCACCCCGGATTCTGGACACCCTCAACCCCAAAACCGTGGATTACCCCACAACACCCCTTGGAACTACCCATCTAGCGATCAGCGACAGTAATTCGGTGCCGTTTGGGGACTGAAGAAATTTCTTGACTTAGCAAGCCTTCCCGGCGTTGCTCTGATCATACGATCTCCGGAGCGTGTGCTTCGATCATGATGCGGGTGAGCTGCTCGCCTCGCCGGGCAATTAGCTCGATCTCGTCGTCGGGCATCTTTGAGAAGTTCGTGATAGTCAATCACGTCTTCGCGACGAATGAGATCGGGCGGGACGATAGCTCGTAGTCGATTGTCGTTCTGGCCTAGGAACGGAAGGACGAAGCCTTTTAGTGTCCCGAGGTCGCTATGGCGGTATATGAGCCCCTTCCCGGTGTCTTGAACCTTGCGGTAGACCGATTCAAAAGACCGTTTCATTCGACTGGGCCACCAACGCGGATACCGGTTGCGGTCTAAGACACCCCGTCCAGCGTCGGCGGAGATGATGTAGTCGACGGGGTGGACGTTGGTGCTGTAAGTGGGGTTTCGGCCTGGTTCGAGACAAGAGGTACCAAGGTTGTCGAATACTCCTCCGTCGGTGAGGAGGAGTCGTTCCGAGGTGATTCGACCGTGGCGGCCGATGAAGTCCCATCGGACATCGAGTGCGGGCAGTGCTACCGGATAGGCAGCAGATGCCGCTACGGCCAGAGAAGCGGGCACATTGTTGTCGGCCAGTCGTCCGTAACTGGAGCAACCGCTCTCCACTGACCCGAACCGAAAAGCCGACCCGGATCGGAGATCACAGGCATTCAGGATGATATGGAGGTCACGCTTCGGTTCGCTGATTGGGCAATCCCCTAGGATTGCCTCGAAAGCGTCTTGGGCTGCCGTGGTGCGGTTGATCCATTGGCGTGGAAGTGGTTCTACATTGAGGGATCCACGGCGACCAATGAACATGCGGATTATTCGTCTGGCGCCTGCCCATGCTATCGCAAGGGCACTACCAGCGCCTGAAGCTAAGGCAGAAAGGAAGATTTGGGGTGTCCGCGTCGATGCAAACAAATTGCGGGCGATTCTCCAGTTCAGTCTGGAGCGGAGAAGGTCTGTGACCTTATGGTCAAATGTTGCAAAGTCGTCGTTGCTATAGGCCCACATCCCACCAATGAGCGATCCGCCGGACACCGTAGACAGCACTTCTACATGATCGAGAACCCCTCGGTCGTGGAGAGCTCGAAGTACTCCAAGGTGAAATGCCACCGCGCGGAAACCGCCACCGGAGAGCGCGATGCCGATCCGATGATCGGGTTTCCGGGGTGGCAGCAGTGGCATGAGGTGGACAAAAGGCATAGAGGGAATCGGTTTGTACCTGTCATGGAGGAACGCCCCAACCACATGCTGGGGCCCTGACCCTCCCACGATCATGAGGAGTTGCTTAGGGAGCGACCGCTGGGTCCCGCTGATGATCTGAGCCATGCCCTCGAAATCTGTTTCGCTCGGTATTGGGATGCCTCCGGGGTGTGTGTGCCACATACCTATAGGCAAAGATGCACCGCGAGATCGCTTCCTGATGACTGTGGTTGCTTCGTCTACGCCTTCCATACCACATAAAAACCCTTGCGATGATGCCTCGCTGTCAGGGGGCGGTCCCAGGACATCGGAAACCCACAGGACCCTTAGAGCGTCATCTCGTTCTCCAAACAGCACACCGCCAGTCTCTGCCCCGGGAGCGACACGCTCCGACCTAGAGATCCATGCGTGCATCTCGGCGGCGGCAGGTGCGGCGATGCGAACCTCATACCCACCGAACGCGTCGTTGAGGATGAGGTCGGGCCGGAATGACAGCGTGGTCGACGAAGTAGGTGCTTTGCCCGATTGCAGCGAGACAAACGTCGCCGTCATGTCAGTTTGGCCCGCCGCTAGTTGGTCGGTCGCGGCCAGCAGCATTGTCGAGGCAAGCGAGGACACTTCTGCCCCAGATCCCGTAAAAGTCGGATCAGAGCAGCCTGGTTCGGGGAAGAACGAATCTGTTCTGGGGTTTGCAGGCCAGAACTCCTCCGCGTACTGGATCAAGTTCGGCCTCCGTGCGGCCACGAGCCTGGCTTTTCTAACAGCGTCTGCCGTACCGCCCGTAGCTCGGGGTCCCGCGGTGACAACGAGACCGTTCCGGGCCTGGTGACCGATCATCATACCGACAAGGGAGGCGGATGTCCTTCGGTGAGCGCGAAGCATTTCTAGCCGTTTCGAAACGGCTGGGGATGCTGTGACGTCGAACACGACATCCACTCCTTCGGACCAGTCCGTGTCGGGTCGGGGGTTTACGGTAAGGTCGGTCCATTTGTGGATGACATCCAGGTCCGGGCTGGCTCGCTTGAGTCTGGCAGCGAGGGCGGATGCCTTGCCCTCGCCGATGTCCCTATCCTCAAAGTTCTGACGTCCGAGAACGCCGGGGGCGACTCTCGAGTTATCACGGAGGACGAGACGCCCGACTCCGGCGCGGCAAAGATGCTCCGCGATTGTCCCGCCGAGGGCGCCACACCCCCATATTTCGACCGCTTTACCCTTCCACCACTGGACAGGCGAATTTTCGTCCCGTGGGCGGGTCACTTCAGGTCTGGCCTCCCGGACCGGGCACCAATCGACCGGAGTGACTCCAGCCCACGTGAGAACCAGATCCTTGAGTTCACTGCGTGTCTTGCTGCGTTTCGGATTGTCGTCATCCCCTGGCAACAAAGCCTGTAAAGCGTTGACGCTGTCGCTATGGATCCTCCAGACGGCAAGGTGCTGACGGGGTGATTCACCAGCGATACCTCGCATGGGTGTCCCGACGACGATATGCATATGCTCTGAGTCGGTCAGGGATCTGAATAGTGACAGGAGGCGGAGGAACGAAAGGACCAGGACCCCTGCTTGGACCAACTCGTAGAGCAACGACAGAAGGAATATCGGATACTCCATAGGCATCGGTTTGTCAAGGAGAACAGCGACTGCGAAAGGCGTCCTGGTGAGGTCGTCGGGTGTCAGGCCGTCGAGTTCCTTCCAGTCGACAATGTCGTACCGGCGGTGGCCACGCCGGTCAAGAAATGCCAGCCCAATCCAAGGCTCCCCTGTCACGGACGGAGTGTTCACTCTTGGGACAAACATGGGAATGCCGCTCGACGTGTAGGTGACCGGCGGGTGCACCGGAGCGCCTATCGGGTCGAGTTCACCCTTGGCAGCCGCTTCAAGCCAGACGAGGAGCCGTTCCAGAAATCCGTACATTCCATCACTTGGGTTCCACTCGGCCTCAATGGACTGGTAGAGGCACAGTGAGTTGCCCCACTGGACATGGGGGGTGCCCTTCCACCGCATATGCCTCGTCTGAATTCTCGGGTGCACAAATGGAAACCCTGGGGAGATGCGGATTTGAAACCGCTCTCGCGCCCGGACTATGACACCTCCGAGAGCGTGCTCGGTTTTGCGGCAATCGACCGTCAACCAGACGATAACGTCACTGCTGGCCTCCTCGACTGAGAATGCGGACTGCACCCGGTCGGGACGCCTCAACAGCGCGGAGGTCGTCAAGTGCTTGTTCTTGGCCGGGTGTCACCG
This sequence comes from Acidimicrobiia bacterium, assembly GCA_963665765.1. Classification (GTDB taxonomy): domain Bacteria; phylum Actinomycetota; class Acidimicrobiia; order Spongiisociales; family ZC4RG35; genus Bin76. The sequence continues at coordinate 537,088 of OY762464.1, forward strand.
CTGTCCAAAACCGACTGTGGTTCCGGTCGGCTCGCTGCCTCCCCTGGCGTCCTTGATCGCCTCAGCAGCCTCGGATTTGCCGGTGTCGACCTCGCCAACGAATAGGGAGATCCCCTCGTCGTTGACCTCGAATGAGATGGGGTCATCGCTGTTCTCGTCGTCACCAGTGCACAAAAAGCCGCTCGGAGCGATCTCCTCGTAATGCTCCTTTGCGATGGCGTGCGGTGGATTGTCCCCGGGTTCGTTCGAAATCGGCACCTTAGTGGATGAGGACACAATCCATCCCTCCTCTCCGGCGGCATCCTCTATGAGGTCCAGGATGTCCTGCTTAAGGACAGGTTCCTCATCCCCATCTTCCTGGAAATACATGACGGACTTCGAACAATGGTGGGGGGCCAGGAAGACATCCCAAGCCTTGTCGTCGTCATCGGAGTAGTCAAAGATCCGCTTCAGAGGCGGATAGTCAAGGTCGCCGAACAGCATGAGCTTGCCCTCCCCATCGCCCTCGCTCAACGCGATCTGCATGGCCAGGCTGGTCTTGTTCCGCTCATTCCCATCGCTGTCATCCCCAAACGGGGCGTGAAAGAACGCTCGGAACGTTCCATCCAGATCCATTCCGTCGAGAACAGTTACAATCTCGCCCGGGCGGCTCTTCCGGTCGTCGGGAATGTCCTTGTAGTCCTCCTCGTTGAGGATGTCATCGTTCCCGATAATCCGGATGCGGTCGCCCGACTCTGCCTCGCCTGATTGGCTGAGTTCGATGCGACGGTTGGCTTCCTCGCAGAACCTCTTGGCGTCCTCGGACAGATCCTCATCATCAACATACTCACGGATGATTCGGGGTGTGAACCACAGTTCCCCGATCCTGCACCTATCGAGTAGTTCGGAGAATCCCTTGCAGTGGTCCTTATCCGGGTGGGTTAAGGCGAACACCGCCAGGTACTTCTCACCACCAACTTCCGGCAGAACCTCATCGACGAGGGTGTCGATGATCGGGTGATAAGGCTCGTGGTCGTCCTCAGCGGATTCGTGGTGCTGGATGTCGACCTGCATGACCACATTGTCGGTCACCTTGATGGTCGTGCTGTCGCCGCACCCCACTGGCCAGAAGACGAAACCTCGGTCGGGGAGTTCAACAGTCATCAGCTGCTCCTTTCTGTTCTAACACGCGCCAAGCCGAGTGCTTGGTCCCAAAAGTTCTCCCAAAAGGCCATGGTGGACCTCCCAATCTTGGTATTATTTGCGCTTCCGGATAGCGATTGCGATCCCGGTATATTCGATTATAGGCGGGCAGTTGCGATAGTCAAAACAAATCCGATCCAGGAGGTCACCCATGAGCGGGAAATTCGGATGGTTCGACAGCACAGCGTTATATGACGCCCTAGACGCTGAGCGTCGAAGCAGGAATCTCAACTGGAGAGATGTTGCTACCCAGTCGGGAGTCAGCGCATCGACTCTAACCAGGATGGCACAGGGAAGACGCCCCGATGTCGACGGGCTCGCTGCCCTTACCACATGGGCAGGGCTTAAGGCGGATGACTACATCCGTTCCGAACATAAGGCGCCATCTCAGGCGCAGCCCCTGGCGATGGTATCAACTCATCTCCGGGCGGATAAAAATCTCACGGAAAGAGACGCCAAGGCCCTCAACGCTGTGATCCAGGCAGCCTACACCCACCTGACAGCCAAGGACTGAGACATGGGCTTTGCGAGAGGCTATAAGGCTGAGGCCAAAAGAATCGCCACCAGGGCAAGGGGCGAAATCGGTGTAGGCCCTTTTGACCGCCTAGACCCCCGACTCCTGGCTCAGCATCTGGAGATCCCCATCATCACCCTCAGTGCCCTGCAGGCCACCTGCTGGGGAGCTAGTCATTTCCTGTCCACGGCACAAGAGACGTTTTCCGCACTGACGGTGTTCCAAGGTCACCGTCGGCTAGTAGTGCACAACGACTCACATTCCTCTTCTCGCCAAAACAGCAACCTCGCTCACGAATTGGCGCACAGCCTCCTCCAACATGAACCTGCACCAGCACTGGATGGAACCACCGGTTGCCGGAACTGGAACAACATCTACGAACGGGAGGCCGAGTGGCTGGCAGGAGAGCTGCTCGTCACCTCGGAGATGGCCCTTGCTGTAGCCCGCGGACGGTTCACAATGAAGCAGGCACAGATCACTTTGAGGGTCAGTTCCCAAATGTTGAACTGGAGATTGAACGTGACCGGTGCTCGGAGGAGGGTCGCCCGGGCACGGGCGCGACGACACGCCAGCTAAGGGTTCCAGTCTGATTCCCTAGATCGGCGGGAATCCCCTTGCATTCGTCCTCGTCGAGGATGTCATCGTTCCCGATCAACCCGTTGGGATCACGGAACAGACAGGCCGTCACCAGGAATGGATTGCTACTGGTCAATCCCAATCGGGGGAGGGGGGTGGGGCTCCCAGCCAATTGAATCCGCCAAGACAGTCTCGAGAACCGGAGCAATCTCACCCCAATGGCTTAGGGTTGGAGTGGTCGACCTCGATCCTGGCCTGCAATGCAGGGTTGGAACTCTGTCACACCCAACTGCGACAATAGGGGTGACGATGAGGGAACCTATCTCTCCTACCCCGCGATAGGACATCTTAGAGGCCTCAGGCAATGGTTGCGAGTAGCTGATCAACTGTGGTCGACACCATGTATCGTGCCGGGGAATCGCTCACGTTCAGGGCGTCGAAATGCGCCTGCCCGCACCTGATCTTGGCGCTCTCGGGAATCCGAAGGTCGCCGAGAAACGGGCTTCCCTTGGTCTCTACGACGAAGTAGAGCCGTTCCTCCCGATTGGACTCGACTAGGACGGCCCAGTCAGGGTGGTAGCTGCCGAGCGGCGTTGGTACTGAGAACCATCCGGGAAGCTTGGCGTAGACCTTGACGGCGGTGTTGTTTTCGAGCTGGTTCGCGAACGTGGCTTCAATGTCAGATTCGTAGACGACCCTTTCGTAGACCGACTTCGTTGCGTTGACCATGTTTCTCAGATAGCCGGTCAGTTCTTCCGTTTCGAACAATTCCTGCGCGAAGTATTGCTCGTCTCCCAGGCGTTGGTACTTGATGCCATCGACCAGCGCCTGTCGTTTGCACTTATCGATGGCCTGACCGGCGAGTTCGATGAATTGCTGCGGATTCCGCTGGAAGTCATCCAGGCGGCCGCTCTGACTCAGAATTCGCCGGATACTGCGCCGGGTGAGTTGAGTTCGGTCCTGGAGTTCCGTGAGCACGTCAGGAAGTTCGATGTCGGTCTCGTCCAATACGATGGTCGCGGCTCCGGACGTCTCGGTGGCCTCCACACCGGATTGGCCGATCGCTATGTCCGCCTTGCGCCACTGGAGCCTCGTTCTTGGGATAGGCGGCGCTTCCCGCAGCGCTTGAGTGCACTTCTGGAGTAAGTCCTGGTTGTCGAACTCGACGCGGTAGGTGGTCTTGTGCTTGATCCGGTTCCAGAGGGCCCTGAAATCAGGGCTATGGAGCACCGCTTGGCGCGGACGGACCTGCCGTCGCTGGTCAGCGTTCCTGATCTTCAGTCGCCCAGCGATCCTGCGCATCACTTTGGCTACCTCGTCACGATGTGGCATGAAGTCATCAGGAACGACCAGTGTGTCGTTTTGGAGTGCTTCCCGTAACGAATCCTGCACCAGCCCATGGGAGTCGATGTAGCTATGGGCCAGCAAGTGACCCCACAGGACTTCGGAGGCCTCGAATCCGAGAGCCGTTACCTGCCCCTCGGCGTCGGCAACCGGTATCGTCGCGAATTGGTGCGGCTCCACGACTCCGAACCGAATCCCCGTGTCAACCTCGATCTCCTTCTGTAGGTTCTCGGCGAATTCCTCGTAGCTCTCCATCGCGACGACGGTGAGTGTGTTGACCTCGAAACCTCGCAGGCGCCGACCTTCCTGATCCACGCACAGGCGCAGCCCGCGCCCGATGGTCTGCCGCCGCTCCTGCTCGGACTGGATGTCTCTATCGGCACACAAAGATCGAGCCCGAGCTTGAGCAGCAGTTCGAAGAGAATGTCCTCCTCGTTGCGGTCTGCTTTGATGTGGTCGAGATGGTCCAGCAATGTTGTCTCCATGTCCTTCCGGTCCGGCTCCCAGGCCCTTATGTTGGAAGTGTCGAGCCTGAAGACGCGAAAGCCGAGGTCTCCTCGAAATGTGGGATTCTCGTCCTTGATCTTCGCGGCGGCCCGTCGGAGGCGCTCCTTAGTGATCTCAGCAATATTGCGGGGCTTACCGAGTTTGTCGCAGAATGCAGCGGCCGCCCGCTGGTCTACGTCCGCCGGGTGGACTGGCTCAGGAAGTTGGACCAGAATGTAACGACGTCGCCCATTGTCGGCCGTGTTCTGCTTCATCAATGCGTGAGCCATTGTTCCCGATCCAGCGAAGAAGTCCAGAACCAAGTCATCTGTCGTCGTTACGGTCTCAATAAGTTGAGCGAGAAGATACGGTGATTTTGGAGACGGAAATAGCTTGGAACGGGTCGAAAAAAGAGCGTTGAACTCCTTCTGGCCCCGTTCGGTGTGGTACGACTTATCATCCAGGATGGTCTTGAGCATCCGCCGTACGCCGTGTGCATAATTCTTGCGATAAACCTTCCACCGGCCAGCAGTGAGGCGCCCGGCCAACATCGCTAGTTCTTCTTTCACTTTGGCCCGACTCCAAGTCCAGCATCCCTCGAATCCGTCCTCCCAAACAGGTAGCACTTCTTGGCGTCCCGTACCTCCGTCAAGATAAATCTGGCCCGTCATGTCGGTGAACAGTGGGAACCAGAGATTTGGCCTGTTGTGCCTGCCAAACTCCCGGTGGGTGTTTCGAAGCTCCAGTAGGCGAAATCTACCCTCATCATCAACCTCGCGGTATTCTCTGCGAATCTGGTCCAGGTCCTTTAGGACGGAAAAGGACCCCTTCGGCAGTTGCTTCTTGCTATAGATAACCACATACTCGTGGTTCGTAGCAAAATACTTGTCTTGGGACCGTCCTTTCGGGTTGCCAAGAACAATGAGAACCGCAACGAAGCACTCCTCTCCGAAGACCTCGTTACCGATAGACCGAAGATTGACTAGTTCGTTCTCGTCAATACTGATGAATATCGCTCCGTCTCCCTGCAGGAGGTTCCGTGCCAGCTTCAGTCGCGGGTACATCATATTCAACCAGTCAGTGTGGAACCGGCCCGAGGCCTCCCTATTCGATGACAGTCTTCGGTTCTCGCTGTCGACCTGGCCGGTCATTTCCAAGTAGTTGCGGATGCTGTCGCGGTAGTTGTCAGGATAGATAAAGTCCTTGCCCGTGTTGTAGGGAGGATCAATGTAGATGAGCTTGACCTTGCCGGAGTAACTCTTCTGCAAGAGCTTCAGCACCTCCAGGTTGTCGCCCTCGATCATCAGGTTGCCGGTCCTCTCCCAATCAACGCTGTCCCCAGGGCGGGGGCGCAGGGTTCCCGTGGACGGTGTCAGAGCGAGTTGACGTGCTCGCCCCTTGCCATGCCAGTCGAGACCGTACTTCTCCTCCCGGTCATCCACCACGTCCCCGAGAAGTTGCTTTAGCACGTCGAAGTCGACCTTGCCCTCGGTGAACGCCCCCGGAAACAGAGTGTTCAATTGCTCAAGATTCTCGGCCACAACATCCGCCGAGAGGGCATACTGGTCCTTCTGATCGATCCTCTTCATAGGTTCTCTCGCTTCACAGCCTGCGAGCGCAGCGTCTCCGTCCGCACGCAGACGATTGAGGTCCAGGTTGGTCTCTCTGCCAACCGGGCCAGTTTGTTTGTCCCTTGAAACGGCGGTGGCCAGGTGGCAAAGTCTGCGATCTCGGCCGTTCATACGCAACAAAGGCGGAAGCACAGTTCGCCGCCTCCGCCAGCAACGCAGGAATGGAGAACACGCCTGTAACTTTAGTGATTCGCGGCGCCTGGGGGGTATCCATCCAGCCCCTGCAGCCTAGTACCGCGAGTGGGGGAAGCAAAAGGTCCACGGGTGAGGGAAAGAGGATCGCCAAACCCGGGTCAACAACGCCTGTCCTGATGCTGGAATGACACAGGCTGCGAGTACGATTCATGCCTATGTCGGAGCAGATGACGATGGTAGACATGTTTGCTGGTGCGGGGGGTCTCTCGCTTGGATTTGAGCAAGCGGGATTCGTGCCCCTACTAGGTGTAGACAGCGATGAGCGGGCTCTGAATGCCTATAGAGCAAATTTTCCCGACTCGGCCGTTCTTTCTGCCGATGCCACAGAGCTTGACGGAGCCGCGCTATTAGACGCTGCTGGTCGGCGCTCCTTCAGTGTGCTTATAGGGGGTCCTCCCTGCGCCGCCTTTTCAGTAGGCGGGGTCATGCGGCAGGATGACGAACGTCGCGGACTGGTAGAGGAATTCGGCCGAATGATCCGTGAGACCAGGCCGCGCTATTTCGTCATGGAGAACGTTCCTGGCATCCTTTCTCCCAAGACACGCTATGTCGTTGAGGATTTCCGACGGGAATTGATGAACACGGGGTACGACGTAGGCGAGCCATGGTTGCTCGATTCCGCGAACTTCGGTGTTCCGCAGCGACGCCGACGAGTGTTCGTGGTAGGTGCCCGGAAGGGACTGCGGCTTCCCGAGGAGCCGGAGCCCTCTGGGATAGAGACACCGACAGCACAAGATGCGATTGGTGATCTCGAGCTGCTTGAGAAATGCGATCCTGATACCCGCAGTAGCCATGAAGGTCCGCTCGGAAAAGCTAGTTCCTATGCTGCCCTACTACGTGGCGATAGACAAGACGGTACTGATCAATCCCGTCCGCGTGCCCGCCCGTCGGTACTCACAGGCTGTGACCGCGTTAGACACACCCCTGCTGTGGAAGAAAGATTCCGCTCGGTAATCCCAGGGACTTCTGAGCCTATCAGTCGTTTCCTGAGACTACACCCTCACCGGCCAGCACCCACTATCCGCGCCGGTACCTTGCCCAGCCACGGCAGCCACACTGCTCCGAGGCCGATCCATTATGCTTTTCCGCGGGTCATCACAGTACGTGAGGCGGCGCGCCTCCAGTCCATGCCCGACTGGTTCTGGATCGACCCGACCAAGTGGCGTGGTTACATGCAAGTAGGCAACGCCGTTCCCCCCCTGCTGGCCCGTGCGGTGGCAGCGGCGGTATTGAGGGCATCAGAGGATGATGAGGCTGCGGGGACGTGACGACACAATCCAAAGCCATCGCAAGCGCGACTAAGTCTTTCTTCGTAGACATGCTGGTGCGTGATATCGGTGTCGACGGTGCCATCTTGGACCTGATCGACAACGCAGTCGACGCTGCTTATACTCATCACCGGTCGGACAACGGTCTTGACTCCGCCACCATTGACGTGACGCTCGATCCGGATCGCTTCGAGATCACCGACAACTGCGGAGGCATCGACATAGAGACCGCCCAGAATTATGCCTTTAGGTTTGGTCGAGCACCCGGCTTCAATCCGGCAACTCGGATCGGCGAATTCGGGATCGGAATGAAACGAGCTGTCTTTCGTCTCGGATCAAACTTCCGGGTCACCTCGTCAGCGCCTGAGACAAGGTTTGTTGTTGATGTGGATGTCAAAGAGTGGAAGCAAGACGACGACGACTGGACATTCCCGATGGAAATAGGTGCGGGGCAGGCTGAGGATCCGGGGACAAGTGTCGTGGTGTGGAATCTTCATGCGGGTGTGAGTGATCTCTTCAAGCAAGACAGGTATCGAAGCAGAATGCTGCGAGAAGTGGCTGACAGATATGCCGAAGCTATCAAGTCGGGACTGAATGTCTCTCTGAACAAGGAACCTGCAGACCAGCGTATACATACGCTGCTCGAGGGAAAGGGCATCCGCCCCGAGCACCAGTCGGAAGTGCTCCTTTCTGGTGGCCAGGAGGTGTTCCTCCGAATCATAGCCGGAATTGGCCCTGATCGGCATCCGACCGAATCTGGGTGGTACGTGTATTGCAACGGTCGCCTTGTACTGAAGGCCGACCGCACGGAACTGACGGGTTGGGGCACGGTCGAGCCCGGAGCGCGCGGTGTACCTGTCTGGCATCCACAGTACGGGCGGTTTCGGGGCTTTGTGTATTTCACTTCTGATGCTCCGGCAGCGCTGCCTTGGACAACCACAAAGACCGAAATAGACGTCTCCTCGGCCGTCTACAGGAATGCTCTCGTGAAGATGCGCGCGGTCATCAGGAGCTACGCCGCATTCACTAATGAATTGAAGGCGGAAACCAGCGAGTTCGAGGACAGCAGCGGCGAGACGAAAAGGCTCATTTTGAATGCGGTGGTCAACGCCCGATTCAAGGCGGCTAGCGATGTCCAGATTGGGAAGTTCCAAATACCTGAGCGGTCTCGAGAGGTACCTACCACTCCGCCAAGCCCTCAGACTACCAGCATCCAATTCCAGGCAAAGGTAGCACGTGTTAATGCGCTCAAGAGTGCGCTAAACCTGCGCACAAACCGGCAGATCGGCGAACTAGCTTTCGAGCGGCTATATGCTGAGGAAATAGGCTGAGAGAGTCATGTCGGTATTCCGACCCAAAATCGACTATTCTCTACGCCCCGCTAAAGCCACTGTACGCCGAATGATTGTTGAAGCCCTTGGTCGGTTAGATCCACTCGTACCCGTTGATCAATACCGGTACGTTGGGATGGGGGGGACATACTTCCGGGACTTCCAGATCGTCCACCGCCGACTAGGGATCCGTAGCATGGTCACTATCGAAGATGACCTAAGGGCGGAAGAGCGAATCAGGTTTAACCTGCCTTTGGCGTGTATTAAAGTTGTCATGCAGCACACCAATGATGCCTTACCGGGGATAACGCTCGAAGACGGCCCACACATCATTTGGCTTGACTACGAGGGGCGCGTAGACCAAGGTGTTCTCTCCGACATCGAAGAAGTGGTAGGACGCTGCACCTCCGCAACTGTGCTGATCCTAACGGTCAACGCCGACAGGGTGACAGGCGACCAACGGGACCTTTGGCTGAGCGAGATCGACGCCGACCGCGCCGACCCGAAGACGAAAGCTGAGTACGCGCAGATCTCGTATAAAGCTTTGCGTGAGCATTTGAACGACGTGCTCGGCTCGCGTAATGCAGGCCAGCCCAAGGGGAGGCAAATGCAGTTCCACCAAATGTTCCACATGATCCACGCCGACGGAGCACAAATGCTCACTGTTGGCGGCAGTCTGGTGGCCGAAGTCGACCAGCTCCGATGGCACCAATGCCGGTTGGATTCCCTGACCTTTACCAGGTCGGGAGAAGAACCTTACGTAGTGACAGTGCCGCTCCTCACCCGGCGGGAGTGGCAGCATCTACTTAGCGTGATGCCAGACAAGACCGAAGTGATAAATATCGCATCAGAAGCGGGGATCCCAGCTAAAGAGGCTCGAGAGTTCGCTGCTATCTACCGTTACGCGCCTCTGTTTGTTGAGGCCGAGGATTGGTAATCGACTTTAGCCCTGATCGGGGCATTGAGAGAATAGGAGAAACTGTTGTCCCGGTCAAAGGCTGACCAGAAGAAGATTCAAGATGGTGTCTACGATGCTGTGGTACTCGGGGATCTGGCCGGTGTGATAGAGATCAGCGAACTTTTCCAAGGCTTCGAGTTCAACCTTCCCCCATCCCAAACAATTCGCCGAAGCCTCGAAGAAGGGGGCAACAGGTGGTTGAGGACACTAGGCTGATATCTGTAGTTCCTTTCTCTAACCCGCAAGAGATTGGAAGATGATGCTGTGGAACGACACCGTCTGTCGTAGCTCAGGTTCCGGATGATGAAAAGGGGTAGCCTCGACACCCTATCAGCCCTCCAACGGAGTGAGCTAATGAGCCGAGTTCGCTCCCGGGATACAAAACCCGAGATGCGAGTCCGGCGGCTTGTCCACAGTATGGGTTATCGCTACCGCCTACACGCTAGGGATCTTCCCGGACGTCCAGACCTCGTGTTCCGACCGCGACGCAAGGTTATCTTTGTACATGGCTGCTTTTGGCACCAGCATGTGGGATGTTCACGGAGCGGAATACCGAAGTCGCCGGAGCGTCGCTCCTACTGGAAGACCAAATTGACCGGTAATGTCCTTCGCGATCGCCGGAACGAGGACGCACTGAGGACACTGGACTGGAGTTTCCTGCTTGTCTGGGAGTGTGAAACCAAAGAACTGGATCAGTTGGCGGAGAAGATCAAAGCCTTCCTGGCATAGTTCCTATCTAAAACGGCCGACAACTTTCCTAGCTGGGTTTGTGGTCAGGCCGACAACCTCGGATTCTGAAATCTCTGGAAAGAACGAACACTGGGACATGGGACATTGACAACCTCCATATAGAACTTGGAAAAAGGGGGACGCTGCCTTTACTCGGGTGGCTTAATCCACCACTCTTGACCTGCGCCTTTAGCGAGGCTCTATGAGTGTGACATTTAGGGGACGCGTCACGTTGCAGGAACCCTTTCCGGCTGCCGATTTCGCAGTTCCAGACTCGCTGTTGCCTCGGTTGGATCCAATCCATCGGCGTTCCCGGGAGTGTTGAAGAATCGAAGAGCACCACAGGATCACCAGACCAGGACTGCAGACCTGTTTATTAACCTCGGCTAGGCGGTCGGGTCGACCAGGCGTCCTATGAACAGCAGGGCGCCGGTTTCGGCGTGGACGATGGCCCAGAGGAAGGGGCGGTTGGCGACCACCGTGAGACCCGCCAGCGGCCCTGCCGATTCGTCGAAAGCCATGGCGGTGGCTGCGGCCGCTTCGGTGCCTTTCTCGTCAACGATCACCTTGGCACCGTGGAGGGCCCCGGAGATCATGATCTGAGGGGCGATTTCCTCGAAGGGCGCTCCGGTGCAGAACCCCAGAGGGCAGAGCCACTCGAACAGGTCGGTGGGCGGCAGAGTCTGTTCCCACTTGGGCATAGTGAGATCAACAAAGCCCTGTTGGGCGATAACCCCCAGTCCGGCCAAGTCCTGTGAGTTGAGCGACTCCTCGACCGCGGCCAGTCCGCCGGCGTCGTGGGGCACGATCAGCCACATGGCCAACCTGCCGCCCTGGTATGCAAGTTCAACCGCATCGGCGCCGTCGAGTAGGACGAAGCGACGATGCGCCGGTTCCCTATCGCGCATGAACGGCACTGTCACCACGCGGCGGTCTCCGGTGGTGAACGGGCCGTCGGTGGTCAACTCGGGGAGGAACGGCTCGGTCCAGTCGGCCTTCAGGTACACAGTGTTCACCAGGACCAGTTCCTGGCGCAGGACGACCTGCTCGTTGACGATGGTGGGAACCAGGCCGCGGGTGGCATCCGATATCCATCCGTTGATGGTCTCGGCCGCCGAAGCGCCATCGTCGAGGTCGATCGGCTGGACCGCCGCTCCGTAGTGCGCGCCGGCATTCTCCAAGAACTCGGGCAATGGCGAAAACTCGTCGTCGGGGAAGAGACGGTTGGCCACCTCCAAGGTGGTCGGTTCCACCGAGGCCTCGGCCAGCATCAGATCGACCGCATTGGCCGCACCATGGAGATCGACCTCGGGGAATCCGAAGATCTCATCGAGCACCTCCCCGGTGTCTTCGGATGCGCCGGCGCGGCTAAGGCTGAAGGCCAGGCCCAGGCTCACCGGGCTGGAGACCGCGTTGCCCGCCAGGTGGCGGTGAAAGTCCCACCCGGCCGCGTTGACTCCGTCCACCCAATCCGGTGTTGGTGCCAGGGGATCAGCAGGCAGCCGATCCACCACGGGTTCCAACACGGCCGTGGTGGTGGACGAGGAACCGCATGCCGCGGTGAGGAAGAGGAGGACAAGGTATCTGAGCAACTTTGTCATGGCTTGTTAGATGGAGAGAAGTGCCTCAGAGAACCTCGTTGTCAACTCTAGAAGGCTTGGGGTCCGATTCGTGGCCGCTTCGGTTGGCTGGCCAGGTCGGTTTCGCCTGCCTTTGAGGAACCCACTTCTGGAGGAGGGGATTTCGATCAGCGGGTCTGACAATCCTCGTGAACCGGTCCTTTTGAGAGCGGCCAATTGTGCCCTCTTACTAAGTGAATCTCGCCCCCAGGGAACGCATCATGTCAAAGGTGTGTTCCCATGAGACTCCAAGGAACTCGCAGGCGTCCGGGATCTTGACCTTCTTTCTGCTATTGCCGGCCGGGGTCTCTTGCGTCACCACCATCGCGCCCAGCGAGGCCGCGGCTCCCACCAGAAATGGATCGGCGGAATCCATGAAGTCCCTGATGGTGTGCTCTTTGTATTCCTCTCCTTGCGCCCAGGTGTGGAGAGAGGCGATGTGCCCGGCACTACCGGCGAGGAAGAGACGACATGAAAGATGGCTTGGCGCCGATCCTTCACCCATTGGGCCAAATTCATCTGATCCGTCCTTCAGTTCTTTATATACCAGGTCAATCGATGCCAACGCGCCGGCAGTTGCCTGGAGGTGCAGCCACGACCAGAATGCCGGTACCAAGTCGAAGCTGTAGTAGGAGTTCTTGGCTTGAATGAAGACATTGGCATCAAGCAAGCGGAGGGGCGCTACAGTCCGCCCATCGAATCCTGGAGCTTGGGCAGGTTGGCAGGCTTGACGCCCAGGAGGTGAGAAGCATCACGGACGAGAGTCTCTGAAGCGGCCACGTTTCGAAGGATCATCCGGGTCAGAAGCCGGCTGTTGCGGATCGGGACATTCCAGTAGAAGTTTCCTCCGCCGCTCCCCTTACTGTTGGCGGAGGTCCATTTGGCCCGCTCGGTCTCGTAGAAGGAGAAAAACTTTTCACGGCTGATACCACCATGTGCCCAGAGTTGGCGGGCGGCCATAACGGTCGAGACATTGAACTCGGAGGAAACAGCAGCTATCCAGTTCTCCAGTGACACAGTGCGGTTCTTCCACCTATCGGCAATACGGTGCCAGGGCAGGAGGAGTTCTCCAGCCACCTCGTTGCAGAACGCTTCGATGTTCTCTGACGCTTCCCCCGGAATGGTTGGGTCTGCGTCCGAGATGCCTCCCTCGCCAATCCAGATGTGAGCCAACTCGTGGGCCAGGGTGAACGCCTGCGCCGCTTTGCTGTCGGCGTTGTTGACGAATATCACCGGCGCAACCGGATCAGCAATGGAAAAGCCGCGGAACTCCTCGGGATCAAGACGGCGATTGGTGGAATTGCGAACCACACCGTTCCTCATGACCAAGATTTCCAACTCTTCGACTTGACCGACGAAGGCCTTGAGAAAGTCGTCCTGGTTCGGTTGCGGGCGGACAGCAGACTCGAAGTCAAGGTTCCGGGCAATGTGTCGGGCCACTTCGGAGACGGGCGACTGGAGTGAGGAATGCCCCACAAAATGCAGCGGGCCATCCCCGGCGTTGAGGCGATAGTCCCGATACCAGTCCCGTTTTCGAAGAACATCCGCCAATACATCACGCAGATCAACTGAGGGTTCCCGAGGCGCAGCACCATGCACGCGGCGGAAGTCAGGGAGAGGGAGGTGCTCCGGCGGCGGAGTGGCCAGGAAGAGATAGCCAAAGGGAACACGTAGTCGCTTGGCTAACCCTTGCGCCTGTACGAACGTCGGTGCAGCCGAACCGGCCAGCCATGCTTCAATCTGGTCGGGTGTCTTTTTGAAAGCGGCCGCGAGGTCGGCTGGCTCGGCGCCGGCGCGTGCTGCTGCCCACCGCAGGACAGCAGGGTTGATGTGAGCCGTAGCCATCGATGCTCAGCGTAGCGATGGCCCGATCCGACGGTGGTCCGGACAACAGACCACTTTTTGCCACCTGGCCGACCCCATACAACCACGCATGTCACACTCCCTTTCATAGATTGGTGATCGTGGCACCTTGGATGGGAGGCTTGCATCGTGAGTAACCGAACCGCGATCGAATGGACCGAGACGACCTGGAACCCGGCGACCGGATGCGACCAGGTGTCCATTGGGTGCGACAACTGCTATGCGCTTTCCTTTGCGAAGCGTCTCAAGGCCATGGGCCAACCCAAATACCAGAACGACGGGGATCCCCGCACCAGCGGACCAGGGTTCGGGCTCACCCTGCATCCTGATGTTTTGGAAGAGCCATACCGTTGGAGGACCCCGAGGTTGGTGTTCGTCAACTCGATGAGCGATCTGTTCCATCCTGAAGTCCCATTCGAGTTCATCCGGGAGGTCTTCGGTGTGATGGCCGAGACTCCCCGGCACACCTATCAGATTCTCACCAAGCGTTCCAAGCGGTTGGCCGCGGTCGGCCCCGGGTTGGACTGGCCCCCGAATGTCTGGATGGGGGTGAGTGTTGAGACCGGTCGCTACGTCTTCCGCATCGACCACCTCAGGACCGTACCTGCCGGACTTCGCTTCATCAGTGCCGAACCTCTACTGGGTCCCCTTCCCGATCTGGATCTCTCGGGCATCCACTGGCTGATCGCAGGTGGCGAGAGCGGCCCCGGCGCGAGACCCATGGAGGAACCATGGGCTCTCGACTTGCGTGATCAATGCGAAGCCGCCGACGTCGCCTTCTTCTTCAAGCAGTGGGGAGGCCTTCACTCCAAATCCGGCGGTCGCCTGCTTGCTGGAAAGGTATACGGTGAGATGCCTCTATCCGAGTATGCACGTGTGTCGTAGCACCTCTTGTTTTAATCGATTGAACCTTGATGGACCTGGAACCAGGGCAGGATCGCGTAGTGGGTTAGTTACGTTGGTGTTCATTGAAGGACACCGCCGAAGGAGATTGAGAACCCACGCGCACGCCGCCGCGCTGCACTTCCTCACTTGCATCTTCTGCCGGCCCCATCGGTCGTTGGGTTTGGGTGTGACGCCCGCGATGATCGCTGGGATCGCCAGCCAGCGGCGGGGCCCCGTTGACATCGTGAGTTTGATCCCTCTAACCGCGGCTGTCCCAGCCCCAAACATATACTGGTATATGGAAAGGATGCTTCGGAAGGACCGCTCATGGCACCATCCCCCGTTGTCACGCGTGCACCGCAACACTGCACATGAACACCGTCTCGCTCTCTGAGGCCCGCAAACAAGTCTCAGACAACTACAGAGCCTTTACCCGGATGCTACCCACGCTCCTTGAGGAGCATCATGGCCAATGGGTTGTCTTGCGTGACCAGAACGCGATCAAGGTACTTCCCACAGAGATAGACGCCTACCACTACGCCACAAGCGAATTCCCAGACGAGCGATGGTCAATACAACACATCCGTGACCAAAACCCGATCAGGATGGGGTTCTTCAGTCGTGCGCCTCGTCATTGAGGGCCCGGTCGACATCACCGGCGCAATAATCGAAGATGTCACGGTAGTCGGCAGACGCACCGCGACCGTCAATGCACTGATCGATACCGGATGCACAACCACGGCGATTTCGGAAGACCTCGTGCCGCATTTGGGAATTGTGCCTCATGGAACAGAACAGGTGCAAACCGCTGATGGAACGGTTGACGCAAATGCTTACTACGTCAAAGTCGGGTTACCTGGCCGGCGACATCCGCCGTTCACCATCCGCGCTATCGAGTTGAGGGACATGGGCATGGAGATGCTTTTGGGAATGAATGTCATCCGTCTCGGTCGGCTACTGATTATGGAGACTCGCTACGTGTTTACCTTGGAAGAACCGATCAGCTAAGACAACCTCTCCCCTTGGGTGTGATGTAGGTCGGCTCACAGACCAACCAAACTGGCCCACTATCGAATCCCGCTAGGCAGGACGGCTCAAATATAGTGCGCCTGCTGGTATCCCCCGGGGTGGTTGCTCGCCCATCGGTGCTTGACGAAGTAATCCCAGCGGTCTGGGCAACCGGAGGCCGGGGAAACGCCAAGTCTTCCTCCCTTCCGGACCTTCTCAGGATTTGGAGGCCGATCCCGGACCGAGCGACTGGGGTCACACGGCGCCCTTCGATCTGGCCGCCGCTGCCAGGGTGACCGACCGGTGGCGGTCGCTGGGGGTCCCGTTCTCGGTGGATCTCGAACCGGCCTGCATTCCCCCCGATCCCACCGACATTACGCCGGTGACCGAAGGCGCCGACACCCTGATCGCCAATGCTCGGACCCGTGATCTGTTGGCCGACTCTGCCGAAGGTGCACTCGATGTTCTCTGCGGGCCGTTGGGCGGACGCCACGCAGTGATCACCGAGGGATCCGGCGGCATCGCCTTCCGAACCGAGGGGCATTCGGGACGGATCGGCGCCCACCCCGTCGAGGCTGTCGATACCACCGGCGCAGGCGACGGTTTTGCCGCCGGTTACATCTGGGCGCGGACGGCGGGCGCCGGTGTCGTCGAAGCACTGCAGATCGGCGTCCTGGTTGGAGCGCTGGCATGCCGAACGCTGGGAGCACTGGCCTCGTTTCCACAACGGGACGAGGTCGATCGGTTGGTGGATGCCCGGCGGAGGATGGTCTCATGAGTCCTGTTTTACCCCAAAAGCCTGATCACCTGGCAGCCATCTTCGATCAGCCGAAACCGATCATGGGGATGATCCACCTGGCGCCCCTTCCCGGAGCACCCCGCTATGACGGCCAACCCGTGGAAGACATCTACGCGGCGGCGGTTGCGGACGCACTGACCATGGCCAAAGCCGGCATCGACGGGATCATTGTTGAGAACGCTTTCGATCTCCCCTTCGCCCGGCCCGAATCGATCGGACCCGAGACGGTTGCCGCCTTGACCGCAGCCTGCGTCCGTGTTCGAGACGCGGTGGACCTCCCGATCGGAATCACATGCGTGGCCAAGCGGGAGCGACGGCCACCATCCCTACCATCGGACGGGCAGGGATGGCCAACCTCTCGTCCCAGATCACCTGGCCGTCCCGGATACGGACGGCTCGCGCCGCGCTCCGTTCTGAAGTGGTGACAGGTGTCCTGGGGAACAACGGATTGTCACCCAAAAAAGCCGTATAACCCACGGGCGCCAGTTCCATGTCCTCGATGAACACCTCAATCGCCATCCCCGGCTCGGCCCCCCGCACCCAGATGGCGCCCGACGACGGGTTGGCGCGTTCCACATCGTCGGAGGTGTAGCGCAACCAGTCGTCCCGAAGGTTTTCGGGAACATCGGAGATGTCGAGAGCCCGGTTCATCTGGGTGACCACTTCGAACACCTCCCCCGGTTCCACCCACAGGGTCGGCGGATTGGCGGGACCGGCTTCGTAATAGAGAGGAGAAGGCCCCTGGCGCTGGGTCACGATCGGCTCATCCCCCCTGGATCTCCGCCAACCGCTCTCATGACGCATAATCATGGTCTCATCACACCAGCGCGTCAAACCAATTGCCTCACAATCAAGCCGGCCTTCGAGCTAATCAGCCGACAACGACAGCCGGGTAGAGAGGATCGAAAGGGCGGACGAAGCTCTGCAAGATGCATCTCCGGCGAGATGAACGTCACGGTCAAAAGGCAGCCACTGGACGGCTCGATTGCAGCTGCTCTACACTGACTTCCATGCCCCCCAGCCTGTTTGTGATCGGCTTAGCCTGACTGTGTCAAGGCTGACAGCAGCCACAGACGGGTCCGCCGACAACCCGGGACCGGGCCCGGGCGGCTGGGCATGGGTCACCGGCGAAGGGACCTGTGGGTGGGGGAAACCATCGGGAAACCACCCACAACCGCATGGAATTGACAGCGGTGCTGATGCTGCTCGAGTCGCATCCCGACAGGCCGCTTTTGATCCAAGCGGAGTGGTTGGCAATAAACATCTTCACCGATTTGCTCAACGGGTGGCGAAAGGACGGCAGACGACCAGCTAATCGCCGCCCACTGAAGAACAACGACCTGATAGAACAGATCGATACGCTCCTGTATGAGCGAGACGACATCAGATGGGAATGGGTCAAAGCCCACACCGGTCATCTCCTCAACGAAAGCGCCGACCGCTTGGCCGGCTTGGCGAGATTGCAGGGGAAGCTCGGACATTGGCGCTGACCCGTGGTCTTCCCGAAATTCGGTGTTATCAGCTTTCCATAGCGGCGAGCGGTGATCGTTAGGCCGCAACCCGCCGACGAGGATCGCGTACCTGCCCCGCTTGGGAACTCCGGGGAACCGCCTCGGATCGGCATCGGAATCATCCTTTGCTCATCGCCTTTGCCCCTTGCCCGGGGCGTGATCAGGCACTGAGACCAAGGTTTACCCCGCTCCCACCGAGACCGACCTCCTCAACCGCGGTAAAGATGCGTCGGTCGCCGACCCGAGAGCCCACCCGTCCAAGGCCATTCACAAACCGTAAGCTTGACTGTGTAATGGTGATCCCGAAGCCCCGATCGCGCTTGGCTTCTCCTTAATCCGCCACGTCTGGCCATCCCTGGGAGGCCCCCTGATCCCAACCGACCGATTGTGACCACCCGCAAAAGGCGACAACCGCGTGCCATCACACACAGGGAATTCATCGCCATGCTGGCCGCCATCACCGCCACTATGGCGCTGGGAATCGACATGGCGCTTCCCGCCTTCACCGAGATCCGGGTGGGGTTCGGTTTTGCTGCGGACTCGCCGCGGGTGGCGCTGACGGTCACCCTCTATTTTCTGGGCGTGGCCAGCGCCATGATGTTCTACGGTCCGTTCACCGACCGATTCGGACGCAAGCCCGTGCTTTACACAAGTCTTGGCCTGTATGCCCTCGGCGCCTTGGGCTCGGCCGTAGCCCCAACTTTCGGGATCCTGATTGTCAGCCGCTTCATCTGGGGCATGGGCGCCGCCGGACCTCGTTCGCTGGCTCTGGCAATCGGCCGCGACCTGTACCGAGGAGATCATCTGGCCCGCATCCTGGCAGTGGTCGCCTCGGTGTTCATGATCGGCCCGGCCTTTGCCCCCCTACTCGGGCAGGCCGTGCTAAGTCTCGGGTCGTGGCGCTGGGTGATGGCTGCCCCGGCAGCCGGAGTGCTGTTGCTGGCAATCTGGCTCATCCGGCTTCCGGAGTCCCTCCCTCGAGCCAAGCGGCGGCCTCTCACCCTCCTCCGCACCCGCCACGCCATTGCCGCGGTTTTCACCAACCGGGTAACCACCGGATCGGCGCTGGCCATCATGTTCGACTACGGTTCTTTCACCGCGTTCCTGGGGAGCATCCAACTCCTCTTCGCCGACGTGTACGACCGGGGCGACCAGTTCGCTTATTACTTTGCCGGGATGAGCCTGTTCATGGGAGCTGTGATCTTCGCGGGGAGTCGACTGGTGAAGAGGGTCGGCGCCGACCGGGTGATCGTCGTGGCACTGCCTTTGGCGGTGACCCTGTCGGTGGCCGTTGCTGTGTGGTCGTGGCAGGCCGATGGGCGGCCGGCGTTTCTGGCCTGGTTCGCGTTGATCGCCGCGATCAATGCGCTCCGTACGCTCGTCACTCCGCTGATCCAGGCTCAGGCCATGGAACCCATGGGGGAACTGGCTGGAACGGCGGCCGCGGTCATCGGCACGGTCTCGTTGGGCGGCGGTGCGGTGCTGGCCACCTTCGTGAACCGTGCCATCGCCGGATCGGTCACACCGCTGGTCGTATCCTACGCCGGCTATGGAGTGATCAGCCTCGCTTTCGCCCTCTCGGCCCGGCGACACCGAACGGTCCCAACCGGCCATTAGGACAACCTAAGGCCGACGATTTCGTCCACAGGTGGTGCCAGTATGGCTAGGGCTCACCACGCCGGAGCGAGATCCGACCTGAGAAGCGACTGGCTTGGGGAGCCCCGCACCGGACTCCCCCAGGTGTCATCCGGCCCAGAACCCCTTTCGACGCAAATGCGCACCAGGACGTTGGGATCTATCTGGAGGGTGTGGCATCCGCCAAATAAAGTGCCTCCACCCCAGCAAGGTCGGCAAGTGGAGGGGTAGCCTCTTTGGCAAGCAGACGTAAGGAGTTGTAGTGAGTTTATTGAGAAAGAAAGCGGCGCTTGGTGTTTCATTGATCTTGGTTCTGTCGCTGATTGCGGCGGCCTGCGGTGACGACGCCGAGGAGGAGACCGCCACCACTGCGGCCGCTGAGGTAACGACCACCGCTGCCGCTCCCGCCACAACAGCCGCGGCGTCTGCCGATGAAGAGCCTGCGCCGGATGACGACATGGCTGAAGACGACGGCATGATGGAAGAGGACGCGGCCGGGCCCAAGCGGGGCGGTGACCTGATCTTCGCCCGCCACCGGGACAACACGACCCTCGATCCCGGAGCGGCGGTGGAAACCGACACAATCTATGTCCTCGATCACATTTTCGAGACCCTGTTCGCCACCAGCGCCGACGGCGCCTCGGTGGATCCCTGGCTCGCCAGCGAATTCGAGGTCTCAGACGACGGGAAGTCATGGACCGTCACCCTGCGAGAAGGGGTGGAGTTCTCCAACGGTCAGCCGATGACCTCGGCCGATGTGAAGTTCTCGATCCAGCGGGCCATCGACGAGGCGGCGTTCGGCTTCCTCTTGTCCGCAATCGAGTCGATCGAGACTCCCGACGACATGACGGTGGTGTTCAACACCAGCTTCCCGTGGGCGCCGTTCCTCGCCGACCTCTCGGTGTGGGCGGCCGCCATCATGCCCGCCGACTACGCAGGGATGAGCGCCGAGGAGTTCTTCGAGAACCCGATCGGAACCGGACCCTTCCTCTTCGATGAGTGGGTCCCCGGCGAGTACATCCGGCTGGTGAGGAATGACAACTACTGGCAGGAGGGAAAGCCCTATGTGGACAGCGTCACCTGGACCCAGGTTCCCGACGACAACACCCGTATCCTCCAGTTGGAGGGCGGCCAGGCGCACATCGCCCAGAACGTGCCGCTCAACCTGTTGGACTCCCTCAACGAGAAGGAAGGCATAACCGCCACCACCTTCCCGGCCACCACGGTCTACTGGGTGAGCTTCAACACCACCATCGAGCCGTTCAATGACCGGCATGTGCGACGGGCTATCGCCTACGCCATCGAACAGGACGCCATAGCCAACGCCGCCCTGTTCGGTCACGGTGGACCGGCGTGCTCGGTGATCTCCCCGGCAGTGCCTTATCACGATCCTGATACGCCTTGCCTGGAGTCCAACATGGACCTGGCCCGAGCCGAACTGGCTCAGTCGAGCGTGCCGGACGGATTCTCGGCCGAGTACCTGGTTGGCGACCAGTCGCCGAACCTGCCCATAGTCGAGATCATCCAGGGCCAACTCGCACCCCTCGGCATCGACATCTCGATCCGGACCATCGACCCGGGACAGCTCTACTCCACCATCTTCGTGTTCGACTACGAGATAGCGTTCACGGGCTGGACGATGGACATCCCCGATCCGGACCAGAAGATCTCATTCATGTTCGATCCGGAACTGGGTGGCGGTGACTCCTACAGCACCGGTTACAACAACCCGGAGATGATCGAGCTGGTGAGAGCCGGCCAAACGACGTTCGAAAACGCCGATCGGGCGCAGATCTACGCCGACATCCAGGCGCTCAACGCCGAAGAGGTGCCGTTCATACCCCTGGTGGTGTTGGACGCGCCGTTCGCCTGGAGCGACAGCGTCAAGGGCCTGTGGGTGAACCCGGTGGGCAAGCGCCACCTGGAAGACGTTTGGCTCGACGAGTAAAGACACCCCTGTAGCAGGCGGCGCGGAAGATGGCCCTTCGGTACTTCCTCCGCCGCCTGCTCAGGATGATCCCGGTGATCCTGGGGATGACGATCATCGTCTTCTTCATGATCCACCTGGTGCCCGGGGATCCGGCGCGTACGCTGCTCGGGCCCCGGGCGCCCGCCGAGGTGATCGAGGCGTTCAATCTCCGGTGGGGATTCGATCGTCCCCTGCATGAACAGTTCCTGTCATTCCTGGGGGGCCTCCTGCAGGGGGACCTGGGGACCTCCATGAGCTACAACGTCCCCACCACCGAACTGGTAACCGGCCGGTTCACACCGACCCTGTTGCTTTTGGCCATCAGCGGATTGTTCGCCATGGTCATCTCCCTGCCGCTGGCGGTGGTGGCCGCTCTCCGGGAGGAGCGGACGCCCGACCACGTGGTGCGGGTCATCCCGATGGTGGGTCTGGGGCTGCCGGCCTTCTGGGTGGGGATCCTCCTTCTGACGTTCGTCGCCCTGCGGGTGGAATGGCTGCCGGTGGGCGGGTACGGCGCCACCTGGCCCGACCGCCTGATCGCCATGATCCTCCCCGGCCTGACGGTGGCGATCGGGATAGCTCCCTTCACCATCCGGAGCCTCCGGTCGTCACTGATCGAGGTGATGGAAGCCGACTACATCGCAACCGCCCGGGCCAAGGGCCTGGCCGGAGTCCGGGTGCTCTGGGCCCATGGCCTTCGCAACGCGGTGATTCCCACCGTCACGGTGCTGGGGGTGAACCTCGGGTGGCTGGTGGGGAACACCCTGATCGTGGAGAAGGTGTTCGCCCTCCCCGGCCTGGGGGCCCTGATGATCGACGCGGTCCTGGAACGTGACTTCCCGGTCGTCCAGGGACTGGCGCTGATATTCGGGCTGTTGGTGGTGCTGGTGAACCTCCTGGCCGACGTGGTGCGGGCTTCGCTCGATCCCAGGGTGCAGTTGTCATGACCGCGGTCTCGCGCTCGGAGTCCCCGAAGACGGCCCGGGGCCGCCGTTCGTATTCGCTTGTTATGGGCGCCGGCCTTCTGGGGGTGATAGTGGTGGCCGCCATCCTGGCGCCCTGGATCACCCCCTACGATCCCCTCGCCCACGATCTGGAGTCGATCCTGGCGCCGCCGTCTTCGGACCACCTGCTGGGCACCGATCACCTGGGGCGGGATGTGTGGACGCGCCTTCTGTACGCGGCGCGACTCGACCTCCTGATCGGGGTGGGGGCGGTGATCACCCCGTTCATGACCGGGACGCTCCTGGGAGCGGTGGCCGGCTACTACGGCGGGCGGATCGACCTGGCGGTCTCCGCCGCCACCGACATGCTGATGGCCTTTCCCTACTACGTGCTGATCATCGCCCTGGTGTTCTCGCTCGGGCCGGGCATCCCGTCCATCTTCATCGCAATGGCGATAGTGGCCTGGGTTTCCTATGCCCGGATAGTGCGGGGGGAGGTGCTCTCGGCCCGCGGCCAGCAATACGTGATGGCGGCCAAGACGCTCGGATACACCGACCTGCGCATAATCGTGCGCCACATCCTCCCCAACGTGATCACCCAGCCGGTGACCTACGCCATGTCGGACATCGTGGTGATCATCGTGGGAGTCGTCACCCTCAGCTACCTGGGCCTGGGCGTCCCTCCCCCCACCCCCGACTGGGGATCGATGATCGCCTCGGGACAGAGCTTCATGACCACCCAGTGGCAGTTGTCGACCATCCCCGGGATAGCGGTGGTGATCGTCGGACTGTCCTTCTCCCTGATCGGAGACGGGCTGACTCACAGGCTGCGTCCCGAATGACGGCGCCGGTTCTTCAGGTCCGCGACTTGCAGGTGCGGATGTCCTCGCCCCGGGGCGTGGTGCACGCCGTGCGGGGCGTGTCCTTCGACGTCGAAGCGGGGCACACCCACGGCATCGTGGGCGAGTCGGGCAGCGGGAAGACCACTCTGCTGCGCGCCATCTTGGGGCTTCTGCCCGGAAACGCCACGGCCGGCGGGACCATCTCGGTCTCCGGTCGGAGCATCCCCCTGGCGGGAGGGCGCTCGAAGGCGGTGGACGGGGTCAGCATCGTGTTCCAGGAGCCGATGACCGCACTCAATCCGGTGGTGAGGGTGGGTCTCCAGATCTCGGAGGCGCCGCGGTTCAAACTGGGCCTGGGGCGGAGGGCCGCCCGGGACCGGGCGCTGGAACTGATGCGCCAGGTGGGGATCCCCGATCCGGGGCGCCGCTTCGACGCCTACCCGCACGAGCTCTCTGGAGGGCTGAGCCAACGGGTGCTGATCGCCATCGCGCTCTCGGCCGAACCAAAGATCATCCTCTGTGACGAACCCACCACCGCCCTGGACGTCACCGTGCAGGACCAGATCCTGAAGCTGTTCCGCAGGATCTCTGAGGAGACCGGAGTGGCGATCGTTTATGTCACCCACGACCTGGCGGTGGTGGCCCAGACCTGTCGGACGGTGTCTGTGATGTACGCCGGACAATTCCTCGAGTCGGGGACCATGGAGGCGGTGTTCGGGCGGCCTCGCCATCCCTACACCCTGGGGCTCCTGGGGGCGGTGCCCGACGTCAGCCGGGGGCGGACCCCGCTGGTGGCCATCCCGGGTTCACCTCCCGACCTGGTCAGGACCGGAGAAGGCTGTCCGTTCCTGCCGCGCTGCTCATACGCGCTGGATGAGTGCGCCCACGGGGTGTTCTCGCTCCGGGACCTCAACCACCACCAGTCGACGGCCTGCATACGCTCCGATTCGCTTTCGGGGGCGGCGCCCGTCGCGGAGGCGGAAGCGTCATGACCGTCCCGCCGATCCTCGAGGCGCGCGGCCTGGCGAAGGTCTTCTCTTCGCGACGCTCGGTGGGAGACGTCATCTTCCGCAGGCCCACCGAGGAACTACAAGCCCTGGAGAACGTCAGTTTCCAGGTGGTGCGGGGGGAAAGCCTGGGGATCGTCGGCGAGTCGGGGTGCGGCAAGTCCACCCTGGCCCGCTGCCTGGTGGGCCTGTACCCGCCCACCTCGGGAAAGACCGTCTATGAGGGAAGGGAGTTCGAAACCAAGAGGGCCCTGTCGGACCGCAAGAAGATCCAGATCGTTTTCCAGGACCCCTACTCCTCTCTCAACGCCCGGATGACCATCGGACAGGCCCTTCGGGAGGTTCTCCGGGTGCACAGGGTGGTGGCTTCCGAGCGGGTGGCAGCCCGGGCGGTGGAGTTGCTGGCGCTGGTGGGCCTCGATTCGCAGATCGCCAACGTCTACCCCCGCCAGTTGTCGGGAGGCCAGCGTCAGCGGGTGAACATCGCCCGCGCCCTGGCGGTGGAGCCCGAGGTGCTGATCGCCGACGAGCCGGTCTCGGCCCTGGACGTGTCCATCCAGGCGATCGTCCTGAACCTGCTGGCCTCGCTCCGGGAGCAACTGGGCCTGACGCTGATCCTGATCGCCCACGACCTGAGCGTGGTGAGATACCTGTGCGACCGGGTGGCGGTGATGTACATGGGCCGGATAGTGGAGATCGCCGCCACCGAGGAACTCTTCGAAGACCCCCGCCACCCCTACACCCAGGCGCTGCTGGCGGCCGCTCCCAGTCTGGAGAGAAAGAGCCGGGAAGACGCCCGATCCATCGGGGGGGATCCTCCCAGTCCATTCGACCTGCCGGAAGGATGCCCCTTCCATCCCCGGTGCCCGGTGGCCACCGACCACTGCGCCACGGTCCGTCCTCCCCTCGAGTCCGGACCGAGCGACTCGGTTCGCCGGGCCGCCTGCCACTACGCCTGGGCGCCTGTGGCCGCCCACCACAAACCGTTGACCCGAGGAGAGGAGAACCTCCGATGACCGTGACCACATTGCAAGCAAGACAGGTCCTGACCGGCGGGGACCGACCGCCCATTCACAACGGAGGCGTCCGCGTGAGAGGGTCGAAGATCGTGGCCGTCGGGCGGGCAGACGACATCCGGGCACCCGGCGACCAGGTCGTCGACTTCGGCGAGGCCACGCTGCTGCCGGGGCTGATCGACTGCCACGAACACCTCTCGGGGCACGACCGATACGCGATCGGGGACCCGAGCGTGGTGGAACCGGCCATGATGTACGCCCTGGTGGGCACCTACCACGCTCGTCGGTTGGTGAGGATCGGGGTGACCACCGCCCGGATCCCCGGTGCGCCGGGGCATATCGACCTGATGATCCGGAGGGCCATCCGGGAGGGATACCTCCTGGGTCCGAAGATGGTGTGTGCGGGGGAACTGGTGGTCATGACCGGCGGGCACGGCTCGATGTGGGGAGCGGAGGTGGACGGTCCCTGGGAGGCCCGCAAAGCCGCCCGGGCCCAACTGAAGGCGGGCGCCGACTTCGTGAAGATCGTCGCCTCCGGAGGAGTGGGGATCACCCGGGAGGGAGAACTCCCCTCCCAGCCGGAGTTGTCGGTGGTGGAGATGGCCGCCGCCGCGGAGGCAGTGCATGCCGCCGACCGGCGGATCACCGCCCATGCCGACGGGGTTCCCGGAATCTCCAACGCCCTGGAGGCGGGAGTCGACTGCATCGAGCACGGGATATACCTGAACGCCGATCACGCCAAGTTCATGGCCGACAACGGAGTGGCGATGGTGCCCACCCTCTCCACCATGCAGGGCATCTACCACCACGGCATCGAGTATGGGATGCCCGAGACCTGGATCCCGATCGCCGAGGCGATCCTCGAACCCCACCTCGACTCCTTCCGCCATGCCCTCGAGGCGGGTGTCCACTTCGCCACCGGCACCGACGGGTTCGGCAACATCGTGGACGAGATGATCATCTTCACCACCTTCGGAATAGACAACTACCGGGCCATCCAGTCGGCCACCCGGGACGCCGCGCTGGTCATTTCACCACGCCCCGACTTCGGGATGCTGGAGGAAGGAAAGGCCGCCGACATCATCGCGGTGGACGGCGATCCCTTGGACGACCTGAACGTTCTGCGGTCGGTCCGGTTCGTGATGATCGACGGAGAGGTACTGGTCTCCGAAGGTTCGGTAAGAGAGGAGTGAGCTAATGGATGTCGGATTCCCCGAGTTGTTCCAAGCCGCATTG
Source organism: Acidimicrobiia bacterium (assembly GCA_963665765.1). Classification (GTDB taxonomy): domain Bacteria; phylum Actinomycetota; class Acidimicrobiia; order Spongiisociales; family ZC4RG35; genus Bin76. The sequence continues at coordinate 563,636 of OY762464.1, forward strand.
GAATCGGTGCGGCGCTGCCAGGTCACCGCGGATGAACGGGTGGTCGTCTACACCGATTCGGAGAAGAACCCGGCGATGGTCGAGGCGTGGTACGCGGCCGCGCTGGCCACCGGCGCGGACGTCACCCTGATCCGGGCCACCGCCCGGTTCCCCGAGACCGATCCGCCCGAGGTGGCGTTGACCGCCATGCGATCGGCCGACATCGTGTTCGATCTCGCCTCCAACACCTGGCTGTACGCGCCGGGCCTTCCTCCCATCATTGACGCCGGCGCCCGGATCCTCCAGGTCCTGGTGCCGGAGCGTTCCATCATCGACCGGCCCCCCACCGACGACATCCTCTGGAGAGCCGATGTCTCCGAGGAACTGACCGCCGGTACCCAGGAGATCCACATCACCAGTCCCCTGGGAACCGACCTTCGGGGCAGACGGGGCGACCGCCCGTGGCATGCCCAGCGGGGCTATGTGTGGGAGTCGCGCCAGTGGGACAGCTACGGGGTGTGCATGATCAACTGCGCTCCGGAGGTGGAGACGGTGGAGGGAGTGGTCTACTTCAACGGTCCGATGATCCTCTTTCCCCAGTACTGCTACACCACCAAGGTCCCGATCCGCGTCGAGGTGGAGGCCGGACGGATCGTCCACATCGACACCGACCACGAGGAGGCTCGGGTCTTCGATCGCTGGATCCGCCAGTTCGACGATCCCAACCTGTACCTGGTGGCCCATCTCGGCTTCGGATTCGACCCGAGAGCCGACCTGGAGTCCTTCGACCTCGCCGCCTGGGAGAGCTACTACGGGGGCGTGGTGGTGGCCTTCGGCGCCAACACGGCCCCCCAACTCGCCGGAGGCCAACAAGCCAAAGGACACATGGACGGCATCCTCCTGGAAGCCAACCTAACCCTGGACGGCGTCCCGATCATCAAAAACGGCGAATTCGTGGAGTCGACGGGCCTGCGATCACCCGGCTGATACCCACCAGCGGACGGACAAAGCAGCCACCATTGGCATGCTGGCAAGCTTCGACTTCGATGAACCTTCGGATAGACGCGGCTTCCCTCTGGCAGATCTCTGGTGGCCTCGTACGGCTTTCGAAGACCTTGCTGCCGTCAGGTCTTTGCTGTGTCTGCAGAGGATTGGGAGGAGCTTAAAGGAGGTGCTTGACCGCCCGGCCACAGCCAAGCCGAAGCCCGCGACAGTGCTTGGCAGAGGACTCGGTACTCGACTCGGGGTGAGCCCATGGCAGAGGCCAGGATTGCTGGCTGCGTCGCATGATAAATGATCGTCTTGTTGTTCCTGTTGATGAGCCTGTTGGTCATATACTGTCTAACATGGTATTCTGCGCCCATCTGGCCGTCCGCTGTCAAGCACTCCTTGAGCGGTTTAAGTTGATACACGCAACCAGGATAGGTGATAAGGGCACGCCGGTTCTATTGTTGGGAGCTTAGTCTATGAACGGAAGCCTTGTCAGTCTCAATGGGTTGCTCACCGGCAACCAGGTGTTCGACATTCCCGTTTACCAGAGAGGCTATGCCTGGGAGAGGAAGAATCTGGAGGACCTGTGGGAGGACCTTTATTACCTTGATCCTTCCAAGAAGCACTACTTTGGCACGGTGCTTCTCAAAGACTCCGGAAAGACCGCTAGAACCTCGCTAGCTGTTTTGAAACGGTTCGATCTGATAGACGGCCAGCAGCGGCTTACTACTGTCCTGATACTGTTGCGAGAGATCATCTCGCAGTTGAAGGAGGTAAGCGCCAATGAGTTGCGGGGAGATGTGGATGAACTGGAGAGGAGCTATCTGAAAAACGGTGGTCATTACAAGTTGAACCCTTTGGGTGACGATGGTGACTTCTTCCATCGTTTCGTCATTGATGGGAATGATTTTCTAACTGGCAACACTACGACTCACTCCCAGCGCCGCCTGACGGAGGCCAGAGCCTTCTTCAGAGAACGACTTATCGACGAGAAGGAACAGCAACCTTCAAAATACCAGAAATTTCTGGTGCAATTCAAGCAGAAGATCGACGATCTTCAGCTCATACAGTACCTGGTCAACTCGGATGCGGATGCCATTCGCATCTTTGAGACCGTTAACGACAGAGGCCGACCACTGAGCAATCTTGAGAAGACGAAGAGCTTCCTAATGCACACTTCGTACCTTGGGATAGAAGACGATGACGCAGTGGCCGGGAGACTCAAAGAGCTGAACGGTCACTTTTCCGGAATATTCCGTCACTTCGAAGACGTCAGCGGAACTAAACATATGGAACGGCTGCGCTTAGACGAGGATGATGTTCACCGTTACCATTACATAAACTACATTTCGCCCGGAAAAACCTCGTCGCGGCCCACCGACAGCCTCAAGGACCGCATTAGAGACAAGCTGAGGAAAGACCCTGAAGAGTGCGTCGAGTATGCGATCACATACGCAAGAGACTTGGAGAAGTCGTTTCTCGCAGTGAAGCAGATTACTGAAGCCTATAGGGACGATAAAGAAGGCGGGATGCTGAGCAAGATATTCATGCTGGAGAGGATGGGGAACATATTTCCGCTCTTGATAGCCTCCTGGCTGAGGTTCAGAGACGATGGCCAACGACTGGAGGGGATCCTAAAACTCCTGGAGACATTCATCGTTCGTGTATACCTAGTGAGTGGATATCGGAGCCACACCGGAACGTCCACATTCAACGGGTTGGCTCACGGCGTGCATCGCAAGAAACTGGACTACGACAGCCTGCTTGATAAACTAAGGAGCATGAACCGCTATTATCAGAGCAACGATCAGTTCACGCGGGCACTTGGTCAGGACGACCTTTATGAGCGCCTATCTTCAAGAACCATAAGGTACCTGCTGAGTGAATATGAGATTCATCTCAGAACGAAGATTGATGTGCCATTGGCTGTCGCGACACAGGAGAGAATTCTGTCGTCCGAGTACGAGGTAGAGCATATCTGGGCTCAGCATCCGTCCTATGAGATGGGCGCAGAGGAAAAGTCGGAACACCAGCGGAATGTCCATCGCCTTGGTAACCTGACCATAGCTTCCCAGTCGTGGAACAGAAGCATGGGAAACAAGACATTCCAGGAGAAGCGGCGGCAACCTGGAGGGACACCTAGTTACTCAAACTCCAATTTGCTCGTACAGAAGGGGCTAGCCAAGCTTCCTTCTTGGGATGTCGAAGCGATCAACGACCGGGAAGCCGATTTGGTGTCCTTCGCCTTGCAAAGGTGGTCTGTATAGTTTCACCGTTCCAGACCCTTCCCAATCTTCCCTGTCAGGACGGAGACAGGGGAGTCTCCTTTGCGGCGGGCGATGGCCGGGGACTCTTTCTGGGCACTTCCGCGTACTTCGCCGAGTCGCTGGTGCCTCGTCTGGCAGGACACCCTAGGACCGACCAGATTTGTGAGAATCGGCCCGGGAAGGCGGCATTACCCGGTTGAGGGACCGAACCGGCTCTCACCGTCGAAGTAGAGTCCCAAGTGGACACAGCTTGATTTATGCCAACCTGGGGGAACGCAATGAGGCTCGATGTCGTAAACGGGCAGGTCGTCACCGGTGACGGACGGTCGTACCTGGAGGCCACTTCGGTCGCGATCGAAGACGGATTGATCACCGCTCTTCACAGGATCCGACACCTCCCCTACCGGGTGTACCCGCATCGGGTCCTCGATGCCCAAGGCGGTCTCATACTGCCGGGACTCATCAACATCCACTCCCATGTGGTCAGCTTCGGTCCGCTGTGTCCGGGGCTTCCGAGGGAGGGCGCCCCCGAGGAGAGGATTCTCGCCAACCTCGACAACCACCTGCTCCAAGGGACGACCACCGTGCTGAGCCTGGACGGCTTTGCTCTGCCCTTCGAGAACGACGCCATCAACAAGCTCCATCCGGTGAACGTCAAGATGGCGACTCTCCATACTCCGAAGAATGTCGCCTCCGGGGAGATGGGCAGCAACCGGCTCGGTGAGTATCACCGCAGTTTCACCGGCGCCGAGGCTGTGGCTTCGGGAGCGGTCGCCATGGGAGAGGTGGGTTCCTGGGCTACCACCGGCGCCACCTATGAGAAGAATCTGCGGCTGGAACGGCCGATTTCGGTGAGTGACGCACTGGCTCTGGATGCCGCTTACCTGTCGGGAGACGACCCCGCTATCGCCCGAATCATCGAGAGGGCGGGCCTGGAACCGATGACTGTGGATGAAGCGAAGACGCTGGTGAGAGAGACCAGCGTCGAGCCGATGGCGGCGGCCAAGGAAGCGATCCTAGAGACCATTGACTATGCGCCGAGGCTGGGGATCCCCGCCCTGTGCCACACCGAACCGGATACCTACGACGTTATCCGGGAGGTCGCCAGGGAAATCGGCGATCAGATGGTGGCGCTGCACTGCAACTACCACGCCACACCCGAAGAGGCGGTCCGGATTGCGAAGGAGGTCAGAGGATACGGAGGCTTCGTGGAGGTGATCACCGCCGACCACTTCGGCGCCCGCCAGTTGGAGCCCAGTCCGGAGACTGCCTTCGCCCTGCTTTCAGAAGGGCTGGTTGACGTGCTGTCCACCGACTACTCGGGCGGCTATCACGACCCCGTTCTGTTGTTCATCCAAAAGGCTGTGGAACACGGGGTGATCTCCCTCCCCCAGGCCGTGAGGCTCGCCACCAGCTCTCCTGTCGGCATTGTCCCCGGCCTTGCTCCCCGGAAGGGACTCATCGAGCCCGGACACGTGGCCGACATGGTGGTGGTCGACCCCGATGACATCACCCGCGTCAGACATGTGATTATTGGCGGCCGACTCGTCGTTGAAAACGGACGCCGGGCAAGCGGTTAGAGCACCCTTAGTGGCGAAACCCCATCCTCTTTAGTGCCCGGCGGTCAGCCTCCGAACTCGGGCAGCACCCATTCCGCCAGCCGTTCCAACGGCTGCATGTACTCACCGAAACCCAGGCGCACGTCGAGGATCACCAGTTCCAGACCCAGGTCGGCATAGGCTTCCATGGAGCGCAGGCAGTCGGACCGGTCGCCGGCCACCAGCAGGCCCTCCAGATCGTCCACCGTGTTGAACCCTCCCGAGGCGGGGGTCACCCAGTGCCGGGCGCCGTCCGTACTGACCCCCAAAGCCCTCACGTCGATCGATTCACGGGCCCGGCGCCGATCCGGGTCGGCCAGGACCAGGGGGATGGTGCCCAGCAGGATCTTCTTGCCATGCTCATCGGACAACCGGTGAAGATACGAAAGCCGGGCCCGCAGAGTGTCGATGGGAGTCCGGCCCGGTATCCATCCCTCGGTCAGGGTGACCGCTCACCGCACCGCCGCCCGGGTGCTGCCGCCGTAGAGGAAGGGAATCGGGGCCGCCGGTTGGTTCCACGCTCTCTCAAAGGCGGCCCGGTCACCATCGGCGGAAGTGAGGAATCACCTCGGAGGCGAACAATTCCAGCAGTTCCTCGAAGCGGCGGAAGTCCGAGCGCAGATCCACCAGGAAGTGATCCACGCCCCGCTCGTCGAAGTCGCCCACCCGGTCCACGATCTCGGGGATGTCGCCGGCCACCAGGGCCCCTCGCAGGTCGTCGAAGTCCCGGTACCCGCCGGGCGGATGGATCCAGTACCTGCTCCCCTCCGACGAGGTGGTGAGCGCCTCGATGTCCAGCCCGACCCGCGCCTCGGCCTTGGTCCGGGCGATCCGAAGGCGGGGTATCACCCCCACCACGCAGGGGGGTCTCCCCGACTCTGCCTCGAGGGCCCGCAAATACCCCAGCCGGTCGTCGAAGGTCGGGAATGGCGTTCCCCCCGGCAGCCACCCGTCACACCACCGCGCCGCGCGCCGCACCGCCGCCCGGGTGGTACCCCCGTACCAGAGAGGCAGGCCCCCCGCCGGGCGGGGATGCATCACCGCCCCGTCCGATTCGAACATCTCACCCGAGAAGTCCACCTGCTCCTCGGTGAAGGCCCGGCGCCAGATGCGCATCGTCTCCTCCACGATCTCGATCTTCCGATCCGGGTCGAGCCCCGCCGCCCGGATCTCCGCACCGAAGTGCCCGGCGCCGATCCCGGCCACCACCCGCCCGCCTCCCGCCAGGAAGTCGAGCGACATCAACTCCTTGGCGCTCTTGAGCGGCCAGCGGATGGGGATCAGCACTGCGGTCCCAAGCTTGATCCGTTCGGTAACCCCCGCCACCGCGGCGAGCGTCAGGGTGGCGTCCAGAAAAGTCAGGTCGGCGCCCTCGTGGCGATGGGGAGTCCAGATCAGGTGGTCTCGCACCCACAGGGCGTCATAGTCCAGACGCTCGGCCAGCGCCGCCCCCCCGAGCAGTAGGCCGCGGGAAGCTTCCCGTCCAAAATGGGGAAGCATCACCCCGAACGTCATCCCCCTCTCGGTGCGACGCAGCGCGTCGTAGCGCCTCACTCGTCCTGCACTTCCCAACGTCGGAAAACGGTCTGGAAACGGTTCATTCCCGCGGTGATCAACACCGCCAGGGTGGCGATGAAGATGATCGGAACGAACATGTTGGCCATCTGGAAGTTGTCCGCGTACGTGATCACCAGACCCCCGAGGCCGGTGATCACGACGATGATCTCGGCGCCTATCACTCCCACGAGGGCATGCGACAGCCCGATCCGCAACCCGGCGAAGATCAGCGGCAGCGCGGCGGGAAGCACTATCGAGGTGGCGATCTTCCAGCGGGTGGCGCAGAAGGACTTTCCCACTTCCACCAACTCCTCGTCGACGTTCTTCACGCCCGTGGCCGTGTTGTAGATGATCGGGAACACCGAGGCCAGGATCACCAGCACCACCCTGATCCGGTCGTTGATGCCGAACCAGATCACCAGCACCGGGATCAACGCGATCGAGGGGAGGGCGTACATCAGGGTGACGTAGGGCTCCAGCACGTACTCGGCCAGCCGGGAGCGGCCCATCAGCATGCCCACCAGCAGGCCGATAGCGATCGCCGCTCCGTATCCCATGAAGAAGGCCCGGGCGGTCACCAGCGTTTCCGAGAAGATCACGCCCTCTACGAAAGTGAGTTCCCAGAAGGCGATGAGAATCTCCGAGGGAGGAGCGGCCAGAGCGCGGCTCTGCGCCCGGGTGGAGAGTTCCCACGCCACCAGCAGCACGATGGCGAACCCGATGCGCAACGTCCAGTCGAAGATCGCCCGCCGGCGCTCGGGCTTCAGTCTTGCCATGGCGCCAACTTCTTCTCCAGAATCGAAAGCCCCCGGGTCATCAGGATGCTCACCAGGCCCAGCAGCAACACCGGGCCGAACAGTTTCTCGGACTGGAAGAACCGGCCGAACACCAGCAGCAATGCCCCCACTCCCGCGGCGCCGGCGGTCATCTCGGCCACTATCACTCCCACGAGCGCCCGGATGATGCCCACTCTCATCCCCACGAAGATGCCGGGGATGGCCCCGGGGATCAGCACGGTCCGGACTATGTTCCAGCGGCTGGCGGTGAACGAACGGGCCGTCTCCTCCAATTCCGCCGAGACCGAGTCGACCGCCGCGTGGGTGTTGATGATCATGGGAAAGATCGAAGCCAGGACGCTCATCAGCACCCGCAGGTTGAACCCGATCCCGATCAGCAGGATCGCCAGGGGGATGAGGGTGATCCGGGGCGTGGAGTAGAGGACCGCCACGTAGGGGTCCAGGGCAACCTTCACCACCCGGATGCGGGCCATCCCGAACCCGATCAGCACGCCCCCCGCCACCGAGATGGCGTAGCCGACTCCCACCGCCTTGAAGGTCTCCACGAAGGCGTCGATGATCCGGTCGAGGTTGTCCATGAACGCCGCCGCCACCTCGGTGGGATAGGACGCCCACCGCGGCGCCGCCCTGCCGGCGATCTCCCAGGTCAGCACCACCGCCACCACCGAGGCGATCCTCAACACCCGGGGTGGAACCCGAGCGAGCAGTCCGCTCTCGGGCGCCAGGGTGGTCATCGCCCGCTCTTCTCCTCTTCCAGCAGCACCCACACCCTGTTGCGCAGCTCGGCGAACCGGGCGTCGGCCCTCACCACCGTCGAGGTCCGGGGGCGCTCGAACGGCACCGGATACTCCACCAGGATCCGGCCGGGGTTGTTCCCCATCACCACGATCCGGTCGGAGAGATAGATCGCCTCGTCGATGGAGTGGGTGACGAACAGCACGGTCAGGTTCTGGGAGGCGGCGATCCGGGCCAGCTCGTCCTGCAGGTACTCCCGGGTGAGGGCGTCGAGCGCCCCGAACGGCTCGTCCATCAGCATCAGCCGCGGCTCGGTGGCCAGCGCCCGGGCCAGTCCCACCCGCTGTTTCATCCCTCCCGAGATCTGCGACGGGTAGTGGTCCTCATAGCCCTCCAGGTCCAGCAACTTGAGGAAACGGGCGGCGGTCTCCAACCGCTCGGCCTTGGCGACACCCTGCACCTCCAGGCCGTAGGCCACGTTGTTGATGGTGGTCCGCCAGGGAAACAGGTTGAAGTGCTGGAACACCATGGCCTTCTCGCGGGAGGGTTCGGTGCTCTCCTTCCCTTCGAGGGAGACCGATCCCCCCGTGGCCGACAGGAGACCCGCCACGATCTTGAGCAGGGTGGTCTTGCCGCACCCGCTCGGTCCGAGCAGGGAGACGAATTCTCCATTGCGGACCTCCATATTGATCTTGTCGAGCACCAGCGGCCCGTCCAGGGAGAATCTTTTGTCAACCGACCGTATCGACAGCATCTGGCACCTCGATCCGAACACTACTTCCCGCCACACCTACCCGCCCGGTTACGGCAGGCGCCTAGCCGCCGTTGAACACCACTGGGTAGCTGAGCCAACGGGTCCACCGCCGGGTCTTGGTGTCGGGCAGCGGGGGTTTCTCCGGATGGGGACCCACGCCCCGCTCGAACACCCCCCGGAGGGCGATGGGAACCATCCCGTACAGGTGGTTGGCGGGAGGCGTCACCCCCCGCCGCTGGGGCAGACCCACTGCCAGGGTACGGCCGATGCAGAAATGCATCCCCGCTCCCATGCTCATCCCGTAGGGGGGGACCCCGTCGGAGACCTCCCGGGTGGGGTTGAAGAGGTGAGCATCCTCGCCGTACACAGACGGGTCGGTGTTGGCCGAGATGGTGTCGAGCACGCACACCACTCCCTTCCTCACCGGCCGGCCGGCCACTTCGGTGTCGACCAGCGCCCGGCGCAGTATTCCCGGGTTGGTGGGTCGAACCCGGAGCGCCTCGTGGACGCATCGCTGAGCGAAGGCCGGGTCCTCCACCACCCGTCGGCGATCCTCGGGATGTTCCCGGCACCATTCGAAGAGGTGGTGGGCGGTGTTGGTGAGCGTCTGGGTGCTGGTGTGGGAGCCGGCCGAGAAGAACAGGGTGGACTCCCGCTCGATCAGGTCGGTGCTCATCCCCGAAGTGGCCTGGTTCACCAACAAGGTGGTGAGAATGTCATAGAGAAGATCCACTTCCTCGCCGGCCGCCCGCCGCTCCACCGTGGTGGCCCGGCTCTTTCGCGACCCGGTCATGAACTCGGTGCGGAACTCGGCGAACACCGTCCGCATCTGCGCCTTGATCTCCTCGGGATCGCCCTTGGCCGCGTCGATGGCGCCGCCCAGGGCGAAGTGATGCAGGAAGTAACGGAGCCGGTGGCGATCCTCGATTGAGTGCCGGTCGAAATCGACCCCGGCGATCCGACAGGCCAGCACCACCGAGAAGAGACCGCCGATCTCCATCAGGTCCGACTCCTCCGGGTCGACGAACGCCTCCAGGGTGTGCGCCACCACGTCGGGGAACAACTCGTACTCATAGAGTTCGAACATGTCCCGGCGGAAGAGTCTGTTCTCCATCCGCCGCCGCTCCCGGTGTTCCGGACCGTGCAACACCGATAGGGTGTCCTCTTTCAGGTTCCCCTTTTCGAAACGCTCGTAATCAAGGCTCCGGGAGAGGTCGGTGTTGGTGAGCGCTCCCCGAACGGCCGCATAGCCGCTCAGCGTGATGCTCTCGAAGCCCGGCGGGCCCTCCATCAGTCCTTACCTCCACGTATCAGGGTGATCGCCCCGGACGGACAGTTCTCCACAGTCCCGGCCAGAAAAGAGGTGTCCGCACCGGCCACGCCGCCTTCCACCAGTTCGGGAAACCCCTCGTCGCCGAACCGGTAGACGTCGGGAGCCATCAGCACGCACTCCCCGCTCTGGTAGCAATAGTCGTAGTCGAACTCTATGCGGTCACCCTCGGCCATGGGACTTCCTTTCTCGGATCAGCGGCCCAACCAGAAGGCCCTCCCTCCCGGCCTCGAGATGAGACCGGGAGAAAAGAGCCCCCATATTTACTGTGAGCCGTTGCGGTCCAGGTAGTCGTCTACAAGGTCGGTCACGACCCAGTTGGCGGAATCCTCCACCTGGGCGGGAAGGTTGTCCACTTCCTGCTCAATGGAGATGGTCGCCTGCAGCAGTTCGGGCTGCAAACCACCGTTCACCGCGAACAGTCCGATCCGAATGAACTCGTCATAGGCCCGGCTCTTGGCCGCATCCGACAGACCCTCGGTGACGGTTGCCGCCTCCGCGATGTACTCGGCCTTGCTGCCAGCGGCCCAGCGCACCGAGTCGATGAACTCGTCCATGGCCAATTGCGCCAGATTGGGGTTCTCCTCCAACCAGGCCCGGTCGACCCACACCCCGTGGAAGAGATAGGGGCCCACCGCATCAGCGATCACATACAGCGGATACAGTCCTTCCTCCACCGCGTTGAAGCCTTCGGCGAAGTGCGCCGCACCGGCTGCGGTCTGCCCCGACACCAGCGCTGCCATTCGAGCGGAGGTGCCTCCTACCTCGACGAACTCCAGGTCATCAACGTTGATGCCTTCGCGGGTCAGAGCGGCCACCGACAGCGAGGTGCTGACCGCCCCCGGACCGGCGGTGCCGATCTGGCGACCGTACAGTTGATCGAGGGTGGTCACATCCGGTGAGGACACCAGGATGTAGTCCGATTGGCGGACGTCGCCGGCGATCATCACCACATCGGCGCCCGTCTCGGCGCGCAGCTTGATGCCCGGGGGCACCTGTCCCACGACCATGTCCACATCGCCGGACACCAGCGCCCGGAACGGCGGCGAGGTCCCTTCGAATATCACCGCCTCGGCAGCGATGCCGTGCTCTTCGTTCAGGGTGTCGATCCACGTGAAGTTCATAATCTGCGTGAAGTCGGGTTGGCCGGAAAAACCTACCTTGAGAGAATCGGACTCCGGATCATCTGATCCGCAAGCCGCTGCTACCAGTGCCAGGGCGACAAGAAAGACCGTCGCCTTAGCTACGGAACGCTTCCTAACCATCATTTTCGTTTGCTCCTCTTCTCGTGTGCCTAAGGGGCACTCGCACACCCCGCAACAGGCGGGCCGGCATGCCACCCTACGCATTTCACGGTACCAGGAAACCCCCTTCACCCGCCCTGGAAAGCGGACATTTCTTGATGGCGCCCTTGAGGTGTTCACCGCGTTTGCCGCACGTAGTGGGGAGAAGGTATCCGACCCCTTCACCCGCAGCATCGACCGGCGTCGGTATCGCGAAGTCATGGATCCCGAAGTGGTTGGCGATCGTGTAGCCGCCGATGTGTTCCCGTGCCTCCTCGCTACTCACATTCCCGCACTTTCGGCCCGAATAGGCTTGAGCCCATGCCAACCGACTCCCGGCGCCGACTGGCAACCCTTCCCAGACCAGGGGAACGCCCATGAACCGTTGGCCGGCGGACCGGGAGGCGGTGGTCCGCCTGGTCGCCAGCATCCTCGGTTCCGCCGATTTCGCGCCGGAGGACACCTTCCGGACCTCCGTGACCCGCTTCGCCGAACTGGCCCAGTCCTACCGGGAACTGTTGGCCATCATGGGCTGGGACCTCCCCGGACCGGGGGAAAGCACTCTGCTCCGTTCGACCTTGCTCCAACACCCCGAGGTGACCGAGGCGCCCCGGCTGGCGCAGGAAGTCCGTTCGGCGCTCGGTTGGGGCGAGGGACCGATCGCCGATCACCTCCTGGCCCTGGCCGCTCAACACGCCCTGGTGTTTCGCCTCCCTCTGGGAGAACAGCACTCGGGGTTCTTCTTCAACCATCGGTCTATCGGATTCTGTGCGGTGGTGAATTCCCAACTGGACCTTGGTCGTCATCTCTTTGCACTGGCCGCCCAACTGGGCCATGCCTTCTGCCACTCACACCTCCGAGACGCGTGGTTCTCGGTGCCCGACGGGCCCCATCAACGCTTCGCCGAGCGTTTCGCCGCCCAACTGCTGGTGCCCGACGCCGCCCTCCACAAAGCGGTGGGAAGCCTGGGCAAGGACGTCGACCCCTCTCATCCGGTGATCGCCCTTCACCTGCAACGCATGTTCGGGGTGAGCTACGCGCTGGTGGCGGTCCGGCTCCGCCAGTCCCGTCTGATCTCCGAGCAGTCATACCGGCAGATGGGGAAGGTCTCCCCCAGCGGAATGGCCCCTGGGCTGGGATACTCTCCCAACCCGGTGGACCGGGGCCGCGGCTCCAACCCTCCCCCTCTGGCCACCGCTCCCCGCCCCATGCTGCAACTGGTTTGCACCGCCCTAACCAAAGGGGTGCTTACCCCAATCCAGGCTGCCCGGGTCCTGGCAGTCCCCGCGGAGTCCGTGTCGGGGCTGGGCGAGTTTCCTCCCGTGGAGGAGTCGGAGTCGGCCATATGGGACGAAATGGACCGACTGGGCGGCTGGTAAAGGCAAAGCCACAGCCCACTCAGAGATCCCAAGACCCCTGGGGTCGGTGACCCCTAGGTGAAGAAGTCTCCCATGAACATGGCAAAGGCCACGCCCGGGAGGGAAGGGCAGGGCCACTCCTCATGGGAAGCCTTGGAGAAAATTGAGCCGGAATGTCTCTCTTTGTCCCCGGGGATCCTATTAGCCTGCCGTTCAAAGAAGGGGGGTCCTTGAATGGCTGTAAAACTTGAGGAAGCTCGGAGGGAAGCTACCCGTAACTTTGAAGTTTTCCAAGAGAAACTTCCCAAGCTCCTAGAGACCGAGCGTGGCAAGTGGGCTCTATTACATCACGCGGAACTGATAGCCATCTTCGACACATACGAGGAAGCAGGTCAGGCAGCAGGCAGGCTATACCCCGACGATGTGTACTCCATGCAGGAAATCACTGACCAGATAGTGGACCTCGGATGGTTTTCCCGTGCCCCAGTTACGCGGTGATTATGACCTTCTAAGGGGACCCTGCCTACAAATCGCCATCCAAAACCCTGAATGGGATGCCCGATGGGAAAACCGCGTAGATGGACTCACCGCCCTGTTTGACACCGGCGCATCTCACACATCCGTTTCGCAGCAGATCATCGATCTTTTGGCGGTGCTACCCACAGGCATCACTCTCATATCAGGGGTCACCGGGACAGCAGATGTCTACACCTACGATGTCAGGCTGCTGTTGACCTCAACTGATCAACAACGCTTTGCCCATACCTTGAGAGTGCCCACTTTCGATTCCAGTCCCCTTGGTGTGGATGTGCTCATTGGGCGAGACATCCTTTCCAACGGCACTTTCATCATGGACAATGCCAGCTTCTTCACCTTCACCTGGCACCTGCCCTAAGGCGGGACTGCCCATCATGCTCCTGAGAAGCCATTGGTCCGACACTGCTATCACCCATCAAGCGATGGACCTCACGTCGTTTTCTCCACCCGCACACCGGACCCACCCGTGGATTGAGGACAGGCGCTCTTGACCACTGATCGCTGTTGTGATATTTTGTCACATTCCTAAGATACGGCTCTATGTCGCTTCGATCCTTTGATTCCCAGCGCCGGCCCGGATTGGCCGTCGACGGGAGAACGACCACCGGCCAGGAGGCGAATCCGAGGCTTACCTTCGCATGAGCGCTTCCGGCCCCCGGCCGCCAGAGGAGTTACGAATCGGCGTTGACGTGGGAGGGACCTTCACAGATGTGGTGGTTACCAGCACGAGCGGTGACATCTACACATTCAAGCTGCTTTCCACCCCACAGGACTTCAGCGAAGGAGTGGTCGAGGGGATCCGCGAGATCATCGATTCACACGGCGTCGAGCCAGCCGGCACCCGCGATGTGGTGCATGGAAGCACCGTGGCGACCAATGCCATTCTCGAACGAAAGGGCGCCCTCACGGGTTTGTTGACCACGGCCGGGTTCACCGATGTCCTCGAGTTGCGAAGACTGCGTGTTCCAAAGCTTTACGACATGACCTGGCAGAAACCGGCGCCGCTGGTGGAGCGCTCGATGCGTCTGGAGGTCATCGAACGAGTCGGCGTTGACGGCCAGGTGGTCACCGCACTCGATCTCGATGACGCCCGACAGAAGGTGGAGGCGCTCGTCGAACTCGGGGTGGAGTCGATTGCCGTGTGCCTAATCCACTCGTATGCAAATCCCTCGCACGAAACCGCCATCGGCGAGTTGCTCGCCAAGGACCACCCCGATGTCTGGACCTCGCTTTCACACCGGGTTTTACCGGTGATTCGCGAGTACGAGAGAACCAGCACGACGGTGCTCAACGCCTACGTCAGACCGGTGGTCGCCTCCTACCTTGAGGCCCTGCGGGGAAAGCTCAACGCGTTGGGCGTCGCCGCCCCATTGCTCATCATGCAGTCCAATGGCGGCGTCATGACCAGCGAAGCTGCCGCTGAGCGACCAGCCTACGTAGTGGAGTCCGGTCCCGCCGCCGGGGTGATCGCGTCCAGTGGGCTGGCCCGATCGTTGGGGGTGGACAAGGCCATCACGTTCGATATGGGCGGCACCACCGCCAAGACCGCCCTGGTGGAGGATGGCGAACCGCATTTCACCGCCGAATTCGAGGTGGCGTCGGCGATGTCCGCCGGTAGCCGCTTGAGAAGCGGTGGCGGCTACGCCCTGAGTGTGCCCTTCATCGACCTCGCCGAGGTCGGAGCGGGGGGTGGCAGCATCGTTTGGATCGATTCCGCCGGTGCTCCCAAGGTTGGCCCCTCTTCGGCCGGCGCGCTGCCCGGTCCGGTGTGTTACGGCAAAGGTGGCGACCAGCCTACGGTCACCGACGCCAACCTGTTGCTCGGGTATCTGAACCCCGAGGGTCTGCTGGACGGAGCGGTGAAACTGGATGTTGCCAGAGCCCGAACCGTGTTCGAGAACAAGGTGGCCGCTCCCCTGGGTCTCGATGTTCCGGTCGCCGCCTATGGCGCCCATCTGATCGCCAACGCCAGCATGATCCGGGCGATCAAATCCGTTTCGGTTCAGCGGGGCCGGGACCCGCGCGACTTCACCCTGATCGCGTTCGGGGGCAGCGGGCCCGTCCATGCCGTGGGAATCGCTCAGGAACTGGGCATCAAACGGGTAATCGTGCCGCCCCAACCCGGGGTTTTCTCGGCCGTCGGACTTCTGGAGGCCCGGCTCGAATTCCATGCCAAGAAAACCTACCTGCGGCGCACCTCCGGCCTGTCCCGCGAGGAATTGCAATCGGAGATCGGCGAACTGGAGGCACAGGCACGGGAGGGCGTGGGGCATAAGAGCCTGCAGACCGTGTCCTTCGAATTCGAACCCTGGGTGGAGATGCGCTACGTGGGTCAGGGTTTTGAACTTCCCGTAAGGATGCCCCCGTTTGTCGACGACTGGTCATCATGGTTGGAGGAACTGGACGGGGCGTTCGACGATCAGCACCAGAACACCTACGGTCACCGCACCAACAACCCCACCGAGATCGTGCAACTGCTGGTGGTGATACGTGAATTGAATCCGCCCGGCGTACCGGCGAGCAACCGGCCCGACTCGCAACCGGATGAGTCGCGCCAACGGGAAGTGTTCTTCGGCGAGGCCATCGGCCTGTTGCCCACGCCGGTGATCCGCCGCGGCGATCTCACCCCCGCACCCAGAGAATCGCCGCTCATCATCGAGGACTACGACGCCACCACGGTGGTCCCTCCCGGTTACCGAGTCTTCCGAGACCGGTCTTGGAATGTGTTCATTGAGGAGGGTTCGTCATGACCGCCGCCCCATCCGGAGGAACAGCCGCCATCGAGCGGGAACTGATCCGCGAAGGTCTGGCGGCGATATGCGAAGAGATGGCGGTGAGTGTCCTGCGGACTTCACATTCGGAGACGGTGAAGAGCGCCATGGACTTCTCCACAGCCTTGTGTGACGAAACCGGACAGATAATCGCACAAGGAGTCACCCTGCCCAACCAACTCGGCGCCCTTCCGGAGGCGGTGGCGGCGATTCTGAGGCGTTTCCGGGGAGATTTCCATCCGGGCGACGTGGCCATGGTCAACGATCCGTTCGACGGCGGCATGCACCTTCCCGACATCTTCGTGGTGCGTCCCGTCTACTTTGACTCCGAGTTCGTGGGACTGGTGGCGACGGTGGCCCACCACGCCGATCTGGGTGGAATGGTTGCCGGGAGCATGTCGCCCTATGCGGAGGAGTGCTTCCAGGAGGGCCTTCGCATCCCGCCGGTGAAGCTGTATTCGCGGGGAAGGCGGGAGGAGGGGGTGTTCGCCCTGCTGGGCGCCAACACCCGGGTGCCGGACATCGTCCTGGGAGACTTCGACGCGCAGTTGGTGGCGTGCGCGACCGGCGTGAAGGCCTTCGATCAGATGATCCGCCGGTATGGGCTGGCGGAGTTCAGAGCTCACGTGGCGGCACTGTTGGACTACACGGAGATGCTCACCAGACAGGAGATCAGAACCTTCCCGGAGGGGACCTATTCCTATATCGACTATCTGGATGACGACGGCGTCCGCAACGACCCGGTGCCCATAGCGGTGTCCATCGAGATCCGCGACGGCGGAGTCACCCTCGACTTCACGGGAAGTTCGCCCCAGGTCCGGTCCTCTCTGAACAACACCCTGTCGTTCACGAACTCGAATACCTACGCGGCGATGCGCACCCTGTTGCGGTCCGACATTCCCAACAACGCCGGGTTCTTCCGGCCGATCACGGTCAAGGCACCGCGGGGATGCATCCTCAACTGTGTCCTCCCGGCCGCTACCGGAACCCGCGGACTGACCGGTTTCCGGGTCATGGACGCCATCTTCGGCGCCCTGGCGCCCGCTCTCCCCGACCGGGTGATGGGCGCCTCCGACGGCGGGCTGTCGCTGGTGACGGTGGGAGGTGTGAGACCGGGCGGCGAGCGGTTCTCGGTGGTGGAACTGATTTCCGGGGCATGGGGCGGCCAGTCTCTTGGTGACGGCGAAGACGGCGTGCCGAACATCGGCGCCAACGTGAGCAACATCCCCGTCGAGATGCTCGAATCGTCCCTTCCCGTCCGAGTCGATCACTACGGCTATGTTCCCGACACAGGAGGCGCGGGCCTTCACCGCGGTGGACTCTCGCTTCAGCGCGAGTACACGTTTTTGCAGGAATGCGACCTGAGCGTCCGTTCCGACCGAGCCACGATCTGGCCCTACGGGATCGGCGCCGGGCGGCCCGGCACACCTTCGGAAAACCGTCTCGGCACAGAAGGCCGGGAGACGCCCATGCCGTCGAAGTTCTCCCAGCGGGTTACCGCCGGGACTCGTCTGATTCACCGCACCGCCGGCGCCGGTGGCTGGGGAGACCCCCTCGACCGGGACATGCAGCTGGTTGCAACCGATGTTCGCAACGGAATCCTGTCAACCGAGCGGGCGTTCACCGAATACGCAGTCGTATTCAACCCGGACACGGCCCAGGTCGACCCGGATGCCACCCAAGCAGAGCGGACAGCACGCCGCGCCAGGTCCGAAGAGGACACCACGACCCCGGTCGCTCCATCGAAACCAACTCCCCTGGAAAACCGAATCAGCGATGGACTGCGAGTATCGGGGAAAATCTTGCCTCATCGTTGACAGCCCGTCATTTGCGACCAGGCGCCGGTCGTCTACACCCAGCATCCTCACATCGTGCACATGGCGGGTGAAAGCGCCGTGGCCAAATCGTTCTTCTCCACCTGCCCCATTCGAGCGCCTCAACGACTGACAGCACCAGGGGCCTATACTCGCGGAGATTAGCCTTGACCCTCCCAAACCCGCACCACAGCCGTGTTCCTTTGTCGGAATACCCGTCACTAAAGGGAGCACAGGCTGTGAAAGTGCTGATAAGGGCAGGGTATAGGCGAGTCAGACAGAAAGGTTCGCACGTCTTTTTCAGAGCCGATAGTGGAGGTTTTGTCTTCGCTGTGCACCCAGGTAGGACGCTTGACCCTAAAATGCTTCGTAAGGCTCTGGAGTCAACAGGAATGAGTCCATCAGAGATACGCCGCGTGTTGCCCGGACGGCATAGATGAGGAGATGGCATGTCCCACCATATGCAAATCTGGAACTGGCCCGAGGAGGGCGGCTCCCGCACATGGGGAGCTATGAGTACAACGCTCCGCTTTGGAGCTACAGCCGAGAGCTTGCCTGCCCTCTTTGAGATTATAGAAGATTTCCTAGGGTGGTCAGAAAACGCAGGAATTGCAGTCGCGTACATTTATACGCCTCAATACTCTGACGCTATCGAGATCGCTACGGAGTGCGACAGTTCACCCACGTCAAACCCTGCGATATTCTGGGACCGGAGGGTGTCGGCCGCATGATCATACGGGCTGCATTCCTCTGCGACCATGCATCGGTCCGGGACAATGTGTTGTTCGCCGTCGCTGCAGGTGTAACCCGTACACGCCAAGACTCTTTTCCTGCCCCCAACCCATTCATGCTGGCGTTGTTATTGGAACTAGATGAATCGGAGACGGACAAGGAGCACAGTATCCAGCTAGGCATAGCCGCCCAAGGCGAGAATCCTTTTGCTCAAGTTAGAGTTATGTTAACTGTTCGCCAAGGGCTTCACCCTATGATGGTCCCCTTATCAGTATCAATGAGTAACGTTGCTATTGAAAAACCGGGGAATTATCAAGTGTCGATTGTCATAAACGCCGACAACGATCTAATCCCTCCCCTGTCCTTCGTCGTTGAAAAAAAGAGTTGAGCAGAAAACCACCGACAGGCCGAGATGGGAAGAGGGCGACATTGACCGGTTCAGGACGGGACCACCTTCAGGCCCGAAGAGGAAAGCATGACCAACACCCCGGTCTCTCCATCGGTGCCGACGCCCTAAAGGACCTAATCGGCACCACCAGGATCAGGAAAATCTTGCCTCATCGTTGACGGCCAGCCTCGCAACCAAGCGCCGATCGGCTTCAAGCTTGAACTATTCGTTGGCACGGGCGCATCGGCAGTAGCCGTGCGGGATTCTCGATGATGATCTGTTTGATCACTTCGTTTGATATCCCTTTCTTGCGCATGAAGGGGATCACGTTCTCGAGGATGTGGTAGTAGCCGTGGCCGCCGTATTTGGTGGTCCGGTGTTTGGTGCAGATGTCTTGGGAAATGAGGAGGCGAGAAGCCAAATCACCTTCCAGCAGTTTCACGATCCGGTCCAGCCGTTGCGCGTCGCTGGGCATATCAAAGGGTGTCGCTCCGTAGAACGAGGATTCGGTGCCGAAGAGATCGAATTGGAGATAGCACCCCAGTTCTGCCAACTCCCAGAGTATGCGCATGTCCTGTACACGAAGACCGACATGTCCCATCACCACCCGACTCATGTCGGCGCCGGCATTGATAAGGAACTCGGCAACCTCCAATGGGGATTCCTGATCTCGGCCCGTGTGGGTGGTGATCGCTACACCGCACTCCTTTTGTACCTGAACTGCGGCAGCCAGGACGCGTTTCTCACGCTCTTCCAGCGGCCAGGTGCATCCAACCTTGATGATGCCTGCCTTGATTGAGGTTTCCTCCCGCCTCTCCAGCCAGTCATCATGACCCTCGGTGGTGAACTGGACGCCGTTCAAGACCTCCGACCTCATGATGTCGGCCAACTGCTCTTCGGTCTTGTTGTGTATGTGGGAAGGATGCGTATGGGCAACGTAAAACCCGGTGGACATGACTATGTGTACGCCGCTTGACCGTGAGATCCGCGCCAAGCCGACCGGGTCCCGGCCAACACCTGGAGTCGTCACCTCAACGACCGCGCCACCCCCCCATTCTCGGTAAAGACGCATCTCATCAGCAGCTGCTGGAATGTCTCCCAGCAGAAGGTTGTCATAGTGCTGGAAGTAGTTCCGCCGGATCCAGCTGAGATTGTCGAGCCGTATCGAGTCATAGGCTCGGGCCTTCCCGCTGGCCGTTTGGGGAGGCTCGAAGATGCTGGTGACGTCGACCAGGATGTGTTCATGCATCATGGTCGGGCCCAGTTGTTTGAGATCCACCATTCCCAGCACGGTCTGGACCTGCCCGGGTGGCACTTGGTCTGTAGTTTCGCTCATCGTTTCCCTCTAGCCGGATAGATTCAACCGGCGGGCTGCGGCCGCAAAGGCGGTCAGTATTTGTTCCATCTGGTGATCGTCATGCACGGCCGAAGCGATCAGACGAATTCGACAAGTCTTGGGAGGCACGTAGGGCGGCAGAATGGCTCTTACGAAAATGCCACGGTCTATGAGCACCGTCTCGGCCTTCCTGGCCTTGGCGGGATCGGGAATCATCACGGGCGTTATCGGAGCAACCGTTTCGGGCACCGAAAACCCCATTTGTGACAATGAAGAGTTGATCGTGGCGGCATTCTCCCATAACCGGTCCAAACGCTGCGGTTCGGACCGCATGATCCGTATCGACTCCAAGGCGGCGGCCGCGTCTGGTGGAGAGGGGGCGGTTGTGAATAAGAAGGTACGGGACACCTCGCTGAGATAGCCGATCACCTCCGCCGACCCGGCGGCGAAGGCCCCCACGCTTCCCAGGGCTTTTCCCAGTGTTCCTATGATCACATCGGCTCTGTCGGCCCGTCGGTAGTGGCCGCTCGAACCTTTCCCACCGGACCCCAAAACACCCGTGGCATGTGCGTCGTCCAAGATCAGCATGGAGTCATGGGCATCGGCCAGGTCGGCTATCTCATCCACCGGAGCGAGATCGCCGTTCATCGAAAACACGCTGTCGGTGACGATCAAGCTTGCTCCGGGAGCCTGGTCGAGTTGCCGGCTCAGATCCTCGACATCGCTGTGCCGGTAGACGCCTATCTTGGCTCCGCTCAAGCGTGCTCCGTCCACGATGCTGGCGTGATTGAGTTCATCGCTGAGCACGGCGTCTCCGCGTCCGGGCAGAGCAGAGACAACTCCCAGGTTGGCGGCGTATCCGGATCCGTACAGAAGCGCCGACTCGGCTGATTTCAGATCTGCCAGTTCCTCCTCGAGTTCCCGGTGCACCGCCGTGTCCCCTCCGATGTGTCGGGATGCCCGCGCTCCGGCGCCAAAGGTAGCCAGGGCAGCCTGTGCGGCGGCTATCACCCTGGAATCGCAGGCCAGCCCCAGGTAATCGTTCAAACCCAGTGCGATGTAGGTTCGTCCCTCCAGATGGATCGTGCCGGGCCGGGCTATGTCGGAAGCCGGATTCGCAGGTGGCCAGGTGGCGCCCCGATCGGCAATGCGGTCACGAATCATGTCACGTGTTCCTTTGTATATATGGCGTTTTCCTCACCGCGTTCTGCCGGCGCGGGGGATTCTCTGACTGCCCGATCTGTCTGAGCGTCATCTTCGCAGCACCCGACCTGACCGGGTCCCGGAGAGGCTACCGGCCCTTAGCACCGGCCGGCCGTTGACCAGCACATGCACCATTCCTTCCGCCAGGACATTCGGTTCGTACCTGGTCGCCTTTTCGCGAAAACCTGCCGGGTCGAACACCGCGATGTCAGCAAAGGCGCCCGGCTTCAGTAACCCCCGGTCAGCCAGCCCGAGGCGCTGCGCCGGAAGACCCGATAACCGGCGTACTGCTTCGCCCGGGGTAAGGACTCCCTCCTGGTTGACCGAAAAGTTGTAGAAGTAGGAAGCCCAGGTGTAGGCACCATGGAACGTCTTTCCGGCCAAAGGACCATCGGGTGCCATGGTGGTGGCGTCGGAGGCCGGCATCGACAGCGGGTGCCGGAAAGCCGTGCGGTGTTGGTCCGCACTGTGACAGTCGATCAGGACCATGAGTGACTCCATCGTCTCGATCGCCCCGAGCAGCAGGTCGTAGATGCAATCCAGAGGCTTTTGTCCCCGCTCGGCGGCAATCGATCTGATCGACCGACGGCCGTAGCCGGGGTAGGCGTGGTGGTCCAGCAGCACTATGCGCTCCCAGTCGCCGCCCGCACTGAGAATGCTGCGGAAACTCTTCATCCGGCCGCGGGCCTCGGGGTCCGCCAGCACGGAGGCGAGTTTATCGGGGCCGTTGGCCATGGCCCAGGGCGGGAGCACCGAGTAGAGGTAGGTGAACCCGAACAGGCGGGTATGAAGATCAAAGGCTATGTCCAGATCGCTGTGGGCCTCATCGACCAACTCCAGGCACCGCTCCATGTCCTCATCGCCGCTTCGGGGAACCAGATGGGAAACCTGAAGCCTTACGCCGGCGGCTCTGGCCGTCCGGATGGCCTCGGCAACCCCCTCGGGCGCCCCGGCGTCCCGGAACCTGGCATGGCAAACATATAGGTCGTCCCGTTCGGCCAGCGGCGCGCAGAGCCTGGTGATCTCCGACTCCGAAGCGCCCGCCTCGGTTGCATATTCGAGTCCGGTGGACAGCCCCCAGGCACCCTCATCGAGCGCCGTCCGCAGCAGTCGGGCCATCTCCTGAAGTTCCCCCTCGGTCGATGGCCGGTCGGTCAGACCCACCACGGCCAAGCGAAGCTGACCGTGAGGCACCAAACTCAGAACGTTCAGAGCCGGCTCTGCCCGCTCGAGTCGGGAAAAATACCCCGAGGCCGAGTTCCAATCCAAAGCAACCGAGTCCGAGTATCCATATATCGCCTTCAGCGCCAGATCCGGATCCCGGATCGGAAAGCATCCGTGTCCACAGTTGCCCACCACCTCGGTGGTGACTCCCTGGTAGATGGCGCTGACGGCCCGGGGATCAGCCAGAAGGGTGTAGTCGGAGTGACTATGGATATCGATGAATCCCGGGGCGACCAACAATCCGGTGGCGTCCAGTTCCTCGCCTGGGCTTGCAGCCAGGTTCCCTATGGCGGCGATCCGGTCACCCACAATGCCTATATCGGCCCCGATGGGCTCACCGCCGGTGCCGTCTGCAACAGCGCCGCCACGAATGAGGAGGTCGAACATGCCCCGGCTATTCCGTTTGAGTCAAGTTCTCAACCAGCCGTTTTGCCGCGGATATCCCTTGTCAAAAGGGGGCGCGGGGCACAGGCCCGATGCCGGGAAAGGAAAAATATCGCGTCACCCCCTGACCGGCCAGAGATAGTTCACTACCATACAGGTGATATGTTACACAATGGCATGTTGTGTAGCAAGCAGGGGTGTCGGCTGACAGCTAGCCATCTCTGCAGATCTGCAAAGACCTTTGGGGCGACATGCTCCCCCATGTCACTCCTCAAGAAAGGAGTTCAATAGATGCCTAAGAATCAACTACGCAACGTCATCGCAGTCATCATTGCTTTCGCTATGTTGGCGGCAGCCTGCGGTGAGGACGAACCCGCCCCGACCACCGCAGCACCCACCACGACCGCGGCCCCCACTACTACGGCCCCTCCCGAGGCGCCGATCCGTATCGGATTGGTGATTCCCGACTTCACACAGAATGAATTGATCCTTGCTCTGAAAACCGGCGCAGAAGATGCCGCCGCCGACGCAGGTGTCGAACTCCTCGTGACGGGCAGCGGTAGCGCCCAAGATCTGGTAGCGGCCATCGAGAACTATGCAGCCGCCGGTGTTGACGTAATCGTTTATGACACCATTGATGCGCAAGCCCTGGCGCCTGCCATTCTCGCCTTGAACGACCAGGGCATTCCGGTGGTTTGTACGGTGGCCTGCGCTTCTGAGGGAGCCAGTGCTATCGAGATAGGTTACGACTATCGGGCCGACATGGGCCGACCACTCGGTGATTGGCTGGCCGCTTTCCAGCCCTCGCCGGCGAAACTTGCTTTCATTGACTCCAACCAGGCCGATGAGTCGATTGCCGCCATATACGCGGGAATCGAAGATGGCCTGGAAGCCGGTGGACTGGCCGATGTCGAGAGGGTTGTTTCCCCACCCACCAACTGGGACCGCGCGGCGGGTCTCGACGCAGCCAGGTCTCTTTTGACCGCCAACCCGGATGTGGACATCATCGTCGGCCTGCATGACCTGCTTGCCGGAGCAACCCTTACCGCCATGGAAGAGTTGGGATACAAGGAGACCACGCTGACCGGCCTGGGTGGCACCTGCGAAGGCCTTATGAATATTCTCGAAGGCAGGCAGGCGCTCACGGTGATCCAACCGCTCTATCCGGCCGGCTATCTGGCTGTTGAGGCGGCCGTACAGATCGCCCGAGGAGAGGACCCCGGAAGCGAGTTCATCGCGATCGGGATGGTGGTCGTCGACCAGGCGTTCGCCGAAGGCGTGCTGGACGGTTCAGAACCAGCCGTGGTAAGCGGTGTTGACCTCAAGACAGCACTGGAAGCTGCGGCATCCGGATGCTAGACACGGACAACTCCTAGCCGATCAATACCGATGGCTCCTTCTCACCAATCCCACAGGTGAGCGGGAAGGAGCCATCGGCTTTACCTTGCCCGTTAGTGTCGGGTAAGCAAAAAACCCCTTGAAAGGTTTCTGATTCTCTAGTGGCAGACACAAATCAGGCTATACAAGCGAATACTAACCGGTCCCCCGCCTTTCGTTTTGGGTTAAGTAGATACCGGCAACTCATAGCACTGTTAATTGCCGTTCTGCTCCTCTGGACCGTCCTGAGTTTTGCCAGCCCCTACTTCATGACAGTACAGAACCTGACCAATATCGCACTGCAGAGTTCGGTGGTGGGGATCATGGCTGTGGGGTTCACCATCCTGCTAATCGGGGGAGAAATTGACCTGGCGATCGGTTCCACCCAAGCCCTGGCAGGAACGCTCGCCGCCCTGCTCATCATCCAACGCGGGCTGTCTATCTGGGCCGGCGTACTGATCGTTCTGGCCATGGGTCTGATCGTCGGCAATGTGAACGGATACTTTTCTCTGTTCACCAAGGTCCCATCGTTCATCGTGACACTGGCAATGCTGGGTGTGCTACAAGGCCTTGCCTTTGTAATGACCAGCGGACAAACTATCGGTGGATTCCCAGAAGCCTTCAAAGTCCTGGGTCACGGTCGGGTTGGTGTGATTCCGCTACCTGTCATTATCTTCTTTTCTGTGACAGTGCTCGTGCAACTAGTTCTAAGCCAGACACGTTACGGCGTGGAACTGTACGCCACCGGTGGTAATCGAGAGGCCGCCGGTTTGGTGGGGATAAGCGTCAGAAGAGTCTTGATGCTCGCCTTCATTGCCAGTTCTATGCTTTGCACACTGGCGGGGCTCGTCCTGAGTGCTCGACTCAACGCAGGCCATGGTTCCTTTGGGTCGGAGTCGCTGCTCGATGCAGTGGCGGCGGTGATAATCGGAGGCACGTCGCTGAACGGCGGCGCCGGCAATACGTTTGGCACCCTGTTGGGGATCATCCTCATAAGCACCATCAAGAACGGTCTGATTCTCTTGGGAGTGGATCCGTTCTGGCAGCAGGTGGCGGTCGGTGCTCTGATCTTGGCAGCCGTCTTGGTGGACAAGACAATCAAAGGCGAACTGTCCCCCAAAGATCTGCTACCGAGGCTGGTTAGGCGATGACGGCTTCCCCTTCACAGAGTACGAGCGGACCCAACAGCAGTGGTGACGCAAGTCCAACCACCCGGCCGGTCATGGTTGCCAAGAGCGTCTGGAAATCCTACGGTCAAGTACGCGCCCTAATCGACGCCACGTTTCAAATCGACACGGGAGAAACGGTGGCGATAGTGGGTGACAACGGTGCCGGCAAGTCGACCCTGGTCAAGATCCTGACCGGCGCCATACAACCGGATGCGGGTTCTCTGGAGCTGGGCGGGAGGGAGGTTGCTTTCCGTACTACCCGAGATTCCTTGCAGTTGGGAGTGACGGCGGTCTACCAGAACCTGGCCCTGGCCGACAATATGACGGTGGCCGAGAACGTGTTCCTGGGTCGAGTGCCGACCAGGTGGCTGCGGGTGGACAGACGGCGGATGGAACGGGAGTCGGCGGAACTGCTCGGTTCTCTGGCCATCAATGTGCCCGATGTCAGAGCCAGGACAGCCTCGTTGTCGGGTGGGCAGCGTCAGGCGGTGGCCATTGCCCGCTCGTTCAGATCCGGTCGGCAGCTGATGATCCTGGACGAGCCGACCGCGGCCCTGGGAGTCCAGGAGGGCCAGAAGGTACTGGACATCATCGAAGGTTTGAAGGGACAGAGAGTGTCGATCATCGTGGTCAGCCACAACCTCGACCACGTGTTCCGGGTGGCAGACCGAATCGTGGTCATGAGAGGTGGTCGGATAGTGGGTTCCCGTCGAAAAGAAGAGACGACCACCGCCGACATTGTCCATCTGATAGTGGGAACCCGCGAGTGAAGCGGTCGATAAATGTCAGTGATCAGAGACGCTACGGCTAGGGGGAAAAACATGGCTCGAATGGAACGCAATCGCCTGACGGTACGGCCTCCGTCGCTGGTCGACATAGCGGAAACGGCTGCTCTGGATGGGATCGAACTCGCCCAGTCGGAAGCCGAAGACCTGTCCGGCATCATCACCGCCTTGGTGCTGGGGGCCGGTGACGCCCATAGGTTCGACCAGCCCGCTCTCCCCACCTATACCACTGCGCGCGATGCCGGTCGCCGACCATCTGCGGATGAGGATCCTCTGAACGCTTTCATCCGAATCTGCCATGTGGCGGGCGCCGACGATGGTCCCCTGGCCGGCCGGCGGTTGGGGGTAAAGGACAATATCGCGGTGGCCGGTGTACCGATGACCAACGGATCCGCCCTTACCCCGTTCACACCGACGTTGGACTCGGTCGTCGTCGAAAGGATCCTGCAAGCCGGAGGTACGATCGTCGGAACGCTCAACATGGACGACCACGGGGGCGGGGCAACCGGCGTCATGAGCGCCTTTGGCCCGGCGAGGAACCCGATCGATCCATCGCGAACCGCCGGAGGATCATCGGGAGGGGCAGGAGCGGCGGTTGGATCGGGGGCCGTCGACGCCGCTTTGGGAGTGGATCAGGGCGGCAGCGGACGAATACCGGCTGCCTGCTGTGGGATCGCCACCGTCAAGGCCACTCACGGGCTGGTCCCCACTTTCGGGGTGACGCCGATAGACCACACCATTGACTTCGTGACGCCCCTTGCCCGGTCGATCAAAGAAGTAGCCATCCTGTTGGAAGTGATTGCCGGCGAGGACTGGCGTGACCCGCAGGGAATCCACATTCCTATGCAGATCCCCGAGTACCGGCGTGCTGAACAGGACGGCGTGACGGATCTGCGGGTGGCCGTTATCGAGGAGAGCATCACGGGTACCGATTGTGAACCGGTGGTGGTCGAAACGATCGAGGAGGCAATCCGTGGACTCCGGCAAGCCGGCGCCCGGGTTGAACGGATATCGGTTCCCATGTGGAGCGAAGCTCATCGGATATTCGGCCCGTATGTGGCCCATCTGGTGGGCAACATGCTGCGCACCGAAGGTGGCAGCCACGGTCACCTGGGATACATCGATGTCGATCGGCTGCAGGCCTTTGCCACCAGCCGGCGCGCCCAATCCCGGGAGTTGAATCCCTACGTCAAGTGTTGGACCATTGCCGGCCGGTATCTGATGGAGCGGTACATGAATGTGCCGTATGCACGGTTGCACAATGCGCGCCTTCAATCGCGACGGAGCATCAGCGCACTTTTCAAATCGTGGGACCTGCTGATCACACCGACCATACCCTTCACTGCTCCCAAGTTGCCCAAGGCCCCCACCCCGATCGAGGATCTGCTGGCAGACTCGAAAGCCAGTGTGGCGTTCAACACATCACCGCTCAATCTCTCCGGTCATCCGGCGGTCAGTCTGCCCGGGTTGTCGGACACCGACGGCCTGCCCGCCTCGGTGCAGATCGTTGCCTCTCACTTTGACGAATACACGGCCTTCCGGGCGGCCTTCGTGCTCGAGGACTATTTTGCCGAACGACATCCCAAGACCGGCGTGAGCGCATGACCGCCGGGAGGTCCCTCGAAAGAAGTGCCCTCGACCATCTGTGGATCCACGAAAGTCCCCGATCCGAACTGGTGGATCACGACATGCTCCGGGTTTTCGAACGGGGCGAGGGCCCGTGGCTGTGGGACACTCGAGGTGATCGCTACTTCGACCTCTGCTCTTCGATGTGGCAGACGCCCCTGGGACATGGACGGGGCGACATCACTTCAGCCATGGCGAACCAAGCCCGCCGGGTGGCCACGGCCGGGCCGATCTTCTTCACCACCCGGGGGGCGGTGGAACTCGCCGAGCGGCTGGCTGCCTCGGCGCCCGGCGATCTCCAACACTCGTTTCTCACCAGTTCCGGTTCAGAAGCCACCGAGACCGCCATCAAGCTGGCCCGCCAGTATCACCGCATGCGAGGCGATCACCATCGATACAAAGTCATATCCCGCTATGGGTCGTATCACGGCGCCGGCGCCGGCGGTTTGGCCATTTCGGGCCGTCGACACCGCGACGCCATGTACTATCCGCTGATGCCGGGCGGGGTTCACGTCATGCCGCCCACGGGCGTTTCGGACCTCCGGTTCGCCGAACAGATCCGCGACACCATCGAGCTGGAAGGACCGGAAACGGTGGCAGCAGTGATCGGTGAGCCGGTGGCGATCACCGAGTTCCGGATCCCGGACGAGACCTACTGGCCACGGGTCAGACAGATATGTGATGAGTACGGCGTTTTGCTGATCATCGACGAGACGCTGGTGGGTTGCTGCCGCAGCGGACGGATGTGGGCCATCGAACACTGGAACGTGGTGCCGGATGTGATGGTGGTGGCCAAGGCCCTAAGCGGTGGATACGCTCCCGTAGCCGCCATGATCGTCCGTGAGCACATCTTCGCAGCGTTCGGGCGCGACACGGGCTCTCCCTCGGTCCAGAGCTACGGGGGTCACGGCGCCAGCGCCGCGGCGGCCGCGGCGGCCCTGGAGATTTACATGGAAGAGCGGATGGACCGGGTGGCGGAGTCCCTGGGAGCGGAACTGTTCAACATGCTGAGTGGCGTCCGAGAGCTTCCGATCGTGGGAGACATGCGCCGCTTTGGCCTGTGGATCGGAATCGAACTGGCCAACCCGGTCACCGGCGAATCCTATGCGACCGGGATTCGAGGCAAGTACCACGTAGCCAAAGAACTCAGTCGCCGGCTATTGAAAACCGGCTGTGCCGCGGCTCGGATGTCAGAGGGCATCTTGCATGTAGCCCCTCCCTACGTGTCCACCATCGAAGACCTCGAATTCGTAACCGAAGCGGTGTTTTCTGTGCTGGACGAAGTCTCCGATATGCTTTCCAACGTTTGAAGGCTGATCGAAACCTCAACGAAAGGCCAGGCAGGTTTGTACAACTGGACAATTGAACAACGGATCACCAAAGAGCTAAGGGACCTCATAGTCTCTGGGGACCTCGAACCGGGCGTTCGGGTGCGCTACCGTGATCTCGCTGAGCAGTTTGGCGTTAGCGTCACTCCCGTTCGCGCCGCCCTGCGGGAACTGGCGCACGAGGGATTGATAGACGCTCGTCCCAACGCCGCCAACTACGTTTCGTCGTTGTCACTTGATGAACTCGAGCAGTTATACCTCACCAGGATGGGCTTCGAATCATGGCTGGCGCAACGGGGCGCGCCCCGATTGTCGAGCCTTTCCCTGCGTCTGATGGAACAGAAGCTCAAGAAGTTCCAGACGGCCGCAGAACAGCGGGATAGTGGCAGCTTGGTGGACATCGCCTGGAAGATGCGGGTTGTCTGCTATGAAGCAGCCGATCGCCCCGGCCTGCTACGAAAGGCCGAGGAACTTTACGACCGATCCCGTCGCTATACCCATCGCACACTCATGGCCGCCTTCCGACACGATGAGTCCAAAGCAGTGGCAACCGCCTTCTATGGCGCCTGCCTGGAACACGACGGAGATCGAGCCGCGGAGACGATCCGGCAGGCTCTTGAGGTGACCTTCCTGGATCTGTACGGCATCATCGCTCCCCCTCTCGACGGACGAGTAGCGGCTTCGGTCTAGCACTGAAGCGTCCCGGGCCGCGCGACAGGCGCAGATCCAACCATCTGAGCCTCGACCGGGGCAGACCAAGCCGGCACCGGCGCCAATCAGTTCAGGAGCGCTTCACTCCTCCGAAGATCCCCTGCCGGGTCGGTCATCCAAGTAGTACCCTCGGTGGGAGAACGCCTGTTGAAAGGACCGGTCCCCGCGGTGATCGGCGGCGATGAAGATTTACAGTTGGAACGCTCCCCCTCCGGCGAGGTGATGTCGGTGCGGTCGGTATGCAAGCGAAGGCGGAGAGAGGACAGGTCCGGTGATCATGGAAAATAACGGAGGCGCATTTTGAGTGAGAAGCTTGGATTCATCGGGTTGGGGATAATGGGAGGAGGGATGGCTGCCAACCTGGTGCGCGCCGGCTACGAGGTGACGGTATGGAACCGCACAGCTTCTCGGATGACGCCGGTCACCGACTTGGGGGCTTCGGCGGCGGGATCGCCCCGGGAGGTGGCGGAACGGTCCGCGGTGGTGATGATCTGCGTTTCCGACACCCCCGACGTGGTGGCGGTGACCGAAGGCGCCGACGGGGTGCTGGCCGGTCTGGCGCCAGGTTCGGTGGTGGTGGACCATTCCACCATAAGCCCGTCGGAGACCCGGCGCCTGGCGAGACTGGCCGAGGAGGCGGAGTGTTCCTGGCTGGATGGCCCGGTGAGCGGGGGAAGTGAAGGAGCGGCACTGGGGACCCTGTCGATCATGATGGGTGGGGACCCGTCCGAGCTCGACCGGGTGCGTCCCTATCTGGAGGCGACGGGAAAGAGCATCACCCACACCGGCCCGGTGGGATCGGGGCAGATGGTAAAGCTGGTCAACCAGGTGCTGGTGGTGGTGAATATGTTGGCCGCCTCGGAGGCTTTGCTGCTTGCCGAGGTCGGTGGGCTCGATCTGGAGGCCACGCTGTCGGCGGTGACCGGCGGGGCGGCCGGGTCATGGATGCTGGCCAACCGGGGACCGCAGATAATCGCCCGGGACTGGCGCCCGGGATTCACCGTCGACTTGCAGCAAAAGGACCTGCGATTGGTGCTGCAGGCCGCCGACGAACTGGGCGTCCCTCTGCCGGGAACAGCCCTGGTTTTCCAGCTCTACCGGGCGGTGCAACACCGGGGCCTGGGATCAGAGGGCCAGCATGCCCTGGTCAAAGCCTTGGAACACATGATGGGCGCCCAGGTAGGAAAAGTCCCGGACTAGCCATTCCCGGTATGGAA
Organism: Acidimicrobiia bacterium; assembly: GCA_963665765.1. Classification (GTDB taxonomy): domain Bacteria; phylum Actinomycetota; class Acidimicrobiia; order Spongiisociales; family ZC4RG35; genus Bin76. The sequence goes on from OY762464.1 coordinate 594,886, forward strand.
CGCCTGCCGGCTTGCGGTGGCCCGCCGTTTCGTCGACCAAAAGCCCGCAGTTCGGCCAGCGTGCGGCATAGTGCCGACCCGAACCCTTCTGGCCGAGATAACCCTGGCTGAAGGACAAATACCGGGACTTTAGGCCGTTACAACTGAACCGCTGTGCCGGTTGGTGTCTTGCGCGCTGAGGAATGTCACTACCCCGTGGCATCATTGGGGTTGAACCGGAAGGAAGGACCTCGATAGTGGCTGTTGAAATGGCGATCTGGCGGATGACGGAGGCCGGGCCGCGTCAGTTGGCGTTGTCGCCGCTCGATTTGGAGCGGCGACTTGAGGATATGCTGGTCGACGACCCCGGCCTGAGCGGAATGGACCTGCTGGTTCTGGGAAGACAGGTACGGACCGGGTATGGCGGGTACATAGATCTTCTGACCCTCGATGCCGACGGGCGGGTCCATGTCCTGGAACTCAAGCGTGATCGGACTCCTCGAGACGCGGTGGCCCAGGCGCTCGACTACGGTTCCTGGGTGCAGAGCCTGAGCCTCGACGACCTCGAGCAGATCTACCTCGATCACCATGATGGCGACACTGATCTCGGAGCGGCCTTCGCCGAGCGATTCGACAGCCCCCTGCCGGACATCGTCAATGCCGAACAGCAGTTCACGATCATCGCCTCTCAACTGGACCCGACATCTGATCGCATCGTCGAGTTCCTCGCGGGGTCCTACGGCGTGCCGATCAATGCCGTCTTCTTCCGCCACTTCGTCGACGAAAACCGTTCCTATCTCGCCCGGACGTGGCTGCTCGATCCTGAGCCGACCGAAGTCGCGGCCGGGCGACCATCGCGCCGCAAGAGTCGGCCGTGGAACGGACGGGACTTCTACACCGTGCTGGGCCGAGCCGGCGAGACCCACCGCTGGGCGATCGCGAGCAAGTACGGGTTCCTGAACGCGGGCGGTGGATCGCGGTACTGGAAACCGCTCCGGAACCTAACGCCGGGAAAACGGGTGTTCGCATATGTGGCGGGTGCCGGCTATGTCGGCATAGGCCACGTCGCCGGTGAGATGACCCCGGCGCGGGATGTCAAAGTCGAAGTCGGCGGGCAACTCCAATCGCTCCTCGATCAACCAGAGCCAAAGGCGGCCTGGGGGGAGAACGCGGCCTCCGACAACCCGGAACTCACCGAGATGGTTGTGCCGGTCAAGTGGCTCGTCACCCGGCCCCTCGAGGAGGGGGTCTGGGAGAAAGGACTATTCGCCTCCCAGCACATCGTCTGCAAACTGCGCGACGAGAACACCATCAAGACGGTCGAGTCGGCGTTCGGACTTGACTCTGCAACCAACTGATGGTCCCCCACCGGTGTGTTGGTCCGACTGTTATCGGTCATTGGCTGCCGGAAGGTTGGATCCCCCGGATCGAGCTCGGCGTCCTTGAGGGATTGACGGGACAGCATGGTTAGACGAGCGGTAGGAGCCATCGATCAGGGAACCACCAGCACCAGGTTCATGATCTTCGACGGTTCCGGAGCAGTGGTGGCGGCGGCTCACAGGGAATTCGGGCAGATCCTTCCGCGTCCGGGGTGGGTGGAACACGACGCCGGGGAGATCCTTGCCACTGTTGAGGCGGTGGTGAGCGAGGCGTTGAGCTCGGCTGGAATGACAGTCCGGGACTTGGTGGGGATCGGTATCGCCAACCAGCGAGAGACAACCGTGGTGTGGGACCGCCAAAGCGGCAGGCCACTTGCCAATGCCATCGTCTGGCAGGACACCAGGACCGACGGGATATGCAAGAATCTGGCCCGGGAAGGTGGCATCAACCGGTTCCGAGACCGGACCGGTCTTCCCCTGGCCACCTACTTCAGCGGTCCGAAAACAGCCTGGTTGCTGGACAACCTCGAGGGGCTGGCGGACAAGGCGGCCTCGGGCCGGGCGGTTATGGGCACCATCGATTCCTGGCTGGTTTGGAACCTCACCGGCGGAATTGCAGGTGGGAAGCACGTCACCGATGCGACTAATGCTTCCCGGACCTTGCTGATGGATCTCGACACTCTGGACTGGAGCGACGACCTGCTCGAAGCGATGGAGATTCCCCGCTCGATGATGGCCCGGATACTGCCGTCGGTCGGCCGGGTGGGGACCGGAACGGGGGTGCTCGAAGGGGTTCCGATCTCGGCGATCCTGGGCGACCAGCAAGCTGCGCTGTTCGGTCAGACGTGTTTCCATCCGGGTGAGGCCAAGAACACCTACGGAACCGGATGCTTTCTGCTCATGAACACCGGAACGCGCAGAGTGCCCTCCAATCACGGTCTGCTGACCACCGTGGGATACCAGATCGCCGGTTCCGAGCCGATCTATGCCTTGGAGGGATCGGTGGCAGTAACCGGTTCCCTGATCCAGTGGCTCCGTGACAACCTGGGGATGATCTCGACGGCGCAGGAGGTGGAGGCTCTGGCGGCTTCGGTGCCGGACAACGGTGATGTTTACTTTGTGCCGGCATTTTCCGGACTTTTCGCCCCCCACTGGAGACCGGATGCCCGGGGGGTGATCACCGGCCTAACCAGATTCGCCAACCGGGGCCACATCGCCCGGGCCGCCCTGGAAGCCACCGCCTACCAGACCCGGGAGGTTCTCGAAGCGATGCGGGCCGACTCCCAAGTGGCGTTGGCCGAACTGCGGGTGGACGGGGGAATGGTCGCCAATCACCTGCTGATGCAGTTCCAGTCGGACATTCTCGAAGTGGAGGTGGTCTGCCCCCGGGTGAGCGAAACCACCGCCCTGGGCGCCGCCTACGGCGCCGGACTGGCCGAGGGCTTCTGGGAAAGCCTCGACCATCTGCGCCAGAACTGGCAGGAAGACCGCCGCTGGTCCCCGAAAATGTCAGGAGAGACCCGGGAGGCCCACTACGCCCGCTGGCGCCAAGCGGTAACCCGCTCCCTCGATTGGGCGTGACATCTCGCCGAGCTAAAGCCCCCTCACCACGTCGGTCGACCCTGCCCGCACTTTCCGGTAAGGAGCGAAGCACCGAAGCCTCAGGAATGGAGCGAAGGGTGGCGGTCGAAGGGGCGCCGTGTCTAAACGTAGCCAGGTCCAGAAACCTCGAACTGGTCTTTGGACCGAACGTGGCACTTCGTCGGGGCGCCTCATAGCAACGAAGAAGACGGTAGGCCTTTCAAGGGCGTGCGACAGGAACGCTGATCCTCCCGAAAAGCCGGTAGTCAGCGACGTATCCTCCGCTACTCAGGCAGACCGGGCCTGTGCGGCCAGTAGTTTCCGATTTAGCTTTCCGGTGGAAGTCTTGGGAAGGCGGTCCACGTATTCGACTATCCGCGGGTACTTGTAGGCCGCCAGTTGGGTCTTGACCTGGGCTTGGAGTTCGGCGGTCAACTCAGCGCCCCCCCGGTGGCCGTCGGCCAGCACCACCATCGCCTTGACCACGTGGCCCCTGATCTCATCAGGAGCGGGAATGACGGCCACTTCCGCCACGGCGGGATGGCGAACCAGGGATTCCTCCACCTCGGCCGGCCCGATGCGATAACCGGCGCTGGCGATCATGTCGTCGTCACGGCCCAGGAAACGGATGTAGCCGTTGGCGTCGATGGTGGCCTGGTCGCCGGTCATGATCCAGCCGTTGCGGCGCATGGCGGCCGTGGCGGTGGGGTTGCCCCAATACTCGATCATCTGGGTCGGGTCTCCCGGACGCACCGCGATCTCGCCGATCTCACCTGCCGAAATTTCCTTGCCCTGGTCATCCAACAAGGCCACCTCCCGACCGGGATAGGGAAGTCCCATCCAGCCGGGCCGACCAGGCCATAGGGCCTCGCAGCCACCCACCAGATGATTTACTTCGGTGAGACCATAGAATTCGTTGATGACCGCACCCAGATGACGCTCGCTCCACCGGTGCAGCTCGTCAGCCACCGATTCCCCGCCACTGGCTATGACCCGCAGGTCGAGATCGTAACGGGGGCCGGGATCGGGGACCTGGGCCATCACTTTCAGGGCGGTGGGAGTCAGAAAAGCATGCGTGACGCCGTGGCGACCCATCACTTCGAAGGCGCGCTCGGCAGAGAACCGCTGCTCGTCGGCCACCACCGGGCGACCGAAGACCAGAGCGGGGAGCAGTATGTCCAACAAACCTCCCACCCATGCCCAGTCCGAAGGGGTGTAGAACACCGTGGATTGGTCGAATTCCACATCGAAGAAGAGCTTGAACGTCAACAGATACCCCTCCAGAATGCGTTGGGCATGGAGGGCGCCCTTGGGGTGACCGGTGCTACCGGACGTGTACAGCAGCAGCGCCGGGTCTTCCGCCGAGGTGTCGATGGGGTCGAAGTGGGCCGGGTGGCTATGGGCTTCGGATAGCGACCGCTCTCCCTCGGCTGGTTTTCCCGAGATGACGACCGAGACGGGAGAGGGTAGATCATGGCGAACCAGTCGGATGGGGTCGGCGTAAGGCTCAGCTACCACGATGACACTGGCGGCAGAGTCGGACAGAATGTGGCGGTAGGAGTCAGGACCGTACAAGATAGACATGGGAAGGGCGGTAGCCCCCACCGAATAGATCGCCAGATGGAGAGCGGCCAACTCGGCGCCCTGCGGCATCACCAGCGAAACGCGGTCCCGTGGTTGTACTCCCAACGACACCAGGAAGTTGGCGTAGCGTTTCGCCAGTCTGATCAGGCGCCAGTAGGACCAGGTTTCCCGGTGCCCATCGGAATGTTCAACATAGAGAGCGACCCGACCCCGGTCGTTGCTCCATCTGTCCATGATCTCAGAAGCCATGTTCATCCGTTCCGGGATATCCCACTCAAAGCCTTCCACCAGCGCCCGGTAGCTGCCATAACCAAGAAGATCTGTGTCCGCAATTCGCATCAGAGCGATTCTAGAGGAGAGGCCGGCAGGGTTCTTCCAACCCCCAGCAGATCGCAAAAATCTATCTCTAAGTCGCGATAAAGTTCCCAAGCTTGGCACCTCTTCGGGCCCCTCCCCCGCTGCCACCGCCGGATCACGGCCCGGAGCGAGAAACACAACGAAAGCCGATGTGGCTGGTGGAGGTATCGATGGTCTGAGGCTGGCGAGCAGCGGGCCGGTATCGGAAGCAGTACTGGAGTGTGCAGAGGTGCGATCCGCCCTTGATCACTCGTGTCGGGAGAGAGTCGTGCTCGTTTGGTGCCGGGACACAGCAGGGCGATGCCGGGGCGCTGACAGAAGGGAGAGAATATGAATCGGAGGTCCATTCCCACACGTTGCCGACCATGTCGTGCAATCCGTAATGGTTGGAGGGATATGAGCCGACCGGACTGGTGCGAGTCCATCCGTCCAATTCGGTGTTCTCATAGGGGAACCGTCCCTGCCAGGTGTTGGCCGCAGGGGCAGTCTCCTGGGAATCCCGATCGCCCCAGGTGAACTCGGCACCGTCCAATCCTCCCCGGGCGGCGTACTCCCACTCGGCTTCGGTGGGCAGCTCCATTCCGGCCCAACGGGCGTAGGCCAGCGCGTCCTGATAGGCGACATGCACCACCGGATGGGTTTCAAGTCCGTCCAAAGACGATCCCGATCCGTAGGGATGACGCCAGTCGGCGCCGGGGGTCCACGCCCACCAGCGCCGGTAAGCGCCCAGATTCACCGGGCCGGACGTCATCTGAAACACCAGAGATCCCGGGACCAGGTCCCCGGGACGCGCCTCTGGGTAAACCGCCGGGTCGGGAGGCCGCTCGGCGGTGGTCACATAACCGGTGGCCTCGACAAATAGGCGGAACCGGCGGTTGGTGACGGGATAGACATCCATCCAAAACGACTCCACCCCAACGGTTCGAGCGGGGCCCTCTTCGGGGTAGTGATGATCCGATCCCATCGAGAACTCACCACCCCCGAGCCGTACCTGCCGATGATCGGGCGAAGTTATCATCCAACAAGCAAATTACCGGTGGCCGGTGGAATCCGGGCATCTGTACCCGGCAAGGGAGGTCAGACATGAGCACAGTCGGTTTCATCGGAGTAGGCGTGATGGGAATGCCCATGGCTCTTAACCTGATCGGAAACGGCCACCGGGTGAGGGCCTTCGACATATCCGGGGCTGCTTTGGAAGCCATCCGCCGGCAAGGCGCCGAAACGGCCATTTCCCCAAGACACGCCGCGGAAGGCGCTGACTATGTCATCACGATGCTGCCCACCGGCCAACATGTGGCAGACGCAGTTTTGGGTCCCGACGGCGCCGCGGAGGCGCTGAGCGACGACGCGCTGCTGATCGAAATGAGCACCGGTCTGCCCCGCGACTTCGACGCACTGGCGGAACGCTTGCGCTCCAACGGCAAACGGGCCATCGACGCTCCGGTCGGACGCACCTCCCGGGAGGCTGAAGAGGGGACCCTCTTGATAATGGTGGGCGGGGAAACCGAGGACGTGAAATGGGCTCACCCGATACTGGCCTGTCTGGGCGACACCATCATTCACTGCGGCCCGGCCGGGGCAGGGATCCGCACCAAGTTGGTCAACAATTACCTGTCGATCGTCTCCAACGTGGTGGTGGCCGAGGCGTTGGCGATCGCCGAAGGGGCCGGTCTCGACCGGGACACCGTGATCGAGGTGCTGATGGGCACCACCGCCGGACGGGGGCATCTGGGCACCACCTATCCGGTCAAGGTATTGGCCGGGAACCTCGAACCTGGCTTCATGGTCGACTTGGCCCGCAAGGACCTGGGACTTGCCCTGCAGATGAGCGCGGACCACAGCTCACCGAGTGTGATGGGGGCCTGCGCTCTCCCCGTCTACGACCACGCCCACCACCAAGGCATGGGCCGCTTGGACTGGACCGCCATATACAGCATGATGCGCAGCCGAGCCACTTGATCTAAGCCGCAGATCCAATCGTCCCCCAGGCGGTCGCCCCTCCAGAATTGGCGCGAGCGCCGTCTTCGCACTCTAGAAAAGCCCAGTGGGTAGGACGGTCATTGCCGTTAGTCCGCCAAACCCGCCCCTAACTCGCGAAAATGACCACGCCCGATTTTCGCCCGTTGGGCTCCCCTCCCCCGCCGCTCACCGCCAGGATCGGGACACGCTTCGCCACGGGTTGGTGGCGGGAATCAGCGTCCCGAAAAAGTATTATGACCTCCGGTGCGGTCCCCACGACGTCGGAGAGGACCGGGAGATGTTCGACCTCCTCAATATGCGCCGGGCCTGTGACGGAGTCAACCCCCGCCGTGCTCATTATTTCGCGAACTCGCCGCCGGCCTACCCATGCCCGCTCTACAGGGGGCGAACAGTCACCCTGATCACAGAACCCAGGGGAGAGGCGCCAGGTTGATTGAAGGGAACATAAACCGTTCGCTGATGAAGGGAGGGATCGATACTCGCCTCAACCTCCAAAACCCCTTGCGATGAGGTGATCCGAACCCGGTCGCCGGGCGTCACTCCCAAACCCTTGGCGTCGGAGGGGTGCAGGAAAGCCGCCGCTCCCGGCGCCAAGGGGTGAAGAGAGGGGCTTTCCCTCATCATCACTCCGTCGTCATACATGGTGCGGGCATAATGCAAGGCCATTTGGCCCGGTCCCGGAGCAATCGCACCGCTTTCCCCATAAACCGGCACATAGCCCGGATCACCACCCACCACCACCCCGTCCCGATCCTCCCAGTCGAGCCTCTCCCAGTTCACTCCCCGGTAAATGTCGGCCAACTCTTCGATCTCCTCATTGATCTGCTGGGCGGAAACCAAACCGAGATCAACTCCCAGGCGAGCAGCCAGGTCGGCCAGGATCGCCCAGTCGGGCCTGCTCTGACCCGGACCCGGAGTCAGGCGATTCACCTTGAGCACCCGACTCTCGATATTGGTGACGGTTCCCTCCACTTCGGCAAACCCCATGGCCGGGAACACCACATCCGCCCAACGGGAACTGTCGGTGAGGAACTGGTCGATCGCCACCACCAGCCCGGCGTTTTCCAAAGCTCGCCGCGCCATCTCTCCATCCGGCACATCCCGCACCGGGTCGGCGCCCATCAGAATCAGAGCTTCGATCTCTCCCGACCCCAGGCTTTCCAAAATCCCCCGGCAGTCCTGGCCGGCAACGGTCGGTATCTCCCCCCACCGGGCGCTCAACATCTGGGCGGCCAAGGTGCCCCGCTGAACTCTTCCCGGCAAGAGAGCGGGACTCAGTCCCATATCCAAGGCGCCGAACACGTTCCCGCGGCGGGCCAAAGGCAAAATGGTGGCGTTGGGAAGGGTGCGAACGAAGGCGGCGGCCGCTTCGGCCAGGTCGGGGCTTTCTCCATATCCGGGTCTTCCCAGAAGAGCCACCACCGGGCCTTGGGAGAGCACCTGCCGTGCTTGGGCCATCCGACCCTCACCGGCAACTAGCTCGGCAAGCACTTCTCCGCCCTTTCCCGGCTGATAGGTGATCTTCACCCGGGCGCGGTCATCCAGCCCGGTGCCACGAGGGTGGATCACCACCAGATCGGCGCCCAGCTCCTGAGCGGCCCGACGCACCCTCAGGTAGAGAGTGGGATGCTCCTCTTTCAGATCCGGTCCCCACACCAATATCGAGGCCGCTTTGTCCAGATCGGCGATCAGTGCCCGATCGGTCACTCCCGACAATAAGCCCGGGCTGAGTCCGTCGTCCATTTGGCAATCGATGTGGTTGGTTCCCACCGCCGCGCGGAGGAACTTGGAGAAGGCGTAGGCGTCCTCGTTGGTCGACCGGGCGCCGCCCAACCCGGCCACCGCCCTCCCGCCCCAACGAGTGATAATCTCACCCAGCGCCCGACCGGCGTAATCCAAAGCCTCACTCCAGGAAGCCTCTTCCAGTTCACCCCCGTCTCTTCGGATCAGGGGAACCGTGAGGCGAGCCCCGGACGCCACATATTCGAACCCGAAGCGGCATTTGTCCGACAGCCACCCCTGGTTGGTGGGTTCGGAGTCAACCCCCAGAATACGCAGCAGCCGGTTCTGGCTGGACTGCAGGTTGATGCGGTCTCCGCTCGAACAGTGCTGGCAGGTGGATTCCACCGCCGTCAGATCCCAAGGACGGGCCCGGAACCGATAGGGCGTGGCCGTCAGAGCTCCCACCGGGCAGATCTGCACCGTATTGCCCGAAAAATAGGAACGAAACGGCTCATCGGGGAAAGTATTGACCTGGGTGTGATTCCCCCGGTCCTGGAATTCGATCAGAGGATCGCCGGAAACTTCCTCGGAAAAGCGGGTGCAACGGGCGCAGAGGATGCACCGCTCACGATCCAGCATTACCAGATCGGAGATGGGAATGGGTTTTTCGAAGTGGCGCTTTTCCTCCACAAACCGGCTCTCGCCCGGCCCATAGGCCATGGTCTGGTCCTGCAGGGGGCACTCCCCCGCCCGGTCGCACACCGGACAATCCAAGGGATGGTTGATCAAGAGAAACTCCAAGACCCCTTCCTGAGCCTTTTTCACCGCCGGGTTGACCGTGTCCACCGTCATACCGTCGGCGACCGGGGTGGTGCAGGAGGTAACCAAAAGGGGCCCCCGGGGGGTTTCGATCTCCACCAGGCACATCCGACACATCCCCACCGGATTCATCCGGGGATGCCAGCAGAACCGGGGAATGTACACCCCGTTGTCCTGGGCGGCCTTGATCAGAAGCTCCCCCGGCCGGGCGGTCACTTCCCGACGGTTGATGGTGACGGCTACCAGCTCAGCCAAAAGGGCAACCTCCCCCGTGGATGTGCTCCATGATCTCATCCTTGAAATAAGTGGTGATCGCCAGAATAGGGGAGACTGCCGAAGGCCCCAGGGGGCAGATGGTGGTCATCCGGGGCGGCCACGCCAACCCGGGGGAAATATTGTCGGAGATGTCGAGCAGCATGTCGATGTCCACTGCCCGCCCGGCCCCGTCTTCAATCCGCCGAAGCACCCGCTCCAGCCAGGAACACCCTTCACGACAGGGAGTGCACTGCCCGCACGACTCGTGGGCAAAGAACCGGACCACCCGCTCGGCGGCGCGCAGGGTGCAGGTGGTTTCGTCCATGATCACCACCGCCCCCGAGCCCAACATCGAGCCGGCCCGGGCCGTGTCATCAAGAGTCACCGGCAGATCGAGGTGCAAATCAGGAACGAACCAGGGCGCCGACGCCCCGCCGGGAATCCAACACTTGAGCGCCCGGTCGCCCGGTATCCCTCCGGCTACCTCGAAGATCAGATCTCGCCAGCTGAGCCCCATCACCAGTTCGTAATTGCCGGGACGGCGTATGTGGCCGGAGATGGAAAACAGCCGCGTGCCCCGCGATCCGTCCGGTCCGATCGACGAAAATGCCTCGCCACCGTTTTCGATAATCCAGGGGACATTGGAGAGGGTCTCGACGTTGTTCACGATGGTGGGCTGCATGTAGAGACCCTTGGCCGCCGGATAGTAGGGCGGTTTCAGACGGGGTTCGCCCCTCCGTCCCTCCAGGCTGTTGAGCAGAGCAGTCTCCTCCCCGCATATGTAGGCGCCCGCCCCCAGGTGAACCGTGACATCCAGATCGTATCCGCTCCCCAGCAGATCAGATCCCAGGTAGCCGGCGGCGTAGGCCTCGTCCACCGCCCGCTGTATGCGCCGAGCCGAGCGGGGATACTCGCCGCGAATGTAAATAAAGGCGTGGTTGACCTCATTGGCGTAGGAAGCGATGATCGTCCCCTCCAGCATCTGGTGGGGGTCCCGTTCCATCAGTTGCCGATCCTTGAAGGTGCCCGGTTCCGATTCGTCCCCGTTCACCACCAGGTAGGCGGGCTTGCCCGGCGCCAGAAACCCCCACTTGACCCCGCAGGGAAACCCCGCCCCGCCCCTGCCTCGCAGATTGGCGCTTCGCACCTCCCCGGTCACCTCCTGCGGCGACATTCCCAGAGCTTTCCGAAGCGCCTCGTATCCACCGGTGTCCAGGTAACGGTCCAGGGTGTGGCTGTCGGATGGAAACCGACTCATCCGGGCGGTGATGATCGAATGGCCGGTCACGGTTCTATCCGTCCTGACTCTCTGAGCGTACGGAAACCGTCCCCAAGGGCCCGAACGCCGGGTAAGGGCCGTCCGCCGAACTGCGATCAAAGGGACCCCAATCGAAACTTCGTCGCCCGCCGAACAACTCCTGGCACTCGGCGCCGCCCACCGTCTCCGGGCGGGCGTTGTGAAGCCACTGCACCAACTCACGAGCCTTTTCCACGGTCAGACCTTCGATCAACTCGTAATTGACCGTGACGGCCGGGGCTCCCCCGCATGCCCCGATACACTCCACATGCTCCACGGTGACCAACTCCTCGGACCCGTCCCCATCCTGCCCGGCCATGGCTTCCGTCTCATCCTCCAAGGCTCCCAGCACCTCATCGGACCCCAACAGCATGCAACTGATCGAGGTGCAGCAGGAAATCAGATAGCGGCCCGGGTGGTCTCTTTTGTACATGGTGTAAAACGACGCCACCGAGCGGACCTGGGCAGGAGTGAGCCCCACCCGTTTGGCCACCTCCCGCATCCCGTTGTCGGTGAGATGCCCCTCGGCGGCCATAGCCAGATAAAGAAGCGGCATCACCGCCGAACGGGGCTTCGGATAGCGATCGATGATCTGACGAGCCCGGGCCGAGGTGGCCTCCGACCATGGCGTTCCGACGCTGGGGGGGAAAATCTCCACCATGGCAATCGAGATTAGTAGCCCGGCCTCCATCTCAAACCTTGCCCTGCTCAGCCATTCTTCCCCCTCATGGCAGACGACGAGTCTTATAGTTTGGTTGAAGGGCCAAGCGGGCCCACAAGGAGCCGCGCAGCATGACCCAAAGATGGAAGCTCCCATGCCTGGCCGTCGTGGCAGGAACGATCGCGCTGGCAATGGTTGTCTCGGCTTGCTCCGAGGATGCCCAAGACATCCCCGCCGGGATAATCGGAGAGGAACCAGCCGTCAAACGACACCTCAGCCAAGCCGACATCGAAGCTGGACGTCACACCACAGAAGAACTGGTCGCCCATGGACGGGAGATTTTCATGGCCAGTTTCAATACCCTGGACGGAGCGGGACGCCCGGAGCAACACGGCAAGGGCGGCCCCCGCCAACGACGGGAGATGCCGGACAATTTCAACCGCATCTCGGCGCCGGACGCCAACGCCTGCATGGCCTGTCACAACCTTCCCGCGTTGGGTGGGGGCGGCGACAACGCCGTCAACGTTTTCCTGGTGGCAGACTCGCTTCCCTTTGTCAATTTCGACGGGGATCCGATTGAGAATGGACCCAATCAGACCCTGAAGACGGTGGGGGACGAGCGCAATACAGTGGGGATGTTCGGGTCGGGATTCATAGAGCTCCTGGCCCGGGAGATGACCGCCGATCTGCATTCAGTTCGCCACCATGCCCTCCTGATGGCCGCCGACTCGGGGCAGCCTGTCAGCTTGGAACTGGACACCAAGGGAGTGACCTTCGGGGCGATCACCGCCCTGCCGGACGGGTCGGTTGACACCTCGTCCGTGGAGGGTGTCGACCCCGACCTGATCGTACGGCCCTTTCACCAAAAGGGGGCGGTGGTGTCTTTGCGGGAGTTCGCCAACAACGCCACCATCCAGCACCACGGGATGCTCTCGATCGAACAGGCGGGCGAAGGAGAGGACCCCGATGTCGACGGGTACGTAAACGAGCTCACCCGCGGCGACATCACGGCCTTGGTGCTGTTCCAGGCCACCCTCCCGGCGCCGGTGCAGGTGCAGCCGGCAACACCGGAAGAGCAGGAAGCGGTGACCTATGGCCGGAGGCTGTTCGATCTGATCGGTTGCACCCAATGCCACAAACCACAGTTGCCGCTCCGAAGCCTCCAGTTCGTTGAACCGGGACCGTTCAATCCCGATAACGACCTGGGACCCGATGATGTGAGCACCCCCTATGTTGTCGACCTGTCTCCGTTTATTTCCGATCTTGAACAGGACATGGACGGCAACTATCTGATTCCGGTGTTCACCGATCTGAAGCGACACGACATGGGGGACTTCTTGGACAACGACGCCCCCCTGCAAAACGGCATCCCCACCCGCCTCTGGCTGACCAGAAAACTATGGGGATTTTTCTCCGAACCGCCGTTTCTCCACCACGGTCGGGCAACTCTCATATCGGAAGCCATCCTGGCCCACGGCGGCGAGGCCCGGTCGCAACGAGACCGGTTCGAAGAGCTGTCCGACTACGACAAGGCTGCTCTGACGGAGTTTCTAATGACCCTTCAGATCGACGCCGGCTAAAGCTCTCCTAACGGATCACCAGCTCGGGATGGGAACGAATCCGAGGGCGGGCCTTTTCCACCGCGGCGGCCAACTGGGAAAAGGCCCCGGCGGCCTGGCTATCCGGAGCGGCCCGCATCACCGGAATACCGCGATCGGCGCCCTCCCGCATCAGAGGCAGCAAAGGAATCTGCGCCATCAAAGGAACACCAAGCTCCGCAGCCAGGGCTTGGCCCCCTCCCGACCCGAACAACTCGTAACGCTTTTGGTCGTCACCGGTGAACCAGGACATGTTCTCCACCACTCCGATCACCTCCTGGTCGACCTGCGCCGCCATCAAAGCCGCCCGGCGGGCCACCCGCTGAGCGGTGGGCTGGGGAGTGGTAACCAGCAGAACCTGAGATCTGGGCAAAAAATTCTGAATGGAGATGGCGATATCCCCGGTGCCCGGCGGCATGTCTATCAGCAAATAGTCGGGGCTGTCCCAGAACACGTCCTTGAGAAACTGCTCCAATGCCTTGTGGAGCATGGGGCCTCGCCAGATCACCGCCCGGTCGTCGGGCACGAAATAATCCATGGACATGGCGCTGACCCCATAGGCGCGGGGAGGGATGATCGACTGCTCGATGATCACCGGCGCTCGATCTATACCCAGCATCCCGGGGATGGAAAAACCCCAGATGTCGGCGTCGATCAGTCCCACCTTCCTGCCGAGGGTCCGCAAGGCCAGTCCCAGATTGGTGGCGACCGACGATTTGCCCACCCCTCCCTTCCCGGATGAGACAGCCACCACCCGGGTGGCGGATCCGGTTTCCCCGGGACCGGGCCCCGCCTCCTTGACCACGCGGGCCATCATCTCCGCCCGTTCGGCGTCGCTCATGTGCTCGGTGCGGATATCCAGATCGGACACCAAAACCGAGGCGGCGTTCCGTATCCGCTCGACCAACTCCGACAACAACGGGTAGTTGGGCACGGGCAACGCCACACAGATGGTGGGCGATCCGAACCGGCGGGTCTTCACCGAACGGATCATGTGAAGTGAACCGAGCGGGCGTTGTAACAGCGGTTCTTCCACCGCCGACAGAGCGGTTCCCAAAGCACCCTGAGACGGCATCGGCTCCAACTATAATCTTCTGCGGGAAGTTTCGGGGTCAAGTCATGCGTCACCAGGTAATCGACAAGCAAATCGGCGACTTGACCGCCACCCTGGGAGACGCTACGCGCCGAGCCATATTCATCGCGGCGCGGGAGTCGTCGGCGCCCCTGACGGTGGGCAATATCGCCGATTTGTTCGGGATCCATCGCAACCTGGCCCGCCATCACCTGGAAAGGCTCACCGAGGACGGTTACCTGCAGGTGGGGGCCCAACCCGATTCGCAAGTCAGAAGAGCGGGACGACCCCCCAAGCATTACGAGTCCACCGCCCGCCATATCGAGATCACCTACCCGACCCTCAGATATGACCTGTTGGTGGAACTTCTGACCAAGATCCTCAGCCGACTGTCTCCCGATGATCTGGCGGAGGTGGCCGAGGAAGTGGGAAGGGAATATGGGGAGGAGTTGGCCAACGAGATCGGGACACCCGCCGAGGCCGGATACGAGGAGGCGGTGCGGGGTGTCATGGGAGCTATGAGCGGGATCGGGTTCGCCATGAATCCCGACTGGGAGACCGGACGCCTCCTCACCTACCACTGTCCGTTCGGGCAAGCCGCCGTCAGCCATCCCGAAGTGGTCTGCTCCCTGGACCGTGGCATAGTGTCCGGGTTGTTCGAGGCGATCGCCCGGTGCTCGGAGACGGTGCTCCATCCTCACCTCAACCAACTCGAGGACTGCGTGACCGAGATACCGGTCGAGATCACCATCCGCTCCTGAAGGAAGCCATGAACCCCCCACAAACCTCAATGGAAACCATCTCCACGCCCCTCGGACGGAGGAAAATCGCCCGGCTCGACTCGGTGCCGGGGGCCGATGCCCTTCCCTATTCGATCAAGGTTTTGCTGGAGTCGGCCATACGCAACCTGGGCCGACCCGGTTTCGCTTCCCGGGATGTGGCGACCATCGCCGCTTATCACCCCAACCGGTCCTCTGCCCGGGAAATCCCCTTCCTCCCCGGACGAGTGATCCTGCAGGACTTCACCGGAGTTCCCGCGGTGGTGGATCTGGCCGCTATGCGGGACGCGGTGGTGGCCATGACCGGCAATCCGGAGGCCGCTCAGAAGGTGAACCCCCTGGTGCCGGTTGACCTGGTGATCGACCACAGTGTGCAGATCGACGTCTTCAACCGTCCCGACGCCCTGATGATCAACTCCCGACGGGAGTTCGAACGCAACCAGCAGCGATACCAGCTGCTCAAATGGGCGCAGTCGGCATTCGACAACTTCCGGGTGGTGCCTCCCGCCACAGGCATCGTGCATCAGGTAAACCTGGAATACCTGGCCAAAGTTGTTTGGGACGACGGGGAGTGGCTGTATCCCGACAGCCTGGTGGGCACGGACTCCCATACCACCATGATCAACGGCTTGGGGGTGGCCGGCTGGGGAGTGGGCGGGATAGAGGCCGAGGCGGTGATGGTGGGCCAACCCATCTTCATGCTCCTCCCCGAGGTGGTCGGAGTCCGGCTGGTGGGACAGATCCGGGAGGGTTCCACCGCCACCGACCTGGTGCTGCGGATCACCGAGTTGCTCCGCCACCACGGAGTGGTGGGCAAATTTGTCGAATTCGACGGTCCGGGGCTTCATTCCATGCCCGTGGCCACCCGAGCCACCATCGCCAACATGGCACCCGAATATGGCGCCACGGTGGGCTTTTTCCCGGTTGACAGCCAGACCACCCAATACCTCCAACTGTCCGGACGCCCCCCCGAGCTGGTGGAAACAGTGGAGCAATACTGTCGGGAACAGGGACTGTGGCGGGACGACCGGGAGATCTCCTATCACGCCCACCTGGAATTGGATCTGGGCACGGTGGAGCCCTCCCTGGCGGGTCCCCGCCGTCCTCAGGACCGCATCCCGCTGTTCCGGATGAAGGAGCAATGGCGCTCGGACCTCGCTTCGGTGTTCGAAAGAACCTCTTCCGGCAGCGCCGGGGTCGCCGAGGAAGTGAGCCTGAACGGGGACACTTTCGATCTGGAGGACGGTCGGGTGGTGATCGCCGCCATCACTTCCTGCACCAACACTTCCAATCCGGCGGTGATGGTGGGAGCGGGGCTTTTGGCTCGCAACGCCCGGCGTGCAGGTCTGGGGCGTCGGCCCTGGGTCAAGACTTCGCTGGCTCCCGGCTCTCAAGTAGTGACCGACTATCTCGATCGGGCCGGGCTCACCCAGGATCTGGAAGCGCTGGGTTTCTATCTGGTGGGCTATGGATGCACCACCTGCATCGGCAATTCCGGACCGCTCCCCGAACCCATCTCCGAAGCCATCGACTCCGCCGACCTGGTGGCGGCCAGTGTGCTGTCGGGCAACCGCAATTTCGAGGGCCGCATCAGTCCCCACATCCAGGCCAACTATCTGGCCTCTCCTCCCCTGGTGGTGGCCTATGCCCTGGCCGGCACGGTCGACTGGGACCCGGCCTCCGAGCCGCTGGGCACCGATACCGAGGGCCGGGAAGTGTTCCTGCGGGACATCTGGCCCTCCCAGGAAGAGGTCACTTCCATCATCGACCGTCACGTGAGCCGCGAGCAGTTCAACTCCCGCTATGCCGATGTCTTCACCGGTGCTGAGGAATGGCAAGCCGTTGAAATGGAGCAGAGCCGACTGTACGACTGGTCCGCGGAGTCAACCTACATCCAGTCGCCTCCCTTCTTCGCGGACCTCACCCCCGAACCACGCCCGGTTCGGCCCATCCGGGGCGCCCGGGCGCTGGTGATGGTGGGCGATTCGATCACCACCGATCACATATCGCCGGCCGGCCCCATCTCTGCCCAAACTCCGGCGGGACGTTACCTGATAGGGCGGGGCGTGCCGCCTTCGGAGTTCAACTCCTACGGCGCCCGCCGGGGCAACGATCGGATCATGAGCCGGGGCACCTTCGCCAACCTTCGGGTGCGGAACCTGCTGGCCCCCGGCACGGTGGGTGGATTCACCACCGACTTCGGCGACGGTCGGGTCAAAACCATATTCGAGGCGGCCGGTGACTATCGAGAACGGGGCACCCCGTTGATAGTCATCGCCGGGCGAGATTACGGGATGGGGTCCTCCCGGGACTGGGCGGCCAAAGGGCCTTTCCTGCTGGGAGTGCGAGCTGTGATCGCCGAAAGCTACGAGCGCATCCACCGCACCAACTTGGTGATGATGGGCCTGCTTCCCCTGCAGTTCGAAGAAGGCGACAACCCCCGGACCCTGGGATTGTCGGGCAGGGAAACGTTCCACATTCCGATTGATCAATCACTGTCCCCCGGCCGGCGGGTGGTGGTAAGAGCCGAGGATGAGAACGGAACCGGCCGGGAGTTTGGGGCCATCGTCCGGATAGACACCCCCATTGAGGTGGACTACTACCGGCACGGAGGAATCCTCCCCTACGTGCTGCGCCAAATGGCCGGCGAATCAGGCTGACTCCCCAAAAGTTCCCTCACAAGGCAAGCGCCGATCGCAACGCCCGATCAACTTTGATTGGATTTGGCATCCCAGCACTACCGGCCAAATCCACCTGGCGGGGCAGCCCCCAGGGGAAGATTTCAGTTTCCGCGACGGTGGGGGACTCAATACTCGGGCCAGACCTCGAGAGCTGCGGCAAGGAAGCTCTCTGCAATCCGCAGATCTTCGTCGGCATATGACCTGGCCGCCCGCGGCAGATATGGCGTCTGACGCCACGAGGCGGCATCCCAAGATTTCCTCCGTCACGTTGCTCGATGTCTTGGGATCAGGTCAGTGATCCATTTCCCGCAAAGCTCGGCGGGCGCGGCGGACCACTGCCTCGTCGATCATTGCTCCTTGTGGATCGCGGATGGCTCCCCTGCCTTCTGCCAGAGCTTGATCGTATGACTCCACCAGTTGGCGGGCGGATTCCAGTTCTTTGGGTGAAGGACTGAAGACTTCGTTGATCACCGGGACTTGGGCGGGATGGATGGCGGATCCCGAGGAGAAGCCACACTTGCGCAGCATCCGGGCCGACCCCCTCAATCCATCGAGATCCCCCAGGTCCGTCCACACCGGACCGATCGGACCCCCCAGGCCGCCCGCCGCGCAGGCCCACACCAGTCTGGACCGAGCCGGATGCCAGAGCATCGGATCGGGTCCATGTTGCAGGCCCAGGTCGGCAGCCAGGTCCTCCTCTCCAATCGCCAAGCTCACCACCGATGGGTGTTCGGCGATGGGGAGTGCCTCCCAAAGACCCCGGGCGCTTTCGATCAGAGCGATCAGACGCAGGCGCCTTGGGAACCCCAACCGTTCAATTCGGTTCATCAAGTCATCAAGACTTGACGAGGTTGCTTTGGGGACCATCAGAGTATCCACCGACGTTTCGGCCAGAGCCTTCAGGTCGGCCTGCAGTTCGTCCGGCTCGCAGTTGACCCTAACAGCCACCCCGGCGCCGGCCGCCTCCATCTGCGGAATGGCATCCCGGATCGTTCGCCGCGCCTCGGCCTTGGAGCCAGGAGCGACCGCATCCTCCAAATCGAGGATGAGCATATCCGCTCCCCGCCTCGGCGCCTTGGCCAGCATGGCCGGACGGTCACCGGGAACATATAGAAGGCTTCGCATCATCTCATCGCCGGTCCCGCCTCGGAGAGTGGTGGGAAATCAGCCGCCCGGCATGGGATCGAAGTCGATGCCCAGTTCGGCCTTTCCCAAATGTTCTTCCATCTCCGGCGCCTTGAAGATGATCGCTGACTGAGCCATCAAATCCCGGTACATCCGCTCGAAAGGACTGGCGGCCACGATCCCATGGGCCCCGGCCAGACGGAAGGACTCCCGGGCCACTTCCTCGGTCATCCGCCGGATGTGATAGAGGGCCATCAAGCTGATCCAGGCCCGCTCCTCCTGGGGGTAATGAGGGTCCGAAAGCCGGGCGGTTATATCGTAGAGCACCGTGTGGGCCGAACGCACCCAAAAGCTCATTCTCCCATAGGTGGACTGAGCCCATCCCACATCGGCTCTAGTCAAAGTTGGCTGGCCCTTGATGGCAACTGCGATCCCTCCCTTGCGCTTGCGCAGGAATCCGGCCATATAGTCCAGAATCCGGCGGCAATGGCCCAGTTGCATCCCACCCGCCGAGAGATTGAGGAGACCAAACGCCATGTGCTGCACTTCCCCTTCATCATCGGTAAAAGTGGCCTGAGGCTGGTCCAGATCTCGGACAATGGTGTAGCGATCCGGCACGAAGGCATTTTCGATTGTCACCGAATTGGTGGCCGTCCCCCGCAACCCCATGGCGTTCCAGTCATGGTTGATAGTCAAACCGGGAGTCCCCACCGGAACGAACAGCACCAGCAGCCTGCGGCCCTGCAACTCACCTTGCTCATCCACGACCGAGCCGATGGTCCCCACATAGGTTGCCCCGTCCGAGTTGGTGGCGAACCCCACCCTCCCGTTGCCCAGCCAACCGCCGTCCACCCGACGGAATCTGGCGCCCACCTTGGTCACGTCCAACTCGTCAGACGGCGCCGAAGCGGCGCCGCAAAACATGGACTGGTTCTCGGCGCAGTCCCGAAGCAGGGCGGCCATGTTCTGGTCCCCAAAAGCGTAAGGTCCGATCAGGTCGAGCGCCGACCAGTGCATGTTGGTGCAGGCTGCCGACACCGGATCACCATAGGCGATCACCTCCGCCACCTTGGTTCTGGTGGCAATGTTGTGACCAGGCCCACCGAACTGGGAATGGATGGCCATCGACGGGACTCCCACCGACTTGAGCGCCTGCATGTTCTCCAACGGATACCGCGATTCCCGGTCGTTGTGGGCGGCCCTTCCGAAAAAATCCCCCTCCCTGACCACATTCTCAACGAGCTTCACATAGTCATGGTCAATCATGTCTGCCGATCCGGTATTCATGCTCACGGGGAGTAAGACTAATCCGCCCTGTACCACCCGGCCGCTCGCCAACACCAGTCCGGTATGTTTGATATGCCTGCACTCTCGGCAACACCTCAGCCAAGCCGAGCGGATGCAAGTCCCAGAACGCCTCCGTTTAGCAGGCCGGGCAAATTCGCGAAAAAAGCGGGCGGCGAAGGTTGTCTATGTCACAGCCCAGACGGCATATTGATGGAGTCGGACACCTCCCGGTCTCCTTCGACGTCGTGGGGACATACGCTTACCATCAGTCTCCACAGGGTCCTCCTTTTTCGGATGCGAATTGCTTCAGCACCCGATATGGAGGCCCCCCCTCACACTTGAACCGCCGCGCCGCCCGCACGAGCTCGTTGGATCAAGCTCGCCGCTCCTACACCGATGAGGGGAGCGGGTGCCTGAGAACGACCAACGCCTCCTCCAGAGTCGGGAGAGGTTTCAGCTCGGTCGGAATCCCCCCACTCTTCCATCCGATGTGCCGCGCTACCGTCCTCCAAGGCAGCCAACGCCTCCTGGGCAGTCGGGAACGGAACACGCGCCGAAGCAGGCGTGGGGTTACGTCGGAGCTTCGCCTCCTTCTGTGATCATGTGCGACCCACCCAACCCTCCGCCACGGCGGTAAGCGGCGGAACGCCGATGTTGTTGAGCCCTCCCACCAGAACGCCCCCGCGCTCGGCGCACGGATGCCCCCATTTGCCGAAATGGAGGCGATACCTGTAGGGCCCATTGCCCCCACTCCATAGGACGGTTATAGGGCTGCCCTCCGGGAGAGCAGCCAGTTCCTCGGGTGTCAGCCAAGGCATTTGCTGATCGGCGCTAGATCCCACCATGCACGTTCCTTTCTCTTGGTTGGGCGATGGGGCCTGCGTCGGAAACACCGCAGGCCCCATCGCGCTCGGTTTAGCGGGCAACCATCCGAGTGTGTGTCACGTAACTGGTGCGGGTTCGTGTCTCGGCGCCGCAATGCTGGTAGGGCACTTTGTCGTAAACGGTGGTCGTTACGGTCTGGTACTGGCGCTCGTAGGTTTCTTGGCCTGCGATCTCGACCTCAATCAATGCGCCGGCCTCCGGGTCCCACCGGAATTCGGTTACGGTGTCAATCACTGTTACCCATACCCAGGCGTTGTAAGAGACTTCCCGGGGCACTAGTCGGTAGAGGGTGGTGCATACCGTGACTGTGTAGTGGGTGGTGACCGCTACCTGGTACGACTCCTGAACCATGATCGGTTGGGGGGTCGGTGGTGGCTGGGCGGGGGCCCTCGGAGCAGCCCTCGGAGATCTGTCCACCGAATCAGTATCGGAGGAAGACGTCTTGACCCGGCTCTGTGGCTGGGATGCGGTGCCACTATCGCTCATGCTGGTGGGCGTGGGCGTGCTGGTGGGCGTGCTCGAATACCTGGGGGTAGGTTCGGGCGTGGGCGTGGGGTCTGGGTCGGATGTGGGCGTGGGCGTCGGGGTATGCGGCGGGTTCTTGCGGGGCGTGTCGGTGGGCTGTGGTACCTGTACCTGGCTGGTGTCCGGCTGTCGAATGCCATTGCGCCGGGGTCCTCCGCGGTTATGGGGTTGTATATATGGCGCTATCTGCTGCTGTGCCCATGTGTGGCCATCGACATCGTAGCCGTTCTGCCGGGCGCCGTGTTCGGTCATGTCCACATGTTTGTCCTCTTGGCGTCCGTCATAGGTATCCCGGTTATCCTGGATCTGCTGGATTTGTTCGGGGCTGGGCTCCGTATTGTCTGGGTCTGGCGGATCGACGGGCTGCGGGTGCGCCGGTGGGGTAGAGGGGTTGTCTGCGGGTGCGGGTGCGGGTCCGCTGTCTGGCGGCTTGGGTGTTGTGCCTAAATCGCCGGGCTCGTCTTGCCTGGGTGGTCTCGGCGGTGCTGTGTTGTCCTCCATCGGGTCGGTCCGCGGTGGCGGCCCGGGTTCGGGTCGGGCTTCCTCGTATGAGGTCATCTGGTCATCTTCCGGGAAGGATTCTTGCTCTATGGTGGGCTCGCTCCCTCCCGGTCCAGTAATTGCGGCTGCTGCTGGCGCGGCCATGGACAAAAACAGGGCCACGAGCAGCATGGTGGCCAGTAGGGATCGTCTAAAGGTTCTCACCTTTTTCTCCTCTCGTTATTCGGTATCGGCGCAGTCGGTCAGACTGCCTGTTCTGGTCGCTCATGGTGAGCTCCTTTCTGGCCCGCCGCATGATAAAACTCAACCCGTCCGGACGGCTTCCGCCCAGCACCCATTCCGCCCGTCGCCAACCTGACAGCGACAGGGCGTGAGCGAACAACAAATGGTTCATCCACGTCAGCCCAGTTTCGCAGCCACCTCCCATTAATCACAACGCGAGGTTTGACGGATCCGAGAAGCCGGCTCATGTGACGTGCTTCTCAATGTTGGGACAGGGCCGGGACGGGAAATCCTTCCCGGCCACCCAGCCTGGCACCACGGCGGTACCGGGTGGCCGGCCGATCAAATCCAGGACGCCCACGTAGGTCCCCCGACTCTCGGCGTACGGGTAACCCCACTTGCTGAATCGGAGGTGGTATTTGTGGGGACCGTTGCCTCCGCTCCAGAGAACGGTTATAGGGCTGCCCTCCGGGAGAGCAGCCAGTTCCTCGGGTGTCAGCCAAGGCATTTGCTGATCGGCGCTAGATCCCACCATGCACGTTCCTTTCTCTTGGTTGGGCGATGGGGCCTGCGTCGGAAACACCGCAGGCCCCATCGCGCTCGGTTTAGCGGGCAACCATCCGAGTGTGTGTCACGTAACTGGTGCGGGTTCGTGTCTCGGCGCCGCAATGCTGGTAGGGCACTTTGTCGTAAACGGTGGTCGTTACGGTCTGGTACTGGCGCTCGTAGGTTTCTTGGCCTGCGATCTCGACCTCAATCAATGCGCCGGCCTCCGGGTCCCACCGGAATTCGGTTACGGTGTCAATCACTGTTACCCATACCCAGGCGTTGTAAGAGACTTCCCGGGGCACTAGTCGGTAGAGGGTGGTGCATACCGTGACTGTGTAGTGGGTGGTGACCGCTACCTGGTATTCCTCTTCTACCATCACTGGCTCGGGTTCTGGTTCTGGCTCCGTCGTTGTCGTTGTCGTTGTCGTGCTGGCTCCGTCGTCGTTCTGGGTGCTTACCTTCTGGTAGTCTGCCCAGTGCTCGTCTTCGGCTTCTTCCTCGGCGTCTTTGCGTTCTGAGTAGGTGGCTCCGTCGTCGTTCTGGGTGCTTACCTTCTGGTAGTCTGCCCAGTGCTCGTCTTCGGCTTCTTCCTCGGCGTCTTTGCGTTCTGAGTAGGTGGCTCCGTCGTCGTTCTGGGTGCTTACCTTCTGGTTGCTGGTTCCGATTCCTCCGTCGTCGGCTCCGTCGTCGTCGTCGGGGTGCTCCGGAGCGTTGTTGGGGCAGATGCCTGTTAAATCGCATCCGGCTTTTTTGGCTTCGTTCCAGGCTTTGTCTACTGCTTCGTCCACTGTTTTTTTGATGGCGGGTATCTTGATGGGGATTTTGGGGGTCGGTATTAGGTTCGTGGGGTCTGTTACCGCATCCTTTAGGGCGTCTTTGGCGGCCTGGTCGTTCAGGTCGTCGTAATAGTCTTCTACCTCGTCGGCGGGGATTTCGTCGACGATATGGCCGTTCGTGCCTTCTACTGGGACGCGGTCTCCGGTGTTGCCGGGGTTGTCGCCGTTGTTGCTTACCTCTCCGTTTTCGCATTCGGGGCAATCGTCCCCATAGGTGGGGGTGCTTCCTCCGTAGTCGTCGTCATCGTCGTCATCGTCGTCGTAGTTGTCGTCGTTGCTGTATCCTTCGTCGTCGTCGGCGCCGTCGTTGTCGGCGTCGTTCGATTCGTATTCTTCCTCGATATCGTCGGTGGTGGGGGCGTTGTCGTTCTCGTCCTCGAATGACTGGTCCACTTCGTCGTCCCAATCGTCGAAGTAGTCCTCTTCCCAATCGGCTAGGGCTGGGGCGGCCATGGAAAGAATTAGGGCTACTAGTAGCAATGTGGCTAGTAGGGATTGCCTAATGGTTCTCACCTTTTTCTCCTCTCGCTATTCGGTATCGGCGCAATCGTGATGACTGCTTGTCTTGGTCGTTCATGGTTAGCTCCTTTCTCTCCTTAGGCTGTTGAACTCCAATATCCCATCTTGGGAAAAGCCCACGGCACACCTCCCATTGATTAGGACCGCCACCTGAGGGCGCCCCTCTTCTCGCGGGTCAGCATATTCCGTGGCATCCACGGCGACGTCAGCATGTTTCTGACCGCTCATGATGGCCCCCTTCTCTCGTCGGTGGCAAGTGTGCGTCGCATTTTGCGGCGGTAGGCGGGCGGCCTGACTCCAGGACGGGCCCATCTCAGATAGCTCCTGCGCTCATTCGGGTTTCCTTCCCATTGAGGGCTTCATGGTTCGGCGTCCTTCCGAATCCGCTTTCTTTGCCTTCTCAATCGAGACCGCCACCACCTGCGATCGTATTTGCCGAGATCCTCTTCCACCTCGGCGGCTATGGATTCGGGCGTTCGCGGTAGCACCGGGTTCATGCGGTTAACGCTTTTCGACCGCTTCATTCCGTCAACCGCTGCCACCCGGGGTCAGAGGAGCAAGTTGGCTGGTCTATGTGGTCTCCTTTCCGTTTTCGCGAGATAGGTTGCGGTTTCCGCGACAATGCGGGAGAGGCAACACGCGCTGAGCATCAGTGGAATTGCATCTCCTCGGTTGATCCCGCCAGTGCCAGGGTGGATGCCCGACCTCCGGTCACCACCTGCATCACCCGGTCGAAGTAGCCCGCCCCCACCTCAGCCTGGTGCCGGGTGGCGGTGTAACCATGAACCTCGGAAGCGAACTCCCGGTTCTGAAGCCTGCTGTAGGCGGCCATGCCTTCGGCGCCGTACGCTCGAGCAAGATCGAAGGTATGGTAGTTGACCGAATGCCAACCAGCCAGCGTGATGAACTGGAACCGGTATCCCAACTCGGCAAGTTCATTCTGGAACCGGGCGATCTCATCATTGCTGAGATGCTGTCTCCAGTTGAACGACGGCGAGCAATTGTAGGCCAGAAGTTTCCCGGGGAACCGGGCATGGATGGCTTCGGCAAAACGCG
Organism: Acidimicrobiia bacterium; assembly: GCA_963665765.1. Taxonomy (GTDB): domain Bacteria; phylum Actinomycetota; class Acidimicrobiia; order Spongiisociales; family ZC4RG35; genus Bin76. The sequence continues at coordinate 620,135 of OY762464.1, forward strand.
CCGCCTCCTGCAGATCCGGTTCGGAAGTCTCGCACCACAAGATGTCTGCGTACGGAGCGTACGCCAGCGATCGCTGGGTGGCGGCCTCCATGCCGCCCCGCACGATGTGGTAGCCCTCGGCGGTTCGCTCACCCGTGATGAACCGATGATCCCGCTCATCGATGTCGCTCATCAGCAGCGTCGCATCGCGAGCATCGGTCCTCGCCATCAGAAGAGTCGGCACATCCATCACATCGGCCGCCAGCCGAGCGGCGGTCAGGGTGCGGATGAACTGGGAGGTCGGCACCAGGACCTTGCCGCCCATGTGTCCGCACTTTTTCTCAGATGCCAGTTGATCCTCGAAATGAACACCTGCGGCGCCGGCTTCGATCATGGACTTCATCAACTCGAAGCTGTGGATGGGACCACCGAAACCGGCCTCCGCATCGGCCACAATCGGCGCCAGCCAATGAGCATCGTGCTCTCCGCTCATGTGGGAGATCTGATCAGCCCGCATCAAAGCGCGGTTGAGCCGTTTGATGAGGTCGGGCGCGCTGTTGGACGGATAGAGACTCTGGTCCGGGTAGGTCTGTCCCGCCAGATTGGCGTCGGCGGCCACCTGCCACCCACTGAGATAGATGGCTTTGAGCCCCGCTTTGACCATCTGAACCGCCTGAGAACCGGTTAGAGCGCCAAAGGTACGGATGAAGTGCTCGGTCCGGAGCAGGTTCCACAGCCGCTCGGCGCCGGCCCGAGCCACGGTGTGCTCAATCTTGAGGGAACCGCGCAGCGCCAGCACGTCCGCCGGGGAATAGGCGCGTTCGATACCCTGCCACCGCTCCTCGAATTCCCAACGAACTTGGAGGTCGCCTACTACCGAAGCAAACCCGTTGTGGCCATTAATCAACATGATGATCGTCCTCCTTTGGCGTTGCAGGTTCGGCAGGTTGGCAGTGCGCGCCGATCATCGTCTTCTTCGCACTAAAGCCGTGAGAAATGTAGGCGATAATCAGCCACGTTGAGAGAAGTGTGTCCTCTTTCCAGTGATAAGACAAGACCCTAATTACATATCAGAGTGATAGGCTATATCTATCATTACACGGCACTGATCAGTTATGGAACTTAGGCAACTTCAGTCATTTCTCGAAGCAGCAAAATCGGGGAGTTTCCGGGGCGCGGCTCGCGTCCTGTACTTGAGCCAACCGTCGCTCAGCGGACGAATAAGAGCACTGGAGCGGGAACTGCGCACTCCGCTCTTCCACCGAATGGGACGGGGCGTCAGGCTCACAGCCGCCGGAGAGGCGTTTCGACCCTTTGTCGAGCAGGCCTTGCAGATACTCGACCAAGGTACGGAGGCCGCCCGCAACACTTCGGACTCCCAAAAACGAACCATCACCATCGGGTCGGCTCGGATCATCGGCACCTACATACTTCCCCCTACCCTCGAGCGATTCCAAAAACGCCTTCCCCAAGTGGCGACTCGAATCCGCACGGGCCGCTCGTCCGACGTGATAGAGATGGTGGCCAACGGGGTGGTGGACGTAGGGCTGTCGAGGGGCATTCACCACTCCGATGTGTTCTCCATACACCTCTACGACGAACCGATCGTGCTCGCCACCTATCCCGACCATCCCTTCGCCCGGCGGGGACACGCCTATATCTCCGAGGTCGCCAAGCAACCGCTCATCCTCTACGATCCCAGTTCCACCTATTTCCTGCTCATCAATCAAGCTTGTCGCAAAGCTGGGATCGTTCCTCAAATCGAGACCATGCTCGACAACATCGAAGCCACCAAGCGAATGGTGGCTCTGGGCCTGGGCATCTCCTTTTTGCCTCACAGCGCCATCCTTACCGAAATCGAGCAGGGGAAGCTTCGTTACATAGAGTTGCAGGGCGATCAACAGGTACATCTGCCGACCCATGTGCTGGTCCGACGGGCTCAGCACTACAGTTCTCCCCTTCTCGGTTTCCTCAAGCTCTTGGCAGAGACCTACGGATGTGACATCTCCGCAATCGTGGATGGGCCGGGGTAGGTTCCGGACCATTTTCAGTCCCGTCAACCACTACGCTCTGCCCTGATGTCGACTCCTCAGGCGGTGGTGACCGGCGCGGCGGGCGCCATCGGCTCTGCCTGCGTGCAGCTGCTCCACGAGCGGGGATGGCAGATAATCGGTATTGATGTGGTCGACCCGCCGTCCGGTTACGAATATGTCTCTTGGCATACCGCCGATGTCCGCGACCGCCAGGCCTTGGGAAAGGTCGCTCTGCAAACCGGCCCGGTGAGACTTCTGATCAACGGCGCCGGGTTCGGAGACCGGGCGCCTGCCGCGGAGATGACCGTCCATCAGTGGCAGAGCGTGCTGGATGTCTGCCTGACAGGGACGTTCATGACCTCGCAGGCCTTCTATCCGAACCTGCGCCAAGCCCAAGGAGCAGTGATCATGAACATTGCGTCCTTGGCCGCTCGGCGATCTTGCGCCCTGCACGCCAACTACTGCGCGGCCAAAGCCGGAGTGGAGTCGCTCACCCAGGTGCTGGCGCTGGAGTGGGCAGCCGACCGGATCCGGGTGATAGCCGTGAGTCCGGGAGTGGTGAACACTCCCATAGTTCGCCAGAACATGTCGCCCGGCTCGGAACGGGAAAAGGCCATCATTGGCATGACTCCCCTGGGTCGCCTGTTCGGACCGAAGGAATTGGCGCGACTGATCCTGGCATATTGCTCCAACGACTTCGCCCACGTAACCGGCGCCACCCTGGTCGCCGACGGTGGCTTCCAAACTGCCGGTGGCCTCCCCCAGTTCTACGACTAGAGGCACCCCTGGTTCCCCGGCGCCCGAGCGGGACAAGGGCATCACCAATACCTATAGTGCAGGAAATGCAACACACGACTTCACAACAACCACTGCCGCAACTTGATCTCGCCCAAACCCCCACTCCCCTTCAGGAGTTTCCCCGATTGAGGGAAACATGGGGAGGCCCTCACATTTGGGTGAAACGCGATGACCTGACCGGATTCGGCCTGTCGGGCAATAAAGTCCGCAAACTGGAGTTTCATCTGGCGGCTGCCCAGGAAGGCGGCGCCGACACGGTGATCACCTGCGGGGCCTTTCAGTCGAACCATTGCCGGGCCACCGCTTTGGCTTGTGCCCGATACGGGTTCGATACGCGTCTGGTGCTCCGCACCCCCGATGGCGAGGCGCCCACCACTCCCGTGGCCAACCTGATCATCGACTCGCTGGCAGGCGCCACCATCCGTTACATCTCCCAGGCGCAGTGGGACGACCGGGATGCCATCATGGCTGAAGAAGCCGACAAGTTGACCGCCCGGGGCCGCAAGGCTTGGGTGATTCCCCAAGGCGCCTCCGACAAGCTGGGGATGTGGGGCATGTCGCTGGGCTTCTATGAGTTGGTGGAACAGATTCCCCAGCAGATCGGCACGGAGGTGGCCGAGGTGTGGCACACCGGCTCCTCGGGAGGCACCACCTCGGGATTCGGTTGGGGCGCCGACCGGACCGGCTTCGAGACGCCGCTCGTGGCGCTCTGCATTTCGGAACCGGCCGAGTCCCTGCAGGCACGGGTGAATCGGATCTGGAAGGCTGGAGTCGAGGCTTTCGGAGGCGAGATGCCGCAGCCGAACCTCCACTACATCGACCGCTACCTGACCGGCGGATACGCCATGTTCAACGACGAACTGATCGAGACACAGACCGAGGCCACCCGGCTTACCGGCTTGTTGTTCGACACCACCTACACCGGCAAAGCGATCTACGGCCTGCGAAAAGAGATCGCCGCAGGACGTTTCGATGACGACGACCACGTGGTTTTCTGGCACACCGGAGGAGGCTTCGGCGCCCTGGTCGACCGGGGTTAGTTGCACACCCATATAGTCGCCGGCAACCCATTACCATCCGGCGCCCATGGTCACCGCCACCTCCACTGTTTTCGAGGTCTCCAGGTTCCATGGGATAGTCCTGGGTTTGCGCCTCGATGGTGATCAACCGGCTATCGCCGTGCAGTCAGCCGACGGAGAATGGAGAGCGGACATCCACATCATCGACTCTGCCGTCATGGCGGGAGAGCTCGAACCTTTGGATCGACTGTCCACAGAAGAGTGGTTGTCACTCCACCGTGACGACTTGTTAGAAGCTTGGGAACGATTTGCTGAAGGTCATGATCCCGAGCCCATAGAGGCTCTTCCCGACGATTGGCCCATCGGGGGGCCTTCCCCCACCCGTGCCATCTCTGTGAGACCTCTCGAGGAAAATCGCCTTTGGATCGAATGGGAAGACGGTTCCGTTGGCGAGTTGGACTTGGCCTATCTCGCCGAGCATCCCGCCTTCGCAGCATGGAGAGACCGAGAGATATTCGAGTCAGTGAGGATCGACGGTTCACATTTCACCTGGGGAGAGGAAATGGAGATTTGTGCTTGGTTGGAATGCTGGCCGACCCTCCGGAAACCACCGACGAAAGAGCCTGGCGGCGCCGACCGATAGCAGTTAGCGCGCCGAGACCGAATTTGGGAAGGGACTTTGCCTGAGGTGGAATTCCGGATGGGACGGGGAAATACCAAGAACCACGGCCACCAAGATTTACTATGAACATACGTGATATCAGAGGTTCAGACCCAAGTCGCCGACTATGGGTATGAACCATCCGACTCTCGGTTCAAGGCCTTTATTGATCAGTGCCTCATCCTGGATCTGGAGATCGTCGACGAGAGGATAGGGAAAGTCGGCGCTATCCGGGGAAATAGGGAACTGCAACTCTCCAACATTGCTTCTTCCGAGGATGCCGTGCGAAAGTTGGAAGAATTCGGGGCGGGGGCGGAGTTCGTGGTGGGACACAACATCGTGGCCCACGACCGCCGCTTTATCGAGAAATACCTGCCGGAGTCCCACCTGCTGAGACTCCCGGTGGTGGACACCCTGTATTTGTCCCCCCTGGCGAACCCCCAGCGCCCATACCACAAGTTGGTTAAGGACTACAAGCTGATCGGTGCCGAGCCCAACGATCCGGTTGCCGACTGCAAACTGACCCTGCAACTCCTTGAGGAATGTTGTGAGATCCTTGAGAACAGACAGAACCAAAGGCGGCATCTCCTGTCGATTTACCGGAATTGCTTCAACGATTCGGACAGCCGGGGAGAAGAGTCGGAACTGAAACTTGATGGAACCGGTCATCTCTTGGAAGCCCTGGGTGGACAGAGGTTGTCCCAAGAGCGAGTTTGCAACGGTTTTGTCTACTTCGCAAAAGAACAGCACCGGCCCGAAGAGAAACGCACTGTGAGGGCATGCGCCCACTCCATTCGGCGTCATCTTCCTCCCATTCTTGCCTCTCCTCAGACCCGCCCAGCTGTGGCATACTCCCTCGCTTGGGTCAGGGTGGCCGGGACGAAATCGGTGCTTCCCCGTTGGGTCCACAAGCAGTTTCCGGCGGCTGCGAAGTTCATCAGAAAAATCCGCGGTGTCTCCTGTGAACGTCCGCAGTGCGCGTATTGCTCCATCCACCATCATCCGGCACGAAAGCTCAAGCAGTATTTCGGGTTCAAGACATTTCGCCCCACCCCGGCAACCACCGACGGCGAAAGCCTGCAGAAGAGAATCGTGGAAGAGAGGATCGCCGGAGAATCCGTCATGGCGATCATGCCCACCGGCGGAGGGAAATCGGTGGGCTTTCAACTGCCCGCCATTGTCCACAACGAGCAGACCGGGGCGCTCACCGTGGTGATCTCTCCCCTCCAGCCTTGATGAAAGACCAAGTCGAAAACCTCAACAGCCGAACCGCGTCCCCCACCTTGGCCGCCACCCTGAATGGTCTGCAGACCATGATCGAACGCCGCGACGTGCTCCACAATCTGATGCTCGGCAGCTATGCACTGCTATACGTATCCCCCGAACAACTCCGCAGCCTGTCCTTCGAGCGGGCCATCAAACAGCGAGACATCGCCGCGTGGGTGTTCGACGAGGCACACTGCATCTCCAAATGGGGACACGACTTTCGTCCCGACTACCTGTACGCCGCCCGGTTCATCAAAGACTTCTCGGAGAGCGAAGGCATCCCGATTGCGCCGATCGCCTGCTTCACGGCCACCGCCAAGCTGGATGTGCGACAAGAAATACTCTCCCACTTCGAGGAGGTGCTCGGAAAGGATCTCAAAGAACTGGCATCTGACCGGATCGACCGAAAGAACCTGCGTTTCTTGGTCGAAGAAGTCCCCAATGCTCAGAAGGTGAAGCGAATCGACGAACTGCTCAGAGAACATATCGCCAAGGGTTCGGCGATCATCTACGCCCGGAGCCGTTGGCGGACCGAGCTTTTAGCTGAGAAGCTTCGCTTAAAAGAATGGAAGGCGGAACACTTCCATGGCGGGCTCGACCCTCCCAGGAAAAAAGAGGTCCAAGACGCCTTCATCTCAGGAGGCACTCCGATCATCGTGGCTACCAACGCTTTCGGAATGGGGATCGATAAACCCAATGTCCGCCTGGTGGTCCATGCCGATGTGCCAGCCTCCATCGAGAGTTACCTTCAGGAGGCGGGTCGCGCCGGGCGAGACGGCCAACCGGCGGAATGTGTGCTGCTGTTTGCCAAAGACGACATTGAAAAGCAGTTTGATCTGGTATCCCAAGGTCAGTTGACCAAGCGGGACATAGCTCAAATCCTTCGAGCAATTCGGAAGGTGGGACGCCGAGAAGCACCCGAGATAGTCGTTTCCCCTGGTGAACTGCTCCGCACCCCGGACACCAACCTTTCTTTCGACAGCGAGGACCGTTACGCAGATACCCGGGTGAGGACTGCGATTGCATGGCTGGAGCGAGCTCAGTTCATGTTGCGCAACGAGAATCGAACTCGGCTCTACCAGGGAGTTCCGGCAGTTCGCGACCGGAAAGAGTCTCTCCAAAAGATCGATGAACTGAACCTGCGACCATTCGTACGACAGCGATGGGTAGCGGTGCTCGGTCGTCTTCACCATGCCGATCTGAAGGAGGGGATCGAAATTGATGAAATCGCCCACCTCCCTTCATTCCGATCACGGCTAAAGACTCTGGAACGGCGGCACCCGGACAATCCGGCAAGAGTCAACCGAGCTTTTACCCAGGAGGTCTTTCGCACCCTCCATGAGATGACCCGCGCCGGAGTATTGGAGAGTGGACTCTACTTTTCGGCCTGGATCCGCCACAAGACTATCCGCCCTTCTTTGGACCTGTTGACGCAGATTGCTGCCGCGCAAGCGACACTTCTGGATTTGCTTCGTGAACAGTCCCCGGGCATTGGTCCTGAAGATGGGATCGAAGTCTCCATTCCCCAACTGCAAGAGCAGCTCAGAGCCCGCGACGTGAATATGCTCGGCGACTCTTTGCTTGCCTTGCTAAAGGGCTGGGGAAGAAAGGTCACCCAAAGAGATGCGCCTACGTTCTTACAAAGTCATGGCCGAAGGCGACTGAGTGTGCGGTTGAATGTATCTTGGGACGCTCTGTCGGAGCAACTGAGAACCAGGAATGAGATAGGCCGCGTGATCCTGAAGACGCTTGGGGAAAAAGCTGACCAACAAGGAGCCACTGGCATAAGGCTTGTCCTGTTTTCTCTTGACGAACTCCACCATGCCCTCGAATCACGCTTGGGTTTAGGAAAGCAGATTCACGATACATTCACCGCCCTTGAAAAGACTCTCTTGTTCCTGGACGAGAATCAGATGATCCAGCTGGAGAAGGGACTTTCGGTATTCCGCCAGGCTATGACCATTCGCATGGATGAGGAAGCCAAGGGCAGAAGATACTCGGAGAGAGATTACAAACCCTTGCAGAAGCACTACGCCCAGCGGGTATTCCAGGTTCACGCCATCGGACGGTACGCCGAAGAGGCCCAGAAGAGTCTGGGAAGTTGGTCCGGCCACTATCTGGGCGACTACTTCAGGCTGACCGACCAACAGTTCCGGCGACGCTACTTCTGGGGCGAATCCAAATCGTTGAAGAGGGCTACCTCGGACGAAAGCTACGCCCGGATTGTCGAGAGTCTGAATAATCGAGCCCAAGAACGAATCGTAACGGCACCGCCTGACCGCAACCTTCTGGTGCTGGCCGGCCCCGGGTCGGGAAAGACCCGGGTGGTGGTGCACCGCGCCGCCTACCTGCTGATGATGGAACGCATCCGACCCGAGCGGCTGTTGGTGATTTGCTTCAATCGGTCGGCCATGCACGAATTGCGAGTACGCCTCCGCGACCTGGTGGGAGATTTGGCGCGCCGGGTGGCAGTTCACACCTATCACTCTCTGGCGCTGCGGCTGACCGAGCGTTCCATCGCCGAGCGTGTCAAAGCAGCCGGCGACGGTGAGATCGACTTCGACAAGATAATCAAAGAGGCCAATGGCTTGTTGTCGGGAAAAGAGCACATCATCGGTGCCGAACCAGACCAACTGCGCGATCGCCTCCTATCGGGTTTCGAGTATGTGCTGGTGGATGAATACCAGGACATCGACCTTGACCAGTACAAAATGATCACCCACATCGCGCGACGAGCCGGTCAGGAAGCAGATGACGACCGCCGGGCCACCATCTTGGCGGTGGGTGATGACGATCAGAACATTTACGCCTGGCGAGGCGCCAATATTCGTTATCTGCGACAATTCGAAACGGACTTCGAGGCCGAACGCCACTATCTGGTTGAGAACTACCGCTCCACAAAGAACATCATCGCGGTCTCAAACGACTTGATCCAAGGGAACCAAGATCGGATGAAGGCCAATCAAGCCATCCAGATCAACACCGCCCGAGCCGACCAACCGGGAGGTGGTCGTTGGGAAACATTGGATCCCCTCGCCCGCGGTCAGGTGTCACTCCTGCGGGTACGAGGGCCGCAACCAGCGGCTGCGGCCCTCGCCGAGATTGAACGTCTGAGAAGCCTGTGCAAGACTCCCGATCGGACCCGGTTTGCCGTTCTGGCTTGGAGTCATGCCGATCTGGCGCCGGTGCGGGCGCTGTTCGAGAGAAAGGGTGTTCCGGTCCGCCGCGCCGTACCTGGCGGGTTACCCAGATTAGACCGGATACGGGAGTTCAGGAGTCTGCTGGATCATCTGAAAGGAATCGAACCGCGAGAGACTCATATCTCGAAACTCCGTAAGCACCTTCGGGCGATCTGCGGTGTCAGAGATTCCGGAACGATTTGGACCGCCATGGCCGATCGAATGCTGGTGGCGCTCGAAGAAGAACACGGCGATGAGGGCATCAGTGCAACCGAAGTTACGGAGGCTATCCATCGGGGTTTGGCCGACCACCGCCGTTCTCACCTCATCGGAGATGGTGTTCTGGTGAGCACCATTCATTCCGCCAAGGGACTGGAATTCGATCATGTTCTGGTGTTGGGTGGGGTTAGGCAAACCACCCGGAAAGAGCCCCGTTCCCCAGAAGAAGTGCGGCGGCTCTACTACGTAGCGCTCACGCGAGCCCGCCAGACTCTCACCCTGATCGACTGTTCCGACCGTCCTAATCCTTACTTTGCCAAGCTATGTGACCAGGTTATGAGCCGCCCCGTTGCCGTCGCTAATGGCGCATCAGAAGAGCTATTCGGCCTCGAATACCAGGTGATGGGAATGAAAGACCTTTACTTGGACTTCGCCGGCACCAAAGGGGAAAAGCACCCTATCCACCAGTGGTTGTCTTCTCTGCAGGCCGGAGACCGCGTGTCTTTAAAAGGCGGAAACAACGGCCGAGTCGAGGTGCTGAACCGGAACAAGGCCCCGGTGGGACGCCTTTCCCGGGCAACGTCTGATCGTTGGTCCTCCGACGGTCTCGCGTCGGTGGATCAGGCCCGAGTCTTGGGAGTGGTGTCACGCACCAGAGACGACAGTAGTCCCGAGTACCTCCATCGCCTGAGGGTTGACCAGTGGGAAGTTCCGATTCTTGAGGTGCGCGCCAAGCTCACCTAACCGTAGGAGACGGCCTGCAGGACAAGACCTCCGATGACCTGCGGGGCCTCACTCGCAAAAGAGACAGCCCCGACCAATGGTCGGGGCTGTAGGCCCCGGGCTACTCACCCAGGGGGGTACGGGACCATTGTACGCGATACTGAGGCACCTGTCAAGTACCGTTTGTCTTCTTGTGCCTAAGAAACAACGGGTTTTTGCCTATATCGACTGAAACCTCACCAACAACTCGCTCTGGTTCACTATTTCACGACCAGAGTTCGAAACAATCCCGCTGCCGACCAGCAGCAGACCACCTTTATTGATGCGCTTGAGGCCCGTGGGGGCATCAAGATAGATTATGGACACTTCCTCGCCAAGCCCATGCAGTGTCACCGCAAAGCTGTGATTCGGACTAACCGGTTGCCGGATCCCGTGATTGCATCATCGGGAATTCAACTTGAAGCTCCGGCCGGTTGGATTCCCAAGAGTCGCTCCGGCCTCAACCCACCACACTCCCGATAACCTCGGCGGTGGCTTCGATCAGACCGTCGGCTTCGGCCCTGTTCATGGGGGTTGACAGGCAGGCGCTGACTCGGGCGGAGAGGAAAAAGCCTCGGTTGAGAAGCCCGAAGTGGAATAGGCGCCGCAGGTCGGGGTCGGCGCGGTTCACGGCATGTACGTCGGTTATCGGCTCGGAGGTGGGATGCACGTTGAAGAGCGACCCCATGCCGGTGACCTGGCCTGCAATTCCGCCTTGATCGAAGGCTTGTTTGATTCCGGCCATGGCGTACTCGCCCAACTCGTTCAGATCCGAAATCACCGAATAGGTGAGCATCTCCATGCAGGCCAGCCCGGCCGCGGCGGTCACCGGGTTGCCGTTGAAGGTGCCGCCCCAGGAGATGTCGCCGGACACCGGATGCATGATTTCCATGATCTCGCCGGATCCCCCGAACGCCCCCACCGGGAATCCGCCTCCGATGATCTTGGCGAAGGCGCTCAAGTCGGGGCTGACCCCGTAAATGGCCTGGGCGCCTCCTGGGTGCAGCCGCAGAGTCTGCACTTCGTCAAAGATCAGCAGAGCCCCACAGGCAGTGGTGGCCGAACGAAGATACTCCAAAAAGTCCTGATGGGCAGGGATCACTCCCCCGGCGCCCAGCACCGGCTCCACGATGATGGCAGCCAGGTCGTCCCCCACCTTTTCCACAATCTCCCGGCAACCCTCGACGTTGTTGTATGGCAGGTCCAAAACCAACTCGGAGATAAGATCGGGAACACCAGCCGCCGGATGGGTGCCGTAGTCATGGGTGCCGTGATAGCTCCCCTCGAAACGGGCGACCTTCGACCGTCCGGTGTAGGCGCGGGCCAATCGCATGGCGGCCATGGTCGCCTCGGTCCCCGAATTGGTGAACCGGACCAGGTCCAATGACTCCACGCGCTCGCACAGCAACTCGGCCAGGTGCACCTCGTATTCGGTGGGCGCGGCGAAGGCGGTGCCACCTTCGGCTGCCTCCTGGGCGGCTTTCAGAATGTGCGGGTGGGCATGCCCGCAAATCAAAGACGTGTAGTTGTTGATGAAATCAACCCGGCGATTGCCGTCCACGTCCACCATATGACATCCCTCACCCCGGACCTGAAAGGGAGGAAAGGGCGGAAAGAAGGTGGTGGTGCGGGTGGTGCCGCCCGGTAGCACCCGCTGTGCGCGGGCAGCCAACTCCAACGAGCGGGGATTGGCCTTCCGGTAGGCCGCCACTTCCCGCTCGAGAGCGGCTCGCACCTGTGTCTTGTCAGCCACGTTCCAACCCTTCTGCTAGACCATGCTCCAGCCGCCGTCCACCACCAACGTCTGCCCGGTGATGAAGCTGCCGGTGGACCCGGCCAAGAACACCACCGCCGCAGCCACCTCCGAGGCGTCGGCGAACCGGCCCATGGGGATCCTCGCAGTTATGCCCTTCAGGATCTCCGAATTGGCCGGGTCGGTACGCAGCTCGACATTCATGGGCGAGGCGGTCCACCCCGGCGCAACCGAGTTGACTCGCACCCCGAATTCGCACCATTCGGCGGCCATGGTCCTGGTGACCCCGATCACTCCCGATTTGGAGGCGCTGTATGCCCCGATAGTGGGAAAACCCAGCGGCCCGGCTACGGAAGACACATGCACCACCGACCCCGATCCTTGCTCGATGAGATACCGAACGGCGGCCCGGGTGACATAGAACACCGACGAAAGATTGGTGGCAATGACGCTGTTCCACTCCTCGATCCCCAACTCGTCCAAGCGGGCAAAATTTTGCCGTTTTCCGGCGTTGTTCACCACCACGTCCAGCCGTCCCAAGGCCGACACCGCATCGTCAACCGCCCGGGTGACGGCGGAAGGGTCGGTCACATCGCAAGGCGCGACCACACCCGACCCTCCGATCATCCGAAGAGTTTCTTCCAAGCCCGCTCGGTTGCGAGCCAAGAGGGCCACCTGAGCGCCTTCGGCGGCCAGGGCGACGGCGATAGCCCGGCCTATACCTTGGCTGGCGCCGGTGACCAAGGCCACCCTGCCTGCTAGTTGAGTGTCCATGGCTCCTACCCGGTGGCCTCTTTGATGAGACCCCACAGCCGGTTGGGAGTGATGGGAAGCTTGTCGGCCTCCACTCCCAGGGGGGTGAGAGCGTCGGTGACCGCATTGGCCACTGCCGCGCCCGGCGGGAATGTGCCGGCCTCGCCCATCCCCTTGAAGCCACCCTCGGTGTGAGGGGAAGGAGTCACCACATGATGGATCTCCATGTCGGGAACATCGGTGAAAGACGGCAGCAGATAGTCCATGAAGGAGGTGGTCAGCAACTGGCCGTCGGAGTCGTAGACGAACTCCTCCAAGAGCGCCCCGCCCAACGCCTGGGCAATTCCACCATGGATCTGCCCTTCCACCAGCAGTGGGTTGATCACCGGTCCGCAGTCGTCCACCACCACGTAGTTGCGGAAGGTGATCTTGCCGGTCTGGGTGTCCACATCCAGCACCACCAGATGACAACCCGAAGCGGTGGTGAAGTTGGGCGGGTCATAAACGTAGGTGGCTTCCAGGAAAGGCTGGTCGCCTTCGGGCAGAGCATGAGCCCAGTAGGCCTGCTGAGCCACCTGGGCCAGGCTGACCGAACGCATCTCCTCGGCGCCCTTCACCGAGACCATGCCATCGGCGTATTCCAGGTCTTCGGCATCGGCTTCCAACATGCCGGCGCCGATGCGGACCGCCTTGGCCTTGATCTCCTCGATAGCCTTGATGACCGCCACCGCCGCCACGTTGGAACGACTTCCCGCCGATCCGAACCCGGTGTACGGGGTTTGATCGGTGTCTCCCCACACCACCCGAACGTCGGCCATGTCGATGCCCAGATGATGGGCGGCCACCTGTGCCAAGGTGGTTTCGGTGCCCTGCCCCATGGGAATCATCCCCGTGTAGACCGTGGCCTTGCCGTTCGGGTCGATCTTGACAGTGGACCCTTCGTAACCCCCGGTGTAATAGCTGAGGTACCCAAGAATGGGCGAGGGACCGAACCCCGACACGTGGATGTAGCTGGAGATCCCGATTCCTCGATAGATTCCTTGGGAACGCAACTCTTCCTGCTCCGCCCGGAGCCGGTCGTAGTCCGCTGCTTCCAAGGCCTTTTCCAAACAGGCCGGGAAGTTACCCGAGTCGTACACGGCCCCCGCCGCGTTGAACCACGGAAACTGATCGGGTTGGATCATGTTCATGCGACGTATCTCGGCCGGGTCCATGCCCAATTGCTTGGCCGCTTTGTCCATCATCCGCTCGATCCCAAAGATCCCTTCGGGACCGCCAAAACCGCGGAACGTGCTGGTCGGAGTCTTGTTGGTGGTCGCGGCGATCACATCGCAGTAATAGTTGGCGATCCTGTACTGGTTGGGCGCCGCCGCGCCGGTCACCCAGGCCGGACCGATCCCGACACTGTGCAAATGGGCGCCCAGGTCGTTGATTACCTTGCCCCGCAGCCCCAGAATGGTCCCGTCGCTCCGAAGCGCCAGTTCCCACTCCTGCACCTGGGCACGCCCGTGCACGGTGGACATCAGCCCCTCGCGACGGTCGGCGATCCACTTGACGGGCTTGCCCAACTCCATGCTGGCGATGCTCACCAAAAGATCCTCGGGGTAGCGGTCCCATTTGTTGCCGAAACCGCCGCCCATGTTGGGGGTGAGCACCCTAACCGCGGTCTCGGGCAGCCCCAGCGACGCGGCCAGTTCGGTGCGGAACAGGTGCGCCACCTGCGATTCGGAATGCACGGTGAGCCTTCCATGGATCTCATCCCAGTCGGCCACGATCCCCCGGGTTTCAAGCGGTATACCCGAATGTCGACCGATGGTGAGCCGCCCGCGGACTATCTCTTCGGCGTTGTCGAACACCTCGGGCTCGTAGTGACATTCGCCCAGGGCGTTATATCCGGCAAACACGTGATGGATGGCAACGTTGTCACCCCACTCCTCATTAATTACCGGGGCGTCATCTTCCAGCGCCTGCTCGCAGTCGGTGACCGCATCAAGCGGCTCGTAGTCGACGTCGATGCCGTCGAGGGCGTCCTCGGCCAGATAGCGAGATTCGGCGACGACCGCGGCCACCGGCTCACCCACGTACCTGACCTTGCCCTGGGCCAGGGCGGGAATGCCCGAATCTTTTTGGCCGGGCAGCCTCCAGACAATCGGGAACTGGGTGACATGATCGGGAATGTCATCAGGAGTTATCACCAGGTGCACCCCGTCCATCGTGCGAGCCTCGGAAGCGTCGATCGAGTTGATCCGCGCGTGGCCGTAGGGGCTGCGGAGGATCGCCATGTGCAGGGTTGCGGGGAGGTTGATGTCGGCTATATAACGGCCCCGCCCCCGGATCAGAGCCGGATCTTCCCGACGCGGCGCTCGTGCGCCGATCCATTGAGTGGTGGTCATGATGTCACCTCATTCATTTCCCGCGCCGCTCCCAGCACCGACTCCACGATCTTTTGGTATCCGGTGCAACGGCAAATGTTTCCTCCCATATCCTCCCGGACTTCGTCGGGGCTGGGATCAGGATTGCGTTTCAACAGATCCACTCCGGCCAGGATCATTCCCGGGGTGCAGAACCCGCACTGCAACCCGTGGTACTCCGAAAACGCCTTCTGCATGGGATGGAGTTCTCCGTCCTGTTCCACACCTTCGATGGTGGTGATCGAAGCGCCCTGGGCCTGAACGGCGAAGAGCAGGCAGGATCGCACCATCTCCCCGTCCAAGAGGACGGTGCACGCGCCGCAGACCCCGTGCTCGCATCCCAGATGGGTTCCGGTGAGACCCAAACGGTCGCGCAGCACGTCGGCCAGGATCTCCCTGGGTTCGGCCAGAGTGGTTTGGTTTCTTCCGTTCACGTTGAGAGTTATGGCAACTTGGCCCATCATCACACCTCCTGAGCGTGGGCGACCGCCTGCTGCAACGCCCGGCGGGTGAGCACGTCTATCAGGGCGCGTCGGTAGTCGGCGCTCCCATGAATATCGTCGGTGGAAGGGAACTGGACCGCGGCCCGAGCGGCGGACTCGGCCACCGCGGCGGATCCCCCGTCGCTGCCCACCAGCGCCGCCTCCGCTTCATCCAGTCGGGCGGGGGTGGTGCCTCCGAAGGCGGTTATCGAAGCCGATGCCACTCCGTTCCCGTTCATGGCTACCACCGCCGCCGCGCCGGCCACCGCGAAGTCCCCGTGGCGACGGGCGAACTCGGCAAAACCGTGACCGCCGGATTGGGCGGGCATCGAGATGGCGGTGATGAGTTCATCGGGTGCGAGAGCAGTGGAGAGGAAGTGCCCGCCAACCAGATCTTCCACGGACAGCACCCGGGATCCTCCCGAGGAAACCGCGGTTACCGAGGCGCCCAAAGCCATGAGCACCGCCGGGTATTCCGACGCCGGGTCGTTGTGCGCCAAACTCCCTGCCAGGGTCCCGCGGTTGCGGATCGCCCGGTGGCCAACGTGGCCGGTGGCCGCCACCAACAGCGGAACGCAATCGGCGATCTCCGAGGATTCTTCAACTGCGGTCTGACGGGCAGTGGCCCCGATCTGCAGGACACCCCCATCGCATCGGATGTAATCGAGGTCGGAAATCCCGTTTATGTCAACGATGCAGGCAGGTCTGGCCAAGCGGAAGCTCATCATCGGAACCAGACTCTGGCCTCCGGCCAGCACCTTGGAGTCCTCGTGGCCACTCAGCAACCCAGTTGCATCATCAACAGACTCGGGAGCGTGGTATTCGAAAGCTGCGGGTTTCATCGCTCTCCCATCTCCATATGTCTCTATATGTCTTTGATGCCCATATAGTAAGACAAGCACCGCGCCGCCGGTTGGCTTAAAGCGACTTATTCAGCCAGCAACCCGGCCATTTGGTCCAGGGCAGCCAGATTGTGTCCGGCCACCATGGAATCGATGTGAGGGAGAGAAGCAACCAATCCCCTGGTCAAAGGCCGGAACCCGGGG
The DNA here is from genome assembly GCA_963665765.1 of Acidimicrobiia bacterium. GTDB lineage: Bacteria > Actinomycetota > Acidimicrobiia > Spongiisociales > ZC4RG35 > Bin76. The sequence goes on from OY762464.1 coordinate 636,496, forward strand.
TCGCCCATCAGGGGATTCACCCATATCACCCGGTAGGCCTGACGAGCGAGACGAGCCATGGCCTTCCCCAGAACCTGGGGATCTCCCCTTTCCAGGCCGTCTGAGCAGATCAGGACCAGCGATCCCCTGTTCCGGGAGTCGGGCCCGTAACGTCGCACGTATTGGGTGATCGACTCCCCGATCCGGGTGCCGCTCTCCCAATCCACCACCCGCGCGGCTGCCTCTTCTATCGAGCGATTGGGATCCCGCCAACGCAGTTGGGGGGTGATGCGGGTGAGCCTGGTTCCGAAACAGAACACCTCCACCCCGTGGGCGGCCCGATGGGTGGCATAAGCGAAATGGAGGAGCGGACGGGAAAAGCCCGCCATGGACCCGGAGATGTCCAAGATCAAAACCAGCCGGCGAGGCTTGATCTTTCTGCGACGATACGCCCGATAGAAAGGTTCGCCGTCGCTGCGCAGGGAACGCCGCACGGTTCTCCGCAAGTCGATCCGCCCGGTAGCTCCCGGGCGGGTGCGCCGGACCAGCCGCCTGGGCAGGTTCACCGTGATTCCGGTCACCAATCGGTGTAGCCACCGAAGATCCTCCTCCGTCCAGTGATCGAACCGCTTTTCTTTGAGAAGCTCGTCTTGGGACGCGGTCGGTCCGCTGGAACCGGGGCGGTCATCGGAAGGGTCCACCACCGCCACCTCCTGGGGGGTCGCCACCGTCCGCGTTCCGCCCGGCGCCCCGTCGGAGTCCCATCCTCCGAAGACGAACTCGCCCGGACGGGTGGAGGGCTCCTGCTCGGACCGGAGGAACCACTCGGCGAAAGCCCGGTCGAAGTCGGGGTACCTGCGATGGTCATCCACCAGGGTCAGCCGACCTGCCCAGTACAAGTCGGCCGGATCGGTGGGGTCAAGTTGGGCCGCCGCCCGGCAGAAGGCCAGAATCCGAACCGGTCCAACCGTGAAACCGTGGGTGCGCAGATGCTGGCCGAAGCGGATCAGTGACCCGAAAAGCTCCTCGCCGTCATTCAAGGTCGGCAAGCTCCTCGATGAATCCCGCCGCCGTTTCCAAATCGTCGCGCTCTTTGAGCGCCGCCCCCAGGGTGAGCCGGACCGTCTCGGTGTCGAGGCGTTTGATCCCAAGCCGCTGCAGGGCCCGCGACCAACTGATGGTCTCCGCCACCCCTGGGGCCTTCACCAGATCAGCCCGGCGCAGGCGGGCCGCCGCTCGCACCACCTTGCGAGCCAGCGCTTCGGACACTTCCGGCGCCCTGGTCCTGATTATCTCCACCTCCCGCAGGTGCTCGGGAAGATCGATCCAATGGTATAGACAACGTCGTTTGAGGGCGTCATGCAACTCTCTGGTGCGGTTGGAGGTCAGGATCACCATCGGGGGGGCGGACGAGTGGATGACACCCAACTCGGGGATGCTGATCTGAAAGTCCGAGAGGATCTCCAGCAAGAAAGCCTCGAACTCGTCATCGGCCCGGTCGATCTCGTCAATCAGCAGAACGCACTTTCCTTCCGATCGCAATGCCCGCAGCAACGGTCTTTCCAAGAGGAATTCCTCGCCGTAGATGTCCCGGCCGGCGCCGTCCCGGAGATCAGCGGCCCGCAGATGAAGAAGTTGGCGGGTGTAGTCCCACTCGTAGAGAGCCTGGGAAGCGTCGATCCCCTCGTAGCACTGCAGGCGCACCAGCGGAACCGCCCAGGCATCCGCCAACGCCTTGGCCACTTCGGTTTTCCCCACTCCCGCCTCCCCCTCCAGCATCAACGGCTGGGGAAGGCTGCGGGCCAGATAGACGGCGGTGGCCAATCCCCGGTCGGCCAGATAGGAATGGCGGCGCAAGAGTTCCGCCACGTGGTCCGGGGAGGCAAACCCGACCCCTGCGTCCGGTGCGGGCAAATCTGTATTCAAGTCGATCCCCCAAACGGATTGTCACGGCAAGATATTGGAATAGGCTAGAAAGAAGTTGAACAAGGAGAGGTTGGTGAGCACCACACTGATCAGGGGAGGACGGGTTATAACCGCTTCCCGGGACACGGTAGAAGACATTCTCATCGAAAACGGGAAGATCTGCCGGCTGGGCAACCTGGGCGACTTTCCCGCCGATCGGATGATGGACGCCGCGGGGAAGCTGGTGATTCCCGGGGGCATCGACCCTCACACCCACATGGACACACCGGCGGGCGACACCTTCATCTCCGATGACTTCTACACCGGCACCGTGGCGGCGGCGGTGGGTGGAACCACCACCATCATCGACTTTCCCATCCAGAAAAAAGGAGATGATCCCCGGGTGTCGCTCGAAGAGTGGTTCGGGAAATCGGAAGGGAAGGCCGCGGTGGATTGGGCCTTCCATCAGATCATCGCCGATCTGCCGGCAGCCTATCTCCCTTCCCTCGGCGCCCTGATCGAAGAGGGGGTTTCCAGCTTCAAACTGTTCATGGCCTATCCCAACGCCTGGATGCTGGACGATGGCGCCATTTTCTCGGCGCTGCAGTGGACCGGCGACCACGGCGGGCTGATCATGCTGCACTGTGAGAACGGCCCGGCCATCGAAGTGCTCATCCAACAGGCGATTGCGGCCGGGCTCACCGAACCCCGCTTTCATTCCATGACCCGGCCTTCCATCGCCGAGGGTGAGGCAACCTCGCGGGCCATCGCCCTGGCGGAAATCGCCAAGGTTCCCGTGTACGTGGTGCACCTGTCGGCGGCTGAAGCTCTGAGCGCGGTGGGACAGGCCCGGCGGCGGGGATTGCCCGTGTACGCGGAGACTTGTCCCCAATACCTGTTGCTGTCCGACGACCGGCTCGCTTTGCCGGGCTTCCAGGGCGCCAAGTATGTCTGCTCGCCCCCGTTGCGGACCCCGTCCCATCAGGAGCAGCTTTGGAAAGGGCTGGCCTCCGGTGACCTGCAGTTGGTCTCCACCGATCACGCCCCGTTCCATTACAAAAAGCAGAAAGAGATGGGCCGAGGGGATTTCACCAAGATTCCCAACGGCATGCCCGGTGTGGAGTGGCGAGTGAGCCTGCTCTACAACTTCGGGGTGCGGGGGAACCGGATATCTCTGAACCGGTGGGTGGAGATCACCTCCACCAACGCCGCCAAACTGTTCGGCCTCTACCCACAAAAAGGCGAGATCATGCCAGGATCCGACGGCGACCTGGTGATCTTCGACCCCGACCGGGAGCAAACCCTTTCCGCCGACACCCAGATGACCAACTGCGACTACAACCCCTATGAGGGCTGGGTGCTGCAAGGCGCTCCCGAGACGGTGCTGGTGCGCGGGGAGCCGGTGGTCTCGGACGGAAAGTTCGTGGGCCGGGCCGGGATGGGCCGGTTCATCAAGCGCCGACCATCCGAGACGATCGCCACCGACCTGATTTCCTGACCCCCGGGGAGAAGCCATGACCACTGTCAGAACCGCCCTAATCCAGATGTCCACCGTCTATGACCGGGAGGCCAACATCGCCAAGGGAGAGCGACTGGTCCGATCGGCGGCCGACCAGGGAGCGCAGATCGTCTGCCTGCAGGAGTTGTTCAACACCATTTACTTTCCCTACGAAATGGACCCCCGGCATCTTGACTTGGCCGAGCCCATTCCCGGGCCCACCACCGACCGGATGCAGGAAGTGGCCCGCCAGACCGGCATCGTGCTGGTGGCGCCCATCTATGAGAAGACCATCGAGGGCATGCTGTTCAACACCGCCCCGGTGATCGGGACCGACGGCGAGCTTCTGGGGATCTATCGGAAGAGCCACATCCCCCTGGTGAGCACCCCTACTCTCACCGGTCTGGAGAAGTACTACTTCGCTCCGGGAGACACCGGGTTCGTCACCTTCGACACCCCGTTCGGAATCAAATTTGCGGTGTATATCTGCTATGACCGACACTTCCCCGAAGGAGTGCGGGCCTTTGCCTTGCAGGGCGCCCAGTTGATGGTGGTGCCCACCGCCACCACCGGTATGAGTCGCTACCTGTGGGAGTTGGAACTGCGCGCCCATGCGGTGGACAACATCATGTATGTGGGAGGAGTCAACCGGGTGGGCATCGATCAGGGCGGATCCGACTCGCACTTCTACGGCTCATCGGTGTGGGTGGACCCCAAGGGCCGGATCATCAGCCAGGCCAGCGATCAGGACGACGAGGTGCTGCTGGCCGACCTCGACTTCTCGGTGGTGCCCCAAATCCGCAACGAATGGGGCTTCTTCCGAGACCGCCGCCCCGATCTGTACGGAGCGGTGGCCACCTGAACCCAGTGGCCCCCAAACCACGCCTCCACAACACGAGGTGCCAGTGAAGAGGAAAATTGTCGGGTCCGATGGCCGGAAGTCGTCGCCTTACAGTAGAATGCCGGTCATAGGGGTGCGAACATAAGAGGAGGATCAGAACATGGGCGTTTTCAACTGGCCAATCCGACTGGACAGCATGGACGGCCAACAGTCACTGGAGATAGATGCGATGGTGGACACCGGAGCCAGCTACACCATCGTGCCCGCCCATCTGCTGAAGGACCTGGGTGTGTCGCCCATGGAGAAGATCAGCCTGATGCTAGCCGACGGACGGCCTGTGGAATACGACATCGGGGAGGCACGCGCCACCATCGATGGAAGGAGCATTCCCACCCTGGTGGTCTTCGGGGAGGACAATGCCCGCGCCCTGCTGGGGGCGTACACACTGGAAGGGCTGCGCTTGGCGGTGGACCCCACCCACGGCAGGCTCATCCCAGCCACAACCGCCTGGGCGTAGACACTTGGTCCCACTCTAACCCAAACTCCGGACACTTTCAGCATAAGCCACATCAGCGATGGCATAAATATGCACCTCGGGGGCAAGGGCGATCAGACGATCTTCCCGGGGGGTGGTCATCGGTGGGTCAACTCCCGGGCGCGAAAGCCTCCAGCATCTCCTGATAGTTGTCGGTGATCGGCAGGGGCACCGGGTAGACGTTGGGACGGGTGGCGTAGGCCGCCAAACCCTCCCGGCAGGATGCCAGATCTCCCCACACGCACAAGGCACTCACCACCTCGGTGGGCACCAGCGGCATCGCCGCCTCTATCCCGCCTTCCCGGGGAGGCCAACCGCCCATCTCTTCTTGGACCTCTTCCAGCAACTCCTCGGGAACCCCGCTCGCCCGGGCAATATGGGGTTGCTGGCCCAGATACATGGTGGTCATACGCAGAGCCGTCTCCAGAGCCCGTTGCGGGTGACGGTCATCGGCCGACACCACCACCACCTGCGGAAGATCCAGATCGTCGAGCCGCTTTCCCACACGGGCGGCGCCCTCCGCCATCCGGTCAAATGCCCGAGCCTGGTATGCCAATGACGTGAAACCGTTGAGCAGCACCCCGTCGGCGATCTCTCCCGAAAGGGCCAGCATTTGGGGTCCGGTCGCCCCGATGTAGATGGGGACCTCCCTGGGCATGTCGGAAGCGCCCTCCCCCAGTTCCAGCCGCAGATCCCGCACCTGCACCAGATCACCCTCGAAAGTAACCGTCTCCAGAGCAAGGAGTCTCCGACACACCTCCACGTATTCCCGCATCTGCCGCAGGGGACGGCTTCGGATCACTCCTTGTTTCCAAGCCAGCGGATCCCAATATGCTCCGAGCCCCAATAGCATTCGGGCCGGAGCCAACTCATCCAAAGTGGCGAAAGTCAACGCCATCAGAGCGGCAGGGCGCGTCCAAGTGTTCACCACCCCGGCCCCGATCTTGATCCGCTTCGTCCGGTGAGCAACGGCGCCCATCACCGATATGGCGTCCCGGGCGGTGCGAGTTTCACATATCCAAACCGACTCGTACCCCCGCGCTTCGGCCTGTTGGGATAAAGCGACCTGCGTTCGGGCGTCGGGACGATCCAAAAAACAAATCCCCATCCTGGCAAGGCGGGTCACCTCACACCCTCCGGCCAGGGTGGATTCGGCCCGCTTTTCCCAGTTCCCCGCCGTCGGTATCGGGTTCCCATAACTTCATCCGTTGAACCGGGACGGCCCGGCGTCCGCCCAAAGGCTTCGGCTGTGCAATTGGCTTCGCGCCACCTCCGGAGATCATAAAACGCGATGATACGCCCACCGGTTGATGGCACCTTGATTGAGCTGCCCAATGCTCACACATACGGCTGAGAGGGGCTATCGTCGGCATGGCAAACCGCGCCCACCTTGGGGCCGGGCCGCAGCAAAGGGGATGAGCCCTTGAAGGCAGTGCATGATATGGGCGGTCGGCCCAATAGCCGGCCAATCGATCGAGCCGAACGTGATCTGATGGAGTGGGAACGCCGGGCCGGGGCGCTGGTGGATGTGCTCTGTGAGAAACGTCTTATAACCTCCGACGAGCTTCGCCGCGGCATCGAGACGCTTTCGCCAACACGCTACCGGAGCCTGGGATATTACGAGCGTTGGTCGGCGTCGTTGGAGCTTCTCCTGGTCGAGAAGGGTTTGCTCACCACCGAGGAGATCGACAGCCGAGCGAACGCCATCGAGGGAAGGTGGGCTTAGGTGGCGCGGTTCCTGCCTGGCGACAGGGTCAGGGTGCGCTCGACCCCGATTGACACTCACCACCGGACGCCGGGATACGTCAAGGGAAAGGCAGGGATGGTGCAGGCTCTGGCGGGAAGCTTCTATGATCCCGAACTGCGAGCGTACGATGGCAGTGGGCTGCCGAAGAGGGTTCTTTATCGGGTGGAGTTTCAGATGGGAGACCTCTGGGGCGAGGGTTACGGTGGGCCAACCGCCGATCGACTGCTGGTCGACATTTTCGAACAGTGGCTGGAACGGGCCACAGATCCGGTCGGCTCGGTTGGTTGAACATGGGTTCTGAGCATCATCACACCGACCACGGGCATGACCATCCCGGCGTGGCGGATGACATCACTCTCAGCGAGCGGGCCCGGCGCATGCTGGCGATGGAGGAACTCCTGGTGCAAAAGGGCGTGATCGGCCCCAACGATGTCCAACGGGTCAGGGATGTTATAGCAGCACGGTCGCCCACGGACGGCGCCCGGGTGGTGTCTCGGGCATGGATCGACCCCGACTTCAAACGTCGCCTGCTAGAGGATCCGCGGGCGGCTTTGGATGAGATGGGATATCCGCCGGTGTCGGGCGCCAAACTGGTGGTGGTCGAAAACACCGAAAAGGTGCATCACCTGGTGGTGTGCACTCTGTGCTCCTGTTACCCGACCTCTCTGCTCGGCCCTCCACCCGACTGGTACAAGAGCTTCGCCTACCGCTCGCGGGCCGTGGTCGATCCTCGGGGCGTGATGCGGGAGTTCGGGCTGGCGGTGAGCGAGGCGATCCAGGTGCGGGTGGTCGACAGCGCAGCCGACCTGCGTTACATGGTGCTGCCCCTCCGACCGCAGGGAAGCGAGGGGATGAAGGAAGAGTATCTGGTGACGCTCGTCACACGCGACAGCCTGGTGGGAGTGGGTGTACCCAGCCGACCCGGCGCCCGTCACTGACCACGTCACCGGGAGGCCGGCCCCTTTCTTTCCCGTTTTCAGGGCCGCCTCCCATATTGGGTCTCTATTGTCTTAGGAGCAGCAACGCTTGTTCATATAGAAAGAGAGATCATGTTCAGGATCCGAAACCGGGGTCCGTGGGTACTCCTCGTGGCCCTCGCACTGGTTATTGCCGCTTGCGGCGCCGACGACACCGAGGAAACCGCGGCCCCCACCACCACCCAGGCTCCGGCCACCACCGAAGCACCCACCACCACCGAAGCACCCACCACCACCGAGGCCCCCACCACCACAACCGAAGCCATGCCCGACATGACGCCCGAGACTCCCAACATCAGGGTGATGCCGGCCACACTGGCGCAGTTCCTGCCTCTCTACGTGGCTCAGGAAGAAGGCTTCTTCGCTCACTACGGGCTGGAGCCGGAACTCCTGGCTTTCGAGGGTGGTGCAGGCCGCGCCACCGAAGCGGCCCTGTCCGGTGAGGCGCACATGGGGTACACGAGTTGGCCGCTGGCCTTCTCGCTGGCCGAACGTGGGCAGCAGCTCAAGTTCATCACGACCCACGCCTTCTACGCCAAGGAAGGCGGCGCCGACTACACCACGCATCGCCTGATCGTCGCCGAGGACTCGCCCATCCAAACGGTCGCAGATCTCGAAGGGGCACGCATCGGTGTGATCGCCCGTGGGTCCAACGAAGAGGCCTTCCTGATATCGATCATGCTTGAGGTGGGCGTCGACCCCGATAGCGTTGAACTCATCGAAGCGTTCTGGGGCGCGCATCCGGATCTCATCACTTCGGGCGAGATTGACGTCGGATACATGATCTACCCGTTCGTCGGCGCCATCATTCCGTTCGGAGAGACCGAGGGGAACGGCTTCCGCTCGATCGGTGACCCCTACATCGGGGGAGAAAACGGCATCCCGGAAATGCTGGGCGATCGCGGGGCCGGTATGTTCCCGATGGCGGCCACGCCCGAGTTCGTCGCTGAGAACCCCAACACCATCAGGGCATGGGCGCTCGCCATCCGTGACGCCTGCCAGTGGATCGTCGACAACCCGGCCGAGGCCCTGGCGATTTCAGTGGCCATCTCGGGTGTGCCGGAGGAGGCTCAGAGGAACAACCCGCCGCACCTGTACGTGACCTGGCCGGAAAACTGGCTCGAGCAGATGCAGCGTGTGGCAGACCTGATGGTCAACGCGGACCTGATCGGGGAAGGGCTGGACGTTGCAGCGTTCATCTCGGATCTCCCGTTCACCGAAGACGAGCTGATCGAGAACGGTCGCTACTTCCCCTGGGACCCGAGCCAACTGCCGTAACCGAACCGAACGGAAACTGAAGTGAGAGGAGCCCTGCGGTTCCCCGGATTCACGGCCGTCGCCGTCATCCTCGCAACGTGGGTGGCGGCGACGGCCACCGGGTTCGTCAACTCAGAGTTCATCCCCCCACCCCACGAGGTCTTGCGGGCGGGCGCCGAAGACTGGACGAACCTGGGTGCCGCCACGGTCGAGAGCATGTGGACGGCGCTGGTCGGCTACGCGGTCGGATTCGGCGCGGCGGTGGTGGTCGGAATGGCGGTGGGCCGCTACGCTTCGGTCGATTCGTGGGTAAGCGGGCCGCTCGACTTCTTTCGCGCCATCCCGGCGGTGGCCGTGGTCCCCATGGCGCTTCTGGTGCTCGCCGACTCCTTCCTGGTGGGTGCCTTCGCCGTGGCCTGGGGTTGTTTCTTCCTGGCGGTCATCAACGTAATCGCCGGAGTGAAACACATCCCGGACACATTGCAGGATGCGGCCCGCAGCTTCGGCGCCGGTGAGGTGAAGGTGCTCCGCAAGGTCGGGATCCCCAGCCTGCTCCCCTACTTCCTCTCGAGTCTGCGACAAAACGTGTCGGTGGCGCTGATCGTCATCGTGGTCGCCGACATGGTGGTCGGGCTGTCCGGACTCGGCTTCTACATCCTCCGCACCCAAAGCAACGCTCTGTTTGGCCGCATGTATGCCTCCATCGTCCTGATTGCGATCATCGGGTACGTGGCGTTCCGACTGCTCGAGGTGGCCCAGCGGAGGCTGTTCCCCTGGTGGTCGGAGACCTCGTTGACATGACCACCCCCAAGACCTCCTCCAGTCCGGCCATCCACCTGAAGGGTGTTACCAAGACCTACGCCCGGCGCGGTCAGGACGAGGACCTCAAGATCATCGATAGTCTGGATCTCTCGTTCCGCCCGGGCGAGTTGGTGACCATCGTGGGGCCGTCGGGCTGCGGTAAGTCAACCATCCTGAAGATGATCGACGGGTTGACCCCGTTGACCGGTGGGTCCATCACCTTCGAGCCCAGTTCGCCGAAGCCGCGCATCGGCTTTGTGTTCCAGGACTATTCCAACGCGCTGGCGCCGTGGAAAACGGTCCAGAAGAACGTCGAATTCGGGTTGGAGATCGAGGGAGTCGCCTCGCGGACCGAGCGGGCCGAGGCGGCCGCCCGCTACATCGAGATGGTGGGCCTCGAGGGGTTCGAGAAGGCCTATCCACGGGAACTCTCGGGCGGCATGCAACAGCGGGTCCAGTTGGCCCGCGTCCTCGCCTTCGAGCCCGACGTGCTGCTGATGGACGAGCCGTTCGGATCGCTCGACGCGCAGATCCGCCGGGTCATGCAAGAAGAGATCCGCAGGATCCTGGAGAGCCTCGACCGGACGGTGCTGTTCGTCACTCACGACATCGAGGAGTCGCTTTACCTCGGCGACCGCACCGTGGTCCTCGATCACCGCCCGGCCCGCGTGCTCACCGATTTCGAGCAGGGCGAGCGGACCTCCAGCTACGAGGAGTTTGTGGCCTCCAACGAGTTCCGGACCAGGTACAACCAGGTCTGGAGCCTCCTGCAACGCCGGGGGGATCACGCGTGACCAAGTCGGTGTGGATTCGGGGGTTGAAAACTGCGATCGTCCTGGCCGCCATCTTCGGGGTGTGGGAGTATGTGAGCCGCGCCGAGATGGTCAACCAATTCCTCTTCCCGCCGCCCACTCAGGTGTTCACCGACACCGTGGCCGCCTTCACCGACCCCCCGTACCGATCGGGCGACGGTCTTCTGTTCCAGATCGGCAAAAGCGTTTACCGCGCAGTGGCGGGTTGGCTGATCGGGGTGGTGGTCGGGGTCGTTTTCGGGGTGGTCGTCGAGTGGTGGAACAAGCCCGGTTCCGTAGCGATCTCACTGCTCGAGTTTCTTCGACCCATCCCGGTCATCCTGTTCCTGCCCGTCCTGGTGCTGGTGGTCGGGATCGGAGACCTGTCCCGCATCATCGTGATCGCCTGGGCTTCGTTCATTTTTGTGGCGATCAACACGATCTTCGGCGTCCGCACCGCCAAGCAGTCGCTGCTGCCCGACGTGGTGCGAAGCTTCGGCGGGACCGAAACCCTGGTGCTGCGACGAGCTGTGCTCGGCCTGGCGGTTCCCCAGATCGTGGCCGGCGCTCGCCAGGCGGTCGGAGTCGCACTGGTGCTGATGGTGGCGTCCGAGCTCATCCTCTCCACCGACGGGCTCGGCTGGTTCATCCTCTTCATGCGCCGTAGCCTCTTCCCCGCCGAGATGTACGGAGCGATCCTGATGGTCGGCATTCTCGGCTTGATCTTCGGCACTCTGTTCCAACGCCTGCAAAAACGCATCCTCGCCCCCTACCTCGACTGACCCGAACAAGGAGAGAACATGATCAAAACCGGTATCGGCTTGCTGCAGAACACGCCCCTCCCCGAGACCGTCCGGCTCACCAAGCGAGTGGAGGCACTCGGGTACGACTCGATCTGGTACGCCGAGCACAACTTCTCACGCGACGGCGTCACCGCCTGCGCAGCGGCCGCCGCCGTGACCGAGCGCCTCACCATCGGGCCCAGCGTCTGCCCGATCTTCACTCGCAGCCCGCTGCTGATGGCCACCACCTTCGCCGCCCTCGACGAGTTGTCCGGCGGACGGATGGTGGCCGGTATCGGCGCCGGCTCCCGGGTGCTCATCAAAGCCCAGGGCATCAACTTCGAAAAGCCCCTCAAGGCGTTGCGCGAGTACGTGGAGGCCTGCCGGGCCGTGTGGCATGCCCACGGGACGCACTTCGACTACCAGGGTGAGATGGTCCACCTCGAAAACGCCGAACTCGACTTCGAGCCCGTGCGTCGCGACCTGCCCGTGTGGCTGGGTCCGACCGGCCCGCTGGCGTGCCAGCTAACCGGGGAGATCGCCGAGGGGGCATCGCTCAACGCCTTTCTGAGTACCGACTACGTCACCTGGGCGCTCGGACACCTCCAAAAGGGTGCCGAGAAAGCCGGCCGCACGGTCGACGATCTGGAGGTCGGGATGATGGTGGTGGCAGCCGTCGACGACTCCAAGGAGGCTGCCCGCAACTACCTGCGTCCCCTTCTCGCCCTCTACCTGGCTCGTCTTCCCGACATCACCAAGCGGACCTCGGTGTGGGGTCCCGACGGCGCGGGATGGCGCCAGTTGGTGGCCGCCGTGGACGAGGGAGGAGGCGAGGCCGGCCAGAAGTACATCACCAACAAGGTCATCGATGATCTCACCGTCAACGGCACCCGGGACGACTGTCTCGAGGGTCTGCAGCGCTACCTCGACGCCGGGATCGATCACCCGATCATCACCGTTATCGGTGACATCGAACGCGGCATCGAAGAACTGGCCCCACGGGGCTAGAGGAGGAGCACGTGGGCACCACAGCAATCACCAACGCGTCGATCTTCGACGGGACCAGCACCGAACCATACGGTCCGGCGGGCCTGGTCATCACCGACGACCGCATCACGGCCATCGGCGCCGACGTGGAGGTCCCCCTGGGCGCCGAGATCATCGACGCGGCCGGCGCTCATGTGCTGCCCGGCCTCATCGATGCCCACCTCCATTTGTTCGGCATTCAGGGTTATGACTTCCTGTCGTGGGCCATGGAGTCGCCCAAGCTCCATGCCATCCGCTCGGCGATCGAGGTCCAGGAGATCCTCGGCGCCGGCTTCACGCTCATCCGGGACTGCGGGAGCGACAACAGCCTGGAGGTGAAGCGAGCGGTCGAGGAAGGCACCGTCAACGGTCCTCGCATGCGGGCGGTGGGGCGGTTCATCGCCGAGACGGGCGGGATCCCCGACCTGCCGTTCATCCGCCTCGAGTGGATGCAGGGACCCGAACCTCCCGGATTCGTCCGGTTGGCCGACGGGGTGGCCGAGGTGGCCAAGGCGGCCCGCGAGCAGATCCGGGGCGGCGCCACCGACATCAAGCTGGGCGTGACCGGCGGCATCGATCCGTCGTTCATCCGCGCCGAGTCGGCCTGGACCGGCGCCGAGATCGAGGCCGCCGCCCATGTCGCCCACAACGTGGGGGCTCTCCTCTCCTGCCATAGCAACACCCTCATCGGGGAATCCTGCATCGGCATGCAGCGGGCCATCGGGGCGGGGGCCGACTCCATCGAGCACGGTTACTGGATCGACGACCAGACCCTGGAGATGATGGCCAGCCACGGCGTCACCTGGAACCCCAACGTCGGGTACCTGTCGCGGGCGGTCGAACGCGCCGACGACCTCGATCTCAATCCGGTGTACGTGGAACGCTGCAAGATGGCGCTCGACTCCTACGCCGACACGTTGCCCCGCTCCCAGTCGATCGGCGTCAAGCGGGCCATCGGGTCGGACTTCTTGGGCACCCCCGCCGATCCGCACGGCGAGGAGGCCTATGAACTCGAGGTGCAGACCCGCCTGGGACTCTCGAATATGGATGCCCTCGTGACGGCCACCAGGGGCAACGCCGAATTCTTTCGGATCGACGACGACTTCGGGACGCTTGAGGTGGGCAAGGTCGCCGACCTGCTGATCATCGACGGCAACCCACTCGACGATGTCCGCATCCTCCAGGAGCGTCACCGGATCAAACGGGTCATGATCGGAGGCGAGACCCGCATCACGCGGCCGTGACAGCACGACTGACGCCGAGTTTCGACATCGGCCTGGACAATGGCCGGACGGTCGACGAGATTGTTGCTTTGGCCCAGGCGACCGAGCAGGGTGGGTTCGACACGATCTGGATCGCCGAGCAGCACTTCCATCGGGGGGTTTTCACCATCGCGGCTGCCGCGGCCGAGTCCACGTCCTCGGTGAGGATCGGCTTCGGCGTCCTGAGTCCCTTCATCCGCCACCCGGCTTCGGTGGCGATGGAACTGTCATCTCTCGCCGAGCGTTATGGCGACCGTTTCACGCTGGGATACGGGGTGGCCCATCACGGGTCGTCACGGCTCGGGACCATCCCTCCCAAGCAGGTGGCCGGCCTGCGAGACGCCGCCACCGCCACCCGCGCCCTACTTCGGGGAGACACCGCCTATAACGGAGCAAAACTCGGCGCTCCGCCGACGCCCCTGCCGATCTACCTCGGATCAATGGGCCCGCAGTCGTTGGCGATGTCGGCCGCCCACTACGACGGGGCTCTCCTGGGGGTGATGTGCTCTCCGACGTTCATCGCATCTCGCGCCCAACTCATCGAAACCGCCCTGGACAGGGCGGGACGCCCGCGACACGACTACACGCTGGGCGCGCTGGTGCTCGCCGGCGTGGCCGAGAATCCGGTTGACGCCCGCGAGGCGGTGCGGCCTTCGGTGGCGTACTACCTGGGGGAGATCCCCGACGTCTCGCCGCGACTGGCCGGGACTGGCATTTCCCGCTCCGACCTTCTGTCGCTCCGCACCCGGATGCTGGAGGTGAAGGCCCGAGACGGGGTCAAGGCGGCCGCCGCCCTGGTGTCCGACGATCTGGTGGACCGGTTGGCGATCGCAGGCACGCCGGATACCGTGGCCGACCGCCTTTCCCGCCTGGCCGACGCCGGCCTCGACAGGGTGGTGGCTCATCACGCCCTCGATCCCCGGGCGGCACTGGCCCTCGGCGCGGCACTGGCCGATCGCCCCCCGACGATGTCCGATGGCTGAACTCGGCGCGGCCATCGAGGGCCTGGCGGCGGCCGAGATCCGGGCGATCCAGAACCGGCGCCTCCGAACCCAGATTGGATATCTCTGGGAACGCTCTCCCTTCTACCGGGAGAAACTGGGCCGCGCCCGGTTGACCCCCGATTCGGTGAGGTCGGTCGAGGATCTGTCTCGGGTCCCATTCACCGGCAAGGACGACATCCGCAAGTCCCTGGCGGCGAACCCGCCGCTCGGCAACCATCTCGCTGCCGAACCGAGTGACATCGTTCAATTCCAGGCGTCGACCGGGACAACCGGACGGCCGTCCTATGTGGGGCTGACCGCCCGCGACCGGGCGAACTGGGCCGAGATCACCCGCCGAACATTCTGGGCCCATGGCTTTCGCCCCGCTGACCGGATGCTACAGGCGCTGGGAATGTCCCGCTGCTGGGTGGGTGGCGTGCCGGTCATCCAGGGTCTGCAAGCCCTGGGAGCGGCGTGCATCCCGGCCGGCGCCGAGCCGGGAACCACATGGTTGCTCCACACCATCGCCGACCTGAACCCGAACGGGCTGGTCGCCACCCCGAACTTCGCGGTGTACCTCGGCAATCAGGCCCGGGAAGTGCTGGGCGTCGACGCCCGGGATTTGTCGATCAAGCGGATCTACGTGGGCGGCGAGCCCGGGGGCGGCATACCGGAATTCCGGCGAAACGCGGAGGCGCTGTGGGGAGCGGAGATGCGGGAGGTGATGGGTGGCACCGACTTATCGCCTGTCATGTGGGCGGAATGCGAAGATCAAAGCGGCATGCATTTCGTCGCCCACGAATTCATCTACTGGGAGATGGTGGACGACGCCGGCGATCCGGTGGAGATCACCGAAGGAGCGACCGGTGAGTTGGTGTACTCCCATCTCGACCGGGAAGCGACTCCGGTGCTGCGCTTCCGGCACAGCGACATTGTCGAGGTGCTCGACACCGAGTGCCGGTGCGGACGGACCAGCCCCAAGATCAGGTGTTACGGGCGCACCGACGACCTGATGATCATCAAGGGGGTCAACTTCTTCCCCACCGCCCTCCAGGACATCGTAATGGGCATGCGACCGGCCACCAGCGGCTCGGTCCGGATCCTCAAGCATGAGCCCGAGTACGCCTGGCCCGGCCCCCTCCACGTCCGGGTCGAACGGGGCGAGACAGGTTCCCCCGAAGGAGACCGCGAACTTCGCTCCAAGCTGACTCAAGCCATCTCCGACCTGTGCAGAGTCAACGCAACAGTCGAGGTCGTATCCTTCGGCACATATCCATCACCCGGACGCGAAAAGGTCCGGCTTGTCGAGAAAATGTACGAGACATGACATCACTAACCGTCAAAGACGCCACCCTGGTCAGCCCGGCCGGCCGGACCAGAGCCACCGTCCATTGCAGCGATGGGGTCATCCGAGCGCTCCTTCCCCCGGGCGACGCCCCTTCTGCCGACCGGGTCATCGACGCCGAAGGCGCCTACGTGCTGCCCGGCGCCATTGATGCACACGTGCACCTGGGGGTGATCCTGCCGTTCGCCGACTCGTGCCGCCAAGAGAGCGCGGCAGCCGTGACCGGCGGCGTGACCACCATGTGGCACTACCTGCTGTCCCCCGGTTCCTTCAAGGACACCCACCGCCAGCACGTGGACGACGTCAAGGCACACAGCATGGTTGATGTGGGATTCCACGGGCTGGTCACCAACGCGCAGCAGGTCGCCGAGATCTCCGAGACGGTGGATGAACTGCGCCTGACCTCCTACAAGTTCCACATGGCGATGAAGGGACCCGAAGCGGCATACGGGATCGTGAGCCTGGACGACGGGCTGATCTTCGAAGGTATGCGCCAAGTTGCCTCCCGCCCCGGTGTGATGTCGCTGATCCATGCCGAGAACATCGATGTGATCCTCCACAACCGGGAACTGGCCATCGCAGCCGACCCGGACGCCACCGACACCGCCACGTGGAGCAACCACCGCCCGCACTTCACCGAAGAGGAGGCGATCATCCGCTCGTCGATCTTCGCCGAGAACGCCGGGGCGCCACTCGCTGTGATCCACACCAGCGTCGGCCGCGGCCCCGAACTCATCCGCACCGCGCGTAACCGCTACCCGCGGCTTTACATGGAGACCTGCCCCCAGTACCTGGTGCTGGACATGGACATGCCACTGGGCACCTGGGGCAAGGTCAACCCGCCGCTTCGGACCAGAACCGACCAGGAACTGTTGTGGGCGGGTATGGCCGACGGGAGCATCGACTGGATGGGATCCGATCACTGCGACTACGACCTGCCGACCCGCCAGGGCAACATCTGGGACGTCGGTCCCGGTCTCCCCGGGGGCATGACCATGATCCTCCCCGTGCTGTTATCCGAAGGCGTCAACCGGGGTCGGCTGACGCTGGAACAGGTCGTCGAACTGACATCAGCCAATTTCGCCCGTCGTATCGGAGCGTCACCGCGCAAGGGGGCGATCGCAGTCGGCAGCGACGCTGACCTGGTGATGATCGATCTCGACCGAGAGGTCACCATCGACGCGGACGTGCTCAACGGACACTCTGACTACACGCCGTACGAGGGCATGGTGATGCGGGGTTGGCCACGGATGACCATCGCCGGAGGCCATGTGTTGTACGAGGATGGGGAAGTCGATCGGGAAACGAGCCACCGCGGCGCTCTCATCACCGTTGCGCCCGACGCGATGCCGGTGCTCTGATGGCTGCTCGCAAGATGTTCGTCCTGCCCACCGGCACCTGCTACCTGGCCGAGTTCCGGACGAAGCTGGGTGGGTCGAACCAGGAGGTCGGGGTCCCGATCGCCATCTTCGCAATCGAGACCGACGACGGCTGGGTGCTGTTCGACACCGGGTGCGACCCGGAGGTGGCGACCGATCCGGTGGGAACCTGGGGACGGCTGGCCAAGGCCTTCCGGATGGAGATGTCAGAATCCGACCACCCGCTTCAGCGCCTGGCGGAGGCGGGCATCGAGGTAGCAGACGTCACGCATGTGGTGGTCTCACATCTCCACATGGATCACGCCGGTGGCATCCGGTTCTTCCCCGACGCCACCGTGCATTTGCAGCGTACCGAGCGGAGGTGGGGCCAGTTCCCCGACCGGTTCGGGGCGCCCGGCTTCATACGTAACGACTTCGATCGGCCCGAGATCAACTACCAATACCACGAGGGCGATGTCCAGATCGTCCCCGGCGTCAATGCCATCCTGACCGACGGCCACACACCCGGGCATCAGTCGCTGGTGGTTGACCTGCCCTCGGGTCGGTACGTGCTCACCGGCGACGCGGCCTACCGGCGGGACCAGATCGACCGTCTCCTCCCGCCGCCCACCACCACCGATGAGTTCGCGGCCATCAGGTCGCTGGCCCGGCTCAAAGGCTTCGAAGACCGCGACGGCGCAACCATCCTGGTGGCCCATGACATCGAGCAGTGGGAGACCACCATCAAATCACCGGACGGCTACTACGAATAGGGAGGCGCCCATGGCCAGTTTCACCGATTGGAACCAACAGGACGGGTTCGAGGCGTTTCCGGGCGACCTCGTGTGGAACGTCTCCGGCGAGGCGCTCCAGGTGATCCGTGCCGAGATCGCGCCTGGAACCGACTTCGGCCTCCACTCCCATCACCAGGAGCAGATCATCTGCGTGCTGGCGGGACAACTCGAATTCACGGTGGACGGCGAGAAGCGGATCGTCGGACCCGGACAGGTGATCCACGCCCCGCCCGGCGTCGAGCACGGCGGACGAGTGGTGTCAGACGACCCGGTGATCACCCTCGAGGCTTTCTCTCCTCCCCGGGCCAACTTCAGCAACAACCAAGCGATGGTGTTCGAGGACCCTGTATGAGCCGAGGGCTCGGCGGCCGCAGAGCCCTGGTCACCGGTGGAAGCGCGGGAATCGGCCTTGCAACGGCCGACCGGCTGGCTGCCGAAGGCGTCCATCTGGCACTGGTCGCCCGAACCGAATCCCGACTGTCCGAAACATGCACCCACCTCACCGGGGCGCACGGAGTTGAGGTGATCCCGATCGCCGCCGACCTCTCACAACAGGACGCCCCCCAACGGGCGGTGGCGCAGGCGGCAGACGCCCTCGGCGGGATCGACATCCTGGTCAACAATGCCGGTTCCTCGCCGTTCGGCACCCTCGAAGCGGTCAGCGACAGTGACTGGTCGTCCTCGATCGACCTGAAGCTGATGGGCTACGTGCGTTGCACGAGGGCCGCCTTTCCCATCATGAAGAAAGGGGGAGGCGGTGTGATCGTCAACGTGGTCGGCATGGCCGGGCGCTCGGCCTCCCCCGCCTACGTGCTCGGCTCGCTGAACGCCGCTTTGCTCCACTTCACCAAGTCGGTGGCCGAGCTTGGCGGACCGCACGGCATCCGGGTGATGGCGGTGAATCCCGGACTCACCACGACGGACCGCATGGAGGAGGCCATCGAGGTCTGGGCCGAAGACGCCGGGATGACCAACGAAGAGTTCCGGACCGCCTACCTGGACGAGAGGGTTCCGCTGGGTCGCTTCACAACGCCCGAGGACGTGGCCGAAGCGATCGCCTACCTCTGCTCCGACACCGCGGCGCCTGCCACCGGATCGGCAATCGAGTTGGACGGAGCGTCCACACGCGGGGTGTTCTGACTCTGCAGGGAGCATGCCGTCGGTTAAAAGCGCGCCGTGATCGTTGGCCGGTGTCCCGAGGGCGGCGATTGGTAGCCTTACACACCAAGAAAGCAGACGTTCAA
Source organism: Acidimicrobiia bacterium (assembly GCA_963665765.1). Classification (GTDB taxonomy): domain Bacteria; phylum Actinomycetota; class Acidimicrobiia; order Spongiisociales; family ZC4RG35; genus Bin76. The sequence goes on from OY762464.1 coordinate 655,621, forward strand.
GCAAAGCCTCTGGGACAACCATCAAGTGGAGTGACCATGGAAGGAAAACGGTTCATCCGAACCATTCGCCTGCAGGACATCCTCTCCTACGGCCCAGCCGCCGTTGAACTGGCCCTGGAACCGCTCAACGTCCTCATTGGACCGAACGGATCCGGCAAGTCGAACCTCATCAACGTCCTGTCGGTCTTGAGAGGAGCACCTCGCAATCTGGCGGAGACCATCCGCAGTAGAGGAGGTACGACCGAGTGGCTCTGGAAGGGCCGAGACCGGCTTGCTCCCGCCTCGGTGGAGATCACCGTAGAACATCCGACCGAGAAAATGCCGCTCAGGTATGGTCTTTCGTTCACGGCGGTGCGAAACCGATTCGAACTCTATGACGAAACCCTCGAGAACGAGGAACCACAACCCGGTCATGAGAACCCGTTCTTCTATTACAGGTACCAACGAGGCGATCCAGTAGTGAACGTTAGATCTTTGTCCAGCAACACGGGGTTTGATGAACGCCGTCTTGCACGTGAGAAGGTGCATCCGGAAGAGTCCATTCTTTCGCAGCGCCGCGACCCCGATTCGTATCCCGAGCTAACCTATTTTGCCACACAGGTTGAACGGATAGGCATCTATCGCGAATGGAATCTGGGACCGGATACTCCGTTTCGCCAACCGCAGAACGCCGACCTTCCTCAAGACACTCTCCTTGAGGATGGCGCGAACCTTGGCTTGGTATTGAACAAGCTGATGAATCTCCCTTTGGTCAAACGGGAAATAATGCAACGCATCCGTACCTTTTACCCTGATATCGAAGACATAGCCACAGCAATAGTCGGCCGCACAGTGGAAGTGTTCTTCCACGAGAAAGGTCTGCGACATCCTGTTCCTGCAGTCCGACTCTCTGATGGCAGTCTCCGACTTCTCTGCCTGCTCGCCGTACTCTGTCACCCTGAGCCCCACTTGATTACGTGCATTGAAGAGCCAGAGCTAGGTCTTCATCCCGATGTCATACCGGACATAGCAGATTTGCTGATTGCGGCATCGAAACGCACTCAACTGGTTGTCACCACCCACTCCGACATACTCATAGATGCACTTACGGACGTTCCCGAATCTGTGATCGTTTGCGAAAAACGCCAAGGAGAAACACGTCTCCACCGGTTGGAGAGAGAGAATCTCAAGCCATGGCTGAAGAAGTACAGACTCGGAGAACTCTGGTCAAAGAGTGAAATCGGCGGCAATAGGTGGTGAGGGTGAAAGTCTATGTTGAGGGTGGTGGCAGCACAAGACAACAACAAGCCAAACTGCGCAGGGCCTTTTCCCAGTTTATCGAGCAGGCGGGACTCACGGGCACCATGCCCAGAGTGATCGCCTGCGGCTCGCGTTCGGTAGCCTTCAATGACTTTGAGACTGGTCACAAGGAGACTGGAGCAATAGCGATACTTCTTGTAGATTCCGAAGGTCCTGTAACGGCAGACACGCCTTGGCAACATCTCCAAGATCGTGATGGCTGGGATCGGCCGCTCGACACAGAGACTGACCAGTGCCATTTGATGGTCCAGGTTATGGAGTCCTGGTTCGTGGCAGATCGCGAAGCTCTTGCCGGCTTCTACGGTTCCGACTTTCGTTCAAATGCCATACCGCAATGGCCGAAGATCGAGGAGGTTCCCAAGGGGGACGTACTCTCCAAACTTCGCCAGGCGACCAGTAGTACCAGGAAGGGCAGGATGCTCGCCCGATGCCCGAACTGAGCCTGACCCGCCACGACGGTGTGGCCCGGGTGACCATCGACCGCCCGGAGCGCAAGCATGCCTGGTCAGCATCGATGTGGACCGAGATGGCCCGCCTGATGGGCAAGTGCGCCGGGGACGACTCGGTAAGGGTGGTCCTCGTCACATCAACCGGTGACCGGGTGTTCAGCGCCGGGGCCGACCTTGAGCAGTTCGACGGCGCCGACCCGGCTGCGGTGCGAGCCTCGGTGGAGGGAGTCGAGTCGGTTATGGCGTCGATCGAGGCATGCCCGAAGCCGGTCATTGCCGTGGTGAGCGGCGCCGCGGTCGGCGCCGGGACGGAGGTGGCCGCAGCCTGCGACGTCCGGATCGCCTCTGATCGAGCCTGGTTCTCCATCCCGGCCGCGACCTTGGGGATCGTCATCACCAAAAGCGACATCGCCCGCCTCGTGCGAGGGGTCGGGGCGTCGATGGCCCGCGACATGCTGTTGACCGGGCGCCGGCTGACTGCCGGAGAGGCCGAGCGACTCGGTTTCGTCCGCTCGGTCCACGCTCCCGAGGATCTTGACGCCCGGGCGACGGATCTTGCAGCAGAGATCGCCGCCCTCGACGCCTCGGCCCTGGCTGCGATGAAGATGCACCTGAACGCACTGGGGGACGTGCGGTGGGACGAACAGTCATGGGCCGCCTCGTTGGAGGCGATCACGTCGGCTACCACCCGGCGACGGATCGCCGACCGGTTGGGACCATGACGGGAGTCGTTCGCAACGGACGCCTGGTCACCCCAGACGGCGTCGTCGAAGGCGACATCTCCTTCCGGGACGGCGTCATCCACCAGATCGGAACCGCCTTGGAAGGCAAGACCATCACCGATGTGAACGGTGCCTGGGTGCTGCCGGGAGCGGTGGATCCACACGTCCACATCTCGTTGGGTGGGCACTCCATCACCGAGCCGTTGCTGCATGATCTGCACCAGGCCGCCCGGGCAGCCCTGCGAGGGGGCGTCACGACCATCGGCGCCTACGCACAGCGAACCCCGGTCACCACGGTCGCCGAGGCAGTCGAAGGGGAGATCCGCCGAGAGCGCCACGGGGTGGCCACCGACTACTTCATCAACGCCTTGTTCATGCCCGGCGACGACATCGGTGGCACTGTTGCCCGAAGCGCCGAGGTCGGCGTCACCTCCTTCAAGACGATGGTCGCCTACGCCCACCAAGGTCTGATGCTCGACGATGCCTCGATCTGCCTCCTCATGGAGCGGGCGGCGGCCGTGGGCGGCATCACCCTTGTTCATGCCGAGAACGGCGGCGCCATCGACTACCTCGTGGCTATCGAACGCCGGCGGGGAGTCAGCAATGCAAGTTTCCTGCGCAGCCAGCCGGTGGATCTGGAGCCCGAAGGCATGAACCGTACCGTCATGTTCGCGGCGCTGACCGGGTGCCATCTTCACTTCGTCCATTGCACCTCGTCGCCGGGAGCTGCGATGCTCGGCGCCTTGAAGGACTCGGGCGCCTCGGTGACCGCCGAGACGCAGATCCACTATCTGTTGCTCACCAACGATGAGGTCCTCCAACGCGGCCCGCTGGGCAAGGTCGGTCCACCGCTGCGAGACGCCGAGCACCCCGCTCAGTTGTGGAAGGCTCTGGCCGACGGCCGGATCGATCATCTCTCGTCGGACCACTCCCCCAAGAGCCTGGAGGTGAAGCTGGCCGCCCAGAACATCCTGGACGCCACCTTCGGCGGCATCGCGGGCACCGGCGTCATGTTGCCACTGGCGTTCAGTGAAGGGTTCAAGAAGGGTCGGCTGACGATCGAGCGACTCGCCGAGGTCACCTCAACCAGGGCCGCTCAGATCTACGGAATCTACCCGCAGAAAGGCATATTGGCCGAAGGCTCGGATGCCGACCTGGTGGTTATTGCCGAAGACCAGCCCGAGATGCCGCTGACCCATGACAACCTCGCACCCGACGCCGGGTATTCGCTGTTCGAGTCGCTCTCCACTAGCGGCATGCCGAGTCTCGTGGTACGGGGCGGCTCGGTAGTTGTGTCGGATGGAGAACTGGTGGGGCCCGAGAACGGCCGGTACCTTGCCAGGTCGAGACAGGCATGAGTCTCGATCTGCTGATCCGCGGTGGGCGCGTCTACGACGGAACCGGATCGTCGTGGATCAAAGCGGACGTCGGCATCGATGGAGACACCCTCGTCCTCTTCCGCGGCGACACGAGCCACCTGGAAGCAGGTCGCGTGATCGATGCAAGCGGCCTCGCCGTCTGTCCCGGTTTCATCGACATGCACGCCCATTCGACCATGGCGATCCTGGCCGATCCGGCCCACGAGCCGAAGGTCCGCCAAGGCGTCACCACGGAGTTGATCGGCGTCGACGGCAACTCCTATGCGCCCTTCCCGTCCTCCGACGACCTCGACGGCTGGAGTGTCATGAACGCCGGCCTCGACGGACGCCGCCCGCCGGGACTGGCGTGGAACACAGTGGCCGAGTACCTCGAACTCTACGACTCATCGGTACCCGTGAACATCGCCTACGTGATCGGCAACACGCCGCTTCGGGTAGCCAGCGTCGGTTGGTACGACGTCCAACTCACCGACGAGGACGTCGCCGCCCAAAGGCAGTTGCTGCAGGAAGGACTGGACCAAGGCGCATTCGGTTTCTCAACGGGCCTGACATATCCGCCGGGGAGTTTCGCCGACATCGACGAACTCACCAATTTGGCCGAGGTGGCGGCACGAAACGGCGCCCTGCACGTGTCGCACGTGCGCTACGGAGCGGGCGACACCTTTCTCGATCCGTTCCGCGAAGTGGTTGAGATCACCCGCCGCACCGGCGCCCCTTTGCACATCTCCCACTACGCGTCGCTCTCCAAAAGCGACGGCGAATATCGCGACCTGATCGGCCTGGTGGAAGACGCCCGCCAGGAGGGTCTCCAGGTCTCGTTCGACGCTTATCCCTACAACCAGGGCGGCACCCGTGCGCATGTGGCCCTCCCCGAATGGGTCCAAGACGGGGGACCCCAACGTCTGCTGGAGCATCTATCCAGTCCGGCTTCGCGAGCCAAGATGCGTGAGGAGACAGATCCCCGGCAGAGCCGCTGGCGCAATCCTGAGGGCTGGCACCTCAGCGGATTCGAGGATCCCAACTATCGACATTTCGAGGGGGTACCTCTCGACCGGATCGCCACCGCCATGGGCCTCGACCCGCTTGATGCGCTCTGTGATCTGCTCCTCGCCGAGAACCTCGGGCTTTCCTACGTCGGCCACGACTCGAACAACATGAAAACCGTACGACACATCCTGAGCCACGACCTGTGTGCGGTCGGAAGCGACGCGTTGCTGGTGGGAGCCGCTCCGAGCCCACGAACCTACGGCACTTTCCCCAAAATGCTCGGCGGCCTGGTGAGAGATGAAGGCTTGATGACGATGTAGGAGGCCATCCGCAAGATGACCTCCTACCCCGCCGGTCTGCTGGGCATCTCAGACCGCGGAGTCATCCGGGACCGCGCCAAGGCCGACCTCGTGGTGTTCGATCCCGAAACCGTGGGAAGCGCCGCCTCCCTGCAGAACCCATGCAGGTTCCCCACCGGCATTCCCCACGTGATCGTCAACGGCGTGCCGGTGGTCGACGACTATCGCCGAACCGCCGCCGCCCCCGGCCGAGCGCTGAAGCGTCAAGAAGCGTGACCGAACCGGACTGTTCCAGACCAACCTGAATGCGGCCTACGCCGAGGGACATCCCCTTTACGCCGAGGCGTTCCAGAGGGCACCCTCAGTCACCCTGTGCGAGCTGCGATTAATTACCCGGGGGACGGTGGTGAAGCCTCGGGGGCACCGACTCGGAGCCATTCTGACACGTCCACGCCGATTCGCGATGCTTGTGAGGCGAACCGTTGGACGGCTGCCGCCGCGACCTCGGGACGAAGCCGCGCCACAGCAGTGTAAACGTCATCCCCGTGGGCTATGAACTGCCAGTTCGACGACTCGCAGGTCGCTACGACTGCGCCGCCTTCAGTGGCAGCGAACCGCGGCATGGTCACCCTAAACGGGCTCTGCTCGAATCCGGCTCGGACAAAGCTCCCGTCTGCAGGCTGGATCATCGCATCCGTGCGGTTGTCCCCTTCGACTCTTAGGCGCATCATGGGGAATGCCCGCGTTTGGTCTGCCTCCGTCTCGTCTTCCTGAGACTGGTTAATTCTCACACTGTCGCATACCGGCTGGATGCACAGCCAATAGCGGTCTGATTGATCTCGAACCACTACTCCGAGTTCGAGCCTGGGCGCTACGTCGCCCAAGGGGAACGAAGACATCAAGGCTGCCAGAGCCTTGCTAGACCCCGCGGCCCCGACGAGCGAAGCGGTCAATTTTCGCGCCAGGCTTGTGTTGGCCCTTCCGATGCCTGCTTTGAGCAGTCCGAGAGCCACAGACCTTCGCACTAGGCTCTCGTCGTCCAGTTGGCGGAGGTTTGCAGGAAGGTTCTGGGTGCCCCTTAGGTGTTGAGCCAGGTCGGCAGGGTCCTTGAGCGGTTTGTCCTCGAGGAACTGCTCTACAACTTCGTCGTTCCAGACTTCACCCACTCGCTCCTCCAGCAGGGCCTGCTCGAAGTCGGTGGCGAGAAGCCGTACGAACTGTGATCCAGCGTCGGAAGGCTCTGGCAGCAGCGCTCTGTGCACTAAGGCACCGATGTCCAAATCGGGCCCGAAACTCGCAAGGATCCGAGGGGCCGCCTCGCGTAGCACATTGATCCCGCGGAACGCGAACTCGGGCATTAGGCCTTTGAAGACCATTTCAAGGTCCTCTCGGATCATCCTCGGCAGGTCGCTGTATTCGGCGGTTCGGCGATCCTGTCCGTCGATACGAGTTACTCCCGGCTTGCCGAAGACGAGCACAATCGTGCTGTCGCGTTCGAGTATGAAGTCGCCAGCAGGGTTGAAGTCCGCATCATGCCCCAGCCGATCACCCACCCTCTCAAGGTCTTCCTCGCCGGTGAACACGACGATTACTGTCAGACGGCCTCTACTCTTCTCAGCAATGGCGTCGATTGCGGCGACTGTCGCTGCGTAAGACCCGTTCAACAGCCAGTCGAGTATTACCAAATCCGCTATCTTGGCGCTCCTAAGCGCCAGGTCCACTAGGTCGGAGTCGGGACCGAACTCGATTACGCTGCACACGATGCTCTCGGCAAGGAAGGCCCTGACGAACATTGACGGGTAAACCGGCGTCTGGTCTTCGTCAGTGGGTTCTATGAGACCGGGTTCTGGTTCGTCGGAGAGTTCCTCGGCATGCAGCAGCTCTAACTCCCGATAGTCGTTGTTTACACGGTCATCAATAAGAACCGCCGTCCGGAAGAAGTCGCCGACGGCGTTCATGGTCTCGCCGTCCGTTCGCGTAATACAAACTCGGAACCGTCATGGCATTCACCGAGGCTTATGGACCAGCCAGCCCTGTCGAGTACTTGGCTGGCTATGGCGAGACCCAGACCCCTCCCGCCGGGTTTGGTAGTAAATCCGAAATCGAACACCTGATCAGCTATGTCCTCTGGTATACCGGGACCGGTGTCGCGCACCACCAGCGCGTCGCCGCGCGCGTCAAGCTCAATGAGGTTGGCTTGTGTGTATCCAACCTGTTGGATCCAGTACAGGCTGTTGTCAACGAGGTTGATAAAAACTGGATAGAACGTCGAGGCGTAGCCCTCGATCTCGACCGCCTGAAACCCCCGGCTTGGGCGAATCTCGGTGTCTGCGGCGCGCAGGCGCTCTCTAAACAACTCGCCGAGGAACCGTGAGATGTCGCTGCCCTTGATGGTCGTTTTCGCCCGGCGCACTCTCTGTTGCATTGGGGTCAGCAGAGTGAGATAGCTGTCTAGATGGTCGAAGTCTCGCCTGAAGTCTTTGTAGAGCCTGACCAGCTTCGGGTTTTTTCGTGCCCAAGACCCGACTCTTCGCACATTGCTTCGTATGCTGGAGACGATCGCCCGGAACTCGTGATCGACTACCGCCAGGGCCATTCCTAGCTGCACGAGTTCGAGCTGGGCATCTGCCTGTTGACGGAGTTCGACGATCTCGGCGTCCGCTGCCGCCGCTAGATCGGTCGGCGTCGGCGCGGCGCTTGTGAACTCGAGTCTGCTCGCCTGAAGGAGCCGCGCGACTCGCCTGAGGGACCTGCTGGATTCTGCCGCGAGCGAGTCCACCATCCGCTCGAACTCAGCCTGCTCTCTGATCCACCCGCCGCTGTGGGATGCGCTCGGCTCGGCGATGGTGTTCAGGCTCGTGTCGAAATCCGAGCGCAGGTCTCGTACGATAGACCGCACCCCTTCGCTTAGTTTCGCCAGAGCACGTCTGCCCTCCTGCTCCGCTGCACTGATCTGGTTTCTGGCTCCAACGATTCGCGATTGAACGAAGTCGCGCCGCTCCTGTTCGTCCAACTTGTATGCGGCCAGCCTCTTCTCGACTGCCGTGGCCAGTTCGTCCACCGCCTCAAGTGCGGGCTGGATATACGATTCAAGGACATCCTCGGCGCCTTGTTCGACCAATGCCATGTCCTGACGCATCGGTCCCGTCGGAGCGAAGCCCTCGGGCTCATCAAACTCCAAGGGCTCTGCAAGCTGGTGCAGAGCCCGCCTCGCTTCCGCGATCCGCCTCGTTGCGGGCTGCAGGCGATCAGCATCCTCGAGCTGTCCTTCGAGAGCTCGCACGATCTCCGACGCCATCGCACCGAAGCTCGTCTCGTCGAGGTATTGCACAGCCGCGGCGAGCTGGGCTCGCAGCCTCTTGCGACCCGCCGCGACCCTCCTGTCCCGCTGCTTGCGAAGCTTGTCCTCTCTGACCAGGCGCTCCCGGCCCTTCTCGAAAGCATCCGCCTCAACACCGCCTGCCCGAAAATACGTTGCGGCCAAGTATCCAAGTAGGTCAATTAGCAGACGTCGGAAGTCCGAGTATGCGCTTCCGCGCGTGAACCCCTCGCGGCCTGCTTTCTCCTGCAAGTAGGGGTTCCTTTCGGTCGACAACCGCACAGCGCCGAACATCCGCCTATACGAGAAGAAGTAGTACCCGGCGCCCCGCGTGCGCCGCTCTTCAATCTCGAGGTAGTCAACATCCGGCCGGCCGTAGGGCTGCACCCGGATACCATCCATATACACATACAATCCCCCCACTCGTCGCAGCTTCCCGGCCATGTCGCCGAAAGCATCGGGGTCAAGCCTGGACTCGCTAGCGAGTCCCTGCACGACGCCGACCTCAAACGAGAACGATCCGCAGCGGGGTCGCCGCGAGCCCCGGCGTTTCACCTCGAATTCCGTCGGCGGCTCGTCAAAGATCCTGATCGTACCTAAGAAGCGGCCATCATCGTCGAACTCGCCGGCAATGTGGTGGTCTGCCCGTTCGAAGTCGGCAACCTGGAAAAAGTCGCTCGGCTGCAGGAGGCTCTTGACGTCGCCCCCGCGGCGGTGGTCGACGAAATCAACCGCGAAGCCAGGCGTCGTCGGCTTGCTGAGCCAGGCGTCGGTGAACCCGTACAGCGTCCTGTCAAACAACGACGCACCCTTGGATCCAGGACTCGTGATCTCGGCGGGAAGCTCTTCGGATACTGGAAAGATGAAGAACATTGTGCCGCTCACGCCGATCGATCCCAGGTCTGGCACGGCCCGGTATGGGTCGTCGGGCACGGCGTCCAGGACTGACCCGATCTCGTCCAGTTGACGTGACCAGGGCTCCAGGGAATCCAACGCGCGGAATTGAGCGATCGCATTCACGAGCGGATCCTTCAGACGGGCCACATCGGCCGTGGTCAGCTCACCAGAGGCCAGTTCGACCAGGCCCACGGGAACGTCTCCCAGGTCGATGTGGGGAAGCTCGAACATCTTCCAGTTCACAAGAGCAGCTACCGCAGGAGTGTCCTTGCGCTTTGACACGACGAGCACCTGACTACCGAGGGCGGCTATCGCGAAGCGGCCGATGCCTTTTTCTCCGAGCTGCGTTCTCTCGCGCATTCCGCGGGGTTTCGTCACACCAGCTCGCTCCAGCTTCGACTCGGTGGCGATCGTCAGCCACGACTGCTCGAAACTCTCCCGGTCCATGCCGACGCCGTCATCGCTCACGACGAGCAGGTTGTGGACACGGAAGAAATCAGCCCGCACCCTTGTGGCGTACGCGTCGTGAGCGTTCTTGAACAGTTCGCTGATAGCTGTCGGAAGGTTCGCTATCTGCTGCCTACCCAGCATGTCGACCGCCCGGGCCCTAGCACTGAAACCGGTCAAGAGTCAGACCTCATCAACGCCCGGCTCCCGCGGTGAACCGGGGGTCAGTTCCGCGAGTTCGCCCGCGTTGGCGCGTGCGTCCACTACATGTTCCACAAGGTGTCGACCAAAGCACTCCGCAAGCACGACCGGAACAGCGTTACCGATCTGCTTCGCTTGAGATGTCAGGCTCCCCGTGAAATGGAAATAATCCGGGAAGGTCTGCAACCGCGCCGCTTCCCGCGCGCTGAGTGCCCGATCCTGGCTGGGGTGGCCAAAACGCCCGTTGCTGTAACTGATACACCTTGTCGTTAGGGCGGGCGCCGGTTTGTCCCAACTCAGCCGACCGTACACATCGGTGTGGCCACCAAAGCCGCCTCTATGGCAGTCGGGCCACAGATGCAATGGCCAGTCCCGCCGATCGCCGCCCTCTGGGGTCGCGCGAATTCGCTCGAGATTCAAGCTCGACAGGCTCATGGCCCTGTGGCTACTTACCGTTGACCGGCCACCGCCAGCGGTGATCGGCGGCAGAGTGCCTATCCAATCCCGGACCGTAGTGTGCAGACTGTCGGCTGCGGGGCCATGCGTGGGTGGCGGGATGCCGATTTCGCCGAGTCGGCTGGCCACAAGAACCAGCCGACGCCTCGTCTGCGGCACGCCGTAGTCGGCGCTGGAGACAATGTCATAAGACACATGGTGTGTCTTGGTTATCTCCTCGACGAACTCCGCGAAGAGCCCTTGCGCGGCTGACCGGCGCCGCATCCCTGGGACGTTCTCAACAAAGATCAACTCTGGGTTCAAGTCCACCACGAATCGTAGGAATTCAAGCAGCAGAAACGACCGAGTGTCCTTGCTCGTAGGAGCGTGCCGATGGCCAGCGAATGGCTGGCACGGAGCGCACCCGGCGAACAGCCGAATAGATCCTGCCGATTGTTGCAGCACAGCATCGACCTCTTCGGTCCGCACTTCGCGGATATCTCGTTCAATGACTTTTGTCGTCGGGAAGTTCAACCGGAATGTCGCAGCCGCGTCTTGTTCCCAATCGACAGCGAGGACCGGTTTCATCCCGGCTCTGGTGAAGCCAAGGCTCGTCCCTCCGCATCCCGAGAAGAAGTCAGCCAAGACGACCGGAGAATTTGTCACACCGGACCGCACGATCTCGCCGCGCTCGTCCTGGATTGCCACGGTTTTGAAGGGATCCATAGATCCATCCGGTAGATGACCATTGGGTGCCGCCTCGGGGGATTTCATGGTGGTCAGCTTAGGAAGGACATGAGACAGCAGGAGAACAGGAGCCGAATTGTGCGCCAGGTGCTATTGATTGGACCCGCTATGAAGCGAGTGGATGACAACCGTCGGCGTCCTGGCTCGTGCCGCCGACTCCATCCCCGCAGCCCCGGATGGGGTCTTCAGGGTGGACCTGGCAGTTTCGCACGCGTGCCTCGCCTGACAGCCACCAGGTCCGCAAGTTACCGGGATCGGCTAGCAGCGTGCTTCAACATGTTGTAGAACGACTGCCCGTCGGCATGTGCCAACAAGTTGCTTTGATGGGCTTGAGTACGCAGTTCAGTTGACGCAGGACCGTCAAAGGTAGGATCACCGTTCCGTCCAGACTGCTTGCCCAGTTCACGCTCCATGACTCTTCGCTACTTGCTCGCTCATCTGCTTCCGCTGGTCACCAATCACGAAACTACACCCATCGGATAGCCCACACACCGGACCAGCCGCCCTCCCCTACCGACGCCAGAGTAATGATACACTTGCGGTGCTCAGTTGTGGGACCGGCTACTGCTTCGGTACCCGGCCTACGCACCGGTGGAGGGGTGCGGTGACGGCCTGTGCTTTTCAGCAGCGGAGCAACCATGCCCCTCTCCCTTAGATTGGTGAGCGCCAAGTGGCGCAACTGGTCCAGCATCCGGCCCGAAGCTTCGCGTAGTAGCTTCCATGCCTGCCAATCCCACAGCCTTCCCTTCCCGTGTCAGGGCTCAGGGATGCGCTACGCCACCCAGCCCTGCTCCAAAGATTCGCGTCCGCCCTTCGCTATCGATAAGGACTGATCCGCCGGGACACCCCCGGAACGGCGGCCTCCCAGGGTGGCTGCGACAGGTACGACCATCCGAGGATCACGCGTCTGGACCCTTGCTGATGGATGTGCAGTGGGACTATCGGTTGCGTACAGTCCCTTCGACACGGTCAGCGGCGGTGCTGGTGTCTTCATGTTCCCAGATACGTACCACCGTCCAGCCTGCCTCGGCCAGTTCTATGTCCGTTCTGCGGTCGCGCTCTACGTTGGTGTCAAGTTTTCGGCGCCACCAGCCCGCGTTGGTTTTAGGCGAGGATCCGTGTTCGGGGCATCGGTGCCAGAAGCAACCGTCGACAAATACGGCCACACGTACTCGGGTGAACACGATGTCTGGTCGGGTCCCGCCTAACTGGGGAAGGGGCATGTTCACGCGGTATCGGAGTCCTCTGCGGTGGAGTTCGCGTCGGATGGTCATCTCGGGAGTGGTGTGACGATTCCTCACTCGGCTCATCTGAGCCGACTTGGCCGCCGAGGGTGCAACTAGTTGAGTCACAGCCTTGACGTTACCTGACTAAACCGCTCAACCAATGGTGATCACCATCAAAGGACCCGTGCTCTCTGTTGGACTCATGACGTTACGGGCCTTAAGGACCCGCTAGAGCTTGAGAGCCGTAGCACACTAGATGGATAGTTCCAAGGGGTGGGTTAATCCACTGTTTTGGGGTTGAGGGTGTCCAGAATCCGGGGTGAAAACCATTTACCAACCCGGAGGACTGGTATGAACCCGGATCTGGACGCCCTTGTTGTTGGATTGTACGTCACGATTGATGATCTGCTGAACGAGAATCGGTGGTGGACACCGAAAAAGACCCACGGTAGGAATCGCTCCCAAGCTGTCCGACGCCGAGCTGATCACACTGGCGGTAATACAGACCCTGTTGGGATACACCTCAGAAGCCCGTTTCATCCGCTACGCCAAAAGCACATCTGTGCTCCTGGTTTCCCTATCTGCCCACCAGGTCGGGCTACAACAAGCGCCTGCGGGCCAGCATCCCGACGATGCAACACGTATTCGGATACTTGACCAGAGCTGCGCCGTCTTGGCATGATGACCTGTGGCTGTTGGACTCCACACCAGTCGAATGCGGACGCAGCCGCCAAACCCAACAACGCTCCGACCCGCCCGGATGGACCGAAATGCGGTTACAGCGCTTCTCATTCCAGATACTTTTGGGGTTTGCGTCTCCATCTGGTGGCCACCCCATCGGGTCTGCCCATCACCTGGGCGTTAGCCGGAGCCAAAACAGACGAACGCAGCACCGCTTTGGAGATGATCAACCACGCACGCCTGGCCCGACAGGGTCAGACCATCATCGCCGACAAAGGCTACCGCAGCGCCGCCTTCGAGGAGGATCTCAACCAAGCAGGCATGACCCTCATCCGACCGGCCACCAAAAAAGAACAGCCCCGATCGGGAACCCGGTTTCTGAAACCGTTGCGTCAGATCATTGAATCGGTCAACAACACTTTCAAAACCCAACTTGATCTCGAACGGCATGGGGGGCGCACCAGACCAGGTGTAGTAGCACGCATTCTGCAACGGCTCCTAGCCCTCACCGCCGTCATCTGGCACAACGAAACCACCAACCAACCAGGACCAGCCCGCTCCCTCACCGCCTGGCCAGGTGAACGCGGTGCAGTGGAGGGAGTTGACTCAAGAAAAATCCTCTGATGGCGAGCGGACAATCCGGAAGACAGGTTGGGTCCCAACCCTCCTTACGCAAGCCGCGCAGATCAGGGACACCCCACCATCGCCCTTTAGGGCCACAAAGAAGTAGGACAGGTCATCAGATGCGAACTCTCGGCAGTTATCGCAATAGGGAAGTCTCGTGTTTTTCACACGACGATAAGCCGGACATTCATAGCCGGGTATCTTCTCCCAATCTTCTTTGGACATAACGAACAGGTCTATCTGACGGTGCAGACGCAAGGTTACCCAAGTGGAGCCAGAGGGACGAAATAGAGGCCTTTCCGAGGAAGGACGCACGGCCCTTCTGGGATCATTGCCTGCGAAGGAGTGGGGTTGTCACACCCTGACTGGTACAGTAGATCCACGATCCAACAGACAGGCCCGCGAGAGTGATTGCATGCCCAGAAATCAACTTCCCGACCGGACCCCCCTGCTGTGTCCCCTTTGAGGCACATGGTTCGCCGAGGGGGACAACCAACCACCAAGCCCTCGGATCCCAAAGGGAGGATGCCTCTCTCTCACATCGGATCACCATAACTCATGCTAAGCAACGACTCGCCCCCGAAACAGGCAACCGCCGAGACCGCAGCGCATCTCGTGTTGAAGGGAGCTATGGCAGCCATTCCAGTAGCCGGACCTGTTGTCTCCTACTTGCTAGATCTTCCCCTGCAAAGGCGCAAAGACGAGTGGCTCGCGGGTCTCGCTGAGCGTCTGAGTAAGGTGGAGTCCCGGCTGGAGGATCTACAGAACGACGAGCAGTTCATAACAGCTACCCTCCACGCCTCCACTATGGCGATGAGAACCCATCACGCAATAAAGCTGGAGGCTTTACGAAACGCGGTACTAAACGTTGCAGTAGGTCAGGCTCCAGACGAAGTCAAACAACATCTGTTTCTCAACTGGGTAGACGTGTTTAACGAAACCCACCTTCGCATCCTGAAAGTGTTCCAAAACCCCGATTACGAGACCTCACATTGGACACCTGGTAGCCTGACACAGGTACTAGAAGCATCGCTGCCGGATTTAGCAGGTCAATCCGACCTTTACAGGCAACTGTGGCGCGATCTGCATATCCGGGGTTTGGTAAACACAGAAAGCCTCCAGGTACAGATGACAGGTGGTGGGCTGACAGCTAAGCGCACTACTGACATGGGCGACGAATTCTTGCGGTTCATATCAGAACCACCCATAGCTTGAATCCACCGTTTTGGTCAGTGTGGGTGGGTGATGCGGGCGTTTGTGGTTTTGGGGCGGTGGAGGACAGTTTGGCGGGGGTTCACTTGGCCTGGTGGGGGTGTCTGGTCGGTTCTGGAGCGTGTGGGGGCGAGCGGTTCGCTATGGGGGGATGTTTCGGCTGGTCTTGGTGAGGTTTCGGGGTGGTTCAGCAGAGTTGGGGGAGGCTGCGGATGCTGGTGAGGGTGGTGAGGTAGGTGTCGGCCTAGGGCCATCTGGCGGGTAGGCGGAGTATCAGTTTGCCTCCGTGGTTCACGATCCTGCCGGGGAAGCGAAAGAGGCGGGTGCGGACGGTGTTCCCGTTGGTTAATTGTCCGACTGGTCTGGTGTGGTGTTCTATCCATCGGTAGAGGTTGTGAGCCAGTACCGTGCAGGCCAGCCAGGCGGCGTTGGCGAAGAAGCGACCCGAGGGGCAGTGCGAGAGACCCGCGTGGTGTTTGATGTCCCGTATCGCTAGTTCCACTCGGGCATGAGCCCGGTGAAAGGCGTCCGCTTCGACAGGGAGCAGCTCGGTGCTGGTGGCGAAGGCGTGGTATCGCCAGTCGGGCCATAGCTGCTGTTGGGTGGGATCTGTCAGTCGGGTGCGGCGCACCACTACCCGTACCCGACGATGCTTTCCTTTCTTGGCGGAGGCGACAAAGGAGGTCTCCGCCACCTGCGCCTCGCCGTCCTTGGTGTAGCCGATGGGCTCCCATGTGGTCTCTTCGATAGAGTCGATCGCCTGTCTGACCTGCCGATACTGCGATAAGATGATCGACCATTCCACTCCCATACCGTCTAATTTCTCTACCAGACGATAGGACCAGAACTCCGAATCGGCCCGGACGGTCACCGCACCCCTGGCGCCTGCCCGCCTGATCCGGTTCACCGCCTCTGTCACAAAATGCGCATGCCCTTTCCGGGAGGAACCTCCCCTCAGGCGGGCATGGACTATTCAGTGTCTCGCTCAGGGCCTTGTCCAACTGGCGGACATGACCCCATTCGGTGGATCCAGGTTGAATAGAAGACTGAATCCCCGATTACAACCGTCGAATCGCTCATGGAACAGGAATCTGCCGAGCAGCCTTCTCTTGCGAAGAGATCGGGCCAGCCACCAACTGTGCTGCTAGATCGAACAAGGCTCTCCGTAAGTGACCCCTCGGAGGTCCTGCAAGGAATAAGCCTCCAAGGGGGGCTCAACCACGCTCTCGTCTGGTAACCGGTAGCATTGGCGGGGGCCCGCTTCGGAGACCACGTGGCGCAGGCTCTCTTCAACTACGGCGCGCGGCACGTGCCAGCAATTCGTTCTTGGATGTCAATCGTGGTCTTCACAAGACCCCATACTGTCCAAATCACCACGTATGGGCAGCGGTATAAAGAAACAGCGGCGCGTACAATCGCCCTTCCCTGGTCTCAGTTTCCAACCACCCGGCGCCTTGGTCCCACTGGCCCCCGAGCCTTGAGCGCAAGACGGGGAATGATTCCTCTGATCCCCTCGAAATGCGGCGCCGAACGATCCAGCAGGCCGCCGCGGGATGGAGCATTCAGTCCAGATTATGGGTGATGGTTATCTCCGTGGCCGGTGGAGGCTCAACCGAGTTGGTGCGGCACGGACTGCGGGCCGAAGTCCTGGTGATCCCGGTCCCGACCTGCTCAAAACACCTGAAGCCCTTGATGTGGTGGGACCCTGGGCCTTCGGCTACGACATCGAATACCATCCGATGGTCACCTGACCCCTTCGGACGCCGAGCCGGAAGCGTGCCGGTCGGCATCAGCGGGCACTGCCTACCCGGAAGCGGATCTCTCCAACATGCCGTTGGAGACAGCGGGTGAGATTAGGGTTTAGCCCGTCCCTTTGATCCGGGTACACCAGCAATAAAGGAGAAGTCAGTGGCCGATACGCCTTGCCCGGCGGAGGACGGATCCAGTCCCGTCCGTCGCAAATTCCCGAAGCCGCCCCCCATGTGCATCGATGCGGCCAAGTCCTACACCGCGGTGATGGAGACGTCAATGGGGACAATGACCATCGCGCTTGATGCCATCTCCGCTCCCCTCACCGTGAACAACTTCGTGGTGCTGGCCCGCTACCACTACTACGACGGCGTGATCTTCCACCGCATCATCGAGGGGTTCGTCTGCCAGGGCGGCGATCCCACCGGCACGGGCCGGGGCGGCCCCGGCTATCGCTTTGCAGACGAGTTGCCCAAACCGGGACGCTACGAACTCGGCTCCCTGGCCATGGCCAACGCGGGACCCAACACCAACGGCAGCCAGTTCTTCATCATCAGCGGGCCCCACGGCCGCCGACTCCCGCCGCAGTACTCCCTGTTCGGCAAGGTGGTGAAAGGCCTGGATGTAGTGGACGCCATGCAGAAGGTAGCCACCGACCGCAACGACCGACCGCTCACCGACATGACGATCAACTCGGTAACGATCACCGGGTCGGACTGATCCAGGCGATGCGGAACTCGGGTTGAGCCGCCGAACTCTCGTCTGCGATGTCGACTACCCACAAGCACGCCCGTTCGACCATGGCCGGGCGCTCATAAGGAGGTGAACATGACCGGACTGGACTCGTTGATCGCCGAACTGAAGGCGGGTCACGCCGAGCGGAACCCGCGGTCGGCCGCCGCGTTTGAGTCTGCCCTGCGGGTCATGCCGGGTGGCAACTCGCGCACACAGCTCTACTACGAGCCGTTTCCCTTCTACGTCGACTACGCCGAGGGTCCGTATCTCTACGATCTCGACGGCCACCGTTACCTGGATGTTGTCAACAACTACACCAGCCTGATCCACGGCCATCCCGACGCCGAGACCGTCCGGGTGATCGCAGAGCAGGCTGCCCGCGGCACCGCCCACGCCGCACCGGCACCGTCCGAGATCGAACTGGCCGAGGAGATCACCGGTCGGGTAACCAGCATGGAGATGGTGCGGTTCACCAACTCGGGCAGCGAGGCGGTCCTGTACGCAATTCGCCTGGCTCGACATGTCACCGGCCGCGCGGATGTGATCAAGGTGGAGGGCGGGTATCACGGTGGCGCCGAGTCCGTGCAGGTGAGCGTCAAGCGCCTGGGCCCCGACGAGCCGACGGCTTTACCGGAGGAAGGAGTCCCCGAAAGCCTGGCCAGCGCCACCCATGTGATCCCTTTCGACGACATCGACCAAGCCGTCCGGTCGATCGGGAAACACGGCCCCACGTCGGCGGCCCTCATCGTCGAACCGATACAGGGCTTCGGTGGCGGCCTCAGACCGCCGGACGGCTACCTGGAGGCGATCTCCAAATCCGCCTCCGACACCGGGACGCTGGTGATCTTCGACGAGATCCAAACCCTCCGGTACGCCTACGGAGGCGTCCAGCAGATCCTCGGCCTCACCCCGGACCTCACCGTGCTGGGCAAGCTGATCGGCGGCGGCCTCCCGGTCGGCGCCTTCGGCGGCTCGGAGGAACTGATGTCGATGACCGACCCGAGAGGCCGGCGGGTTTTGACCCAGAGCGGCACGTTCAACGCCAATCCCCTGACGATGGCCACAGGAGTTCACGCACTGCGCAAACTGACCCCCGCAGCCATCGATCGGCTCAACTCCAACGGTGACGACCTGCCAACCAGCTACCGGCAGGCCAGGGGACGGGCCATCGGGCCATTGACCGCCCTGTTCTATCTCCTCATGGAACGCGGCGTCTTCACGGCCCCGTCAAGGGTCATAGTGGCATTCTCAACCGCCATGGGCGACATCCAACTCGACGACTTCGAGAGGCTCTGGCATCGTCATTTGACGTTCTCTCCGAAGCGATGTCCAGTTAGCCTCGTCCTGTCCAACTCGACATCGAGAGGGAGAAATGCGTTCCCGCGCCAGGGAGACCCACTCTTCGGAGTCCTCATCCAGAGTTGGTCCACACCACCCGCGTCGATGTGGTCGTCCCCTGCCCCTCCTCCTATCCATTCATCCTTGCAATTCTGGAATCCTGTGCCAGTATTACAAGGATCTCGGAGCGGAGGGCTACCCGGATCACTCCGGATACCGAAGCCGTCCCGCTACTCGACCAGGGACCACAGGTGGGCCGAGCAACATGAACCCTCGGGCCACGGGTCATCTATGTCCCTGACCGGAAGCGTACCGTGTGTTCGTGATCACCGCATACGAGTTGAGAGGCAAACCACTCGTTGCCTTCAGGAGGCGCATGAGGAGGAGAGGAAGATGAAGGAAAGAGAAGTCTTCCCGCCGGGATGGGATGAAGAGCGCGTCCAGCGAGTACTCCAGCACTACGAGACGCTTTCCGAAGAGGAAGCGGTTGCCGAGGACGAATCTGCTTTTGAGGAATCCAAAGGAACGGTGATGGAGATCCCCCAGGAACTGGTCCCGGCCGTGCGAATGCTGCTTGCAGAACGAGGCGGGTAGAGATATCGAGGAGACACCGAACTCGGGATTCTGATGACCGATCCGAGGGAGTCGGTGCGTAGCTCAGCCGCGGGTTCCCAACAGGGGCAGCACTTGTTCGGCGGTTAGTTGTACCATGCGGTCCACTTGGTCGCTCGGCATGGGGAAGAGCGCCACGCAGTCGGCGCCGATCTGGTAGAAACCCTCGATCTTGGCGGCCACTTCCTCCGGGGAGCCTGAGATGGTGAGATCCTCAATCCATTGATCGGGCATCCCCTGTCGCACCGTCTCATAGCCACCGCGGTCGATGAGGCCGCGGAGTTGGTCGGAGATTCCGTACACGTCGGTGAGAGCGTTGGTGCCGAGCGATTTGTAGAAGGCCAGGGCATCGCGCACCGCTCCACGGGCCTCACCCGGGTCGTCGGCCACCGAATAGATGGCGAAGACGGTTATCCGATGAGGCCCGGACCGTCCCCCCGCTCGCTGTCCCTCGCCGATCCGTTCCCGGGCCCAGCGCACGTAGTCGTGGCCGGCCGCCACCGACAGCACAGTTCCATCCGCGACCTCCCCCGACAGGCGGAGCATCTTCGGGCCGGTCACCCCCATGTGAATCGGGGTGGCGGTTCCCTTCTCGGGATAGGTGAGGGTCACATCGTGGAAGTCGAACACGTCCCCTTGCTTATCGAGGGTTTCTCCCGAAAGCAATCGTCTCACCGACGTTACGCTCTCGCGCATCGCAGCCAGCGGGGAGCGGGGATGGAGTCCCATCTGGCGAATCCATCCGGGCACGCCCAGACCTAAACCGGCAATCAGCCGTCCCGGATAGGCAGCCGAGATGGTCGAGATCTCCATGGCGAGGAGGGCCGGGTGCCTCACCATTGCCGACACGACCCCGAGCCCCACCGTGGTCCGTTCGGTGGCGGAGAGCACCAGGGAAGCACCGGAGATTCCACCGGTAAAGAAGAAGTCCTCCGCCAGCCATATCTCGTCAAAGCCTCCCTGTTCGGCCATTCGCGCGGCGGAAGCCAGGTCGGAGGGAGCTATGGCGCTGCCCAGAACCAGTCCGATCGCTCGGTCTACGGGCATGGGCCACTGCTTGGGAGCATCAGGAATCGGATCAGGGTCCAACGGCGAAGCACTCCACCTCACGGTAGTCCCCCACCAGAGTCAGGACCGGGGACTCTTCTCGGCAGCGATCGAACACCAGCGGGCAACGATCCTGGAAGGAACAGCCGGTCGGCAGCTCGGTGGGACTGGGAGTCTCCCCCTCGAGGATGATCCGTTCCCGAGTCCTGTCCAGGTCCATGGTCGGCGCCACCGACAGTAGGGCCTTGGTGTAAGGGTGGCGAGGATTCTCGAAGAGTTGCCGGGCCCCGGCCACCTCCACGATCCTGCCCAGGTACATGACCGCCACCCGGTCGGCGATGCGGCGCACGGTGCCCAGATCGTGGCTGATGAACAGATAGGACACGTCCCTGATCTGTTGAATCCTTCGCAGGAGAGCGATGATGCGGCCCCGCAGCGACTGGTCCAGGCTCGAGGTGGGCTCGTCGAGTACCACCAGGTCGGGATCGGGCATCAGGGCTCGGGCGATCGCCACCCGCTGTTGCTGGCCTCCGGAGAGCTGTCGGGGGCGGCGGTTCCGGAAGGCCGGATCCAGGCCCACCAATCCCAGCATCTCCTCGATACGATCGGCGGTCTCCGATCTGGGGACCCCGGCCAGGAGTCGAAGCGGCTCGGCCAGCATGGCGCCGACCGACATGCGGCGGTTCAGCGACTGCGCCGGATGCTGGAACACCATCTGTATTCGCCGTCGGTTCTCCGTCGATGCCGAGGATCCGTCCAGGACCGACCCGTCGAAGCGTATGTCGCCATCGGTTGCCCGGGTGAGGCCTGCCACCATCCTGGCCAGCGTGGTCTTGCCGCAACCTGATTCGCCCACCACTCCCACGGTCTCTCCTCGCTCCACATCCAGATCCACCCCCCGGACCGCCGGTAGGGCGCCACGCCCGCGGCCGAAGGTCTTCCGGAGGCCTCTTACCTCAAGAAGCGCCGGCACGCGTCTCCTCCACAGTGTGCAGGAAGCAGGCGGAACGGTGGCCCGCGCCCACGGTGATCAGATCAGGCACCCTCCCGCATTCCTCCCACGCGTAGCGGCACCGATGGCCGAACCGGCACCCGACCAACTCGAAATCCACCCCGGCTTCGATGACATGGGGATCCACCTCCTTTTGCACCGAATCGAGCAGATAGGTGGTGTAGGGGTTTCGAGGGCGCCGGAATATGTCGTCCCGGGATCCCTCTTCCATGACTTGGCCTCCGAAGAGAACCGTGACGGCGTCGCACATCTCGGCCACCGCCGCCAGGTCATGGGTTATGAACAGGACGCCTGCCCCGGTCTCGGCTACCAGGTCCCGGATCAGGTCGAAGATCTGGGCCTGGATGGTCACATCCAGGGCGGTGGTGGGTTCATCGGCGATCAGGACACGGGGACGGCAGGCGAGCGCCATGGCGATCATGACCCGCTGGCACATGCCACCGGACAGTTGATGCGGGTAGGCCCGGGCGACCCGCCCCGCCCCGGGGATACCCACCCGGCTCAGCATCTCGATGGCCAGCGACATCGCCTCGTCGCGGCCACAGCCCTGCTGCAAAGAAAAGACCCGGGCGATCTGGCGCCCCACTCTCATGGTCGGATTCAGAGCAGCCTGAGGGTGTTGGAAAATCATGGCCATGTCGCCGGCCCGGCGCGTGACTGCCATCGCTTCGGGATCCATGAGTTGGCGGCCGTCGATACGAACGCTGCCGGAACGCACCTCTATGCCGTCGGGGAGGAGACCCATCATGGTGAGAGCCGCCATGGTCTTGCCCGAACCTGACTCTCCAACCAGTCCGACGATCCGGCCCGCCGGCACGCTGAAGGAGACATTGGCCAGGATCGACGTCGGGCTGCGGGCCACTCCAACCGTGAGCCCGTCCACCTCCAGCAGGCTCATGCCTCGCGGCCTCCAAACTCATCGCCGATGAAATGGAACGCCATGGCCGCCAGGACGATCATGCCGCCGGGGAACAGGGAAGTCCACCAGTGTCCGGCGTCGATATCACGGGCACCCTCGCTCACCATCACGCCCCATTCGGCGGTGGGAGGCTTGATCCCCACCCCCAGGAACGCCAACCCCGACACCGTGAGGATCGCCCAGCCGGCCACCAGGGTGGCCGTCACCAGCGACGGCTCGAGCGAGTTGGGCAGCACATGGAAAAAAGCCACCCGTCCCGAACGGTTTCCGGCCAGTTTGGCCCCGTCCACGTATTCGAGTTCCCGCTCCGAAAGCGCCTGGGCGCGGGTGAGGCGGATGAAATACGGCACGAAGGCGGCGGTCACCGCTATCCCGACGTTGAGGGTGCTGTTCCCGAGCACCGCCACCAGGATCAGGGCGAGCACGAAGCCGGGGAAAGCCAGCACGATGTCGGTGAACCGCATCAACACCTCATCGACGGTGCCTCCCCAGTAACCGGCCACCACGCCGATCGCCGACCCGATCACCATGGCGCAGATGGCTATCACAACCCCCAACGTGAGGTCGAGTCGGGCGCTGTGAACGGCCCTCGAAAAGACATCGCGGCCGAAATTGTCGGTTCCCATGAGATGGTCCAGGGAGGGGGCAAGCAATGCGTCGGCCGGATTGGTGGCCACCGGGTCGGCCACGAAGAACGGGCCGACCGCGGCCAGCAGGATGTAGACAGCAAGAATGATCATCCCCACCACCGCCAGGGGCTTGCGGGAGGCGAGTGGCAGAACCTTGGCGCCGCCGTCGATCCGAGGCGGAATGAAACGCTCGGCGCCGCCGGGGTGGGACCTACCGGACATCGGGTTCACGCCACCACTTTCTGTCCCAGCTTGATGCGGGGGTCGATCCAGCTGTAGACGAAGTCGATGACCACGTTGAGGACGATATACAGCAACCCCACCACGATCACGAAACCCTGGAGGGCCTCGAGGTCGTTGACCCGCAACGCCTCGTATGCGTAGCGACCGACACCCGGCCAGGCGAAGATCAACTCGACGATGATGTTGCCGCCCAGCATGTACCCGAAGATGATTCCGATGGCGGTCGTCACCGGAATCAGGGCGTTGCGGAAGCCGTCCCGAAACAGCACCTGGCGCCCCGGGACTCCCACAGCCCGGGCCGTGCGGACGTATTCACTGTCCAGGGTTTCGATCATCGAGGAGCGGACGATCTTGATGATGGGTGCCGACAGCACGAACCCCACCGTCACGGCGGGAAGGGCAAGGTACGTGAAGGCCTCCCACATCAGACCCCAATTCCCTCCCAGAGCCGCGTCGACGGTGAAAAAGCCGGTGATGGTCTCAGGTGGCTGGGTGGTGATGGCCAGGCGGCCGACCGGCCCCGGAAACCATCCGAGCTTGAAGAAGAACACGAACGTCAGGATCAGTCCCAGCCAGAAGAACGCCATGGACGATCCGAGCACCGCCACCACCCTGGCCGCCCGATCGATCCAGGTGTCCCGCCGGGCGGCGGCGACCACCCCCACCGGGACTCCGACCAGCACTGCCAGCAGGACCGCGTAAAAGGCAAGCTCCAGGGAAGCGGGCAATCGGATGAGGAGTTCCTCGGTGACCTCCCCACCCGTTCTGATCGAGGTTCCCAGGTCGCCACCGAGCGCATCCCTCACATAGTTGACGAACTGCACCGGCACGGGATCGCTCAGGCCGAACTGTTCCCTTATCTGCTCGAGTTTCTCCTCGGAGGCATAGGGGCCGGCCCGCACCGCCGCGGCGTCGCCGGGCAGTACCCGCATGATGAAGAACACCACCACCACGATGCCGGCCACGGTGACCACCGACACCAGCAGCCTTCTTCCCAGATACCTCCACATCCGACGTGAATTTACCTATAGCGGGAGGGCGGGGCCGGTCTCGCCGTCCCCGCCCTCTCTCGTTCGGCTTAGCAGCCCGGGATCTTCGACATCTCGGTGAAGACCGGTATCCGGGTGTAATCCTGGACTACGCCGCTAACGCACTTGTGAGTAACGGCTGTTCGGTCCGACGACCAGAGTGGCGCCCAAACCGCCTGATCCAAGAAGATCTGCTGTGCCTGTGAAGACACATCCTGGCGGACCGCCGGGTCGGTGGTGAAGGTGCCTTCGGTGACAAGAGCGTCATACGCCTCGTCGCAGAAACGGGCGTAGTTGACGAACTGGCCGCAAGTGGTCAGGAACTTCATCTGGTAGAAGGGATCCTCACCCCAGGAGAACCAATCATGGATGAACAGGGGCAGTTCGTTGGCATTGATCCGTCCCGCGAAGTCGCCGTCAGGCAGGATCTGGACGTCGACCGTGACTCCGATCTGGCGGAGGGCGTCCTGGATCAACACCGCCGCCTCCTGGTCGCCGAGGCGTGATTCACGTACACCCAACAACAGCGTCAGGTCTTCAACACCCGATGCTTCCAGATGCCCGCGAGCCGCGTCCAGGTCTTGGCTGAAGTTGGCCCCGATCGAAGAGTCATGGGTCTCCATGTTGGAGGTCACGACCCCGCTGGCCGGCGAAGCGAACCCGAACATCACATTGTCGATCAGCGCCTGATAGGGCACGGCGTTGACGATGGCTCTACGTAGATGGACGTTGTCCATCGGCGCGATGGTCTGGTTCATGGCCAGATAGTGGACACCGGTGGTCTGGCTGGCCCAGATCGTGACATCGGGGTCCTCTTCCAGAACGGCCAACAGCTTGGGCGGGATTCCGGTCGCCACGTCTATCTCACCGGCCGCGACCAGGCGCGCCTTCTCATTGGCGTCGGGGATCGGCTTGATAATGACACCCGCGTTTGCCAGATTCCCCGCATTCCAGTAGCCGGGATTGGGTTCCAGCACGACTTCGTTGTCCGGGTCGAACTTGGCTACGTGGTAGGGCCCCGATCCACCGCTTTTGTCGTTGTAGTAGGCAAAGGCCCAGGGATCGTCCTCGGTGGCATTGGCGTCAGCCTCGGCCTGGTTCATAGCGCCGAACACCTGGAAGGTGAGAAACCTGCGAAACAGGGGACTCTGCACGGTGGTCTCAACCTCCAGGGTGTAATCGCCGGTCACCCTGATCTGGTCGGTGCTCGCAATGCCCACAAATGGAAGCAGCAAGCCTATGTATCCGGGACCTTCAATGGAACGGTCGAACACGTACTTGTAATCGGAAGCGGTCACCGGGGTGCCATCAGGGAAGGTCTGGCCCTGGCGGATCGTGAAGGTGGCCAGGAAACCACCATCGGCCGTTTCTTGGATATCGAAAGACTCGGCGCCCGCGCCGTGATGGTCAACAAACGATCCTTGCAACAACCCGTTGGGCTGCTCCTCCAAGACTTGTTTGATCAGAGGCTCGTAGACCGCATTGGTCACCGCATAAGCGGACGTGGCGCGGAACGTGTGCAACTCGATCAGGTTGGGGGTGTCGGCCAGGGACGCCACGATCACCGGCTTCTCCACCACTTCTTCCATCGCCGCCGTGGTGGTCGGCGCCTCCTCTTCATCCATCTCTTCGGCGGCGGTTGTGGCCGGCGCCTCGGGTGCCGCCGTGGTGGTCGCCTCCTGGGCAGCGGCCGTGGTGGCGGCCGGCTCCTCGTCGTCGCCCCCGCACGCCGCCGCTACCAGAGCCAAGGCCACCAGGATTACCACCCTCCTCCGTCCCCCAGTCCACTGTCGTGTGTTTTTCATGAGACCTCCTTTACCTTCTCATCATCTCAAATCGCATGGGCGCAACAGCGCCCGAGTCAACGTAACCCGGCAGGCATGACCCGTCTGCCGTGGCATCGGTCGAACACTGGGAAGGCTAGCCTCCGATAGGCGGGGGCGCGTGGGAGAGTGCGGAGTTTCTGGCGGCGGCCGGGAAAATGGTGCGGGGAAGCCCTCTCGGCGAGACTCACAAGAGCCGGGTGTCACCAACCCGTCAAGCTATCGACGACCCCGACCATCAGGCCGACAATGCCAGATCGCCAACCGCCTTCATCCTGATCCGCACCGCATTGGAAGGAAGGTAGGCCAGAGGCACCTCCTCGATGTCGACCACCTCCACCGTGGCGGGGTCGGCGCCCGCCACGATCGCCCTGTCCACCGCTTCGGAGCGGGCGGACCCCAGGGCTTGCTCCCGGCGGATGTCGTCGAGAGAGTAGATCCGGTCCACCTCTCCCCCGACCTGGGCGATCGCCGCCCCGATGGCGTTGGCCACCGCAAAGTGGGCCGGTCGGATCATCTCCCCGACACCGGGGAGATCGTCCTCCAACAATATGGATCCCCCACCCACCACTATCGCCACCACCGGGTCGGCACTGGTCTTCATGCGGTCGACCGTTCGCGCAACCTCGGAGCGGATCCGGTCGAGAGCCTGGCGCACCACGCCCCGATCTACCAGATCGACAGCACCCCGGTGCCCGATGGAGGCCAGACCCCCGGCTACCGCAATGTCGGTGGCGGTGAGCACCGATCCACCGAAAACCAGGGCTTGTTCGTCAAGCCGATACCCGACACTTTCGGGACCTACCGTCGCCTCGTTCCCGTTGCACCTGATCAGCGAACCCCCTCCGATGCCCAGCGACAGCACGTCGGGCATTCGGAAGTTGGTGGCCACCCCACCGACTTGGACCCCGACCGAGGCTTCTCGGGGAAAACCCCCCACCAGGATTCCCACGTCGGTGGTCGTCCCCCCCACATCTATCACGACGCCGTCGGAAACGCCGCTCAGGAAGGCGGCGCCCCTCATCGAGTTGGTGGGGCCGGACGCGAACGTGGCGACCGGGTAGCGGCGGGCATAGTCGAGGCCCAGCAGGGTCCCGTCGTTCTGGGTGATGAACAGGGGGGCGCGCACCCCGGCTCGGGCCACCACCTCCTCGAATCCATCCAGCACCCGGTCGGCCAGGGGACCGAGGGAGGCATTGAGGATGGTGGCATTCTCTCTCTCGAGAAGACCGACCCGCCCTATCTCCCTCGACAGGGAGATCTTCACCCCCGAAAGCTCTTCGGCGAAAACGGCGGCAGCCTCGGTTTCCATCTCGGCGTTGACCGGCGAGAACACCGAGGTCAGGGCCACCGAAGTCACCCCGGCTTCGCCGATCTCTGAAGCAACACGCCTGAGTTCATCGCGGTCGAGAGCCGATATCTCCCGCCCGTCGAACTCGTTGCCACCGCGGCACACATAGGTGTGACCACCCAGGGCCCGGCGCAGCCGGTCCGGCCAGTCGACCATGGGAGGAACGGAGAGGGTGGCCGGCGCCCCGAGGCGAACCGCCGCGGTGACCGCCAGATGCCGACCCTCGACAACCGCATTCGTGAAGTGGGTGGTGCCGATCATCACCGCCCGAATCCCGAGGGGATCGACCGCCGGGGAGGCCAGTATCCGCCCAAGCGCGGCGCCTATGCCCGATGAGACATCGGGAGTGGTGGGAGTCTTGTGGGCCGAAACAACATTGCGGCCTCTCATCAAGACCGCATCGGTGTTGGTGCCTCCGACATCGATGCCGAGGCGCATCTCAACCTTCCTGCCGCTTCTCCAAGGCCACCAACAGTTCCTCCGGGTCTATCGGGAGCGTGGTGATGTCGGCGCCCGTGGCGTCCGACACCGCATTGGCGATCGCCGCCGCTACGGGCACTATGGGAGGCTCGGCAACCCCCTTCGCTCCGAACGGCCCCGCCTCGCATGGATGTTCCAGAACGATGATCTCCACATCCGGTATGTCCACGGCCAGCGGCAATCCGTACGATTCGAGGGTGCGGCGGGTATAGCGACCGTCCCTGCTCTCCAAACCCTCCCATAGGGCATATCCCATCCCCTGGGCGACTCCTCCCTGGATTTGACCGTAGACGCCGTCGGGATTGATCATCCGCCCCACCTCCTGTACCACGACGTATCGGGTTACCCGGACCGAGCCCTCGTCAGGGTCGACTTCGACTTCGGCGAGATGGACGTGATAGGTGGGGACCGGGAAGACCGGGAACAGCAGGCCTTGCGCCGAGTCGGGATCCCACTTGGGAAGCGGGACACTGTAGGTCCCGGTTGAGCTGAGCGGCCCGCCGACGCCCAGAGCGGTGCGGGCGACCTCGGAAAGAGAGACGGTCCGGGACGGGTCGTCGCGTACCCGGACATTGCCTCCGCCCAGCTCCAGGTCGTCGGGGAGCGCCCCCAAGAGGCCCGACGCGATGTTGAACAGGCGTGGCTTCAACTGGGTGGCGGCCGCCTTTATGGCCATTCCCACCACATGGGTGGTCCTGCTCCCCTGTGATCCGGCGTCGTAGGACTGCGTGTCGGTGTCCGGAGAGGTCACGAACACCTGCTCGGCGCCGAGACCGAACTCGGCGGCGGCGATCTGGCGGAGTCCCATGGTCACCGCCCCGCTGCCGTTTTCGGTGGCGGCGGTCGAGACGCCCAGGGAACCGTCCTCCTGGATGCCGAGGGTCGCCGAACCGGCCAGGGGATTGGTGAGCCAGATGACCGCGGCCAGACCCACTCCCCGGAGGGGACCCTTCCCCGCCTCCCTCCAAGGTGCTCTCTCCTCGACCCGCTCGAAGGCTTCCCGTAGGATTTCGGCGTCCTCCAGGGTCTGCCCGTTGAGCATGGAGTCGCCCGGCTCGAAGAGGTTGCGCATCCTGAATTCCCGCCGGTCCATGCCGATCGCCTGCGCCAGCCGGTCGGTGTGCCTTTCCAGGGCAAAGCAGAGATAGGTCCCGCTGACGCCCCGGAAAGCGCCCGAGGGCGCCGTGTTGGTGTACACGCTCTTGGCCGTCACCCGGGTCGGCCCCACCCGATACACCGAACCGGCCATGAGCAGGGCGATGCTGGTGAGATAGGGCGTATCGCCCGCGTAGGCGCCGGAATCCATCAGGCATTCGAAGTCCCGGGCCACGATCCGCCCTTGCCTCGTCACTCCCGAGCGGACCCTGATGGTGGCGTTCTCCCTGGACATGCAGGAAACGAGGTCTTCCACCCGATCATTGACCAACTGGACGGTACGCCCGGTGAGCGAAGCGCCGATGGCCGCAAATTGCTCAAGCCCGAGGTCGAGACGAGCGCCGAATCCCCCACCAATGTGATGTCCCACCACCCGGATCCGTGAGTCGGTCACTCCCAGGGCCTGCGCCACCCGACTGCGCGCCTTGTAGGGGAATTGGTGGGACACATCGAGGGTCCATCGCCAACCGTCATAGGAGGCGGTGGCCGACTTGGGCTCGAGATACGCCTGATACTGCCGAGGAACGGTGTAGACGTCCTCCACGATGATGTCGGCTGTCTCGAATGCCTCGTCCACCCCCCCGGGATCGGATGTCAACACTCCCCCACAGTTCCCCCCCTTCGGCCAGGGACCGGTCCCGGGGATGACGCGGTAGGAATCCAGGTCGGGATGCAACAACCTGGCGCCCGGCGCAAGCGCCTCCGCGACATCCGAGACCGGTTCCAGTTCTTCTATCTCGACCACGATGGTCTCGACCGCCGCCTCGGCCTGCCGGGACGTGTCGGCCACCACCATGGCGATGGGTTCACCTTCGTACAACACCATGTCGTCGGCGAAGAAGGGGGTGTCCAGGAGGACCAGGCCATTGCGGTGTCGAGGCGCCTCGGCGGCGGTCACCACCGCGTGGACTCCGGGGCTTCGGCGCGCCTCCGTCACCTCGAGACGGATGATCCTTCCGGCGGCAACCGGGGAACGCAGCAATCGGGCATGGAGCATCCCGGCCTCCCGGTAGTCGACGCCGTACATGGCAAGCCCCCGCACTTTGGCTTCGGCGTCGGACCGCGGCGCGCCCAGACCCACGGCCGTCACGCCCCGTCCTCCCTTACCAAAGACCTGACTGCGGCCCGGATCGCGCTGTATCCGGTGCAGCGGCAAATGTTGCCTGCCATGGCCTCATCGACCTGGTGGTCGGAGGGAGACGGATTGGCTTCGAGCAGCGCGGTCAGGGTCATCAGGAAACCCGGGGTGCAGAAACCGCATTGCACCGCCGCCCGGTCGACAAAGGCCTGCTGGAGGGAGTTCAGTTTTCCGCCGGGTCCGGCCAGGCCTTCCACGGTTCTGACTTCGGCGCCCCCGGCCGCCAGTGCCGGGAAGATGCAGGAATGAACCGGCGTCCCATCCACCAATACTGTGCACGCCCCGCACTCGCCCTCGTCACAGCCCCGCTTGGTGCCCGCCAGATAGAGGCGGTCCCGAAGCGTGTCGAGGAGCGCTTCGTCTCCATCGACCTCCACCGTTCGCAGAATCCCGTTGACCTCGCAGGTGAGCGTCTGGGTCATTTGATCTCCAGCCTTTGGCGCGCCAGGCGGACGGCTTTTCGGATAAGGCGGCCGACGAGCATCCGGCGATAGGAAGCGGCGGCCCGCTGGTCGCCGATCGGATCTACCTCCACCATCGCCCGTCGCGCGGCAGCCGTCACTGCCTCCTCTTCGAGACCAGAACCCACCAATGCCGCTTCGGCATGACGCAGCCGGAGCGGGGTGGGCGCCACCGAACACACCCCCAATCGGGCTGTCTCCACCCGGTTGCCGACCACACTGAAACGGGCCCCCAAGCCCACGAGGGCAACTTCCATGGCGCTGCGCCGCCCGACCTTCAGATAGGACTCCCAAGTGGCCGCCGGGGGTACCGGCACTTCGACCCCCAACAGGATCTGGCCCGGCGGGAGGGCAGTGCGGCGTCTGTCCACGAAGAAGCGATCGGCCGGAATCCGGGTGGGACCATCCACCCCGGACACCACCATGGTTGCGTCGGCCGCCAGGATCGGGGGCGCCAGATCCGCAGCCGGCGAAGCGTTGCAGAGGTTGCCTCCCACAGTGCCGACGGCCTGGGTCTGCCATCCGCCGACCGTGGCGGCGGCCTCAGCAAACGAGGGTAGATGGGTGGCGATGATCGGATCACAGCCGAGGTCCAGGTGAGTGGTGAGGGCGCCGATCCGGATCAGTCCGTCCGAGCAGCCAACGCCTCTCAGATCCGCAATGCCTCCGATGTACAGCAGCGATTCGGAACGAGGTAGCTGACCGGTCATGCGTTGAATCATCACGTCCGTCCCACCGGCCAAGACTCGGAGATCGCCTGCTCGTTCCGACAACATCCCAAGCGCCTCCCTGACCGTATTCGGCGCCAGGAACTGCATCGATTTCACCTCGCAAGTCTCAGTTGCCGAAGTCTACCCAGAGGTCGAAATGCCCCCCTCCCAGGAAGGTGCAACAGCCAGACCCTACGAGCCTCCGAGTAGGATGGCTGGGGTGGTTGCTCAACTGCGCATTTACGGCCTCTATCCGGACACGTGGCAGGAGTTCGCCAGAAAGGTCAACGCCGAGATCGTACCGATCCGGTTGGACCACGGCTTCCGGCTTGACGGTCCCTGGCTGGTGGAGGAGACGTGCCAGTACGTCTGGATCGTGCACTACGAAGGCGATTTGCCATTCGCGGAGGCCGAAGAACGATACGAGGCCGATCCTCGCTGGGCCGACCTGACTTTCGATCCCATGGACTTCATCGCCGATGTGGACGTCAGGATGCTGACCCCCCAACCTCGCCCTTTCTGATGGGCGTATCCATCCCTGTCGTAGACTGACAGGCTCGGGAGGGGGTACGGAAGCGGAAGAGACGCCAATGTGGGAGATAACCGAGGAAGATCTCACTCCTGCCGCAATCGGTGCGGCCATCCTTGGCACCGGCGGAGGCGGAAACCCCTACCTGGGACGGCTGCGGGCTCTTGCGGAACTGCGCGCCGGCAAGAAGATCCGGATCATCGAACCCGGCGAGATAGCCGACGACGATCTCTTGGTGGCCGCGGGTGGCATGGGTTCTCCCGTGGTCGCCTACGAGAAGGTGGCGGGAGGAAATGAGGAGACCGACGCCGTCCGGGCATTGGAGCGCCACCTGGGCCGCCGATTCACCGCCATCGCCCCGTTCGAGATGGGCGGGGGCAACTCGATGGTGCCGCTGGTGGTCGGGGCACGTCTCGGCATCCCTGTCGTGGACGGCGACGGCATGGGGCGGGCCTTCCCCGAACTGCAGATGATCACCTACCTCATCTACGGAGGATCGCCGTTCCCAGCCGCTCTGGCCGACGAGCGGGGCAACCGCATCGTGGTGGACCGCATCCTGGACGCCCATTGGCTGGAGAGAATCCTTCGGTCGGTCACCATCGACATGGGAGGTCACGCCGGCCTGGCCACCGCCGTGATGGATGGGGCCTTCTGTCGCAGATTCATCATTCCCAACACGTTCTCCCTCGCTATCGGAATCGGCAAAGCGGTCCTGGCGGCCCGCAGAGATCACGAGGATCCGGGCGAGGCCGTGGTACGCCAGGCCGGGGGTCGCCGCTACATCCGAGGCAAGGTGGTCGACGTTGAGCGGCGCGCCACGCGGGGCTTCGCCAAGGGACGCCTGGTGATAGAGGGATTGGATGACGACGCGGGACGCCGCGTGGAGATCGACTTCCAGAACGAAAACCTGGTGATTGGCGAGGGTGACCGGACACCGGTGACAGTTCCCGACCTCATCACCCTGGTGACCACGGACGAGGGCGGACCGATCACCACCGAACTGGTCCGATACGGGCTGCGGACCGATGTACTGGTGATCCCCTGTCCCGAACTGCTCAAGACGCCCAAGGCTCTCCAAGTGGTTGGCCCCCGGGCCTTCGGCTATGACATCGATTACCGTCCGCTGTCTTGACGACTGAGCGTGGGCCGAGCGTCACGTCGCGATCAGACTCCACCCCGGCGGAGCTCCGATACTTCAGCTAAGCAGAGCTACGCCGAGGAACGGCACGATGACGAACATCCCCATCACATAGACCACGGCCAGCAAGCGCCGCTCCACTGCCACGCGGGCGAGGGTTTCAGCCCCACGGATGGGAATCTGCCGAAGGGCGGTGACCGGATAGAGCAGCAGGATCCCAGCAGTGTTGAATAGCGTGTGCACCAGCGCAATGGTGAGCGCTTCGGGCCGACTCGTCGCCAGAGCGGCCAGCAGGGCCGTGATGGTAGTACCGATATTGGCGCCAAGGGTGACCGGGTAGGCGTTGCGCAGCGTCAGAACCCCGGCGGCGCACAACGGGATCAGCATCGACGTGGTGATGCTTGATGACTGCACCGATATGGTGATGACCAACCCCACCATCAGGGCCACCATTCCGCTGCCTCTGCCCAGAGCGGTGTTCAGGGAACGCTCCACCCGTTTGGCCACGAGCCGACGCATGGTCTTGGTAACGAACGCGAGAGCTAACAACACGGTCACAACCCCACAGATCACCAACAGCGTGCCGAGCGCGTTGCCGTCTGCCCCGAAACCACTCCACAGATCCTCGAGCCAGCCGACCGGTTTCTTGACCAACGCCTTTAGCGGACTCTTCCACTCGGTGCCGGACGAACCGACCAGAGGTTCACTGATTCGTCTGGCCAGGGTCGAAATGGCGCCGGTAAGAAGTTCCAGGGGCAACAGGACTGCAACGACAACTACGTTGAAGAAGTCGTGCACTACCGCCGCCGCGAAGGCCCGGGTGAATTCGACCGACCGTCTCACATGGCCGAGCGACACGAGCGTATTTGTCACCGTCGTGCCGATGTTGGCTCCCATCACCATCGGTACGGCATATTCGAAACCCAGTACACCAGAGGCCACCAGACCGACGATGAGCGAGGTGCTGGCCGACGATGACTGCACCAGGACCGTGCCGAGAATGCCGACGAACAGACCGGCCAGCGGGTTCCTGACAGTGGAGAAGAGGCTCTCCTGGACATCGGCTCCCAGGAGTTGGATACCCGACTCGAGTGACGAGACACCGACAAGGAACATATAAATCAGGCCCACAACGAGCACCGCTCTCAGAAGGGACGGCTTCAAGCCATCATCTGCCCTCTTCAAGATGCTCATGTGTTCGGCATTGTCAGGGGGCATCAACGGATTTCACGGGACATCAGCAGACTAATGATATTCGGTCATCTGTTCGGAAAAATCGCAATCGGGCGGGTAGCGCGCAGTGGGGCCGGTCTTGACCCGGCTTGCGTCGGGGGCGCCTTCTGTGCTTGACCGCACCGGGTCGACACCGCGTCTCCTTGAAGACACCCACAGGACCCTCAAATGGTGGGTTCCCGCGCCCTCTGCCACGACATCGACTACCGGCCACCTGACCTATTCGCTCCCCGGACCCGATCGGGGACTCAAAGAGGAACAAGGACCCACACCCAAGTCGTGCCTTGGCCGAAGTGTCTCCGGAGTTCCCCGGAGGTTTAGAGCTGTACCGATTCGTCGACGATGCCGAGTTGCTTGGCCCACGCCAGCTTGTCGGCCAGCGAGTAGTACTCCACCAGTTTTCCGTTCCGGACGCGGGCGAATGACATGCCGTCCACCTCGATCTTCTGGCCGGAGGCACCATGCTCGAAATGGGCGAACTGCTGGGTGGCCCGAAAGGTCCACTTGGACGCCACCGTGTCTCCATCGGCCACGATCATGTTGAAAGTGGTTTGCCCATCCGGATAAGCGTCCCCCAAGGCGATCAGGAAGTCGGCGTATCCATCCCTCCCGGGGCTGCGCACCGGAACGTTGCGGACCACCACGTCGGGGTGCACGTACTTTTGCACCAAAGCCCGCATCCGACCCTTCCACAAATCATCGGGCGGGTAGGGAAAGTCGCGCTCCTGCCCGACCATGAACTCCACGAAAACCCGCCTGGTCTCCTCGGTATCCCCTGACGGATTCCCCTCCGGTAATACAACTGGCATCTGATTTCCTTTCTACGACATTCAACCTCAAGTCGAGATTCAGAGACGAACCGACTCATCGACCACGCCCAGTTGCTGCAACCAACTGAGCCGATCTATCAGCGCCCAATGCTCCACTATCTTGCCGTCTTCGAAGCGCTCGAACATCACCCCGTCCACTCGGACCGGCTTTCCAGTCGCCTCGTGCTCGAAGTGGGATGACATCTGGGTGGCCGTGTAATGCCAGCGGGCGGCCGCCATGTTGCCATCCACCATGATGATGTCATAGTTGGTGTTGGAATCCGGATAGGCCTCTCCCAGCCCCATCAGGAACTCCACCCAACCGTCCCGCCCCGGGCGGCGCACCGGCACATTGTGGAGCACCACATCAGGATGAACGAACTCCTCGACGAGGTCCAGCAGCCTCTGCTTCCATGAGTCATCGGGCGGGTTCGGGAAATCCGCTTCCTGTCCTTCCAGCCATCGCATAAAAAGTCTGCGGGTCTCCTCGGTGTCTCCCTGCGGCGTCCAATCGGGAAAGCCTGACGGCATGATCCCTCCTTCCTTCCTTCGCTAAGGCCTTATGTGAGGCGATAGGATTCCAAACTAGCAAGTCGGACCCGATTCTTACCAAAAGGGTATCAAGATGTTGGCTTATCAGTTCACCACCTGGGAACAGGACTTTGAGCTCCGAGAGGTGCCCACTCCTACCCCCGGTCCGGGAGAAACCCTGATCCGGGTGGCGGGAGCGGGGGTATGCCACTCCGACCTCTACCTCTGCGACTGGCCCCGATCGAGTCTGCCCTCCTACCAACTCCCCTTCACGGTCGGCCACGAAATCACCGGATGGGTGGAGCGATCAGGACCCGGAGGCACGAATCTGCCGGCGGGCACCCCGGTGGCGGTTTACGGCGCCTGGGGGTGCGGCGCCTGCCGACAGTGCGCTGCGCAAGCTGAGAATTACTGCGAAAATGCCGCGGTGGTGGTGGCGTCCGGCCCCGGACGACCTGGCCTGGGCCGGGACGGTGGAATAGCCGAGTTCTTCCTGGCGCCCCAATCCCGACACCTGGTGCCGCTGCCTCCCAAGCTCGATCCGACGGACGCCGCTCCGCTCACCGACGCCGGACTGACCACCTATCACGCCATCAAACAAAACCTTGGGGTGCTCCATCCCGGCGCCACGGCAGTGGTAATCGGGATCGGAGGTCTGGGATCCTTGGCGGTCCAGATTCTGCGAGCACTCTCCGCCGCTCGGGTGATCGCGGTGGACATCGCCCCCGACCGGTTGGAAGCGGCCCGCCGCCAGGGCGCCCATCACGCCGTTCCGGCCACCGACAACGCGTCAGCGGCCATCGGAGAAATAACCGGTGGCCGGGGAGCGGAGTTGGTTCTGGATATCGTGGGAACCGAGGACACCCTCTCCCTGGCCGTTTCGGCGGCGGCGATCCGCGGCCACATCACGGTGGTGGGAATCGGGCCGGGGTCCTTTCCGATGGGTTACATCCATGTTCCGAGGGGTCTGTCGGCTTCCACCGTATTCTGGGGTGGAATCCCCGATCTGGCCGAGGTGGTGGCTCTGGCCGGAACCGGCGCCATCAAAAGCGACACAGAGAGGTTTTCCATGCAACAGGCTCCCCTCGCCTATCACAAGCTCCGCAACGGAAGCTTGCGCGGACGGGCCGTGATCGTCCCCCACGGCTCGAAGTGACTGCCATGACATCCACTGCCCGACGCTGGGTGCTGGCATCCACTCCGGACGGCGAACCGAAACGTTCCGACTTCCAAATGGTCTCGGTGGACCTGCCGCCGCTGCGGGAGGGGGGGATTATGGTCAGCAACACCTATTTCTCGGTGGACCCCGGAGTGCTCGACCGGTTAACCCGAGACTCCTATGCACCACAGCTTCGACCCGGGGAAGTCATTGACGGATTCGCGGTGGGAGTGGTCACCGCCTCCCGCAACCCCCGGTTCGGAGTGGGAGATCAAGTCACCTGCGGCAACGGGTGGCGGGAGAGCTATGTCTCTTCGGGCCGCGGAGTCATGAAACTTCACCCCCGGCTCTTCGGGCCGCCGCTTTCGGAACGGGCGGCCATCGGCGCCTTGGGTGTTTCCGGCCTGACCGCCTATTTCGGGGTGCGCGACGTGGCCCAAGCCAAGGCCGGGGAAACGGTGCTGGTCTCCTCGGCGGCCGGCGCGGTGGGCAGCACCGCCGTGCAGGTGGCCCGCAACCTGGGTTGCCGGGTGGTGGGCATCGCCGGTTCGGATCAGAAAACCCGAATGGTGGTGGAGGCACTGGGCGCCGTGGCCTGCGTCAACTACCGCAACGAATCCGACCTGGCTGCCGCCATTGCGCGGACCTGTCCTGACGGTGTGGACGCGTACTTTGACAACGTGGGCGGCGAGACTCTGGATGCGGCGCTGCTGAATATGAACCAAGGGGGAAGGGTGGCGATCTCGGGGCAGGTCAGCGAATACTCCCGCCCCCGGCCCCGAGGTATCCGGGCCGTCGGCGAGTTCATCAACCGACGGATCACCATGACCGGCTTCGTGGTTTGGGACTTCCTCCCCCGGTTCCGGGATGCCATGACCGAGATGAGAGACTGGGTGACCGAGGGCCAACTGGTGTTCAGAGAGGAAATCATCGACGGTTTTGAGAACGCCCCGGCGGCGTTCATCGGGCTCTTCCGAGGAGAGAACCGCGGGCGGAGGCTGATCAGACTGCCAGCCCCGTGACTGAGCCTGACCCGGTGCTCCTCTCAGAACGGGAGGGCGCGGTCCTATGGTTAACCCTGAATCGGCCTCGCTACCGCAACGCCATCAACGTGGCTCTCATCACCGCCTTGGACGAGGCCCTGGCCGCCGCGGCCTCCGACGACGGGATCGGAGCGGTGGTGATCGGCGGCGCCGGGCCTCATTTCTGCTCAGGCCACGATCTGGGCAGCCCCGGCCGAGACTTGGAAGAGCCCTTCCGAAGAGTCGCCACCACCTGGTATGACCATTCCGACAAGGAGGGAGCGGAAGCGATCCTGGTGCGGGAAGACGAGGCCTACCTGTCCATTCCCCTCCGGTGGCGGGAGCTTCCCAAGCCGCTGATCGCCATGGTGCATGGGGCGTGTGTGGCGGGAGGACTCTCCCTGATCTGGCCCGCCGACCTGATCGTGGCCTCCGAGGACGCATACTTCGCCGACCCGGTGGTGCGGATGGGGATTCCCGGCATCGAGTACTTCGCTCACCAGTATGTGATGTCCACCCGCATCGCTCGAGAGTTCCTGTTGCTGGGCGACCGGATGTCGGCGGCCCGCGCCTACCAGGTGGGAATGGTCAACCGGGTGGTGCCCCGGGACGAGTTGGCGGAAACCACGGCCCAACTGGCCAAACGCTGCGCGGCCCGGCCCCGGTTCGGGGTTGCCCTCGCCAAGCGGTCACTGAACGCAGTGGAAGACCGGATGGGCCTGCGGGACGGAATGTCCACCGCCTTCGGCCTGCATCAGGTGGCCCACGCTCACAACGCCCTCACCTCCGACGATCACGTGGGCGGCCAGAATCCCGGCTCCATCGCCCGGGATCTGGCAGGCAAATAGGAGCCTCTTTGCACTAGAAGGGAGACGGACTGTCTAGAAATACCAGCGGAGGCAGGACACCCTAGACCACGGCGATTTCGTCACAAGGCGGTCCTTTATTCAAGCAGTGACGCGAGGTCCCGTTCGCCTGGACTGCCGACCATACGTAGTTCTGTTTCTGCTCGGGCAACTAGTGCCAGCGGCTTGAGTTCGCCCCCACTTTCGAGTTGTGCGTGAACAATGCGATCGAGGCCAGCACCAACCAAGGGGAGCGAAGTCCGCAGAGTGGCTTCCAAGGTCACTGACCGAAGAGAGCCGGAATGGGCGATGATGTTCCGCTGGTTGTATAAACGCCGCAATGACTCGGTTACGTACCGGCGGATCGTGGTGAGCTCTGAATCCCGGTCCCTGATCAGGTTGATCATGCGTCTCTCTGCAGCGATATCGCTCCCCTTTGTCAAAGCAAGCCGGCAACCCTGGGAGAGATGCCTCTCGACGAGCAGCACCTTCTGCTTATTGGTTGAGGCTTTCCGAATCTCGCTCGCTAGGCGATCTGAGGCCTCGCTATGCCGGTAGGCCAAGGGAGTCATCTCTGCTCGAGGAAAAGAGCAGGTGACGAGTGCAGCTAGCCTATCGGCGGCTTCATAGTACTTGCCTTCGCCAGGGTGTGTTAGGAGTGCCTCAACGGCGGCCCACCCACCAGTAATGGCTGCGCCAGGACTGGGGACCTCCATGTACGACGCCAGATCTAGGGCATCGTCGGTTTCGGTCGGCAGTCCACCATCAAAGTCATATACGGCCGCTGCCCGGTCGAGGCTCCCGATCTCGACACGCCTCGCCGGAGTATCAACCGAGAATTCCCTTTCGCTCCCTGCCACTCGCGCCCATCCTGCAAGTTCAATACTCTCGTTCGATGGACGGGCGACTTTGGCGCGAGCGTCGGCGCGGGCAATCAGGATCCTTGCGTTGGAAACTGCGGACCATGGATCACGCGCTTCAAGGTGGACAATCAAACCTGCTGTGTGGCGATGAGTCTCTCCCCCTGGGACCTTTTCCCGGAGCCACTCTGCGGCTCTTTTGCCATCCACCCAACGCATAACGGATAAGGATCTGGAAGGCTTCCGGTGAGGAGCTGAACAGGGCACAAAGACCTCGTGGGGCCGGACCGGCATCCTCTCTTCCATAGAGGCCACTTCCTCTGCCAACTCCCCAACAGACTTCATGGACTCATAAGTTGCCTGCAACCAACGAAAGAGATGATCGAGGCTAAAGCCAGCATCGAGTAGGTGAGCAGCGAGCGACCGGGCTGCGAATTCGATTGGGATCCCGCTGGGGGCATCCTTCCACTTGTCGCAGTAGTCCTGTGTGGCACGGCGAATCAACTGTTCCAACTCGTCGCGGGCTGATATCTCAATCTTGCTCGGGGAATTGATATCCAGCTTCCCCAATACTCCATCAAACTCGGATCTAATGTGAACCACACCCGGATCTCGGGTTACTTCCCTCCGCGCGGTCTCAATTACGAAATTGAGACCCCTCGTGTCCCGCACCTGGTTGCTGAGGCAAGCATCCGCGTACTCAAGTACCTCTTTCAAACCCAGCACTGTCCCAATACTCCACAGACGTCTATGCCAAGTGGTGCGTCGAGCAAAGAAGTCCTTGAGCCGACTGCAAAATAGAGCAAAATCATCCATCGCCTATATGATGCACGTTGGACGGACCATATGTATACTGGTTTAGCAGACTAACAGGGAGGAGCCGTCCGAGACCGCTCCTCCCGTTACTTTGTGGTAGGGGTCACCACACAACACTCTTCTTAGCTCAGGTCCTCCGACCATAACGAGCAAGTACTCCAAGTTTCAACCCCAGATATCGCCGATGGTGTAGCCCTGGGGGAATGGGTCGGTGGGATCGACCATGTACTTAGCCATGCCGGTGATCCATGCAGTTCCGGTGATGGTGGGGATGACCGCCGGGACGCCGCCTACGGTCGTCTCACCGATCAAACGGCCCACGAACACAGTGCCGAGCGGCCCATAGTGACGGAACTCCTCTCCGATGGCCAGTTCGCCTCTTGCATGGAGAACGGCCATGCGCGCCGAGGTGCCGGTGCCGCAGGGAGAGCGGTCCAGGGCGCCCGTCCAGGTCTCGGGTCGGTCCCAGTCGAGATCGCCGGTGGCCACCGTCACCACATTCTTTGCCTTTCCCGCCTCCCGATCGAAAGGTTCGGTGAGCATCCCGATGCTGGCTTGGCGGATCTCGGGATTCTCGGGATGGACCGCCTCCAGCTGTTCCCGGGCGGCCTGCTTGACCATGGCGCCCAGCCGGGCCAAGGCTCGGCCGTTCTCGGGGCGGATCGAGACATCGAAACGCCGAGCGTCGGCGATGGCGAAGAACATCCCGCCCCACGACACGTCCACCTCCACTTCTCCCAGGGTGGGAATCTCCACCGTGGCGCCCAGATGAACCGGGAAGGCGGGAACGTTCTCAAGAGTCACTGCGGTGACCTTGCTTCCCTCCACCCGGGCTTCCACCTCGATCAAACCGGCGGGGGTCTCCAGGGTCAACTCGGTCACCGGCTCCCGTGAACGGACCATGCCGGTCTCGATCAGAGCGGTAACCGTGCAGATCGTGTTGTGCCCCGACATGGGCGGGTACTCGGTCTGTTCCATGATCACGAACCCGGCGTCGGCCTCGGGAACCGTGGGAGGAAGCACCAGGTTGCAGTTGGCGGCCGGATAGCCGCGAGGCTCCCGCAGCATCAGCTTGCGGAGCCCGTCGGCGTG
This sequence comes from Acidimicrobiia bacterium, assembly GCA_963665765.1. Taxonomy (GTDB): domain Bacteria; phylum Actinomycetota; class Acidimicrobiia; order Spongiisociales; family ZC4RG35; genus Bin76. The sequence continues at coordinate 697,009 of OY762464.1, forward strand.
CCGTTCCAGGTACTGCATCTTCTCGAACATCGAATCGCCCGGCACATCCGGCACTCCGCCGACTATCACCCGTGCATGCTCTCCGGCCGCGTGCAGATCCACGGCCTGGATCACTCTCTCCACTCTCACGCTCCGGCGGCTCCTCTCCGACTCAAACGGTGACGCCGGACTCTACCGGGACATCCGGCTCGTCCGGCTCGTCCATGACCAATGAGGACTGCGCCGAAATCCATCATACGAGAGCGGATACGGTCCCAAATCCCTTGTTACTCTCTCCTCAACATGGCTTCCTCGAATACACAAAAAGGCATGGTCCAGACGGTCCTGGGAACCATCTCCCCCCACCTCTTGGGCATAACCCTCCCCCACGAGCATGTGCTGATCGACATGACCATGGGACAGTCCTCGGCGATGGCCCTGATCAGGTCGGGAGAATCGGCGCAGAAAGCCGGAGAGATCCCCGAGGCCGGCTGGGAGAAGGGACAGAACGGACCCGGCGTGGCAGCCTCCTGGACCGCCAAGTGGGGACAGCCCGTGACCTTGGAGAACCGGGGGGACATCGCGCGCCACTGGTTCTACTACGGCGACTACCGCATCACCGACATCGACGACGTCATATACGAAGCCAACCAATTCAAGCGTCACGGCGGCACATGCCTGGTCGACCAAACCCCCCGCGGCCTGGCCCGCGATCCCCGGGGGCTGGCCCAGATCGCCCGGGCCACCGGAGTGCATGTGGTGATGGGCACCGGCTTCTACGCCTATGAGTTCCACCCCTCCAACATGTCGGAGTTGGAGATCTCCCGCATACAGGAGTTGATCACCGGCGACATAGTCGAGGGGGTGGCGGGAGGCATCAAGGCCGGCATCATCGGAGAGGTGGGCCTCACCTGGCCGCTGCACCCCAACGAAGAGAAGGTCCTGCGAGCCTCTATCCGTTCCCAGAAGGAAACCGGATGCGCCCTCTCCATCCACCCCGGGTACAGCGCCGATTCCATCTGGGACACCGTCCAGATCGTGGAGGAAGAGGGAGGAGACCTCTCCCGAACCATAATTTGCCATCTCGAGCACCGGCTGCCCTCCCGGCCCGCTCCCCATTCCTTCGATCCGGCGCCTTTCCTGGAATTGGCCGCCACCGGAGTCAACCTATCCATCGACACCTTCGGCTGGGAGCAGTCCTACCGCCAGCGCGGCCCGGTGGACATGGCCAACGACGCCATCCGGCTCAACTACCTGATGGCCCTGGCCGAAGCCGGCCACCAAGAGCAGCTACTGATCTCAAGCGATCTTGCCCTGCAGCACTGGCAGCGAAAATACGGCGGACACGGCTGGCAGCACATACCGGAAACCGTCCAACAACTGATGCGCTACAAGGGATTCGACCAGAGTCTTATCGACCAGATCCTCATCGAAAACCCCCGCCGGATGCTCACCTTCGCCTAGCCAAACACCCGGATAATTTCTCAACCGGCAGGCAACAACATGCGCCGGTCAACCGGGAGCTTGGCGCGCTATCCCAGGTAAGAGTCTGCGCCGTTTTGTGGGAAGCGGGGGGGGGTAACCTCCGAGAAGATGAACCCCTGCGGCGCCGCCCGATTTGACTAACGGAACGACCGGTCCGGGAGTTGGCGACGCGCCGATCATCGAAACCCGGGACCTCCACAAACATTTCGGGGATGTCCAAGCCCTCGCCGGGGTTGATCTCGCCGTTCCCCCCGGCATTACAGGGCTGGTAGGAGCCAACGGGGCGGGCAAGACCACCCTGATCAGATTGTTGCTGGGGTTGACCGCCCCAACCTCTGGACATGTGGCGGTGTTCGGAACGCCGGTTGCCAAAGATGCCGCCGGTCTGCGCGCCAGGATCGGCTATATGCCGGAGGGGAGTTGCCTCCCCCGTGACCAGACGGCGGCCGACTTCGTGGCGTACGCCGCCGAACTGGCCGGCATTCCATCGGCCGAGGCCCGCCGCCGGGCATCGGAAACCCTGTTCCTGGTGGGGCTGCACGAGGAGCGATTCCGCTACCTCGGGGATTTTTCCACCGGCATGCAGCAACGCGTGAAACTGGCCCAGAGCATCGTGCACGATCCCAGGTTGGTGCTCCTCGACGAACCCGCCTCCGGTCTCGACCCCGCCGGACGCGACCAGATGCTGGAGGTCATAGATCGCTTCCACGGGTTCGGCATGAACGTACTCTTCTCATCTCACCTCCTGGACGACATCGAACAGACCTGCGACTGGGTGGTGATGCTGGATGGCGGCCGGTTAATCCGCTCGGCCCCTCTCGATCCTCCCGGCGACGGCACCGCGGTGTCGGTGGAGGTGTTCGGTGATCCCCTGCCGCTGGTGGCCGCTCTCACCGCCCGGGGCATCGAAGTCACCCATGCCGGTCGGATCGTGACGGCCGTAAGCGCCTCGGAGGAGGTGTTCGTGTCGGTGCGTGACGCGTTGGCGGATTCCGGCTCATCGGTCCGGGGGATGGGAACCGATCTGAGGAGCCTGGAAGACGTGTTCATGGCGGCGACCAAGCAGGCAAATGGCTGATTTCCGATGAGCAGTCAAGAATCGGCGATCATCCTCGACCGCGGCTACCGCAGCTACGACGGGCCCCGCACGGGGCGGCGCGGCGCCATGGCGGCGGTTGTCAAAGAGGGGTACCGGCGGGTCCTCGGTCTGCGGCGAAAAGCCAAGCGCAAGTTGTTCCCGTGGACGCTCATCGCGCTGGCGCTGGGGTCGGCGGGGATCCTGGTGGCGGTGGAGTGGATCTCCTCCAGCCTGCCCGTGTCGCTGGATACCTCGGAACTGTTCCCACGGTACGCCGGGTACTTCGACTTCATATCGAACGTCGCCCTGCTCTTCGCCGCCTTCACCGGCCCCCAGTTGCTGGTCCCCGATCGCACCCAGGGAGTACTGAACATCTACTTCTCAAGACCCCTGGCTGTGCGCGACTACCTAATGGCCAAGGGGGCTACCTTCGCCGCGGTCATCCTGAGCTTCTGGCTGTTTCCACAACTTCTTCTCCACCTGGGATACGCCGCCCTGTCGCCGGCGGGTTTTCTCTCCTACCTGGGGGAGACCACCGACATCCTGTGGAAGGTCCCCGCAGCCGCCCTCGTCTTCTTCACAATGCACTCCTCACTGGCCTTTGTGGCTGCCTCCTTCGCCAAGCGGGTGGGCACCGCGGCAGCGGGTTTCATCGCCGTGTTGGTGGGCCTCAACCTCGTCGCCCTCCTCTTCCAGGAGGCCGGCTCGGCGCCCGGTCCCAGGTGGACATCCCTGCTGGCGCTGGAACAGCACCCTCGATATGTCCGCGACTGGATTTTCGACCTGGACGCATCCATCGCCATCCCGGCGCAGGCAGGCTACGGCCCCGAAGCCTCGCTCCTGATGGTGATCGGCGTGGCCGTCGTCAGCGTGGCAGTGGTGGGCTGGCGATACCGGAGGCTCACGTGAGCGGCGCCCCTCACGCCATGGACGCGCGGGACGTTTCCGACGCCACGGTGGTCGCCTCCGACCTTTCAAAGTGGTTCGGGCAGAAGGTGGCGGTCTCCGAGGTGAGTTGCTCCTTCGGGCCGGGGGTGACGGGGTTGTTGGGGCCCAACGGTGCCGGCAAGACCACCCTGCTGCGGGTGCTGGCCGGTCTGCTGTCGCCCTCCGCGGGCAAAGCGACCATTCTGGGCCGGAACCCGAAGAGACATCACAGTGTCTACCGCCAGGTCGGCTTCGTGCCTGAAGACGAAGCGGTCTACAACCATATGAACGCCCGGCGGTTCGTCGAATGGAGCGCGGCGCTATCCCAGGTGGAGGATGCGAGGCTTGCTGCTCAGCGGGCGCTGGATAGAGTCCAACTCTCCGAAGACGCCGATCGCTCCCTTTCGGGATTCTCCAAGGGTATGCGCCAGCGGGCCAAGGTCGCTTCGGCCCTGGTCCACGATCCGCAGGTCCTGATACTCGATGAACCCCTCAACGGAACCGACCCGGTCCAGCGCGCCCGCCTGATCGAACTCTTCATGCAACTGGGTGGGGAGGGCAGAACCATCATCGTCTCTTCCCACGTGCTGGCCGAGGTCGATCGCATGGCCACCAGAGTGGTGGCAATGGTCAACGGCCGCCTGGCGGCGGCGGGATCCGTGGCCGCCCTGCGCGACGCCATGTCCGACACTCCACGCCTGATCCGGATCGACACGGACCGGCCACGCCGACTGGCTCGGCGGCTCCTGGCCGGGAATTGGGTGGAGGCGGTGCGCATCGATCCCGCCGGGATCGAGATCAGAACCAGCGACGCGGGCACCCTCGGGCTTGACATCGCAGTCGCCGCCCGGGAGACCGATTCGGTGGTGACGGCCGTGTCCGCCGAGGACGACTCCCTCGAAAGCGTCTTCCGCTACCTGGTGGAGCAGCGGTGAGGGCCTTCCTGCTGATCACGCGCTCGGTGATGGGCCGACTGCTCGGCCTTCGGCGGTCGATCGGGCTCTTCGTGCTGACCGGTTCCATCGCTCCGATACTCTTGTTCCTGGCTCCGGGGCGATCGGGTGATGAGGTGGCCACCCTTTACAACGACATCACGGTCGGCCTCGGGCTGTCGATTCTGTTCCCGGTCGCCGCCCTCGTCGTGTCGACCGCCGCGCTGGGAGAGGAGCGAAAGTCCCACACCCTCCCGTTCCTGCTTTTGAAGCCGACGTCCCGATGGGTGATCGCTCTGGGAGTCATAACCGCGGCGGCCTTGGCATCCTTTGTGATTCTGGAGGCCGGTGTGCTGGCGTCCTGGATTGCAGCCGGCGTCGTGACCGGAGACTGGTCGATCGGGGTCTCCACGACCGTGGCGGCGGCAGTGCAGAGCGTGGCGTCGGCCGCCCTGTTCGTTCCCCTGGGCCTGTTGGTCGGCCGGGCCGCCGTGGTGGGACTCGGCTACCTGCTGATCTGGGAAGTGACCCTCGGCAGCGTAATTGAAGGGATCCAGGCCTCTTCGATCTATCGCATCGTTGTTTCTGCCTGGGCCGATCTGGCCACGATGACCCCTGACAATCTCGACACCGTCAACGAGGTGCTGGGTCGAGTGGAGGCCGGCGTGGGAGGTGCGGTCGCCAAAGCCGCCGCGCTGGCGATCATCTCGATCACCATCACCGGGTTGCTGCTCAGGCACAGGGACCTGATCCCCGAATAGACCTCCCGGCACGGGGTCCCCTGACCTGAACCCGGGCCCCGCGCCGGTCATCGTGGGCGCCACCTCCTCCTCCCTTCTGACGCTTTCTCTACAATGGTGGGCCATGCCTACCCACTCCGGCGCCATCCAGACAGTGCTGGGACCTGTCCCGCCCGACTCCGTGGGCATAACCCTCCCCCACGAGCACGTGCTGATCGACATGACCGCCGGACAGTCTTCGGCCACAGCGCTGCTGGGTTCCACAGAGTCGGTGGAGAGGGCTTCCGCCCAACCGGAAGCGGGACTGGAACCGGGACAGAACGGACCGGGAGTGGCCGCTTCATTCACCGCCAAGTGGGGCCGGCCCGTGACATTGGAGACCCGAGGGGACATCGAACGCTACTGGTTCTTCTACGGCAACTACCGGCTGACCGACATCGACGACGTCATATACGAAGCAAACCTATTCAAACGCCACGGGGGATCGTGTCTGGTGGACCAGACCCCCCGCGGCCTGGCGAGGGATCCTCGGGGACTCGCCCAGATTGCCCGGGCCACGGGGGTGCACATCGTGATGGGCACCGGGTTCTACTCCCGGCATCACCATCCGTCCAACATGTCGGAGTTGAGCGTCGGCCGGCTTCAGGAGTTGATCACCGGCGACATCACCGATGGCGTGGCGGGAGGCATCAAGGCCGGCATCATCGGAGAGGTGGGGCTGTCCTGGCCGCTCCATCCCAACGAGGAAAAGTCACTTCGGGCGTCGATCCGCTCCCAAAACGAGACCGGGTGCGGTATCTCGATCCATCCCGGGTACAGCCCCGAATCGGTGTGGGACGCCATCAGGATCATCGAGGAGGAGGGAGGTGATCTTTCCCGGGTCGCCTTCTCCCACGTTGAGCACCGGCTTCCCTCCCGACCCGCTCCCCACTCCTTCGATCCGGCGCCGTTCCTGGAGTTGGCCGCAACCGGAGCATCCCTGCTGCTGGACGGCTTCGGACGGGAAGCCTCCCACCGCCAGAGGGGACCGATCGACGACCCCAACGACGCGGTGAGACTCAACTACCTGATGACCCTGGCCGAGGCCGGCTACGAGCAGCAACTGCTGATCTCCCACGATCTGGCCCTCCAGCACTGGTACCGGCGTTATGGAGGATTCGGCTGGCAGCACATACCCGAGACCGTCCAGCAACTGATGCGCTACAAGGGGTTCGACCAAGAACTGATCGATCAGATTCTCATCGGAAACCCCCGTCGCCTGCTTACATTCGCCTAGACCTCGACCCCCGAGGAGAACGATGTCCACAACAGAAGAGACCAAAGCGGTCGTCGAGCGTTTCATTCTCGAGGGAGAGAAGGACTTTCCCGTAACGGGCGCCAACCTGGAGGTCTTCAAGACCAACCTGCGGGCCTTGTTCGAAGAACTGGTCCACCCCGATATCGTGCTTCATGGCGTTCCCGGAGTCCCGCGGGGAAGGGACCTCTGGTATGACTTCTACGAGAAACTCGGGATCGCCTTCCCCGACTCGGCCACCACCCTGAACGTCATGGTGGTGGAGAACGACAAGGCGGCGGTCGACTGGACCTGGGAGGCCACCCACTCGGCGCCGCTTCGGGGAATCCCTCCCACCGGGATCAAACTGGCGGTCCGCGGAATGACAATCGAGAGAGTGGAGAACGGACAGATCGTCGAGCACTGGGCGGTGATCGACCAGCTCAGTTGGCTCCAGCAACTGGGGGTCCTCTCGGCGGATCTCTCCGTCAACTGAAGAAGGGAACAACGGCCATGTCAGATCCGCAGACCGAGGAAACCCGCCGGATCGTCAAACGTTTCACACTGGACTGCGAGAAGGACTTCCCGCTGACGGACCCGTCCGACGCTTCCTGGAAGGACCGTCTGTGGGAGTTGTTCGAGGAGTTGGTGCATCCCGACATCACCCTGCACGGCATTCCCGGACTCACACAGGGGTCCCGGCCCTGGTATGAACGGTTTGTCTCGGTTGGCCAGAACTTTCCGGACGGTCTCACCACCATCGACGTGCTGACCGCCGAGGGCGACAAGGCCACCATGGTGTGGACCTGGGAGGCGACCCATACCCGGGAGGTGATGGGCGCGGCGCCCACCGGTCGGAAGATCAAAGTGCAGGCCGTCATGGTGCAACGGGTGGAAAACGGCAAGATCGTGGAGCACTGGGTGGGATTCGACTCCCTGCGCTGGCTGGAGCAGTTGGGTTTGGTCGGAGACGATGTCTCCACCATCGGGAAAGGCCATGCGGTCAACTAAGCACTTCCCCGCCGGTGACTCCCCCAAGGTCTGGTATATCATGTGCCACGGGCAAAAAACATCCTAAAAAGACCACAATTTGCTTTTTACTCGACCGAACAGGAAAGGAGCACTAATGACTAAAACCCGATTGTCGATCCTGGCGATCCTGGCCACATTGGCCCTGCTGGCATCCGCCTGCGGAGGCGGAGATGATACCTCCGAAGCGGACAACGCAGCCGCCGCCGCCCAGGCACAGGCCGAAGCAGCAAAAGCTGAAGCAGAGGCGCAATTGGCCGCCGCCCAAGCCGCCGCCGCCGAAGCAGAGGCAGAAGCAGAGGCAGAGGCAGAGGCAGCCGAAGCGGCCCTGGCCGCCGCCCAGGCAGAACTGGATGCCGCCCGGGAAGCCGCCGCCCAAGGCGACGAGGAAGCCCAGGCCGCCCTCGCCGCCGCCGAAGCCGCCGCCGAAGAAGCAGCCATGGCTCTGGAAGAAGCGGAAGCAGCCGCCGAGCAGGCCGCCATGGAAGCGATGGAAGCCGAAGAAGCCCTGCAAGCGGCCGAAGCCGCCGCCAAGACCAACCTCGCTCAGGAAGGTCATCCCTGCATCCCGCCCTCCACCGCCGATCAAACGGCTCGTGGCACGGTTGTGTATGCATTCGGCAGCATCGGCAATCAGAACTGGCTCGGCCCAACCGCTCCCTTCCAAAGCCAAGCGACCGTGATGCCGATGTACGAGTATCTGTTGTGTCGCAACTATCAGACAGGAGAGGTGGTCCAGGACTCGGGCCAGTTGGCCGAGTCATGGTCTCATAACGAGAACTTCAGCCAGTACACCTTCAATCTCCGTGAGGGAATCCAATTCCACGACGGTTGGGGTGAGCTGACCTCGGCCGATGTGAAGTTCAGCTTCGAAATCTCTATTCAGGACGACAGTGTCAACCCCAACAAGCCGGATTGGCTGAACATCGAAAGCATCGACACCCCCGACGATTACACAGTGATCCTCAACCTGGCGGAGCCCAATGTTGCCATTCCCAGCCTGCTGAACGAGGTAATCCCGGCCATGCCCATCGTCTCCAAGACCTATGTGGAGACAGTGGGTCAGGAGGAAGCCAGCTTCCGCCCGATCGGCACCGGCCCGTTCGAGTTCCACCGTCATGAACTGGACGTCTTGGTGGCATTCGAGGCCGTTGACAACCATTGGCGGGTGACTCCCGGCATCGAGATCATCGAGTTCCGCGTGGTGACGGAAGAAAGCACCCGGCAAGCCATGATCGATGCCGGCGACGCTCAGATGTCTCCCACTACCTTCGACGACATCCCTCGTCTGGATGCCGACCCCAATCTGAAGGTCGTGTCGCTGTCGGGAACCCGTTTCCCGGCGGTGTATCTGCCCGGTGAGTACGTGGACCGCCAGTACGACCCGGAGAACACCCCGCCGTGGGCTATTGAGGGCGAAGAGGAACACAACATCAAGGTCCGCAAAGCCCTGTCGTTGGCGATCAACCGTCAGGAGATCATCGAATTCATCTTCGGAGGACGGGGAACCACCGAAGGGGCATGCGTGCAGTCCTTCTGGCCGGTCGCTCCCGGATACGATCCCGACTGCGAAGTCGACCCCTACGATCCCGAAGGCGCCAAGGCGCTTCTGGCCGAGGCGGGCTACGCCGATCCTTCGGAACTGACGGTCCCCGTTGACTACGCCGAGCACCCCCAGATCACCTACACCGACGAGGTGATGCAGGCGGTCGCTCAGCAGTGGCAGGCCATCGGTATCCAGATCGAGTCTTCCAAGACCGACTACCGGACCTATCAGGCGTTGTCGGGCCAGGAAGGGGCATACGCGGCCTTCGTGTATTCCGCCCCCTTCTTCCCCGCTCCCTGCACTCTGCTGAATTACTACACCGCTACCGGTAACTTCTTCAGCTATACAGGAGAATCAGAGGAACTCAACGACTTGATGGGCACCTGCGTGGCGCAGTTCTTCCCCGAAGATGTGGCCAAGGCGCACGGAGACGTGTTCAACTACATCTACGATCGGACTCTCGGCATCCCGATCGGCTATGTCGACTCGGTGCTGGCCTTCGCCTCCAATCTCGATTGGATCGGCCTGCCGGCGCCCTGGAACCCCTATATGACCCGCTTCGAGTACCTCCGCTACACCAGCTGAGATCACTCACGCATCTTGATCAAAGAGGGGCCGGGACCTCCCGGCCCCTCTTTTGCTACCTGTCGGCATACTGCGGTGCCTGTGATCAGCATGGCGCGAAATCCTATCCTCCGGTCCCCCCCCCCCCGCAGCATGGGGGTGGTTTGGCGAAGCCGCGCGGCCGGACTTTCCTGGGCTCCCTGGTGGCGCTGTTGCTGGCGGTGGCGCTGGTGGCCGTCTCGGCGCAGCAGGCCGCCGGTCAGACTGTTCATCACCCAAAATACTCTCACCGCTTCGGCCACCGACATCGCCACCTATGATGCGTTCGTGCAGGCGTCGGCCGCGGGCAGCCACACCGGCGGGGCACACACGGCCATCATGCCGTATTCCTAGCTGTTCAAGGTGGTGGGCTCCACCGCCACAGTGGACGCGCGCGACCACACCGCCACCAACCCGAACACCGCCGCCCACAAAGACGTGCCCGTCTACTGGCTGAACGGCGACCGGGTGGCGGCCAACAAGTCGGGCTTCTGGAGCACCACCTGGGAGAACTGGGCACAAGCAGACCGGCGCAACTCGGCGGGCGTCGAGCCCACGGGCACGGCCCGCAGCGACTGGCCCTGGACCGGCACCGCGTCCGACGGCCAAAAGCACGCCACCGCCCACCTCGGCGCCTCGACCGTCCGTCGGGGCAGATACCTCGTCAACGCTTCGGACACGGGTCCCATCGACACCAACACGGTGGTCAACACTCAGAGCCACGTCCTCTACGGCATCTCGCCGGTGTTCCGGGTGGGGGACCCGTCGGGCCCGTCAGGCTATTCGGTGACGCTCGGCTGGAACGACGGCACCTCCACTATCCCCACGATCATCGACGAAGGCCTCCGCACCTATGACGGCGGCGCGAACATAACCCTGCAATTCACTCTGAGTCCGCCCGCGCCGACAGACGGCATAGATCTGGGCCGCCTGGCCAGCAACGTACCGAACGGTGTGCTGCAGAACACGCACGACACGCGGATCCCCGCCGGGGCGACAACGAAGCGGTACTTCATCCAGGCACTAGATGACGACCGCGACACTCCCGACACTCCCGGCCGCACGTTGTCGGTCACCTACCTCAACGAACCCGGCTTCATGCTGACCCCCGAGTCGGGGACGCTCACCCTGAGAATCCGGGACAACGACCCGACGATGGTTCGACTGATCGCCTCCGAGGACACCTATCTGAAGCAGGAGGGGCAGACGATCCGGTTCCGGGTGCAGCTGTCCCGCGCGCTGGTGGCCGGCGAAACCATCATCGCGCCGCTGCGCATCGACGGCGTGTCGAGTCCCGCGACCGACTTCCTCGTCGCTCTCGGAGCCGGCGCGACCAACACGGGAGTCGCCTTGGACACCGGCGTCCCCACCCACCCGGAGATCACCTTCAGCGGCGCGGGCGCGCGAACCGCCGTGCTGGAGTTCAGCCTGCTGGAGGACGGCGAGACCGAGCCGGGAGCCGAGACCATCACCGTGGCTCTGGCCTCCGACAGCTCCTTCGACAGCGAGTCCGAGACCAACGTGGGCGGCGGCGCCGACCCGGAGATGGACGGGAGCTCAACCAAGCGCTTCAGAGTGCAGGCGTGGGATTCACTGCCCTTCGTCCAGTTTCGCACCTGCCCCGCCGACGCCACATGCGCGACGGGCAGCGACGCCAACTGGGTCGTGACCGGCGAGGACGACCCTGCGCCCACCATCACGCTGCACGAGGGCGGCGCGGACGGCACCTACCAGTACCGCCTGGTGGACGAACTCGACCGGCCCTTCTTCCTCAAGTCCCTCCAGCTGGTGCGCGGTGGGAGCAGCGGCCCGGGGAATGCCCTGGACCGCGACGATTACATGGGTCCCGGCGGCCCCGACCGCGACCGGTTCATGTGCCACGCCCCCGTCGACTCGCGAGGCAGGTCCATCGGCCAAGCCATACTATGGGACATCTGGATACCCGACCCCGACGACACTGACCCACCCTTCAGACGCATCATAAGCGGCACCTTCAACATCCGCCCGCACGACCTGACCAACGGCTGCCCCTTTCGGCGCCACCTTCATCTACGAGCACACCCTGGACGACTGGCAGACGGTGACCATCGGCACCGGCGAGGACCCGGACGCCTACGACCACCTCACCCACCTGATCCACAACATCAACGTCAGGGGCCGCTATGGACAGTCCGCCGGCTTCAGATATGCGAACGTGCGGCTGCCGGTGAAGATCGTGGACGACGACGAATGGGAGCAGGACCTGGCGATCTCCACCGACGGCGGAACCACCTGGACGAATGTCGCCGACGGAGGGTTGGAGGACGCGCTACAGGGGGCAACGCTTAGGGCCGGGGCCACCCACACCTTCTTGGTGCGGCTGGCCAACGACCCGTCGACCATCCCCGACGCGAGTGCCACGCAGCGCTTCGTCGTCCACTCGCTCACGGAGCCCCGCCACCAAGCGAAGATATCCACCACCGCCGACGCCCGCCCGAGCTCGGTTCAAAGCGTCCGTGTCAACCACGCCACCCCGGTCACGTTCAGCGTGCACGTTGCCGATGATTCCACCGGGGATGTGGTCTTTGAAGTCACGGCCCCGGGCCTCTACGAGCGCACCGATACGGATATGCCGACCTTCGCCGGCGCCCCGACCTCGTATCGGACGCCGTCGTTCACCTACTACAAGACGCTCACCTCCTGCGTGGGTTGTCCGGTGGGGCTGTCTGTGGGCTTCAGCCCGCCAATTGCGGAGAGCGAAGCGGGCGACCTGACCGCCACCGACCTGTCGGACACGGGCATCCGGCTCAGCTGACCGCGCGTGGTCGGGGCTCAGGGCTACGAGGTGCGCTACTGGTCCACCACCTCGCCGTTCCCGGGTGTGCCGGCCGAAGAGGCCTACGTCGGCGCTCTCATCACCGGCACGTCGTACACCATCGGCGGCCTGGAGCCCGACACCGAGTACCGGGCGGTCGTGTACTACGTGGCCGACGGCGCGGTGCTGCTGGGCACCGGCAGCCCGACGATGCGCTTCATCACGCTGGCGTCGGGGGCGCCGACGCAGGCAAACCCGACCTCGCCGGTGCTGGAACGCGTGCCGGGGGCCTCGATCTCCACCGACCGCGCCATGATCGACGAAGGCGAGGACGCGGTCTTCACCGTCACCCTCGACCCGGCGCCTGCGTCGCCGCTGGCGGTCATCGTTGACGTCGGGCATTACGGCGACGGATCGATCGTCGCGGCGGGCGAGCTGGGCCCGCGCACGGTCACCGTCCCGACCGGCGGCAGCGCCCGGTTCACCGTTCCCACTCTGGACAACACCGACCCCAAGGCCAACGGCCCTCTCTATGCGGACATCGTGGGCGGCGACGGCTACCGGACAAGTCTGTTCGATAGCCGGGCCGTCCTGGTGATTAACAACGACGACGAGGCTGCGGTCGAGGTCGAGACGATCGCCGTCAAACAGGTGACCGACACCACCGCGACCATTATCTGGGCGCCGATCGGCAGCGACATGCAGTGGCTGGTATAAGACTTCAGGCATCCCCAGGTTGAAATACGCCACGACGTCGCAGACCGAGCATCAGATCACCGACCTCAAACCCGAGACGGGTTACCAGGTCTTTGTGGTGGCGTACCGCAGCAGTGAGGTGCTCGGCACCTACACCATCAAGGTGGCCACCCTGGCGAGTGGCGAGTCGAAAGACTCTGAGGTCACCGTCACTCTCCCGCCGTCCACCCCGGAGGTCTCGATCAGCGCCGACGGCGACATCACCAAAGGCAGCAACGCCACCTTCACCATCACCGCCAACCCCACCCCGGCAACAGACCTGCGCGTCAGCATCACCGTCACCCAAAACGGCGACTACGGCGCCGCCACCGGCCAACAAACCATCACCATCCCCACCGCGGGCAGCGTCACCCTGACGGTGAGCACCACCGGGGACGATGTCAATGAGGCCGACGGTTCGGTCACGGTTACGGTGAACGCCGACTACGGCTACACAGTATCGGCCACCCAGGGCGACGCCACCGTGACCGTCGCCGACAACGACGTTCCGGAGGTGAGCATCACCACAGGAAGCGGGATAATCGAAGGCAGCAACGCCACCTTCACCATCACCGCCAACCCCACCCCGGCAACAGACCTGCGCGTCAGCATCACCGTCACCCAAAACGGCGACTACGGCGCCGCCACCGGCCAACAAACCATCACCATCCCCACCACCGGCACCGCCACCCTCACAGTGACCACCATCGGAGACACCACCGACGAACCCGACGGATCAATCACCGCCACCGTAAACACCGGCAACGGCTACACCGTGTCCTCATCCCAAGGGGAGGCCACCGTCAACATCGCGGACGACGACCCGGCGCCGGAGGTTGAGTTAGAGGTTGAGTTAAGCGTCATCGTAGAGAACGCTTCGGCAACGGAGGGCGACATACTGGTCTTTCGGGTGCGCCTGTCCCGGGCGTCGGCTGAGGAGATCAGGGTGGACTGGTCCACCGCGCCCGCCTACCACGTGCTGGGCAACCGCGCGCACATGTTTGACTACCAGCACGCGTTCGGGGTCATGGTGTTTGAGCCGGGAGTAACCATGCTGGAGGGAGAAGTGTGGCTGGAGCAGGACGGCGAGGACGAACCGGACGAGTATTTCGCGGTGGAGATCTACCTCCCCGGAGGGACGTTCTACGCCGATGCGGTGGGAACCATGACCATAGTGGATGACGACTGAGCCAGAGAACGGCAATCAAGACCTTGGGGAAGCCCGCGAACGCGAGGAGATCGGACTTGGCGCCGAGCGATCCGACATCGGCTTATCCGGCCCGGATCAACGACCGATTTCCTAATGGTCCAAACCGGGTACCGGAGGGTTTGCCAGGCTGATCAGATCTTCCAGGTGACTGCGGATTTGCGCCGGAGATTCCGGGGAAGTGAACACGTAGAAGCGATCTTGACGTACCGCCTCCAGCACCAGCTCCGCCACCTCCTGGGGAGAGGATCCTGCCTGCACCCCGGCTCGAAGTCGGGCTCCCAGCAGATCGACCTCCGGCGGTGAACGATCGGTCGACCCCGGACCGCCCACCGCCGATGAACGAAACCGCCCGGTGTCCCAGATACGAGTGTTGACCGCCGCCGGGCAAAGCAGCGACACTCCGATCGGAACTCCGGCAGTACGCAGTTCCGCGTAGAGAGTGTGGCTGATGGCCACCACTGCATGCTTACTTGCGGCGTAGGCGCCCAGCCGCCAGGGAGTCATCTCCCGTCCGGCGATCAGCCCGGCCATCGATGCGGTGTTAACCACGTGGCCCTCCCGGCCACTCTCCAGCATCCTGGGTACAAAGGATCGGATGCCGTTAATCACCCCCCACAGGTTGACCCCCAGCACCCACTCCCATTCGGGGACATCCACTTCCCAGACAGTCCCCATCGGCCCCACCCCGGCGTTGTTGCACAATACACCCACCTCTCCGAACTCCCGGTACGCCAGGTCCGCCAGGTCCGCCACCGACGTCGGGTCCGACACATCGGTGGGGACCACCCGGACGGGAGAGGGAAAGTCGGTACCAGCCACCAGTTCCTCCAAGGCGGCGGCGTCCACATCGGCCGCCACCACCGCCATCCCCTCCTGGGAAAACCGCCGCGCCATCGCCAGACCTATCCCCGAGGCTGCTCCGGTGACCACCGCCGTGCGGCCCGCTACCTCCAACATGGTCCATCAAAATAGCGGGGATACCGAAAAATCCTGGTGGAGAACAGTCTGAGACTGGCTTGTACCTTGGGACACAGGACCACCCTGCCCCGTTCATTTTTCGCGACTCTTATCACGCCTCGCTACCTTGCGCCCCCTTTCAGATGCGTATTGGAAGAAATTTTGCCTCTCGCCTGGCAAGGGCAGCTTCTAACCGACTAACTTGATGAGAGAACTTTCTGCAGGGCAGAAACACATAAGACCGTTGGTGCGACCAAAGGAAAGCGGGTTGATCATGATTCGAGTTGGAAAGTATCGCGTATGGGCTCTGGTTCTGGCCTTGGCCTTGTTGGCGACCGCCTGTGGCGGAGATGACGGCGCCGATGACGCAGCCCAAGCGGAAGCGGCCGCCGTGGCAGCCGCAGCCCAAGCAGAAGCCGAAGCGGCGGCCGCCGCCGCAGCCCAAGCAGAAGCCGAGGCGGCCGCCGCGCAGGCCGCTTTGACCGAAGCCCAAACAGAGTTGCAGTCCACCAAACAGGCCGCATCCGAAGGTGACGAAGCGGCTCAGACAGCTCTGGCGGAAGCCGAAGCAGCTCTGGCGGAAGCCGAAGCAACCGCCGCCGAGGCCGAGTCCGCTCTGGCGGAAGCTCAGGCCGAGGTCGTCGCAGCCGCGCCTGAAATGGTCCAGGACCGGATGGTGGTGCTACTGCCGGCCTTGCGCGGGGAAGACTGGCTCTGCCCCAACTGCAGCCTGGGCGCTCTGCTGAACCTGCAACCCCTCTACGAACCCCTCATCTACCACGACTTCGACACCGGAGAGATAGTGCAGGGAAAGGGCCG
This sequence comes from Acidimicrobiia bacterium, assembly GCA_963665765.1. GTDB lineage: Bacteria > Actinomycetota > Acidimicrobiia > Spongiisociales > ZC4RG35 > Bin76. The sequence continues at coordinate 713,116 of OY762464.1, forward strand.
GCTGGCCAAGTCCTGGTCGCGCAGTGACGACTTCACCGAGTACGTTTTCGAAATCCACCAGGGTGTCCAGTTCCACCAGGGATGGGGAGAGTTGACCACCGACGACATCGTCTTCAGTCATGAACTGGCCGTCCGGGAGGGCACCAACAGCCCGGCGGCCGGCGTGCTGAGCAGAGTGAGGGTTGAAGTCATCGACGATCACAACTTCAAGCTGGTATCGGTCAATGGCCTACCGGCGCCCGAGGTGGTGCCGGCTCTGAGCGAGATGGCCCTCAGCTTCCCCATCACTTCTCGCAAATACATCGAGGAAGTGGGAGAAGAAGCGGCAGCTCTGCATCCCATCGGCGCCGGCCCCTACCAGTTCAAGAGCCACACTCCGGGAGTGGAAGTGGTCTTCGAAGCGTTCGAAGATCATTACGCCCGGCCGCCCTCGATCGGTGAGGTCGTGAGACGAGCCGTGCCCGAGTTCGGCACCCGTTTGGCCATGCTGGCAGTGGGTGACGCCGACCTGATGACGCTCAGCGCCGAGCAGATCCCCACCGCCCAAGCGGCGAAGCTGGGTATCCAATCTCTGCCCAACCAGAGCATGCCCACCATCTACCTGACCGGGAACTACGTGAACCCCACCGGCGCGGCCGCGGAGAATCCACCTCCGTGGAGCGACCACACCAACCCTGGCAATGCCAAGTTGATCCGGGAGGCACTGTCCTCGGCGATCGACCGCCAGGAAATCGTGGACTTCGTACTGGCAGGTCGGGGCACCACCGAGAATGCTTGCGTGCATTCCTGGTGGCCGCACTTCCCCGGTTTCGATCCCAACTGTCAACCCGATCCCTACGATCCCGACCGGGCTACAGAACTACTGGCCGAGGCCGGCTATGCCAGCCCTGGCGATCTGGAGATCACCATCGACTTTGCCCAGCATCCGGGACGGCCCTGGTGCGGCAAGGTGGCGGAAGCCGTGGCCCAGCAATGGACCAACCTGGGAATATCGGTTAACACCCAGTTCACCGAATACGGGATTGTGGAAGGACAGACCAGCCAGCGGGAAGCCAATTTCGCATTCTGCTATCCACCGCCGGTTTACAACTCCGGCACCCAACTGTGGAGCTTCTACAGCCGCACCACCGACCGGCTCTCCTATTCGGGAGAGTCGCCGGAACTTGACCGTTTGATCAACGATGCCCTGTCCGGAGAAGGCGGGAGCGACGAAGAGAAGGAAACCACAGCCCGGGCACTGTTCGACTTTGCATACGAGAACTATCTCGGTCTTCCCATCGCCTTCGCAGACTTGCTGTACGCCAAGGACGCGTGTCTGGAATGGGACAGCCTGCCGGGAACGGTGGCGTTCTATGTCCACAACTACGAGTTCATGAACTACACCTGCTAGCCGCAGAACACCGGCCAACACAACCTAAACACAGTCGGCGAGCGTTCCCGAGGACGCTCGCCGACTGTTTATGCGGGGGGCTTGATCAGTCCCTCCGCCAAGAGTCGGCGGAACCGGCTTATTGAACTGCGGATCCCCTCCTCCATTGAGAGGTAATCCACTCCTCCCAGCAGGCGATCGAGACCCGATCCGTCGTACTGATCAGGCAGGGGAAGGGCCGGGCCGTCATAGGTGATTTCGGATCCGGGGGATTCCTCCCCGATGAGCGAGACCACCTCGGCGACGGTGACCGAGGGACCGCCCAGGTTGTACACGTGGGCCCCCTTCACCTCGGCCCGGGCGGCGGCGATAAACAGCCGGGCGACCTCCCCGGCGTGCTGGAAGGTGGTGCCCCCACCGAAGGGAATCCGATAGGGCACACCGGCCGCGGCCGCCACCATCGCCTGCGTGGGCGCCGAAGTCAGACCCTGGTCGCGGCCCGGACCGTACACCGTGCAGGGACGCAGACACACCGACGAGACGCCGTAGTCGGCCGCATACACCCGGGCGGACCGCTCGTTGGCCTGCTTGTAGACGCCATAGAGGGTGGTGGGCGCCAGGGGGGATGCGTCGTTCACGACCTCCGGATACAACTCCGGCGGTCCGTACACGGCCACCGAACTGGCGTACACCAATCCCGCCACCCCGGATCGGCGCGCCGCTTCCAGCACGTTAACGGTTCCCACCACGTTCACCCGCGCCCCACCCACCGGATCGGCCTGGCAGAAGGGAATCTGCAGAGCGGCCAGATGGACGATGTGGGTGATTTTTTCCCGGGCGACCACTTCCGGAACAAACCCCGGGTCGGTGATATCACCTTGGAGGAACCTCATCGACCCCCGCTGATCGGAGAGCAGGCGCAGCCGCCGATGATCGGTGGAAAGATCGAGCCCGACCACCTCGGTCCCCTCCTCCGACAGCAGGTGCATGGCCCAAGATCCGAGACAACCCGCCGAGCCGGTTACCAAGAACCTTTCACGCACTGCCATGTCTATCCTTGCTGGTCCAGTTGGGATGGTTCGGGAGGTTCTCGGCGCCCTCTGTGGCTCTATGGGGCCGGCCGTCCGGTCGATCCCGTCCGGGATCCGGGTGGGTCATGTCCATGGGGGGCGTCCTCTGTCGTTCGTGCTCGGTGGCCTATCGGAGGATGATATAAAAACCTGCCCCGCCAACCGATATCGCCTGCCCCCTCCCCCGTTCCGGGAGAGCGAACCGGGTCTATCCGACCGTGCGGAGCACCCCCGCCAGGAAGGAGGCCATCGCCGCCCGGTGGACTTCCTGTCGGGGACAGAAGTAAAGGAGACCCTCATCACCTTCCCCCTCGGCGGGCCGGCATGCCATGACAAATCCCGACCGGTAGAGGGATTCGGCAGCGGCCGCATAGTAGGAGTCGGGAGAAACATCCTCGAACATCCCGGTTGGATCACCGGTAGGAATACCGAAGGCCCTGACCAAAAACACCGCCATCTCCGCCCGAGAGACGATTCGATCCGGCCGGTAGGCGCCGTCCCCGTAGCCGACCGTGATCCCTCGGGCCGCCAGTTCCTCCACATAGGGTGCGAACCAGTCTCCGGGCCGCACGTCGGAGAACACCGCGACGCCCGACCCGGTGAGTCCGTCCCAGGGCGCCTCGGCCCCCAGTCCTCCCGGAGAGGGAGGCGGCGAATTCGAGAGCGACCTGATCAGAAAAGCGCTCGTCTCCGCCCTGGTGACCGGACGGTCGGGACAGAACAGACCCACCCCACATCCCACACTGATCCCCCGGGAAGCAATAAACTCGATGTCCGACTCCTGGTCGAGGCCGTCGTCATCGACAAACCGTCCCGACAACCTGGTATCGACACTCACCTCGAAAGAAACGGAATCGGCGCTCAGCACCCTGATCCGGGTGTTGCCCAGTTGGATCCGCTCATCGATGGAGATAACATGATCCACCGCCCCGAAGAATTCGGGCAAGACCGCCTGGGCCACTCTGGTCCACACCGCAAAGCAGGGCCAATGATCCGGCCACGACCGTCGGCTGGACCCGCAAGCCTCCCGACGCTGGTCTATCTTGTAGACCTCCACCCCCACCTTGGGCACCAAGGAGTCCAAACCCGAGAGCCTCCTCACTCCCAGCACGTAGAAAAGGCCCTTCCCTGCCGGATTGGATACATCCGTCACCTGCCCTTCGATGACCATTTCGGGGATCACCACCATCTGCACCAGCCCCGGGTCCGCGCCTGTCTGGTGAAGACGGTAGACCTGTTTTCCCCCCCAATAGACCTGAACCGAAGAGGGATCGACCCACCCGGACACATAGCGGTTATAGACGGTGGTCCCCTGGGGCGCGGTGAGGGGAATGTTGCTCATGATGTCCATCGGGTTGTCATAGAAACCCAGGGCGCCCGGCCCGCCGGTGGAGAACCGGCCGCTGTAGGAGTGCGGCCAGGCCAGAGCATGGCCCATTTCGTGCACCACCAGAGACCAGAAGGGGGTTTCCAGCGGCGGCTGCGCGATCACCGCTCCCGCGCCCACCACCACCAGCCGGCGGTTGCCGGGGAAGGATGGTTCGCAGCCCGGCTGGTAGATCTCGGGGCACAGGTTGCCAAAAGTGCCGTAGCCGGTCCGATACCCCTCGAACTCGACCACTATCAGGGCGCCGGCCGGACCGGTCTCCTCGGGACTCGTTTCGTCCTGCCGGGAAAGGGCCTGCTGGCGGACCGCCTCCACACAACCCGGCGTGAAGACAGTCTCCTCCAACCCGGGACCGCTCGCCACCTGATCGTCGCTTTCCACCCGTCCTCCCGGACGGAAGACGGGCCGGTATCTACCACCCGACAATTCCCGAAAATAGGGGGAGACCGCACCGTTCAGGAAGGCCACCGCCTCCCCCAAGTCAACCGAGGTGTTCCAACCGGGGACCCGGCACACCCACACCTCCCACTGATCTTCTGACAGGGAATAGAGCCGATGAGATGTGTTGACAAAGGGAACGATCCGCAGTGGGTCGTCCGTCCGGGAGTCGGGAGACTCTTGGGCAGCTGCGGGCGCCGGGCTGCCCGGAGGAGGAAGGATTCCACTCCAAAGCAAGGCGCTCACCAGGATCAAGATGGGCGCCAACCGGAGCTTCTCCCTCCAAGAAACCCTGCTCAATTCCAATAACAGGCCTATCCGACCGATGGCATCCTCACCCGGTTGGATATTACGGGAAAGCGCCGGGCTCTCAGACGATTTCCACATTGACCTGGCCCGGATGACCTTATGCTCCGTTGAAACCTTATGCTCTGTTGAAATGATCAACCGGCTGTCCTCCTCCGCTTCGCCCTACCTGCTGCAGCATGCTGACAATCCGGTTCACTGGTGGGAGTGGGGACCGGAGGCGTTTGCGGAAGCCAGAGCCAGGAGCCTTCCCGTTCTGCTCTCGGTGGGATACTCGGCCTGTCACTGGTGCCATGTGATGGCGCACGAATCCTTCGAGGATCCCGACACAGCCCAGATAATGAACCGCCTGTTCGTGAATATCAAGGTCGATCGGGAGGAGCGGCCCGATATCGACGCCATATACATGGAAGCCTGCCAGATGCTCACCGGGCGAGGAGGATGGCCGCTCACCGTTTTCATGAACGCCGACGGTCGCCCCTTCTATGCGGGGACCTACTACCCGCCCCGGCCGAGAGGGGGAATGCCCTCCTTCCGGCAGGTTCTGGGAGCGATCTCCGAGGCTTGGAAGGAGCGAAGCAGCGAGGTGGCCGAGCAAGCCTCCAAGCTCTCCCGGCTGATCGGACGAAGGATCCCGCCCGGGGACAGTCTCCCTGATGCCCACGGTCTGGAACAGGCCTACCGGCGAATCCGCTCCTCTTTCGATCCGGTGCACGGAGGCTTCGGAACAGCCCCCAAATTCCCCCAGCAGCCCGTTTTGGAATTCCTGCTGGCCGTGATGGATGAGCCATGGGCGAAAGAGGCCGGATCCATGTTGGGGTTGACCTTGGAACGAATGGCGGCGGGCGGAATATTCGACCAGTTGGGGGGAGGTTTCGCCCGCTATTCGGTGGACGAGCGATGGCTGGTTCCTCATTTTGAGAAGATGCTGTATGACAACGCCACCCTGGCCAGGATTTACCTGTGGGCGGGAAAACGATTGGGAGAACCGGCTTTTCTGGAGGTTGCCTGCCAGACCCTGGACTATCTGGTGAGAGACATGCGCAACCCCGACGGGGGCTTCTACTCCGCGGAAGATGCCGACTCGGAAGGAGTGGAGGGGCTCTTCTATGTTTGGTCCCGGCAGGAAATAATGGAGATCGCCGGGCCGGTCGACGGACCGCCTGCGGCCGACTGGTTCGGGGTAACCGCCGGTGGAAACTTCGAAGGGGCCAACATTCTCACCCGCCGCAACGCCCTGTCCCCGGTGCCCGATTCCATCCAAACCGTCGGAGCGCGCCTCAGAGAAGTCCGCTCTGCTCGGGTGCGACCGGGGCTCGACTACAAACTGGTGGCGGCGTGGAACGGGTTGGCTATCCGCGCCTTCGCCGAGGCCGGAACAGTCCTGGGCCGTGATGATTACCTGGTGCAGGCCCGGACGGCGGCCCGATTCGTCCTCGGGGAGATGCGAGACGAGTCGGGCCGTTTGCGGCGAGTTTGGAGCAGAGGCCGCCGAGGAGGTCCGGCCTACCTCGAGGACTACGGCGCGGTGGCCGCCGGACTGTTCGCCCTGTATCAAGCCACCGGCGAGGAGAACTGGTACCGGCAGGCCGCGGCGCTCGTCGAATCCATCCCTCGCCTGTTCCGGGATCCCTCCGGCGGGTTCTTCGCCACCGGAGAGGATGCGGAGCATCTCATCTCCCGACCCAAGGACCTGATGGACAACCCTTCGCCTTCGGGTAATTCCCTGGCCGCGGAGGCACTATTGACCCTGGGCCAATACACCGGCGACACCCGTTGGTGGTCTCTGGCGGAAGAGGCCGTACGGGATGGCGCGGTGGTGGCGGAAAAGGCCCCCTCGGCCACCGGAAGTCTGCTGGCGGTGGCGGCGGCCCTCCACTCCGGACCGCGGGAAGTGGCCCTGGTGGGCCCTCAAGCGCCACAGTGGGCTCAGGAACTGCAGATCGGCGGTCAGCCGGGCTTGGTGCTGGCCTTCACCCCAACACTGGAGACCCCCTACGTGGGGCATGTCCCCCTTTTGAAAGACCGGGGCGCCCCGGGCAAAACCCTCGCCTATGTTTGCCATCGCTTCGCATGCGACGCTCCCATCGACAACCTCCCCAACCTCAAGCAGGCCCTTGCCTCCCCATAAGAGTCCCCCGGTGGGCATAAACGCGGTCCATGGCAGTTTGTTGTGAAAACACCTGCCTATTTCGCGAAAATCGCCCCACCCGATTTTCGCCCGCTGGGCCCCTCCCCCGCCGCTCACCACCAGGATCGGGACACGCTTCGCCACGGGTCGGTGGCGGAAAGCATGTCCCATAAAATATGATCTCTCTTTGCGCAGAAAGAGCAACTTGCCGCGCGGCGGTCCCCACGACGTCGGAGGAGACCGGGAGATGTTCGACTCCTTCAATATGCGCTTCGGCATGTGACAGAGTCAACCTCCTGACGCCGCTTTTTTCGCGAACCCGCCTCCCGCCAACCAAACCAGTCCCCCCAACCGGGGGGGGAAACCTCGTCCGCACGCTCAGCATCGAAGAACCCTAAACAGGGGTTGGAGACTGTCTGCATCCTGTCTATACTTCGTGCCGCCATAATGATTTTTCTCTCCCTCGGACGCAAACTCACCACCCACCGCGTGGTTTGGTATGGCCGTCATCGAATGCGAATGACTACCGGCCCTCGGGCAGTTAGTCGGGCGTGCTTGTCCTAAGCGGACTCCCCCCGCCCTGACTCCTTTATCCTCGGCGCGAGGGCCTTTCGGCTAAGCGAGACGACCTTCAACTTTTCCTAAGGAGCCAAATACATTATGTCTGACTACCAATTCGACACCTTGCAGGTGCATGCCGGCCAGGAGCCGGCGCCGGGAACCAATTCCCGGGCAGTACCCATATACCAAACCACTTCTTATGTCTTCGATGACACCGGCCACGCCGCCCGTCTGTTCGGGCTGCAAGAGTTCGGAAACATCTACACCCGGATCATGAACCCCACCACGGACGTTTTCGAGAAGCGAATCGCCGCCTTGGAGGGCGGGCTGGCGGCAGTGGCAACCTCTTCGGGGCAGGCCGCCCAACTCCTGGCGTTCACCACCATCCTGGAAGCGGGCGATGAGATCGTCTCGACCAGCTATTTGTATGGGGGCACCTACAACCAGTTCAAAGTGGCCTTTCCCCGGATGGGCTTCAATGTGAAATTCGTGGAGGGCGACAACCCTTATGATTTCAAAGCGGCTTTGGGGGACAAGACCAAAGCCATCTATCTGGAGTCGATGGGTAACCCCCACTACAACGTACCGGATTTCGAGGCCATCGCCGAGGTGGCTCACAGCCACGGCATCCCCCTGGTGGTCGACAACACCTTCGGAGCTGCCGGATATCTGTGCCGGCCATTCGATTTCGGCGCGGACATCATCTGCCAATCCGCCACCAAATGGATAGGCGGACACGGCAACAGCATCGGAGGAGTCCTGGTGGATTCGGGAAACTTCGATTGGCGCAACGGGAAGTTCCCGGTATTCACCGAGCCGGCGCCCGGCTACCACGGACTGGTGTTCTCGGACGTTTTCGGACCGGACGGACCGTTTGGGAACATCGCGTTCGCTATCCGGGCTCGGGTGGAAGGTCTGCGGGACCTGGGCGCAGCCGCTTCGCCATTCAACTCGTTTCTGTTCCTGCAGGGGATCGAAACCCTGAGCCTGCGTGTGCAGCGCCATGCCGACAACGCCTTGGAATTGGCCCAATGGCTCCAATCCCATCCGCAGGTGAGCTGGGTAAGCTATCCCGGCCTTCCCGACCATCCCTACCATTCCAACGCCCGCAAATACCTGCGGAACGGGTTCGGATGCGTGCTCTCCTTCGGAGTGACCGGGGGTTATGAAGCCGGTAAGCGGTTCATCGAGCGGACCGAGTTGGCCAGCCACCTCGCCAATGTGGGTGACGTCAAGACCCTGGTCATTCACCCCTCTTCCACCACCCATTCCCAGCTGACCGAGGAAGAGCAAACCACCACCGGGGTCGCACCCGACCTGGTGAGGGCGTCGGTTGGTATCGAGCATATCGAGGATATAAAGGCCGATTTCGACCAGGCTTTGCAGCCGGCTTGATGAACCCCGAGCTTCTTCCTCCCCAGGTGGCAGCCGCCCTTTTGTCAACCGGGCTGCCCTTTCGGGTGGTGGAGTGTGATCCCGATTACGCCGACACCTTCCCCTATTGCGAAAAATACGGGGTCGCTTTGCAGGACGCCGCCAATACGATATTGGTGGCGTCCAAGCGGCCCCGCGGGAAGATGGCAGCCTGCGTGCTGCTGGCCACTACCCGGCTGGACGTAAACCACCGCGTCAAACAGGTGATGGGCGTGTCTCGCTTGTCTTTCGCCAACGCCGAGTTGACCAAGGAAATAACCGGCATGGAGATAGGCGGAGTAAATCCCTTCGGGCTGGCCGACGACCTCCCGCTGCTCATCGACTCGGCGGTAATGGAACGCCGGGAAGTGCTGCTGGGCGCCGGGGTCCGCACTGCCAAGATCTTCGCTGAGCCGCGACTCTTGAGCCGTCTGCCCAATGCCTCGGTAGTGGAAAATCTCGCCAATCCGGTCGACTCGGCAGGACGGGTGGCGACCAGTGGATCATAGCCCGGATAAGGGGGCATAGCCCAACAGGCCCACCACCGCAGAAGTCCCACGCTCAAGCCGGATTCACCAGGTTGTGAAAAATACAGGCCCGAAAGGCTTGCTTTTGTCTCAGGGGAGGATGCATGGTTACCAGACCAAACACCAAGACGGTCCGTTCCGGCGCCGAGCGGACCTTGGTCATCCGAAACAAGCACCGTTTCCCGACCTCCACCCACACCGGTCGTCGGCCGGACGGACGCTTTCAACCCATGGCAGGTGGCGGCGGGGGAGGGGCCCGAAGGGCGGAGTGAATTTTCGCGACAAATGCCGACCGGGGCGTCAGGTCAAAGCATGGCATTCCGGGTGACAGTTGGGGCCTCCTGCTTGATACCAGGCCAACTTATCAGAAACAGGACATCCCGAAACGCCCTGGCGCATCTTTGCTCGCCGGGGGTCTTCGGCGTGGGATGAGAAGCTCGGCCACTCGGGTGGGGGCGATGATCTTGGCCTCGGCGACTCACCAACATCAAGGAACCCCCGGTGATCGGCTTCCGCCTGCAAGGTATCGCCCATCCTCCCCAAAGTGGGGAAGGACCCGATGGTTTTGCCCTCAAGAGTGTCGAACTCACCTGGATCTGCCCTCCGCAGCCGGAGCCCAAACCCCCAACGGTGATGGTGATCACTGAAAGTGCTGAGCCGGTTGGGAAGAGTCACCCCCATTCCGCCGATTCGGCGGGGCGGTATCGGCGGTGCGCCTTGGCTCTTATCAAAAACCCATATCCAACCAGGGCCACCACCGCAAAGGAAAACCACTGCACGGCGTAGATCAAATGGGAGCCTTCGTCGTCGAAGACCGGCTCTTGCAGGCGAAGAGGCCAATTCGCCGGGTTGGCAGTGGACTCTTCCAGGTATACCCCCAGCAGCGGATAGGGCACATGGTCGTCAAGTACGGATAGATCCACCCGGGCGACGGTGTCCTCCACCCCCGGGTTATCCGTGGGGCCGAGGGCCGATCGGGATCGGGAAGTCCTGACCACCCCGGAGACCTCCATTTCGCCGGGTGGCGGAGCGGCTTCCGCACGATTCAACTCGACCGGTATCCACCCTCGGTTCACCATCACTGCCCGTCCGTCCGCCAAAACCAGGGGGGTGACCACCCACAGGCCGGATCGACCGGCCCGCACCTGCGACCGGACGTACACCTCATAGGCTGGATCCCACTCCCCCTCGGTGGTGACTCTTCGCAATTCCAAAGTTTCCGATTCCGACCCGGCGGCCCGCACCATCTCCTCCAGATCCAAAGGTTCGGCGGCGTGGCGAGCCTGACCCACCTGGTTGGCCACCTGTCGCTCTTCCAGACGGCGCAATTGCCAAAAGCCCAGGGCAGCCAACCCCAACAGCAGCGCCAGTATCGCCAGATGGGCCACCCCCCACTGCCACCTACCCAGAAACGAGTAGTCGGCGCGCCTCACACCACGATCCCTTGACCCACCCGTCGCGAGTCCGCCACCGCCTCCATGCATCCGTCCGCTTTCCGCGCGGCGGCGCTTACCCCGCCAAAGAACATGTGCCGCCCTCCGAAGACCCGACGGGGAATCCCCAAACCCTCCGCCGGGAATCCCTCCTCGCAGCAGAGCCGCCACCCTTCGGAAGTGTGTTCGACATGAGCCCGATATCGTTCCACCGCCTCGGCCAAAGAGCACCCCTCCACCATCACCGACAGCAGAGTGGACTGCAGAGCGGTGGTGATACGGTCGGCGCCCGGAGATCCGGCCGCCACCACCTGTCCGGAGTCCTTCCACATCACGGTGGGCGCCATGTTCGACATGAGACGCTCTCCGGGAGACTCCCCGTGGTATCTGCCGCCCGTCAATTCGATCTCACCCAGAGAATTATTCATCCACATGCCGCTGCGACCCGCGATCACCCCGGATCCATAACCGCAGGACAGGGTCACCGCACAGGCCAGACCCGAGGAGTCCACCGCCGAGATGTTCACCGTGGACGCCGATCCCATTCCGGCCAGCATGCGCTGGGACATCCTCCCGACTCCCTCCCGCCAGTTCGGAGACTCGTCCACCAGGCCGCGACGATCGCCCAGCACCTCCAACTGCGCCTCCACCATCCGCCGGGACGACAGCGGGGGTTGGGATCCGACCCTGGTGAGCAGGCCGGCCAGGGCTACTCCTCCCACCGCCGGGGGCGGATTGAGGGCCACCGTCCATTCGCCCATCCGCAGGATGACGGGCCTTCTCTTCCTGACCCGGTACTCGTTCATGTCCCTGTGAGTGAGGATCCCTCCCCGGGCCAGGAGGTCGTCCGAAATATCCCGCCCCAACTCGCCCTGATACATAACACCGACCCCTTCCGTAGAAATGGCCGACAGGGCGTCGGCCAAACCCGGGACCCATATCAATTCCCCGGTTGTCCGTCTCCGATTGCCGTTGTGAAGAGCCGCCGCCGATCGAGGATCCAGCGAGTAGATCGGGTCGAAAGAGTACTTCAGGTAGTAGTCGGCGACCGACCCGAGAGGAAAACCGCGCCGCGCGTAGTCAAGAGCGGGCGCCACTATTTCTGCCCAGGGCGCCACGCCGTAGTCCTTCCAAACCGCCCCCATCGCCGCCCATCCCCCGGGAACGGCCACGCTCCCCGGCCCGACTATGGTGTCCACCCCCCCACCGTAGCCGATGTGCACTGCCACCCCACCACTTCCCAACCGGTCCTTGGGCAAGCCCAGCCCGGGCATCGCCACTGCCCCGTCATACACCACCGGGGAATGGTTCGGCCCTCCCACTGTTACAAAACCTCCCGCTCCCGGCCCGATCACGGCTATTTCCGTGACCAGCGCCACCATCATGGCGGCCAAAGCGGCATCAACCGCATTTCCCCCGGCTCGCGCCAAGCCGGCCCCCGCCTCAGCACACTTTCGAGATGGTCCGGAAACCGCCAGAATTCCCACACCGGGTGAGGCTACCGGATCATTCCCTACCGAAACTCAACGCTTGATCAAGCCCTTGCTAGCCAGTTCGTGGCCCAGTCCCTGAAAGAAGTCATACAGCACATCCAACTGGTATGTGGTGGCGTGATAAACGGCTTTGTCTATCAGCCCCTGAATCTGCTTTTCATTGCCACTCGAAATCAAGGCCTTGTCGGTGATAAACACCAGCGAACGACGCCGATCAGCAGGATGACGGCGGCGCCTGACCAAACCTCGCCGCTCCAGCCGATCCACCAGCTTGGTTATCCCTGCCGGGCTCATCTGCAACCGGTGGGCAAGTTGGCATGGACCCATAGGAGCGCTGTACAACAATTCCATGGCCTTGGCATCCACGTAGCTGAGGTCGTAGGCCTGCTGGTAGTCCAACGCGCTTCCCACACCGGCAGCCGGCAACTGATTTAGCCAAGTAGCCACGGCCTTTTTCTTGTCTGAACCTTTGTGTTCCATTCGGAACATTTTAGGCATGGGAACTCGGCTTTGTGATTTCTTATAGTATATATTCTGGTATACAATATACTAACATACATAGCAGGTGGGTCTTGCTGGTGCGCTCCCCGAGTCACGCGGCGCTCGCCTCCCGGCCGGAGGGGTCTTGGCGAGCAAGAGCCCATCTACCAGGCAAGCAGGACTCCGCCGTCCAACGGGGCTCGGGATTTCTCCCGGTGATCGATGTTCGGCCGTCTCCGGTAGCCGGGCCTACAAATCAACGAACTGTGGGCTTGATCTCAACCAAACAGGAAAGAAGTCGCGAAAAAAACCCCTCGGTATCACCCCACCGTGATATTTTCTTGCTGCTCGAGCTAAGACATCCGGCGGGCGGCGGCCAACTCGAACAACCGGGCGGCGTCCTCCCCCATGGTGGCAAACCGGTCATCCTGTGTCTGGCCCTTCAGCCAACGAAGGTAAATCTGTTGAAGGATCACCCCCATTTTGAAGGTTCCAAAAACCACATACCAATCCATGCCTGAAACATCCCGGCCCGACTTCTCACCGTAGCGCAGGATGGCTTGGCGACGGGTCATGAAACCAGGGGCTCCGGTGGGCATGGGATGAAGAAATATGGACGACTCCTCGGGATCGAACCAGCACGCCAATAGTGTGCCGACATCGGCGAAAGGATCGCCCCGGGTGCACATGTCCCAGTCGTACACCGCCACGCAAACCCCGGGATCATCCGGGTTCACCGCCATGTTATCCAAACGCCAGTCGTTGTGAAGCAAAGTGGCGGGCTGTGACAGGGGCTTGGTCTTCTCCAACCACGTGGCCAACTCCTCCACCAAGGGATTGGGGTCGCCTCGCGCCCTGGTCCAACGTCCGATCCAACCTGCGAGTTGGCGGTCCACAAAACCTTCCGGTCGGCCCAAGTCATCCAGGCCCGCCGAGGCCGGATCCACGGCATGGAACTCGGCCAGAGTATCAACCACCACCTCCGACAGCTTCCGATTGCATCCCGCGTCATCCCCGCCTCCGAATTCGGGGGGTACCGTCCCCTGCACCACCACTCCCCGCCGACGCTCCATGACGAAGAAGGGAGCGCCCATCACCGACTCATCGTCGCAGAACAGAAACGCCCGAGCCGCCAGGGGAAATCCCCGCCACAAAGTGGACAACACCCGGAATTCTCGCGCCATGTCATGTGACCCGGGAGCGACCGGACCAAGCGGGGGCCGGCGCAGCACGTACTCGGTGACCCTCTCACCCGGCTCACCGAAAGACAGGAGATAAGTCAGATTGGCTTTGCCTCTCGCAAACTGCCGCACCGTCAAGGGTGCTTCGCTGCGGGGAAGCCGGCCGCGCAGGTAGTCGGCCAGACGCGCCTCGTCGAATCGCTCGTCGGTTCTGATATCCATCAGTTCGGGAGTTATCGCGGCCCGCTCATCCATGGGCGCCACGATACCAAGCAGCTACCGGGCGGGTACTGCCGACCGGCGGGGAGACATTTTCGGCGCAGCCAGAATCCCAGACTTCACCCGCAACTGGCCGCAAGCGGCGTCGATACCGGTTCCGCGGGTGTCCCTCACCGTCACATTCACTTTCCGAGCCCGGAGAGCGGCGACGAACCGGCTGATCGCCTCCGGAGTGGAGGGCAGATCGGGGCTGAGGGGTGTGGGGTTCAGGGCGATCAGGTTGACATGGGCCCGCAGTCGCCGGGCGATCTTCGCCAAGCCTTCGGCCTGGAAGAGGTCGTCGTTCACCCCCCTGATCATGGTCCACTCCAAAGATACTCTCCGGCCTTTTTTCTCGAAGAAGTACCGGGCAGCCGCTTCCACTTCGGACAGGGGATATCGCCGGTTCAGGGGAACCAGTTGCGAACGCAGATCATCATCGGAGGCGTGCAGACTCACAGCCAGGCTGACCGGCCAACTTTCATCGGCCAGACGGCGGATTCCGGGAACCACTCCCACTGTCGATACGGTCAAGGACCGGGCTGACATACCCATCTCCTCCACCATCACCCGGATCGCCTCCCGCAACCGGGGATAGTTCGCCAGGGGCTCGCCCATCCCCATGAACACCACATTGGTCACCCTGGGAGGGGCGCCTCGGAGAGGATGGGACCGCAAAAAGGCGTTGGCGTAAGTCAACTGAGCCACGATCTCACCGGCCTGCAGATGCCTTTCGAAACCGAACTGCCCGGTAGCGCAAAAAGTGCAGGCCAGAGCACACCCCGCCTGCGATGAGACACACAATGTGGTGCGACTCCCATAGCCCATCGCCACCGCCTCCACCGACGCCCCGTCAAGCATCGTGAACAGCCACTTATAGGTGGTCCCCCGATCAGCTACCTGGGGCTCCCCAACCTCGAACGGCCACAGACGGTCTTCCAACTCGAGGCGGAATCCACCGGGCAGGTTGGTCATATCCCCGGCATGGAGCACCGGGCGCCGGTAGAGCCACTCCCGAAGTTGGCGGGATCGAAAAGAGGGCTGGTCGGCGCCGACCACCCGATCCAACTCGTCGGGAGAGATCAGGTAGAGAGAAACAGCTCCCTCTCGACTAGCCGCCGGTCCCCTGTTATCCGGTTGTTCCCCTTCCACGATCGGTCGGGCCGGATTCAAGCGGTGTCGTCAGAGACCCCGGAGGAATGGTCGTCGGTGTCCAGGTCGGAGGAAGATACATCGGTGACATCGGCGAGGGACGCCTCCGTGGGAGCGCCGGTCTCACCCGTATCGGCGAGGGACGCCTCCGTGGGAGCGGGAGTCTCACCGGCATCGGCGAGGGGCGCCGGTTCGACAACGTGGAAATCGGGATCCGGGGTCTCCCCCCCACCGATTGCGATACGGATCCGTTTGCGCATACCCCACGCCAAAGCGCCGATGCCGCCTACGAATGCCGCCAGTTTCAAGGCTTTTCTCATAAGAACCACCAGTCTAATGTGATAGTCAAGCCACCAAACGGAGATAACGGTCCCCATATGAAGTTCGACTACCTCTTCCCCAGCCTGCCGCCCACGGCCGCCGCCGAACACGCTCACCGCGCGGCGCGGATCGGATACGATGGGTTTTTCACTGCCGAGACCGGCCATGAGCCGTTTCTGCCCATATGCCTGGCGTCCCGGGCCGAACCGGGCTTGGAGGTGGGCACTGCCATAACCTTGGCTTTTCCGCGATCTCCCATGGTCATGGCCCAACTGGCCTGGGACTGCCAGATCGTGGCGGGGGGCAGGTTTCTTCTCGGCCTGGGTACCCAGATAAAGCCCCACATCACCCGCCGCTTCTCCACCGAATGGTCCCGCCCAACTGCCCGACTCCGGGACTACATCGGAGCAGTCCGGGCAGTGTGGGATTGTTTTCAGAATGGGACCCGACTTCGTTACCAGGGCGATTTCTATCAACTGACCCTGATGACTCCTTTCTTCAATCCCGGCCCCAACCGGCTTCCGAGCATTCCTATCTACATCGCCGGGGTCGGACCCCTTCTCAGCAGGCTGGCCGGCGAGGTCTGCGACGGCTTCCACGTTCATCCCTTCCACACCGCCAAATACTTGGACGAGTTGGTGCTGCCGGCCATCGCCGAAGGGGCCGCCCAGACCGGACGGACCCTCGATGATGTGGAACTGGCCACCCCGGTGTTCGTGGTCACCGGCCGCAGTGCCCAAGAGATGAACCGCATGATCCGGCCTGTCAAGGAGCAGATCGCTTTCTACGCCTCCACTCCCAGCTATGCGCCCATCCTCGATATCCACGGATGGGACTTCGGCCCCACCCTCCGGGCCATGAGCAAACGAGGCAAGTGGCGACAGATGGCCGACGTGATCCCCGACGAGGTGGTCAACGAAGTGGCGGTGGTGGCGCCGCCCGAGGAGCTCGCCGATCGGCTACTGTCCCGATACGAGGGCAGAACGCAGAGAATATCCCTCTACAGCATGGCCGCAGAACCCATCTTCACCGAAGACGAATGGGCCGAACTGGCCGCCCGCATCAAGGGAGGGGCGACCGGGTAACCCGCCTAACCCGGCCTAATCGGAATCACCCCGACCCCGACCGGCGTCGGGCGACAGATGGCAGGTCTGGTTGTAGCTGACCAAGGCGGGCAGATGCGGGTCGAAAGTGGTCACCGACGCATTTGCCGGAGGGCAGAGCCGCCCCAGGAAAATATTGCCGGGAGGATCCGCCCCGGTCACCCACGAGGAGATCAGCAACGAAGGCCCGGCATGGGTACAAATCGCCACCTTCTCCTCCGAACCCATCCCGCCGATGATCTCCCGAAGGGCCTCCAACACGCGGCGTCGCACGTCGGCCCACCTCTCTCCCCCCGGACGGGGTACGTCCTCACCCTGCCGATAGCGTTCCATCAGATCCGGCCAGCCGTTCCAAAGCTCCTCCATGGTCCGGTTAGTCCACTCTCCGTCGCCCACTTCCCGCAAACGCTGATCGGTCTCGACTTGCATTCCCGACTCCGCCGCGAACGGGGCCATGGTCTGGGTGCAGCGGAGCAGGTCACTGGAAATCACCCGATGCGGCCGAAAGCGGGCCAATACGGGAACCAGGAGACGAGCCTGCCGGACGCCCGCCTCGTCCAAAGGCTCGTCATATTGCCCGATGAATCGCCCCGAGGAGTTGCCGGACGTCCGACCATGTCTGATCAGCATTATCAAGGCCATCTGCCCAGCCACCTCCAGCGTCGGTTCAGGTTGGCTACCAACCACCGACTATAAGAACCAGCACCCAGTCTCGCGAAAAACAGGGGTATCCAGGGGTTGACTCCTACCACCAATATGGCACATCTTGATTGGAGTCAAACATCTCCCGGTCCTGTCCGACGTCGTCAGGACCGCGCCGGAGGTCATGAGTTTTTTCGGGACGCTGCTTCCCGCCATAAACCCATGGCGAATCGTGTCCCGATCCTGGCGGTGAGCGGCGGGGGAGGGGATCCCAACGGGCGAAAATCAGGTCTGGCCCGATTTTCGCGATACAACGTTTGTTTTCACAACCCGGCCCGCTATCCGCCCCGCTATCCCTCGACCGGAGACTCACCCCACCGGGCGGCCCTCGTTACTTCCCTGCCGATTCCCCTTCCAAGATAAGCATCACACCCGGCGATTCCTTCCCGCCGGGCAACCTCGGGGGCATACTTGGAGCCATACCCATCCGCGGTGGCATCGGTCCAGAGAAAGGGCGCATCATGGTTCGTTATGAAGTGAGTGAGGGCCGGGCCACCCTCACCATCGATCAGCCTCATCGCCGGAATCCCCTTTCGGTGGATACTCTGGAGGAGCTGCTGACCGGCACCCGCCGGGCACTGGCGGATCCGGCGGTGCGGGTGGTGATCTACACCGGCGCCGGCGACCGGGCCTTTTGCGCCGGCGCCGACCTGGACGGAGGGATATTTGACGCGCCGGTGGGAATGCACCGCCAACGGGGCGCCCTGGCGGACCTGTTCCGCTTGATGATCCGGGGAGGAAAACCCACCATCGCCAGAGTGAACGGCCATGCCCTGGGCGGGGGATTCGGGCTGATGTGCGCCTGCGACATAGTGATCTGCGTGGAGGATGCCAAGCTGGGAACCCCCGAGGTGAGGGTCGGTGTGTGGCCGATGCTTATCTCGGCCGTACTGGCTCGAACCATTCCCCGGCGGCCGCTGCTGGAAATGATGATGACCGGTCGGCTGCTCACCCCCACCGAGGCATTGGAGCTGGGCGCGGTCTCCCGAGTGGTAAGAAGAGACCAACTCGACCAAGAGGTTTCCGACACCGCCGCCGCACTGCAAGCCCGCAGTGCCGCCGCACTGCAACTGGGAAAGGAGGCTTTCTGGATGATCGGCGATCTGGGGGTGGATGCGGGCTTGGACTTTCTGTCCGGAGGGCTCACCGCCACGCTCTTGACCGAGGACGCCCAGGAGGGCATCGCCGCTTTTGTGGAGAAACGAGCGCCGGTCTGGACCGGCAGGTAATACCTATACCATTGGAATCCGATGCCTGAGTGGAGCGAGATCCTGGTCATCCTGGTGGTAGCCATGGTGGTTTTCGGTCCACATCGCCTCCCCGCCATGGCGCGCCGGGCCGGAAGAATGATGGCCGAATTCCGAACCGCGGCCCGCGAACTTCGGGAAGGCATCGAGAAGGAACTGGCGGTGGAAGAGCTAAGGGAAGTCGCCAAAGACGTGAGATCGACCACCAAGGAGGCCGGCCAGCAGGCACGGAAGTCCCTGGCGGAATCCGACAAAGCTCTGCGAACCCCTCCTCCGCTGGCCCGCCCCCACGACACCACCCCGGGAGCAGAACGAGAAAGCCAAGCGGCTGTCCCATCCGTCCCGGATCTGGACCTCGACTCTGAAGAAACCCCCTCCCCTCCCACCGCATCCGAGAGCGGCTCGGACCCCTCGGACCCTGACCACCCGGTGGAGGAACCTTCCGATCGGACCGAACAGGCGGATCAGCCTTCATGAGCGACAACAGTCGCCAACCTCTTCTCTCTCACCTCAACGAACTCAGATGGAGGCTGGTCAAATCGGCGGTCGCCGTCCTGATAGGTTCGATCATCGCTCTCCTCTTCGGCGCCGAGATAAAAGACCTCCTCCAACTCCCCTACGACCGCGCCTTTCCCGGCGAAGAAAACACCCTGCAGGTGCTGGCCCCCACCGAGGAGTTCTCCGTACTGATGAAAATCGCCTTCTTCGGAGGGGCGATCCTGGCCAGCCCGGTGATCATCTATCAGGTTTGGATGTTCATCACCCCCGCCCTGACCCGCCGGGAGAAGAGGTGGGCGATCCCCATCGTGATCTCATGCACAGTCCTGTTCTGCCTGGGAGTGGGGGTGGGATACCAGACCATGGGCCGCGGGCTCGCCTTTCTGCTGGGAATCTTCGAAGATGTGGCCAACAATCTTCGCCTCACCGATTACTTCTCGTTTGCCATCCGCTTTTTGTTGGCGTTCGGCGTTTCTTTCCTATACCCGGTGTTCCTTTTCACCGCGGCCGCCGCCAATCTGGTCACCTCCAAACAGTTGGCGCGCGGCCGAAGGTGGGCGGTGCTGCTGGTGGTGACCGGCGCCGCCATAATCACCCCCACCGGGGATGTGCTCACCCTGGCCATGCTGTCGGTCCCTCTCTACGTCTTTTACGAGATCACCTACTGGCTGGTCCGGCTGGTGCTGAGAAAGTGAGCGCCGCGCCGATCAGCCGCCAGTATCTGGATCGTCTCCCCTTCGACCCCGACCCCTTCCAGACCCAATCGGCCGAGGCGCTGGAAGAAGGCGCCAACGTGGTGGTCACCGCCCCCACCGGAGCGGGGAAGACCCTGGTGGCCGAAATCGCCATCCATCTGGCCTTGGCCGCCGGACGGCGCGCTTTTTACACCACCCCCATCAAGGCGCTCTCCAACCAGAAGTACAACGATCTGTCCGCCCATTACGGAAACGAGCAAGTGGGTCTCCTCACCGGAGACAACGCCATCCGGGGAGAGGCGCCGGTGGTGGTGATGACAGCCGAAGTCCTTCGCAACATGCTCTACACCGACCCGGAGCGAATATCGGGAGTGGGGGTGGCCATCCTGGACGAGGTGCATTATCTGGCCGATCGGTCCCGGGGAGCGGTGTGGGAAGAGATCATCATTCATGCCCCACCATCGCTTCAGATGGTGTGTCTTTCCGCCACGGTCTCCAACGCCTCCGAATTCGCGGGATGGATCGGCCAGTGCCGGGGACCCACCCGACTGATCCGCGCCACCCGCAGACCGGTGCCGCTTCGCGACTTCTACGCCCTCGGTGACCGCTGGGGACCCCAGCACATCCGCCTGCTTCCCACCTTCGTGCGAACCGACGGCCGGAAAAAACCCAACCCGCGGATTGTTTCGCTTCTGTCGAGCGGACGGAGCCGTCGAAGGTTCGCCGCTCCGCGCCGCACCCAAGTGGTGGAGGCCCTTTCTGCCGAGAGCCTTCTGCCTGCCATTTATTTTATTTTTTCCAGAGCGGGTTGCGAGGCGGCCGCCGCTTCGGTGGTCGGCGCCGGAATCCGACTCACACCACCGGACAAGCGCCGGACAATCCGCTCGGTGGCCGAGGCCCACACCGCCCATCTCTCCGATCAGGACCTGCAGGCTCTCGACTACCCGGAATGGCTGGATCGCCTCGAAGCGGGTGTGGCCGCCCACCATGCCGGCATGGTCCCCGCTTTCAAGGAGGCAACCGAGGAGTTGTTCGCCTCCGGGCTCTTGGGGGTGGTCTTCGCCACCGAGACCTTGGCGCTGGGCATCAACATGCCCGCCCGGACCGTGGTGCTCGAATCCCTCACCAAATTCACCGGCGAAACTCATCAGGCCCTGGAACCCGGCGACTACACCCAACTCACCGGTCGGGCCGGCCGGCGGGGAATAGATACCGAGGGGTTCGGAGTGGCGCTCTATTCCCGCTACGTACCCTTTCACGAGGTTACGAAGGCGGCGGGAACCGGGGCCCACCCTCTGGTGTCGAGCTTTCGCATCACCTACAACATGGTGGCCAACCTGGTGGCCAACTACCCCGAGGAGCGGGCCGCCGATCTGCTTTCGGCCTCGTTCGCCAACTACCAGCAGGCTTCCCGACTCGAGGCAGAGAAAAGGCTGGCCAAAGATCTCGCCAAAAAGCTGGACCAGGAGGAGCGTGACAGCATGTGCGAGCGGGGTTCGGTTTTTGACTACCTGAAGCGACTCGACAAGGCCAGAACCAGCCAAGGTGAACTGTTGAGGATACTGCAGATCGGCGACATCTTCGAGATCCCGGCGGGCCGCCGATCCGGTCGTTATGTGGTGCTGCGCAGGATCGCCCGCCGTTCCAAGGCGCCCCGGGTGCTGGCCGTTTCCGAACAGGGCGCCACCTTCTCTATGGGCGCCCGGGAGATAGTGGATGCCACCAAACTGGGACGGATCGGAGTACCCAAGCGACGTCAGGCCGACCAGCGGGCACTCCATCGGGAGATGGCCACTCGGCTACGCAACTCCGCCTCCAAATATGCCGGCGCCGCTCGTTCGGCCCGCGGATCGGCGCTGGACCAACATCCGGTGGCCGGGTGTCCGGACCTCCGCTTCCATCTGCGACGGGCCCGCCGGGCGCGGCGCACCCGCCGCCGACTCGATCAACTCCAATCCGACGGAGCGTGGGCCACCACCGGCCTGGCAGCCCGGTTCGCCTCGGTCAAAGGAGTGATGGAAGATTGGGGTTATCTGTCCGGATGGAGCGTCACCTCCGCCGGGGAACGTCTTCGGATGGTCTACAACGAAAGGGACCTCCTGATCGCCGAGTCGGTGTTCAAAGGCCTGTTCGACGATCTGACCCCCGAAGAGACGGCCGCTTTGGGATCGGTCTTTGTGTACGATCCCCGCAACACCTCTCCTCCCTCCGCTCGCTGGCCCACCCCCCGTCTGGCCGACCGCTGGCAGGAACTGATCAATCTCACGGAACGCCTGAACCGCTCCGAGGCGGCCCGCCGGATCGACCCCACCAGGGCCCCCGAACCCGGATGCGCCGGTGACATGTATCGATGGGCGAGCGGTGCGTCCCTGGCCGAGATAGTGGAGAGTGGACACACTCCCGGGGACTTCGTCAGAACCGCCCGCCAACTGGTCGATCTGCTCAGGCAACTCCGTGACGCCTTCCCCACGATCTCCCACCCTGCCCGGTCTGCTCTGCGCCGGGTTGACCGGGGCGTGGTCGCGCCCCATATGCACGCTTGACCATGGGCGGAGAAAATGAAAGAATCCTGGCAAAGGACTCAATCGGAGGAACTAATGGTCTATACTTTCGCTCCGGCTTCGAGGCCCCCACCGGTCCCGACGAACAGGAGCTCCGTTGGCTGTGAAGAAGACCCCGGGTTTCACAGACGATTTCGAGGAGGGAGAACTCGGCACCGATCTTGATGAGGATTTGGAGGAAGAAGAGCCGTTCGACGACTCTCGGTTGGACGATCAGGATGACGAGCCCGATGACGACGACGAGGACGAACTCTCCGGTTTGGAAGTCGAGGAACTCAACATGGTGGAAAAAGGAGTGTCAGCCAAGTTGCTCACCTCCGAACAGGCCAGAGAGGTGGCGGCATTTCGCCGCCAGGAACTTTCCATAAACCTCGACGAACACGCCATCCGCCCTAACGAGTTTCAGTGCGAAGCCTGCTTTCTCGTAAAGAGAATCCGCCAGAGATCCTCTCCCGGGTTGGATATCTGTGTCGACTGCGATTGACGGTCACCTGCTTTCCTTTTGCCGACCAACTCCGGGAATGACCCTGCCCGACCTATGACTCTGCCCCACCACCGGGCCACAGACCGGCGGCCGGTACCCGGAGTGGGGGTGGTGATGGTTGATGGTCGGAAGAGGCTGCTGCTTGTACAACGTGGACAGGGGGCGGGCGCCGGCCTGTGGGCCGTACCCGGCGGCCGGGTCCGTTGGGGTGAGACACGGCGGGAAGCCGCCCGGCGGGAAGCCCGTGAGGAGACCGGACTGGAGGTGGAGATCGGGGCCGTGGCCTGGGTGGGAGAGGCGGTGGGTCCCGGCAGCCCTCCGGCCTGGCATTTCACCCTGGTCGACTTCTGGGGGGAAGTGAAAGGGGGAAAATTGCGGGCCGGAGACGACGCGGCCGACGTCCGGTGGGTTCCCCTGGAAGAAATACGAGAGTATCCGCTGGTCCCCAGCATGTTTTCGCTCCTGGAGAGATTGTGAAAACCGGGGGGATAACTCTGCTCTTCGATCTGGACGGAGTGGTGTACCTCGGCAGCCGGGGGGTGCCAGGAGCCGGTCGGGCACTGGCCGAGACCGAGCAACGCGGCCACCAAGTGCTGTTCTGCACCAACAATTCCAGCCGCACCAAAGCAGCAGCAGCCCAGAAAATCCATCGAACCACCGGCTACCCGGCCCGGGTCGATCAGGTGTTCACCTCGGCGATGGCCGCCGCTCATCTGCTGGCCAAGACTCCTCTTCCCTCCTTTGTCTTGGGTGGACCCGGCATCGTGGAGGCGTTGGAAGGCATAGGGGCGGAGGTAGTGGAAGACTGGAGGAAAGCCAGGGCGGTGTTGATAGGTTATGCACCCCACCTCTCCTATGAACTTCTCCGGGACGCCTGCCAAGCCGTGTGGGCCGGAGCGAGGCTGATCGCCACCAACACCGATCCCAGCTTCCCCACCGATCAGGGAATCTGGCCGGCGGCAGGAGCAATAGTGGCAGCCGTGGAATACGCCACGGGCCGGCAAGCCGAAGCGGCCGGCAAGCCTCACCCACCCATGATCGGACTGCTGGGCAAAAAGATCTCCGGCACAAAGGTGATCATGGTGGGAGACCGACCCGAGACCGACCTCCAGATGGCGGCCGAAGCAGGCTGGTACTCGGTGCTAGCCCTCAGCGGTGTGACCAAGATACCCCCGCCCACCCTCCCGCCCGATGCCGTCATCGACTCCATCGCCAATCTGGAAGACCTGCTGGATGAGTTCGAGGGCGCATAAATCCTAACTCCCCCCAATCCAACCCAGAAACCCTGTTTTTCGCGAATTCATCGCCTAAATCGCGAAAAACGGTATTCTTGGGCCCGCCCCCGCCGCCTCCACCGGTTGTTTAGATCGCGAAAACCCCACGCCGAAGAGCCGCATCTTGTTTGGCTCTTTTGACCTGGTGGGGATGTTCACCGGCTGAGGAATCGGAGCTCCCATAGTTCCTCGAGCCGTTCAGGTATTTGTACAGCTTCAACAGTATGAGCGGGTTATGTGCAAGGGGTCAACCCTCCAAAACGGGTGATTTTCCCATAGTCTTTCCATATTTCATTGTCTCATTACGGCCATCGACCGACGCGGGCCTCGACGGTTGGGGACGGGCGGGGGTGGTTTCATCACGTGTTTGCCTTCCGACGTCTGGTGGATTCGCCAGTTTTCGTCGTGTACCCGGTGATGGCATCTGCTGCACAGCAAGCAGAGGTTCTCCATGTCGGTGGGACCGTCGGCCGCCCACGGAACTATGTGATGGGCCTGACACCAGGCCGGGTCAGCACCACATCCCACACATCGGCGATCCCGGGCGATCAGCGCCAAACGTTGTCCGGGAGTGGCCAGGCGTTTGCCCCGACCCACCCACAACGGCTGGTCTTTGGTATCGAACACCGCGGGAACGATCTTCCCCCCACAGGCCATGTCCCGGAATACTGCTACCGGTATGGGAGTCCCATCCGCCAGTCGGGCGTCCCGAATGGTCTGATCCCCCGTATCATAGCGGGCGATCAACAACAAACTCGTTCTCGGCGCCTCACTGCCCTTTTTGCGCTTCGGGGGTTGGCAGAGCAGGTCTGCCAGGGCGTCTGCCATGCGCTGCTCAGAAGTGAGCCGATGCCGGGAGTCTTCTTCTCGCCACAACTCATTGGATTTGGCAGACAACACGTTTTTGATTCTTTGTCCGGTGATCGGATCAAACCGGGCCCACAGCACCGTCATGCCATCGGAGAAATCGACCCGGATGCCTGCTTTGCGGTCCTGACGTTGCCGTTCCAAACGTGACATCCCGTCATCGTTGCTCTGTTGCTGTTCATGACGGCGAGCAGCACGGGCAAACACATCCACCGGTTGTTCCTTGGCCAGATCCACCAACTCCCGCTCGTCGATGTTCGCCCTCCCAGCAGTGTCGGCGATGATCTTGGCATGCCCGAAAGTGATCTCCCCATCCCCGAAAGCCTTTCTAACCCGGGACAGGCCTTTCAGTTTCTGGGCGGTCTCTACTTCCTGGCGGGAACGGTGGACTGTTTGGCCGGACTCTTCCCGCAATGCTTTTTCGGTTTTGGCCCGCCCCTGGCGGCGTTCCAGTTCCGCGGCGGCTTCCACCCGGACAGCTTTGGCTTGCGACTCGGCCCGACTAGCGGTTCGCATACGCTCCACGAGCTGTTTCACCGTCGCCTCCCGCGCCGGACGCGCAGGCAACACAATTCTCACCCGATGAGCCGTTGCCGTCCCTCTCGAAGATTGTTTCATACCAACCATTGTACCAACCCCATGTGACAATACCACCTGTTATATAACGTATACCACACTCACCCATCTCATACAAACACCCACCCGCATGAGGACATCCCCGACCACCAGAACTCCCACCCACCCTCAAAGCTCCGTCATAACCAAACAAACGAGGGCCAACAAAGACCTCTCGATCCGGCCAAAATGCCACACCCCCCATGTACCCTGAATCTTCGTGGGCATTGTCGCTAACAGCTTTCTTTTGGACCGGGAACCTCGGCAATGGGCAGCCCCGCCCGGCTTTCCCGCCTCCCTCAAACCTCAGGGCATATTCATCCAAGATGCCCCCAGCGGCTTGGAGGTGGCCTTCGCCACCGCCTCCCATCGCCCGTCACCCGCCGGTATCCGCCGCGCTTGGGACAAGCGACAGGCGGGGAGGGCCACGCCGGTGCTGGTGGTGGTCCTCTACCCCGCCGCCGATGGCCCGCGGGCCGCCCTGTGCGGCCCCACCGATAAGCAACTCATCCACCACGATCTCGACCCCTCCCAAGCCGAACGTTTGGCCGACCATGCCCTGTCGGAACCCACCCACCAAACCGCCACCCGATTCCTTCTGGCCAACCTTCCCGAAGTCAACTCCCCGCTCCCCGGGATTCGCAATGTGGGCCTCCTGGCCACTCAAGAATTGCGCGCCGGGGTCCCCCAACGCTCCGACTGGCAGTCGGCGGTAACCACCTCCAACCGCTTGCTGACTCTGCGAGGAAGAAAGCTCATAGAAGCACTCGGCTTCGGTGTGGAAAACCTGTCCCCCCACGCGTCCCTTCTCACCATCGGTGGCCAAAGGCGGGCGGTGGGCGTCTTTTGTGACGACACCGAGACCTTCGAAGCTCCCGCCCGGCGCTTCGGAAACATTTCACCGGTCTCCCGGGCGCTGGCGATCGCCACTCGGGAGAATGTGGACTGGGTGATCCTCACTCGCTCCGCCGAGATTCGCCTCTATGCAGCCCGGTCGGACACCGGCGTGGGCCGCAAAGGAAGAGCCGAGACTTTCATCGAGATCAACCTGGCGCTCCTCCCCCAGAAAAACAGCGGGTATCTCCATCTGTTGTTCTCCGCCCAGGCGCTCAACCAAAACGGCACCATCGAAGAGATCCTCACCCATTCGGAGGATTTCGCGGCCGACTTGGCGGTGCGGCTCCGGGAACGGGTCTACAACGACACCGTTCCCCTCCTCTCGCAGGCAGTGGCCAAGCGGATGGGACGCCGATCAACCACCAACGCTCTCACCGAAGAAGACCTGGCGGCCGCCTTCGAGCTGGTGATGGTGATCTTGTTCCGATTGCTGTTCGTGGCCTATACCGAGGACAAGGGACTTTTGCCCTATCGCCAGAACAGCTATTACACGGCTCATTCCCTCTCGCACACGGTTCGGCTGATGGCTGAAGACATCCACCGGGAAAAGACCACATTCGACCGGGAGGCCACCGACCTGTGGGACAGCGTGAATCAATTGTGGCGGGTGATTGATCGGGGCAACATAACTTGGGGGGTCCCGGCCTACGACGGGCGGCCTGTTCTCCACCGACCCGACGGTCAATCCCTCCGCCGAGGCGCTGGCCGGACTGCAGCTCACCGATGCCGAGTTCGGGCCCGCCCTGGCGGCGCTGCTTATCGACCGGGGACCGGAAGGTGAGGGGCCGGTGGACTTTCGATCACTGTCGGTCAGAGAGTTCGGAACCATCTATGAGGGACTGTTGGAATCGCGGCTGTCGGTGGCCCAGAGCGACCTGACGCTCAACAAGAAGGGCGAATACATCCCGGCCGAATCGGCACCGAAGGGACGCCGATCGAAGCCGGTGCAGGTGGAGGTGGCCGAGGGAATGGTCTACCTTCACAACCGTTCGGGAGTGCGCAAAGCCACCGGGTCCTATTTCACCAAGCCGTTCGCAGTGGAGCATCTGCTCGACCATGCCCTGGAAGTGGCGCTCACCAACCATCTCGCCCGGCTCGACGCCCTGTGGGAAGCGGTGGACGAGGCCGCTCTGTCGGAGGCGTTCTTCGATTTCCGCTGCGCCGACATCGCCATGGGGTCGGGCCACTTCCTGGTGGCGGCCGTGGATCGGATCGAGGCACAGCTTTCGGCCTGGCTGTCGCTCCACCCGGTGCCGTCGGTGGTGGACGAACTGGGACGGCTGAGAGACACTGCCCTCAAGGCGCTGGGACAACTGGCTCATGGGACGGAGATCGAGACCGGGTCGCTGCTTCGTCGGCAGGTGGCCCGCCACTGCATTTATGGAGTCGACAAGAACCGAATCGCCGTGGAACTGGCAAGGCTGGCCATCTGGGTGCACACTTTCGTGCCCGGCCTGCCGCTTTCGTTCCTGGATCACAATCTGGTGTGTGGCGACAGCCTCACCGGAGTGGGCACCTTGGACGAAGTAGCCAGAACCCTCGATCCCAAAGCCAAACCCGGAACACCCAGCCTCCCCCGCAGCCGCTTGGAATCACAACTGGCCACCGCCCGGGGAGCATTGCGCCGCCTGGCCCGCACCTCGGACGCCACCAAGCGAGAGATCGACGAAGCCCGCTCGGCTCACCAGGAAGCCCAAGCGGCGGTGGCCCCGGCCCGGAAAATATTCGACGTGGTAACCGCCATCCGAGCCGGGTCCAGCCAAGCGCCCTACGACTTCGACAATGCGACCATCGCCAGATTGCGCTCCGATCCTCAAGTGGAGGAGACCGTGCGCAGGATGAATCCGGTGCATTTCCCGGCCGCCTTCCCGGAAGTGTTCATTCGAGAACGCCCCGGATTCGACTGCTTGCTGGGTAATCCCCCGTGGGAAAAAGTGGTGGTCGATCGGGAAATATGGTGGGGCCTCCACCTGCCGGGCATTCGATCATTGCCGGTGGCCCGGCGAAGGGCTCGCATCGATAATTTCGAAGCGTCCCGACCCGACTTGGCAGCGGAATTCGCAGCCGACCGGCAGAAAGCCGACGCTTTGAAAACGATCCTGCGGCTCTCGTACCCCAAACTCGGATCCGGTAGCACCGATCTGTACAAAGCCTTTTCCTGGGCCAACCTGTCCCTGGTTCGAGAGGGAGGAAGCGTGGGAACCGTGCTACCCCGCTCGGCGGTGGCCGATGCCGGGATGGCCAACTGGCGCACAGAAATTACTAATAATACCAGGGGTCAGGGGTCAGGGGTCAGGGGTCAGGGGTCAGGGGTCAGGGGTCAGAGGTCAGAGGTCAGAGGCAGATATCCGTGTTCACGATCATCAACAATCGCGGTTGGGTGTTCGAAGGAGTCCACAACGCCTACACGGTGGCATTGGTGTCCTTCAGGCGATCTTGTCGGTTGCCACCTGCCTCAACACCAGGCAGTGGGCCTTCGACGGTGTCGACGGACGCTACACCTTCGCCCTGGTCGCCCTTCGCAAGCTCTCCCTCCGCACCGACCCCAGGGGGTGGCTTTGAGGGTGCCCCAAATGACCTCCATGTAGCCGTCTACCCGGGTCCGGCCAGTTCATTGTCACATTACCGGCAGATCATTGCCGAGAACCCGGAACTGGTGCCGGTGTCGGAGTTTCACAGCTGGTCCAACACGGCAACCTTCCCCCAGGTCCCTACTCGCACCGCTTTCCGGGTATGGCGCAAGATAAAACGACACCCACGCTTTATATCCAACAATGCCGACCCCCCCCCCCCCCGATGGCGCCTCCGCCCGGTACAGGGGGATTACAACTCGACCACCGACCGTCACCGGTTCCTCCGAGACGACGGGCGTGGAGCTTCCGAGCGGTGGCGGAATTCCACTCCACCCACGACCGAGGACACTTCATGAACGACGATGGCGCCTCCGCCCGGTCCGGGAGTTCGACGCCAGCGGAGACCGGGAACGATTCATGAACGACG
Source organism: Acidimicrobiia bacterium (assembly GCA_963665765.1). Lineage (GTDB taxonomy): Bacteria > Actinomycetota > Acidimicrobiia > Spongiisociales > ZC4RG35 > Bin76. The sequence goes on from OY762464.1 coordinate 742,579, forward strand.
ACGGAACGGCCTCCCGATCTATGCCGAAGACCATCTGGCCCGTCTACAAAGGTTCCTCCTTCGATATCTGGAAACCGGAGACCGGTATTTACTACGACTCGGTAGACGCGGATGTGATCGTTGGTCACCTGCATAAAAAACGCCTTCGACAACGACGCAATGCCAGATCGGCCTTCGCGGAACAAGACAAGGCCGTCACGGATGATCCATCGACCCTCCCCTGCCTCCACCCCCGTTTGGCCTTCCGCGACGTTACTAACCCAACCAACACAAGAACGATCATCTGCGCGTTGGTGCCAGGCCACCGGGTAATCGTTAACCAAGCACCCTATCTATTGCGAATACTCGGTTCATCGAGCGACGAAGCATACGTGTTGGGAGTCCTCTCCTCCATGCCCTGCGATTGGCAGGCCCGTCGCACGATCGAACTCCATATGACCTTCGAACAGATCGGGCTCCTGACCATTCCCGATCCCGGCCCACATGATCCGGTACGCGCCCGGGTGGTGGAGATTGCCGGACGGCTGGCGGCGGTGGACGATCGCTTTGCCGAATGGGCCGCCGAGGTGGGAGTGCCGGTCGGATCGGCCAACGACCCGGATACCAAACAAGACCTGATCCACGAACTGGACGCTTGCGTGGCCCATCTGTACGGCCTGGACGAAGACGACCTGGCGGTGATCTACGAGACTTTCGACCATAAGAAACCCAACCGCTACACCGAACGCCACGCGTCCGTGCTGGAACACTTCAGGAGAATCACATGAGCAAGACCTATATCGGATGCATCGACGGCAAGGTGCTTTTTGTGCAACGCCGCAAGAAAGAGATCGTGCTTTCCGTCGGTAAAGAAAAAGCTCGGTTGTCCGGCGAAGCGGCGACCCTTCTTTCCAACCATCTGACTCTCAAACCCCGCCCCCGAACCATCGCCGACCCTCCTCAACCTGTCCGCCACCAACCCGAACCGATCCCTTCTCATCTTGAGATCGACCCGGACGTGTCCGTGGCAGATTTGATCAAGACCGGGCTAATCGAAATTGGTGACGTGGTCACCTTGAAATACAGCGGCACTATTCACCGTGCAACTATCACCCACAGGGGCCACTTCGATGCCTACGGCCGCACCCATGACTCTCCGTCAGGCGCCGCCCGGCAAGTGACAAGGAAGTCCACCAACGGTTGGGTGGCCTGGAAAGTGGCCGATGGCAGAAGTCTTCACGATCTCCGCAACGAGTTCCAATGGCTGCGTGAAGCAGATCGGTTCCCGGGCACCGAACACGGGTATGCCCAAAGCACACTGAGGGAAAAACAACGGCTGGCCCAGCAGTGGGTTCGCTACGCCCTCGACAAAGATCTCCACCCCGGGGAATATGACGAGCGTGCCGTGGAGCTTTTCCTTGGGGGCAATCGATACTCGGGGAACACACTCACTACCTATAGAACCCATCTCGAGCAATGGTTCAATCGATTCGACTCCGGGAAGTGAGCCAAACCCCTGGCCCAGCCAGCAGCCTGCATCCATCCGAGAAGAAACCCAACCGCTACGCCGAACGCCACGCGGTGGTCTTGAAGCATTTCCACCGATGGCAGCAAAGCCGAGACACGCCGTATTCCCCTGTAGGGATTGAGGAAGGTCGGTAGGCTGATTGGCTATGGGGCGCCGTAACGATGTTCTGGATAAGCATCGCGAAGCCATTCGCTCGGAGGCACTGCGACATAACGCTCGATGGATAGCACTAGTGGGTTCTGTCGCCCGCGGCGAGGACACTGCCAACAGCGACTACGACTTCCTGGTCGACTTCCTTCCGGGAACGTCTCTTTTCGACATGGCGGGACTACAAATCCAACTCGAAGATCTGCTGGGAACCAAGGTGGACATTGTCAGCGTGGCAGGCATTAAGGATTATTGCCGAGGCATGCTGGCCGATGCTGTTCCTCTGTGAGTCGAACAGACGAGCAACTGGTTGCTGACATTTTGGAGGCTTCCCGCAAGTTGGCAGAGATCGTCTCGAAGGGCCGATCCCACTTCGACAAGAACTGGATAGCTCGAAGCGCCGCGGAGAGACAACTGGAAATTATCGGCACAGCGGCAGCCAATCTGTCAGACCAGATAAGAAAACTCAAGCCCGATCTGCCTGTAAGTAAGGCCAAGGCCATGCGAAACTTCATCTCACACGAATACTTCAATGTCGATATGGACATCCTGTGGATCACAATATCCTCAAGCGTTCCTCAATTTGTGCAGTTGGTGACCGAAGGCTCCCCGGCTGAGCCAATCCTTGACGGAAAATAACCTGTGACCCCCGATCCCAAGCCGGAGCTGGTCACCAATCGGGACGGGGAGACGGTTGCCGAGGCGCTTTCGGGTTTCATCACCCACGCGGCCACCGATTTCGTAGGAGGCGCTCACCTCGATATAGCCACCGCCTATTTCAACCTGGGCGGTTACGCGCTGCTGGCCGACGCCTTGGACCAGGTCGCCGGAGTGCGCCTGCTGCTGGGCGCCGAACCAACCCCGCCCGAGCGACGTCAACGCATCCTTGGCAAAGAGTCGGTGCACCCCGAGCGGGCGGCCCGCGGTCGGATGAGCCTGGCCCTGCAAGGCCATCAAAAGGCCTTGGCCGTGGACCGTGACCTGCTGGGATTCACACAAAAGACCGATGCGACCTCCCGGCGGCTGGTGGAGTGGCTCCGGTCGGGCAAGGTCCAAGTGCGCCGTTTGGAGGGCCGGTTCCTGCACGGAAAGGCCTTCTTGGTAAGCGATTTTTCCCTCGGTGTGGTGGCCGGTTCGTCGAACTTCACCCGTGCCGGATTGACCACCAACCTGGAGCTCAATCTGGGCAACTACTCGCCCCATGTGGTCGGCCAAGTGCAGGAATGGTTCGATGAGTTGTGGGAAGAGGCTAGGGAATACGATCTGGCCGAACTGTTTGAAACTCGATTCGAACCCCACTCCCCTCAGCTCATCTACCTGCGGATGCTGTGGGAGCGGTACGCCGCCGAAGTTCAACAAGAAAGCGAAGAAACCGGCGAGGCTCGGATCCATCTCACATCTTTTCAGCGGGACGGCCTATGGCGGGCACGCCGCATCCTGGACCGCTACAACGGGGTACTGATCGCCGACGAGGTGGGGCTGGGCAAGACCTTCCTGGCCGGCGAGTTGATCCGCGAGGCCACCATGGATCGCCGTCAGAAAGTCCTGGTGATCGCTCCCGCCACCCTCCGAGACGGGCCCTGGCGAGCCTTCCGATCCCAGTTCAACCTGCAGATGGAGATCCGATCCTTCGACGAGATGGCCGGCGACCGCCGTCTCAACCCTCAGCACGCCACCGGGATCAAACTGAAGGCGTCCTCCATAAACGACTATGCCCTGGTGGTGATCGACGAGGCTCATAATCTGCGCAATCCCAGCACCCAACGGGCCGAGGCCCTGCGGAAGCTGATGACCGGCTCTCCCCCCAAGAAGCTGGCGCTTCTGACCGCCACCCCGGTCAACAACAGCCTGTGGGATCTCTACTATCAGCTGGGATACTTTCTGCACAACGACGCCATCTTCGCCCAGTTGGGCATCCGGTCGGTGCGGGAGCGCTTCCACCAGGCGATGGCGCTCGACCCCGACGACCTCTCCCCCGAGCACCTGTTCGACGTGCTGGACGCGGTGGCAGTGCGCCGCACCCGCTCGTTCGTAAAACGCTTCTACCCCAACGACACGGTGAAGATCGGCGGCCGGGACACCACCATCACCTTTCCCACTCCCCGGGTGCGCAAGATCACCTACGACTTGGACGGGGTGCTGCCCGGCTTCTTCGATCGCTTCCAACATGCCCTCGACCCTCCTCCGGATACCCCGTCCGACGACCCGGGAGTATTGACGTTGGCCCGCTATCTCCCTTCTCTATACCGCCTGGACAATCACCTGGACTCCCATGAGGCCCAACTGGCAGGATTGCTCCGATCGGGCCTATTGAAGCGCTTTGAGTCTTCCCCCCACGCCTTTGCCAACACCTGCGCAACCATGGCCAATACCCATGACGCCTTCCTGTCGCTCTTGGAGAACCACGGTCTGGTGGGAAGCGGAGATGCTTTGGTGCAACTGGTGGCCGCCGATTCCGACGAGATCGACGGGTTGATTGGTGAGTTGAACGCCGAGTCGGTCCACACCCGGAACGCTTCGGAGTATGACCCCGAGCGACTGGCTCGCCATGTCCGCCAAGACCGCGCGCTGCTCGCCTCTTTCGCCGCCGAAGCCCGCCGGGTCACCCGCCGAAACGACCCCACATTGGCGGAACTGGTCGATCAGTTGGCCCGGATCGCCGCCCAGGCCGAGGCGCAGGGCATCGGCGGAACAGACACCACCAACCGGCGCAAGGTGCTGGTCTTCAGCTACTACGCCGACACGGTGGATTGGATATTCGAGCATCTCTCGGAAGCGACTCGGGCCGATCCCCGGCTGGCGGCCTATCGGGACCGCATCGCCACCTTGAGCGGCCGGGGCAAATCCGGCGACAAGGAGCGGGTGCTGTGGGGATTCGCCCCTCTCACCACCGATCCCCCCGACGGGGAGGGCCACGACCGGTATGACATCGTGGTGACCACCGATGTGCTGTCCGAAGGAGTCAACCTGCAGCAGGCCGGGCACATCATCAACTACGATCTGCCCTGGAATCCGATGCGGCTGGTGCAGCGCCATGGTCGGATCGACCGGATCGGATCCCATCACCAGGAAGTGTTTCTCCACTGCGTCTTTCCCGACGACCGGCTGGATGACCTGCTGGGCCTCGAGGAACGGCTGAACGCCAAGATCAAGCAGGCGGCGGCCAGCGTGGGGGTGGGATGGATCATGCCCGGTCAAGGCGCCACGGCGGAGATCACCTTCACCGAGACCCGCCAAGAAATCGAACGGCTCCGCCGCGAAGAGGCCATCCTGTTCGAACGGGGTGGAACCTCCCGGGGAACGCTGTCGGGAGAAGAGTTTCGCCAGGAGTTGCGTCAAGCGTTGGAAGATCCCCATCTGGCCTCCCGGATCGAGCAGCTTCCCTGGGGATCGGGCTCAGGAATGGCGGTGCGTTCCGGAGACCGGCCCGGCTACGTGTTCTGCGCCCGGGTGGCGGACACCCCCCAACCCAAGTTCCGGTTCGTGGAAAGCCCCTCTCCCACTTTTGGCACCAACGGCGCCCGACCCTGGCTGCCTTCCGAAACTCTGCCGGGCGAAGCCCCGACTATCCCAACCTCGGCGATTGAACAACGCCGAGTCCGAGTGGAGGACAACACCCTGGCCTGTCTGGATCGAGCCCGTCCCGCCGACGGCTTCGACACTCCCCGCACCTTGGACGACGACACCTACCGGGGCGCCTTCCCGGCATGGCAGGTGGCCCGGGACGACATCGTGGAGAAGTGGAACTTTCTGGCCGACAAAGCCAACCTGGAACCCAAAGTTCCCCGGGCGCTCCGCCGGGCCGCCCAGGTGATGCTCACCACTCCTCCCAGCGGTATCACCCAGGAAAGGATCGACCGGGCGGTGGATACCCTCCAGGCCCCCTATCCCGAACGGACCGTCCGCGCCTTCCGCGCCGCCCTGGCCTCATCCACCGATCCCACCCGACAGGCTCGGCGTATCCTGGAAACGATCGACTCTCTGGGCCTCCAGCCCTACATAGCACCCCAGCCACTTGACGAAATCACCGCCGATGACGTTCATCCGGTGTGCTGGCTGGCCCTCACTCAGCCGGTCACAGATGTGGGGAATGTGACATAGCAGATCCCATCCGGTGGTCGCCCGGTTTGCGTCCCGAGCCCAAGCGCCCACTTCGTGAGTGGATCAAACCCCCGCCAAGACTGCTACCGTTTTCCCTATGGCGGACCGCGAGAACTTCCAAGGGGACGTAACCGAGCTGATACCCCAGCTCTACGGAATGGCGCTCCGCCTGGCGCGGAACCGACACGACGCCGAGGACTTGGTGCAGGATGCCCTGTTGCGGGCCTACCGTGGCTATCACACCTTCCAGGCGGGGACCAATCTCCGGGCATGGCTGTTCCGCATACTCACCAACACTTTTATCAACGAATACCGGCGGCGTTCCCGTCGTCCCCGGGAAACGGAACTGGACGAAGGCGGGGAGGCCACCCCCTATCGGCTGAACGCCTATGAACAGGTCCGTTCCTGGTCACAAGATCCCGAAGACCACCTGATCGAGCAGATCTTCGAGTCCGACATCGTGGAGGCCATGGAGAACCTTCCGGTGATCTATCGCATCCCGGTGTTGCTGGCCGACGTGGAGGGGTTGTCGTACAAGGAGATCGCTCAAACTCTCGATCTTCCCATGGGCACCGTCATGTCACGACTGCATCGGGGAAGAAATGCCCTCCGAAAAGCGTTGTGGGAGTATGCGAGCAAGCGGGGACTGACCCCAACGGAGGTTCCGTAATGTCCAGAGAATGCCGTCAGGTTGTCACCCACTTGTACAGTTATGTCGATGGCGAGTTGGAAATCGAGACCGCCCACCGGCTGGTGCAGCACTTCGAATACTGTCCACCCTGTAAGAACATAGAAATCGTGGAGCGTCGCCTCCGCTACACCATCAGGCACCACCTCATCGAGGAGGTGCCTGAAGTCTTTATGGAGCGACTTAGGGGCAGGCTGGCCCAAGAGACCCGACACCTAGGTTTCCGATAAGAGCCTGGTAACCTGTGAAGCCCATGAACAGGCGAAGGTGGGTGCTGACGGCCTCCGTGGCGGCGGTGCTGGTGGGAATCGCTTTCCCCGCCCTGGCCCAGGAATCACCGGAGGAACCCCCTGAAATCGTTCCGGCAGTGGTGGTGGAAGAAACCGCCCCCGCCGAGGTCATACCCGACTGGACATACCGCTATCTGGTTCCCACTTGCCTGGCTCTGGCGCTGATCTTCTGCTTCGTCACGGTGGTGCTCTACTTCACCAGGGTGGTCAGATCCCGCTACAAATCAGTTGGTTGAAACCCCCCTCCGCCCCCGCGGCTTTGGATAGGAACGGCGAATCGCTCGCCCGCACCCGTCGGTTGGACCAACTCACCTCCACCATCCTCGCTCGAGTCGAGATTCCCCGCGGGCCCCTGGTCATCGCTCTTTCCGGAGGCGCCGACTCGGCAGCGGCTGCTTGGCTTGTGACCCGCACCGATCGGGTTGGCCGGGCGCTGCATATCAACCACTGTCTCCCCGATTCCGGTCGCCTGGCCGAAGCCGCCCTGGCTATCTCCCGACGCCTCCATCTGGAGTTGACCGAAGTGTCGGTGGAAGAGCCCAACCACCAGTCGGAACAGGCTCTGCGCGCCGCCCGCTACCGAGCTTTCGCCCGAGCCTCGACCTCCGATGAGACGGTGATAACCGCCCACACCGCCGACGATCAGGCCGAGACGGTGCTGCACAACCTGCTGCGGGGCGCCGGCCTCGACGGTCTGGCCGGAATACCCTCCCGCCGCGGTCGGTTCCATCGCCCGCTGCTGGGAGTGTGGCGCTCCGAGACCCGGGAACTGGCCACTCTGGCCGGGCTTCCCTGGGAGGACGATCCCCAAAACGATGACCCCCGATACCTTCGCAACCGGCTCAGGCGGCGCCTGATTCCCCAACTGGAGGGGGAATACCAGCCCAGATTGCGGGAGGGTCTGGTGAGGCTGTCGGAATTGGCCTCCGCCGATCTGGCCTACCTGGAGAAAGTAGCCGCCCAAACCCGGGTGGGTGTCTCGCCCGATGGTTGGCCGGAGATTTCCTGCTCCGATCTGGCGGCCCTTCCCCCGCCCATCTCCTCCCGGGTGGTGCGCCGGGCTCTGCGACTGCTGCGGGGGCCTCATGCCGGGGTATCCGCCGAAGTGCAGCGGGTGCTGGAAGTGGCCGGTGGTCAGGCGCCCCGCACCCAACTGGAGGGAGAGGTGACCGCCCTCCGGGCGGGCGACCGGTTGCTTTTGACCACGGATGGCTAAGGTGTAATAGATATCGATGGATTCGATCAAGCCTTTCATCTCGAGCGACCAAATCGCCGACCGGCTGCGGGACATGGGCGAATCGATCACCGCCGACTACGCCGAGCGCGACCTGCTGATAGTGGGCGTGCTGAAGGGCACTTTCATGGTGATGTCCGATTTGGTGCGACAGATCAGGCTTCCCGCCCAGTTCGACTATATGGCCGTATCCTCCTATGGCGCCGCCACCAAAACCTCGGGGGTGGTTCGGGTTCTCAAGGACCTCGACCAGGAGATCGCCGGCCGGCACGTTCTGATCTGCGAAGACATCGTGGATTCGGGACTCACGTTGAATTATCTGATCAAGAGTCTCCGGGTTCGGGGGCCGGCATCTTTGGAGATCGCCGCCCTTCTCTACAAGGAGGGCATCCAGCGAGCACCGGTTGACGTCAAATACGTGGGCTTTCGGGTCGGCCCCGAATTCGTGGTGGGGTATGGCTTGGACTATGACGGTAAATACCGGAATTTGCCCTATGTGGGCATTTTGTCGCAGTCCTAGATAACATTGGGACTAGCGGGAGTTGACCTACCATGATTTGCAGTTGCTCCAGCTTCCTGCCCGAACCGATCGCCTCCTAAGGAAACAATTTTGCGCCGCAGCATCCGCATACTCCTGATCTACGGTCTGTTGATCGTCTCCATGGCGTTGCTTTTCCAGAATTTCGGGGGCGACGATCAACCTTCTCAGGAAATCACCACCGGGGAATTCCTGAACGCCGTGCAGGAAGGCCGTATCGAGTCGGTTCTGATACTGACCCGCTCCCTGGAGGCGAGGGGACGCTATGAAGATTCCACCGCCCTCCCCGGACAATACGACTTCGCAGCCGAATACCCCGAGGGTTACGAGGGACAACTGGCGGAAATACTCGAGGAGCGGGGAGTCTCATACGACACCGACCATGAGCCACCCGGACCATGGAGCGTGCTGGTGGGAATGCTTCCCTGGTTGCTTCTGATCGGTTTCATGGTGTTCATCTTCATGCAGATGCAGAGGTCGGGCAACCGGATCATGCAGTTCGGCAAAACCCGCGCCAAGATGGTGAAAAAAGACAACCCCGATGTCACCTTCAAGGACGTGGCCGGATTGGAGGAGGCCATCGAAGAGCTGGGCGAGATCAGGGATTTTCTTGCCGACGCCGACCAGTTCCGGGCAATGGGCGCCAAGATACCGAAAGGAGTCCTTTTGTTCGGTCCTCCCGGCACCGGCAAGACCCTCATGGCCAAAGCGGTGGCGGGAGAAGCCGGCCGCCCGTTTTTCTCGATCTCGGGTTCGGACTTCGTGGAGATGTTCGTGGGAGTGGGTGCCAGCCGGGTGCGCGACCTCTTCGAACAGGCCAAACAGAACAGCCCGGCCATCATTTTCATAGACGAGATCGACGCGGTGGGCCGTCACCGGGGCGCCGGCCTGGGCGGCGGACACGACGAACGGGAACAGACTCTCAACCAGCTCCTGGTGGAACTGGACGGCTTCGATACCAACACCGGGGTGATAGTGATCGCCGCTACCAACCGTCCCGACATCTTGGATCCGGCGCTGCTCCGGCCCGGTCGATTCGACCGCCAGATCGTGATCGACTCCCCTGATATCAAGGGGCGACATGCCATCCTGGAAGTTCATGCCCGGGGCAAGCCGCTTGATCCGGAAATCGATCTGGAGGTGCTGGCGCGGCGCACCCCCGGATTCACCGGCGCCGACCTGGCCAACCTGATCAACGAAGCAGCCCTCCTGGCCGCCCGTCGTAACAAGGAGCAGGTGGGCATGGAAGAATTGGAAGAGGCGATCGACCGGGTCATCGCCGGCCCCGAGCGCAAGGCCCGGGTGATGTCCGAAGACGAGAAGCGGCTGATCGCCTTCCACGAAAGCGGACATGCCCTGGTGGGCTGGGCGCTTCCCATGGCAGATCCGGTGCACAAGGTGACCATCGTCCCCCGGGGACGCTCGCTCGGCCACACCCTGGCTCTTCCCACCCGGGACAAGTACCTGGTCAAACGCTCGGAGCTTTTGGATCAGTTGGCCATGCTGCTGGGTGGACGAAGCGCCGAAGAGCTTATTTACGCCGACCCCACCACCGGTTCAACCAACGACATCGAAAAGGCCACTGCCATCGCCCGACGCATGGTGATGGAGTACGGTATGAGCGATGAGTTGGGCCCCATGACCTATGGCAAGCACGGAGGCGAAGTCTTCTTGGGCCGCGATTACACGAGGCAGCCGGACTACTCGGATCAGTTGGCAGCCGACATCGACACCGAGGTTCGCAAGCTGATCAGGAGCGCCCATGCCGAGGCCCGCCAGATCCTGGATATCCATCAACCCGCCTTGGACAGGATGGTGGAAGCCCTCATGGAAAAGGAAACTCTTGATGTGGAAGAGATCGAAAAAGTTCTTTATGACGTGCCCAAATGGCAGGCCACCGATACCCATGAGATGCGGCTCCTCCCGCCGTCGGGGATAAGCGGCGGCGACGCAGGCATGGAAAGGGTGGCGGCAGCCACCCGCCGCGACCGCTCCTCTTCCTGAGCGGACATGCCGGCCGGCGTACTCCAACCTCGAGGGTTTCGGTGGATTATCACCTCCCGTTTGGCGGTCAGTGAACGGCTGGGAGGACTCGGTGCGGCCCATCGCAAGGTGCGCCGCCAGCAAGAAGTGCTCTGGTTGCAGAAAGAGGCACAGATCACCGATGTGGTGACCCTGCTGGCCAACAACCAGAACATCAAGGTCTACCAGGAGTCCGGCTTCATCACACACCAGGTTCCGATCAGTTCGGAAATGGTGGAGAACGAACGTCGCTCGCTGTATGACAAGTTGGCAGAACTGTTGAGCAATCCCCAAACCCGGGTTCTGGTGCACCGCGAAATAATCGACGAGGACCTGGGCGGTCTTATGAGCGGCTTCTTGGTGGACAGCGGGCTGGTGACGAGCCCGGTCCAGGCGGTGACCATCGTCGAGCAGATTCTGGGGCGCCCGCTCGGGGCCCGGGGACGATCTCTGGTTCCCAATTATCTCAGCGGAGAGTGAAAACCTCTTCCGGCTTGGCAGCGATCGGACCGGGCCGAGCGGGTGGCGCCTTGGCGATCGCCGCCCAGGTGATGGAGAACTGCTTCCGGCCGGCGGACACCGTCTCACCGGCTTGGGCCCGACAGTATCGAGGGTTGGGACAGATGGCCGACTCCCGTTTCGGCGCCGATGAGGTCGACCGATATCTCGAGTCCCCTCACCGCCCATGAGATTGGCGCGCAGTTTCGCCGAGGCCCGGGAAGCGGCGCGGCGCGCTTCGGATCGGCGGGAAGGAAAGATAGGGCTGGTCCCCACCATGGGTTTTCTCCACGAAGGGCATCTGGCTTTGCTGTCCCGGGCCCGTCAGGAATGCGGCGTGTTGATCATGTCCCTCTACGTCAATCCCCGCCAGTTCAACCGGTCCTCGGATTTTGCCTCCTACCCCGCCGACTTCGACCGCGACCGGAAAATCGCCGCCGACGCCGGGGTGGACGTGCTGTTCGTCCCACCCACCGAAGAGGTGTACCCACCGGGAGGATCAGTCACCATCGAACCGGGGCCGGTCGCCGAAGACATGGAGGGAAACCATCGTCCGGGTCACTTCCAGGGAGTGGCTTTGGTGGTGGCCAAACTACTGGCCGGGTTAGGCGCCCACCGTGCCTATTTCGGACGAAAGGACGCCCAACAACTGGCGGTGATCCGCCAGTTGGCCCGCGATCTCTGCATACCTGTCGAGATCGTCGGGTGCCCCACCGTACGGGAGGCGGACGGTCTGGCCCTCTCCAGCCGAAACGTTCTGATTCCCTCCGCCCGCCGAGAGGAGGCGCTGGCCATCATTCGGGGTCTGGAAAGGGCCGCCCGGGCGGTTGAGGACGGAGAGCGTTCCGCCCACCGGCTGCGCCACCTGGTGACCGGGGCCGCCGAGGTGGACTGGGAGTACGCCGAGGTGGCCGATCAGCAAGACGCCTCACTTCTCTCCACCCTCGACCGCCCCTCCTTTCTGGCGGTGGCCGCCACGGTGGCCAAAGTGAGACTGATCGACAACCTCTTCTTCGACCGGCAGGCCGATGCCTTTCGCGTGGACCGAGGCGTTCGTCTTCGGACCCCTAGTCTTCTGTACCGGTGACGAACATGCTCTTGGCCGTGGACATCGGCAACACTCACACGGTTATCGGGGCCTACCGAGGCCACTGCTTGGACCATCGCTGGCGGATCTCCACCGACATCTCCCGCACCGCCGACGAATACCGCATTCTTATCACCGGACTGCTGTCGGGAATCCCCCTGCCCCTGCGGGGGGCGGCTCTCTCCAGCGTGGTACCCACCGCCGTCTCGGCGATCCGACCGGTGCTGGCGGAGTTGGCAGAAGGGACGGTGGTGGTGGTGGGTCCGGGAGTACGAACCGGAATCGAGATCCGGATCGACAACCCCCGAGAAGTGGGCGCCGACCGAGTGGTGAACGCCATCGGGGCGGTGCAGCGGTTCGGCGCTCCGGTGCTGGTGGTGGATTTCGGGACTGCCACCACGGTGGACGTGATCGACGCCAGGGGCGCCTACTGCGGCGGAGCGATCGCTCCCGGAGTGCAGGTGGCGGGAGACGCACTGGCCGCCGCCGCCTCCGCCCTGCGGAGGGTGGAACTGGCCACTCCCCTGCGGGCGGTGGGACGCAACACCACCGAGGCCGTGCAGAGCGGGCTGGTATTCGGATGGGCCGGGCTGGTGGACGGTCTGGTGAGGAGGATCTGCGCAGAACAAGGGCTGGCCAATCTTCCGGTGGTGGCCACCGGAGGATTGGCCTCCCTGCTCGGACCGGTCTGCGAAACGATCACCCATATAGAGGACGACCTGACTCTGCGGGGATTGCGGGCAATTCTGGAACTAAATTCTTAGCCTGATTCAGTTGACACTGTTTGGGAAACCGTTTACCATTTACTTTGGATACTGTCTAACATTGCGAGAACGAAACAACACACCTCCCGTCGGCTTTCCCCGTCCCCTCCCGGAAGGCCGGCGGGGTAGCCTGCCCGCCCTCCACCCCTCCCGGGGCGGCAGGCACATACACCGACCCGCCCTCCCTCCCCTCCCGAGGGCGGGTCGGTACCTTTAAAAGGCCCGAGAATTCAGGGTCCCCGGAACGTTTCTTGCCCGCTTGGTTCCGGCTCTGTTAGGTTGATGTGGCATGGATGAGCAGGGACCCGACCAATCCGACCACGAACCGGTTGGGCTGTGGGAAAAGGTAGTCGAAGAACGACTCGCAGCCTTGGACAACCTCTCCTCCCTGCAGATCGAGCCGTGGCCCGTTCGGTTCGACCGCACCCACACCACCTCGGAGATCAGGGACCTGTACGGGCACCTGGAAGCCGACACCCGCACCGAGGAGATGGTGGCGGTGGCGGGACGGGTAAGGCTGATCCGCAATTTCGGTCGCCTGATGTTCATCACCTTCACCGATCAGAGCGGGGAATTGCAACTCTTTGTCTCCCCAACCGGCATGGCGCCCGAATCCCGGCGGGTGATATCCCGTCTCGACCTGGGCGACTGGGTGGGCGCGGTCGGAAAGGTGATCACCACCCGTCGCGGGGAACTCTCGGTGGATGTCGACCGAATAGAGCTTTTAGCCAAGTGTCTGGCGCCCCTGCCCGACAAGTGGAAGGGTCTTCGGGATGTGGAGCAGCGCTCCCGGAGTCGTCATCTGGATCTGGTGATGAATACCCCCAGCCGGAGGACCTTCGAGATCCGCTCGGCGGTGGTGGCCGAACTGCGCAATCAATTCCATCAACGGGGATTCATGGAGGTGGATACTCCCATCCTGTCCACCCGGGCGGCCGGGGCGGCCGCCCGGCCTTTTTTGACCCACCACAACGCCCTGGATATCGGGCTCTACCTGCGGATTGCCACCGAGTTGCATCTCAAGCGGTTGATCATCGGCGGATTCGAGCGGGTCTTCGAGATCGGCCGGATTTTTCGTAACGAAGGGGTGGACGCCTCCCATAATCCCGAGTTCACCACCCTCGAGTCCTATCAGGCGTTCTGCGACTACCGGGACGTGATGGAGCTCACCGAGCAGGTGATTCCGGCGGTGGCCGCCCAAGCCACGGGGACCACCATGGTGGGTGAGAAGATGGCAGAGGGCCGCCCCATGGCGGAAACTCCCATTTCGCTCGAACCCCCCTACCGGAAGGTCACCATGCTGGAGTTGGTGAGCGACGTGGTGGGAGAGACGGTCGATCTGGACACGCCGTTGGAACGCCTGGGACAAATGGCGGAGCGAAGCGGTCTGGAAACCCGCCCGGAATGGACCGCAGGCCGGGTGATCTACGAATTGTTCGACCGGCTGGTGGCGCCCGGGTTGTGGGCGCCCACCTTCGTGATGGACTATCCCCTGGAGGTCTCTCCCCTGGCTCGCCGGCATCGCCATGACCCCCGGCTCACCGAGCGCTTCGAACTGTTCATCGCCGGGGTGGAGTTCGCCAACGCCTTCTCCGAACTGAACGACCCGGTCGATCAACTGTCCCGATTCGAGAATCAGGCTATGTTGCTGGGCGCCGACGACCCCGAACTGCACCCCGTGGACGAGGATTTCGTGCTGGCCCTGGCCCATGGGATGCCTCCCACCGGCGGACTGGGCCTGGGAGTCGACCGACTGGTGATGCTGTTGACCAACCGCGCCCACATCCGGGACGTGATCCTGTTTCCCACCCTGCGGCCCGCCGAAAATCCCCGGTGGAACACCTATCGTCGACTCCTCTTGCGTCGAGCTGCCGAACTCAGCCGGTAACCGAAACCCCGGCGGCTCTCAGCGCCGCCACCGCTTGGTCGCCGTCGTCAGGGTGTAAATTCACCGCGGCAGTGGCCCGAAGCGGCACCTCCGTTTCATATCCCAACCGCACCGCGTCCAAGGCGGTGTCCTTGACGCAGTAATCCAAGGCCAACCCCACCACCACCACCTTGCTGATTCCCTCCCGACGCAGCAGAGAATCCAGTTCGGTGGGCCGGTCCCGACCCTCCACCAAGTCCCGCATGGTGAATCCCGAGTAGCCATCCTCCCCGGCGCCCCCCTTTTTGATCGACACCCCCTCCACTCTCAAATCCGGATGAAAAGCCGCGCCGACAGATCCTTCCACGCAGTGCACCGGCCAGATCCCCCCATCCTTGGCGAAATGAGGGGTGGTATCCGGATGCCAATCCTGGGTGTAAACCACCGGCCAACCCCGGCTGATCGCCTCCTCCACCAGACCGTTCACCCCCTCCACCACCGCGGCCGCCCCCCGCACATAGAGCGACCCCCCCGGGTCGGCAAAGTCGTTCTGCACATCCACCACCACCAAGGCGGTCCCCACAGAAGGCTGCTTCATAGAAAAGAAAGCGTACCCCCTTCCCCTCAACTTGATCAACCTGTTAGCTTCGCGGGAGTGGTCTCTTGGATTGTCAGGGCGCCGGATCAAGGCACTGATGCGCCGCTCCTCACCTACGAGAGCGGATCTCCTACCAGCCGTTTTATGTCAAGGCACTGCGGAGGCGCCGCAGAGTGAGACTCACCCAAAGAGATGGCGCAACCATGTAACAAATCTCCTACAGACATCTGATTCGACATCCAGATCTCTCGCCCTTATCGCTTGACCCATACCCGGTCTTGGCTTTTGGCGGGTTGCAAGCCAGGCGTGAACCTCAGCCTTCCTCGTCTTTCGCTCTGAAAACAGCGGCGCCGGGATGTCGGCTATGTACTTACGAGACAAAGGCCACACGGCATCCTGACGGGGAATCATCCCTGCAATAAAATCCTCCAGTTCACCAGGCGATACGTTGTCAGGCATCAGCCAAATACCGACACGCGGGCGTCCAAGATCAAGGTTTCCTCGCACTATGGTCCCATTGGGACAAGGGCTTGCTGGTGGCAATATGTCTGCCTTTTTGAGTCTGTCCGCGATAGCTTGCCAACGGGCCTTAGGATCATCATTGGCATCCACCAAGATACCCACCGTCGTCCGCCCGGGAGCCTTGATGTCCACGGACATTGCCGAACGAAGATTGTCGAAACCCTCCTTTTTCAATATAGAAAACCCAAGCTTTGATTCGGTAGCCCAACATATTTGTTTGACTACATGCTTGTCGTCCTGTCCCTCAACCAGTAAAACCTGAGCTGAAGAGTCGGGAGTGGGCAACTCTACCTGACCTCAATGCGTTGCTCGGCGGCGATGCTCAGTTCTTCCTCCGAATATTCAACGGCCCGTAGGCCCGCAGGCACCTTGTCCAGACGAACAAGAACGCCCTCAACATCATCGTCCTCTGCCGCCGCCTCAGCAAAGCCCCTTACGCAATCCCAGCTGTGCGTCGTCGCCAGAACTTGCACGTCGTTCTCCAGAGCCGTACGAAACACCATGTGCCAAAAGTCCCGCTGCACGGTGTGGTGGATTCCATTCTCTGCCTCATCGATGAGCAAGAAACCTCCTTTGCTGTTGGCGAAAGCCAGCGCCACACTGAAGAGTCTCGTCGCGCCGTCACCCAGACTCTTGAGAGGGACCGGATGAGGAAAGCCTTCTAGCTTGACAACAACCCTGCGGCCGGCACTTCGGGGTGACCTGGTGTTATCGCCAATCACCGCCACCCCTTCCACGGTTTTGCCTAACACCAACCCCAACGCGCGGGTTGCTCGATCCTCATCATCTGTGAGTGCTACCGCGTCCCAGAACCGCGACAAATCCGTATTGGTCAATATCCCCGGGCCTAAAGACTTGCAGTTGAGTGCCGGAGGAAGCGAATCATCAGACGGCAATCGGAACCTTCCCAGACGGTGCCTTTCGAGCCGAACATAAACGCCATCTGCATCGGGCTCGACCAGACACGGAAGTGTCCATTGCTGATTTCGAAAGGTGACTCTCAAAATCCTCACCTGTTCAGTCAAGCTAAAGTCGAAATGAAGCTGAATGATGCGCGATGCTTCTTCCAGGCTGGTGGGATGATCCTCTATCACTAGTTCGTCATCACCGGAACGAACCCTCATACGGCTGCCCGGCGCAACGCTCCGACCGTGAAAAAGAGCAGACCAATCGGGCTCGGGAAATGAACGGCCCTCTTCATCTACAACGGTAGACCAATCCTCTCGCCCTGTTAGAAGATCGCGAAGAACCCGGTAGTTGCATCGAGAAGCATAGACCCGTACAGCATCCAGAATTGTCGTCTTGCCTACCGCGTTCTTCCCGGCGAGCAAGGTCACACGTCCCAAGCGGGGAATTGAAAGTTTCTCTATGCCGCGAAAACCCTCTATGGCAAGGTCAGGAAGGTGCAGTTGCTTTGCGGCAGCCATCAAAATCTCCTGCGCCTTGCTGTTTGCCTACGGGTAAGAATAGCGGCACGGGCTTCCCGAAGGGGCGGCTAGGCGGGCTGATCATGGGTGACTATCGCGAATGGAGACGAGGGTTCGCGAAGGTAGGTTGGCCCAAGCTCAGAGCCCGCCTTCCCGCCGGTCTTGCTGGTCAGGGAGTCGCCTCGGCACCTCCCGCAATAAAGGTTTCCACTGCCTCCCGCGCCGCCTCGTCCCGCATCTGCCGGGGAGGCGACTTCATGAAATAGGCGCTGGCCTCATGGAGTGGACCGGCCATGCCCCGGTCCAAACCCAGCTTGGCGCAACGGAGCGCATCGATCACCACCCCCGCCGAGTTGGGGCTGTCCCACACTTCCAACTTCAGCTCGGCATTGAGCGGCGTGTCGCCGAAGCCGGTCCCCTCCAACCGAATATGCGCCCACTTGCGATCGCTCAGCCACGGGACATGATCCGAAGGGCCGATATGGACATCGTCCACCGGCGTCCGGGTGGCGAGTTGGCTGGTGACCGCCTTGGTTTTGGACTCCTTCTTCGAAACCAGCCGACTTCTTTCCAGCATGTTCAAAAAGTCGGTGTTGCCGCCAAAATTAAGTTGATAGGTGCGGTCCACCTTCACTCCCCGGTCCTGGAAGAGGTTTACCAGGGTACGGTGCAGAATGGTGGCGCCCACCTGCGATTTGATGTCGTCCCCCACGATCGGGACGCCCGCTTCCCGGAACCGCTCGGCCCATTCCTCGGTTCGGGCGATGAATACGGGGATGCAATTCACGAAGGCACACCCCGCCCGGAGCGCCTGCTCCACGTAGAATTCGGTGGCTTTCTGAGCTCCGACCGGCAGATAGGAAACCACCACATCCACCCGGGCCTTTCGCAATTCCTCGGCGACATCCACCTCGGTGACCGCCGATTCCTCCACCAGGTCAGCCAGATAGGATCCGATCCCGTCGAGAGTGGGACCCCGCTGCACGGTGACGTCTGAGTGCGATACTTCCGCAAAGGCGATGGTGTTGTTCTGGCCCGCCAAAATGGCCTTGGAGAGATCCTGCCCAACCTTGGTGGCGTCCACATCAAAGGCCGCCACAAACCGGATGTCGCTTATGTGGTACCCACCCAGAATCGAGTGCATCAGCCCGGGGATCTTTTGGTCGGCGGGCGCATTTCGGTAGAACTCCACTCCCTGCACCAGAGAGGAGGCACAATTGCCCACTCCCACAATCGCAACCCTTATTTCGCTCACTTTTCTTCCCTGACGTGGCGGACTTTCATACAGTTTGCCGCCTTCCTTTCTATTAGTCAAATAAATGTTTTTATACTTATTCATAAATAAATCTTATGGATGTTCCTTCGCTCAATTTCAAAAGCCTTCGTTGCCTGCTGGAAGTGGAACAACACGGCTCTTTCACCGAAGCGGCCTGGCAAATGGGCATCAGCCAACCCGCCCTGTCGCACTCCCTGGCGGAACTCTCCAAGCGCCTGGGAGCGCCGCTGTTCCGAAAGGATGGCCGCAGCCGTTCGCTAACCGAGGCCGGCCGGCGCGCCGCCCGATATGCAGACCAGGTGCTCGGCCAGACCACCGACCTGCTCCGGTGGCTGGAGAGTTGGGAAAAGGGAGAGGTGGGGACCCTGCGGGTGGGAATGATCGACACCGCCGGTCTGTACACCCTTCCCGCCGGTCTCTCCCGTCTGCGAGAGGAACATTCCGCCATCGACCTGCAACTGGTGGTGGCCGACTCCGAGGCGTTGCTGGCGATGCTCGACGGCTATCGGATCGACCTGGCCTTCGTGGTGGGACCGGCCGGCGCCCGATACGGCTCCCGCCCGATCACCGCCGAGCCCATGCACATCTACTCCCCCGCCGACCATCCTCCCCCGCCCGGCTGGGCTCTCTATTCCCCCGGCTCCCGGACCCGTCTGCTGGTGGATCAGGGTTTGGCGCAGCTGGGAATCCAGCCCCAGGTTGCCTTGGAGTCCACCAATCCCACCGTCCTGCGGCAGATGGCGGTGCTGGGCTACGCTCGAACCGTGCTTCCCCGACCGGTGGCGACTTCGGGCGAGGGCACTCTGGCCGAAGGCCCCCTAGTGGCGCTCAGAAGGATCGAGGGAGCGTGGAGAGGAGACGCTGATCTCGATCGACGAGCTCAAAAGCTCATGGAACTGGTGAGATGATCAGATCCGGCGGATGCCCGCCAGAAACTCGCTCATTCCTTTTTGCAAAAACCCCTCCATCCCCGTAGCGATGTAGCGAGCGCCCTTGCCAATCCACTCCTCGGCGTTGTCGAGCGACGGCACGAACAAACCCAGGGTCTTGTCGGAGTCGGCCACCGCCGAAGCCACCCGATTCATGGCCTCGAGCAACCGGGGATGGTTCTTCTGTCCCACCAGGCCCATCGACTGGGAGAGGTCGGTTGGTCCCAAGAACAACACGTCCAGACCGTCGATCTTCACGTATTCCTCGATGGCTTCCACCGCCTGGATCGTCTCGATGTGGATCACCGTTAGCGTCTCCCGGTTGGCCAGTGCCGCCGTCTCGTTCAGCGGAACGTGCAAGGAAAAGTCGCCGCTTCGGTTGCTGGCCATCCCCCGGACGCCCCGGGGATGATATTTGATCGACTGCACTGCCCGTTCCGCCTCCGAAGCGCTATTGACCCACGGAACGTGCACACCGTGCACACCGGCGTCCAAAAAGCGCAGGATGGGATGGGGAAGATTGGTGGGTACCCGGGCGATGGGGGTGACGCCATGAAGCTCGGCTGCTCGGGAGAGATCGGATACTTTGGTCGAGGTCACCGAGCCGTGCTCTCCGTCGAACACCAGAAAATCCCAGCCCAAAAGCGCCAGATATTCGGCCAGATCAGAATCGGCTTGCCGCAGAAAGCACCCCACCACCGTCTCTCCGGCAGCCAGCCTGGCCTTGGTGAGGTTGCGGATCATCCCGCGAAAGTCGGTTCCGGCAAACCCACGCAACCCGGATCGAAGGCGAACAACCCGCCGTCGAGGCCCGGTCGGGCATCCTCTCCGGACACGGCGCCCGCGCCCAGGCAGGTTACGAACATGGTGTCGAGGTCCGAACCCCCGAACGCCATCATGGTGGGAACCGTCACCGGGAAGGGAATCAACCGGTCAAGCTCTCCCCGGGGAGTGAGTCGGGCGATCTGGCCTCCCCGCACCAAAGCCACCCAGTAGCACCCCGACTCGTCCACCGCCGCCCCGTCGGGACGACCCGCCACGTCGAATAACTCCGCCAACACCCGCCGGTTGGTGGGCACGCCCTCGTCGGGGTGATAGTCATAGGCCCACACCGTCTCCGCCCAGGTGTCGGCGTGATACATGGTGCGACCATCGGGAGAGAACGCCAAACCGTTCGAAACCCCCAGACCGTCCAGGAACGTGGTCACGGAAAGATCGGGATCCAGCCGATGGAGCCTTCCCGCCGCAATCTTGTCGGAAGTCGGATCGTGCATGCTGCCTGCCCAAAAACGCCCCTGCCGGTCACAACGTGAGTCATTGAGGCGGTTGCGGGGCAGATCCGGCTCGGGATCGGGCGCCAAAGGGGTCATTACCCCCTCGTTGGGATCGAAAGCGTGAAAGCCCTCGTCGGTGGCCACCACCAGCCCCCCGCCGCGGCGCACTGCCACCGCCGCCGGTTTGCGGGGAACAGCCGTGACAGAATCGGAGTGGGCCACCGGGTCGTAACGATGGATGACCCGCCCGTTGATGTCCATCCACCACAACACCTGCCGCTCCTCATCCCAAACCGGGCTCTCTCCCAACTGAGCGTCGGCAGGCACCACACAGTCAATAGGGAAAGTTCCGTTCATCCAACCGAAATCCTACCCCGCCCGGTCCCAAGCCGGGGCATCCAAATGTTCTCATCGGCGAAGGTCAACGTCTTCTCGCTTGTTCTCCCAGAGAATTCAGTTGCTCGGAGGTGCCCATGGAAATGAGGAGGTCGTCGGGAAGTAGGACAAAGTCCCGGGAGGGGTTGGTGATGAATGAACCTTGCCGACGTACTGCCAGCACGTTGGCGCCGGTTCTGGTGCGGATGGCGCACTTCTGAAGGGAACGGTGGGCAAATGCTGAATTCTTGGTGATTCTGGTTTCCGCCAACCGCACTGCAAATTCCCTGTCCTGCATGACAATATCGAGGAATTCCGCCACTTCGGGATGTGCCACCAGCGCAGCCATCCGGGCCCCACCAATCCGGTCAGTGTTAACCACCCGGTTGACGCCCACCTTGAGAAGTTTGGGTATGACACCAGAGTCGTTGGCTCTGGCCACTATGAACAGGTCCGGGTTGATGGATCGGGCAGTCAAGGCGATAAATAGATTGTCTATGTCGGAGTCGAGCGCCAGGATCAGAGTTTTAGCTCGGTCAAGACCTGCTTGAAGAATGATGTGATCGTCGGTGGCGTCCCCTATCACCATCAAATTCCGGTCAAGAGCAGGTGGATAGTCCGGTTCCTGCCGATCGACGGTCACCACCACCTCTCCCGCCCCCACCAGTTCCTCTTCAATGGCGCGGCCCACCTGGCCGTATCCGCACAAGACCACGTGGTCAGAGAGCCGGTTGATCTTTCGTTGCATGCGCCGCCTCCTGAACTGGCCATCAAGCCGACCCTCGAACATTGTCTCGATCAGGACACTTAGCGTATAAAGCGAGGTGCCCGTACCGAACAGGATCAAGACTACGGTGAATATCTGATAGCGATCCCCGACTTCCCCCACCTCGCGGTAACCCACCGTAGAGATGGTGATCACAGTCTGGTAAATGGCGTCGAGCGGACTGAGACCTAGGCCCGCGTAGCCCGCAGTACCACCCACAATCACTACTGCCAGCACCGTTACCCCAGCACGAAATCGCCGCCAGGGATCTTTGCCACTTCGCTTGGTCCTAAGCAGGCGGGATGTGACTTTCATCCCTCGGGAGACCAGGTGAGCTTCGCCCCCGCCAGACCCCGGGCTCCGTCCATTAACCCTTCTGCGCCTGCCGAGGCCGACCCGGGCCGGGGGGACCGGCATAGGCTTGGGCGATCCTCATCCAGCGGGCAGCCACTTCGCCCTCGATCACCAGGTGAGTGTCGTCAACGTGTCGGCGCTGGGTAACCACCAGGCAAAAGTCCCGAAGCGGCCCGGTCACACAATCCTGGCCGTGGTCGTTCCATACGAAAGTGCGGCCCGACGAACCCCGAAGCGCCACGCGCACCCGCTCGGCGGGCACCTCGAACCCCCGGTTGCGGAAGCTCCACGAGAAAGTCTTGATCCCCAACTCCGCCACATGACGGATCCGGTCGGAAACGGGGTATTGCACCCCCAGCGCGTCGGCCACGTCCTGGCCGTGCGCCCAAGCCTCCATCAGCCGAGCCTGCGCCGAGGAGCGAGCTTTCATGGGGGGTCCGTACCAGGGAACCCGCCGGTCGGGCTCCATCCCCCGCATGGCCGATTGGAGCCCCGATCGCGCCCCCCTCCACCACGTCAAGAGCTCCGCCCCTCCCATCGCCCGGCCCCGGGCCATAATCTGCTCTTCCAGACCCCACGGGTTCTCGGAAGCCATCAGTTCGGCCACTTCGGACGCGAAGCTGTCGGGGTCGATTACCGCCCGGCCGGCCCGATCATCAAAGTACGCCAAATGGCTGATCTGGTCAACTATGTTCCACCCCTCCGAAGGAGTGGGCGTCCGCCAACCGCCCCCGTCCAGTTCCGACACCAGGCCATCCAAGGCCTCCTGCTCGGCGGCCAGGTCGGCCAGCACCGCCTGCATCCCCGACACCCCCTATCCCGAGGACTTTCCCACTTCGGCGCCGACCATGTGTTCCAAGGCCTTCACCAGGGCATGGTTGCCCTCCGCTCCCAGCCCCCGTCGCTGGAGAGCCCGGTAGAGCTGAAACACCAGGGCGACACCCGGCAGGGGAACTCCCAGTTCGTCGGCGGCCTCCAGCACCAGTCGCAGGTCCTTTTGCTGAAGATCGATGGTAAAACCCGGACGCCAGTCGCGGACGATCATCTGCGGACCCCGGTTGGCCAGCATCCACGACCCGGCCGCTCCGCCCGTCACCGCCGACAGGGTTGCCTCCAGATCGAGTTCACCCACCGCAGCCAGCAGCAAAGCCTCGGAAACCGCCAGTTGGTTTACCACCACCAACACCTGATTGACCAACTTCACCATCTGTCCCGAACCCACCGGTCCCACATGGGTGATGCTCGAACCCATCGCATCCAGATAGGGACGCACCCGCTCCACATCGGAGGCTTCTCCTCCCACCATGATCGAGAGGGTCCCCAGCGCCGCCCCCTCGCTTCCTCCACTCACCGGAGCGTCCAGCCACGATCCCCCCGCCTCCCCGGCCCGGCCCGCCAGTCGCCGGGTCTCCGACGGACTGATAGTGGAATGATCCACCACCACCGATCCCGCAGACAACCCGGCCAGCACTCCTTCGGGGCCCTCGGTCACCGCCACCACATCGGGAGTGTCCGAGACGCAGATCATCACCACGGTGGAACGCTCCGCAACCTCCCGCGGTGATCCCGCCGCTCGGGCCCCCAGTTCGGTGACCGGCGCCATCCGGGAAGGGGTGCGGTTCCACACTGTCACCTGATGACCGGCGCGCACCAGGTTGGAGGCCATCCCCCCGCCCATAATCCCCAAACCGATGAATCCCAGCTTCTCACTCATTGGGTTCTCCTTTCTCTTCCATGACCACCAACACTTGTCCACTCCGGACCTGATCGCCGGACGCCGCCCGCACCGACACCACCTTACCCGCATGGGGAGCCCGCAACCCGTGTTCCATCTTCATGGCATCCATCACCACCAGCACCTGTCCCTTCTTCACCCGGTCCCCCACCGAGGGTGCTACCTCGATCACCCTCCCCGGCATGGGCGCCTGCAGCGACCCGGACTGCTCCGCAACCGCCGGCGCCGGGTAGCGTTCCTTTTCCACCAGGCGACAAAGCCCCGACGGCCCATCCACAAAGTGGGTGTTTCCCACCCGGTTCACCCGATACCAGCCCAGCACCCCGTCCACTTCCAAACCCACCCGATCCGGCCGGCACACCGGCAGGCCGGTGATCGTAATCTCCCGACCGTTCACCTCACAGCGACCTCCCTCCCACCCGTACCCGACAGCCAGATCACCCTGGGCCCCCACAAATTCCATGATTTGCAGTTGGGAGGGATTATTCCGCCATCCACTGGGGATGGTGGACTGCACCCGCGCCGCGGCTCGTCTCTGTGCCTGGGAAGCCAGGGCAGCCGCCACTGCCGCCAGCCGCTCCTCCGACTCGCCGGGGAGGGGCTTTCCCAGCTCTTGGGGACGGTTGCGCACCAAAAAGGCCGTATCGGTTCGCCCGGCGACGAATTCGGGATGTTCGAGGATCCGCACCAGCAGATCCCGGTTGGTGACCGGCCCGTGGATACGGGCGCGGCGAAGAGCCCGGGAAAGGCGGCGAGCGGCCTCTCCCCGATCCGGCGCCCAGGCAATCACCTTGGCCAGCATCGGGTCGTAGTGGACGCTGATCTCATCACCCGACTCCACTCCACTTTCCACCCGGATACCACCATCCTCCAGTTCGAATCTGTCCATCCTCCCGGCGGTGGGCAGGAACCCGGCCCCCGGATCCTCAGCGTAGATACGCACTTCGATGGCGTGACCCGCCATGGTGACACTTCCCAGAGCCTCGGACAGGTCGGCGCCCCGGGCCGCCTCGATCTGCAACCGCACCAGGTCAAGCCCGGTGATCTCCTCGGTGACCGGATGCTCCACCTGCAAGCGCGTGTTCATCTCCAAAAACCAGAAACTGCGGTCCGCCGACGCAATGAACTCGACGGTGCCGGCGCCCACATAATCCACCGCCCGCGCCGCCGCCTCCGCCGCCTCGGAAAGCTGCCGGCGAAGCTGTCTGTCCACGAACGGCGAGGGCGCCTCCTCCACGATCTTTTGGTGCCGGCGCTGGATGGAGCACTCCCGCTCGAACAGCGCCTGGGTGAGTCCGTGGGAATCGGCCATGATCTGCACCTCGATGTGACGAGGCGCCTCGACCAAACGCTCCAAGAACACCGTCCCGTCTCCGAACGCCGACTCTGCCTCCCGCCGGGCGCCGGCCACTTCCGCAGCTAACCCGTGTGGGGACCGCACCGTCCGCATCCCCCGACCTCCGCCTCCCGCCGCCGCCTTGACCATTAAAGGAAACCCGATCCGGCCGGCGGCATCCCGCCAGTCATCGTCTCCCACCCGCACCGAGGGAAGCACCGGCACCCCCGCCCGGGCCATGATCTCCTTGGCGGCCAGCTTGTCGCCCATCAGCGCCATCGCCCGAGGAGGGGGACCCACCCACCGCAGGCCGGCCCCCACCACTGCCGCCGCAAAGTCCGCGTCCTCGGCCAGGAAGCCGTATCCGGGATGGACCAGATCGGCGCCCACCGCCAATGCAGCCTCCACGATCGCCTCGCCCCGCAGATAGGACTCGGCCGGCGTGACGCCTCCCAGACTCACCGCCAGATCGGCGTCGGCCACAAACGGCGCCCTCCGGTCGGGACCCGAATACACCGCCACTGTCCCGATGCCCATCTGGTGGCAGGTGCGGAAGATGCGCCGGGCGATCTCGCCCCGGTTGGCAACCAGCAGCTTCAAATTGGCGGCGCCTCGATACCCAAGCGGACCTGCAGCCGGTTCATCCTCTTCAACCAGTTGTCGTAATCGGAGGCCTTGTAGGCAAAATATCCACTCACCTCCGGATGGGGAAGAATCAGGAAACTCTCGGCGCGCAGGCCTTCCACCACCGATTCGGCCACCTGGTCGGGCGAGAGCCCCACCTGATGGGCCATGGTCATCATCCCTTTGGGAAGGAGTTCACCCAAAAGGTCGGTGAATACGAACTGCGGACACAGCGCCGACACCTTTAGACCCTGGTCCCCATAGGTGATTTGCAGCCATTCGGCCAGAGCCACCACCGCATGCTTGGTGACCGAATAGGCCGCCGCTCCAAAGTTGGTCAGCAGCCCCGCCGCCGAGGCGGTGTGCAACAGATACCCCTCCCCTCTGGCCAGCATACCGGGCAGCACCGCCCGCGCCGCGTACACGTGAGACATGAAATTGATCTCCCAGATGCGCTGCCAGTCCTCATCCGACGTCTCCACTCCCCCCTCCATCCCGATACCGGCGTTGGCACAATACAGATCGATGGGCCCCATCCGGTCCTCCACCTCGGTCACGACCCTCCGTGTATCGGGCTCCTCGGCCACATCGGCCCGGAACCACAGCCCGCCGATCTCCTCTCCCACCCGGCGAGCGGCCTCTCCATCCAGGTCCACCACCGCCACCCGCGCACCTTCGGAGAAAAACCGACGGCACATCCCCTCTCCGATCCCGTTCCCCCCGCCGGTCACCACCACCACCCGATCAGCCAGTTCCATGGTTCTCCTTTCCTGCCCCTCCCATTCTGGCAGATGGGCTCGGGTGCAACCGGGCTTCGGAAGCCGATCAGCCGAGGATCGCCGCCAAAGTCACCAGCACCGCCATTAGCGAGACACCCAAAGCCAGCCAGCCACGAAGGCTCTTCTGAAAAGCAGCCATTTCATTGCGCACCTTGTGGATTTCGCCCTCGATCTTATCCGACAACCTTTTCTCCGATCCGCCCATCCGATCGACCAACCGCAACTCCAACCCCGCCATCTCAGTACGAACCTTCTCCACCTCACCACTCACGCCACCAATCTGATCGACCAACCGCAACTCCAACCCCGCCATCTCAGTACGAACCTTCTCCACCTCACCACTCACGCCACCAATCTGATCGACCAACCGCAACTCCAACCCCGCCATCTCAGTACGTACCTTCTCGACTTCCAAGCCCACGCCATGGATCTGGCTCAACAGATCAGCCGGCGCTCGGTCCCTCTCTTCCTGCATCTCTACTGTGGTCATGCCGATCCCTCCTGATCTTTTGGTTTTCCCACCTGTCTACTTATTTTAATAGGCGCTCTGGGACAAAACAGCACGCCTGTTAGCCTTTTCCTCCGTGAAGATGTTCGATCTGACCGGGAAGGTGGCGGTGGTGACCGGGGGCAACCGGGGGATCGGCCTGGGCATGGCCCGGGGTCTAGCCAAAGGGGGTGCGGCGGTGGCCGTCTGGGGACGCAACGAGGAATACAACCGAGCCACTGTGGAAGATTTGCTGAACCTGGGTGCTGAGGCCTTCGCAGTTCAATGCGACGTCGCTTCCGAAGAACAGGTGGAAGCCGCGGCGGCCGCCACCCTGCAACGGTTCGGTCGAGTCGATTCCATTTTCGCCAACGCCGGCATCGGAAGAAGCGCCCTGTTCCCCGATCTTCACATCAAAGCCTGGGACAAGGTGATGGCCGTCAACGCCACCGGCACCATGCTCGCCATCCGCTCGGTCACCCCCGCCATGATCGAACAGGGCGACGGAGGCGTGATCGTGGTTACCTCCTCCATCTCCGCCCATTTCGGAATCCCCTACCTGCCCCACTACGCGGCCAGCAAAGCGGCCCAACTGGGACTGGTCCGCACCTTGGCCGTTTCACTCGCTCCCCACCGCATACGCGTCAACGCCGTCAGCCCCGGCTGGATCGCCACCGAGATGACCGGACCCGAACAGAAAAGCGACGACTTCAAGCAGTACATCGAAGAACGCGTCCCTCTGTCCCGATGGGGAACCATCAAGGAGTTCGAAGGAATCGCCGTCTACCTCGCCTCCGACGCCTCCACCTTTATTACCGGCGCCGAAATCCGCATCGACGGCGGCTTCTCCGTCTATTGAGTAAGCCCCGAGACGCCGACTCTCAGCCTTTTCCAGGAAGTTGCCCCACCTCCGCCGACATCAAGAATACGGGGAAACATAGGGCCTATCCCATTGGCCCAAAGGCAGCCATCGGCCTATTCTGTTGGAGAGAGTCTCGGGAAGGAGACTCGGGAAGATCAGCAAGGGGGACTGAAGATCAGCAAGGGGGACTGCATGGCAATGACCGCACCGATCAGCGAGAGGGACTGGGCAGAACCTGCCACCAAAGGCGACCTGCTGTTGTTGCAGGCAAATCTTGAAGGGCAGATCCAGAACGTACAAGCAAATCTTGAAGGACAAATCAAGGATGTGCGGGTGGAAATGGCCGAGATGGGCCGTAGCCTGAGCGCCGCGATAGCCAATGTACACACAGATACGGCCAGTCAGATAGCCAGCGTACGAGAAGAGATAGCCAGCGTACACACAGATACGGCCAGTCAGATAGCCAGCGTACGAGAAGAGATAGCCAGCGTACACACAGATACGGCCAGTCAGATAGCCAGCGTACGAGAAGAGATAGCCGGCGTACGTGAAAAGGTAGCCAATGTACACACGGATACGGCCAGTCAGATAGCCAGCGTACGTGAAGAGGTGGCCGGTGTACGTGAAGAGGTGGCCGGGTTAAGGGTGTCGATGGCCTGGATGACCGTTAGCGTGATCGGGGTCCTAGGCGGTCTGATAGCACTCTTTGAGTTCTTTTTGTAGTAGGGGTGTCACCGCAGGCGTCCCACCGACCACAACAGCGGCTTTGACCTGATGATTGAGACTCGTGGGTTGTTGTAACCACCCACTCTGACATTCTGGTCGACCCCCTACCTGAAACGCCGGAGGCGATCATGGTGTTCGAGAATCACAATGGATGCACACCGATGGAGCGTTAGTCAGGACGGTCCAAGCAAATGGCTGGTGTACTGTCTATGGAGGTGGTTGACATGCCATTCCCGGTGTCCTTGAAGGCTTTCTCCATGTATCCCAGGTAGAGGGTCACCACATCTGGATGACCCGGGCCTGTCAACGGCGGGGGCGGCGAATCCCTCGGTATTCCCAGTCGCCTCCCAGGGCGGTGGAGACCACTTCTTCGGAGCGGGTGGGTTGAGCGCCCACGGTCGGGTCTACTTTCTCTCCCTCGGCTACGGTGTTGGTCAGGGCTCCCAGGCCCTCCACTTCCACTGTCACCACATCGCCGGGCTCGACCGGGCGGGAGTTGGCGGGGGTGCCGGTGAGGATCAGGTCTCCCGGCAGCAGGGTGATGGTGCGGGCCAGATCGGCCACCAGGTAGGAGAAGTCCCAGATCATCTCGGCGGTGTTCCCCTCCTGTCGAAGCTCACCGTTCACATAGGTGCGAATTGACTTTTGGGCCGGATCCCAGTCAGAGATCACTCCCGGACCCACCGGGCAGAGACTGTCCGATCCTTTGACTCGGAGCATGGAACCGGCGTCGGTGTCCCGAAAATCGTGAATGCCGAAGTCGTTGGCGATGGTGTAGCCCCCGATGTATTCGGTCGCCTGCTCCCGGCTCACGTTCCGACACCGGCGACCGATAACCACGGCGATCTCCCCCTCGTAGTTGAGAAACCGGCATCCTATCGGGCGGATCACCTTCCCCCGGTGGCTGTTGAGCGAGCTGACCGACTTGTGGAAATAGGTGGGCGCCACCGGGGTGGGCAGTTGGAATTCGGCTATCCGGCTTCGGTAGTTGAGATGGATGCAGATGATCTTCTGCGGAATCACCGGCGGAAGATGAACGGCTTCTGATTCGGCCACCCGGCGCCCGTCTTCGGCCACCAGTTCCGAACCCTCCACGGTCATCGAAACGGCCAACCCCTCCAACAGGATCCTCCGCCGTTCCATGCCTATCGGTCTACGTCGCCCATCACCGGATCGAGCGAGGCGATGGTGGCGATGGTGTCGGCGACCATCGAGTCGGCCAGCATCACCGGCAGAGCCTGAAGGTTATAAAAGGACGGCGCCCGGATGTGACACCGCCACGGCTTTCCACTCCCATCCGAGACCAGATAACACCCAAGTTCCCCACGGGGCGATTCCACCGCCGCGTAGGTCTCTGCGGGAGGGGCCCGAAAGCCCTCGGTGAAGATCTTGAAATGGTGGATCAGAGCCTCCATTGACTCGTCGATCCGTGCCCGGGGCGGCGGCGTCACCTTCCGGTCGTCCACCCGGTAGTCGCCTGACGGCATCATCTCGGCCGCCTGCTCCACGATGCGAAGCGACTGGATGATCTCCTCCACCCTCACCCGGTAGCGGTCGTACACGTCTCCGGCGGTCCCGGTGACCGTGTCGAAGTCGTATTGTTCGATGCCCGAATAGGGAAACATCTTGCGCAGGTCCCAATCCACGCCCGTGGCCCGCAGGATCGGTCCGGTGATGCTGAGGGCCCGGCACTCCTCGGCACTGATAATTCCCACTCC
This sequence comes from Acidimicrobiia bacterium, assembly GCA_963665765.1. Classification (GTDB taxonomy): domain Bacteria; phylum Actinomycetota; class Acidimicrobiia; order Spongiisociales; family ZC4RG35; genus Bin76. Next base: position 773,110 of record OY762464.1, read on the forward strand.
CCGGGTCCGGGCCAGCCAAATGGGATTGTCGCGCAACAGGTCGTCGTATTCCACCAGCCGTTTGGGGATGGTCCGAAGAATCTGCGCCACATCCCCGCGCCACCCGGGCGGCAGATCGGCGGCCACTCCGCCGGGACGGATGTAGTTGTGGTTCATGCGAAGCCCGGTGGTCTTCTCGAAAAAGGCCAGGATCTGTTCCCGCTCCCGGAAACCGTACATCATCATGGAGATCGCTCCGATGTCCATCCCATTGGTGGCCAGGGCCACCAGATGAGAGGAGATCCGGTTCAGTTCGGTCATCAGCACCCGGATAGCTGCTGCCCGGGGCGGAACCTCCACCTCCAGGAGTTTTTCGGTGGCCAGAGAATAGGCCAACTCGTTGTGAAGCGGCGCCAGATAGTCCATGCGGGTCACATTGGTGGGACCCTGCATGAAGGTGAGAGTCTCGGCGGTTTTCTCCATCCCGGTGTGCAGATACCCGATCACCGGACGGCACCGCTTGATCATCTCCCCCTCCAATTCCAGTTGCAGTCGCAGCACCCCGTGGGTGGAGGGATGTTGGGGCCCCATGTTGATGATCATCCGCTCGTCCTCGGAAATCTCCTCCTCATACAGATAATCGTCGGTCACCACCGACCCCAATTGTTCGCGCAGCCGGTATCCGGTCTCTTGGGAGGCCATCTCCTGGATGCCCTCGCCCGTGGCCATCCCGTCGGGTTCCTCGGTGCCCGACACCCAGGTCTCGGTGAAGGTCCGTTCGGCCATCTCAGATCACCTGATGAGACGCCTTGAACCGCACGGGAACCGATCCCACCGAATAGTCCTTGCGCAGAGGATGGCCCTCCCAGTCGTCGGGCATCAGGATGCGGGTCAGGTCGGGATGACCCTCAAAGGTGATCCCAAACAGGTCATAAACCTCCCGCTCAGGAAAACCCGCCCCCGGGTACACCGAACACAGCGAGGGAACCACCGGATCGTCGGCGGCAACACCGGCGGTGATCCGAAGCCGGCGTCGGTGCTGATGGGACAACAGGTTCACCACCACTTGGAATCGGGGACGGCGCTGCCGATACCAGTCCACCGCAGTGACGTCCACACACATCTCGAACCCGGCGTCCCGGCAGGCGGCGGCCAAATCCGCCAGTTGGGAGCGCTCCACATCCACCAGCCAAAGTTCGTCTGAGATTTCCCAGCGGGCTTCGGGGAACCACTCCCTCAGCGGATCGAGCAGATCCGACATCAAACGGTAGCCTTTTGGCCGGACATGATCTGGCGCTGCAGGGTGAGGATCCCGTGCATGAGACTTTGGGGACCGGGGGGGCATCCGGGAACGTACATGTCCACGGGCACCACCTGGTCGACTCCCTGCACCAGGGCGTAGTTGTTGAACATCCCGCCTGTCGAGGCGCAGGCGCCCATCGAGATCACCCACTTCGGTTCGGGCATCTGGTCGTATACCTGGCGAAGCACCGGCGCCATCTTCTGGCTGACCCGACCCGCCACGATCATCAGGTCGGCCTGACGGGGAGAGGCCCGAAACACCTCCATCCCGAACCGAGCCAGATCATGATGGGCGGTTCCGGTGGCCATCATCTCGATCGCGCAGCAGGCCAGCCCGAAAGTGGCGGGCCACATGGATTGGGTCTGTGCCCAACGGGCCGCCCAGTCGATGGTGGTGGTAACGAGATTGCCCGGGGTTGACCTGCGGGCCACGGTCAGCTTCCTCCGGTGGGTAGGTAGCGCTTGCGTCCGGGGAGGTTCCAGTCCAAAGCTCCCCGTTTCCAGACGTAGATCAGGGTCTCGATCACAAAGAAGGTGAATATGGCCATTGCGGCGATCCCGAACCACCCGAGCCCGTTGAAGCGGGAAGCCCAGGCGAACAGGAAGATGATCTCCACATCGAACACCACGAACAGCATGGCCACCAGGTAGAACTGGATGGGAAAGCGGGTGCTGGGCTCGCCCTCGGCGATGATTCCGCACTCGTAGGGAGCAAGCTTTTCGGGAGTGGGGCGATGAGGCGACATCAAACGGGAGACCACCAGCGACACCGCCACGAAGCCGGTGGCCAGCACCAGCATCACCGCCACCGGCAAATAGTCGACCAGTTCCATACCCGCTTCGAAAGTATACCCGCCTCCTAAGGGACGTAATGACAGACAAAAGAGGGGAGACGATGTCAACAAGCATTCGGATACCGGAAGGTACGCTGGTGCATGTCCAACCGGAGAGGCCTGTGTCCGTGGATGCAGACATTAGGGAAATGTTCAGGGACTTCAAGAGGGGAATCCAACGGCAACTCCGGTTGGCGTTGGGGTGCTTATGGAGTATTGGATGTGCTGTTTTGGCTCTGGGACAGGAATTCGGTTTGAGGCACTCCGTCGGATCTGGCTCTATCCGGACCGCAGGCCGGTAAGTCCTTCTTCGGTAACCTCTTGAGACAAGTGACAGATCAGTTGGCCGGCTTGACACCCGGCATGCGGATCCCCTACGGGGGCAACCGGTTCACGGTGGTGAGCGAAGAGTTGGCTTCGGCTTTCGAGCCGACGGATCGGTTGGTGGTGGTGCAGTCCACCGGCGACCTGCTGCGGATTCCATCGGCAGATTGGAGGATCGCTGCCGAAGCAGTGGAGCGGGCTCATAGAGCGTTCTCAGCGCTTGGAGCAGTGACCGACCAGCAGATCACCGCCTTCTATGAGGCGTTTGCCCGGCGCCTTTCCGACGAATCGGCGTTTTCTCCCATCGCCGAAGCCAACCGAGCCGACGTGGAACAGGCCCAGGCTCGGGGTCGAACCACCACCCGCCTGATGTTGTCGCCAAAAATGCGCTCCGACATGGTGGCCGGGTTGCGCACTTGGGGTAATGCCGAGTCCGGCCGCGGCGAGATCATCGAGAAAGTGCCCCACTCCGGCTGGGAGGCGCAGTTGGTGCGGTCCGGCCTGGGTGTGGTGGGTTTTGTGTTCGAGGGTCGGCCCAATGTGTTCGCCGACGCCACCGGGGTGTTGCGTTCGGGCAACACGGTGGTGTTCCGCATCGGTTCGGCGGCCCTGGGAACCGCCCGGGCCATTGTGGAGCACGCCCTTGATCCCGCACTGGCCGAGGCCGGTTTGCCGGAAGGGTCGGTCGGTCTGGTGGACAGCCCCTCCCACGCCGCCGGATGGGCGCTCTTCTCCCAACCCAAACTCTCCCTGGCCGTAGCCCGCGGCTCGGGCCGGGCGGTCGGCCAACTGGGGGCGGTGGCCCGCCAGAGCGGCATAGCAGTGAGCCTGCACGGAACGGGTGGTTCCTGGATGGTGGCCGGCCCGGATGCCGACACCTCTCGGTTCGAAGCGGCCGTCCGCCATTCCCTGGACCGCAAGGTATGCAACACTCTCAATGTGTGCGCCATCGTGCGCTCCCGATCGGAAGACCTGGTGCCCGTGTTCCTGGAGGCCTTGACTCGGGCGGCGGAGCGCCGAGGCGTGAACCCCAAGCTGTGGGTAACCGAAGGAGACCAGGGACTGGTTCCCGCCGATTGGTTTCGCTCGGATGCGGTGACCAGAGCCGAAGGCGAATCAGTGGAACCGATCACCGAGATTCTTTCCCGTGATCGTCTGGGTATCGAATGGGAATGGGAAGAAAGCCCCGAGGTAACCCTGACCGTGGTGGAGAATGTGGAGGAGGGAGTGGAGCTTTTCAACCACCACAGTCCCAAGCTGGTGGCCAGCCTGATCGACGATGACCCTGCTACTCAACAACGTTTCTACGACACCGTGGACGCTCCTTTCGTCGGCAACGGATTCACCCGCTGGGTGGACGGGCAGTTCGCCCTGGGACGGCCCGAACTGGGGCTCTCCAACTGGGAAGCAGGTCGGCTGTTCGGACGGGGAGGTGTGCTGTCGGGAGACTCGGTTTTCACGATCCGCACCAAAATGATTCAAGAAGACCCCGACCTGTCCCGTTGAACCGGAAGGAAGGCTGAACATCATGCGTCTTGTGCGATATCTGTTGGGACTCAGCGCCCGAACCAAGCTCATCATCGCCTTGTTGGCGGTTGCTCTCGGAATCTTCATGATCGCCTATTTCGAGCCTCACAAACTGTGGATCGACGAAGAAGTAAACGAGGACTTCCCGGCGCCCGTGGCTGTGGCAACCACCACCACTGCGCCACCCACCACCACCTCCGCGCCCACCACCACGGCGCGGGCCGCTCCCGAGGAAACCACCACCACCACGACCGAGGCCGCCGAGCCCGAGGGAGACCAAGCCGAGCCCGAGGGAGACCAAAAAGAAGCGCCCGTAACGACCGCCGCCCCTTCCGAGGAAACCACCACTACCACCACTGCTGCGCCCACGACCACTACCACGACAACCACCACTACGGAGGCGGTGCCAGAGGGGCCAGTGCTGCTCTCCTCCTCGGAGTGGATCAGCCTGGGCCATCCCGGAACGGGCACGGTGCTGGTCTATCGGCAACCCGACGGCTCGCATGTGATCCGGTTCGAGGATTTGGATGTGTCCAACGGACCTGACCTGCTGGTAATCCTCTCGGCATCCCCGCTGGTGGACGACCGAGGGGCTTATTCCGCCACGGAGTACTTCTCGCTGGGCGATCTAAAAGGCAACAAGGGAAACCAGAACTACGAGGTGTCCGCCGACGTGAACCTGGACGACTTTCAGACGGTAGCCATCTGGTGCAGACGTTTCAACTACACCTTCAACGCCGCTGACATCCACTCTCCGCCAACTTGACACCCAAGATCCGTACGCCTTGGAAAAAGCTCAGCAGGTGATTTGTCCTCGATCGGGGCCCGTCCGGCCCGGCCCGGGGCCGGGAAGGATCCTGAATGTCACCCCGGCATCAGCCGGGTGGAACTATGTGGCGTTTTCGGTGATGGAGTTAGCGCCGTCGGAGTCATGGTTGGGGTTTGAATCCGATCGGGAGGTGGCCATCACGCCCCTGTCCGGTTCCGGACGGGTGGTGGGAGGAGGGGTTGATGTGGCGGTCCGCCGCAGGTCCGTGTTTGAGGAGTTGGGTCGGATGGTTTATCTCCCGCCGGGCACTCCCTTTGAGATTTCCACTGATAGCTCATTGGTGGTGGCAGTGGGTTCCGCCCCTGCTGAGGGGCGCTATCCGGTTCGCGTCATTGAGCCATCGGAGATGAGGATGGAGCTTCGGGGCGGTGGCCAGTCCTACCGCCAGGTGGTTCACACGTTGGCGTATCCATTGCCCGCCGAGCGGCTCATTCTCTATGAAGTGTACGTGCCACGAGGCACCTGGTCGGGCTGGCCGCCCCACTGCCATGACGGTCGTGATGGTTCTCCGTATTTGGAGGAGGTCTATTACTTTCGGTTGGACCGTCCCGAGGGATATGTGACCCACCGCAACTGGCGCAGGGGGGAGAGCTTCGACGAGACGGTTGTGGCCCGCGACGGCGACGTGGTGTTGGTTCCCAAGGGATATCACACTTCGGTTGCCTGCCCTGGCGCCAACATGTATTTCCTGAACTATCTGGCTGGTGAGTTGATCGGGGAAGAGCGCCGGACGCCTCCGTGCTTCGCGGCGGAACACACTTGGATTGAGGACGACTGGGCGTCCGGAGAGTGGACCTTGCCGGTAGTCAAGGTCCAACGAGGTTCTTAAGTGAGTTTGGCCGATCTCACCTGCAACGGGCGGTTCGGGGTGTTGGCGATGGACCACCGTGATTCTTTGCGTACCTTCCTAGCCCCTGACAATCCCGGTTCTGTGACTCGCCAAGCCATTGTGAACCTGAAACGTGACTTGCTGGGGGGGTTAGCGGCCGGAGCCACTGGTGTGATGCTGGAGCCTGAATACTCCATTCCGCTGGTTTCGGAGGGACTGCTTCCGCCGGGGGTGGGATTCACCGCCGCTTTGGAGGCTCAGGGATATGTGGCCGATCCTGAAGCCGGCCCGGTCAGTTTGCTGGATGGTTGGTCGGTGCAGGCCGCGGCTGACAGCGGGGCGGCAGCAGCCAAACTGCTGGTGTTCTACCGCCCTGACCGACCGCATGCCTCTGCTCAAGAGCGGACAGTGTCCGACATTCTGGCCGAGTGCCGCCGGGTCGGCCTTCCCCTGCTCTTGGAGCCGATGTACTACGACCTTCGGGATCCCCCAGCCCGCCCACGGATTGTCCTCGACACCGTGGATCGCTTCGCTCCCATGGGTCCGGATGTGCTGAAGCTCCCCTTTCCGATTGATGCGGGCCACGATCCCGACCGGTCCCGCTGGGCGGCCGCCTGCTCGGAGGTTTCAGCCCGCTGCGAGATGCCCTGGACACTGTTGTCAGGAGGTGGCGGATTCAAAAGCTACCGCTCGCAGCTCGAGACCGCTATGGAATCGGGATGTTCGGGATTCACCGTCGGCCGAGCTCTGTGGGGCGAGGCTGCCCTTGCCCCGGCTACCGAGCGCCCAAGGGCCATAGCCGAAGTGATCGTTCCCCGTCTCGCCTCGTTGCGTGAGCTAATCAACTAGACCCTTCCATCGACTCCCGCCCTCACGCGGTAGGCCCTTGCTGTTTCACGCGGTATCTCGCCGACCTCCGCATGATCCCTCTTATAGGCGTGGTTGGCATGCTTATATAGTGGATCAGATAGATATGAGATATTTGGCCACTGGCACATTGGGTTATTAGATGACAAAGAGGTGTTGTGTTTTATAACGCGAGCAATCCTTACTTCGGCAGCAGTACCGCCGCCGGCCATCCGGGCAGGCGGGTTATATCAAAAGGCCGATACCGCGATTGAAAGGGATAAATGCGCGTTGTTTCCTCCTATCACCTACCGGCGGCCACAGCCGGCTCGGATATTCATCCGCCCATCGAAGGATGGGATCGTGTGCTGGATGCCGTTCAAAAAAGCCGCTCTCAGAGCACCACGGCGACTTACCGGACCTATCTGTCCGCTTGGGCCGACCATGCCCGGGCACGGGGTGTGTCGGTTAGACCTGCCCATCCCGCCGCGGTGGCGGAATGGTTCACCACCATGGCCGATCAAGGAAAGTCGATGAGCACTTTGCAAGTTGCCCGAGCCGCATTGGCGGCTGCTCACCGCGAGGCGGACCTGGAGGATCCCACCGTCACCGAACTGGTGAAACGGGTGCTGTCCGGCCTGGCCAGAGAAGCAGCCAGAGAAGGTCGACACCCCGCTCAGGTCAAAGCGTTGACCGCACAAGACCTGCAGCGGGTCATCGACCACTTCACCAGCTCGGGCAGCGCTCCTCCCGGGCGAACGGTTCTTCGGGATCTGGCTCTCGTGCAGGTGATGCGCGACGGTTTGCTGCGGCGGGGAGAGGCCGCTGCGCTGGTCTGGGACGACATCACCCGCGCCGCCGACGGGTCGGGGCGCCTGATCATCCGCCGCAGCAAGACCGATCAGGAAGGAAGAGGGGCGGTGATTTATCTGGGGAAACCCACCATGGCAGCACTCGACCGCATCCGTCCCGCCGATGCCCCACCGGAGACCTCCGTTTTCGGTATCAGCGGACCCTACATATCCAGCCGAATCACCTCCCTGGCTAAAAAGGCAGGTCTGGGCCCCGGATACAGCGGTCACAGTTGCCGGATCGGGATGGCTCAGGACCTGGCCGCCGAGGGATACAGCCTGGCGCAATTGATGACCGCCGGGCGGTGGACCCACCCCGCTATGCCCGCCCGTTACACACGCAACCAGGCCGCGGCCCGCAACGCCGTGGCCCTGTATTACCAGCAGATCAACCTGATCCAAGAGCGTCTCGGCAAAGACCCGCTCCCTGCGGAATCTCGGTTGTTCACCACCGACTCCTCCCCTCTCCAGGCAACTCCCAGCTCTCAAATACCCAAAGGAGAACAAAGATGGGCTAGTTAAGCCTCTCCCAGGCAGTGCGGGCGGCTAGGGTAACTGATCAGACACAAGATTTTGCCGGAAACCGCAGCTAGGAGGTTGAGCGAGGAAATGTATCCACCTGCATTTGAATACCAGGCACCGGACACCTTGGAGGGTGCCCTGGCCGCCTTGGCGGAGTTGGGAGATGACGGGAGGGTGCTGGCCGGGGGCCAAAGTCTCATCCCCATGATGAAGCTCCGTCTGGCCAATCCCGCCCATCTGGTCGACATCAACCGGATCAGTGGTCTCTCCCATGTGTCCCGCCGGAACGGGACGCTTCGGATCGGCGCTCTGGCCCGTCACAACGATGTCGTCCGCTCGGCCGACGCCCAGGCAGTGGAGGTGGTGTCCTCGGCTGCCCCCTGGATCTCAGATCCTTTGGTCCGCAACCGGGGCACGGTGTGCGGATCGGTGGCTCACTGTGACCCGGAAGGCGACTGGAACTCGGTGATGCTGGCCGCCCGCGCGGAAGTGGTGGCCCAAAGCTCTTCGGGTTCCCGCACCATTCCGATCGACGATTTCATCGTGAGCTACTTCACCAACTCCCTTCATCTTGGCGAGATGGTCACCGAAGTCCGGATGCCGACGCCGTCGGGCGCCTCGGGCGGGGCCTACCTGAAACTGGAGCGCAAGATCGGTGACTACGCCACCGTCGGGGTGGCCGTCCAGTTGGAGCTGGCCGGCGACGGAAGCATCGCCCAGGCGGGGATCGGGTTGACCGCGGTGAATTATCAGAACACCCGCGCCACGGCCGCCGAAGATCTGCTGCGCGGCGAGATGCCTTCGGACGAGTTGTTCGCCGAGGCCGGTGCGGCGGCCGCGGCCGCATCCGACCCCCAGACCGATGTGCGGGGAGACGCCGACTGGAAACGCAACGTGGTGGCGGTCTACACCCGGCGAGGGTTGGCCCAGGCCGTTGCATCGGCTGGAAGCTAGGAGAGAACGACCATGCAAATCACCATCAATGTCAACGGAACCGACCGCACCGCCGAGGTGGAACCCCGACGGCTTCTGGTTGACGCCATCCGCTCGGACTTCGGGCTGACCGGAACTCACATCGGCTGCGACACCACCAGTTGCGGCGCATGTACGGTGCTGGTGGACGGCGCGCCCGTCAAATCGTGCACCATGTTCGCCGTGCAGGCGGACGGCGCCACAGTCACCACCGTGGAAGGACTCAAACAGGGCGGCGCACTGAGTTCCGTTCAGAAAGGCTTCACCCAGGAGCACGGCCTGCAATGCGGTTTCTGCACCCCCGGGATGATGCTGGTCTCCACCGCCTTGCTGGAAGAGAACCCCGATCCGACCGAGGACGAAATCCGCTGGGCGATCTCGGGCAACCTCTGCCGGTGCACCGGATATGTCAACATCGTTAAAGCCGTGCAATGGGCGGCGGCCCAAAACGGCGGGGAGGAAGGCTGAACATGCAGACTTTGACCCATCACCAACCTTGCACCTCCCCGGAAATCGGAGGGGTGGGCCACTCCGTACCCCGAGTCGAGGACTCCCGGTTCCTACAGGGAGCGGGCAACTACCTCGACGACGTCAATCTGCCCGGAATGCTGCATATGGCCATCCTGCGCAGCCCGGTGGCGCACGCCAAACTGGTGAGCATCGACTCCTCGGCCGCCATGGAACTGCCCGGGGTGCTGGCAGTGGTCACCGGCGAACTGATGGCCGCTCACAATCTGGCGTGGATGCCCACCCTGTCGGGGGACACCCAGGCCGTGTTGGCCACCGACAAGGTGCGCTATCAGGGACAGGAAGTGGCGGCGGTGATCGCCACCGACCGCTACACCGCCGAGGACGCCCTGCGGCTGATTGATGTCGACTATGAGGAACTGGAACCGATCATCAATCCGCAGCGGGCGTTGGAGAAAGATGCTCCCCTGATCCGCACCGACAAAGAAGACGTCACCGACAACGTCTCCTTCACCTGGGAGGCGGGCGACGCCGCCGCCACCGACGCGGCGTTCGCCCAAGCGGCCCGGGTGGTGACCATCGAAACCCACTACCCGCGTTCCCATCCCTCTCCGTTGGAAACGTGCGGCATCGTGGCTGACGTCAACCCGGCCACCGGCAAGGCCACCATCTATATGACCTCGCAGGCGCCCCACGCCCACCGCACTTTGTTTGCCCTGGTGGCGGGTCTGCCCGAGCAGAATATCCGGATCATCTCCCCCGACATCGGGGGCGGGTTCGGCAACAAGGTGCCCATCTATCCCGGTTACGTGGTGGCCACCGCCGCCTCGCTTCTGATCGGCCAGCCGGTGAAGTGGGTGGAGAGCCGCACCGAGAACCTGATCTCGACCGGGTTCGGGCGCGACTACTACATGACCGGATCCCTGGCGCTGGACGAAAACGGACGGATCCTGGGATTGCGGACCGATCTTTTGGCAGACCAGGGGGCGTTCTATTCCGATGCCCAGCCCACCAAGTTCCGGGCCGGTCTGTTTCACATCGTCACGGGGTCCTATGATTTCGGGGCCGCCCATGTCACCGCCAAAGGCGCCTATACCAACAAGGCGCCGGGAGGAGTGGCCTATCGGTGTTCCTTCCGGGTGACCGAGGCCTCCTATCTCATCGAGAGGCTTATCCAGAACGCGGCCTACGAGATCGGAATGGATCCCGCCGAGTTGCGCCGGATGAACTTCATACAGCCCGACCAGTTTCCCTACACCTCCCCCACCGGGTTCGTATACGACTCCGGTGACTACGAGACGGCCCTGCAGAAGGCCATGGACATGATCGGGTATGACGAGCTACGGGCCGAGCAGGCTGCGGCGCGGGCGGAAGGTCGGCTGATCGGGATCGGGATGGCCAGCTTCACCGAGGTGGTGGGCGCCGGTCCGGCCCACACCTACGACATCGCCGGGCTGAAAATGTTCGACTCGGCCGAGTTGCGGGTCCATCCCACCGGCAAGGCCATTCTGAAACTGGGCGTCAAGACCCAGGGACAGGGCCATGAGACCAGCTTCGCGCAGATCGTCGCCGAGGAGCTGGGGATTCCCTCCACCGACATCGCAGTGATGCACGGGGACACCGACAACACCCCCTACGGGCTGGGCACCTACGCCTCCCGCTCCATTCCGGTGGGAGGTGGCGCCACGGCCATGGTGGCCCGCAAACTCCGCGACAAAGCCCGGAAGATCGCGGCCCATCTGCTGGAAGCCTCACCCGAGGACCTTGAGTGGGAACCGGGCAAATTCTCGGTGAAAGGTTCACCGGATTCGAGCGTGACCATCCAGGACATCGCCTTCGCGGCCTACACCAACCACCCCGAGGACGAGGAGGCGGGTCTCGAGGGTGTCCACTATTACAACCCGCCCAACATGACCTACCCGTTCGGGACCTACATCGTGGTGGTGGACATCGACGCCGACACCGGAGTGTGGAAGGTCCGGCGGATGGTGGCGGTGGACGACTGCGGAGTGCGGATCAACCCCATGATCGTGGACGGGCAGATCCACGGAGGCCTGACGGAGGGATTCGCCAAGGCCAACATGCAGTGGATCACCTTCGACGACGACGGCAACTGCATCGGATCCAACTTCATGGACTACCTGATACCCACCGCTTGGGAGACCCCCCGCTTCGAGCTGGGCGAGACGGTCACTCCCTCTCCTCACCATCCGATCGGGGCCAAGGGTGTGGGAGAGTCGGCCACGGTCGGGTCGCCGGCCGCGTTCGTGAACGCGGTGATTGATGCGGTGGCCCACCTGGGGATCCGCAACATCGACATGCCGGTTCTTCCCGACCGTGTCTGGAAAGCCATCCGGAACGCCTGAATCCATCGGTGAGCGGCTCGCCTGTCCCAGATGGTGATGGGCGAGCTGCTGGACCGAGCCGTTGCTCTGCGTTCCCGGGGCGAGCCGTTCGTGCTGGCCACGGTGGTGTGGAGTGGCGGGTTGTCGTCGGGCAAGCAGGGATACCGGGCGATCATCTCCGCCGACGGGGGGATGCGGGGATGGTTGGGCGGTGCCTGCGCCGCGCCCACCCTGACCCGGGTAGCCCGCCAGGTCCTGTCCGAGGGACGGGCGCGTCTGGTGGTGCTGGGACCCGATCACGGTCTGGCCGGAGGCGACCGGCCGGGAGTGGAGATCGTGCCCATGGCCTGTGACAGCGAGGGGACGATGGAGGTGTATCTGGAGCCGGTGTTCCCCCCGCCCCATCTGGTGGTGGTGGGCCGATCCCCGGCGGTGCGCGCTCTGGCGGCCATGGCCCGGGCGCTCGGCTGGCGCACCTCCCTGGTGGACGACGGGGGCCGAGCCGAGGATCACGACCCGGCCGAGCGGGTCTTTCTGACCCTCGATCTGGAACGGGTGGGGGTGGATTGCCAGACCATGGTGGTGGTGGCCACCCAGGGTCACTACGACGAAGAGGCCTTGGGCGCGGCGCTCCGCACTTCGGCTCGTTACGTGGGCTTGGTTGCCTCTCACAAGCGCTCGGGGGCAGTGGCGTCCTACCTCCGGGATCGGGGGATCTCCGAAACCGACCTGGCACGGATCCGGGCGCCGGCGGGGCTCGATTTGGGGAGGGTGGGCCATCGGGAGATGGCGGTGAGCATCCTGGCCGAACTGGTGGCTCTGCGGGGTTCCACGCCCCGGGTTTCGGAAGCGGCCGCCTCGGATAGCGGACGCGGCACAGCCCCGACCGAGGGGGTTGTTTCGGCCTGCTCGGATGAGCCCGAGACGGTGGACACTGTCGGAGAGGAAGTGACCGACCCGGTGTGCGGGATGATGGTGATCCCCGACCGCGCTCGCTTCTCGGCCCAACACCTCGGGCGACGCTACTGGTTCTGCGCAGCCGGATGCGAGACTGCCTTCCGCCGCCATCCGATGAGTTATCTCGGCGCGCCGGGGTGACCGACCCGAACTCTCCGATCATCCGGGCCGCCCAGGCTCTGGCCGGTTCATCGCAGATCATGGTGTTCACCGGCGCCGGGGTGTCCACCGAGTCGGGCATCCCCGACTTTCGAGGTCCGGACGGATTGTGGACCAAGCTCGATCCCGAGGACTTCCACATTGATCGTTACATGTCAAGCCGCAGGGTGCGGGTAATGCGCTGGCAGCTGCACCAGCAGGGCGAACTGTTGGGCTCAGGCTCCCAGGTGAGACCCAACGCCGCTCATCTGGCCATTGTGGATTTGTGGAAAGCCGGGCGGCTTTCGGGGTGCGTGACCCAGAACATCGATGGACTTCATCAGGAAGCCGGTCTGCCCGACGATCTGGTCTCCGAGCTGCATGGCAACGTCCGCAAGACCCGATGCATGAGCTGTCCGGCGCAATGGCCCACCGCCGAGGTGATCGAGTGGGTGGCCGCCGGACAAGAGGACCCCCGATGTTCTCACTGTGGGGGAATAGTGAAAACCGCCACCGTCTCGTTCGGACAGATGCTGCCGGAACGAGAAATACAAAAGGCCCGATTCTTCTCGGCGCCGGCCGACGGGGTACTGGTGATCGGCTCCACGCTCTCGGTCTATCCGGCCGCGGAGATCCCCGCCTCGGCGGCCCGCCAGGGAATCCCGATGGTGATCATCAACCTCGGTCCCACCGACTACGACCATCTGGCAAAGGCGAAAGTTTCCCTCCCGGCCGGTCAGGCAGTTCCTGAACTGGTGGCCGCCTTGGGAGTGGAGGCCGGCAAGTAGGGATTGGGTGCTGTCGGGTTGTGAATCCGGACGCTAACTCGCGAAAATCGCCACGGCCCTTTTTGCCCTTCGGGCCCCTCCCCCGCCATCCACCTAGCCATGGTTGGGACGCGAGGCCGCCTTCTGAGCGGGACCTCGTGAACCCGAGATTTGACCTCGGCAACGGTCCGCGACGTCCGATCAGACCGGGAGGTGTTTTGACCCCTTCAATATGCTCCCGGGTTTGCGACAAAGTCCACTCCCGGCATCCCCTAATTTTCGCGATCCCCTATTACCTGTCTCGCGCCGCTCGAAAATCCTCGGGGTGGTGGCGAGTCAAGGGGTGAGGTTGAGTCAGCCCCAATCCTGCTGGATCCTTCCCGGTCTCTCGATTACCGGGCCGCGGCACTGAAACAGGACATGGCCCAAGATGCCTTCGACCCCATGTCATCAGCCGTTCCGAGAGAACCGTCCGATCAAGCGGCTGACCGCCAAGGTGAAGGGCTGTTCTGGACCGTCGGGATGGACCTTGCCGATCGTGCTGTCAATCGAATGGACTCACCGCTGCCGCGCCGGAGTGGCGAAGCGGTACGGTTAGCCGGGTCGTTACACCTCGGACCGGTCGGGCGCCTTTCGACAATACTCGGCCCTTTCCGGCACGGGCCGCGTAGACCGCGTGCCCCGCTTTCCAGGCTGAAACATCGATCCCGGCACGCGACCCGTGTATTCCAAGACAATGTTCAGCCCAAATTCCCTGTGAGGATCCCCCGTGGAAGAGAATCGACGTTGGAAGGCCAGTAACAAAGCCTGGTAGTCATCAAAGCCTCTTGTCGTTGACCACCTGGTTGACCCGGTAGGGGATCCCCACCCCCCGGTCCGCTATCACCACCGTCAGCTGCTCGACTGGCTGATCGGCATGTTGTACGGAGCGCCGCCATGCCGCCCGGCCACTGGTTTACGGAGAGCAACCGCCAGAATGCCTCCTCCATCTCACCCAGAGTTGCACCGTCGAACGCGGTCTCGTAAAGGGTCCGGTTCACGCCACCGGACCGGGAACCGAGGAGATGGCGGCCGGGATGAGAATATCGATGATGGTTTCGATCTCGGACAACGCCCGCTCCGGTGGGAGGGGATGCCTGGACACCGGATCGACAGTGGTGTATTGCCAAGACTGACCGCGGTGTTTGTATCCGGCGATCAGACCGAAACAGGGCGCCAGACCCTCCGGCGTCTGCTCCGCGAAGGAAAAAACCCGGCAGGGGAGTTCGGGGACCGGTTGGCACTCCACACTGGTGGATGTAGAGAACCTCCAGTTATGCCGTCCATTTGCGACGAGTTCTTCCAGCCAAGCCGCCGCCATGTCTTCCACCTCGGAGCGGGGAGGACTCACATGCGCTGGTTCTTCCGCCACCATCAGGGCAAAGAATACCTATCAGGAGCTGGGCACTCGATAGGGAACGGCGGCTTCGGCGAAGCCCGGGGGAGTGCGTTGGGGCTTGCCGTCCAGGTTGGTGAAGGCAGCCTTGATCTCCAAACCCGCCACCGGTTCCGAACTCACCTGGGCTTTCTGAGACCAGCGGGTGGAAGCGCGGCGCACCTCCCGGACTCTGGTGGTGATCTGAATCTCGTCACCGAGGCACGCCGGGGTGTAATAGCGGATGTGGGCCTCCACCAGCACGATCTGCCGGCCCATCTCGGCGAGCCGCGCCATGCTGAACCCCATCTCATCCAACAGATCCACCCTGGCTGTCTCAAAAAAGCTCAGATAGCGGGCGTGGTTGACGTGGTTGTAGGGATCAAGGTCGGAAAACCGCACTCGGAGCACGGTGTGATGGGCCATACCGGAAGGCTAGATGGGACCGATGGCGTCACCGTTCGTTTTGACTAACCCAACTCGGTTTCGTAGCCTTGAGCCGGTGGCACAGATAGCCCGGTTTCCCCTCTTTCGCCTCATCTATTTCATCCTGGGATTGGTTTGCCTGGGTTTTGTTTTCCTGAGTTGGCTGCCGGGGATTCCCACCGCCGATTTTGTGATCCTGGCCCTGTTTTTCTTCGCCCGCTCCTCGCGGCGCTTCGAGATGTGGCTACGCAACCACCCGGTGTTCGGCAAGATCATCAAAAGCTATGAGGGTGGACTGACGGTGAGGGCCAAGACCATTGCACTGGTGGGGATTACCTTTTCGATTGGCATATCGGCGGTTCTTCTTACGGCCGACACCTTATTGCGGGTGATCCTGGTGGCGGTGGCCATTCTGGCCTGGTGGTATGTGCTGAGCCGCCCCACCAAACCCCTGCCGGCGGGCGCCTGACCCAGCCCGGTCCGGGTCACCACCGCCCGGGCCGGATTACCTGCGACACGATCTTCTCGGCGGTTCGATACTGCTCGGGCCGGGGCTGATCCAGAATAAATTCGTTCACTCCCACCGCGGCATAGGTGCCCACCACCTCCGTGAAGGCATTGACGCTCGACCAGGCATCCGGCAGACCTTGAGCGGCCATATTGGACGCCCAGCCATAGAAGGAACGGATTATCTCGGCGGGGTCCCTGCCTATCCGGAGGCAGGCTTGGTCCAGCAGCCGGTTGCGCTCGGCGATCTCCTCCACCGTCCCGAACGAGTTCCACCGATCGGCATAACGAGCGCAGATCGCCAGCATACGGGGGCGATGAGCGCCCAGGGTCAGTGGTGGGCGGGGTGACTGCCGGGGCCGGGGCCGCAACCGGGCCTCCTTCAGCCGGTAATGCCGACCCTGGCGGGTAACCGTCTCGCCCCGCAGCAGGGCATCGACAATCTCCACCGCCTCCTCGAATCTTTCCACCAGGACCCTGGGATTGCCAAACGGTATGCCGAAGCGCTCGTGCTCCTCGGCGAACCACCCGGCCCCGAACCCCAGTTCCAAACGTCCCTCCGAAATGTGGTCGATAGTGATGGCCTGCTGCGCCAAAAGGGCAGGATGGCGGAAAGTGTTGCTCCCCACCAGGACCCCCACCCGGATCCGAGAAGTTTGGGTGGCCAGAGCCGCCAACAGAGTCCATCCCTCAAAATAGGGGCCTCCGGGGTCCGACGGCCGGAGGAAATGATCACAGTCCCAGATACTGTCAAACCCCAGGTCCTCGAAATACCGCCAACGTCGGACCAAAGTGGCGTATGGTGCGGCCTGATCGGTGCAGATTCCGAACCGGATGCTTCCCCTCACCTAGGCGCCACCCCCGTGACCACCAAGGTCAGATGACAACTTGCCCCATGCCGCCGAACTCCGGCCGAGACTCGACGCAATGGGGCAGTTGCTTGGGATATAGATTTGCTTCGGGTGTTCGCCTAGCCGCCCAGGGTGAAGAGCGCCCAAACTCCGGCAATGCCCACGACCACATAGATGATCCGTGAGACAACGTTGGTTTCGCCGAACTTGCCGGCGGTGGTAATGGCCGCTACCAGGTCGAAGCCGAACAAGCCGATCAGCCCCCAGTTGATAGCACCAATAGCCGCCAATAGGACTGCAACGGTTTCCATAGCCTCTCCTTCCTTTGAGATCGAGCCGAGTGAGCCCGCTATCTAAAATCGTAGCAGCACTTGTCAACCGTCGCCTTATGGCCACTGTCGGAGCACTAACTTCAGGTGTGCCTGGCCTGCGCGCCCGACCCGACTCCGACCATCATTGGGTCAGCATGTCCCATCCCAAGCCACCCTCCCCAGACGGGCGGCGCCCCGCGTACCTCCGTTTCGGCATCTCCGGTCCCCCGCCACCCGACGGCGTCGACCACCGTTCTTTTCTGGACAACCTGAAGGAACAGGGCATCTCCTCCTATGAGCTCTCTTTCGTCAAGGGATTCCCCTGGAAAGAGGAACCGTGCGCGCAGTTCGGCGCCCACGCCGCCGCCCGAGGCATCCGGCTGTCCGCTCACGCTCCGTACTTCGCGGTGCTCACCACCGAAGATCCCCAAAAGACCCGCAGGTGCCTTTCCGCCGTGGAGCACACCATGAAACTGGGACGGGAACTGGGCGCTCCGCTGATCGTCGCCCACGCCGGACATCTCAAGGGTCGCCCTCCCGAGAAGGTGATGGAACTGGTCCGCCGCCGCCTGGAGGCCTTGGCGCCCAAAGTGGAAAACCTGGGGGTGGGGCTGGGCCTGGAAAACGCCGGGAATCGAAATTCCTTCGGAACACTGGGCGACATCGCCCTGTTGGCGGCCGAGTTCCCTTTCGTGAGACCGGTGATCGACTGGGCCCATCTTCACGCCATCTCGGGCGGGGGGCTCATTGGAAAGAGCCGGTTCGCAACGGTGCTTTCCTTCCTGAAGGACTCCTTTCCCGCCTGGATGCTGTCCCCCCTTCACACCCAGTTCACCGATAACCGGTTCGGGCCGTCGGGAGAGATCAGTCATGTCCCCTACGGCGAGGGCACCCTGCGAGTGGGACCCCTGGTGGAGGCGGCGCACGAAACCGGGATTCCGATGGTGGTGATATCGGAAGCCAGGGAACCGGAGAGCCACCTGGCCATCGGCGCCGAATTGCGGGCGGTGGCGCAGCGGCTGCAGGAACGGCCTCTTCCTGGTCGGCAGGCGGCTTCGGGACTCTTGTCGCTCCCAGACCCGGTTCCGGTCGAGTCGGTCGACGACCGCTACCAACCGATCAGAGCCAAGCGGACCGTAGTGCTCTCCAACCTCGCCAAGCGGTTCTTTCCCGAGGGCTACACCAAAGGGGACCTGATCGCCTACTACGCGTCTGTCTCCTCCACCCTGCTCCCCCATCTGCGCGATCGCCCCCTGTCGATGTCCCGCTACCCCGACGGAATCGGGGGACCCTCCTTCTATGAGAAACGGGCGCCCGGGCATCAACCGGCCTGGATGCGCACCCTCGGGGTGGACTCCCGCTCGATGGGCGGGATGATCGACTTTCTCTGCGCCGACCACCCCGAGTCGCTCATGTGGTTCGCCAACATGGGATGCGTGGAAGTCCATCCCTTCCACTCCCGCCACCCCGATCTGCAGCATCCCGACTGGGCGGTGTTCGACTTCGATCCCGCTCCCGACGCCTCTTGGTCACAGGTGACGGCGGGGGTCCGCCTGCTGGGAACGGCGCTCGACCGGCTGGGGTTGCGGTCGGTTCCCAAGCTGTCGGGCAGCCGAGGCATGCATGTCTACCTGCCTCTTCGGCCCATCTACACCCACCAACGGGTACGCCGGTTCGTCAAAGCGGTGGCCCGGCTGCTGGTGGCCGCCAACCCCGATGACCTGACTCTGGCCTGGGACAAATCCCAACGGACCGGGAAAGTGCTCATCGACCACAACCGCAACGCCATGGGTCAGACCCTCTCCTCGGTGTACTCGGTGCGTCCGCTGCCCGGGGCGCCGGTCTCCGCTCCCCTGCGCTGGGAAGAGGTGGGTCGGTTCCGCAACGGCGACATCGACATCACCAACCTGTGCAAACGCCTGTCGCGGTATGGTGACCTTTTCCTGCCGGTTCTCGACCGCAATCAGACCCTCGAATCCGCCGAGCAGTCTCTGAAACTCGATCCCCCGACCTGAAAACCAACACCCGGTTCCCAACAGAAGGCCGTATCCCGCAGCGGTATCCTTCCCCCCCACATGGACATCTATGGGCGCATCAATATTCTCGGTGGCAGATCGGTCCGCCTTCCGGCCCTCGACGTCACCGAAGCCATCATCTTGGACAACGACCCCCTCAACCGGGCCCGCAGTTGGGCCAGACAGGGCGCCGACTACCTCCACGTGGTGGACCTCAACGCGGCGGCGCTGGGCGACTATCAGAATCGGGCACTGATCGACGAGATCGTCTCCGAGCTTGACACCCCGGTTCAAGTGGCGGGAGGAGTCCGCTCACATCTGGAAGCCGCTCGCCTGATCCAAAACGGCGCCTGGAGGGTGGTGATGGGGACCGCTGCCATCGAGGACCAGATCATGATTTGGGATCTGTGTCGGGACTACCCGGGCAAGATCGCCGTGGCCATCGATGTCCGCCCCGACCAGGAGATCGTCACCCAGGGATGGAACGAGCGAAGCGGTCGCTACCTGGAAGAGGTGCTGCTGGAGATGTCCTCGGCGGGAGTGGCGGCTTTCTTGATAGCGGAGGCCGGACGGAATCCTCTCACCGAGCCACTCGATCTCGACATCTATGCCGAAACTCTGGAATTGGTGCCCGAGCCGGTGATAGTGGCGGGCGGAGTGGGAAGCCTGGAGGATCTGCGCACACTCACCAGGTTGTCGGCGGAAGGGCGCAAGTTGAACGGGGTGATCGTGGGAAGGGAGGTGACGGTTGGTCGATTCAGCATGGCTGACGCCAAGCAAACCGTGACCGCCGGCCAAGAGGTCCCCTCACTCAGCCCGAGAGGTGGCATGAGCGCCATCATCTGGGTCAACGATCTGGAGAAAATGTCGGACTTCTATTCGGAAGCGCTCGGCCTGCGACAGATAACCGCTCCCCACATGGCGACCCGCGGTCAGGTATGGATGGCGGTGGGCGGCGCCTATCTGATCCTGCGCAAGAGACAACCCGACTCACCCGGTCCCGGTGGGGCCGAGATCATCCTGTGGGCGGACAACCTGCTCGAATGGGAGCAGTACCTGGCCGCCAGGGGTAAGGATGTGATCAACATGCCCGCCCGGCAAAGTGGCCTCCCGCTCGACATGAGAGGCGTGACCGACCCCGAAAACAACACCATCTGGGTGAGCCACCAGCCCCAGTTGTTCTGAGGTCGGCTCCGGCGCTTCTGGCCCACGACCAGGCAAAGCGTCTCCCACCTCCCCTGCGGGAGCGACCAAACGAACCCTCCACACCCATTGAGAAAACCGATCGGACGAAGCAAAGCTGATCAGGAAGTGGGCTTCCTGGGCGACCCGAACTTCGCCGTCGGGTTGGTTTCGGCGAACAATTCTGCCAGAATGAGGCCGGTAGCGTCACCAGACGCTCATCCAGAGCGGCGGAGGGATCAGGCCCCGTGAAACCGCGGCAACCGGTCGGAATTATCCGGCACGGTGCCAACGCCTGACCGATGAGTAAAGGAGAGTCGGTGACAACCAGCGTTCCCCGCCCCCCCATCGAAGATGGGCGCCCCGGTCTTGCCCCCACCGAGACCCGGTTCGTTTCACTGAACGGACCCTTCACCACCCTGAGCGGAAGAACCATCGAGCAGGTGACCCTCGCCTACGAGATGTACGGAGAACTGAACGAGCAACGGGACAATGTGATCCTGGTGTTCCACGCCTTAACCGGAAGCCAGCATGCCGCCGGTTTCACCCCGTCGGTGCCGGGGGTGGGCGACCTCTGGAGCGAGGAGATGCGGCTGGGGTGGTGGGACGGGTTCATCGGACCCGGACGAGCGCTCGACACCGATCGGTATGCAGTGGTGTGCGTCAACTACCTGGGCGGGTGCTACGGGTCCACCGGTCCGGCATCCACCAACCCCGCCACCGGGCGGCCCTACGGATCCGACTTCCCCGCCCTGACCATCACCGACATCGTCGATTCCCAGGTGCAGATGCTGAACCAGCTGGGCATCGAACGGATCCACGCCTGCACGGGAGGCTCGGTGGGGGGTTTGATGGCACTGGTGATGGGAACCCGTTATCCCGACCGGGTGAAGGTCGTGATCCCCATCGCGGCAGGTCTGGGCGTCACCACCTTGCAGGTGATCCACAACTTCGAGCAGATGTTCGCCATCATCGCCGACCCGCATTTCCGCGGTGGGGACTACTATGACCACTCCCCTCCCGATCTGGGCTTGGCCCTGGCCCGGATGATCGGTCACAAGACCTTCGTCTCTCTGTCGGCTTTCCGGGAACGCATCCGTCACGAGATTCTTCCCCAGGAAAACCTGGCCGGATACCGGGTGCAGCATCCCATGGAGTCCTACATGCTGCATCAGGGACAAAAATTCGTGCAGAGGTTCGACGCCAACACCTATCTGCGGGTGGTGCGGATCTGGCAGAAATTCGATCTGCTCAAAGAAGTGGGGGGCAAGACCTTCGAAGAGTTGCTGAAACGCTGCCGGGACCAGCAGTGGATGGTATTCACCATCGATTCCGACGTCTGCTTTTATCCCGAGGAGCAGGAGAACATGGTCAGAACGCTCAACGGCGCCGGGGTGCCGGTGCTCTGGCACACCGTCCACTCCGACAAGGGCCATGACGCCTTCCTGCTGGAACCGGACAAGTTCAAGCCCGGATTGCAGGCGGTTCTGAATTGATCCCTCCGCTTCATCACTGAAGCTCGATCACCGGGTCGGTGTCGGTCACCGTTCCAATCACCGTTGAACCCGCTCCCCCGGCGCGCAGCCGGGCACCGAGCGCCTCTGCGGCATCGGGCCGAACCGAGATGAGCAACCCTCCGCTGGTCTGGGCATCGCAGAGGATCCGACGGGATGCTTCGTCTCCGCCCGCCAGCCTCGGGGACGCCGCCGCCAGATTGCGGAGGCTTCCCCCCGGGTAATGCCCGGCGTCGAGCAGGCCGGACACCCCGGGCAACAGCGGCAACCGGGCAATCTCGATCCGGGCGCCCGCCCCCGAGGCCTCCAGCATGGAGAGGAGATGTCCCGCCAGGCCGTATCCGGTCACGTCGGTGGCGGCGGAAGCCCCCACCGAGACCATGGCCCGTCCGGCGCCCTCGTTGAGGGAGATCATCTCCCCCACCGCCGCATCCAACACGTCCGAAGGGCACTCACCGGCCTTGTGAGCGGTGGTGATGATTCCGGTGCCGAGCCGTTTGGTCAGCACCAACCAGTCGCCCGGACGGGCCCCGGCGTTGGTGATAATCTCACCTGCGGGAGCGGTCCCGGTCACCGCGAACCCATATTTGGGCGCCTCGTCATCGATGGTATGCCCTCCCACTATGGTGCACCCCGCTCTCGCCATGATTTCGGCGCCGCCCCGGGCGACCTCCCCCAAGAGGTCGAGCGGGAGGTCCCGGGAAGGCCAGCACATCAACTGGAGAGCGGTGAGGGGCTGCCCGCCCATGGCGTACACATCCGACAGGGCGTTGGCGGCGGCGATGCGTCCCCAGTTCCGGGGGTCGTCCACCACCGGAGTGAAAAAGTCCACCGTCTGGATGAGGACGCGCCCGTCCGGCAGGCGGTATACGCCCGCGTCGTCGCGGGTGTCCACTCCCACCATCAGCCGGGGAGAGGAGAACGCGGGATGATCCTGCAGAGGGCGCAGCACCTGCGCCAGCTCGGTCGACCCGAGCTTGCAGCCTCAACCGGCGCCGGGACTGAAGCTGGTCAGCTTGATTTCCATCCCGGCAAAACTACCAACCTGTCCCCGCGTTGATGAATCTTCCTCACCCGGTCGGTCACCCTCCAAGTGCGCGGCGGGCGGCGGAATACTCGTGTTGAGCCGATATCCTTGATGGGGTGATGACCGAGAATCCGACCACTTTTCTCACTCCCGACGCCCACCGGCGACTCACCGCCGAGCTGGAAGAGTTGAAGGGACCCAAGCGAATCGAGATCTCCGATCGCATCGCCGAAGCCCGATCACACGGGGACATCCGGGAGAACGCCGACTATCACGCCGCCAAGGACGAACAGGGCCTGATGGAAGCCCGGATCGCTCACCTCGAGCGGGTGCTCCGCGACGCCCAGGTCAAGGAGGTGCACGACACCGGCCGGGTGGAGATCGGGTCGATGGTGACCGTGGTGGGGAACGACGGCGAGGAAATGGAATTTCTGCTCGCCCCGGCCGAAAACCGGGGTTCGGCCGGGCTGGTGGTCTCTCCCACCAGCCCACTGGGCGCCGCCTGCCTGGCAAAATCTCCCGGCGATCTGGTCGCCTATGAAGCTCCCGGGGGAAGGTTCCAAGTGAAGGTGACCTCGGTCCGCCCCTTTTCCGGTTAGTTTCCCCGCGCCGGGGCGCCGTTTCCCTGCTCGATAGGCCCTTCTCGGGTCGGAGGCCTGCCCGCCGCGCCGTAGTCTTTTTCAAAGGATGAGATCGCGACCGTACAGCCCCCGGGAGTTGGCTCAGCGCCTTCGAAGGACCGCTCATTCGCGCCCCACCGAAGTGGAGCAGTATCTGGGCGCCAACACCAAGACGTGGCAAGACTTGGCAGGGGCTTCTCCGCATGATGCGGCGGACATCTTGGAATCGGTCTCCCCCGAGATCGCCGGAGAACTGCTGAACCTACTCGAACGCCGACCGAGCGCTTTTGTTCTCGAAGAACTGCGCGACGAATTGGCGGCCACGCTGCTGGAGGAACTGCCGTCGGGAGAAGCGGCCTCGGTGCTGGAGGAGATGCCCTCCACCGAGGCGGTGGACATCTTGGAAAAGATGCCGTCGGAGACGGTGTCCACTCTCATCGGCCTGATGGGGGATCCAACCGGCGACGAGGTAAGCAAGCTGTTTGATTACCCGTCGGACACCGCCGGGGGGCTGATGACCACCGATGTGGCGGTGCTGCCGGTGGGGTTGAGCGCCGGGGAGGCGATTGAGCGGATCCGCACCATCCGGGAGACGGTGGAAGACCTCACCTACGTGTACATCACCGACGACTTCGGCCTGCTGCGGGGGGTGGCCTCCTTCCGGGACCTGGTGTTCGTCCGGCCCTCGGTGGGTCTCGACGAGGCGATGGAGGCCAATCCGGTGTCGGTCCGGGTCACCGCCGACCGGGAAGAGGTCTCCGAACTGATGCAGCGTTATCGGCTCTTGGGGCTGCCGGTGGTGGATGACCTGGGACATCTGCAGGGAATGGTTACCCATGACGAGGTGATGGACGCCGTGCAGGCCGAGGCTTCCGAAGACTTCGCCGCCTCGGTGGGCGCCGGCGCCGAGGAGACCATCCACACCGGGGTCCTCTCCTCGGTGAGGATGCGCCTTCCCTGGCTGACCCTCAACCTGTTCTTGGCTTTGATCGTGGCCTTTGTGATCGAACGCCAGACCGGAATCATCTCCGCCGAACCGGTCCTGGCCGCGCTCATGCCGGTGGTGGCCCTGCTGGGCGGCAACGGCGGCGTTCAGAGCCTGGCGGTGGTGATTCGCTCCATGGCGATCGGCGATCTCCCCCGGGCGCGGATCTGGACGGTGATCCGACGCCAGTTGGGCATCGGGCTTTTGAACGGCGCCTTTCTGGCGGGGGCCTCGATGCTTCTCACCGTGGCGCTTCTGTCGATGGGTCTGTTTTTCTCCAACTTCGGCGCCGAGAAGGTGGCGGCCGTGGTGGGGGTGGCGGCGCTGGCCAACCTGACCATCGCCACTCTGGCGGGCACCGGCATCCCCGTGGTGCTTCGCCGGCTGGGATTCGACCCGGCGCTTGCCTCCAGCATCTTTCTGACCCTGATCACCGATATCGTCGGGTTCGGAGGTTTCCTGATGGTGGCCGCCGCCCTGCTGTGAGTCCCGCCCCGTGGGCAATGGCCAAACTTGGTTGGGAAATCTCCGGGTGGTGTGGCCCCGAGGACGGACCGGTTAGGAGCCGATTATGTATCCCTCCAGGTCGGCGAAAGGACCCTGGAAGCGGAGGATCGAGCCTTCCAGAATACTCACCAGATAATGGCGCTCGAGTAGTTCTGATTCTTCGGGTGTTCGTTCGGTCTCCGGTTTGATCAGCGCCTCCACCGCCTCCCGACTGTCGAAGATGTGCACCTCAAAGAGATCATCCCGCTCCTCATGCACCGACAGCACCAGGTTCGCCAGATCGACGTCGCTGTAGGCGCCGGGAGGGATCGCCAGGAATAATCGGCTCCCGTCGCGGGTCGATTCCTGGCGCACCACCCGATAGAGGATCTGTCCGGCCTCCGGGGTATCCGGGACCGGGCCCGCCGTGCTCACCGAGCCCTCAACCGTGGTGGGAGATGTTCGGGTGGTGGTGGTAAGCGGCGGGGCGGTGGTGGACGGCGACGCGGTGGTGGCCGTCACCCGCGAAGTGGTGGTGACCAACTCCGGCCGGTTGTCGCTTCCGCAGGCCGCGGCCATCATCAGCAAGGCCGCCGCCGCACCCACCCCGACGATCCTCGCCGAAAGCTTGGTTCCCGCGCCCACTGCACTGATGATTGCCATGGGTGGGCAGTCTCCTTTCAGGATCCGTCGGTTTCCTGCCGGATTCGTATTCCGAACGCCTCGATCAGTTGCCTGGTAATCGGCCCGGGGGGGTACCGACGGTCGTCCAGTTCGACGATGGGGGTGATCTCCCGGGTGGTTCCGATCACCATCGCCTCATCGGCTTTCCTCATGCGATCCAACCCAAATCGCCCCTCCCGGATCGGTATCCCGAGGTCCGCCACCAGATCCAGGACCACCCGGCGGGTGATCGAATCGAGGATCAGCAGATCCAGAGAAGGGGTCTCGAACACTCCGTTGCTAACCCAGGCCACCGAGAATACCGGCCCCTCCAACACGATCCGATCATCGGAGATGAGCAACGCCTCGTCGTACCCTTCCTTCTGGGCGCGACGGGTGGAAGCCATGTTGGGAGCATAAGAGAGGGTCTTTCCTCCGGCCAGATCCCACGGCCGGCCGGCCGAATGCCAGGGGGCGGTCATCACCAGCAGCCGAATCCGATCGGGCCGGTGAGGAACTTCCTGCCACATCACCACGCACTGCTCGTCGCCCGGTTGGGCGCCCCGGCCCAGCACTACCCTGATCAGCCCGTCGGAGCCATAGGCGGCCACCTGCTCCACCCATGAGTCGAGCAAGGCGCGGTCGGGGACTGCCAGGTCCAACATCCGGGCAGACTGCTCCAGCCGATCGAGGTGGGGACCGGCCTCGAAAGGACGACCCCCATAAACCCTCATCACCTCAAAGCAACCATCACCCCGCAGAATGGTGGGACTGGTGATGGAAAACACCATCTCCCCCCAGGGCTTCCCGTTGACCAGCAGGCGATGTCCGCTCACGACCGGTTCCATCTGCCGGTGATCGGACGGCGGCGCTCCCGACCGAGATGCTTGGTGGTAACCCTGGGACCGGGCGCCGCCTGGCCTCGCTTGTATTCGGATCGCTCCACCATTGTCACCACCCGGCTCACCATCTCAGCATCGAATCCCGCCGCGGTGAGGTCTTCCACCGCCAGCTCTGAATCTATGTACATTCCCAATATCGAATCCAGCTCATCATAGGACGGCAGCGAGTCGGTATCAACCTGGTTGGGACGCAGTTCCGCCGAAGGAGGCTTGGTAAGAGTCCCCTCGGGGATCACCGGCTCGACACGGTTTCTCCACCTGGCCAACCGGTAGACCCACGTCTTATAGACGTCTTTGAGGGGAGCGAATCCCCCCACCATGTCCCCGTACAAGGTGGCATAACCCACCGCCAGTTCCGACTTGTTCCCCGTGGCCAGCACCAGACCGCCGTGCTGATTGGAAATCGCCATGAGCAGCGACCCCCGGGCGCGGGCTTGCAGATTCTCACCGGCCACTCCCCATCCGTCTCCCTCCATCACCGGGGACAACGTCTCCGAAAACGCCCGGTGAATCCGTTCGATGGGGATCATCTCAAAACGGATTCCCAGATTGGAGGCCAGTAGCTTGGCATCCGTCCGGGAGTGCTCGGAACTGAACATCGACGGCATCGACACTCCCCACACCCGGTCGGCGCCCAGAGCATCCACGCCCAGGCAGGCGGTGACCGCCGAGTCGATCCCGCCCGACAAGCCCACCACCACCGATTCGAAGCCGTTCTTGCGGACATAGTCGCGGGTGGCCAGGGTCACTGCCGACCAAATCTCCTCCTCCGGTTCCATCCGGGCGGCCCCAGATCGGGAGAAGGCCGTCGGCTCACCGGCCAGGGGCAGGTCCAGCACGAATCGGTCCTCACGGAACTGCGGCGAACGGTGCAGGATCGCACCGTCGGAAGCCGCCGCCAGCGAGGCGCCGTCGAACACCAGCTCGTCCTGGCCCCCCACCAGATTCAGATAGACGATCGGCACTCCGGCCGCCCGCGCCCGTCCCGACACCAACGTCTCCCGCTCCAGGGACTTGCCCAGGTGATAGGGGGAGGCGTTGAGGTTGACGATCACGTCGGCCCCGGCGCGGGCCATCTCCCGCCACGGGCCATCGTCGGTCCACAGGTCCTCGCAGATGGATACCCCCACCCGGACGTCTCCCACCTTCTGGGCCTCCGCACTCCCCGTTCCCGGATTGAACCAGCGCCGCTCGTCGAAAACCCCATAGTTGGGCAGTGCCCTTTTGTGATAGACCCCCTTGATCCGGCCTCCCGCCAAGAGGGCCGCCGCATTGGAGACCCGTCCCGTGTAGGCGTCTTTTCCCTTCCCCGGACTTTCCTCCGGATGAGAGGAATCGAGAAATCCCACCACCGTGACGGTCCGACCGGACCGCTGCGCCAACTCGGCCAACACTTTTCGGCCGGCCTCCACAAAATCGGACCGCAAGGCCAAGTCCTCGGGGGGATACCCGGTCACCGCCAACTCCGGGAGCACCAGCATCCGGGCGTTCCTCGCCTCCGCCCACTCCATAGCCTCAAGAATCCGTCGGCGGTTTCCCTCCAGATCACCGACCACCAGGTTCAGTTGAGCGCCTGCTATCCGAAACGGCATACTCGTAAGGATACGGAAACAGGACCCCGACGGCCCAAAGTTAGCATCTTGCCGGTGAATGGAGGCTCTGCCCTGCCCGACCTAACCGGTGACTTACCCCAGTGAACGCCGACCGGGCCGCGCCGGGTCTTGTCCAAACTGCCATCGCCGTTTTTCTGGGAGGTTCGATCGGCGCTCTGGTTCGCTACGGGCTGGGCATCTGGATCGCGCCCACCTCGGAGGTTCCGATCGCCACCGTTATCGCCAACCTGTTGGGTTCGGCGCTGTTGGGAACCCTGGCCGGACTTTCGGAACGGCGCGCCGCCGGAGGGCCGGGGTACGCCCTGCTGGGAGTGGGTTTGGCCGGCGCCCTCACCACCTTCTCCACTTTTGCCCTCGAAGCTCTGCAGCTTCTGGACCGGCCGGGCCCTCTGGTGGCGGCCCTCTATGCCGGGGGCAGTGTTCTGGCCGGGCTGCGCATCGCCGCCGCCGCCCGGCAACGGAGTCGGGCGTGGTAATCCTGGGCGTGGCGCTGGCCGGGGGCGTGGGCGCGGTGATCCGGTGGCTGGTCTCCACCTGGTTCGCCCGTCGGGCACCGGGGGGAACCGGCACCGCCGTGGTGAATCTGGTGGG
Source organism: Acidimicrobiia bacterium (assembly GCA_963665765.1). Lineage (GTDB taxonomy): Bacteria > Actinomycetota > Acidimicrobiia > Spongiisociales > ZC4RG35 > Bin76. Next base: position 801,706 of record OY762464.1, read on the forward strand.
CTCTATAGGCCTGGGAGCGGTGGTCGCTCTTTCCCACCACGGTCACCTCGGCCCGGACGGGACAGTTGTGGTCGGAACCGGTTTCCTGGGCGCTCTGACCACCTTCTCAACCTGGATGGTCGAGACCCTGGAAGAGTCGGATGGGAAAAGGGCCGCAGTCTGGCGACGGACGGCGCCATTGGCTCTGGCAGGAATTGCCCTGGTTTGGATCGGGATCGAGATCGGCGGCGGCCTCAACTGAGCCCGCCCCCGGCAAGGACACCACAGTCCGTCCCGCCCGATGTTCGATCACATGTCCCCCACTCCGATAGCCTTGGCGAGTGCCCATGTTTTCTCGCAAGCTGATCGAAAAAGCGGTCGGAGAAGTCCTCGATGAGGTGATCGAGGTGCGAAGAACCCTCCACCGGCACCCCGAGTTGGCTCACTCCGAGCTCCGCACCACTGCCCTCTTGGCGGAGGCGCTCGCCAACCACGGGATAGAAGCGCGCATCCGAAGGCCGTCGGGAACGGGTCTGTTTGCCGAAGTGGGATCCGAGGGTCCCATGGTGGCGTGGCGCGCCGATCTGGACGCGCTACCCATCTCAGAGCCTCCCGCCCAACCCCACGTTTCCCAAAACCCCGGGGTCATGCACGCCTGCGGGCACGACGCCCATGCCGCCATCGGTCTGGGAGTGGCCGCCGCCTTGAGCCGTCTGGGACGACTCCCGGGCCAGGTGCGGATGATCTTCCAGCATTCGGAGGAATCGATTCCCAGCGGTGCCGCGGAAATGGTGGAGGAGGGAGTGATGGAAGGGGTGCAGGGAATCGCCGCCCTTCACGTGGACGCCACCCTCGAAATCGGGAAGGTCGGTTTGAAGGAAGGCGCCATCACCAGTTCCAGCGACCTGGTGGAGATAGTGCTCCGCGGACCGGGAGGTCACACCGCCCGACCCCATCTGACCAGCGACCTGCTATATGCGGCCGGCAAGGTGCTCGTCGAGCTTCCGGGTCTGCTGGGGCGCCTGGTCGATCCCCGCCTTCCCTTTTCGCTGACCTTCGGCCACATCCGAGGAGGAACAGCCGAGAATGTAATCCCGTCGGAGGTAACCATCGGAGGAACCTGTCGCACTCCCAACCCCGAGTTGAGCGAGATCCTCCCCGACCTGATCCGCCGCCTCACCCAAGAAATCGTGGCGCCCACCGGGGCGGAGGCCCAGATCAAATGGCGGCGGGTTCTGTCGCCGGTCTACAACCACCCATCCACCGTCAATACCGTCAGACAATCACTGATCGAGATCCTGGGCCGCCCAGCGGTGGTGGGCACTTTCACCTCCCTGGGCGCCGAGGACTTCTCCCACTATTTGGACAGAGCGCCGGGAATGATGATCAGGCTGGGCGCCATGACTGAAAACGACCGGAGGGATCTCCATTCAGCCTGGTTCCAGATCAATGAGGACTGCCTGCAAGTGGGCGTCAAGACGGGGGTGGCTTCGGTGTTGGGACTTCTGTCGGAGCCGACCACCGACCTATAGGATCGGCCCCTCAGTCTCCCAGAAGCGCGAATCCCTCCGCCACCAGGGCGCGGCGCAGGCGCACGGCCTCTTCGGGTCGGACCGAGAGGGTGAGCACCCCGCCCCCGCCGTGAGTGGCGTGCCGGAGTTGGAGGTCCCGCAGATCTACTCCGCTGATCGCCAAAGCATGGCCGACCCGGGCGATTTCACCCGGGTGATCCTCCAGCAGAACTCCCAGGCTATGGGCGGGCGCCGCCAAGGCCGCACGGGTCTGTCGAGCGGATCCCAACAAGTCAAACACCCATTTTTGTTCCATCCCCTCCAGATGGTTCGCCCAATCCTCCAAACTCGCCGCCATCTCCCGCAACACCGGGGACAGGGAGCGCCGATTCTCCACCAGCAGGTCCGACCACCAGTCCGAACTGGACAGAGCGATCCGGGTGAGATCGCGAAACCCTCCGGCCACCATAGTGTGGGCCGAGGGGCCGGCCGTGCCCAGCCGGTCGATCAAGGTGGTGGCCAGCACCATGGGAAGGTGGCTCACCCAGGCCACTATGCGATCGTGATGGGCGGCAGTCATCTCCACCGGCTGCGCGCCGAGAGATCGAACTATCGCCGCCATTTCCTCCCAATCGCCTGGATCGGCCTGGTCGGAGGTTAGAACCCAGGTCGCCCCGCGGAACAGGTCGCCGCTGGCGCCGCCTGGTCCGGTTACCTCTCGGCCGGCCATGGGATGTCCGCCCACGAACCGGGGCAGGCCGGATGCGGCCTTCACCACCGGTTGTTTTATCCCCGCCACATCGGTGACCAGAGCGTCGGTCGGCAGGTTCGCCAGGATAGAGACGGTGACTTTGGGAGGCGCCGCCAACACCACCAGATCAGCACCCCCCACCGCCCCCGAGAGGCTGTCGGCCCGGCCCGAAAAGGCCCCCATGGAGATGGCCTGATCAAGATGCGCGGAGTTGGTGTCCCATCCGCACACCTCCCAGCCCGAAACGGTGAGCCCGATACCGATCGAGGTTCCGATCAGACCGGTGCCCACCACCGCCGCCATTGGCATCTAAAGGGGAATGCGCATGGCTTCGGCTATCTCTTTCACGCTCTCCATCAACTCGGCGAACTCCTCGGGAAGGATCGCCTGGGCGCCGTCCACCAAGGCGGTTTCGGGAGTGGGATGGACATCGATCATTATCCCGTCGGCGCCCACTGCCAGGGCGGCCCGCGAAAGCGGCGCCACCAAGTTTCTGCGACCCGAGGAATGGGACGGATCCACCACCACCGGCAGATGAGAGAGCTCTTGGAGCAGCGGAACCGCCGTGATGTCGAGTGTGTTGCGCGACGCCGTCTCGAAGGTCCGGATTCCGCGCTCTGCCATGAGAATGTCCTGGTTTCCCTCCTTGTAGATGTATTCGGCCGCGTTCAGCCATTCCTCCAGGGTGGCGGTGAAGCCCCGTTTCAACATCACCGGGGTGCTGGTTCGGCCCACCTCGCTCAGCAGGGCAAAATTGGACATGTTCCGGGTTCCGATACGGAGCATGTCGGCGTAGTCCGCCACCAACTCCACATCCCGGGGGTCAAGCACCTCGGCCACGAACGGCATATCGAATTCTTCCCGGGCTTCGGCGAGCAACATCAGCCCCTTTTCCTTTAGGCCCTGGAAGGAGAAGGGAGAGGTGCGAGGTTTGAAGGCATCTCCCCGCAAGACGGTGGCGCCGGCTTGCTGCACCGCCTCTGCGGTTTGGAAAAGGACATCCCTCGATTCCACCGCACAGGGACCGGCAATGGGAGTGAATGAACCGTCTCCGATCTTCACCCCCCTGATCCGGATAACGGTGTTTTCTCCCTGGAAGTCACGGCTTACCAGCTTGAAGGGCCGCATCACCGGAACCGCCCGTTCCACTCCGCCCAGCGCTTCAAATGGCAACTGGAGCATCTGCTGGCGGTCACCCACCGCTCCGATTACCGTCCGAAACCGTCCCACCGATACATGGGCTTCGCAGTCTATGGACTCCAGACGGTTAACCACCACCCCGATCTCCTCGTCGGTGGCGTCCTGTTTCATCACGATGATCATCTTGCGGTCCTCTTGGTCAATGCCCCTCATGTTACGGCTTTTCGTCCAACCGGAATGCGGGATTGCCGACCAGGGAGGAGAGTCGCGGTCGCGAAACTACCCGAACCCCCGACCGGATCCTTTATTTACGGGCGGGGTAGTCTCTTGCCTAATGTCCATCGATATCGCCGGCTTTATCCATACCGTCAAAGAGCACGCGATAAAGCACAGCTTTCACATCCACGATGAGCGGCATTTTGTGGAGACCTATTCTCTTCGGCAATCCTGGGAGGTTGACCTGCACCCGGCCGAATCCTGCAGTCTGCCGATCGACCTGCACCTGTCACTTGACGTGGAACCGCGGGCGGTCTTGGCCTTGATCGACCGGTTGGAAGAGATGGAGGACGATTTCGAGGAACCCGAGGACATCTACCAGTTGCACATGTACTTCAACTGGTCGGTTCCTCCGCTCACCAATCCCCCCGATCTGCTGGTGCTCGCCACCGATCTGGCCGGGGTGGGGGACATTTCACTTCCCATCGAAGTGCAGGCAATCGATTCATACGCTCCTCTGGGCTCGTCCACTCAACGACGCCTGATGATCACCGGCACCGTGCACATTTCCCTGGTCGACCTGGTGATGGGCCGGGAACAGATGTGCGAGACCCTTGATCTGGCCAAAGAGGTGAGCGTGTATTTGGCGGAGCGGGTGGAAGCCTGGGTGTAGCTGTCGGGGCTGGTGGAAGTTAGCCACAAAATGCCGGCACAAACCTCAGAAAACCCGTCCGGGAAGTTGACTTTCGTCACCGCGGCGGCCCATAGTGCTAAACAGTCACAAACATGCCCCGGCCCGATCCGACGCGTCACTCGGGCTGCTGGAATCATATCTTCGGAACCGCGCCCTCCCCAGGGTCTGACGGAGCGCGGTCCACCAACGGCGGCGGTGGCAGGGGGCGGGGCCCAAGGGGCGACCGATTTTCGCGAATTAGCGGGCCCGGGGGTAGGACCCGAATCTGTCTACGGATACGAAACCTGAGGCTGAAGACCAACCACTTTGGGGCCGTCGTTTTCCATCTCCAGGAAGACAAACCAAGTGGACCAGTCAAGTCCTCCTATCGCCTCGTTGTCGCCCGGGTCGTGGATCGCCACCCAAGGGAAGTTGGCGAAAGCCGAAGAGATAGCCGTTTCGGGCAGAGTTGCGTTGGGACCCAGGGTCAGACCCCCCACTTCGATGGTCACATCCTGATCGAGATAGTCAGAAAGGAAAGCGTCGGCGATCACTTGCTTCCAGGTTCCGACCGTGGCCTCCGACTCACTGGCCGAGGCCCCGGTGTTGGCCCACTTCAGGTCGGTGTCATCGGTATGCAATCCGGACAGTTCCTCCGGTGTCCATCGCCGCAAGTTGTCATCGTGCCGGATAACGAACAAACCCCGCCAGGAGACGATCTCCTCCAAGCCCTCTCCCACCACCAAGGCGTTGGCAAAGTCGTCAATGGTCGCCTTCCAATCCCACTCTTCCTCCACCCGGGCGGGCGTGAGGGTCTCGGTCAGGTAATACCCGTACGCCCAGCCCACCGTCTCACCGACGACCAGTTCATGCCACACCCGACCGTCAACCACCTCCAAAGCCCCACTGGCGACCAACCCCGCCTGGGCGGGCTGGAGTTCGTTGACCTTGGGGTTGCTGGTACCGGGGCCGGCCCTGACGTTCAAAGTGTTGTTCGACTGGTCGGGCGCCAACAGCACCACGCCCATGCGGGGTGGGGGCACAGTGGTGGTGGTGGTGATGATGGGCGCCGCGGTGGTGGAAGAAGACGCCCCCCGGACGGTCGCCTCCGGCGACTCGTTATCGGCGGCGTCCACGGAACCGGCGGTCTCACCGTTGGTGGTCTCGGTCGACTCTGCATCGTCCTCCCCACAGGCCGAGGCACCCAACACGACCACCAGCAACCCTATCCAAACCAGCCGACCGAAGCTCTTCTGCCCTGTCACACGAAGCATGGCTTTGGAGACTAGCACCCACCGACGCTCCTCGCGGTAGATCGCCTTCAAAATTATCATGCCCCTCCGCACCCGGGACCCCATACCCGGTCGGCTCCGGATACGCCCGATGTTGCCTCCGGAGGTTCCGCTAAGGCCGCTCGCCGGCGCGGAGCCGACCGTTGATGTGGTCCACCACTCCCAAGAGTTCCGACGGCTCGTCGATTACATAATGAGCCCCCGCATCCCCAAGCAACCTCCGGGTGCTCCGGAGGCGTTCGCTCACCTCGGCTGACGACCATGACCGGGCCTGCTCCAGAGTGTCGGCGTTCATGTAGTTGCTATAGCGGGCGATCCCCACCGACCAGCACCCCGCCCGCAGACCCTCGCCCACTCCGGAGACCGTGTCATCCACTTTCACCACCGACTGAACAGGATGCAGGTCCAATCGCTCCAGGTTGCGATACAACATGAAAGGGCGGGGGCGGGCGCCGTTGACCACCTCGTCGCCCGCCACCGCGCAGTCGGGAAAGAACCCCTGCTCCCGGGCGTGCACCAAAAGCACGTCCACTGCCGATCGCATGAATCCGGTGGTCACTCCGATCTTCACCCCATAGTCTTTCTGAAGCGCCGAGGCCATCTCCACCACCCCTGGCAGAAGCGCTGCGTACTCGGGCAGGCACTCGACCTGACGAGGCTCGTAATCTGCGAACAGCATCCGGGCATCGGCGTCGGTGGGCGCCCGTCCGTGCGCGGTCCGCCACCGGCGCCTGATGGACGGTGATCCGAGCAACTCCCGGATATGCAGATCCTTGGGCAGGCCCATCGGGGCCCGGGCCTCCGACATGCTGATCTCCACCCCCGCCCCGGCAAACACCTCCACGAACATCCGGGCCGGGGCCATCACATAGGCGTCGCAAACCGTCCCGCTCCAGTCCAAGATCACCCCCCGGACCGGACCTTCATAACGCCAGGCAGTGTTGGATCCGATGTTCCCCATATTAATCGCCGCCCAGCGCCGCCCGGCCCGGTAAGCAATCTTTAGTAATGTCTACCCGCATGTCCGAGACGGTTCAGTTGTTCGTCACCTGCGTCGTGGATGCCATCTTTCCCCAGGTGGGCCGGGACGTGGTGGAGGAACTGGAAAGGAACGGGGACAGGGTCGAATTTCCGCCGGACCAAACCTGCTGCGGCCAGCCCGCCTACAACGCCGGACGCCCGCGGGAAGCGGTCGAAGTGCTGATCCACAACCTGGAGGTGCTGGACCGGACCGAGGGGCCGATAGTGATCCCGTCGGGGTCGTGCGCTGACTTCATCATCCACCACGGACCGCGGCTGGTCTCCTCCGAAGCGCCGGGCCAGGCCGGACTGGCCAAGCGGGCGGCGGGGCGGGTCCGGGAGTTCACCTCCCATGTCGTGGAAAAGAGAGGGGAGGACATCGGCCGCGGAGATCAGGCAACCGGCCAAGCGGGGGGCGTTCCGAAGCGCCGGGCCTTCTATCACCCCTCTTGCCACGCCCTGCGCGGCCTGGGGCTGCGTAAGGAGGGAGAGGATTTGCTGGAATCGGTCGCCGGGGTGGAGCGGGTGGAGATCGAAGACGCCGAGGAGTGCTGTGGATTCGGAGGGTTGTTCGCCCTGGAGATGCCCGAGGTCTCCACCGAGATCATGAACACCAAGCTGGACCGGCTGGAAGAGGCGGGAGTGGAGATGCTGGTGGGCGCCGACGCGTCCTGTCTGATGCATCTGGAGGGGGGCCTGCGTCGGCGGCGCAGCGCCATCCAAGTCTTGCACATCGCCTCGGCCCTGGCGTCGGATCGCCCACCGCCGGAAGGCGATCGGGGATCGGGCCGATGAGCCGGCCGGTCACTTTTCGCCGTCGCGCCCGCCGTGAGCTCTCCACTCCCAAACCCGCCGCGGTGGGTCGGGCCGCGCGGCGATTCACCGGCCAGCGCCAGTGGGCGGTTGATGATTTTGTGGCGATGGAGGCGACTCGCGACCGGGGACGGCAGATCCGCCTCCACACCCTGGCCAATCTTCACCATTATCTAGACCGGTTCGCCGATTCGGTGGAGCGGGCCGGGGGGCGGGTCCTGTGGGCGGCCGACGCGGCGGAAGCCAACCGGATGATCGGCCGTCTGGTGGGAGACGACCGGAACAAGCTGGTGATCAAATCCAAGTCGATGGTCACCGAGGAACTGGAACTCCTCCCCTACCTGGAAGGGCAGGGCCACACCGTGGTGGAGACCGACCTGGGGGAGTTCATCGTGCAGATCGCCGGGGATCACCCCAGCCACATCATCGCGCCGGTCATGCACCTCACCCGCCAGGATGTGGGCGCCCTGTTCCAAGAACAACTGGGGATGCCGTACACCGACGATCCGTCAACTCTCACGCAGATGGCCCGCCGACACCTGCGCCGCTATTTTCTCACCGCCGACGTGGGCATCTCGGGGGTGAACATGGGAATAGCCGAGACCGGGTCGATCATCACCATCACCAACGAGGGAAACGGTTGGCTGACCACCGCCGCTCCCCGGATGCACATCGCGGTGATGGGTATGGAGCGGCTGGTTCCCACCTTCGCCGATGCGGCCACCATCGTGGAGATCCTGGCCCGCTCGGCCACGGGACAGCGGCTCAGTGTCTACACCAACGTGGTGACCGGGCCGCGCCGGACCGGGGATCCCGACGGACCCGATGAATTGGTGGTGGTGATCGTGGACAATGGACGAAGCCGGGTGCTTAGGAGCGAGGCTGCCGAAATCCTGGCTTGCATCCGGTGCGGCGCCTGCCTGAATGTCTGCCCGGTGTTCCGGGCAGTGGGCGGCCACGCCTATGGGCAGGTGTATGCCGGTCCGGTGGGAGCGGTGCTGGCGCCGGGCATGGCCGACTTCCAGGAATGGGCCGACCTGCCCTACGCCTCCAGTCTGTGCGGCGCCTGCCGGGAAGTCTGCCCGGTGCGCATCGACATCCCCAAACTTCTGGTCGACCAGCGGGTTCGGGCGACCGCCGAGAACGATCCGTTCCGTTGGATGGGGCCGGGAATGGCGATCTACCGCCAGGCCGGGAAAAGGCCAACCCTGTGGAAGACCTTGCTGGGGGCGGGGCGAATGGCGGGACGGGTAAAAAAGGAAGGAGAGTGGTTCCACCGCCTGCCCTTCCACACCAAAGCCTGGACCCACAGCCGCGACTTTCCGCCACCGGCCACCCAGTCTTTCCGGCAGTGGTGGAAGGAGAACCGCGATGGAACGTAGCCGGTTTCTGAGCCGGGTCGAAAAGGCAGTGGGCGCCGCCACCGTTCCGGGACCACCGGATACCCCGCCCGCACTCGGACTCCCCGAATTGCCGGCCGTTGATCTGACCGACCATTTCATCGAGGCCTTCGGCATGCTGGATGGAAGAGTCCATCATGGATCGGCGCTCGGAGTGATCATCCGGATCATGGCGGACCGCGGGGTGGACGAGTACGTTGCCTGGGATCAGGAGCACCTTCCCGCAAAGGGCCTGCAAGACGATCTGGCCGCCAGAGGATATCGTCGGATCGAAACCGTCCTGCCGGACCACCCCGAGGATCGAATCGCCCATCAGATGGGTTATATGCAGGTGGAGGTGGGGATCTCCGCGGCAGTCGCCGCCCTGGCCGAATCCGGCTCGGTGGTGGTCGCCTCCGGACCGGGGCGCTCCCGCCTGGCCTCCGTGATCCCGGCGGTGCATGTGGTGCTGGTGCCCACCGACCGGATTTTCCGCTCCCTGTCACATTGGGCGGCGCAGGTCAAATCGACGGGGCTACCCGCCAACCTGATGGTGGTGTCCGGACCCAGTCGCACCGGTGACATCGAACTCACCCTCACCAGAGGAGTCCACGGACCCGGCGAGATCCACGCCGTGCTGATACCCCCCGGTCCTCCCCTCTAATCTGAGTTGATCATGGCCGTCGCCACCCGCCTGCGTCCTTTCGGGAGCACCATTTTCACCGAGGTTTCCCGTCGCGCCCTGCAACTGGGAGCGGTCAATCTGGGCCAGGGCTTTCCCGACTTTGAGGGACCGGACTTTGTCAAGCAGGCCGCCAAAGCAGGAATCGATCACCAATCCAACCAGTACCCGCCCTCGATGGGACTTCCCGCCCTGCGAGAGAAGGTGGCCGCACGGTTCGAGGAGCAGACCGGACGGGCGGTCGATCCCGATCGGCACGTCACCATCACCTCGGGGTGCACCGAGGCTCTGGCCGCCTCCTTTCTGGGCCTGCTGGAACCCGGCGAGGCCGTGGTACTGCTGCAACCCTGGTTTGACGCTTATCCGGTGGGATGCGCATTGTCCGACACCGTGCCCCGCTTCGTCACGTTGCGGCCTCCGGACTTCCGCCTGCCGGAAGCCGAGTTGCGAGCGGCCTTTGCTGCCGGCGTCCGGGCGATAGTGGTCAACACCCCCCATAACCCCACCGGTCGGGTCTTCAGCCGGGAGGAAATGGATCTGATCGCCGAATTGTGCGTCTCCCACGATGTCATGGCTTTCACCGATGAGGTGTACGAACACATCCGGTTCGATGGCCTTCCCCACCTTTCCCTCGCTTCATGGCCCGGAATGTGGGAGCGGACCGTCACCATGTCCTCGGTCGGAAAGAGCTTCTCGCTCACCGGTTGGAAGACGGGATGGGCAGTGGCGCCCGAGCACCTGACCGCCGGGGTGCGGGCCGCCCATCAGTTCCTCACTTTCACCACTCCCAATCCCATGCAACATGGCGCCGCCGCCGCCCTGTCGGCACCCTCCGAATACTTCGAAGAACTACAGATGCTCTACACCGCCCGGCGGGATCTTCTCGCCGAAGGATTGGACAGGTTGGGGTTTGGGGTCCACCTCCCCGAGGGCACCTATTTTCTGATGGCCGACCATCGTCCCTTTGGCTTCCCCGACGACCTGGCCTTCGTGAATCATCTGATCGAGCAGGTGGGAGTCGCCGCCATTCCCCCGTCGGCGTTCTACGATGATCCGGCCGACGGCGCCGACCTGGTCCGATTCGCCTTCTGCAAGAGCGAGGAGACGTTGGGGGCCGCCCTGCGGCGGATGGAGGCGCTCAGGAGATAAATCCCGGACGGAGTCAGGGAGTAAGAATCACCTTCCCGGTGGTGGCCCTGCTCTCCAGCATCCGATGGGCTCGGGCCGCCTCCCGCATGGGAAGTCCGGTGCCGATCCGCAGGCTCAAATCCCCCCCCACCACCATCCCGAACACGGCGGCAGCCCTCTCGAGCAGGTCCGAGCGGGTAGCCACGTAGTCGAACAGGGTGGGACGGGTCAAGAACAACGATCCTTCCCGGGTGAGTCGAAGCGGAGCAACCGGGGGGACCGGCCCGCCGGCGTTACCGAACGTGACCATCGTACCCCGGGAACGGAGCAGCGACAGGCCCCGGTCGAAAGTCGTCGCGCCCACCCCGTCATAGATCACATCCAGCGGACGAGGGCCGGCGATCTGCTCCACCACCTCGCCGAAATCGGCTTCCCGATAGTTGATAACGTGGTCGGCGCCCGCACTTTGGGCCAAGCGGCCCTTGTCGGACGTTCCCACGGTGGTGAACACCTCGGCGCCTCTCCGTTTGGCCATCTGGATGAGTAGCAACCCCACCCCTCCCGCTCCGGCATGAACCAACGCCCGATCTCCCTCCGAAAGAGAGAACGTGTCATGGGCCAGATAATGGGCGGTCATCCCCTGCAGCAACACCCCGGCGGCTGATTCAATCTCCAAACCGTCCGGCACGGGAATCATGTTCTCCGCCGGTCCCGCCAACTGCTCGGCGTAAGAACCCTGGCAGGCGGCCCAGGCCACCCGCTCCCCGACCGCCAATCCCTCCACTCCCTCTCCCAGTTCCCGCACCATCCCCGCTCCTTCCATCCCGAGGGTGAAAGGAGGCTCTATGGGATAGAGGCCGGTCCGCTGATAGGTGTCGATGAAGTTGACACCGGCGGCCCCGACCGTCACCAGCACCTGGCCGGCGCCCGGACGAGGATCGGATACTTCTTTCCACTGCAGCTGCTCGGGGCCCCCGTGGCTCTCGACCCGTACCGCGTGCATCTCACCTCCAAGATCGCGTTTCAATCCGCCCAGTGTAAATCGGGACCCTGGAAAGTCGACCCTGGAAAGTCAACAGTGGCGGAGTTTCCGACAAGAAGCAGGCGGCGAGGAAGGCCCGTCTATCCTGATAGGGATGCCCAGGGTACGACTGTTTGCCGGTTTGCGAGAGGCGGCGCACGCCTCGGAGGTGATGATCGAGGGCACCACCGTGGGAGAGGTGTTAGAGAGGGCCTCCTCCCGATTCGGCTCTCAGTTCGCGGCCGGATTGGCCACCGCCAAGGTCTGGCGTAACGGCGAGGAAGTTGACACCCGTCAGCCGGTCGGACCCGATGACGAGATCGCCCTGCTGCCCCCGGTCTCCGGCGGCGCCTTGGCCTGGGGACGGGACATGGGATCGGGAGGCCTGGGAACCCTGATAGTGCTGGCAGCCTTGATCCTGGGCAACCTCTCCGGTGATTTGGAGTTGTGGACACCCATCCTGACCGCCATGGTCGGGCTATGGACGATCGACATCACCTCCGCCGCCGCAGAACGAGGGTATCGGCTGGTGGTGGGCCCCCTTCTGGTGGCGGAGGTAGTCGCCGTGGTTTTGGTCCACCTGATGGGACCTTCGGCGTTGCTTCCCGCCCTGGCCATGGGCACGATTTTCTCGCTCGGCGCGGCGGTGTTCGCGCCCGGCCACCGTCACCTGGTCTCCCTGGGCTTGTCGGCCGGAATCGGGACTATCGCCTGTGGGGCGCTGGCCTCTTTGATGCTGGCCCGATCGGTTTTCGAACCGGGAACGCGAGCCGTGGGCTTTTTCCTGTGGATAATCATCGGGACCATCGCGGCGGCGGAGATCGCCCGGCGAGTGAGGACCAATCGCTTTTTGAACCGTCAGAACACGGTGGTGGTGGGAGTAGTGGTTCTGTCGCTGGTAGGCGCCGTGGCGGGGGGATTCTCCGTTACGAGTTTTCTTCTGGTCGGGCTGGGTCTGGCGGCGTCCTACCTGGCCGGGGAGGGCTTTGGAGCTCTGCTGCGTTCGGGGCGGCTGTGGTCCACCCCCCTGCCCGGAATCTTGGCGAATCTGGACGGACCGCTCTGCGTCGGCATGACATTCTTCACCCTTCTGACCCTGATCGTCTAGTTGCTTCGTACCAGTGACCCTTGACAACTCTCTTAACCTATTACCCGTATGGAGAAATCGGATCGAGTCCCGGCCGGTCTGGTCCTGGTAGCCATCGCCACGGTGATGCTGGTGACCAACGGCGGCTCCACTTTCTCCATAGCGCAAGAGGAAGAAACGGGGGAAGGGCCGGCTCAGATCGAAAGAGCTGCGGTTGATGAGGCCTGCGGGATCTCGCGGGTCCATTTTGCGGTGTACGAAGACGCCCTCGGCGCCTTCCAGCAGGCCACTGCCGAATGGGATGTGATCTCAGAGGAAATCGAGATCGTTCAAAGTCGCAGGGAGGTGGCTATCTCCCTGGTCGCCCACCAAGCCCAGGAGGTGGAAAAACTGCGGGCCGGGTTGGAGGAAACCGCCATCGAACTGTACATGCAGCAGGGTGTTTTGAGTCTCGCCCCCTTCCTGGGAGAGAACCCCGGAGATGCGCTGGTCGGCAGCCAATATTTGGCAATTGACACCGACACGAAGCTGGACGAGATAAACAACTATCTGAGCTCTCAGCGGGACCTGGACCGCCACCAAGAAGAAATAGCCGCGGTGGAAGCCGAGTTGGCGGAATTGGAAACCAAGCGGCAGGAGTGGATGAGGGATCTGGCGGAGGCTTCCCAGGATCAATATGTGGCCTGGGAGGAACTCGACGCCCAATGTCAGGAATTGGTCAGGCAGTGGGAGATTCAGGAGGCCCGCCGCCGGGCCGCGGCCGCCCGCCGCCGAGCGGCGGCCCAAGCGGCCGAAGCCCGCCGACGCGAGCAGGCTCGCCTCCAAGCCATAGCCCGGTCATCCCGGCAGAGTCAGGGAGTGGGCCCCATTCCCGGACTGATCTGCCCCTTCCCCGGGTCGTCTTTCGTGGACTCCTGGGGCGCACCTCGTTCGGGAGGAAGGTCCCACCGGGGAGTGGACATGTTCGGGCCCCATGGCGCTTCACTGTATGCGGTGGCCGGGGGAACCATCACCATCACCAACGGAGGTCTGGGGGGCCGGGGTCTGTGGATCCACAGCGACACGGGTGTCGCCTATTACTACGCCCACTTGAGTAACTGGGCGGTCAGCCAGGGCGACCGGGTGAACCGGGGGCAAGTGGTGGGTTACAACGGCGCCTCCGGAAACGCCTACGGAGGACTTCCCCACCTCCATCTCCAACTCCATCCCGGCGGGAGGGGAACGCCTGCCTATAACCCCTACCCGACCATCAGAGCGGCTTGCTAGCCAGATGCGCCCGCACCAGAACTGGGACACTCCGGCCTTCTGTCTGCCCCCCGTGGCCGACCATCTTGGCCCGTTTCCGGGTCCCGAATTCCTCAGAGCGGTGACCTCCCGGGGGGGCGGACACCCGGTGGAACTAGTGGAAGCCGAAGACGGCTTGCTGGCGCTTTGGCGCCAAGGCCGCACCGTGCGGATGGCCGGACCCGCTTCGGTGACCGACTACCACAGCCCACGGGGGAGCGGCGCCCAGAACCTGGTGGCCGAGTGGTGGCGAGGCCAGAGCAAAGGCACGGAAGTGATCTGGGATTCTCTCCCCCGCCGGGCGGCCGAAGTGACGGAGAGGGGCCTGATCGAGGCAGGCGCCTCCCCCGACACGGAGCAGACCGAAGTAGCGGCAGTTCTGCACCTGCCCTCCACTTTCGACGACTACCTGCAGATGGTGGGGAAAAAGGAGCGCCACGAGATACGGCGCAAGATCAGGCGCTACCAGCGTGGTTTGGGAGAGGTCAGGCTTCGGACTCAAAACGCGCCCGGCCAGGCGTTTGATGAATTCGTCAGGCTTCACCGGCTGGCCGGCGGAACCAAGGGGCAGTTTATGGACGAGGAGACGACGGCGCTGTTCCGACAGTTGGCCGATCTCCGGGGATGGCGGGTCGATCTCCTCGAGGCCGAGGACGGACGGGCTTCGGCCTGCGTGTTCGGTTACTCCGATGCCGACAGCTACTACCTGTACAACTCGTCGTTCGATCCCTCCTATTCGGCTCTCTCCCCGGGGGTGGTGCTACTGGCAACCCTGATCAGGAGGACCATCGAGGAAGGTCTCACCAGGTTCGACTTCCTGAAAGGCGAAGAGGTCTACAAACGCCGATTGGGAGCGGTGCACCGGCCTCTCTTCACGGTGAGTTGTCGGAAGTGATCGCCCGGGTCGCTTTTGTATCTATGCACACCTCCCCCCTCCGGGACCCCGGGGTGGGGGATGCGGGAGGCATGAACGTCTATCTGCACGAATTGTCCTCCACCATGGCCGCCCGCGGGGTGGAGGTGGACGTGTACACCCGCCGGGATCAGCCGGGACTACCCGACATAGCGGAGGTGACGCCCAGATACCGAGTGCACCATCTGATCGCCGGGCCGGTCTCTTCCCTCTCCATCGAGGAGCAGGCGCCGCATGTGGCTGAATTCAGCCGGGCGCTGGTCGAACGACTGCAGACCAACGGCGAGATACCGGATCTGGTCCACAGTCACTACTGGCTTTCGGGATGGGCGGCCCTTCGGGCCAAGCGCCGGTTCGAAATACCGATGGCCAACTCCTTTCACACGCTCGGCCGGGTCAAGGACACCACTCGACGAGAGGACCAGTCACCCACCGACCCGATGCGGATCGCCACAGAGCAGACCCTGATCTCAAGCGCCAACTGTGTGGTGGCCTCCACTCCCTTCGAGGCGGACGACCTGATGGATCACTACGGCGCCGACCCCACCAAACTATGCGTCTCCCCCCCGGGCGTAAACCGGACCTACTTCCGACCGGGAAGCAAGGGGCGGGCACGGTCGAAACTCGGATTGGGCGCCGAGCCACTGGCTCTGTTCGTGGGAAGAGTGCAGGCCCTGAAAGGACCCGACGTGGCCTTGGCCGCGGTGGCCCTGGCCCGAGAGCGGGTGGGGGACCTGCGCCTTCTGATAGTGGGAGGACCCAGCGGACCCGAGGGCCAACAGGAGATGGCAGCCCTGCGAGCCGCCGCCGCCCGGCTGGATCCGGGGACGGTCCTTTTTCACCCCCCGGTCAGCCACAGCCGCCTGGCCGACTTCTACCGGGCGGCTGATGTCTTGGTGGCGCCCTCCCGAAGCGAGTCGTTTGGACTGGTGGCCGCCGAAGCCCAAGCCTGCGGGTTGCCGGTGGTGGCGGCTCATAGAGGCGGTCTCAAGTACGTCGTGGAGGACGGCGGATCGGGGCTTTTGGTGGAAGGATGGGAACCGGGAGGGTATGCCGCAGCCATCTGCAAGGTGCTGGAAGATCGAGAACTGAGCGGCGCCCTGTCATCCCGGGCGGTGGAATGGGCGGGCCGATACTCCTGGCAGGCCACCTCCGACCGGCTGCTGGAACTGTACCGGAGCGTACTCTTCCAAAGATGAGTGATCCCGCCGTCGTCTTGACGCATACCATCGCCGACTGGGTGGCAGACCCCGAAAGCGATGTCGAATACTCCGAGAAGGTGGACGGTCGCTGGGCCGTTCGGATGCGGCAGGGCATCCGCTCCGCCACCACCGTCTGGTGGACCGTGGGCGACCGAAGCGTCACCGCCGAGGCCTACGTGCTACCGGGTCCACCCGCCAATCAGGCCGAGGTATATCGGCTGTGCCTGCTGCGCAATCATCGCCTGTGGCGATGTCACTTTGCCCTCGACCGGGAGGGAGCGGTGGTGCTGACCGGCCGGCTGGAGGTGGCCGAGGTCAACTTCCGAACACTTGACCTGCTGCTGGGCGAGATCTATGAGGCAGTGGAACTCAGCTTCCGGCCTCTGGTGACCATGGCCTTCGCCAAGAAGTGACCGAAATGGCGGACTACTGATGCCCCGGACCGCGAAAAATAACCACCGAACACGCTTGCCCCGCCCTGTCGGACCCGGTCATCCTGTAAATGGTCGGGCGGGAAACCGGTTCCGGCGGGCGTCACCATCAGGGAAGGCGGGATGGCGCCCATGAACGGTCCCGAACTCGCCCGACCAGTCAAGGTCACCGCCGACCGAAGAAATCTCCAATGGCCGGAACCTCTCAACAGATTGGACGCCACTCTTTAGGAAATGCCATGAGCCTTCCCATCAACTTTCTGTCCGACTTTGGAACCGACGATGAATTCGTGGGGGTGGTGCACGGAGTGCTGGCCAAGATCGCCCCCCAGTCACGCGTGATCGATGTCAACCACCACATCGGGCGGGGGGATATCCGCGCCGGCGCCCTCGCTCTGCTGCGCGCCATTCAGTACCTGCCGGCCGGGGTGACTCTGGCAGTGGTGGACCCGGGGGTGGGAACCGACCGGCGGGCTCTGGCCGTGGAAACCTCCGAGATGACCTTCGTCGGGCCGGACAACGGCCTGCTATCCCCGGCGGTGGCCATGGTGGGAGGCGCCCATAGGATAATTTCCATCGAAAATCCCGACTTTCGCCTGCCGGGCGCCGGCGCCACCTTTTGGGGACGGGACGTCTTCGCCCCGGCGGCGGCGGCACTGGCCTCAGGGGAGGCGTCGCCGGCGGATCTGGGACCTGCGATCAGTCCTCACGAAGTGACACCCCTGCTGCTTCCTCTGCCGGAGGTGACCCCCGGGCGGGTGAGCGGCGAGGCTTGGTGGGTGGACACCTTCGGCAATGTGGAAACCAACATCTCGCCCGAGGATCTGCAGAACGCCGGGCTGGAGGATTGCTCGGAACTGGCGGTCCGCATCGGCGCCTCCGTTCATCGGATCGGGAGAGGGAACGCCTATGCCGAAGTGTCTGCCGGGGAAACCCTCATCCATGTCGACTCGGCCGGTCTGATGGCTCTGTCGACCAGAGACGGACGGGCCTGCGACCGGTTGAATCTCGCCGAAGGGACGTCGGTGGTCATGGAGAGGACATCAACCCCCACAGTTGGGCCACCGCGGCGCCCACGATGATCAGAGCCAGAATCACTATCGCCACTGCGGTGCCGGGTCGCACTATGTCACTCCCAATGAAGGGGTCGGGTGAAGCCAAGGATATCCGGTGGAAAGAGCGGCCATGAGAAACAGGGATCGGCGGCTGGTCTTCTACACCCGCCCCGAATGCCATTTGTGTGCGGTAGCCGCCCCTCGGATCCGGAGGGCGGCACTGTGGACCGGCTTTGCGTTACAGGAGATAAACATCGATCACCATCCGGAGATGGCGGTCGACTACGGATTCCGCATCCCGGTGGTGGAAGGAATAGAGGGGCAGACGCTGGCAGAGGGAGAGATCAAGACCTTCCCGCTGTGGGTAGCGATCCTCAGCAGAAAGTGGAAGCTCATCCGGCGACGGTGAGCACTGCTCAGTTATCGTCCTCGCCCTCGTCGGCGGCCTCCTCCACCTCGGTCTCTCCCTCGCCTCCGGTTTCTTCGACGCCGCCCTCGGCCTGGATCAAACCGCACTCCACCAGCGTCTGGTCAGGATCGGCCCCGCCGAAGCGGATCCGTTCGAAGGCCACCACCGAGGCGATCTCCTCGGCGGTGTTGCTGGTGGCGAAGCCCGGCATGAAGCCCTCCCCACCCACCGGTTCGGCCAAATCGCCGTAGGTGTCGATCCCGGCGTCCTGGAACCCGCCGGTGGCCAGGGTCACCCATTCGATGTGGTCGGCACAGCTTGAGAAAACCGAGAGCACGGTGGCCAGGGCCGGCCCCACTCCCCCCTCGCCGTTGGCCCCGTGACATCCGGCGCAGGTCTCGAAAACCGCCTCTCCCACCACCAGGAAAGCGCCCGTCGTGTCCTCGGCGCGACCGGTGAACTCGCTTCCGTCGCAATTGGCGACTGTGGAGTCGATGCGGTTCACGGCCAACTCCACTCCTCCTTCCACACAGCCCGCCCGGGCGGAGTTTCCAGCCAGATACAACAACCCGATCACCGGGACTATCAAAAGGAGGGCGGCCAACCAGCGGGGAAGGGTGGAGGACGTTCTTTCGGTCAGGCGGGCGGTGGGCACCGACACCACCACCGGGAAAAACATCGCCTCCTTGGTGGTCACCTCCGAGGGCGGTGGTGGCGGCGCCATCACGTCGGGAGCGGGAGCGGCGGCAGGTTCAGGTTCAGGTTCAGGTTCAGCGGCGGATACCGATGCGGCGGCCGCCACCGGGGTGGGCGTGGAAGAAGGTGGCGGGGCAGGGGCGGGAGAAGGTGGCGGGGCAGGGGCGGGAGAAGCGGCGGAAGACGAGGACGAGGCCGGGGCAGACCCACCCCCTGCCCAGGCCGCCAGGATGTCTTCGACCGGAACCCCACTGGCCTGAGACCGGGCCTCCGCCGATCGCTGCACCAGAACTTCCGGGGCGCCCATGGCCTGGGCCGCTCTGGTCAGATTCTCACTCACCGACGGCATCCTCTGTCGAAATTTTCGATTCCATCAGGTAGGCCACCAGGGAATCCATTCGATCACCCCGATACCGAACATGGCCTCCCTCTCCCGAAAGTATCGCGGCAATGGCGTCAAGGCTCAGGCGGTTACCCACGTTGGCAAGATCAGGACCATAGCGTTGACGTCCGATCACCTGATTGGTGTCCGACAGGGTGACCCCGCCCTGGCCGGCCATCGCAGCCAACTGGGCGTCGGCGACGATGGGCCGGACCAACTGCGTGTGACAACCCGCGCACCCTTCCACCAGATACTCGGTTTGCCCCGATCGCGCCGATTCGGTGTACGGAATCCGGGAATGGAACGCACCGCGGCCGGTGTCGGAGAGGGGAGGGAGCACCACGGTGACTACCAGAGACATAATCAACAGGGCGGCGGCGCCGAAGAAATATCGAAACGGTCGATCCCGCCGGCCCCTGAGCACGGGTGGCGGGCCCGTTGAGGTCGCGGCGGGTTGAGCCGGAGGGGCCGAGGCAGGGACCGGCGCCGAGGGCGGCCGGGGCGGAGCGGGGGTAGGCGTCACGGAAACCGGTGAGTCCGGCTCGGGAGCAGCCGGCACGGGCGCCGGGGGCGGGGGCGGGACCGGGGGCGGGGGCGGAGTTGACGTCGGGGGTGGAGTTGGCGCCGCCGGTGGAGAAGAGACCGTGGCACTTCCCCCTGCCCAGGTTTGCAGGACTTCCTCCACTGAGACTCCATCGGCGCCGGCGCGGGCCTCCGCGGAACGGAGCACCAATTCGGCAGGAGCACCCACCACCTGGGCCGCCGCCTCCAAAGACTCGCTCATGCTCCCTGTTCCTCCCGCATTTCCAAGCCATTGCCCTCCTCTGAACCGGCCGACTCGTCCTCGGGGGCTATGGAGAGAATCTCTTGGGCGGCGGGACGCCCGGAAGTGAAGGTCCGGAAGGTGACCAGGCAGAAACACCCCTGGCCGGCCAGGGCCACCAGGCCCGACAATATGGACAGCCCCACCAGCAGCGAAGACATCCCGGTCAGATCACCCCAGCCTTCGCCGGTGGGGCTCACACCGGTGAAGGAACCTCCCGTCCAACTGTAACCCGACACCAATCCGGCTCCCACCAGCAGAGCACAGGTCAAACCCACTCCCCAGAAAGTCAACCGGAGATGCAACCGGGCCAGCCCCGGGCCGGCCAGCCCGCGCCCGCTGACAGACGGGAGAGCCTGATAGGTCCAGGCCGCCACGAACAATCCGCCCGCCCCGAACAGAGTGCCGTAGAGCACGCCGTCCCAGAAGGGGGTCAGGCCCACCACGGCCGCGGCGGAGCGGACACTTCCGAAGCTGGTGAGCGAAGTGGTCCACAACGCGAAGAAGGATCCCCCCAGGGCGGCCGCCACCACCGGACGACCCTTCCAGTCCGCCCAGACCTGATCGGCGGTCAAAGCGAGGTTGGCGGCATTGGCCAGAGCCGAAATCGGCAGCGCGAGAGTCATCAGAAAAACCACCGCCTCCAACCAGTCGGGTATGGGCCCGAAAACCAGCGGCCCGGCGCCCGACCAGGCCGCCGCGAACGCCAGAGACCAGAACCCGACTCTGGCCAACTGTCGGCTGGCCAGGGGATTACGGGTGTCCTTCACCAATACGTAATACGCCAATCCCACCCCCATCCCCACCACCCACAGATTGGAGAGCCCGAACAGCGCCACGGACTCCGACAGAGCGCCCCCCACGGACGAAGCCGGAGCAAGGGCGCCCACCAGGTACAAGAGAGGCAACCAGACCACTCCGGCCAGGGCGTACCACAGGGAGACGTAGATGTTGGGTTCCTGTCGATGACGAACCGTGGAGACGGTCACCGCCATGGGAGTCATCAGGGTTGCCAGGAGCGGAAACGCAACCCACCAGGGAAGGGCGAAGGGACCGCTCCCATCCCCCCAGCCCAGCAGCACCGTCACGGCGCCCACCACCGTCACCCCGGCCGTGGCTGTCCCGCCGGCTAGGGCCAGTCCCTCTCTCCGCAGGGGGGTGCCGGTGAGCCTGGGAAGCAAGTAGTAGATCCCACCGGCCAGGGACAGGGTCAGCCACCCCACCAGCGCCAGCAAGAGCGCCACCGACCGGACACGACCGTAGGAGAAGGGTCCGGTCAGGGTACCGGTAAAACGGACCTCCACCATCGCCACCACCCAGACGATCCCCGCCAGGGCCAAAAAAGCGGTGGAGCACACGATATGCCACTTGACAGCCGCGTCAGAACCGCGGGTTCCCGCCCAAGCGGCGTACCGTCCGACTCGCTCATTCGGATGTGCGACTTGATTATTCTTGGTTGTATTCAGAGCACGAACCCCCATGGCTCCGGAGATGAAGGTTAGCCTATGATCGCCGCTCCAAAAGATAGCAAGATGGAAACCTCCCTGGGCGCTACCGCCCTTCCCCGGGAGAAGACCGGCCGCCAACCGCCACCCGGCGGAAGTTGGTGTGGAATATCCTTCGGTGTAAAAATAAGAGTGCTCCGACCCAGGAAGGTCATCCGCTAACGATGCATCGCCTCGCCTCCATCAGCGATCAGAACCGAAACATCATCGGATGGGCGACGCTGCTGCTGGGCACGGGCCTGATGGCGGTGACCGTGTTGTGGATTCACTACTCCCAGCTTCCGGAAACGGAGATCACAGATGGGGTGGCGACGCCGCTGGTGGTGGACTACTTCAACTGGGTACCCCGGGGCTGGTTCTGGAAGAGCCTCGGATATCTGGGCGCCCTGACCGCCTCCCAGATGATGCTGTTGGGCGCCGCCTTCCTGTGGGTGCTCAATCAGAAGATGACTTGGGCGAGAGCCGCCTTCGCCGCCTTCCTGGTCTGGATGGAGTTGGTGATAGTGTTCGGGATAGTTCCCTCCGAGTGGCTCAACCTCTCCCAGACCGATCTCGACTGGTCGGGACAGAGGATCGCCTTCGAAATCCCGCCGGCCCTGATGCTGGGCAACGAAGTTTCGATCAGTTGGGCGGCCATCAAAGACGCCATTTCCGGGGGCTACAACGTAACCATTCTGGCGGCCGCCGGCTTGGTCGCCTACCTGTTGCAGCAGATCTACCGGCCGCCCAAGAAGCGAGTCGCCGCCGCCAAGCTGTCGCCCTATGGGCGGCCCCTGGTGAAGGGAGACAGTTGAGATGCCCCGCGGCGTGGTGGACGAGACCCCTCCGTTTCGCGACGACTACCAACTCGCCCTGGTCAACAATGACTTCTACAACGGCAAGCTCCGTCCCAAACAGTTCCTGCACATCGATCAGTCGGAGTGCATCCTCTGCGAAGGCTGCGTGGACATCTGCCCGTGGAAGTGCATTTTCTATCTGTCCATGGAAGCGATCGACGAGGCGGTCGGAGTTGACGACCCGCGCCAGGACAACACCAACTACGGGTTCTTCGTGGTTGATGAGAACGAATGCACCCGCTGCGCCCTGTGCATCGACCGGTGTCCCACCGGGGTCATCTCCCTGGGCAAGTTCGAGGGGTCCCTGGCCGCCCAAGCCGAAGAGATGGGTCTCAACTCGGCCCCTTGGGAGGTCGACACCGGCCAGCGGGACTTCAAACACGGCTATACATATGGAATGCGCTGGTAAGGAGTGAGATGTGAGTAGCCAGAACGGAAAGCAGGGTCTTCTGACCAAAGCCCGCACCCACACCACCGAGTTGGTGGCCAGAGTCTGGTCGGGCCAGTTCATGGAATCGATGCTGCGCCCCGGTTCTCCTTTCAAGAAGGGCTACACCGACACCCCCCGCAACCGCTCCTACGTGATCATGAACAACGTGCTCTATCACCTGCATCCGGTTAAGGTGAAGCGGCACGGGGTCAAGCTTTCCTACACCCTCTGCCTGGGCGGGCTGAGCTTCTTTCTGTTCATTCTCCTGACTATTACCGGCATCTTCTTGATGTTCTATTACGCCCCCACCGCCGACCGGGCCTACATCGACGTGCAAGCTCTTTCCACCGACATCGCATTCGGCTCCCTGATGAGAAACATGCACAGATGGGGCGCCCATCTGATGGTGCTCACCGTCTTCCTCCACATGTCACGGGTGTTCTATCACGGGGCCTACAAACCACCCCGGGAGTTCAACTGGGTGGTGGGGGTGATCCTGCTGCTCTTGACTCTGCTGCTTTCCTTCACCGGGTACCTCCTCCCCTGGGACCAATTGGCGCTGTGGGCTGTGACCGTGGGCACCAACATGGCCGGATTCGTTCCCGTGATCGGCGCACAGGTGAAATTCGCCCTGCTGGGCGGGGTGGAGGTCACCGCAGGCACGCTCCTGCGGTGGTACGTGCTGCACGTCCTGTTCCTGCCGTTTATCATCGTCATCTTCCTGGCGGTCCACTTCTGGAGAGTCCGCAAAGACGGCGGCATCTCCGGACCGCTCTGACCATGCGAGGCAGTCGCTAGTGCCCCAGATACCCGAAGAACTGCTCATACGGTCCGCCGAGGCCAAGGCCAAGGCCCTTGGTCTGCCGGTGGAGCAGGTGCTGGCCGAAATGCGGGGAGAGGCCCCGGCAACCGGGATAACCGCCGAGTCGGTGTCGGTGCCCGCCCCCCGTTTCGTCCCGACCGTCCCCCACGCCCCGGTCTCCGAGATGCCCCCCGACCCCCCGCCTCCGGACCCGGCCTCAGCTCCCCCGCCCGCAGTCACCTCCGTAGCGGAAGAGCCGATTCCGACGCCCGAGACGCCTGCTGCTCCCGAGGCGGACGCGGCAGAGAACGGGGCTCGCACCGGGAGATTGGCGGCGGTGGTTTCGGTCCGTCCCTCGGCCCCGCCCACCGATCTGCCCGAGGGAGTACGCCACCAGCGTCTGCTGACGGTGGTCAAAGCTCGGGCCATCCAACAGGTAAAAGCCGACCCCACCGACAAGGTCAACACCTGGCCCCACCTGATGATCGCCGAGTTCACCGCCCTCTTGGCGATGACCGCCTTCCTGCTGGTTCTCTCGGTGATCCTGCAGGCCCCGCTCTTGGAAGCGGCCAACTTCAACGCCACTCCCAACCCCTCCAAGGCCCCCTGGTACTTCCTGGGGCTACAGGAGATGCTGTCCTATTTCGATCCTCAGATCGCCGGAGTGACCGTGCCGACCGTGATCGGAATCGTCGGTTTTATGATGATTCCCTACATTGACCGCAACCCCTCCACTCGACCGTCGGATCGGAAACTGGCCATCATGCTCTTCACCATCTTCCTGGCCGGGTCGGCCACCCTCACCATTCTGGGGGTGTTATTCCGAGGGCCGGGATTCAACTTCGCCTATCCCTGGGTGGACGGAGTGTTTTTCGACGACTTGAAAGATTGGGTCGATTTTGGGGGTCACTGATGCCCGGTAGTCGGGCCCGGTTGGCGTGATGAGCGGCGTTGAGCTGATAATCATCGGAGTGGCGGCGGTAGCCATCGCCGCGGCGGTGGGCGCTTTCGCCATCGCCTTCCGTCGCGCCGAACCCGACTCTGCTTCGCTTTGGCCCAAGCGGTTGGAACGACGCGCCCGGAAGACCGACCGGTCCACCCCCACCATGGAACTGGTGATCCCCACTGCGGAGCGGGACGATCAGGAAGAGGCCGAGGAGGCGCCGACCTCCGACGCACCCTCCCCGGCGTCAGTGGCGTTGGCGCCCATCACCGAGTCCCAGGTGATAGTGGAGGCGTCCCCCGAGGAAGTGGGCATCACCCGGCGGCAGTTTTTCAACCGATCGTTGGCGGCCATGTCGGTGGCTTGGTTCGGGATCATGGGCATCGAAATACTGGCTTTTCTGTGGCCCAAGATCAGCGGGGGCTTCGGAAGTGACGTGGACGCCGGGAACGTTGCAGACCTGGTCCCGGAAATGACCGACGCGGCCGGTTTGGTCACTCCCGCCTTCATCCCCGACGCCCGCGCCTACGTGGTGCCGGCGCCGGTCGAGACGAGCGAGCAATTCGCCGAGCGGGATGTGGTGGCAGGGGGGCTGATGGCGCTCTACCAACGATGCGTCCACCTGGGATGCCGGGTGCCCTGGTGTGACGACTCCCAGGGGTTCGAATGCCCCTGTCACGGTTCCAAGTACAACTCGATCGGGGAGTATTTCGCGGGTCCCGCTCCTCGCAACCTGGATCGCTTCGCCGTCCATGTCTCCGAGGACGGGCGGTTGGTAATTAGAACCGGAGTGATCGTGGAAACCCCGCGGGCCAGCGCCCAGTCCGTGTCCTATCCGCAGGGCCCCTCCTGCATCTAGGGGAATCGTTATGGACTCTTCGCTGGTAATCACCCTGGTGATAGTGGGCGCCGTCATCTGGCTTTCCTTCCTGGGGGTGGCCGCCCTTCGTTCCCGTCGCCGGGAGGGCATTGCCCCCAATCAAGCGCCGGGAGTCACCGACGATGCTTTGGAGACCAAACGGCTGGAACGCATCCAACAGGGGGCGGTGCTCCTCTCCGCATTTCTGGCGGTGGGGCTGGCGGTTTATTACCTGAGTGAAACCGATCGCCAGCACAGCTTTGTGGACCAGTTTCACGAAGAATCCGTGGAGCGGGGCGCCGAACTGGTGAGACCGGCCGAGGCCGACTGCTGGAGCTGTCACGGCCCCAACGGCGTGGGGGGCGTGGCCAGCTACGTGGAGAAACGCACCGGAGTGAACGTTTCCTGGTCTGCGCCGTCTCTGGATGACATCTTCATGCGGTATGACCGCGACATCATCACCTATTGGATCACCTACGGTCGGGGCAACTCTCCCATGCCCCCCTGGGGCACGGTGGGAGGCGGTCCCATGAACGAGCAACAGATCTTCGACATAGTCAATTACCTGGAGAGCATCCAAGTCTCCCAGCAGGACAGTCTCCGCAAAACCGGCGGAATCGTCACGGGTCAAATGAGCCTCTTGGAGAACTCCGACCAGGCCCTTCGGCGGGCCATCATAGAACAACGGCAGTTGATCGACGACATAGAGAGGGCGCCGCAATACGCCCGGACCATGGCCGACCTGGTCGATCTCGCTCGCCAGACTCTGGAGGGCGCCGGCCAGGGGATCGACCGCGATGGCGACAACCTCTCTGATATCTCCGAAGTGACCATCTCTCAGTTGACCGCCGTGGCGGCCGGGTTGTTCGATATCAGCGATATCGAAGCCCTTACCTTCGATCCGCAGAACCCCGCCACCGACGGCCGACCCGACGCGGACGTAGCCGATCATGCCATCGCCAACCTGCAAGAGACAGCCTCCCGCATTCCGATCTTGGAGTTGAGTCTGCAGTCCATCACCACCGCCATGGAAGCCGAAGGCGAGGAGGACTCCGACGGTGACGGTCTCACCGACCGGGTGGAAAGGGTGCTCACCGCCGAACTGGCTCTGGCCCGGACCGTCTTGCGGCCCAACACCTTGACCGTGGTCGATCTCGATCCCGAACGAGCCTCCTCCGGCGGGGGAATCACCGACGACCAGGCGGCCGCCACCGCCGTGTCCGGCATGGAGGCGGCCGCCATCAACCTGGGGGTGCAGACCGAAAACACCGAGAGGTTGCTTGCCCCGGCCCGGGAGGGACTGGAAGAACTGCTGTCCGCACAGCAACATCGCAGGTGGGAGATCGACCTGGAGGGCGTGGCCAGGTCGGCTTTTGACGGTGATCCGGACAGGGCCTCCCGAGCAGTGGGGGTTTTCACCGGCTATTGCGCGCGCTGTCACACCTCCGGCTGGTCGGCGGGGACGCCCTATGCCAGCCAACCCGGCTCGGGAGGATTCGGACCGGCGGTCTGGAAAGGCCGTCCCCGGGTGCAGTTCATCACCAAAGAGAACCTCCGTTCCTTCCTGCTGGTGGGCGCGGTGGCCGACCAACCCTACGGGGTGAACGGGTTCGGCAACGGGCAGATGCCCGCCTTTGGTGCGGTGCTGTCGTCCGACGACCTCGACCTGTTGGTGGATTACCTGTGGGCCGGCGATCTCAACGGTAAGGGGACTTAGGCATGCGTGAACTGTTCCGCTCTCTGCTTTCCGCCAATCTGTTCGTCACCGGGATCATTTTGCTGATCACCGCCATTCTGGTGTTCTACGGCACCATTTATCTTCTGAACTACACCAATCTGGGCAAGAAACTGGCCTTTTTGGTGACCGGGGCCGGGATCGCGGCTTGGAGCACCATCGGCAGCCTCTTGTTTGTGTTGTACGCTCCCCGAGGCCCTCGCCCAGCCAACATCGAGGGACTCAACGCTTTCGAGGTGCGGATCGTTCCCATCGCCTACACGGTGGTCTCCGCAGTGATCTTTATAGGTTTTCTAGTGGCGCTTCACCAATACGAGGAGGCGCGGGAAAAAGCCGACCTCTAATTCACGCCCTGCTTACGCCCAGGTTGTTTTCGGATTCTCAGGTAAGAAACCCTGGTCGCCGCGGCACCGGGAGCGGGGAGCACAGTGGCCCCGCCCCGGGCTTTCTAATAACTCGGGAGCGACGACCGCAACAGGGCATATTTCGCTGGCAGACTCACGGATCCAACCCGAAGAGCCAACATTAGGCCTGGCTGCTCTGGATATCACCGCCCCAACATGGGGCCTGTCGACTATGCCTCCCCGTCGTCCGAGTCTTCGGCGCTTCGGCGGAGTGAGCCGAGGATGTCCACTCCGGTGGCGGCATCTATCTGTTCGGTCAGGGCCACCAGAGCAGCGGGCAACTGGGACACCAGGCCGGGTATACCCCCACCGCTGCCGCCCCGCTCGCCGTTGGAGTCCACCACCGCCACCCGGTCGATGTTGACTCCTTGCACGGTGGCCACGATCTTGTCGATAAGTTCGGGAAGCATGTTGAGAACCAGCACGTGGTGGCCGTCCTTGCCGGCCGCCTGGTATTGATCGGTCAAGAGCTTGAAAACCTCCACCTGAGCCTTCCCGTCCTCGATAATCGAGGCCGCCTCGGCCCGGGCCCGCAACTGCTCAGACTCCAATTCGGCTCGGGCAGGAACTACCACCACCGCCTCCACCCGACGCTTTTCAAGCTCGATGCGCTGGCCTTCCAATTCCTGGCTGGCTACCACTTTGGCGACTTCTCCCGCCACCAACGCCTCTTCTTCTCGAGCGTTGGAGACGGCTTCCAGTTCGGCGGTGCGAACGCGCAAGGCGTTGCGTTCGACCACGATGGCCTTGTCAGCATCGATGCCGGCGATCTGTCCCACCTGCCGGGAATTGGCCTCTGCCTGCTCCGCCTCGGCCTTGCGCTCCGCTTCCACCACGCGGGCGTCCCGTATCACTTTGGCGGTTAATCTGCGCCCCACTGAGGTCAAATATTGGACATCGTCGGTGACGTTCTGGATTTTGAGGACATCCAGTTCCAATCCCAAGGTCTTGATGTCGTCATCGGCCTCGTCGATCAACTGCTGCGAGAATTTGAGACGGTCTTCGTTCACCTCTTCCGGCGACAGGGTGGCCAAAACGCCCCTGAGGTTGGCCTCCAGGGTCTCCTTGGCGATCTGCCCGATCTGGGCGCTGGAACGCCCCAGGAATCGCTCGGCGGCATTTTCCAGCAGCCCTTCGCGGCTCGAAACCTTGACATTGGCGATGCCCGCCACATTAAGAGGAATAGTCCCCCTCGAATAGGCGTTGGTCACCGCCACCTCCAACGGGATGGTGTTCAGATTCATCCACTGCACCCTCTCGATCAGAGGAATCCGGATGGTCCGTCCCCCCTGGAGCAGGCGGTACCCCACCATCCGCCCGTCACTCAACGCGCGTTTCCGTCCGGAGATGACCGCCACCCGGTTGGGAGGGCAAATAATTATCAAAGACTTGACGATGAGTATCAGGATCAACACCACCAAAGCCACTCCTGCGCCTACAGCTACCGGAATAAACGAACTATCCATCAGTCACTACCTCTTTCTTTTTGCTTTTCTTGCGACCAGCGCCAACGCACCTTCCACTCCCACGATGGTGACCCGCTCGCCTTTCTTGATTCGATCTTCCCGATTGGCCGGCAAGGCGCTGATCCGATGGCGCCCCCCGGCCGCATCGACCACTATCTGCCCCCGATGCTCGGTTGACACTTCCAACACCACTACGGCTGCCGACCCCTCAAGATCCCGGTTGGTTACCTCGCTGGATGCTTCGGTGCGGCGCAGCCAACCGAACAGGGCGTTGTGAAAGGATGCTCCCAGCACACCCACTCCCGCCGCGATCAACACCCCGGGCAGAGCGGAAAGGCCCGCCCAGACCGTGACCAGGCCGGCCAAGCCAAAGAACGCCGCTCCGAAAGAGACCGCGCTGAGCGAGATCCACGAAAAGAAACCCCCGTCCGAACCCGTGTCAGTGTCTGCTCCCAATTCGCCCCCGAAGGCGAACACCAGCAACAGCGGCAACCCAACCGCCAGCGAGAAAATGTATAAAAAAAGTACGACCGCTCCCAACTTCAGCTTTGGCATAGCCCAGAATAGCCAGGAAGAGATGTTGTCTGTTTCCTAAAATGGCTGATCCGTGGTTGCAACCCCTCCTACGGCGATTCCGCTGCCGGTTACCAAGCCTTGCCGAGTCCGAGTTCGACCTGAAGGGCTTGGAGTTGGACGACGACTATAAGAAGGTGCCCGGCGAGTTCTGGCCTACCGACGCTCGCGGCCTGAAGCCAAGTCGTAGCTAACCAAGAAGTTGGAGCTTTTCTCGGAGGGTTCGTTCAAATGTGCCACGTGAAATAGTCCTGGCAGCCAGAAGCTTTCTACTTGACTTTTCCAACGTCAGAACCTCCCAGTGACCTCGGGACAGCTCGAAACCTCCGTTTTCCTTGGGTAAAAGTATCGGGACCATCCAAATAATGTCTCCATCATTGAGATCATGGCTAGGGAGTGAACTTGGCCCTCCCATCGAGTCGAAAAACGGAGCATCGACTGCTACCGCTAGCTTTGATCCCCATCGGCGAAGTGTCGGAACTTTGATTTGCAACTGTGGCATGAGACGTTTCGCACTTGAGGAACGCCAGTCCGGACGGCGAACCGCGCCGGGAAATGGCGGGTCGAGATCATCGTCCTCCCGAAGGGCCATGTATTCGGAATCCATCCCCTGGCCAGAGAAGTAAACAGCCTGGATCTCCAAGCCATACCACTTCAGATCCCCGTTCACCTCCCGGGCCACTACCATGTCGATTTTTCCTGCCGGTTTTCCTGTGCTGGTGCCCTGCATGAAAGGGACCTCACGGGCCAATCTTGTGTCGTTTGTCGAGAACCCGACAATCTCGGCAAGCCAGTTGACCAGCATGTTCCCTTCTTCAAATCGAGCGGGACACACGACGACGGGATCTCCCTCGGGAGGCCCTATGCGACCGCCGTCGCCCTCGCGGTAACGGCGCAGGGAGCACACTCCTCCCCGTTTTCGACAAGACGGCC
Source organism: Acidimicrobiia bacterium (assembly GCA_963665765.1). Lineage (GTDB taxonomy): Bacteria > Actinomycetota > Acidimicrobiia > Spongiisociales > ZC4RG35 > Bin76. The sequence continues at coordinate 832,079 of OY762464.1, forward strand.
GATCTTTCTGGAATGGGCACTGCGGGACTTCCCTGTCAATTCGCAGCGCTTTCTTGGCCAATGCGCGACGTGCAGTTGGAGGAAGCTCAGAGAGTTCGTGCCCATACCATTCCGCTATCCCATAGCGGACAGTCATATAGCAAATACCGGCCGGGATGTGATCACCAGTTCGGGAATCCGAGCATGATGGGTGTTCTTCATGGTCACTTGAACTGCGTGGAAGTTGTGTTCCTTCACTAGGGTGACAACCTCGCATGAGAGGTCATATGTCATCAGGAAGTCGGCGCCGCTCTCTGCCAGCATCGCAAATAGTCGTGGATGGTCTATCTCGTTGTGCGCATAAAGACGTTTGCCGGCCCGCTTTCCCCCTGCCGTATAGGGAGGATCCACAAAGAGGACCACGCCTTCACCCATTTCCCTGAGCAGCGCACCCATCAATTCCATCCCATCCGCCTCACAAAAGCTGATGCGGTTGGCATGTTTCGTTATCTCTCCCAAGCGCTTGGCGATCGTTTCGGGGTACCACCGTGAAGCAAGCCCTTTACCGTTTTCTCCTACTCTGCTAAAGGATGCGCCAGGAGCGAGAATCCCTCCACGGCGTGTCCGATTCAACACCAGAGTGCGAAATCCATGCTCTACCACATCGCCGGGCAACTGGTTCATCAGCAGATAAACAGCCTCCCTGGTCGGGGTGAAGCACAACACTTTTTCGACCATTTCATCCCCATGACGAAGAACGGCGTGCCAAAAGGCGGCCACATCGCGGTCGAGTTCAACCATAAGACACTGCTCGGCCAGATCCTCCATAACAGCCGTCAATGAAATGATCCCACCTCCAGCAAAGGGCTCCAACAACAGATCAGGCCTTTGTGGAAAGGTTTGCAGCCAGGCACGAACATGAGGAATCAGCCATGTCTTGCCGCCGGGGTACCGGAGGGGACTGCGTTGCGGCACCGAGGCTACATTGACGGCGGGAATGGGTGAAACTTCGATCTGGCGCAACTCGATAGGATAAATCCTATTCGCTCTTCCTCCTTGATCGAGGGAATAACTTACTTCGGCCGCACCGCGTGCTCCGTGATCCATTCCCAATTCAAGGACGGTTTGTCGAGTGTTTTCCATAGGGACCTCCGCCTTTCTCAGACGAAATCCACAGTCCGCCCTTTCACATGAGGTTGCTCCAACCCTGGGACACTTTGGGAAGGAGAGCCTCCCGACCTAGCCGGCGGTGGTGAGGTCCAGGAGGCGGGCGAAGCGTTTGCGGGCGACGATCAGGGCTATGAGGGTTACCACGAAAGGCAGGGCGTCGGTGACTTGCACGGGAAGGCCGTTGCCCTGGAAGCGGAAACCGAGTGCTTCGGCCAGGGCGAACAGGGCTGCGGCAGCCACCACTCCCACCGGATGGGCGCGGCCCAGCATCACCGCCACCACCGCCACCCATCCTCGACCGCTCGACATGTTCTCGGCGAACTGCACCACATTGCCCAGGGAAAGCTGGGCGCCGGCCATACCGGCCAGAGCACCGGAGGCGAGCACCGCCCCGTACTTGTAGGCGGTGGGGCTGACCCCCAGGGTCTCGGCGGCCAGGGGCCGCTCACCCACGCCTCTCAGACGGAGGCCGATGGGGGTGCGGAACAGGAAAATCCACAGCGCCGGAACCAGCAGCAAGGCAACATAGGTAAGGACAGTGTTGTCGAACAGCACCGGACCGACCCAGGGGATCTGCGACAGACCGGGAATGGGGAGCCGGTCCAGACCGTCGATCCGGGCATGCTGGAAGACTCCCCGCACATCGAACAGTTGCGGCAGCAGAAACCCGGTCAGGCCCATGGCCAGCAGGTTGAGCGCGATCCCCAACACGATCGGGTCTCCACGGCGAGTGACCGTGCCATAGGCCAGGACCAGAGAGATCATCATTCCGGCGGCCACCCCGAAGATCACCCCGGCGCCGGAACTCAAAGCCAGATAGGAACCGGCCACCGCCGCGAAGGCCCCCGTCAGCATGATCCCCTCCAAAGCGATCTGGAAAACCCCCGCCCGCTCGCAGATCATCCCACCCAGCGCCGCCAACAGGATGGGAACCATCGCCCGAGTGGCCGAGTCGAACAGCGCAGTGTCCAATATCTGCTCGAACATCAGACCTCTCCCACCGCCGACGCCTCCGATTCACCCGCCTCGGTGGAAGGTCGGTCGCTTCGGCGAATGGCGAGTCGGCAGGCCACCGCCACGATCACCACCGCCTGCAGCACTTGGGAAAGCCGCCAAGAAACACCGGCGTTGCGCTGCATGGCCAGCCCACCAATCTGCAACCCCGAGAAGAACAGGCCGGTCACAAAAACGGGAATCGGGCGGTTCATCGCCAATAGCGAGACCAGCAGTCCGGTCCAGGCAAAACCGCTCAGCACCAGTTCGCCATCGATGAACCGCAGCGCCTCGCCGATGATGAGATGGGTTCCGATCATCCCCCCGATCGCTCCGGCCACCGCCATCACCTCCACAGTCCGCCGCTCCACATCGATCCCTCCGTAGCGAGCGGAGCGCATATTCAAACCGGCCATCTGTGTCTCATAGCCGGCCACCGAGCGGCCATACACCATCCACAAAACCGCCACCAGGGCCACCACCACCAGCAGCGAAAGACTCACCCCTCCGAAAACGGGCATCTTCGGCATCCGGGCGGTCTCGGGCACCTGTCGGGTGGTGGCCAGCGTAACCGAGACGTCAGCCAGAGGGAACCGCACCAAGTACCCGGTGATAGCGCGAGCCACATAATTGAGGAGCAGGCTGGTGATGAGAATGGGAAGGCGCAGGTGGGTTTGCCCGTAGGCAGGAAGCAACGCCCATAAGGCCCCCACCACGGCGCCGGTGACCAAAGCAAGCGGAACGATCAAAGCCCCCGGACCGGGCAAATAGATAGCGACCAAGGTCCCGGCCAATCCCCCGATCACCATCTGTCCTTCTCCCCCCAGATTGAAAGTTCCGGCCCGGAAGCACACCGAAACCGCCAAAGCCATGCCCACGATGGGGACTGCTCTGCCCAAAGTGTTGCGCAAACCCGAGCCGGTGACCGCCCCGGTGAACATCTCCTCTCCGGCAGCCAGGGGATTTCCGCCGGTGACCGCCACAATCACCGCGGCCAGGGCGAAAGCAAACACCAAAGAGAAGGCCACCGGACTAACCAGGGCCCGTTCGCTGATCCCCCGCAGCTCTTTTAGCACCCGACTAGCCAACCGCGGCCTCCAGGTGGGATCCGGTCATGTACAAACCGATGTCCGGCTCCGCCACCGCGGCCGGATCCAGACAGGCCACCATCCGCCCCTCGAACATCACCAGGATGCGGGTGCTCAGAGCCAGGATCTCCGACAGTTCCGCCGACACCAACAACACCGCCCCACCCTGGTCTCGAAATCGGATCAACTGGCCGTGGACAAATTCGATGGCGCCGATGTCAAGCCCGCGGGTGGGCTGCTCGGCGACGAGCAGGGGCGCGCCATATTCCATTTCCCGGGCTACCACCACCTTCTGAAGGTTTCCGCCCGAAAGGGTGGAAACCGATCTGGAGACCGAGTCCACCTTGATCCCGAAGACATCCACCAGTCGGCGGGTGAGCTTGGCCACCGCTTTTCGGTCGAACCAACCCTTGCGCTGTATCCGGGAACTGAGGTGATGGCCCATCAGCAGGTTGTCGGCCACCGATGCCTGGCGGGTGGTTCCCACCCCGTAGCGATCCTCGGGAATGTAGGCCAACCCGGCGGCTCGCCGGCCCGCCACATCGGCGTCCGTGATGTCCTGTCCGGACAGGATCACCGAACCGCCGTCTATCTCTCGAAGACCGCACAGAGCTTCGATCAATTCGCTCTGACCGTTGCCCGCCACCCCGGCCACTCCCACAATCTCCCCCGACCGAACCTCGAAATTGGCGTCGGTCACCGCCGGGCGGCCGTGACCACCAATGACGGTGAGGCCATCCACTTCCAAGACCACCCGGCCGGGTTGATGCTCAGGTGCTCTACTCCCCAGATCCACCGCCCGGCCGGTCATGTGGAGGGTGATCTCCGCCGGGTCGGTCTCGGCGGTCATCAGGTCGGCCACCGCCCGGCCGTTGCGCAGCACCGTCACCCGGTCGGAAATAGACATCACCTCCCCCAGTTTGTGGGTGATGAACAGAATGGTTCGTCCGGCGTCCCGCAGGCGCCGGATCACCTCGAAGAGCTTGTCCCGCTCCTGGGGAGTGAGCACCGCGGTGGGCTCATCCAGAATCAGTACCTGGGCATCGCGGTAGAGCGCCTTCAGTATCTCCACCCGCTGCAACACCCCCACCGGGAGATCCTCCACCACCGCTTCGGGATCGACCGCCAGGCCGTACCGGTCGGCCAGTTCCCGCACCCGGTCGGCGCCGGCGGCCCGGTCGATGAGCCCCCGACGGGTGGGTTCCTGCCGGAAAACCACGTTGTCGGCCACGCTCAGGGTGGGAAACAGCTTGAAGGACTGGTGCACCATCCCCAAACCGGCCGCGATGGCATCCAGCGCTGACGAGAAGTGAACCGGTTCCCCCCGGATGAAGATCCGGCCCTCATCGGGGGGAAACAATCCGTACAACAGCGACATCAGGGTGGTCTTGCCCGCCCCGTTTTCCCCCACGATGGCATGGATCTCCGCGGGACGCACCGCCAGGTCCACGGCGTCGTTGGCGAGGACACCGGGGTACCGCTTGGTTATCCCGCGGAGTTCCAGCTCGAATGTACTCAACCGAGGGGGTCGGGCACCACGATGTCCCCGTTTACGATGGCATCCCGAGCGGAGCGCACTTCGGCCACGATGTCGGGATGGTCGGCGACCACACACTGGCTGTCCGCCAATACCTCATCGGAGGAAAGCGCCATCACCCCCGTGCCGCCTTCGGCCAACCCGAAGGCCACCACCGAGCCGGCGGTCCCGTCCAGGACCTGCTTCGCCAATTGCTCCACCAGCACATCCACCAGCTTGAGGTTGTTGTCGACAATGCTTCCCGGAGCTTCGGGGCATTGGTTGACATCCACGCCGTAGCTGAGGAAACCCTCCTGCTGGGCGGCCTCGAATATGCCGCCGTTGGAACCGGCGCCCACCGCGAAAATGTGGTCGGCCCCTCGGGCCGCCACCGCCAGAGCCTGCTCCTTGGCGCGGGCCGGATCGGAGAAGGGATTGTCTCCCCCGATGAACACCTGCGTGTCGGTTATCGAGGGGTCAATGCTCTGGGCGCCCAGCGCGAAACTGTCGGACCAGCGATGGAGGAACGGAATGTCCAGCGCCACCACCGAGCCGATCTGTTTGGCCTGGCTGAGGCGGCCGGCCATGATTCCCAGGAGATAGGCCCCCTCATGCTCGCGGAACACGCCGCAGTGCAGGTTGGCGGAGGGCTCGCCGGGGCAGGCGTCGATCAGGATGAACTGCTGATCGGGATTGGCTTTGGACACCTCATCGGCCAACTCCACCAGGGTGAAAGTGGTGAGCACCACAATGTCGGGCGCCTCGTCAATAGCCGCCTCGACGTTGGCTCGCCGATCGGAATCGTTGGTCGACTGGAAGGTCTTCCAAGTCCCGCCCAGCTCCTCCGCGACTCGTTGAGTGCCCACCTGACCCAGTTCGAGGAACTTGTTGACGCCGATGGGGTTGGGGGTTACGTAGATCAAAGTGGGTCCGTCACCGGCGGCTTCTTCATCACCGCCACCGCATGCCGACGCCAACAGGGATAGCGCCAGCATCACCGCCAACGTCAAAACTGTCTTCTTGTTATTCATTGAGCTACCTCCTTGGGTAGTTAATGGCTTATGAGGCTGCCTGTCTCAGCTTTCCCAACGGAACGATCTCGGGGGTTTCGCCCCGATCAGGTCGGATGATTCGTCGATCAGTAACGATGGCGGTGATGAATTCCGCCGGAGTGACGTCGAAGGCGGGGTTCAGTGCGTCGGCGCCCGGCAAGGCCACCTCCACCCCGCCCAGAGAAGTCACTTCATCCGCCCCGCGGTCCTCTATGTCGATTTCGGCGCCCGACGGGGTGTCGAGATCAATGGTCGACTCGGGCGCCACCACAATGAAAGGAATCCCGGCGTGACGGGAGGCCAGCGCCAGGCTGAAAGTGCCGATCTTGTTGGCGACGTCACCGTTTCGGGCCACTCGGTCGGCGCCGGCCAGCACCAGATTGGCCTCTCCCCTGGACAACAAGAACGGCGCCGCCCCATCCACCAGAAGCTGGAAGGGCGCTCCCATCCGGGCCAACTCCCAGGCGGTGAGCCGACCACCCTGCAGAAGGGGACGGGTCTCGGTGGGGAGTGCCATCCCCAGACGCCCCCGCTCGTGCAGGGTCTGAATCACTGCCAGGGCCGTCCCCCGGGCGACAGTGGCCAGACCCCCGGTGTTGCAGATGGTCATGGCCCGCGCCGCCGCTTCGCCGATCAACTCGTCGGCCAGATCCGCTCCATATTCCCCCATGGAAATGGAGGCGGCCAGTTCCTCGTCGCGAATCCGGTGGGCTTCGGCCAGCACTGCATCCAAACCCTGGGAAACCAGAGCGGCAGTCCGATCCACCATCTTGGCCAGATTGACAGCGGTGGGCCGGGCCGAACGAAGGGCCGAGATCGCTTCCCGGAGCGCCGGGCCCTCCGGACCGTGCACCCGAACCGCCAGGGCCACCCCGTAGGCGCCCGCCACCCCAATGGCCGGGGCGCCGCGCACCGACAACCTCTGGATGGCCGCCACCAGGGTTGGAATGTCAGAGATGTTGAGGACCACCAATTTCTGGGGAAGACGGGTCTGGTCAATCATTTTCACCTCGCCCGCATCCCAATCCACGGTTCCGGGCGAGGTTCCTGGGACTTTGATCGGCATGATTACCTCTAGCCTATAAATGTCATGACACAGACTCAGCGATATCGGGCCGATTACCTGATCCCCATGGACCCCGCCGGGGTCATTCACTCCCCGGGTGTGGTGGATGTGGAAAATGGAAAAGTGGCGTGGGTGGGGAGGGCCGAAGAAGCGCCGCCGCGGAACGGCGCCACCGTAGAGCGGGTGGAGGGCGTGATGCTTCCGGGAATGGTGAACATCCACTGCCACACCCCCATGGTGCTGCTGCGAGGCGCCGGAGAAAACCTGCCGGTGGACCGATGGCTGCACGAGGTGATGTGGCCGAGGGAGGCCCGCCTCACCCCCGAGGACGTGGAAATGGGAATGGCGGCGGGGGCCGCCGAGTTGTTGGCCGGTGGGATAACCACTTCGATGGAGATGTATTTCCACGGCCAGGCAGTGGCGGCGGGAGCGGCCCGGGCCGGATTGCGCTGTGTGGTGACTGCTCCTCTCATTGAAGACGCCCAACTGAGCGGGTTCGGCACCTGGCAGGATCAGTTGGATCAGACGACCGAGCTTGCCCGACGTTGGGAGGGAAACGACTTGATTCAAGTGGGGATCGGACCCCACGCCGTGTATTCCCTTTCCGAGGAGTGCCTGCGGGGAGTGGCCGAAACCGCCGCGGCCCACCGGATGTTGATCCACACCCATGTCGACGAGCAGGAATGGGAAGTGGCGGCGGTCCGGAAACAGACCGGCATGTCGGCCACCGCCTATCTGGCGCAGTTGGGCATTCTCGATTCGCCGACCATGGCCGCCCATTCGGTGTGGATTTCACCCGACGACATCGCCATTCTCGCCGAGTCGGGAGCCGGAGTTGCCCACTGTCCCTGCTCCAACGGCAAGCACGCCTCGGGCATCGCCCCCGTGCAAAAGATGAGAGCGGCCGGAATTCCGGTGGGAATCGCCACCGACGGACCGGCCTCCCACCATCGCCTGGACCTCTTCGAGGAAATGCGGATGGCGTTGCGTCTGGCCCGGATCCGTTCGCAGGACGCCGCCGCGCTCCTGCCCCATGATGCCCTGGCGATGGTAACCAGGGAAGCGGCCGACGCCATCGGCAGACCCGACTTGGGCCGGCTGGCCACCGGCAACCCCGCCGACATGATCGCCGTTTCCATCACCGAGCCGGCCTTCGGCCCGGTGATCCCCGAAGAAGACGACCTCATCTCCCGGCTGGTGTGGTCGGGCGCCCCGGCCGCGGTTCATTCCTCCTGGGTGGGGGGAAGACCGGTGATGTCGGAAGGCAAAGCACTCACGGTGGAGGTCGGCGCCGCAGGAAGAGACCTAGCGCGCCGCGCCGTTCGACTGGCCGGATGAACGCCGACGAAGTAATCGCTTTGTTGGGCTTGCAACCCATGCCGGAGGAGGGTGGGATGTGGGCGCAAACCTGGCTGGACGAAAAGGGAAGCGGCATCTATTTTCTGATGCGACCCGACGACTTCTCCGCCATGCACCGGCTGGACTCACCCGAGATCTGGCATCACTACCTGGGCGCGCCCGCCGGCATGCTGCTGCTGCACCCCGACGGATCGATCACCCGACCTTGCCTGGGAAAAGAGTTGACGGAAGGTCAGCGGCCGTGCGTACCGGTGCCGGAGGGAGTGTGGATGGGCGCCTCCACCCTGGGAGAGTGGAGCCTGGTGGGAACCACCATGGCGCCCGCCTTCCATCCCGAGGGATTCCGGTTGGGGGAACGAGCCTTACTGGAGAGCCGATACCCGGAGGCCTCCGATCGAATCGCCCAACTCACCCGCCGACAATGACCGCCCTCGCTTCCCCCTCAACCATGCTCGATCTCTCCGGGATGGTGGTGGCGGTGACCGGGGCGGGCGGGGGAATCGGCCAGGGCATAACCCGCCGATTCTCCGAGGCGGGGGCTTCGGTGGTGGCGCACACCCGCACCACCGATCTCGGTCCACTGCTTGACTCCCTGCCCGGCCCGGCGGCGGCAGTCACCGCTGACCTGCGCCATCCGCACGGCCCGTCCGGGGTGGTGGAAACGGCAGTGGCCTCCTTCGGGAAACTCGATGCGGTGGTCAATAACGCCGGGGTGTTCAGCGGGGCGGCGATGGCGGAAATGAACGACGGGGAGTGGCAGGTGATGTTGGACACCAATCTCACCGCCGTGCATCGACTCACCCGGGTGGCGGCCAGCCATCTCATCGCCCGGGGATCCCCCGGCTCGGTGGTCCACATCGCCTCGATCGAGGGCAGCCAACCGGCCGCTTTCCACGGCCACTACTCGGTCTCCAAAGCCGGGGTCATCATGCACGCCCGGGCGGCTGCTCTCGAGTATGGAGCACACGGAATCCGGGTCAATGCGGTCTCTCCGGGGCTGATTCACCGCCCGGGCATAGAGGAGCAATGGCCGGAAGGGGTGGCCCGTTGGAAGGCGGCGGCACCCCTCATCAGGCTGGGGACCCCCGAAGATGTGGCCGATGCCTGCCTGTTTCTGGTCTCTCCCCTGGCTCGATGGATCACCGGCGTCAACCTGGTGGTGGACGGCGGCGCCCTGACCCACCCCACCTGGTGAAGGCGAAAATGAGGCTTGCCGGCCGCGTCTATGTGGTCACCGGGGCCGGAGGGGGCATGGGACAGGGCATCACCCAAGCTCTCTTGGAGGACGGCGCTTTGGGGGTGGCGATGGTGGACTTGGCGGCGCCTTCGGAAGCGGCATCCGCCATCGATCCCGGCGGCGACCGCGCCCTTGCCCTGGCGGCCGACGTCACCTCCGACCGCGACGCCCGGCGGGTGGTGGACGAGACGCTGAAGGGTTTCCACCGCCTGGACGGGCTGGTGAACTGCGCGGGGGTGGTGTTCCTGGACACCGCCTGGGATGCTGCTCCCGCCCACTGGAACCGCCAGTTGGAAGTGAACGTCACCGGCTCCTTCGTATTTGCCCAGGCGGTGGGCGCCCACCTGCGGGGACACGGGGGCGGAGCGATAGTGAATGTGAGTTCCAACTGCGGGAAAGCCGGGTATCCCAACATGGCCGCCTACAACGCCTCCAAGGCGGGGGTGCTGGGACTCACCCGTTCGCTTTCCATGGAGTGGGCCACCGATCACATCAACGTCAACGCGGTCTGCCCCGGCGGGGTGGACACGCCCATGCTGGCCGGGGTGGCGGAATGGCTCTCACCCCGATTGGGAGTACCCGCCGTTGAACTGCTGGAACAGATGGGACCCGCCCAGTTGGGACGTAAGATCGAACCGGTGGAAGTGGGCCGGGTGATAGCCTTTCTCCTCTCCGACGACGCGTTGATCATCCGCGGGCAGGCGATCAGCATCGACGGCGGCGACACTCCCTACTGAAAGCCGAGTGATGGCAATAGATTTTTGGAACGACCAAGCGGCGCCCTCCCCTTCCGACCCACTCGCCGAGTGTGTATACGGCTCGCGGCTGATCGGATCGGATCCCAACATGGTGCTCCACGGGGGAGGCAACTCCTCGGTGAAAGCGCCGTTTGCGGATATCACCGGCGCCGCGGTGGAGACCTTGTGGGTGAAGGGATCGGGGTGGGATATGGCCGACATCCAACCGGCCGGGTTCGCTCCCCTGCCGCTTGATCGGCTCAGACAACTCCTTGAACTGGAGAGTCTCTCCGACACCGACATGATGCGGGAACTGTCGGCGGCTCGGCTTGACCCCGCCGCCCCCCAACCATCGGTGGAAACGCTGCTCCACGCTCTGATCCCCCATCGGGCGGTGCTGCACAGCCATGCCGATGCGATCGTTACCCTCACCAACCTCTCCGACGGCGCCCGGCGGGTGCGAGAAGTGCTGGGAGAACGGGTGATGATCGTGCCCTATGTTATGCCCGGTTTCGATCTGGCTCGCCTAGTCGGTGATATGTGGCCTGCCCGAGGAGAGCCGCCTTCCGGTATGGTTCTGCTGAATCACGGACTGTTCACCTATGGGCCCACCACCCGGGAGGCCTACCGAAGCCATCTGGAGCTGATCAGCCTGGCCGGCAGATGGCTGGACGCCCATGCCCCTTACCGGCCGGCCGCAGGGGAGCCGCTCGGTCGGGCGGATCCGATGCAGCTGGCCAGATTGCGGACGGACATCTCCCAGGCCGCGGGACGGCCCATGATCTCGGTTCGTCACGCATCGGCGGAAGTGGCTCGCTTCGTGCGCCGGGACGACCTTGCTTCTCTGGCCACCCGGGGTCCACTCACTCCCGATCACATTATCCGCACCAAACGCGTCCCGATGGTGGGCCGGGACGTGGCCGCCTACGCCGAGGATTACCGAGGTTATTATCGGCGAAATCTGGGACGGGCCCGAGGGGAGACCACCATGTTGGATCCCGCTCCCCGGGTGGTGGTGGACCCCGAATGGGGAATGCTGGCGGTGGGCGCCACCGCAGGAGCGGCCCGGGTCGCCTCGGATATCTACCATCACACCATCCCGGCCTGCATCCGATCAGAGGATCACCTGGGGGGATACCAGGCTCTTCCCGAAGGCGACCTGTTCGAATTGGAGTACTGGGAGTTGGAGCAGGCCAAGCTGAAACGCCCAGGATCGCCTCCCGAACTCATCGGAATGGCGGCGCTGGTGACCGGAGCGGCGTCGGGCATCGGTCGGGCCTGCGCGGAGGAACTGATGAGACGGGGCGCGGCAGTGACTGGACTGGATGTCTCGCCCGAGGTGGTCGGGGCTCACCAGACGCCCGGATGGCTGGGTATCGAATGCGACGTAACCGACCCCGAAGCTCAATCATCGGCAATCGAGAGGGCGGTGGAGCGCTTCGGGGGGATCGACATCGTGGTGGTTTGCGCGGGGATTTTCGTCGGCGCCGGCCCAATCGCCGCATTGGACCGGGCCGACTGGAGAAAAACCATGGCGGTCAATGTGGATGCGGCCGCCGATTTGCTCTCCGGGGTCCATCCCTATCTGCGGCTCTCGCCCACCGGCGGGCGAGTGGCGGTGATCTCCACCCGAAACGTGGCGGCGGCCCCGGGCCCGGGAGCGGCGGCCTATTCGGCTTCGAAGGCGGCTCTCACCCAGTTGGCCAGAGTTGCCGCCCTGGAATGGGCCTCCGATGGCATCCGGGTCAATATCGTCAATCCCGATGCCGTGTTCGATACGGGGATCTGGAACGACGAACTGCTGGCCGCCCGCGCCGCCCAGTACAATCTGGACGTCGAGTCATACAAGCGGCGCAACCTCCTGGGAACGGCGGTGACTTCCGACCGCGTGGCCTCCGTGGTTGCGGAACTGGTGGGGGATCGGTTCTCGGCCACCACCGGCGCCCAGATACCCATCGACGGCGGAAACGAAAGGGTGATTTGAAATGCTGCTACCCATTTTGAATGTTGATTCGGCAGACATCCCCGAACGGATGTTGGTGGTGGGCGATCCCGATCGCGCCTATCGGGCCGCGGGGTTTTTGGACCAGTCCACAGAAATCGGTCGCCACCGGGAATACGTGACCCTGGTCGGCCACCACCGGGGAGTGCGGGTGGGGGTGGTCTCCCACGGAGTGGGGGCGGCGGGCGCCGCGGTGTGCTTCCAGGAGATCATCAAAGCGGGCGCCCGGAGAGTGATCCGGGCCGGAACCTGCGGGGGGATGCAAGGCCAGGTCACCGACGGTCACCTGGTGATCGTCACCGGAGCGGTGCGCAACGAGGGCTTCACTTCCCAGATTGTTCCCGACACCTACCCGGCGGTGGCCTCCGCGGACGTGGTGGCGGCGTTGCGACGGGCCGCTGGAAGGGAGGTGGACATCCACGAGGGACTAACCCTTACCAGCGCGGTGTTCTATTCCCACGACATCCTGGGATCGGATCTGCCCCTATGGCAGAAGACCGGAGTGATGGCGGTGGAGATGGAATGCGCGGTGCTATTCGTGCTGGCCGGATTGGCCGGCGCGGATACCGGCGCCATTCTGACGGTGGACGGTAACCCCTTGGCCCAACGGGACGAGGAGATGAGTGACTACAACCCCCATCGAAGTATCGTCGCAGAGGCGGTGGGCCGCATGATCAACATAGCCTGGGATGCTTTGATCGATGAAGGACCGTGACTTACCTCTAAAACTAACCGGCCGTCTTCGGTTTGGTCGGTTGGCCGCGGTGATCGCCGGATTGTTTCTTTTGTGGAGCGGCGCGGCGGCGGCGGTCGAAACGCCCACGGTCGCGGCCCAAACAAATGCCGGAACCCACGATGCGGATATCGCGTTTCTTGAGGAAATGGGAGTCTTCGCCGGCACCTATTGCGAACCGGGCGAGTTCTGTCCTGATCAGCCGGCGCCTCGCTGGGCAGCAGCCGTGTGGCTGGTGAGGGTTCTGGAAGGAATGGATCCGCCCTCCTATGGCGCTAGCAGCTTCGTGGATGTTTCAGCCTCTTGGTGGTGGTCTCCTCATGTGGAGCGCTTGGTGGAGACAGGAGTGCTGAAGGGTTGTCAACAGACCCCGGAACCATTGTTCTGCCCGCACGAGACATTGTCGCGGGCTCAGATAGCCACGTTGCTGACCCGCGCTTTGGACCTTCCCAAAGCCCCACCAGCGGGCTTCATCGACACCGAAGGGAACTATCACCAATCCGCCATCGACTCGTTGGCCGGCACGGGGATTACCCGTGGTTGTTCTGCGCAGCCGGCCAGGTACTGCCCCAACCAACCTGTTACCCGCGCCCAACTGGCTTCCTTTTTGACAAGAACCATATTGCCGACAGAACATACTGCCGAAGAGATCGCTCCAGAAGTTGTATCAGTTCCAGGAAGGTCCATGGTTGGTGACATACCTCTCACCGTATATCTGTGCACGGACAATCCGGCTGACTACAGCCGTTCCGACTTGGTTGCTGAGTTAGATCGTTTGTCTAAAGATCCTAACGACGTGGCAGATTTCTTCTATCAGCAAAGCTCCGAGCAGGTGAACTTGCAATTCATGCCAGGAAATATTATCACAGCTGATGTGCACTGGGATACTGCCACTCTAGATTCCTTAATGGGCGACCATAACCCGTGTTTGACCTCCGCTTTACAGGCTGAAACAGATCTGCCGATTATTTTGTTGATAGATGTTCCGGCCAAACAAATAGCAGGATATGCCATGGTGTCGGGCCGGTATGCCGTTCTCTCTACTCTCAATCACTATAGATATGACCGCGGCTACTATTCCGCCATCATGGCACATGAAATCGGGCACATGTGGTTCGGATGGGGCCACCCGGATCAAGAGATAGAAAACCACCCGGGTCCATGTTCTCTGATGTGGAGCCAGGTTTGTGGTAATCTTGATACCGTTTTTATCGAAGCTTATCAAAAGAGGCAGGCCGGCTGGGATTTCCCTCAAATTCCGGGGCCGGTTACGAACCTTCAGGTCAACCAGACAACCGTGAGCTGGGAGTTACCACAGGACGAAGGAGGATCACCAATCTTGGGCTATAAAATCTCTTACGGTTCTGTCGCCGAAAAGGATATAGGGAATACTTTGTTTTTTACTATCTCAGAGCTGACACCCGGCTTCTATGATATCACCATAATCCCTTACAACAGCCAAGGTGACGGGCCTCCCCACACCAGTCAGTTTTATATTGCTGATTTCTCTACTCTGCCAAGCCCGAACGATCTTCAAGTGATAGGTGTGGGTTCCACTTGGTTTGAGATTGGTTGGCAGGCAGTGGCAGGGGCCGCCTATTATGAAATAGGTCTATACCTTGGAAATACCGACAACACAAGTAGCTTGGTTAGCGCAGAAGACTGGGACAGCACGGCCTGGTATACCGTCGATGCCATTCCTGACTCGACCTATTCTTTCCAAACTCGAGGATGCAACCATTCTAATGAATGCGGCGATTGGAGCACGCTGACCGTAGCCACCCTTCCAAAAGAACCCGTGGCATTGCCGGCGCCTCCGAATCTAAGAGTGGTGAGCGTAGGTGACACTTGGTTCGAAGTAGCCTGGGATTCGGTTCCCTACGCTTTGTCTTATGAGATCTACTACAACCATGAGAACGGTGGAGGTGGGGCATGGTTTCATGCCGGATCAAATGAAACAACAATCTATACAACAACCCAACTGATCCCAGGGGAGACTTACAAGGTAACCGTCAACGCCTGTCTCATCTCTCCCTCCAACCAGTATGACCCCCAGTCGTGCGGAACTCAATCCACCCTGACCATAACCACCAGAAATTGAAGGGGGTGTGGAGGGGCGCGAACCCCGTGGCGCCCTTCCCAACGGTGCTCAAATGGAGATGTCCAGCACCGGGCCGCCCAACACATCGAACCTCGGTTCGATGCCCAGGCCGGGTCGGTTGGCAGCTTTCATACGACCCATCTCCCGCCGGGGGGCGCCGGAAGCGGTGGAGACGGTCACATAGGAATTGAAGTCGGTGCCGGCCAAGGTGAACTCATCGGGCGTCGATTGGGCCAGATGGGCAATCGCGGCGGTGGTGATGTCCGAACCCCACGGATCTTCGATGATCATCGGTATTCCCGACGAAACACAGACATCCCGCATTAGCCGGGCCTTGGTCAACCCGCCCACCTTGGAGATCTTGAGGTTGATCGCATCCATCGCATCCTCCGTCAATCCCCTGATCAGGGTGTCGAGGCCGTCGATGGTCTCATCAAGCACGAAAGGCCGGGAAGTACGGCGGCGAATGGAGAGGCACTCGGCGAAGGTGGTGCAGGGCTGTTCCATGTAAACATCCAGATCTCCCACCGCGGCCACCACCCGCGCCGCTTCATGGCGCGTCCAGCCGGTGTTGGCGTCGGCCACCAACACATCCTCGTCGGGCAGGGCCCGCCGGGCGGCATGGATCCGGGCAATGTCATCGTTGGGATCCCCTCCTACTTTCAACTGGAATCGGCGGTACCCCTCCGCCCGGTACCGGGCAACATTGGCCGCCATCTCGTGCGGGGGCTGCTGGGATATGGCGCGGTACAGCGCCACGTCCTCCTGCGCCTGACCTCCCAACAACGTATACAGGGGAAGCCCGGTTACTTTGCCCAGAATGTCCCAACAGGCGATATCCAAGGGGGCTTTGGCGTGCGGATGACCGAGCAGGGCGGCATCCATGATCCGGTTGATCCGGTTCAAATCCCGAGGATCTCTGCCGATCAGGTGGGGCGCCAGTTCCGCCAGGCCTGAACGCACTCCCAGGGCATGGGCCGGGAGATACGCCGGGCCCAGGGGACAGCTTTCGGCGTATCCAAAAATCCCGGCGTCGGTCTCGACTTGCACCACCGTGTTGTCGAAGACCTCCACAAACCGGCCATCGGACCAGGTGTATCGGCCTTCGACCAGCGGCAGGTCCACCTGCCAGGCGCGGATTGCCGTGATTTTCATCGAAATGCGAGCCTATTCGGACTGAACCGAGTTGGATTCGTGAAAGCCCAGGATCAACAGTTCGGTGGCGACATCCACCCGGCGGACCGTCACCTCGTCGGGCACCCGCAACACCACCGGCGCAAAGTTGAGGATCGAGGTGATCCCCACCCTCACCAGCAAATCGGCCACCCCCTGCGCCGCCGCGGCGGGGGTGGCGACTATCCCGATGGACACACTGAATCGGCTTAGATCGTCAGCCAGGAGATCGGTGTGGCGGATCTCGATCTCCCCGACTCGCCGTCCGATTTTTCGACGATCCGTGTCGTAAAGCCCCGCCAAGGTCAGCCCGCGATCGGCGAACCCCTGATAGTGGGCCAGGGCCATGCCCAGATTTCCCATTCCCACGATGACAATGCTGAGAGGGGCGTTGATCCCCAGCGCGGCGCCGATTTGTGACACCAGGGATCGCACCTCGTATCCCACCCCCCGTCGGCCCTCGCAGTCCAGATACCAAAGGTCCTTACGCACCTGCGCCGCATTGAGATCCAGCGCCACAGCTATATCCTCGGAGGAGACCGTCTCCTGGCCGGGGGGAAGCTGATCCAGACACCGCAAGTACCACGGCAAACGCGATACGGTCGTGTCAGGTATGTCCCCTCTGGCCATGTCGCAATCCTACACCTGCGTATGATGCCCCGATTCGCGGCCCGGGCAGCGCAGATCTCTTCCCTTTCATCAGCCTTTCCGGGCCGCGCCTGACCGAGATTCGGGCTTTATGTCGGGCAATCTCTTTATTCCGAGATGTCGGTTGGACTCCGGCGGTGAGAGCCGCACGACGAAGAGCATCCCGAAGACGGCTAACTTTTAGATGATGAGCGGTGGTGAAGTGCTGGTGGTGGGAGGGGGCCCGGCGGGCGCGGCGGCCGCCTACTGGTTGGCCAGAGACGGGCATGATGCGACCCTGGTGGAACGCAAGTCTTTTCCCCGCGACAAGACCTGCGGTGACGGCCTGACTCCTCGCGCCGTCTACCAACTGGATGAGATGGGATTCGACTTCTCGGCGCCGGGTTTCCACCGGATAACCGGACTGCGCTCCTACGCCGGCGACCGGGTGATGCTGGAGATGCCCTGGCCACAGCACTCCCGCTTCCCCGACTGGGGGGGCGTGATCCGCCGCCGAGAACTCGATCAGCAGGTGGCCGATCTGGCTCGAAGTCAGGGCGTAACCATCAGGGAGAAAACCGAGGCGCGGCCCCTGGTGTCCCACGGTGTCCTGGAGGAGGTGGAGTTGCGGACAAACGGCGCGGCGGAAAGGATCCGCCCCAAGGTGGTGATAGTGGCCGACGGCGCTCTGAACCGCTTCGGTCGCCACCTGGGAGTGACTCGTAGGAAGGACTTTCCCAGGGGTTTGGCCGCCCGCGGCTATTACCGGAGCCCTCGCTCCTCGGACTCTTTTCTGGAGAGCCAGTTGGACATACGGGACAGCACCGGCGCCACCATGCCTGGCTACGGATGGGTGTTTCCTCTGGGCGACGGCACAGTCAATGTCGGAGTGGGACTACTTTCCACTTTCAAGCGCTGGAAGCAGGCCAACACCACCAAGATGATGGCGGACTGGGTGGAAGCCGCCCCCGACTACTGGGGTCTGTCAGAAGATACCCGCCTCACCAATCCCGTGGGAGGGGCACTCCAGATGTCCTTTTCCCGCTCACCCCTGGTGGGACCCAACTGGCTGGTGATCGGAGACGCGGCGGCCGCCATCAACCCGTGGAACGGAGAGGGGATCGCCTACGCCTACGAGACCGGTCGCATCGCCGCTCGATTGGCCGGGGAGGCCGTGGCGAAAGATGATTATGAGATACTGGGTGAATACCCTTTGCATCTGGACCGCGAATACAGCCTCTACTACCGGACCGCGCGGGTGTTTGTCAAGCTGATCGGTCGACCGGCGGTCATGCGAACCCTGGCCCACACCGGACTACGCAACCGCCCTCTCATGGAATGGACCCTAAAAGTGATGGCCAACCTACTCGATGAAGACGAACAGGGCATGGGCGAACGAACCTTCCGAGCTTTGCAAGGACTGGCGCGCGTCCTGCCCGTAGCCTGAGAAAGGGTGTGTATCCATTTTTTGGCGCGCCGGCTCCTTTCACGGTTAAAATCGGACCAAGGCATTAGCAGAGGAACTGGCCATGGCCAAAAAGTACCGGTTGCAACCTGAAGACGGTTTGTACAGGGTCGTTGCTGCCCGAGATTTCAAGACATCCCGCCGTTCCAATCTATCAGTCAAGCGGGGCGAGCGGGGAGGGCTGGTGAATGGACCTCACAACCTGTCCCAAAAGGGAGGGTGCTGGGTGGAGGAAGGAGCCAGGATCCTCGATCAGGCCAAGGTCTCCAAAGATGCTCTGGTGCTGGAACACGCCACCGTGAGCGGCCGGGCCTTGGTGACCGACAACTCATGGGTGGGAGGTTCCGCTCAAGTACGGGACGACGCTCAGGTCCTGGAAGGCGGAGCGGTGACCGACCATGCCGTGGTACGGAACGGCGCCACCGTCAGATCCCTGGGCATAGTGGGAGGAAACGCCGTGGTGGAACAGCGAGGCAAAGTCGAAGACGGGGCCATGGTGGGAGATCAAAGCAAGATAGGCGGGATAGCCGTCATTCGAGGTAAAGGCACGGTGGTGGTGGGCGACAACTACATCATCCAAGGCGTCCACCAGACGGAAACCGACTAAGAACCACCAAGGAGCCGACAGCAACTCCACCGGACCTGCGTCAGGTTGGACAGCCAGGGCCTAAATTGCAGCTACGTATCGGGCGAGATGCTGTCCGGTGAGAGTCGAACGGGCGGTGACCAGATCGGCGGGTGTGCCCTCGAACACGACTTGGCCCCCGTCATGGCCCGCGCCGGGGCCGAGGTCGATAATCCAGTCGGCGTGGGCCATGACCGCTTGATGGTGCTCGATCACTATGACCGACTTGCCTGAGTCCACCAGCCGGTCCAAAAGACCCAACAAGTGGTCAACATCGGCCAGGTGGAGGCCGCTGGTCGGCTCATCAAGCACGTAGATCCCCTTTTTCTTCGCCATGTGGATCGCCAACTTCAGCCGCTGTCGTTCGCCACCCGAAAGCGTGGTAAGCGGCTGGCCGATGGTGAGGTAGCCGAGCCCGACGTCGGCTAGTCGGTCGAGGATACGACGGGCGGCAGGAACCCGGGAATCGCTCTCGGAGAAGAATCCCCCGGCTTCGGTCACCGACATCTCGAGAACTTCGCTGATGTTGCGGCCACCCAGTCGGTAGTCGAGCACTACGCTCTGGAACCCCTTGCCCTCGCACTCCTCGCACCCCACCGGGACGCTCGACATGATCGCCAGGTCGAAATCGACCACCCCGGCGCCTTTGCAATTGGGGCAGGCGCCTTCGGAGTTGGCGCTGAACAGGGCGGGCTTGACGCCATTGGCCTTGGAGAACGCTTTGCGGATCGGATCAAGCAGGCCGGTGTAGGTAGCCGGGTTGCTCCGCCGTGAACCACGGATCGGGGTCTGGTCGACCGTCACCACCCCGTCCCGGCCGGACACCGAGCCGTTGATGAGGGAACTCTTGCCCGCCCCGGCCACGCCGGTCACCACCACCAACACCCCCAACGGGATGTCGACATCGACATCGAGGAGGTTGTGAGTGCTCGCCCCGCGCACCTCCAACGCGGCTGATGGCGCCCGCACCGACCGCTTCAACGAAGCCCGATGGCCAAGGTGCCGCCCAGTCGTCGTGCCGCTGACCCGCAGCCCCTCGACATCGCCCTCGAACACCACCTCACCGCCGACGCGACCCGCCCCGGGACCCAGATCGACGACATGATCGGCAATGTCGATCACCTCCGGCTGGTGCTCGATGACCAGCACGGTGTTGGACTTGTCCCGAAGCCGCAGCAGCAGGTCGTTCATCCGTTGGATGTCGTGCGGATGCAGTCCGACCGTCGGCTCGTCGAACACGTAAGTCACGTCGGTGAGCGATGACCCGAGATGGCGGATCATCTTGGTGCGCTGCGCCTCACCACCCGACAGCGTGCCCGACGGCCGGTCAAGCGACAGGTAGCCCAGCCCGATCTTGATGAACAATTCGAGTGTGTGCCCAAGCGCCTCCAGCAGCGGCGCCACCGACGGCTCGTCCAGGTTGCGCACCCACCCGACCAGGTCGTCGATCTGCATCGCGCAGGCATCGGCGATGCTGATCCCCATGATCTTGCAGGAGCGGGCCGCCTCGCTGAGTCGGGTCCCGCCGCAGTCGGAACAGGCGGTGAAAACAGCCGCCCGGTCCACGAACGCCCGGATGTGGGGCCGCATGGACTTGCGGTCCTTATCAAAAAAGGACTTCTTCACCCGAGGGATCAGGCCCTCATAGGTGGCGTTCATTCCCATCATCTTGACCTTGACCGGTTCCCGGTGCAGAAAATCCGCCCTCTCGGTGTCGGTGTAATCGCGGATCGGTTTGTCCGGGTCCACAAACCCCGACTCGGTGAACGACCGCACCATCCACCCGCCCGCCTTGTACCCGGGGATCTTGAACGCTCCCTCGGCCAGCGACTTGGAGTCGTCGAAGAGTTGGGTCAGGTCGATATCGGGCATGGTTCCCCGGCCTTCACAGGTGGGACACATACCGCCGGTGCGGCTGAAAGTTCTCTCTACGGTCTGGCCGGCGCCACGCTCGACAGTGATCGACCCGCTCGCTCGGACCGAAGGCACGTTGAAGGAGAAGGCGTTGGGCGGGCCGATATAGGGTTGCCCCAATCTGCTGAACAGGATGCGCAGCATGGCGTTGGCGTCGGTGGCGGTACCCACCGTGGAACGGGTGTCGCCGCCCAAACGCTCCTGATCGACAATGATGGCGGTCGTCAACCCTTCCAGCACATCGACTTCGGGCCGCGCCGGCTTCGGCAAGAACCCCTGCGCGAAAGCGCTGTATGTCTCGTTGATCAACCTCTGCGATTCGGCGGCGACGGTGTTTACGACGAGAGAACTCTTCCCCGATCCCGACACCCCGGTGAACACCGTCAAACGGCGCTTGGGGATCTCTACATCGACATTCTTGAGATTGTTCTCCCGCGCCCCGGTCACTCGGATCAAATCACGGCTATCGGCCGGCTGCACCCACACAAATTTAGGGACTTGCCGGCCTTAAACCGGCGAGCCCCGCCAGTTTTTGAATTGTGACCCAAGCCCTCGGTGAGACCGGCCATCATGGCCGATCACTTGCCTCCACCAGCGGTGGCTCCCCCTCCGCCCTGATCAAGACTCCGCAACCTTCATAGACAGCACGCGGTCCCGGCGGTTTAGCGAAGGCCGATAGCAGACCAGACTCGCATGTGGCGCGGCCACGCTGACGCATCCAAGGATCATTCTCGGAGATCTGACGCTCCCGAAAGGCTCAGCGCCTGGCTAAGATCGGTCATATAACATCGATGCCGTGCCAGCAAGGCAGCCACGGCATCGCAAGCGGGACTGGAAGAAGCCATCAGAGAGTCGCAGGGCCGCCTCGACGAGTTCTACCCTGCCGATTGGGACTACTACGAGGAGTTGGTGGCGAAGAACCCGCCCAGCGGCAGGATCACCGTGCCGCACAAGATAACGGGGAAACTCGTACCCGTCGATCTGCTAACCATTACACCCGACGAGATCATCGAACGGTGCGGTGTCCCCGACCACATGCGGGAAAGGTCGTTGCAGGGTTATCGCTTGATACTGCAAGCGCGGTTGCCGTATTGGGATCAGAACCTTCTTCCTAGCACTATCCCTCTATTGGAAGACAGCAACGTCTAGGCACCAATAGGAACCAGTGTTCTGCTATGCCTTGTTGGGCGCACCCGGAGCCCTTAACGCACTACGAAGTCCTATTCTGGCCAGGCACCAAAACATCGTTGTTCTTTTCTCTCGCTCAACATCAAGACACGGCGTCACGAGGGGCCGAGATGATGGAGGTTATCCAACGGCATCCTCAAACGCTTCTTGCCTACACAGAAAACCCTCCCGATCCCGACGAGTTCTACCGGACTATCGCCACTTACGCTGTTGGCGAGATGGAAGGACGGTGGCTTGAAATCGCCCTGCGGCAGGACCTGAGCCATGAATGGACTGCGCAATGCGAAAATACAACCTACATGTTCCGTGCTGCTATGTGTTTCATGCCCGCTACCTGAACTAACAAGCGAAGTTGGTCACCACCAACGCCAAAACCCGCAGCCGTCGCAGAGCCACCCGCAAACGCACCGCCTCCCGCCTCGTCAACATCGAAGACGAATACTGCTGCGCAGACTCAATAACCTCAAGACTCCTCAACCTCCTCCCCGGACAGTACAGCTAGCGAATGTGTCTCGGTGCCCAGTTTCTGGTTTTGTATGATGGGAACATGGGCCGGTCCGTACCTGTCGCAGTGGACTATGACGCATTGTTCTCCAAGATTGCCGAGGTTGTCAGAAACCACGCCAGGGGCGTCACGAAGGCACTGATCTTCGGGTCCTTGGCACGCGGAGAGCCTGAGGACACAAGCGATGTCGACATCTTGCTAGTTTGGCCCACCGATGTCGATGAGGACTCCCAGTGGGATGCAGCGATGGAAACAGCCTACCGGGTTGACAGGGTTACCGACAGAGTCTGCCTTCCCTTGATATATACAGAGGACGAATACCGGCGATTGCCTCAACGTCATCCCCATTTGGCGGAAAACGTTGCTCGGGATTCTATTGACCTTCTCCAATACGGAAGGGTATGAGAAAGACGCGGACGAAACAGCGCGACGAGCCCTACGCCAGCGCACGGCTTTGATCGCATTGGCCGAGGATTACCTCGGGTAGGCGAATGGAGGGGACTGTGGTGACCTGCATTTTTGGAGGGCACGGCAGGCGCCTAGCGACGACCGTGTTTGGGATTATTCGCAGTCCTTTCCGCCTCGGTCTTCGTCGGAGGGAGGTCCGGTGGATACGTGACGGGCGACCCGGTCAACCCAGATACTCGGAGGCGATTCACATTCGGGGCGTGTCGTTACCATCGGCCAGGACGGCCCGCGGATAGGTGCGGAAGGGAAAGGTGGTCGTTGGTTTGCAAACGACAGTGAGTCCAACACCCTCACCGATCGAGGAAACGTTCCACGACGAAACGCAACAGTTGCTGGCCCGGTTGCGCAGCATGCCCCAAATCCGGGAAGAAGAGGATCCCAACGGTTGGCTTTGGCAAATCATTGACCATTTGAAACGTTCCCCGAAGCAACGGTTAGCTCGGTGGGCGCGGTTCGGTAACGGTGGGTTGCGATACAAAAACCTTCAAAGGGTCGAATATGTGACGTTCAAACCTGCCCGAGTGTTACGAACCCTCACCGAACATGGGGTGGAGTTTGTGCTGGTGGGAATGGGCGCCGGATATCTTCGAGGTGCTCCCTATCCCAGTTACAACACGGACATCACCCCCCGCATCGACCCGGGCAATCTGGAACGGTTGGAACAGGCTTTAGGACTGTTGGGGGCGTGTCCGTTGGAACGAGACGAATGGGGCCTGGTGGAAGCGCACACCCTGCCCGGTTTCCGAAGGTTGATGACGTCGGCGGGGATGGTCAATGTGGTCGACACACTGCCGGAAGCGGGCGAGTATGAGCAGATAATGGGCGAGGCTGATCATTTTGACGTGGAAGAAGGCCTGTTCGTGTGGGTTGCTTCCTTGGAAGACGTGATCCGCAGCAAAGAAGCCGCCAGTCGACTGCCGGACCGCCCGTCCCATTGTCGGACCATGGACGGGCTGCATGTTCTCATGTGCAAGGAGACCCTTATGAACCGGACGAAATACGCCGAAAAATGGAATCTCTCGACCTGATAACAGGAACCCTTGCTGCCTACGGCGCCAAATTTGTGGTGATCGGAAACTACGGCGCCCAATTGCATGGTGTCCCGGTATACACTGAGGACGCTGACATGGCCTATCAACGCAGTAGGGAAAACCATCAGCGGATGATGGCCGCGTTGGAAGACCTCGGTGCGCGGATACGCATAGGAGGTGGAGAAACCGTGCGGCTGCCGACACACGACCCGGTCCTTTTGGAAAGGGGTGAAATCTGGAACTTGACCACCCGCCACGGGGACCTGGACCTGCTCTACAATCCCGCCGGGGGCGGCTACGAACATTTGCTTCCCGACGCTGAACGGGTGACCGTGCGTGGCTATCCGGTGCTGGTGGCGTCCCTTGACGACATTATCACTTCTAAAGAAATAGCCAACCGGGACAAAGACCGCAGGTCCCTGCCCGAGTTGCGCCGATTCCGCAACGACCTTTACGGCTCCTAAAACCTGGATCACACCTAACCCTCCAGAAAACCCGGTGTGATTCAAGTTCAACACCCGAATTATGGAGGACCCTCCTCACAATCGATAGATACCCAACTCCCCACTCATTTCCGAAGACCCAGCAAACGCCCAACCTCACGAAAATCGTGCAGCCTTTTCTTTATGAAGTTGTTGGCACTCCTACTCATCCCGTCTTGTTCCACATTTGAACACTTGAATCTGTAGGACCCTCACTCCAAACCTCACGCGATGCTGTCTTTTGCTGAGTATCCTCTTTAATGGACCTGCCTGTTTATTCACTATCAGATAAGCTAGGGGTCTGGTTACCACTGACTGAGCTGTTAACCGAAGGAGCAGATCCAGCCCGGCTTGCAGTTGAGCTATAGCCTCTTCTCGTTCAGCTGCTCCGCCCTTTAGTTCAATTGCAATACACTGAAACTCTTCGTTCCACGCGGTTCCTGCGGCATAGTCACACATTTTGCCTTGCCGGCCAGGATCTTCGGTTTTCCGGTAATTTGCCTGCGGTTTATCAACCTTGATCCGAGTATGACACCGGCTCTCGTGGAAGCGTAAGTCCAGGCGACATTTCCCTTCTCTCAAGACGGAACCGCTGATTGGCTCGGCTCCCTCATCTAATAGACGTCTATGCAACTCACAATTCGGGCACTCCGCGCCGCTGCATAGCGATGCGCCAGACATATGATCAACCCTCCCCGCCAGCCTCAAGATTGCTGTATGAGATCATTGATCAGGGTTGCAGACCGATCATACAGAGACTCCATTACCTCCGTAAATGTCGACTCGTCAATTCCATCAACCGCATCTATGTCCAGCGAGTACCCCATGCATCCGTCCTCGTCACGGGAAAACTGTATGGCGCAAACCTCAAAGTCTGTAACCTCCGGGGATCTTCGGCGATGTTGAGGGACCTTTCTTAGTTTGCCTTCTCGAAGCAGGTTGTTGAGTTCACCAAGGAAAAAGTCAGAGTGTGTTGTTAGGAGCATTCGAACTCCATGTGTAGCCATCTCTGTCAAAAAGGAAGCCAAGGCTACCTGCATGCCCGGGTGGAGATGTACCTCGGGTTCATCTATGGTGATGTGATCAACTCGGGAAACCGGCTTTTTCAGAACCAACAGCATCGGAGCCAATTCTGAGATCATTGATGAGGATCGTGATAATGGGAATTTGCCCTCCGGCGTGACAGCTAGAACCATGTCAACCGCAGTTGCTTCCGGGTTCATCTCAACGGTTATGCCTAGCTGTTCCTCGAATGCTTTAACTGGTGCTGGCGATTTCCTACTACGTTTGTGATACCTACCGCGTTTGTGATACCTACCGCTCTCTAGAATGAGGGAAAGAAAGTCGGCGGATGTCCCGGGGAGGGATGGTATTTCGATGGGCCGAATACCCGCTACGGCGGACTGACGGATCACAGTGCCCGCTAATACCTCATAGCTCTGCATAATGCCTGTCCGGCCAGCAGGGAGATGTACGGCATTGCGAGGCCAGTCACCATACAAGTCCCACGCCCATCTGCGATACCATGCCCACGAATAAGGAGGGCTTCTCTCTAGGGACCAAGCCCAATCAGAACGTGTACGGGAACTATCAGCTTCTTGCTGAATTCTCTCTAGTAATGAGCTCAACCACAACTTTGGATCGGGAGGATCAACTGAGATGTCATCTGAATCGAACCGTATCTCCACAGACCAATCCGGATCAGTATTCCTTATACGAACATAACTGTCAACAACAGGACCCTCTGGTGTCTGGCGCTGGAGATCGGACGCCTCCACGCCAAATGCGTATTCGATACCATCCCGAACATCGCTCCCAAACGCCTTTAGGCAGGCTGTTGTAAACTTGGTGGCCCACTCCGTGAGATATCCAGCGGGTTGTAAAAGAGGTTCCTCAATCGGAAGAGTAAGGGCTTGGGACTCTGTAATTTGGCTATTGATCCACTTCAACACTTGAGCGGGGACTTCTTCCTTGAAGGGCCGTGAACCCCACGGTGAAGGAGACCACGAAGTAAGGGAAGCGCGCAAGACTCGATGCAATACGGTCGCAAAAAAGGTCTTGCCGGTGTTGTTTTTACCGATGAACAAAGTTAGATCGGCGACCTCGGCCTTAGCTGACCGTAGGGGACCTAGATTTGATACTTCAACAAGTGTGGCCATGCTTGAGTCCTACGAGACGAGTTGGCTAATAGGGTCCATCCTAGCGGACTCCCCACCCAACTCTGTAATGGTAGCTGACGACTGGACAACCCCTAGGTATGTGACTCCAAGTTCACGCCGGTAGAACACCAGGCATCGCAGGTCTTCGGTGATGCCGTTGAGTCTTGGTGTGGGCAGGTTCATGGTCCCGGGCGCCGATCCGGGCGATCAAACAAAGCGTCCACCTGGTCGGTTTTGGTTCCGGTGTGCTGTTCCCTGGGAGCGCGGGCGACAAGCTGGGACGGTAGTTCCACGGTTTCAATGCCGGCTTCCAACAGTGCCAGGGCCACCGGGCGGCCATAGTTGTCTGATCCTTCGATGGGCTACCCGGTCGGTGTTGGTGCGCTCTGCCCAGCAAACCAACCCGCTGTGGCCTTTGGGGGTGTTAGCAAAGCTGCGGGACCGCACTAGACGTCCTTTCTGGTTGGCCAGGGCAGAGACCAAGTATCCTTGTGGGAGTCGATCCCGATGACGATCACCGGGCGATCTTCCTTTTTTGGTTGATGGGTTTTGGGGTAAGGGGTTCGGCGGTGCGCAAGCATGCGTTGAGCCCACAACAAGGGTCTGTTCACGCTCCTTCCATGTGCATTGAACGGGATGGCTCACAGCATGAGGGTGTCGAAATACACCGAACATGCGCATCCACCGGTAGTCTGGCTTATGCGCGGAAGGGCCTAGGGAACTCAGGCTACGTTAGGGGATTACATGGAGATCGTATGGATCCTACTAGGTGGGGTCGTCACCCTTTTGCTAACTTGGTTTATGCAAAGGACAGTCACCGTAACTCAAGAATTGGCTGTAGAAGACTTAAGAGAACATGACGTTTCGATGCCAGAAAGAGGAAAGTCCTCTGAAATAACTGTCATTAACATCCTCGAAACCGGATCGGCGTATTTGATAGAAGGATCAGATTCCTATGGTGCAAGGCACATTAATGCGTTTTCTCTCCACGCGAAACTCTTGATCCGACGTGATATGACACGACTCGACAAGCTAACCAGGCGAAATGGGAAACGCAGGTTGGCGAACAGGGTCAAAGAAGAGTGGACATTACCGGATCAAGAGGATTTGCTACCAGGTGAGGCAGTGCTGTTTGGCAAGGACATTGGAGATAAGGTTACGCTTTGGGTGGTTGATAGATATGGGCCTGCCGCACCTTTGACGGCAATGTATCCACAAAACCTATTGAAAATGGCACAAGACAATGATCTTGTGATCAGAGACTTTTTTGTTTCTAGGACGGAACAAGCTTTGATCGCTGTTGCAATAGACCAGAAGACAAAGAGGCTGAATCTATTGGTAAGCAGAAGAAGTCTTGATGCAACAGCAGGCGGTTTGCCTGAAACTAAACTTACAATCAAGGGTCGCCTGGGAACATTCTAAGTAATACTTCGAAGGCAGCTATCTTGGCGGCGTCAAGACGAGCTTTTTCCTTGGGGCTGAGGGGATCTAGGAGGCTGCTGAGTATTGATGGTCCCCCGGTTTTGTGGAGTCAGCTTACTTGGATCAGTGGTGTGACGGTTTGGTTGTTGTGGTAGTGGTTGGTTTCGTATTCGATCGGGGTGAGCATGTCCAAGGCGGTGTGGCGCCGTTGGCGGTTGTGGAAAACTTCTAGGTATTCGAAGATAGCGTTGGCGAGTTCGATACGGGTCCTCCAGCGTTGGCGGTCCAACAGTTCGACTTGCATACGGGCCCAGAACGCCTCCATCAGGGCGTTATCAAAGCAGTCGCCGACGGTCACCGATCGACGGTACGAGTCCGGAATCGTGGGCTCGTTGGGTGAACGCCCAGAAGGGTGCATCTGGGTGCCCTGGTCCGAGTGTATAACCGTTCCTGAGCGCGGCTGGCGGTTGCTGATTGCCATACCAAGTGCGGAGGTGACCAGTCCCGCGGTCGGAGAGTTGTCGATTGACCAGCCCACGACCCGGCGGCTGAACACGTCAAGCACTCCACGGCACAGTACACCCTGCCTTCCCGGGTGGGATGTTCGGTTATATCGGTCACCCACAACTGGTCCGGTTCGGAACGGGCCAAGGTTGCGGTCGACCAAGTCGACAGGGGTGTCCACGGGACGGGGGCGCCGCCTGGGCCGGCGGCTTCCACTAAGACCAGCTATGCCGGCTCGGCGCATCAGCATCGCTACCGCGTTGTGCCCGACGGTGATCCCATGACCCAATGCGAGTTCGGCATGTACCCGCCGTGCTCCATAGATACCCCGTGACCCATGATGGATCTGACAGATGATGTCGGTGAGCCACGCGTGGCGAATTAGACCGGGCCGACGGAGGACGGGACCTCCACACAAAGAATCCCGACTCCGACCACACCCAGCACGCCACCTGGGTGGAGAGCCCCTCGGTTCTCATGGTCTGGATCGCTTCGTAGCGTCTTTTGCGGTGCACCACCTTGCCTTTGAGCAGCTCGATAGCTCGCTTCGTTACGGTTAGTTCGGTTTCCAGTTCTCTGATCCGGCGGCGAGCAGCCCGCAGTTCTGTTTGCTCTGCTGAAGTAGAGCCTGGTTCGACACCACGGTCAATCAAGTCCTGGCGCCGCCAGTTGTAGATGGTCTGGTCTGACACTCCAAGGTCCTTCGACAGAGATGCAACTGACCTGCCAGATGCAAGCAGATCCAACACCCTGCGACGGAACTCGGGCGGACATTTCGATACGGCATGAAGACCCTCCTTTTCGGGGTCGGTCACGCCATCAATTCAAATAACCCGACCCCACAAAAGCGGGGGCACACCTAACCCCTCCGAAAAACCCGGTGCGATTCACTACAACAAGGACGGAACCCTCAAAAGACACCTCAGAAAGCCCGACAACACCGGACCCTTCGTAGGCCCCATCGACGACGAACACTGCTGCCAAGGCACCGTGACCATCCCGGTCGACAAACTAGACACCTACCAAAGAATCCCATGGGGCACCCCCGTCTGGTTGGCCAGATACGTACGCCGCAACCAGATAGAAAACGTCAACGGCATGATCAAAGACCGACACGGACTGCAAGACGGCTGGTGCCGAGTCCTCAACCAAACCGGCAACACCCTCGGCCTGCTATTCCTCGCCATAGCTCACAACCTCAGGGAACGCAAACGCTACGAACATCGCCAACAACAAACAACGGCCCGCCAACAGCCGGTCGACACGGAAACACCACCCGACCGAACGGAAACCGCAGCACCTACAGTCCGGGGGCCGCCCTAACCCCCACCCTCTCCCCACCTTTCACTCCCACCTGATTACCCGCGTCCAAAGCGGCAAAACCTGACCCCTAACCGCTCCACAGTCCCCAGCGGATAGGCCAAAACGCCCTCTCGGAGCGGTCAGAAAACCCCCAAACCGCGAAAACCGGACAAAACCGGCCCGCCAGCTTCTAAATCGCCAACGAATTCAGAATCAATTGCAAGACTCTTGCGGTGGGGCCGGTGGGAATCGAACCCACGACCTCCGGGTTAAAAGCCCGTTGCTCTGCCAATTGAGCTACGGCCCCGCCCCACAGGATACGGCATTCCGCTCGCCTTTGCCATTCGAAATTGGCAGTCAAAGCGCCACTCGCACCCGAGAATGGAGCATCACGCCCGGGAACGTCTCTTTCCCGCATCACCAACCTGCCGAACCTCCTGACCGAAGACCGGGTAAGGTGTCTGTACTGATGAATGAACTTGATAGACCCCTTCCGGAGTCCGGTGACTGGAGAGAGGTGCTCGGTGCCGAGGACGCTGCCAACCTATCGGTATATTCCCGGTCGCGGAAGCCGTTTGAAGGAGTGTCACCCACGCTCTTGGTGGTGGATGTCACCGAGGCGTTCGTGGGTCCCAACTTGCCGGTCACCGAAGCTCAGCAAACGTGGCGTCAGGCGTGCGGAGACCGGGCTTGGGCCGCTATCCCGGCCATCCGAGGGCTGTTGGAGGCGTTCCGCTCCGCCCGTCGCCCGGTGATATTCACCACCCCGGATGGGGGGCAACGCTGGACGGGCCCTGTTACCCGAGGAACCACCACAGTTGATGTTCCCGAAAGCCGCGAGATCATTCCGGCCGTGGAGCCTCGAGAAAATGAATGGGTGCTGCGCAAGCCCAAGGCCAGCGCCTTTTTCGGCACACCCCTGGTTTCCTCGCTGATCCACCGCGGATGCGACAGCCTGGTGGTGGCCGGAGGGACCACATCGGGCTGTGTCCGGGCGACAGCCGTGGACGGGTCCTCCTATGGGTTCGAGATGCTGGTGGCCGAGGACGGGTGTTTCGACCGGGCCATGCTCAATCACCTGGTCAACCTGGCCGACCTCGACGCCAAATACGCCCGGGTCATGCCCGCCGCCGAGATCCTTGCCACCTTGGGATTCAAATAACGATGACCCGCCGACCCGATTCCGGACACGGGAATGGGACCTGCTCGTAAGGAAACTCCACCAGGCGTAGGGCGCCTTTCCACGATTCCAGACAGGCGTTGCAAGGCTCGCAGTGCATACCAAATATTCCCCTAAGGGCCGGTGCCGGGAGGCGGTGCGTCAGGTGGGTAGTTCCCTACCATTTCTTGTCAAGTTGCGCCGTCACCTACGACCCGATCATCTCCTGATTGACGTTCGCTCCGTTGAGCGTGTCCTCAGCTCTCGGGCGGTGGCGGTCAACCGCAGAATAGAAATCCCGGTTCTGGTTGTTGCCTTGGCAGTGTTTCCGATGCTGGCCCTGGAAATGGCGGTGGCCGAAGGCCGGCTCACCGTCATGGCCCTCATCCTCGAGTGGCTCATATGGGGCGCTCTCTCCCTCGAGCTCACCCTAATCATGATTCTCACCGATCGACGGTTCGCCTACTTACGCAAAGCCTGGTTGTACATGCTGGTGGTCGTTGTTGCCTTTCCGCCTCTCTCCGACTTGATGGGCGGAGGCTTGCTTGCGGGAACGTTCCGGCCGATTCGGGTCGTGGTGCTGATAGCCCTTTTCATCCACAGCTCTATAACCCTCTCCACCGTCTTGAAGCACATCCTGTTCGAGATGCTGGCCATTGCCCGCCATCCCTGGCTGTTCGCCGCCCGGCCTCTGTTGAATTGGCACGGACTGGGACTGGTCAGCATTGCTTTTGTCCTGTTAACCACCCTGGCGGGCACGCTGCATGCGACGTTTGAGGGCCATGCTGTTCTGGATGGCCTGTGGTGGGCGCTGGTAACCCTTACCACCGTGGGCTACGGTGACATTGCTCCGGTCACCCTGGGAGGTCGCATAACCGCCTCCATGCTCATGTTGGCCGGTGTGGGCGTATTGGCGGCGGTGACCGCCAGCATCGCCGCCCGCTACGTGGAAGGGGACCACAGAAAAGAACTACACAAAGAAGTGACCTCACTCCATGAACGTTTGGATCGGATCGAAAGCCTGCTCACCCAGGATTCCCGCCGCTCGAACAACGATCCGCCCCAGCCGAAAGCCCGCGACATCCCCTAACCCTTGGTCAGTACCTCGCGAGGGTTTTCAACGAAAATCCGGTTGATCAACTCTTCTCCGAAGCCTTTGAAGCGCATCAGATTGCGGACGGTTTCGGGAAGATGACGCCACCCATGGCCGCCGTAGCGCCGCAGCCAGTGTTTGAGCGCGATGTCGGAAGAGACTAGCACCCGATCGGAATAGCCGGCGTCGGCCACCGTCTTCAGCCAGTTCAGACGAATGGCATCGTTGGGCTGATCCACCGGGGTGCGCTGGCGGAACGATCCCTCCCAACCAAAACAATCGAATGCCAGGTAGACACCGGTCTTGGCCATCTCCAACAGCGGCGCGCTGTCGAACACGTTGGTGCCCGCCGAAGTGTTGAACCGGGTGTCGCAGTGATCGATGATCGTGCGGCTCAAGTCTCCGCCAGCCTCGTCGACCACCTTGACAATGTCCCAAGGCGACGCCGGATTGAAACCGGGATGGACCGACAAGGCCACCCCCGTAGCCACCGAGGCCCGGGCGGATGCTCGCAGAACCTTCTCCTCGTTGGGATGCATGGGGTGGTCCATTCCGACCTCCCCGATCATTCCCGCCTTCACTCCCCCGGCCACCCCCACTTCGATATCCCTGACCATCAATTCCACCAACTGCGCCTCCGACAGGTCGTCCATATCAGCGGGGTGATAGTCGGCCAGATACCAGGAGGTGGACATGACGATATGGACCCCGGTCGCCCGGGAGATCTCCACCAGACCCAAAGGGTCGCGGCCCATCCCTCGGGTGGTCTGGTCGACAATGGTGGAACCGCCCACCCGCCGGAACTGATCCAGTTCATAGATGGCGTCGTCCAGGGAGTCGAGTTTCTGATCCCCGTAGTAGACCCAGTGCTTCTGGCGATCGTTGAGGTTTTCCAAAGTGACCGGTTCTCCCCACTTCGCCGCCCAGGTGGCGGCCGTCCCGGGACCCTCCTGTCCAGGTTCCCAGCCTGCCTCGGGTCGGCGCATGATGGGCACATACTTTTTGGCGCCGGTCTTATACTGCTCGACTCCGGTGATCCCCTTGGTGAGATCCAGCAGCACATGCTCGTGGATCAAAGAGAGGCCCGCCTCCTCCGGCGCGATCGGGCCGAGAACGGTTTGGATATAGCCTCGCCCGGAACCCATCAGAGCACCGCCACCGGAGTGACCAGCGACCCCGTGCCTTTGGGCAGGTTGAGGGGCCCGACCGTAAGCAGGAAAGTGTTCCGCCCGGCGCGGGCACACTCGACGCCCAACTCCTCCAGATCCATGTTGTGAAGGAGCGGCATCCCGTAGAACACCTCCGCCAGGACATGAACCGGGCTGCGACAGTAGGCCTCATGGCGATGCGGAAAGGTATCCGCCGGCGAGTCGGTGGCCACCAGGCTCGCATCCCGGGAGGCCAACACCTCGATGCAGTCGGTGTCCATCCCCGCCCAGGTTCCGTGATGCCAAGTCCCGTGCTCGCTCAGTCCACCGGCTGCCTTTCCCACCCTGATGGTCCCGCCGATCCGTATCACCACCGCGTCGCCCGGCTCGATCATCTCCAAGGCATACTCCAAATCTTCGGGCATCACCGAATCACCCGGTTCCAGCGCCTCGATGCCCCGCCGGCGAGCAACATCGATGAACACCGCCCGAGTGGCAACGGCCGCCATCGGCGTGATATCCATCTCCCGGTTCTTCACCCCCTCGGACATGGTCACCACATCAGGAAAGTAGTGACCATTGAACGTGCGGCCCCGGTATCCCATGTGAGCCAAAGCATCGATGTGAGTGTGGGTCATCCCGTGCACCCGAGTCGACAACCGGTCGGCAGCAGACTGGGTGAGGTCCCCTTCCTCATATCCCCCCTCATCGGCCTTGATGATCTCGTGCACCACAAACGGGTCGACATACCGCTGGTGGGTCTCCTTGAGATCGAGAGGCCGGGCGAGAGGGTAGATCTTTCCGCTCCTAACGGCGGCCGTGCCCCGCAGGGTGGTCTCGGGAGTCAGCAGGTTTACCGTTCCCAGATCGTTGGGCCAGCGGCCCCAGTTGCCCGAATGCCCGGGCCACCGATCGGCCGGCCATTCCTTCATTGCATCCATTCGGTTGGTCACCTCCTAGCGAGATATGGTGAGCGGCGGCCCATCGAAAGACTCCAGGCGGGCAAAACTCTCCACCGGACGGCGAGTGAGGCGGGTGGCCTTCCATTCCGGATAACCGATGGTCATCACCGCCGCCAAGCCGTAACCTTTCGGAACCGACATCAACTCTGCCCACTCCTGCTCGGCCGGAATCGCCAGGGCAGTGATCCGGGACCCCACTCCCCGGACGGACAGAGCAAGTTGCAGATTCTGCACAAACGGATATATGGACCCTCCTCCCACAAAACTCACGCGATCCAGGTTGCGGTCCATCAACGCCAGCGACCCCAGCTCGGCCCAGACAAAGAGATGAACCGGCGCCCGGTGCATGTTGGTGTGATACTCGGTGCCCTCCCGGAGCTTTCTGGCCTGGTCTGCGGTTAGTTCCTCGGGAGGTGGATACCACTTGGCGGTGTAGATCTTCCACTCCCGGATGCTTATGTCGCTCACCTTCTTGCGCAGATCAAGGTCCCGAATCACCATCACCCGCCACGGCTGGCGGTTGCCCCCGCTGGGAGCGAAACGAGCATCGTCCAAAGCTGCATGGATCACCTCGTCAGGGATATCCTCCGGTCGGTAGAGCCGGACCCCCGACATGGTGCGCATAACTTCGGACAACTCCACATCAACTCCTTGAATGTAACGCTCGGCCCTCCTTCATGAGGCTATCACCCCTTTGGTCTCGAAACTGTTCACAGGATGGGCCGGGCGATCAGGAAGCCGGGAGCGTGGATTTCTCTTCGTGGTAGCCACGCCTCTAATATGACAAATCACTATTTGTCTTATATAGAAGGTTGAGAT
The DNA here is from genome assembly GCA_963665765.1 of Acidimicrobiia bacterium. Taxonomy (GTDB): domain Bacteria; phylum Actinomycetota; class Acidimicrobiia; order Spongiisociales; family ZC4RG35; genus Bin76. The sequence continues at coordinate 867,158 of OY762464.1, forward strand.
AAGATTGCCAAGTCTCACCAAACCCGGCGTCCGGTTGCTAGCGCCGATCCTGGCACTGAGTCTTTTGATAGGCGCCTGCGGAAGTGAGGATGAACCACTGCTCATCTATTCGGGCCGGGGTGAAGAGCTGGTCGGCCCGTTGATCGATGAGTTCCGCCAGGCAAGTGGCTTGCAAGTTGAGGTCAGATACGCGGGCAGTACCGAGTTGGCCTCCACTCTCCTGGCAGAGGGGGACTCCACCGAGGCTGACGTGTTTTTGGCGCAAGAGCCTGCTTCCCTGGGGATTGCGGCGCCCTTGATGGGGACTCTTCCCGACGAGATCATGGCAACGGTGCCTGCCCGGTTCCGGGACCGCGCCCATCGGTGGGTGGGAGTCTCGGGGCGGATCAGGGTGATCATCTATGATCGAGACCGGGTGCAGGTGGACGAACTGCCTCATGGCGTCGACGACCTGCTCAGCCCCCGTTGGGCGGGCACGATCGGCGTGGCCCCCACCAACGGCTCCTTCCTGGCCTTCGTGGCGGCGATGATTCTCGAACGCGGCGAGGCTGCCACCTTGGAGTGGCTCCAGGCTCTGGCCGATCTGGAACCATTGGATTACCCCAAAAATTCGCCGATCGTAGCCGCCGCCAACGCCGGAGAAGTGAGCCTCGGGCTGGTCAACCATTACTACCTACTCCGACTGCAGGCCGAAGGGGGAGGCAAACGGGCGGCCAATCACTTCCTCTCCGCCGCCGATGCCGGAAGCCTGGTGATGCCGTCGGGGGTGGGGGTGCCGGCCAACTCGGATCAGTCCGAGGAGGCTCACCGCTTTGTCGAATTCCTGCTGTCGGAGACCGCCCAGCGATATTTCGCCAACCAGACCTATGAATATCCCTTGGCGGCCGGAGTGAGCCCGGCGGCCGGCCTCCCTCCCATCGACTCGATTCCTACTCCCGATATAGACCTCTCCGACCTGCATACGGCCCTGGAAAGAGCCACCGACTTGGTCGCCGAGGCCGGGCTCCTGTAACTTCCCGCCACATGATGGGGGTAGCGCGCCCGGTCCCACAACCGAGAGCTCTACCCCCCAACACCTGGTGGTGGATACTGGCCGGGGCGGTCATGTTGCCCGCCGCCGCTCCCTTGGGGGTACTGGCCTACGGACTGGTGGGCGGGGCCTTCGGTGCGGTTCCTATCAGCCGGCTCTTGCAACTGGCGGTCCGAACCGGCGCTCTGGCGGTGGCGGTCACCTGCTCCGCCGTGCTGATCGGAGCCGGCGCCGCCTGGCTGGTTTCCCGCACCGACTTGCCCGGCGCAACGGTCGCCACCACCCTGATCACCATCCCCTTGGCGGTTCCATCCTTCGTGGGCGCCCTGACCCTGTTGGGCGCCACCGGGGCCGACGGGGTCCTGTCCACCATCTCCATCTGGCTGGGAGGAGGAACCATCCGCTATCCCTCCGGATTCTGGGCGGCATGGCTGGTTCTGACCCTTATCTCGGTGCCGCTGGTTCACCTGGCCGTCACCCCGGCCATGCGTTCCCTCAACCCCATCCTGGAAGAGGCCGCGCGGGGTCTGGGAGCGAGCCGGGTCAAGGTCTTTAGGACAGTTACCCTGCCACAGCTCCGTCCGGCCCTGACCGCCGGGGGGTTACTGGTGGGTCTTTACACCCTGTCTGACTTCGGGGCAGTGTCGCTGCTCCGTTACGACACCTTCACCCGCGCCATATATCTGGAATACGCCGGTCGAGTTGATCGGAGACCGGCCCTGGGGCTGGCCGCGGCTCTGGCGGCGGCGGCCGTGTTAGTGGTCTGGCTGGAAAGGAGCACCCGCGCCAGAGGGGTCTGGTTCACGGCCAGGCCGCGGCGCACCGCCCGGGTGGTGCGGCTCAGCCCGGTCGGAAAGGCCATGGGATGGGGGTTTTTGGGGAGCCTGATAACTCTGTCCCTGCTCATCCCGGTCACGGTTCTCACCGCTTGGATGCTGCGGGGCCTGATCTCCGGCGCCTTGGCCGACCCGCCCTGGGCGGAGATGGGCCGCTCGATCTGGGTTTCCCTGCTGACCGCTCTGGCGGCGGCAGTAGTAGTAGCGCCGGTAGCCATGGTCACCACCCGTTTTCGCAACCGCTGGGCCGGCCTGGTGGAGGGAGGGGCATGGGCGCTGTACGGCGTTCCCCACATCGCGGTGGGAATGGCCATGATCGTGTTCACTCTCGGGATGGCGCGTCCTCTGTATCAGACGTTGACCCTGCTGGTGGGTGTCTACGTGATCATGTTCCTGCCCCAGATCCTGGGCCCAAGTCGCGACTCGCTGGCGAAAGTCTCTCCGTCGGTGGAAGAGGCGGCTGCCAGTTTGGGAAGGTCGCCGATTCGGACCTTTTGGGAAGTCACCCTTCCGTTGATGAGACCGGGATTGCTGTCGGGCGCCGCGTTGGTTTTCTTGACCACTCTTCGGGAACTCCCCGCCACCCTGTTGCTGCGCCCCGCCGGTTTCGAGACCCTGGCCGTCCGGGTTTGGAGTGCCACCGGGGAGGGGTTTTACACTCAGGGGGCCTTGGCCGGTTTGCTTCTGTTGCTGATAGCGGCTTTCCCGCTGGCCATCGTTACCCGCCATGAACTCATCCGCTAGCCATCGCCCTCTCTCCGCCCATGCTCTGTACAAGAGCTTTGCAGGAACTGTCGCTCTGGATGGCTTCACCCTGAAAGTGGGAATCGGGACCCTCCTCACCGTCCTGGGACCCTCGGGAGTGGGAAAGACCACCGCCCTGCGTATCCTGGCCGGGTTCGAGCGCCCCGATTCGGGAACGGTGCAGATCGGGGGGCAAACCGTCAACGGCCCGGGAATTTTCGTCCCCCCCGAGCGTCGCCAGGTGGGGATGGTCTTTCAGGACTACGCCCTTTTCCCCCATTTCGATGTGGCCCGGAATGTGGCTTTCGGGCTCCGGGGTTCGAGGCGCCGCCGCCGGGTGGCGGAGGTCTTGGAGATGGTGGGATTGGCCGGCTTGGAAGAACGGATGCCCCATGAACTCTCCGCCGGCCAGCAGCAGCGGGTGGCTCTGGCCAGAGCTTTGGCGCCCCGACCCCAGATCATCCTGGCCGATGAGCCCTTCTCCAACCTGGATGCGGCGCGGCGCAAAAGGCTGCGCGCCGAAGTTCGTTCCATCCTCCGGGAAGCCGAGACCACCGCCATCATGGTCACCCACGACCAGGAGGAGGCCCTGGCGATCAGCGACCGGCTGGCTCTGATGGACCAAGGGCGGGTTGTGCAGACCGGCCCGCCCGACCACGTCTACCGGAACCCGGCGACATCCTGGGTGGCGGAGTTTCTGGGAGACGCTGATTTCTTCGACGCCGAAGCACGGGGAGGTCGCATAACCACCCCCTTCGGCACTTTTCCCACCACCCGCACCGGCCGGGTGAAGGTGATGGTGCGGCCTGAATCGGTGACGGTCTTCCCCCACGCCCAGGCAAACGCGGTGGTGGTCTACCGGGAATTCTTCGGACACGATCAGCTTCTCTCGGTGAAGCTGCCGGGAGACATAATCCTTCGAGCCCGCTGCTGGCCGCAACCCGCACTGGCCCCGGGCGACCCGGTAGCCATTTCAGTGGACGGCATCCACATCTTCGACGAACCCCAAAAGCCGCCTCCCCCACCGGACAGCTCCCCATCCGGAATCCCCATCCCCCAACGGGTGGTCATTCCTCCCTAGAGCGCCTTGATGAAGGAAGGGGCCATAGTTTTGACAGAAAAACGCCGCCATCAGATGTGTTGCCAGGCGGGTTTGTTGCGATACGTCTCCCGGTAATAGTCGGCGTGTTCCAGTTGCGCGCCGGCAGCTTCGTCAACGATGAAAGTGGTGTGCGGGTGAAGTTGCAGAGCGGATGCCGGAACCATGGCAGTCACCGGTCCTTCCACGGCCCGGGCGATCGGCCGGCTCTTGGCCTCACCGGTGGCAATCAACACAATGTGACAAGCCTCCAAAATGGTGCCGATGCCCTGGGTGATCCCATATCGGGGCACCTCGTCCGGGTCGTCACCGAAGAAGCGGGCATTGTCTCGGCGAGTTGCCGCGGCAAGGTTGGTCAGGCGGGTTCTGGACGCGAGCGAGGACGGCGGTTCGTTGAATCCTATGTGCCCGTTGCCACCGATGCCGAGCACCTGCAAATCGATGCCCCCCGCGTCTGCCAGGCGCCGCTCGTAGGTTTGCGCCGCGGTGGCCGCCTCCGCCGAGGCGCAGTCCGGAGTAACCAGAGCGCCGGCTGGAACATCCACATGGTCAAGGAGCCGGCGCTGGATAATACTCCGGCACAACTGGGGATGTTCGGGGTCGAGGCCCACGTACTCATCGAGCAGAAACACCTGCGTGCGAGCAAAACTGATCCTCCCAAGCCGGTAACGCTCAGCGAGCTCGTGGTAGGTGGGAAGGGGAGAGCTACCGGTGGCCAAGCCGATGACGGGACGATCGGCGCCCGACAGTAGACGCTCGAAAGCGTCGGCTGCGATGACCGCAGCCTCTCGGGCCGAACCGACGATGACGATCTCCATGGCGGCTACGAGACCTTCACGAGCGATCCCGGCAGGCGGCGCCGGGCCGCATTGTCCACGTAGGAGACTCGACCGCCGCATATCGTGGCATGGACCCGGTAGCGGTCATCAAGCAGCACCAGGTCGGCAATCGAGCCCGGATCAAGAGACCCGCGGCGGGTTTCGCCGATGATCCCCGCCGGAGTGAGGGTGGCGGCCGCCAGCGCTTCGGACCGGTCACAATCCGTGAACTCCGCAAGATTGGCGGCCGCTTGATTCATGCTCAACACGCTGCCGGCCAGAATACCGTCGGCCGTCCTGACGCTCACTCCGTCGGAGACGGTGGGGGCGCCGCACAGCTGGTAGGCGCCGGGCGGCTGTCCCATTGCCTCCACCGCGTCGGTCACCAGGGCGATGCCGGCGGGCCCCTTGGCGTTCCAGGCCGCGGCCACCGCCATGGGGTCAATGTGGACGCCGTCGACGATCATCGTGGCGGTGAGGCGCCTGTCCGCCAAGGCCACGCCGACCAGATTGGGACTTCGATGCCCAAGGGGCGCCATGGCGTTGAAAAGATGGGTGACGGTGCTCACCCCGGCGACGACAGCCGATGACATCTCGTCGGTGGTGGCTGCCGAATGGCCGGCGGCGACAACGATGCCTCTCCGCCTGAGTTCGCCTATGACATCAAGCGCCCCGGAAAGCTCGGGAGCGAGCGTCACCATGGTGACGCCCGCCGAGCGATGCCAGCCTTCGATCACTTCGACACCGGCGCCGACCAGGTGTTCGCGCGGGTGCACTCCGGAATGCTGCGGGCTGAGCATCGGACCCTCCAAGTGAGCGCCGAGAGGTTCGGCGCCGCAGTAGCCGGCGGGTCGGGCCCGGAGCGCCTCCAGCATCGAGCGGATGCGGGTGCGGGTCCCGGAGATGATGGTCGGGAGAAAGGACGTCACCCCGCTGCGGACCAGCTTGCGTCCCAGATCCCAAACCACCCGCGGGTCGCGCTGGAGGTCGTGGCCGTAGCCACCGTTGATCTGCAAATCGATCAATCCCGGAGAGACCACCAGACCTGACGCGTCGATCACTGCCTCGGGGACTCCGGGAGGCGCCGCCGCCACCGACCCGGGGAGGCTGAGGGAGGTAACGGTATCGCCCCCGAAGGTGAGGGTGAGCGCCTCGAGCCCGGAGGTGGTGAGGCACCGTCCTCCGACAATGCTGACGGCGGTCATTCCGGCGGACGCCGGTTAGTCAGAGCGGCTGCTCCGATGCTGGAGACGATACCCGCCCCGACTTGATCCACTCCCCCGATCAGGGTCGGCACCTTCAGGTCGGTGATGACGTTGAAATGCTGATCAAAGGCAGCCGCGTGGGTCTTCGTCCCACCAACATCTACCCCGATCACCACGCCGTTGCGCTCCATCGCCCGGCTCACCGGTCCCGACCGGCACGAAAAGGGCGTTCGGACTCGGATCGTCCATCTGAAACAAGGCACAGATCCCCATCAATCACGGCGCGGAACCCACCGGGCCAACCTTCGACACTGCCGCCGGATCGCAGTTCAGCCATGGATACATCCACTACTCGTGCATTGCGATGATCGCATAATCACTTGATGGCGCCTTCAGTGAGTCCCCTGAGGAACTGCCGAGAGAAAATAATATAGAGAAGAAGTATCGGCACCATCGCCAACGTCAGAGCTGCCAGCAAAGCGCCCCAGTTTCTTTCGAACTGACCGAGGAAGGCCGAAGCCCCTAAAGTCACCGTCTTCGTTGCCTCGGATGGCGCCAGGATCAACGGAAACCACAGATCATTCCAAACCGGCAGCATAGTGAAAACGGCCACTGCTGCCATACCCGGTCTGACGAGCCGTAGGACTAGTGCAAACACCCGATACTCGGTGGCGCCGTCCACCCGGGCCGCTGACTTCATTTCTCTCGGCACTTGCCGCATGAACTGGGACATCAGGAACACGCCCAGTGGTAATCCCATGGCCGTGTACACCAGGATAAGCGCCCACAGCGTATTGATGAGATGCAGGCTCACCATCAGTTTGAGAATGCTGACCGTCCCAAGGCGGATGGGGATCATGATACCGATGGCCAGATAAAGGGCCAGCAGGGTATTGCCTTTGAAGTCGTATTCTGCCAGAGCGAACCCGGCCATGGCAGAAAAGAACACCACCAGCAACACCGAAGTGACCGTCACTATAAAACTGTTACGAAAATAGACATCAAAACTTGAACTGCTCAACACTGTTTCGTATCCCGCCAAGTCAAAGGTTTCCGCAGACGGAAGCGAAAAAGCATCAGCAAAGATTGCTTTCCGTGACTTCACAGAATTGGCAATGACCAACAATGTCGGGCCGAGCGCCAGGAAGGTGTAGAACAGCAGAACGGCATGAACGCCCCAACGCCCCCAATGAACACGGCGTTTGCTGTGACGAATCCTGTTCGGCGAGGCAAGGAACTGTTGGACGGGGCTCATAACTCGTAGGTAGAGACGCGTGGCTGCCAAACGAACATGTACAGCAATACTCCGACCAAGATGATGAGAAATATCACGGACGCCACCGTGGCGCCCATGGCCGCGCTGCCCGTAGTCCCAGAAGCACCAAAGAATGCCCTGTAAAAGAAAGTGCCCAGAATATCCGAAGCGAAGTCAGGGCCGGCGACTACGCCCTTAACTTGATATATCAAGTCGAAAGCGTTGAAATTCCCGATGAACGTCAGGATAGAAATAATTCCCAGCATGGGCAGTAACAACGGAAATGTGATGTTCCAGAAAGCCTGCCAGGATCCTGCTCCATCAACTTGGGATGCTTCAATAAGATCTTTGGGGATGGCTATGAGCACCGCGTAGAAAAAGATCATGGGAATTCCCACCCATTGCCACACCGATATCAGCGACAATGTAGGAAGCACTGTGAGGGGTTCCCCTAACAGCGGCGTGTCTATCCCTACAGTCTCGGTGACTCCCCATAGCGGACTCAGAATAAGTCTCCAGATGAAGCCGACGATCACCACCGACAACGTGGTCGGCAAAAAGACCATTGTCCGATAGATGTTGAGTCCTCGGACACTCTGAGCTGTCAACAGGACGGCCAGCAACAAGCCGACCGGGTTTTGCAACAATATGTGGAACGCAAAGAACTGGAAGTTGTGACCCAGCGCGTCCCAAAATCGGTCTGAAAAAGCCGGGTTGGTGAACAGAGTATCGTAGTTATCCAACCCGGCGTAGTTCCCGTCGTCGTTGAAGAAGCTCCGCCGCAGCGAATCCAGCAACGGGTAGACCATGAACACCGAATAGATGATGGTCGCCGGCATGAGGAATACCAGTATCGGCCCCCATCTGCGCCGACGGCGAGCGGGGGACCCCGAGCGGGGGATCTGCCGAACGGTAGATCCCCCGCCTGGAGGGAGTTTCTCGGTAACGACCGGTTCAGCCTCGGTCAACCGGTTTTCCATATGCTGTCAATCAGTCTATTCAGCCTCCCGGAGTGTACCAAGAGTCCAGTCCGTCTTGGAGCCTCCGGGCGCCGTCTTGGGGGGTCATGTTCCCCAAGATGATGGCGTTGCTAACTTCTCTCAACTCGATGGGGAAGGCGGGTTCACCCGAGTCCAGAGCCTCGTAGCCGGTGCGATTGGCTGATCCGCAGTCCTGACGCCAGGACACGAACTCCTGAGCTACCGGATGGTTGTATTCAACCGGTGTGTCCTGCAGGCTGAAGAAGCCCGACAAGGCGCCGGTGTAGATGCCGGCGAACCCAGGCGTGGCCGCCCACGACAAGAAGGTGCGAGCGGCTTCGGCATTGGACGAGGCGGGATTCAGGCCAATTGCCAGGTCGATATGGTCGACGATATAGCACGAGTCCTGACCATCCGGACGCGGTGTCCGGAAGGCGCTGAACTCGAAGTCGGCGTTCTCGTCGAACCCGGAAATCTCCCAGGACCCACCGGGGTAGATGGCGGCCTGACCTGTCTCGAACAGAATCTTGCCGTCCTGATAGCCGATGCCGGAAGCTCCGGGGTGCATATAGGGCCCCAAGCGAGCCATGGTGGCGAAAGTGTCGAGGTACTCCTGATCGGTAACCTTGTCTTCTCCACCGATCAGAGCCAATCGTCCTTCCTCACCCTTCCAATAGTTGGCGCCGATGTTCTGGAACAAGATGTGCTCGGCCTCCCACTCGGAAAGGCCTATTCCGATAGGCGTATAGGCGCCGTCATCCAGAATGGTCTGTAACAAGTCAAAGAACTCCCCCTCAGTCTCGGGCACGCTCACTCCAAGTTCATCGAAGGCATCCACATTGTAGAAGAAACCTTGAATGATCGAGGCGACCGGCAAACAGTACGGCGTCGACCCATCGGCGGAAAGCCAAGCATTTTGCGCAGAGGGACCGAAGCCGGCAATCCCATCCAGATCGTTCAACGGCGCAAGATGACCATCTTCATAGAGTTCCCGTGAACGATCGAAGGGGAAACAGGTGATCAAATCGCCTGCTATACCGCCCTCTAGACGCGTCTGCAACGCAGCCGGATAATCCAGCGGCGGGGTGGGAGCAAACACCACGTTGATATGTGGATATTCGGCTTCGAACGCCGGAATGATCTGATCATCCCAAATCGCCTGATCATCCGAACGCCAACTCTCGATCGAAATCGTCACCTCTTCAGGCTCCGGCTCGGTTGTGGGGGGTGGTGGAGCCTCGGTGGTTGGCGCAGCGGTGGTAGGGGCAGCGGTGGTGGCGGCGGCGCCATCATCGTCACCACCGCAAGCCGCGGCAATGAGTGAAAACGCCATCGCCAGTACTGTCCATTTCATAAGTTTCCGCATGGGCGGCCACTCCTTTCTTGATCCCAGGTGGGGATTCTTGCTAATGGCCCCTTTTGGGAGCCTCGCTTTCTTGCCGGCATACAGACCGAAAGTCGGTCTCTCATAGTGTTACCGACGAGTGCATCGGCAAGCTGTGGAAGATGTCTGTCAGGCAACTCCGAGCTCCTGGTTAAGGACGAGCACGTTGGCCCCGAGAAGAATCACATCGTCACCGAGGTCCGACGGCCGCATGGTGACCGATTTGCCTAGTCTGGCCAGAGTGCGTGCCCGCAATGTCGCCAAAGCGGCCCTGCACAACCGGTCTTGGCGGGGGAGCCCGGATCCGGAAACGATCACATCGTGGATGTCCAACACGCTCACCGCCGTGGTCAGGGCCAGACCCAACCGGCGTCCCGCGGCCGAAGCGACGCGGTCGGGGTCTTGGCCGGCCGCGATGGCGGCCCGCAGCAGAGGAACCGACAGAAACGTCTCGAGGCAACCGTGGTGGCCGCATCGGCACGGGGGGCCGTCGTCGACCACGACCACGTGACCGATCTCGCCGGCGGAAAAGCTCTCGCCGTAATACTGCTGTCCGTTCACGATGATCCCGGCGCCCACGCCGTCGCCGATCTTGATGGCCATCAGGTTCCGACTGCTCTCCATGGCGTACGAGTACTCGGCGAGCGCCGCGGCGTTGGCGTCGTTGGAGACACTCACCGGAAGGTCGAATCGGTTCTGGAGCCGCCGCGCCAGATGCAGGTCGAACCAGCCGAGAGCGTCGGCCTCCATCACGGTGCCGGTGGGAGTCACCACCCCGGGCGTTCCCACCCCGATGCCAAGCAAGGGGCCCGGGGCGATTGAGATCACATCGGCGATCGCTTCCTCGGTCAGCGCAACGGCTGCCTCGCCGGTGATGCCGCGGAACCGGCGCTCAACCCGATGGACGATCTTGCCGGCCAGGTCTATGGCGGCGGTTCGCAACACCGAGCTGTCGCTCAGGTCTGCGCTGATCACATACCGTGACGACACATTCAATCCCACCAACGTGGAGGGCTTGCCAACCTTGGCGGGGCCTCGTCCGAGCTCCTCAGCCAGGCCTTCGGCAAGAAGAGCCGCAACCAGATCGGAGACGGTGGCGGGGGTCAGCCCGGTCAACCGAGCCAAGTCGGCCCGACTGCTTCCGGCAGAACGAAACAGCGACTGCAGCACCAACCGACGATTGTTGGCCCGCGTGTCCCGATGTCCCGTCTTTTCCACTACCCGCAACAACACCGGACCTGCCTCTCGGGTGATCGAGTGTATATATTCATATACCATACAAAATAATAGCGAAAGAGGGCGCCGCCACTGGCGCTAAGTGTCGAAAATCTTCACCCACCCCGAGGTCCCACCCGGTGAAAAGACTCATGTGGCGGACCGTTCGATCAAAGAGTGGGATGCTCCACACCGACAACGGCGCCAAACCGGGGAATCTCAGAGAACGGTCGCGGACCCGAGCCAAGCCTCGCCAATCCACGCCTTCCGAATCAACCGGAAAGGGTGTTGGCGATCACTAAAGTGCTCATACCTGATCATTGAAAGTACCCATCTTCTGCGGGCTGGTGACCCCTACGGAGAAGTACGTGATGCTTAGAAGAAGATGTGAGGCTTGGCCTATCGTTTATGAACATCTCCAGATCGTCCGTGGTCATTTAGCCGACACACCCGGCTGTTCTTCGTCGTTAACCCAGGAATGCCCCCAAGGTGAATCTCCGATGCCTCCTCCGTCCCGTAAACCACAACAACTCTCAACCGCTGTGAGCGGATGAGGCTGGATCTCTCACCCCTCTTTCCTTCGTCCCAGTCTTTTCACCACCAGAGAACTCCGCACGTCCGCAAGAGCATTGGAGACTGCACCCAGAAAAGCTGCCTGACCGCCGAGTTTTGACGGAACCAGGGTGGGGACGACAGTCAGATAGTGACCGATCCTGGCGCGCACCGCATCCACGAAGACGGGGTTGTCCCCCACTCCACCACCAAAAACGACTCTGGCAGGGTCATACGTCCAACAGAAATAAGAGACCGCCAGAGCCACGGCATCTGCAACGGTATTCAAAGCCGATGCGGCCGCCTCATCACCATGCGCTGCCGCGCCGAATATTGCCGGCACGTCGGCGTCGCCTTCCAGGTTGGTACGGTAACCAGCTTCGACCGAACGGTGGAACAACTTTCTAATGGCAGGTGCCGAGGCCACGTCCTCCAGCGTTAAGCCATGGGACACCTCGCCCCCTACCCGAGGCAGCTTGACCGATCCGATCTCACCGGCCGCCCCGTGAGCCCCCCGGTAGAGAGCACCCTCCATCACGATCCCCATGCCAATTCCGGTACCTATGGAGATAGCAGCAAAGTCCGTCACGCCTTCACTGGCCATGGCTTTCGCCTCCCCCACTGCGGCCAGATTCACATCGTTCTCTATGGTCACTGAGACCCCAAGCCGCTCCGACAGTTCTGCGAGGATCGGTAAATCCACAAACCCGGGGAGATTAGGGGCCATCTCCACCCTGTCCAGCGAAGGCCGGTAGACGCCAGGTACGCCCACGCAGGCTCCTTCCAGACGGTGAACAGGCCCACCTAGGCTTTCCAGAAGACGCTTCACGGTGGTTACCACAGTATCCACGGCAGCCACGGCATGAGATGGGGTCTCGATGCGATCCATTGCAATGACCTCACCCAGCAGACCTGCGACGCCTACCAGGGTTTTGGTAACTCCCATGTCGACACCTACTACCATCGCTGCTTCGGGTCTTAGTTCATACGAAGCGGCCGGCCGCCCAATCCTGCCGTGGGTTTGGAGCGAGGAAACTTGTTTCACCAGTCCTGCCTCCTCAAGATTCAGCACGAGAGCATTCACCGTCGGTTTTGACAATCCTGTTCTTCGGGCGATCTGCGTCCGATAGATGGATTGCTTTCCTGCCTCTAGAAACTGGTCGAGTACTACCTGGCCGTTTCGTAGCCGCACCATTGCCGAACTCGCCTTCGTAATCATTGTCTGTGATGTCGCCTTTCGCATCTGATTCCTCGGCTGTGGGACCACCAACAGCCTTCGATCAGCTAAGAATACGAAATGAGAATGTAAGGGAAACGACCGGCATTTGTCAAGTCTATTTACAAAACTCCGAGAGGGTTCCCCCCTCTGGTGTCAACGGTGTGATCACGGCGGCAGCGTACGGACCGCCATGGCCCCTTTAATCTGGTTCGCCTTGCAGATCCTCTTAAGCGAACGACGGGATGTCCGTCTGCAGAGGACCGGCGATGTTGGTTCTCAATCCCTTTCCAGGATGACTGCTGCACAGCCGGTTACCCAGATGAGTTAGTGCCTTATCGCAGAGATCCGTCTGTGATTCCCGCCACGATCTGGCGATGGAATAGCGCGTAAATTGCGATCATCGGGAGAACAACGATAGCCAACGCCGAGAACAGAAGTTGGTAATCGGTGACATAGCGGCTGGAAAAAGCCACCAACCCAGTGGGGATGGTCTTGTGGGCGTCTTCCGTCACGTAAATGAATGCCAGGAGAAACTCATTCCATGCTTGCAGCGCGGAGAAGATTCCAACGGTGGCTAGTCCCGGTCGAAGAAGGGGCACCACTATGGACGTGAATATCCGTATTTCCCCGCATCCGTCTATGCGTGCTGCGTCAAAGAGATCCCCGGGTAGGGAGTCAAGGTAAACCTTGAGCAGATAGATCGCCAAAGGCAAACCCATGGCCGCGTAAGGGATGATCAGGGTCCAGCGGTGGCCCTTCAGGTTCAGCGCCTCGAAGAGCAGGTTCTGGGCGATGAAGTAGGACTGCAGCGGCATAAGAAGACCGATGCCGAATACCACCAGTAGTCCCTTCTTGCCCGGGAATCGGAATCGGCTAAACCCGAATGCGGCCAGGGAAGCAAAGAGCAGAATGACGATCACGGACGAGCTTGTAACGAATGCGGAATTAAAGGCGTAGCGGCCAATGTTGCCTATCTCCCACGCCTTCGCCCAACTGGAGAAGTCGATCGCCGTCGGAAGCGACAAGGGTGTAGAGAAGATCTCCCGGTTCTCCTTGAAAGTAGAGGCAAGCAGCCACAGAAGGGGCAGTCCGTAAAAGGCGGTTAGCAGAGCCATGACGCTGTAGAACAGTGTCCGGCTGCCCAGAACCGTTTTCAATGTGCCGTCCTTTCTTCTCTCCCTCGCCGGCGCAGGAGCGCGAAGACCCCGCTGATCCCTAGGACGGTCAGGGTCATGATCACGGCCATTGCCGAGCCGTATCCCACGTTTTGGTGTCGAAATACCGCTTTGACCAGGTAGGTGGTGGGGATCTCGGTGGCGTTGAAGGGCCCTCCGTTGGTCAGCACAAAAAACAGGTCGAAACCTTGAAAACCACCCACTATCGCCAGGAGGCATGCCACAAGGACCACATTTCGGATCATGGGCACCTTAACCCGGCGAAAGATCTGGAACTCGGAGGCTCCGTCGATTCGTGCCGCTTCGACAATTTCGGTGGGGATTTGACGGATACCGGCGTAGAAGATGGCCATGAAGAATCCGGAGAAGATCCACCCCGAGACCACCGACACCGCAACCAATGCGGTGCGTGGATTCCCAAGCCAGATCTGAGCCCATGATTGGAGGCTGACCTCTTCCAAGAGGGAGTTGATAAGCCCAAAGTCGGGGTTGTATACGAAGCCCCAGATCACGGCCACCACCACAATCGGAAGAGTGACGGGGATGAAGAACACCACCCGAAAGAAAGCCGTCCCTTTGGTTCGGGCGGTAATCAGGCCCGCCAGAATCAGTCCGACCAGAACCTCCAGGATCAGGGTGAGTGCAATATAGATCGCAACATTGAGAAACGCGGTACGGAAGACTCTGTCGGAGAGTGCTCTTGAATAGTTGTCCAGACCGACCGCTACTTGCTCCCCAAAGCCATCCCATTCGTATAGGCTGAACACCCCGGTGCCGATTATGGGCCCTAGCACTGCGAAGGCAAACAACGCCAGAGCCGGCATAATCAGCACATATGGTGTGATCTGGTGTGAAAACCTAGTCGTCACACGTTTGTAGGGTATTGGTCTTCGTCAGCCCAGCTTGGCTTCGGCATTGGCGGCCGCTTCAGCCGGCGTGCTGACCCCGGCCAGCACCTCGGCTTCGGCCTGGTAGAGGGCCTCCGCCACCTCGAGTTCGTATCCCGTATCCGGTGGGGCCACTACCGCACCCGCGTTCTGAATCAGTTCCACAAGGCTCTGGACACGTGGATCGATGTCCTCGCGATCGAACGCCCCGTTGGTCAATGGGGTCCCGCCCGCGTCAACCATCATGGAAGCGAACTCAAGGGATGAGAACAGGAGCATGAAGTCCTTGGCAACCTCGATGTTCTCAGACTGGGCGTTGATCACATGGCCCGTTGAAACAGCGATAATCGAATCCTGAACACCGGCACCGTCCAAGGGAGGCAGGTTGAAGAAGTCGAAGTTCAGATCGGGAGCGACCTCGATAGCCCACGACACCAGCCAACTCCCGATCGGGTGCATGGCTGCCTCCCCACGGAAGAACAGTTCCGCGCCGTCGTTGTCGTTGATGGCGTTGGCGCTCTCGTTGACAATGCCCGCCTCCTGCATTTGAACAATGTAGTCAAGGGCCTCGATCAGCGCCGGATTGTCCATCGGGATCTCACGCTTGAGCATCTGGTCGTACGCCTCTTCGCCCATGGAGCGGGAGACAATGTGCGAAGTCCAGTTGCCCACCGGCCACAGATCCTTGTTGCCGATACCGATCGGTGTTACACCCGCCTCCAAGAGAGTCTTGGAAAGCTCCAACATTTCATCCCACGTCTCTGGGACCGCCAGGCCGTGCTCTTCGAAGATGTCCACGTTATACCACATGACAGTGGTGACATCGGCGTTGCCGGGCACCATGACAGTTTTGCCATCGACGACCATGCCGTTGAAGGCGCCGTCCTCGAGGAGGCTTGACAACTCGTTCTCCCGGAAGTCGCTCAGATCAGCCGCGAAACCCTCTTGGTAGCGGTTCGCCAGGCGAGCACCAGCCCATTCGAAGTAGATGTCGGGTGCATCGTTTCCGGTGAGAAGGCTCTGCAGGCCGATGGTCTCGTAAATGTCGTCAGCCACGAAATTGAGTTCGACCGTAACGTTCGGATTGCCCTCTTCGAAAGCAGCGGCGACTGCTTCCCAGACACCTATCTGGACATCACCCGGTGAACTCATAGCGACACGGAGGGTGACTTCCTCCATCGCCGCTTCAGTCGTTGTCGGAGCCGCAGTGGTAGTCGTCTCTTGCGCGTCTTCGCCGCAGGCGGCGACCAAGATTGCCAGAACTATGGCGATCCCGATACCGGAAACCTTTCTTCTTCCAACAGTCATCTCGCTTACTCCTTTGTCTCGGACTATTAGTGGTGAAAGAAAGTGTAAGTGGCTCACGCCTATTTAGGAAACACTTTTACTAATAATTTGCCTCGGCGTTTCCCACCAAATCCCTGCCCCGCCTCACCGGCGCAGGTGCAAGCCGGGCGGCGCCGCACAAAGCGAGCCGATCCAGTCAGGCTCATCGACCGGGAAGCATCGAGGGGAAGATGTCACTCACGATCACGATCGTTTGGGATCGAGAACCCCGTCCGAAGAATCTGGGCGGCGCCGAGACAACCTGCCCCTTCGGGACGCCTTTGCTTATTCAGCAACCCCTTTGATGTTTGGGACTCCAATACAGTCGACCAGGAGACTGTCGATAGCGTCGCCAAACAGCCGCACCGGTTTGCTCTCAAGGCTGTCTTTGAGCCTCATGACACTTTTGCGGTCGGCCACACTCATTGGTTGCTGCTGCTGCCACACCCTGCTGATCGCCGCCACAGCTTCGGCTCCCACCGCGAACTTCTCCAACCACGGTCTAAGTTCTTGCTGCAGGCGAAGGTTGCTCATGTCACGGCTGAGCAGCCGCGAGGCGGCTTCCTGAAGTTCGGCCGCCACCCGAGCCAATTCTTGTTTGGCTCCCAAGGGATCCCCGTAGAGCCCATTGAACCTGAAACTCTCTATCGCCCGGGAGAGTCGAGGGGGATCCGACTCGGAGAGACAACTTCCCAGGGAGACGTCGATGAAGGCAGCCAGGGCTTGGGCATCCTCAGGGACAACGACCTGCGTCACCGCATGGTGAAGGCTGCGTTCGGAGTTGTAGCCGACAGGATCCCACAGGTAGTCGGCAACAGTGGCCAGGGCGATCTTTGACGCCTCCGGGTATTCCATCGCGTTTGCCATCACTCCAACCGAGAATCCGTGAAGGAGAGTATCCCTTCCCCGGTAGGGACCGACATGCATCTCGTTGACCATTGCAACGTCGTTGACCGGATAGTTATCCCAGTAAAGCGGAGGTCGATTGGCCGACCGACTGAACACAACCGCTTCGGCAGCGGTGATGGCCGGAGAACAGATGGCCCGACCCGTCCAGAACAGGTCGATCCGCGGGTCAAGAGCGTTGCCCAACCGGCAGAGATACTCCTCATCGCCCGTTCCCCGGTATGTGGTAGGACAAACCGCTAAGCCAACGCCTTCGACGACCAGTTGGTCATGGAGACGGTTAGCCACCGCGCTGTGGGCCGAGGCAAGATCGGAAAAGTGCCCTAAATCACCGGGGTGTTGCAGATGGTCTGGAATGTCGTCCAGCAACAGGGCCACTCGGGTGGCGCCCAACTCCACCAGCGACGCGACATGGGACTCCAGAAGGCGGTTGTCGCCAAGGCTGGAGTACTCCATCGACAGTCCGGGAGAGACCCCCACCATCGGGTCTACATCCCGATCCAGGCACCGCTTTATAAAACCAAGCAGGCGTTCTCTGTCTGCACCGCTGCGCACATCCCACCACTCGGCTCTCTGGAGGGGGTCGTCCTTGGGGCAATACATTATGGTGTTCAGACGGTTCCTGGCTGCGAAATCCACCATATCCAGTCTTGCCCTCTGACTCCATGGGTTCCCATAAAAGCCCTCGATAATCCCTCTGGTGGCAAATGCCGGTGCCTCCCGGCTCCGTCCCCGTTTCCACATGTTCCTCTCAACCAGCCGATAGAGGCCGGCCAGCGCCCACCGGAGAGAACGGCGGCCCGTCACGGTCACTTTATTGTCGCCCCCCGGTGAGTCCGCAAGGTCAAGCTGATAGGATTCGTCGGTCAGCCGACGGTGCTCGGCGTCGTAGGTGAGCGTCGGATCGTCCGACAAAACCACTGACAGTCGCAGATGATCCGCTCCGCTCGACGCCGGGGCTTGCGGGACTGCTTTGATCCCACATTGACCAGCCAGATCTTCCAACCAGGAAGGCTCGAACGTTGGGGGTGCGGATGCCCACGTCAGCGTCTTCAGAGCGACCGCACCACCTCCCGATACCGGTCCAGCAGCACTTGATTGTGCTCGTCTCCCCCTTCCACGTTGGCACTCATGAAGACATCTACGGGGACGCCGGCAACCACAAGTCTCTCCACAGCTTCCGCGACGATTGCGTTGACGATCACTGCTCCCGCCGCGGTGGAGGTGGGCCCAACCTTGTGCCCGAGACCAGGTATCTCAACACCGGCGTCACCCACGAGACCATGATTGTCGATGACAACATCCGCGATTTCTTCCAAAGACTCCCCCTGGGCCTGCCGATGAGAGTAGGCGGCATGACGGCGGCTGATCACTGCGATCACTCCCGCCCCAGCATCTGCACACAGACGGGCCAGCCCCACACACACCGGATTTCCTCCCGAATTCGAGGCAACGATCAACGTGTCATGGGGACTCACCGTGAGTTCAGAAAAAATGTCGGAGGCGAAACCGGACAGTCGCTCCAGCCGCGTACTGTCAACGGCCGACTGGTGGAGCATCAGCGGGCCCACCAGTATCGGGTTGATCCCGGCGAGACCACCCGCCCGGTAGAACATCTCCTCGGCCATTATGTGGGAGTGACCGGTTCCGAACACATGTATCAGCCCGGCCCCCACCACACTGTCGGCCACCATGCCAGCCGCCGCCCTGATTGCTTCCCATTCGTCATTGATGATGGATTCGATGGTCCGCGCGGCGAAACGCAGATACCGTTGACCGGCCGGACACGCCTTACCGGACACTACGGCCGTCCCGGAAAGACTGTGAAGAGGCGCTCGTATAGACCGGCAGTTTCGGCAGCGGCCAAATGGCAGGCTCCGGCCAGACCGGAACCCTCCGCAAACCTGATCCGGACCTGCGGATGGAAGTCGCTGATCAGGGATTTCACCTGCTCTGCCAAGATAGTGTCTTTGCCAAGAAGCCGACCATCCAAAGCAACAGGAGCCCCCGACCCCAGAAAGGCCACCGCGGCGCCGACAGTGTTGGTCAAACGTTCAACTGCGCCCCGCATGATCCCCGCGGCCAATTCGTCACCCGCTTCGGCTTCGGTAGATACCAGCACGGCTGCCTGGGCAATTCTGTCAACGGCCCTCGCCTCGGTGTGCAGGCGCACGGCAAGATCGTCCAAAGAGCCGTACCGCTCAGCCACGGCGGGAGCGAGCGACGTCCCAGGGCCTCGTCCTTCGTTGGCAGCAATGGCAGCCCTGATCGCAGCCCGACCAATCCAGAAACCTCCGCCCTCGTCACCGATCAGGTAACCGGCGCCGTCGAAATTTCTGACGCGGTGGGAATGAGGATCGTAGGCGAAGCACGCCACCCCGGTACCGGCAGCCAGATACACCCCCATCCGGCCCCCGAACGCGCCGGCATGACCCGTCACCTCATCCCCGGCAATCCACACCTCACGGGCACCTGTTGCGTCGGCCAGCCGGCGCCCCAGATGCAACCGGTCGTCGGCACTGGCGGGAACCGTGCTGAGACCCGCTACCAGCCGGGCAGGACTCGGCGTGCGGCCTCCCCAGAGCTCAGCCACGGCCGAGACAACCCCGTCCTGGGTGTCAATGCCCACATGGCTCACACCAGGCCTGTTCATGATTTTGGAACAACCGACTATCCGCATTCTTATCGTCGATTGGCCACCGTCCACCCCGACCGCCACCCTTGAACCGGAACCCCTTTCGGACCTGACGGGCCGTTGGTTGAGGGTTTGCACGGGATTGTCGGATGGCTCAACTATGAGTGAGGCGACAACCATGTGGGGCCCTTCCTCGGGGTTCACCATTACTTACGTAACCTCGGCAAACACATTCTACCCGGCGCCGACCAGACGCCCTTGGACAGATCCCTGCCTTGACGTCCGAGACAGCAACACCCAAGGGTGTGTACCTATGCTCAGGTCATGATCAGAACCGCAACCGCAAATGATCTGGATGTCTTGTACGAGGTGTGCCTGAGGACGGGCGCCGCCGGGTCGGACGCCTCCGACCGGTTCGAGAATCCAAGGATCCTGGGTCAGGTGTACGTAGGACCCTATGTGGTGCTCGATGGGTGCGTCCCATTAACTTATGAGGACCATGTCGGAGCCGCCGGCTACGCACTGGGAGCAATCGACACCGATTCGTTCCACTCCGAGTGCGAGAAAAACTGGTGGCCATCTTTGCGGGCGAAATATCCGGACCCCGGACCCGCTCCCGCCACGTATGACCAAGAGCTTATGAGCCACATTCATCGTCCCCCCCGGCCTCCACAAGAGGTGGTAGCTGGTTATCCTGCTCATCTCCACATTGACCTTCTTCCGCGTATCCAAGGTATGGGGCTGGGCCGTGAGATGATCACCCGTTTGTTGGAAGAACTGAGATCCCGCGGGGCAAGTGGAGTACATCTGGAGGTTGACATCAACAATCAGCGGGCCATTGGTTTTTACGAACACCTTGGATTCGGGACGTTGATAATCGAAGGAGACGTCCGCATCATGGGACGCTCACTGGTTTAGGCCACGTTCCCCAATCCTCTTGAGAATATGCCCTTTTACCTGAATACCAGCGATGAATGAAACCTCAGGAAACCGTCAGAACCCTTGAGAAAGGAGAATAGGAGAAACCAGTGGTGGTGGAGCTGACGGGATTAAGAAGATCCAGGTAAACAACCCTATTCTCCCACTGTATCCCACAGAATATCCCACAGTGTGATGTGGTTTCCCATTCACAATCTCCCGGACAGTGCGTTCCTCTAGCGGGCGAGTTGATGCGCGGTGACGACTGACGGTGCCAGTGTTCACACTGGCGTTTGGGTTGGAGGGTCTATAAAACAACTCGCCAAACTTTTGATGCCGTACTCGCTGGATGTGACGACAAAGAGCTTCTGGTCGGGGCCTTCTCCCACCACGATCCAGTTGGCGAGCCCCGTTTCTGTCCTTTTGGTGGATGCATAGCGTCTGGCCATCCTTCGGACGACCGTCGGGCCATACCGATGGTCGGCACAGACGGTTAGCCCAAATCGGTCGAGTATCCCTCCAATGGAGAACGACCCGTTTGCCCTCAGCCGATCGCCTAAGCGTTCGAGCCCATCGGACAAGGCCTGTCGGGACCTGCTGTTGGGGTTGAGCAGGGCAAGGCAGGCGATGAGCCAGTGCTTTGGCCGTTCCCTTTCAAGTCGATGAACCAGACGCTCAAGCCCAGGTGGGATGGGATGTGCCGGCTTCGGTGTTGAAACGGTGCGATTCCCATCGCGAGCCGAATACCATGAGTCGATCGACTCCGTATGGGTAGTCAGGAAAACGCCTGCCACCGCGTCCTCACCCTCGAAATGGTTATCGAAGAAGAGCCCTTCCTCTATGTAATTGCCGACCCAGTCCAGTTCGTCGTGGGCCTGGATCCGTCCGTCGCGTTCTAGGCGCTGCCGACGGACTATGTAGTCAACCAAAGACGCACCCCTGAGGAGATCAACTACGACCATCAAGTCCGTTAGGGAAAGAACCCATGGCGTGACGCGATCGGGAGGGAGGACATCAATGCTCGTCAGCTGGTTCGCCTGTGTCGCCCATGTGACGATCTCGTCGAGAGTGACAATCACCTCGAACTGCAGGGGTCTTGACAACGCAGCCGCGTGCGCGGTCGAGAATCCAAGATGCTCCGCATCGTATGATTCCAGCGCCGTAGCTAGACGAGCATGTTGCCTGGCTGCATCGCCGATGAGTTTGCCAAGTTCCTCGGTCATTCTCGCAGGGGCACCTCGGCGGACGGGGGCGGTGATCCGGCCAGCTTTGCACTGGATCCGAAGTGCAATATCTCCGCCATCGATGAGACCGTCCAAGTCGCTGTTGTCGCGGTCGGAGGTCCAGGCCAAACCTGTCCAGGATTCTGTGCCGGGAACTGCGCCCGCAAGAAGGCGGACCGCTTCGGTCTCGAGGAAGTTGGCTCGAACTCGCGCATACCTTTCCCAGGCCACGGAATCGGACACCAACAGGTCCTCCATGCGCGGTCGGATCTTTTCCGGCATCATCTGGGGGACGGGAACGAGATAGCCTTCCTCCACTCGGAGTACCGGGTTGGTGGTCAGCGGATGGGCACCCACAGGGAACGAATGATGTTCCTCCGAGAAACTAGCCGGATCACATGAGAACGCCTCTAGGAAGGCTTCAGCGGTTTCGTGGTTTACCCCCACCTGGGCGGCGATTTCCGACGCGGAGAACACTGCGACCCTCCGAGCATCAACTAGGACCTCCTCCACCATCTCAACTGCCACCCGCTGTTTCGCCTCCTTCGGGGGCAAACCGAGGAGCCCTTCCGGCAAACGTTCACTTGAGCCAGTCCTACGACCGCGTTTCAACTCCACAAGTAAGCGTCGATAGCGACCTCGATACTTATCTTGACGTATAGCGGCACGGGTATCCATCAGATCGACCACGCCACGGTAGAGCAGCAGCGCCTCGGCACCGGTGAAACCGAGGATCCGGCGACAGTCCTCGTCAACAGGAGAGAAGCAACCGCGAATGACCTGGTCTATGTGCTCGGGGTAGCCCGCACCGCGCACGACGAGCGACTCCATCCTCTCCTTGAACTGATAGTGGGCGAGACCATCATGTTCTCCTTCGGAGTGCCCTTCGAGCGCATCATTGACAAGAAGCCGCACCGTGTCGTTAAAAAGAGATCGCGTCAGTTCAAATGCCTCATCCGTCATCGGCAGCCGCTGTCCTCTCTCCACCGTAGATTCGACACTGAGCCCGACGGACAACGATTGCAGAGCGAGATACTCGACATAAGCGAACCACGGCTCCTGCTCTGACTCCAGGTACGTGTCAGGGTCGAAGCGCAGACACATGAGCCACGCGCCAGCAAGGAGATCAACTGGACCCACGAGACGCATAACTTCAAGAAGCCTCTCTCGGTTTTCTCCCCTGCGAGTCCCGACCTCAGATTTCGGCAATGGGATTTCTTCCCCGACACCTCCGTGATCGCCCGGGTTTGTGTGACTGGGCCTGTGCAGGAACCGGGCCTCTCTGCCTTGAGAACTGGCGGACAAACCAGACATATCGCGATCTGTCGTCTTGCCTGACGCTATCCGCCGCGCCTTGTCCTTACGTTTACGCTGCCTCTTCGAAGCCATAGATCCCTCAAAATGAGT
This sequence comes from Acidimicrobiia bacterium, assembly GCA_963665765.1. Lineage (GTDB taxonomy): Bacteria > Actinomycetota > Acidimicrobiia > Spongiisociales > ZC4RG35 > Bin76. The sequence continues at coordinate 889,972 of OY762464.1, forward strand.
GTAAGCCTCATCGAGGTTCGCGGAAGGTCACGGATCGACAGCGGCCGGCGGTCTCGTGTTCGATTGGCTGCGTTCTTTCGGGGGTGGACGAGTCAATGCATCTGGAGTTCCCTCACGCGACTTTGGTGGTCATCGGAAATGGGCCCTTCGCCTTTTTGTGGGATGTGGTCGCTGGAGTGGGCGCTCGGGGTCATGTGCCGGCGGGTGCATGACCGTCGCCAGCGGGAGATCCGTGATCTGGAGGTCAGCGGCCGTCGGACGGTGCTCGTTATGGACCCAGCGGCGGTTCGTGTGCGACCAGTGTCAGAAGCGGCACATGGAAACCCATGCCCAGTTTCTGGGTGGTATGACTCGTCGCTTGGCACGGCGGCGGGTCCAGGACGCCCAAGTGAAGCCCATCTCGGCGGTGTCCCGCCAGCATCGGATCAGTTGGCATCTGATCATGGGCCTGGTTTCTGATTGGTCCGGTCTGATTCAAAACAGGCGACTGGGTCAGAGATGTCGGGTGTTGTTGATAGACGAGACCTCGATCCGCAAACGGCACCGTTATGTGACGGTGGTAGTTAGTGGTGACGCCGGCCAGGTGTTGGCCATGCTCCCAGGACGTTCCAAACAGGCGTTGAGCAGATTCTTTGTTGAGCAGGGACCCCGATGGTGCCAGCAGGTTCGTACGGTGGTCACCGACGGTTCCCTTTCCTACCGGGCAGCCATCAGGCGGTATCTTTCCCACACCCGTCATGTCCCCAGTCCGGTTCCACCCGGTCCGATGGTCCACCCAAGGACTGACCCTGGTACGCCGGGAACTCCAACGCCGCCAACCCCCAAGTGTGAAACCCGCCTTCGATCCGGACCCGTTGCGAGCCCGGTTCGCTCTCCTCTGAGGGCCGATCTCGGCCCTCCTCCATTGCGATTGCGGCCCGTCGGTTGGGTCGGTCGGTGGGCTGGCTCGACGGTTTGGACCGCACAGTACCGGCACCCGTTGATATAGTCCCGCTCATAAATCGCTCAACTGATCCATTACCCCGATTAGCCGGCTGAAACCAGCGAGGGAAAAGAATGGTCAAGATAGTCTGCTGGAACATTGCCAAAAAACGTGCCGCTTGGCGGTTCCTGCTCGGTTGCGACGCGGACGTCGCACTCCTACAGGAGACGAGTTTGCCTCCTGACGATGTGGCCGGGCAGGTCGAAGTGGACCCGGCGCCGTTCCATGACGCCGACGGCTACAGGTTCTCGCGGGCGGCCATCGTGAAGCTCTCAGATCGAGTTCAGGTGGAATGGCTGAAGCCCGTGCCGATCCACCAGGCTCGGGGAGGCGACTTCGTTGAGAGTCAACCGGGCTCCATTGCGGCCGCCATCATCTCCACACCGGACGTGAAACCGTTCGTCGCCGCCTCAATCTGCCAAGGATATGCCAGGGTCCAAAGATGCATGGGCAAGAACCGCGTAGACGACGCTCCCCTCCATCGGGTCATCTCTGACCTGTCGCTGCTGATCGGGCACGTGACGAGACACCGCATCGTAGCGGCGGGAGACCTGAGCATCTGGCATGGCTACGGGAGTCCCTCCTGGAAACGGCGCAAAGACACCGTCTTCGATCGCATGGAGGCCCTTGGGCTTCCTCTGGTCGGGCCCCGGCATCCTCACGGACGGCAGGCCGATCCCTGGCCGGCCTGGTTTCCTGAGGACAGCCTGAACGTTCCCACCCACTACAACATAGGGGGATCCCCGGCTACGGCAACTCATCAGCTTGATTACGTGTTCGCCTCACGGAGCATGGCGGATTCCATAGAAGTCCGAGCGCTGAACGGTGTCGAAGAGTGGGGACCAAGCGACCATTGCAGAATAGAGATCGTGGTGAACTGACAGGGAATGACGGGTCTCGGTCACCGGTTTGAAACAGAAGAGAACGAGTTCGCCTGCAGACCGGATTCTGTGGTCCGCGGTCTGGATGCCGGGCTTTTCAGGTTTGTAGGTAGTGGCCCCATTGTTCCATGAGTTGGCGGCGTCTTTCTAGGAGGTCGCTTCGTGCGTAGGCGCCTTCGACGCCTTTGACTGTGTGAGCTAGTGCTGCTTCGGCTAGCTCGCGGGAGACACCGGTCTCTCCGCACCAGTCCCGTCAGAAACCTTGAGAAACGAAAACAGGCGAAAACAGTGGTTGGTGGAGCTGACGGGACTTGAACCCGTGACCTCTTGCATGCCATGCAAGCGCTCTTCCAAGCTGAGCTACAGCCCCAGACCTGCCGAAGTATATCAGGCCGACGAAAGCTCCGAGGCAGCTTGCGCGACGGGCGGCGTCCAGGGAACTTTGGGCGCGTCGCCCCACAGGCGCTCCAGCCCATAGTAGAGCCGGTGCTCGGGAGAGAAGACGTGCACCACGAAATCACCGTAGTCCAGCAGCACCCATTCGGCCGTAGCCAAACCCTCCTCCCCCAGACGATGCCGACCTTTTTCCCCAAGTTGCTTTTTCAAATCCTGGGCCAGGCTCTGGATGTGCGGCCGGGAACGGCCGGTAGCGATCACGAACACGTCGGTGATGCCCATCGCCTCTCCCACCGAGAGCAACACGATGTCGGAGGCGTTCTTATGCGCCAGGACATCGGCGGTCATCCGTACGGCTTCCTGAGTCTCTACTAAGCCACCCCCTGGGAAACAAACATCCCTCTCATCATAAGCAGGCCCCGGATGCATAGAGGCGGTTTTCGGCCACGTATTCGCGCACCGGTTCGGGAACCAGAAAGCGGATGCTGCGACCGGCTCGGCAGAGACGCCTCACCTGCTCGGAACTGATATCAAGGTGGGGGGTGTCCAACCAGACGGGAGGGCGGACGGCCGCTTCCTCCACCTGGGCGATGTCGGTACCCGATCGAGAGGCCACCGCCAGGCGAACCCGCGCCGCCACCTCCTCCCAACGCATCCAGCTTCGCAACCCCCCGGCGACGTCGGCGCCCACCACCAGATAGATCTCGTCCCCCGTGGGGTAGGTTTTCAAAGTATCAGCCATGTAGCTGGGACCCTTCCGCCTGACTTCGCATACGTTGACCTGAAAATAGGAGACGGGGGCGGTGGCCAATCTGATCATCTGAAGCCGGTGCCGGGCGGGAGTCGGCGAAGGAGAGGACTTCCACCAAGGGTCACCGGCCGGCACGAATTCCACCGCCGCCACCCCCAGTTGACGATAGGCGGCCTCCGCCAGCACCAGATGGGCCAGATGAGGGGGATCGAACGTGCCACCCAACACTGCTCTTATCACCTTTCCTACCTTACCCGCGGCCGGGGCGACGATCAATCCTGGCTCCTTCCACCGTCCTATCGTGCGGGCAGGAGCCGCAAGCCCCATCGGGTGGGCCTCGCAACGGCCCCGCAGTCCAGAGCGGGCCGAGGATCGATGTACCGGCCGTCCACCCTCACCGAGAGGTGAACCGCCGCCCGGCCGTGATGGCGGCCGGTTCTCCCCAGCGGTTGGCCCGTCCTCACCTTCCGGCCCGACACGACCCACACCTCCGACAAAAAGGAAAGACTTACCCTCATCCGTGGCCGAGGCGCGATGGTGACCGACAACATCCCGGCCACCTCTCCGGCAAAGGTGACCGTCCCCGAGGCGGGCGCCCGCGCCACGGCGCCCGCCGGAGAAGCCAAATCCACCCCGAAGTGGCCTCCCTGTCTCACCGGATCAAAGGGCCGCACCATCTTGCCACCGACCGGCGGAGCAAGCACCATCGCGCAGGGCGGCGCCGCCCGGGCCGGAAGGGAGAGGGCCGCCAGCAGCGCCGCGGCCAGCAACACGACTCCCCCACACCGGATTCGAATGACCATTTCATCAGGTTGGCTCGCTTCGTCCCGACCTTTCAAGCTCTTTCATCGAAAGTTTTTGCTCACCGACGGCTGTTTCTTCGGATGGAGCCGATCCTGACCGCACTATCTTGTGAGATTGATCATCCAGCCCGCCGAAAGGGGAATCCCTCCTTTGGACAAAGTCAAGGTCGCCCTGATGGGATTCGGGAGAATCGGACGCAATCTCTTTCGATTGCTGAGCGGTCATCCCTTCCTGGAAGTGGGGGCCATCGCCGACCTGGCTGATCCGGTGGGCCTGGCTTATCTGCTCAAATACGACTCCATCTATGGCCGGTTCCCCAAGCCGGTCTCCTACCGGAACGGTTCTCTGGTGGTCGGAGAGCGGCGCATCCCCATCTTCGCCGACCGGAATCCCGGCGAGACGGACTGGAGCGACCTGGGTATTTCCCTGGTGGTGCAAGCCACCGGACGGCATGGCACCTTCCGGGAGTGCCGCAGGCATCTCACCGCCGGCGCCCGGGGGGTGGTGCTGGCGTCCACTCCCCAAGTCTTGGGAGACATTCCGATTCTGCTGCGCGGAGTGAACGACCATCTGCTCCGCCCGGACACCAAAGTCATCGCGCTCGGCTCCAACACCTCCAACGCCCTGGCGCCCGTCCTGTGGACCCTGGCGGACAATTTCGGGTTGAAACGAGGGTTTTTCACCAGCGTCCATGCCATGACCAATGCCCAACGGCTGGCGGACGTACCCACCTCCGGTTTCCGATCAAGCCGGGCGGCGGCCGACAACATCATTCCCTCCCCCACCGATACGGCCCGCATCCTGACGGCCGCCCGTCCCGAATTCGCCGGCCGGTTGAGTTCGCTGGCCCTCAACGTTCCGGTGGTGGACGGCTCCACTGTCGACCTGGTAACCGAATTGGATACCCCGGTGGATGTCAACCGGGTGAACCAGGAGGTCCGTTCGGCCTGCGAAACCCGCTACCGGGGGATCGTTGAGTACTCCACCGATCCGATCGTCTCCTCCGACGTCACCGGCGCCACAGAATCGGCGGTCTTCGACAGTCTGGCCACCATGGTGATGGGCGACCGCCTCACCAAGACAGTGACGTGGTTCAACAACGGATGGGGCTACTCGGCCCGGATCGTGGAGGTGCTGGAGAGGATGAGCGACAAATGACCGCCCGGGTGGCCATCAATGGCTTCGGCCGGATCGGACGGTCGGTGTTGCGGATCCTGATCGGGCGCGACCTTCCCGATCTGGAGGTGGTGGCCATCAACGATCTGGCCGACGACGACGTGCTGGCCTATCTCCTTCGCTACGACTCGGTGATGGGGCCTTTGCGGGAAGAGGTGAGCCTCTCCGAAGGGGTGATGACGGTGGGCTGCCACCGTGTCCACATGCTTTCCGAACCCCGGCCCGCCCGGTTGCCGTGGGCCGAGCGGGGGATCAATATCGTGGTGGAGTCCACCGGGGTTTTCCGCACTCGCCAAACCCTGACCGGACACTTGGAAGCCGGCGCCGAAAAGGTGATCCTCACTGTTCCTCCCAAAGACCCTCTGGATCTGACCGTAGTCCTGGGTGTGAACGATCACCTGCTCGGACCGGACGCCTCCCTCATCTCCAACGCCTCCTGCACCACCAACTGCCTGGCCCCCATCGCCAAGATTCTCAACGATCGCTACTTGATTCGAAAAGGATTGATGACCACGGTTCACGCCTACACCAACGATCAGCGGTTGGCGGACGTCCCTCATGCCGACCTCCGCCGGAGCCGGGCCGCCACCGAAAACATCATTCCCACCACCACCGGAGCGGCCAGAGCGGTGGGTACGGTCCTGCCCGAATTGGCGGGCCGGCTGGACGGCATGGCGATGCGGGTGCCGGTGGCCGACGGCTCGCTAGTGGATCTGGTGGTTCAATTGGATGAACCGATCACCGCCGAGGGCCTGAACGAGACGGTACGAATAGCCGCGACCGGCCCCTTCGCCGGGATCGTCGAATACACCGAGGCGCCGGTGGTCTCCTCCGACATCATCGGCAACCCCCATTCCAGCATCTTCGACGCCGGGGGAACCGCCGTGCTGGGCGCCAACCTGGCCAAGGTTCTGGCCTGGTACGACAACGAGTGGGGTTATTCCAACCGGGTGGTCGACCTCATCGAACGCCTGATCACACCGGCTACCTGACCCGCCGGACGGGCGGGCGGAGACGGTGGTCGGCCAGTTGCTCGACAAACCGCTCCAACTGCCGCAGGTTCCTCACCTCGTACACCTCGGTGCACCAGGCGCCCATCCGGGTCATCAGGGAGTCACCGGTGTTCCAGTAGGCCCGCGGTTCGGGGTTCAGCCAGTAGATCGCCTCGGCGGTGTTCGCCGCCGCCGCCAAGGCCGGATCATCAAAATCCCGATAATTGTTGCGGGCATCGCCGGCAATGATCACCGTCGACCGGGCGGTTAGTTCGCTCCCGTACCGGTCGCCGAACCGTGACAGAGCATTCCCGTAGTCGGAATGCCCGTCCAACTCCACCACCTCGGCTTCGGCGAATATCCGTTCGGCCACCACCCCGAAGCGGAGTCCCGGCGACAGCAAATGGGTGATCTCATCCACACCGTCCACGAAGGCAAATGCGCGCAGCCCCGAGAATCGGGCGGACATGGCGTAGGTGAACTGGAGAGTGAACCGGGCAAAGGTCGCCATCGAACCGGATACGTCACACAGCAAAAAGATCTGAGGCCGAAATCGGCGGTGGGAGCGAAAGCGCAGATCCAGGGGCACCCCGCCGGAAGCGAGCGAGGCTCGCAGAGTCCGGCGAAAATCCAGCCGACCCCGGCGTCGGTGGAGGTCGCGACGGGCGAGACGGGTAGCCAATTTGCGGGTGAGCGGCCCGATCAGTTCCTCGATCCGGCGGAGTTGCGACTCCGAAGCGTGCATAAGATCCACCTCCTCGAGCGGCGGCGCTCGCAGGGTGGCGGCCACCGGGCCCCTGCCCCGATCGGCCACCAGGCGGCGACGGATCTCGGCCATCAATTCCTGCCTCAGTCGCTCTATCAGGGCGTCGGTCTGCTCGGAGCGGAGACGATCGGCCCAGGCGTCCTGGTTCAGACCGGGGTGGGCATCGGCCTGTTCCGCCGTTTCTGTCAAGAGTTCCCGCAGCAGATCAAGATCCAGCCGGCGCAGTGTGCGGTAGAGGTAATAGGCGCCTCCCACCGGACGCCCCGAGGTCATCCCGGCCAACTCTTCGACCGCCTGCCGCACCAGATGGCCCAGCGCCTCCCAGTCCCCGGTGGCCAGCGCGGCGGCCAATGCCTCGGTCAGAGAACCCCCGCCCCCCGATGACCCTCCATGCGCAGACTCCCCCGACGCCCCGCCCGGAGTATCGGACTGCTCCTCCGGTGGAGGTGGGGGACGATCCAGCGCGAAATACACTTCGAAAGCGGTGTCGAACGCCTCCTGATCCCGGACGGATTTGACCAGGGTGGCGCCCAAGGCAGTCTTGAGAGCGGAGCGGTCGGCCAGTTCGATGACCTGCAAGGCGTCGGTGGCGTCGATCGTCTCCACCATCGACACGGGCACTCCGGCCACCCTCAGCTCCTCCACGAAGTCGGTGAGAAGACTCAGCACACCTCTGCCTCAGACCCCGGCGGCCAGTTCCTTGCCGGCGAGTTCTATATCGGCTTGATATTTGAGCAGGACGTGGGCGGTTTCGGAAAACACTTCCGGATCGATCCTCTCCACTCCGAGGGTCACCAGGGTGTTTGCCCAGTCAATGGTCTCCGAAACCGAGGGTGGCTTCTTGAGGGCCATGCTTCGGAGGCTGCGGGCCATGTGGGCGATCGACCCCGCCAAAGCTTGCGGAAGACCCGGCGCCCGGGTCAGCAGAATGGCTCTCTCCCGATCGGGGCTGGGATAGGGGATGTAAAGAAACAGACAGCGCCGCCGGAGCGCCTCCGACAGGTCGCGGGTGTTGTTCGAGGTGAGAATCACCAGCGGTTGGGATCCGGCTCGGACGGTCCCCAACTCGGGGATGGTGATCTGAAATTCGGAGAGCACTTCCAAAAGCAGGGCCTCGGTCTCCATCTCCACCCGATCCAGCTCATCCACCAACAGCACCACCGGGTCAGGCGATGAAATGGCGGCCAGCAGCGGCCGGGAAAGCAGGAAACTCTCCGAGAAGATATCCTCCTCGATCTGGCCCCATCCCGAAGAAGGATCGGCCGAGATGCGCAGCAATTGTTTCCGATAGTTCCACTCATAGAGGGCCTTGGACTCGTCGAGACCCTCATAGCACTGCAGGCGCACCAGCTTCCGGCCGGTGGCGCCCGCCAGCGCCTTGGCCAGTTCGGTTTTCCCCACCCCCGCCGGACCTTCGGCCAACACCGGCTTTCCCAACCGATCCGCCAGATACACCACTTGCGCGATCCGTTCGGAAGCCAGATAGCCCTGATCGGCCAGCGCGGCGGCTATACCCTGTGGAGATTCGAGCGTATCAAGAATGGCTCACCGGATTTTAGCGGACAGTTGAAAAGCGCCCGGCAGGCCCGGCCGGGTGGCGCGAACAGCTTTGGGAGTTTGCCGGTCCCATGTCGCGATTTCCCGCCTGAGTCGCGATTTGTCCCTTAATTTGGGTTGCCCGCCCCCGCCACCGCCGTTCCTGGTTTTCACAACCTTTTCGCGCCCGGTCGTGGGCGGGGAGAATGGTTGTCGGGTTGTTCCGGTTAGGGATAGAGCTCTGGCGCCCGAGACCGGGTGGGTATTTCGATAGCTTCTTACAGTCTGCCGGACTGCTGGGCGGGGGTCAACCTGTGGGAGGTGATCATTTTGCCGACTTCGGGGAATTTCGGGCGGCTTCGGTTGGTGGATGGCGAAACCGGCCGCGACGGGCAGGTCGGGGCGTTCCGGTAATCTTGGTGGCACAAAATGAAAATAATTATCGTGGGGGCCGGGGCGGTCGGCAGCTACCTGGCCGAGCGCTTCTCATCTGATGGCCAAGACATAGTGGTGGTTGAGAAGAACCCCCTGATCGCCGAAAGCCTCAACTCCCGATTGGATGTGTTCACCATCACCGGCAACGGGGCCGGCCAGAACACCCTGAAAGAAGCCATAGCTGTGGTGGGAGACCCGGTGGACCTGTTGATCGCGGTCACCGACCAGGACGGGGTCAACGCCTTGGCCTGTCACTCGGCCACCACCCTGGGCATCAGGCAGACCGTAGCGCGCATCTCCGACTCCGGCCTGCGGTCGGGGTTGCACAGCATGGGAGTCAAGGTGGTGATCGATCCCGACGACGAGACCGCCGATGAACTGGTCCGGCTGGTGCGGCTGGGCGGGCTTTCCGAGCACTGGGAGTTTGCCGAGGGAAGCCTGCTGCTGGTGGGCGCCATCGCCCAACCCGGATCTTCGCTCTTGCACCGACCCCTGAAGGAGTTGGCGCCGACCAAAAGAAAACGCGATTTTCTGGTGGTGGCGGTGATCAGAGACGGCGAGACCATGGTGGCTCGGGGAAACACTCAGGTGCAGCAGGGTGATCACGTACTGATGATGGTGGCGCGCCGCGACGTCCGGTTTGCCGCCAACCTCTTGGGGATCAGGACCCGGCTTCCCAACCGCGTGGTGGTTACCGGCGACTCCCGGCTGTCCCGGGTGGCGATCCGCAAGTTGGGCAAGCCGTGGCTACAGGTGGTGTTTATCTCCAACGACCATGACTTTTGCCGCGTGGTGGCCGACGTGAACCCCAAGGTGCTGGTTATCTTGGACGACCCGGCCAATCCTCAGACCTTGGGAAGGCTCGATCTCGGAGAGCGGGACGCACTATTGGCTCTTTCCGAAGAGGACGCCCAGAACGCACTGGTGTGCATGCTGGCCAAGGCAATGGGCGTTCCGATGGCGGTAGCCCGTCTCCACAACCCCCACTATGTGGGACTGCTGGAGGGGAGGGGAATCGACGCGGCCGTTTCTCCCCGCCTCCTGGCCGCCGGAAGCATCCTTCGCTATGTCCGGCGGGGGATCGTCCACTCGGTGGTTACCTTCAGCGATTCCGACGCCGAGGCTATCGAATTGGATGTGATGGCGGAGAGCCCGGTAGCGGGCCGGCGGCTCATGGACATCGACCTCCCCAGCGGGTCCCTGGTGGGAGGGGTCGTTCACAACAAGACCCCGGTCCTGGCGAAGGGCGACACCATAATTCGGCCCGGAGACCGGATTGTGGTGTTCAGCCTCCCTGAGCACATCCCCGCCCTCGAGAACATCTTCCACGGAAAAGAGACATGAAACTCTCCGCCGCGGTGGGCTGGCTGGGCCGCCGCGGCATGTTGGCCTCACTGCTGCTGATCACCGGCGTGACCGCCATGGCGGCGGGACTGATGATGCTCCTGGCCGCCGGCGTTTCCCTCCTCTACGGCGAAATCTCCGAGGCCCGGGCCATCGCAGCCGCGGCCGTGATAACCATCGGATTGGGCGCTCTGCTGCGCTGGTCGGTTGGGAAACCCACCACCCTCACCACCCGAGCAGGCTTCGCAGGAGTGGGTATCGCCTGGCTGTTGATGTCGGTGTGCGGAACCATGCCCTATCTGTTCTCCGGGGCCATCCCCGACATCACGGATGCCTTCTTCGAGACGGTTTCGGGGTTCACCACCACCGGCGCTTCGCTGGTGCCCGACCCGAGCCAACTCCCCCACGGCATCCTCTTTTGGAGGTCGCTCACCCAATGGATGGGAGGAATGGGGATAATCGTCATGTTCGTGGCGGTGCTGCCCCTGTTGGGAGTCGGGGGGGTGGAGTTGGCCCGCGCCGAGTCCCCCGGGGCCAACCCGGACCGTCTCACTCCCCGCTTCCAGGACACCGCCAAGCGCCTTTGGATGATCTACATGACTCTCACCTGTGTGGAGATACTCATGCTGCTGTGGGCAGGCGACATGAATCTCTTCCAGGCCGTTAACCACTCCCTGACCACCATGTCCACCGGGGGGTTCGGAACCGAGCCCACCTCCATAGCCGAGTTCGGGCCCTACACCCAATGGGTGATCATTGTCTTCATGGCCATGGCGGGCATCTCCTTTGCCCTTCACTACCGGGCGCTTTTGAACCCCGGCCGGTATTGGCGGAACGAGGAGTTCAGGGTGTATGCCACGACGGCGCTGGTCGCCGCCGCCTGGCTCACCATCGCTTTGGCCAACTACGGAAGCGAGTGGGAGGAGGCCGTGCGCGACGGCGCCTTCACCGCCCTGTCGATGGTCACCACCACCGGCTTCAGCACCGCCGACTTCGGAACATGGGCGCCCCCCATGCATATCCTCTTGCTGATTCTGATGACGGTCGGCGGTATGGCCGGATCAACCGCGGGAGGAATAAAGAGCTTTCGGATCAAGATTCTGGCCAACACCGCGGTCACCGCACTTCGGCGGGTGATCCACCCGCGGGGAATATTCCTGGTACGGCTCAACAGTCAGGTCGTCTCCATCAATTTCATCATGGGAATCTTCGCCTTCTTCGTGCTGTACATGTTCCTACTGGGAACCGGCGCCGTCCTGTTCAGCGCTATCGAAGCCTGGCAGGGATCCACCGACCTGGTCACCTCCGTCTCGGCCGCGGTGGCCAGTCTGGGGAATATCGGACCCGGACTGGGTGAGGTGGGACCGTCCGCCAACTACGCGATGATCTCCATGCCCGGCAAGTGGTTCCTGTCCCTGCTGATGATCGTGGGGCGGCTCGAGATACTGCCGATCATGGTGCTGTTCATGCCGTCGGTGTGGCGCAAATGAGACCCCGACCCTCAGGTTCGGGCCAAGGTGGACGAACCGGCGCTCGGCCCGTCTCTTATTCCGCCAGCACCACCAAATCGTCACGATGGATAAGTTCCACGGTAGGTTGACCGCTCACCCGCAGACTCCGGCACTGGTGGGCCGCGATCCGAGTGATGCCTTTGGCGATCACCCTTCCGTCGGGGTTCAGCACCTCCACCGCCTCCCGGGCGGCGAAGTCCCCTTCGATCTCCTGCACTCCCACCGGCAGCAAACTCTTCTTGCCCCTGGTGATCGCCCGCACCGCCCCGGCGTCCACCCTCACCCGTCCCCGGGTCTCCAAGCCGAAGGCCACCCACAGTTTGCGGGCGCTGAGCGTGCGGGAATTGGGCTGAACCCAGGTCCCCACCGGTTCCCCTCCACAAATCCGGGCCACCATGTCCGGTGGGGAAGAGGAGGCCACCACTGTCGGAATCCCCGAGAAGGCCGCCATCCGGGCCGCGGCCACTTTGCTGAACACTCCTCCCGATCCCAAAGCTCCCCCGGGCAGGCGAGCAATGGAATCCAGTCGATGATCGTCGGATGTGATCTCGTCCAGCAACTCTGCACCCGGACCGGAGGGATCGGAGGAGTACAGACCCGGCGTGTCGGTGAGCAGGATCAAAAGATCGGCGGAGATGAGATGGGAGACCAGAGCCGCCAGGCGATCGTTGTCTCCCACCCGCAACTCCTCCACCCCGACCGTGTCGTTCTCGTTGACCACGGGTACGATGCCTCGCTCCAACATGGCCAGAAGAGCCATGCGGGCGTTGAGATAGGGGGTGCGGTCGGCCAGTATCCCTCGGGTTAGTAACACCTGGCCGGCCACCAGGCCCCGTTGGGCGAATTCGGCCGTATAGAGGCCCATCAGTCGACCCTGGCCGACCGCCGCCGCCACCTGCAACCCCGCCAGATCGGTCGGGCGGGCTCCCAGACCCAGGGCCGGCATTCCGGCCGCCACCGCTCCCGAGGTGACCAGCGCGGTCGGATAGCCCGAGGCCAGGGCCTGCGCCACTTGCTCCACCACTTTGGCAAGGGCGGCCGGATCGAGTCCCTCTCCCAGCCGCACCAGGCTGGACGAGCCGATTTTGATTACCACGGCGCGGCCCCGGGGCAAAGAACCTCTCAATCCCAGCCTCGCCGGTCAGGGTCCTCGTAGCGGAGTTCCACCTCGCCGATCCTCACCGTGTCCCCATGGCAGGCCCCGGCCTCCCGAAGGGCGCGGGTCAAACCCAGCCGTTCCAATCGGGTGGAGGCCAATCGAGCCACCTCGGGCGCCTCGAGATCTCCCAGCGCCACTGCTCGCCCGGCGGCTCTGCCGACCACCGACCATCCCTCCTCGGTGCGGGAGATCACAAAACCCCGGGGGTGGGGACGGTGCAGCACGAACCCCTCCTTTTGACGGGAGACCTCCCGCTCCCTTCCCACCAGTTGATTCACACGACGCAAAAATGGCCTAAGCCCCTGTCCGGTGACAGCCGAGATTAGAAACGATCCGGGAATCTCTGCGGCAACCGGCGCCGCTTCGGGCAGGTCGGCCTTGTTGACCGCCACCACCCGCGGACGCTCCACCAGCGGTTGGGAATATCTCTCCAGTTCACCCAACAGCGTGTCCAGTTGCTCACCGGGATCCATCTCGGCCATGGGAGAGGGATCAAGCATGATCACCAGTACCAACGCCCTTTCCACATGACGCAGAAAGGTATGGCCCAGCCCGCGGCCCTCCGCCGCCCCCCGTATCAATCCGGGAACGTCGGCCATAGCGAACTCTGCGTCGTCGATCGCCACCACCCCCAAGTTGGGGGTGAGAGTGGTGAAGGGGTAATCGGCGATCCTGGGACGAGCCGCCGACACCCGAGACAGGAGCGTGCTCTTCCCGGCATTGGGCAATCCCACCAGGGCGGCGTCAGCCTGCAGCCTCAACTCCAGGCGGTGCCACCCCGCCTGGCCCTTCTCCCCCTTTTCGCTCACCGCCGGCACCCTGAGACGGGGACTTACCAACGCCGCATTTCCCCGGCCGCCTCGTCCACCTGCCAGCACCACCGCTTGCTGACCCTCCGCCACCAGATCGGCCAGCAGCACACCGGAATCGTCGTACACCAACGTGCCCACGGGCACCGGCAACCGAAGCGGCTCGCCTCGGCGTCCGTGCCGCAGCCGATCGGCCCCCCGGGCGCCGTCTTCAGCTTGGTGCCGACGATGGCGCTGATAACGAAAGAGGGTTCCGATCGAGGGGTCGGCGCGGACCCACACATCCCCGCCCTTCCCCCCCGATCCTCCGGCCGGCTTGCCGCGCGGCTTTCCTCTCCGGCGCTCGAAGCTCACCATCCCGCTTCCTCCGTCCCCGGCGCGAAGGTGCACCCTGACCGTGTCAACGAACATGGCGGACCGGCCAGGGAGGTGATCAGTCGGTCAGAACGTTCACCAGGCGGCGACGGTTCCGCACCCCATATTTGACCACGCCGGGGGCGCGGGCGTACAGCGTATCGTCACTTCCCCGACCAACGTTGAGACCCGGATGAATCCGGGTGCCTCGCTGCCGCACCAGCACGGCGCCCGGATGCACCGACTGCCCATCGAAAACCTTGGGACCGAGCCGCTTGGCGTGCGATTCGCGTCCGTTCCGGCTGGAGCCTCCTGCTTTGGTCTTGGACATCTGCGGCCTCCTTTATGATGCGCCGGGCAGGTCGATATCGAGAATCTCGATCTGCGAGTACTTCTGGCGGTGGCCCATCCGCCGCCGATACCCGGTCTTGGACTTGTACTTGAAGATCCGGATTTTGGGCCCTTTGACCTCTCCCAAAAGGCGCGCCGAGACCGTGGCGCCCACCAGAGCCGGCCCGGTCAGAACCTGTCCCTCGCCGTCCACCACCAACAGCGGGGAGAAGGTGACCTGATCGGAATCGCCGGACAGGCGCTCAACGCTCACAACATCGCCGGGAGCGACCCTGGCCTGCTTTCCACCGCTGGCTATTACCGCGTACATACTGAAACAGTCATTCTATTCGATCCACCATACCAAGGTCAAACCCCAACCGCCACCTTCGAGCGGGACGACGAGGTCGGGTCCCGGATTATCAAACCCTGCCCGCCGCAATGGTCACACGGCTTCGAAAAAGATTCCAAGAGCCCCGCCGAGACGTTCTTGCGGGTCATTTCCACCAATCCCAGCCGGGAGACATCGAAAGCCTCGGTTCGAGTCTTGTCACGGGCCAGAACCTCTCGGAGCCGATTGAGCACCTTGCGCTGATTGGTCTCTCGGATCATGTCGATGAAATCGACCACGATTATTCCCCCGATGTCTCTCAGCCTGAGTTGACGTCCGATCTCCTCCGCAGCTTCCAGATTGTTTTGCAAAATGGTGTCCTCCAGATTGGACCGTCCCACAAAACGCCCGGTGTTGACGTCCACCACCGTTAGCGCCTCGGTGGTATCGAACACCAGATGACCCCCCGAAGGCAACGCCACCCGACGCTTTAGAGCCTTTCTGACCTGATCCTCGACGTGAAACCTCTCAAAAAGAGGGATGGGCTTGCCATAGCGCCGCACCCGGGGCACCAGATCGGGGTCGGAAGAGCGCAGGTAATCTATCACCCGCCGGTAGGCCTCGGCCTCGTCGATCTCCACCCGACTGGTCTCGGACGACAGGTGTTCCCGTATCACCCTGATCAACAGGTCGGAATCTCGGTGCAGCAACCTTGGGCCCTTTCCGCGGTCGGCCGCCTCGGTGATCTCCTTCCATTGCCGGGCGAGCTTGGTCACCTCCAGCTTGATCTCCTTGGTGCTGGCGTGGCGGGCGGCGGTGCGAACAATCACCCCGAATCCCGGCGGCGCCAATTCGGTGACCACCTGCCGCAGCCGCGAGCGCTCAGCCCGGGATAGCTTCTGGGAGATGGCCACATTGGACAGGCCGGGCTGGAGGACCAGAAATCGCCCGGCCAACGAAATATGGCCCCTCAGGCGGGGGCCTTTGGTGCCCATCGCGTCCCGTCTGACCTGCACCACCAGCTCGTCTCCCTCCGAAATCACCTGTTCCACCCGGGGCCGGTCGTCCTTTCCAAACCGCCGGGGGTCCACATACACGTCGTCCGCATAGAGCACCCCGTTCTTGCCCTCGCCGATGTCCACGAAGGCGGCTTCCATCCCGGGAAGCACGTTCCGCACCACCGCCAGGTAGATGTTGCCCACCAGAGACCCCCCCTCAGGACTCTCCGAGTAGTACTCCACCAGGTCCGGACCCTCCATGATGGCCACCCTGGTCTCATCACCCACGGTGACCAGGATCTTGCTGCGCAGAGCGACCGGCCGGACCTTGGTCTGCTGCTTGTCGATATCCGACCTGGTTCTGTCCGACCTGGTCTTGCCCGACCTGGTTCCGCTTGGCCGACTCTGCGACCCGCGGCTGCCGGCGATGGTCGGGCGGCTCCGCCCGGACGCCGACCGGGCAGGTCGGGGCTTTTTCTTGGTGGTGGTCCGGTTCGTCGCCTTGGGCAACTGCTTGGGAACCACCCGACGGATCTCCACTTCGGATCCGTTCACCTGTCGTTTCTTTCGTTCTTCCACGAAATCGCCACCGACCCGCCGAACTACTTCGGCGCGGCGGCGCTTTAACCAGCCCATAAACAACCCTCCTATTCAAATTGGCAAATGGGAACCGGCGCCTTCTCCTTTGAATCCCGCTCCCTATTCCTCCGGTATACGCCACCGTGAGGGCGCAGGTCCAAGCAGAATGACCCCGTAGCCGTGGCTCTTGCCTTGGGCGCTACCGCTCCGGGCCGCGCCCGGCCCTGTATCACCAGCTTAACATCCTCTGAACACTAAAAGAAAATCCTCGACGGCAACGGTCGGCACCTCGACTTCGCCACCGCTTACCTCAAGGGACTCCGGTCCGGGTGATGCCGCCCATCCAGCCATGAGGTCGCAGTTTCCAGATCGACAGACACATCCCGATTCCCGCCGTGACAGTGACGTAGAAGGACCCCCCCTGACTCAAAAAAGGCAGCGGAAGACCGGTGATAGGCACCAGCCCCAAAGTCATGCCCACGTTGATAAAGACATGAAACATCAAGATGGCAGCCACACCGGTGGCGATGAGTTCGCCGTACTTATCGGGGGCGGTGACCGCGATGCGCAGCAAGCGCCAGACAATAAAGCTGAAGACCAGCAACACCACCAGTCCTCCCATGAATCCCAGCTGCTCTCCCACCGCGGTGAAGATAAAATCGCTCTCCTGCTCAGGGACCAGACCCTGGTTGGTAATGGCGCCCGAGAACAAGCCTTGACCGGTGAACTGACCCGAGGAGATCGCCAGCCGGGCCTGTCTGATACTCCAGCCCAGACCTTGCGGATCCAGATCGGGATCGACAAAAACCCGGAGCCGATCGATCTGATGTCCCGCCAGAAATCCCAGCCGCCAGACCGCCGCCACCCCGGCGACCGCCACCAGCAGCAGAGTCGCCAATTGGGCCCGGGTGGCGCCGGCCACGAACAGCATCAGCAACAGGATGGCGGGATAGGACATCATGGTGCCCAGATCGGGCTGGAGAAAGATCATCGCCATGGGCAACAGGGACAGACCCAGGGCGTACAGCAACTTTTTCCAGGGAAGTTCCCCCGAAGTTTCGTCAGGGTGGCCGCTGAACAGGGATGCCAGCACCATAACCAGCACCAGCTTGGTGAACTCGGCCGGCTGGACATTGACCGGACCGAGGCTGATCCACCGCCTGACACCGTTGATGGGATCGAAGAGAAACGCCACCCCCAGACCACCCAGACAGACCACGTACAGAACCGGCGCCCAGAACCGGTAATCCCGGTAGTCGACATAGCTGAGCGCAATCATCGCCGCCAGTCCGATCAGCACGAACACCAGTTGGCGCTCGGTGGAGGCCGACGGCAAGAGCTCTCGGCGCAGCAAAGCGGCCCTGGTGGCGGAATAGATCATCAGCAGTCCCAATCCCGACAGCGCCACCACCGCGCCCACCAAGCTCAGATCGGGACGGAAAGGGTTCTCCCCTCTCCCAACCCGCCCTCCGTCCCGGCGTCCGGTCAGAATGGCCATTAGTCGGTCGCTTCCCCGGCTTCGATCGGATCCATCTCCTCGCCCATCAAATACTGCATGACGTAACGCCCCATGGGCGCCGCCACTCTCCCTCCCGACCCGCCCTCCTCAACCACCACCACCACCACCCACTTGGGATTGTTGATGGGCGCCACACCCACAAACCAGGCGTGACTGTCCCGATTGGCCGACGACTGCCCGGTACCTGTCTTGCCTCCCACCAGATCGAGCGAGGGGCCGAATCCCGAGAAGGCCCTGCGAGCGGTCCCACTCACCACCACCCGGTTCATGTCGGACAAGAGGGAATCCACCACCGAAGGGGGGATGCCCACCCGGTTGCCGGCCTCGGGGATGGCTGCCCACAGCAGTTCTCCCTCCGGCGACCGCACCTGGCTCGCCACCCGAGGAGTCCACACCGTCCCACCGTTGACCAGAGCACTGTAAGAGACGGCCACTTGCAGCGGAGAAGCCAGCATATCGCCTTGCCCAATCGCCAGATTCATCAGATCGCCGCCCACCCAGGGGGTGGCCAGGGCCAAGCGGGCCGGATCCAGACGAACCGGAGCAGAGGGATCTTCCAGTTGGAGTTCCTTCCAACTCTCAAACAGATCCCGGTCGGGGACCACTCCGGCCTGATCGCCGGTAAGATCCACCCCGGTGAAGGAGCCGTACCCGGTGGAGCGGGCCATATCCTGGAGAACATCCTCCCGATCGGTGTTGCGCCAGTTGCGCCAGACTCCCAGCGCCAGATTGTAAAAGAAAATGTTGCAGGAGTGCTCGAAAGCGCCGTGGATGTCGAGCCACCCCAGCTCCCTTGGGTAATACCAGTCCCGGAAGACTTGGCGACTGCCTTCCTCTATCTCGGTGAGCACCAGTTCGCCGTCGCAGTTGATTCTCCGATTGGCGCGGTCCACCCCCTCGATGGCCGAAGCGAACGGAATGTCATAGAGGAGCGCCGCGGTGTAGGTGATTGCCTTGAAAGTGGAGGCGGGCGGATACAGTCCCCCCACCGCCAGGTTCAAAAAGGCCTTTTCGTCCGACAGGCGGGCGTACTCCGATTGATCGATTCCCCAAACGAACTGTTGCGGATCGAAGTCCGGATAGCTGGCGAGGGCAAGGATCTCGCCGTTGGTGATGTCCATCACCAACCCCGCGGCTCGCTCGGTGGGGTTGAGGGCCGCCCGAGTTTCATCCTCGTCGACCGGCTGCTCCCTTTCTTCGTCCTTGATCAGGTTGGAGAGGGCGATTCCCTCCACCAACGCCTCCTCCACCACCCCCTGGAGGCGTTCATCCACAGTGAGATAGACCGTGGCGCCCGGAATGGGAAGGACCTCGGCCCGTTCCTCGGTTATCCGCCCCGCCCGGTTGACCCGATAGACGCGCTCCCCGGACGTTCCCTCCAGCCATTGGTCGTAGAAACCCTCCACGCCCAGCTTGCCGATCCGCTGGGTGGCGTCCAGATAGGGCCGCCGCTGCAGGTCGCCCCGGGAGGGATAACCCAAGTGCCCGATAACGTGTGACATGCCCCCGCCGGTCAGGTATACCCGCTCGGGATAGTTTTCCACCACCACTCCCGGAAAGGATCGGAGTTGCTCCTGCAACCGGTAGGAAGTCACCGGGTCGACTACCGCCAGGGGAAACCGCCGGTTCACTCCCGCTTCTTCGTACAGCGTGGCGATCCAATCCGACGGGATATCCAATTGGGCTGCCAGGCGAAAAATCGCCTCTTCCTTTTGCGAGGAGGAAAGCAACTGCCGATCGAGCACCACCATCGGAACCATTCGGCTGGTGACCAGCAGCTGGCCGTTGCGATCTCTGATGTCCCCGCGAGGGGCGGGGGTGGCCACCGAAACCAGTCCCTCCTCGTAGACAATGGCGGCAGAAGCCACCCCCTGACCCACCTGCAGGAACCACAGGCGCATCCCCAAAAACCCGAACAGGAGAGCAAAGCCCACCGCCACCACCGCGATCCGATAGGGCCTCCTCATTGCAGGGAGGGCACCCACAAGCGGCTCAACAACGGGAACAGGACGATAGCCAGTCCCAGATTGAGCACCGGGATGAGAACTATGCGCCGCAGCGCCTCCCAAATCACCAGCGACCACTCTCCGAAAGCGATGCTGATCACCGTGTGAGCCCCTATACCGGCCAGGGTCAAAAGAAATATCCGGAGCGCATTCACCGAAACACCCCGCCCGCCATGCTCGCGGCTGAGCACCGCGCCCCAGGCCACCAAAGTCATGGCGAAAGACCACAACCCGATCACCGACGTTCCCGAGACATCCAACAGCATCCCGCCCACAAAACCCAGCAAGAGAACCCCGTTGTCCCTGATGCGGAAGGCGGCGCAGGCCACCACCACCGTCAGAAGATCGGGTGACACCCCGGCGATTTGGATCCTCCCCACCACCGAGGTCTGCAACACCGAAGCCGCCAGCAGCACCCCCAGCCACGCCAATCCCGGTCCCCAACGGACGGAACCTTGCGAAGGCGGCGAGAGGACCCCGCCCATGGCGGACCTGACCAGACTTCGGGCCGATTCTCTCCGCGCCCGGTATCGACGGGAACGAAACCTGCTACTCATTGGGACCGGGAGGCCAGGACACCACCGACACCACCCTCACCCTCTGGGGATCGGAGAAGGGACGAACCCAGCCGCGCAACACCGACCCGACCACCTCCGCCTCCCCTTCCAAGGCGCCCACCGGCAGGCCGGGAGGAAAATTCACCGACAGCTGCGAGGTCACCACCTCCTCGCCTTCCGCCACAATGGGGGGACGGTCCATGATCTCCAAACCGAGACGGTCCGATCCCACTCGAGGAAGAAGCGCCCCCACACTCCCCGCCACCAGCACGGTCAAACCCTCCACATCGGCGGTGAGCGGTATAACGGTGGCGAAGTCATCGGTGGAGGCGCCGATCCTGCCCAGAAGATAACCGTTCTCATCCAGGACCGGATTGCCCGGCACCACCCCCTCCTCCAAACCCTTGTCGATTCTGAGATGAAACTCAAGCCCGACCTGTCGCCCCACCACGTTGGCCAGTATCCTCGCCTGCTCCACGTCGGGGAGGTCCAGTCCCGCCATTCGTTCGAGGGACTCCAGGCGAGCCAACTGGTCTTCCACGGCCGCCATCTCGGCCAAGGCCTCGGCCAGCTGAGAGCGGAGCGCCTCGTTTTCAGACCGAAGAGAGGCTATGCCCACCATGCCCTCCACGGTATCAATCATGGGATCGAAGATCTCCGTCGCCACTCTCTGCATCGGAACCAGCCAACTTCCCAGTCCGACCCGCACCATCCCCCAGGTATCCGCCCTGACCTCCAAAGTGGCAATCACCACGGAGACCACCAACAGCAGGGTGAGCAACCCGGTCCGGCCTCTGGACCTGAACTCGTACACAGCTCGCCTGTTTTTTCAGGTCAAACGCTGGACGTGATAGAAAGCACGTTCTTGAACGATTGCCGTTCTTCCAGACATTTACCGGCGCCGAGCACAACCGAGAGCAGCGGGTTGGCCGACACCCTCACCTTGATCTTGATCTCCTTCTCCAACAACTCCTTCAGCCCGGGCAGCAACGCCCCTCCCCCGGTCACCACGATCCCTTGACCGATGATGTCGGAGGCGATGTCGGGGTTCACCACCGTGAGGGTCTTGCGGACCGCGTCCACTATCTCGTCCACGGGCTGTTTGATCGCTTCCCGGATCTCGGAAGTGGAAACCACCACCTTGTCGGGTTGACCGGTGTGGAGGTTGTGCCCCTGAATCTCGGCGATCCGATTCTCTCTCGGCCACGCCGAACCGATGGCGATTTTGAGGTCCTCCGCGGTGCGGGCGCCGATCCTCAGCCCCTTCTCGTAGAGGATCCATTCGATGATGGCCTGATCCATGGCATATCCGGCGATGCGGATACTCCGACCGGCCACCACCCCTCCCAGAGACAGGACGCCGATCTCCGTGGTTCCTCCTCCGATGTCCACCACCATCGAACCCTTCGCTTCGGAGACGGGAAGATTCTCCCCGATGGCCGCGGCCATGCTTTCTTCGATTACATAGGCGCGTCGCGCCCCGGCTTTGAAAGCCGCGTCCTCCGCAGCTCTCCGTTCCACCGTGCTGCTCTCCGAAGGAACGCACACCACGATTTCGGGGCGATAGAACCAGCGAGGCTGGACTTTTTTCACGAAGTAGCGGATCATCCGGGCGGTGATGTCGAAATCGGCTATCACCCCGTCCCGCAGGGGACGGATGGCGGTGATCTGCGCCGGAGTCCGTCCGATCATATGCTTTGCCTCGGCCCCCACCGCCAGCAATTCGCCGGTACGAGTATTTATGGCGACCACCGAGGGCTCTCCCAGCACCACCCCCTTGCCGCGCAGATAAACCAGGGTATTGGCAGTGCCCAGATCTATTGCCATAGCCTGGTTGCCCAAAATCATGGAGAACATCTCATCTCCGCACCCAACCTATGCGAACTATTCAGAATGCTAACCGAACCACAAACCTATCTCCCTTTGGGCGCTTGACACCGAGTCGGACCCATGCACCAGGTTCATGGTGGTCACCAGCCCAAAATCTCCCCGGATGGTGCCCGGAGGCGCCTTGGCCGGATCGGTGGGTCCGATCAGAAGACGCGCCACCGACACCGCCGACTCCCCTTCCCACACCATCGCCATCACCGGCCCGCTGGTGATGAACGCCAGCAACTCCGGAAAGAAAGGCCGCGAACGGTGCTCGGCGTAGTGCTCGCCGGCCAAGTCGTCATCAACGGTTAATAGGCGCGCCCGCACCGGACGCAGGCCCTTTTGCTCCAACCGACGCACAATCTCTCCCACCAGACCGCGGGCCACCCCATCGGGCTTGACCATTATAAAAGTTCGTTGCAAAGCCATGTCGCAGAATCCCTTCGAGCCGGAGAGGGGACTCGAACCCCTGGCCTGCTCATTACGAGTGAGCTGCTCTGCCTGGCTGAGCTACTCCGGCCTGTGCCTACAAGGTTAGGCGTTCCACCTACAAACCGAGCAGGGTTCGCACCTCCCCGACCAGGTAGAGGGAGCCGGTGACCAGCACCCTCCCATCCTTTCCTGCCCGGCGACGCGCCTCCCGCAGCGCCCGGGAGGGGTTCGGGCATTCGATCACCTCTATATCACACGCCTTCCTGATTCTTCGGGCGAGTTCCTCGGGCGAAAGAGCGCGGGGGGAAGCGGCCGACGTCGCCACCACCTGATCCAGACAGGGGGCCAAAGCCGCAATCATGGACCCCGAATCCTTGTCACCCATCACCCCCAGCACCCCTACCCACCGGTTCTCGCCGAATTCCTCCCGGAGAGAACGGGCCAACACCGCGCTGGCCTCAGGGTTGTGGGCCCCATCCAAAAGAAGGGGAGTGGCCTGCGATTCCACCAATTCCATCCGGCCCGGCGCCGAGAAAGTCGACAGCCCGGCCCGGAGTCGGTCGACATCCAGACCATGATCCAACCACGCCTCCGCGGCGGCGATCGCCACCGCCAGATTGCGGGTTTGATAGCGACCGCGCAACGGCAGTCGGAGATCCTCATAGGACCTGTAAAGGCCGTCCACCGAGACCGTCCAACCCCCCTCGGGCCGGGGGATGATCGACCGCACCCCGAAGTCCTTCCCCAGCCACATCACGTCGGCCTCCACCGATCTCGCCCTCCTCTCCACCACCGGGGCCGCCTCGGTGGGAATCCGACCACAGATCAGCCGGGCCCCGGACGCCACTATTCCCAGCTTCTCCTCGGCGATCTGCGAAAGCGTGTCTCCCAGATACTCCGTATGGTCAAAGCTCAGGCCGGTGAGCACCGCCACTTCGGCGGATACCACGTTGGTGGCGTCCAGCCTCCCCCCCAGACCCACTTCCAAAACCAGGGCATCCACCCCCACCCGGGCGAAGTGGGCAAAGGCCGAGGCGGTGGCCAACTCGAAATAGGTTAGAGGCCGGCCACCCTCGGCCACCTCCTGCTCCACCACCCGAGCTACCTCCGAGATGGCCGCGGCCAGATGGGCCGGCGAGATGGGCCGTCCGTCAACCTCGATCCGCTCTTCCACCCTCTGCAGGTGAGGAGAGGTAAATACCCCACAGCGACGCCCCTGGGTGAGCAGAACCCGACCCGCCAGCCTACTGGTGGAGGTCTTCCCATTGGTGCCTGCGACATGAATCACCCGACTCCGAGTGTGCGGCCCGCCCATCCGCGAGAGCACCGCCTTCATGGGGGCCAGCCCGAATTTTTTTCCCAGACTTATGTGAGAGAAGAGATAGGAGACCGCCTCCCCATAGTCCATGATCTACAGTGCTTCCCTCTGGCGACGAAAGGAAGCCAATCGCTCGGAGGCCTCAGCCAGCTTGCGTCGCTCCCCCATCACCACCGATTCCGGGGCGCGCTCCACAAAGTGGGGATTTTCCAGCTTGGCCGAGGAACCGACCACCAGGCGCTGCAGCCGGGTGATCTGACGGTCGATCCGCTCCCGTTCAGCCACAGGATCCACCAATCCGCGGCGGGGAATGAATCCCTCCCAGGGACCGGCCGGCAGGCGGATGTGGCCTGCTTCGGACTGGCCGGTCCACATGTGGATCTGCACTCCGGCCATCGCCTCCACCAGATCGATCACCCACCGGGGAGGAGCGCCGCTCACCCCCAAGGGGATCATCCGGCGGCGACTCAAGCCCTGGGCAGCCCGGAATTGGCGCACCCCGGAGACAAGGGCCTTCAGGTCATCCATCCGGGGAACCGGATCGAAGGCGGGTATCTCGGGCCAGTCGGCGCCGGCCAAAAGCCCTTCGCCCACCAGGTTGGACCACAATTCCTCGGTCAGGAACGGAATGGCGGGATGGAACATTTTGAGGATATCCCGCAAAACCACCCCCATGGTCTGCCTGGTGACCTCGGCGCCTTCGGACCGGGCCAAGGCAACCTTGGACATCTCCAGATACCAGTCGAACACCTCGGCCCAAGAGAAGTTGTACAAAAGACCGTAGGCGTCGGAGAAGCGATACTCGTCCGACAGCCGGTCAAACCGGGCGGCCACCTCACCCAGGCCCGCCAGTACCCAACTGTCAACCGGGCCGGGCCGGGCCGGATAGCCACCGGCCGGGGGGACGCTTCCGGCCGGCAGGTGACGCAGGGCGAAACGGACCGCGTTCCACAGCTTGTTCCCGAAACGGCGGGTACCCTCCACCCACTCCATGTCGAGTGGGACGTCCTGGCCCGGATTGGCCGCCTGGATGAGCGCCAGGCGCAGCGGATCGACGCCGTACCGGTCGGCCACCGCCAAGGGGTCGATGGTGTTCCCCAACGATTTGGACATCTTTCGTCCGGCGCCGTCCCGCACCAGGCCATGGATCACCGTCTCGCGAAAAGGGACCTCTCCCAAAAAGCGCAATCCCATCTTCATCATGCGGGCCACCCAAAAGTAGATAATGTCAAACCCGGTTATCAGAACCATGTTGGGATAGAACCTGGCCAGATCCTCGGTCTCATCCGGCCATCCCAGGGTGGAAAACGGCCACAGTGCCGAGGAGAACCAGGTGTCCAGCACATCGGCGTCCCGGGTGAGCACCCCGGCGCCACACTCTTGACAGGCATCGGGATCGGAGCGGGCCACCGTGACATGTCCCGACGGGCAGTACCAGGCAGGTATCCGATGTCCCCACCAGATCTGCCGGGAGATGCACCAGTCCCGCAGATTCTCCATCCAGTGGAAGTAGCTCTTCTCCCAGTGGCCGGGAATAAACCGGCTCCTGCCCGATCTGACCGCCTCGATCGCCGGGCCCGTCAGTTCCGCCACTTTCACAAACCATTGCAGGGATAGGATCGGCTCCACCACCGTGTCGCAGCGGTAGCACAAACCCACCGAATGCCGATAGGCCTCTCGGCCGACCAGCGCGCTTTGGGCATCCAAAGCTTTGATCACCGCCTCCCGGGCCGCCATGCGATCCAAACCGGCATATCGGCCTCCGGCCTCGGTGATCACGGCCTCGTTGTCCAGCACCAATATCCTGTCCAGCCCATGCCGCTCGCCCATTTCAAAGTCGAGGGGGTCATGGGCCGGGGTGACCTTCACCGCCCCGGTCCCGAATTCGGGATCCACGCCTCGGTCGGCCACAATCGGAATCAACCTGCCCACCAAGGGAAGCCGGACCTGTTTGCCCACCATGTGCCGGTACCGGTCGTCTTCGGGGTGCACCGCCACCCCGGTGTCGCCCAACATGGTCTCGGCGCGGGTGGTGGCCACCACCACCTCTCCCGATCCATCCGAGAACGGGTAGGCAATTTTGACCAAATCCCCATCCTCCGGCCGGTGCTCGACCTCTATTTCCGCCAGGGCCGTCTCGCACCGCGGGCACCAGTTGATGATGCGCTCCCCCCGGTATATCAGGCCATCTTCGTAGAGACGCACAAACACTTCCAAGACGGCTTTCGACAGACCCTCGTCCAAGGTGAAACGCTCTCGGGTCCAGTCGCATGAGGCGCCCATCCGGCGGATCTGGCGGGTGATCCGCCACCCGTAGACATCCTTCCACTCCCACACCTGATCCACAAACGCCTCCCTGCCCAGGTCGAATCGGTTCAATCCCCGCTCGGCCAGAGATTTCTCCACCACATTCTGGGTTGCTATGCCGGCGTGATCAGCGCCGGGCAACCACAAAACCGCATATCCCTGCATGCGGCGTCGGCGGGCGATCACATCATGGATGGTGTGATTGAGGGCATGGCCCATGTGAAGCGATCCGGTCACATTGGGAGGGGGTATGACCACGCAGAACGGCTCTCCGTCCGGACGATACTCCGGTTTGAAGACTCCCTCCTCCTCCCACCGCGGATACCAGCGGGGTTCTATTTCTGCCGGATCGTAAACGGCTTTCATCAAATCGGCGGAGGTTCCCACAGTCGCCTCGGCGACTCAGGCGGTCTGTTCACGCTGGTGCTTGCTTGGCCGGGCGCTTCGGAAAGAGGCCACGTTCCCCTCCCTCACCATCAGATGATCCACCACCACCCTTCTCATGTCGGGGCGGGTGGGGGCTTGGAACATCAGGTCCCGGAGCAATTCCTCCATGATGGCTCGCAGACCCCGCGCCCCGGTCCCCCGGGCGTGCGCCTGCTCGGCTATTTCTGCGATGGCCTGCGGCGTGAAGATCAACTCCACGTCGTCCAGGTCCAACAGGTGACGGTACTGCTTGACCAGGGCATTGCGGGGCTCCTGCAGAATCTTCGCCAAATCGTCCACATCCAGGGGATGCACCGCGGACAGCACCGGCATGCGTCCGATGAACTCGGGAATAAGCCCGTAACGGATGAGGTCCTGAGGAAGCACTTGCCGGAGAAGGTCACCGTTGTCCCGGTCGCGGCGGGATTTGATCTCGGCGCCAAAACCCACCGAACCGCCTCCCACCCGGCGTTCGATGATCTCTTCGAGGCCGTCGAACGCCCCGCCACAGATGAACAGCACGTCGGTGGTGTCCAGCTGCAGGAACTCCTGATGGGGGTGCTTGCGCCCGCCCTGGGGAGGAACCGAAGCCACCGTCCCCTCCAGGATTTTCAACAACGCCTGCTGGACTCCCTCCCCCGACACGTCGCGGGTGATGGAGGGATTGTCCGCCTTGCGGGCTACTTTGTCGATCTCATCGATGTAGACAATGCCGGTCTGAGCCAGCTTGATGTCGTAGTCGGCGGCCTGCACCAGCCGAAGCAGGATATTCTCCACGTCTTCTCCCACATACCCCGCCTCGGTCAGAGCAGTGGCGTCGGTGATGGCGATGGGAACGTTGAGTTGCCGGGCGAGAGTGCGAGCCAGAAGCGTCTTCCCCGATCCGGTCGGCCCGATCAAAAGCACGTTGGATTTCTCCACCTCGACCTCCGAATGGTTGAGATTGGCCAGCCGCAGGCGCTTGTAGTGGTTGTACACGGCCACCGCCAGTGACCGTTTGGCCGTTTCCTGACCGACCACGTAGGAATCGAGGTACTTGTATATGTCGGCGGGATTGGGCAACTCCTCCACTCGGTATCCGTCCGACGAGGTCTCTTCTTCGATTATCTCGTTGCACAGATCTATGCATTCATTGCAGATGTAGACGCCCGGACCGGCGATCAGTTTCAAGACCTGCTTCTGGGATTGCCCGCAGAAGCTGCATTTGAGGAGATCGGGTCCTTCTCGAGCCACTTTGACCTCAGCCGTTCACTGCCGAAAGCTTCTGACGCTTGAGCACTTCGTCGACCACCCCGTACTTGACTGCTTCGTCAGCCATCAGCCAATAGTCCCGATCCGTGTCATTGGCCACTTTCTCCAAAGACTGACCGGTGTGCCGGGCCAGTATCTTGTTGGTCTGCTCTCTCATCTGCAAAATCAATCTGGCCTGGATCTCGATGTCGGTGGCCTGGCCCTGGGCGCCGCCGTGCGGCTGATGGAGCATCACCCGGGCGTGAGGGAGGGCATAGCGCTTTCCCTGGGCGCCGCCGGCCAGCAGCACCGCCGCCGCCGAGGCGGCCATGCCCATGCATACGGTGCTGATGTCGGGTTTTACGTACTGCATCGTGTCATATAAGGCGAACAGGGAGGTCATCTGCCCTCCGGGGGAGTTTATGTACAAGAAGATGTCTTTGTCGGGATCATCGCTTTCCAGATGCAACATCTGCGCCATGATCAGGTTGGCCACCGTATCGTCGATGGGGGTTCCGAGGAAGACGATGCGATCCTTGAGCAACCGGCTGTAGATATCAGAAGTTCGCTCTCCCCGACTGGTCTGTTCGGTGACGTGGGGAACCGGGATATATCCCCGGTGAGAGGAGGGTGCCAAGGGCGGCTCAATCAAAGTACGGGTCATCTATTACCTCCGCTTCATAGAGGGCCTCTGAGACATCGGCCCCCGGGTTGGGAATCTGCTCCGGCTTGCTCACCGGGTCAAACCAGGCCTTCACCTGGGCAGGCGGTTGCACCGCCACCGGCTCGCCCCGGTCGTCAACCGGCTGTACCTGCATGGCCAAAAAGGCCTGCGCCCTGTCAGTGAGCATATCGCTTCTGAAACGCTCGAGGTCTACGCCTTGGTCGATCGCCTGCCGAAACCGCTCGGAGTCTCCCGATTCTTGGGCTACGGCGCGCAGGGCCTCCATCACCTCGGCGTCTTCCACCACCAGGTTCTGGGCGGCGATCACACTTTCGGCGAGTATCTGCTCCTTCAATCCGGTCACGGCCCGCTCTCTGAGCACCCGTATCAATTGCTCGTGCTCAAGGCCGGTCCGCTCGAGGAAGGTCGGGTAGTCCAGCTTGTGTCTCTCCAAGGAGGCCAACTGATTCCGCAAGAGCAATTCGGTCTGCGCCGTCTCGAGTCGTTCCGGTATCTGAAGATCCAACTCGGAGATCGCCTCCTTCATCGTTTCGCCGACCAGCTCCTCCCACTGAGCGGCGTTGTGCTCCTCCTCAAGCTCGCCGCTCATCTCCTCGCGCAACTCTTCCAAAGAGTCGTGACCGGTGTACTCCGACGCCCATTCGTCGTCGAGATCGGGTAGAGACCGAGATTGCACCTCGACCACCCGAATTCGGTACAGTCCCATCGCCGACGCCGGTCCCCCGGAGTCTTCCCCTGCCTGGGGGTCGGAGGGGAGCCAGCCCGGCAGGGGGGCAACTATCTCGAACCGGTCACCCGCCTTTCGATTCAGCAGACTCTCGTCGATCTCGGCGGTCAGCCTCTCTGCACCCACTTCGTAGCTGAACCCGTCCAGAGCAAGGGATTCGATGAGCCGGTCTCCCTCCATCACCGTCATGTCGATCATCACGAAATCTCCTTCTTCGCTCGCTCGGTGCACAGTCTGCAACGGGGCGTACATGTGACGGAGCTGCTCGAGACGGGCGGTCACTTCTTCGGAGATCGGCGGCGGTGGCTGGACCTCGATCCGCCTGCCCCGGTAGTCGGGAACCGATTCGAGGCGCGGCCAGGTGGTGACCCGCACCTCCAGCTTCACGGCCCCGTTGGCGGTGTCGGTCACCGACTCCAGAAGAGACGGCACCGCCGGGACAATCTCGGTTTGCGCGAGTATCTGCCCCACCCGGACCGGAACCAGATCATCGAGAGCATCGCCCCTGACACGGTCGGTGCCCACTCTTCTCTCCACCAGGCGCCGGGGCGCTCGTCCCGGACGGAATCCCCGAATGTTGACTTCGCGGGAAATCCGTCGAGACGCCCGGTTCATTGCCTGTTCGAGTTCGGCAGAAGAGATTTCAAAAGTGACCATCTTCTCAAACGGCCCGGCGTCGGCGAGAACCGCCTCGCTATTCACGGCATCGGACTTGCTTCATCTGTACCTCTTGTACCTCACAACATGAGCTGCGTTGGGACGACCGAGGGGACTTGAACCCCCGCCCTCCAGGGCCACAACCTGGCGCTCTAACCTGACTGAGCTACGGTCGCCATGTCGAGGGACCTCCCCGGCGCCCCCGGGAGGATTCGAACCCCCGGCCAAGAGCTTAGAAGGCTCCTGCTCTGTCCTCTGAGCTACGGGGGCCCTGGCGCTGACCAAAGAAGATCCCATCGAGCGGGTGAAGGGAATCGAACCCTCACCACCAGCTTGGAAGGCTGGGGCTCTACCATTGAGCTACACCCGCCGGCAACACCGCAACAAGAGTAGCGGCCCCCTGTCCTGCCGGTCACCATCATTTTCATGGCGTCGGGCTGGTCGGATTTGAACCGACGACCTCCTGCTCCCAAAGCAGGCGCGCTGCCAAGCTGCGCCACAGCCCGTATGGTCCCCCATTTTGGCACGACGCAACGGGTGCGCGCCACTCCATTCCAGCCTCGGGCGGGCAACAGGATAATGCGGCCTTGCTAATATCGGAGACTCGGGGTCGCTAGCTCAATTTGGCAGAGCAACGGGCTCTTAACCCGCAGGTTCGGGGTTCGAGTCCCCGGCGACCCACCCTTTGCCTTCCATCGCCACTCCTCTTTATTTTCCGAAGGGGCGCCGGTCAGGTAGCGAGCCAGGTTTTTCCCCTGAGTTGCCAGGATAGATGAAATGCCCCGCCCGATCTGTTCAGCTACATCCAGCAATCGGCCACCCGGATTGTTTTACCCATTTAGCGATATATAACGTTTGTTTGTCACACCTCTGGGGGCATAATGGTGGGTATGAGCTTTGAACAGTCGAATGGCCGGGCCGGGGATGGCTTGGCGGGTTATCGGGTTCGGATGGTGGTGCCGTCGGTTCCGGTGCGAAGAGCGTCATTGGCAGGGTTGCAGGAACAAATTCGCACTGCCAGCCGAGTGGAGTCTCAAGCCCGGGCGCTAAGAATGGAAGCAGCTGCCGAGCTGGACCGGCGCCAGGGACAATCCCGGGCCGAAGAAACGGTACGCAAGCAGTCCGGCCAAAGCATTCGCAGTTCCCGGTCGGAGGTGGAAACCGCTCAGAAACTGAAAGCTTTACCGGACGCCAAGAAAGCCTTTGGAGATGGGGAGATCACTTTCGGACACGTCAAGATCATTGCCAACACCGCTGATCGGGTACAGATTGACGAGAGGGAGTTGGTGGAAAAGGCCAAGGTCCAGCCGGTGGACGTATTCGCCCGAACCGCCCGCCAACACGAACAAGAGCGGTCAGAAGATGATGGGATGTCCAGGTTGGAGGCACAGCGCAGGGCCCGCAAGGCCGGGATCAAGACCGACCCTTCCGATGGGATGACAGTGTTGTGGGCCAGGTTCGATCCGGTCACCGGCGCTCGGATCAAAAACGTGCTGTCCGCCAAGACAGGTGCTCTGTGGCGAGAAGAAGACCCCCACAACCGGCCCTCACCGGAGCAACGCATGGCCGACGCCCTGGCCGAGTTATTGCACCAACCCGCCGGCACGGAAAGGGACAAGAAGCCGAAAGCCCCCAAGAGCACCTTGCTGTTGATTGCCCACTATGACATCGGGGAGCAGAATATTCACAACGCCACCATGGCGGACGGGACTCCGGTACCCGTCGCCGTGTTCAAAGACATGGCCTGTCGGGAAGGCAAGGTCGTTCCGGCCATCTTCGACACCAAGGGCCGGCCACTGTGGATGGGAAGGGGCCCACGCCTCGCCACCCGCGCTCAGCGTTTGGCGTTGATCGCCCGAGATAGAAGGTGCGTTGGGTGTGGCACTGATCCTGCCTGGTGCCAAGCACACCATGTGATCCCATGGGAAGCCAATGGTCCCACCGATATCGACAACCTGTGTCTACTCTGCAGCCGCTGCCACCATCAGGTCCACGACGAAGGATGGCAAATCCGCCAAACCCCCAATGGGAAACACGTGATGCTTCCCCCAACCCGCCGAAACCGGCCGGCCCTACCAGTCAGTGTCCCAGCCCGCCGCCGAAAGCTCACCACCAATCTGAGACGGTAGCCCGCGAAAAAAACTCCTGCTCGGAAGTTGACCCCACCCCGATACCGGCACAAACTCGATAGCAGCTACCAAACACCCAACCCGCCCGGCCACCAGAGCTCACCCCCGGAATCGGAACAACAAACCAGCGAATCCCCGCAACCCAAACGCGGGAACTCGCGGAAACCAACGGACAGGAGGTGGCGGGGGAGGGTACCCGAAAGGGAACAAAATCGCGATATAGTCCCGCTTTTCGCGAGTTACCAGTTACCGCGAGTTATTTATGGCTCTCGAGTCGGTGGGCATCGGCTACAGCGTAGGCGGTGAGGTTGACTATTTCGGCTACCGTGGCGTCTCGTTGCAACACTTGCACTGATCGGGAAAGACCGGTGAGGATCGGTCCGATCACTTCGGCGCCGCCCAGCCGCTCCAATAGCTTGTAGGCGCTGTTGGCGGCGGTGAGATTGGGGAACACCAGGATGTTGGCTGGGAATTCGAGTGGTCCGCCCGGGCGACGGTTGGACAAAAGAGCCTCGACTACGGCCGTGTCGGCCTGCATCTCCCCATCCACTGGCGTCTCCGGCCAGCGATCACGGAACAACTCCACCGCCTGGCGAACCCGAGCCGGCTCGTCACCGGCAGCCGATCCGAAATCCGAATAGCTGATGAAGGCCACCCGGGGGTCTCTCCCAAACTGGTGCTGGGCTACTTCCACCGCGGCGGCGGCTATCTCGGCCAACTCGCCCGCAGAGGGGGCGATATTAACCGCGCAGTCGGCAAAAAAGTAGGCTGCCCGTCCGGTCACCACCACGTACAGGGCGCTGGCAATGGAGCGATCTCGGCTGACCTTGATGATCTGAAGGGCCGGTCGCACCGTTTCGGGGAAGAAAGTGGTGAGACCGCCCACCAGCACGTCGGCGTCACCTGTCTCCACCATCAGGGCCGCGAACACGTTGGGGTCGAACACCATTTGGGCGGCGTGGCTCCGCGACACCCCTCGATGGCCTCTGAGCTCCAAAAGCCGCGCCGCGTAGCGGTTCCGCTCCCTTGCCTGGCTGATGGGATCGATCACTTTTATCCCCTCAAGTGGGATACCCAGCTCCTCCGACAATTCCGTGACCACTCCCCGATCCGCCAACAGAACCGGATATCCGATGCCCTCGTCCAACACCCGCCGGGCGGCGCGCACCAGGCGGAGATCGTCGCCGTAGGGGAACACCACCCGGGCCGGGTATTGCCGCGCCCGAATCGTCACAGCCTGGATTAGCCCCTGGGAGGGCCGCAAACGAGCGCTTAACTGTGCCCGATATTTCTCAAGATTGCAGGGAAGTCGGGCCAGCCCCTCCTCGGTGGCTGCCACCGCCACCGCCGGCGCCACGGTGGTGAGCACCCGCGGATCGAAAGGCTTGGGGATAAGGTACTCGGGACCGAACGACAGTTCCTTCAGTTGGTAGGCCTCCAGCACCGACTCCGCCACGGGCTCTCTGGCCAGAACGGCCAACGCTTCGGCCGCGGCAACTTTCATTCCTTCGCTAACCGCCGTGGCGCGCACATCAAGCGCCCCCCGGAAAATGAAGGGGAACCCCAAAACATTGTTCACCTGGTTGGGAAAGTCGCTCCGCCCGGTACCGACAAAGGCATCGGGCCGAACCCGCTTGGCATCGTGATAGGGGATTTCGGGGTCGGGATTGGCCAAGGCGAAAACGACCGGCTCGGGGTTCATGCGCTCGAGCATGTGGGCGTGAACCAACCCGGCTTGCGCCAGCCCGATCAGGGCATCGGCGCCCACCAGGGCCTCGGTCAAGGTCCGGGCATTCGTGCGGCGAGCGAATTCCTGCTTATACGGATTGAGGTCACTGCGAGACGAATCCAAAACCCCCCGGGAATCCACCATCAGCAACCGATCGGGGTCGAAACCCAACCGAATGAGAAACCGACCGGTGGCCACTCCCGCCGCGCCTGCGCCCAGTATCACCACTTTCATGTTCTCAAGACGCCGACCGCTAAGCAGGGCCGCGTTGATAAGACCCGCCCCGGCGATGATGGCGGTCCCGTGCTGATCGTCATGGAAAACCGGAATATCCAGTCGGTGGCGCAATGTCTCCTCTATGTAAAAGCAATCAGGCGCCCGAATGTCCTCCAGATTGATACCCCCCACCGTCGGCGCCAACAACTCGCAGAAACGGATGACATCCTCGGGGTCCTGGGAATCGATCTCCAAGTCATAGACATCGATATCGGCGAACCGTTTGAAAAGCACGCCCTTTCCTTCCATCACCGGCTTGGAGGCCAGTCCCCCGATGTTCCCAAGCCCCAGCACCGCCGTGCCGTTGGTCACCACCGCCACCAGATTGCCCCGATTGGTGTACCGAAAGACATCTCCCGGATTGTCATGAATAGCCAGGCACGGCTCGGCCACTCCCGGGGTGTAGGCAAGACTCAGATCCGCCTGGGTCAGAGTCGCCTTGGTGGCCCTGACCTCCAGTTTGCCAGGCCGGGGATGGGAGTGGTAGCGAAGCGCTTCACTGAATCGAGCCATGCCAGAATCCTACGGGGCAATCAGAGATCTTGATAGGCGGGAAGCGTCAGGAACTCAACGAATTCGTCCTCCAATGCCACCTCTGAAAAAATCCCCCAAGCTCGCTCGAAACGTCCGGCTTGATAGGAGTCCTCGCCAACCGCCGCCCGGATACGCGACAACTCTTCGGCGGCAACCTCTTTCACCATCGAGACGGTCACAGCCGCTCCGTTGTCGAGCCGGGCGCCATGACGGACCCACTGCCAAATCTGGGAACGGGAGATCTCGGCAGTGGCGGCGTCTTCCATCAGATTGTCTATGGCCGCCGCGCCCGTGCCGGTCAGCCAGGAGGCCATGTAACGAATGCCCACCGACACATTGGTCCTCACCCCTTGCTCGGTTATCGCGCCACCCTCGATTTCGGGATTCAGCAGATCTTCTGCGGTTACGGCCACATCATCCCGCTGACGTCCGAGCTGATTGGGTCGGTCTCCCAGGATACGATCGAATTCGGCCATCGCCACCGGTATCAGATCGGGGTGGGCAACCCAGGTGCCGTCACAGCCGGCCTCGGCTTCCCGTCGCTTGTCGGTCGCCACCGCCGCCAAGGCTCGCTCCGTCACTTCGGGATCGCGACGATTGGGGATAAAGGCAGCCATTCCGCCCATGGCATGAGCCCCGCGGCGGTGGCAGGTAGCCACCCCCAATTCGGTGTAGGCATGCATGAACGGCGCGGTCATGGTGACCTGGGACCGATCCGGCAACACGTAACGGGAGTGATTGCGGAGCTTTTTGATAAAGCTGAATATGTAGTCCCATCGACCCGCATTCAGCCCGGCCGAGTGCCGACGCAGTTCATAGAGAATCTCTTCCATCTCAAATGCAGCCGTGACGGTTTCGATCAAAACGGTCGCCTTCACCGTGCCGATGGGAATCCCCAGACGCTCGGAGACATAGCAGATCACATCATTCCACAGTCGAGCCTCCCGATGGGATTCGAGCTTGGGGAGATAAAAGAACGGGCCGCTCCCCATCTCCAGGGCCGCCCGCCCACCGTGGTACATATAGAGAGTGAAATCAAACAGAGCGCCTGAAACGGGCCGGTCGTCCACCAGAAAGTGCTTCTCGGGAAGGTGCCAACCCCTGGGTCGCACCAGCAGAGTGGCCGTCTCCTCAGCCAACCGGTAGGACTTGCGGGGAGTGTCAAGCTGCAACGTGCGGAGTTGGGCCTCCAACAGGTTGTACTGACCCTCCACCAGATTTTCCCAGGTGGGAGAGGTGGCATCTTCGAAATCAGCCATGAACATCCTGGCGCCCGAATTGAGGGCGTTGATCACCATCTTGGCGTCGACCGGACCGGTGATCTCCACCCTTCGGTCCGCCAGGGCCGACGGAACCGGGTCCACCATCCAATCCCCTTCCCGAACCGAGCGGGTCTCCGGCAGAAAACCCGGGAGCAGGCCGCGGTCGAATTCTCTCTGTCGTTCCTCTCGTCGGGCCAGCAACTCCCGCCGCTCGGAATCGAATTCCCGGTGGACATCGGCCACCAGGGAGGCGGCTTGGTCGGTCAGAATCTCCGCCGAGCGGGCAGTGGCACTTCCGGTGATCTGGTATTTGGTCATGATCTCCTCAGGCTAGGAAAAGAGCAGGTTCAGAAAGATTCTCGATCACCGTCTTCATGAAGCGCCTGCTCAACGCCCCGTCGATGACCCGATGATCGAAAGAAAGAGACAACGGCATCACGGGCCTGGCCACCACCTCGCCATCCACCACCGCCGCCGCGTCTGCGACCCTTCCCACCGCCAGCAGGGCGGTGTTGGCAGGCGGGATTATGGGCGTGCCGTAACCGCCTCCCAAAGCGCCGATGTTGCTGATCACAAAGGTATGTCCGGTCAGTTCACTCACTTGCAGACTCCGAGTCTTTCCTCTTGTGGCCAGGCGGGTGGTGGCTGCCGCCAGTTGCATGATCGACATCCGCCCGGCGTGGCGCACCACTCCCACCAACAAGCCTTCCGGAGCATTGATAGCCACCCCGACATGGTGGGAGGAATGCACGATCAAGACATCCCCGTCCAGGGTGGCATTGAACTCGGGATAGCTGCGCAGGGCCGGTATCACCGCCCCGACCACCATGGAGTCCACCGAGACCCCCACGCCGTGGCGCTTCTCCAAAGCCTTCCGCACCTCCAGTAGCCGGGTGGCGTCCACTTGGTCGAAGGTGGTGACATGGGGAATCTCCGACCACGACCGGGCCATGTTGGCGGCGATGGTTTTTTGGAGTCTGGTGAGGGGGCGCCGGGCGGATTCCTGGGTGGTCACCACAGATTCGGACGGCCCTTCCGCAAGTGGCTTGGCAGACGGCTCGGCGGCGGCCAGCACATCCTGGCGGGTGATCCGGCCATCCGGACCCGAGCCGCGGACCGTCGCAAGGTCGACACCCCTCTGCCGGGCCAGACGACGAACCACCGGCAAGGCCTTCACCTCCGGTGACTCTCCTCCGACTGCGACGTCGCCGAGCCGGTCTGCGAACGGGGCGCTTCAGGGTCGGCAACCAGCGGGGGAGATTCCGGGGAGCCGATCACCGCCAGCACCGCCCCCACTGCGATGGTCTCCCCCTGCCCGGCGCCGTGGCGGAGAACGGTCCCCCCCACCGGGGAGGGGATGGTCACCACCGCCTTGTCGGTCTCCACTTCCACCAGCGGCTCGTCCCTCCCGACCCGGGCACCCTCCTCCACCAGCCATCGCACCACCTGGGCCTCGGTCAGTCCGTCACCGATATCGGGAAGGTGAAAATCAGTCATCACCGGCTCAATGTTATCCCCCCGTGCTAAGCCTTGGGCCGGGCCGATCGGACCGAGTCGAGGCTATATATGAACCCCCTTCAAGAGCTTGGCCAACAGCGCCATACGCACCAGCATTCCGTTCTCCATTTGCTGGAAGTAGACCGAGCGGGGATCGGCGTCGAGCAACTCGTGGTCGGCGGGTCCGCCCATCTCGTGCTTGCGGGGAAGAGGGTGCATCAGGATGGCGTCCTGCCGAGCTTTTTCCATGACTCCCGGGGTCATTACAAAGCCTTGCTTGACCTCCTCGTACTCGGATGGGTCGGTGAACCGCTCCTCCTGAACCCTGGTCCAGTAAATCACGTCCGATCTGCCCAGGACCTCCTCCAGATCGTCGGTTTCCCGCACAGATATGCTCGCATCCTGCAGACGCCTCACAATGGCGGCGGGCATCCGAAGCGAGAGCGGCGCCACGAAATTGGCCGTGGTATCCCGAGCCCCGTAGGTTGCCAGCAACTTGGCCAGGGAATGCACCGTGCGACCATGTTTCAGATCCCCGACCATCGTGATAGCCAGGTCGTCCACCTTTTTCTTGGTTTCCAATATGGTGAACAGGTCCAACAAAGCCTGGGTGGGATGTTCTCCCACTCCATCACCGGCGCTGATCACCACGGGCTGCCTTCCGATCTTTTGGGCCAGCAAGTCCAGATAGCGGGCCGCCAGATAGGAGGCGCCCACCTTGGGATGCCGAAGGGCGATGACATCGGCATAGCACCCCGCCGCCCTTACGGTGTCGGGGAGATCCTCCCCCTTGTAGACGGAAGAAAACTGTATGCCGTTGGAGGCGCCGATAACTTTGCCGCCCAACCGGAGCATGGCAGCCTGAAAAGACATATCGGTCCGGGTGCTCGATTCAAAGAAGAGCAACGCCAAAACCTGCCCGGTGGCAATTTCCACCACCCCTCGGTCTCCGGAGCGGATCCGCTTTTTCAGGGTGGAAGCCGCCTCGAAGAGGACCCTCAGGTCATCTCGGGCAAATTGCTCCACCGTGACGATGTGCTTTCCTCGAAAGTCCCCCTCGATTGCCGATGGCCGGTAGGAATCCACAAACCCCGCGGGGTCCACTTCCACATATCCGTCTTCGTTGTACCGGGTGGGGTCCGAGTTGTCCCCGTCGTTATCAGAGAGCATGGTCCCCCCAACAGGGCGAGCATCCCCACCGGGCTCGATTTCGGGAAGCGCCTCGAACAGTTGGCTCTGGGCGCGGTCAACCGGAGCGGTCATCGTGACAGCCAAACCTAACCCCTCTCACTTGAACAGCCCCTCCGACACACCGCCATCCGGGGGGAGGGAAAAGTGATGCTTCGGCGCTTTGCAGACCTCGCCTCCTTTGCCCTATCCAGGTTATCACCCTCGGGGTAGCGGCTTGGTTTTCGACCCGCTTCCGCGTGATCAGAATTCACTATATAACCAACGGCCTCATAGCATCTAATTCACAGGAACCCGCGAATTCCGGCGCCATGTCCCGGAAAGGAGTTGCCCCCGATGAGGATTTTTGTTAGAGCCTTCGCGTTTTGCGTGACGAAAGCTCCTTGGCCGGTGGTCATCGTCACCCTGATTTTGTTCGGCGTGTTCGGATCCCTGGCCGGCCAGGCCGAGGTGTCCCAGGGAAACGAGGGGTTTTCACCAGATAACCCCGAGTTGCTGGCGGCGGAAAGAATCAGGGAACTGTTCGGCGAAGATACCCAAGAGGGCGTGCTCCAGGTGATCGTGCGCCAAGAGGGCGGTGACGTCTTCAGCAAGGAGGGCTTCGATACGGTCAGAGACCTCGAGGCGGCTCTGCAAAGCGAAGCCCTGACCGACAAACTCTCCTCGATTCCGGGAAGAGGAGCATGGTTCACGTTTCTTGATCCGGTGGTGTCGGAGGCCCGAGGAGGCGCATCGGTTGAGACTGACGAGGATGTCAAGCGCCTTTATGCGCAGGCCGTCAACGCTCCGGGCGCCAACACCCGCATTACGTCCTTGATCAGTCAGGACGGAGATGCTTCCCGGGCCCGGGCTCAGGCAGGCCTGATGTTGGTGTTCACCAAAGCGCCCGGCGCCGGCGATGAAGCCTTCGACCGGGCCATAGAAAACGACACCGCGGTGGCGGATGCCCTTCGGGCCGTGCCGGTCCCCGAAGGACTGGAGGTGATTCCCTTCAGCTTTAACCTGCTGTTCGAGGATCAGGGAGACTTCACCGGCGAGGTGGGCCGACTGTTCGGCATGGCTGCCCTGATCATTTTGGTCATTCTCGGCTTCGTTTTCTGGCTTAAGCCGGCCGGGAAAGGGGCTCTTCTCCAGTCGGGCCGCCGCACCATCGCGGACACCCTTCTCACTCTCTTCACCATCTTCGCCGCCATCGCCTTCATGCAGGGCATCGGTGTGTTGCTTTTGTGGGCCGGCATCATCGGATCATTCAACCCGGTGACCCAGATCATCCCCATTCTGTTGATCGGATTGGGAGTGGACTACGGCATTCACATCACCTCGCGCTACCGGGAGGAAGTTGGCAAAGGCCAGGATGTTGAAGGCGCCATACGGACCGCCATCGGAACCGTGGGTGTGGCGCTGGCCTTGGCCACGGTCACCACCGCTATCGGGTTTCTGACCAACGTATTCAATCCGGTGCCGGCCCTCAAGGACTTCGGACTCCTGTCGGCCGTGGGCATCCTCGTGTCTTTTGTTCTCATGCTCACCTTTTTCCCGGCGGCTCGGAGATTGCTGGACAGACGAACCGAGCGGCAGGGCAAAGTGCCTTGGGCGTTCTTGAGGGTGTTGTTCTTGGCGAGGAAACTCGATCGACAGCTCGAGCGTGGACTTCCCGTCCAGGGCATGCAGTCTTCCTCGGAACGATTTCTTCCTCGTCTGATTGCTCGCACCTCGGTGTTGGCACAGAAAATTCCGGTGTTCACCGTGATAGTGGCTCTCATTCTGGGGGGGCTTGGGGTGTGGGGCCTCAGCCAACTGGAGACCCGCTTTTCCTTTACCGACTTTCTGCCCGAGGACGCCCCCGGCATCCAGGCTCTGAACATCCTCCAAGAAGATTTCGGCGGAGGCTTGGGAGAATCCGCCCAAGTCCTGATCGAAGGAGAAGACTTGGCTTCCCCGCAGATCCACAACGCCTTGGTCTCCGCCAGCGATGGCCTGGCCGAAGTGGACAACGTGGTGCTCTTTGAAACACCGCGGGGCAACGTCCCGTCGGTTACCTCTCCGATTTCCGTGCTGTCATTTCTCACCAGTGGCGGCCCCCAGGGACCTCCCAATGAGTCGGTCATGTCAGCAGGCCGCCTGGCGGACCTGGGTGACGATCTTTCGGTGAGCGCCGGCGCGGAGGTCACCCCGCTATG
This sequence comes from Acidimicrobiia bacterium, assembly GCA_963665765.1. Taxonomy (GTDB): domain Bacteria; phylum Actinomycetota; class Acidimicrobiia; order Spongiisociales; family ZC4RG35; genus Bin76. Next base: position 930,637 of record OY762464.1, read on the forward strand.
GAACGCTCTGATGGAAGCGGCGCCCGGCCAAGCTCGGGGCGTGCTACACCGAACCGAGCAAGGATACGACGCTTTGGTTTTCGACATAGGAACCCAGGCAGGAGAGACGGGTGCAGGTCAGCTCCGGCAGGATTTGCTGGATAACTTCTCGACGGTCTCGGATCTGGGGATAAGTGTGGTCGTCACCTCGTCGGAAATAATCTCCGACGTGATCGTCACTGAACTTGCCGAGTCCCAAACCAGGTCGTTGCTCATTACTTTGGTGGTCGCCACCCTGGTGTTGATGATCAGCTTCTGGTCAGAAAATCGCCGACCCTTCCTGGGTGTGATCACCATGGTCCCGGTGGCCCTGGTGGTGTTTTGGACCTATGGACTGATGCACATCACCGGCATTCCCTTCGGGCCGGTGACAGCAACCCTGGCTGCCTTGGCGGTGGGGATCGGAGTGCCCTATACCATCCACATCGCCCGTCGGTTCGAAGAGGATCGGATTCGCTATGAGGATCTCAACGAAGCACTGCGTTCTACCTCCCGGCACACCGGGGGGGCTTTGGCAGGATCAGCCTTCACCACCATGGCCGGATTCGGGATTCTCATGACCTCCACCCTGAAACCCTTTCAGCAGATGGGCCAGGTGACGGTTTACGCCATCGGGTTATCACTGATCGGGGCGGTGCTGGTGCTGCCTTCCATGCTGGCCCTGTGGGAAAGCTGGCACCGTCGCCGCACCAACTCGGCGCCCGAGCCGGCCGGATAGTCTCAAGCTCTCCGGCTTCGGGGGGGGAGCAGTCGGAAATCCGGCGTATAGTGTTTCGGATCGTGCTGGGCCAAGTTGGTCAGCCGTGGGGTCTTGGTTGGGGCACCAGTTGGGGGTTGTGATTACAACTCCGTATGAAAACGGAGACAACACCTCAACTGGTGGATTTTCACCTACCCGCGTAGCCTCTAAGCCGGTGTAAGGATCAGCACCGGGCGTGTCGCACAGGTAGCGACGGTCGTGCTCGTAATCTGCCCGGTCGTAGCCAGCTGGGTTTTCCACAAGCGGTGGACAACCCAGCCAGGAGATCAACGCCGGACGGGCATGCGCCCGATTACCAAGACCAAACTCTCCGCGATCTGAAATGTCGCCGGGTTCAGACTGACGAAATCTGGAGCTTTGTGTACGCCAAGAAAGAAGCGGACACGGAGAATCCCGAAGCGGGTGACGTGTGGACATGGGTTGCGATCTGCGAGGATTCGAAGCTCGTGGCGACATGGTGGATAGGTGACCGCACCTACGACACCGGCGTTGTGTTCATGGAAGATTTGGCATCCCGTATGGCCGGTCCGATCCAGTTGACCACTGACGGGCTCAGCGCCTACCTCGAAGCCGTTAACGATGCGTTTGGTGACTGGAAGGTTGACCATCGCATCCTCAAGCGCAAATATCCGAAGGCGACCACCGCCCGTACCAGCTACGTCGAACGGCAGTATCTGACGATGCGGATGAACACGCGCCGTTACGTCCGAGCCACTAATGCCTTCTCAAAGAAACTCGTCAACCATGCCCATGCAGTAGCCCTTCATGGACTACAACTACTGCCGTCCCCACAAATCGCTGAAAGGGCGGACACCCGCTCAAGTCGCAGGTGTCACCAACCGCCGGTGGGACTACACCGATATCATCCGGCTCGTTGATTCAAACTGAACCACTACCCCACCCGCGACAATCGCTGGCTGATTGGTCTTTGCATCGCCACGCTGTCCCGGTAAACCGCCATGAGATCTTCGTAGAGAGCAACATTGTCTGGATCAGGTACGGTCATTGGCCCCTTCGGGACTTCCGGAGGCCGAGGGTCCTCTCCATAGAACATTGCCTTGGCCAGCAAGGCCGCGCCATATGCCGCTGATGAAGGCGGGCCGAGACGCAGGGGCCGGTCCAGAATCTCTGCTACGATCGAAACCCACACCGCGCTACGCGCCCCTCCGCCAATGATGGACAAGTCAGAGTTGGCTCCGATGCTCTCCCCGAACTCGTCCACGCAATGACGCAGGGACATAGCGACACCCTCGAAGACTGCTCGAGCGAAGTGCGCCAAGGAGTGTGCGGTGGTAACCCCGAGAAAGTCGGCCCGCACATCAGGGTCGTAGAAAGGCGAGCGTTCACCACTGAGGTACGGATGGAAGATCAGGCCACCGGCGCCCGGGTTCACGGTGGCCGCCATGCTGTCCATGAGTTGATAACCCTCCTGGCCTAAGGCATCCCCAACCGATCCGTGTCCCGTTAGGAAGGCATCGCGAAACCACCGGGCACTGGCCGCTCCTGATGCGGTGGCCATAACCCTGATCCATTTATCCCGATGCAGGTACGGATAATTGATTATGCCGCCCTCGGGTCTCGGGCGGGCGGCAACAGTTAGTACGTTGCCCGAAGATCCAAGTTTTAGGAGAACGTCGCCGCTGCTCCAAGCCCCTGCGGCGAGAGCCTCACACATGGTGTCCCCGGTGCCGACTGCGACGGGAGTGCCCTGCCTGAGACCGGTGAGGGCGGAGATATCCTCGCTAATCCGTCCCAACATTGCAGTGGGCTCTCGTACCTGCGGAGCATTGTCGGTGGGAGACCAACCTAGCCTGCCCAGCAGTTCCGGTGACCACTTTGCCGATCTGACATTGTACATTTGTGTTCCCGTGGCATCGTAGGGGTCAGTGCCTAACTCTCCGGTCAGTTTGAACGCCACATAGTCTTTCGTGACAGCCCATGTCGTGGCACGGCTCCAAGACTCAGGATCGTTCTCTTTTATCCACATGAACTGAGCGAGTGTCCAGCCCGCTAGTGGTGGGTGGAGTGTCAGTTCCAGAATCCGCTGACCTGATTCCACATCAAGAGCGCGAGCTTGGGCCGCGGCCCGGGTATCCGACCAATGGATGACTGGCCTGACCGGCCTTTTAGAGGAGTCGAGCAACGCTGCATTGTGCGCCGGCCCGCACACCGCAAGAGCCCCAACTCGCTTTGGATCGACATTTGCCTTGCTCATGCAGATCCTGATGGCTCTCGCCGATGCTTCAAACCAAACGTCAGCGTCAACAACCGTTAGGCCAGGACCTGGTCTTTCCACTGTGTATGGAACCTCTGACCTTGAGACTCCCCGACTTTTGGAATCAATTGCTAGGACTTTGACAGAACTTGAGCCGACGTCAACGCCGATCATGACATTTTCGGTACTGCGGCTGGTCATTTTGGAATAGTCAAGACCGCTACCGGTCGGTGACGGCAGGAGGGTCAAGCTGGTGAAAGCTGGCGCATCGCTATGTCAAAGGTTAAGTCCGATGGTGGTGCAGCTTCTAGCTCGAACGTGAATCTGTCCCCGCGGTAGAAGGCTTCCGTAAAACGTAGTGGCCGGCCATCGTCCCCGAACCCGAGGCCATGAATCTCAAGGAGGGCGGCGCCAATCTCAGTTTGCAGGAGGCCTGCGTGCATGTCGCTGGCCAAGGTGGCGGAGACTGTGTCTCGCACGGTAACCACTTTCGCTCCAACTGCCGTCATAGCTTTCGTCAACGAACCGGTGAGATCCTGTTCGAGGATCATCGAGTAGGCACTAGGTAGAAAAGTGTCATGAAGGGCGACGGGCTCCCCGGTTACCATCCGCACCCTTTTTATCCGAATCGCCCGACCCGACCCGATCTCGCGGAGGGCGGCGAGGACAGGAGCCGGTGGCAGCACCAGGTCGGCTATCAGCACTCTCGTCGAGTGCTGGAGTCCCAGGCTTTCCATGGCAGCCGAAAAGCTCAGCTTGGTAGAAAGCCCGTGGTGTATACGCTGCGAGTTGACATAAGTGCCCATGCCTTGTTTGCGGAACAAGACGCCCGAGGATACGAGGCGATCCACCGCCTTACGAGCTGTCATTCGACTTACCCGGTAGCGTTCGGCAAGGCCTACCTCGGAGGGGATCTTGTCACCGGCGCTCAGTTCCCCTTGCACGATCAGGCCCTGAATACCCTGTTCAATCTGGACGTACAGGGGAATGGGAGAACTGCGATTTAACATGGATACGGAAAAGAGACGCTCGGTGCCGGAGAATAGCAGCCCATTTACTCGGCAAGAAGGACGCCGGGATTCAACACCGAGTTTGGGTCAAACTCGGCTGCGATTCTCTTCAGAACCCCAGCAGCACTGTCACCGATTGACAGTGGGGTGAATTCCGCCTTGAGTCGACCCATTCCATGATGGTGGCCTAGTGACGCCCCCGCCTCTGCCGCCTCCTCCATGATCCTTCGCCACGCCGACCGGTAGAGAGACTCGAGTTCCTGGGCGGTCGGCGCTTGGAGCAAGAACGTGAAATAAAGGGCGATGCCCACATCGAAGACATGCGAGTAGTGACAGCGCACCCACTCCGCGGTTTGGGCAATGGCGCCTACCACTGCCTCGTAAACGTTTGACGCCTGACTCCAAAGAGCTGATACCTCGGAAGTATCGAATATCACGTCGGTTCCCCAAGACCTGCGCTTACCAAGAACATCCTCGAAGGTCTGCACCGCGCCGAGCCGGTTGTTCCACCAATGCTCTCCGTATTCGGCATGAATCTCCGCAGCGCCCATCTCCGAGGCCAGATCACGAATCGTATCCGATCGTCCCACCATGCCAGGGATCCCGCCTTTGAAACCCACGACCGAGACGCACCCCTCCTGGATGCCAAGCGGGGCGAAGGCAGCTTCGGTGTCAGTCACGTCCCATCCTCGGAGGACGGTGGGATGTGCGCCGCTGTGATGCACCAGCCGGGCAAAATCCAGAGTGTCTTCGAAATTCTTGAACCTGAATGCCTCCCAGTGCGGATTATGCCATGCCGGAGCGCAGGCTAAGAAGACCCTTGTTATAGCCGCCAGCCGACCCTCGGCACCGATCAGCAGTCTCTTCAAATCTGGCCCCACTGATGAACGGGCCGACGGCGGGATGGTAAGGATGGTGCCATCACCGAGAACGGCTACTATACCTACGACACGGTCTTCGATGAATCCGAACCCGTGGCTCGTCTGACCCGCTGAAGAGGTTGACAGCCATCCTCCGACGGTGGAGATGCCCATTGATTGCGGGTAGTGACCGAGGGTCAGACCATGCGCATTCAGGGCTTGTTCCAAGACATCGCCGTTTACCCCGGCTTCGACCTCCACCATCATCGAGACTGGATCGATTCTGATTATCCGGTCAAGTCGGGTGGTTTCCAGGACGATGCACCCGGGAACGGGCATGGCTCCACCACATACACCGGATCCGGCACCCCTGATTACCAGGGGTGTTTTTGTCTTATTAGCCCACCGGATGATCCCTGCCACTTCTTCGGTCGAGGAAGGCAGGACTACCGCCTCTGGCGTTGTGTCCAGTTCTCCCCTGGAATCGCGTACCCACTGTAGTGGCCAACTGTCACGCTGCCGGGCAGCCAGTTCCTGATGATCCTTCAGCAAAGAACGGGGCCCGACAATGCCGCTAATCGGGTGGTGCGCCGTCACTTTAGCTGTCTGCCGGTATCCAATTCGACCAGCTTCTTAACCTTGCGGGCTGACCGACCACCCTCGAATTCCGATGCCAACCAGTGCTCCAGCACCTTGTCGGCGACTTGTGGACCGATGATTTGGGCGCCCAGAGCGAGAATCTGCGCGTTATTGCTCTTCCTGGCGCGCTCGGCCGAGTACGGATCATGGCAGCAGGCGGCACGCACGCCGGCAACCTTGTTGGCGGCGATAGCCATTCCGATTCCGGTGCCGCAAACCAGGATTCCCCGGTCGATCTCCTCCTCTGCGACGGCAGTGGCGAGTTGGCTGGCAACATCAGGATAATCTATGTCGTCGGTTGGTCCGGAGCATCCGAAGTCGATCGGGCTGTGGCCCAACTCGACCAGTCGATGTTTGATGTGCTCTTTCAAAGCAAATCCGTTGGCGTCACTTCCTATCGGGATCCTCATGCTCCACCATCTAGTAATCTGACAAAGACCTTTCGAGTACGAGGACCGTCGAATTCGAGGAAGATGATTCGCTGATACGTGCCCAAGGAGAGGCGCTTCTCCGAGTGATGCAAGGAGAGGCTCGTCCCGGCGAGGGAGCTGAGGAGGTGCGCCTCCGAATTCGGGTTGTTCTCCTCAAAGTGTTCGAAGGGACCATGCCCCGAGGGCCACCGTTTGGCCAGTTGAATGTAGTCCCGGAGCATCGCATCGTCACCCGGCCCGAGCACTAGCCCGACTGTTGTATGGGGAGTGCTGACCAGCACCAGGCCCTTTCCTGTACCGGCCAGCGCCTCTGTAACCAGATCGGTAATGTCGAAGGCATCGAGATTTGCCCTAGTCTTGAGTTCAAACACGTTCTCGGTCATGACCACACACTTCCTTTGATTAGCTCCAGATTGGCGGTAACAGCCGACAGGAATCGCGCCGCAGTCATACCGTCCAGAGCGCGATGGTCGGCTGACAACGACAGAACCGCAGTCGGCCGAATTCTGATCTCTCCCTCGACTGCAACGACCTGCTCCCCCGTCTTACCCACCGCCAGTATGAACGGGTCCGGTTGGTTAATGATGGGGTGGAATCTATCGATTCCGAACATGCCCAGGTTGGTGACCACCATTGACCGAGGTCCGTGATCGCTGGTAGTCAACTTCTGTTCAGCGGCGCGCTGTATTGCCTTGCGGAGCCGGCTCTGAATGTCGGATAGAGTCGACTCCCTCAGATCGGCGAGGACCGGCACCAGCAGGCCTTCGTCGGTGGCAACGGCGACCCCGATGGCTATCTCCTCCCGAGGAACCAATCCGTCGTCATGATAAGAGACGTTCAGTGCGGAGTGCTCTCGAAGAGCTAGAACGCAAGCGGCCACTACATAGGCAGTGATGCTACGACGCTCACCCGATCCTTGGCGGTGGGAGAGCACGGCCGTCATGTCGACGACCATGTCGAGGTAGAAGTGCGGAACGCTACGTTTGCTTCTTGTTGTGGCGTCCGCGACGGCCTTTTGTAACCGGCTCAGCTGCGGACGATCCGACGTCGTTGCTCTTGTCTCCCGGAAGAAGGCTTCGACATCTTCGGCTGAGACTCTTCCTCCGAATGCCGACACGACTTCGGCAATGTCGACTCCCAGTTCTCGCGCCCTTCTCCTTGCCAGCGGAGAGGCTCCCCTCACCTGAGCGCGCTGGCGGATCGACTTGTGGGGGAGGTTCGATGTGAGTCCGTTATTGGACGAGCTTGGCTTGCCGTTCCCGGTCGTCTGGGCATCGGGGGGCACCTTGGACCGCTCCACCAACAAGTTGCCGACGCGTTGCCCGGGCATCACCGGGGAGTTGGCGCCGACCAGGATTTTCTCGACTACCCCATTAACGAACGCCTCCACGTCAACCTCCGCTTTCTCTGTGTCCACAACGAAGAGCACATCTCCGTTTCTCACCGAGTCTCCCTCCTCAACCTGCCACTCGATCAGGCGGGCTTCTGCTATAGCCTCCCCGACCTGGGGAACAACAATCGCAATTCGGGCAAACTCCGGCTCATCCATGGATCACATATCTGATTTTCTTGAGGATGCGATCCTCGGTTGGCACCGACGCTCTCTCCAACGGGGGTGAGAAGGGGATCGGGATGTCGTCGGCCGAGAGGCGTGCTATGGGAGCGTCGATGCTGTAGAAGGCCCGACGGATTACCTCGGAGATGATCCATGTACCCCAACCTCCACGAGAAGGGTTCTCTTCCACGATCAAGAGTCGATTCGTCTTCTCGACCGAACCCACGACCAGGTCGACATCGAATGGCACCAGCGTCCTGGGATCAATCACCTCCACGGAAATGCCCTCGTCCTCCAACGTAGTGGCAGCATTTAGGACATGGTGCAGTACAACATTGTTGGCCACAACCGTGATGTCCTCGCCCTGTCGCTTTATATCGCCGACGCCGATCGGCACCAGATACTCCCCTTTGGGAACTTCGCCAATGCTTGTCTGCTCGTGCTGAATCGTTCGGCCGCGGCTGCCATAGAGGTGTTTGTGCACGATGAACAGCACGACGTTGTCGTCTCGTATAGCCGACTTCAGGAGGCCTTTAGCGTCGTAAGGATTGCTTGGGGTGACGATCTTGATGCCGGGAAGGCCGAAGAAGAGGCTTTCCATTGAGTTGGCGTGCTGGGCGCCCCTTCCCGAGGCTCCAGTCGGTAGCTGAATGACCAGGGGGATCTTGACTTGCCCACCGGACATGTAGCGGAGCTTGGAAGCCTGCTGGATTATCTGGTCGGCTGCGGTGAAGAGAAAGTCGCCATATTGCATGTCCACTACTGGCCGCAACCCTTCCATGGCTGCCCCGATTGCCAAACCGAGAAACCCATTCTCCGAGATCGGGGTATTCAAAACCCGATCGGAGCCCATGTCTTCTGCTAGACCCAGGGTTACCAGAAACGCTCCGCCAACCACGATGTCCTCTCCCAGCACCAGTACCCGGTCGTCCGCAGTCATCTCCTCGCGAAGCGCCTCTCGCATGGCTTCGACGATTGTCAGATTGCGGCTTCCTTCCGCCCGGACAATCGGAGGGGCCGTTGTCAGGTCAGGCATAGACATAGGAGAGCCTCTGCTCAACGGGTGGATAGGGGGAACTGTGAGCGAACCCTTGGGCCGCCAGAAGTTGAGATTCGACCGATTCTTCGATTCCCGCCAAGATGTTCTCGGAGATGCCTGCCTCTTCGTGCAACCGATTCCGGAAGGTAGGAATCGGGTCGGTCCTTAACCAGGCTTCCACCTCCCGGTGGTCACGATAGGCTGCCGGATCGTCTCGCTTGTGTCCGTCACGCCTATAGGTGAGGCATTCGACCAGAGACGGACCACCGCCCTGCCGGGCCCGATCTGCGGCCTCCTTAACCGCCGTGTACACAGTCAGAGGGTCATTGCCAAAAACGCTCACTCCGGGCATCCGATATGCAACGGCCCTCTCGGATACATATTCGTTCTTCATGTACTCGGAAATGTGAGTGGTAGCGGCATAGACGTTATTCTCGCATAGGAACACGACGGGAAGTTCCCAAACCGAAGCTAAATTCATTGCTTCATGCAACTCTCCCTTGCTGGCGGTCCCATCACCGAAAAAGTTGCACGTTACCCTCCCGGTACCAAGTCGCTTGGCGGCAAAGGCAAGGCCGGTTGCGATTGGACTTGAAGCTCCAACGATGGCGATGGCGGGAAGCGCCCCCACTGACCAGTCCCCAACATGAAGCGAGCCTCCCATGCCTCGGCACACGCCACCGGTCTTACCCATCAACTCAGCAAGGAGACCCCCCGGATCGACGCCCTTGGCTAACGCTTGGCCGTGACCGCGATGGGTGAGGGTGATTCGATCCTTGCTTTCCAAAGCTCCCATGGCGCCGACCAGGGTTGCTTCCTGACCACGGCATAAATGGATGGTCCCCGGGACCCTTCCTCGGAGGAACAAATCGTTCACCACCGTTTCGAACCTGCGGATCAAGAACATCATCCGGTAAAAGTCCTTTAGCCTCTCGACTGGGAGGAGATCAATAGAAGGACAGGCCTGCTCGGGCGGTGCTCTGAATCGTGGCTCTGTCAATTCAACCATATTCCCACGCTTGCCTTCTTGGCCCCGGATCGAGGCTTGCTATACAAGTATAGATGAGTGGCCGAACCGCGAATATGGCTTCTGAATTGCATCTGGGCACTCATCCCTTGAGCCCCGATCTGGCTATTCCTTCGATGATCTGACGCTGGGCTAGAAGGAATACACCGAGGACAGGCAGAATGCTCAAGGTGGTTGCTGCCATCTGCAGTGCATAGAACGGGGTTCCATCCACATCGGTGTATTGATCGAGAGCCACCGGGAGTGTTAGTAGATCTTTATTGCCGGCAGTGAATACCAGCGGTTCCAGAAAGGTGTTCCAACTAGCGAGAAAGGTAAGCAGCGCCAGGGTGGCAAGGGCCGGTCTCGCTAACGGAAGGGCCACGTGACGGAACACGCCAAACGTCCCCAGGCCGTCTACTCGCCCTGCGTCTTCGATCTCGTCCGGAATGGAGAGGAAGAACTGTCGCATCAGGAAGGTTCCAACCACGGATGGAGCCCCAAACACCGGCTCGATTATCAGTGGGAGGTGCGTGCCGATCCAACCGAAGCGACTCATCAAAGCGTACAGAGGAACGATGATTACCTCGGTGGGCAACAGAAGAGCGCAAAGGAGTAACGGGAGCACTAGGAATCGGCCGGGAAACCGCAGTTTGGCAAGGCCGTACCCAGCCAGAGCCGACACCACGACCGTGCCGGCCACGTTCAGGATGCCTATGTAAATGCTGTTGAAATACTGCCGGGCGAAGGGGGCGGCTTCGAATATCTCCCGGTAGTTCTCCCAATGGAAGGGATTAGGGATGATCTCAGGCGGGAAAACAAATATGTCAAACTCCCGTTTGAATGAACTGGACACCATCCACACGAGGGGCAGGAGAAGGACCAAAGCACCGATGACCAGAATCACAGTCAGAACGATTCGGCCAGGTGCGATTCGGGGGGTGGTCGACGTGCCTCCCATCTCATCTCCCCTCGTAAATCCATCGACGACGCAAAGCAAATTGAACCACGGTGAGTGCAAGAACAGCCGAGAAGAGTGTTGTTGCAAGGGCGCTGGCATATCCCATGTCGAACAACTGGAGACCCTGCACGTAGATGTAGTAGGACATCACTGTCGTCTCGATTCCAGGGCCCCCCGCGGTCAGCAGATGAATCAGGGCGAAGGTCTTGAACGAGGCAATGGTTAAAAGAACCGTGACCATGAAAGTGAATGGTGCAATCAGTGGAACGGTTACATGACGGAAGCGTTTGGTTGGGGAAGCCCCGTCCACCCTCGCCGCTTCCAATAATTCACGGGGAACGGTTTGCAGGGCCGCAAGGAATAGGACCATGGCGTAGCCGAGAGTCTTCAGCATCTGAACTCCGATCACCGAGATCAGGGCGAACGTCGGACTCCTTAGCCAGGCAATCGGCGATGCACCCGCCAACTCCAGCAAGGCATTCAGAGGACCGTTCGGCTGGAGAAGGAGGCGCCAGACAATCGTCCAAGCGGCGAGACTGACTACGACCGGCATAAAATATGCGGTGCGCAGCGCAATCGACACCTTGGTCTTCCGATTCAGGGCTACGGCCAGACCCAACCCACCTAAGACTGTCAATGGAACGAATCCGAAGCCGAAGAAGACCGTGGTCACCGCCACCTCCCAGACCTCGGGATCCCCCAACATCTGGCGGTAGTTGTCAAGGCCGATGAAATCGAGTTCCCCGAAGATGATGTTCCAACGGAAAAGCCCGAAGGTGAGCACGGCTACCAGTGGCCCCAACACGAAAACGAGAAATCCAAGTATCTGGGGCGAGACAAAAAGCACGCCAGCGATGGCTTCTCGTCGACGGAGAGTCAAACGCTTCATGGAAGGAGTACGTTTACGATAGGCCGCCGACCGACTCGCGCGCCACTCGTTGCTATTGGTAGCGCGCGAGCCGGAAGACGGATCGCGCCGTTTGGACGCAGCCTTAGCGCGTCATGAGGGGATCGATATTGCTGCAAACTGCTGCCATGGCTTCGGGGATGTTGGCATCCTCGACCCACACCTGTCGGTCAAAAATCACCTGCGATTCCCGGTCAACGGCCGCGTACACCGGGTGGTAATACTCAAGCTCGAAGCTCTCGGCTTGGAGCGACGGTATAACCGCTCTTTCGAGCTGTTCATCTGTGAACCCGGTCGGGAACTGAGACAAGGTCTCAAGGTTCTGCAGCGAACGCCGGGGGGAGGGAGTATTGATCGAGAAGATGGCAGCGTTCTCAGGGGTCATTGTGTGGACGACGAACTGGGCGCCCAGATCGGGGTTCTCCGAATCTTTCCAGGCAACAATCCCATTCTGAGCCAGCGAAGGCACATAGCCGGCGGGACCGTCAGGTGCGACGGTGACTTCCCACTCGAATGGAACCTCGCGGAGCCGACCCACGTAGTTCTGCCGGGCAAGGGTCATTCCCACGTTCCCGGCAGCGAAGTCGGCCGCCACACTGGGACCCGGGTGACTGCCGTCCACATAGACCATGTCCCATACCAGTTGGGTGGCTTCGATGGTCTCCGCACTGTCGAACAGGCACTGTTTCCCGTCCAAAGACCACGGTCGTGCTCCGTATGGGGCGTAGATCTCGATGAGGTTTCGCCATCCGGGCGTGTAGATGCCGTTGGTGAAGTAGTAGCCATAGTCCGCGGCGCCAGCGTCCACCAACTGCTTGGCGGTTTCCTTGAGAGACTCCCATGTCCAATTGTCCTGTTCCTGCAACTCAAGGGGAGTGGGGACTCCAGCAGCCTCGAAGATTCCCTTGTGGTAATAGAGGACGTTGTTGGCGTTGGTGAACGGCAGAGCGACAAGCTCATCTCCGTTCATCCAGGGACGCAAGGCGTCCTCGGGGAAATCCTCGAGATTGAAACCATCCACTTGCTCGATGTAGGGGAGTAGATTGACAAGTCGTCCCGAGGCGACGTACTGCGGTCCGACCGAAGCGTTTATCCATGACACTTCGGGCGGTTGATTGGCTGACAGTTTCACGTTCAGCACATCGTGATAGCGCGGATACGGTTGGGTTTCCACCGCAACCTCGATGACTCGGTCATTCTGTGCCAGGAACGACCCTATGTACTGGTCGTAGGCCTCCTTCATTGTGGCCTGGAAGTACCAGTTCTGGAACGAGATGACCACATCTGTGGGCAGTGGTTCGGTCGTGGTGGTCGTCGGGGCCGCCGTCGTTGTTGTCGCCACCTGTTCAGTGTCGGTTGCGGCGGCGGTTGTGGTTGTCTCCTCCTCCGCCGCGCATGCAGCCAGGATGAGACTCAGGATCGCCACCAGACCAAAGACCCGATGACGTAGGAGTTTTCTTGGTGCTTTGATGGTCATAGTTTTCCTCCTCACTGGTCAGCCCCGTTCAGGAACTACGGGTTATCTGTGGGAATGCTACTATATATGTATGTACTTGTCTAGTGTATACCCGGATTAAAAGCCTCATCCATCAAGATGGGGGTACCCCTGTGACACGACAAATACCCCGCCTCCACCACAGCAAGACTGCCGAGTTCCCATTCTCCGCTGGTGGGAAACGCCGAGCCTTCTGCCACATGACGGGCGAAGTACTCCAATTCACTTGCATAGGGTTGAACAGCGTCCAACAGGACGCGCTTTTCATCCAGCACGACGCCTTTGGGGTCGACAACCGCCAAGTTATCGCCTTGGAGAGTGCAGACTCCACGCTCGCCAAAGATGGTGATTCCCTTCAGGCCATGGGGAGCAGCGAGTTCGGAGGACTGGGTAAGGACCACGGGGATGCCCGAACTCATGGTCATCAACGCGGTTATTGTCCCTTCGATGTCGGTTTTCTGGAAGCTACTTGTCCGCGACTCAACTGCGTATATTCTGGCGACCTCGCCGAACAGGGCTCTCAGTTGCGCCACCCGGTGGATTCCCTGCAACATCCAAGTGCCGGTGCCCCCCCGCTGTGGGTCGGTCAGCCAAGACCTCCTACCTGGATAGGAAAACCCAGGGGCACTGAAACCCCAGGTGGCTATTGCCGACACCACCTGTCCCAGAACTCCATTGTCCAGCATGCCCCGGAAGTATCGGGTGGCTTCATCGTATACCTGGTGTTCAGCAACTCCCAGGGCAAGTCCCGCCCCAGCGGCCGCCTTAACCATGTGTATCCCGTCAGCTAAACGACTGGCAATCGGCTTCTCGACCAGCACATGTTTGCCTGCAGCTATTGCCTTAAAGGCCAGGGCCGCATGGGAGTCATGGGGTGTGCAGATGTCGACCACATCGATTGAGTCGTCGGCAAGAATGTCGGAAAAGGTATCGGTCGCCCTGTCGATCCCGTAACGGTCGACGACCTTCTCCAACTGAACCCGATCATTATCGCAGACCGAGCGGACATCCACCCAGTCTCCAACCTTGGAAGCGGCTTCGAGATGGCGTATTCCCGCCCATCCGGCGCCAACGATGGCAAAGCGAACGGGTTTGCTGGGTCGGTTGGTGGCCATTAGCGGGATCAACTCGCCGGTGCAGGGAGGTCTATACATATCTACACATTAGTGATAGTCTCGGATCCATGACTGGCTCCGGCTACCCGAGAGATTCCTCGATTAGAGCCATCGCCCCGGGAGTGCTGGTGCTTCGCCATGGTCACGTCGAAGGAAACACCGGAGTGGTGGTGGGTACGGAGGCGGCCGTGGTCATTGATACCGGACCGGGACCCGACCATGGGGCTTTGATCAGCTCTGCCCTTCTGAAACTGAACGTACCGTGTAAGGGAACGATCTTGACACACGGGCACTGGGACCATGTCCTTGGTGGTGGCTTCGGAGCCGGTACTTATGCTCATGTGGGCACGACCGGTCTGATGGAGGCTTCATTGTCGGATATGGCTCGTATCACGGGACGATCACAAAGAGAGATAGAGGCGAGTCTTCCATGGCCGACCGATACCTTTATTGAGGGCGCATCGATCGATTTGGGGAGCAGATCGGTAGAACTTATAGCCACCCCTGGTCACTCCCCGGACAGTGTCTGCGTGTTCGTCCCAGATTGCGGCGTCATGTTCGGAGGCGATACAGTCGTTACCTGCATTCCACCGGTTTTTCGCGACGGGAACAGTCTTCAACTGGAGGGCACCCTGGCCACCCTTGCCAGGATGCCTGGGATTTCCACCATTGTTCCAGGACATGGAGGCCTCGCCGAGGGGGAAGGCGTAATCGAGACCTTGCAGTGGGCACAGTCCTATATCGACTCTCTGCGCTCTGCTCTCTCTCTGATGAATCCTGCTACCGAAAGGACCCTCTTTGGGACTCTGAGCTACGACAAGTACATCGGTGGGAGGTTCGACCGAAACCTGTACAGAATGGAATGGAGGCACGAGCTGACAATCAGAAGCCTCCTCGCTGAAGGTGGACCCTAGCGGGAAGTTTTAGTTCCTCGGCGGTTTCGGGGATGGCACACCCAACTGGCTACCTAGTCGACCGCGTCTACCAGCGGGTCCTCGACGGCATGGGTTTGATTCCCCTTCATTCCAGTCACGTGTCGAAGATATTCATTGAAGCTGATGGGCACCACTTGTAATCTCTATTGGCGCAGCATCGGAGAAAAGGAGCGGCTTTGGGTGGTGAACCCCGATCATCCGATCGCAGCAGGGTCGGGCGACTACTGCGAGATACCGCAGACAGAGGCCTAAGGAGAGCCCTCGACATTCCCGAACCCGATGCTCTGGTATTCATCAGCTGGCTCCCCTACATCGGCGGGGGAGGTGTTCGGAAGCGGCTGCTGCCACCGGAGAGGAAGAGGCAGGATCTTCTACTTCCGCCACCCCGCCATAGGACAGACTAGATGATTAGTTCCAAGGGGTGTGGGGGTGGAAATCCTCTGTTGACCGGTTAGGGATGTCCAGAATCCGGGGTGAAAACATATCGCCGATCCCGGAGGACTGGCATGAACCCGGACCTGGACACCCTTGTTATTTCACTATATGTCACTGTTTGAACCGCTCCGATGCTCCTGTGATGCTCCTATTTTTTGCAAATCGATGCTTGTGGGGGGTGGGTGAGCCAGTTTTGGTAGCGGGTGGCTAGTTGATGGTGTGAATCACACCGGGTTTTTCGGAGGGTTAGGTGTGCCCCCACTTTCGTGGAGTCGGGATATTTGAATTAGTGGTGTGATCGACCCGAAAGGAGGGTCTTCATGCCTTATCGATATCCACCTGAGTTCCGCCGTAGGGTGTTGGATCTGCTTGCAGCCGGCAGATCGGTAGCTTCCCTGTCAGAGGATCTTGGGGTGTCGGGTCAGACGATCTACAACTGGCGACGTCAAGACCTGATCGACCGCGGTCTGGAACCAGGTCCGACTTCGGTGGAGAAGGCCGAACTGCAGGCCGCTCGCCGTCGGATCGCAGAACTGGAAACCGAACTAGCCGTTACTAAAAGGGCTATTGAGCTGCTGAAGGCCAAGGTGGTGCACCGCAAAAGACGGTACGAGGCGATCCGCACCATGAGAACCGAAGAATCTGCCTACTGGGGTGGCATGCCGGGTGCTGGGAGTGTCCGAGTCTGGGTTTTACGCCTGGAGGTCCCGTCCGCCGTCGGCTCGCACTATTCGTCACGCGTGGCTGACCGACATTATTCGTCAGATCCACCTACAGTCACGAGGCACTTACGGAGCGCGGCGGGTGCACGCCGAACTGCGGCTTGGGCACCGAATCATGGTAGGACATAACGCGGTAGCGATGCTGATGAGAAGAGCCGGCGTGGCCGGTCTCAGCGGGAATCGAACACCTCGTCGGCGTACCCGACCGGTGGACACCCCAGCTGACCTGGTAGACCGCAACTTCGTTCGGGTCGAACCAGATCAACTATGGGTCACAGACATCACGGAACACCCCACTCGGGAAGGCAGGGTGTACTGTGCTGTGGTGCTGATGTGTTCAGCCGCCGGGTGGTGGGCTGGTCGATCGACAATACGGCCACCTCGAGTTTGGTCACCTCCGCGTTGGGTATGGCCGTTGAGAACCGCAAACCCCACCAGGGGACCGTGATACATTCCGACCAGGGCACCCAATTCGCCTCTTGGGCGTTCACCCAACGCGCACACCAATCCGGGCTTGTACCATCAATCGGTGACCGTAGGGGACTGTTTCGATTGTGAGCATAATGGGTGGTGTCGTTGGGTCGGGTCTGACTCTTGTTACGACCGGCCACAGAGTGCCTTTGCGTTGATCTGTCGGCCCGGCTCGGCGGCATGTTAAGTACGGCTAGCCGTCCGGGATGGCAGTGACCCAATAGGGGCCTGGTAATCGATTACCGACTCATCACAGTCTTGTCCGCCTATCCCGGCCGGCTGGCGTTTCCCACCCGTAGGAGGAAACATATGACCAGTATCGTATCCGATGCTCCGTCGGACAAGGTGATTGTCGGGGTCGACACTCACAAACACATCCATGTAGCGGTGGTGATAAGCCAGCACGGTGTTCGTTTGGGAGACCGGGCGGTGAGCGCTGACCGCGGCGGCTACGCCCAGTTAGCGGCCTGGGCACAGGAACTTGGCCGGATTGACCGGTTCGGGATCGAGGGCACCGGCAGCTACGGCGCAGGGCTCACCGGCTACCTACGACGCGGCGGGCATCAAGTAGTCGAGGTCAACCGGGGTGATCGTCGTTCTCGGCGCAGCAACGGCAAGTCTGATGCCATCGACGCCGAAGCGGCCGCACGTTCGGTTCTGGCGGGAACCTCGACCGCAATTCCCAAGACCGCTGATGGGCTGGTGGAGATGATCCGCCAGGTCAAAATAGCCAGAGACACCGCCCGCAAAGGCCGCACCACGGCCATCATCACCCTCAAATCCCTGATCGTCAACGCCCCTGCGGGGTTGCGGGAATCCCTCGATGAGATCTCCAACAAAACGCTCATCACCCGATGCGCCCCCTTTCGGATCTCTACCATCAACACTCCCACAGCCTCGGCAAAACACTCACTGAGAGCCCTAGCGCGCCGCTGGCTCCACCTCAACACCGAGATCCGCTCCCACGATGCCGTGCTTGACGACCTCACCGCCCAAGCCTCCCCAACACTACGAGACGCCTATGGCATCGGAGCCGACTCCGCAGCAGAGCTTCTCATCGTGTTCGGCGACAACCCCCAACGGATCCGTTCCGAGGCCGCATTCGCCAAACTCCGCGGCACCTGTCCGATCCCAGCCTCATCAGGACAGACCAACCGGCATCGCCTCTACCGAGGCGGACACCGACAAGCCAACGCGGCGCTATACCGGGTAGCCATAGTCCGAATGCGATTCCACCAACCCACCATCGACTACGTCGCTCGGCGCACCACCGAAGGCCTCTCCAAAAAAGACATCATCCGCTGCCTGAAACGGTTCCTCGCTCGCGAGGTCTACCAACGCCTCATGACCGACCACAAAACCCGAAAACACACCACCCGAACCGGAATTTGACTATAGGGGCATCAACGCCCTCATGGAATCGTTCTGGGCTCGTATGCAAGTCGAACTGCTAGACCGAAGACGCTGGAGGACCCGTATCGAACTCGCCAACGCTATCTTCGAGTACCTAGAAATCTTCCACAACCGCCAACGACGCCACACCGCCCTGGACATGCTCACCCCCATCGAATACGAAAACAACCACTACCACAACCCAACCGTCACACCACTGATCCAAGTGAGCTGACTCCACAAAACCGGGGGACCATCAGATCACCAGTTGCATCGCCATGTTTCGATGGCGGGTCAGGTGAGGGGCCATCTCCAAGCTAACCAAATGTCCTCCCACCACCACGTTCCGGCCTTGGACCATCAGCCGATCGACCTGATGGGGACCGGTGAGCACCATCGCGGCCACCGGATCGTGGGCCCCCGCCATCGCCAGCCCATCGGTGCGGAAACAGGCGATGTCGGCGGCCTTGCCGGGTTGCAGCGACCCTATGTCGGTTCTGCCCAGCACTTCGGCGCCGCCTCGGGTGGCCACTCTCAGCGCGGCGCGGGCGGTGAGCATCGGCGCCTCCGAACGCTGCAGGGAGCGGGCCAGCCGAGCAACGAGCAGGGCCTGCCGAGCTTCGGCCAGCATGTGTGAAGAATCGTTGGAAGCCGAACCGTCCACTCCCAGTCCCACCGGCGCCCCGGACTCCAAATAGCCTTGGAGGGGCGCAACACCCGAGGCAAGACGCATGTTCGAGGTTGGGCAGTGGGCGACGCCGGTGCGGGTGGTGGACATCTTGACAATGTCCCGATCGGAGACATGTACGGCGTGGGCAAACCAGACATCATCGCCCAACCAGTCCACCGACTCGGCGTATTCCATCGGTCGCATCCCGAACAACTCCCGGCAGTATCGGTCCTCGTCCAATGTTTCGGCCAAGTGAGTGTGGAGCCGCACTCCCAGGGAACGAGCTAAAGCGGCGGATTGCCTCATCAGGTCAGAACTCACCGTGAAAGGTGAACAGGGGGCGATCACCACCTGAACCATTGCTCCGGGGACCGGGTCGTGATGTTGGGAAACCGCTCGGGCGCAGTCGGCCAGAATGGCGCCCTCATCCTCCACCCACTCGTCGGGCGGGAGGCCTCCCTGGGATTGACCCACGCTCATCGAGCCCCGGGAAACATGGAATCGGATGCCCACTTTCCGGGCAGACTCAATCTGATCGTCCACCGACGCGCCGTTGATCCAAAAATAGTGGTGATCGAAAGCGGTGGTGCAACCCGACAACGCCAACTCCGCCAGGGCCGTGACCGTGGATACCCGGACGTGCTCGGGCGTCAACCTCGACCACACGGGATACAACTCCACCAGCCATCCGAACAACTCTGCGTCTTGAGCCATGGCACGGGTGAGGGTCTGAAAAAAATGATGATGGGTGTTCACCAGACCGGGAATGACCACCTGGCCCCGACAGTCAATCACCTCATCAGCCGTATCGGGCAGACTGGCAGTGGCGCCCACCTGCTCTATCCATCCGTCCCGGACGAATAGCCCGCCATCGGCTATCTCGGTATCGTGGTCATCCATAGTCACTAATCTCTCCGCATTGCGGAGCAAGAGGGTCCTGGATTGGCGCATGATGTTCTCCCAAGCAGGTAGGACGACGATTAACTAACGGTTTGTCTTGTTATTGGTTGGGTAGGTTGGTAGTTGCTTTTCTCTGTTGTGGATGCATCTCGGTTCCACCTAACCAATACCGCGACAGACCACCTAGACAAAATCGGGGTGTGTTTAGAAACTCTAACTTGGGAAAAAATGGGCTCGGAATTTCTACCCCGTTGGGTACCCTCCCCCGCCTCCTCCTAACCGAGATCATGACGCGCTTGGGCTATGATCGGGTGCGGCGCGTTGACCATCTATGATCCCCGGCGCGGTCGGAATGACGTCGGAACGGACCGCTCAGGTGTTTCAGCTATCTACCACTATGCAATACCGGTGGGACACAGCCAACTTGTATCAGCCGAGATTTTTCGCGATGTCACGCCGATTTCAACGGCGACAGGAATCGGTTTCGGGGGGCCGCCACCAGGTCAACCGGCTCGCTCACTCTTTTCACGGTCACCAGATCGGCTCCGATCATGACGCCGATGCGGCCGGCTTCCTCTTCGACGGCTTCCCAACGGGAGGGGTTCCAAGACCCCAAAGGCGCCACCTTGATGGTCAACGTTCGGTCGGGCCTTCCCAGATCCCAAACACCGACCACCCGCCCGCCGTCCAGCACCACCGAAGTGGCGTTGCCGAAGCGGTCATAGACATAGGGATGGTGATCAGGATCAAGCAGGTGATCCCGCTCCCGATAGGCGACCATCAGCACATCCCACACCGGCAGGAGACGTAGTTTGTCCAGCAAGCGCATGGAACCCTCTTGGTTCCAATCCAGGTTCTCCGAAGCGGCGCGGGTCTCGGCCACCGTCCATCCGGCCCACCAGCGCAGATCGGCGAAACTAGCCGGACCATAGGCTGTCAGGTAACGCTCGGCCAACCACCGCCGGGCCTTCCCCTCCTCGATCGCGTAAGGATCAACCTGCGGCAGCCAATCTGACCAGCGAGCGTAGGTCAACAGGTTGGATCGCCAGCCTCCGCTGGTTACTGCCCGGACGATGCGATACTCTCCCGCCATCATGGCCAGCAAGGCCCCGAAATACCGGCCGATTCTCTGGTCCGGGTCCACCCGCTTCCGCAGCTGGGCAGCAGAGAGCGGACCGGCGGCCAGTGCCACTTCCACCAGGGGCGCCATCCGGGGCAATTCGCCGGCCACCTGACGGCGATAGGTGGAACTCAAGCTCTGATTCTGACGTCGGGTGGCAGCCAGAGCCACTTCCAAGAGCCCATGGGGGAAGGTGTACACCGATCCCCGCATCGCCCGCACCCGCGCCAAAGACCGATCATCCTCCAATGCGCGGTCGAGAAAGGCCCTCCGGTAACCATCCATCCTGGCCAAGGCGGAGAGGTGACAGGTGGGAGCCACCCCATAAATGCCTACCGAGCGATCCACGATCTCCGACAGAGCATCCATACCCGATTTAGTCTCCAACACCTCACCCCCGCCATCTGCTACTTTTGGCGCAATCATCACCAACCAGCCTATAGATCTGCAAAAGCACCCGAACTGGGTTATCTGTGCCGACAATGCGCAGATCCTGCCCAGGTTGCCCGAGGCTTCTTTCCGACTGATTTACATCGACCCGCCTTTCAATCGCGGCAGGATCCAACGCAAGGAAACTCTCAAAACGGACCGCAACAGTGAAGGTGATCGTACCGGATTTCAAGGGCGACGATATCGGACCGTCCGACTCGGATCCACTTCCTATGTGGATATATTCGACAACTACCTCGGTTTCATAGAGTCCCGACTGGAACAGGCCCGTCGGTTGCTGACCGGAGACGGCACCCTTTACTTCCACATCGACTATCGGGAAGCCCACTACTGCAAGGTGCTGTTGGATCAGATCTTCGGACGAGAGTGCTTCCTGAATGAAATCATCTGGGCATACGACTATGGGGGTCGCTCCAAAAGAAAATGGCCGGCCAAACATGACACCATCCTGGTCTACGTCAAAGACCCCGATAAGTATTTTTTCAACCAAAGCGCCGTCGAAAGGATCCCCTACATGGCCCCCGGCCTGGTCTCCGAAGAAAAGGCCGCCCGGGGGAAATTGCCCACCGATGTGTGGTGGCATACCATCGTGGCCACCCGCGGCCGCGAAAAGACCGGCTACCCCACCCAAAAACCCGAAGGAATCCTCCGCAGAATCCTGATGGCCTCATCAGAAGAAGACGACTGGGTGCTTGATTTCTTCGCCGGATCAGGAACCACCGCAGCGGTGGCCAAGCAGTTGAACCGACGCTTTGTGATGATTGACAGCAACCAAGAGGCCATTTCTGTGATGGCCAAACGGCTGGGGCACAGTGAGGTGAGATTCACCAACCAGTCATTGGACCCACTGGGAATATGAGAACCGGAAGCTCCCTAGCAATGCATGCGCGGGTAGGTATTGGTTCAGAGGTGGCGAGTTCGCGAAAAAAGATGGCGGCCGGGGGTTGATATTGTCACAGACCGAGCACATATTGAAATGGTCCGAACATCTCCCGGTCCTGCCCGACGTCGTCAGGACCGCACCGGAGGTCATAAATCTTTTCGGGACGCTGCTTCCCGCCCTAAAGCCGTGGCGAAGCGTGTCCCGATCCTGGCGGTGAGCGGCGGGGGAGGGGATCCCAACGGGCGAAAACGGGCCTGGCCGAATTTCGCGGGATAGCGGCTGGTTTCGCGACAACCGCTGGCCCGCTGTGTCTCTAACCTCGCAGGCCGCCTATGAGAAATCCATAGCCGGGAGGCCGTCCAGACTTACCGTGTTGTTCTTCTTTTGGTATTCCCACATGGCGTCCGGACCCTTGCGGTCCGCCCAGGTCGGGAGATAGTCTCGATGGGAGACCGTCTGCATGAGCGGCACGCCCCCGCCGCAGGAAGTACCCACCTTGCGGATATCCACCTTGATGATGGAGCGGGCGCCAGGGATCTGAGGGAAGTTTTCCACCAGCTTGGAATGCTCAGCCATACCCGGATAGAATGGACGGCCCTCCCCCCAGATTCGCAGAATCCGGCGCGGCCGATCGAATCCGCAGAACATCACCACCATCCGTCCGTTCTGACGCAGGTGGGCAATGGTCTCCGCTCCGCTCCCCACCAGATCGAGATAGGCGACGGTTTGGTGGTCGATTATCCGGAAAGTGTCCAGACCCTTGGGCGAAAGGTTGATGTGGCCCCCTTCTCCCGAAGGAGCGGTAGCCACAAAGAACATGGGCTGAGCCTCGATCCAAGCGACCAGATGCTTGGGAATGGACTCGTAATAGGTAGCCATAATTTCTCTTCTAGGCGTCCGTCTAGGCGGTCAGGCAGAGACGATACTCGGTGTCGCGGCGACCCGCCTGCCGGCCGACGGCGGTTATGGTCCTCTCGAATTCGGCGGGGTCCATCTCCTGTCCGTGGGCAGCCCCGGCCGAGCGAGTGATAATCTCTCCCATCAGGGTGCCCCCCAGGTCGTTGCATCCTGCCTTCAGAAGACGACTCGCCCCGTCTAATCCCAACTTCACCCACGATGCCTGAATATTGGGCACCAATCCGTCCAAAGCGATCCGTCCCACCGCATGGATCAATACCACTTCATCCCAGGTGGGCCCGGGACGGGCCTTGCCGTTCAACCAGATGGGAGCGCCCATGTGGACGAACGGGAGCGGCACCAACTCGGTAAAGCCTCCGGTACGCCTCTGGATCTGCCGGATCACCTCCAAATGCTTGGCCCAGGCGCGATGGTGGTCTATGTGACCGAACATAATGGTGGCGGTCGACTTCAGCCCCAACTCGTGGGCGATCAACATCACCTGCGCCCATTGGGAGGTGCGAATCTTGTCCGGACACAGAAACCGCCGAACATCATCGTCCAGGATCTCGGCCGCGGTGCCGGGAAGAGTGCCCAGACCAGCCTCTTTGAGACGGATGAGAAAATCCCTTACCGTGGCGCCCGAAGTCTCCGCACCCTGCCAAACCTCCAGAGGAGTAAAGCCGTGAATGTGCATCCGAGGCAGTTCCGCCTTGATGGCTTCGGTTACCGACACATAGAAATCCCCGGTGAACTCGGGATGGATTCCCCCCTGGAGAGTCACCTCGGTAGCCCCGCGATCCCAGGCTTCCCTGGCCTTATGCACGATGTCGGCAATGGACATCAGGTAGGGATCCCCTCGCAGATTAAGACTGCGGGGTCCCTTGGAGAAGGCGCAGAATCCACATCGGAAGTAACACATGTTGGTGTAGTTGATGTTGCGGTTGATCACGTAGGTGACCAGACCCCCCACCGCTTGGCGACGCAAACGGTCGGCTGTCCACGCCACCGCCTCAACCTGGTCACCTCTCGCTCCGAACAAAGCCTCGGTCTCTTCGGTGGTCGGGGCCGTACCGGCCAAAGAGCGTTCCAGAATGGGCTGCAAATCCCCGGCGCCTTCCAATTCGGGGGGTCCCGCCGACCCGACCCACAGGGAATCGGGCCACTGCACCGAGAATCGGTAGGGAGGAACCGGCACCTTCTCGGCCCGACCGGGCGCCCAGTTATACCGGGGACGAGCCGCCCCCGAAGCGTCAACCTGCTGAAGCCAGGCCCGAAAGGCGGGGCGGGTCAACGTTCCACGGATCGTATCTATTTCAAGACCGAGCGGCAAGGCCGTCCGCTCCACCAAGAGCAGCGGAGCCAGCCGCCGGCGCAGCTCTCCGATCCGCTCGGCATCCCAGTCCCGAAGCAACATGTCCTGCGCTCCCTCGCCGATCGCCTCCATGGCTTGTTCGACATCATCCACGAACACCGAGACCCTCGCCTCCACTGCCGGCAGCCCGCAGAGCAAGGTCGCGGTCTTCACTTCGCTTCTGGTGGTCCTCAGAAACGCCGCCCGGCTGCGGGCCAGAGCGTCCAGCACTAACTCTTCGCTCCCGGCGTGCATCACGGTGATGAGCCAGCCGGGCGTCCCGGCCTTGGCCAAACGCAACGCCCCGGCGGGATCCACGATCCGAGCCGCTTCGGAAGGGTCCGCCTGCCGGGCAGCTACCAGAATCCCCGCCTGGTGAGCGGCTCGGAGATCGCCCGAGGCCGGAGCATCCATTTCCAAAGTGGTGGTTCCTTCCCGGCAACGCGCCTCGGCCACCGTCTCGGTGGCCGTCTCCGCCGGCCGGGTGCGCAGAAAGGTGATCACTGGCGATCCGTTGGACATCACTTCGTCAGGCTACCCCTCTCCGACCCACTCACGAAACACCTACCCCCGTCGGACTGAGAACCGGTTGAGCCTGAGGGGCTCGGGCGTACCCCCGGGAGTCGACCGCCTCCAGTGCTTTGGGTAGCAACGCGGCGTCGATCCACTTGCCGGACAGATGTGACGGATAGACCGGCAACCGGGGAAGCAGCTGGAATCCGGCTTCTTCCGTGCGGCGACGAAGCGCTTCCAAGTGCGGCCACGGCGCCTCAGGATTCACCCAGTCGATGGTCAGCGGAGAGACCCCACCCCAATCGTTGATACCCGCCCGCAGATACACCTCGTATCTCTCTGTGAGGTTGGGGGGCACCTGCAGGTTCATTTCGGCGCCCATTATCCACCGGGCCAAGGCCACCACCCTCATAAACCAGGAAGGGATCGGCTCGGCGTCCAAGCGCATGGGGGTGTTGAACTTGGCTCGGAAGTTCTGGATGATCACCTCCTGGATGTGGCCACCCGCCTTGGCCAAGGCGGCCAGAGCTACCAGCGAATCCACGATCTCTCCCGCATTCTCCCCTATCCCCACCAGGATCCCGGTGGTGAAAGGAATCCGCAATCTGCCGGCGTCCTCTATAACCTGCACCCGCACGGACGGGACCTTGTCAGGGCAGTTGTAGTGGGGCATGCCCGGCTCGGTGAGGCGGGGAGAGATATTCTCCAGCATCAGGCCCATGGAGGGATTGGAAGGTCGGAGGTCCCTCATCTGGGACAGGGTCATCACGCCCGGATTGGCATGGGGAAAAAGAGCAGTTTCCCGGTTGACCATCTCCGTCATCCGCCTGGTGTATTCCAAGGTGGTTTCGCACTCCTGCTCCTCCAGAAAGCGCCGCGCCGCCGGCCATCTTTCTTCCGGCCGGTCGCCCAGGGTAAACAGCGCCTCGGTGCAGTGGTGAGCCTCCCCGGCCCGGGCCACCGCCAGCACTTGCTCGGGAGGCATGAACATCCCCCCTCCGCCCGGCGGCTGGGCAAAGGTGCAGTAGGTGCAAGAGTCGCGACACAACGTGGTGAGGGGAACGAACACCTTGCGGCTGTAGGTAACCACCCTTCCTTTTCCCTCATCCCGCAACCGGGCAGCCTCGGCGAACAGCGGATCGGCGGACCGGCGCCCGTCCAGATAAGAAAGAGCCAGATCCCGATCAAAGTCAGGATGACCCACTACCCCATCCCCTTATCCGGCAACCGGGCAACCTCGACCAACGGCCAAACCGCCCACCGGCGCCCGTCCGGATCAGAAACAGCCGGATCCCGATCAAAAACAGGACGGACCACTATCCCATCCCGGGAGAGGCGCCCAGCATGCCGCCGTCCACCGGCAGGACCACTCCCGTTATCCAGGAGGCCTCCTCCGAGCAGAGAAACGCCACCGCCGCAGCTACGTCTTCGGGCTCTCCCAATCGACGCAGGGGATGGCGGCGGGCGGTTCCCTCCGGGTCTGACTGCCACAGAAGAGCCGACAGCCGGGTCTTGATCACTGCCGGGGCCACGGCGTTCACCCGCACCCGGGGCGCCAACTCCATGGCGAGCTGATGGGTCATATAAATCAGGCCCGCCTTGGAGATGTTGTAAGCCCCCAGGATGGGCGTGGGACGCACTCCCCCAACCGATGCCACGTTCACCACGCAACCGCCATGATCACGAAAGGCTTGGGACCAGGCCACCCTGGTCCAAACCAAGGGCGCCCGCAGGTTCACCGCCCAGGTTTTGTCCACCGCCTCCTGGGAGACGTCCATCAAATCCCCGGCGCCGGGGTTGGTGCCGGCGTTGTTCACCAGGATGTCACAGCTCCCGAAACGCTTGACAGTCTCTCCGATGGCTCGGGCGGCGTGACTGTCCTGGTCGGCCCGGGCGACCACCGGGAGAATCCGGTCCGGGTCTTTTCCTCCGTCCACCAACTCGGAGACGGCTTGGGAGAGGTTCTCGGCCTTCCGGGAAGTGATCGTCACCCCCGCCGCTCCCCGGTCCAGCAATGCCGCGGCCACCGCCCACCCGATGCCTCGACTGGCGCCGGTGATCACCGCTACCTTGCCTGATATACCCGAGCTCAAGGGTTCGCTCTCCTCTGCGGCCGCCGTCCGGGGCCAGTTTACCCCCGCTCCCCCCGGGCAACCAGTTTCACTATCTGACGGCGCTCGTGGGCGGAATTGGCGTCTGGGCTTATCTCGAGCAGTTGGCGCCGGTCCGCCTCGGCCTGGGCGGCCGCCGAAAGATCCGCCGCCGCCAAACGAGCCTCCACTCCTTCCTCCACCAGCCGACGGCCCTCTGTGACCAGTGCCTCCACCATCTCCGATTCGGGCACCACCTTCACCACTTGCCCTTTGATGAACAGATGCCCGCGGCCCCGACCCGCCGCGATTCCCAGGTCAGCCGACCGGGCCTCCCCCGGACCGTTGACCACGCACCCCATCACCGCCACCTGAATGGGAAGGTTCTCGGCCTCCAGCGCCTTTTGGGCAAGCTGGGCCACCTCGATCACATCAACCTCCGCCCGCCCACAGGAGGGACAGGCGATCAGGTCGAGACTGCGCCGCTCCCGAAGACTCAGATATTCCAGCAGACGCCGGCCCGATTCGGCTTCCAAGACGGGATCGGCGGTGAGGGAGAACCGGATGGTGTCGCCGATGCCCTCCATCAGGAGGGTGGAGATACCCGCCACCGACTTGATCAGCCCTCCCGGCGGGGGCCCCGCTTCGGTGACCCCCAGGTGCAGGGGATACTCCACTTTTTCGGCCAGCAGTCGGTAGGAATCGACCATGGAGGGAACGTGTGAGTGTTTGACCGAGATCTTGATGTCCCGAAAGTCGACTTCCTCAAGATATCTGATTTCCAACTGCGCCGACTCCACCAAGGCCTCCGGCGTGGCGTCGCCATGCCGGGCGAGGATCTCCTTGTCCAGGGAACCCGCATTGACCCCCACCCTGATAGGCGTCTGCCGTTCGGCGGCGGCCCGAGCAACTTCCTTGATGTGGCTGGGACGCCGTATGTTGCCAGGATTGAGACGCAGCCCGGACACCCCGCTTTCCAAAGCCGCCAAGGCCAATCGGTACTGGAAGTGAATGTCGGCGATGATGGGGACCGGGCTGCGCGGGACGATCTCGGCTAACCCCTGGGCGGCTTCAACAGTGTTGCAGGTGATCCTCACCAGATCGGCGCCTGCGCCCGCCAGAGCATAAACCTGCGCCAGGGTGCCGTCCACATCGTGGGTCTTGGTGGTGGTCATCGACTGAACACTCACCGGAGCATCCCCACCCACCTGCACCGATCCGACCTTGACCGGTCGGGTGGGGCGCCGGGGGCGCTGGTAGAGCCGAGCGTCTCTCACAACCTAATGGGGTTGATCAAATCCAGCACCAGCGCAGCCGCTCCCAGAAAGATCACCAGCACGGTCACGGCCGCCGCGATGGAAATGAGCACCGACGGTCGGGCTCGACGGCGAAACACTCTCTCATAGAGAGCGACGGCCACGTGCCCTCCATCCAGCGGATAGGCAGGAATCATGTTGAACACACCCAGGACAATATTCAGATAAGCTAGCAGACGCACCACATCGGCTATCCCCCGCTCGCCGATCTGGGCGCCGATGTTGGCCAAGCCGATCGGGCTCACCGGACGATTATCCGGGGAAACCTCGCCGCCGAACATCCCGGATGCCAACTCCGCCAAAGATGAGGGGCTGACCAACTGCCCCACGGCCCGGAAGGTGAGCGTTACCGCCTCGCCTATTTCACCCGAAGCGGTGACCATTGCTTCGCCCAAACCCAGAGAACGGGACTCCCAGGTCGGCCCGATTCCCAAAAAGCCGCGCTCGGGGCCGTTGCTCTCCGAGCGGGAGGCCAGGGTCGCCTCCACTGTCATCACCTGCCCGTCCCTGCTCAACTCCAAGAGCACCGGCCGATCGGGGCGGTCTCTCAGCAGAGTGGCGGTCTCCTCCCACTGATCGGTGGGGATCCCATCCACCGACAGGATCACGTCCCCCTCTTCGATGCCCGCCTGCCGAGCGGGCGTGGGGGTTCCATCAGACATCTCCTCCACCACCACCATCACCCGGTTGCTGTAATCGGCAAACCCGTCCACCAAAAAAAGCCCGACCAAGATAAAAAAGGCCATCAGGAAGTTCAAAGCCACCCCGCTCAGGGCGACGGTGATCTTCTGCCAGGTCTTTTTGTGCTGATAAGAGCTTTCCGGTTCGGCCAGGGGGTCGACCAAAGGTCCCATGCCGGCGATCTTCACAAAACCGCCGAACGGAAGCAACCGGAATCCGTATTCGGTCTCACCCTTTTTCACCGACCACAGTCTCGGACCAAAACCGAAAAACATCTCGGTGGCTTTCATGCCGGTGAAGCGGGCGGCCAGAAAATGCCCCAGTTCGTGCACCGTGACAAAAAAAACGATGCCCAGCACTACCACCATGGCACCCATCATGAGAACACCTCCCAATCAGACAAACCAAATCCTAGCAAATCCGAGAAAAAGGGCACCTCCTGCCAACCACCTCCGAACCCGAACCGGACGAGCCTCTCGGGGTGGGAAAAACAACCCGCGCGCTAGAGCAATTCGAACAGGGAGAACAGATAGTAAGCGCCGGGTAGAACCAACAGCAATCCGTCTATTCGGTCGAGGATTCCACCATGTCCGGGGATAAAGGCGCCCATGTCCTTTACGCCGATGGACCGCTTCACCGCCGATTCGAGGGCATCCCCAAAAGGCGCCAGAACCGAGACAATCGCCGCCAGATAGAGAGCCTGGGGAAGCGACAGGGACGACAACGGAGGAAAAGTGGAGAAGATAGCAGCCAAAACAAAGGTGGCGATCACCCCACCCACCAGACCCTGCACGGTCTTGCCCGACGAAAGCGAGGGAGACAGCGGTCGGGTGCCGAAGGATCGACCCACCACATAGGCCGACGTGTCGAACGCGGAATTGAGGAGCAACACCCAAACCAACAGCGCTACGCCATCGGTAGCCTGGCCGATCGCCACACCGTAGCACAGCAGCGAGACCCAGATCATGCCCAGCAACGTCAATGAAAAATTCTCAACCGGCATTCTTCGCGCCACCGCCGCATAGAAAAGCAGAGTCAAGCCAACCGCCCCCACCAGGACTCCTCCGGCCGCGCCCGGTCCGGATAGGTGCACGGCCACCCCTGCTCCCACCACGCCCAACAGCCCCATCAAGGCCATGGGTCGGTAACCGGTGGAACGGACGACCGTGTAGAACTCCACCAGTGCCACCATCATCGCCAAAACGATCAGGCTGGTGATCCATGCTCCCCCCAGATAAAGGGCCAGCACCACCACCGTCACCATCGCCACCGCGCTGACGGTCCGATTGACCAGATTCGAGGAGTGAGCCTGTTCGGCGGCCTCCACTTCCTCGGTGGCCATTCCGGTTCGACCGGTCACATCCTCAAAGCCCAGAATGCCGGAATCGACTCCCGGGATGGCCGCCGCCACGGCCTGCTGACGATGCTCTCTGGAGTCGGCCTCTCTCACCTCCTCGGCCAGAGCCTCATGCTGGGAGGTGCGGCTTTCGAGAACCTCTTCATCTGCCAAATCCGACCCGATTTCCCGCGTTTGGGACGCCTCGGTGGGCAGGGCGGTCAATCGGGAAGAAATCCTTTCCTCCGGCTCCCACTCGGGAACCCAAGTCTCATCAGATGTCGGCATCCCCTATACCTCCAAGAGTTCCGTTTCCTTGCGTTTCAAGAGAGTGTCCACCTGCTGGATTACCTGGTTTGTCAAATTCTGCAAATCCCGTTCGGCGCGGTGGAGATCGTCATCGGAGCATACCCCCTTGAGCGCATCAAGATCCGCCTTGGCCTTGCGCCGGGCATTACGAATGGAGATTCTGCCGCTCTCCGCCTGTTTTCTGACGATACGAATCAGCTCGATCCGCCGCTCCTTGGTGAGTGGGGGAAAGGCCAGGCGGATCACTACCCCGTCATTGGTCGGGTTGATACCCAGATCAGAGGTGTGAATGGCCTTCTCAATCTCGGGAATGGCGGTGCGGTCGAAAGGGTGGATAACGAGGAGGCGGGGATCGGGGACCGTGAAATTGGCCAACTGCTTGAGAGGGAGCGAGGCGCCGTAGTAATTGATCCGCAGATCCTGCACGATCCGGGGGTTGGCCCGACCGGTTCGGACTATGGCGAACTGTCCGGTGATATATTCAACCGAGTCCTCCATCATCAGGGCGACTTCATCCAAAACGTCCTGAATCATTTCGCCTCCTGACCCAGCCTGGTCCCCAACTGTTCCCCTATCAACGCCCGATACACGTTGCCTGGCTTGGTCATGTTAAACACCACAATAGGCAGATTATGCTCCCGACACAGGGTTATTGCGGTCATGTCCATGACTTTGAGGTCCCTCGAGATGACCTGCATGTAGGACGCCGACTCCAAGAGCCGAGCGGAGACATCGAGATTGGGGTCTGCGCTGTACACCCCGTCCACCTTGCTGGCCTTCAGCAGGACTTCCCCTCCCGTTTCAATCGCCCGAAGGGCGGCCGTGGTATCGGTGGTGAAGAACGGGTTCCCGGTTCCCGCCACGAACACCACCACTCTCCCCTTCTCGAGGTGGCGAACTGCCCGGAGACGGATGTACGGCTCGCTGACCTGTCTCATGGTGATGGCACTCATCACTCGGGTAGTGGTTCCGCACTTCTCCAGGGCGTCCCGCAGCGCCAATCCGTTCATCACTGTGGCGAGCATCCCCATGTAATCGGCAGTAGCCGGATCCAGGCCCCGCGCCGCCAGGGCAATGCCCCGAAAGAAGTTCCCCCCTCCCACCACCACCGAAATCTCGGTTCCGTCCGCGCGGGCCCGGCTTATCTCGTGGGCGACGTCCGCCACCCTGCTCGGATCGATGCCAAACCCTCCTTCCCGCTCGCAAAACGCCTCTCCCGAAAGCTTGAGCAGGACCCGGCGGGAAAAAGTCATGAGGAACCCTGTTCGCCCACCGCCACTCGCGCCACCCGGCGTATCTTGATGTTCTCGCCCATCTTGGCCGCCAGAGCGGCGACCATCTCTCCCACCGTTCCTTCGAACTTTTGGGCGTTGACGAACACCTGCTCGGTCAGAACGTTCTCCGCATAGAACTTCTCCATACGCCCCTCCACGATGCGGGGAAGGATATGTTCCGGCTTGCCCTCGGCGCGCCCTGCTCGGGCAATCAGATCCTGCTCATGGGCGACCGCGCTTTGGGGAACCTCTTCTCGGACGACCCACCGGGGCGCCGCCCAGGAAACATGGAGAGCTATGTCATTGGCCACCTCGTTGAACTCCGGGCTCTTGGCGACGAAATCGGTTTCACAGGCCAGCTCCACCAGAACTCCCATCACCGGATGTCCCGACTGATGGTGAAGGTAGTTTCCTATGGTCCCCTCGTTGGCATCCCGGTCGGCCCGCTTGGCGGCTTTGGCCAACCCTCTTTCCCGCAGGAGGTCATGGGCCCGGTCCTGATCGCCCCCCGCCTCCACCAGCGCCCGTTTGGCATCCATCATCCCCACCCCTGCTCGGCGGCGGAGACGCTGCACATCCTTGGCCGTGAACTCCGCCATGATTACCTTCTTCTTCTGTTCTTGGCGCCGGAATCCTTCGAAGGGGCATCCTTTTTCTTTTTCTTCTTCTTGGCCATTCCCGCACCCTCCCGGCAGGCCTCAGAAACTTGGGAACAGATCAACTCGGCGGCCCGGATGGCGTCGTCGTTACCCGGAATCACATAGGTTATGGGTTCGGGGTTGCAGTTGGAGTCAACCAGACCCACAATGGGGATCCCCAGGCGGGTGGCCTCCCTCACCGCCGTTTCCTCGGCGTTCACGTCTATTATGAAAACTCCGGCGGGTAGCTCTCCCAGATCGCGCACTCCCCCCAGACTCCGACGGAGCTTCTCCAGATCTCTTCTGAGACGAAGGCGCTCCTTTTTGGGACGGGTCTGCATCTCCCCACTGTTTTCTTCCGACTCCAACTCCTTCATGTAGGAAATCCGCTGCCGGATGGTTTGGAAGTTGGTCAGCATTCCCCCCAACCACCGAAAATTGACATAGGGCATGCCCACCGATTCCGCATGCTGAGCAATACTGTTGCGGGCCTGTTTCTTCGTGCCTATGAAAAGAATCTTTCCCCCACCGGCCACGGTGTTTCGCACAAAGGTGAGGGCCTCCTCCAACAGGACCACGGTTTGCCGGAGATCAATGATATGGATGCCGTTGGACTGCGTGTACAGATAAGACTTCATCTTCGGGTTCCACCGGCGTGTCTCATGGCCGAAGTGGAGACCCGCGTCAATCAGGGCCTTCATTTTGGTGGATGTCATAAACATATCCCTTTCTGGTTCTTCCTCAACCCGTTGATCGGCTTTCACCGCTCGGCGCCCCGAAAGCGCCCGCCCGACAGGAAGACTTGGGAAGTCCTACCCGACCAGTGGACGGAACGAGCCTGCGACGTTGCGTCCTGAGCTTACCGGAGCGCAGGGACGGCAGAAAAAACGGGTCGCCTCCGACCTTGCGGTCGGCGCCGGGGTTGGCGGGCCGACCGGCCCGTCCTCAGGCCCGGGGATGGGTGCGCCGGTGAGTGGAGCGCAGATGGCGGTGACTGACATTGGTGTAGATCTGAGTGGTCCCCAGGCCGGCGTGTCCCAGCAATTCCTGCACGCTGCGCAGGTCGGCGCCCCCCTCGAGAAGGTGGGTGGCGAACGAATGGCGAAGAGCATGCGGGAAACTCCCCAGCCGTGAATGCACCATCCGCCTGATCTGACGAACACCCATCTTCCCTCCTCTGACCCCCACGAACAGGGCCCGCCCGGAGCGCCCGGCGGCCAAGGCGGGGCGCCCCTCCGCCAACCATCGGGCCACCGCCCGCTGAGCGGGAACCCCGACCGGAACCGCTCGATCCTTACCACCCTTACCAGAGATCACCATCAGATCGCTACCCTCCACTTGGGCGACGGTCAGAGAGGCCAATTCGGACACCCGCAACCCCGAACCGTAAGCCAGTTCGAGAATAGCCCGGTCACGCAGATCCACGGGATCATGGCCATCCACCGCCTCGATCCCCTCGGCCAACTGTTGGGGGGAAATCACCACCGGCAGCATGCTCTCGGCTTTGGGTGCGGGGGCGGCGCCCACCGGGTTGACGGGAATCTCACCGCGCTCGTGCAGATAGCCGAAGAACGAACGGATCGCCGAGCGTTTCCGGATGACCGTGGCGCGGGCATACCGCCGGGTGTGCAACGAGGCGACGAACCGACGATATTCACCGCGACCCACCTCTCCCACCGCGCCGCGTCCGAGCCGGTCACAATAGTCCAGAAACTGGGTGATGTCTCGCCGATAGGCGTTCACCGTGTGCGGGGACAATCGCCGCCCTCGCTCCAGCCAACTCAAGTAACGCTGCAAAGAATGGTCTGCCCACTCGGGAGGGGGTGCGATGGCCGCCACTTTCTCCATATTACGAACCCCCCGACCACCGCCCGGGGTCTTGGCGACCATCCTCCGGCCTGCCGAGCTGTCCGAGGGCCTTTCAGCAATAGTCGGGAGCAATACTCAACCCTTCAGCCGCACCATGCCCCCCTCCCTGACCACCCTCCCTTCCGACTCCAACTCGCCGATGCTCACCAGCAGCCGGGGAAGCGGCCATCCCATTCGTTCCAGCAGCGTCTCGACCGTGACGCCGGATTCGCCGATGGCCACCTCCAGATCGCTCCTCTTCCGATCCGGTTGCTCCGAAGGTTGGTCGGTCCCCGGGGCGCCGGCAGGGGGCAATATTCCTTCCATCTCCAGGTAATCCAGCAATTCCGAGGTTCCCAGCACCGGCATGGCCCCGTCGCGAATCAGCTCATTGCAACCCCGGGAAGTTGCCCGGTCGATATCGCCGGGGACCGCCAACACCTCCCGACCCTGCTCCAGACCCAGCCGGGCACTGATCAGAGCGCCGCCCCCGATCGCCGCCTCCACCACCAGCACCACTCTCGACATACCGGTGATTATCCGGTTGCGGATCGGAAAGCGCCACGGCTCGGGAACGGTTCCCGGCGGATATTCGGTGACCACCGCCCCACCCCTTTCCAGCAACGCCTCCCCCAGGCTTCGATGGGCCACCGGATACCAGCGATCGGGACCCGAACCCAGCACTGCGATACCGCAACCCCCCGCTTCCACCACTCCTTGGTGGGCCGCTCCGTCTATTCCCCGCGCCAACCCGCTTATCACCGTGAGTCCGCTTCTCCCCATGGCGGCGCCCATGGCCCGGGCCAGGTTGACACCGTAGCGGGTGGCGCGCCTCGATCCCACCACTGCCACTCCGGCTTCGGGGGGTAGCTGTCCTTTGACGAACAGCAGATCGGGTGGATCGGGAATGGCTGCCAGCCAGGGAGGATATCCCTCGGCGCCCAGCAACACCACCCCGACCCCGGCGGTCTGCAATTCCGTCAGCCGCTGTTCGGCGGAAACACTGATGGCTTGACGGGCGGCGGGGCGGGACTTGACCCGT
Organism: Acidimicrobiia bacterium; assembly: GCA_963665765.1. GTDB lineage: Bacteria > Actinomycetota > Acidimicrobiia > Spongiisociales > ZC4RG35 > Bin76. Next base: position 965,945 of record OY762464.1, read on the forward strand.
CCGGCCTCGATCATCCGGACCGCCCCCGCCGGGTCGCCGGCCCTCTGCACCAGAGCGTGCATTCGCTGCGGATGCCATCCCGAAAACGCCAGCCGCAGCCGATGGGAAAAATATGGGACCGCGGGAGGGATCAGGTTCAAAACCCGGCCCGATAGGCCAGCGCTTCCAGAACATGCATCTTTTGCACCGACGCCGATCCTTCCAAATCGGCCAGGGTTCTCGAGACGCGCCGCACCCGGTCATATCCCCGGCCGGTCAAAAGCCCTTGGTCCAAGTTGAGTGCCAGCACCTTCTTGGCATTGGCGCTCCAGGGCAACTTGTCAAGGTGCGAGGTGGACAGGTCTCCGTTGGGGGCGCCGCGCTCCATTTGCATCCCACGAGCCTTCTCCACCCTCGAACGAACCACGGCGCTGCTTTCGCCGGGCGCCCCGGTCAGTTCCTCGGTCTCCATTCGTCCCAGAAAGACCCGCACGTCGAAGCGATCGAGCAGAGGACCCGAGAGACGCCGCCGGTAGCGGTCCACGGATGCGGGTGAGCACCGGCACCGCTTCACCGTGTCGTTCCTCCATCCACACGGACAGGGATTAGTGGCCGCCACCACCAAAGGTCGGCCGGGAAAGGTCGTGGAAATGCCCCGACGAGTGATGGTCACCGAGCCCTCTTCGAGTGGTTGGCGAAGGGCATCGACAAGGTGGCTGGGAAATTCTCCCAATTCGTCCAGGAATAGCACTCCGTGATGAGCCAGCGACAGATCGCCCGGCACCGGTATCCCGCTGCCCCCGCCCAGCAGTCCCACCAGAGAAGCAGTGTGGTGAGGCGCTCGGAAGGGCCGTCCGGAGGCCGGGCGGCGGCGGTCGCCGGCCGCCCAAACCAGGGCCAACTCCATCTCTTCGGACCGGGTGAGGGGAGGGAGAATCCCGGGCAGGCGCTTGGCCAGCATCGTTTTCCCCATGCCGGGAGGCCCCGACATCAGAAGATGGTGACGACCGGCGGCGGCAATTTCCATTCCGCGCCGGGCGAACTCCTGTCCCCTCACCTCCGCCAGATCCTGGGAGGAAAATACCGGTACCCGATCGGAAGGCGGCACGGCGGGTTGGATGTCGCCCGACAGCACCTCTATGGCATCCGACAGTTTCTCCACCGGGTACAGCTCCACGTCCGGCACCAGAGCCGCCTCCGACATGGCTTCCCGAGGCGCCAGACAGGGGATACCCCTCCGGGCAGCCACCAAAGCGGCGGCCAGAACACTTCGGGAGCGGCGCACTCGGCCATCCAGCGCCAATTCGCCCACCGCCACCACCCCCGGATGCCGGGTGGACGCCTTGCCGTCGGCGATCAGCACCCCCAAGGCAATGGGAAGATCGAAGGAGGAGCCGGCTTTGGGTAGATCGGCGGGCGCCAGGTTGACCGTGACTTCGCTGCGGGGCATGTCATAGCCCGATGACGCCATCGCCGCCTTGACCCGGTAGCGGGCCTCCCTCACCGCCGTGTCGGGCAGGCCAACCAGTCCAAATTTGGAGTTGGTCCTACCCAGATGCACTTCCACATTCACCGGTCGGGGCTCCACTCCAACCATCGCGGCCGAAAACATAGGGGTGTTCATCCAAAGACTTTGGGCAAATCCGGGAGAACCCGTCCATGCACCGGTGCGCAGTATCTGCGCGACTCAGTGGTTTATATCACACGTTGCGGCTATCCCGGACGGGGTTGGTTCAGGAACCTCCGAACCGAGCGGGCCGCTTTTGCAGAAAAGCTTCCACTCCCTCTCGGTGGTCATCGGTGCTCAGGCAGATGGCCTGGGCCTGTCCCTCCCAGGCGAGCGCTTCTTCGAAGGAAAGTTCCCAAGACCGGTTCAGACCCTGCTTGATGAACAACTGCGCCACCGGAGCCCCTACCAGGAACCCTTCCGCCACCTCCGAGGCGCGCTCCTCGAGAGACTCCTCGTCGACCACCTCCCATACCAGACCTTTTTCCATCGCCTCATCGGCCGGGATCATCCGCCCCGAAAGCGCCGCCTCCCTGGCGAACTGAGCACCCGCCAGCCGGGGGAGCAGCCAGCTGAGACCCATGTCCAAACTCAACCCCCGGCGAACGAATATCGCCGAGAATCGGGCTCGAGAGGTGGCGACCACCACATCACACCCCAGAGCCAGACTCATCCCGGCGCCCACCGCCACTCCATCGACTGCCGCCACGGTCGGCTTGCTCAACCTGTGCAGAGCCAAGGCGGTATCCCCCACCGTCTTCAGCCGGTTCCGAGCCTCCACCACCCCCGGAAAACGAGGGCCATCCGCCCGGTCGAGGTCAGCTCCCGCGCAAAACTCCCCGCCCCGTCCAGCTATCACCAGCGCTCGCCGCGAGGAGCGCTCGAACTCATCCAGGGCCTGTCGGAGTTCCTGCCAACCTTGGGGAGGAATCGCATTCTTGCGCCGGGGCCGGTTCAGCCACAACCAGCGCACCGGTCCACGGTCCTCCGTTTCCAGCCACATGACTTTCGTAGGGTAGAGCCGCCGCGCTACTTTCATATGCCAGATGGGTTTCAATCCGTTCCGGCCTCATCGGAAAACCACCGGAGACCTAGTGATGGTGGCGGCGGCGTTGGCAGTGATTATCGCCGCGGTTCTGTGGGCCCTGTTCGCCGGATAGTTCAGGCCATCCTCGGCAGCCACAAGATCTCCACCCCCCGATCACTAAAACGGATGGCGATCAGATCGACCCGGGAAACTCGCAGCAACGGGGAAGCCGCCAGCTTTCTGACCTGTTGCGCCTTGGCGTGATCGAAGGCGTGCAACGGATCCGGAGACTCCGGCTTTCCCACCGCCCAGCGACTCCTCACTTCCACCACCGTTTTCTCCCCCTCGATCCGGGCCAGAATGTCCACCTCCCCCCGGCCCACGGGAACGTTTCGGGCCAATACGCGGTGCCCCCTGCTCTCCAGAAAACGGACAGCCAGATTCTCGGCGGCCCGGCCGGTGCGCCGGCGAGCCCGAAGCTTATGTCTCCCATTGCTGTTCATTCTCCAAGAGCATGGGCGTCCCGGAGTGACACGCCGGAACGCCTGCGTTGGGGCAGCGCGCGGCAATACCGCCGATCGGACTGGGGACAGCCCCCTTGGGAGGGGTGGGCTCTGAGGCCCAGCGGTCAGGAGAGCCAATGGTGGTTATCGCGAAACCTGCCGCTATCCCGCGAAAATTCGGCCAGACCCAATTTTCGCCCGTTGGGCTCCCCTCCCCCGCCGCTCACCGCCAGGGTCGGGACACGCTTCGCCACGGTTCTAAGGCGGGAAGCAGCGTCCCGAAAAACATATGACCTCCGGTGCGGTCCCCACGACGTCGGAGAGGACCGGGAGATGTTCGACCTACTCAACATGGGCCGGGTGTGAGACAAATTCAACCCCCAGCCGCCGTCTTTGTTTCGCGAACTCGCCCACTCAACACCCTTCCCGGTGCCTGAGGTTCTCAGCTCAGGCGTGGGGTCAGACGCCGCCCAGGCGGCCCATGGGCCAGATCCGGAACACGGCTTTGCCGACCACGTTGTCCTGGTGAACAACGCCAAACGCCCGGCTGTCGGAAGAACTGCTGCGGTTGTCCCCCATCATGAACAGATGATCCTCCTCGACTTCTATAACGAAGTTCTGCTCATCGGTGAGGGAGCCCAGATAGGGCTCATCGAGGAGTTCCCCGTTCAACCAGACCTCCTGGCGGCGGATCTCGAGGCGATCTCCTCCCGTGGCAATCACCCGTTTGATCAGATCCGCCTCGGAGATGTCATACCATCCGAATGCCTCCCTCACCTCGTGCCACACGACTTCCAAGAGATTTCGATCCGGCGCCATCCGTCCCGGGGGGGAAAACACCACCACGTCCCCTCGACCCGGTTCGCCGAACAGATAGCTCACCTTGGAGACCATCACCCTGTCTCCCACCTGCAGAGTGGGAAACATGGACCGCGACGGGATCTCGAAAGGCTGGATGAACACCGACTTGATCAACACCGCCAGGGCCACGGCCCCCACCAGCAGCACAGCCATCTCCACCACCGCCGACCGGAGGGGACGTTTGCCGCTCCTCGTGGACTTGACCGGATTGTTTTCGTGGGCCTGATCCCCCAACAGAGCCGGGTCGGGCTCGGGCAGAGGGGTTTGCGGCGGAAGGTGGGTCAGTCGCGTCTCTCTTTGATCCGCGCCGACTTACCGGAACGGCCCCGCAGATAGTTGAGCTTGGCCCTGCGAACCAGTCCTTTGCGACGTACCTCGATCCTGCTCACGATGGGAGCATGAACCGGAAAGATGCGTTCCACTCCTATCCCGAAGCTGATCTTGCGAACGGTGAACGTCTCCTGCAATCCTCCTCCGCTGCGGCCTATCACCACTCCTTCGTAGACCTGGATACGCTCCCGTCCGGCTTCCATCACCCGCACGTGGACGCGCACCGTGTCCCCCGGCCTGAAGTCGGGAATGTCATCCCTTAGGTAATTCTGTTCGAGCAACTGGATATCGTTCATGAGTTCAACCTGTTTATTTCCGACGAAAGGGAGTGTGATGGTGACGGCGTCAGCCGGAAAAGCCCATTCTACCACCGATTCGGGTCAACTCTTCCCATGCCACAAATCCGGGCGGCGGCGGCGGGTCCGCTCCCGCCTCCGGGCGATCCTCCAATCGGCTATTTTCTGATGGTGGCCCGAGAGAAGCACCTCGGGCACCGACCAGCCTCGGAAGGTGGCCGGTCTGGTGTAGACCGGCTCCTCCAGCAGACCTTCCCGAAAGGATTCGAACACCACCGAGGTCGGATTGCCCACCGCCTCCGGAAGGAGTCGAACCACCCCCTCCAACACCAGGAGTGCGGCCACCTCCCCGCCCGCCAGCACGTAATCGCCCACCGACACCTCTTCGTCGATGAAGTGCTCGGCAATCCGTTCATCCACTCCCTCATAGCGTCCACATACCAAAGTGAGGTGATCGAGCTTCGACCATCGATCCAGCATGGACTGGTCAAGACGTTTGCCCACCGGGGCGAACAGCACCCGATGGGTCTCCTCCAGGGGGTCAAGCGCCCGAGCCAAAGGTTCGGGCATCATCACCATCCCCGGGCCACCCCCGAAAGGGGCGTCGTCCACGGCCCGGTGAGCGCCTTCCGCATAGTCTCTCAAGTCGATCACCCTGACCTCGACTAATCCGGACTCCACCGCCCGGCCCAGAATCCCCAGCCCCAGGGGAAAGTAATCGGGAAAGATGGTGATTATGGAGATCTTCATATCTGGACCGGAAAAGGGGCTAGGTGTGGAAACCCGATAAGAGACTCTGGCGGGGTTTTCTCGGGCCTCTCAACCCAGAATATACGCCAAAGCGAAAGACGCAAGTGAGCGGTAAATCACGGTGGCTTTCGAGACTCGCCGCCCCCTGGGGCGGGACATGACCGAACGGGAAACCAACCTGACTTCCCACCGCAACCTGACTTCCCACCGCCCGGACCCGGCCGCTCGGTGGCCACCACTATTGTTGTTGACGCCTACTCCGAAGATAAGGCCTTGACGCTAGCCCACGGACCCCGTGTGGGTGAGGGTACGGTGTCTACCCACAGACCATCCAACCCAATTTCCGCAGCAGGCGCTTCGCCCGAGGGAAGGGACGGCTACCTCGGCCAAGACCTGGGTGAGCACGCGGCACTGGGGGGCGTCATGGCCCAAGCCGCCCACGAGAACTTTCCCGTGGCGTTGCGGGTGTTGCCGGACCACCTGCGGGAACATCTGCGGGCGGTATATGGCTATGCCCGGCTCGTCGATCAGCTGGGCGATGAATACCCCGGGGATAGGTCGGCCGCGCTGGACTGGTTGGAGAGACAACTCGACGCTCTGTTCGCCGGGGCGCCCTCCCATCCGGTGTTCCGGCAACTGGTGCCCACCGTAGTCCGCTTCCGTCTTTCCCGTACACCGTTTGACCGATTGCTGGCCGCCAATCGACTGGATCAGAACAAGAAGAGTTACGCCAACTGGGAGGAGTTGATGGAGTATTGCGAACTGTCGGCCAACCCGGTGGGGCATCTCGTACTGGCCATCTTCGAAGCGCCCACCGCCGACCGTCTGGCTGCCTCGGACGCGGTATGCAGTGGTCTGCAGGTCCTGGAGCACCTGCAGGACGTGGCGGAGGACGCCCGCGCCGGCCGGGTCTATCTGCCGGTTGACGACCTGGAGCGATTCGGGTGCAGCATCGAGGATCTGCGGGCGCCGGCGGCCGGACCGAGCCTGAGGAAAGTAGTGGAGCACCAGGCCTCCCGCGCCCGCCTCCTGCTGGAGAGGGGACGATGGCTGGCGGGATCGCTGAAAGGATATGCCCGTCTCGCCATCTCCGGATACGTGGCGGGAGGACTGTCGGGGCTGGACGCCCTCGAAGCGGCCCGATACGATGTGCTGGTCGGGACCCCGAAAGCCGGATCCGTCCGGTTGTTTCGCCGTTACATCCCCCTGTATCTAGGGACTTTCCTCCCCCGGGGTGGAGCCTGAGAGGTGATGACGCCCGAGTCGGCTTACCGGCAGTGTGAGCAGATCACCTGGGCGGAGGCCCGTAACTTCGCTTATGGCATTCGGCTCCTTTCTTCCCCCAAGCGCAAGGCCATCGCGGCGCTGTACGCCATGGCTCGACGCATCGATGACGTCGGCGACGGCGACTGGCCACCTGACCGCAAACTGGCTGCCCTGGACGACCTGCACTCCACCATCCAGGCGCTTGCGGCAGGACAGATCCCCGACCCCGGTGATGCGGTGGTCGTGGGCATCGCCCATGCCGCTGACCTCTATCCGATTCCCTTGGCCGCACTGCACGAGATCGTGGAAGGTTGTGAGCAGGATGTGCGGGGCGAGACCTATCTGACGATGAACGACACAGTTCGCTACTGCCGCTTGGTGGCCGGGTCGGTCGGCCGCCTGTCGTTGGGTGTCTTCGGCGCCCAGCCGAACCGATCCCACCCCCAGCATCAGGACAACCCCGCCCAGATGGCCGATGATCTGGGAGTGGCCCTCCAACTGACCAACATGCTGCGCGACATCAAAGAGGACCATCGCATGGGACGCATCTACCTCCCGGAGCAGGACAGGGACCGGTTCGGCATCATTTCGGGCGAGTGGGCGCCGCCCGACCGGGTGGGGGAGTTGGTCGAGCATGTGGCGAAGCAGGCGGCCCACTGGTTCGAGCAAGGACTGACCCTGCTCGAATATCTCGACCACCGAAGCCGGGCCTGCACCGCGGCCATGGCCGGCATCTACCAACGAGTCCTGCACCGCATTCTCGCCCGACCCACCAGTCCGCTTCACGAACGAGTCAGCCTCCCCGCCTGGGAAAAGGTACTGGTGGCGGTTCGCAGTGTTTCCGGGCTGCGACCTTGAGCAGCAGCCAACCGCGGGTGGTGGTGGTGGGAGGAGGACTGGCCGGTCTGGCGGCGGGACTGGAGGCGGCCGATGGCGGCGCGGCGGTGACGCTTTTGGAGCGGCGCCCACGTCTGGGAGGGGCCACCTGGTCATTTCGGCGCAGGGGAATCTGGTTCGACAACGGCCAGCACGTCTTCTTGCGTTGCTGTGACGCCTATCTGGGTTTTTTGCGGCGCATCGGTTCCCACCATCAGGTCTTTTTGCAGAAACGGCTCGAGATACCGGTGCTACGCCCCGGTGGCCGCGCCGGCTCGATCCGACGAACCGCCGGTCCCGCCCCGCTCCATCTGGCATTTTCCCTGCTCTCCTACCCACACCTGAGCCTCCGCCAAAGGGTGAGGGTATTGCGAACGGGTTGGGCTCTTCGTCAGTTGGACCCCGATGACCCGTCCCTGGACGAAATAACTTTCGGCGACTGGCTGGCCGCCCACCGGCAGGACTCCGAGGCCATCGAGACGTTTTGGAACCTGGTGATACTGCCCACCGTCAATGCGCCCGCCGCGGCGGTCTCTCTCAAACTGGCCGCCAAAGTGTTCGTGACCGGGCTTTTGACCGAAGCCAAGGCGGCCGACATCGGCTGGGCCATGGCGCCGCTTTCTGCTGTGCACGGAGACGCCGCCCGCCGAGCACTGGAGAAAATCGGGGCAGAGGTGAGAACCGGCGCCGGGGTCACCGGCATACGGCAGGGCCCCTCGGGACGACTGCAGGTTAGGATGAACGACGACCTGATCGATGCCGAGTCGGTGGTGGTGGCGGTCCCTCACGATGAGGTGGCCCCCCTGCTGCCGCCGGGCGCCGTCCCCCACCAGGATCGGCTACCGGACTTGGGAGCATCGCCCATCGTGAACGTCCATCTGGTGTACGACCGGACGGTAACCCGGATGCCGATGTTCGCGGCGGTGGGAAGCGATGTGCAATACGTATTCGATCGCACGGAAGGGGCCGGATTGGATGACGGCCGTCAGTGTCTGGCCATATCCCTGTCCGCGGCCGAGTCGTACATCGGCCGGAGTTCGACAGATCTGATCACACACTTCAGCCAGGAGTTGGCCCGCCTGCTGCCCTCGGCGGCAAAAGCCCGGGTCACCGAAGCGATCGTCACCCGGGAAAGGTCGGCCACTTTCTACGGCGCCCCCGGAACCGACGTCCTGCGAGCCGGCGCCGAATGCCGACTCGCGGGGGTCTATCTGGCGGGCGCCTGGTGCGACACCGGCTGGCCCGCCACCATGGAAGGGGCGGTTCGCAGTGGAACCAGAGCGGGTCGTCTGGCGGCGGGCTTCGCGTCCGGGACCGCGACTGCGGCATGAACCACCCACGACGCACCCCCGATGTTCTGGAACGGACCGCCGAGCTGACGGGTCCCGCCCTCCGGGCGGCGGTGGACCGTCTGTCGCCGGGATTGGCAGCCCCGGCCCGCTACCACTTCGGATGGGTTGACTCCGATGGCCGACCCCACCCCAAAAGCCGCCACGGCAAGGGAGTGCGCCCCACTTTGGCCCTGTTGTCCGCCGAGGCGGTGGGCGCATCACCCCAAATCGGGCTCCCCGGCGCGGTCGCCGTGGAATTGGTGCACAACTTTTCGCTCGTGCACGACGACATCGTGGATGACGACGCCGAACGACGACACCGCGCCACCATGTGGAAAGTCTTCGGAACGGGAAACGCCATCATCGTGGGAGACGCCCTCATGGGACTGGCTCTGCAGGTGCTGCTGGAAGAACCCACCCCGGCCCGCACCGCCGCGGCAGCCGACCTGACCCGGGCCACCATGGCCATGATCACCGGACAGTACATGGACATGTCCTTCAGTCAACGGGAGCGGGTCGAGGTGGACGAGTGCTGGGAGATGGTGTCATGCAAGACGGGGGCACTGTTGGCACACGCCGGCGCGGTGGGCGCCATCCTGGCCGGCGCTCCCGCCGCCACGGTGGAGGCTCTGCGTAATTTCGGGAACGAACTGGGACTGGCCTTTCAGGCTCAAGATGACCTGCTGGGTATTTGGGGGGATCCGGCGGTGACCGGCAAGCCTGCCGGCAACGATCTGCGGGAAAAAAAACAGTCGATCCCGGTCACGGTGGCCCTCTGTTCCGGAACCGACGCCGGAGAAGAACTCGCCTCCCTCTATGCAAAAGACCACCTCAACGACTCTGAAATTGCCCAAGCGGCCCTTCTGGTGGAGGAGGCGGGCGGAAGAGAAGCCACCGAGGCGGCGGCCCAAGAGCGGCTGCGTCACGTCTCCGAGGTGCTGTTCATGGCGGATATCGAACCGGGCCCGGCCCAGGAGATGCTGGAACTGGCCCGGTTCATCGTAAACCGAGAGTTCTGAGAACGTCGGCCCGCGGCGGCAGGCACTACGCCCTGACTAGACGTACTGCCTATGGAGGTATCCCCTCCACCTGGTAACTTGAGGGCCGGTGAGCAATGACGGCGGGGAAATCCCTCGTGGCACAGGCAGGTTCTGGGAAATCTTTTGGGTGGCGCTTCGGCTGGGGCTCACCTCGTTCGGAGGGCCGGTGGCGCATTTTGGCTACTTCCACAACGAGTACGTCGAACGGCGACGCTGGGTGGACGAGGGGACATTCGCCGACTTTTTGGCACTCTCCCAGGCCACTCCCGGCGCGGCTAGTTCCCAACTGGGTTTCGCCGTGGGAATGGTGCGAGGAGGTTTGCGGGGTGGATTGGCGGCGTGGCTGGGGTTCACTCTCCCTTCGGCGGTCATTCTCACCTCCTTGGGTCTGGCCGCCGCCCGGATCGGCGAGCGGGCGCAGGGATGGATCCATGGTTTGGTGGTGGTGGCGGTGCCGGTGGTGGGTTTGGCGGTGTGGAAACTGTGGCTCAAACTGGCCCCCGACCCCTTCCGCAGCTTCCTGGCGATCGGATCCGCAGTCGCTCTGATCGCTTTCTCCTCTTCCACCCGAACCACCGCGGTGGCGGTGATCGTGGCAGGAGGCATGCTGGGGTGGCGTTTCTGCCGAGAGGACGACCCTCAGGAGACCGAACGCCGCTTGGTGGCCTTCACCAGACGATCCGGCATGATCGCCGCCGTGGTCTTCTTTGGCCTGCTGGCCGTCCTTCCCATCGCCCGCCGCCTCACCGAAGCGGAGATCGTGGACGTCACCGACGCCTTTTACGGCGCCGGCGCCCTGGTGTTCGGCGGCGGCCCGGTGGTGCTGCCCCTGTTGGAGTCAGAGGTCGTGGAACCGGGGTGGGTGGACTCCGAGCTCTTCATCGCCGGCTTTGGCGCTGCTCAGGCCATCCCCGGTCCCGTGTTCGCTTTTTCCTCCTATCTGGGGGCGGTGATGGAACCCGAACCCAATGAGATAGCCGGCGCGGCCCTGGCCCTGGTGGCTCTCTACCTGCCTTCCCTCCTGATAGTGATGGCCGCCCTTCCGTTCCTCGCCACCCTGCGCACTCACCGCGGAGTACAAGCCGCCCTGCGGGGAGTCAACGCGGCAGTGGTCGGGATACTCCTAATAGCGCTCTACGACCCCTTGTGGATCGACGCTATCCGAGAACCCTCGGACCTGGCCCTGGCCCTGGTGGCCTTCGGACTACTGGCCTTTTGGAAGCTTCCCGCCTGGCTGGTGGTGCTCCTCACCGCCGCGGGCGGGGGCATCCTGGCTGCTGTCTGAAAGCCATTGATCTAAACGCCCGACACAGAACCGGAGTTCCACCTTCGGCCAAGTGCCGGCTCTCATACGCCCCCACCTGGTTAGGCCTCCTACCAGAGGATCTGGTTGGCGGCGCCTTGCACGGCGTCTTGGATCGATCCGGTGTATATCCCGGTGGAGAGATATTTCCATCCGGCGTCGGGGAAGATGGTCACCACCGTCCCCGAGCGCAATTCTCCGGCGATGCGCAAAGCCACCGCCAGCGCCGCTCCGCAGGAGGGCCCGGCGAACATCCCCTCCATGGAAAGCAGCCGACGGGTATGTTCGATCGTGGGGGCGAGGCGAACCAGTATCCGGCGATCGATCCGATCGGCTTCGAAAATGGGGGGAACGTAACCGGCGTCCATGGAGCGGAGGCCGGTGATCAACTCGCCCATGGGGGGCTCGGCCGCCACCACCTGCGCCACGGGAAAGGACTCTCGGATGGCGGCGCCGGCGCCCATCAGGGTTCCCCCGGTGCCCAACCCGGCCACGAAGGCGTCCACCCGATCAAGCTCCTCCACAATCTCCCGCCCGGTCCCGCGGTAATGCGCCTCCACGTTGGCCGGGTTGTCATATTGATTGAGCATCAGATAGTCGCCCGAAGCCGCCAGTCGTTCGGCCATTCGCACCGCCCCGTTGGATCCTTCATCACCGGGCGAGAAAATGATCTCCGCTCCGAAAGTCCTCAGGGTTTCGATTCGCTCGGCGCCGGCGCCTTGGGCCATCACCACCGTCAAGGGAAGGTTCCACAGCAAAGCCAATCGAGCCAGGGCGATCCCCGTGTTTCCCGAGGACGGTTCCAACAAGTGCGTTCCCGGAGTCAGTCGCCCCTCTGAGCGGGCCTTTTCCAGCATCGCCACCGCTATCCGATCCTTGATCGACCCGGTGGGCAGCACCCACTCCAATTTGGCATAGATGTCGACGCCCGGTGGGGAGAAGGCATCCAACCGGACCAGGGGTGTGGACGGCAGGCTGGTCACGGCCGGGGGATCGGGATCAACCCCCGGCCACCGAGGGAAGAATGGTGATCTCCGAAGGCTGCGAACAAGGGGTGTTCAGACCCTGCAGATAGCGAATGTCCTCGTCGTTGAGAAAAACGTTGACGAACACCGGCACCGATCCGTCCGGATCCAGCAGCTGGCGAGCCAATCCCGAGTATCGTTTCCCAAGGTCGGCAAAGATCTCTCCCACCGTGGCGCCGCGGGCGGTCACCGAGGCGTCCCCTCCGGCATGAACGCGAAGAATGGTGGGCAGGCGAATAGTGTGGGTCATAATCTGCGTTCCTCCTGGGGGTGCGATTCGAAACTAAGAGCAGCCTCAAAGCTAAGAGCAGTCTCGGTGATCTGATTATCCCGGATCCGAAAGCCCCGAACCGAAAGGGTGTCCATTCTTTCCATTCCCACCAGCACGTACAGCCAATCGGGCTCCGGGGCCAGGGCAACGTCCGTGGGAGAGGGGTAGGCGGGTGAGTGGGTGTGGGAATGGAACACCCCCACCAACTCCCAACCCTGCGACCGGGCATGGCGCAGCGTTCTGAAATGCTCCGCCGGATCGATCACGTAATTGGCCGGGGAGTGGGCGATATTGGTGAGCGGATAAGCCTTGGCCAGTCGACCGTCGGGCTGTCCGGCCAGCAAACCGCATGCCTCCTCGGGGTAGCAGTCCCGGGCATGGTCCACCATCACCTGGCGGATGGCTTCGGAAACATGGATGGTTGAAAGCTCGTCAGACATTGGAATCTCCCGCCGGGCGGGAAAAGGCCGAGTCGGTCAGACGGTCCTGGGAACCGACCCGGCGGGCATACAGTACTGATCGTATTCGACGATCGCCGGCGGGAGGTTCTCGTCGGAACAGGCCGCACAGTCGGGGTTGCGGCGCAGCTTGAGCGTCCGGAACTCCTGGGTGAGGGCGTCGTAGGTCAAAAGCTTTCCGACCAGCGATTCCCCTATGCCCAGCAACATCTTGATGGCCTCCATAGCCTCCAGGGAACCGATGATCCCCGGCAGCACGCCCAGCACACCCGCCTCCGCACAGGACGGCGCCAATTCGGGCGGAGGAGGCTGGGGGAACAGACACCGGTAGCAAGGCCCCTGGTAGGGGTGGAAAACGCTGGTTTGACCCTCGAAGCGGAAGATGGCCCCGTGGACCACCGGCACGCGGAGATGAAGCGAGGCGTCGTTCACCAGATAGCGGGTGGGGAAATTGTCGCCTCCGTCCACCACCAGATCGTAACCGGACATGATGTCCAGAACGTTGTGGGCGGACAGACGCTGTCTGTAGGGCTCGACCTTGACATCCGGATTGAGAGCAGTGAGCGTCTCCCGCGCCGAATCCACCTTGGGATGGCCCAGCCGGTCCATGTTGTGCAGGATCTGTCGCTGCAGGTTGGAGGCGTCCACCACATCGAAGTCGACCACGCCCAAGGTTCCCACTCCCGCCGCCGCCAGGTAGAGAGCGGCGGGGGAACCCAAACCTCCGGCCCCCACCAAGAGCACCCGGGAACTCAGCAACTTGGCCTGACCTTCCTCTCCCACTTCCGGCAGCAGAGTGTGTCTGCTGTAGCGCATCTTCTGATCCGAGGTAAGCGTCACCGGCTCGGACCAGGGACGACCCTCCGCCTTCCACTGACCGAACCCGCCGGCCATGGAGAGAACATTGCGATACCCCAACTCTTGGAGGGAGAGGGCGGCCAAGGCCGACCGAGCGCCACCCGCGCAATAGACCACGATCTCGGTGTTGGGATCGGGCACCTGCATGGAGATGGACGATTCCAAAAGGCCCCGGGGGATCAGATGCGCCCCCGGGATGGCGCCCTGCTCGTACTCTTCATGCTCTCGCACGTCCAGCAGCAGCAAATCGGTTTCCGACAGCCGGGGCTCCACATCGGCGGGATTTACTTCCCTGATGCGGGCTTTGGCTCGTCTAAGTAGGTCCTGGAAGGTCAGCATGGGGGTCCTGGCTCGAGGTTATCTGTTCTGTGAAACCCCGCCCAATCCGGAAATGTTCCCCGAAGCCGCCGCCACCGTGTTGGACATCAGCATCGCCCTGGTCATCACCCCCACCCCACCGGGCACCGGAGTGACCGCCGAGGCGACCTCCCTGACCTCCGCATAGTCGACATCACCCACCAGGCCCACCTCGGTGCGGTTGATCCCCACATCGATCACCACCGCCCCGGGCTTCACCCAGGAAGCCTTCACCATCCGGGCTCTTCCCACCGCGGCCACCAGGATATCGGCTTGGCGGGCCAGAGCCTCCAACTCGACGGTGCGGGAGTGGGCGAGGGTGACCGTGGCGTCCACCCCTTTGGTGGACATCAGCAGCGCCAGGGGCTTTCCCACCAAAAAACTTCGGCCGATCACCACCACCCGTCGACCACTGGTCGGGATCCCGTAGTGGCTGAGGATCCGCATCACCCCGGCGGGAGTGCAGGGCCGAGGCCCCGGCGCCTCCGCCACCAGTCGGCCGAGGTTCTCGCGGTGAAGCCCATCCACGTCCTTTCCGGGATCGATACATCCCACCACCGCTCCCTCGTCCAATCCTCTCGGGAGAGGCAGTTGGACCAGGATCCCGTCCACTCCCGGGTCGGCGCTCAGGTTCCTCACCAAATCCTCTATCTCGTCCTGGGTGGAGGTTGCCTCCATTTGATGGTGGATGGAGCGAATCCCCACCCGGGCCGCGTCCCGGCGCTTGGCCCGGACATAGGTGTGGGAAGCGGGGTCGTCGCCCACCAGCACCGTAGCCAGGCCGGGGACGTGACCGGCTTCGGCGAGAGAGCGGACCGCAGAGGCCACTTCCTCCATCACCGCGGCGGCCACCGCCTTCCCGCTGAGCGTCAGAGCGGCCATCAGTGCCGGAAATGCCTGCGACCGGTGAAGAGCAGCGCCACCCCATGCTGATCGGCGGCGGCGATCACCTCCGCGTCACGCACCGAGCCCCCTGGGGAAACTATGGCAACCACACCCACAGATGCTAGGGCATCCAGCCCGTCCCGGAAGGGAAAGAATCCGTCGGACGCGGCCACCGCCCCCCGGGTGCGGTCCCCGGCGATCCGAATCGCCCGCTCAGCCGCCCCCACCCGACTTTGATCACCGGACCCCACTCCCACCGTCCGGCCCTCCCGGCAGATGGTCACTGCGTTCGACTTGGCGTGAGCCGCCACCACCCAGGCCAATTGCAGGGCAACCAGTTGTTCGGAATCGGGCCGCACTCGGGACACCACTTTCCAATCCTCGGTAACCGTGGTGACCGAGTCGGGAGACTGCACCAAAAAGTCCGGCCCCACAGATCGCACCTCCCGCTCGATCCCCGACCTCGGTGGAATCTCCAAGACTCGCAGACCGGGCTTGCCCGACAGTATCTCCCCGGCCGGGGGTTCCACCCGGGGCGCCGCCACCACCTCCACGAACACCTGGCCGAGCGCCTGGGCCGCCTCCGCATCCAGGGGGCGATTAAACGCCACCACCCCTCCAAAGGCCGACCGCGGATCGCTCTTCCAGGCACGGGCGAAAGCCTCCGCCGGATCGCCTCCGGTCCCCACCCCGCACGGATTGGCGTGCTTGACGATCACACAACCCGGATCCTCCAAGTCGTCCGCCAGACGCACCGCCGCCTCCGCATCCGCGTAATTGTTGTACGACATGGCCTTTCCCTGCAGACGTCGCACCCCCGACCCCCGGAATCCCGCCCGCGGCGGGCTGTACAAGGCGCCTCGCTGGTGGGGATTCTCCCCGTAGCGGGTCAAATGCTCACGACGCAAGATCATCACCAGGGGGTCGGGGAAGACATTCGGGGGAGATATCCAGTCGGCGATGGCGGCGTCGTATGAACAAGTGTGGGCAAAAGCCTCAGCCGCCAGACGTCGGCGCAGATCATCTCCCAGACCTCCCGACCGCAAGGCCCCCATCACCTCCGAATACTGATTCGGCGAGCTAACCGCTCCCACGTGGGCGTGGTTCTTGGCCGCGGCCCGCAAAAGGGCCACCCCGCCGATATCGATCTGCTCCACTCGGGGATCATCCCCGAAGGGATACAGGTTGCAGACCACCAACTGGAAGGCAGCTATGCCGTGTCGGCGCAGATCATCTCGGTGGGAAGGCTGATCGGGGTCGGCGAGCAGACCTCCATGGATGTGCGGATGGAGGGTCTTGACCCTGCCGCCCAACATCTGGGGAAATCCCGTGACCTCCTCCACCTCCGTGACTTTCAGACCCGCCTCTCCCAAAGCACGGGCTGTCCCACCCGAAGAGACGATCTCGACACCCAGATTGGTCAGGCAACGGGCGAATTCCGCTATTCCCGTTTTGTCCGAAACGGAAAGTAATGCCCTTTCGACAGCAACCCTTGTCAACATTGGCATAGCCTCCCCAAGGCTCTCGCGGTCTGGACCGAAGGGTAGGCCCCGCCCCCGAGCAGTTTCCCATCCGGCCTGCTCGAACAACCTGCGCAAAAACCCCGAACATCGCGATGGTTTACAGGCACCGCGCCTGACCGCTTCCCTCCACCTGTCGGTATCTTCTTGAGGGTGTCGGCGTCCTGGGTAGTCGCAAACACCTGACGGAACAAGAAAGGGCAGGAGAATCCGTCGGGTGCGAGGGGTCGCAGGTCGACTTACCCTGACGCCGACTCGCCCAGTATCTCCGAGATAACCTCATCGGTGTGCCGGCCCACCTGTGGAGCAGGCCGGGGCGGGAGCCGGACGCCTCCGAATTGGAGAGGATGGGATGCGGAGAGATACTCCCCCACTCCCGGGTGGCTCACCCTGCGAAACAGCGGATTTTCCTCCGAACAACGAGGGTCTTCTTCAACCAGTTGCCGAAAAGTCTGATAGGGCCCCCAGCACAATCTGTGCCGACTCAAGATCTCCCCCACCTCGCGCAGGGTGCGGGAGGCAAACCAGGGCACCAGCACCGCCGAGATCTCTTCGCGCGCCCGGAACCGGTCACCCTCGTTACCCAGATCGAGGGTGCTCCGGGCCGCGATGCGCTCCATGGCCTCTCCGGCGCCGGTGGCCTCCACCAGATCGCGCCACTGCCGGTCGGTGATCACCACCACCATCACCCTTCTCCCATCAGCAGTGAGAAAGTCGCGGCCATAGGCGCCGTACACGTAGTTGCCATGCGAACTGCGATCCTGCCGGTTGACCACCACCTCTCCGATGTGACCCAGCGCGGAGACGGTGGCCAGGGCCACATCGGTCAGGGACAGCCGCACCAACTGTCCCTCTCCGGTGCGAAGACGGTGGCGGTCGGCAGCCAACACCGCGGTGGCCACCATGTTCCCGGCGATCACATCCCAGGCGGGGAGAACGTGGTTAATCGGCCCGCCGTCCGGTGGGCCCGTGATTGCGGGGTACCCCACGGCCGCGTTGACCGTGTAGTCCAACGCCACCGAGCCGTCGGGATTGCCCCGCAGCGCCACCATGATCAGGTCGGGCCTCCTTTCGGTCAGCCGCTCATAGGAGAGCCACCGGGGGGAGAGGTTGGTTATCAGGATTCCCGCATCCGGTCGGGGGGCGGTGATCAGATCAACCAGAATCGACCTTCCTTCCGCCGATCGCAGATCGAGGGCGACCGAACGCTTTCCGGCGTTGAGGCCCGCCCAGTACAGGCTCCTGCCTTGGGCGGTCACCGGCCATCGACCATAGTCGAGCCCCCCTCCCGGAAGATCCACCCGGATGACATCGGCGCCCAGGGAGGAGAGAGTCAGACCCGCCAGTGGAACCGCCACGAAGGCGGAAAGCTCCACCACCCGCATTCCCCTCAGAATCCCCTCCACCGGGGTCGGCATCGTCTCTTGGGATCCCATTTTCTCCATCCTACGATTTCAGCCTGGTTTGAACGAACAAATCACCTCCACGGTCTCGACCTACCCCACGGGTCGGGAAACCACCACCGTGGCGGCGGTCAGCAGGACAGACGGCGCCGGTGATGGGAATGATCGCTTGCCGATTGCCGGGATCTGCCAGAGTGGCGGCAACTCAACTAGCCTTGCCCGCCATGGTGGAAATAATCGACAAAGGCCGGTATCGCACCGGAGACTTCTCCGAGGAGCTCACCGCAGCCGAGGAAGGCAACCGGAACCTCGGCACCAAACTGCTGTTCCAAAACGATGAGGTGGGAGTCTGGGAAGTTTGCCTTCAGCCCGGAGAGAGAGGCGGGTTCCACCTCCACGACCGTCATTACTTCTGGACGGTGGTCAAAGGCGGGATCGGCAAGCAACGCACCGCCGATGGGGTGTATCACATCCGCCGCTACCAAGAAGGGGACACCAGCTTCCAGTCGCACACCCCGACGGAATCGGTGATCCATGACTTCGAGAACGCCGGAGACTGCGAGATCCGCTTCATCACCGTCGAACTATACGACTGAACCATGTCCACAACGGTTGCCCGCCGGATCGTGGCCGGCTTGCAAGCAGGGGGAATGCGCCGTCTGTTCGGAGTGCCGGGAGGCGGCCCCAACCTGCAGAAACTGGGCGCGGCGGCCGAGCTGGGCATCCCGTTCGTCCTGTGCCACACCGAGACCACCGCCTGCATCGTCGCCTCCACCTTCGGGCTTTTGACCGGGACGGTGGGAGCGGCGGTGGTGACCAGGGGTCCGGGAGTGGCCTCGGCGGTCAACGGGGTTGCCCAGGCCACCTTGGACAAGCAACCCCTGGTGCTGGTGGGAGACACCGTTGCGGCCTCGGACCGCTCCTGGGTGGGGCACCAAGAGTTCGACCAGCCCGCTCTGATGCGTCCGGTCACCAAATGGAGCGGCACGGTGGGCCATGCCCGGACCGCCCGGGCGGCGGAGGCCGCCGGACGTCTGGCCGCAGCCCATCCTCAGGGCGGCGTGCACCTCGACATGGACAGCACCGTCCCCGGGGAGGTTCCTCCCCAACCCCCGGCGCTGCCCGGCGCCGCCGTCGTTCCCGAGGCGGTGCGGAAACTGACCCGCCGATCCGAATTGCCCCTGCTGATCGTGGGCGCCGGAGCGCTTCGGTGGGCCGGAGACGTGCGGCAGGTGGTGGCCGGCGCCGGTTGCCCGGTGCTCACCACCTATCACGCCAAAGGCCTGATCGACGAGACCACCCCCGAGTTCGGGGGCCTGTTCACCAGTTCCCTTCCGGAGGCGCCGCTCCTTCACAAGAGCGACCTGGTGCTGGCGGTGGGGGTGGACCCGGCAGAACCCCTGCCCCGGCCTTTCCAATACGAGGCGCCGGTCGTTGAAATCAACCCGTGGCCCAACCCTCGTCGCTTCTTTCCCGGGGAAGCCGACGTCCCCGGTCCGGTGGGTCCCATTCTGGAATCTCTGGCGGCCGATCTGGCCGACAACTCCTGGGATGAGGGCGAGGGTCAGACCGTGTGGCGCGCCGCGCGCCGAGCGTTATGGGAGAACGGACCCGGATTCACCCCCCACCAGGCGGTGCGGGCAGTGGCGGAATGGTCCGCCCGGCAGGGAGGGACGACGGTGACTCTGGACGCGGGAGCCCACTTTCTGGTGGCGATGCCCTTCCTGAAAGCAACCGAGCCTCGGCGAGTTTTGATCTCCAACGGCCTTTCCACCATGGGATACGCCCTCCCCGCCGCGCTGGGCGCCGCTTTGGCCAAGCCGGAGGAACCGGCGATCTGCCTGACCGGCGACGGCGGCTTGGGGTACGTGCCGGCCGAGTTGGAAACTCTGGCCAGGACCGGCGCCAACGTGGTGGTGGTGGTGTTCAATGACGCGGCTCTCACTCTGATCGAACTCAAACAACTCCCCGGCCAGGGTGGACGGGAGGCGGTGCGCTATCGGACCATCGACTTGGCGGCCGTCGCCCGCGGTTTTGGCATGGAAGGGGTGGTAGCCGAGAACGAATCGCAGTTGGCCGCGGCCCTGGACGGACCCCGGCCCCGCCTTATCGACGCGCGGATAGATCCGACTGCGTACCGGGCAGTAATCGAGACCGCCCGCGGCTAAGGTAATTTGAATTCGAAACGCCAGGAGAGGAGCAATGCCATGTCGATCACTGTGGCCAAATTTCTGGATGTCGCCGACGGACTGCAAGCCAACCAGTTTTCCATAGGCAATCGGGTCCGGATTTCGGGGCTGAACGACGTCGATCCCGACCACAAGCAACTGATGGACGGGCAGGTGACCGCCGTGATGGCCGTGATGGGCGGGGATGGACGTCCCAACCTTTCCGCCATGTGGTTCGATTACGACGGAGACACCGACCGGGTGCTGGTCAACGTGGCCTCCCACCGCAAGAAGACCTCCTGGATCAGGGCCAATCCCCAGATCACCGTCCTGCTGATGAACCCGGCCAACCCCTATCACTGGATGAGCATAAAATGCACGGTGGAGCGGGAGGTCTCCGAGGACGATCCCGACGAGGGAGCGATGGTCACCGCCCAACTGGACAGGGTCTGGACCAAATACACGGGCGCCGAGCCTCCCTACGGTCTGCGGGATCCATCCATCGACGAGCGGCGGGTGCTGTTCATCTGCGGGGTGGACCGGATCGCCACTTTCGGGAGATCTGCTTGAATTGACCCCCAGCCGCTGGCCACGGGTGGCGGTCATGGGAGGGTCGATCGGCGGGCTGACCGCCGGTTTGCTGTTGCGCGAACTGGGCTGTCAGGTGGACATCTACGAGCGATCCACAGAGGCGTTGCAAGACCGGGGGGCGGGCATCATCCTGCTTCCTCACACCTACCGCTATTTCGATGAGCACAGCCCGCTGCGCACCGAAGAAGTCTCCATCGCCCCGTACTGGTGGACATTCATCGACCGGCGCGGACAGGTGCTTTCCAAAAAGCCCCTCGGTTCGCTGATAAGTTCATGGAACACCATCTACCGGGGGCTCCTGGCGGATTTTGGGGACGATCACTACCACCTTCGCAAGGAGGTGACGGGATTCACCCAAAGCGGGGACACGGTGGCTGTGACCTTCGCCGACGGGGAGCAGACCACCGCTGATCTGCTGGTGGCGGCGGACGGCATCAACTCTCTGGCCAGGTCGATCCTCGATCCGGTCATCTCTCCCTCTTACGCCGGATACGTGGCCTGGCGGGGAACCATTCCCGAATCGGAGCTCAGCCCACCGGCCGCCGACCGAATGGGTAACGCCATGGTCTACTGCCTGATGCCGACCGGGCATTCCCTGGCCTACGCCATTCCCAGCCGGTCGGGCAGTCTGGCGCCGGGAGAACGGCTGATGAACCTGGTCTGGTACTACAACTGCCCAAAGGGACCGCCGCTGGACGATCTCCTTACCGACCGGGAGGGCGTCAGGCGTCCCTGGTCGGTGCCCCCCGGCTTTGTCCGTGGTGACCTGCTGGCCCGGGTCCGAGGCCAGGCGCGGCGCACCATGGCGCCGATGGTGAGGGAGGTGGTGGACGGCGCCCAGGATCTGTTCATCCAGGTGATATTCGATGTGGCGTCCCGACGAATGGCCCAGGGACGGATTTGCCTGATAGGCGACGCCGCCTTCGCGATCCGCCCGCACGCCGCGGCGGGAACCGCCAAGGCCTGCGACGACGCCTTCGCCCTGCGTGATGCCCTGGCTGCCGAGCAAGGGAACGTGAAGGCGGCGCTCCGGCGCTGGGAACCGGGCCGTCTGCGGTTGGGACACGATCTCATCGCCCGCGCCCGCTGGATCGGCGAAGCCTATCAGAGCCGCTTCGACGCCACTCCCGGCGATCCTCGCCTCCAATACGGCCTCTACGGCCCCGGACACTGAGCAAGCACTACCCCGCCCCCAGGTAACCTCCCCGGGGAATCTTTCGTGGCGCGGGTCCGCACCCACGTCGCAGCCGGAGGAGAAAGTTTCCGGCGTTCCAGACCCGGCGAGCAAGCGGGTCCATGGCGGTCGGTCGCGGAAAACCAGTTAACTATCTCGCGGAATTCGACCCGGCCCGTTTTTCGCCCGTTGGGTTCCCCTCCCCCGCCGCTCACCGCCAGGATCGGGACGCGCTTCGCCACGGGTTGGTGGCGGGAAGCGGGCGTCCCGAAAATGTTTTATGACCTCCGGTGCGGTCCTGACGACGTCGGAGAGGACCGGGAGGTGTTCGACCCCTTCAATATGTGCTCGGTCTGTGACAATATCAACCCCCCGCCGCCGTCTTTTTTCGCGAACTTGCCACCCACCAACTACCCGCGTACGTATCCCCAGTTCCCGGGCGTACCGACACGCCTCCAGGTTTACCTGGTCGTCCCGGCTGGCGGCGATCAACGCCTCGGCCTCTTCCAGGCCCGCCCGGCGCAAAACCAATCGACTGGACCCGTCCCCTCGAACAAATTCGACCTCCCGCACCCCCCGGGCCATCTCCAAAGCCGAATCCCGGGGGTCGACCACCGTGACTTACCACCGTGACTTGCCACCGGTCGCCCAAACGGCCCAACACATTGCGAGCGACCTTTCCCGCCGCCACGATCACCAGTTTCACAGACCGGCCCGGTGGTGATGAGAAAGCCGGGAGTGAGACGCCATGGCAAGCAAGAGTAACTCTCGGCCCCGGAAGGGTAAGGTGGCTCGGATTATCTCCTGAGAGCGGCCAGCATGGCCGAACCCATGTCGGGCGGGGTGGGGGCTATCTCGATTCCCGCCTGCCGGAAAGCCTCGATTTTGCTCTGAGCCGTCCCTTGGCCGCCGGAGATGATCGCCCCGGCATGACCCATGCGCTTTCCCGGCGGGGCGGTGAGCCCGGCGATGAACCCCGCCACCGGCTTGGTCATCTCCGAGCGAACGAAATCGGCGGCCTCCTCTTCGGCCGATCCCCCGATCTCGCCGATAATCAGCACCCCTTCGGTGGCCGGGTCGGCCTGAAACATCCGCAGAGCGTCCACGAAACTGGTGCCATTCACCGGATCTCCCCCGATGCCCAGCGCGGTGGTCTGCCCCAGTCCCAGGTTGGTGAGTTGGTACACCGCTTCGTAGGTGAGGGTCCCCGACCGGCTGATCACTCCCACTTTTCCCTGCGCGTGGATGTATCCGGGCATGATCCCCAGCTTGCACTCACCGGGAGTGATCACCCCCGGGCAGTTCGGGCCCAGCAGACGGGAGGAGCGCGATTGCAAATAGCGCTTCACGGTCACCATGTCGTTGACCGGCACCCCTTCGGTGATACACACAATCAGTTCCACTCCCACTTCCGCCGCCTCCATGATGGAATCCGCGGCAAAAGGGGGCGGGACGAAGATCAGGGTGGCATGGGCGCCGGTGGCATCCACCGCTTCGCTTACCCCCGAAAACAGGGGCAGGTCCACGGCGAAGGTGTCCGGCCTTCCCGGGACCCCGCTGTGATCGGTCCCGCCGTAAAAACGATGGGTCTCACCCGCCCGGCGGGGATGAACCCCGCCCACCACCTGCGTCCCGTAGGCGATGATCTGTTGAGTGTGGAACTGTCCGGCCCGGCCCAATCCCTGGACCAACAGTCTGGTGTCCCGGTTGCAGAGGATGCTCATCGGCACAACTCCACAATCCGACGGGCGCCGTCCGCCATGTTCGTAGCCGAGATGACGTCCAACCCCGATTCGGCGATCATTCTGCGGCCCAAATCGACATTGGTTCCCTCCAGCCGAACCACCAGAGGCACCGACAAACCCACTTCCCGGGTGGCGGACAACACCCCTTCGGCTATCACATCACAATGCACAATTCCGCCGAAAATGTTGACGAAGATCCCTTTGACGTTGGGGTCGGCGGTGATGATCTGAAACCCTTTGGCCACTCGCGCCGCGTCGGTGTCGCCTCCCACATCCAAAAAGTTGGCGGGAGTCCCCCCATAGTGCTTGACGATGTCCATGGTGGCCATGGCCAGACCCGCGCCGTTCACCATGCAACCGATCTCCCCGTCGAGCCTTACATAGTTGAGTCCCGCCTCCCGGGAAGTGGTCTCGGCAGGCTCCTCTTCGCTCTCGTCCCGCATCCCGGCCACTTCCGGATGCCGGTAGAGAGCATTGTCCTCGAAAGACACCTTGGCGTCGAGCGCCACGGCTCTCTCCGAGGAGGTGATAACCAACGGGTTAATCTCCAGGAGCTCGGTGTCAAGATCCATGGCGGCTGCCACCAATTTCTCCACCAGCCGGGCGAAAGAAGCCGCTGCCTTACCGGCGAGACTCAGCCTTCGGGCCAGACGTCGCAGCTGGAAGGGGCGGATTCCCACTGCCGGATCGATGATCTCGGTCACCAGTTTCTCGGGAGACTCGGCCGCCACCTTTTCGATTTCCACTCCTCCCTCCACCGAAGCCAGGATGACCGGCCGGGATACCTTGCGATCCAACTGGACCGCCAGGTACAGCTCCCGGGCGATGTCCACCCCCGCCTCCACCAGCAGGCGGTTCACCACCTTGCCCGACGGCCCGGTCTGGACGGTCACCAGCGTCGATCCCAGCATCTTTTCGGCCAGGGCCAGCATCCTTCGGTGCATCAGCATCGTCTGCCCCGAGGCCACGATGTTCACCCCTCCGATCCCGGCGTTGGGGTATTCCACAAAACGCCCCTTACCCCGGCCGCCGGCGTGTACCTGCGCCTTGACCACCACCAGATGACCACCGGTCTTCTCCAGCAGGGCCACCGAGGCGTCAGCAGCCTCTTTGGGAGTGAACGCCGCCTTTCCGGGAGGTACCGCCACCCCATGGGAAGCCAGCAGTTCCTTGGCCTGGTGCTCGTGGATGTTCACAGGGCAAATATGCTACCGCCCGCCAGGGGGGCCGGGCGCGGACGTCGACCCCGGGTACAGAAGCGTTTGCTAAAGGCCGGCGCCCACCCATCCCACGATCTCATCCAAAGATGCACCGGGGCCAAAAATTCGGGTTACGCCCAGATCCAGGAGTTGCTCCACGTCCTCGGTGGGTATGACGCCTCCCCCGAATACTTTGATGTGGTGGGCGCCGGCTGATGACAGCAGGCGGAGAATGGGAGGGAAGATGGACATATACGCCCCGGACATCACCGACAGCCCGATGGCGTGAACATCTTCTTGGATAGCCGCCGCCACCACCTGTTCGGGAGTCTGGTGAAGCCCGGTGTAGATCACCTCATGCCCGCCGTCCCGAAGCGCCCGGGCCACCACCTTGGCGCCCCGATCATGCCCGTCCAGACCTGCCTTGGCGATCAACACGCGTCTTCTCACCTCCCCAAGGGTAGAAGCCGCAGATAGCCCTGGTTAACATGGAAACCATGTCGGTTCTTCCGCTTCACACCCTGGCTTTGGCCGGACAGAGCATCTGGGCTGATCAGATATCACGGGCAATGCTGGACAGCGGCGAGTTGGCTCGCCGGGTCCGTCGGCAACACATAACCGGGGTCACGTCCAACCCTTCCATCTTCGCGGCGGCCATCACCCGAAGCGACGACTACGACCGGGAAATGGCTCGCCTGATCGGCGAGGGAGCGGACCCCGACGAGACCTACGCCTCCCTGATAACCCGCGATATCACCGACGCCTGCGACGTATTGGCGGCGGTTCACCGAGAAAGCGACGGGGCGGATGGCTTCGTCTCGGTGGAGGTGTCCCCCCAATTGGCGGCCGATACGCCGGCCACTGTGGCGGAGGCCCGAGAATGGGTGAAGCGAGTCAGCCGACCCAACCTGCTGGTGAAGGTGCCGGCCACCCCCGAAGGCATCCCGGCCATCCGCCGGCTCACCGGAGAGGGTATCTCGGTGAACGTCACCCTGATCTTTTCTCTGGAGCGTTACCGGGAAGTGATGGGGGCCTATCTGCACGGACTGGAGGATTTTGCAGCCGTGGGAGGAAAGCTCCGGGAGGTGGCGTCGGTAGCCTCATTCTTCGTGTCCCGGGTAGACACCGAGGTGGACCGGCGTTTGGAGGAAATGGGCGGCCCCCCCGAGTTGGCTTTGCGAGGAAAGGCGGCGGTCGCCAACGCCCAAGCGGCCTACGGCGATTTTCTCTCGGTGTTTTCCGGAGACCGCTGGAACCGACTTGCGGCCCGGGGCGCCCGGATCCAGCGTCCCCTGTGGGCCTCCACCTCCACCAAGAACCGAGCTTATCCGGACACCCTGTATGTGGACACCTTGGTGGCTCCTCACACGGTCAACACCTTGCCATTGTCCACCATCGAGGCTTATGCCGACCACGGTTCTCCCCGTCCCTCCATCTTCGGACCCGAAGAGATCGCTTTATCCCGGAACCGCTTGGCTGAACTAGAGGGGGTAGGAATCGACTATCAGGATGTGGTGGAGACCCTGGAAACTCAAGGAGTGCGCAGCTTCACGAAGTCCTTTGTGGAACTGCAATCCCACATCGCCGCCAAATACCACGAACTGGCCTGATTCCAAGTTCAGAGCCGGACTCGCCCTCAGTCAAGGGCCGAAACCACCTACTCTCTCGACTGCGGTGAGCATCAGCTCCCGCCTTTCCCGTAGATCCGGGAAAAAGACGGTGGCCGACGCTCTCCCACCCCGGCCGGAGATGGTGAGCACCCGACCGAACCCCCAGTCGGGATGCTGCACCCGATCTCCCACCTCAAACCCTGACCGGCGAGTGATTTGCCTGCCCGAGCGGATCGCCGCGCCGGTGACGGGACGGGCCGCCGGCCCACCTCGCCTTCCTTTGCCACGGCGACGAGCCATCCCTCCGCCGACCAGCTTCACCAGGCGGTCGGGTATCTCGCGCAGAAATCGGCTGGGCGTCTGGGGATAGGGAAATCCGCCCACCATGCGAGTGTCGTCCCAGCTCAGGTGGAGCCTTTCCATGGAGCGGGTGATCGCCACATAAAAGAGCCTTCGCTCCTCCTCCAGTTGATCAGGATCGGCGATGCTGCGTTCGTGGGGGAACAACCCGTCCTGCATGCCCACCACAAACACCACCGGGAACTCCAGCCCCTTGGCGCTGTGAACCGTCATCAGGGCCACCGCCCCCGCCCCTTCGTCCAGGTTGTCGGTATCCGAAACCAGTGACGCTCCCTCCAAGAACCGGCCCAACTGTTCCATCGGAGGAAGGTCCTCTTCGGAAAGGTCGTCGAACTCGTAAGCCACCCGGGAAAGCTCGGCCAGGTTCTCGGTGCGGCTCTCTGCCTCGATTCCCCCCTCGGCCGCGGCCATTTCCCCCAGCCCCGTGTCGAATATGGCGCTCTCGGTGGCCCGGCCCACCCCGTGGGAGTCCAGATGCCCCCGGATCGAACCCAACAATTCCGCCAACTCTTTCACTCCTTTCCGCGCCCGGGTTGAGATCCCGACTATTTGGTCCGCCTGATCCAATGCCTCCCGCAGGCTCACCTGCTGCGTGGAGACGTAACGCTCCATACGTCCCAGAGAAGTACGGCCGATGCCCCGGCGGGGAGTATTGATGATTCTTCGCAACGCCACCCCGTCGTCGGGATTCGCCACCACTTGCAGATAGGCCACCACATCCTTCACTTCCCGCCGCTGATAGAAGGCCACCGCCCCCACCACCTGGTAGGGCAGTTCGGCCCGCCGCAGAGCCTCTTCGAAAGCTCGGGATTGGGCGTTGGTCCGGTAGAACACCGCCATGTCCGAAGGGTTGTGGCCCTCGGAAATCAACTTCCTGACCCGGTCGGCAACAAATCGCGCCTCGCGGGTGACGCCCGATCCCTGATGGACGATTATGTGGTCTCCTTTTCCCTGATCGCACCACAGATCCTTGGGATCGGCGCGGAGATTGTGGCTTATCACTTCGTTGGCGGCGTCCAAGATGGTGGAAGTCGACCGGTAGTTGCGATTGAGAATCACCCGGCGGGCTTCGGGGAAGTCTTCGTCGAAGCGGGTGAAGTTTTGATAGTCGGCGCCCCGGAAGGCATAGATGGACTGATCGTTGTCACCCACCACGAACAGGCTGCGGTGGAGGCGAGCCAAATCCCTGACCAACAGGTACTGGGCGCGGTTGGTGTCCTGATACTCATCGACCAGCACGTGGCGGAAAACTCCCCGGTACTTGTCCACCACCTCGGGAACCGCCCCGAACAACTCCACGGTCACCATCAGCAGATCGTCAAAATCCATGGCCGACATCTGCAGGAGACGTTGCTGGTAGAGCCGGTAGACCTCGGCTATCTCGATCGGGCCTTCCGCCCGGTCGGCGAAAGTCTCGTAATCCACCAGGTCGTTCTTGGCCCCACTGATCCGGTTCAGCAGGCCCCGGGGAGAAAGCCGGGTCT
This sequence comes from Acidimicrobiia bacterium, assembly GCA_963665765.1. Lineage (GTDB taxonomy): Bacteria > Actinomycetota > Acidimicrobiia > Spongiisociales > ZC4RG35 > Bin76. The sequence continues at coordinate 994,122 of OY762464.1, forward strand.
GGTCGAGACCCAGATCGTTCAGACACTGCTTGATGAGCCGCACCGAGTCGGACCGGTCGTATATCGAGAAGTTCGATCGGTACCCGAAAATGTGCCCCTCCCGCCGGAGGATCCGGGCACAGGCCGAATGGAAGGTCGAGACCCACATGCTTCGAACCGCGCCGCCCACCAGTTCGGTCACCCTCTCGCGCATCTCCCGGGCAGCCTTGTTGGTGAAAGTTATGGCCAGAATGGAGTCGGGTCGCACCCCCATCTCCCCGATGAGATAGGCGATGCGGTGAGTGAGCACCCGGGTTTTGCCCGACCCGGCCCCGGCCACCACCATCACCGGGCCGCCGGCTATGGTCACCGCATCCAACTGTTCGGAATTCAGATCGTCGAGGAGGGGATGGGAACCGATCATCTCACTCCCATTCGATGGTGGCGGGAGGCTTGGAGGAGACATCGTATAGAACCCGATTGATCCCCTCCACCTCTCCGATCACTCGCCGGGAGATGGCGGACAGCACCTCATAGGGCAATCGCGCCCAATCGGCCGTCATCGCCTCGTCGCTTTCCACGGCCCGCACCACCAGCGGATAGGCGTAGGTGCGTCCGTCTCCTTGGACTCCCACCGACCGGATGGCCGGCAGCACCCCGAACACCTGCCATAGGCTGCGATACAGCCCGGCTCGACGGATCTCGTCGATGACGATGGCATCGGCCCTGCGCAGCAGATCCAGCCGCTTTGGAGTGACCTCGCCGATGATGCGAATCGCCAGACCCGGCCCGGGGAAAGGGTGGCGCCACACAATCTCGTCGGGCAGACCCAATTGCTCTCCCACCGCCCGTACCTCGTCCTTGAACAGACCGCGGAGCGGTTCGACCAATTCGAGCCGCATGTGGGCGGGAAGCCCACCCACGTTATGGTGGCTCTTGATCACGGCCGCATCCCCTCCTCCCGATTCGATCACATCGGGATACAGAGTTCCCTGCACAAGATAATGACATTGCGAAAGACGGTCGGACACCTCCTCGAACACTTCGATGAAGGTCTCTCCAATCAGTTTTCGCTTCCGCTCGGGATCGGTCACCCCTTCCAAGACCTCCAAAAACCGCGACTGCGCCTTGACGTGGATCAGATGGGTCTCATAGCGGTCACCGAACACCTGCTCGGCTTCGCCTTGGCGGAGCAGACCATGGTCCACAAACACGCAGGTGAGGCGATCTCCGATGGCGCGATGCACCAGGGCCGCCGCCACCGCCGAGTCGACCCCGCCCGACAGCCCGCACACCGCTCGGGCCTCCCCGATCTGTTGGCGGATGTTCTCCACCTCTGTCTCGATGATGGACTCGGCCGTCCAAGAAGCTTGCGCGCCGCAGGCCCCGTAGAGGAATCTTCGCAACACCTCCATCCCCATCGGGGTATGGGTCACCTCCGGGTGGAACTGCACCCCGTAAAGACCAAGGTCGGGGTTCTCCATAGCAGCCACCGCCGCGCCGGGAGTGCCGGCCGTCACCGCGAACCCGGGCGGCGGTTTCACAACCGCGTCCCGATGGCTCATCCATACGTCGGAGACCGGCGGGAAATCTGCCAGCAACAGGGACGGCCGGCTGACCTCCATGGTGGTGTTGCCGAACTCCCCCCCGCCGGTGGCCGCCACGGTGCCTCCCATGAGTCGGGTGATGAGTTGATGTCCGTAGCAGATACCCAGCACCGGGATCCCCAGGGACAGCAAGTCGGGATCGATGGACACCGCGTCGGACGAGTAGACCGAGGCCGGTCCGCCCGACAGGACGATTCCCGAAGGTGACCGGGACATGACTTCGGAGGCGGTGATCCGGGCCGGCACAATCTCGGAATGAACCCGCGCCTCCCGGATGCGTCGGGCGATCAGGCGGGCATACTGCGCCCCCAAGTCCACCACCAGCACATTGTCGGTGAGGGAGGTCAATCCGTCCCCGAGTGCTGGGCCCGCTGGATATGCTTGCCCTCGTGCAAAAAGGAGGGGGCTATCGCAACTTCCGCCTTCTGGAATTCCAGGACATTGGAATAGCCGGTGGTGGACATCGACCTGCGCAGGGCGCCGAACAGATTGGTGAGCCCGTCGCTCTCGGTGGCCGGCCCCAGCATGATCTCCCGCAGGGTCCCTCGGGTGGGAACCTTGATCCGCACGCCTCGGGGCAACGAGGGATGAAAGGAAGCCATGCCCCAGTGGAACCCCCGTCCGGGCGCCTCCGAAGCGGCGGCCAAGGGGGAGCCCAGCATCACCGCGTCGGCCCCGCAGGCAATCGCCTTGGCAATCTCCCCTCCGGTTCTCATCCCCCCATCGGCAATCACATGCACATAGCGTCCGGTCTCCAGCAGGTAATGCACCCGGGCGCCGGCCGCGTCGGCGATGGCCGTGGCCTGTGAAACCCCCACCCCCAAGACTCGCCGGGTGACACTGGCCGCCCCCGGCCCGACTCCCACCAACACACCCACCGCTCCGGTGCGCATCAGATGAAGAGCCATGGAGTACGAAGAACACCCGCCCACCACCACCGGCGTCGAGGATTGGGCGATGAATTTCTTCAGGTTCAGCGGCTCGGTGCGGATGGAGACATGCTCGGCGGAAACCACTGTTCCCTGGATCACCAGCAGGTCCAGGCCCGCCTCCATAGCCAGATGCGCGTACCGGAGAGTGTTCTGTGGGGTGAGGCTGGCGGCGGAAACCACCCCCGCCTCACGAATCTGTTGGATGCGCTCACCAATCAGCGACTCCCTGATAGGTTGGCGGTACACCTGTTGCAGAAGTGTCTTGGCCTGCTCTCGGGGCGCCGACACGATTTCCTCATATATCGGAACGGGATCCTGATAGCGGGTCCACAACCCCTCCAGGTTCAGCACTCCCAGACCCCCCAACCTGCCCACTTCGATCACCGTGGTCGGACTCATCGTGGAGTCCATGGAGGCGCCCATCATGGGAACCGAGAACGGGTAGGCCTCCAGTTGCCATCCAAGATCCACGTCGTCGGAATCCCGGGTACGGCGAGTGGGGACGATCGCAATGTCATCCAGCCCGTACACTCGCCGCGCCGTTTTACCTATGCCGATATCGACGGCCATCTACCGCATTCTCCCTGTCTTTCGCCTTGCGATGGTCGGTCCGCTCCCTTACCCCTAGCCGATCTAACCTTCCAACCAACTGCTTACGCCGATTTTCGCCTGCCCGAAGGCTACCAAGTCATTGTGACAAATCCGGGGAGCCCAGAGAGTCAGCCCCGGGCGCCGCCTTCATGGATGATTACGGTCAGATCCTGTCTTGTCGAGTGGGAAAACGCGTTCGATTCTCTTTTCGTGTACCGCGTATATAAAGGGACCAGGGTTCTGGCAAGCCTCCGTTATCCGACGTGGATTATTGACAAATCGGGTAGCCATCTCTTGCGCGGTAAGGCTCTGACGCGAAAGGCAAAACACCTGTACACCGTAAGCGGATACCCGCTCCCGCTCCAATCGATTTCGCCTGATCGCCCCATCTTTCGTGAACACAGCCCAGCCCTCCGTCCCAGCCTTCTCCAACCAATCCGTATCCCGCACCGTCTCATCGGCGGGCACTCCATAGACCTCGGCGAGAGTTACCAAATCCAGGTCTTGTTGACGAAGCAGTTCGGGAACCCTCCGGCGACCTAAACTGCGATCCACAAAAACCCTAGGCAGCCCTACGGGACGTGACACGCAAAACGTCTTCCAGTTGGTCCAAGGGAACCCCGAACTCCTCAACGAGGTCTCTCAACGATTCCCCCGCCCAGAACCGTTGCAACACATCATCCACACGACACCCGCCTCGAGCAAAGATCGGAGATCCAAAGGACCTTTCCGGATCAACTATTACTTCTGCCTTGGCGAATGCCGGCGCGCCGACCCTTACCGCATAGCCATCCGACGCATATTCGATCCGTTGCAGAAAGTCCATGACAGTCTCCATGAAGACCCCCTGCCCACTGCGGATCGACACCAGCCTCATCACGAGTTGGGACTCTCGGGGGTCGGCCTGTCTTGCGGCATAGTCGTAGAGCAACTCCGCCCCATCCGTATAAAGCCGCCGGGATGCCAACGCATGGTCCAAACCGATCTCCAACTCCAACGCCCTTAGAGCAGGGCGAATGCGCTGCATTGGCACGCCGCTCCGCCTCACAGCCGCCACCACTATGGCCTCGACCAGCCCAACAAAGGGAATGCAGGGATAACGAGGACGCTCAGCAGGCAACCGGGTCACTATAGGACTGGATGAGACCACCCCACCCATCGCCTCGACGACACGCCGGGGGCCTCGCACCCACGTAGCGAGAGTCGATGAAGGAACATCAACCATTCGGGCCACTTGCCTGATGGTGTACAAGGGAACCTCGAACCGAATCCGATCAAGAGCCACCGGTCACATACCCCCTTCACATAGTCTCCGGCGCCTGCCCGAAGGCTACCAAATCATTATGATGAGTTCGGTTAGGCTCTACGGTGATTATTCCCTCCCCCACCCAAGAACCGAAGGGTACGGGCACTGGTGGGAGTAGACCTGACTGAAGGGCTCCCTTCCTGTTTTATATACTATAATAGATCAATCCGGAGACGAGTACGGACCACTACCCCTTGCCGAGACACTGCATCGCACATCATTGGACACCGAGAGAGGGCGCCGCATTCGGGGCAGGCGGGGCGGCCTCCGAGTGGTGACGCGGAAGACCGGCATCGTGGGCTCTGAGCTTTGGGAGTTGTGGGGATCCGATGGCCACCGGAGAGGCGCTTCCACCCCCACCCGGGTTGGCTGCGTATCGTTCCGCGCTCCCTTGCTCACCCCATCTCGAAAGTGATTGACCCATGAAAGAAACCGCCTTGAGAAAGCGTCCCTACCGGGTGGTCACGGCCCTGTTGGTGGTGGCGCTTTGGTCATGCAGCAGCGAAACCACCTCGCCCGCCACATCGGACCAGGACACTTCCGACCAAGCCACCTCCGAGGTGGTCGCCACCCCTCCTCCACCCGAGGCCCCTGTCTCAACCTCCCTTGCGGACATCACCACCCAAGAAACCATCATTTCATCGACGACCTCCCCCCGAACCACCACCCGGCCCGAGGCCGGGGAGTCGGCGGTCCCATTGGTGTCGAGCGAAGGCAAAGCTTTTCCGCCTCCACCCCCCTTCCCCGACGGCCCGACCTCCGATGAACTTCTTTCTGATCTCGATGCGTTCTTTGATTATCTCGAATCCGAACAAACGGTCGGACATGAGGAGTTGGTGGCGATGGCATCTCATCGGGACGTGCGGATCTCTTGGATCCTCACCGACATGCTGCGGTTCGTGGGCATCCCCGATGTGATCGAGATAATCGGCGCCCGTCTTCAGGGTCTTCTCGGAGACGAGGCGCTTGATGGAGCAGCCCCGGATTTGTGGAAGAGCGCCACCGACCTGCTGATCGCGTGGGATGTTCCCGCCCTTCCGGAGTATTGGGAATACAAAAAACGACTGTTTGTGTTGGTGGAACCCAGGTGGGAACCGTTTTTCGCCGACTCCTCGGCCACCATCGATTGGCGCTGGTTGAGCTGGGGAGGGGTGCTCATAGATGATCGTCCCCTGGGGGACACCGGCGCCTGCCCGCGAGGATGCATTCCCTCTCTGGACGATCCGTCGGTGACCTCGGCCGCCGGAGGGGACTGGTACCCCGACGACCGGGTGGTTTTTGGAATCACCATCAACGGAGAATCCCGCGCCTATCCCAAGCATCAGATGGAAGTGCATGAGATGGTCAACGACACCCTGGGAGGCCGGCGGATCGGGATGCCCTACTGCACCTTGTGCGGATCCGCGCAGGCCTATTTCACCGACCAGGTTCCCAACGGCGTCGAAACCCCGGTTCTGCGTACCTCGGGCCTTTTGAGCAGGTCAAACAAGGTCATGTTCGACCTGCTCACCTGGTCGGTGTTCGACACGTTCACCGGAGAAGCCGTGTCCGGGCCCCTGCGGGAAGCAGGAGTGCGACTCGCCCAGGCCACCGTCGTAGCCTCCACCTGGGCCGCCTGGAAAGAGGCCCATCCCGACACCACGATCGTGGCGCAGGACGGCGGTTTGGGGCGGCCCTATTCCCTGGATCCTCTGCAAGGACGAGATGATTTCGGCCCCATTTTCCCGGTGGGCGACGTGGACACCCGCCTGGGCGTTCAAGAACTGGTGGTGGGGGTGGAACTGAAGGACGGGACCACCATCGCCTTTCCCCGACAAGCCGCCCTGTCGGCGATCGACTCCGGTGAAAAGGTGACCGCCGGGGGCGTAAGGCTGATCAAGGACGGTGACGGACTACGGGCCGTGGCGGTCTCCGACGGGTCGGAAATCCCCGCCCATCAGGCCTTCTGGTTCGCTTGGAGCCAGTTCTGGCCCGACACCCTCCTGTGGTCACCGTCCCCCAGATAACCCACGATCGGCTCAAGACAACCTCGATTCATCAATGGGAAGAAGTTTCCATCCTCTCTGTCGCTAAGGATTTCCAACTTACCGCGATCGGGAAAATTGCAGCTCCCAAGGATTGACCTCCCAACCGTAATTTGTCATATGCTTTCACAATATGGATCGAAATATCATGTTCGACCTCGCCGACGTTGTGTACAAGAGTCCCTGGATCTCACGCGAGGAGGCGAGGATAGAGCTGGGGCTTTCCAAGGAGGAGTTCGCAACAGTGCTGCAAATGCTGCGGGACCATCTCAAGGCAGGTCGACCCTTCAGGCCTCCACCACGACCGAAGCCCACGTTGAGGGATTTGCTAACATATGGATGAGCCATGGGTACTGGTGATCTCCGCCGCGGTGGGGGCGGGGGTAGGGGTTCTGGGGAACAATTCTTGCAATCTCTTCTTGGTGGGACAGCGCCGAGCGGAAGCTACCCATCAGATAGTCCGGGCTCAAAGGATTGTGATTGAAGATCTGCGAGACGCATACGAGAAGATGCTGCAACGCCCCGCCCTGAGTAAGTTGAGTAAGTGGAGCGATTGCCAATCTGAGTAAGCACCACTCATTCGGGTCTCCCAACCCGGTGATCGACCGTTTCCTCCCACGGCCTCTCCAGCAAAACAAAACGACCTTTGATATCGAATGATATATGAGGGGGGAAACAACCTCAGTTCTGCCCAACGGTCAATTGGACAGGCCCACCGCCTCCCACACTGTGGCCATCGATTTTTCGGCGCGGTGGCGGGCTTCGGCGGCGCCCTCGGCCATCAGGCGGGAAACTTGGGCGTTGTCCATACCCTGGTAGCGCTCCCGCACCGGCCCCAGATACTCGACCAGCGCTTCGGCAACCGCCATCTTGAACCGTCCGTAACCACCATCTCGGTGCTCGGCGGCCAGGTCCTCCACGGAACGTCCCGTCGCCACGGAGAACAACTCCAATAGGTTGGAGATTCCCGGCTTGGTTTCCCAGTCATAGGCGACCGTTCGCCCCGAATCGGTTACCGCCGCTCGGACCTTGCGACGGATCAGATCGGGAGGGTCGGTGAGCAACAGCCGAGATCGGACATCTGGGTCACTCTTGGACATTTTCGAGGTGGGATCCTGTAACGACATCACCCGGGCGCCCACTCGGGGAGTGATCCGCTCGGGAACCGGAAACACCGGGCCGAAACGATGATTGAACCGTTCCACCAGATCACGGGTCAACTCCAGATGCTGGCGCTGATCCTCGCCCACCGGCACGGCATGCACCTTGTGAATCAGGATGTCGGCCGCCATCAGCACCGGGTATGACAAAAGCCCCAGATTCTGGCCGCTCCGGTCTGCCTTTTCCTTGTACTGGGTCATCCGGTTGAGCTGCCCGATTCCGGTGATAGTTGAGAGGATCCAGGCCAACTCGGAATGCTGCGGCACCTGCGATTGGAAATAGAACACCGATCGCTTCGGATCAATGCCCGACGCCATCACCAGCTTGGCGGTCTCCAAGCGCGCGGCGTGAAAGGCCCCCGGGTCATAGGGAATGGTCATGGCATGCAGATCGACCACGCAGTAGTAGGTTTCGTACTCGTCCTGCATGTGCGTCCAGTTGCGCAACGCTCCCACCAAATTGCCCAAATGCAATTCGCCAGTGGGCTGGATACCCGAAAAGACCTTTTTCTTCCCTGTAGCCATTTGAAACAGCGCTCATCCTAACCGGTTGGCGAAAGCGTTGGGTTCTGCCATAATGAAACAGCGTGATAGATCATGCCTTAGGCACCATCATTATCGACCCATAGGCGCCGGCCGCCCAAGCCTGCGCCCCAGCCCTCTGCCCGGCAGAGGGCTTTTTCATTGCCCCGACCAGGACACAAAACCATGGCCCCCGCTCTTCATCCGCAACTGGAGATCTACGACACCACTCTTCGCGACGGCGCACAGCAAGAGGGCATCTCCCTCACCGTCTCCGATAAGTTGCGCATCGCCTCGCTGCTCGATTCGCTGGGAGTCCACTATATAGAGGGCGGCTGGCCGGGCGCTCTTCCCAAGGACAACGAGTTCTTCGCCCGGGCCAAGACAGAGCTTTCCCTCTCCAACAGCCGGCTCACCGCCTTCGGGTCGACTCGGCGCCCCTCGAGGAGGGTCGAGACCGATCCTCAACTGCGTCATCTTTTGGAAGCCGAGACCGAGGTGATCTGCATCGTGGGAAAGTCATGGGACTATCACGTTCGGGAAGCGCTGCGTTGTGATCTGGACGAAGGCATCCGCATGGCCGGGGAATCAGTGGAGTACCTGCGGTCGCACGACCGGCGAGTGTTTTTCGACGCCGAACACTTTTTCGACGGGTACCGGGCCAACCCCGAATATGCCCTGGCGGTGATCAACGCCGCTTGGGAGGCAGGCGCCGAACGGTTGGTGCTGTGCGACACCAACGGCGGAGCGTTGCCGGCGGAGATCAATCGAGTGCTGGCCGAACTCGGGCAGAGCTTGCCCGTGGAGGCATTGGGTGTACATTTCCACAACGACACCGGATGTGCGGTGGCTTCATCTCTGGACGCCGCCGCCCAGGGGGTGAGGCAGGTTCAGGGATGCATCAACGGCTACGGCGAGCGGACCGGCAACGCCGATCTTTCCACCATCATCCCCGATCTGGTCCTCAAAATGGGAGCTCCGGTGATCGATCCGGTGCGCCTCTCCAAGATCTCTTCGATATCCCACCACATCGCCGAAGTGGTCAACATCACCCTGGACCCTCATCGACCCTACGTGGGGACATCCGCCTTCACCCACAAGGCCGGACTTCACACTTCGGCTTTGGCCCGAAAATCCGACACCTATGAACACACAACTCCCCACCTGGTCGGCAACCGCACCCGGATGGTCATATCCGAACAGGCCGGAAGGGCAGCAGTGATCCGAAGAGCCGCCGCCTTGGGATTGGCGGTAGGTCAGGATTCGGCAGCCGTGCTGCTGGAACAGGTCAAGGAAATGGAACACCGCGGCTACCAATTCGAAGCGGCGGACGGGTCTTTTGAACTGTTGGTGAGACGGACTCTGGGTCAACATCAAGAGCTCTTTTCGGCCGGGGCCTTTTCGGTCTCCATCCAACATGGCAACCGCCAGGGACAGGTGGTCTCCAAGGCCGAGGTGGAGGTGGAAGTGGAGGGAGAGGTTCACCGCACCACCGGCGCCGGGGTGGGACCGGTGCACGCTTTGGATCAAGCGCTTCGCTCTGCCCTGATCTCAGCCTTTCCCCAACTGGAGCGCCTCCGGCTGGTGGACTACCGAGTGAGGGTGCTCGATTCCTCAGATGGCACCAGCGCCACTGTCCGGGTGCTAATCGAAACCAGCGATGGCAAGACCTCCTGGGGCACGGTGGGGGTTCACCCCAACATCATCGAAGCCTCCTGGGAGGCCCTTTCCGACGGTTTGACCCTCGGTTTGCTTCGGCTGGGAGATGGGGTAGAAAGCCCTGGTCTCTAGCCGCTGTCACCGACTACGATCGACCCACTACGGTGCTCTTAAGAAATCCTCTTTGAAATGGCTTGACTACCGGATGCTCGCAGAGACCCTCCTACGAAGCCACCGAGTGTCAGACCAGCCCCGGCGCCTCCTCAGCTCAGACAGGCGCACCTTGAAGCTCCGGCACCTTCGGCGATCCCAACCCAGTGACGGACCAGCAAGGTGGACGAATCTACAAACCCGCGAAGTGGAACACGCGCAAAGGCCCGCCGTAGCGGGCCTCGCTGGACCTAGTCACCGTAAGGAGATCTAGGTGGTTCCGAGTCCCATTATAACCAATGGATGTTTCGCCGTCATTCCTTTCGGAGTTTAGTTTTCACCATTTGCTTCACCGCCGCTCGGTTAGACCCCCTCATCGGGGGAACGAGGCGGAACCGGCAGTCCCAGCAGCACCCTCACCAGATAGGCGGTGGCGCCCCATAACCATTCTCCGGAGACATCGGAGAACCAAAGCGGCACACCGGCCCAACTCCGTTCGAGCCAATTGTGAGGATCAGCCAAACTCTCCAGGGAAGGGGTAATGATCCTCTCCACTTCGGCCGGCGACGGAGTGAACCGCGGTTGGCCCTCCAGTCGGGCCACCACGCCCAACATCGGCAGAGCGAATCGCACAGTTCGGATGATGGGCAGACACCCCAAAACTTCGACTTGAGAGGGGTGAATGCCAATCTCTTCCTGGGTTTCCCGCAGCGCGGTGTCCACCGGACCGGCGTCCTCGGGATGGGGCTTTCCCCCCGGAAAAGAAAGCTGACCAGCGTGGCTGTTGAGAGTCCGAGCCCGCTTGGTCACCACCAGTCGTAGTATCTCCTCTTCATCCGCGAAAATAAGCGCCAAGACCGCCGCCATGTCCTCGTTGGGAAAAACCGGACCAGGAGAGGAATAATGAAGGCGGTCCCACATGCCCTTCATCATGGCATGAAGGGTCGGACAACCGAAAACCCGTGAATCACTACTTTCATTCCATGCCCCCCGCCCTACCCACCGAACGGCTCTGGTTGCGCAGGTTCCGTTCCGCCGACGCCCGACCACTGTCCCAGGCAGTCGGGCAGTCGCTTCCCGAACTGAGCTCATGGCTGCCCTGGGCACAGGGTTTGTACGGACTCCCAGAAGCTCGAATCTTCATCAGAGGCTCCAACCGCTCCTGGCGGCGGGGAAAGGCATTCGATTTCTCGGTCAGGCTGAAGGGCGAAACCGCCCAGATCGTGGGAGGCGTGGGAATCTGGCATACTTCCCGCATCCAAAAGAGTGGAGAAATCGGGTATTGGATAAAGAGCGACTTTACGGGAATGGGCCTGGCCACCGAAGCCGCTCGCGCCCTGTTGCCCCTGGGATTTGAGCAAATGGGTCTCCACCGGATCCTGATGAGAATCGCAGTGGGCAACCAACCGAGCCGCCGGGTCGCCGAGAAACTGGGATTCTCCTATGAGGGAGTCGCCCGAGAGGAGATTATGGTGCGAGGCAAATGGATGGACCACGAGGTGTTCTCGCTCTTGGAGCGGGAATGGATGCCCGAGAGTCGGCGATGAGTCCGGGTCTTCCTTCCGGCTCGGTGGCAGTGGTGCTGGGCACCCGCCCCGAGATAATCAAACTGGCGCACATCGTCCGATTGCTGGGGCCGGCCGCCCGGGTGATTCACACCGGACAGCACTACGACGCCAACCTCTCCTCGGTCTTTTTCCGGGCGTTCGGCTTGTCCCCGCCCAGCCACTTCCTGGAGGTGGGGGGAGAGCCCCGGGGTATCCAGATCGGCGAAGCCACCTCTCGCCTGACCCGACTATTCGAAGAGACCCCTCCCCGGGCAGTGATTGTCCAAGGCGACACCAACGCGGTGCTGGCCGGGTCTCTGGCCGCCAACGCCGCCGAGATTCCTCTGGTGCATGTCGAGGCGGGGCTGCGAAGCTACGACCGGGCGATGCCCGAGGAACACAACCGAGTGGTGTGCGATCACCTGTCGGATCTGTGCTTGGCGCCCACGGAAACATCCGCCTCCAATCTGGCCAAGGAGGGAATCGGTGGCCGACGGGTGGCGATCACCGGCAACCCGGTGGTCGAGGCGCTCGCATCGCTCCTTCCGTCGCCCGACCAGCGTCTGGGCTTGTTGAACCGGCACGGTTTGGCCCCCAACAGGTTTATTCTGTCCACTTTCCATCGACCCGAGAACGTTGACAATCCCCACACCTGGGAGACCATTCTCTCCGATCTGGCCGGGCTACCCCTGCCAGTGCTGTTGCCGCTTCATCCCCGCAGCCGGCAGCGAGCATCCTCGTTCGGTCTGCAGCCGCTGCTAGACCAACTGCGGGTGGTGGATCCCCTTCCCTACCCCGATTTCCTGGCTCTCCTGGCCGAATGCGCCCTGGCCGTCTCCGACTCCGGAGGTGTGCAGGAAGAAGTGTCGGTGGTCAAACGCCCCATGGTCGTGGTCCGCAACTCCACCGAACGCCCCGAAGTGTTGGGAACTTTTGCGACTCTCCGCCGGCCGGGCGAGGGGATAGTCAAGGCAATTCGAGAGATCGTGGACTCCCTGGATGACGTTCACAGTCGACTTGCTCATACCCCAACTCCCTACGGCGACGGCACGGCCTCTCGGCAGTCGGTCAACCTCATCAAACGCCTACTGACCACCTAACCAGCGCCCTCCGATCCGATCACGTATCTCGGTTTTCGGGGCTGCGTCCCAAGACACGAAACCCGCAATCTCAGTGGGCAGGATTTTACGCGAAACTCGTCATGGGATAGCCTGGACGGGGCAAGCGACACCTCAAGAAAGGGGTAGGATGAACAAGCAGAACCTGATGCGGGGAGTAATACCGGGTGTTATGTCCGGTTACCTTTTCCTCGCCTATGCCGGCGGAGGCATGCAGGACATGATCGGCGGCATGATCAACTCCAACGACTTCGTGGGTTTCATTCTTCACATCGTATTCAGCGCCATCATCGGCGCCCTCTACACGGCATACTTCACATCAATCGTAAAAATGGGCAACGCCCTGGGAAACATCGTGATCGGCGGCTTGATCTACGGCCTCATCTGGTGGGTCATCGGCGGCAACCTCATCATGCCCCTCATCGCCGGTGGCGACATCTTCCAGTTTGGGCTCGGTTCCAGCTTCTACGGCCACATCATTTTCGGACACGCCCTCGCCTTCCTGGTGACTTTGCGTGATTTGGCATTGATGAAGAACCAGTAGAACTTTCTCCTATAGAAAAGTGACAGGGGCCGCGATCCAACTCGCAGCCCCTGTTTTGTCTATCTTTGAAGATTCCACCCGACTGGCCGGGCCCGACCAACCCCAGGATTGATTGATCCGCGGTGAAACCACCCCACCTACCAACAAAGGCCGGATCCAACCCGGCAAACTAATTCCGAGAGCCCGTTCGCGCCGTCTTCCATTGCGGCCCCTCAACGAAGGTCGGGTAGGTTAGTCTCCGACGATTATGCTTGTCCATCATTTTATAACGTTCTGAATCTTTATCCTACATCGCATCTAAATCTAGACACTGTTTTCCACCGCGACCGACTTCTCTTCAATCAGTAGTACGGGTGGATCCCTACCCCACAACAGGTATTAAGCCCCCAAGTGGGAAATTTAGTGATCGAGACCTGAAAATTCGACCGGGGTCGCCCCTCAACATCTGCCAATATCACTCTTCAGCAGCTTGGAGGGGGTGCGATCCGACAACGGGTATTTACCCCCAGGAGGTGGGGAATTTCAATGATCGCCAAGGCCGGGGTTGGCGGTCATGGTCTGGTCGGCGGCTTGTCCTCCAACGTCTCGCCGGGGTTGCAACCCCGGCGAGACGCGTGGCTGGTGTCGTCTGACGCTGACGAGATTGGCCCCTCAACGAAGGCCGGGGTTGCAACCCCGGCGAGACGTGACCAGCCCCACGATAAACAGCCAAACATCCCCGCCCTCAACGAAGGCCGGGGTTGCAACCCCGGCGAGACCGGTGGAAGCGGTGGTGGTGTTTCTTTTCATGCTACCCCTCAACGAAGGCCGGGGTTGCAACCCCGGCGAGACGTCAATCGTCTTGCCGCGGTCAGCATGGACGCCCCGCCCTCAACGAAGGCCGGGGTTGCAACCCCGGCGAGACCGCGATGCCTACGCGTGCCAGGTACGCGGCCCGAGATCCCTCAACGAAGGCCGGGGTTGCAACCCCGGCGAGACAATCCACTCGACATAACGGCCCCGCAGCCACTCCAAACCCTCAACGAAGGCCGGGGTTGCAACCCCGGCGAGACGTCATATGTACCAGTCCTGCCCGGCTGACGGTCGAGCCCTCAACGAAGGCCGGGGTTGCAACCCCGGCGAGACTTCCCGGCGCGGACGCTCGAAGCTGGAAGGTTACGCCCTCAACGAAGGCCGGGGTTGCAACCCCGGCGAGACTTCCGGTGTTGGATGGGATGCCGATACCTGCGATGAACCCTCAACGAAGGCCGGGGTTGCAACCCCGGCGAGACCTGGACTCTGGGACGGTCGGGACTCTTCGCGGGCGTCCCTCAACGAAGGCCGGGGTTGCAACCCCGGCGAGACTCGAAGCGGACCACGGTTTCGTCGGGGATGCCCGCCCCTCAACGAAGGCCGGGGTTGCAACCCCGGCGAGACGTGACGCCGGTAGAAGTGTTGTGACCCGCGTTGCGCCCTCAACGAAGGCCGGGGTTGCAACCCCGGCGAGACTCCGGTTCCGCCGCTCGATCATCAGCTGCTTTTCCAACCCTCAACGAAGGCCGGGGTTGCAACCCCGGCGAGACCGATAGTTTCGGTATTCAAGTTCAACGCGGCGAAGCGCCCTCAACGAAGGCCGGGGTTGCAACCCCGGCGAGACTGCTATTTCTTGGTTTCAGCATAGCACCGAAAGGGAGTAGGAGTACTGAATCTACAACAAACCCCCAGGTCAGTAGCTTGCTGAGCAGAATTGCCCACCGTCCTTGCCAGGAGATTGTTTGAGAATCATTGAACATCCTATGCAATCTCCGATTTTAGCATTTCAACATCAAAACACCAGGTCAACCCAGTAATCATGGGAATGTGTTGTCAAGGAGCACCGAAGGTTCGCCCCATTCTAACCTAGGGCTCTTCCACCTCACACGAGCCAAGGATCGGCGAGCTCCCTTGGAGGCTCACCTATGCCAATGACCATTCGGGAGTCGTCGAGATCGCCATAGATGTGGTAAACCGATATGGTGTCCTGGGACCAGTTAATGACATCCTGCAATTCCCCAATCATTCGCATGTGCCGCGAGGGTGACAGCCGGCACTCAAACACTGACTTTTGTACTCTGTGCCCGTACTTGCTACATATGTCGGCTACCTTCCGCAACCGAACTTGTCCACTGCGGTCCGTAGTAGAAATGTCGTAAGCCACCACAATATCCATCTCGTCATCTCCGAAGTAGGAAGGGAGGGTATCCTGGCAGATCACCGCGCAGGTGGCGAGCCAAGAGCGTAGCTTGGACTGTCGGCAGAGCCCATCTGGAGACCTGCCGACCTAAGACATGGTGTCGAAGTTCCAGGCCCTTATGTTTCTCCCATAGTTTGAGCAGTTGATCTCTGCCTGAATCGGTCAAATAGCAGGCTCCTCCCGCCGTGGTGGTAAAATCGTCTGCCTTCAATTGCTTCCTTCGAATGATCCCAACAACGAACCGATCCACCAAAGGGCGAAATTCCTCCACAAGGTCAAGGGCTAAAGAAGCCCTTCCAGAACGCGCCCGATGGAAGAACCCGATTTGGGGATCAAGCCCGACGGTCTCTATAGCACCCGTTGCCTCAGTTACAAGCAGAGCGTAACACAGACCAAGCATTGCGTTGACAGGATCCCGAGGAGGCCTTCGGTTCCGCGTTGTGAACTGGAGTTGCTCCTGGCTGAGAACCTTCCGAATCGCACCGAAGTGAAGCCGACCAGCGTCCCCCTCTATTCCCCGTAACATATGAGGCGAGTCAGCGGCGGCCGTCTGGGCAATCTTTCCACCCAGTTGTTCAGCGCGACTGCGTAGATCTGTGCGGATTGCCAAATGCGGATGATCCCTGCCCCAACGAGCGATCACCGTCCGGCTATTTTGCAACTTTGCAGCCACGATATTCCTAGTGATTTGTAGGGTTCTGTCCGAATCCTCTGATGCTCCGTGCTGCGCTTGTCGCAGATGGACATTCCCGCTGGTGGGTCCACTCACGATGAATCGGATCCGCCCTCCTCTCGTCAAAGCAGCCACTCGGATTTTGCGACGGGTCAGCTCAGTGAGGGCCTCGGTGGTGATTTGTCCTGCAAACATTATGAGTGCATCTATGGCCTCGATTCCTATGCGGCGCTTGCCGTCCTGCCCTGCGATAACGAGGGAGCCCTGTTGATATCTCACCCGTGCCTTGTAATCACGAACATAAACGCTATTGAGATACCGCATTACCACTTATTCAAACAAGGTACGGTTGAGATAACGACGCACGCGACGCAGGCGAGCCACTACCTCGGGAAGACAGTGGTGACGTAATTGGCAAGGCTTACATCGCGCATCGTTTGGAGCATCTGGCAGCATTCCAGATGTCATTTGCTGGCGAATTGCTTCAACGATATAAACCGTTCGCTGCCTCAACTCATCGGTGAAGACCACCGGACGGCGGCGGCGGGATCCCCCGTACCAAACAGCACCCCTTTGGATTGACACCCCGAGCATTTCCTCAAGACAAATCGCTTGGGCGCATAATTGCAGATCAGCAGCATCCCCGTGCCTCACCCCCGACTTGTATTCCACAGGATATACATTTCCACTCGGATGCACTTCCACTACATCAGAACGGCCAGCCAAACCATAACGTTCTGACCACAGAGGAACGGCGCGGAGACTCCGGTGTCCACGTTCGGTCCGAGAAGCAGCTGGGTCATCTACTCGACGATGAGCTCGCGTCCCTTTAATGGTATACCTGTTGTCCTCCCAAATGCCATCACAATAGATAAGAGCACATTGCCGTGGGCAATACTCGAAATGCTCAATAGCCGCGATTTGAACGACGGGTTCGATTGGCATTTGGATGTATCCTTTCCGATCCGTAACCGCTGGTTCTGTCGCTCTGGCCTTTGCTGCGGAATCTGACGGTCTTCCATCCGGCGTGGATTCCCAGCCGACTCCACTGCGCCTTGAGTGATCGATAGCCGTCCTTGCCCCTGCGGCGCCAGGTGTTGTGCCAAGCGGTAAGCAACGCGTCTATCCCCCACCGGTCGAGAGGTTGTTTCCAGACGGGCCAGATGAACTCCGTCTCGAGATATGGTCCAACCCCCCATCCTCGTTGTCTTCCTCGTTCGTTTTTTACTTGCCTGCCGTCGCCTCGGACCGGGAACAGCGCCAACGCGAAGTAAGCAAGGGTCTCAGCGATGGGTTCCACCATCATTTCCTCATCACTGTCGCGTACGGCTCCGATTCGTCCAGCATCCAGCCCAAGACCGTGAACTCCAATGCGGTCGGCCACTCCATCGAATAGCTGCCTTATCCGCTGGTCAGGAACATCGGTTTTGCCATAAACTTTGCGGCACCGTTCGTGCGTCCACTTTGTGGGACCTGTGCCAGCGGTCTCGAACGGCCCATAAACAGCCACGTCTACCTTTTTCTCCATCGTCCACCGGAGATCAGTGAGTGAGGAAGTGAGACTGAACACATCCGGATGGTTTCTATGATCTTTGAGCCGTGCACTGAAGGCCTCTAAGCCGATATAGCGGGGATCTTTCTTATTGGTTTTCGGGTTTCGGGCACCGGGCATATTATCCAGACGGTCCCCTAGTTCAGGCCAGGTGTCGCTCAGTATTTTGATTGGGTCATGGGCTCTATGCGAGAACACGGCGATGGGGTTTTCTTGCTCGGTCCATGAGAGCCTGCACTGTTCGTCAAGGACCGTTACACCGACGGCGGCCAGCCACCCGGTGAGCCATTCAGCGGGAAGACCGTAACAGAGGCGTTGGTGAGGTGTGCTCATCTGACTTCCGTCCTGGGCCCGGATGCTATCCAGTCTGCCTGACGCACGATCGTTTCCAACAGTGCTAGTCCCCAATGGCCGTAATGGTGGTTGAGAGAAATGAACCTTCGGGGCTGCTCCCAGTCAACGGTGGTCAAATCCCCTTCGGCAGTTACAGCGTCCCCCTCAATGAGGAGAGTGACCGTGACACCCACGCCGGTGGAGTCGTGAATAGGGTGGATCATGGGCCGTCCGTGCCCGTGGTGAGACATCACCAAATGCGTCAATAGATCGCCCTGCTCGCTAGCGGGTGAGGGGGTCTTGGCTTCTAGCCAGGCAGTAATAAGGCGTCCGGAAAGGGCTTCGTGGCGGCCCCCTTTCGGCCATCCGGCTTGTGCGCGGTGTCGTTGCCACAGGTGGTGAGGTGTGTGGGATTTGGCCAACAAGCCGTTCGGTGGGTCATCTCCGTATAGCCATCGTTGGAACCGGGGGTCGGCTTTTCCGATGTCGTGCAGGCGGGCCCCTTTCTCCACAACCTGGGCGGTTTGCTCGTCAATGCCGAGTTTTCGGGCGTACTCACCGGCCAATTCGGCCGTTTCTTCACCGTGCTGGTCCAACCCGGTAGTGCCAGTGGTGGAGAGTTCATCGAACAATTCGTACCGCACCCGTCCGGGTATGGTGCGGCGGCGTAGGCGGGGCACTTCATCGCGTCCAGAGCGAGGCACTGGGTGAAGGTCCTCGATCAAGTCATTCCATTCGTCGGGTCCGTAACCGGCTGGTGGCCGGTTGGTGACACTCTCGATAAGCCGCCGGGTAGCGTCTTGCCGATCGCCCGTGTCGAAAGGTTCGCCGTCTTCCCTATAGCCGGCAGCGGTTGTGACATCCTCAGGGTCAACCGGCAGATCGCTTTCCGGGTACAGGTTGTTAATCGCTTTTCTGTTGAGCGGCAGACCGTGGGAGAGAATCGACATGTCCACCACTGGAGCGTCTGCTTTGGGGTTCCAGCCGAAGTTGTCCATTTTTCCGACGCTGCTCTCCAATATGAGGAGCTGCCCTGGGGTCAAGTCGGGTAACCCCTCGCGATCGACAGTAGCACTACGGGCAACCCCGTCCACGACCCATCGGGTTTTATCGACAAGACCCGCGAGTGCCGCTCGAACTTCTGGGAGGGAGAGTTCAATGGCTTCCCGGTCGTTGGGCGCGGGCCAGATGCGCTCGCTGTCGTCGGGGAGATGAGCCCGCCAGATGACTTGCACAGTCCAACGCGGCTCGGAGATTCCATTGAAAAAGGGGTCCACGGGAGCTTCGCCGGGGGTTTCATTGGTAGTTTGCGCCCATTCGTGCAAAAGCGGCATCGACAAGGTCGGAGATCGTCCGGGATCGTCCGCGGGGTGGCCGAGTACACTCTCCCCTAAACAGGCAGGGGAGAGATCCACGGTTCTCGAAGAGTCCCATTCCGCCCTAAGACGCTCGATCACTCGGTTAGGTTCGGTTCCGTAAACGGCCCACCGGGGTTCGTCCCCTTTTCTGGGGGGAGGCGGTGCGTGAACATACACGGCTCCGGTCTCGGGGTGTTTTCCGAGTCGGTTGACTCGGCCTAGACGCTGCGTGAGTGCCCTGACTCCGCATGCCTCGGTGACCATGAATTGGGCGTCGAGGTCCGCTCCTACTTCCAGCGTCTGGGTGGCAACAACTATCAGAGTCCTTTTCCGCCTGGTGGACGAAGCGCCGGCGCGCATGCCTTTCAACACCGCGCGCCTTGCGGCCTCCGCTTCCCGTTCTCTCATACGCCCGGTAAGCATCACCACCTCAGGATGGTCCAGTCGTTTCCGCACGCTAACCATGTTTAGGCGCTGGATGACTGCCCGTGCGGTGGCGGGAGTGTTGACGAACACCAAACAGGAAGAACCCAGCCTGTCTGCCAACAATTCTTCGACTTCGTCGGCAACCGGTTTGGCCACGTTTTTGGTGGGATCGTGGATTACGATCCTCACCGGTTTGGGGGTTTCGAGCCGCTTGGAGATCAAGGGATGCTCGCGGTCTCGATTATCGAGGTCGAACCGTTCCACCCCGGTGTCGCCAGTGGCTGTTAGGGCCACGATCCTGGGACGGTGTCTTCCACCGGGGAGAACAGGACCGGCGATGCCCGAGTCGAGATCCGCGGTTTGGGAGACCAACTCCACAAGGTGTGGAGCCAGATGTGCTTCGTCACAGATCACAAGGCTGTCGGTGTACGCCAAAGCCGCATCGATCGGCCTGGTGGACCGCGACGATCCGTACCCCCTGAACAGAAGCCTCGAGCCGTACATGGGAATAGTGGAGCAAATCACCGCGGCCTGGACAGGACTTGCGGGTTGATCTCCGCTCACGCCTCCTCGCAATCGAATGACCTGTAAGGGGACTTCTCCCCCCAACAAGCGCAGGCGGTCCGCCACGGCGTGGAGGGGTCCCGTCGTTGCTTCCCGGAGCAATCCGGCTATCTTTTCGGCATGCTCGTAAGTGTTGTCCACCAGGAGACGCCGGTTCACCACCCACCAAAGTCGAGTGGGTGCTACCCTCTCGACAGCCTGCAAATGTGCCTGTGTGGCCAGCGCCCAAACCGCGATGTCCAGACAGGAACTCTTTCCCAATCCCGTGGGAACCCCCACCAGGGCGGGCCAACCACTATGGGCAACCTGCTCGGCTAACCGGGACTGCCAGGGGAACGGTTCCCTGTCGTTCACCGCCTCGTAGAACCCCTCGAAAGTGGGACACTTCCTCACCGGATCCTCCCCACATCCACGAGCTGATCAGGTGTCACCGGAGCACAAAGCCCCAACCCGTAAGAACGGCCCGCGCCGAACACGACCGGACCAGACACTGGTTCCGCGAAACGGACCGCGAAGTGAGAATAGGGACGATTCCCCGAATGCCCGGGGCGCAATGTCTCCGACGGCGCCAAACGAACCCCGCCGGGTATCAGCGGCACCCGTGACTCGTGATAGGACAAAACCGAGGGGAGACCTGCGTTGGCACACATCCGGTTCATCGCCGTCGGTGTCACAGCACCATATCTCTCCAAAACGGCGGGGAAGGCTGTCGCCCAGTACTGTTCCTCAGTCGGGCGGTCGGGACGATGACGCCACCGATAGGGGCTGGTAGCCCATCGGCGACTGGATGTGGGACCGTTGTAGAAACCCTCGACACCGATGCGCATTGCCCCCATCCTAAACCAGGAAACGGCTCCCGCCGCCCGTCGGATTCGCGCCAATTCTGATGGGACTACCCCTGGAGGAACCCACACCGCGGCGCCATGGATTTTCCCGTCGGAATGCTGGTGCCCAACGTTGGGCAAAGCTAGGAATCGCACCAGGTTAAAACCCCGTCCCCGGCGATGACCATGTAGCACGTCTGGCACAAGTGACCGGCCATGCATCCGACCGTATTGGGACATGACCGCGTCTTTCAGGCCATGTGTAACCAGAACGACCTGTCGTCCGGACAAGACTCGGTCAAACCGCAACCACACAACATGCCCGGTGTCCTTCCCCGGTTCGGGATCGACACCGGGTAGGCGGTATCGGGTCCGATGCTGCAAACCCCAGTAGTGGGCACGCTGCGTGGTTCCTATCAACTGCTGATCGTAGACGGTGTCCCAACGCGCTACATCCCCGCTCCTGTGGGTGTTTACCCGCAAACTGCCCTCAATATCGGGCTTCAACACACTCAACCTCGCGTCAGGGGCAACCCCGGCGTCAAACACGGAGACACGAACCGGACTGTCAGAGCACCCCAGGTAGCCGATTCGTGCGGCCCGGTAACGCAACGCCGCCAGCTCCTCATGGGTAACATCAAGGTCATATAGGAATCGGACCGTCCCATGTCGGGGAGCGACTCGTACCGCTGACCGCTTCAACGTAGCAGTCTTGCCAGGAAATTCCTGCACCGCGCCTCTTTTGCGGTCTGCCGCCACGACGAACCGATCGCCGATCCGACTATGCAACTGTTCATCCACACAAGGGAGAACATCGGCATGGATGGTGGGGGGAGTCGCAGCAGAGAGCCTCTCCAACTCGATACCCGTGGTAGCGGTGACCCGGTCCCGGGTCCCGTCCGCAGCGATGAACGCCGCTAGAAGCCGCGCCGGCGACGGAGGCCACTCCCCACGCCGGGCCTTACCCATCATGGCTCCCCCGTCGGGATCCGCCCTATAGGTACCGGCCAGCAGTTCAACAGTGATTGTCAGCACAGCGAGAGTCGTTAGGATGCCGGCCCGCCCAGAGCGGGCCAGGAATTGGCTATTGCATTCTGCAGCGATCCGTTGGGCACCAACAGGACCGGAGGCCGGTCCCACCCTTCCAGCGGAACCCCATTTGACCGAGCCTCCTCCTTGGCATCTGCGAACAACTCCGCAGTATCCCCTAATTTGATGTCTTTGTCCCCGTCCCCACCCAACCAGGTGACAGAAGAGCGGTTGGGCCGCAAATCTGCTCCCGAACGCAGGTGAAATGAGCTCCCGAACGCCAGGGTGTGAGCGTGGACCCCGAGCGCCACGAGCAAGGCCCGAGCAGCAGCATCGGCCTCGGAGGTATTTCCCGGACCAAGCCTCATCCTGCGCAAATGAGCGAAGGACACTATCGACTGCTGCGTCACCCGCTGGAATGAAATACCCGCCGGTGCCGCCTCATTCGGCTGGAAGGGCACTTGTCCATGCCCCAGACTGGACAACTGCTCTTTTTTGCTTCCCTTTTTCTTACCAGTGGGAGGAACGATTGTCCACCCCGAGAACCGGTCATTCTCGTCTTGCTGGATCTTGCCGTCGATGTTCAGGTTGTAGGGGTCACCCTTCGTGCCCAAAGTCCTTACGGAATGCTGCCTGGATTCCTCATTGATAGGTGCAGCCGGGTTCCATCCAACGATCTCTGATGTCCATGCACGGGCAAGCTTCTGTTGCGAGCGTTTTTTCCCCAAATGGGACTGCCAGAACCCGAACAGAAGGGACTGAGGGAACCAGGATATCAGCGCCGCCGCCGCATCTTGGGTGGCGTCGAGGATGCCCCTTCCCATCGGGTGCCTAAAGGCGGGCTTGCCCTCAATGAGACTGTCCAACAGATAGCTGTCGGCGTTGCGATGTGGCCACCGCCAGGACGATAGGGACCGAGGCAGATGCGCCGGCAGGTGAGCGTACTCCTTACCCGTCAGGTCCAAGACCAATTCGGGGACTCCAAGCTCGCGGGCCCGGTTGGCGACCGCCGATTCGAGCCGGTTCGCCTGTGACGGAACATTGTCAATCACGACAACGTCCGTTGGGTTTGTGTCCTTTGGATCGGCCCAGCGCCGGTCAAGCTGATAACGCCCACCCTCATACACGGCAGGTTTGACAGGTGAGCCCCCTCCTCCGATCGGAGCCAGTTCGGTCTCAAAACGGAGACCGGCATCAATGCCCGAATCAGCAAGGGCCGCCTTGAGGTCGTCAATGGCGATAACGTGCAGAGTTGTACTCATAAATTCAGCCGCCTTTCCAAATTAGCATGGTTGCGCAGACTTATTATACGGGACACCTGTGACACTTTGCCGCAAGCGGCGGCCTTAAGCCCCTGTAGCAACTCAGACAGGGCTAACTATGGAAAATTCTGACCAATACCTTTTGATTATCCCTATATAACCAATAGACAACCTACGAATTTTAGAGGGTATTGGACCCGAGATAGCAGCCGTGCCCACCGCCATGCTTGCCTGGATCCTCGATACCTGAAACTATCCCCGTAACAACTCCCCTCCTGCAAGACTGTCACACCCTGCTCATACAGTACAGAGGCATAGTGGCAAGCAATTCATATGTCGAACAGCTCAGGCTTCGGCCCTCTGGTCACACCGGGCGGGAATCGAAGCCAGAACAAGGGAGTAGAAAAGTGATCGAATATCCCGACCAAGCAGATGTATCCATCTTGAACCTGGAGCGAGCGGCGGTTGGTCGACCAATCACCCGCCTGGGCGTCTCCTTTTTTCCCGTTTACTTGCCGGAGAACTACCTTCCGGAAATCTCCACCGGACAGGACTCGCACGTGACCATCGAGGAGTTGGATGATTCAACAGTTCCGTTCCTCAAGGCTAAGAACTCCACCGACCTCCCCGTATTGATTCCCGAGGGCGAACAACTCGTCGGAGGACTGCAGGACAGGGTCCTGAACATCAGTGTTCTGGTAGCTGCCTCGATAAGCCTGAACATACCTGTCTCATGTATCGAGATGGGACGATGGGGCAGACGGCGCGGTTTTCAGCGCGGCGGGGCCTACGCGCCGAGACGAACCCGCCGAGCGAAGAATGTGTCGGTTGCCCAGTCGGTTCGTACGGGAGGATCCCCTCGGAGCGACCAAGCCGCCGTTTGGCACTCCGTCGACGAAGAACTCGCCCGGGTGGGAGTGGCTTCCCCGACCAGCGCCCTCCGGGACACCGAACAACTTCTCCACGCCGACCAGCGACGCGCTGAGACGATCGATTATCTGGCGCGGATCGGCCCGCTGCCCGGCCAGTGCGGGATTCTGGTCACTCACGGGAGGCGTGTGGTGGCGATGGACATATTCGGCAATCACCAGTTGCTGGTTCCCCACTGGGACGGCCTGATCCGTTCTTACCTGATAGAACAGCCATCGTCCGGCGGATATCCCTCCGCCACTCGCGCCCTGTGGGCAATCGGCCGTTTCAGCCAGGCGGCGGCAGTGGGGAAGACCGGAGTCGGCCTCGGGGTGGAGTTGCACGTCGAGACCAAATGGCTAGTGGGCCAGGCTTTAACCCTGAATGGTTCGGTTGTTCATACGTCGGCCTTTATGACCGGTTCGTAGAAATCCCCAGCTTGGTTGGGCAAACCGGGACGGGCGACTGAAGTAGGACCGCCGAGCCCGTAATAAGCGGTCCTACTTTCCATGTGGCAATCTGTTTACGTCATCAAATGATTGAGGAACACCACCCCGGCTATGGTCACCACGCCCAGATAGGACAGACCGGTGGCGGCCATCACTCCCGAATAGCCCCTTTCTCCCAGGGCGAACCAGGTCCCCGCCACCAAGGCAATGCCCATCAGGGCGAGGATGACAAGGGTCCATCCCAAAACACCCCCCTGATAGGGGACCGCTCCAGCCACCCAGCCCGCCACCAGGATCAGGAGAAGGCCGATCCCGGCCAACAGGTCCAAACGACGCAACGCCCAACGGGGAAGGGTGGGATCCACCAAGAACCAGTGACCCAAAAGCATGGTGGCGGTGATCCCACCCAAGGCGGCGGCCCCGGCGATAGCCGACATCCAACTGCTGGAAGCCACCGCCGGGATCATCACCAGCACTGCGCCCAAGCTCACCAGCAGGGAGAATTCTCTCCGGCCCGACCTCCAAACAGCGATCAGGGCCGCTGCCAAACCGGCTGCCGCCCACCAGGAACGCCCGGCCGGATAGACCATCAACAAGGCCACGGTGGCCGCCCCCAGCATCTGATAGCCCCGCTTGGCCACCTTCCAGCGGACCGTGAGAGGCAGGGTGAGCGCCAGCCCACCGGCCCATGCGGCCATGAAAGCCGCCGGACCGAAGGTTGCGCCGGTGGGTATCACCCCGCTATTGGAGGTGGGACAACACCCGATCGGCAACGGCCTGCGGAGTGAAACCAAACTTTTGGGCCAACACTTTGTGGGGCGCCGAAGCCCCGAACCGGTCGATTCCGATTACAAGGCCCTCTGACCCCACAACTCTTTCCCAGCCGAGCGTGGATCCCGCCTCCACCGAAACCCGGGGAAGCCCTTCTCCCAACACCTCCCGCCGATAGGCGGGACTCTGCGCCTCGAAAGCCTCCCAACAGGGAAGACTGACCACCCTGGCGGAAACGCCCTGCGCCGCCAATAGGTCCGAGGCGCCCAAAGCCACCCCCACCTCGGATCCGGAGGCGACTATCACCACGTCTTCACCCGGGCGAAGGACGTACCCGCCTTTGGAAACTTGGCCCTCGATGACGTCCGGGTCCAGCACCGGAAGGCCCT
The DNA here is from genome assembly GCA_963665765.1 of Acidimicrobiia bacterium. GTDB lineage: Bacteria > Actinomycetota > Acidimicrobiia > Spongiisociales > ZC4RG35 > Bin76. The sequence continues at coordinate 1,020,012 of OY762464.1, forward strand.
GCCGGCTGAAAACCAGCAGGGTGGGGCCGCAGGTCCGGTTCAAAGCCATCTCCCAAGCTTCCACCGATTCGGTGGCGTCGGCGGGGCGGATCACCCACAGGCCGGGCATCGCCCGCAGCCCGGCCAGGTGTTCCACGGGCTGATGGGTGGGGCCGTCCTCTCCCAAGAGGATGGAATCGTGGGTCATCACCCAGATGCAGGGGATTTCCATCAAGGCCGACAACCGGATGGAAGGCCGCATGTAGTCGGTGAACACGAAAAAGGTCGAGCCATAGGGCCGCAGACCTCCGTGAAGAGCCATGCCGTTGACGATGCCCCCCATGCCGTGTTCCCTGATCCCGAAATGGATGTTCCGCCCCAGGCGATGGGAACGGGAAAATCCTGGGCTGCCGGGCAGAACTGTCTTGGTGGACTCCACCAGGTCAGCCGCTCCTCCGATAAAACCGGGCACTTTCTGCCCGATTTGACCAAAGAGCTTGCCTGACACATTCCTCGTGGCCACCTCGGTCCCGGCCGCAAAGCCCGGAGATTCCAGTTTCACCGGTCGATGGGTGTGGAGGGTGTGCCATTCGGCGGATCGTTCTCTGCTTTCCCACTCCCGGCGGGCCGCTCTTCCTCGCTCCATAGCCTCCGATATGAACCCGTACACCCGAGAAGGCACCCAAAAATCCTCGTCCGGGGGAAGGCCGATGTTCTCCTTGGCCAGTCTCACCTCTTCCGCTCCCAGCGGCGCCCCGTGGGCCCCGGAAGTGTCGACTTTGTTCGGGGCGCCTGCCGCGATATGGGTACGACAGATAATCAGAGAAGGTTGCTCCTGGTTACCCAGGGCCTGCCGGGTCGCCTCGGCCACCGCTTCCCGGTCGTGGCCGTCCACCGGGACGGTATGCCATCCCAACGACCGGAACCGCGCCCCCACATCCTCGGAGAAAGTGATGTCGGTGGCGCCGTCGATCGAGATGCGGTTGTCGTCGTAGAAGTAGATCAGCCGACCCAAACCGAGATGTCCCGCCAACGATGCAGCCTCGGCTGCCACCCCCTCCATCAGATCGCCGTCGGAGACGAATCCGTAGGTGTGATGATCCACCTGATCGGCGCCCAGCCGGGCGCGGAGATGTTCCTCGGCCAGAGCCATCCCCACCCCGTTGGCAAAGCCTTGCCCCAAGGGGCCGGTGGTGGTTTCGATGCCCAACTTCGGCTCCCGTTCAGGATGGCCGGCAGTGGGAAATCCCCATTGACGGAAATTTTTCAAATCGTCCATGATGATCGGAAATCCGGACAAGTGCAACATGGCGTACAGCAACATGGAACCGTGTCCGTTGGACAGAACGAACCGGTCCCGATCCGGCCAGGTGGGGCAACCGGGATCCACCTTGATAAAGCGCGACCAGAGGGTCACCGCAATGTCGGCCATCCCCATGGGCATTCCCGGATGCCCGGAGTTGGCCCGCTGGACGGCGTCCATCGCCAAACCCTTGACAACCGCCACTACCAGAGATTCGTTACCCATCAGAAAACATACGGTACCAATCTTTCTCGGAGACCTTGCCGTCGGCCGCGACACCCTGCTTGCGCTCCCAAGCCTTGGTGAACCGCACCGTTTGGATGTCGAACACTCCCGTCACCTCAACAGCCTCCCCCGGCAACGCCGCCCGCAAGGCCCGCTGCCACAACTCCACCAACACCAATAGCCCCTCGACCCCCTTTTGCAATGGCATAAAGGTGAGCACCGGTGAGGAATCCTCTCCGGTGAACATGCGGGGCCAAGAGGTTTTGGCGACCTTGCCGTCGGCGGCGATCCCCTGAATACGCTGCCAAGCCATGGTGAACCGCACCGTTTGGGCGTCGAATACTCCCGTCACCTCAATATCCTCCCTCGGCAACGCCTCCTGCAAGGCCCGCTGCCACCTCTCCACCAATGGCCCCTTGTCCCCCTTTTGCAATAACACCGAGGAGGGTCGGGCCACCGTGGAGGAAGCGCCCGAACTCCCGGAGAACCTCCCCTGCCAAACGCCGGCATCCACTATTCCGTTGGCGGTGAGTCCGTTCTCCCGCTGCCAAGCCTTGGTGGCCTGCTCGGTCTGAGGCCCGAAGTGGCCGTCGGCGGCGATCCCCAACGCCTGCTGCCAGATCACCACGTCGGCACCCTGGGATCCCCTTTGGAGGGGTTGGCCGGGATAGGCGGGCGTGTCGGCGGCAGAGTCGGGGCGGCGGTCGCCCTCATCGGTGGCATCGATCTCGCGCACTGTCGCCCCGGGAAACATCTTTCTCCAGGAGTCGATGCTCACCGTCCCGGTGACGGTCAGACCCCGTTGGTGCTGCCAGGCATTGGTGACAGAGAGAGTGGCGGGGCCGAAATATCCATCAGCTGCGATTCCCAGGGCGCGCTGCCAGACGATCACGTCCAGACCCTGGGATCCCACCCCAAGAGGCGTGCCCGGATAGGGGGGAGCGTCCGCCGCGCCTGCCCCGTTTCCGCCGCCTTCGGAATCGGCGCTCTCATCTCTGTTGGGGGGAGGGGTGGGCTGCTCCACACCGGCGCCGGGAAACATGGTCTGCCAACTTTTCATGCCGACCACCCCATCGGCAGTCAGACCCTTGGATGCTTGCCATTCTCGGGTGGCCCGGGCGGTATCCGTCCCATAATGCCCGTCCGCCCTTAACCCCAGAGCAGTTTGCCAGGTCACCACCCACTTGCCCTGGCTTCCCACTCTCAACGCAAAGCCCGGGAAGCTGGGCACGTCCGGGCTGCCGGACGGGCTCGTCGGTTCGGGCTGAGCGTCAGGTTCCGGCTCCGGTTCCGGTTCGGGCTCCGGTTCCGGTTCCGGTTCGGGTTGGGATGCCGGGGTCGCCGCAAACATCTTGTTCCAGGACTGCTCTCCCACGATCCCATCCGGAGCCAGCCCGTTGGCCTGCTGCCATCGACGGGTGGCGTCGGCGGTCGCCGGGCCGAATACCCCGTCGGCGGTCACTCCCAAAGCCCCCTGCCAAGCTCGAACCGACTCCCCCCGGCTCCCTTCCCGAAGCGGCTCTCCCGGATAAGGTCGTTCGGCGATCACCACCATGGGCGTGGTCGCCGCCGAAGGCGGGCCCGTTCCAATTTGGTTGGTAGCGGTCACCGCGAAGCTGTACTCCACCCCCGTCCGAAGGCCCGCGATCACCGCTTTGGTTGAAGAAGTGTCCACCACCAGCGGACCAACGTGGGCGGGAGTGACCGTCACCGTATAGCTTTGCGGGTTAAATCGGGAAGGAACCGGATCCCACGCCACCGTGGCCGCCGTTCCTCCCGTGACAGTCAGCCCGGCCGGAGCAGGGGGCGAGGCAAACCTATCGGACACGTAGTCGATCTCGAAATACCTTGACCGCAACCGCAGAGCAGACTTGAGGGTGGTTCCCGAGACTCTCTCGGTGACCCTGTTTCCCCCTCGGATTCCCACCACCTTCACATGCTGGGCGCTGCCCCAAGGATAGGGAACGGTATTGACCGAAACAACATCATCGAAATCATCGTCCAGGCTTAAGATCTCCAGCAGTTCCGACAAAGAAAGGGTCTTCGACCAAAAAGCCCCGGGGTTGACCGCCGGATCGATCGACCATGGATCTTCCACCGAGACCAGATAGGGTCGCCCGGCAGTGCCCCACAGCGCCGAAGAGTCCTCCGTGGCGCCGCCGCTCGACGAAGAATAGAAGGCCTGCACCACGGTAATCGGTTCCTCGGGGTGGGTGAGCACCATCCCGGCGGTGGATCGGGCGCCCACCTGCTCCCACCGGCCCTCGCCCTGGATCTGCCGGTTCCACCCGGCATATACCTGATCACGAATATCACTCACCACATGACACCAGCAGAACGAACGCCGGGCGCTGCTCAAAGAAGACTCCGAACCCCGGCGCAGCATGCCATAGATCGCGTAGGAACGGGCGGCGATGGCCTGGGCCCGGAGAGCGGCATCGGGCCATCCGGTGGGAACCTCGGCGATGCCCGCCACATAGTCCTCGATATCCATTTGCACGGAGAGGTGCACCCTTCCTCCGCTGGGGCGCACGCGGAGATAACCGTGGGCGAACTGGGTCATCTTGCCTCCGTAAGTGAGGCCCACCACGCCCACCCGGTTGTCCGGAGAGAGGCCCCCGAGGCTCAAGTGACACTCAGTGGCCTCTCCCACCAGGTTGGTCGAGCAGGATCCGTTCCCCGAAGCGGTCACCACCAGTCGCTCACCGGTCTCCAGGTAGTAGGCCCCGGCGCAGTCGGACAGGTCACTTCCCCCCAGCAAAGCCTCCCAGGTCCGGGCACCCACCGCGCCATCCGCTTCCAGGCCCTGCGCCGCCTGCAGGGACTCCACCGCCTCCCGGACCGTTTGATCGAACCCGGCAGGAGCCGCCTGCAGGTATCCCAACTCCACCAGCCTGGTCAGCAGGACATCGGTGAAGGTGTTGGCGCGTTCGAGGGAACTCCCCGCCGCCAGCACGGGATAGGAGTCGTAGTCTCCGTCAAAACAGACCTTCGCCCGACCGGCACTGACTTCGAAAGTCAACTCGGAGCGGTTCTGTCTAATCCCCACCCAGATCGGCCGTGGCTCGGTGACCACCCAAGAGCCCGTGATGGCGTCGGACAGGCTCTGAAGGGATGATCCCTGGTAGAAATGCTCAAGAATCCGGACATGGCTGAAGCCCTCGATCGCCATCCCCTTGGCGCCAAACTGGGTGAGTCCCACCCCATGCCCATTACCGGCGCCGCTGATGGCGATCTGTACGTTGTCGATGTTGACCCCGGAATCGGGAAACATCACCTTCCAGGAAGCGGGGCCCACTATCCCATCCCCGACCAGTCCCTTTTCGATCTGCCATCGAATGGTCGCTGCTCTGGTCCCCTCTCCAAAGTCCCCGTCGACCCGGACGCCCAAGGCCCGCTGCCATATCCGGACCGACTCTCCCTTGCTGCCCAATCGCAGCGGTTCCCCCGGATACTCCGCAGCTACCACCGGGACGGCCGTCGCCAACACCAACAGGGCCGCCCCCAGCGCCGCCGCCACGCGAGGCGACCAGCGAGGCCCGGACGTCTTTCTATCGTTTTCCAAGATAAAGCCCACCGATGCGTTATACAGACATCAATTGACCCCGGCACCGCCGCCATTTCCTAGCTTAGGTCGGCCCCGGTCTATCAGCGCAAACTTGCCGAAACGCGGCGGCCGATCACCACCGGCGTTCTCCCCGCCGGCCGGGGGTCCACCGCCTGCTTGGAGCTCTTGGCGTGATAGCTGGAACGCACCAGGGGGCCGGATTCCACATGCGGAATGCCCAGCTGCCTGCCATAGGCCCGATATTCCTCGAACTCATCAGGGTGGACATAGCGGTGCACGGGACGGTGACGGGGGCTGGGTCGCAGATACTGGCCGATGGTTACGATATCGACCCCCACCGCCCGTAGATCCGCCAAGGCCCCCATCACCTCGGCGCGAGTCTCCCCCATGCCCACGATCAGCCCCGATTTGACCAGACCGTCGGGAAAAAGTTGCTTGGCTCGCGCCAGGAGCGCCAAGGAACGTCCGTAATGGGCGGAAGTGCGAATCTCCCGCTGCAGACGGATGACCGTCTCGGTGTTGTGATTGAGCACGTCGGGATGTTCGGCCATCACCGTGGCCAGCGCCTCATGGTCCCCTTTGAAATCGGGGATGAGCACCTCGATGTCGGTGTGGGGCGATCGGGCGCGGGTTTCCCGGATGGTGGCGGCAAAAATCGCTGATCCCCCGTCAGCCAAGTCGTCTCGGTTCACCGAAGTGATCACCGCATGACTGAGACCCATCCGGGCGATGGCCACCGCGGCCCGATGAGGCTCCTCCCGGTCGAGTCCCAAGGGCCGGGCGGTGGTCACGCTGCAGAACCCGCAGGCGCGGGTGCAGCGATCTCCCAGGATCATCAGGGTGGCCGTCCCCATCCCCCAGCATTCGTAGATGTTGGGACAGTTGGCCTCTTCGCAAACAGTGTTGAGGTCCAAAGAACGCATCAGTTTCTTGAGCTCCAGGTACTCCGGATCCATGCGGGCGGTGACCCGCAGCCAGGGTGGTCGTTCGGGCTCGCCCGGCAGCCTGCGGGACTTTCGGGAAGCAGTCCGGGCCGGTCGGTCGGGAGAGAAAGTTCCCTCTGCCAGCAATCTGTCCACTTCGAACTCCCGGGGCCGGCCCTGGCCTCGAACGAAGGCAGCTTTTTGGGTCTCGGTTCGGGGATAGCCGAACACTTCGGCAAAACGGGGAACAAACGCCTCCACGGCTTCTTGCAGCGACACCCGCCGACCCAGCAGTTCGGTGACCGAGGTGACCGGTCGGGTGGTGATCCCGCAGGGATTGATGTACCCGAAATATTCCATTTGCGGATCAAGATTCAGGGCGAAGCCGTGCATGGATACCCGGCGGGAGACCCGCACCCCGATGGCCGCCACCTTGCCCCGCTCGGTCCACACTCCGGTGAGCCCCGGTTCTCTCCAGGATTTCACTCCCAGATCCGACAGGGTGGCGATCAAAGCGCTTTCCAGGGAACGCACATAGTCGGTGACCCGACCGGGTTTGACCTCTATCAGGGGATAGCCCACCAACTGGCCCGGTCCGTGATAGGTGATGTCCCCACCCCGGTCGACCCGGAAGAACTCCGCCCCCACTTCCGACAGCCGGTCGGGACCGATCAGCAGATGCGACCCGTCTCCTCGCCGTCCCACGGTGTAGACGTGGGGATGTTCCAAAAGCAACAGGTAGTCGTCGGGGATCGCCCCGGCGACCCGTCGCTTCCACACCGCCCGCTGCAGATCCCAGGCCTCGGCGTAGGGCAATCTGCTCAGCCAGCGCACCCGCAACCGCCGAGCGGGGCCCTCGGAGGTCATTTCAGCTCCTGTTCCCAGTCCCAGGTCTCCAGATTGTGCTTGATGCGCTGCAGGAACAACACCGCGGTGGACCCGTCGAAGGCCCGGTGGTCCCATGAGAACCCCAGGAACCCGGTGTGCCGAATGGCCAAGGCGTCCCGGCCGTCCGAAGTGGTCACGACCACCGGTCGCTTGGCCACCGTGTCGGTGGAGAGGATGGCCGCGTTGGGAACGTTGATGATCGGGGCCGACAGGTAAGAACCGTAGGGTCCGGGATTGGTGATGGTGAAGGTGGAGCCGGTCAACTGATCGGGACCCAGCTGCCGACTGCGGGCAGCGGTGGCCAGACGCCGGATGTGACGAGCCAATCCCGCCAATCGGAGATCCTCGGCGTTGCGGATGGTCACCACCACCAGACCCTGCTGGTCCAGATCGACCGCGATCCCCAGGTGCACCCGGTCGTGATACACCGACCGGCGTTTCTCCAGGTAAAAGGAACTGTTCACCACCGGGAAGGCCCGCAGGGCATCAATCACCGCCCGACACACAAAGGGCAGATAGGTGAGGGAGAATCCCTCTTCTCGTTGGAAACGCTCCCGGTGGGCGGCCCGCACCTCGGCGATGGGCTCGTAGTCCACCTCCATGGCGCTCCACACATGGGCGGCCGTGCGACGGGACCGGATCATGTTCTCCGCGATCCGGACCCGCATCCTGCTCAGATCGGTCTTCTCCCGGGGCTCATCCCCCATGGTGGCCACGGCCGGCAAACTCGGAGAGGGGACCGGCGTCACGGGCGTCGGAGGAACGGCGGTCGGGGTCCTCGGAGCAGGCGCCGTGACGGACGGGGAGGGAAGAGTCGCCAGATAGGCCTCCACATCCCGGCGGGACACTCTGCCGCCCTGCCCGGTTCCCTGAATCAGACTGATGTCTATCCCGTGTCGACGGACCAAGCGACGGACTACCGGAGAGAGCCGCATGGACCCCTTCGGAGGAGAAGACGTCGGGGGCGCCGCCGCCGGGACGGCTGCCACCGATGGGGCTTCGGCCGGCGGCGCGGCCGCCGATGAGGGCGGTTCGGCCGGCGGAGCGGGGTCTTCGGGCGGGGCGGCGCTCTCCGCCGCGCCCACCAGGCACAGTTCCGTTCCCACCTCCACTGTCTCCCCCTCCTCCACCAATATCTCCAGCATCGTCCCCGTCACCGGCGAGGGGACCTCGGTGTCCACTTTGTCGGTGGAGATCTCCACCACCGCCTCTCCCTGGGCGATGGCGTCCCCCACCCCTTTGGCCCACCGCAGGATGGTTCCCTCGGTGATCGTCTCTCCCAGTTGGGGCATGGAGATGGTGGTGGTCATAAGGCTCCTTTTCGTCAGTGCAGACTGCGGCCCGAGGCTGACAGCAGTGTCTCTCCCACCGCCTCCGACAGCGTGGGATGGGCGTGAATGAAGGCGGCCGCTTCCTCGGGCAAGGCTTCCCAGCCCACCGCGTACATCAGTTCATGGATCATCTCCCCGGCCTGTGGTCCCACCACGGACGCCCCCAGCAACGGTCCGCCCTTCTCCGCCACCACTTTTACCATCCCCTGGCTCTGGCCGATAATGAGCGCTCTCCCCACGCCGCCGAACGGATGCTTGGTGACTTCCACTTCCATTCCCCGCGCCGCTGCCTCGGCGGCGCTGATTCCCACTTCCGCCACCTCCGGATGCGTGTAGGTGACCCGGGGGATCACCCGGTAGTCGACCGGCGCCGATTCACCGGTGGCGATCCGGGTGGCAGCGGCGATTCCCTCGGCAAAGGCGGCGTGAGCCAACTGGGGAGTGCCGGCCACGATGTCTCCCACCGCGAACAAACCGGGTTCGGCGGTCTCCATGGTCTGCAGATCCACCTCGACATACCCGCGGTTCGTCTCGGCCCGCACCGAATCCAACCCGATGCCGTCGGTGTTCGGTCCCCTGCCCACCGCCACCAAGGCCACGTCCACCTCGACGCTTTTGTCCCGAAAAGAGACTGTCACTCCGTCATCGGTTATCCGGGCGGGCTCAACCCCGGTTTTCAGATAGAACTTCACGCCCCGCTTGGAAAGCTGCCGCATAAGCTGGCGGGAAGCATCGGCATCCCCTCCGGGGATCAATTGCTTTTCCAATTCGAAGACGTGCACCTGCGAGCCCAGATCCACCAGAAGGGAGGCAAACTCGCAGCCGATCACCCCCCCACCGATGATCGCCACCCGCTCGGGACGGGAAGACCAGTTCACCGCATGATCCGAAGTTACGATCCGATGGCCGTCGATCTCCCAGCCGGGGATGCTCCGGGCGTGGGAACCGGTCGCCAACACCACCGCGCCCCCTTCCGGAGTCCGTTCCCCCTCCACCTCCACTCTTCCGGGGCCCGCCAGCCTCCCTCGACCGGAGATCACCTTCACTCCCCGCCGACGGAGCAGACCCCCGAGGCCGGTCACCAATTGATTGACCACCCGGTCTTTGCGGGCCAGCGCCGCCCCCCAATCCAATTCGGGACTCGAAGTCATCACCCCGAAGTCCCCCGCCTTCTTCACGGTGGAAAACACCTCGGCCACCTGCAACCACTGCTTGGCCGGGATGCACCCGCGCAAAAGGCACGTCCCTCCCGGCTTTTCCTGCTCCACCAGCGCCACGGAAAGGCCGAAATTGCGGGCATAGAGGGCGGTGGCGTATCCCCCCGGACCCCCGCCCAGGATCACGATGTCGAACTTGGATCCCCTCATCGAACAGAGTCACAGTAGGTCATGACCCTTATTTTATCTTCCTCGGTCATATCATCAGCGGGGTGCCCACCCGGTATCTGATTATCGCCTCCGCAGTGGTGGGTCTGGCCATCCTGGTGGCCGGGGCGATTTGGTTCCTGCGGCTCTATCTCTAACCGGGGGCCATGGCCTCCACCGCCGCCTCGATACCCTCCTCCCCCACCGGAACCGGGCGTATCACCAGTTCATCGAGTCCGCAACCGTCATAGGAGCGAAGAGCTGCGCGGCACTCTTGCGGCGTCCCGGCGATTCCCAGAGAGTCCGCCGCGGCCGGAACGTCGTCCGGGTCGAGTCCTTGCCGGGCAATGTGCCTCCGGTAGGCCGGCAACCGCAGATACTGACCCAGCTCGGCGGCGAGGGCCTTTCGAGCCGCATTCGGATCCGAGGAGACCGCCACCCGCACGTAGGCGGCGAGGTGGAAAAAGGACGATCCCCGCTCGAATCCGCGCAGCCATTCGGAAGTGGATAGCAGGTGGGATGCGGTGGACCAGTTGAGCAACACCCCGTCGGCCTCCCGGACGGCCAGTTCCAGCATGCGCGGCCCCATCGCGCCGACCACCGTCCACAGCGGACCCGCCGGCATCAGCCCCAGCCGGGCGCCCTCCACCGAGAACACCCGGCCATGATGGGTCGTCCGGGCGCCGTGGCGAAGCCCGCTCACGATCTTGAGATAGTCGGAGACCGCCTGAAGCGGCGAAGAGAGGTCGAAGCCGAAGTAGCGACGGGCCATCACCGGATGCCCGGCGCCGATTCCCAGCACCATCCGGGCCGGGCCGGCCGCGGCGGCGATCGAGGCGGCGCCCATGGCGGCCCCCATGGGAGAGCGAACATACACCGGCAACACCCCGGTAGCGAGACGGATCCGGGTGGTAGCCGCGGCCCATGCCGCCAAGGTGGAGAACGCCTCCCGGGCGACCGACTCGTTGGTCCACGCCGCGTGATAGCCAAGTTGCTCGGCCCGCACCACCACCTCGGTGAGTCGCCGGGAGGAGAGGCGCGGATCGACCAGGGAGACGCCGGTCTCCATCAGAAGGATCCCGGGACGGGAACCTCCGCCCGACAGTTGGGGCAGATGGCGGTTTGGACGGCGCCCACGATGAAACTGAACGAGCACTGTGCGCAGGTGATCCGCGGGGAGGGAACCTCGGGCGGGGGAGGGGGCGCAAGCGGAGGTTCGGGCTGTTGAACGCCGGGGTATCCCGGCCCCGGACCTCCCGGGGGAGCGCCGGGCGGCATGCCACCCGGGCCGGGAACCGGCCCTTTCACTTGGTTCATCGCCCCACAGTTCGGGCATGAAAAGCGTCCGGGACGGCTTATCGTGACATTTTGACGACAGGCGCCGCATCTGACTCTCATGGTTCAACCTTTCTCCTCTTCCGCCAACTCGTCGGTGGCGCCGACTCTCTCTCCCACTGCCCCGATGCCGTCCAGGTATTCGGCTTCCAACTCCAAGACTGCGCGGATGTCGTCTGAGGGTATCTCGATCCCGTGCCGTCCGGCAATTTGGCGGCCGATGTATTCGATGGAGGACTCCGAGCCGCCCGCCACCGTCTCCACCGGACGGCGCCGGTCTTTTTGGGCCAAACCCTGCAGGTAAAAGACTTCCCACTCGACGATCCGCTGTATCCCGGCCTCCCCCACCCGTTTCCGAATCTCGGGGGCCAGGTTGTCCCTTATGAAACGCCGCGCGTCGGATACAACGTACACCGCCCCCTCTTCGGTCTTTCGCCGTTTAGCCTCCTGCCACAGAAGAATCGCCACCAGGGAAAGAAACACCGCTCCCAGCAGGGCGCCCAAGGCGACCGTGGTGAGCCCCGACATTCCCGGCGCCCGGGGGCTCAAAGACCCAGTTGAACGGCGATCTTCTCCCGGTGATGGGACGGGTCGCCGAACAGCAGCTCCGAACTTTTGGCGCGCTTGAAATACAGATGGGCATCGTGCTCCCAGGTAAAACCGATGCCGCCATGGATCTGGATGTTCTCCCCCGCCGAGGAAAAATAGGCCCCAGAGCAGTATGACTTGGCGAGACCGGCCATCAGGCGCCGCTCCTCGTTGTCCTCACTCACCGCCCAGGCGGCGTAATACGCTGCGGAACGGGCCGACTCAACCTGGGCGAGCATGTCGGCGCACTTGTGCTTGATGGCCTGGAAGGAACCGATGGGGCGACCGAACTGCTTGCGGACCTTGGCGTAGGCGACCGCCATCTCCAAACAGGCCTGGGCGCCTCCCACCTGTTCGGCCGACAGCGCCACCGCCGCCTTTTCCAGCATCCTCTCCAAGATCGGCCATCCGCCCCCCTCGGGCCCCAGGAGGGCGTCGGGACCCACTTGCACATCGCGCAATTGGATCTCGGCCTGCTTGCGGGTCTGATCCATGGTCTGAAGCATCCGGCGATCAAGACCTTCGGCGGCGGTGGGCACCAGGAACAGAGAGACTCCCGCCTCGGTGCGAGCCGCCACCACCACCAGATCGGCAATGTGCCCGTCCAATACAAAACTCTTCGTCCCGTCCAAGATCCAGCCTCCCCCCGAAGGCGCCCGGGCCACCGCAGTGACGCCGTCTGAGTCCCAGCGCCCGTTCGGTTCGGTGAACGCCACCGTGGCCAACAGTTCCCCCTGGGCAATCGCCGGGAGGATATCGCCCTTCTGCCGCTCGTCACCGGCCTCCTCCACCACCGTGGCGGCCATCACCACCGTGGAAAGGAACGGAGCGCAGAACAACGATCTCCCCTGCTCTTCCAGCAGCACGAACAACTCGAGAAAGCTGAAACCCGCCCCTCCCCATTCCTCGGGGATGGCCATACCCAGCCAGCCCATCTCGGCGATCGCCGCCCACTGGCTCGGTTCGTAGCCGTGCTCGGTGTCCATCAGCCGACGAACCGTGGTCATGGGACAGTTCTCATCCAGCCATTGCCGGGTGTAGCGGCGCAATTCTTCCTGTTCTTGGGTAAAAGAAAAATTCATTGTGTCTCCCGAGCCGCTGCCTTGCCTTCCCGAAGATAACCTACCGCGTCGGAGATTGTCTCCACCGCCACAATCTCGACATCCACCGGGGCGGTGGTCGCCTCCGCGTAGTTGCCCCGCGGCACCAACACCACGTCCGCGCCGGCGGCCTCGGCGGCCACCAGCTTTTGACGTATCCCTCCAATGGCCCCCACCGATCCGTCCATGCTGATAGTTCCGGTCCCCGCCACCACCCGCCCTTCGGTGAGACTGCCCTCTTCCAAAAGATCGATCACGGCCAAGGTGTAGATCATCCCCGCCGAGGGGCCTCCATAGTTGGCGGAGTCGATTTCAATCGGATAGGCCGTGGAGGCGGTGATGCCGACCATGGCCCGGTCGGGCGCGTCGGGATTGGAGTGCAGGGCAAAACCGAGCGGAATCCGCTCTTCGCCCCGAACCACCGTCACCTCCACCCGATCCCCCGGTTGGCGACTTTCCAGAATCCCGCGGATGTTCTCCACCGTCCGGACCGGCCGGTTTTCCATCTCCACCACCAGGTCGCCTTCGGCCAAGGTGTCCGCAGCCGGGGCATCGGAGAAGATCCCCACCACCTTTACCCCCTCCGCCAGGGTCTCATCCAGGTCCAGTTCGGCCAGGGCCACCGCCACGGCGATATCCTTGGACCTCTCCATGGCCTGCAGACCTCTCCGGCGGGCATCCTCATCGGTTTCACCCCGAGGGCGAAGCAGATCCCGTTCGATCAGATCTATCCGGCGATCGAAAAACGCCACCGTGGCCTCGTAGAGGTTGACCGGCTGCAAGCTGACGGTGAGCAGCAGCAACTCTCCGTCGGGCTGGAAAACGGGGTACTCCCGGTCGACGATCACCGCGTCCACCGCATCGCCGGTGGGGCCGGCCGACGCCGAGAAATAGGGCAGCTCGATCAACCATCCGACGGGGGTCAACAGGGTCAGCACCGCCGCCGTCCACAACAGAACCAACCACCGGGGCTGGGAACGGGGTGGAGCAGGGGGAGTCTCGTTATCGGTCATCGATCTCAACCCCCAGCGTATATCCCTCTTGGAACAAGTGCCTACGCGCCTTGCTCGGTAACCTGAGTTTCACAGCCCCGGTCTTAACCTCAACCTATAAAAGGAGCGCCAATGGCCTTTTTCACCCCGCATCATGAAGTGCTGGCCGCCCGGGTTCGATGGCCTGCCGCCGCCGTGTCATCGGCGGGAGTCTGGGCCCTGCAGGTGACCGGCTTCGCCCTGTTGACGGCCCTCTTTGCCCAGTTCACCATCAGACTCCCCTTCACCCCGGTGCCGATCACCGGCCAGACCTTTGCGGTGCTGCTGTCGGGAGCGGCGCTGGGCATGTGGGCGGGAGGGGCCAGCCAATTGCTCTACCTGGTGCTGGGCACCTTCATGCCCTTCTATGCCGACGGGGCATCGGGAACCGAGGTGCTGTTCGGCGCCACCGGCGGGTATCTCTTCGGGTTTGTGGTGGCCGCCGCCCTGGTCGGCAAACTGGCCGAGCGCCACCACGACCGGCGGGTCATCTCGGCGGTCACCGCCTTTTTGACCGGAAGCCTGATCATCTATGTCTTCGGAGTGATCGGCCTGATGGCCGCGGCCGAGATGGATCTGGTCACCGCTCTGGAATTGGGAGTGGCGCCCTTCATCCTGGGAGACGTGATCAAGGCCTATGCCGCCGGTCTGCTGCTTCCCGCCGCTTGGCGCCTCACCAACCGCAATCAGTAGTCCATCGGAATCGGGATCAAGGCGGACCGGCTGATCGATCGGTCGCACCCTTGCTGAACCTGGGACCCCACCGGGGCAGGGATACGACGCCATGCTGAGAATGAGCGGGGGCGAGGCCCTCGTGAAGTCACTGGTCAGAGAGGGCGTGGAGGTGGTGTTCGGGCTTCCGGGAGTCCAACTGTACGGAATCTACGCCGCACTGCGGGATGAGCCTGCCATCCGCACGATCACCACCCGGCACGAACAGGCCACGACCTATATGGCCGACGGCTATGCCCGCGCCACCGGAAAACCGGGAGTCGCCTTGGTAGTTCCGGGTGTGGGTCTATACAACGCGGCCGCCGGCCTGGCAACAGCTTATGCCCGATGCTCACCCGTGCTGATCATTGCCGGTCAAATCCCCCGGGATCAGATCGACAAGGGCCTCGGGGGTGTCCATGAGATCGTAGATCAGCCCTCGGTGGTGCGTCCCGTAACCAAATGGCGACGGAGGGTGCTCACTCCCCAAGACATACCGTATGCAGTGCACGAAGCCTTCCGGCAAATGCGAACCGGGTGTCCCCGGCCGGTATTGATCGAAATTCCGCCTGATGCGGCAGTGGAGCGAGAAGAAGTCGTCTTGCGGCGCCCCGCGCCCCTTTCCCCCATAGTGCCCAGCCAAGGACAGCTTCGGGAGGCTGCCCGGGTTATAGCTGAATCGAGTCTCCCCCTGATCTACGCCGGCGGCGGCGTGGCGCGGTCCGACGGGGAAAAAGCTCTGGTCAAGTTGGTCGAAGCAACCAACATCCCGGTCATCACTTCCGCCGGCGGCAAGGGAACCATACCGGACAACCATCCCCTGTCATACGGTTCCTGCGTAAGTCCGAGGGGGGAAAGGCATGAGATGAACCAGCTCTTTGAGGTGATGCAATCGGCCGATGTGGTTATCGGGATCGGCACCCGCTTCTCCCTGGGAAATCCGGCCGGAGAGTCGTCCACCTTGATAAACATCAATATAGATGACAGCGAATTGACCAGAATTCAATCCAACACCATCCCTCTGCACGGGGACGCCCGGGCAACTATTGACGCGCTTCTTCCCCTTTTGGACAAAGCCGGAGCAGGAGATCGACCGTCACCAACGGAAGCGGTGGCGGCCGCCAGACGGCTGATTTCCTACTACGACATTCAGGACCGCGAACCCCAGTACCCCATCCTGGAGGTGATTCGCCAAGCCATCCCCGAAGATGCTTTTGTCGTCTGGGGGATAACCCAGTTTGGTTTCTATGCCCGCACTCACTGGCAGGTGCAGCAGCCCAAGACCTACATCGATGCGGGCTACTCATTCAATCTCGGCTACGCGTTCCCCACTGCTCTCGGCGCTAAAGTGGCCCGGCCCGACCGTCCCGTGGTCTGCATCGTGGGAGACGGCGGTTTCATGTTCAACTCATCCGAGCTCTCCACCGCCTGCAAGTATGGGATCAACCTAACAACCATCGTTTTCCGAAATGATGCCTTCGGCAACGTGGCCCGCGATCTCGACGACTTCTTTGACGGAACTTACGAATCCGACCTTCACAATCCGGACTTCGTGGAATTTGCGCGAGCGTTCGGAGCAGTCGGCATAAGGGCTGAGCATCCCACCGACCTGGGCGAGCTAATCCCGATCGCCCTCCAACACCCGAATCCGGTGATCATTGACGTGCCGGTCAAGAACATGCCTTTGCCGCGGGCCAAAGTTCTTCAGCACGTAGCTTCGCTGACCTGGACAGTGCCTCAGAGCTGAGATGAACAATCAATCCGATCTCCCCGCCAAGAAATCGGGAAGCCCATCCCGATAATTCATCCGAGGGTGACCTGCGGAAGGCGCCCTTTCTCTCTCACCCCATATATGAGCCAAAACCCGAAGAGGAAGAGGGCGGCAATGGCCAGCCAGCCCGGGGTGTAGACACCCAGCCGATCCACCGACCAGCCAAACAAGGGAGCGCATGGGATGGCCGCCCACGAACCGGGAGAGGCCCGCGGTGGCCTTCACGATCGGCTACTAACAGGAACCTTCAAGAAAGTCGGCCCTCACCCCCGAGAGCACTCTTCTCCGAGGCGGCTTTGGATCAGGTCTATCAGTGCGGCGGCGTCACCGGCGCACCAGTCAAGTTCACCGGAACCGACCAACACCCGCCACCCATCGTTTGCTCCCGCCACCACGGCGGGCAGTGCTCCGGCGGCCTCCCTTTGGGAGGGTGACGCCCGATCGCGATGGATCACCTTGATGTCGAAGGGAGCTTCCGAGCAGACCCTCTTCCAATCTCTCCGACCCAAGGGGTTCCAACCGTGAGTGATATCGCACAAAGAACAGTGATCCCCTCTGGAAATCAGTCCCAGCGCGTAACGCAACTCTCCCCTCCAACCCCCATCGGCGTTGTAAATGCCCACCACCTGCTCAGCGTTCACGATGAAAACCTGCTCGGGCGAGAGGCGCCACCAGGAAACCCCCCACCCAACATCAAATTAGCTCCGGCATGGGGGCATCTCCGGTCGTGCCGAGGTACGCCTTGATAACTTCTACGTTGTTTTGTACCTCCGAGGGAGGACCCTCCACGATTTTTCGGCCGAAATCAAGCACCATTACCCGGTCGGCAATGTCCATCACCAGGCTCATGTCGTGTTCCACCAGGATCATGGAGATGCCCAACTCGTCCTGTATGTCCAGGATGAAGCGAGCCATGTCCTCGGTCTCCTCCAGGTTCATGCCCGCCACCGGCTCGTCCAGAAGCAAAAGTTCGGGGTCCATGGCCAGGGCCCGACCCAATTCCACTCGCTTCTGAACCCCATAGGGCAGCAGACCCACCGGGTGTTTCCGCCAGCGTTCTATCTCCAGGAAGTCGATGATGTCCTCCACGCGGAAGCGGTTCTCCATCTCCTCCCGCTTGGCCCGACCCCACCACAACGCTCCCGCCATCCACCCGTGGCTCATGCGAATGTGCCGGCCGGAGAAAATGTTTTCCATCACCGTCATGTGGGCGAAGAGCTCGATGTTCTGAAAGGTCCGAGCGATCCCGCGCTCGGCGGTCTGGTTGGGTTGGAGACCCATCAGGGATTCACCCTTCCACAGGATCGACCCTTCTTGAGGTTTGTACACCTGATTGATGGAGTTGAAGATCGAGGTCTTGCCGGCGCCATTGGGGCCGATGATGGAAAACAACTCCCCTTCACGCACATGAAAAGAGACGTTCTGCAATGCCACCAGGCCCTTGAAGGAAAGGCTGATGTCGCGTACTTCCAAGAGAGGGGTCTCGTGGGTGGCGGCGTTCACGAAAGCCACCGCTTCCGGCGTTTGTAGTGCTTGACCTCCCGAAATGACTTGCGTTCACCGGCGGTCAGCCCCAGATAGAACTCCTGGATGTCCTCGTCGGCCTGGAGTTTTTCGGCGGAACCGTCCATCACCATCTTCCCGTTTTCCATTACATAGCCATGATTGGCGATGGAAAGCGCCATATGGGCGTTCTGCTCGATCAGCAACACCGCGGTGCCCTGGCGATTGATTTCCACGATTATCTCGGCGATTCGCCCAACCAATCGAGGGGCCAAACCCAAAGACGGTTCATCGAGGATCATCAACTTCGGGGACTGCATCAATGCCCGGGCGATAGCCAGCATCTGCTGCTCTCCTCCCGACATGTACCCGGCCACCTGGTTCCGGCGTTCGGCCAGCGCCGGGAAAAGAGCCATCACTCGGTCTCGGGCCTGTCGAACAGCGCCGCGGTCCCGGTTGATATAGCCCCCGGCCGCCAGGTTCTCGTCAACCGTCAGTTCCGCGAAGATACGCCGGCCCTCCATCACCTGGCTGATTCCCATCCGTACCCTCTCGGAAGGCAGAGTGTGGGTGATATCGCGGGCGCCGAAACTGATCGAGCCCTTGGTGACCTCCCCCTCATGGACGTCCAGCAAACCGGTAATCGCCCGAGCGGTGGTGGTTTTGCCCGCGCCGTTGGCCCCCAACAGGGCCACGATCGAATCCTGCGGCGCTTGGAGCGATATGCCCCTCAGCACCAGGACAACATCGTTGTAGACGACTTCCAGGTTTGAAACTTCAAGCATTGGCTCAACCCTCGATCGGGCAAAGCGGCCGGGGGTCGGCCCACCCCGAAAGGTGGCCGACCCCTAGTCGCACAGCTTTTAGGAGAGCTTGTAGCAAGCCTCTTCGAATACGTAATCGGCCGCGATCGGATGGGTATAAGCCCTCTCGATCACCCTGATTCCGGTGGGAGAGGTGCCGGCCGCCAGTGCTTCGGGATCAGGACGATTGATCCAGATCTGGCGCTGCAGACGTTCGTTGGCGCCACCCACATAGCTTTCACTGGGCGCAAGTCCCCTGAAATCGATGTTCTCGATGCTCTTGGCTGCCGCCAAGACTCCGCTCTGGGTCATATCGCCATTCTCGTAGGCGACATTGAGAGCTTCATGGAGAATCATCGACTCGATGAATCCTTCCACGACGTAGTCGATCAGGGGGACTTCCGGAGCATATTTCGCCATAAGTTCCCTGAGGAACTCGGTGCCCGGATTGTTCTCGATGATGGGCGAGAAGTAGATACTGGTGTAGAAGTCGCGGGCAATGGCGTCCTTGATGGGAGAATCGGGGGCCACCAGAGCCTGACTCCACACCGGGGCCGCTCCGGACCACAAGGCTTCGAATCCCTGCGAGATGGCCGCGCCGTACACCTCGGTGAGGGTGGCGGCGTTGGCCGTGATCCACACGATGTTGGCGCCGCTCTGCGCGATGGCATTGCCGATGGGAGCATTGTCCTGGCCGGGGATAACCGCGCCCGAACCGTCGTACACAACCTCGATGCCCAACGCCGAAGCGGCGAGCCTGGCGCCCTCGGCCGAGTCCAGCCCGTAGTCACCCGGGAAGGAGGCAATCGCCAGAGTGGGGCTGTCCACTCCGCTGTCAACCACAATGTCGTGCATGTATCCGATCATGTTCATCGCCTCGATGCAGTAGGGCGTGCCGTGCGACAGCAGGTTGGCGTTCAACGCCGGGTCCGACCAGCCGGAGTACCAGGTGAGAGGTATGGCCAGGATGCCGTCCTCTTCCAGATTCTCACGGATGGCCACGGTGTGCGGCGACCCGGTGGAATGACCGAAAGCCACAACCTCGTCCTTGAGTTCTTCGTAGAACTGGACATGGTTGTCCACCGAATAGACGGTGTCACGATACACCAGTTCAACTTCGAGGCCACCGATCCCGCCCTGGTCGTTGACGTCGGCCCAGTAGGCATTGAAGCCCGCCGCGACCAAACCCACCAAACCTCCGAACGGGCCGGTCAGGTCGGAAAGCATTCCCACCTTGATGACCCCACCGTCGAGATCCACCCCGATGTCGGTGGCGACCATCATATCCGAGGGCTCTTCCACATCCATCGGTTCGTCTTCATCCATGGGCTCCTCTTCGGGAGCGGCCGTGGTGGCAGGGGCGGCCGTGGTGGCGGGGGCGGCCGTGGTTGCCGGCGCCGCGGTGGTGGCGGGTTCGGCGTCGTCGTCTCCGCCGCAAGAGGCTGCGATCAGGGCCACTGCCATGACCATCGCCAACCATCTGAACTTGCTCTTCATTTCCTTCTCCTTAACTTGATGCTTACTTTCAGTGTGTCAGGGGTTAAGACTAGAGAACCTCTTGGCGAGACTGCCTCAGAATCGGCATCAACCATCAATAAGTGAATGGCCATCCCTTCCAATAGTTGCGCACCCTCAGCCAGATCCCGTACAAACCCAGCGGTTCAAAGATCATGAACAGAATAATCAATAGCCCGAATAACACCTGGTTGAGCTGAAAAACCGATAAGCCCGGGCCCACACCCGGGATGGTGTTTATCAATCCGCCGTCCTCGGGGGAGACCGCCACCACCACATCTGCAACCGTGGCCAGGGTACTCTCGCCCCTTTCGATCACATCCGATAGCCACTCCGTGAAATCTTGGACCAGACGGGGCAGCACGATAACGAAGGCGGTGCCCATCAGTGCCCCCGACACGGTACCGGCGCCTCCGATAAGGATGATGGCAATGAACTCCACCGACAGAAAAAGATCCCAGGTTTCGGGGATTTGCCGTCCCACAAACGAGGCAAACAGAGCCCCGGCCACTCCGGCGAAGGCCGAGGAAATACCGAAAGCCGTCAACTTGTAGCGAAACTCGTTGACTCCCATCACCTCGGCGGCGATGTCACGGTCGCGGATCGCCTGAAAGGCCCGTCCGGTCCTGGTGCGTTGCAGGTTTTTGGCCACCAGGGTCGCCACCACCAAAAACCCCAGCATCAACAGATAGACCTTGGCCTCCTCGCTGATCTCAAAACCCAGCCACACGCCGTCGGAGGCAAAGTCCGCGACCGGCTCCTCCTCTTTCCACACTCTCCACTGGAATTCGGGAAACTTTCTACCCGCAAAGGCCCCCCCGGTCACAAATTTGAGGTTGCGCCACGCCCACTCGCCGATGAACACCAGTCCCAGGGTGGCGAATGCCAGATAGAGCCCCCGGACCCGCACCGCGGCCGGCCCCACCAGGAGCCCGACAATCGCCGGAATGATTCCCGCCATGGGAAGCCAGATCCACATGGGCAGACCCAGCCCCCACAGATCACCGGGCGGCGCCCCGAAGACCACCGCCACATAGGCGCCCAAACCCATGAAAAAGGCATGCCCCAGGGACACCTGCCCGGCCACTCCGGTCAGAAGGTTGATACCCAGGGCGCCGATCCCGAAAATCGCCACATGGGACAGGATCTTCATCCAATCGTTGTCTCCCAAAAAGTCGGGGTAGAAGGGGATGCTGGAAGCAATCGGCGCCAGAGCCGCCAATCCCAAGAAGACGGCCAGCACCACCTTTTTGGTGACGGTGGGCATCAAAGCCTGGTCGGCGGAGTAGGACGTGTGAAGGTGAGGCCGCCCTCTCATACTCGCCTGATCTCCTCGGTTCCGAAAATGCCGTACGGCCTGATGAACAAGACCCCCACCATCAACAGATACGGCACGATCCCCGAAAACCCCGTCCCGAACCAAGGATGGTTGAGATAGCTGCCCGCCAAAGACTCGGCCACCCCCACGGAAAGCCCCCCGATCACGGCCCCCAACACCGAATCCAACCCTCCCAAAATGATGGCCGGGAAGGCGCGAAACACCAATAGAGCGGTGTCCGGATAGACCCCGACCCGACGGGGATACACGGAACCGAAGATGCCTCCCACCGTGGCCAGCACCGCCCCGATCGCCCACGCTATCGCGAAAATCGCCCCTACCCTGATCCCCTGGGCGCGGGCCGCCTCCTGGTCGAAGGCCGTGGCGCGCATGGCGATCCCCGTGCGGGTCCGGAAAAAACCAGCCACCATCAGCACCAGGGCCACCGCCACCCCGAACTGAGCGATCTCGGTGTGGGCGATGATCACAAACCCCAGGTCGGCCACCGCGTCTCCCCAAGGATCGGCCATGGAGCGGGGATCGGGGCCGATGTAGTCGGTGACGATCGTCATCAAAATCACATTCATTCCCAAGGTGACGATTGCCACCGAAAACAAGTTCTCTCCCACCATGGGACGCAAAAACACTCGTTCCAGCACCATTCCCATCACGGCCGACAGCGCCAGAGCGGCCAGCACCGAAATCGCCCACCCCAAGAAAGGAGGCAGGTCCAAAAAGCGCCCGGGGAAATTGAGTTCCACCGCCACCCCGGCCGTGATGAACGCCCCCACGGTGGCCAGGGCGCCATGGGCGAAGTTCACCACCTGGGTGGCCTTGAATATGATCACGAACCCCATCGCCAACAGGGCATATATGGTGCCCAAGGACAGCCCGCTGACGATGGCCCCCGCCAGTTGGCTGTGATCGGCCTGGGCAACTACCGCCGTCAGATCCACAGTCAAAGAAGTTTGCTCGGTCTGTTCACCGCCGGGGAAGCCACTCAGCTTCTCCCCGAGTACATGTCCACGATCAACTCCCCGAACATGTCCTCCATCGACTCTCTCTTGAGCTTCTGGGTGGCGGTTAATTCCCCGTCCTCATGATCGAGTTCCTTGGGCAGCATGCGGAATTTTCGAATGTTCTCCACCCGGGCGAACTTGCCGTTGGTGTGGTTGATCACCCCCTGGATCAACTCAAGCACCTCGGGTTTTTCCCCCAGATCCCGATAGGTGGTGTAGGGGACGCCTGCCCGGGTTGCCCAGTCGCCCACCGTATCGAACTCGATGCCGATCAATGCCGTGAGGTAATTCCGGTTGTCTCCGATCACCATGGCTTCCTTCACGAAGGGCGAAGTCTTCAAACTGTTCTCGATCTCCGAGGGAGAGACGTTCTTGCCGCCCGAGGTGATGATTATGTGTTTGATCCTGTCCACGATCTTGACGTGGGTTTCGTCCACCCACTCCCCCACATCTCCGGTGCGCAGCCACCCGTCTTCGGTGAAAGTCCGAGCAGTCTGCTCGGACTTGTTCCAATATCCCCGGAACACCCCCGGGTGTTTGGTCTGGATCTCCCCGGTCTCCGGGTCGATCCGCAGCCCTATTCCCGAGTAGGGTTCTCCCACTGTGCCCAGCTTCATCCGCCCGTAGAAGTTGTTGGTGGCCACCGCCGCGTTCTCCGTCATGCCGTACAGTTCGTAGAGGTTCACTCCCAACCCGTGGAAGAACTCGATCACCTCGGGAGCGATGGGCGCCGCGCCGCTTCCCGCCCACCGGACGCGGCGCAGGCCGATTCTTTCCCGCAACGCCCGAAACACCAGCGGGTTCCCGATCCAAAAGAGGATGCGGCTGAGCAAAGTGTGCTTGCCCCCGTTCTTCACTCTCTGTCGACCGATGGTCCGGGCCAAAGCGGTGGAAAGAGACATGAAAACCCGCTTGAACCGGGTGGCGTCCTTGCTCTTGATGAGCACGGTGGCGTGCAGTTTCTCCCAGATGCGGGGAACCGCAAAAAACAGGGTGGGCTGGACCTCCCGCAGATTCTCCTGCACCGTGTCGATCGACTCGGCGAAATTGAGAGTGGTCCCCGCCGCCGCCGAGGTCCAGGTGGAGAAAATACGCTCCGCCACGTGGCACAGCGGAAGATAGGTGAGTATCTCATCGGAGGGATCAGGCGCCGCATTCCCCGGCATGCGCCCGTCGGCCCCGATGAGTTCCCGAAAACAAAACTCGGTGTTGGCGTTGTCCAGCATCGCCCCCTTGGGGGGACCGGTGGTGCCCGAGGTGTAGACCAGAGTCATCACATCGTCGGGCCGGGCCTCCGCCATCAGCCGCTCCACTGCCCCCGGGTTCTCCTCCCGGTGCTGCCGACCCAACTCCAAGAACGCCTCCCAGAAGATGAATCGGGGATCGTCGCGATAGGAGCGGAACCCCCGTGGCTCGGCATAGATGACTTTCCGCAAATGGGGGAGGGTGTCGATCACCTCCATCAGTTTGTCCGCCTGCTCCTGATCTTCCGCCAAGTGGACGGCCGCCCCGGAATCGGAAAGCAAATACTGGACCTCGGCGGTGGGATTGGTGGGATAAAGACCCACGGTTATGCCTCGCACCGCCACCGTGGCCATATCCAGAATCACCCACTCGGGACGGTCCTCGGAATGGATGGAGACCCGATCGCCCACTTCCACCCCCAGGGCCAGCAGACCGTGGGCGGACAGCAACACCTGCTCCCAGTATTCGGCCCAGGTGATCTCCTGCCAGATCCCGAAATCCTTTTCCCGCAACGCCACCAAGTCGGGAGTGCTCATGGCCCGTTCTCTCACCAAGCGGGCCACCGTGACGGTCCCCCGTTCCACCCCCGCTGGTTGGCTTCTCTCCATTACGGCGGTCACAGGCGGCTCCTTCCAAGACGCGACAGGGCTTCTCCACAGAATATCAAGAGACCCCGGCAGGAGAGGTGATCGGGCCGCGGTCTTATGACCCCCGCGACCATTGCGCCCCACCCTCCCAGTGTTCCTTCTTCCAAATGGGGGCTCTCTCTTTCAACTCGTCAATCAGATAGCGGGCCGCCGCGAAGGCCTCCGAACGATGGGCGCTGGCCACCGCCACCGCCACCGCCACCCCTTCCACCTCCACTTTCCCCACCCGATGTTCCACCGCCACCGCCAGAACCTGCCATCTTGCCACGGCCTCCGCGGCAATTTCGCCGATTTTTTCCCGAACCTGGGATCGATACACCTCGTACTCAAGATGGGTGACCCCCGGTCGTTGGGGGGAATGGTTCCGAACGGTGCCCAGGAAAAGAGCCACCGCCCCGGCCTCGGGGCGGCTTACCTCTTCCAATAGGGACGCCACGTCAATGGGATCATCGACCACCGCCACCCGGGGTTCAGTAACCGCAACCGTCATGGCCATCAAATTAGCCGTGGTCCGCCCCGCCGCCCTCCCCAGAAGGCACCAATCTTGAAAAGCTGGGCAACGAGCGCTAAATCTCCCCGGGCCGCCATAGAATCAGCAGGGTGAGCGAGGATCTCTTTTCGCGGCTGATGAGAATGTTCAGTCAACCCGGACCGGTCAATCTTGATCTGGCCCGGGAGATCTCCCGTCATTTGGCCGGGGAGCCTCAACTGCTGAACCCGTGGACCACCGAAGAACTCCTGGAACTGGTGAAGCTCGCCGAATACGAAATCTCGCGGGTCGCCCCGTTCGGTTTCCCCCCGGCTTCGGCGGCGGTTCCCCTCGGCCCCCGGGAATGGGGAGATGCGATGGTGGAGGAACTCGCCGAATTGGCGGAACCGTTCGCCGCGCAACTGCAGAACCGCGCCGGGGATCAGCCTTGGGCGATGCTGGCCCCGCTCGGACCGGTGATGGCCGGCACCCAATTGGGGGCGTGGACGGGGCTGGTGGCCGGACGGGTGATCGGGTCGTGCGAAACGGGAATCCCGGCCGTGTCGTCCAATCGCACCCTGCTGGTCGCCACCGTCATTGAAGAACTGGCCGACGACCTGGCGGTGGACGGGCGACAGGTGCGGATGTGGGCGGCGTTGTTCGAGACCGCCCACCGCGCAGTGTTCTCGCTTCCCCACGTGATGGACTCCTATCGCACCCTGAACGCCGCGTATGCGGCCACTGTGCAGTTGGCGCCGGAGTCTTTGGCGGAACAACTGGGATCCATCACCGACCCCGCGTCCCTGTTCAACCTGAATCTGGACACCGATAATGCCGAAATGTTCGATACTTCCTCCGCCGGACCCGCCCTCGCCAACCTGCAGGCCTTTGCCGGACTGACCAGTGGGATGGCGCGCCGGCTGGTGACCGAGGCGGGATCCCGACTGCTCTCCGAATTGCCGGAGATTTTCGCCGAGCGAGACCGCACCCTCGATCTGGGGAGCGAGAGTGAGCCGACCGGCCTCTTGGTCTCCGTCCCCGCCGAGGCCGTCTATGACGGAATGGCATTTTTGTCCGACGTGGAGGAACGATTCGGACCCCGGGCGGCCCGGCAGGTCTGGCAGCCCGAAGGCCTTCCTCTCCCCGAGGAGATCAACGACCCCGTCGGATGGGCGGCCCGGGTGCTGCTGGAAGATTCCCTGTGGTGAGCAGTTAGGATTCCCTAACTTAGCACCCCCATTCAAGAAGGAGAAACATGTCGGCACAGATTGGGGCCACCGCTCCCCCCTTCTCTTTGAAGGACCATGACGGCCAGGAAGTAACCCTCCACAGCATGCCCAAACGCAAGACGTTGGTGGTGTTCATTCCCTTTCCATTCACCGGTATCTGCGAGGGGGAACTGTGTGAACTCCGCGATAATTTAGAAGAACTGTCAAACATGGACGCCCAGGTCGTGGTGATCACTTGTGACACTCGCTACTCGAACAAGAAGTGGGCCGATCAGCAGGGCATCAACTTTCCTATTCTCTCCGATTTCTGGCCGCATGGCCAAGTGGCGCAACAATATGGGTGCTTCAACCACACGTTGGGGGTAGCCCAAAGAGCTACCTATGTGCTCGACTCCGACCGAGTGGTGAGAGAGATCATCACCACGGAGAATCTTTCCACTCCCCGCGATTTCCAGAGCTACGACCGGGCCCTGCAACAGATCTGATTTCCGAGGCGTCCGGCCACTGAGGATTCAGGAGTCCTCAGCAACCTCCTCGACTTCATCGGTGGAACCGCCCTTGGCCCCTTCTTCCACCCCTTTGCGAAACTCGCGGGCGGACGATCCCAAGGACCGCGCCAGCTTGGGAAGCTTGGAGGCGCCGAACAGCAGCAACAGTATCCCCGCAATGATCAGCAGTTCCTGGGGTCTCATACCGAACAACGTCTTCTCCTTCTCTGTTCTCCGCCCAGGTGCGCGGCGGAACGGTTAGCCCAAGGCTAACGCATCTATGGCTTTCTGAAGCCGTTCCCTGGTGACAAACCGGATCCGGTGATCTCGCCGTTCGAGGTTGTATATGGGAAACGGTCCGTATTTTTCGGTCACCAGCATTCCCTTGGCCATGCGGGACCTCGCCATATCCATGACAAACCGGTGCAGGTCCTTATCGGAGAGTTCGGGGTAACTACCCGGGGTGTGAGGCACCTCCCTCACCAGAACCGTGGCCGAGCCCTTGCGGGCGTGATGGGTGTGGGGATCGGGCCCCGCCGAGACAGTGTAGCCTCGCAGGGCCAGTATGCCCCGCACCAACTCACCGGCCGTCATATTGCCGGGGTCGACACCCTGCAGTCGAAGAGCGGCGGCGGCCTTGTTCGGGACCTTGAGAAATGATCTCAAGGGGGCCAGTCTTTCTCCCGCGTCCACCCCGGTGGGGACTTTCGAACCGGAGGGGGCCTTGAAATCACTGTTCAAAGGGTCGTCCATCACTTCCGACAACTTGGCAATCTCAGGAACGGGTAGGTCCTCGGGGAGGTGACCCGGCTCATCGAAGGGGACCACCCCCACTTGCTTCACCCCGCCCCGGTGTGACACCAAAACCTCCACCCCTTCCAAATCCTGCAAGGGAAGATCCCGACGGGCCCGACGCACCGCCTCCAGGGCGTAATAGGTCAAAAGCTCGGCCAGGATGGGGTCGTTTCCCACCATCGGCACCCCAAAGGTAACCCGAACCAGGTCTCCTGAGACGGAAAGGTCCAAGATGTTGGGCAGCGGCTGCAACGGGTCGGGCTCGATCTCCGCCACCGAGGGCCGACGGAGACGGCGGAACAACCAGACCAACAGGATGACAAAACCCGCCAACGCCAAGGCCAAGACCAACAGGCCCATCAGTGCATTCAAAGTCTTTCCCCCAACCTTTCGGGTGTTTTCAATTGTAGAGGACCCATGGCAGGGAACCCGTCAAGAGGCTACCGCGGTTCTCCTTGCCCGGTCATGGCGTACCCGGCGACGTTCCCGTTCCGACAACCCTCCCCAGATGCCGAACCGTTCACCTTTTTCCAAAGCGAATTCCAGGCACTCGATCTTCACCTCGCACTCTGCGCAGATCCCCTTCGCCTTGCGGGTGGAGGAACCGCGCTCGGGGAAGAACAAGTCGGCATCAGCCCCCAGACAGCTGGCATAGTTCTGCCAATCCAACGGTCCGCTATTGAACGCTTCTACCAAACTACGTCGCATGTGCTGTCCTTTATCTCCATGGTCTTGGCACCATCGGGAACCTTCATTACACCCGTGTAACTACAAGCAGGGAATATAAAACACCAGACCGAATATGTCAAATGGAGAGGGACCGAATGGCGGCTTGGAAAATCGCGTTTACAATTCGAAGGGCCTCATGTCCTGTGTGAACCTGTGACCGCCCCCACCGCCTCGCCTCCCCGTCGGCGGCCCTGGCCCCTTGAGTTCTATCGTTCGGCGGTGGGCAAAAAGTGGGTGATGGGCGTCACCGGCATCGCCCTTTTGGGGTTTGTGCTGGCTCACATGATCGGCAATCTCAAGGTGTATCTGGGCGACGGCCAACTGGACTCCTATGCCCACTTCCTTCGGGAACTGCTCTACCCGCTTCTGCCCAAAACGGTCACCCTGTGGCTCCTGCGGACCGGGCTGGTGGCGGCCTTCCTGCTCCATATTCACGCCGCAGCCTCACTCACCATGGCAAACCGGCGGGCCAATGTCGCCTACCGGGGGCCCCGGGACTACGCGGTGGCGAGCTACGCCTCCCGCACCATGCGATACAGCGGGCTGATCGTGGCGATATTTCTGCTCTGGCACCTGGCCGACCTGACCTGGGGGACGACGCCCATGGCGCCCGAGGGTTGGCAGGCCGGAGCGGTGGAGGCCAACTTGGCGGCCTCTCTTTCCCGGGGAGGAGTGGCGGTTCTCTATATCGTCGCCAATCTCCTGCTGGGAATCCACATCTACCACGGCGCCTGGTCTCTTTTCCAAAGCCTGGGACTCGCCCACCCCGCCTACCACCGGGCGCGGCGCTGGTTCGCCCGGGCCTTTGCGGCGGTGATCGTGGTGGGGAACGTGAGTATCCCGGTGGCGGTGTGGACGGGACTGGTGGGATGAACCCGGCGAAACTCTTGCCCAAGGTCCCCTCCGGACCCCTGGAGGACAGCTGGGAGAACCACAAGTTCTCCATCAAACTGGTGAACCCCGCCAACAAACGCCGATTCAAAATCATCGTGATCGGATCGGGTCTGGCCGGCGCCTCGGCGGCGGCCACCCTGGCCGAGCTCGGCTACCAGGTGGATGTGTTCACTTTCCATGACTCACCTCGCCGCGCCCACTCCATAGCTGCCCAGGGAGGGATCAACGCCGCCAAGAACTACCGCAACGACGGGGACTCCGTCTTCCGGCTCTTCTACGACACCATCAAGGGGGGCGACTTCCGCTCCAGGGAGGCCAATGTCTACCGGCTGGCGGAACTGTCGTTGAACATCATCGATCAGGCCACTGCCCAGGGGGTCCCTTTCGCCCGCGAGTACGGGGGCCTTTTGGACAATCGCTCCTTCGGCGGCGCCCAGGTGTCCCGCACTTTTTATTCCCGCGGCCAGACCGGACAGCAATTGCTGCTGGGGGCCTACCAGGCCCTGGCCCGGCAGGTGGGACTGGGCACGGTGAAACTGTGGGTGCGCACCGAGTTCATGGATGTGGTCAAAAAAGAGGGACGAGCGGTGGGAGTGGTGGTGAGAGACCTTTTGACCGGCGAGATAAGCTCCCACTCCGCTCATGCGGTGGTGCTGGCCACCGGTGGATACTCCAATGTCTACTACTTGTCCACCAACGCCATGACCTGCAACGTCACCGCCGCCTGGCGCGCCCATCGGCGAGGAGCGGCCTTCGCCAACCCGTGCTACACCCAGATCCATCCCACCTGCATACCTGCCTCGGAGGAATTCCAATCCAAGCTCACCCTGATGTCGGAATCCCTGCGCAACGACGGGCGGGTCTGGGTGCCCGAATCACCCGACGACGGGCGCCCGCCCGATCAGATTCCCGAAGAGGAACGGGACTACTACCTGGAAAGGGTCTATCCCTCGTTCGGCAATCTGGTTCCCAGAGACGTGGCTTCCCGGGCGGCCAAGCGCATGGTGGACGCCGGACACGGCGTGGGGATGAGAAAGAACGGCGTGTACCTGGATTTCCGGGACGCCATCGGCCGGCTGGGCCACACGACGGTCTCCGCCCGGTACGGCAACCTGATGGAAATGTACGATCGGATCACCGGCGAAGATCCATACCGCACGCCGATGCGCATCTATCCCGCTCCCCATTACACGATGGGAGGGTTGTGGGTCGACTACAACCTGATGACCACCATCCCCGGGCTGTATGCCCTGGGAGAAGCCAATTTCTCCGACCACGGCGCCAACCGGCTGGGCGCCTCCGCCCTGATGCAGGGACTGGCCGACGGCTATTTCGTGCTTCCCTACACCATCGGCGACTACCTGGCGGAGTTCCTCTCAGAGGAACCGCCCTCTCCCTCCGACCCGGCCTTCGCCCGCGCCGAGGCTGAACTGCGGGACCGCATGGGCAGACTGCTCTCCATGAGAGGCACCCGCACCGTTGACGACTTTCACCGTCAACTGGGCCGGGTGGTGTGGGACCACTGCGGCATGGCCCGAAGCCGCCCCGGCCTCGATCAGGCCCTCAGCGATCTACCGGGGCTCTACCGGGAGTTCCGAACCTCCGCCCAAGTCCCCGGCGACGGGGAAAGCCTCAACCAGACCCTGGAGAAGGCCGCCCGCCTCGAGGACTTTTTCGAATTGGCGATGGCCATGTGCGTGGACGCCCGACAACGGGAGGAGTCCTGCGGCGGCCATTTCCGGGAGGAATTTCAGACTCCCCAGGGGGAGGCCGTGCGTGATGACCAGAACTTCTCCACCGTGTCGGCCTGGTTCTGGACCGGCGATCCGGCCCGACCGGAACTGGGCGCCGAGCCCCTGGAATTCGAGAATGTCAAGCTGACCACCCGGAGCTACAAATGAACATCACCCTGCGGGTTTGGCGCCAGGCCGGTCCCTCCGAGGAAGGGCGGTTCGAGACCTATCAGGTCCCCGACGTGTCCGAGCACATGTCCTTTCTGGAGATGCTCGATGTTTTGAACGAACGGCTCACCCTGGAGGGGACCGAGCCCATCGCCTTTGATTCGGACTGCCGGGAGGGAATCTGCGGCACCTGCGGCGTGATGATCAACGGGCGCGCCCACGGTCCCCGGGCAGCCACCGCCACCTGCCAACTCCATATGAGGAGCTTTACCGACGGCGACACCATCACGGTCGAGCCGTGGCGGGCCGGGGCTTTTCGGATCATCCGCGACCTGGTGGTGGACCGTTCGGCGTTCGACCGGATAATCGAGGCCGGCGGATTCATCACGGTGGCCACCGGTGCGGCGCCCGAGGCCAACCTGACCCCGGTCCCCAAGGAAACCGCCGAAACCGCTTTCGACGCGGCGGCCTGCATCGGATGCGGCGCCTGCGTGGCCGCCTGTCCCAACTCGGCCGCCCAGTTGTTCACCGCCGCCAAGGTATCCCACCTCAACCTCCTTCCCCAGGGAAACGCCGAGCGTCACCTGCGAACCCGACGCATGGTCGACACCATGGAGCAGTACTTCGGATCCTGCACCAACCACGGGGAGTGCGAAGCCGCCTGTCCCAAGCAGATCTCCATCGACTTTATCGCTTTGATGAACCGCGACTACGTTAAAGCCCTGCTCAAGGGTCGCGGAGGGCTCAGCGAGGATTGATTCTTCAAAGCCATGTGGAAAATACCTGAACCGTCCTTGATCGGGCAGGCGCGCATGGGAGACGGAACAACCATATTTCTGCGTCGTCATGGCAATCCCGACGGACCCAGACTGGTTCTAACACACGGCAACGGTCTGGCCGCCGACCTTTACTACCCCTTCTGGTCTCTTCTGGCCGACGATTTCGACCTCATCCTCTATGACCTGAGAAACCACGGATGGAACCAGATCGGGCCGATCGACAAGCACAACATGCCTTCCTTTGTGAATGACCATGATCGCACCATGCAGGCAATCGATCATCTGTTCGGAGAAAAGCCGAAGATAGGGGTGTTTCACTCGGTCTCGGCCCTGATTTCACTTCTGTCCACCACCGGCGAAAACGCCCTGGCCGGACGATTTCTTTTCGATCCGCCGCTGTGCAAACCGGGCAGAAGCCACCAGCAAATGGAAGAGGCGGCCAACCACACCGCCCAGCTGACCCGCCGCCGCGCAGAGCGATTTCCCACCAAAGAAGACTTTTCGTTTCTCCTCAAATTCTCTCCTCTGTTCTCCCGGGTGGCGCCCGGTGTGTTGGACCTGATGGCGGAGACCACGCTTCGTAAGAACCCGATGGGCCAGGACTACCAACTGCGGTGTCCCAAGGAATACGAGGCCCGGATCGTGGAATACGCGGGAATCTTCTCGGTCCTGGTGGATTTTGAGGCCTTGAAGTCGCCCACCAAGGTCATGGGCGCCGACCCGACCCTGCCCTTTTCCTATTTGCCCACCTTGGATCTGAGTGACATGCTGACGGTGGACTACGACTTTCTGCCCGAGGCCACCCATTTCCTTCAACTCGAGGAACCAGAGCAATGCGCCGCGGCCGTGGAAGAATTTGTGGGGACCGTCCTGCACGGCTGATCCCCCGCCGGGCCGGCGCACCGGACAGGCGGGTGACGCTATGAACCATCCACTTTCACCGTGATGATGTCCATCCCGTGGTATTTGCGATGTCGAACCTCGGTGGCATAGTGGCGCAGGAGGCGATAGGAAATCTCTCGCTCGTCGGCGATTTGGACTTGCTCGTCCAGGTAGGCAAGCCGGTCTTCCAGGTTCTCTTCTTCCACAACCGTGAGGAACTCCATTTCGATGGTTTCCGGTTCGGCATGGACAGAGACGATCAGCCGGGCCGTTTTTTCGTCCCCGTAGCGGGCGCCCGACTCCAGGAGACTGGACAGGGTTTCCTCCGCCGCGGAACGGAGGCGGCGGGTGAAAGGCTCATCCCAAGCCTGATCGTCGGCAATGCCCAGCAGGAAGTCATCGATGACGGGGTAAATGGCGTCGTCCAAGGTCGTCTTCAGACGCTTGGGCCGGTGGCTCATTTTCAGGAACATCGACAAACCCACCGCGGTGGCGGCGCCCAAGGTGAGACCGTCGCCCAGCAGCAAGTCCCACGGGCTTTCCAGCACCCCCACCAGCACGTTGTTCTGCGATATACCCACCCCCACGGCATAAGCCATTCCCACCAACACGATGTTCTGAGGAACAAGACCGGCCTGCGCCACGGTTCTCAGGCCCTCCACGAAAAGCGCGCCCAGCACAAACAGCACCACTGCTCCCACCACAGGACTTGGGATCGCCACCAGGGCGGCGGTGGCTTTGGGCAGCAGCGCCAACCCCACCAGGATTGCCCCCATGGCATACCCCACCCGGCGAGCCGCCACCCCGGTGAGGTGGACGAGCGAAACGGTGGAAGACGAATAGGCGGTGGTGGGCGGCGTCCCGGCGATGCCCGACAGCAGTATCCCCACCCCGTTGGCATATATCGCCCCCTGGACGGAACGGAAGTCAATCGTCTTTCGTCTGCGATAGGACACCTGTTGAGCCGCCATGTGGTCGCCGATATTTTTGATGGCCTGCACGATGGTGACTATTAGGAACATTGGTACAAGCGCCCATGCTTCGGGGCCCGGGGCGAGGTCCACTCCCGGCAGTCCGCGGTCGGGAAAGCCCAACCAGGGCGCGGCCAGCACTGTTTCGTATTGGTAGAGCCCCAATGGAACGGCCACCGCGCAACCGGACGCGATGGCCAGGAGCAACGCCCACAGCCTCAGGGTCCCTTTTGCCCGCAGGAACAATACGGTGAGGACCACCAACGTCACCGCCGCCGTCACCAGTCCCCTGCCCGGGGACTCGCCTTGGGGCACCTCTGCAAGGCGAGCCACGGAGAAGGGAAGAACGGTGGTGGCGATGAGCATCAGCACCACTCCGGAAACCACCGGGGTTACCACCTTGCGCAGCAGAGGAAGCCATCTGGCCACCATCAGGTAGAAGAGCGAGGACAGAATGACCAGACCGGCCAGTACCCGGGGGCCGCCCGCATCCAGAGCCAGGATGGAAACGGCGATGAAGTTGGGCGTGACACCGCTGATCAGAATGTGCCCACCCCCCAGGGGGCCCAGCCTGCCCGCTTGCAGGGCGCAAACCATCCCACAGATGATCAGGGCTGCGAAAACCGACCACTCCAGGGTGCTTTCATCCTGCCCGGCGGCCAAAACGGTGACGGCCGTGATCAGCACGATGATCGGCAGCACGGTCAACACTCCCTGCAAACCAACCACGGCCGCCAACCCGGGCGAGCATCGCTCGTCGGGCTCGTATCGGATCAATTCATTCATAACGGTTTAGGGGCTCACCATCTTCGGGCCGCCGCGGCCACTCGCATCGCCACAAAGGTAGCCCGAGAGCACCTCAATCGAGCTTTGCATTACAAGTGGGCGTCGGGCCGCGGGTTGGGCCGCGGTGGCCGGTGGTCGCTATTGGTAGGCCACCGCCAAAGCCAGTTCCCCGCTCCCCAGGTCTTCCACAGACCAGGAGCCGTTGGACAGATCTGGGCCTCGAAAGACGCCGGTTCGCCCTCCTGCTCGGATTTCGGATGGGACCTGAAACTGTGAGAAATCGGTATGAAGGCCGGTGCCCCAGGCCTTGGCCAGGGCTTCTTTGATCGTCCAGAACCGAAGAAAGGTCTCCAACCACCTTTGGCCGGTGATTGCAGAAAGCACCCGCTGTTCGTCGGGACCGAACACGGTCTCAACCAGACCGGGCAGGTTGCGGCGGGGACGGCGTTCTTCCACATCCACCCCCACCCTTCCCTGCTCGGACAAGGCGATGGCTCCGTGGGCGCCGCTGTGGCTGATGTTGAAGTGAGTCGAGACCCGACTTCCGCCCACTCGGGCAAAGGGCTTGCCGTACTGCGAGGAGTCAAAAGACAGGTCGCCATTGCGGCAACCCAACTCGTGACACAGGACCATTCGCAGGGCCCCCCGACACAATGCAAACTCCCGCCGAGGCCCCGGATAGTGGAATCGACCCCAACGCCGGCGCTCCTCTTTGGTCAGCCACTCCCACGCATTGGCTTCTCGCCCCACATTGGCGGACAAATCAACCAAAAAGACCTTGACCGGTCCGGCTGATGCATACAGACGCGGCCAAAGTCCGTCGTTGGAGACCGGCCCCTGGAAGGTTTTACGGCCCACCGCTCTCATCCGACCTTTCCAGGCAAAGACCTTCCAGTTAGAAAACTAAGAGGGTGCGCGGGTAGGCGTTGGACGGCCGATCCCGAGGTCGCGAAAAAAGCCTCCCGGCAATGGTTAACTTTGTCTCTTGCCCGGACCCATATTGCTGGGAGTCGAACACCCCCGGTCCTTTCTGACGTCGTTGGATCGTTGCAAGAAGGGGTCATACTTTCTCGGGACACGCTTCCCGCCGACCCTGGCCAAGCGCATCCCAACCCAGGTGGTGGACGGCGGGGGTGGGCTCCCATCAAGGGACAAATGCTCGGGCCGATTTTCGCGAGAAAACCAATGATTTCGCGACAAAGCTGCCAGGGGATTCCCCTGCCCGGCGCTGCCTCTTAGGGCGCTGTGGTGAAGTTAGCCGGCTAGGCCGCTTTGGCATCCAGGAACTGGATGAGCTCCCGAACCGAATTGATGCTGGCGCACTCCTCCATGCTGACATCAACGTCAAACTCCTGGGCCACCAACTTGGCGAATGCCACAAAGTCCAACGACGAAATTCCCGAATCCCGCAGACTGGAATCAAGATCCAGCGGACGCCCGAGAGGCCGGCCATCAATCTCTAGGTTTTCATCAACCAGTCGCCTGATCCTTTCCTCTGGGGAAGACATTGAACACTCCTGCTATTTGGCTGCGCGGTTAACTATAATGAGGCCAAGACCGAACACCCATCAGATCCAATGCCGCCTCCGCTGGAAAGGGTAACCGGGGAGAGCAATCCGACGGCGGGTCTCACCCGCAAAAAGCCCGGCGAATGAAAGGTCCAGCCCGGCGTGGTAGACCTCCGCCACTGCTCTCAAAACGGCACGGTGGGGCCCGGGGGCTTGGGCTTCGGATTCCCGACTCGGCAGGGTGGTAATGACCACCGGTTGAGGCGAGTCCCCCGGCCAAGCCGCACCAAACGCGCCGGCCGGCGCCGTGCCCGGTCCGACCTCCACCACCGCATCCACCCCCAGTCCGGCCAAGGTTCTGGCGCAGGAGAAGAAATCGATGGGTTTCCGAACTTGAACAGGCCAGTATTCCACATCCAAGATGTCGTCCGCCTCCACCATCCGGCCGGTGACGGGGCTGATCAGAGCAACCGAAGGTGTTGTGACCTCACTCCCGAAAAGGCCGACCCCGGGACCCTGCAACCAAGCCCTGCCGTTCATCTCCATCCCAGCTTCCAAGGCGCCCAGAGCCATGGTGAGTCGCAAGCCTTCACCCAGACCCAGGACCCCGGCCGCCTCTGCCGCCGCCAGGGCTCCCGGGCCTTCACCCACCACCACATTTGGGCGGATGCCCACGCTTCGCCACAGGGCGGTCAGGGCACAACCAAGCGCATAGACGGATGGATAAACCCAAGTCGGATCGTTCGACTCCTGCTCGCCACCGCGCCGGTCGAACATGACATCCAGCAGGGAAACGCCACTCTCTTGCCTGATCATGTCATCACACCGGTCCAATACTGCCCGGATCACCGGTTCGCTCCGATAGAGCTCTTCACACTCGCCCACCCACCGGGTGTCCCGGCCTGTATAGCAGAATGCAACTCTGGTCGCCACCTCGGGCATCTCCCAATCCGGGATCTGCTCAATGTCGGCCAATGCACGAAGCTCTCCTTTCAGTTCACCGATATCACCAAACACCAGTGCAGCCCGGTGGGGGAAGTGACTTCGGCCCACCCCGGCCGTCCAAGCCAGATCGGACAGGGGCGGATCGGAGGCTGTTCCATTCCCATCCTCGAGCCAGGAGAGATAACGAGCCGCCAACGCCCGAAGGGCTGCGGACGACTTCCCCGAGAGCGGCAGCATCCGAGTGGCGCGCTCTGGCGACCCCTCCAGGGACCGGACGAGGTCCCTGGCCGTCTCCGGAAGGGATACCGGTATCGATTGGGGGGCGCCGGCCGCAAAAGCATTCGACGGTGAGCCATAGCCTTCCAACAGAACATGCGCGTTGGTTCCCGAAAGGCCAAACGCGTTTACACCTGCCAGAGGAGGGCGATCGGAACCGGTTGGCCAGCCCACCTGCCGAGATGGGACCCGCACCGGAATCTGCTCCCATTCGACGTGTGGATTCGGTTTCCGCAGATGCAGATGCTTGGGGATCACTCCCTGATTCATCGACAGCACGGTTTTGATGAAGGCTGCGATCCCGGCCGCCCACTCGATGTGTCCGATATTGGACTTCACCGACCCCACCAACAATGGACGATCCGCCGGGCGTCCCCGTCCGTAAACCGCGGCCGCCGCGTTCAGTTCGATCGGGTCCCCCAACTGCGAGCCGGTGGCGTGCGCCTCCAAATAGTCGACCCGATGCGGCGCCACCCCGGCCTGGGCGAGGGCTTCTTCCATAACTCGTTCCTGGGCCGGACCGTTGGGCACCGTCAACCCGGCGCCGGCTCCGTTTTGATTGATCGCCGACCCACGGATCACCGCCCAGATGCGGTCGCCGTCGGCTTCCGCATCGCTCAACCTTTTGAGCACCACCATTCCGCAGCCCTCTCCCCGCACATAGCCGTCGGCCGAGGCGTCGAACGGGGTGCAGCGGCCCGTGGGGGACAACATTCCGACATCCATCATGAATCGGGAAACGGAAGGGGACAGCACCACATTCACCCCCCCGGCCAGCGCCAGATCCACTTCGCCCCGCTGCAGGCCCACCACCCCTTGATGCACCGCGGCCAGAGACGAAGCGCAGGCCATGTCGATGGGCATGGCCGGGCCCCGCAGACCGAGCGCGAACGCAACACGACCCACGGCTACGCTGCCGGTGGTTCCCAGGTAGCTGTCCGACCTGCGGCTTTGTTCTATCACGTCCCGGTATTCGCTGCTGCCTATCCCCGCATACACCCCGGTGCGGCTGTTCCGAAGACTCTCGGGGTCGAATCCCGCATCTTCCAGAGCCTCCCAACTGGTCTCGAGCAACATTCTCTGCTGGGGATCCATCAATTGCGCCTCGATGGGCGAAATCCGGAAAAACCGCGAGTCGAACTGGTCGATTGCTTCCACAAATGCCCCCCGTCGGCAGGCGATATCCGAAGCCACGGGGTCCCCAACCACCCCGGCCCACACCCCGCCGTCCCGCCGACCATCGGTCACCGCATCCCCACCGGACTCCAACATCTCCCAAAACGCCGCCAGATCACCGGCGCCGGGAAACCGACCGGCCATGCCAACCACAGCTACTTCGTCGCCTGAGGTTTTCCTGGTTACCAACGCAGGCGGTACATCGGAATCAGGAGAGATGGAAGGCTGCTCGCGAGCATCCAAGGCGTCACCTAGCTCACCGGCCAGGTGCCGGGCCAAGTCGGCGATGGTCGGATGATCGAACACCGCGGTGTTGGAAACCACGTATTCACCCGAGCAGGATCGATTGAGCCGGTTGCGCAGTTCCACTGCCATTAGCGAGTCCATGCCCAGATCAAAAAAGCCCATCGTCGCCACAGGGATAGAGGGCAGTCGCAGCACCGCCTGCACCTGCGCCTGTAGGAACTCGACCAACAGATCTTCCCATTGGGCAAACGCGGTTTCTCCAAGCCGAATCAGCAGATCGCGCTCTTCATCCCTCTCGCCATCCGTCTCCACTTCGGCAGCCTCTGCCAGCAGATCTTCCAGCAGCGGGGGACGCCCTTCGAAATTCTCAGCAAAGACCGGCCAATCCACAGCCGCCACCATGGCGTTGGTCTGATCCTGGCGCACCAGCCGGTCAAAGGCGGCGATTCCTTGCCGAGGTGGTATCCAACCCGTCCCCGAAGCAGCCAACTGTCGCTCGATCCGCTCCCGTTGCTCCTCGGCTTCGCCCAGACCCGACCAGGCCCCCCACGCGATGGACTGTCCCGGCAACCCCAGGGCGCGCCGGTATCCCGCCAGTTGATCCAAAAAGGCATTGGCCGCGGCATGGTTTCCCTGTCCCGCGTTGCCCAATACCCCGGTCACGCTGGTGAACAGAACAAACAAATCCAAGTCACGGTTCAAGGTCGCCCGGTGCAGATGCCAACCACCCAGCACCTTGGGCCACAACACCAATTGGAATCGGTCCCAGCTCTGATTGTCCAGGGAACCATCGGACAGAACCCCGACGCTGTGGATCACCCCTCCCAGAGGAGGCAGGTCGGTGTTCATATGGGCCAGCATGGCATCAACCTCGCCCCGATCAGTTACATCGGCCAACACGATCCGAATGTCGGCGCCGGACCGCCGCAAGGCATTGATAGCCTCCTCCGCCTCCGGATCGGGTGACCGGCGGCCATTCAAGACGATGACTCCGGCGCCGTTCTCCGCCAGCCAACCGGCCACTTCGCATCCGATGCCGCCCAATCCTCCCGTCACCAGGTAGGACCGGTCGGATCGCAACCGGCCTTGCATGAGAGGAGGCATCACCATCACGTTCTTGCCGATGTGGCGGGCCGACCGCATGAACTCCATGGCCGATTTCACCTCGGCAATAGGCCATTTGGTATGCACCAACGGCGCCAGCCCCCCACAGGACACCCTCTCCATCACCCGCCGAAGGGACCCACCGGCCTTCGCCGGGTCGTGCCGTTTCAGCTGATCCACTTCCAGGATGTAGTAGGTAACATCAGGCCGTCGAGCCGCCATCTCCTGAGGGTCCCAGATGTCCCGGCGACCCATTTCCACAAAACGGCCACCTTCTTCCAGGCAGGACAAACTCGCCTCTATGAAACCAGGGCCGGTCAGGCTGTTCAACACCACGCTCACGCCCGCTCCCCCGGTGGCGGCGAGGATGTCCCTGCCGAAATCGGTGTCCCGGCTGTTGAATACATGCTCAATGCCCAGTTCCCGCAGATAGTCATGTTTGGGGACGCCGGCCGTGGCAAACACCTCAGCTCCGGCCGCCTGGACGAATTGGACAGCGGCCAAACCAACACCGCCCGAGGCGGTGTGAATAAGTACTCGATCACCCGGTTGCAATCCCACCTCGAAAAAGGCCAGTTCCGCAGTGACGAACGCGGTTGGTATGGTGGCCAGGGCTGCGGTAGCCATTTCCTTCGGCGCCCGGGCCACCATTTCGGCCCTGGTAATCAACTCCGGCCGAAATGATCCGATCGCCAAACCAGCAATTCGATCTCCCACCTCAAAGCCTTCCACCTCAGGTCCGATTTCGGTTATCCGACCGCAGAACTCGTCACCCAGCGAAGGATCCATTTGGACAACCCCCATGCCGATCAGCACATCGGAGAAATTGAGGCCGGCCGCTTCCACCGCCACCCGGACTTCACCAGATTCGAGCCCGCGGCGGTCGGCCGGCGCCACCTTGAGACCCTCAAGCCCTCCCCCTCCAGGAACCAAACGCCAGTGGGGATCCCCGGGAAGGTCCAGCCGAGGGGCGCCTGCGCCCATCCTGACCAAACGGGCCGCCAACCGGCGGCCGTCGCGGTGGGCGATGTGAGTCTCGTCGTCGGGAAACAACAGTTCGTCGACCAAAGTGGTAATGGAATCGGCGCCCTCGGGGTCAAGATCGATCATCCTGGGGTGCAGGTGCCCGGCCTCGCGGGCAATAGCCTTACCAAAACCCCATAGGGTGGCTCCGGCCAGTTCCGCGACGCTTTCCCGCAGATAATCCCTCGCCAGAGCCAGGGCGCCCCGGGTTACGAAACAGACGCCTTGGGACGGAACCAACCCCGAATCCAACAGCCCTTGCATTAGAGCCAGAGCTCCGGCGCCGAAAATCTTGGTGTCCACCGCCATCTCTGCGGTGGTAGCCCCTGACCCATGACCTTCGATAGCCGCGCAGTGGACGACACCTTTCAAGGGTCCATCATGGGGGAGGTTTTCCAGGATGGACCGCCAAGACTCCCGGCTGTCCGGTTCGACGGGAACCCGAACTAACCCAGGGTGATCATCAGCGGAGCTTTCCTGGTCAATCTCTTCGGCCACAACCACTGTCTGGTTCAGGGCTACCAGTTCCAGCGCCAAATCTTCCCCGACCGCGCACCGCCCGGCGGCCAGAACCCAGACCCCCTTAGACCACTTGACCGCTACCGGACCCCGGGCCAAGATGACCCCTGACCCCAAGGGTCCCTGGCTGCCATGGCTTTCACCACCCAGAACCGCCGAGTCCACATAACCGGAGTCGGATAAAGCCCGAAGCCACACCCGAGGAGAAGCCAGGGCATGGTTCAGGCGGTAGGAGTCCGAAAAGCGCCACCAGCCGTCCAGTTGTCCGAAAGTCATGTCCTGCCAACCGCGGCCACGAAGGCTTTCTGCGGCCACCAGCACTCCGGACGGCGCCAAGAGTTTTCGGCAATGACCCAGAGTTTCTCCCAAATCACGGGTAGCGTGAAGCACGTTGACCGCAATCACCAGGTCATATCCGTGCGACGGAAATCCCTGAGCTTCAGGATCCCGCTCAATGTCCAAAGGCCGGTATTCGATCGGGGCGCCGCTTTCGGCCAAACGTTTCTCGGCTTCGGCGAAAAATCCCGCCGAAATGTCGGTATACGTGTAGTCGAACCGCCCGGCGGGAAGCTCGGGCAGAACCACCGATGTTCCCGAACCGGTGCCCGCGCCCACTTCGATGATCCGCAATCGCCGATCTTGGGGCCATTCCGCCACCAAAGCCGCTATCGCGTCGCCCAGCAGACGGTTCGAAGCCCGGGAGGCGGGGGCTTGGAAATAAAACTCCGTGGCGCCCGGCCCCTCGCTTCTGAAAAGAATGGAGAGTGGGTCCACCTTTCCTTGCAGCACCCGGTCGAGTGCCCCGCCGCTTCTTCGCAGCATGCCCAGCTCGTTGGTCCCGTGTGGGTGCAACTCTTCCGCCAGCACAGCGAAGGCTTCCGCGTCTTCCAAAGCCTCATCCGGCAGGGGGTCTCCGTCCCCCACCTCCACCAAAAAGTCTCCGTCGGACGTCTTGGTCAAGACCCCGGCGTCGATCAGCAAGCGCAACATGCGCCTCAAAAGGCGGGAATGTTCAGGGATAATTTGCAGACGCTCACCCAGAGCGGCCGGTTCGATTGTTTCTCCCGAACGCCGCCGCCAGCCCAGACTCTCCAGGGCCGCCAGGGCGTAAGAACGTGACAGCCGTTCCAGGTCCCTTATCAGGACATCACGATCTTCGATCTCCACTCCCTCCCCCAAGAGATATTGGGCGAAGGTATCGGTGCCTTTGGCCACCGTGGCCGGGCCGGCCAAGGCATCTGCGGGTCGGGCGCTGTCAATCTGTGGCCGGTCCCGCCAGACCATTTCGTACAGAAGATCCTGTACTCCTTCTGCGGCTGACAGGAACGAGGCCCGGGTGGCCCGCTTCAGAGTTAACCCGTCCAGACCGCCTATTACCTTTCCCCGAAGATCGAAAAACCGCATGTCCCCGGTCAAGGTCTCGGGTATTGGAGGTGTTTTGAAACCTTCCACGGCTTGGTCGTCGGGTTTTCTGAAACGGGCATGGCAATAGAAGCGCCCCGGCAGGGGACGATCCAACCACAGCCGATTCCATCCAAAGGGCAGATAGGTGACCTCTCCGAAAGGCCCTGACAAATCGCGGGCCGCCGAAAGCACCTGAAAGCACCCGTCCAAAAGCAATGGATGCAACAATGAAGGATGATCCTCCCCCGTTACTCGGAGAACCACTTCGCCAACCGCTTCGCCGGGCGCCGACCACAGATTCTCCAAAGAACGGAAAGACCGTCCGAACTCTATTCCCACCGCAGCCTTGGCCCGGTAGTAGCAGGTAAGGTCCCCTGCTTGCAAACGGTTTTTCAACGCATCCAGATCAACCCTCTCCTCTCGATCCGGTTGCCCGGAGGAAGTGGACAGTTGGCCCTCGGCGTGGAGTATCCAGTCGTCTTCGCCATCCCGTTTGCTGTATATCTCAAATCGGCGGGGATCTGTCCCTGATACGGCGTCCACCAGCATCTGGACCCGGCATCCCGTTTCAGAGAATTCGTCATCGGGGTTCGGCGCCGGGAAGACCAAAGGGTTGTGAAGTTGCAAATCTTCCACCATCACTGCGGCATCGTCGGCAAGCACAACCGTGGCGGCCATTGCTCCATACACCGCCCCGGGCACCAACACCCTGTCGAAAACCTCGTGGTCACTTAACCAGGAAGGGTCCGACGGAAA
Source organism: Acidimicrobiia bacterium (assembly GCA_963665765.1). Taxonomy (GTDB): domain Bacteria; phylum Actinomycetota; class Acidimicrobiia; order Spongiisociales; family ZC4RG35; genus Bin76. The sequence goes on from OY762464.1 coordinate 1,063,059, forward strand.
CATCTCCGTCTCGAACATCATCTCGCCGCGAGGAGAATCGTGTGCGGCGCCCAGCAACGGATGAGCGTCACTTGTCCTCCCCCGCCTGGCGGTTGGCGCCCAATACCGCCGTCGTTGGAAGGGATAGCCCGGAAGCGACACCTTTTGCCGCTCTTCACCAGAGAACAACCCGGGAAAAGACACGGGTAGCCCCACTTCGTAGGAGCGGGCCACCGCTTCCATGAACGCATCGGCCCGCTCGGGCTCCGATCCGTCGGACTTGGGACGCAAGAGACTGGGGAAAACCACGGGAGGCTGAAAATTGCGGGGATCCTCCGGCCAGTTCAATGAGACGAGGGGACCAACAATGGCGTGGGGACCCAGTTCAATAACTGCTTCCACGCCCAATTCAGCCAGCGATTCGACAGACTCGCGGAAAACCACCGGACGCCGTGATTGCCGCCGCCAATAGGCGCCGTCCAAAAGAAAATCCGACGCCACGGGGCGCCCGGTCATGCTGCTCACCAGCGTCAGACCGGGAGGAGAAATTGCCGCGGTGTCGAAGAAGCTTCCCAGAGCCGCCAAGGCAGGTTCCACCAGGGCACTGTGGTATGCAGGGCTGGGCGGAAGCCTCCTGACTCTCACTCCCTCCGATTCGAAGCGATCTGCAAGGGCCACAACCGCGTCTTTAGAACCACTGATCACCTGGTGGGTCCCATTGTCCACCCCCACGCACAGGTCGGCCCCGGGGTGGGCCTCATTCCAGTTCGCCACCGCCGCAGCAGACTGCTCGGGCGATGCAAAGACCGCCGCCATTGCCCCGGCTCTTGGCAGGGACCCCATCAACCTTCCTCTCAATGAGGCAAAACGGAAACCCTCCTCCAAGGTAAGGACGCCGGCGGCATGAGCCGCGGCAATCTCTCCGAGACTGTGCCCCAGCACCACGTCGGGAAAAATGCCAAGACTGGCCCACCGTGCGGTCAGGGCGCATTCCAAGGCATATATGGCAGGTTGAGTCCATGCCGGGTCATCGAGATCACTTGTGGCGGTGGCATGACCGAACATGACATCCAAGAGGGAAACGCCGCGCTCTTCCCGCATCAGGGCATCGCAACGCCGCAGAACTGAGCGGGCTACCGGTTCGGTACGGTAAAGGTCCTCTCCCATGCCCTTCCACTGGCTGCCCTGTCCCGTATAGACAAAGGCGATGGGAACAGAGGGCTTTATTCGGGCGCCGTTTCTCCGGTCGGCCACTTCCGACAAACCGGCCTTCAAAGAGCCGAGATCCCGGAAAACCACCCCGGCGCGATGGTCGAAGTGGCTGCGAGCCGAGGCAGCGGTCCAAGCAATGTCCGCCAGGTAGTCGGCTGCCGCACCGTTGGGACTTCCCTCTTTTTCGCTGATACCCAGCCAACAGAGATAAGACTCGGCCAAATCCTTGAGTGCGGCCTCTGACTTACCGGACAGGGGCAGCAGCCGGGCCGGCCGCTTGTCTGGAGCCACTCTCCGGCCTGATACGGAAAACTCCGCGGGCAAGTAAGGGATGATGTGACGCCGAGCTCCTGCAGGGCGCAGAATCCCCCGCTTGGTAGCGCCGATGTCCGGCCCGGGTTCATAGCCCTCGACCAAGATGTGGGCATTGGTCCCCGACCATCCGTAGGAACTCACCCCCGCCCGGGGCGGACGTTCGGGATGGAGTGGCCACTCGGTCATTTCCGATGTGATCCGCACCGGCAGGTTGTCCCAATCCACCAGGGGAGTTGGATTGTTGAAATGCAGATGCTTGGGAATCGTCCCGTGCTGCATCGCAAGCAAAACCTTCATCATTCCGGCAACCCCGGCCGTGGGCTCGAGATGACCCAGGTTGGTCTTGACCGACCCGACCAACAAAGGACGAGAGGGGTCCCTGCCTGCGCCATAGGCCTGCGCCGCGGCGTTCAACTCGATCGGATCACCCACCTGGGTGCCGGTTCCGTGAGCTTCCAGATAGTCAATCTCAGATGGCGCGATCCCGGCTTGGGTCAAGGCCTCCTTGATAACTTTCACCTGCGCCGATTGGCTGGGGACCGTCAAACCCGAAGTGGCGCCATCCTGGTTGATGGCAGAACCCAGGATTACCCCCCAAATGGGATCGCCGTCAGCCCGAGCATCACCAAGTCGCTTGAGCGCCACCATCCCGCAGCCCTCACCGCGGACAAAACCGTTCGCTGAGGCGTCGAAAGCCTTACACCGGCCATCTGGGGACAACATGCCCGCTTGGGCCCTCAGTTGAGTTAGAAGCCCGTTGAATATAGCCTGCACGCCCCCCGCCAGCATCAAATCCGCTTCATCCTGCTGTAGCACGGAAACGGCGTTGTGAACCGCCACCAGCGAGGAAGAGCAAGCGGTGTCAAGCGCCATGGTGGGCCCCTCCAGATCCAGGGCAAAGGCTATCCTCCCGGCCACTGTATTGAAAGATGTGCCGCTGACCGCGTACAGGCTGGCGGCCGGTTCGATTATTTTGGGGGCCGAGGCCAGACTCAGAAACCGGTAATCATTGTTGCTGATTCCTATGTAAATCCCGGTGCGGGTTCCCTTCAGGGAATCGGGATCCATCCCGGCATCCTCGAGAGCCTGCCAACACGTCTCCAAAGCGATCCGTTGCTGGGGATCCAACAGTTGTGCCTCCACCGGTGAAATGCGGAAAAATTCGGCGTCAAAGAGATCAATGTCATCCATCAGGGCCGCATAGCGACAGGCATCAAATTGGGCAGCGGATTGAGGATAAAACTGCCCGATGCGCCCCGACCCCGACCCGGGCACACCCTCGGTGATGGCGGTTTTGCCCTCTTCCAAGAGTCTCCAGTAGGCGACAATATCCGATGCACCGGGGAATTTGCAAGCCATGCCTACGATGGCTATCGGTTCCATGATTGTCCCTCTCTCCGTAGCCGTTTAACCCCTCCCTTTCCCTGTGCCGGGGGTCCTTGGCCAAGATGAGTTGGCATAAGGCTCAAAGTGTAAAACATTCATGCCTTGTTCCAGTGATGGCCTATGAACGGCAAGCGGCCCGAACGCTACCTGACTTGTTTTGGCTAAGGATCACCGCCGGCTAGCCGACACCGGAACAGACGCGCATTATCAATAGTTATTATTCTATCGATATAAGGCTATAACGCCCTTTATACTGTGTATTCGTGAGCGGCCCTTCTACTTATTCTCCTCAAACGGCGGAAGCTCTGACCCTGCTCGGGGCCCGAGTGCGGTTGGCCAGACTGGAGCGACGCTGGACTATCGCCGAGGTGGCCGAACGAGTAGGGGTTTCACCGGTGACCATTCGCAAGGTCGAGACCGGAGATCCATCCGTAGCCCTGGGGACGGCGTTTGAGACAGCGGTGCTGGTGGGAGTGGCCCTTTTCCATTCCGACCGGAGCCGAAGAGCTTGGGAGTCAGCTCACGTGAACGCCCTGCTCGCCCTGCTACCCGCCAGGGTCCGCCAAAGCCGGGTAGACGATGACTTCTGAGCCGAGTAGCCAGGCTTTCGTATGGGTCTGGCTGCCCGAACAGAAGAGCCCTGTCGTCGCGGGAAAGTTGATCGACCGAGGGTCGGTTGTCACCTTCACCTATGGCCGAAGCTACCTGGCTCGTCCCGAAGCCATCCCCCTGTTCCTACCCGAACTTTCTCTGCGATCCGGCGAGATAACACCCCTCTCCGGTGACCTGGCCGGATGCATAGCCGATGCCGGGCCGGATTCGTGGGGGAGGCGAATCATTGAATACCGTTCCGGCTCGGGCCGGCGCCTGGGGTCGTTGGATTATCTGTTGGCGTCCGGCTCCAACCGCACCGGCGCCCTTGATTTCCAGGAATCGGCCACCGAATACCTTCCCCGGCCGGGTGACACCGCCCGGCTTTCCGAACTGGTGGAGGCAGCAGAGCGAGTCGAGCAGGGATTGCCTCTCAGCGACGCATTGGATCGTGCTCTGTTGCACGGCACCTCGGTGGGCGGGGCGCGACCCAAGGCTGTTTTGGGGGATGACCGTCGTGAACTAATTGGCAAATTCAGTTCGGTCACCGACACCTGGCCGACAGTGAAAGCCGAGCACCTCGCCATGGATCTGGCCCGACTGGCAGGACTGGATGTTGCTTCGGTTGATCTCGATCGAACGCTGGGCAAAGATGTCCTCTTGGTGGAGAGGTTCGACCGCCCCGGCGAAGGAACTCGCCGGATGATGGTCTCGGCTTTGACCATCCTGGAGTTGCACGATGCCCACGGCATGGCGAGCCGATATGCCAGTTACGCTGACCTTGCCCACCAGATCCGAGCCCGTTTTATCAACCCCGATGGCGCCTTGCGAGAGCTGTTCTCACGCATAGTGTTCAACATCCTGGTGGGAAACACCGACGACCACGCCCGCAACCACGCGGCTTTTTGGGATGGAAGGCAACTTGAGCTAACCCCGGCCTACGACATCAGCCCACAACTTCGAACCGGAGGCGAAGCAGTGCAAGCAATGGCCTACGGGCCATCGGGCCAACGCCTCAGCCAGATATCCGAGTGCCTCCTCCATGCATCCCTCTACCACCTGACCCAAGCCCAAGCACGGGAGATAGCCGACCACCAGATAGCCACCATCCAAGACCGGTGGAACGAAGTCTGCGACCGCGCATCCCTCACCACGCCACAGCGCGATTGGCTACGGGAACGCCAATTCCTCAACCCGTTCGCGTTGGAGGGATAGCGTATCCACCTCCCGGCTGACCATCGTATGTGGCCGCTGTGGTTGACTCAAGATGCCCATCTTCGTATATTGTTTATTCCCAGCACCATTGGATAAGAGCCGATACCGGTAGTGGGTCCGTTCCTTATCTGGCAGGTTTCAGAGTCGATGGAGTACTAACAGATGGCCTTGAAAAAGTCTCAGCTCTACTCATCGCTCTGGAAGAGCTGCGACGAGTTGCGGGGCGGGATGGATGCCTCTCAGTACAAGGACTACATCTTGACGCTTCTGTTCATGAAGTACGTCTCGGACAAGTACGCCCACCAGCCCGATGCGCTCATCGAAGTGCCCGCTGGGGGGAGCTTCGCCGACATGGCGAGGTTGAAAGGCGACAAGGAGATCGGCGACAAGATCAACACCATAGTTGGAAGGCTTGCCGAGGTCAACGATCTGAAGGGGGTTATCGACCAGGCTGACTTCAACGACGAGAGCAAGCTCGGCAGCGGCAAGGAGATGCAGGACCGGCTCTCCAAGCTGATCGGTATCTTCGAGGATCTCGACTTCCGTTCCAATCGCGCCGAGGGCGACGACCTACTCGGCGACGCTTACGAGTACCTTATGCGGCACTTCGCCACCGAGTCGGGTAAGAGCAAAGGGCAGTTTTACACCCCGGCGGAGGTCTCCCGCATCATGGCTCAGGTGGTCGGGGTAGGGCAGGGTACCCGACAGGACCAGACCATCTACGACCCCACCTGCGGATCCGGGTCGCTTCTGATCAAGGCCGCCGCCGAGGCACCGCGCGGTATCACTATCTACGGACAGGAGAGAGACAACGCCACCTGGGCGCTGGCGCGGATGAACATGATCCTGCACGGCCATCCCACCGCCGTTTTGTGGCGCGGGAACACTCTGGCCGCTCCCTACTTCAAGAGCCAAGTGAGCAATCGTCTCAAGACCTTCGACTTCGCCGTGGCAAATCCGCCGTTTTCCGACAAGGCTTGGTCGAGCGGCCTGAATCCGGCTTACGACGAGCACGGACGATACGAGTACGGCATCCCCCCGGCAAAGAACGGCGACTACGCATTCCTATTGCACCTTATCACGTCTCTGAAGAGCAGGGGCAAGGGGGCGATCATCCTTCCTCACGGTGTGCTGTTCCGCGGGAACAAGGAGGCCGACATCCGTCGGAACCTCATCGGGCGTGGTCTCATCAAGGGCATCATCGGCCTTCCTGCCAACCTCTTCTACGGCACCGGAATCCCCGCCTGCATCCTGGTGATCGACAAGAAAAACGCCCATGTCCGAACCGGCATCTTCATGATCGACGCCAGCAAGGGTTTCCTCAAAGACGGGCCCAAGAACCGCCTGCGCGCACAGGACATCCATCGGATCGTGGACGTATTCAACAAGCAGATCGAAGTGAAGGGCTATTCCCGGATGGTCCCGATCTCCGAGATCGCCGGTCCGGTTAATGACCACAATCTCAACATTTCCCGCTACATCGACTCCCGAGAACCCGAGGACCTGCACGATCTCGACACTCACCTGAACGGCGGCATCCCAAACCGGGACATCGACGCGCTCGACGCATACTGGACGGTCTTTCCCTCGTTGCGCCAAGCATTGTTCAAGAGCAACGGTCGGGCAGGCTACAGTGACGCTCGATTCGAGACGCAACAGGTGAAGGATGTCATCCTCGCTCATGAGGAATTCGCGTCCTACGAGCAACAGGTAGGCGGCATCTTCGACACTTGGCGGCAAACCCACAAGTCGCTCCTCCGAGGCATTGAGGACACCCCCCCCCCCAAGCTTATCCACACCCTCTCGGAGGATCTGTCATGATAAGGCTTCCCCCACCTGCTGAGCAACGCGCCATCGCTGAGGTGCTGGCGGATGTGGATGCGTTGCTGGATGCGTGGGATAGGCTGATCACCAAGAGGCGGGCTGTCAAGCAGGGTGTCGTGCAACAACTTCTTAGCGGTAAGATCCGCCTGCCTGGATTCGACGGGAAGTGGACATTATTGAATATGGCACGGGACTCCAAGTTAAAGGCGAGAATCGGATGGCAAGGCCTGACGACAGAAGAGTATCTCACTACAGGTGATTACTATCTGGTTACAGGGACGGATTTTTCTAAGGGTGGCGTGGATTGGACTAGATGCTCCTTTGTAGATCGTGCTCGATTTGTTCAGGACCACAATATTCAACTCCTCCAAGACGACGTGCTTATCACCAAGGATGGCACCATAGGTAAGGTAGGTGTTGTCGATGCCCCTCCCGGTCCGGCGACTCTCAATAGCGGTATCTTCGTGATCCGGCCTCAAGCTGATGCATATTTTCCTTTGTATATGTACTACGTGCTGACATCACATGTATTCAATGACTTTCTTTCGCGGCTTCAAGCGGGATCAACGATTTCTCATCTCTATCAAAAGGACTTTGTGGACTTCGACTTCATGGCACCAGCGGTTGATGAGCAACGTGCCATCGCAACTGTCCTTTCTGATATGGATGCCGAGATCGTCGCACTGGAGAGGCGACGCGACAAGATTCGTGATATCAAGCAGGGGATGATGCAGCAACTTCTCAGCGGCAGTATCCGGCTGGTCAAACCGGAGTAGTCCGATGGCGATCATATATTCGGACCATGAGATTGATTTGTTGGTAGATGAATGCAAGATCTTGCCCTCCGACTGGTATAGCCGGACTCGTCTGAGACCCAAGCGAGGTCACCTCGAACGTCACTTGGATGTTGCGGGGTCCTCCGCAGACCAGTTTCGGCTCATTTTCAGGCAGAGTATGGAGAACCCTTTGGACTTCTCGATTATCTTGGCTGTTCGAGTCCCACAGTCGAGTAGGCTTTTTCGGCTTCGCCGCTACAACGGCAAAAGTCATGAGCACACTAACCATATCGAGGGTGTGACCTTCTACGACTTTCACATTCACTTTGCAACGGAACGCTATCAAGAGATAGGAGCACGAGAGGATACCTTTGCGGCGCCGACCGACCGCTACAGCGATATAGATGGCGCGCTCGCCTGTCTGATCGCCGATGCCAATCTTGATATGCCGCCCGATTCGCAGCGTGCGTTGTTCTGAGGAGACTTAGCGATGTTCATCGACACAATCGAGCAAACTTTTCACGACAAGGTGTCGGCCAAGGTTCGTCTTGTTGCTGAGGGAATCGAGCGCTATCGCGTATTCACGCCTTTCCGCTTCGAGGACGGAGATCACCTGGCCATCGTGTTGAAAAAGGTAGAAGGACAATGGGTGTTCTCCGACGAGGCCCATACCTACATGCATCTCACCTACGACATCGACGAGAGAGACCTCCACCGGGGCACGCGTCAGAAAATCATCTCCAACACGCTCTCCGTATTCGGAGTGGAGGACCGTGACGGAGAAATGTTGCTTGGCATTCCAGATGAGCAGTACGGCAACGCGTTGTTCTCCTTCGTCCAGGCGCTTCTCAAGATTTCCGATGTATCATATCTGTCGCGAGAAAGGGCTCGCTCCACATTCATGGATGATTTTCGCGCACTTTTGAGCGAAGTTGCGCCGGAAGAGCGCAGGACCTTCGACTGGAGCCACCCGCTTCGCGACCCGAAAGGGATTTATACCGTGGATTGCCGCATTAACAGCATGCCCCGACCACTTTTTGTGCATGCCCTTGCCGGCGACGGACGCACCCGCGACGCCACGATCGCGTTGCACCAGTTCGAGAGGTGGGAGATCCCGTTTCGCTCCTTGGCCATCTTCGAAGACCAAGAGTCAATCAATCGGAAGGTGTTGGCGCGCTTTAGCGATGTGGGCGAAAAGCAGTTTTCCAGCCTGACGCTGAATCGCGAGAGGATCACACGCTTCGTAGGCGAAAGCATCCGCACATGAAATGCACAGCAGTTGAAGCTATACACCGCCTCGACGGGGAGGACAAAGAGTATGGCTTTATTGTCGACTACAAGGACCTGTTCCGATCGCTTGAGCAGTCGATCAAGGACTACACCGGAGAAGCCTTCGAGGGCTACGACGCCGATGATGTGAGAGGACTGCTCAAAGACCGTCTTCAGCAAGGCCGGGAGCGGCTGGAGGAAGCGCGCGAGGCTGTCAAGGCACTGTGCGAACCGGTCGATCCGCCTCGCGATAGCGCCGCCTATCTGCGTTTCTTCTGTGCAGTAGACAGCGGCGACGCTCGGCAACTCAAAGCCAACGAACGAAAACGTGTGGCCCTCTACAAGCTGGCCGCGTCATTCCTGCGAGCTTACGCGAACTTGGCCAACGAGATGCACGAGGCCGGCTACTCCGACACCGAGACGACGGAGATCAAAGCCGAGGCAGAACACTACGAAAAAGTACGTCAGGAGGTCAAGCTGGCCAGCGGCGACTATGTCGACATGAAAGTTTTCGAGCCGGCCATGCGGCATCTGCTCGACACGTATATCCGAGCCGAGGAGAGCGAAACGGTATCAGCCTTTGACGACCTGACCCTCGTGGAGTTGATCATAAAACGCGGAGAAGCAGCAATTGATGCGTTGCCCGAAGGCATCCAAGGGAGTCGTGAAGCGATCGCCGAGACGATTGAAAACAACGTTCGTCGGCTCATCATCGACGAGTCATCGGTCAATCCGAAGTACTACGAGAAGATGTCCGACCTGTTGGATGCCCTGATCCTCCAACGCAAACAGGAGGCGCTGGACTACAAGGAATACCTAGCGAAGATCGTCGAGTTGACCCAGCGAATCGGCAGGCCCGAAACCGGAGCATCCTATCCCGCCAACATCAGCAGCCCCGCACTCAGGGCACTCTACGACAACTTGGACAACATCAAGGCATGGATTTCAGCGGATGGTGAGTCGCGGGACAGAAAAGAGACAGCGATTGAGATAGATCTTGCTGTCCAGAGGACTAAAAAGGCGGACTGGCGAGGACACAAAATCAAGGAACGCGAAGTTCGCCGCGTCATCAAAACAGTGCTGGGTGAACGCGAGGATGAAGTGGATGCCATCTTTGAAATCGTGAAGGCGCAGAGTGACTACTGAGGCGACAAGCCACCGAATCGAGGTCCGGGGTATGCCGGTGGAGGTGATTCGCAAGGACATCAAGAACCTCCATCTGGGCGTCTACCCGCCGAACGGAAAGGGTACGAGTGGCGACCCCGCTGCGTCTCGATGACGACGTCGTAAGGCTGGCAGTCATATCACGCCTGGGATGGACTCGCCGAAAACAGTCGGAATTCGAACACCAGCATCGCCAGTCCCAGCGGGAGTTCGTGACCGGCGAGAGCCACTATTTCGAAGGCCGACGCTACCGGCTCGACGTAACCGAGCGCGACAAACCGCCAACTGTCCGATTGCTCAACAACACCAGAATGGCGTTGGGCGTCCGTCCCGGCACAGATCGAGACAAGCGAGAAACCATCATGAACAACTGGTACCGTCGCCAACTCCGCGCCCGCTTGCCCAAACTCGTAGAAAAGTGGGAACCCAAGGTCGGAGAGCATGTCGAAGAGATACGCATCAGGAAGATGAAAACCTGCTGGGGAACCTGCAACCAGGACGCCCGCCGAATCTGGCTGAACCTCGAACTGGCGAAAAAGCCCGTGTCCTGCCTCGAATACATCTTCGTGCATGAAATGGTCCACTTGATCGAACACCGACACAACGATCAGTTTCGGGACCTGATGAACGAGTTGATGCCCCAGTGGCGCATGCATCGAGATGTCCTCAACCGCGCTCCCCTAGCCTACGCAGAATGGCGTTACTGAACGGATGGCCAACCGCCCTATGGATCTGGCACGCCGCAGGGTACAAAACGAGGCGGCTGGGACACCGAGGCCGCAATCGGCGACCCTCCCTACCGGGATTCGACGCCTCGGTAAATGGCCCACGAATTACCGAACCTGCGGTCAAGCCATCGCTTAGGTATCGATTAGCCAGGCCAGCATCGAAACCGTGACGGCCAAGAGATCAGGTGTTTCGAGTCCAACACGGATCTGGTGGCGACCAGCCCTCTCCATCGGGAGGCTCTCAGGGTCTGTGTCGCCCTGCGCCACCTGCCGTCCACATATTTGGACTCGATTGCCAGGTCCCCCAAGTCCGGCCCCACAAAGTCGATCTCGCCCGGGTGGCTGATCGATGGTACAAAACCCGACTGAATACGAAAACCTGCTCTTGCTATACCAAAACAGGGTTAGCATCCCCGATTATGTATACCAAAACAGGGATGACGTCCCTGAAAATGTATAGTTAGGCGGCGGACCCCATTGGCCGGGGCCCGCTCCGGCATCTGTTGGATTTAGGCATTTTGAACAAGCTGCTCTATACACCTGAGAGCTTGGCGAAGACTGACTGAGCGCTCCGCGGCGACATGTGGTCGCCAGTGGGATTTCACATATTCAACCAGCTGAGAGTTGTAGGTAGGCCCCACATCGCGCCCACCTTCCGGACGAGGTACCAGGCCTTCACGGATATCTCTTCGTCGCGAACGGCGCGCCAAGTTCACCACGGTTTGTTTGGGATTCTGGAGCCGTTCCGGGTCGGCAGGGATCCTGCTCTTGGCCACGCTCAGGTAGGTGCTGAGAGTTTCAGCATCAGCCAGTAGCCAGGCTTCCACCTCCCGAACTGCAACCCTGAAACAAAGGTTGGGAACAGGATCCGGCAACCACCGTTCTCGCAACGTGGGGGCACAGGTCTCCTCGTGATCCAAATCAACCAACACCATCCATAAGGAGAACCGCGCCGCGTTGTTGTAACCTGCTATCTGCCTTCGGAGGTGCGGTTTCCCCTCTTTTCCGTACACTGTTCCCGCCTGGCCGCCGGCCAGCTCGATAAGAACCTCCACCACAGCCTCGTCGACGTCGCCCTCAACCGCGGCCGCAACCACCGGCAGTGGCATCACTCGGGGAACATGGACAATTGGGCGACTGCCTGGGGTTTTGTCTTGGGAATCACAATATCAGCCAGAGAAAGCCCTCCCTGCAACAGGGGGAGCACATCAGACTGAGAAGCTGCCTGAACGACCTCAGTCCCTTCGTCTTTGGGCAAGAAAAGCAGAATCTCGTCGATTCCAATCCCGTTGTCTCGAAGCAAATCGGATGAATGGGTGCTCAAGAGAATCTGCCTTCTTGTCTTTGTGGAGGCGCGGGCCAACAGTTGTGGGATCACGCGGACAATCTCGGGATGCAGCGAGAGTTCCGGTTCTTCCAGCAGCAGAGTGCCTCCCTTTTCCATGGTTGACCATAAGAGACCCATCAAGCGCAGAGTGCCGTCTGAGAATTGCTCCTCGGATTGCCATGCACCGTGGGGACGCCAGTGGCGGTATTTGCCCCGCAGATGGGGCACTCCCCGGTTGTCCCTGTCAAGTTCGATTTGCTCGAGTTGCGGGACGGCAACCCTCAGAGCTTGTTGAATTCTTCTCAGACGCGCCTTTCGGGTAGGCGTCGGCGTCTTGGCCACTTGTTCCAGAAAGTCACCTCCATAGGGGTCATTGGTGAGCCCTATGGAACGATCGGGTTCACGGATCAATTGGGGAATCACATGAAGATAGCGAATCGAAGAAAAGAACTTCACCAATTCGCGAAAAGGCTTATTGACAATCACCTGCTCCAGATATGTTTGAGTCTTGCGGGCAGGGTCTTTCTCGTCATCTTCGTTTAGCCTTTCAACGATCGGCCGGCCGTTTTTAAATATCCGTTCGTTCTTAACCTGGGGGAGACGCTGTCTGCTTTGGTTGAACGCGAGTTCGTATCGCCAACGAACTGTATCGCCTTCTGACATTTCGACTTCCAACGCTACATCTGAGTAGCGCCTTGCCGCCAGGCTGCGAATCGTCGTTACTCCTCCTCTGCGACCTATAGCCTCCGACAAACCTCCTCCCGTGGAGGCAAGATCGCGCAGAAACCGAAATGCATCAAGAAAGTTCGACTTCCCTGAAGCGTTGGGCCCAACCAGAAACATGCGATTTTGGAGTTCGACCTCCACATCCTGAAAGTTCTTCCAGTTATTCAGCCGTAGTTTCTCAAATTTCACGCCCGAATCTCCCTAGCCCCCACGGCCCTTCTCTTGTTAAGCCAAGACCCATAGCTACGATTTTTCTCCATCTGCTCGGCCAAACTTAGCGGCCGAGATCTGCTCAGACCGAAGAGTCCGGCAGGGAGCGGGACTAGCCGGCTATCGATCTCAGTTCGGGGAGAACTTCTTTTTCGACCATTTCCAGGGTGCGGTTGGGGTTGGTGGAGGCGATTTGGATGGCTACGTATTCGGCACCGATCTCGGTTATCAGCGGTCGGTAGACATCGATCAGATCCTCCACCCCCGAGGCCATCGTGTACTTGCCGAGAATCTCGGAGCGATCCATGGAGTCGGCCCGCTCGCGCAACACCATCGGGTCCACCGCCTGCAGTCTCCCCGGCGCCCGCAGCCCGCGCATGCTGCCCAGGGCCTCCCAGGCTTGCGACTCGTCACTGGCCAGCACACACCAGCGAGTGGTCATCAGGGTCCCCGAACGTCCCCACTTTTCCGCTGAGGCACGGAATGGCCCGATGGCTCTCTCCATTGCCACGGCCGGATCTTTCACACTGACGATCAGACCGTCGGCCCGCCGCCCGGCGAAGGTGGCCGACTGCGGACCTCCGGCGGCCATCCAGATGGGGGTCTTGCGAGGCGGCGGGCTGTAGAGCCTGGCCTTGTCGATGGTGTACCAATCGCCTTCGAAGTCCAGTTTCTCGCCCTCCAGCAGTCGATGCATGATCTCCAGCGCCTCGCGCATTCTCCTGATGCGCTCGCGGTAGTCACCGAATTTGAATCCCATGGGTCCCTCGTTGATGTTTTCCCCGGTACCCACTCCCAAGACGAATTTCCCCCCCGACAACCGGTCCACGGTGGCGGCTGCCTGCGCAACCAGGGCGGGGTGATAGTGATACAGAGGGCAGGTCACCGAAGTGGCGAGTTCGGCGTCGGTTCGAGCCGCCACCGCCCCCAGCCAGGACCACACGAACCCCGAGGCGCAGTTGTCGTCAACCCAGGGGTGGAAGTGATCCGACCCCAGGATCATGTCGAATCCGGCTTCTTCCGCTCGGACCGCTTGGTCCACCAATACTTCGGGCTGGTAGGACTCGTGGCTGCACAACCAGGCGAACTTCAATTTCCTGCTCCTTGTTTCGGTTACGACCCAAAAGGGTAGCCGCCCTGATCAGGACTAATATCGGGCCGTGATGAAATCTCTGCCAAGGGCCATGCCCGCCATCATTACCCCTTTCGATGACCATCAGGAGCTTGATCCCCACGCTCATCGCCACAACCTGTCGTTGCTGGGAGCAATGGGATACGAAGGCTTCGTGCTGAGTGGTTCCACCGGCGAAGGCCCATTCTTGGAACCGGGAGAACGCCTCAAGCTGGCGTCTGCATCCCGCGACAGTGTCGGGGACAAGGTCTATCTCCTTTGCGGAATAAATGCCGAGACCAACCGGGCCGCCGAGCGGCAGATTGCCGAGGCTCACCAAGGCGGCGCCGACGCCGTGCTGGTGCTGACTCCCACCACTCTGTCCCGCAACCGCACCAATTTCGTAACCGCCTTCTTCACCGAAGTCGCCGATAAGTCCCCCCTCCCGGTTTTCCTTTATTCGGTGCCGGGGGTAACCGCCTATTCGATTCCCACAGAAACCGTGTGGGAGTTGGCTCAACACCCCAACGTGGTGGGCATGAAGGATTCCAGCGGAGACGCCATCCGCATCCAGAGAATGCTGGCCGGCCTGCCGGACGATTTCGCTCTGTACAACGGAGCGGCCCATTCGGTTAACCTGACCCTGGCGGCAGGCGCCTACGGCGTCATATTGGCGGCGGCCAACTATGTCCCGAAGCTCGGTCTGCAAGTGGTTTCCGCCGCGTTGGCGAATCCTCCCGGAGACATGTCCGACCAGCATCGTCTGACCACGGCCAACGACCGGGTGGCCCGCTACGGGATACCGGGAGTCAAAGCGGCGGCCGAGATGGTGGGCCTGCGGGCGGGACGTTGTCGAGCCCCGCTGCTGCCGATCCCCGAAGAGGCGCCGGCCGGTTTCGCCCACCTGCTCTAACCGGCGCCGCCGGTGTAGGCCTCGATCACTGTCCGCGGGGAGCCTTCTCGGCGGATCCTTCCCCTGTCCAGCCAAATGGCGCGGGACGCCAGATCCTCAATCATCTGCATATCGTGTGACACCAAAATGGTGGCCGCGCCCCGGCCCATGACCTTCCCCACCCGCTCCCGAGACTTCTCTCGGAAGCTCTGATCGCCCACGCTGAGGATTTCATCCACCAGCAACACATCGGGGTTGATGTCGGTGACGATGGAAAAACCCAGGCGGGCCAGCATACCCGACGAAAAAGCCCGCACCGCCACATCGGCGAACTCCGACAACCCGGCCCAGTCGATGATGGCATCCGCCCTCCCCGCCATCTCCCGAGGAGAACGGCCCAGGATCGCTCCATACAGAACCACGTTTTCGGTGGCGGTCAACTCGGGATTGAATCCCGCCCCCAATTCGATGAGCGGCGCCACCAGCCCCCTGACCACCACTCGCCCCCGAGTGGGAGGCAACACCCGGGCCATGATCTTCATGAGAGTGGACTTTCCCGCCCCGTTGTCACCGATCACTCCCAGCACCTCCCCGGATTCGACCCGCAACGACAAGTCCGAGACGGCGCTCAGTTCATCCACCACCACCCGGCGACGGAGAGAGCGGATCACCTGCTCTTTGAAAGAGCCGGGACGGTCCCGGACCAGGGGATAGACCAGAGTCACCTCCCGGCAGTCGACCGCCGGCTGATTCACACCAGCACCGCCAGTCGTCGCCATGATCGCGAAAAAGTCCAGGCGCCGCCCAGCAACGCCACTCCGGAGGTGATCACCATCATGGCCCACATCCACCCCGGGGCAAAGCTCCCGCCGTATATCAGCCCCCGGAACACCTCCAGATAGGAGTAGAGAGGATTCATATAGACCAGGTACAGGAACCGATCGGGAATGATGGTCACCGGGTAGAAGCCGGGGGTGGCGTACATGGCGAGAGTGAGCAGCACCCCCACTATGTCCAGCACATCCCGGTAGGCCACGGCCAAAGACGCCACCATCATTCCCAGTCCCGCCACGAACATGGCCAAAAACAGCAGCGGGACGGGTGCCAGCCAAGCGGTGAGGGGCACCCCCACCCCGGCGATCAGCTGCACCACCAAGAGCAACAGAATGTTTATTCCGAAGTTGACCAGCGCCGCCAGAGCGGGCGCCACCGCGAACACCTCGGCCGGCACGTAGACCTTGGAAAGAATCCCGGCGGAGTCGACGATCGACGATCCCGAGGCCACCACCCCCTGGGAGAAGAAGGTGATCAACATCACCCCCGACAGCACATAGACCACATAGGGAACGTCACCCGGTATCTCGAATCGGAAGACGGTGCTGAACACCGCCCACATCACCGCCACCGTCAGCAGCGGATTGAGCAGCGTCCACCACACTCCCAGCATGGAACGCTTGTAGCGGACGGTGAGGTCCCTTCTGACCAGAAGTGCCAGCAACCCCCGGTAGCGGCGGAGGTTGGCGATCTCCGAAATCACCGGCCGACGAGGCTGATCGGAGTCGTAATGGGAGACGGGAGTCACGGGCCCCAGATTCCTCTTTTGATGAACACTTCTCGCAGCAGATCGGGACGGTCGGTCATGATCCCGTCCACCCCCCGATCCAGCAGGCTTTCCATCTGCACGGGGCGGTTGATCGTCCAAACCTGCACGGCCAGTCCCATGCGATGGTAAGCCCGGACCGTTCGCCGGGTGACCAGCGGAACCAGACCGGAACGAGCGGGAATCTGCAGGGCGACATGGCGGCTTTGGGCCCGTCGCCCGAACCAGGCGGCTTTCACCAAGCGAGCCACCTCTGCCTCTCCGGCGGAGGTCGACACCGAACCGCCGGACAGCTTCTCCAAGCGGGCCAGCCGGGCGTCGGAAAAGGATGCGACTATCACCCGATCGGCCAATCTCATTCGACGAATCAGCCCCAACACCGGTTCCTCCGTGTGATCGGCCTTCAGTTCCAGCACCATGTGGAGATCCGGAAAGGCGCCGGCCACCTCCTCCAGGGAGGGAACCCGCACTCCCTGTGCTCGGAAGGGAAAACCCCGATCAGGATGATGGTGATATCCGGCGTCCAGTTCCTGCACCTCCCCCCAGGCCAGGTCTTTTATTTCTCCCTGCCCGTTGGTGGTCCTGGACAGGGTCGGATCATGGAAACACACCGGCACTCCGTCGGAAGTCAAGTGGAGGTCGGTCTCTATCCATCGATAGCCCAAGGCCACCGACCGGGAAAAAGCCTCCATGGTGTTCTCCGGCCACAGCCCCGCCCCTCCCCGATGAGAGATCGCCAGCGGCGCCGAGTCAGACCCCCGAGTCATCCGATTGGCCCACCGAGGTCAGATCACCGTCTCGGATCAACTCCCACACCAGGGGCAGGTCGGGGTGATTGGCCAGCTCACCGAAACCGCCTGCCTCCAGGATCACTATGTCTCCCACCGCCCCCCGACCGATCCACCCTCTCGCCTTGTCTCCCACCGCCCGCGCTCCCCCGAACGTGGCGCACCACAAGGCGGTCTCCATCGGCACGTCCCCGGCTTCGGAAGCCACCCACGCCAGAAAAGGCATGGAGGTCACCGATCGGCCACCGGGCAGGCAACCGGTGCCCAACGCCACCGGTATGCCCAGATCGATCAGTCCTCTGATGGGAAGGCGCGCCCGGATGCTGTTCATGGGAAGCACCACCACGGCCCCTCCGCTGTTTCGCAGAGCCTGCAGGGTCAACTCGTCCAACCGGGTCATGTCCTGAACCGCCAAGGGCCGCATGGAACGAACCAGGTCGGTGGGGATGTCCGGTGTCCCATGCAGCCTCACCCGTTTTCGCAGGCTGCCCATGGTGTTGCACAGCCGGCGGGCGTCCCCGTTGGAATAGCCTTCCGCGCCGACTCGGACGGAGACCCCGGACACATACTGGGCAACCTCCCGGATGAACCGCTTCCCCTCCGGATCATGAGGGGAGATCCCGGCTTCGACCCCTACTCTCCAGTTCGCCACCACCTTCAAGGGAAGCTGCTGTCTTATAACATTTGCCGCCCCGAGACGACCCTTGTCCTCGGCCAGGTTCCCCCGGGTTCCCACCGACACCGACAAACAGGTTGCCCCGCCCGCCAGCAGCCGCCCGGCCCATTCGGTGGCCACGTCTTCCACCGACACCTCCTCGGACGTCACCTGTGACTCCGCGGTCCCCGCCACCTGGCAGAAGGCATCCACGAATCCTGGCACCGCCACCCGGCCGCCGCAGTCAAATCGTGGCAGATCACCAAGTTGGGGTGGTATCTCGTCCTCCACCCCCACCCAGGCCACCCTCCCTTTCCGGATCGCCACCGCCGCGCGGTCGATGATCCCGAACGAACTTCCCCATGAGGGGTCGTTGGTCATCAAACGCCCGATACCCGTGACCAATCGATCGGTTCCCGGCGGGCGAAGGGCCTCCTGGGCGACGGTATGAGCCGTGACCGCACATTCGTCGCAGATACTCACCCCCTTCGGGCCCGCCACCACATAGGAACCGGCACCGGGAAGCCGACTGCAAAATGAGCATCTGGAGGGCATTAGAAGCTGAGCCTAAAGAAGTTGGGCTGGGACCGCGGAATATAGGGGAAGGCTACCCTGCGGATATGAAAACGAGATAGCGCTTTGGTACCGTGAGGTCCATACAAAGGCGAAAGGGGCTCCATTCATGCAATGCGGATACGAGTTGGCGGGGGAAGTGGCGATAGTCACCCTGAAGCGCCCTTCACGCTATAACGCCCTCACTCTCGCCATGACCCGGGAACTCACCGAGGCCATCCGACAAGCCGGTCGGGAAGCCCGGGCGACGGTGATAACCGGAGAGGGTCGGGCGTTTTGTGCCGGGGCCGATCTCATCGAACTGACCGGGGAGATGGAAAGGGAGGGTGATCTCGAAACCCTCCTCCACCGCCATTTCCATCCCCTGATCGAGGCGCTTCATCAGTCGACGACGCCGACGGTGGCCGCCATCAACGGCCCCGCCGCCGGGGCCGGGATGGGGATCGCCCTCAGCTGTGATTTGCGGGTGATGGATCCTCGATCCTACTTCATGAGCGCCTTTATCCACCTGGGGCTTACCCCCGACTCGGGGACGGCCTGGTATCTGCCCCAGATGGTGGGACTGGGCCGGGCGATCGAAATCACCATGTCCGGGAGGAAAGTGCCCGCCCAGGAGTCCTCGGAGATCGGTCTCTGCCACCGGATATCGGACGAAGGAGAGGCGTTGTCGGAGGCCATTGCATGGGCTAAGCAGCTCTGCGACGGCCCCACCACGGCCTACGCCGCCAACCGAAAACTCCTATACCAGATATCGACCGCCGACTTCACCACCGGCTTGGCCGCCGAAGCCGCCAGCCAGGGACATCTGGGTCAATCGGCGCTTTTCTTGGAGGGAGTTTCGGCCTTCCGAGAGAAACGGAAAGCCGATTTCCGTTCGGTGGTGTAGGGAAACTCACCCGATCCCCGACGTATGAGGGCTCGGCGGATCCCCGACAAGGCATCTTGAAGAGAGTGGCCTGCCACTTCCGGTCAGGCGATCCGAAGAGTCAGATCTTCACTACATAGACAGTGAGGGTCAGGTCGAGACCCTGACCTTGGCCGACTGCCACCCCCACGGCGGTGTTCAGCCACGACAGATCGTCATCGGAGGTCTGAAAGGTGAGAAGTTCCTGCGGCATTGCCTCGGTCTTCGACTTCATGATGCTCACTCCCGAAGCCCGGTAGGAGACCGTCTGACGTCCTTTTCCGATCACCCCCCGGATGTCGAGGTCGAGGTTCCCATCGGCTCGGATGGTGGCGTAGTCCACCCCCGACACCGGCCGGGCGGCTTCCCAATGGGGACCCTCCGCAGTTCCCTCGAAAGCAAAATCGATCCGGACGCCGGCCGGGGTCCTGCCCAGCATCCGGGGACGGAGGACGGCTGTGATGGTGCAGAATTCTTCCAGGGCGGGCATGGCATCGACTCCTCGGGACGGGGATCACTTAAACTAGTTGGGAATGTGCGGCAGGTTTGGCCAAGCCGGGGGTCCTGATTACTACGGGGATTTCCTGCACACCGACCGGATGGTCGAAAAGCCCCTCTCCCCCAGTTGGAATGTTGCCCCCACCGATCCGGTGTATGCGGTCCGTCATCGCAAGGGCGCTACCCGTCTGGAGATTGTGCGCTGGGGTCTGATTCCCCACTGGGCACCCGATCTTCGGACCTTTCACATCAACGCCCGAGCCGAGACCCTGGTGGAAAAACCCCTATTCCGGAACGGACTGACCCGGCGGCGCTGCCTGATTCCCGCCGATGGCTTCTATGAATGGACCGCCCGCTCCGAGGGCCACGTTCCCTACTGGTTCCATCGCCACGACGGCCGCCCACTCGCTTTGGCAGGCATCTGGTCTGTGCGGCGCCATCCACACAGCCAAGAGTGGCTCGTGTCCTGCGCCATCATTACCGGCCCATCCCAAGGGCCGGTCTCTGCCGTCCACCATCGCATGCCGGTCGCCCTGCCTTCCGATCGTTGGGCGCCGTGGCTGGATCCCCACCTCGACGATCCCCACGCCGCCCACCGCCTGCTGACCGATCCCGACCTGACCGGATGGAACACTCACCCGGTGTCCCGCCGGGTCAACCAAGTAGCCAACAATGACCCGACTCTCATCGAAGCGGTCTCCTATCCCTCCGCTCCCACCTTGGGGGTATAACAAACGTTCTCCCTCATCCCCAGGTCAGGGTTGTCGGCCCACCAGCGCCAGGTAGCGATCGACTATCGAGGCGTTTTCGGGGACCTCGACCGGAGGACCGATCCGACCGGTCCGGCGGAACATCTCGGCCCGGGCACCGATCAGATCGTAACTGACCTGGCAAAGTTCGGGCGGAAGACTGACCTCGACTCCGGTGGCCTTCCCGATGTCCCAGGCATGGGTTAGGGGATCCCATTGCACGTAGGACACGAAAGACGCCATGTCCATCCTCCCGAACCAATATTTGTCTTCCCGGTCCAGCACGCCCGGTTGGCCAAGCGCCTCCAGCACCGACGCCCTGGTCTGCTCCCAGCGAGCCGGCGGATCATCGGGTGGCTCGGGCATAACCGGGCGGCCCCACTCGCCGGTCCGGGCGATCTCCGCCAAGGCATCCAGCACCCCGCACTGGTGCGCCACCACATCACGGGCCGTCCAGCCCTCACAGGGGGAGTCATTGTCCCAAGCCTCTGGTGGAACCTGCCGACACACGGCATCGAAGGTGTCAACGGCTCGGATGAAGTTGGCCAGCTTGCGGTTCATCGGCGATGCTCATGGTAACCGAGCCACCGGCGCCCGACTCGCCGTCTCCCCGGTGGCTCGAGGTCCTATTCTCGAAGGCAGGGCGAGGGCACCGAATTTCAAAGGAGCGTGACATGCCTGATCGGGGCACCACCGGAAACTCTTGCGCCGGGTATTTTGGGGCCTGGTCCACCACTCGTCCCGTCATATCCGGAACCCGAGGGGTCATATCAAGCGGCCACCCCCTGACGTCGATGGCCGGCATGCGCATGATGCTTTCGGGAGGAAACGCCTTCGACGCGGTGGTCGCCGCCCTGTTCGCCGCCGCGGTGGTGGAACCGACCGCCGCCTTTTCCCTGGCGGCCGAGAGCGTTTTCATGGTCTACGACTCCCGCTCGGGCAACCTCTGCTCACTGAGCGGACAGGGAGTGGCGCCCGCCAGAGCAACGGTGGACTTCTACCGGGCGGCCGGTCTGGAGTCGATCCCCACCGGACCGGGCAAGTCCGCCCCGCTGTCCTTCACCGTGCCGGGCGCTACCCATGCCGCCATATCACTGCTCGATCGGTATGGCGGCAAGAGCCTGGGTGAGGTCATTGCGCCCGCCATCCGATATGCCGCGGAGGGAATCCCCCTGTATAGCCATATGATCGCATTCCTGCAGCAGGAACCCACCATCGCCCAGTTCAAGCTCTTTCCCCACGGAGGGCGGGAGGTCTTCTACCCCGACAGCCGAGTGCCCGAAGCGGGGTCGCTCCTGGTGCAGCCCGGTCTGGCGAAAACCCTGAGAGCCCTGGCGGCGGCCGAGAACCGCCGCTCGGGCACTCGATCGGATGGACTGCACGCCGCTGCCGACGAGTTTCACCGCGGCGGGGTGGCCAGGTTGATCGCCGATTCGTCGGCCCGCGTCGGCGGAGTCTTGGATTACCAGGATCTGGCCGGCTATCGGTCCCGATTCGAGACGCCGCTTTCCGTCACCTTCGCCGGCCATGAGATTTATGGCCAAAGGACCTGGTCGCAGGCCGCAGTCCTTCTCCAGGCTCTGAACATACTCCGACATTTTGACCTCCGGGCGATGGGTCACAACACCCCCGCCTACATTCACACGGTCACCGAGGCCCTCAAGCTGTCGTTGGCCGACCGCCATGCCTACTATGGCGACCCCGATCATGCGACCGTGCCGGTGGAGGGACTGCTGTCGAGGGAATATGGCGCAGCTCGGGCCTCGATGATCGACCCCGCTCGCGCTTTCCCGCAAATGCCGACTCCCGGCGACCCCTTGACCCTCTCCGCACACTCGGCAGTGCCGGTTGGCCCGGCGGCGCCCACCTCGCGGCAAGACACCTCGGCCGCTCTTGATGCCGGCACCACCCACATCGCAGCCATCGACGGGGAGGGCAACCTGGCAGCCGCCACTCCCAGCGGCGGGTCCTTTGAAAAATCGGTGTACTTCGGGGAACTGGGATGTGCGCTCAGCACTCGCATCGAAGTGTTCAACCTGTGGCCGGGCCATCCCAATGTCATTGCGCCCGGCAAGCGACCTCGAACCACTCTGGTCAACTACATTGCGGTGCGAGACGGGGTGCCCACCATGACGTTCGGCTGCCCGGGCGGAGATCATCAGACGCAGGCCAATCTCCAACTCATGCTGAACACTTTCCTCTTTGGCCACAATCCCCAGGAGGCCGTCGAAGCGCCGCGGTTTGCCACCGACAGCGTTCCCGACTCCTTCTATCCGCATCGGTACTTCCCCGGCCGACTCTCCCTGGAAAGGGCCATTCCGAACGAGACGGCGGAGGCCTTGGGCAACCTCGGTCACCGGGTAGTGCGATCCGATGCCTGCGGTATGGGCGCCATCATCACCCGCCGCCACCCCCGGTCCGGGGTGCTCAGCGCCGGCGCCGATCCCCGAAGACCCGCCTACGCGTTGGGCTGGTGACCAACCGGCTCTCGTCCTCCCACCTTGGCCGGCGCTCCGCGGCGCCCTCCCCCGACCATCCGGCGCGGTGCTGACCGCGGTCAGATCCCCTCGATCGCCCCGCAGTCGGATCCGACCAGGGACTTAACTCCCCAGCTTGGCGCGGATCAGTGAGGCGGCCTCTCCCACGGTGGTGATGTTCTCGGCTTCCTCATCGGGAATCTCCACGTCGAACTCATCCTCCAGCGCCATCAGCAACTCCACCACTCCGAGCGAATCAACATCCAGGTCTTCCTCGAAATTGGCGTCGGGGTGCAGCTTTTCTTCTTCAAGATCCAATTCCTCCACCAGAATTCTCATAAGCCTGCTGTCGATGTCCGCGCTCATAGTTTCCCTTCTTTCACTTTGGGTGGGACTCTTTTCCCGGTCAGCCTATTGGACAGGGCGAGCCCGGCGTCGGTTACCTACTTCGCCTTTAGGGTAGGCACCGAAGAGTAACCGCCGCTTTTTCTCAAAGCGCCAAACCTCCGTCGACCTGCCACACCTGTCCGGTCACATACGAGGCGGCGTCCGACGCCAGGAAACTCACCACCCTGGCCACTTCGGAAGGTTCGCCCACTCTGCGGAGCGCCGTGCCCGCCGCCATGGCCCCGGCCGCCGATTCGCCCAGAGCAGCGGTCATATCCGTGGTGATGAACCCGGGCGCCACCACGTTGACGGTGATTCCCCGCGAACCCACTTCCCGGGCGACCGACTTGGCAAATCCGATCAGTCCGGCCTTGGACGCCGCGTAATTGGCCTGCCCGGGGTTGCCGCTCACCCCCGCCACCGAACTGACGCAGACAATCCTCCCCCACCGAGTCCGCAGCATCCCCCGCAGGGCGGCAGAAGTGCACAGATAGGCCGAACGCAGATTGACCGCGATCACCTCATCGAATTGTTCCGGACGCATCCGCACCAGCAGGGCATCCCTGGTGATTCCGGCGTTGTTGACCAGAACCGTAACCGGCCCCCAGGCGGCCTGCACCTCCTTGAACATCCGCTTCACCGCATCGGCGTCCGATACATCCGCGCCCACCGGGCGCGCCTCGCCACCGCCCTCCCGGATCATCTCCGTCACTTCGGCCGCGGCATCCGACCGGTGGGCGTAATTGACCGCCACCCGAAAGCCGCGTTCGGCCAGCTCCAGGCAGACAGCCCTCCCGATGCCCCGCGACCCTCCCGTGACCAGAGCCACCCTGCTCACTTCGGTTTCTCCGGTGCTCCAAACACCCGGAAGTTGCCCTCCAGCAACTCCATGAGATTCCGGTCGGTCGGCGTCAGAGTGGCGTCGATGCGCTCCAACGGTTCGGTGCGATCTCCCCACCGCACCAGCGCCGCCGCCGCGGTCAATCCCCCGCCGAAGGCGGCGAACACCAGGTGGTCGCCCGGTGATATGCAACCCTGTTCCAAAGCCTCGGTAAGCGCCACGGGAATGGTGGCCGCCGAAGTGTTGCCATAGGCATGGATATTGGTGTAGACCTTTTCCGAGGACAGTTTCAACCGCCTGGCCGTGGCGTCGATGATCCGAATGTTGGCCTGGTGGGGGATCAGCAGATCCACATCTTCCAAAACCAGCCCGGCGTCATCCACCACTTTCGCCGAGAGATCACCCATTGCCACCACCGCCCGGCGGAACACTTCTCGGCCGTTCATGCTGATTCCCCCCTCGGGGTTCTCCAGGTGCCGCGTCGGCATCCGCTTCTGGCCATCTTCGGGCACCTCCAGGTACGACAGGGCCGAGGAGTCCATTTGCATCCGTCCGGCAAGCAACCCGTAATCCTTGCTGGTGGACTCCACCACCACCGCCCCCGCCGCGTCGCCGAACAACACCGCGGTGGACCGATCGGTGAAATCGATCAGGGCGCTAAGCCGCTCGGAAGCCACCACCAAGACCTTGGAGTACAGGCCCGATTCGATCATCTTGGAAGCGGTGATGAGAGAATAGACGAACCCGGAGCAATTGGCGTTGAGATCGAACGCCGCGGTGGACACCGGGGCGTCCAGCAAGCGGTGCAGATGAGCGGCGGTGGCGGGCACGACCGAATCAGACGTACAGGAGGCCAGGATGATCAGATCGATGTCCTCGATGACCCGGCCGGCCGCGGCCAGAGCGTGCCGACCGGCCACCGCCCCCATATCAGACGCCTCGACATGACTGATCCGCCGCTCCTTGATCCCCGACCGGACGGTGATCCACTCGTCGTTGGTGTCCATCATCCGTTCCAGATCAGCGTTGCTCAAGACAGTGGGGGGAACGCATCGGCCCCATCCGGTGATCGCTGCCCGTGGCATATTCATCCTTCTCGCGAAAACCCCATGCTAGATAAAGATTCCGCAGCTTGGGCCGCCCCGGCAAGATCATTTAGCACCAGCACGGAAGCGGACCTCACCGTGCGCCTGGCCAACCCGGCCGTCACCTTGCCCGGTCCGACATGCACGAACACATCCACCCCCCGTCCCGCCATCGCCCGCAGACTCTGATCGAACCGGACGGGGGAGCACACCTGCTGCACCAGAGTGTCCTTGACCCGATCTTCCGACACCGGCTCACCGCTGACATTGGCATAGACCGGAAACCGGGGAGATCGTGGGCGAATCGGCTCCAGGGCGGCGGCCACCTGCCGGGCGGCGGGCGCCATGAAAGGAGAGTGAAAGGCCCCGGCCACCGCCAGGCGCACCATTCGTCGGAGACCCAGGCTCCGCCCTCGGGACTCGAGCCAATCGAGATCGGGGATCCCTCCCGCCATCACTACCTGTCCGGGAGCATTGAGATTGGCCACCACCAATCGCCCACCGTCGCCGCGGCGAGTCCGGGCAATCTCCTCCGCTCGCTCCGGGCTCACTCCCATAAGCGCCATCATCCCCGACTCCTCGGCGTCGGCGGCCTCGCCCATCGCCCGCCCCCGGGCCGCCACCACCGACAGGGCCTCTTCGAATTCGAGCACCCCGGCGGCGGCCAGAGCCGTGTATTCCCCCAGCGAATGGCCGGCGGCGGCCGTCGGCGGGGCCGGAAAGCGATCGGCGAGCTCCAGCCAGAGGACATAGGAGAGGCAGAAAAGAGCGGGCTGGGCGTGTTCGGTGCGGACCAGCAACTCCTCGGGTCCCTCCAGACAAAGCCGGCGAAGCGACCAACCCAAAAGCTCGTCAACCCGCTCACCCAAGATATCGGGCCGGGCATCGAACAATTCGGCGCCCATGCCCACGAATTGGCTTCCCTGACCGGGGAAAAGAACCGCGTAATTCAGCGCCATTGCCGATTTGACCGCCTGAGCAGAGATCGGGTTACCTGCTCAACTCGGCGAAAACGCCGCCAGCAGGCGATCTGCGTCGGCATCGTCGACATCCCGGTGGGTAACCAGCCTCAGAACCCCGGCATAGGGACGGTTGCAAAGGATCCCGGCTCTTTGGAGTCGGGATCGGATAGGCTCCCATCTGTCCCGCAGCCTTCCCACCTCCACCCTCACCATGTTGGTCTCGGTGGCGCCGGGATCGATGGCGCCGGGATGCCGATCCGCCAGCCCCGCGGCCAACCGGGCGGCCAGCCGGTGATCGGCGGAGAGGCGCTGGTAGTCCCGCAGCGCCACCCGCGCCGGGGCGGCAATCACACCCGCCTGTCGCATCCCTCCTCCCAACCTCTTGCGCAGGTACCGTCCCTCGGCAATCAGATCCGCCGGGCCGCACAGGATGGAACCCACCGGAGCGCCCAAACCCTTGGAAAAGCAGAACTGGACGGTGTCCACTCCCTCGGCGAAGCGGGCCGGAGGAAGATCGGCCGCCACCGCCGCGTTGAACACCCTCGCCCCGTCAAGATGAACAGACAGACCATGGCCGCGCGCCGTCCGATTGGCGGCGGTCATCACTTCCATGGGAACCACCCGACCTCCCGACAGATTGTGGCTGTTCTCCCACACCATCAACCTGATCCTCGGAAACAACCGGCCGGCCAGTTCCATGGCCCGGTCGATATCGGAGGAAGCGATCCGACCCGCCGGAACGTCCACGGGGCGGAAAGCCACTCCGGAAAGCGCCGATCCTGCCCCCGCCTCGATGTTGCGCAGATGCGCCCCGGCGTCGCACAGCACCTCCTCGCCGCGCCCGGTCTGCAGCATGATCGCCAGTTGATTTCCCATCGTGCCGGTGGGAGTGAACAGAGCTGCCTCCTTCCCCATCACCGAAGCCGCCTCCTCTTCCAGGGCATTGACGGTGGGATCGTCGTGATAGACGTCATCTCCCACCGCCGCCTCCGCCATGGCGCTCCGCATCTCGGGAGTGGGTCGGGTGACCGTGTCGGAGCGGAAATCGGCGATCCCGTCAGGAAAAGCCACGGTTCAGAGCAGCTCCAGGGCTCGGCGGAGACTCGTCACCGCCTGACCGATGCGGTGACGGTTCTCGACCAAAGCGAAACGAACATGCCGGTCCCCGCCGGGACCGAACCCGACCCCGGGACTGACCACCACTTTGGCTTCTCGCAAAAGATGCATAGCGAAATCCACCGAGCCCATCTCCAGGTAGGGCTCGGGGATGGGCGCCCAAACAAACATGGTGCCGCGGGGCCGGAGCACCTTCCAACCGAAGCTGTTCAAACCGTTCACCAAGATGTCGCGGCGCTCGGCGTAGACAGCCCTCACCTCCTCAACGTGACTGTCGCCCGAGTTGATGGCCACTATGGAAGCGATCTGGATGGGTTGGAAGGTCCCGTAGTCAAGATAGGACTTGAGCTTGACCAGGGAGGCCACCGCCGGAGCATTCCCCACCACGAACCCCATTCTCCAGCCGGGCATGGAATGGCCCTTGGTCAGGCTGTAAAGCTCCACCCCCACCTCATGGGCGCCCTCCACCTGCAATAGTGACGGCGGGCGATAACCATCGAAATGAATGTCCGCATAGGCGAAGTCGTGGACCAAAAAGACTCCGTGACGGTGAGCAAAGGCCACCAACCGCTCGAAAAACGGCAGATCGACGCAGGTGGTGGTGGGATTGTGGGGATAGGAGACGATTATCACTCTGGGCTTGGGCCGCGAGG
Organism: Acidimicrobiia bacterium; assembly: GCA_963665765.1. Classification (GTDB taxonomy): domain Bacteria; phylum Actinomycetota; class Acidimicrobiia; order Spongiisociales; family ZC4RG35; genus Bin76. The sequence continues at coordinate 1,091,072 of OY762464.1, forward strand.
AACGAAACAGGTCATCCAGCCTCTCGAAGTACTCGGACTCCGAGGTCACGGGAACCCGCACCACATCTGATCCGGCCAGCACGGGAGCGTAGATATGGATGGGATAGGAGGGCTCGGGCACCACCGTGGTGTCCCCCGGGGCCACCAGAGTCCAGAGCAGATGGGAAAGGCCCTCCTTGGCGCCGATCGTGGCCACCGCCTGGGTTTTGGGGTCCAGTTGGACTCCGAAGTGTCGCCGATAGCGGTCGCAGATGGCTCTCCGCAGATTGGGAATGCCCCGCGAGGAGGAGTACCGGTGGTTCTTGCTCTTGCGGGCCGCTTCGACGACCTTGTCCACCACGAAGGCGGGCGAGGGAATGTCCGGGTTGCCGAAGCCCAGATCCACCACATCCTCCCCGGCCCGGCGGGCGGCTGCCTTGGCTTGATCGACTTGGGCGAAAACGTACGGGGGCAGATCTTGGATACGCCGGAAATTCATCGTTCCCAGGTTAATGGGGTTCCTCGGTGGGATGAAAGACCGGATGACTGAACAAGCCGGGTCCCAAGCGCCGGAGAGTCTCCGCCCGGGGAGGAGCGAGCGCCACCACCAATGACTGAGCGCCCGCTTCCACCCGGCTCAACAGAACATGGCGAAGTTCGTCCAGGGGACGGTCGGAGGGCAGAAGACCACCCCAACTGACCTGCACCAGGGGATTCATCCTCCTGATATGGGTGGCCGCCGCCTCGAAATCGGCGATCGACCCTCCCCAGGCATTCCAGCCGTCCGCCAATTCCGCCGCCAACTCCCGAATTTCGGGGCGCCACCCCCCCACCCACACCTGCAGATCAGGAGTTCGGGAACGGATGGCGGCGATTGTCTGTCTCAGCCGCACCATCCGCTCCGGCAGAGAAGACGCCCGCATGCCCAGACGCCGCACTTCCCGTCTCCACCGGGCGTCGCCCACTCCCAAGCCAATCAAGGGTGAACCCCGGCTGACGGCCGAGAGGGTCTCCACCACCCGGGCCGTGTAGTAAGGCGCTCGCACCGCGGTCTGCAACACCAGGGACCCCACCCGGCCTCTGGCCACCGCTCCTACCATCCCGAGCACGGTGGTGGCCTCCAACACCGGACCGCCGGGACTCCGCCAACCGTCCAGATGGTCGGTAGCCAACACCCCGGTCATTCCCAACTCCTCGGCGGCTCTCACCATTTCCACCACTTCCCGAGGTGAGGACTGGAACAAAGGAAGCACCGCCCAGACGGGGTATCTCATCGGCGGGTGGTCACTCTCCCACCAGCCTCCGAATCACCCGGCGCACTCTTGCGGGCAAAATACCCATCACCAGCCCGGCCGCCACCAGTATTCGTCCCAGCGTTTCCGGCGCTCCATCCCAATGTTCGATCACCACCTCTTGCGGCGCGGTTTCGATCAATATCGCCACCCCCACCATCACTGCCAGCAGATCATCGGCCAGCCCCACCAGCGGAATCCAATCCGGGGCCAGGTCGATCGGGAGGGCGGCGTACACCACCAAAGCGGCGGCCACCCGTTTGGCCCGCACCGGCACCCGTGGGTCACGGGCCAGCCGCGCCAGCAATTTGACAAGCTGCGGCAGGGCGGACGCCAACCCGGCAACGGCCCTCATCGCCCTATCCATGGGCCACCCCCGCCCGCCGGCCCTCCGCCAGACCGGCGCCGCTCACCCGCACCGGACGACGGGTAGCCCGAAAGTACCCCACATTCCGGCACAGCGTGGGACCAACCCTCCATTGATGGGCCTGGGGCTGATGGACATCGCCGAAGAAATGGTAGCGGGGACGAACCCGGCGGAGATATTGGAGGATGGGACGCGAGGCCCGTTCGGGTTTTCCGGTCACCACGTCGAAGTGGAGGGCGGGGATGGCGGGCGCCAGGTGAGTGCACAGGATGTCCACCTCCCCCAAAGCGGCCAACTTGTCAGCCATCTCGCCATCGGAGACCTCTCCGGAAGCCTTCATCGGAGTGGTCAACCCGCCCCCGGCAAAACCCACGCGCCACCCCTCGATCACCACCACCTCTCCGTCCACAAACCGGCTCCGGGCAGGGAGACTTTCCCGCAGAAGCTCGGGCCGGTCGACGTTTCCGTAGGTGACATAGGACTCGCTTCCTGCCAATGCCTCGGCCATCATCCGGTACTGTTCCCTGACCGCCTCGGTCAGTTCGGCCCGAAACCATTCGCGGCGGTCACCCACCGCGTCGGCCCACAGCGACCGCATCTCCTCGAAGCGGGACCCACCGCGGGAAGCGGCGATCCGCCGGGCGAAGTCGATCCCCAGCACCTGGGCGAAAATACCCTCGCCGGTTCGATAATCCACCAGGTTGATGAGGTCTCCCAAAACCAGGAGGGGCTCACCCCGGGAAGCCACTTCTGCCAGGGCATCGAAGCGACCATGGATGTCGGAGACCAACAACAAGGCGGTTAGAAGTGGTTGGTGACCGCTCCGTTCTCCGCTCCGCCCACCAAATTGGCGTATTTGGCGAGAGCGCCGGAGGGATAACGGACGGGGGCCGGTTTCCAGCCGGCCCTTCTTTGCTCCAATACATCTTCTGCCACCAGCAGATCCAGGCGTCGCGCCGCCACGTCAACTCTGATCCGATCACCGTCGGCCACCAGTCCCATCGGGCCTCCCACCTCCGACTCGGGGGCCACATGGCCGATGCACAGGCCGGTGGTGCCACCCGAGAAGCGACCATCGGTGATCAGCAGCACATCCTTGCCGAGGCCGGCGCCCTTGAGGGCGGCGGTGATGGCCAGCATTTCCCGCATGCCCGGGCCGCCCCGGGGGCCTTCGGTGCGGATCACCACCACCTCTCCCGGCAAGATGTTCCCCGAGAACAGTTGGGCCAAGGCGTCCTGCTCCCCGTTGAACACCCGCGCCGGGCCCTCGAAAACCTCCAGGGCCACCCCCGCCACCTTGACGACCGCCCCTTGGGGGGCCAAAGAACCCCGCAGCACCGCGATGCCGCCTTCGGAAGCGATGGGTTGGGAGACGGAACGCAATACCTGCTGGTCGCCGGGAACCACTACCTCTTTGAGGTTTTCGGCCATGGTCCGACCCGTGGCGGTGAGGCAATCTCCGTGGAGCAGGCCTTCCTCCCAGAGGACGCGCAGCACCACCGGGACCCCGCCGATGTAATCGATATCCACCATGTGATAGTTCCCGAACGGCTTCATATCCCCGATGTGGGGAGTTCGGCGGCTAATCCGATCGAAGTCCTCCAACTCAAGACTGACTTCCGCTTCGTGAGCGAGCGCCATGAGATGCAACACGGCGTTGGTGGATCCCCCCAGGGCCATCACCGTGGTTATGGCATTTTCGAAGGCCGGACGAGTAAGAATCCGACGGGGTCGAATGCCCTCTCGGAGCAGATTCATCACCGCTTGCCCGCTTCGGCGGGCGAACACCTCCAACCGGGTGTCGACCGCCGGGACGGACGCCGAGCCGGGAATCGACATTCCGATCGCCTCTCCCACCGACGCCATGGTGTTGGCAGTGAACATCCCCGCACAGGAGCCGGCGCCCGGACAGGCGTTGCGTTCGAGCTCATCGAGTTCCCGGGCGCTGATCAGCCCCTGCGATTCGGCCCCGATTCCCTCGAAGACGTCCACGATGGAAATGTCCCGACCCCGATACCGGCCCGGCAGGCTGGATCCGCCGTACAGGAACACCGAGGGCAGGTTCAGCCGCGCCGCCGCCATCATCATCCCGGGGAGGGACTTGTCACAGCCGGCGATGGTGACCAGGGCATCGAAGCGTTCCGCGTGAGTAACCAGTTCGACCGAGTCGGCGATCACCTCCCGGGAGACCAGCGAGGCGCGCATCCCCTCGTGGCCCATGGAAATGCCGTCGGAGACCGCGATGGTGGCGAAGGAAAGGCCCACTCCCCCTCCCACCCGTACACCTTCCTTGGCCCGTTCCGCCAAGACCGGACCGGTGATATTGCAGGGGGTTACCTCGTTTCCCGCCGAGACCACCCCCACCTGCGGCTTGGTGAAATCCTCATCGGACAGGCCCACCGCCCGCAACATGGCCCGCGCCCCGGCGCGCGCCGGACCTTCGGTTACATCTTGAGAATGAATCTTGAGAGACATATCCCGATGATAAGCCACCGCGGCGGTCGTAACCTCGTTCCCCACCGAAACCACCCCCACCTGCGGCTTGGTGAAATCCTCATCGGACAGGCCCACCCCCGTAGCATGAGCGGCCATCCGACACCACGGGGATGGATCTCCTAGCCGTCTTGATCTACGAGCAAGGCCGAGAATCTCAAAGGAGGAACCATTGCTCGTTCCCCATCAAACACGGACTCAGAAGATGACCCGCTATTGGCGGATTCCGAACGATACCCGATCCTCTTTTGCGCGTTCTCCGGCCAGGCCAGCCACTCATCGATAAGCCCCACCAGCCTGGAACGGCTCTCGGCTGTGACGTAGTACGACAGGGACTCGCACATAGCTCCCCATGTCGTATCACCGTTGTCCTCTTGCCACTTCAAAATCGTGATGTAATGCAACGGACTCTCCTTATCTGCGACGGCCTGGCAGGTATTGGCGTATCTCTTCGTTAGTCAGACCTGCCTTTTCCATCAAGGAACGCAGGATTTTAGGGGCAACTGTTTTGGTCGGGTGCAACGCGAAGGTGAATTCTGCTCCAGTCACTCCCCTGAAAATCACATGTGAACCTCTTTGGCTCATCCTTTGGCATCCCGCCTTGCTCAGTATCCGCTGCACTTCGGCACCCTTAAGGCTAGGGAATTCGCTTACGGGAATGCGTTTGGAATGGCCTCTCACTTGTCGGCGATAGGATAGCCTCTTTCCTTCCATGGCTGCTCAAATAAAAGTCGGGCATGATCAACGCCGCTTATATCGCCGACCAGCGGGCCAGTGTGGAGAGCAGGGTGTCGTAGTGGTCGGTGACCACCAGAATCCCCACTGCGGCGAGCAATCCCCTGGCCGCCATCGCGACCCGGCGGTTGTCGGTGAAACGACGTACTGCGGGAAAGTAGACCAAGACCGTGGCTGCTGCCACGACCGGGGTCATCACACCCACCAGATACACCGCCAAAAGCAATAAAGCGGCGGCCGGGGCACTCCGGGCGTCGGTGAGCACCGTCCCCAATTCCTCACCCACGCAGGGGAGCCAGGTCGCCCCCGCAAACACTCCGAACAGCGCGGCGGAGGCCAGTCCGGCCAGCCGGTGTCCCACCAGCACCAGCCCCAATCCCCCCAGGACCAGCAGGAGGCCGGCCACCCGTCCCCCCAGCACATCGGAGATTCCCGCCGCCCTGATCCACGCCGAGCAGATGGTGAACAGGGCAAAGACCCACAACACTCCCGTACGGTCCTTTTTTCTCAGCACCACCAGGGCCAAGCCCAACAGCAGGATCGAATAGGAGCAGGGAAGGAGACTGGAACGGATCCCCTCGGCTAAGAGGCTCACATCCCCTCTTGCAGAAGGAAGGCCACCGTCTGCTCCAACTCCCGGTATTTGCCCTCCCCGATGTGATCGAATCGCACCCGACCCTCTCGGTCCAGCACGTAGGTCCGGGGCCAGTAGGCCCGACCCCCGGTCTGCCATTCCCAGAAGGTCCGGCGCCGGGTGTCAAGCACCACCGGCCAGGTAACCCCCAAATCGAGCAAGGCTTGCGAGATGTTGTCCACATCCTCTTCATATTTGAACTCCGGCGAGTGGATACCGACGATCTCCAAACCCTGGTCGTGATACCGGGCGTAGAGCTCCTGGTTGTGGGGTATGCGATTCTTGCAGTTGTAGCACCCGAAGGTCCAGAATTCCACCACCACCACCTTGCCGCGCAACTCCTGCAGCGTCTCGACTTCCGACTGCAACCAACCGTCGATATCCACCAAACGGGGATGCACCTCCTGCAGCACTTCGGGGGTGGCAAATGTGGTGGGGGAAGCGGTGGTGGTCGGCGCGGCGGGGATGGTTGTGGCGGAGGTGGGCCCGGCGGTGGTCGGAGGCGGAGAGGTCTCCGTGTTGGGCGGGAAAGTAGCCGCCCCCGTTTCGGACCCGACCGGTTCATCCGACTCCGGGTCATCCCGGGCGCTCCACCAAAGCGCTATGCCGCCGACGACCAGCACAACCACGAGCAAGAAGCGGGAGTCGAGCTTCATACGCCAGGGACGCTAGCGACTCGGGGCATCTGAACCCACCCCCACCCGGGCCAGTTCCTGCCTGACCTCGGGCGAGGTCTCCCCGATGGCGGCATGGCGAAGAAACCGGCCGGCCCGCCCAAGACCCAGGCGGTCTCCCAGACGATGGACCGACCACACCGCGTGCAGCCGCAGCAGCCAGTCGGGATGGCCCAGGTATCCCGCCACCACGCCCAGGTGCTCCCCGGCGCCGGTATTGCCCAGCGCCACCAAAGCATTGCGACGGAGAATGCGAGGACTGCGGGAAGGCAGGTAGAAGTGGGAGAAGTCGTCCAAGAGATCCTGGTCGGAGTTGCGCAGGAGCGCCAACAGGTCAACGCGGCCGCGCCGGGAGACCGTCCGGTCCAGCAACCGGCCCCCGGGTGGACAGGCATTGAGGCACTCGTCACACCCATAGACCCGGTCACCCATGAGGGGCCGCATATCCCGAGGGATCACCCCGGGGCTCTGCGCCACCGCCGCCAGGCAGAGTCGGGCGTCGAGCACCCCCGGTGCGATCAGGGCACCGGTGGGACACGCCGGCAGGCAGGCCTGGCAGGTTCCACAAGTTCGCTCCATCGGGTCCGAAATAGACAAAGGGGCATCGGTTACCACCGATCCGATCAGAAACCATGGTCCCACTCCCGGCGCCAGCACCATGGTGCTCTTTCCCCACCACCCCAGCCCCGCCCGCACCGCCGCCGCCCGATCCACCAGGCGTGAATCGTCCGCCAGCACCTCGGCCCGGTATCCGGCGAGTCTCAATTCGGCGGCGAGGGCCTTCAATCCGGATCGGAGAGGTCGATAGAAGTCAGTCACGGCAAAACGAGCCACCCGTCCCTGCCCCGGCCGGCTCTCACCCGGATCGCCCGCGGCCGGCAGATAGGCCCGGATCCCCACCACCAGCCGCTCGGCCCAGGGAAAGGAGCGACGGATGTCGGTGGAAACTTCCGGATTGGCATAGGTGAAGCCCAGGCGGGCGGACATCTTCCGGGCCTTCCGGGAGCGGATCTCAAGCCGCGTGTCGGCAAAGGGTTCGGCGGCGCAAACCCCGACCCCGTCGAGACCGGCCTGGGTGCCCCGGTCTATCAGCCGGGCGGTCAGATGCTTGATTCCGCCATCCATTCGGCCAAGCTCTCCGAGGCCAGAACCAGGGCGCCATGCACCCGACAGCGATCCGCCAGTTCCTTGTCACTGGTGATCACCACCACCGGTTGCCCGGTTCGCCGGCGGGCCTCGTCCGCGATGGCGTCATCGGCGTTTTCCACGTAGAACCCGGTCAGCTTTCTGTTCTGGAACCGGTTTTCCCAGCCCTGGTCGATACCGAGGGCATAGCGGGAATCCAGATAGAAGTTCACCCGGTGACCGTCGATCGAATACCGGGCGAGGTTGGCCAGCTTGTTGGTGACGAATTCCACCGTCTGCTGGTCAGGCCCCTCAGAATTTCCTCGGTGATAGTGCCAGTGGTAGGCCACATTCCAGCCGTCCACCACCAGCATCGATCGGCGAGCTTCGTAAAACACCCACCTCATCGCCTCACCTGATCGCGGGTCGATGCCGGGCGGCAACTCCAGCCGAACGGCTGACGCCGCGGCCGGCGGCAACGGACCCGATCCCACCTCCCAGAAGCTCACCATCTGATCCAGCATCCGGGCGGCTTGCAGAGGATCGCGGCTGAAGCCTATGTCTCCGGATCTTCCATTGTCGAGGGGGACCGCCGACGACTTCTTGGAGCTGTATCGATCTCGTAGATCGTCATATCGCTGATCGGCGAGATCCAAGTCGTCGAACGCCGAATTGGCCTGCTTCTCCCAGAATTCCGTTTGCCCGCGCTGCTCGGCAAGAGCCCTTTCCAGTTTTGCGATCCTCTCCCTGGCTCTCTTCAGATCTTGGATGAGGTCCTCGGTGCGGCGTTGAATCTCCACCGCAGCTTGTCGGCGAATATCGTCGGCCCGGGCCTTGAGGGATGCGATCTTCGCTTGGGACTCCCGTTGACGCTTTTTCAGCAGGTTCATCTCCACCCGGGTCTCGTCCAAGGCAATCTCGGCCAGGAACCCACGGGCCTGCGATTCCCAGTTCTCCGACCTTTCCAGGAACAAGACCGAGGCGGCGGTCCGGCGGTCGGCGGCGGTCAGAGAAGGAGGCGCCCAACCGTCCAGAATGACCTGCCGAAAGTCTCCGTTCCTGTCCAATTCTCGATACAGAGCATTCGCTTCAACCGGGGTCATACGCCGCGACGAGGAACCTCGAGTCCTCTTGAGGGAGTGAGGCACTTGATCGGGCGGCATGGTCTTTATGAGCCGCCGCGCTTCCTCCAACGCCACCAGCACATCTTCGGGACGAAAGTTCATCGGTCAAAAACCTCAACCATATCCCTTTAAAATAAAGGCGCCCCCCGACAAATCCCGGTTCTGAGTTGCGACATCGCGCCGATCACACCATAATGAGCCTTCAATGAGAGACCTTATCCTGTTGCTGGTACTCGAGTAGCGCACCCTTTTCAACAAGGTGTGCGCTGAATCCCTCCCCCCAGGAGGGATTTCTTTTTGGTAGCCTCACGAAAGCCAACCACTATGACGAAAATCACCGGAGCGCAAGCAGTCATCTCCTCGCTCGAGCACGAGGGTGTCGATCTGATGTTCGGCATTCCCGGCGGCGCCATTCTCCCCGCCTACGACCCCCTCTATTCCAGTCCCATCCGCCACATCCTGGCCCGCCACGAGCAGGGCGCCGGGCACATGGCTGCCGGATACGCGTGGGCCACCGGACGGGTGGGAGTGTGCATGGCCACGTCCGGGCCGGGCGCCACCAACCTGGTGACGCCCCTGGCCGACGCTTTGATGGATTCGGTGCCGATGGTGGCCATCACCGGCCAGGTCCCCACCCATGCGGTGGGCAACGACGCCTTCCAAGAGGCCTACACCACCGGGATCACCATGCCGGTCACCAAGCACAACTACTTCGTCACCGACCCCGACGAGATTTCGACCGTCATGCATGAAGCTTTCCATCTGGCTTCTTCCGGTCGGCCGGGACCGGTGTTGATCGATCTGCCCAAGGATGTGCTTCAGCAACAGACCGAGTGGCGCCCGCCCGAGGATCTCGATCTCCCCGGCTACCGACCCACCATGGACGGTCATCCCCGCCGCGTGAAAGAAGCCGTGGAGATGCTGGCCCAAAGCCACCGGCCGGTGCTCTATGTGGGAGGAGGGATCATCAAATCCGAGGCGTCGGCGGCCCTCACCCGGTTTGCGGAAATCTCCAATATCCCGGTGGTAACCACCCTGATGGGGAGGGGCGCCCTCCCCGACGACCACCCCCTGTGTCTCGGGATGCCGGGCATGCACGGCAACTACACGGCCATCACCTCGATGCAGAAGTGCGACGTGCTGGCCGCGGTGGGGGTGCGCTTCGACGATCGGGTCACCGGCGATCCTCAACACTTCGCGGTGGGGGCCACGGTAATCCACGCCGACATCGATCCGGCGGAGATCGGAAAGGTCCGCCGACCGGACATTCCCATCGTGGCCGACGCCCGTCGGGTGTTGGAACAGTTCATCGCAGCCTGGGGAGACCGGCCCCCGGTCGACAACCGGGATTGGCTCGACACCCTGTCCGGTTGGCAGCGCAAGCATCCCCTCTCTTACGATCAGCACCAAGACGGTCCGATCAAACCCCAGTTCATCATCGAAGAGCTTTGCCGGCTCACCGGGGGCGACGCCATTTTGGTGGCGGGGGTCGGTCAGCACCAGATGTGGGCCTCGCAACTCTGGAAGTTCGACCGTCCGCGCCGCTGGATCAACTCCGGCGGGTTGGGCACCATGGGATTCGCCGTGCCGGCGGCCATCGGCGCCAAGGCGGGCATGCCTGATGAACTGGTCTACGCGGTGGACGGCGACGGGTGCTTCCAGATGACTTTCCAGGAACTCATCGCCGCCTCGGCCTTCCGGATCCCCGTCAAGGTCGTGGTCTTCAACAACGGCGCCCACGGGATGGTCAAGCAGTGGCAGAAGATGTTCTACGGCCGGCGCTTCTCCTCGAGTTTGCTGAACCCCGAGGTAGTGGACTATGTGAAGCTGGTCGAGGGGATGGGTTGCATAGGACTGCGAGCCGAGCGGCCCGAAGAGGTCGAGCCCACGTTGGAAAAGTCCCTCTCCATCGACGATCGTCCGGTGGTGGTGGAGATGGTGGTGGACCCCGAGGAGATGGTGTTCCCCATGGTTCCCGCCGGCGGCTCCAACGACCAGGTGATCCTGGGACCCGAGCCGGGAGACCGAGGGTGACCGCAATTTCTTCTCTGCCTCGTCACACTTTGAGTCTCATCGTAGAGAACCGTCCGGGGGTCCTGGCCCGGGTCTCCTCCACTCTGGCCAGGAGGGGTTTCAACATCCATTCCCTGGCGGTGGGTCCCACCATCGATCCCGGCCTTTCCCGCATAACCGTGGTGGTGGAATCCGATAAGATTGAACAGGTCACAAAGCAACTCCACAAGCTGATCAACATCATCAAGATCTTTGAACTAGATCCTTCCGAGGCCGTGGAGAGGGAAACCATGCTGATCCGGATCGCCGCCACCGGGAACTCCCGGACCCAGGCGATCGAAGTGGCCAACATCTTCAAGGCCAACGTGGTGGACGTGGGGATCAACACCCTCACCTTCGGAATCACCAGTCGGCCTGCCAAACTGAACGATCTCATCGAGCTTCTCCGGCCCTTTGGGGTGGTGGAGTTGGTCAAGTCGGGGCGGATTGCCATAGGGCGGGACGCCAAGAGCAAACCCTCCCGGATGAGGGCAGTCGGATAGGCGGTGCAAACCTAAAATGGCCGAGATTTTCTATGACAAGGATGCGGATCCCGAAGTAATCAAGGGACGCAAGGTGGCCGTGATCGGCTACGGCAGCCAGGGCCACGCCCATGCTCTCAATCTGTCCGAGTCGGGGGTGGAGGTGGTGGTGGGCCTGAGACCCGGATCGGCTCGACGGGCGCAGGCTCGATCAGCCGGGTTGGAAGTGATGGATCCTCCCGAGGCCGCCGAGTGGGCCGATCTGGTGACCATGCTGGTTCCCGATCAGCTCATGGCCGACTTCTACAACCAGCAGATCGCCGAGCGGATGGCGCCCGGCAACGCCTTGCTGTTTGCCCATGGTTTCAACATCCATTTCGGGGAGATAGTTCCCGCTCCGGACCTCGATGTGCTGATGGTGGCCCCCAAGGGACCGGGACACCTGGTGAGACGCACCTATACGGAAGGCTCCGGAGTTCCCTGTCTGCTGGCCATCCATCAGGACGCCACCGGCGGCGCCTTCGAGTTGGGCATGTCCTACTCCTGGGGGGTCGGCGGCGCCCGCGCCGGGGTGTTGCGCACCACCTTCCGGGAGGAAACCGAAACCGATCTCTTCGGAGAGCAGGTGATTTTGTGCGGGGGCGTCTCCCAGCTGATCAAGGCATCCTACGAGACGTTGGTCGAAGCCGGATACGAGCCCGAGTCCGCCTATTTCGAGACTCTTCACGAACTGAAGCTGATCGTCGATCTGCTGTACGAGGGGGGCCTGTCCTGGATGCGATATTCGATTTCGGACACGGCCGAATATGGCGACTACACCCGTGGAGCGCGGATCATCACCGACGAAAGTCGGGCCGAGATGAAAAGAGTTCTCGCCGAAATCCAATCCGGCGCTTTTGCCCGGGAGTGGATGGCCCAGGCCCGGGAAGGGGCGCCCTTCCTTCTGGAACAACGGGCCGCCAACCAATCTCATCCCATCGAGCAGATCGGCCGGGAACTGCGCGAGATGATGCCTTTCCTGGAACCCAAGACCCCTCAATGACTCTCAAACACCCCTACCCCTGCCTCACGGAGCGACCTCCAGGTTGTCTGGCGCTGACTCGGCCGGGCGGCGGCACCCGCCGGCCCGGCCCTCGCAAAACGTAAGAGCTCAGCCCGCCCAGGCAACAACCCAGGAGTCCCAAGACATGTCCGACCGATTGATTATCTTCGACACGACCCTGCGCGATGGGGAACAGGCCCCCGGTATAGCGCTCACCCCCGATGAGAAAGTCACCATCGCCCATCAGTTGGCCCGACTGCGGGTGGATGTGCTGGAAGCCGGATTCGCCGCTTCCTCCTCCGGCGACTTCGAAGCGGTGTCCAGAATAGCCTCGCAGGTCAAGGGACCGGTTATCGCCAGCCTGGCCCGCGCCCATCCCGATGACATAGACCAGGCCTGGGATGCATTGGCGGCCGCCGAACGAGCCCGCATCCACGTTTTCATGTCGACCTCCCCCATCCACATGGAGAGAATGCTGCGCATGACGCCTTCGGAGGTGCTGAAAGCGTCGGTGGAAGGCGTCCGCCGGGCCCGCCGCTACACCCACGACGTGGAGTTCTCGCCTCAGGACGCCACCCGTTCCGACCATCAGTTCCTGATCGAGGTGTGCAAAGCCGCCGTGGAAGCCGGGGCCACCACCATCAACATCCCCGACACGGTCGGATACGCCACCCCCGTTGACTTTGTCAGACTGCTGGAACGCATCTACGCCGAGGTGCGGGGGGACCGCACCGACATAACCATCTCGGTGCACTGCCACGACGATCTGGGTCTGGCGGTGGCCAACTCGCTGTCGGCCATCGCGGCGGGGGCTCGCCAGATTGAAGGAGCGGTGAACGGCATCGGGGAAAGGGCCGGCAACACCTCCATCGAGGAGATCATCATGGCCGTCAAGACCCGCCAGGATGTGTTCGGCGTGGAGATCGAAGCCGACACCACCCAGATATTCGACACTTCCCGATTGGTCGCCCAGCTCACCGGTTACCCCGTGCAGTTCAACAAGGCGGTGGTGGGACGCAACGCCTTCGCTCACGAGTCCGGGATCCACCAGCACGGGGTGCTTCGAGATCGGGAAACCTACGAGATCATGACCGCCGAATCCATCGGGCAGAAAGGCGCCCAGATAATCCTGGGCAAGCATTCGGGCCGGGCCGGATTCGCCGACGCCCTGCGCAATCTGAGCATCTCTTTGGAAGAAGACGAGTTCAATCTGGCCTTCACCAAATTCAAGGCCATGGCCGATCGCAAGATGGAGATCGGTGAACATGAATTGCGCGCCATCGCCGCCGCCGGGTTTGCCACGTTGTCCCGCGCCGAGGTGACCATGGTGGGCATCAACGTTTCCGGAGGTCACGACACCACCCCCACGGCAGTGGTGACCCTCTCCCGGGAAGGCGTCGAATCCGACTACACCGGCCAGGGGGGCGGGATGGTTCACGCCGCATTCTCGGCCATCAAGCAATGCTTCGGCATCCAGGCCCGATTGGTGGACTACCGGGTGGTGCCGGTCACCTCCGGCGCCGACGCCATGGCCGAGGTGAACGTAGTGGTTCGGGTGGATGACAACACCTTTTCGGGTAAGGCGATCTCGACCGATGTGGTGGAGGGCTCGGCGGAGGCCTTCGTCGACGCTCTCAACCGGTCGATCGGCGCAAAATGATCGGTTCCGCACCCCCGATCTCCCGATATGCAAAACTGTATAGTCCGGCCCACGGGCGGAGAGTAGACCGGAGTCCCCGGACAGCATATGTTATCCTATATTGTTTATGAGCAAGGGCAATCCCGACATAGCCAAGCAACTGCGGGAGGCGCGCCACCGTCTGGGGATCAGCCAGCGAGAACTGAGCAACAGATCAGGCCTCACACAGGCGCAGATTTCCCGCATAGAAAACGGATTTGTGGATATGCGAATCTCGAGCCTGCTGGCCTTGACGAAGGTGTTGGAACTCGAAGTGAGCTTCAACCACCTTTCTTCCTCCCGTTCTTCGGCGGAAAGACCTCGGACGCAAAAGGGCCTGCGCAGCGTCCCCTGGACCAAGAACATCCCCCGCCTGACGGGTTCTGGGAATCGACCGGGAATCTTCGGGGACATAGACGAAGAGTTGCTCTAATCAACCGGGGGCAGTTATGAACACCCATCGGCTGGCGGTGATCGCCGGCGACGGGATAGGCCCGGAGGTGACCGCTTGCGCGGTGGGCGCGTTGCAGGCGGCTGCCGACCGGTTCGGATTCGGAATCGATTTCACCCACTACGACCTGGGCAGCCGCCGCTACCTGTCGACCGGGGAGGTTTTGCCCGGATCGGTGCAGGACGAACTGGCGGAACACGACGCCATTCTGCTGGGCGCGGTGGGGACCCCCGACGTTGCTCCCGGAATACTGGAGCGGGGGCTGCTCTTGAAGTTGCGTTTTGACTTCGATCTCTATGTGAATTTCCGGCCGGTCAAGCTCTATCCCGGCGTACCAAGCGCTATCTCGGAACTGACTCCGGAGCAGTGCGACCTGGAAGTGATGAGAGAGAACACCGAGGGCCTCTATTCGGGTAGCGGAGGATTCCTTCACAAAGGCACCCGCCACGAGATTGCCAACCAAAACTCCGTCAACACCCGGAGGGGAACCGAGCGCATCATCCGCTACGCCTTCGAGCGGGCCACCCGGCGGGACCGTCGGCTGACCATGTGTCACAAGACCAATGTGCTCAACTACGCCGGCGACCTGTGGCAGCGGACCACCGACGAGGTGGCTCTCGAATACCCCGACGTGGAGGTGGATTATGTGCACGCCGACGCCGCCTGCATCCACTTGATCCAATCTCCCGGGCGTTTCGACGTGATAGTCACCGACAACATCTTCGGTGATATCCTCACCGACTTGGGAGCGGCCATAGCAGGGGGAATCGGTCTGGCGGCCAGCGGCAATCTCAACCCCACCGGGGAGTATCCCTCCCTCTTCGAACCGGTCCATGGCAGCGCCCCCGACATCGTGGGCACCGGATGGGCCAATCCGGTGGCGGCGGTGTTCACCGTCGCTCTGTCCCTCGATTATCTGGGCGAGAGGGAAGCGGCCCGAAAAGTGGAAGAGGCGGCCGCCGGAGTCCTTCCCGAACTGGGCGCCATGGCCGGACCCGAAATGGGCGCCTCCACCGCGGAGATAGGCCGTTGGATCTGCGAGGCAATAGGAGCAGCCTGAGAAACTTGAGGACATCCGGCTATGCGACCGATCATCACCCTTGCCATTGCCGCGGTTACGCTCTTGGTTCTCACGGGTTGCGGCGAAGCGGGCGAAGGGACCTCTTCCCCCGATAATTCCTCCGCCACCGACCCGGCGGGCCGGTTCGCCGGCACGGTGCGGATTGGTGCTGCTCTGAGCGAAACCGGCCAATATGCGGTGGAGGGCCGTGATTCCCGGCAGGGGTACGACACCTGGGTCAAATGGGTGAACGAGGACTACGGCGGCATCGAGATCGACGGCCGTCGCTACGCGGCGGAGATCATCTACTACGACGACGAGTCCGACGCCGACACCGCGGCCAACCTGGTGCAGAAGCTCATCGACGAGGACCGGGTCGACTTCTTGCTGGGTCCCTATTCGAGCGGGCTCACCACCGGCGCCAGCGCCATCGCCGAGGCCAACAACGTGATCATGGTGGAGGGAAACGGCACCTCCGACACCATGTTCGAGCGCGGCTTCCGGAACTTGTTCCTGGTGGCGACCGTCGCCAGCGACTACACCAAGTCGGGAATCGAGTTGCTGGCCGGCCAGGGGGCGCGCACCGCCGTGATCGCCTACCAGGACACCTCTTTCCCCGCCTCGGTGGCCAAAGGCGCCATCCGGCACCTGGAAGACCACGGCATAGAGGTGCTGGCGGTGGAAACCTATCCCAAGGACATCCAGGACGTCTCTGCCATCATGACCAAGTTCCGGGATCTGGACCCGGACATCTTGGTGGGCGGAGGCCACTACAACGATGCCGTGCTGTTCGTGAATTCGGCCAAAGAACTGGGGTTTGCCCCCCAGGGCATGCTGATCACCGTGGGTCCGTCCAACCCCAAACTGGTCGAAGAGTTGGGGGAAGATGTGAACGGGGTGCTGGGTCCCACCCAGTGGGAGCCCGAGATGGCCTACCAGGGTCCCTATTTCGGAACGGCTTCCGATTACGCGGCCTACTACGAAAGCCTGTGGGGCGAGCCCCCTGTCTACCAGGCGGCCAGCGCCGCCGCCGCGGCTCTGGCTTTGCATCTGGCCATCGAAGCCGCCGACAGCACCGACACCGAGAAAGTGCGAGAGGCGCTGTATGCCTTGCGCGCCGACACTTTCTATGGTCCCGTTTCTTTTGATGATCGGGGCGTCAACACCGCCAAGGCGATGGGCACCGTCCAGGTGCAGGAAGGTCGGATCCGGGTGGTCGCCCCCCAAGCCGCGGCGGCGTCCGAATTCTCCCTTCCCGCTCCGGCGACGCTTGACCCCAACTCGAATTTTCGCGGCAGCAAACAACTGGCCCAGGCTCTGATCAACGGGATCGCTTTGGGTGGCATGTACACGATACTGGTGCTGGGGTTTTCCATCATCTGGGGGGTGATGGGCGTGATCAACTTCGCCCACGGCGAATTCGTGATGATCGGCGCCTATCTGGCCTGGCTGGCCAACGCTTTTTGGGGGGTCGATCCTTTCGTGTCGGCGCCCTTGGTGTTCGTGGTGATGCTGGGCTTGGGCTATGCGACGCAGCGTCTGGTGGTGAACCCGGTGCTCGATCGCTCCCATCTGGTGTCGCTCCTGGTGATGTTCGGCGTGGCGATCACTCTGCAGAACATCATGAAACTCGTATTCTCCGCCGATTTTCGACGCACCGACACCGCCCTGACCGGCGCCTGGGAGCTAACCGGGGGGATCACGGTGCCCGTCACCCGTTTTTGGATACTGATCGTGGCTCTGGCGGTGGCGGCCACCCTGACCCTCTTGTTGATGCGCACCCGCCTCGGCAAGAGCATCCGGGCGGCGGCCCAGAATCGGGAGGCGGCCCGGATCGTCGGCATCGACGTCTCCCAGGTGTACGCGGTGACCTTTGCCATCTGCATCGGCATCACCGGCCTGGCCGGCGCCCTGATCAGCCCGGTGCTGGCCATCCAGCCCTTCCAAGGCCCACCGCTCACTCTCAAGGCCTTCGCCATCACCGCCATGGCCGGCCTCGGTTCGGTGCGCGGCGCCCTGGGCGGCGCCATGGCGCTGGGGATAGTGGAGGCCGGGCTGGCGATCTACATTCCCCGGATCGGCACCAATCTGGCGGTGGTGGCCTCCTTCGTGTTCCTGGTGACGGCCCTGGTGTTACGGCCCCAGGGCATCTTCGGGGGTCTGCGACCCGTGGACGCCACGGCATCATGAGCCGTGGGACGCCACCCGGCGATGGGAACCCCTGATGAGTCGGGGCGCCGCCACCGGATCGCTGGACGGAACAGAAGCCAAGCGCCGTCACCTGCGTCGAGCAGGTTGGGCCGTTTCCTGGGCGGCAGTGGTGCTGCTGGCGGGGTTGCCGCTTCTGCCTTCGGTCACCAACGCCACCCTCTTCACCCTGACTCTGATGCTGACCAGCGTGGGGGTGGCGGTGAATTGGAATCTCACCGGAGGGTTCACCGGCTATGTGGATTTCGGGCACGCCGTGTGGTTCGGGATCGGCGCCTACACCACCGCCATCCTCATGTCCCTGCAAAGCAACGGGCCGCAAATCGGCTGGTCACCCATCCCCGCCATCGGGTTGGGCGCCCTGGTGGCCGGCCTCCTGGCGGCGGTCATCGGTCGAGCGACCATGAGACTGAAAGGACCCTACTTCTCGATCGCCATGCTGGGGACGTTCGTCGCCATGCGCGAGATCGTGCGGGTGACGAGCATCACCGGCGGCGGCGTGGGACTGACGTTGCCTCCCTATCTCAACCGGCCGCTGTTCTACTACATACAGCTGGGGCTGGTGGTGGCGCTGGTGGCGTTCACCTGGTGGCTGCGTCGCACCCGCTTCGGCGCCGGTCTGGTGGCGATCCGGGAGGACGAGATCGGCGCCGAGATGCGGGGCATCGACACCACCCGCTTCAAAGTCGGTATCTTCAGCTTCGCCGGCCTTTCCACGGGACTGTTCGGAGGACTGTGGGCCTACCAGAACACTTTCGTCGATCCGGATATCGCCTTCGTGGAGGTCCGCACCATCGACGCGGTGATGGGCGCCATGCTCGGGGGACTGGGCACGGTCGCCGGACCGGTGGTGGGGGCCGGGGCGCTCTTCTGGCTGCGCGAGATCTTGTGGACCAACTTACTGGACTACCACCTCGTCGCACAAGGGGTCCTTCTGATCGTGATCGTCCTGTTCATGCCGCGCGGTCTGGTGGGGCTGGTGGATCGGCGGGGGATATCGATCACCGCCCTGTGGGGACGCGGGCGGGGAAGGAAAACCATCCCCGATCAGCAGGAGGACGAACCGTGAGCGCCTTGTTGGAAGCACGAGGAGTGGTCAAGCGCTTCGGCGGGCTGACCGCGGTCGACCAGGTGGACATCAGCGTCGGGGAAGGCGAGATTGTGGGTCTCATCGGACCCAACGGCAGCGGCAAGACCACCCTGTTCGACTGTCTGAGCAGAGTGTCGGATATAGACGCAGGCTCGATCAGCTTCGACGGCGCCGATATCACCGGGCATCGCCCTCATCAAGTGGCCCGCCTGGGCATGGCCCGCACCTTTCAATTGATCCGCGTCTATCGGCAGCTCACCGTCTCCGAAAACATGGAATTGAGCATCCAGTGGGGGCGGCTGGGGGTGTCGGGGATGTTTAGCAGGACCGACCCGGATACTCGGCGGAGAGTCGCGTCGCTGCTGGAATTCCTGCTGCTTGCCCGGTTGCGACACGAGCCGGCCGGTGCCCTGTCGGGGGGCCAACGGCGTCTTTTGGAGATCGGCATGGCACTGATGTCCGAACCGAAGCTGGTGCTGCTGGACGAGGCCACTTCCGGGGTGAATCCCACCCTGACCGCAGACATCGCCGATCGACTGCGCGAGGTGAACCGCGCCGATGGGGTGGCTTTCCTGCTGGTGGAGCACAATGTGCCATTCGTGGCGGACCTGTGCGAGCGAGTGGTGGTGCTCAACCAAGGCGCCAAATTGGCCGAGGGAACGCCCCGCCGGATCATGCAGAACGAAGCCGTGGTGGAGGCTTATTTCGGCGCCGACGCCGAGGACGCCCGGTGACCGGCGAGCGACAGCCGCTGCTCGAACTGCGCAACGTGTGCGCCGGGTATTACCCCGGTGCAGACATCATCGCAGACATCAACCTGGAAGTGGCCCAAGGAGAGATCGTCTGTGTGATCGGACCCAACGGAGCAGGAAAGTCCACCCTGTTCAAGGCGGTCTACGGCTTGGCCCGGGTGAGTTCCGGACAGGTGCTGTGCGACGGGCGGGATATCACCCACGTGGCGGCACAGAACATGTTGCGCACTGCCGAAATAGCCATGGTGCCGCAATTGCGCAGCGTCTTTTCCCAGATGACGGTGCGCGAAAACCTCGAGTTGGGTATGTTCGTGGAACGGGACAAGGCGCGGATCCGAGAACGGATCGATTACGTCTACGGCCTGTTCCCGCGGCTTGGGGAGCGCTCCCAACAGGCGGCGGGCGCTATGTCGGGAGGCGAGCAACGCATGCTCGAGATCGGACGGTCGCTCATGCATGAACCGCGCTTGGTTCTGATGGACGAGCCCTCGGCGGGGCTGGCCCCGATTGTGACCCGCCAGGTGTTCGCGGCGATCCAACGGCTCAACCTCGAAATCGGACTCACCGTTTTGATGATCGAACAGAACGCCCGCCAAGGATTGCAGACCAGCCACCGAGGTTACGTTCTGGAGATGGGACGCAACTCCCACGGGGGCCCGGCCCAAGATCTGCTGGCCGACCCGCGGGTGCGCCGGGCGTTTCTGGGCGCCCGCTGACCAATCCCGCTTTCTGACCCGAAGACCCTCGCCCGGTTGAGATTCGAAGGCCGCCCGGGGGCGGTGTGCCGTTGGGCAAAGTCGGGACGGCGCTCGGTCTCCGGGGAGGCCGGAGACCGGTGGGGAAGTCAGCCGCCCACCACCTTGACCGGCATTCGCTTGATGCCGTGAATGAAATTGGATTGCAGGCGCTCGGCTGGTCCGATCATCCGAAAGTCGGACAGGCGCGGCAGCAGTTCTTCGATGGCCACTTTCACCTGCAATCTGCCCAGGGCCGCACCCAGGCAATAGTGCGGGCCGCCTTTCCCAAAGCTGACCTGGGGATTGGGGTGGCGTTCGATGTCGAACCGGTGGGGATCGTCGAACACCTCTTCGTCGTAGTTGGCGGAGATGTACCAGATGGTCACCTTGTCGCCTTCCCCGATGACCTGCCCACCCAGCTCAACCCGGCGGGTGGCGGTTCGGCGGAAGTGGTAGATGGGCGTCGCCCACCTGATGATTTCCTCCACCGCCCCATCGATGAGATACCGTCTGCGCTCCTGTAGCTTTTCCAACTGCTCGGGATGATCCATGAGAGCCAAGACCCCCTGGCTGATGGAATGGCGAGAAGCCTCTTGGCCGGCGATCATCAACACCGCGAAAAAGTTGTTGAACTCGGCGTCGGTTAGCGGTTCACCTCCCGGCTCGGCGCTCAGCACCCGGCTGATCATGTCGTCGCCCGGTCGGGCCCGCCGCTCGGCAGCCAATCGGGCGGCGTAGCGAAAGGCCTCCAGGCCGGCCGGACTGCCGAAAGGAGCGAAGCGGCACCGGGGATCGGAGCGATCCTCCCAGTACTCGGGATCGGAATCGCCCACCAGCATCCGGTCGGTCCATTCGATCAGCCGGTCCGACATGTGGCGGGGAATGCCCATATGCTCGCAAAGCCAGAGAACGGGAATCTTCTTGGAGATCGCCTCCACCAGATCGAACTCGCCTCGGGCCAGGACTTCTCCCAGCACCTCGGCGGTCATCAAGCGGAAGGCCTTCTCGTAGGCGGACACCACCCGGGGAGTGAACCCTCGGGACAGCAAACGGCGGATGCGACTGTGGGCGGGAGGATCCAGATCCATCATCGACCGGCGGGCCGCCAGTTCCTCGGGGGTCATCTCCTCCAAGGTGGAACCCCAAGCCGAAGAGAAAGTCCTCCAATCACGGCTCACCGAAGCCAGATCACGGTAGCGGACCACCGCCCAGAATCCCGCCCTCCCCTCCGGCTCGTCGTGCCGGCTCACCGGAGCGTGCCGGCGCAGATACCGAAACTCCTGGTGGGGAATGCCCCGCGCATAGAGTTGGGGACTCCAGATATCCACATCCACCCGCATCTCAAACCCGCCTCGACGAGACCGTACACCCCCTTCTGCCTGCCCGAAGTGTAGGCTCGGTAGCCTGTCGGCCGCCGCAGAACAGGGAGCCTGCCATCACCTCGCCATCCGGCTTTTCCTTTCCCCAAAGCCCCACAGGACGGGCCTCCGTCCTACCCTCCCCGCCGTGGCACTATTCGGGGGAGATGCTGACCGTGGAATACCGCACCGATCCCAAAAATGTCCGGGAACTCCTTCCCCCGCCTCTGGCGCCTGCCCCCCAAGACCCCGGAGCGGTGGCGCTGATCTGGGCGGAGTGGCAGTCCTGTTCGGATTCGGGAGAAGAGCTGCTCGATCCGGTCCGTTCCCAATACCGAGAGTGCTTTTTCGTGGTGCGATGTCATTATCAGGACCGCACCTGGTCGCGGTGTGTGTATATCTGGGTCGACACCGACTTTTCCATGGTGCGGGGCCATCATCAGGGATACCCCAAACGATTGGGGGCGATCCACATGACTCGCCCGATCTCGGTGGGCCGGGCCGGACCCCGTCTGGAACAGAACGGCATGTTCGGCGCCACCCTTTCCTCCCACGGGCGACGGCTGGCCGAGGCCCGGCTAACCCTCACCAAACCGGGCGAGCATGCCGGGTTCGTCAACGCCCTCCCCATGTTGCACACCCGCCGGTTTCCGGCCATAGAGTCGGACGGGACCCTGTCGATGGACGAACTGGTCACCATGAGCGGTTATGACGTGGAGGTGGCCGACAGCTGGGAAGGCGACGCCCAACTGCGCCTGTTCCCCTCCCCCACAGAAGAGCACCATCGTCTGACGGTGGGGGAGATCATCGCCGGTTACTGGAGACGGGTGGGGATGTCATGGAAGGGAGGGAGCACCCTCCACCGCCTTCCTCTCCCCTCGCTCGGGTAGCACCATGGGCCAGGATATCGAAAACCGTATCTCCATCTGCCAGCTAACCGCCGAGGATCGGACCCGGGCGGTGGAGGTGATCAACACGGCTGCTCGGTGGTACCGGGAGTTCCTTCCACCCGAGGAACTCCACGACCCGGAGATGAACGAGGCGGACTGGGAGGCCGAAGGTCGGCGAATGACCTGGTGGGGGGCGTTGACCGACGACACTCTGGTGGGAGTGATGGGAAGCGAGCCGATGGGCGAAGTGGCCTTGCTCCGTCATGCCTACATCCTGCCCCGCTACCAGAGAAAAGGGGTGGCGTCGGCGCTGCGGGAGCACATCGAGCAAAACCTTCCGGGTATCAAGCGGATCATCGTGGGGACCTATGCCGCCAATTACAAGGCGCGGGGGATACTGGAGAAAGGCGGCTACCTTCTCTCGGCCGACTCCCAAGCCGTATTACGCACCTTCTTCAACATTCCCGAAGACCGCCTGCTGACCTCGGTCACCTACGAAAAGCCTGTCCGAGAGGGTTGAGGCTGCGCGGTTTGGGGTGAGGGTCCTTGGTTTTACTTTCTAGGTTTCCTCGGCCTCCACTCGCAGATCCGGCAACCAGCCGAGCCATGACGGTAGATACCAGTTACGGGTCCCCAGCACCTCCATGCTGGCCGGGACCAACACCGATCGAACCAGGGTGGCGTCCAGGAGCACCGCCACGGCCAACCCGAATCCGACCAGCTGGTTGACGACCGTGTCCCCCGCCGCGAATCCCCCGAACACGGCAACCATTATCAGGGCGGCGCCGGTGATCATCGCTCCCGTGGAACGGAGGCCGTAGGCCACGGCCTGGGCGTTGTTTCCGGTTGCGTCATAGCGTTCACGGATCCGGCTCAGCAAGAACACGTGATAGTCCATGGAGAGACCGAACAGGATGGTAAACAGGAACAACGGTATCCAGGCGTCGATTACCTCGGCCTGCTGGAATCCGAACAGGTCTGCCCCGACTCCTCTCTGGAACACCAGCACCAGTAGTCCATATGTGGCGCCAACCGAGAGCAGGTTCATGATGATGGCCTTGATCGGGATGGCGATCGAGCGGAACACCAGCATCAGCAGAATGAAACTGAGGCCGAGAACGAAGGCAAAGACGATGGGGGTGTACACGTCCACGATGCCGTAGAAGTCAGTGGCGGCGGCTGTGGCCCCTCCGACAAAGACTCTCGCCTCCACGCCTCCAAACGCCGCCGGAATGTGTTCTTCCCGGATCCTGGTCAGCCTTTCGGTGGCCAGGCGGCTGTTGGGCTCGCCCGGGAAGGGCAACGACAGCAGGGCGAGATCACCCGCGTCATTAACCTCCAACTGGGGTGGCACCGGGAAATCGGGGTCGTCCTGGAGAAGCTGCACCAAGCGCAAACCTGCCTGCTGCACCCGTGGGTCGGCGAGGTTGGCATCGACCACAATCTCCGCCGGACTGAGCACCCCGGCGGGAGTGACCTCCCCGATTGAGAACTCTTCTTCAAAGACAAGGAACGTCTCTTTGGTCTTTGATTTGTCGGGGAAGCTGTTGACGTCATTGAGCCCCGTGTGGATGTCCAAGTAGAAATACGACAGGATCAGCAGGGGAACGCTGGTAAGGAGGATGCTGGCGACCGGAAACCGGGTTACGACTTCGGTGATCTTTTCCCAGAACCCATGTTGGTTGGCCTGTGGACTCTTGAGTGAGAACCTGGTCAGGAAAGGAACTTTCAGCAGGCCCACTTTGGGGCCGAGCAGCGAGAGCACGGCCGGTAAGAGAGTGAGCGTGGCCGCCAAAGCCGTTATCACCACCAAAATAGCCCCCAGACCAAGTGATCGGAAGAACGACACGGGGACGATCAACATGCCGATAAGGGCGAGCACCACCGTGGCGCCGCTGAAAAGCACGGTGCGACCCGCGGTGTCGCCGGTCTTCTCGACGGCATCTCTTACCCCGAGTCCTCCATCCAGCTCTTCTCTGAATCGGGATACGATCAACAGCGAATAATCGATGCCGACCGCCAGCCCGATCATCGTGACCATCATCGTCACAAAGAAGATCAATTCGAAGAATTGTCCGATGATCCCGACCGCTCCCAACGCCATGACGATGGCAACAATGGCCAGTCCCAGCGGGAGCATGGTGGCCACGACCGAGCCGAACAGGGTCAGCAAAATGATCAGCGCCACCGGAATGCCGAAACGCTCTCCCTTCTCCAGATCTTCAGCACTCAACTCGTTGTTCTCGAATGCCACGCTTGCGTCACCGCCGATGAGAACCCGGAATCCGTCTGTGCCATCCAATTCTTCGACCGCCGAGACGACCTCCTCCACATTCTCGGTCGCCTCTTTGACATCACCTGCCAGGACAAAGCCCATGATGGTGGTCCTGCGGTCGGCAGACACCAGAAGAGGTTCGCCGCTCAAGTAGTAGTGCGTTCCAGACTCAACAGTCTCGGGTCCTATTCCCATGACCCGGTCATGAATAGACTCGACCTTGGCCTGGAACCGGGGGTCATCCACGGTCAGGGACCGGGACTGGACGATGACCAGCTCCGAAAGCATCCTGGGCCCTGTGAGTCTCTCTTCCAACAGGGCAGCCGCCTGTTCCGATTCGTAGCCGGAACCCAACCGGAACTCGGTGGTGGTGGCGCTGGGAAGGAGGGTTCGGACCAGACCCAGGCCTATCACCAATATCGCAACCCAGACACCGACGGTGGCCCATGGCCTGCGCGCACATAAGCGGGCTAACTTCGCAGTCACGTTTCTATCCCATCACCATACTTGGCCGTCCGGACATCATCGCGGATTCAAAACGATTGGTAATAGCGGCTCGGCGGTTTGGCGACTCGATAAGCAAGAGGAGTTCCAGACACTCCTCGGGAGGCCGACTGGATATGTATCTTGCGGCGCGATCCGGGCGAAGGGCATTCAACACGTAGTGCCAGTCCTCTTTGGTGTAGGCATCAAGGGCGGCCTCTGCTATACGCCGCGCAACTTCCGAGGCCTCAGAAGGAGCCGGCACTAGGGCATCTGGCCTGGCAGCCTCCGACATACGCTGGATTTCCTCTTCTGTGAAGGGCACAATCCCAAAGATAGTAAGCGATCTGGACGATGAGCGAGTACATCCGAAACGCGAGTTTTTCAGGATCAAGGTGGAACAAGTGACCGCGATCCTCAGGCTCCTCGATATCTCTGATGTCACCGAGAAGGCGCGGTCGGGTGTTGCGGCCGAGATATCTCAGGAAGATCGCGACGCCCTTGAGCGGGTCAAACGCAGGCCAATCCTCAATTTTCATGAGTTAGGTCTACCAGAAGGATCGATCCTGACATTCGCCCAAGATCCGAGAGTCAAAGTTGAGGTAGTTGATGCCCGCCGAGTAAGACTCGTCGAACTCCCAGACCGCGATTATCCCGCGTTAGTGTCGGACGACGAGCCAAGATATCTCTCGCCGATCTCACGAGACCTCCTCGGCAAGGAACATAATGTGCCTCCCACGGGATACTGGCAAGTTGAAGACGGACGATCGCTCCTCACGATCTACGACCAGAAGCGCGGCCCGCGGGAATAGCGCATCATCGGGCATCTTGCCAAGGGTGTGAGGTTATATGCCAGCGTATCAAAGTGCTCTCGTCGCGTAACGCCGATCCCTGGGTGTGTCTTTGTCAAAGGGCGCGCGGGTGCCTGAAGCAGTGCCATCCAGCTTGCGTGCCCCTTCGAGGATTCATGTCGCAAGGGGCCATACCTAAAAATCCGGTGCGATTCACCCTAGTTGCACCTGACGAAGGGTTGCGTTGATGGTCGGCGGCGCTCGGAGAATGTCGGCTATCGGTGTTGATGCCAGCTGGTGGGGGATCGAATCCCATGTGTGGTGTGTTCGTGGGGGCGGCTTCTCAGACCCTAACCTCATCCCTATCCGCAGCCGCGTCTAGGCTTTTAGGTTGTAAGATTGTGTTCATGACGGAAGAAGGGGGCGGCGACCAATGCCATCAGTCAGGATCTCCAGAGGATCTGTTGTTGAGAGCTATCGGCATTACCTGAAGGGGTTCCTTGCCAACTCTGGATGCGTTTCTGAAGGTTCAGCAGAGAAGAGCCGGCAACTGTCGCAAGCGATATCGGTCATGGATCTGTGTGTCAAGGTGTCTCCAGAACCCAAAAGAGTTCACCAACTTGCTTCGTCCCTTGTCTTGCTGTTTTCCTTACCCGAATGGCCTACCGATGACCATAGCGCTGTGGCAGATCCCGCAGTTGATGCACGTGCGCTTAGCGAGGATTGGGAATTGCTGTCCAGGGACATGGCAAGAGCGGCTCGGGCCATTTCGCCAAACGTATGAGCGATGAAGATCTGGCGCCTGGAGAGGGTGGTGAATTGTCACGTTCCCCCGATGGCGCTGAAGAACGGCGTGTTTCCTACGAACAATGGTTTGGGCCTGTACCTGATCCCCAGACACTTCGCCAATTCGAAGAGGTAGTGCCAGGCAGTGGCGAGCGCCTAATCGGCGCATTCGAAATACAGGTTCACGGGCGGCTCGCCCATGAACACTATGAAGCCGTTACGAGACGACACGGGTTGTATCTGGTCTTCATTCTGAGCCTTGTGCTGATTGGAGCAGGAGCATACGGATTGAATGTCGGCTATGGGTGGGGGATGGTTCCTGTATCTGCCCTTGCATTGGGGTCGCTGTTTACGAGTGTTAGGCATATGCTACGGAGATCAAGAAGAGGCCGTCCCAACAACGAGGAGTAACGGAAAGCCGCCAAGCCAGGTTGGATCATACCGCTGCTGGGTAACCCACAACCCCCTAAGTCGAGCTTTCAATATGCTCCCGGACTGGGACAAAGTCCGCCTTTTCGCGATCCCCTATTACCGATGAGTATGCGCCTGCCGGCCAGGATCCGGGTCAGCTGAGACGTAGCTTCGTGTCCGCTCCTTCGGAGGGCCAGACCACCAGACGACGGCCGCCTTGCCACTGGACGACCACCACCTGGTGCCCCACTTGGAGACCGGTGACAGGGTCCAGTCTGAATGCCCCGAACAGGGTGCGGGTGGACAGTTGCCGGACCGCAGTCTTCAATCTTCTGTCGTCCAGCGCGCCGGTGATGCGCACGCCTTCCGACCAGATCAGAGCGGCCGCCAGAGCTTGGGCGGCCGGATATGGGGGCGCCTTCCCGACCCGCCCACGGTAGGCCCGAACGAACCAACCCGCATCGGGGCCGACCATCGGTTGAGGGGCGCTCCGCCAAGTCCACTGTGCGGGGCCGATCAGACCCTCCCGCCGGTCGCCCAAGGCTTCCAACACTTCATCCACGCCGGCCGCCACCGACAGAACGGCTCTCCATCGGCGCCGGTCCAGGGCCTGCACGATCTCCAACTCATCCTGGAACGATCCCGCTATCGCCAACACATCCCCTCTCGGAATCCCAGATGCCGAATCGGCGGCCCCCCCGGATGTGAACACGACATCGGAGCACGACATACCAAGTTCCGAGGCGGTGGCCCGCGCTCCCCGGGCCACTTCTCCCGGAAAGCCCCTTCCGGTGTGAAGCACCACCAACGAGCGAATCCGGGGATCGGCCGCCCGGGTGGCAACCAACCCACCGTGCAGATACGAAGCCGCCGGGGCCAGAACATTCACAACGTTGGGGAATCGGGGCCAGGACAGGCGATCGGTGGCGCCGCCGCCGTTCCACATCAACCGGGAAGTTGCCCGGGCCGCGGCCAGGGCGGGCCCTCTGCCATAGGGTCCGAACAGCATGTCGAACCCGGCGGATTCGGCGCTTCTGGTCGCCTGGGCGGGGTCGGGGTGGGAATCGTAGACCGTGAGATCAACAGATCCCGATTCGGCGACCTTCTCGGCCCACAACCTCATGGCCTCCCCCGCCGCCCGTCCGAACAAGGCCAGGGGGCCGGTGAGAGGGGTAACCATCGCCGCCCGGATGCGGTTCATCTCCCCACCATTTCCACCATGCCCCAACCATCCGGTTCGTCACGCCGGATCACCGGAGCATGCCGACGCAGATACCGAAGCTCCCAATGGGGAATGCCCCGCGCATAGGGTTCGGAAAAGATCAGAGCTCGGATGCCCCCACCAAGTGGCAGGAAACCAGACGACCGCCGCCTTTGTCCTCCAGGGGCGGGTGAGCGGTTGTCCGGCAGATGTCGGCCGCTTGCGGACAGCGGTCGACGAACCGGCATTCGGGGGCCGGGTTGACAGCTTTGCCGATGCCTCCTTTGATCAGCACGTCGGGGGGAGGAAGGGTCGGATCGGGAACCGGGACTGCCGAAAGAAGCGCCTTCGTGTAGGGATGCAGTGGATTGGCCAACAACTGCTCGGTTTCCCCTATCTCCACCACCTTTCCCAGATACATGACCGCGATGCGGTCACACATGTAACGGGCCACCGCCAAGTCATGGGTGATGTACAGGTAAGAAACCCCCATTTCCCGGGCTAACCGGGACATCAACTCCATAATCGAGATGCGGATGCTGACATCCAGCATGGAGGTTGGTTCGTCGGCCACCACCAGACGGGGTTGCAGAACAAGAGCCCGGGCGATGGCCACCCGCTGGCGCTGCCCACCGGACAATTCGTGGGGATAGCGAAACATGAAGGACTCCGGCGGGGCCAGTCCCACCTTGTGCAGCATCTGTTTGATCTGTTCTTCCCGGGTGCTCAGATCGCCGATCCCGTGAATGAGCAGCGGCTCGGCAACCGTCTCGAAGACGGTCCGCCTCGGGTTGATGGATTCGTAGGGGTCCTGAAAGATCATCTGGACCGCACGGCGAAACTTCACCCTCTGATCAGCCTTGAGATCGACGAGGTCCATCTCTGTGCCATCGTCCTGTCTCAATGAGATCTTTCCCTGGTCGGGCTTTTCCAGTCGGACCAGCATCCGGCCGGTGGTGGTCTTGCCGCACCCCGACTCCCCGACCAGCCCGAGACTCTCCCCTGCCCCGATCTCGAAATTGAGATCGTCCACCGCGTGCACGAATCCGGTGCTGCGACGAAAGAGACCCGCGGATACCGGAAACAACCTGCGAAGCCCTTCGACCTTCACGAGGCTCATGCGAATTGCTCTCCCATTCCGGGAATTTGGTCGGAATTCCAGCACGCCGCCCACTGGGAAGGTCCGATGGGCATCATGGGGGGCTCTTGTTGACGGCATTGTTCGGTCGCCCACGGACAGCGGGGGTGGAATCGGCAGCCCGACGGGGGCGCCAACAGGTTGGGCGGCGTCCCCTCCAAGGAGACCGGCCGGCGGCGGGGACCGGTCACCGAAGGAATGGATGACAGCAGCAGATACGAATACGGATGGCGGGGCCGGTGGAACACTTCCTCGGTTGCACCCGACTCGACCAACTTCCCGGCATACATCACTCCGATGGTGTCGGTCACTTGGGCGATGACGGCCATGTCGTGACTGATGTAGAGGATCGAGAGCCCCAGGTCTTTTTGGATCTTCTTCAACTCCTTCAGAATCTGGGCCTGAACGATCACGTCCAAGGCGGTGGTGGGCTCATCAGCGACGATCAACTTGGGCTCGCACGACAGGGCCATGGCGATCACCGCCCGCTGGCGCATTCCTCCCGACAACTCATGCGGGTAACGGTTCTGCACCGCCGGATCAAGCCCCACCAGCTTGAACAAGCGGTCAACCCGCCGCTCGGTCTCCGAGGAACCGAGCGGCGGATCGAAGTGCTGGTACATCGCCTCCCGAATCTGCTTTCCCACCCGATACACGGGATTCCAGGCGTTCATCGCCCCTTGGAAGACCATCGAAATCTCCGCCCACCGGTATTTCCGCATCTTTTGGTCGGAAAGCTCCAACAGGTCCACACCCTCCCAGCGAACCGACCCCGATTGGTAGCGGGCGTTCTCGGGCGCCAGACGCAGAAGGGAAAGCGCCACGGAAGTCTTCCCGCAACCCGACTCCCCCACCAGTCCCATCGCCTCTCCCCGACGAAGCGAAAAGCTCACATCCTCCACCGCCGACACCTCCCCGGCCTCGGTGTCATACCGCATAACCAGACCGTCAACCTCCAACAGCGGAGGACGTCCGCCGGATGCTTCTCCGTGGGATCTTGGAATGGTCATCGCCTGCGCAACCTCGGATTGACAATCTCGTCCATCCCCCTTCCCACCAGAAAGAAGGCCATGGACAAAAGCGTCACCGCCAGGCCCGGCGGGATGGTCAGCCACCAGTAATCGGTCACCTGCAGCAGGTAACCCTGGGTTCTGGCCAGATTCATCATCAGGCCCCAGGAAGTGTCGGTGTTGAGGATTCCCAAAAAGGACAGGACCGCTTCGGATTGGATGGCGCCGGTAACGGTGAACATCATGTAGAGAACGCTGAGCGGCATCACATTGGGTATCAGGTGATAGAAGATAATGTGACCGGCCGACCCTCCCGCCACCCGGGCGGCGTCGATAAACGGTTTGACCTTAACGGCCAGGGCCTGGGATTTGAGGACGATAGCCGTGCCGCCAAAACCGGAAAGTATCCCGATCACCACCGCCAGATGCCAGAGTTGGAAGGTAAACAGCCCTCCGATCACGATCAGCAGAGCCACGCCGGGAATCATTATCAGCAGATCGGCCAATCGCATCAGGGAAGCGTCCACGATCCCTCCGAAATAGGCGGCCATCGATCCGACGGTGGTACCGATCACCACCGTCACCACTGCCGCCAAGATCCCCAGAAAGAACGAGGCGCGCGCCCCGTGCATCAACTGGGACAGAATGTCGCGGCCCAACGGATCGGTTCCCAGCCAGTGCCGACCGTCGGGAGGCGCCGGCTGCAGGGGAAGCTCGAACGTGTCGCCTATTTGCAGGGTGTCGGGGATGCGCCCGTCCAGGAGCACCGAGCGACGGTCTATCTCGGTATTGGGGTCGGATATGCGCTCCACCATAACCATGATGCGAGTGGGCGGATCGAGTTCCAGGCCGGTGACCGGGTCATACACCGCCGGATTCCAGAACCCGGTGGCAAAGAACACGGTGGGCATGACTGCCATGATTCCCCAGAAGGCGATGACCACCAGCCCCAAAACACCGATCTTGTTACGGCGAAAGATCTTCGAGTTTCTCCGGAGCGACCGCCGCATCAGAGCCAGACGGATCTTCCACCAGGAATCCACCTCCCCAATCAGGATATCCGAAGTGTGGGCATTCTCGATGCGAGACTCCCGAGAAGCGTCGATCATCTCAGCCATGCTCGGTCACCCGGATCCGAGGGTCGAGCACCCCATAGAGCACGTCCACCACGAAGTGCCCGATCAACGCCATTATGCCGATGAAGGAAAACGCCCCCACCGCCAGGGGAATGTCCTCACTCACCACCGAGGAGATCAGGATCTCGCCCATGCCCGGCCAGGAGAAAACCGCTTCGGTGATGACTCCCCCGTCGATCACAGTGGCCACCGCCAGGACCAGGGAGGTGGCCACCGGTAAAAGGGCGGTCCGCGCCGCGTGGCGATCCCGGATCATTCCCTCCGGTAGCCCCTTGGCCCGGGCGGTGAGGATGTAGTCCTCCCGCAATGTCTCCAGCATCGCACTACGGGTCAAAAGCATCACCCCTGCGAAGTTGATAAGGGTCAGAGTCAACACCGGCAGCACCATGTGAAAGCCGATATCTCCGGCGTACCCTCGCATATCCTGGCCCGACCTGGTCCCGAACCAGTAGAAGAAGAACCCGGCCACCCCCAAGGCCATCCCGCCCCACCGCAGGATCCGTTCCAGCCGGCGATTATTAACCCGAACCGCGGCGAAACTGGCCGCGAACATCGCCATGGCCGGGATCAGAGTCACCCAGAAGAGACGCATGAACACCTGATTTGCCCCGAACGGGGCATCCCGCCACTGCTCGGGATCGAGAAATTTGGATAAGGGCAGCAGGTCCAACTGGACGCTGAAGAACCAGATCAGCATCAGAGCAAAAAACGGTAGGAACATCGAGTAGAGCCCCACCCCGGACACCGTAATCAACATCTCGCCTCGATTCCCCCGACGCCAGGCCAGGTATTTGCCGGCCAGGAATCCGGCCCAGTAGTAGGTGGCCAGGGCGGCCAGAAACAGCACCAGGGTGCGAGGCAGACGCTCAAGGATTATCTCGGTGACCGGACGCGGGTATTGATTGAAAGAGACTCCGAGATCGCCCCGGAAGAAGTTGAACATGTAATCGCGGAACTGGATCAGCACCGGTTGGTCCAGACCCAGTCTTTCCAGCGCCACCGCCCTGGCTTCGGGCGGGATGTTGGGGTTGCCCGCATATTTCAGCGCCACCGAGTCGCCCGGAAGGATGTAGAGCAGGAACCAGGTCACCGTCAAAAACACCAGAAACAGCAGCACCATCTGGAGCAGCCGACGCATCACATATCGGACCATGTTCCTATACCTTCAACTGCTTAATCCCTTTTTCTTTGCCCGGACCGTGGGGAGCCGCCGTCAAAAGTGACGACTCCCCACAGTCAGGTTGGATAATGATCAGCCGATCGTGACCACTTGCGTCAACGCACCAACGGCTTGCAAACCATCGAGGATGGTCGTGTACGGGAAGGTGAGTTGGTTGGAGTAGGCCTCGATGAGAGGTGTGGTGAACAGCACCACATAGGGCAGTTCCTCGGCGATGATGGCGTCAGCCTGATGGATCAGATCACGCGCCTCTGCCAGGGTCTTGGCCCGGTCGAACCGATCGGCCAGTCCGTCGAAGACGGGGTTGGAATACCCGGGGGTGTTGAATCCGCCGTCCGCCGAGTCGGCCGAGGACCGGAAGAAGTCAAAAACATGATCCGGGAACGGAGTGAGCCCCCACCCCAGAATGTACATGTCGAACTCGAGCGGGTCGGCCGGAGGAAACACCTTGTCCACAATCACCGAGAACCCGGTGGGCTCCGCCGAAAGCGGTATGCCCAGATCGGTGGCCCACTCTTCGATGAACAGCGAATAGGTGGCCCTCATCGGGTCGTAACCGGGTCCGGGCGCCAGCAGGGTGAGCGGTTCGATGGTCTCCCCGCCGGGGCCGCGCAGGCCTTCGCCCTTGGGGATCACGTCACGGTTGCCCTCGTCCCAGGCCGGTTCCACATCCCAGGTCCAGCCCGCATCCTTGAAGATCCGCACCGCCGACGCCACCCTGTCCTGAGTGCTCTGCCCGGCGCAGGGCGCGGTCAGGTTGGGGTTGTACCAATAGGCGTTGCCCGGCGGGACCAGGGAGTTGAGCGAGATGGCCGTGCCGCCCAGCACCGTGTTGGCCATGAAGTCCTTGTCGATCATGCAGCCGAGCGCCTGTCGGAACGAAGTTTCGCTCATCGGGAACTTGCGGGTGTTGTAGGCCAGGTAACGGAAACCGTTCTGCTCGTTGACCGCCACTTCCAGGTTGGGGGCGGCCAGGATCTCATTGCGCAGGCCAGACTGCAACCCCAGCGGGTTCAGCAGGAAGTCCACTTCCCCTTCGGTGAGCGCCAGCACCGCGGTGTTCTGATCGGTGTAGATGGAATAGATGGCCTCGGAAATGAACGGGCCTTCGGTGTAGTCGGCCACCACATCGCCGCCGGGATCACCTCCCCAGTTTTCAGTGACACCGTCACTGGTGTATTCCACTGCCCCGGAGCTGTAGACGGTGTACTGACTGCCGGTGTCAAAGTACGATCCGGTCGCCACATTCCGCCAGAAGGCGCCCGGTTCCCACTCGGCGGAGTTGAAGCCGGATGCGTTGGGAGCGCCCAGACCCGATGCGGCATAGAGAGTTTCGTAATCGTCGGAAGAGTCCACGATCGGTCCCCAGAAAGCCTCCTGGAAGATGGAAGCCAGACCCACCGACAGCGGCCAGATGGCCAGTCCCGGCTCGTAGTTGAAGCTGATCTTGACTGTCAGATCATCCAAGGCCTCCACCGACGAGACGCCCTGGGAGGACTCATCCTCTTCGGTGGCCGGATCATCGTCCCGAGCCAAAGGCCAGATGCTGGGAAAGTTGCCGCCCAGACCGTTGTACTTGGCGATGGTGTTGAAGGTGAACGCCGCATCGTGGGCCGTGATGGGCGATCCGTCCGACCAGGTGGCGTTCGAATGCAGGTTCACGGTGACCGAGTAACCGTCTCCATCAGCCTCGACCTGCGGAGGACTGGGGTCGGCCGCCAGGCTCGGGACCACGGTGTAGGTCGGGCCCTGATAGGTGTAGAGGGATATTTGACCGGGAATCACATAGGAGTTCCAGATGTCAGCCTCGGTGTCGAGCGCCGCCCACGGGTTGTCGGTGGTGGGCGAGGAGAAGATCCCCAGCCGATAGGTGGCGTCCATCGGCTCCGGCTCTTCGGCCACCTCGGGCGCCGCGGTGGTGGTGGGCGCCGGTTCCTCTTCCGGAGGAGGGGCCTCGGTAGTGTCGGGCGCCTCTTCCGTAGCATCTGCCGGGGCAGTGGTTTGGGAAGTGACCGCCGCGGTGGTGTCGGGAGCGGGATCGGCAATGACTGCGGTATCCTCATCTCCGCCGCACGCGGCCAACACCAAAACCAGCGCCCCAACCAAACAAATCAAACGTGAATAGGTTCTCATGTGGGCGTCTCCTTTCGGGATCAAGTAAATCTCTGGTTACCAGGCTAAAGGGCGATGTCGGGGCGAGCAACGGATAGCCGGTCGGCATGGAGAAAGTCGCGAAAGAATGATGCTTTCAGGGGTTGTCTTTGTCACAGGTCCGGTGACATACTGATCGAGTCGAAACATCTCCCGGTCCTCTCCGACGTCGTGGGGACCGCACCGGAGGTCATATTTCTTTCGGGATACTGCTTCCCGCCACCAACCCGCGGCGAAGCGTGTCCCGATCCTGGCGGTGAGCGGCGGGGGAGGGGAGCCCAACGGGCGAAAAATGGGCCGTTCGAATTTCGCGAGTTAGTGGGTTTCTCGAGTCTATGGCTATCATTGATGGCATTGATATCAAAGGGGAAACTATGGCCAGTATCACAGTCCGCAACCTGGAAGAAGACCTGAAGAGGCGGCTGCGCATCAGGGCGGCTCAGAACGGCAAATCGATGGAACAGGAAGTCAGGGATATTCTGAAGGCGGCTCTTCACCAGGAACCCCTGACCGGAGAAGAGTGGGTTAAGGCTATACGAGCCCGGTTCGCGCCTTTCCACGGAATCGAACTGGAATTGCCGCCCCGTGAACCCATATGCGAGCCGCCGACATTCGACTGAGATGTCCATCCGATGATCATCCTCGACACAAATGTTCTGGCGGAACTGAGATGTCCGAATCCTGATCTCACCGTCATCGATTGGTTAACCGATCAAGCGCCTTTGACCCTTTACACAACAAGCATCAGCCAGGCCGAGAGCCTATACGGTGTTGCGATACTCCCACCCGGCCAGCGACAGCAAGAGCTATCGGCCGAGGTCGAAGGGATGTTTCGAGAAGACTTTAGGGGACGGATCCTTCCTTTTGACCGCTATGCGGCGGGATTCTATGCGGAGATAGCAGCCGCGAGGCGAGCGGCCGGTCGCCCCGCCAGTTATGCCGACCTCCAGATCGCAGCCATCGCTTACTCGTTGGGAGCGGCATTGGCCACCAGGAACGTCAAGGACTTTGAAGACTGCGGTATTGAAGTGATAAATCCCTGGGCTGATAGCTGACCAGTCTTATCACTGCCCGGCCGGCGGGGTCGAGAGCGTGGAGATCGGGCAAAGTACCCACCGCCATGGTGGCAAACCGGGTGCGATTGGAAGGGCTGGCGATCAGGATCGCCGTCTGGGAAGGCATCGAGTCGGGCGGCCCGTGACGTGGAGGTCGGTCATCGTCTGGGTCATCAAGGTGGCGAAAGGCAGTTGTTGATCCCGAATGATCACAATGGCCGTCGTCTGGGAAGGCTGCGGGTCTGCCGTCCGGTGGCGCACAGATCGAACAATTGACCGGTGGCGATGATTCCGAACGGAAGCTGTCGGGTGAGGCTGACCAAGATCGCCGACCCCCCCCCCCTCAGCGATGGATCGTTCGAGTCTGCTGACCCGGACCCATGGTATGGAGGTCGGGAATCAGGGCGGTCGCCATCACCCCGAATATCGCCATGTTCGACGGACCGGTCATCGCTATTGCCGCCGGGGTATGGCCCGGCTGGGCTGGTTGGTTCCCACCCCGCAGAGGTCGGGTAGCCAGGAGGTGGCCAGGATTCCGAAGACTGCTCGGTTGTTCTGGGCGGTGACCACGAATGCCGACCCCCCCCCCGGTCTAATGCTTGAGACGCCGCGGCAGCGCTCGGGTCTGCTGTGATCCCTTGATCGCCGCCAGATCCGGCAGGTTGGCCGACGCCAGAGCCTGGAAGGTCATGTTGGAGGTTCCCGAGATCAGGATCGCCGGCGGAGGATGATCCTCGATCCCCCCCCCCGGAGAGTAGATTGAGATCCGTCAAGGAGTCGGTGGCCACCATTGTGTCGTTGGATCCTCGAGTAGCTCCACCGCTGACAGCCAAACCTTCCTCTTCCCTCGGGAACATCCTAGAGATGGTCTTGACCGAAGCCAGGATGCGGTCGTCCTCGTACAGCCAGAGCTTGGTGAAGGGACGGTAGAGAACCTCGCGGATCCGGGACTCCTCGAAGACGATCTCTTTGTCAGCCTTCAGGGACTGCTTAAGGGCTGGCGTCCATTTGATAACACCCAGTTCGGCGTTCCTGGTGGCCTTCTCGAAAGAGATATCGCCCTCACCCACGAAGAAGCGGGCATCCTCGTAAGCCTCGATGAATGCTTCTATCTTGTCGATTAGAACATCGCGAGAGAATGAGTACAGGTAAACATCTGAACCGCTGGTAACACCCAGGGCACTCTCGTAAGTAGCCGAAAGCCCAGTCGTTGCACGTGACGTTTCACAGACCGGCAGCAACTGCTCGAAGGTTCCGTCGGTCAGATTCACCCAGTCATGTCGGTCGTTGACGGGCACGACTTCGAACCGGTCGCTGGTCACATCCCCCAGTTCGGCCAACCAGGCGAACTTTTGCTCCAACGTCGAATACTCGGGTACGGCGGCGTAGTGGAGAGTGGCAGGTTCGCTCAGATCCCTTCCCGGGTTGCTGACCAGCACGGTGATCTGGACACCGTTGCGCGATCCCCCTCCGAACAGCTTCTCACCTTCCTTGCGAAACTCCTCGCCGCTCTTGTAGGCGTCGCCGCGCAGATTGACCAAATAGATTTCGGCAAACTCGTCCCGTAGCGCGGCCCGCATTCCCGCCAGGGAAGTCCCGGTGGCAAGAGAGTTGGGATGTATGAACGCCAACACCCCCCCCCCGTGGAGTCGGTCGGACGCCCATCGGAAGGCTTTTACATATAGATTCCCCGAGGCTTTTCCAATACCCCGCCCGGTCACTTCTTTGTGCCGCTTGCCGTAAGTGTCTCGGACCTGCTCCTCGAGGTCAGGATAACCCAGATTGGGGTTGTCGTCCCCCGCCGATTTCTGCCCTGCCGACCACGGTGGATTGGCCACGATCACCCGGATGGATCTTCGATCCTGGGCCGCTGCTCTCCGAGGGTTCCGGTCCAGGTCGAGCCTATCGGACACCGCTCCGGCCAGTGTGTCCCGCAAGACTATGCGCCCAAACGGGCGATATCCATCCTCGAAAACACCGCGGGAGGCGGCGGCCTGCTCGATCTTGAGGGTGGCGATGTAGTAGGCCAAGAGCACCAGATCGTTGGCGTGCAATTCCTGCGCGTACTTGCGGGTCACATCCCGGTCGGATAGCAGCGGTTGCCCTTCGCCATCGTTGAGTGAGAACAACCTGGCAATGAAGGTGCCCGTGCCAGTGAAAGGGTCAAGAATCTCCACCGCCGGGTCGCCCAGCGAATAGCCGAAGTGTTTCCGGCACGCCGCCTGGGCGCTTTTCAGCATGAAGTCCACCAGTGGCAACGGGGTGTAGACGATCCCCAGTCTGGCCACTACCTCGGGGATGGCCGATTTGAAAAAGCCCTCGTAAACGTCCTGGAGAACTTGCAGCTTGGCAGCTGCGGGATCGGAATCATCGGAAACATCCTCGAACACTTTGGCGATCCGTTCATAGGAACGGTGCAGCGGCTCGATCAACCGATCGAACTCCACACCGGCCCTCGCCAACTCGCCCATCACCAAGTTGAGATGCTGGGAAACCGGATTTTGATCGGCGAAGCGGTGGTCGGCAAAAAAGGCGTCGAACACCGGAATGGTGACCACATGCTGAGCGACCATCTCGGCGGCCTCGGTTTCGTTGAAAGTAGGTATCACGGTTTCTTGAATCTGCTTGGTGAAGGCGCCCAACGCCACTGCCGCAGGCCCATGACCGGTTCTCCTTCGAACCTCCGACAACACCCTCTTGTAAACACCGGCCGCCCTCTTTCCCCATGACGCCCAGTAATGCCGGTCACCCACCTGTTCCACCAGCACCGACGCTATCTTCGGCAGGAGATCGATGTCGGGAAGAGTTGGTTGGTCGTGGGGCTCTTCCCCTGTGTCATCACCCCTGGTTTTGTCGATGATGCGCAAAGGGGCTTCTCTGGCCAGACCTGGTGAGTTGACCAGCGCATCGAAGCGCTCATCGTGGGCTCGAAGAGCCCGGCAGACCCTCCACACCTGCTGGAAGGCGGAACTCCGCAAGAACTCTTCGGACTGCAGCGTCTCACCGTCGGGCACCAGCACCGGCAACACGATGTAGCCCTTCATCTTGCCCGGAGCACGCCTCATCACCCGCCCGACCGCCTGCACGATGTCTATCTCCGATTGGCGAGGCGCCAGGAAAAGCACCGCGTCCAAAGCCGGCACATCCACCCCCTCGGAAAGACAGCGGGCGTTGGACAGCACCCGAGTGGTGCCCGAGGGCTGATCGGCGCCTTTCAGCCATCCCACCCGTTCCGACCGCACAAAGGCATTCTGTTTCCCGTCGATGTGCTCCACATCCAAAGCCAGCACCGGCCGGTTCCGATACTCCCTGAGACGTTCATCCCGATAACTATCGCACACTGCCCGCCAGTGTCTTTGGACTTTCTTGGAACTGACGATCTTGTTGGTGAAAGCGATCGCCCTCCGGCAGTGCTCATCGGGGTTGAGCATCCCGGCGCTTCGATCTCTCTCAACCCCGAGGGTGGTGGGATCAGCCAGCGCGTCCCAACACCCCACCAACTGCACCCAATCCTCGGCGTTGAGGATTTGCGAACGGGGGACCTTGCCGGTGGTTTCTTCGTACTTTTTCTGGTATTTCTCGTAGCTGTCGATGGCATGCTGTTCGCGGTAGGCGATCACCACCACTTCATAGTCCGACAGCAATTCGGCTTGGATGGCGTCGTAGAAGCTCTGCTCGTACAACATCGGTCCGTAAAGAAACTCGTCGTCCATGGAGTACACTTCCCGCCCGGCCTTCCTCCA
Organism: Acidimicrobiia bacterium; assembly: GCA_963665765.1. Taxonomy (GTDB): domain Bacteria; phylum Actinomycetota; class Acidimicrobiia; order Spongiisociales; family ZC4RG35; genus Bin76. The sequence continues at coordinate 1,130,655 of OY762464.1, forward strand.
TCCCGCCGCGTAGATCCGCTGGGTGGCGGTCATGAACAAACGCCGTCGGGCATGAAGGCGAGCCGGGTTGTGCACCAGCTGGAAGGGGCTATCTTTTCCGCCGGAGGTTTTCTCCAGGCCGGTGGTGCGATGCGCCTCGTCGCAGATCACCAGATCGAACTCGGGCACCCCCAGATGCTGCGCTTCGCAGACCACCGGAAGCGACTGATAGGTCGAGAAAACCACGGTCATGGCCTCGGGCGCCTCCCGCTTGAGTTTGGAGGCGATCTTTTCGGCGTTGGTGGTGGGAGGAATGGCCAGTTCGCTCAAATCCGCATCCTCGGAATCTCGCCCCGAACGAGTGTCCGAGCAAACTGCCAGGTAGCGGTGGGGAAGCTCAGGATCGCCCTGATACGACCAGGTGCGCATGGTTTGGCTCATCAAGGCAATGGAAGGCACCAGGTAGAGGACTCGACCTCCCAAGCCCACGTTGCGCTCCGCGGCCCACAGTCCCACCTCGGACTTGCCCGACCCGCAGGGCATCAACACCCTGCCCCGACCGGACCCGGTTGAGCCGAACAGGCCCTTCCGGATGCCGTCGAGGGCCTCCTCCTGATGCGCCCGGGGAATGTGACGTTCCACCCCCCACCGCAAGGCCTGATTGGGGCGTTCAATCAGATCACGCCAGTCTCCCACCGGCCAATCATCCAAATGACTCTTGGTGATGATCTGAGTGGAGGCCGCCTCCAGTTTTTTGCGAGCATTGGCCGAATAGTTGCCCGTGGCCACGAAGATGCGCTCCGCCCACCCGTCGGCCACCGTGTTCGACAGGAACTTGTTGACCTCGGTGATGCTGACCGATCCCGACCGATAGAACTTGCACTGCACCGCGCACAGCCCGCCGTCGGTCAGTTCACCCACCAAGTCGATGCCGATGTCACTGCCGGTTGCCTCGGGCCAATCCGACCACAGCCACAGATTGCTAAAACGATCCCCATATTGCGGATTCGCCAAGAGCGCCCTTCGGATCAGCTTCTCAAAAGACCGACCGCGTTGATAATTCCCGGTGTGGTCGGCTCGAAGACGATCAAGCGCCTCAGCCAGATGCGGCATACCTCTCCTTTTGGGGGCCAAGAGTAGACTTTACAGTCTTCCCCAACCCCTGTGACACTTTCCCCCCTGTGACCGACTTCTCGCACCCAACTCTGGTTGACCTGCCTCCCGAACAGGACGACGGCGACAACATCACCGACTGGTGTCTCGACGAGTTCCGATCCCACTACCGGGACGAGACGATCACCAAGGACGACATCTGGGAGTATCTGTACGGGGTGATGCACGCCCCCGATTGGCGGGAGCGCTACCGCTTCGATCTGCAGCGCAACCTGCCGCGGGTCCCGTTCGCCCCCGATTTCGAGGCGTTTCGCCGGGCCGGGCGGTATTTGATGGGCCTCCACATCAACTACGAGACTATCCCCGAGTGGCCGCTTACCTGCCTGGTGGACGATCAGCCCGACGAGGGCGGCGCCGACCCGGATGCCTACCGCATCACCCGGAAGAAAATGAGATGGGGAAAGGACGAGACCACCAAGGCCCAGGACCGCAGCGTGTTCATCGTCAACGACCGGTGTCGACTGGTGGGCATCCCCGCGGAGGCCCACGAATACACCGTGTCGGGAAGAGCCCCCTTGGAATGGGCGATCGACAGCTTGCGCCACAAGGTCGACAGGGCTTCACAGATCACCGACGACCCCAACGGCTGGCACGCCTGGGCCGAGGAGCCGTTCAACCTGATCCGGCACCTCCGCCGGCTGGTGTACCTATCGGTCGAGACGGCCAGAACCGTGAAATCCCTGCCTCCCTCCCTGGAAGGCTCATAGAAACCGAACTGCGAAAACCACCCGGGAAACTATCAGGCCACATACCTGCTCAATATTTATAATTGATTGCTATGGACAATGCTGAACAGTGCGGTTCCACCGGTCACGCCATCCTTCCCACGGATTTGGCGGCCAAAGATCTGGAACTCGCACACAACCTTCCCGGGCCGGAGGTTGGAAGGCCGTTCACCTCGGAGGAAGTGGAAGAACTAGCCAGGATGGTGGACGGATGGTTCGCCCAACAGACCCTCCTTGAAAAGGTTGCTTACCTCAAATTATTGGGAACAGGGCAAGCAGCCAAGAAACTCATGCTCCTGGCGCCTGAGGAACGAAATCAACTACTCGACCTGCTTTCCCCTAGTCGGCGCGGCGACATCTTTGCACATTTGGACGACGCAGACCGAAAGGCACTGTCCGCCTGAAGTTCCGAGACTCGGCATTCGATCACGGGTATACGGAGGACGACATCGTATTTGCGGTGGAAAACTCTGTCGGAGGTAGATACAACTACCCGCGGGGTGGGGTCCGGACAGTGATCGACCAGACTCGCGAGGTAACCCGATCGTGGTGATGATCAACGAACAAAGGGAAGTGTTTCATGCCTATCGCTATGAGAAAAAACTCGGATGGATGTTGTGGAAACCATTGTAAACCGGCAAGGTAGGGTCATGATCGAGGTGACCGATACCAAACGAAGGAGCGTCTGATGGCCCGAATGTACTTTGAGGAGGATTCCGACCTGAGGCACCTGACCGGCCAGACCATTTGCATAGTCGGGTACGGCAACCAGGGGCGCTCCCAGGCTCTCAACATGCGGGACAGCGGAATCGAGGTGATTGTGGGGAGCCGTCGGGATTCGTCATACCAGACGGCCCTCCAGGATGGGTTTGCGGTGTTCCCGGTTGACGAAGCGGTGACGCGTTCCGATGTCATCTTTCTTCTGGTGCCCGACGAGGTGATGCCCCAGGTTTTCGAGGAGGACATCGGCCCGCACCTGACGTCGGGCAGCATGTTGGTGTTCGCCAGCGGCTACAACATCACCTTCGGGCTGATCGCCCCCCCGTCCGATACGGACGTGGTTCTGATCGCTCCTCGAATGATCGGGGCCGGAGTCAGGGACACCTATCTGAGCGGCGAGGGCTTTCCCAGTCTCATCGCCGTCCACCAGGCCGCCACCGAAACGGCCTTCGAGCGGATGCTGGCCCTCTGCGAAGGGATCGGGTCCGCCAAAATGGGCGTGATCGAATCCAGTTTCCTGGAGGAGACGACCGTGGACCTTTTCGCCGAGCAGGTCGGTTTCCTCTATGCGGTGCGTCGTTACATCGAAGTGCTGGTGGAGGCCGGATGCAGTCCCGAGTCGGCCATACTGGAATTCTATGCCTCGGGCGAGGGCATCGAGACCGCCCGGGCATATCGCGACATCGGGCTGTGGGACCAGATCACGCTCCACTCCCGGACCAGCCAGTATGGACAGGAAGTGACCAGCAGGCTTTCTGCCGATGAGGAGGAGGCCGAGCGGGACAGGCTGAGAGCGATCATCTCCCACATTCAAGACGGTTCTTTCGCCCGGGAATGGTCAGCGGAACAACGGGCCGGATTCCCCGAATTCGACCGGGTGAGATCCCAGAACATGGCCCACAAGATGCGGGCGGCCGAAAGAAGACTCTACCGGGTGCTGGGACGGATACCAGCCGGCGACTAAAGCCCGATTCGCCTCCGAAGCGCCATCACGCCTTCCGCAGACGCACGATGAACCGGTGTTCCTCCTCGATCAGATCAGGTTCGGTTCCGTTATGGGCCAACATGGCGGGAATGACCTTGCTACGTATCCCCATGCCGCGAGCATCCACATAGCGATAGTCCCGCATCACATTGACCAGGGTCTGATTCCGCGCATAACGCATGCCCGATTTCATCCCCTCCAACGTAACCGTGTTCGGCAGCCGGCCCGGGCTGTGAACCTCCAGGCGGTCGGCGAAGATCAACAGGGTTACATCCGTTCCGGCGATGCTGTAATCCCGATGAATCACAGCATTGATCAAGACTTCCCGGACCGCTTCTTCGGGAAACTCCCAACGGTCAACCCGAACCGGGCCATCCAGGTAGGAAAACGGCTCGGTGTTTCGCCGCACGAAGTCCCACGCTCCCTCAACCACCCCGATTTCAACCAGGGAGCCGTTCCTGGCACGCAGAGGGACCAGTGGCCCCTTGATCGACTGGTCCGCCCTCGTCGTATATTCGGGTTGCTCGCCGGGATAGCATATGGCTCGAATTCCAGACTGGGGGAGGAATCGGCCGGGGTTGGCGCCGAAGATCAACATCCCATCGACAGTGGGAAAGGTTTGCCCTCCCGAAATCACGGCCAGGTCCAGGTTGCGCAGGAGAATCCTCCAACCTTCAGAATCCTGGGAGGGAAGATCTCCATAATCCAATACCCGAGTGAAGTAATCCTGCAACCGACGGTGATCCAAGTCTTCAAGATCAGCACCCAACACGGGTTTCAGCCCGTAAAGGAGCCCTCCCCGATTGCTGATACAGTCGCTGCTCGGTTCGGTTCATAAGCCTCCCTACAAAACTACCCTGTCCACCCTCCGGAGGGGCGGTCGAACCAGACGTGGACCTGCCCGGTGCCGGTGGCGTTCTCGTAATCGGAGAATTGGCGGCCCGGGGCTTGGCATCGCTCCCCTCCCACCGAGGCCACCATCGCCAGGTAATGGCCGAACCCGGCCTCCGGCTCGTGCGGCAGATAATCGGGCATGGTTGAGATGATCCGGGCGTGGTCTCCGGCGGCCATCCACCGCAGGCGCTCCTCGTCGGCGGCCCGCGCCTGCGGCGTGAAAATGTGCGCCGGGTCGGAGGCCTCGTGATCCGCCAACTGCCGAAATGGCCAGAAACGATGGGTCATACCTCCCGAAGCCAGCACCACCACCCTCCGATCCGCCGACTCCACCGCTCTGCTCACGGCCTTCCCCAGGTCCAGGAAGTCTTGGGTCTGCCCGGTCTGGACCATGCTGACCGACACCACCCGTTCGCTGCGACACAGGTAGTGAACCAGGTTGATGGTTCCGTAGTGAATCGGAAGGTAGGGATCGGAAATGGGCGTTCCCCGAACTCCGGGGCGAGTCACTTCCTCGGCTGCCGATTCGGCCAACTCGGGGTCCCCCCGATAGTCATAGGGAAGCCGGGAGATGCCCCGGGGAAGCTCCTCGGAGGTGTATTTGCCGCTTCGCCGCTCATGGGAGGAAAACACATGCTCCACGGTGGTGTGCCAGTGGGTGTCGAAAATCACGATCGTGTCCGGGGAAAGAACGTCCAGCACCTCGGTGCGCAGCCTCCTTAGACCAGGCACCAGGCTGATCTCCTTTCCCTCGTTCAGTTGATAGCGCACCTCCCGGGGAAGCATCACCGTCGGCGCATGGGAAATCAGTCCCACTCCCACAATCTCACCCATGGTCAGTTTCCTTTCGTCCAGCCTCGGGTCCCAAGGACCGTGTTGTTCAGATCACAATAGAAATCAAAGCTCCATGCGCCACCCTCCCGGCCGATCCCCGACTGACGGCTCCCTCCGAAAGGCGCCCGCAGATCGCGAACATAGAAGCAATTTATCCAGGTGGTGCCCGACACGATCTGGTCGGACAACCGCTGCGCCCGATCCGGGTCGCCGGTCACCACCGCCGCCGCCAAACCGTAGTTGGTCGAATTGGCCAGCCTCACCGCCTCGGTGTCGGAACTAAAGGACTGCAAGGTCAGAACCGGACCGAACACCTCCTCGGTGAGGATCTCCGAGCCCGCCGGAGCGTCCAGGAACAGAGTGGGGCGATAATAGAGACCGCCCAGATCCTGGTTGGGGCGCCCTCCCAGCACCGGACGGGCACCCTCGGCCATGGCCCGCCGGACAAACCCATCCACCCGCTGCAGATGAGGCCGGGAAATCAGCGGTCCCACATCGGTTTCGGGGAAGCGGGGATCACCCTGGTGCAGAGCGCCCGCCTTTTCCAAGAACGCGTCCAGAAAATCGTCCAAGAGATGCTCGTGCACCAAGAGCCGGGTGGCCGCCAGGCACACCTGCCCGGCATTGTCATATTGCTCCACCGCCAGATCCACCGCCATCCCCGGATCGGCATCCTCCAGCACTAAAAGCGGAGACTTGCCCCCCAATTCCAAGCTGAGGGGAACCAGGTTGGCCCCCGCCGCCGCGCCGATCAGCCGGGCGGTTTCCACCGATCCGGTGAAGCTGATCCGCGCCACCCGGGGATCGGACACCAGCGCCGCGCCCGCCTCCTCTCCATATCCCTGCACAAGATTGAACACCCCCGGGGGCAGGCCCGCTTCCTCGGTGATGTCGGCCAGCAGCGAAGCGGTGAGCGGCGACCATTCCGCCGGTTTCAGCACCACGGTGTTCCCGGCCGCCAGAGCAGGCGCCACCTTCCAGGTGGCCAGCATCAGCGGAGCGTTCCAGGGTGTGATCAGGACCGTGACCCCCGCGGGCTGGTGAGCAACTCGGTTGCGATGGCCGCCGGTGTCGAATTCGGGATAGCCGAGCTCCAGCAGGTGGTCGGCAAAAAACCGGAAGTTGTACGCCGAGCGAGGCATCAGGCCCCGCCGATTGGAACGAAGCAGGGAGCCGTTGTCCACGGTCTCCACCGCCGCCAGTTCTTCCACCCGGCTCTCGATCCCCCGGGCGACCCGGCGCAACATCTCGGTCCGCTCCTCCCGAGAGGTCCCGGCCCACCCCGAAAACGCCTCCCGTGCGGCGGACACCGCCGCCGCGGCCACCTCCGCGCCACCCCGAGCCACGGAACCAAGCGGCGTCTCGTCAATGGGGGAAAGATCGGGAAAACTATCGGCCGAGGCCACCCTCCGCCCCGCAATCCAATGATCGAGGGCCACCTCCACCCCGGCCACCTCCGCGGTCCTCATTCGGCCACCACCTTGACTATGGAAGACATCTCACCGGGACCAGAGTCACGAAAATCAGCCCTAACTCGCGACAAACCGCGGGACCCCCCTTTGGGAACCCTCCTCCGACGCCTTTAGCGAGCATAACTGCCCAGGTCAACGCACATCTTGCCTTCTTCAGTACCAAGTTTAGGTATCAGCACACTTTTTTCCGCCTGAAAAAGTTCGCCGTAACGGAGGAGGACCGACAACGACCCTCGGAGCGAAGAACCCTTAGCCTTTGTTGAAAGCCACTTCCGGGCCGGAATGGAGGAGGGCCGGTAGCAAACCCTCGGATTCTACGGATGGGAAGCCGTTGATGGCACCCTGCCCCACTCGGCATCATCTGGTATCCACAACACCCTAGGAACCACCCCAGCTATCGGTGAAGCACTGACTGCCCGCGAAATGACGGTCCCAGATGTCACGAGGATGCTTCCCGACTACGTTTGTGAAGGTGAAGGGTAAAGGGGCTATCTCGCCAGTGAGGAATCAATACGCTTCGTGGTCCTTTCAGACCCTATGCAGGGGTAGAGGCGGGTGACCTGGGGTATTGAGATGTCGCGTCAGCCCCAAACGGTTTACCGAAACAGCCCCGCGCCTGGAGGCTTCGTGAGAATGCGCACTGTTAATGGCCGTCTGATTTATCGGGCCGTGCAACCAGGGTCGCTGGTTTAGGGCTGGCGAGCCGTTTAACGGTCCCTGCTGCTGGTGAACTCCACAGCAGTACGTGTGCGGTCGACGGACCCGGAGGCATTGAATGATCAGAGAACGCTGCGCCATGTGGAAGACCCATTTGTCTCTGGTCGACGGGGCGGCTCGCATGTTGTCAGACATACTCGTGCTAGTAGGGCGCGGCGCACTAAATCGCGCGCCTGTCGACTGCATGCGCGAGGGCTATTCCGGGCGGACTGTCGTCAGGTATGGTGGTGATTTTTGTTGCGATCTTGGTCAGGCTTTTCTGGGAAACCGCGCTACCGTGAACCAATCGGGACCGCAGACCATACAGGATGCCGATGTCGCTGAAGATCGCGCCAGCTGGATCGTCGTCGGTTGCCAGCAGGGCAGGCGCGTGTCTTCAGGCGTAGCAAGACATCGGTCCTGTCGATACCGGACAGGGCTGCTTCGAATGCGGTAGCGAGGTCAACTATCTGCTCGTACCAAGCGTGTGTATGATTAGGATATCAAAAACCCGCACACCGCGCAGGTGCAACCGGATCGGCATAACATCATTCACTTGAGGCCTCACCCAAGTCAATTGGCCAGTTCCTCCCATCTTAGTTACACTAGTGTTGTTCGTCTAAGTCGGGCAACGAGAGCAGTGTCCCAAGAGAGGAAAGATGTTCAATGAACTTTAGAAACTCACCAATGGGGTACCGGCCACTCAGGGCTGGCTAGTACAAAGCACCATAGGTAACGGAATGGCACCGAAAGTTTTCTTGAGTCACAGTTCCCAGGATAAACCCAGGTTCGTGATCCACTTTGCGGAACGTCTGCGAGAGGCCGGTGTGGACGTGTGGCTGGACGATTGGGAGCTACTTCCGGGCGACAGCCTGATAGACCGAATCTTTACGGAAGGCATAGCTGAGTCAGATGTGGTGATTGTGGTGCTATCCGCTAACACAGCGGATAGCAATTGGGTAAAGAACGAGTTGAACACCGTTGTCATCCAAAGAATCGAAGGTAAGTGCAGACTCATACCAGTGATCTTGGATGATGCCGAGGTCCCGACAGTCCTTCGAGACACTGTTTACCAGAGTATCTCGGATTGTTTTTCCTATGACACCGAGTTTCAGCGTATCTTGGACGGAATCCATAACCAGCCCACACACCCCAGGATTGGTGAACCGCCAATCTACATTCGAGAGAATGAGGTCAGTTACGATGATGGACTGCAAGCGGGGTCGAGGTTTCTCTTGAGGCAGATGTTGGAACGGGGTGCCAACGATGGGGGTACGTTCTTCGATCATGATGATATGGAGCGTATACGCCGCGACGGCAAAATGTCAGAGCATCTGTTCAAGAAGGAGATGGCCAGGCTTGAGCAGAACATGCACATCGAGGTCCACGAATACCTTGGCGGAGGGATGAATTGCCGCCTCCTGCCGTCCGGTATTGTCCTAGGGCTAGCAGCATCTGGATTTGATGTCGATGGTGCGTGGAACCAGATCGGCGCCTACATTGTCAACTCCACGCAAGATGGCTCCGAGCAATCTGTGTTGGACATTGCTGGCCAGACAGGACAGCCGGCCCTGTTGGTTGATGCGTTGGTGAGCATTTGGGAACAAAGAGGATGTCTGGAAGTCACCCGAGCCTTCGGTGGATTCAGCGCGACCCGTATCTGGCAGGTCGACCCTCTCTTCGAGGATAATTTTCTGTGACAGGGAGGACGTAACTGAACCTTCGCAGTTGGGAAGAACGCTGGCTGTGGGCTCAGGCTGACTCCTGAAACGGAAACTGGGCAGACCACTTGGGGACTCCCTGATCGGACCTTGGGTAGGACCACTGGGGGCGGAAATGGGTGTCGCTTCCTACCGCTTCGTCTGGGAGAAGCCGGTGAGCACCGGAAAAGTTAGTGTGGAGTGAGCCGTGGAGTGAGCCCAAGAAGTCGCCGACTCTGGGCGCGGTGTGGAAAAAGGCTTAGGGTAGCCGAAGCCGAGATCGATGGTCTACAAGTGATCCGCCACCTGTCGAACCTCCGATGCGACCTAGATCTCCCTCCCGAAGGACCACCGGAGTCTCAGTGTCACGGGTTGTTTGGATTTTCTGAGCGTTGCCTGAAAAGCAACTGAGACCAGTCACGACCAGCGTCGCTTTCACGGCCCAACGGGTCCGCCTTCTTCTTGATGTCATCCAGGTCCAGGGCGACCAAGTCACCGTTAAGGACGACTTTATGGATGACATCGCGACAACACAGCCTCCGACCACCGGATTGTGCCAAAGCTGGGGTTGTTCTACCGGGCACCGGTGCTTCGCCTCTCGGGTACTTGGTGTGGAAGACTCCGCTGAAACCAGCATGCGGGATGGCTATAGAGGAAGTTAAACAATGTGCCATGTCAGCATTAGAATGGAACTCGTATCTGATGGCAGACGAAGAGCTGATTAGAAACTTAATCGAGGGTGGGGTGGAGTGGTGGAATACTACTCGCGAAGAGGTGCGCAACCGTCCATTTGACCATCGGGTATTTGATCCTGTGTTCTTCGGAGATTTTTCACAAGTGAACTTTTGGTGGGCATTTCGCGATTATGGATCACCTGACCAGGATTGGCCTATTTCACTTGCCGGAATAGATTTAGTGGAGGCGTTTCTTGACCATACCATGCTCCGCTTGGTGGACCTTACGGATGCTGATTTATACGGTGCCTTTGTGCGTGAAGCCAACCTTAGGGAAACAAAGCTTGTTGATGCCGATATCCGAGATGCTGATCTGCAAGGGGCCAGTTTAAGTAAAGCAGATCTATCTGGCGCCGATCTTCGCGGTGCTGATCTCAAGAGGGTAAACCTTCGGGGAGCCAGGCTCACGAATGCTGATCTAACCACGGCGAACCTGATTGGTGCAGATTTGTCACATTCGAAGCCCTGGAAAGCCTTACTCTTTCCAAAACCTTGCAGGTCACTTAGTCAAGCTTCGCCTCCTTTGGAACCCATTGGATCAATAACTGATCTGTTAGAGGCCTGTCGGACGATTAAGAACCATCACGATACGCAGGATGAGAGCAACACATTCTATTTTCGCGGCGAGCCTAAGTGCGGATGGGAATTGAAGCCATCGGTGATGCGCGGCAGTCTCGTAACAGCTGAGCGCGACATGCTGCTTGATTTGATGGCGCGGCGACCCGAGGAGTTTGCCGGATTCTCCTCTTCCCTGGGCCAGTGGGTGTTAGCTCAACATCATGGTCTGAAAACGCGATTCTTGGATGTCACTAAAAACCCCTTAGTGGCTCTGTTTCATGCAACGGAGGAAGAGGAGTATCGTTCAGAAGATGGTCGTTTGCACATGTTTGCTGTGCCTCGAGAGATGGTGAAGCCTTTTAACAGTGATACAGTAGGCGTAATCGCGAATTTTGCTAAGCTATCACACAAAGACCAAGACCTCTTACTGGGTAAGGAAGTGCCGCTTCCAGAACGTGGTCATCGAAGAGACCAACTTTATCAAGCCACTATGGAACGATTGTGTCAATTGATTCAAGAGGAAAAGCCGTACTTCCAGAACCGTATAGACATACGAGACTTTTTTCGTGTCATTGTTGTTGAGCCGCAGGAGACCATTGAACGTCTGAGAGTTCAGTCTGGGGCTTTTTTGGCTTCAGCCTTCCATGTGCGATTCGAACAAGAGGAGATAACTAGTCAGGTCTCCAACCTTCCGGTCTATGCCCACTATATGGTAACTATACCTTATGAACAGAAGCTACAAATCATGGAAGAGTTGCATTCAATCAACATCAGACGAGAGAGTTTGTTTCCTGGACTCGACGAAGCCGCTACAGGTATCACACACATGTACGAAAACACACAGAACTAGGATGTCCTCAACGCTAGACACAACTCAGAAGCTAATCTTCGAAGCCGAAGTCCTCGAAGCCCAGCTGTTGGGCATTTTCTTTTACCGTGCGCACAGTGGACTCACCATATCCTTGAGATGTGGCGTTGATCTCGCTGGTTAGGGTCACGTCGTCACCGGCGGATTCCAGATGCGTGGTGATCTCGTTGATGATCTCGCCCATGTCCCGCACCGCTCGCAGGCGGGAGAGCTTGGTTCTTCCGTAGAAGCGGGTAGGGGGCTTGGGGCCATTTGGGGGAGGCGGCGGAGTTCCGTTGTCTCTTCGTCGTCGTCAGGGGTGTCAGGCCCGCCTTGTTCTGCATCCATTTGCTTCCGGGCTCGCTCGGCTTTGACTACAACGGCTGTGTGGCTATCCCCTACCCCCACATGTTCTGCTGTCTTCAGGCCCAGAAAGCGGTCTTTGTCAGGATCGTATGTGAATCACACCGGGTTTCTCGGAGGGGTTAGGTGTGCCCCCACTTTGGTGGAGTCATCCCCACCGGCACTGCCACACCCCAACATATAACACGCATGGTTGTATGACGAAGCACGATCCGCCCCAGCCGGAGGGGCCCTCTCCCCCAAACGACCCTTGCAGGCTACAATAAGCACTAATGGTTTTACAACGCCCGCAGCGGCACTCTGGCTCAGGAAGGCGTGGGGGCGGAACACCCCGGTGGCCGGTCGCAGGTCGGTTGCCGGTGCTGCCGTGACCGACAAGTCATCACAGAGCACTCAAGAGGAAGCCGAGGCCTATTCGCGTTTTTTCCCTCCGATTTCGACTATTACAGAGATGTTGTAGCCAACAATGTACCCAGTGGGCTGCTGGGGATCCCTCATCGCCAAGGCGGCGAACTGATAATGGTCGATCTGTTTGTAATTTCCGCTGAGGAACTCGTGGAAAGATGCGGGATCCCCGAGAACCAGCAAGAGATAGCTCTTGACTGTTACCGGACTTACCTGCTGGGAAGAATCCCACACTGGGACGAGAGTGCCGTCCCCAAGCACATTCCCCTCTTGGACGAATAGACCCGAACCCTCAACACTGTCAGATGGCGCCGTGACAAGATCGGGCCTTGCTACGACGATCCTCGGCCCCTAGTTCACGATCAGGTCCTTTTCTGGCCTCACCCGGAAACTGTACGGTTGGACATTTTGCCGACTGCGTATCGCAGTTACGCGTACCACCCCATCCCAGGAAGGTTCCAGCGAATATTGGTTCCTGCGTTTTTGGTGCCGTATCAAGCCGGCTACGGCCGCCGTACAGATCGGTGCCGCTTCGAATGTCACCCCGCGGCTGTGTCGTTGGCGGGTCAGCTTTAAGGCCGGGTTCGAGTTGAAGGTGTCCGGCCCACAGCAGGGGGGTACTCGGTGTTTTATCCGACATTGCCATTCGCCCTACCAAGGATCCGATTCACGGGCGGCTGTCGGGCTGATGAAGGACACTAGTTCGATGGCGTCGGAGTACAGGTGGGTGAGGGTCTTTGTGGTCGCTGGTTGGCCGCGGTGTGTGTACCGGATCGGGAGGATTATGGGCTCGCAATGGGATATGCGATTCCTGAGAAGGTGTAGGAACACGAGTCGATATTCGACCACTAGGCGTCGGTCGGGAGGGCTCGTACCCGGCGCATTGAAGGCGGCGTCGAGGGCAGGAACCCAAAAGCTCTGCTCGTAACGGACGCTGACGAGGTAGCGCCAGAAGCCGAAATTGAGGGCGGCGATCACCTTTCCGGGGTTGGGATTGTTTGGTCTGTGACCAGCTCTCAAAATTGCCTTGGCGATCTGTTTCTTGGCGTGGTCGTCGAACCAGTGATGCTTCGCCCAGACGGGTTCATCAAACCAAGATTTGTTCGCCGGGCGGCCGGGCACCTGTGCATGCAGGGCAACCATTTGGTCATGAATAGCGTTTCCGGACAAACACCTCGACATGGTTAAGGAGCTCCGCGAACCCTCCCGACACTTTGGAGTTCCATGCATAGAGAGCGACGGCAGCCTCGGGATGGGATGTCAGTCTGCGGAACGAGGCGAAGCGTTGTACCGAGACTAGGCGTTCAAGTTGATCGGCAGTGATGGTGGGGGTTGTCATCGTCTTGGGCGTGTGGTAAGCTTTACTGGTGAATACCCCGGTCTGGTGGCTTTCTAAGCCACCCCCGGGGTTAAGTTATGACCGCAGCGGACGCAGGTTGGCTTGCGGTTGCTACAGCATCGACCTGGTTGAAGTGGTTGGTGTAACTACCGTACCTCTCCGTGACAGACGTTTCTCCTGTAGTTATCTAAACGACTAAGTTGCGGACAGCACCCCTACAACGAGTTGAGAGGACGGGACCCCCGGAGCGTCACCCATAAGAGAGGCGGTGGTTGAACCAGTCTGTGTATTCGAGGGTGGCGTAGACCGCTGACGTCGGGGCGGTAAGACCGGACTATGTGACTGCCTTTCAATATGGCTCGGCGACTGCGACAGAGTCAAGCAATCGGGGGAGGTTTTTCGAAAGCAAAAGAAAAACATCCCTCTCGAACAAACTCTCCATCGGGGCGCCGGCCCATTTATGTCCCGACTGCCCCGAGAGAGGCGCGGACTCCTTCCCCGGCGTTTTGTAGGGAGCGGTGTTCCTCTTCGGAAAGGGTCAACTCCACCACCTCGATCAAGCCACCCGCACCCAACAGGGCAGGCACGCCCAGCACAATCCCCTCCATCCCGTACTCACCCCGAAGCATCACCGAGACCGGGACCATCCCGGCTCGTTGGCCCCGCAGGGCGTCCAGCACTTCGCAGATGGCGTGCCCGGGCGCCAAGAACGCCGATCCGGTCCGGCGCAGCGACACCACTTCTCCTCCGCCTTCCACCGTCCGGCGGACGCATCGCTCGATCTGTTCGGGGGAAAGCACCCGCTCCACCGGCCGTCCTTTTATAGTCGCCCGCGAAAGCACCGGCACCATCTCGGGGCCGTGGCGACCCAGGCAGAAGGCCTGCACGTCGGCCGGGGACACTCCCGCCTCGCGAGCCAACAGATAACGAAACCGGCTGGAATCGAGCGTCCCCGCCATGCCCAGCACCCGGCGACGGGAAAATCCCGAAGCGGACAACGCCTCGAAGGTCATCTCGTCCAGCGGGTTGGTGACCATCACGATCACCGCCTCCGGAGCATGGGCGGCCACCTCCTCGGCCACCGAACGGACCACTCGTCCGTTGATGGCGATCAGCCCGGCCCGGTCCATTCCCGGAGAGCGAGGCCGACCGGCGGTGATCACCACCACCTCCGCATCGGTCAGCAATCCCGACTCGGACCCACCCCTCACCTCCACCGAAGAGCCGGTGATGCCCGAAGTGTGCTCCACATCAAGCGCCACCGACGCCGCCAGCCCCGCCACCACATCGATCAGATTGATCTGCGAAGCCATGTCGGAGGAGGCCGCCAGGTGAGCCACGGTGGTTCCGACATTGCCGGCGCCCACCACCGCCAGCCGGCCCAGTCGCCGCGGTCGGATTCCCACCGGGGGTTCGGGCGTCATCCAACGCGGCGCGCTCCGATACAGCACCCGCCGGATGGCCGTGGCCGGATCGACCGCCCGCGGCTCGGGGACCGGAAGCGGGCCTTCCACCAGTTCCAGACCCAGGCCCGCGATCGCCTCCCGAGCCTGGGGAGTGATGATGTCCCCCCGCAGATAGACGATTCGGCGGCGGCCCTTGGCAACCTCCTCCCGAACCAGGGACTCGCCGATGACAGCCATATACCCGGCTAGCGGCCCTCCACCGCCTCCACCGCCTCCACCGCCGCCTCCAAGGCAGAGACCACGTTTTCCTCGGATCCGCTGACAAAGAGCCGTCCGTAGCGGCCCACCGCCCGCACCTGCACCATGCTGATCAGCGCCGCCTTCTCGGCGGCGTTGGCGCCGATGGCGATGTAACCGGCCGGGGCGCACTCCACGATGCCCAGGGTCTCTCCCGGCACCACCAGGCTTCCCCGGCGCCACTTGTTGAGCAGTTGCGCCTGGTGGGGCTCCACCGAGTTGATCCGCTGGACGCTTTCGATCCGGGGCTTGAGTCGATCATGGATCGACATCCCCAGATAATCCAGAATGGCTTCCCGGGCGACGGTTATCTCCGATGAAACCCGCGAGCGGAGGATGAAAAACCCGAACTCCCTCTCCACGATCTGGCTGGTGGCCTCCACCTGGGAGGCTTTCAGGGCGATGTCCACCAGCCGGAACACCTCATTGCCGGGCGCCAGTTCACCCACCAGCACCGAGTCGCCGGCCAGGGGAATCGAGCCCTGCACGGTGGCGCCGTTGTAGGCGGCAAATTTGGGCTGCAGACCGTCCAGTTGAAAAAAGGCCCGGATAGTCAGGGGGACATCGCTCATCCGAACCTGCCGAACTCGTCCCACAGGTTACGCCAAGGGCGATTCTGGTAGGCGATCCGTTTGATGTTGATCAGATGCAATGCGGTGATGTTGTCCGAGGATATCGAGCCCGACCAGGTGCCGGTGCCCAACATGAAACTGGGCTCCAGATCCACCGAATACCCCATGCCGCCATACAGGCAGGGGGTGTTGACCAGAATCCGTCCGGTGGGAAGCCTTCCGAACAACGCCACCTCGTCGGGATCGTGGGAATGCACCGCCGAGGTGTGTCCCAGGCCGCCGAAGTCGAGAACCTCCTCGCATCGGCGAAAACCGGCCGCCCGGTCGGCCGCCTCATAGAAGGCCAGCACCGGGTTCAGTTTTTCGTGCGAAAGCGGATCCTCCCGACCCACCGCCTCCAACTCGGCTATCAGCACCCGGGTACGGGGTGGGACGTCAAAGCCGGCCAACTCGGCCAGTCGGGCCGCCGATTGGCCCACCGTGGAGGGAATGATGCTCCCCCGCTGCCCGAAAATCACCCTCCCCAGCCGGTCGGTCTCCCGGGGGGTACAGAAATATCCCCCCGCCAGCCGCAGTTCGTTGCGAAGGGCCGAGGCTATGCGCCGATGGGCCACAATCGCCTGCTCGGCCACACAGGCGGTGCCGTAGTCGAAAGACTTGGAGTTGATGATCTGCTCGGCCACCTCATCCAGCTCGTTGGCCATCGACGGACCCACGTAGACGGGAACATTGCCCGGCCCCACCGCCAGGGTGGGCTTTCCTGACGAGTAGGCGGACCTCACCATGGCGGTGCCGCCGGTGGCCATCACCACCGAGGTCAAACGATGGCGCATCAACTCCCCGCTGCCCTCCAGGGTCACTTCGGTGAGGCAACTTATCAGACCTTTGGGGGCGCCGGCCGCCTCGGCGGCTTCGGCCATAATGCGGGCCGTCTCCGCGCAGCACCTCACCGACCGCGGATGGGGAGCACACACGATGGCATTGCCGGACTTGACCGCCGAGAGCACCTTGAATATCACCGTGGAGGTGGGGTTGGTCACCGGAATCAGGGCGGCCACCACTCCCATGGGCTCGCCCACCCCCATCACCTTGGTGGTCTCGTCGTGCCACAGAACTCCCACACAGCGGATGTTTCGCAACCACTCCCACACTCCCAGGGCGTTGAACAGGTTCTTGTAGAGCTTGTCCCGGGCGTTTCCGTACCGGGTCTCGGTGGCGGCCATCTCTCCCAAACGGCCGCATTCGGGCTCGATGGCGACCACCATCGCCTCCACGATCCGATCGATGGTCTCTTGGGACGCGCCCTTGAACTTGTCGAAGGCGGCCCGGGCGCCGATAACCGCCTGTCGAGCCTGGGCGATGCTGCGAAGATCGGCATCCATTCCTAGCTCGCCCTTCCCACGGCTCGCCTGACCGCGTCGAGATCGGCGTCCGCCCAACCCAATGCCTCCAGCCGACGTCCCTCGGCCCTCAGGTCACGCCGGCACATGGCCGACACCAGGGTCACGATCGAGGAGGTGACCGGAACCGGAACAGACGCCAGGGCGGCCGCCGAGCAGAGCGGCACCAGCGACCCGGCCGTCCCGTCCAGCACTGCTTCGGACAAGGCATCCCCACCGAGTCCCGACGGGGCCTCGCTGATCGGCGCCGGCGGGGTCCGCACTCCCCAGCGAGCCGCCACCGCCGACCGCTCCGCCGCCAGGGCCGCCAGCAACGCTCCCATCCGGGAGGAAGGGACTGGGGGTTGGGGAAGGGGTGTCGCCCCGGGGAGCAACTCCTCGGGCGCCCGGCGGGTCAGAGGGCCGTCCAGGATGCCGGCCGGCGCCACCGACCAGGAACTCTCGGTGAGGCTGGTGTGGAGGACGGTGGGCAAAAGCTCGGTGACAGGGAAAAAACCCGCCAGGGATTCTCGGACGGACGGGCCCCGTTCGGCGGGATAGACGGCCAGGGCCGACCGGGTGGGAGGCTGTGACCAACGCAGACGCCCCCATCCCGCCGCGGTAACCGAAAAGGGACAGTTTGCCATCTCGACCAGGGTCACCCCGTCACTCGACCCTCCCACCCGAAGCCACCATGCCATCTCCAAAGCGCCGAAGGTCCTGCCCGGCGCCACGGCCACCGTCTGTCCCTCGTTCAGCAACCCAGAAAGCCGCATGCCCACCGCTCGCTGGTGAGTCACCGAACCCACCACCACCACCAGGTCCGCCCCCACCACCGCCTGGTCGATCCAGGCAACGGGTGCGATGGCGTGCTCGTCTTCGGCATCCACCCGAAAGTTGCCCACCGGGCCGTCCCCCCTCACCGCGATTCCGGAGGCTCCCAGGGCAGCCGCTTCTTCTCCGCTCGACACCCACCAGCGTACCCGGGCGCCCTCCGCGGCAAACCCGGCCGCGAAAGCCCAAGCCTGGGCCCCCGATCCCAACACCGCCACCTCCCGCCAAGTTGCCGCGGGGGTCGGGTGTTCGGAGGAAGCGGCGCTCAGGGCGGCGACTACTGCCTCGAAGTCAGACAACACTCAATGCCGGGCGGCGGTTTCAGGACCCTCCGCCCAATTGGGGAAGCATCTCGACTCCCGCATCGGGTCGGGCGATGACGTGCACCGCCACCACTTCACCAACCTTGTTGGCAGCCACCGCTCCCGCGTCGGTCGCGGCCTTGACCGCCCCGACTTCTCCTCGCACGAAGACCGACACCAGGCCGCCTCCGATCTTTTCCAGGGCCACCAAATCGACATTGGCGGATTTCAGCATGGCATCGGCGGATTCCACCGCGGCGACCATGCCCCGGGTTTCAATCATGCCTAAAGCTATTTTGTCCAAGGTTTCTCCTTTAGTTCGGCTATCGGAGGGGCCACTGGGGTCCCGGTTTCGGTCGGTCTCTTATTCGGCTCTGTGCACCTCATCAACGATCATCACCGCCGCCGCGTCGGTGGGAAGGCCCCGCAACGTCACGGCCTGTCGGGCGGACGACCCCTCGGCCACCAGCACCAGTTCACCGATCCCCGCTCCCACCGCATCGGCCACCACCGTCTCCGGGCCGTCCACATCCTGGAGCGAGGTCACCAACAACAAGGTCACCCGCTGCAGACCGGGGTCTTTGATGGTCCCGGTTACCTTTCCCTTGACCCTGCACAGCCGCATCGCTCAGAAGGCTTCCAGATAGCGGTCCCGCTCCACCTGGGTCACATCATCGCGCCACCCGTCCGGATCGGACTCCACCATGAAATTGTGCTCACGCTCCGCCTGCTGTGCCAGGGTGATGCGCAGCGGCTCGGAGAGGACCTCGGCAATCAGATCGGAGTTGCGGAACAACTCCAAGGCAGTGGGGATGTCGCTGGGAAGCGGCTGGTGGCGGGATGACGCATAACCGTCCCCGAGTTCCTTCTCGGTGGGCCGGGCGCCGGTGGCGATCCCCTTGAGACCGGCCGCCACCTGGACCGCGGCCAGCAGGTAGGGGTTGGCGTCGGATGCGCCGTCCCGCTGCTCAATGCGCACCGCGCTGTCACTTCCCTCGATCACCCTCAGCCCGCAGGTCCGGTTGTCACCACCCCACGCATTGCTGACCGGGCAGAAGGTGTAGCCCTGGCGACGCTTCATGGAGTTGGGAGTGGGAGCGGAGATCAGAGCGGTCTCCGCCATATGCTGCTGCAGTCCCCCCAGGTAGGAACGTCCCAACGCCGAGAGCCGGCCCCCGTCCGAGAAGACGTTCCTGCCGTCTCGCCACAACGACTGGTGAAGATGGAAGCTGTTGCCTGATTCCCCGAAGAACGGCTTGGCCATGAAGGAGGCCAGCATTCCGTGGTTGTAGGCGATCTCTTTGACGCAATTGCGAAAAAGCATGGCATTGTCGGCCGAAACCATGGCTTCCCGATAGCGGAGATTGATCTCTATCTGCCCGGGGGCGTACTCAGGATTGGACATCTCCACCTGGATGCCCATCTCGCTGCACAGATTGCGGATCGGACCCACCACATGTTCGAACATGGCGCCCCGCGCCAGGCCGTAGACGGAGATTCCCGAATCCACCAGTTCCTTGGTCTCCAAATCAAGCAGGTAGAACTCGAATTCCACTCCGGTCATCACCTGATAGCCCTGCTCGGCGGCCCGGGCCAGTTGCTCCACCAGCACATTGCGGGGGTCAACCGCCACCGGACTTCCGTCCATCTCCTCGGCGCGGCCCAACACCAGCACCACCCCCTCCTCCCAGGGGACCGGCCTCATGGTCTCGGGCATGGGAACGATGTGGAAGTCGGCGTAGCCGTTGTCGAAATTGGCATAGGGGGTGTCCCAGATGTCGTTGGTCACGTCCATCTGGAATATGGCGTTGCACATTCCCACCCCATGACTGAATTCCTCCCAGACCCCGGCCTGAATCCGCTTCCCTCGGGCGATGGCGTTCAGATCCCCCAGAGCCAGTACAACGGTGTGAGTGCCTTCCGGCAACGGATGCGCCACGGAACTCTCCTCTCTATAACTCTTTGTTGTTGTCGAGGTCGGCTATAACTAACTGCCTGCCGCCTATACCATGATAGTGGAAGACGCTCCGAGCCGGGCCTGGAGGAAGGCATTGAGACGAGCCGTGGAAGCGGTGGTAGTGGGCGCCGGGATCGCCGGCGCCATGAGCGCCCTGCATCTCCGCCGAGCCGGATTGTCGGTGCGCCTGGTTGATACCTGGGAGCCCGGCCACGCCCGGGCCGCCTCCGCCGGAACCCATCGCCTGATCCGCTCCACCCATGGAACCGACGAGCTCTACACCCTGTGGAGCAGGGAGGCTCGCCTCCGCTGGATGGAATTGTCCCAAGCATTGGGGCAACGTCTCTATTACGAATCGGGAGTGGTGGTCCTGGCTGCCGAAGGTCACTCCGAGTGGGAAGACGCCACCCAAGACACCTTTTCACGCCTGGGGATACCTTTCTTTGTCGTTCCCCCCCACGAATTGCCCATTCGACTGCCGGTGGTGAACCCGCGGGGAATCGCCTACGGCCTGTGGGAGCCCGAGGCGGGATTCATCATGTCCCGAGACGCCCTGCTGGCCATCGTGGAACTGTTTCGGTCGGAAGGAGGAGAGTTGGCCAGAGGAAGGGTGGAAACCGACGAGGATGAACGGCCGATTCTCAACGGAAGGCCTCTTCAGGCCGATCTGGTGGTGATGGCCTGCGGCGCCTGGATGGGAAAGCTCTTTCCGCGCACCCTGGGCAGGCTCTTGACCATCGTCCGCCAAGACGTGATCATGGTGTCGCCGCCGGCGGGAGACACCCGCTACGACTGGCGGAACATGCCGGGCTGGATAGACCACGGCTACCCCGCCTATGGCGTCCCGGCGGCCAAGGGTCACGGATTCAAGGCGGCCTTCGCCTGGCATCACGGGATGATGGACATCGACCGGTCCGACCGAGTCACCGACCCTTCCACCGTGGCGCGCTGTCGCCGCTATCTGGCCACCCGTTTCCCCGAACTGGCCGATTCGGTGATAACCGACCAGAAGGTGTGCCAAATCGTCAACACGCCCGACCGTCATTTCATTATCGACCGCCATCCCCATCAAGAAAACTTGGTGCTGGTCACCGGCGGATCGGGACACCTCTACAAACACGGGCCGGTGCTGGGAGACTATGTGGCGGGGTTTGCCGTCGGAAAGCATGGAACCGACCGGCGCTTCCGATTGGACCATCCCCGCACCGGAGCATCGCCCGCCGACGACCCCCAGTAAAGGGCTTGGGGGCCGGACCATGCCGGACCCCTTCCGAGGTGTCACACCCCTGACATAGGCTGTGACTTGTCAAAAAACCGGCCCGAACCAAACAAAAAACCCACAAAGTTGCCAAAACTCCGACCCAACCCCCCAACCAACCTAATAGATCCATGGTTTTTGGCCTGCAGACGACCAAAGCGGTCTCCAAATCGCGAAAAATCCCCTCCTACCTTTGGTTGATAAATGTCCTCGCCCCATTTCACCCCCTGAGTCGCTGCCATGGCATATGACCGATATCCCGAAGACGGGCACCTGGACGAGGCCCCTCCGGAAGCTCGTCGAAATCGGGTGGGGCGGGTGCCCCCCCACTCCCGTGAAGCCGAGCAGTCGGTGCTGGGGGCCATACTGCTGAGCAGATCCGCCACCTACCAGGTGATGGAACGGCTGGAGGCCGACGATTTCTACGAGCCGATCCACGGGCTGGTGTTCGAGGCCGCCCGGCGACTGTTCGACGAGAGCAGGGCAATAGATGTCCTGACCCTGGCCGAAGAACTGCGCCGCACCGACTCCCTGGAGAAAATCGGCGGACACGAGCGGCTGGCGGACCTGAGCCAGAGCGTTCCCAACATTTCCCACGCCGACCGCTATGCCGCAATAGTGACGGAGCATGCCCAGCGCCGACGCCTGATCGAGGTGAGTCAGCAGGTAACCGATCTGGCGATGAACCTCGACCGGAGCACCGAGACGGTGGTCGATCAGGCTGAGCGGATGATGCTGGAAGTGAACGATCAATCGGTGGAAGAAGGACTTCAGCCGGTGAAGAACCTGATGAGCGGAGTGTTCGAAGACATCGAACGTCAGGGAGACCAACTGGTGGGACTGCCCACCGGGCTGAGGGACCTCGACGAGCAGCTCATGGGTCTGAAACCGGGAAGTTTTGTGGTGGTGGCGGGACGACCCTCGATGGGAAAATCGGCTTTCGCCCAGACTCTCGCCTCTCACACCGCTCAAAACGGCGGGGTGGTGGCGCTGTTTTCCCTGGAGATGTCCAGATCAGAGGTATTGACTCGCCTGCTCTCCATGGTGGGCGAGGTGAATTCGTCCCGGATCCGCTCGGGAGTGGCCAACAACCAGCAACTTTGGGACAGGTTGCTTGAGGCAGGAAGCAGAATCCACGACTGGAAACTCTATCTGGATGATTCTCCCGAACCGACCGTAACCGAGATCCGGGCAAAGTGTCGAAGATTGCGCCAGGACGAGGGACTCGATCTGGTCATCGTGGATTACCTGCAGTTGATGCCCTCCGCGGGAGGATCATCTTTCCGCGGAGCCGAGAACCGCCAGCAAGAGATCGCGGAAGTATCGCGCTCCCTCAAAGGTCTGGCCAGGGAACTTGACATTCCGGTGATCGGGGTCTCCCAGTTGAACCGGGCCGTCGAACTCCGCAAGGACAAGCGGCCCATGCTGTCCGACCTTCGGGAATCGGGCGCCATCGAACAGGACGCCGACGTCGTGCTCTTTTTGTATCGGGAGGAGTATTACGAAAGAGACAAAAGGGAAGTTGAGAACCTCGCCGAAGTGCTCATCGCCAAGCACCGATCCGGGCCCACCGGGAAAGTGATGACCACCTTCGCCAAGGAGTACACCCTGTTTCGCAACCACACCGGGGCCGCTCCGCCGGACGAATACCCGGGCTACTGACCGGATCCCCCCAACACGGCCTCAACCCCGGTCAGCCCTCCGGGGCTGCTTCGGTGGTGGTCGTCGACTCCGGTGGCTCGGTGGTGGAGATGGTGTCCTCGGCGCCGGGACCGGCGGAGATCACCACCAACACCGGAGTGGCGGACTGAGCGCTCTCGCCCGCGCCCGGCTCGGTCCGCACCACCTGACCGGCCGGAACCAAATCGGACACCTCGGTCGACTCAATCACACTCAGACCCACCTCAGCCAGAGCCACCTGGGCTGCGCCGCTCGACAGACCCGTCACATCAGGAACCACCAACAGCCCCGGGCCGTCCGAAACCACCAACACCACCACCAAACCGGCCTCCGCTGTCTCACCCGCGCCCGGCTCGGTCCGCACCACCTGACCGGCCGGAACCAAATCGGACACCTCGGTCGACTCAATCACACTCAGACCCACCTCAGCCAGAGCCACCTGGGCTGCGCCGCTCGACAGACCCGTCACATCAGGAACCACCAACAGCCCCGGGCCGTCCGAAACCACCAACACCACCACCAAACCGGCCTCTGCTCTCTCGCCCGCGCCCGGCTCGGTCCGCACCACCTGACCGGCCGGAACCGAATCGGAACTCTCCACAGTCTCCACCCATCGCAAACCCGACTGCGCCAAAACCGAGAGCGCCTCGCTGCTCGGCAGGCCGGTCACATCAGGGACCACCAGCGATCCGGGGTCCGGGCCGGTTTCCGATCCTTCCGATATGACCACCATCACCTGACCGGTGGGAGCGATCCCTCCACCCGCGCCCGGCTCGGTCCGGAGCACCTGGCCGGCCGGAACCGAATCGGAACTCTCCACAGTCTCCACCCATCGCAAACCCGACTGCGCCAAAACCGAGAGCGCTTCGCTGCCGGGCAACCCCACCACGTCCGGCACCACCAGCAAGCCGGGGCCGGTCGCCACTATCAGATCGATGGGGGTTCGGGCCGGCAAGAGCGGCCCCGGCAGGGGATCCTGGTCAACCACCGTGCCCACCTGCCGCCCGCTGTCCTCGACATATTCGATCACCCCCACCACAAAACCCCGGGCCAGCAGCAGGCTTTCGGCGGTGCCCTGGGTCTGCCCGATCACCAGGGGAATGTCAAACTGCTCCAGACCGCTTGAGACCACCACCACCACCTCGGTCCGGGATTCCACCCGATCGCCGGCGGGGGGATCGGTGGCTATCACCCTTCCTTCCGGCATTACCTGGCTGCTTTCTCTTATGACCTGAACGGTCAACTCCGAATCCTGGATGGAGGCCAGGGCATCGGCCTCCCATCTGCCCACCACATCGGGAATCGCCACCGTCACCGTTGCGGGCTGGGGAGCGGGCGCCTGCAGAAGGTTCCAAACCACCCAGCTCAGACCCGCCAGAGCGGCGAGCAGCACCAGCACGCCCATCACAAAAGGCAGAGGCGCCGAACGCCGCTCTTCCATGTGCGGGTAGTAACTCTGACTGAGCAATCTCCCTCCGCCACGGGCGCCTCGGCGACCCGGCGGAGGGGGAACCGCCTTTCGCACCACCACTTGGCTCTGCTCGGGGGACGGCTGCCCGACCACCGGTGATTCCATCACCATGCCGGGAATTTCGTCGCCTCTCAACCACGCCTCCAAATCTTGCAGCAAGGGCTCGGTGTCCTGGTATCGGCTGTCAGGATCTTTGCTGAGCGCCCGCAACACGATGGCATCCAACTCCGGGGGGATCTCGGGGTTGCGAGATGAAGGGGGCGCCACCTCGGTGGAAACGTGCTGGTAGGCCACGGACATGGGGGTCTCCCCCTGGAAGGGAGGTCGACCCACCAGCATCTCGTAGAGGACCACCCCCAGGGAATAGATGTCGGAGCGCATGTCGGCCGGGCGCCCCTGCGCCTGCTCGGGGCTGAAGTAGGTGGCTGTGCCGATCACCGATCCGGTTTGGGTCAATTCGGTGGCATGATTCCAAGCCCGTGCGATCCCGAAATCGGCCACCTTCACCGCTCCGTCCGCATCGAGCATGACGTTGCCCGGTTTTACGTCGCGGTGAATCACTCCCAGACGGTGGGCGGTGGACAGGGCCAGCACCACCTGCCGGGCTATCTCCATTGCCCGGTGGGCCGGTATGGGTCTGCCCTCCCGGGTGATGTCACTCAGGCAATCCCCTTCCACCAGTTCCATCACCATGAAATAGGCTCCCTCCGCTTCCCCCCAGTCGTAGATGCCCACGATGTTGGGATGGTTCAGGTTGGCGGCCGACTGCGCTTCGCGGCGGAACCGCCTTACAAAGGATTCGTCCTCACTGTGGGATCTGGGAAGGATCTTGACGGCCACTCGCCTTCCCAGGGCAAGATCCACCGCCAGGTACACATCGGACATGCCTCCCTTAGCCAAATGACTCACAAGTCGGTAGCGATCAGCCAGGGTGTAGGGGAGTTCCATCTCCTTTGGCGATGATAGGAAACCAGTGCTCACCGGGCAGCCCTCCTACCCGTCTGCCCGGCTTCGTTGGAGCCAATAGGAAAGCAACTCGGAGGCGACCGGCGCGGCGGCGGTGCCGCCGGTGACCGATTCGCCGAACTCTCCTCCCGGTTCGATCATCACCGCCAAGGCGATGGTGGGATCTTCCACCGGAGCGAATCCCACGAACCAGGTGTAATGGCGCCCCTGGGCATCCTGCCCGGTGCCGGTCTTGCCCGCCACCCGATGTCCGGCGACGGTGGCCTCCCGGCCGTGACCTTCGGTCACCACCCGCTCCATCATCTCGGCCAGTTCCGAAGCCGTCTCGGCGGATATGATCCGCACGCCGGGAGGGATACCGGGGAGTTCAAGGGCCTCACCGTCGGCATTTGTCCAGCCCGCGGTCAGATAGGGAATCACCATTTCCCCGCCGTTGGCGATAGCCGCCGCCACCGCCGCCATGTGAAGCGGCGAAGAAAAGGCCAGCCTGCCGGTTCCGGCGGCGGCCGCCAAGGCCTCATCGGGGGCGCCTTCGGCCCCGAACAGCGGCGTGGGGGAAAACAACGGGAACTCCGTCTCCACTCCGAATCGGAAACTTGTGGCATAACTCTGCAGCACCTCCGCCCCCATCTCCATGACCAACTCGGCGAATGGCACATGGCAGGATCGGAGGAAGGAGTTGAGCAGGCTGACTTCAGGCATATCCCCGCAAGGAGCGTTCCCGGGGTTGACGATGGTGAAGGACCCGGGAATCTGCCAGACAACCCGATCTTCGAACAGACTGGAAGCATCGGCCGCCCCGGTGTCCAGGGCGGCGGCGGCAGTGACGATCTGGAAAGCCGAACCGAGCGGATAGAGGTAGGAAGCGGCTCTTTCGGTCGACGCGGGGCTCGGGGAAGAAGCCAGCGCCAGCACTCTCCCGTCATAAGGATCGATGGCGGCCACCGCACCCCGGCGGAGGGCCAAAGAGTCGTAGGCTCTCTGCTGCAACCGGGCGTCAAGCGTGATCTGCAGTCCTCGGGGTCGGAGATCCTCGCCAAAGAACGCCGCCATCAGATCGGAAACGCTGAGATCCCGCCGCGAACGAAGTTCTTGGAGGTAGACATGCTCCAACCCCTCAGGGGACTGCTCCGTCCCGATCACCGATGCGAAGGCCTCCCCCGCCGGGTATTCCCTCACATAGGAGCGGGGGATGTTGGGATCTTGTTTTGACAAGGCCAGCACCGTTCCGGAAACAGTGCTGATCATCCCTCGTTGCTTACCGGCCTGATGGAGGGCGATCCGACGGTTGTTCGGATGAGACCGGTAGCGGTCGGAAGCCACGGCTTGGTGCCAGGTGGCGCCCACCACCAGAACGACCATCCCCACCATCAGCAGGAAGGCCAATCGGCGGATAGGACGATTCACAAAAGACCCCGCTCCTGATCGCTGATCACCAACAGCAGCCCGATCGCCAACCAGCCTGTCAGCTGAGGGACACCCCCCTGAGCAAGAAAAGGCAAACCCATCCCGGTGGGGGGAAATAGCCGCTGAAGCCCTCCGGCGCCGGCCAGGAACATCAGCCCCAGCAGGGCGGTGAGCGAAGCCGCAGTCACCTTGCAGAACAGATCGCGAGAACCAAGAGCTATCCCCATCCCCACCGCCACCACCAGCGCATACAGAGCTATCACCGCCACGGTTCCGGCCAGGCCCAGTTCCTCGGCCAAGGCAGCCAGGATGCCTTCACTGGTGGCCCGGGGTATGAGACCGGGATCACCCATTCCCAAACCGGCGCCGGACAGATTCCCGCTGCCCATAGCCAGCAGACTCTCCCCCAACCCGCCTGTCCGATCGCCGGCCGAAAAGGGATCCAACCACACTCCGATCATCTCCCTGGCTCGAAAAGAGGTAAGGCCCAAAAGAACGCCGCCTCCCACCAGAGCCAACCCCGTCCCAACCACCCGATTCTCCCCGGTCGCCAGAAAAGCGACACTCACCGAGAGAGCCATCACGGTGACCCAGGCGGTGAGATCACCGGTAGCCCAAAGTAGCGGAAGAGTGCCTGCCCACACCGCGGCTACCAGGAAAAGATGGCGTCGCGCCCTCAACCAGGGCCGAGCCGGGACCGGCGCCGGGGCGTCCAATACCCATCGGCAGTGGATACCGGCCAGACCGACCGTCAAAAAGACCAGCCCCAATCCAAAAGGCTGGATCAGAAACCTGACTTCTCCGCCGCCCGTCGGCAACCACAGCCCGATCTCCTCATGAGACAAGTCCCAGAACAGACGAGGCAGGAAGGGAAAGACCATCAAACACCACCCGCCGACGGCCAACGGATAGCAGGGCGACATCAGCCGGCCCACCCCGAAGCGGTACACCAGGAGAATCCCGATGGCCGCCATCATGGCGGCCACCAACCACCATAAGTGGACAGCTCCCTGTCCGGAATCAATTCGATAGACCTCCACCAACCCCAAAGCCACCAGCAGCGCGGTGGGCGGCAACAAGAGGGGAGAAGTGCGAGGCGTCCAACGCCGCACTACCAACCACAAACCGGTCAGACCACCTCCGTACACCAGCAAAAGAACCACGGGCGTCCATCCGATCTGGCCGGTCTTGCCGAAGTCGACCAGCACCGCGCCCAATCCCGCGATAAACACCGCACCGGCCAGCAAGGCCGCTTCCGCCCCCCGCCTCATGGGGTTACATCTATGACAACCGCCGTTACGTTGTCCGAGGCGCCCCTGTCCAATGCCGCCTCCATCAAGCCCCAAACACATTCCTCGGGGCTGCCCACTCCGAGAAACCGGGCCAGATCGTGATCCGGCAACATCCGATAGAGCCCGTCGGAACAAACCAGCCATCGGTCCCCCTCCCGGCAGACCTCCTGGGCTTCCTCGACTTCGAGCCGGTCGCCGAACCCGAGAACCCTCACCAGACTGCCCGCACTCGGCATCCCGTAGGCCACCTGGGGATCGACTCCCTGCCGAATCCGATGCCAGGCGGCAGTGTGGTCGTTGGTCATTACCCGGATCCGGTTGTCCCGGAAAAGATAGGCGCGCGTATCCCCGATGTGCGCGATCCGAGCCATCCCCGCCGTGAACTTCACCAGCGTCAGAGTGGTATAGGTGCCCTTCCAGCGGGGCTCCCGTCTCACCAGCTCCAAAATGGCTTGATTTGCGGCTCTGACCCGATCGGCGGCCGACCCTTGGGCAGCCTGGGCCGTGTTCACCGCCAAGTCAGCGGAGACGTGCCCGAATCTTTCCCCACCCAATCCATCCGCCACCATCACCACCACCGGATCCTCCGAACCTCCCGCACCCAGGGGAAACACGCGATCCTGGTTGATTTGGGGGCCGAACCCCTTATGGGTGGCGGAGGCCCATATGCAATTCATTGGACCTCCAAAACCGTTCTTCCCACCTGCAGAGCATCACCCCGAGCCAACTCCACCGGAGTGCGCATCCGGCGACCGTTGAGATAGGTGCCGTTGTCGCTGCCCAGGTCGCTGGCCGAGAGCTTTCCCTCACGCCGCCTGATCCGAACATGGAATTCGGAGGCATAAGGGTCGTTGATAGGAATGTCGGCTTCGGGGCTTTTGCCCAGCACCACCGAGTCGGCGACTGTGAAATGCATACCGGCCTGGGATTCGGAGCGGACGAACACCAGTCTGGCGCTGCGTCGGGATAACGGTTTGGGCATCCGCAGGCCCTGGTAATCGGCGAGCGACCGGATCACATACCACACGAACAGGTAGATCAGCGCCAAGAAAACGAACCGAAGAGCTGTGAGCAAGAACTCGGTCACCCCCGGCGTCTCCCTGGCATGGCTCCACCGTACATGCGGACAATTGTATGTCCGTTGAGGTGTCATGTAAGAGCACCAACCGGTTATCTTTATCTCAACACCCTATCGAGATAGGTACAATCGAGATCCCGCCGGGCGAGTGGCGAAATTTGGCAGACGCGCAGGATTCAGGATCCTGTGGGCTTTAAAACCCGTGGGGGTTCAAGTCCCCCCTCGCCCACCCAAGGTTATTTCACCCGGATGGCTGTTTATGGCTCGGCGCGTATTCGGAGAGTGGTTCGTGCCGGTCAGCGTGATGGTTCGAAACAGCCCGATGTCAGGGTTTGGCTTTTCGGACACAGGAAGAACTGCCAACCACTTGGAGCTAAAGAAAAAAGAGAAACATGGAGGCAATTCGCGACAAGTATTACACCATCGGCCCGGTGGCGGTCAGCGTCGTGAACGCAGCGGGCATCATCGCCATCGGCAGCGTCAACGCAGCGGGATCGCCTTCAGTGCCGGCAGCCAGAACAGCGTCTTTTAGTCACAACCCACTACCGCGGAAGGTGGGATTTCGAGCAATCGGGAAGGGTCGTTTGGCAGAGGTCATAACCTAACCGATGAGAGATGACTTCGCATCGATTCCAACCGAGAAGAACTCGAGTGCAGTGGTGGCTGCCGGCTTTGGCATTGCTGTTGGCAGTGGCATGGGCATTCAACTCCCTGGTTCGAACCTCGCGCACCGAAACCGCCACTGCCGACCAACTTCATAGCCACACCATCACCTTGGACCGGGCCGCCCGGTCTTTTGTCAGATTGATCGAGCAGATCGACGCTTTGGATCGGTCCGACTTGGATTCGATGATCATCCAGTCCCGGGATTCCCTGGAGGCGGTGGGCGCCGCTTTGCGCGAAGAAACCGGACCGGAGAGCAATCTGACCACCCTCCTCCGGCTCTGCATCGACCTTTGGGATGATGGCTTGGAAAGTTTCGAGGAGGCCTTTCTATCGGCAGTGGATGATCCATTCAACTTCATAGTTGAAGAACAGCTCATCGCGGCACTGGTGAACCTCCGAAGCGGGGACCATCTCTATCGGGCCTTCTTGGAGGAGACCGCCTCGAACCCCGATGTGAGCCTCTTTTCGGACTTCCGAACGGTGGTTTTCCTGCCCAACCAATACCCGGTGGTGGACACCGCCCAATTCCTGACCACCTTTGCCCGCCAGTCCCGACCGTCACTGGAATTCCACACCGATCTGGCTATCGAGCAGGTCGCCTCCCACCCCGAATGGATCTCCGATCTGGAGGGCCGCCCGGTGATCATTCCCACTGACAGTTTCGACCTGCTGGTAGTGGTGGCCAACCGGGGAAACGCGCAGGGGCCGGAAGAGACTCTTCTGGAACTGAGCATCTGGCCGCCCGGCGAGACCATCCAAACCCGGGTGCTGGACGTGCCGTCCCTCCAGCCGGGAGAAAAGACCACGGTCACCTTCTACGAGTTGGCGGTGGCCCCGGACACCTCCTACCAGGTGGAAGTACGTCTCAGTTACATCGACGGCGATCAGTCGACCGAAGACAACAGCTACGGATTCACCCTCCAAGTCAGCAGCTAATCGGCGTCCGGCCGAAAGTCTTATCACGGGTACCATCGGTGCGCGATGCTCGATGTTGCTCTGCTCCGCTCCTCTCCACAGGTGATCAGCCAGTCCATGGCGCGCCGGGGGATGGATGTCCCTCTGGAAGATCTGATTGCCACCGAGGCGCGCATCAGACGACTGGGCCACCAGGCCGATCAGACCCGAGCTGCCCAACGCACCCTGGGGAAGGAGATCGCCGGGCTGAAAGATGATGAAAAGAGAGCGGCCATCGGGCAGGCCGCCGCCTTGTCTCGTCGCATCAAAGACTTGAATTCATCGGCCCGTTCCCTCGCCGCCCGTTTCTATCAGTTGTGGCACGCCCTTCCCAACCTGGTAGATCCCACCGCCGCGGAGGGATACACCGAGCAGGACTCCCAAGAGGTCCGACGGGTGGGGAAGATCCCGGGCTTCGGTTTCCAACCCGCCGACCACCAAACCCTGGGGGAGAGCTTGGACATCATCGATACCAAACGGGCCGCCAAGATGGCCGGTTCCCGATTCGGGTACCTCAAGGGCAAGGCCGCCTTGCTGGAATTCGGATTGATCCGGTGGTCCATGGACCACCTGGTGGAGGCGGGACTGGTTCCCATGGTCACCCCGGTGTTGGTGAGAGAGATGGCGCTGTTCGGCACCGGTTTTTTTCCGGGGGATCGTCAACAGGTCTACGAGATCCCCGCCGACGAATTGTTCCTGGCCGCCACGTCGGAGATCAGCCTGGCCGCCTATCACGCCGACGAGATTCTTGACCCCGGCGACCTCCCCCTCCGCTACGCCGGTTTCTCCACTTGCTTTCGCCGAGAGGCCGGCACCCATGGCAAGGACACCAGAGGGATCTTTCGGGTTCACCAGTTCGACAAGGTAGAGATGTTCTCTTTTACCCGCCCCGAGGATTCATCCGATGAGCATGAGCGGATTCTGTCGATCGAGGAGAAGCTGGTTCAAGAACTGGAACTCCCCTACCGGGTGGTGAACGTAGCTGCCGGGGACCTGGGCGCCTCGGCGGCCAAAAAGTACGACATCGAGGCCTGGTTCCCCTCCTGGAACACCTTCCGTGAGATCACTTCCTGTTCCAACACCACCGACTACCAGGCCAGACGGCTGAAGATCCGGATGAGGGCAACGGATGGCAACCGGTTGGTCCACACCCTCAACGGCACCGCAGTGGCAATCGGACGGGTGATCATCGCTTTGTTGGAGAATCACCAGCAAAGCGACGGCTCGGTGCTGATACCCACGGCGCTGCGGCCTTATCTGGGCTTCGATCGCATCGACCCGCCCTAAGGAGCTTTGGGCGGTGGCGACTCTTTCTCCCGATCATGTTTTCACGCGCATCCACCGACGGTACGACCGGCTCAACCGCATCCTCTCTCTGGGACAGGACCAAACGTGGCGGAAACGGGGCATCGCCCACCTGCCCGATGGGTTGATCCTGGATCTGGGGGCGGGGACCGGCGTGGCCATGTCGCTGTTCGGGATCGGCCAGGATGTGGTGGCGCTCGATCCTGTTTGGCCCATGCTGTCGGTCAACCCGGCGCCCCGGCGGGTGGTGGGAAGAGGCGAGCATCTCCCCTTTGCCGACCACACCTTCGATGGGATATGGTCGGCTTTCGTGTTCCGCAACCTCGACTCGGTCGAGCTGACCCTGAACGAAGCGGCCCGCGTGTTGCGCCCCGGCGGAGTCCTGGTGGTGGTGGACGCGGGCCGACCGCTGGGACGCTTGCCCCGGGCCCTGCATCGGCTGGGGACCGCGGCGCTCAGCCCGCTGGTGGGCCTTTTGGCGGGCGCCGTGCGAGAATACTGGTATTTTCACCAGTCCCTCGACAAGCTCCCCCATCCCGAGGAGATGTTCACCGAATGCCCCCTTCGGATCGCGCAACTGTGGAGAATGGGAATTATGGGCGGGGTCTATGGGGTGGCGCTGAGCAAACCCGGGGAATAACCCCCAGAAGCCTCCGCTTCAGAGCGTGCACCCCGCTCTCGAGCTCGACGCCTCCGGCCGGTGAACAAACCGCCGGCTCGAACCAGGCGCCCCCGTGGCGCCCGAGCAACCCGCTTAGGGCTGCTTCCTTCCGGACCTGACCCGGTTCACGACCACCCTGACTCACGGGACCCGGTCGTCAACGCTGCGCATTTGTCTCCTAACCGAGACTCGCCGCTCTCAAGCGGGGGATTCGGCCCTGCATATAGAGGATTTCAGGTTCAGGGAACCCCTAGCGCCCCGCTTAGCACGCTTCTTCGACATTACCAGGATCGGGAAAGGTGAAAATCATCCCTGGCCGCCTCGTTTGGCGCCGAAAAAGGCCCGGAGCAGCTCGGCGCTGCGAGCGGCCCCCACCCCCGCCACTATCTCACATTGATGGTTGAGGCGCCGATCGCCGGGAATGTTGTACAGGCTCAGGACCGCGCCGGCCTTGGGATCGGCCGCCCCGTAGACGATGCGCTCCATCCGGGCGGAGACGGCCGCCCCGGCACACATCGAACAGGGCTCCAAAGTCACATATAGAGTGTGGCCCAACAGGCGCCAAGAGCCTGCCTTCCGAGCCGCCTCGGATAGGACCAGCACCTCGGCGTGGGCGGTGGGATCCTGCCGCTCCTCCCGGCGGTTGTGGTCGGAAGCCACCACCTTCCCGTCGGATCCCACCATCACCGCCCCCACCGGCACATCGCCGTGCCGGGGCGCCAAAGCCGCTTGGGCAAGCGCCAAATCCATGTAACGGCGGGGGTCCGAAATGTCGGGCATTTTTACTGACTTCCTTGCCGAAGATAATTGCTAATGTCTGAGAGCGCGAACCGAGCGTTCCTAAACCTATCGGAATTTACGAGTTCCGGAGGGATCGCATAGTCTGGTCTAGTGCGCGGCACTGGAAATGCCGTTGGGGGTTACCCCCCTCGTGGGTTCAAATCCCACTCCCTCCGCCGGCGCCGGAGTGTTTCCCTGCTCGGGCACCGGCCAAGGAGAGGTGGCCGAGCGGTCGAAGGCGCTCGCCTGCTAAGCGAGTAGGGGGTTCATAGCTCCCTCGAGGGTTCAAATCCCTCCCTCTCCGCCAACGGATTATTGACCAACCCAGGGTCAAAGGTCCGTTCCGCTCTTCACAGGTGATTGGCGCCCCACGGGATCTCCGGTCGGGGTATGCGATGATCGAAGCATCCGACCTACAGGGGAAATAAGACCGGTACCAGCCAGATCAGAATGCCCAGGACCACGAAGGTCAGCGGAGTGCCGACCCGGGCATAGTCGATGGAGCGGTACCCTCCGGCGCCCATCACCAACAGGTTGGCCTTGTGGCTGAACGGGGTCATGAACGCCGCCGAAGCGGCCAGGCTCACTCCCATCAGGACGGAGTGGGGGTTCATTCCCAACTGCTCGGCGGTCTGAAGGGCCACCGGCGCCAGCAGAACCACCGCCGGAGCACCGTCGAGAGCTTGGCTCAGGAGGCTGGCCAGCAGGACCAACGCGATGAGAATCGCGTAGTTTCCCAGCGGTCCGAGCAGGTTGATCACCTGATTCACCATCAGTTCGGCCGCGCCGGTTCTCTCCATGGCGAAACCCACCGGAAGCACGGCGGCCACCAGGAAAATGGTGCGCCACTCGATAGCTCGGTAGGCCTCTTCCATGGTGACCGTACGGAAAAGCAAGACCAGGCTGGCCGCGATGAAAGCCGCCACATGGATCGGCTGGATGCCCAACACCACCAGCCCCACCATCAACAGGAGCGCGCCCAGGGAGAGGGGCGCCTTGGCGTGCCTGCGCGGGCGAAGCCCCTCGG
The DNA here is from genome assembly GCA_963665765.1 of Acidimicrobiia bacterium. GTDB lineage: Bacteria > Actinomycetota > Acidimicrobiia > Spongiisociales > ZC4RG35 > Bin76. The sequence continues at coordinate 1,165,371 of OY762464.1, forward strand.
TCGAGAGAACCACGAAGTCGGGATGGGTCCCGAGCAGGCGAATCCGCTCCCAGGGGCCTTGCACCAAAAGGGCGTCACCCAGTTGGAACCGGATGTCCGCCAGACCGGTGCAAATCGACCGCCCATCTCGCCAGACGGCCAGCAATTGCAGGCCATATCGATTCCGGAACTCCAAGTCTCGCACGGTCTTTCTCACCGCCGCCGATCGTGGCGCCAGAGCCACCTCCACGATGCCGAAGTCCTCGGAACGCAGCTCGGCAGCATCCACCTCCGAGCCCACCCTGATGTCCCCGATCCGCACCAGATGCTCGACCCGCGCCGTATCGCAGACCACCAGCAGTCCATCTCCCGCCTCTATCACATCATCGGGGGATGCGACTATGCGGGTGCGTCCGTTGTGAACAATGGCGCCGATGGTGACTCCCACCAATTCACTCAGGCGGCTTTCCTTCACCGTCGAACCCACCAGAGACGACCCTGGGGGGACCCTCATCACCGAGAGGTGATCCTCCAAGGATCGCAAAGCGGCCAGTCCCAGGTTTTTCACCCGAAAATCCCGGTCGGTCTGCATCCTGTGCAACTCGGTTCTCGCACCCAGCCCGATAATCCGATCTCCCGCCCGCACAACCTCTGAGGCAAGTCCTCCCCGGATGGTCTCCTCTCCACGTTCAATCCCAACTATCACCATGTGATAGCGGGGCCGAAAACCGATCTCTTTCAGGCTTTTGCCCACCAAACCGGAAGACTCGGGGATTTCGGCTCTGATCGCCGTAAATCCTCTCAAGCGCGGGATCTCGCGGGTGGTGGTTCGTCGGAGTTCCATGCCACCCACTCGCAAGATGTCCTCAAGGTCGGGCAACCGCCCCTCCACCATCAGCACATCTCCTCCCTTCAGCAAGGTGTCCGCCTCCGGAACAAAGTTCTTGACTCCCGCCCGGTGTACGGAAACCACTTGAATGCCCAAAGTCCCCGACAGGTTGGCCTGTCCGAGGGTGACATTGTCGAGAGGAGACCGCCTCGGGATCCTGATCGTAAAAAGCTGCTCCTCCAGGTGGTAGATGTGGGTCAGATCAGTGGAATCAGCCGTCCCCGGGCCGGCGAGACGATCAGGCAGGAGTCTTCTTCCCAGGGTGATCATGAAAAGGACTCCCCCACCCAAAAGCAAACCACCGATGGGCGTGAACTCGAAGAGGCCGAACGGCTCCAAGCCCCGCTCGGCCAGAATCGAGGCCGCCACGATGTTGGGCGGAGTGCCGACCATGGTGGTGGTGCCACCCAGAATCGACCCGAAAGCCAAGGGCATCATCAGGCGGGAGGGCGACAGCCCGGCCCGTCGGGCGATGGCGGCCACCGCCGGCATCAGCACCGCGGTGGCGGCGATGTTGTTCATGAAGGCCGACAGGATCCCCGACACCAGCATCAAAGTGATGATCAGCGGTATCTCCTTGCTGCCCACCAGCTTGTAGATCCTCGAAGCCACCAGGTCGGCGATGCCCGTGTAGAGCAACGCCGCGCTGAGAATAAAGATGGAGAGCATGGTGATCACCGCCGGGGAAGCGAACCCGCTGAACGCCTCCGTCGGCCCCACGTACCCCCCCAGGATCAGGATCGCCAATCCCAAGAAGGCGGTGAGGTCCACCGGCAGCTTGGCGGTCAGGAACAGATAGGCCATCGCTCCCAGCAGCAGAATCAAAAACGCTATCTGCCAAGTCATTTACAAAGAAATTTTACCGGCCGATATCAGGGGTCAATTCCGTCTCGGATAGAAAAGACTGCCCGGCCTCTCATCCGACACGCCCCAATGGATGGGATGGTCGTTCGATCAGAATGCCCAGAAGCGAGGAATAAAAATCACCGACAGAATCCAGAACAAGAAACTGAGCGGCACGCCGGTCCGCAAAAAATCCGTGTACTTGTATCCGCCGGCGTTGTAGATCATCGTGTTCGTCTGGTAGCCGACCGGTGTCGAGAAACCGGTGGAAGCCGCGAACGTGATCGCCATCAGGAACGGCCGGGGGTCGACCCCGATCTGCTCGGCGGTGGAGATCGCAATCGGCGCCAGCAGCACCGCCGCCGCCGCGTTGCTCATGGTGTCGGTCAAGACGGAGGTCATCAAGTAGATGACCGCCAGCACCGCCACCGGCCCCATATCCCCGACCACCCCCACGGCTCGCTCTGCTATGACTCCGGCCGTGCCGGTCTTCTGCATAGCGATACCCAGAGGGAGGATCCCGGCCAGAAGGAAAATGACCTGCCAGTTGATAGCGTGGTAAGCCTCTTCCAACTGGAGCACCCGAGTCACCAGCAAGGCTACGCAACCGAGCAAGGCGGTGACCAGGATCGGGAAAACGTTGAACGCCGCCAGTCCCACCACGGCAACGAGGATGCCGATAACCAGTGGGACCTTCTTCCTGAGCACCGCCACCGGCACTTCGTTGAGGACAATGAAGTCACTATTGCGACGCAGGTCACTTATCTCTTCTTCGTGCGCCTGGACCAGCAATGCATCCCCCAGACTCAGCACCACAGAACTGAGCTTGTCATTGATGATCTCGTCCCTCCGCTGAATGGCCAGCACCAACGCGTTGTAACGATTCCGGAAACCCAGTTCCTTGAGAGTGTGCCCTATGAGACCCGATCCGGGGGCGACCAGAGCCTGGACTACCCGTATGTCCTCCAGTTGAAGCGCATCGTCCCGAAGTTTGAAGTCGGCGTTCATTTCCAGACGCAGGGCGCCTCGGAGACGCATCAGGGCCGGGATGGATCCGTGCACCAACAGCACATGGTCCGGTTGCAGCACCTGGCGCAAAGGCGCCCACCCGGTGCCACCCAGTTGCATCACCCTCAAGACCGTTACGTCGTGTTCCTCTCCCAACCTGCTGTCGAGCACCGATTTGCCGACCAAGGAAGAGTTGTGGCGCACTCTCATCTCCGCTACATATTCACCCAGGTGGTAAATGGCGGCGTACTCCCTCATCTGGCGGTCGGGCAAGAGCCACCTTCCCAACACCAGAAAGAACACCACTCCCGCCCCAAAGAGGATCAGCCCCATGCGGCTGAACTCGAACATGCTGAAGGCGCCGTAGCCGGCTTGCTCCGAAATCGAACTGACCAACAGGTTGGTGGAGGTGCCGATCAGGGTGCACACGCCGCCGAACTGGGAAGCGTAGGACAGGGGAATCAACAGCTTCGACGCGGAAATCTTGCGCCGATTGGCGAGAATCGTCACCAGAGGGATGAAGACCGCCACCGCGGCCGTGTTGTTCACAAAAGCCGACATGATGGTGACCGTTCCCATGATGACCACCAAGGAGGTGAAGTGGTTCCGGCCGAGCCGCACCATCAGGCGGCCCACCACCGCCGTGGCGCCGGTCTTCTGCAACCCGGCGCTCAGGACGAACATGGCAGCCACGGTCAAGGTAGCCGGGTTGCTGAAACCGGAGAATCCTTCCTGGGGCGTCACCAGACCGAACAAGAGCAACGTGCCCAATCCGATCATGGCGACCAGATCCAGAGGGTACTTCTCGGAGACGAACAGGACTACGGTACCGACGAGGATCGCCAATACCATGATGCCTTCGGAGGTCATCTCCGTGGACCGATCATCGGAGTCTCCCTTCGCTAAGCGATGAGTAAGAATAACGAACGACAGCCAAGGAACGCCGCTTATCGGCAGCCGGCCGGGAAGCAAGTCCTGTGAATCTGACCGAGGGCGCCCGGGAAAGAGGGCCGTTTGGTGGCGGGAAAACCCGCGGTGGCCTCGATAATCGGCATGGCGGACACCTCCGCTTTCCCCGGTCAGGCAAGTGATTCCGATACCCTGCCCGGCGGCGCTTTTTGGCAATTCCCCGGAACGGCTTGGCGATATTCGGTTAGGCTTACTCTTTGCCGCAAGGCCCTGCGCCCGTAGCTCAATTTGGACAGAGCGTCTGACTACGGATCAGAAGGTTGGGGGTTCGAGTCCCTCCGGGCGTGCTTACCGAAGCGCCGGAATATGCCGGTGCTTTATGAACTTAAAGGAGCAACCAATGCAGCATCCCCACGGCACTTTCTGTTGGATGGATATCTATCTTCCCGACCCTGAGTTGGGGAAAGCTTTCTATAAAGGCCTGTTCGGTTGGGACTGGACCGATGTTCCCATGGGTGATTCCGGGATGTTGTACACCATGTTCAACCTGGATGGAAAGAGCGTCGGAGGGATGGGGCCGGCGATGCCGGGGATGTTCCCCGAAGGGGTGCCGCCCTGTTGGTTTCCCTATGTCGCCACCGCCGACCTGGACGCCACCGCCGAGCGGGCCCGCACGTTGGGGGCGAACTTCCTGATGGGACCCGCCGATGTGGGCAGCGGGCGAGTCGCCTTGGTGCAGGAACCCAACGGCGCCACGTTCTTTCTGTGGCAGGCCATCGACTTCGGCGGGGCGGAGCTCATTCGCGCTCCCGGGGCCATGGTGTGGAACGAGCTCTACACCCGGAACCTGGAAGCCACCCAGAGCTTCTACAGCGCCCTGTTCGGATGGGAGTGGAGCAGTGTGCCCATACCACAGGGCGGCGACTACCAGTTGGCCAACCTGGACTACCACTTGGCCAACCTGGGAGACCTCCAAGTGGCCGGAGTATTGGTCATGGACGAGAGCTGGGGTGAAATCCCTCCCCATTGGATGGTCTACATGCAGGTGGAGGATGCTGCTGCCGCCGCCGCCCGGGTAACAACCCTGGGAGGGGACGTCTGTGTGCCGGTCACCGACATCTCCGTGGGTCGGTTCGCAGTGGTGAATGACGACCAAAAAGGCACCTTCAGCCTTTTCGAACCCAAAGTCGCCATCTTCGAACCCCAAATGGGATAACCGCCGGGAACTACCAAACCTTCCCGCAGACGTAACGGGAAACCCTCAAGCCCTCCGGTTAAACTAATAGGCCCGTGACCATCCCGAGCTTGACCACCCAAATCATAAACCCCAACCCAAAGTGGTTCGCCAGATTCCTGGGTTGGTGCACCACTGTTTTGACCCGGCTCATCGTCTGGTATCTCATAATCATAGGAGTCCTGATAACCATATTGGCTCTGTTCCAAGGTATCCTGATTATATTAGATACACCTGATTCGTGGGACCTTTTCATTCGTTTATCATCCCTTGTGTATATATGGTCAATACCTCTTATTGTTATATTATTGGCCACTCTATTGGCAGCTCGCCTCAAAACATCCAACTTCTTTACAAACCTGCAATATCACAATAACACCATCCAGGTGGTACTGCGACACACTGTCATCAACTTCAGTCGTCTGACGTATATGTTGATTTCGGGATTTTCCATATTATATGGCTTATCGTGGCTGGCCGGCGGAGGGCCGACAGCAACTACTGACTTGTCCGAAATCGAAACACTCTTAGCCTTCATGGGTCTAACAGCCATATGGGGAGTCAGTGTTAGGTATGCATCCAAATTTTTTATACCGGAAACAGATATCGTAGCGCTTGACAAACTCGCCGCTACCGTGACCGGACCCTTGGAACCGATCCTAAGACTATCCGATGAAATTGCTGAGTTAGCATCTTTGCTCGGAATTGTTTTTGCCCTGCCTGATTACCAATCGGACGTCAGCGACGCTTTGACGCAAATTAACAAATCGTCTGTGCAGGGAAGCGAATACCATCGGACCATCCGCCAGGTGTGCTCTCGTCTTGAGCAGGACAAAGCGAATCTTGAAACCTCATTGGCATTGAGCGATGCGTTCGAGGCCCGGTGGAGAACCGCCCTGACTCACGTGTCCAACGCCAGTCCAAGCTTGGTCCACTCGCTGGACGAATGCTACGAACGTTGGATGCAGGCCAAAGATATCTATTTGCCGCAACGCCAATGGGATCTCTATACGGAAGTGATGGAATACTTGATCGAGGAGGTCAACAAGCTTGGCGACTTGATACGGGGCGGGAGCCGACAAGCAACTGATGACACATTTTCCGGGCCAGGAGTTGAAGAAGCCCATGAATTCTTGGGCACTCGGCCAGGTGACACCTGGACAACCGTCCAAAAACGCTACAAACAAAAGGCCAAGGAGGTTCATCCCGATCTGGCAGGGGGAGATGATGAATCCATGAAACGTTTGAATTTGTTCATGGAAATCCTAAGACAACACTACCAACAGTAATGGAAAGCCCTTTACTCAGCTGGATCAACCCGAAAGGAGCCGGTCCATGAAGGATATATCACGTAGAACCCCTGGGCATCTGGGATCTTCGACGCGGAAACAGGAACTGTTTCGCGATCTGGACAAACGCCGAGGTCACACCAGACTGTCAACACGAACACGGTCTAGCCGGGCAAGCGGGGTGGCTTGGTTGTTGCTCGACTGCTCGGGAAGCATGGATGGATACAAGCTTACGACAGCCAAGCAAGCCGTGGTCAAATTCGCGGTCAGTGCCATTCGGCAAGGTTATCGAGTTGGAGTAATAGCCTTTGGCACCAACCCATGGGTAGCAGTGGAGATGACCGGTGATAACAGGGCACTGGCTTCTGCTATGAAGTTTTTAGAGACCTCGGGATCCACCAATATGGCAGGCGCTCTGGCTCTGGCAAGAACCAAGCTGACCAACAACTCAACCGAGTCAAAGGCGGTGGTACTGGTAACCGACGGTGCGCCCGATGAGCGATCCTCGGCCCTGCACGAAGCCAGGCGAATGAAAAACGTAGGGATACGCATCATAACGATCGGCACCGATGATGCGGACTTGGGGTTTCTGAAACAAATCAGCACCCATGACAGCCTGGCCAGACACGTAAAGCCGGCTCAGCTCGCCTCGACCATCCAATCCGCGGCCAAGATGCTGCCACCCCGAAGATAGCGGACCGAGCCCCACGCCGGCATTCTCAAGGCACTATCTCAAAGGCGCGGGTCCGCCGGGGGCCGTACCGATAGATGCGAAAGTCGCGATCGAGAGAGACTGCCTCCCGGATACCAAGACGCTCCATTACGGCCCAGCTAATACGATCCGAAAGAGAAAAATCCTGATCAGGAAACGCCACCCCGATGGCGGCCGCGGCCTCGAGATCGGCCAGAGACGAAGACTCGAGGCGAGCAATCCCATTGCGAATCGTATTGACAAGATTCTCAGCCGGGCGCCGTCCATGACGGTACCGCATAACAGCCCAGGTCTCCTGCAGAATGTGGTCGGTGGTCAGGAGGGCGCCCTGCCGTTCCCGTAATGCGACTGCCACGCGCCCGTGGGAAGCCTCGGCACGGTCCGCCATGGACACCCACGCCGAGGTGTCCACAAAACAGAAGACCATCACTTAATCGCCCGCGCCGGACCAGAGATCCGCAACTGCCTCTCGTATGATCCGATGCCCATCCCCGGCCATGTCGAACCGATCGCCGTTTACCATCCCGCATATTGATTCGAGGCTTCCCGCCGGCGCCGCGACGGCCAGTTCCCTTTCCAGCAAACGCCGAGTCAACTCGGCCAGGCTGATCCCGAGATCGGCCGCGTGCTGTTTGGCTCGGACATGCATCTGATCCGGCAAAGTGATGACAGTTCTCATGGATGAGACATCATAGCATCAGCATCATGATATCTCCATCCCCCCTGGAACCTGGCCGACTGGGATTGGCCCCACCGGATTTGTTGTTCCGACCGGCTGAACCCCACGCGGCGTCGGCAGCCGAGACCGGCTCGATCCGGATCCCGTAGCCCATCGGAAGCGCTCCGTGCAGCCCCCAATCACGATCCGCCGCCCGCACCTTCTGCATCACCTCCGACCAGTGGGCGGCGCCACAGTAAGCACCTTCCGATAGGGCCGGACTCCCCACCTCGGCCCCGTCCTCACTCAGCAGGAAGACCAGGATCGCCGGACTTTCCGAAGAGCCCGCAGGGCGGCCTGCGCCGCGTGATAGCCACACATGCCGTGGACTCCTCCGCCCGGCGGAGTGGAAGAGGAACACAAAAAGATCCGATCGGCGCCAGTGGCATAGGGTGACCATCCCCGGAAGGGACCGCGCAACGTCCGTCTCAATCCCAACACCCCGCCGCCGATGTCGCCGCCCACATAATTGGGGTTGTAACCCTCCCACTGGGAAGCGGCCATGGTGTGACAGGCCACAATGGTGTCACGAAAGCCCGGAGCGTGCCGCTCGATCTCCTTCTCCACCAGCGCCCGCACGTCGGCCGAGCTCCCCGACGGCACATGGGTGTAGGCCCACAGAACATGGCCGTCCGCCTGCGATCGGGAGGGGTCGAACAGAGACGGCTGGGCGGCCACCACGAAGGGCCGATCCGGCAGGCGGCCGGCCCACACCGCCCGCTCGGCGGCGGCGATCCGCCGGTGGTCGCCGCCCAGATGCAGGACACCGGCCATGGTCATCCGGGCGTCCCGCCAAGGCGCCGGTCGGGACAGCGCCCAATCGAGTTTGAACACCCCCGGTCCATGCCGGAACCACGGAGCAACACCGTCGCCGCCCGCCCCCCGCCCTCTCCGGAGCATCTCATCCAACTTCGATGGCGCCAAATCGGCCAGCACCACCCGGTGGGGAGGAAGTTCCGCCAGATCCCTCACCCGGCGTCCGGTGTCGATCTTTCCCCCCAAGTCCGCCAAGTGAGCGGCCAGAGCATCGGCCAGCACTTGGGAACCCCCCTCCACGAAAGGCCAGCCATACCGATGTCCGGCCACCAACAGCATCCATCCCACCCCCGAGGTAAGAGGTTTTTCCAGTGGCATCATGGGATGAGCGGCCACCCCGGCAAAGAGCGACCGGGCAGCCGAACCCTTGAACCTGCGAATATCCCAAGAAGCCGGACGGGCCAGGGAAGCCATTCTCAGCAGCGCCCCGAGATCAGGACCGAGCCGCGCGGGCGGGCCGAAGAGACGGCTTTCCAAGCGAGGCCACCGCCGATCGAAGGCCTGCGCCCTCCGCAGATAACGACTCCCATCCACCCCCAGTCCCTCGGCGGTCTCCTCGATCGAACGATGAAGCAACACCACCTCGCCGTCGTCGAGCGGGTGGGCCAGGATCGTCGGCGGATGGATCCACCGCAGCCCCTTCCGAGCCAGGGGAAGCCGTCTGAAAAATGGCGAACCCCGACCCAGGGGGTGGGAAGTGGCGCAGACATCATGCCGAGCGCCGGGGATGGTCAACTCCGCAGTCCGACACCCTCCCCCCACTGCCCCGGCTGCCTCCACCAGCAACGTGGAATGCCCCGCCTCCGCCAGCACTATCGCCGCCGCCAAGCCGTTGGGGCCCGCTCCGATTACCACCGCGTCATAGCCCATCGTCACGGCCCGACGGTAGCCAAATGCCTGCTGTGAGCGATGGGTCTCAGAAAAAAGAGGCGCCATCGCCGGCGGAGGGAACCCGCCGAACGAAAGTGGACCCCTCCCTCCAACAGGCTCTTCACAGTCACTTTTCCGCCGTGTCGCTCTGCGACATGTTTGACAATTGCCAGACCCAGTCCCGGTGCCGCCGGTTTGGCGGGAACGGGCCACATCCACCCGATAGAACCTCTCGAACACAGATCGCTGCCTACGTGAACGCCAGGCGAATTCTCAGCGGTTATCGCACCGACTCAGAAGCGGGCTTGCGCTCTCGCCTCGGCCAGCCCCTGCAGTTCCAGATGGGCCATTCGGGTGACGGTTCCCTTCACCCTGCTCCACCGGCCGTCCGGACCCAACTCCCAGGCCAGGGTGTCGTCGGCTATCAGCACCTCCAGCATCTCGTCGATACGGAAACGCAGGTCAGGATCCTCGATGGGAACCAGCACCTCCACCCGCGAGTCGAGGTTACGCGGCATGAGGTCGGCGGAGCCCATATAGTAGACCCGGCCATCCCGGCCACCGAAGCGGTACACCCGGGAGTGCTCCAGATACCTGCCCACCAGGGAACGAACCCGGATGTTCTCCGACATGCCCTTCACCCCCGGCACCAGACCACAGATCCCCCGGACCACCAGTTCGACACGAGCCCCTGCGCAAGAGGCCGCATAGAGCGATTCGATCATCATCGGGTCGATCAGCGAGTTCGCCTTCATAGTTATCAGCCCGCCCGGATGAGCCTGAGAGTCGATGAGCTGCAGCAGGCGAGGGCGGGTGAAAACGGGAGAGACCAGGAGCTTGCGGTAACTCGGATGACGGCTGTATCCGGTCAGGAAGTTGAACAGAAAACTCAAATCGGAACCCACTAGTTCGTCACAGGTAAACAGCCCCAGATCCTCGTATATGCGGGCGGTCTGTTCGTTGTAATTGCCGGTTCCCACATGGGAGTAGAGGCGAATCATTCCCTCTTCCCGGCGCACCACCAGGGTTATCTTGCTGTGAGTCTTCAAACCCACCACCCCGTACACCACGTGCACGCCGTTCTCCTCCAGCCGCTGCGCCCAGGTGATGTTGGCGTCCTCGTCGAAACGGGCCTTCAGCTCCACCAGCGCCACCACCTGCTTGCCTCGCAGGGCGGCTTCCATCAGCGACTTCATGATCACCGAGTCGCTCGAGGTGCGATACAGGGTCTGCTTGATGGCCAGCACGTCGGGATCGGCGGCGGCCTGGGCGATGAACTCCTCCACCGAGGTGGAGAAAGATTCGTAGGGATGGTGCACCAGGATGTCACCCTCCCGGATCACCTCAAAGAAGTCCAGTTGTTCACTGAGGCGTCCTGCCAGCCGAGGATGTGTCACCCACGCCCAGGGCTGGTACAGCAGGTCAGGTCGGGGAAGGGAAGCCATAAAACCCAGGTCGGCCACGTTCAGCACCCCGTCCATGACATAGACATCGGAATCGGAGATCTCCAATTCTCTGGTCAGCAGTTCCAACACTTCACTGCTCATCGACCCGGTCACCTCCAATCGGACCGCCCGACCGAATCGGCGACGGGTCAGCTCCGACTCGATGGCGGCCAGCAGATCGCCCCCCGCGTCCTCCTCCAATTCGAAGTCGGCGTTGCGGGTCACTCGGAAAAGGTGATAGTCCAAGATTCGTATTCCGGGGAACAACTGGTCCAGATGGGCGGCGATCACCTCATCGAGCGAAACAAACCACCCGGCCCGGGACAGGGGAACGAAGGCGGGAAGAATCGGAGGGATCTTCACCCGGGCGAATCGCACCGCTTTGCTCTCCATCTCCTGCACCTGGATCGCCAGGTTGAGAGAGAGACTGGAGATGTGAGGGAAAGGATGGGCCGGATCCACCGCCAGGGGAGTCAACACGGGAAACACCGTGTCCCGGAAATACTGGCCGAGGTAGGAGGCGGTTTCTTCGTCCAAATCGGCATAGGTCTGCAGGCCTATGCCGGCCTCAGCCAGGGACGGTTCCAAAATGTCCCGGTAGATCTTGGAAGCCCGCAGATACTGCTCGGAGGTCTCGGCGCGGATGGCCGAAAGCTGCTGGCCGGCGGTGCGTCCGTCGGGAGTCCTTCCCACCACCCCGTGCGCCACCTGCTCTTTGAGTCCCGCCACCCTCACCTGGAAGAATTCGTCCAGGTTGGAAGCCCAGATGGAAAGAAACCGCACTTTCTCCAGCAGCGGAACGTCTGGGCGCTCGGCCAGAAAAAGGACCCGGCTGTTGAAATCCAGCCAGGAAAGCTCCCGGTTGAGAACGCGGATAGAAACTTCTTGGTGGGCAGGCATCAAATCCTCACAGAGAACCGGTCACAAAAAGAGTAGCTTCGCCAACCGGGCTATAGCCAGAATTGGCGAGAATACCAAGTTCGGCGAGGTCCGGGATGTCCCGCCCCGCTCTCCGAAAACCGGCCCCCGCCCAAACGTTTCTCCGATATGAGCGCCTCTTTGATATTCTCATATCCCTATGAGCGTCTACCGGCCCCCTCTGCGAGATATCGATTTCGTTCTGGAGCACATCGCCGATCTCGAGTCCCTGTCCAAACTGAATGGCTACCAGCATGCCGACCCGGCAACGGTTTATTACCTGCTGGCGGAGGCAGGTCGTTTCTGCTCCGAAGTGGTGGCGCCACTCAACCGGGTCGGAGACACCGAGGGTGCGATGCTCACCCAAGACGGAACAGTGAAGACCCCCACCGGATTCGCCGAGGCCTACCGTCAGCTGGTGGAAGCCGGTTGGCAGGGCATTTCCCTGCCTGCGCAGTGGGGTGGAGGGGGCATGCCCCAAGCGGTGGGATTCGCGGTGGATGAGATGTTGATCTCCTCGAGCCTGGCCTTTTCGCTGTGCTCCACCCTCACCGCCGGAACCGTCCACATGCTCAGCATGCACGGATCGGCCGAGCAACAGGATCTGTACCTGGAGAAACTGATCGGCGGCGAATGGTCGGGAACCATGAACCTCACCGAGCCCCAGGCAGGATCGGATGTGGGAGCCCTCACCACCAAAGCCATCCCCCAACCGGATGGGACCTACCGGATCACCGGAACCAAGATCTTCATCACCTGGGGCGACCACGACATGGCCGACAACATCATCCACACCGTCCTGGCGCGGATTCCCGGCGGTCCCCCGGGCACCAGAGGCATCTCTTTGTTCATCGTCCCCAAGCGAATTGTCGGCCCCGATGGCCGACCGGGAAAGCTCAACGACATCCGCACCGTCTCCCTGGAGCACAAACTGGGCATCCACGGGAGCCCCACCTGCATGCTCTCCTATGGCGAGCGAGGGGGGGCGGTCGGTTATCGGGTGGGGCCTGCCCACGGGGGCATGGCCCGGATGTTCACCATGATGAACGCGGCCCGGATCGCGGTGGGACAGGGGGGTCTGGCAGTGGCGGAACGCGCCTACCAGAAAGCCTTGGAGTTCTCCTGGGAGCGCCGCCAGGGAAGAGCGGTGGGCGCCCCGCCGGGCGAGCAGTCACCGATCGTGGAACACCCCGACATCCGTCGACTGCTGGCCACCATGAAAGCTCAGATCGAGGCGATGAGAGCCCTGTTGTTCTACTGCGTGGCCGCCGCCGACCGCTCCCAACACGCCGAGACCGAGGAGGAGCGAAACCGCAACGGCGAGTTGGCGGCGCTACTGACTCCGGTCGCCAAAGCCTGGTGCAGCGATCTGGGGGTGGAGATTGCTTCCCACGGCATCCAGATCCACGGCGGCATGGGATTCGTGGAGGAGACCGGCGCCGCCCAGTTCTTCCGAGACTCGCGGATCAGCCCCATCTATGAGGGCACCAACGGCATCCAGGCCATCGACCTGGTAACCAGAAAGCTCCCCATCCGGTCGGGGGCGGTGGTCAGGGAGTTGCTGGAAGAGATACGGGCCACCGCCGCCGAGGCGGCTTCGGTCGACGAATTGCGGGCGTCCGGAGAGGAGTTGGAGCGAGCCGCCCGCAGCCTGGAGCGAGCCGGCCGGGCCTTGGGGTCACATCTGGCCAGAGGCGGCTATCGGGACGCGCTGGCCGGCGCATACCCGTACCTGACCATGTTCGGCACGGTCATGGGAGGGTGGCTGATGGTCCGGTCGGCTCAGGCCGCCCGGGCGCGCATGGGCGCCAGCGATGACGACAAATGGCTGCGGCAAAAGGTCACCACCACCCGCTTCTACTGTGAGCACCTCCTTCCGCAGGCGGCGTCCTTGGAAAGGGCCGCGTCGGGCGGGTCGGATTTGCTCTACCAGTTGGATTTCAGAACCCCGACAACCGCCCACTAAGAAAGGATGCACCGATGAGACCGGTCCACTTTGAATGCCAGAGTCCGGATCCCGCCGCCAGCCGAGACTTCTTTGCGAAGGCCTTGGGGTGGACCTTCCAGCAGTGGGGTGACTTCCCGTACTGGTTGGCCACCACCGGCCCGGACGAGCAGATGGGTATCAACGGAGCACTGATGCCGTCTGCCGATGGGAAGCCTCAGACGGTGATAGTGGTGGACACGCCGGACATCAACCGCGCCCTGGAAAGCATTTCCGAGGCGGGCGGCGAGATGGCACTGCCCATTCAGGAAATCCCCGATGTGGGTAAAGTGGCCTACTGCCGCGACCCGCAGGGGATACTGTTCGGCGTCTATCAAGCCGCCTCGATGGACTCGGCCGAGGACGACTGAGGACCCGAAGGTGATGCGAACTAAAAAGGAGGGAAGCGCGTGAAGAAACGCAGGGTAGCCGTGACCGGAGTGGGGGTGGTCACCGGACCGGGCCAGGGCGTCGAAGCCTTTTGGGAAGGCCTCACCCAAGACCCGGGCATAGGGCCTTTTGTCATAAAAGATTGGGATCCCTCGGCATGGATTCCGCGCCGCGAGGCCCGGCGGCTCGATCTGTTCTCCCAGTATGCGCGGGTGGCTGCTCACGAGGCGCTTCAGATGGCCGGGGATCACCGAACCGATCCGGAGCGCTCCGGCGCCTGCGTGGGCACCGGGATCGGCGGAATGCGGTCGTTCGAATACCTGGTGGAGGCCGTCAATCACAGCCCCAGGCCGCGTCCCTCTCCTCTGGCCATCCCCATGATGATGAGCAATGCGGCCGCGGCCGACATATCCATCAAGTTCGGATTTCTGGGACCGGCCACCACCCAGACCCTGGCCTGCGCGGCGGGCGCCCAGGCCATCTGCGACGCTCTGCGCCAGATTCAATGGGGATACGTCGATCTGATGGTGGCGGGCGGATCCGAAGCCGCAGTGAGACCGGCCACCATCGCCGGATTCCGCTCCGCCCGAGCCCTGTCCCCCACCAACGAATCACGACCGTTCGACGTGAATCGCAACGGGTTCGTGGTCGGGGAGGGGGCGGCCATGATGGTCCTCGAGGAATGGGACAAGGCGCGGGAACGCGGGGCTCGCATCCTGGCCGAACTGCTGGGAGCGGGAACCAGTTCCGACGCCCATCACATCACCGCCCCCCATCCCGAAGGCGAGGGCGCCCGCCGGGCTTTGCAGTGGGCTCTCGCAGACGCGGAAGGCACTCCCGACCAGGTGGGCTACATCAACGCTCATGGCACCGCCACCCCGCTCAACGACGCGGGCGAGGGGCGGGTGATCTCCGCTCTTTGGGGCGACGATCAGCCACTGGTGTCCTCGATCAAAGGAACCACCGGCCACGCCCTGGGGGCCAGCGGAGGGATCGAGGCCGTGGCGTCGGTCCTGGCCATCAGCCGTCGACAGGTTCCTCCCAACATCGGCCTTGCGGAACAGGATCCCGACATTCCCCTGCAGCGGATCGTGCGGGAACGACAGGAGTGGACGCCCGGTCTGGTGGTCTCCAACTCCTTCGGGTTCGGGGGACACAACACCGTGCTGGTGTTCGGCCCGGGGGGCTGAATCCCGGCTCGACGGGACGGCCGTTGTTCTCCATAGTTCTGTACCAGCCGGAGATTCCCCCCAATACGGGGGCAATCATGCGGCTGGCGGCCAACACCGGATGCCGGCTGCACTTGATCGAGCCGTTGGGTTTCGAAATGTCAGACGCCCGGTTGCGTCGGGCGGGAATGGACTATAGGGAGCGGTCGGTGACCAAGGTGCACGGGCGCCTGGCCGCCTGGTTGGAAAGCACCCGACCATCCCGAGTTATTGCTTTTGCGCCCCATGCGCAGCGGTGGCACTCCGAACCGGAATACCTCCCCGGCGACGCCCTGTTGTTCGGACCCGAATCGGTGGGGCTCCCCGGTGAGGTACTGGAGGCACCGTGGGTGGACGAGTCGGTTCGGATCCCCATGTCCCCCGAGGTGCGCAGCCTCAACCTGGCCAATGCGGTGGCCATCGCCGTCTACGAAGCCTGGCGGCAACACCGCTACCGGGGCGCCGTCTGAGTTAGGCGCCGCGCCTGTCCCTCGGTCCCCGTAAAGTTTTCTAAAAGTTACAAAACTTCAAAAAACCGCCCCCCAACTGGGGTAATATGACTGAGTAGCAGTTTTCTAAAGGATTCTAAAACGGTGCAGTCGAATCCCTTTTCCCCATCTTTTGGAACGTCTCCCCCGGTGCTGGCCGGACGGGATCACATTCTCGGGCACCGCGTCAACTTCGTTCACCACGCCACCCGCCGATGGATCAGGCAAGTCATCACCTGAACACGCCTTTCACGGCCGGCTAGGCATACTTCGCAATTCATAATGTGCAGGAGGTTGTGATTGGTTGGTTCGAGCGAACCGACCCCCGCACATCATCTGGGATCGGGTATGTTCTGAAGAGAATGAGCAAAATCAGGGGCTGTAAATCAGGGGCGGGATCCGATGATTAGAGCGACCGGCCGACGGGTGGCTCGATGGACACTGGCGCTGTGGCTGGTGGCCGCCTGCTCCTCTGCGCCGGAAACGATCATCCCTGCCGATACGACAGCCCTCCCGGCGTCGCCCACTACCACCTTGCCTACCGCGGTCACCACGGAAACCACCGCTGCGCCGCCCCACCAAGAGACGCCTCCTTCCCAGCCTGACAAATCCCCGAACGTCGAGCCACCGGCGACGTCCCCCACCACCTCGTCTCCCCCAGAATCTGACCCTCCAACCACCACTGTGCCCTCACCTCCCGATTTCCTGCGATTCGTCCCGATCGCGCAGGACGTGAGCAATCCCATTTTTCTCACCGCCGCCCAAAGCGCCCAACATTCCTATCTTGCCGAACAAGGTGGTCGCATTCACTACCTGACCGGCGACGAGATCGCCGACCCTCCGGTGCTGGACATCACCAATCGAATTACCTTCCGGGGAGAGCAGGGACTCTTGGGCATTGCTCTCCATCCAACCGATCCAACCCGACTGTTCGTGCACTACTCCGACCGCAACGGGCACACGGTGGTGTCCGAATTTTCGCTCTCCGACGACGGCCGAACCGCCGATCCCAACTCGGAGAGACTCATCTTCTTCACCCGGCAGCCCGCCACCAACCACAACGGCGGGATGATCCAGTTCGGACCCGACGGACACCTGTATCTGGGCCTGGGCGACGGCGGCCGGGCGGACGACTTTTACGGCCACGGCCAACGTCCCGACACGCCGCTGGCCGCGCTGGTGCGCATCGACCCCGACCAGGCCACCTCGGAGGTGTGGTGGTATGGACTCCGCAACCCCTGGCGCTTTTGGATCGACGGGCCCACCGGGTTGACCTACATCGCCGATGTCGGGCAGAACGCCTACGAGGAGATCAGCGTGGCGCCCATCGCCGAACCGGGTCTCAACTTCGGGTGGCCGATCACCGAGGGACTTCATTGCTTCGAACCTCGTCAAGACTGCGATCCGACCGGACAGACCCTGCCGGTGCTGGAGATAGCACATGACGACGGTGGAACCTGCTCGGTGACCGGCGGAGTCGTCTACCGAGGCGCCGGCATGCCCGGCCTGTGGGGTCACTACTTCTACTCCGACTACTGCGGGGGATACCTGCGCAGCTTTCTGTGGAACGGCGCCTTGGCCACCGAACTTCGAGAATGGGCGAGCGACTTGGGCTCGGTGGTCTCCTTAGGCACCGATGAGTCAGGCGAGATGTACATCCTCACCACCGACGCGGTGTATCGCGTCGAGCAAGGCTGATCAGGCTGTCCACGCCTGACTTGCGCTCGTGGGAAATCCGGGCAAAAGTGAGTAACCTAACAAAAGTTACAGTATTATATGTAAACCGTGCTTCAGATCAGTCAACGACCCCTCACCGGCTCAGAGGCCGATTGCCGCCTCTTTGTCAACCGTGCGGCTGAACTCGGTCACTTGGAGCGTGCGGCGGAACTCGGCTTCAATGTTCTCGCATTAGGAGAACGGGGCATCGGGATAACGTCTCTCATGTACCAACACCAGCGACACTCACAGGACAGCGGACGAACCTGCCACTATGTAAGGGCCGCCAAGCCAAAGAAATTCGCCGACCTCGTCGCTCTAATACGGATAGCGGTGGAGGGCCGTAGACCACCCGTCTTGCTCGGAGGCGTGAGCACTTTCCAAGATTTGTTCTCGGGCGGCGACTCGGATCCTCTCCGAGATCTCCGACATCTAGCCACCACTGCAATCGAGTCCGAAACTCCAAAACCAACCATCATTCTCGACGAAATCCACGAGCCTGCGTTGGCTCATGAACTGTTCGGGCGCTATCGTGACGATGTTTGGGAACTACCTTTCAGATGGGTGGTCTGCGGTCTGGCAACGAGGACATCAGAGTATCTGGAGCCTCCGGCCGACGTTTTTTTCGACTCCGTACTTCGTCTGGGACCTATGGACGCGTCAGCTTGCACCAGACTTCTCGACGCTCGCCTCGACCAAGCAAGCCAAAATGACAGGGAAGCTGCATGGCGAATCAATCTCGAACGCGACAGCATCATCGACCAATGCCAAGGCAACCCCCGCCGACTTCTCGAAGGCGCCAGGCGCACCGTCCTCCGAAGCGCTGATGAATTCGCCGCCGCAAGCAGGCTCGTTGCTTCCGCAGCCAATCTCGGCACGACGGAAAAGCTCGCACTCGAGTACCTCTTGACAAACGGACCTACCAGCGCTTCAGACCCTCATTTGCTGGAGGACTGGCAACTCACCAGAGCGAGAGTTGCCCAGGTGTTTCGGCGCCTTGAAGATGCCGGACTGGTTTACACCTTTCCAGAGAAAGCTGGTGTCGGTCGTCCACGGAAACTCTATGCCACCAACCTCAACACCGAAGAACTCGAATGAGCATCGAACTGCTAAACCGTCTTCAAGAGGCTCATGCCTTTGATCATGCTCCCCTGCGGCGGGATCTGGGTGTTTATCATGTTCCCTTCTACGAGTTGATACCGGGAGAGAATCCCGAAACCATCCTGGCCGGAGTTGCCCGACGAGGCGAAAGAGCGGCGGTGGTGGGACAATCCGGATCCGGCAAATCAAGCCTCATCGAGCATGTCCTCGGTCCGCTTACATCCGGGATCGCCCCCATCGCCGTTCCCATATTCGCTGAGCCCTACAAAGTCGTCACCAACGTGCAAGCCGTAGCCGGCCTGATCATTCAGACCTTGGCCGACCGCGCCGATCTCGGTGACCAGGAACGCGCCGAGGCCCTTGAGGGCGCCAGCGCAAAGAGGACGATTTCGCGGAGGAGACGCATCACCGGACTCAACATGGGAGGCAGTTGGATGGGCGTTGGCCTGCAGGTAGAGGTCAAGCGTCAAGTGCCCTCTTCAACCGAATTGCCTCGAACCGCTCAAGCCACTTTGGAGGTCTTGGAGCAACTGCTGACGGCTATCCAGAAGGATGGATACACACCCGTTCTGGTGTTCGACGACACCGATCGGTGGTTTCGTACGGTAGGAGGCGCTATCAGTCATCATGGCTTGGCGCTCGCCTTCTTCGGCACCGTTCTACCGGAACTTCGACAACTCTCCACCGGCATGGTCGTGGCCGCCCACAACACCTACATGGAGAGTGATGCCGTCGTCGATCAACTGCGTGCCACCATCGAGCTTCCCATTAACATTCCCACTCTGTCCTCAAGCCGAGCTTTGGGCCAGGTCATCCACTCCCGGGTCATTGCTAATACATGTCCGGGCAATCCGAGAACGGCACCCCCACTCACTGAAGTGATCCAAACAATGGCAGTGGACCGACTCTATCAGCTATACCAGAGCGACTTCCAAATGTCGCTCCGAGATGTCATACGCACCGTCCATGTAGCTGTTACCGAAGCCTGCAACGGAGGATACGCCACAGTAACTCCCGAGTTGGTCAACCAAGCGGCGGCTTGGTGACGAGACCAAACCGAAGACGATCCTGCAGGACGGGTCGGAACCGCCGATCCCGACTTCATCTATTCCGATATTCCGACTACTGCGGTGGTCCACCGGCGCAAGCCTGGATGAGATATTTCCCATCAGGTTCCTTGATGTCGCCTCGGATTAGCTGCTTCTATGAATATCCATCTCCTGAATCCATATGACCATCCCCCTCCTCACCTACACGCCACGCACGGGGAACACGAGGTAAGCATCAACATTGCAACCGGGGAGGTGTTGGGGGGAATCTTCCCCAAGAATTCCATGCGCATACCTCGCCGGTGTTTGCAGGCCAACAGAGAAGACCCATTAGTCGCGTGGGATATGTCCCAGCAAGGAGTCTTTGCGAAAATCCCGCCTCACAGGAAATAAACCCGGGAAACTCCACCGGTTATGGCTTGTTTGGTCCTGGCTTCAGGCCGGTTGAGGATCCCCTTTGCGGGTCAAAGCAATGATGGCCAGCACCAGGGCCGCTCCCAGTAGCAGGAAAAGACCGGTGCCCACCGAAAGGGACATCCCGATCATGGTGTCGGACGGGCTGGAACCCGAGTCCACCTGGGCAAGTCCAAACAGGATCATCACATTCTGTACCTGGTCCAGCAAAGCTCCCAAAAGGGCCAGTCGAAGTCCCCAACGGCACAGTCGGGCCGCCCGTGGCCGCCGGAGATTGAAAATGCCGACAAAAACCAGAGTGTAACCCGGAACAAGGATCAGGATGTCGGCCCAGAAGGCCCTTTGCATTCCGCCCTCGACAGCCTCCGCCAAACTGACAAACTCCGAGGGCGATCCGGCCAATTGGATCGCTAAAACGTCACCCCACAAGTGGGTGAGGGTGTAACCCACCACCATAATGACGATTCCTACGACCAAAACAAGCTTGGGCCTAGAACTGAAGATCACGAGCTATAAGATAGTTGCCTTAATCCGTTCGCCGGGTGAATCCGGCCAAAATGAAACCGGCAGGGGGAGGCGCCCGGAGGCGAAACATGCATTTCCCAAGAGCCTCGCTGGGGCTATAGCCTGTTGAACTCCTCAACGCTCAATCCCGCTTGTCGCAGTATGCTGCTCAGGGTCCCCGCTCGCACTTCTCTGTGCTTCGGAACAATAGCTGTGCGAATCCGGGCGGCATCTTGGCTCACGAACTTGACATGGCTGCCTCTCTGCCTTGTCTCTACGAAACCCGCTCTGCGCAGTTTGCGAGCAACCTGCCGGGTAGGGGAGCGGATTAAGCCGCGCCGGCCTTCACTCGGAGGCGATGGACCTGCGGCGCCAAATGTGGGCCGGGCGACTCAAAATGGAGTTCCAAAGCCTCGCCGAGGTTGACAAGGGCTGCGTCGGGGGTGGGGCCTTGGCTCGCAATATCAACCTCTAACGCCTGCAGCGACAAACCAGTCGTCTTCTTGCCAAACAACAGCCGTGAACTGCATTTCCTGCATGACCACTCCACCTTAACCGGTTCTGAGGACCTTAAGGCAGGTTTAGATGAAGACTCGGCGGTTCGCCACCGGATAGCTGGTCGAAGGCTTGGAAAACGTATCGCTTGGTGCGGTATTCGCCGTGTTGTTTGATCTCCTCCCGCTTGAGGGCGGGGAAGGATGAGCTGGGAGGAGGTGCGTCGAGAATCCACTCCAGGTCGGAGCGATCGAGGCGGTACATATGGGCATAGATGGCGTCGAGTTCACTCTGCAGAAGGTGACGACGCTGATCGTCCCATTGGAACGGAGGGCCGTCATAGCCGAGATCCCGGGCGAAGCCTTCCAGGTCATGGGCGGTGTAAGTGAGTTCCAGGACCCGGGGCACGACGAGTTCAACATAGGTCTCCAAGCGGGGATGGGGCCTTTCCAGGTACGCCTCGGGTGGCAGCACCGGCAACTGCTTGACGATGAAGAAGTTCATATGCATACCGCCGACTGAGAAGCGAGCCGCCCAGTCGAGCGGAATGCTGTTCATATTTGCCAAGATCAACGCCGCAGCAACTCCTGGAAACCTTGAATGTTCAACTATTGGAGCCGTGTTTCCTATGCCACCACTCGGGACGTTACTGGATACCAAAGTCCGCTCATTCGTGGCATTTGTGATATCTCGAAAGGTCTGGAACCACTGCGACCCCATTAACCGAACCAAGGGAGCGCCGTCGGTCATCGCGGAAACCCGAATGATCCAAGAGATCGAAGTTCTTTGATTTGTGGAGTGAGTGACCTTCCTAAAGGAAAGCAACCAACCCTGATCAGAACGCTGGTATTGCCTACCGCTGTCATCGGAATCACTGCGAGTATCCCAGTCCGTTCGTCGGTTGAGCGTGTGATATCTCGAAGAGTGAGTTGGTAGCCAGCTTGCAGAGGATATCGATGGCGTCCCCCCCCCCCCGGTGAACGCCTTCGCCCCTTGAGACCTGGCCGGCTGATCCTTTTCTGCCCTACCCAACCTGTCCAGCACTTCTGATTCGGGGACCCAGTAGCGGGGGATGATGACCGTCTGCGGGTTTTGCTTTTCCTGGGTGGTCATGGGGCGAGCTTTCCCTTTGCCGATGTCCTGGTCGGAAACGTCGGCGAAGGTGGCGAAGCGGTGGTCGTATTGGTGGAAGAGTTTGGCTTCGTATAGAGGCAGATAACGATCTTCTCCCCGCACGAAAACGTTGCCTTCGAGGAACCAGCCCTCTTCTTCCAGTTGCCGGCGGGTACGGAATAGGCCTGAGTCGTTGGACATATGGAACATTGTTGAGAACTTGATATCCCAAGGGTTCTCCTCCGGCTCGGCGCCGTGAGCCTCTTTCCAGAGCACCCCGGCGCGGCGGTACAGCTTGGCGGCGACTTCCATATCCCGTCGGCTTCGGAAGATAGGGCAGGTCCGGGTGTTGGGGTTGAATAGAGCAAAATCCCCTTCTGCAAGAGAAAAACGGCGCTCTCGCTCTTTGAGATGTTCGGTCTGGCGCAAGAAGAAGGCGAACTCGGCCCGTGGTTGGGGTCGGTGGGCACCGGTCAAGGTGAGCAAGCAGAATTTATAGGAGCGATGAACACTCGGGAAAACACCCTCCCTGTTTTCGAAGTCGTAGAGACTGACCAATCTTCTCTGGTTGACTATCTGGTTGAAATAGTTCCGTGTCGAATGATCTGTGGAGATTCCGGTGGGGATGATCAGACCGCCACGGCCTCGGGGGCCGAGCAGGTCCAAGAAAGTTTCGGCGAACACCGCGTAGGTGTTGATATCCCCGGCGCCGGTCGATGGGAACCTGTTTCCGGTGCGTAGGAACTGGCTGGCCGCTTCGGATTCGCGTTTGGCGGCCTGGAATCCCGAATAGAGGGCTTGCTCGGCTGGGATGGCATCGGAACGCGCCAGTTGTCTTATCAGCCGACCCCGCGCCGCCTTATTGGGAGCCGCGGCGATCTCCGGTGATCGCCACGCAAAGAATTCCTGCTCCTGCAACTTGATGCGTTCCCATGGTGGGTTACCGAGGATCACGTCAAATCCCCCCTCTTGCATGACTTCGGCAAACCGCAGATACCAGTGGAAAAACCGATGCCGTTCGGCCAGATCGGTCACCAGGGACTCAACCCCGGGACGGGGGGAAATATCCAGATCAAGGCGCTCCAGGTCTTCGGAATAGGGCACCTCGGCCTCGGTTGATTGAGTCTTGGGAGCGAACCAGGCGCCCGCGAACAGGTCGGCCCGAAGCTTTTCTCGCCGGTGCGCCATGTCCCGGTTGGCTCTCCTCCACGCCGTGGCTTTCCGAATCACGTCCTCCAGGGTGTTTTCGGGCATTCCTTCAAGGCTGGCGGCCGCTCGAGCCAGATCGGAGACGCCGTCCTCATCGAACAGGCTGAACGTCTTGTGCCCGGCAGATTGCCGGTTTCGCTTCTTCAGGCTGCGGCAGACCAATTTGTCGTCGCCGGTCAAAGGTTTGTAGGCCTCCCCCGGCATCCCTTCGGTCATTATCTCGGGATCGAGAACCCCGATCAAACTGTCGCCCATTTGGATGTGCGCATCCAGAAAGGACAGTGGCTTGCCCGGTTCCACCGTCTCGATCCAGAGCGCAGCTTTGCACAATTCCACCGCCAAGGGGTTCTTATCCACTCCGTAGATACAGTGCTGCACCACTTCCCGCAGGGCGTGCTGGCGGATGGTTTCGTCCATCGTGCCGTCATCCGACTCCAAGCGGGCTATCTCGGCCGCCATCCGCCGGGCCGCGGCCAACAGGAAATGCCCCGACCCGCAGGCCGGATCGAGCACTTTCAGCCGCAAAATGGCCGCCGTCGGGTCTTCGGGATGGTCGGCCACCGCCTCGGCCAACACCGGCTCCAAAGCGGATTTGATCAACTCTCCCACCAGAGTGGGCGGGGTGTAGTAGGAACCGGTGAGCTTTCTCTGCGATCCCTTGGTCTTTATAGCTGTTCCATCCCCAACGAAGCCGAACGACCACTGGCCGTTCACCTCCACCACCGGTTGCAACTCCAAGAGACTCTCGTACACCGAACCGAGTTCCTCGGTGCCCATGTCCCGGTAGTTGACGCGGGTAAGTCCTCGGCGGGTTTGGAAGAAACTCAGAACCCGAATGGCTTCCAGGAGATGTCGGTTGGAAATGGCCGCTCGGTCGAACTCGGGGCATTGATCTGCCGAAAACAAACCACCCAGTGCCGGAAGGCCGAGCGCCGGCTCTCCCTGTCCCAACGCCCGGAAAGTGATAAGAAGCCCCTGCCAGAGATCCTGATGTCGATCGTATGACCGCCTCAGCAGAGCGCGCTCCTGCAGTCGAGCCAGGGAAAAACCGGACGCGTAAATGGCTTGCTGGTGGTCGGTCACCCCCGGAGCATGCAACAGATTGCGCTCCTCGACGTTTAGCAGAAACAACAGGCGGTAGATCAGCCGGAGCAGCTGCTGATAGTAACTATCGGCCGAGATCGACCCATCATGCAACGCCGCCCGCAGGTCATGGTTGGCGGGATGCTGGAGGAAACCATTGCCCAGCTGCCGAAGCGCCGAAGTCACCCCATCGCGCAGGTTCTCCCGGGCGCGCTCGCCGGTCTCCAAAGCCTTGGCCCGCCAAGCTTCCATGATGCAACTGGACGGTCTTTGGTCGGCGGGTTTCAGTCGGCTGGCATGAATGGCCAACCACAGAGCGGCAAAGTCGGGATAGAGCTCCTCTTGGAAAATCAGGTCCAGGTCGGCCTCGAGATAGGAGGGCCGGGTGAGGCTCGGGTTGTCCCGGAGGATGCGCAATCGGGAGCCGTTGGAGACTATCCCCCACAGGCAGTTGTCCTCGGCGTTGAGATACTCCTGCATGAGGGTGTGGGGCGCCTGCCGGCGTCCTTCGAAACCAAACCGGGGATGGGCCTGGTCGAGGCCGAAATCCCGGGTGACCAACAAGAGCGGCACTGCCTTGTCCCAGGCGCGATGGGTGAGAGAATAGGAGCGGTCTCCCAGAGCAACGCTGTGCCCCGTTTTGGACAGATCTTCATATCCCAAGGGCGACCTGAGCAGGGGAACCAGCCAGTCGTCCACCCCCACCTTGTGCGGACGCACGCCCAAGCGCCGCCGGCGTTGGGCATACCGGGTGTAGTAATCACTGCAGATGCGCCAATACCGGGCGAGTTCCTCTTTGAGCACCAGGGATTTCGACAAGCCGTAATCGGGGCCGGCCTGGTGCGGGGCCTGCTGGGAAGCGATGGCCTGAAGAAACTCGGGCGGCAGAATCCCACCTTCCACCCGAAGGCCCGTAAACCCGTGACTCCGCCGACCTCTCGCCACGCGTTTATTCCTCAGATGCGCCCGTGGGGAAAGCCACCAGCGTCAAGAGCCTGCCAACCGGAATCCGAAGCCGCCAAGCCGGGATATTTCGCTCCCGAGTCAAGATAGAAACCAAAGAAGCCGATACTAATATTCACCTACTATCACGAGAGTATCCTGATCAAGCGGAAGGAGGGGGCTATGAATACGGCCCAACTGGTTAGCCTGATCACCGCGGTTTTGGCGGTCTTCGCCGCGACCGGCGCGCTCATTTTCAAAACCGGCAAGTGGGTGGGAGGAGTCAACGAGCAGTTGGCCACCCACAGTTCCCTGTTGCGGGCGATATTCCAAGAACTGCGGACCATGCGTCAGGACATGGGGATTATGCGTCAGGACATGCGGACCATGCGTCAGGACATGGGGGCTATGCGTCAGGACATGGGGATTATGCGTCAGGACGTTCAGCAGCTTTATCACCGTCTGTCTGAGCCCACCATTGCCAAGAACAGCCCACGTCGTCTGTCGGAACTGGGCGAGCAAATCGCGGAGGACCTCGGAGTTGCGAAATGGGCCAGGCAAACGGCTGAGCAAATGCGGCAGAGAGTGATCGGGAAACGTCCCTATGAAATCCAAGAAATCTGTTTCACCTATATCTATAACGAGTATCAGCCTGACCCCGAGTTCGACATAGCGATCCGGGAAGCCGCCTATGAGCACGGCATAGACGACAGGTCGGTTCTAGCCGTTTTGGTTATTGCCCTCCGAGACGAATTTCTGAGCAGGGTGGCGTAAGGGCCTCCACCGGCGGCGATCAACGCTCACCGTGCAGATTGTTGCAGCCTGCTCAGGCGGTCAAAACGCCACGAACGGCAGGAACACGTAGATCCCGATTTTGTCCACCGGCAGCGCCGGGGTGACGGTATATCGCAATCCCCTGACCCCGGAAGCGTCACGGATGCGGCGGTGATCGGCCAGTAGTTGTCGGGCTCTCTCCCGGGCGATGTCATCGAAATGGTGTTCGGTGGCTGGAAGGGCGTCGATAGTTGAGCGGATCAGCCGGGCCTTCTGCCCAGCCTCCATGTTGCGGGCAGGTATTGAGGCCAACAGATCCAATGCCTGCGGGTCGGCCAAAAGGCGGGGCGCTTCCCCGCCCTCCACCGCCACCGCCAGGCACTCTTCCGCCAGAAGGGTTCGAAGCGCAACGTATCGGCCGTCGGCGGTTCGCCTCTCCACCCCCAGCTGACTTCGAAGCCGCAAGAGGTAGAGCACCGTTTTGGTTCGCACACCTTTGGTGAACATGGCGTTCACACGGGCGCCGATCTCCGCCCGGTCGGTCTCCAGCGCCTGTTCGGCCACGTAATCCGCCAAAGTGGTTACCAGGGGGTGGGTGCGGTGCACATAGGCGGCGCCGGTGGGGGCGGGGTGAGTGAAAGCCAGGCGCGCGGTTGGCCTGAACCCCACAGCTTCCAGGCGATCCTGAAGCGGTTTGGGAAGATGGCCCACCGGCAAGCGGCTGTAGCCGTTTTGGCGGTGAAGCGGAGCTCCCAAACGTTGCGAGGAGACCCGGACAAAACGGGCCACATCATCGGGGCCGCCCAGAATCGAAACCGTCTTGTGCCATTCGGGGAGCACATCGTCGGGCCTCAAACGGCGCTGCGCGAAAACTGTGCGGGTCACCCTGCCCCGAGCCACCTGCCAGGCGTTATCCACTTCCAGCTCGGTGTCCTCCAAATCGAAGCCCCTTTGGCGGTTGGAGCTTTGGAGAAGCACCGCCTTCATGATGGCGTCCACCACCTTGTGGTTGTCGGCGGGGAGCGGCACCGCCACCCCCAGCTCTTTGCGAATCTTCTCGGCCTTTCTCAGGATCACCCGCAGCACCGCCCCGTCCACCGGATTGTCCTGGCCGTAGAGCATCAGGGCGCGAACGACGGGGCTGGCCTGCCCGAAGCGGTCGGCCCGGCCCTCCCGCTGCTCGTGGCGGGTGGGGTTCCATGTGAGGTCATAATGGACCACCGCGTCGAAGTGCCGTTGCAGATTGACCCCTTCGGAAAGGCAGTCGGTGGCCACCAAAACCGGCGTCACGCCGTCATCCAGTTCCGCCAGCTCCTCCACCCGTTCCTCACGCTGGTCGGAAGTGAGTTCTCCGGTCACCACCAGGATGTGGGTTTTTCGCTTGGGCAGGGCGGCTCGGAGTTCTTCGCCCACATAGTGAGCGGTGGCGATGTAGCGGCAGAACACCACCGGCTTGAACCCGGCGGCGATGAGCTTTCGCGTCTCTCTGATCAGCGCCCGGAGTTTGGGGTCCTGTTTGGGACCGCGCAGGGCGTCGGCCCGCTGGATTAAACGGTGAAGCTCCGCCACCTCATCGTCGTCTCCCTCCACGCCCTCCAAGGTCCCGGCGGGAACGGTCTCATCGAGCGTCAGGGAATCGTCGGCTGCTTCGTCCATCACCGTTTCCCGGCCGGTGCGATCCAATTCTTCCAATTGGGCCGGTTCGTCTGCGCCTTGAGAGGCCCGCAGGCGGGTGCGCAACGCCAACGATGCGGCCGCGGGGCTGGAGGAAAGGCATCGCAGCAACGCCAGGGCCGCCCACCACGACATGCGCTGCTGAAGCTGGGTGCCACCCTGGGCATCCTCAACCATCGAGCGGGCATAGGCCAGCACATCATCAAAGATCCGGCCCCAGTCGCCGATCAACCGATAGGTGGCCTCCCGACTTTCCCGCACCGGGAACCCGGCCGCGTCTTTCCATTCATCGATGTCCCCCCGCCGCCGTTGCACAAAATGGGCAGTGAGCTCCTGGCGCAGGGATTGTCGCTCCTCCCCGGAAGGCAACTCGGCCAGTTGGGCGAACCTGGGTTCCAAGAGACCCAAGAGATTGTGAAAGGCGACATCGTCGCCCGAATGGGGAGTGGCGGTGAGAAAAATCATGCCGCGCCTCGGTTGGCTCTCGGCCAACCCCTTCAACAGTTGGTAGCGCTGATGACGGGTGTTGGTGTTGGAGCGAACGCAGGTGTGGGCTTCATCCACCACCACGAAGTCCGGGCAGGCCCGCAGAAAATCATTCCGGCGGCGGTCCGACTTGATGTAGTCCAAGGAAACCACCGTGTGGGGATACACCTCGAAGATAGATTCGTCGGGACGCAGACCCCGTTCCAGGCGGGCAGCGGTGCCGGTCCGGACCACCTCTGCCTCGATGCTGAACTTGGAGTCCAGTTCCTTCTTCCACTGCTCACACAGATGGGGTGGGCAGATCACCGTGAATCTCTCGACCTCGCCGCGGTCGATCAGTTCCCGGACGATCAAACACGCTTCGATGGTTTTCCCGATCCCGACATCGTCGGCCACCAACAGGCGGATAGGTTCCAACTTCAAAGCCATCAACAAGGGAACCAACTGGTAGGGCCGGGGCTCGACATTGATATTGCCAACACTGCGAAACGGCCCGGCCCCGGCCCGGAGCTTGAGCCGGAGGGCGTCTCGAAGCAGGAGAGCGGCTTCCTGCGAGCCCGGCCGGTCGGGATCGGGCAGGTCAAAAGTAGCGGCCACCGGCGGCGCCGGTTCCAACGGCAAGTAGATCAGGGTGGCGTCCTCGTCGGCCCCGCCCAGAGGGCGCAGTTTCAGAAGGTCGGGTCGAGTCTCGGGCAGCACCACCCATTCGCGCCCCCGGGCCCGAACCAGATCACCGGGCTTGAAAGAAACCGCGGGCACCACTGCCTCTTACCCTTCTTCCGCCGGATGGCCCGTCCCGAACACCCAGGCATACTCCCCCACAATTTCGTCCCACCTGGCCCGTTCGGTGGGAAAACGAGCTACGGAAAAACCGGCATTTTCAAGACGGCGCGTCACCTGTTCGTCGATGATCCTCTGTTGACGTTGCCGATGGTGTGGGCCATCGACATAGACGAGGGTCTGGTGTTGGCTGTAGGCGAAATCCGGCCTGGTGTTGTGCTCGGGCAGGTAGGGCTGGGTGCGATCAGGCGGGTGGTATCCACCCTCTTTCAGGTGTTCGAGCCACTCCCTTTCAAGAGACGACAGAGGCCATTGCGTCTCCCCCTCACCGTCCGGCAGTTGCTTGGGCGTGGCGTGGGTCAAACCACAGAGCAGCTCCAAGGCCTCCTCGTTCTTCCGGTCGATGAGGGCATGATCGGGCTGGTTGTAGTAGCTCAGCAGACACCGATAGCAACCGGCCTCACAGGAGGAATCCCGATCCTCCAGGTCGTCAAGCCCGGTCCAATCGCCCGACTTGGTGGCATGATGGCATACCTCCAATGCCTTGGCGGCGACCCGAGCCACGGCGGTGGGATCGGTGGCCAGGCGGGTAAGCACTCCGGCGCCTCCCTCGGCCGCCTCATAGAAAAGGATGGTGCGGGGGTGGTCCCGATCGGGCAACGGCTCGGCGGCCAGTTCCGACTCCTCCAACTGGAACTCCTGCTCGATCCCCCTCTTGAGGGCGTACTGCAAAGAGACCATGACCTCGAAAGGAAGATCGGTGGTGGGGCGGACCAGCAGAACGTTACGGGTGTCCCGAACAAACGGCGTGACTCGCTGCACGGTTTTGCCTTCGGTCACACTGTCGTCTTCGACGGCGGTCGGCGCCTGGGAATCCTTGGTCCACTCTCCGGTGTGGGGATCGAGGCTGAAACCATACACCGACTCTTCCTTCCGGCGCCGCCATCCCAAATTGATGCGCCAAAGGGTGGCCGCCGGTCCGTATTTGAGTTCCAACAGATCTTCATCCTGATGCTCCAGCACCACTTCACTCACCCGAGGCTTCCCTTCTTCCTCGCTAAACCGGAGGGCGGTGATCATCTCATAACCCTGGCGCTGCCTCTCCTCTTCATCGGAGTTGATGCGCCAGGCCCGCCGAGTGGACACCTGCTCTATGCGATACAAGTTCGAGATGCGCCGTCCTCCGTCCAGCCGGGCATCACAACTGACGCACCGCTCGAAGTCTCTTTGGGTCCCAAAGTGCCCGCTTCCACATTCGGGACAGAGGCGGGCCACCTCCACCGGCAAAGTGGCCGAGGTGGTGACTTCCTCGCCAATGGTGAGAATTACGCGACGAACCCGGTAGGTGCTGCCCTCGTGATAAATGATGGACTGCGGGCCGAACTCACTGAGACCCAGAAAACGCGGCCGGCTGAGAAAGGAGTCGCGGGCCACAGTCCCCCTTCTCCCCGGAATGAAGGCCATGAGCGGCAATCGGGGGAAGTTGTATCCCGGCAGAAATCCTTCAGAGGCCAGATAGCGATAGGTGTAGAAGTCCGAGTTCATGGTCCGCTTGCTGTGGAGCAAAAGGCTCTGCTGAGTGAAGGCTTCGTCATATCGAGCCTTGGCCTCTTTCCGCTCCTTCTCGGTGGCGGCCGCGCTGTTCAGGATGCGGTTGGCAAGCTTCATTTGGCTGGTGGTGGCTCGGAACAGGGAACGCCACCGGTCGAATGCCTTGTCGAACCGGATGCGAGCCGAATTGACCGCATCCGTCAACCAAGCCTCGGCACACCACGGAGCAGACTGCGGCGAGAGGTCCTGCTGGAGGGTTTCCAGAATCCGCTCGGCTCTCTTTGCGGTCTTCTCCAAGATCTGAGGGAGACCGATCTGGTGGGAAAGATCCCCCAGCAGAGGCAAGCCGACCCTGCTTTCGAGATCCAACACTTCCGGCACGGAATGACCCAGCTTGACTCCCGTCTCAGCCAGCCACACCGACTGCAAGTGGCTTCGGACGAGGTCCTCATTGCCCAGATCGATGGTGGGCGGGTTGACCACGCCGGCCACCATTCGAACCGGGTCGGAGAAAAAGTATTGGTCGTGAGGCGAACGGGCCGCGCAGTAGGTGACCACCAAGGCGGGCTGGCCGCTCCGGCCGGCCCGTCCGCTTCGCTGGGCGTAGTTGGCGGGAGTGGGCGGGACGTTCCGCATATAGACCGTGTTGAGAGCGGAAATGTCCACCCCCAGCTCCATCGTGGGCGAGCAGAAGAGAATCGGTAGTCCGGCCGGCTCCGGTTTGCCATTGACAATCCGCTCCCTGCCCAGCCCTTTGCGAAAACGTTTCTCGCGTGCTTCCCGGATCTCGGGGTCCACCTGAGCCGTATGCTCTCGGGCCTCCAACTGGTGCAGGAACCGGTCGTCACTGCCCAACAGTCGGGCGACATTCCGGTAGAGAGCACGAAAGAAGGCGTTGGCGCGGCCTTGATCGGCTCGGTCGCCCTCGGCGAGCCGCCACTCCAAGGCAGAGCTGTTGATCCGATACCCGGTGCAGCCCTGCCCCAGATCGGAGGACTCCACATACCCATAGACCAGGAGCACCCGGAGAACATCATCGATGACCGCGTTATAGACGGCTTCGGTGAACTTGGTCGGATAGTGGGAGTTGTCATGACCCCAAAACCCCTGCGCCTTGAAACGACGGGCGAAGGCGGAACGATACGACACCGTCACTATCCGCTCCCAACGACGGCCCTTGGGACGGGGGCGCGGAAACATGTATGCGTGGGATTCGAGCCGTT
Organism: Acidimicrobiia bacterium; assembly: GCA_963665765.1. Classification (GTDB taxonomy): domain Bacteria; phylum Actinomycetota; class Acidimicrobiia; order Spongiisociales; family ZC4RG35; genus Bin76. Next base: position 1,197,185 of record OY762464.1, read on the forward strand.
CCTCCTCCGACAAAGCCCATGGCTCTTTGAGCAGGTTGAAGCTCTGATTAACCACCTGCTCCTGAGTGTTTGGATCGAGATAGCGCGTTTTGATACATAGTTCTGTGCGCATGCGATCCAACAAAGCCCTGGCGAGTTCTTCCCTACGACGGGAAGGGATAGAGCCAAGCAGGGCATGGCCGTTCCTCCACTCTTCTTCATCTTCACAGCACTCTGTGAGGCCTCGATACTCGATCTCAAGGAGCCCGAGTTGTTCCAAGTTCGGGTTGCTGATCCGCCAACCGCGCTTGAGGTCGACATAGAGCCGGTAGCCCAGAACCTCGCGGAGGGTCTTGCGAGTGTTTTGGGCGGCCGGGCCCTTGGCGGCCGGGTTGGAAGCGTAATCGGTGGAGTCCAAGCGAAGATGGGTCAGAACCCGCTGGGTCATCACTTCATCGGTTAAGCGTCGGCCGGGATCACTCCCGATGGCGGCCAGCAAGGCCCCGCGCAACAGAAGAACCTGGATGAAATCATTGAAATGACCGGCCTGCAGGCTGGCATCCTGGCGGTTGTCGGTGAAGGCCAGGAGCTTTTTGGTCTTCTCCTCCAGATCGGTTCCGATCAGGTACTTCAGGGAGGACATGGCCAACACCGTGGTTGCCGAACTGCGGCCTTCACTGGAAAGCCCCGACATTTTGCTCAGGTCACCCTGCCTGCCCGAGTAGTAGGCGTCGCAGTCCCCGTTGAGGCAGAAACGAAACGAGCCGGGGATATACCAGCCGGACAAGCCATCTTCGGCGACCACACCCTCGGTATCCACCTGAACACTCAACGGGTGATAACGCCGCCGGTAATACGGCTTGAGTCGAGGCTCGCCTCCCGGAAACTCCAGCCAATCCTCCGGAAAGTTGCTCTCCAGGTCGTTTTGATCAAAATCTCCTGATGGGTCGGGCATCAGATACCCGAAGCCAACATCCTCATCCTGATGAGAGCGCTCTCCCAGTTCCCGAGGATCGAAGCTGGCGGGCCGATCGTTGACCTTTTTGGCCCACACCGGGAAATATTCCTGGCCACACACCCGGCAGAAGGAGAGGTTGTACAGACGCTTCCGACGGTCCCCGGGCTGGTATTGCTGTCCCTCCAACGTGATGTAACGAGCACCCGGGGCCTCCAAGGTGGTGTAGGCGTTCCAAGCACCGCTGATGAATTGATGGAGTCGGAAGGCGAAGAAGCTGTGCCCTCCGGTGTCTCTGCTCCGATAGGCCGCCAAAAGGAACCCCGCCAGATATTTGCCGCATTCTTCCGACGACAGTCGGCTGTCCTTGGCCAGCAGGTGGGAAGCCTCCTCCATGGTTCTTGGTCGGGAGATCCGAACCAGGCCCCCGTCCTTCGGTTCCAAGCCGAGTTTCTGTTCCACCCAGGTCGCCACCGGATGGCCTTCAAGTTGGTCATGCGTGGGATTATTCGGAACGCCTGCCCGGATTGCCTGCCGCAGATCCACAGCGCCGATGGGAGTCTCCCGTTGGGTGACAGGCGCCAAAGTCTCGACTATCACCTCCTCGGGGCGGACCTCCGACCCAAAGAGCCGACCGGCGATGTCGGCCACCGCCGAACTGCGGTGCTCCGCGGCACCCTCCGAGGCCATAGTGGCCGAGGTGCCGATACACAGCAGGTGATCATTGAAGCGTTCCCGCACCCGCCGGACCAGCATGGCAACGTCGGCCCCCTGCCGCCCCCGGTAGGTATGGAGCTCGTCCAGAACCAGGTATCTAAGCCCGACGGCATGGGAGCGCACCGCCCTGTCGGTCTCGATAAATCTGGTCATCATCAGCTCGAGCATCACATAGTTGGTCAGGAGAATGTCGGGGGGTTGGGCGGCAATCCGCGCCCGGTCCTGCTCTGACTCCTGGCCGGTGTAGCGAGCGAAGGTCACCGGCTCATTGCCCTCTCCGTAGCCACGTCTCAGGAACTTCTCCAACTCCTCGAGTTGGCTGTTGCACAGAGCATTCATGGGGTAGACAACAATGGCGGCGATGCCACCAGGTTTCTCTCCCGCTCTCCTCCGTCGTAATACGTCATCGATGATCGGAATGAAATAGGCAAGCGACTTGCCCGACCCGGTGCCGGTGGTCAGGACATAGTTGCGTCTTCGTCGGGCTGCCTCGATGGCGTCCACCTGATGTCGATGCAAAACCAGTTCCTCGCCCGGGTCCCGATCGGTCTTCCCGATCCGGAAAATGCCGGAGCATTCGGGGTCGAGAACCCCATCCGCCACCAACTCGTCGATGGATCCTCCCGGCTCGAAGTTCGGATTCAACTGGATCATCGGGGATGGCCAGTAGCGTCCCCCCTCATAGGCCTGGTTGACGGCTCGATGAATATCCTCGGCCCGTATTCGAGCGAAGCTCCGGGAAAAACGCTCATATTCTGAAACGAGTTGATCTCGGAAATCGAATACGTCCACCAACTGCTCCTTACAAAATTCTGCGCGTCATCAACGCCACCAAAGTGGGAGGAGTGAGAAACCAGGCTGTCGACATACCGTCCTCGCTCGTCATTCGCACAGGCGAAATCAACCATAGCAAAGGTGTTCCCTGCCCCGGGGGCGGTCGCCGAACAGATCATCAACCCCTGGGACCCAGCGCCCAAACCCTCACTGCGGGGGCTGCCAACCTCATTACCATTCAGGCCTGTGGTTGCCGAGGATTATCGCCAGGACGGTCACAAATGCCCTTCCTATGTGCTGGACCATGAGGAATGTGAGCTAATCAATCAGACCGACCAATACGAGTACGAGCACTACGCCGATCACTCACACCCCGAAGACGCTTTCTTCTGGGTGCCTCATCAGCATGAAGATAGACTGGTGCGTTTCAATCGACTGACGGTCACTATCGACGAAATCATCACCCGGTGTGAATATCCGGAGAAGGCACGTGAGCAATTAGCCACGTTGCATCGGCAACTGGCGGAAGAATTTCTCAAAGACTACCGGGGACCCCTAAGGGGGCCAGTCCCACTATTGGAGGAGCCCCGGTCCGCAATGGTGGGTTGATTCCAAACCAGTGCCATACTGGCCGCCACATCATGCCCGGATCGCCGTCTATGAACAGCCTTGAAGCGCGCTTCTCCGGAAGAAATCCGGTTTGTCCTGTCCCTTGACATGCCGGAGCCCCGTTTTGCGGTTCGATTCAGGGATTCAGAGCTATGGGAGGATGCTGTGATCGCCACAACGTTCCCAAACGACGTGCAACACCCCCTCGGCTATGGGAGAGCCCCACGAGAAAAGAGCCCGCCCGTCGGGCGCCCATGACATCTCATACAGATAAGGGTGCTTCGTACTGCCTTTACTCGGAGACCCGGACGGAATCGGTCTCGTCTGTTGGTCTCGATTGCACGCACATCTTCAATAAACCGGACAAGTGCGTTACCAAGTCGCTTTTGTTGATCCGGCGACAGCCTCCTGTAGTCCCTCAGAAACGTGGCTGTCTCCTCATGGGTCGGCACGCGGATTACGAGCTAATCATGAACCTGTTCGTGTTGCTGCGACTTTAGGCAATCGAGAAACTCCTCGCTGGTCATGTGAACATGAGTGAGGCCGGCGGCGTAATCACCAGTCACATCTGCGACTGAACCCCTATCCCTCTCGATGTCTTCTATTGTGCAATCATCCGCGTCAACAACAGGTTTCAGGTACACTGCCTATTCCTTCGAACTCGGTCTCACCCCACTCTAACTTACTTAACGAGGCTTGATCGAATGGTTTCCTTTCGCCAGTCCCTCGTCTTGGACGTTACCATCTCCGCCAGCGGCGTTTGGGGCGTAGGGGCTGGTTGAGAAAGCTCTCCAGGGCGCCTTTGTGCAACACGGTTCGATCGCCTCCGCTGCGGGTTTCGTCGATGAGGGTGGAGGGGAGGTCGTCCCAGCCGAAACCTCGCCTTCCGAAGGCGTCCCGTTGTTCCCACACAATGATCCGGTCCCGGTCGATGGTCCATCCGATGGGCCCCTCTCCCTCCCGCCTGGAATAGGCCGAGGGCCGCAGCAGCGCCAAAACCCGATCTCTCACCCGGTCGTAACGTTTGTCCGCGAAATCAAGCCAGGTGACTTCCCGGCACCAGGCAGGCGGGGAACCGTCGGCCCCTTCCGCCAGTACCCCGGCCAGCACCGACGAGGAGACCGCCAACCAGTCGTCGGGAAGCCGGTCGTCTTCCAAGCGGACCATGACATCGGTCAGGTAACGCCGATAGAGATGGCCGGTCAGACCTCTTCGAATCCGCTGGACCCCGCTCTGCAGACCCTGTCGCAAACCTTCTTTGTGCGCCGGGAGGGCGGTGGTGGTGTAGATCATCAGGCTGCGTTTGGCCACCTCATCGGGAAAGGAGTGCGGTTCGGCGTTCATCGACAACACAAACCCCGGATACTCGGAAACCGCGAGCGGCAACTCGTCTTTGATCATGTCCTTGCCATGCTGGTTGAAGGCTCGCCGGCCGATGTCGTCGAACACCACCGGGTGACGCCGATAGGCATGCTGCAGGCCCCGTAATTTAGCGGTGGTGAAACTTCTCTTGTCAACAGTGTGGGCGCGGCCGAACATGGAAGTGGTCAAGGTGTCCACCAGGCTGGTCTTGCCACAGTTGGACTTTCCGAAAATGATGGAAAACAAGGGATAGCGAACCACATCGCTGTCCCGCAGATAGGCCAAGGACCGCAAGTCACAAATGAACGGCGAAAAGTACAGCCAGGCCATCAAAGTGAAATAATCACGCTGGAGGGTGGGCACATCGCCTTCGAACGCCCCCTCGTAGTTGCCGAAGAAATCCAAAAGAAGTCGGGCGTCGTCACGGACCGAGCCGTCCTCCCCTCCCAAGGGAAACTCCTTTCCGGACAGCACCGCTCGGCCAGTGCTTCGGTCTATCGTGAAATAGCGATTGTCCCCTTCGTCGCTCGATTTGACCAGGCGAATGCGACTGAGTTCTCTCTTGACGATGGGGGTTATTTTCTGCCGGCCGGAGCGGAAAGCGGGTATCGCCGCCGAAAGGCGAGGCTTCAACACGGCCGCTATTTTCTCGACCCGCTCCATCTGCACCGGCGCCGACACCTCGACATCGGCGGGTTCGGGCGCCTCGATGATCACGGTCGTAGCCTTGTCCGACAGCACCGGGGCGTCCGTTACCTCGATCTCGGCCTGCACGATTCGCTCCTCCGGAAACGGTATCTCGTCGGACCCTGCATCCCGGATGGTGTCGAACATGCGGCGGTAGTGGCGCCACGCCAGGTCGTCATTGTCGAAGACGACCAGCGTTTCGGGCTGGCTCCCCGAAAAGGCCCGCTCCGACAGGTTGGCGGAGCCCACGATCACCCGGGTTCCCGGCTCGCCGGACAAAAGATACAGCTTGGCGTGGGCAACATACCGGCGAAGCACCCGGAATCTGGCCTGGCCCAGGGCGATCTTTTCCAAGATGCGCAGGTGACGTTCGTCCCGAAGCCCCATAATGGCCGCCCGGGTCTGTTCGGTCACCAGCTTTTGGAGCGCCATCACATCCAATAAGTTCCCGAGCACACCTTCGCTCCCGAACACACACTCGAAGCTCTCGAATGAGAAATCGTCGAGCATCCTGACCACCGCCGAACTGCTGGCCGAGTAGGTGAGTACCCGCAAGCTGTCGTATCCCTCGAATAGCTCCCAGTCGAATTTTCCCTCTTCCAGGAACCTCGCCCGAACCACCCGCAAGCCCGAACCGTCATCCAACTCCAGAGTGAGGGATGTTGCTTGCTCGGGCATCGGGAAGATGACCACCTCCTGTTTCGCCCCTGACAGTACCGACGATCTCCAACCACTCGGCCGGTTAACTCTCTGCCGGCCTTTGCCGGAAGGTTGCGAACCCCACCAAGGGTGTTCTGTCCTGATCCCCACCCGGTCCCTTATTTCGTGAACACCGCTATATTTTCGAATTAAGGCGGAGGGAGCCCGCAACGTCTCGGCTCACGAAGGCAATAGGAAGGGAACTGCCCATGGGGGTTATACACGCATCGGTCATCATTCGGAACCTGGCTGAGCCGGGGAGAGAATGGGAAGGCAGGTTCCTGGTCGATACCGGGGCGAGCGACACACTGGTGCCCCGTCCGCACCTGGAAGCCATCGGATTGGAACCCAGAGGGCAAAGAACCTACGAGTTGGCGGACGGCGCGCAGGTGACCATGGACGTCACCACCTGCGAGATGGAGATAATGGGTGAGATTTTCGGCGGCATGGTTGTCTATGGAGAAGCGGGCACCGAACCTTTGCTGGGGGTTATAGCTCTCGAGGCGGCGGGTATCCAACTTGACCTACGTAACCAAACCCTCCACAAGATGCCGAGCTTTCGGCTGTAGAACGGCCTATGGGAACCTCAAGTTGAGGGGTGGCGGGGTTCCCTCAGCACCCGGCGGACCATGGGCTCGAAGAATTCCAGTGGTTCGGTGGGGTATTGGGGATCGAATGAGACCTGGTCGTAGTCGGCGCAAAACTGCACGGTGCGTTCATACAGGGGATGGTGGCGGTAGCGGTCCCGAGCGTCGGGGTCCCGGTCGTAATGATGGGCGTAGTACTTCTCCTGAAAGATCCCGTGATACTTGACGATCCAGTAGTTCTCCTCCGACACGTAAGGACGCAATAGAGCCGCGGCCACCTCCGAATGGTTGGCGGGGCTCAGAACATCTCCGATGTCATGCAAAAGTGCCACCACCACCATTTCTTCCTGCTCCCCGGCGCGGTGGGCGCGGGTGGCGGCCTGAAGGGAGTGACCCAGGCGGGTGATCCGGTATCCGGTGTGCTCGTCCATCGAACGAAGCCACTCCAACACCCGATCGGGAAACTCGTCCAACTCCTCTTGCTCGTATTTCGAGAGAAGCGCATAGTCCTCGGCCGTGCCGTCGGACATTCTGGTGAAGGAAACCGTTCCATCCATCAGACAACTCCTTTCTTGGAGAGCCACCCTGAGAAGGCCTTAAGCCGCTTCCTTACCTGATTCGCAATTCTATTCCGGAATCCTCGGGAGCGCGTAGCAGGCAGATGGCCGGAGCTCTTCTCCAACGGCGTTCTTGTCCTCCGGCGGTCGTGCAGCGTCAATCCTCCCACCACCACCACCGCGATACCAACGATTTGCATCCGGTTCAGGCTCTCTCCCAGCACCAGCCACGCCACCGCGGAGGACATAATCGGCTGAGCGGTGAGGATCGTTCCAACCGTGCCCGGCCCGGCGCGGGACACCGCGGCGATCTCCAACAGAATCCCCGCGGCGCTGGCCGCGGCGGCCAAACCCAGCACCAACCACTTCGAGAAGGGCAGGTCGATGGGCCCCACCCCGGAGATGGGCAGAATCAGAACCGCGGCGGAGATCCTGAACCACACCCCGATGGTTATCGGGGAGAGGTCGCCAAGGCGATCCACCAACAGCAGATAGCCCCCCATGAACACTGCCGAGCCGATGCCCGCCGCGATGCCGATCGGGTCGGCCCGTTCCCAACTCCAACTCTCGGTCGCCAGGGAAACACCCAAGCAAACGATGCCCGCCGTGGCCCACGCCCGGACCGGCACGGGGACATTCTGTTTCACCCGTGTCCAGATGAGCACTGTGGGGACCATGATGAACGCAAACGTGGCCGAAGGACCCGGACCGAGACGGGAGAGGCTCACGTAGTACAGCACCGTCGCGGCTACGACGCACACCCCCAGCAGGAAGAGTGTTCCCATACGGCCCCGCGGGTGCAAAGCCTTCCTCCACCACCCGATGCCCAGGAAAATCACGAACCCCGCCAGATTCATCCGGAAGGTCATCTCCAAGGTGGTGTGATGAGAGAACAGGTCGAACACGGCCACGGACACCAGGGCGAACAACACGGTGGAGACGGCCGCCATTCCCGTTCCTCTGCCGGCATGGGGGCGGACATAAGACCCGGTCGGTTGGATAGACCCTGCGATCCGGGCCGCCACGTCACTGGGCTTTCTGATGGGTAGCTCCTTATTACGACACGGGGTAACGCAGTTCTGCCGGCCCGCCGCGGACTCGGCTACCTACGACCCTATCTACTCAGGTCGACAGTTCCGCAGGTCGCAGGGGCAGGCCCTGGTCACTGTTGAGCATGGCGGTGAGGGGCGTCACCTCCTTCTCCCAGCCCGGACTGGCCAAGACTCCCAACCGGCCCGCCGTGGGGGTAAGGAAAAAGCCCTGCTCCTGGTCGGCCTCGAACCGGTCGCGGTCCACGAACAATCGCGGTTTGATCACCGCCGGGTCGCCCTCCTCGGGACAGAAGGTCAGGCAGTTGCCGCACTCGTTGCACAGCTCGGCCAGGATGAAGTATTGCCAGCGGTCGGTCATCTCGTCTTTGAGTTCCGGCACGGTGGCCAGCCGGATCACCGCATCGTTGGGGCAAACCGTAACGCAGAAGTTGCAGGCCACGCACCCCCACATCTGAAGCTCTTTGTCAAGCGCCCGCGGCAGCTTCTGGTTGCCGGCGAAATGATAATAGCCGGAATCGTTGCCCTCGGTCATTGCCACCACATGGGCTTCCACCGGACCCCGCCGACCGGCCGACCGGGCATCCTGCCATCTGTTCCGATGCAAGGATGCCAGATCGGTGGCCCCGACCCGCCGCATCTCCATCGCCAGACGGCTGAGCATCGGCGCCAGCCGACCGTAACCGCCCGGCTTGAGCAGATCCGAACAGACGGTGACCGGGGCCACTCCCATCCCCAGAGTGTCGGTGAGGTTCTCTTTGCTGACCCCCGCCGAGAAACTCACCTGCACATCCCCTCCATGACCCGCCAGGTTGAAAACCCCCGGCAGGGCGCAGATCAAATCATCCAGCAGGGTGGAGGTGATCACATGCAGGGGCGGCCCGGACAGGTACATGGGATCGTCGGGCATCCACCCCTTGTCGTTGCCCACCACCAGGGTGTTGCTCAGCTTGATCCCAAACCGCCGCCCATGCTGACGAGCGAACTCCCGCAGCCCGGCGATGAGTTCCAAGCCCTGATCAAACTGCAGATCGTCCACGAAAGCCTGCGGCAGCAGAGGCACGTGGTCATATCCGAGCTTTTCATGGAGGATCTCCTGGACACGGGCGATACCCAGCAAAGTTGGATTGAGCTTCACAATCACATCCACCTCGTGGCGGGTCATCAGATGCTTGGTGATGGCGTCGATCTCATGCGGGGGGCATCCGTGGAAAGTAGAGAGGGTCACGGTGTCGGCGATCCGGGAGGGGAAGTCGAGATCGCGCAGGTGCGCGAACGGCTCGGGTATCTGAGGACGGAAGGAGTCGATCCGGGCCCGGGCGTTCTTCATCTCCACGATAAAATCGGAAATCTTTTCGGTGGAGATGCCCTCCAGGTCATACCCCACCGACATATCGAAAACGAACGACCCGGGATCGGGTCCCACTATTTCGGCCACCGGCGCCCAGTTGCTCAGGATCCTGATCATCATCCAGGCTTTCACGTATTCGATCAGGGACTCCTCCACGCGCAACTCCTGGCTCCATTCGATGTTGTAGCCGATGGTTTGCATGTCGATGCAGGGACGGCCGATCTCGAGACGATCAAGCACCTGCACCGTCTTCAACTCGAACAGACGCGACCCGCTCAGCCAGGCCAGCACGATGTTTTGGGCCATCTGGCTGTGAGGTCCCGCCGCCGGGCCGATCGGAGAAGCGCAGGGACGTCCCAGGAAGGAAAAGCCCAAGTCGAGATCGGTCGGTCTCTTCCAAATCCTGGCCTTCAGAAGATCGAAAATTCGCTGTCGGGACTCCCACTCGGAAGCCACTCTTCCCAACAGCAAATCCAACGGATAGGGAGTCAACGGATCGGCGCCGGACATAGCTACCACTTCCTTCCTTGGTGTCTCACGAGCCTGGGTGTCTCACAGGCGAGCATGGAGCCGAGCCGCCTGTTCCGCAGCCTTGGCGCGCACTTCGTCGGGGTCGACCAGAACGGCCCGACCCTCTTCCAGCACCACCTCGCCGTCCACCTCCACCCGCAGGGGCCGTACCCCCGGAGTGAAGGCCAGATGCCAGGGGTCCATGGGGTCGTACGACCAGATCACCCGGTCCTCCCGGGCCTCGGGGAACAGTTCCCAGCCGGTCTCCATCCATGACCAGACCGTTTCGGGGGAAGCGGTCACATCATCCTCCCGCATCCTCAGATAAGCAGCCCGGAAAGCGCCCAGCATATCCCCCCCGATACCGTCGGTCCCCAGAGCCACCCGGTTGGAAAACCGGACCGGACGGGCGTAACCAACCCCATTGTTGAGGTTGGACTCGGGATTGTGCAGGATCACGCCCCGAAGCTCCCGGTCCAGATGAACGCAGTGCCCCAGCAGCCAATTGTCCCGCGACCGGGATTGCAGACGCCGGCCGGCATCCGGATCCTCAACGCCCTCCGCCACGTGGATGTGCACTCCCACCCCCAGTTCCCCGGCCAATCCGCAGACCTCGTCGAGCGTCTCCTCCGACAGGGTGAAACAGGCATGAGCGCCCACCCATCCCCTTCCTCCCTCCGAAAGGAACCGCCGGTTCTCCTCCAAACCCCGGCGGGCCCCGTCGGGCCCATGGCGGTCGGTCACCTCGTAGGCGCAGGCCACCCTCACCCCCACCTCGGCGCAGGCGTCGGCGATCAAGGTCAGCGAACCCTCGATAGCCGAGGGAGAAGCATGGTGGTCCACGATGGCGGTGGTGCCCCGCTCCAAGGCCTCCAAAGCGCCCAGCTTGGCCGACCAGTAGATCATCTCCTCGTCAAGGGCTACATCAAGCCTCCACCAGACCTGTTCCAAGATGTCCCCGAAACTGTGAGGAGTGCGGGGCGGCGCCGGCATGCCCCGCGCCAGAGCCGAGTAGAGATGATGGTGAGCGCAGACCAGCCCGGGGGTCTCCCGGCTCATGTCAGCGCCTTCGTCCCAGTGCGTGGTGCTTGTTGAAGGGCAGGCGGTTGCGCCACACTCCATCCACCCGGTGAAGAGCGGCGGCCACCGCTCCGGCGGTGGGCACCAAACCGATCTCTCCCACTCCTTTGATCCCATACGGCGAGTTGGGCTGGGGAACCTCCACCAGGATCACCTCCACCTCCGGCATATCCTTGGCCCGGATAATCCCCAGGCTTCGCAACGTCATATTGGTGGGTCGACTTTCGTCATCACAGGGAAAGTCCTCGGTCAGGGCATAGCCCAGGCCCATGTGAACAGAGCCTTCGATCTGTCCCTCGCACAGCACCGGGTTGACCGCCTTCCCCACATCGTGAGCGGCCACCACCTTCTCGATCTTGCCGGTGTTCGGATCGGCGATCACCAGTTGGCTGGCGTATCCGAAGGCGGAGTGGATGACGGGGTTCTCCACTCCCTCGGACAGGCTGTTGGTCCAGTCCACCTTCCACACTCCGTGGTAGTCCACCCCCGGCTCGCATCCGCCTTCGAGCGCCTTCTGGCAGGCGTCGGCCACCGATCCGGCCACCATGAGGGTGGCCCGTGATCCGGTGGTCTGCCCGGCGCCCAGTTCGCGGGAGGTGTCCACCAGCACCTCGATCCGGTCGGGATCGATGCCCAGTTCCTCCACCGCCACCTGCAGAGCCACGGTGTGCACCCCCTGTCCCATCTCCGTCCAGCAGTGACGGACTTCGACCTTGCCATTGTTCAGGAACCGCACCACCGACCGGGAAACTTCGCGAAAGCCGTTGCCCAAGCCGGAGTTCTTCAGCCCCAGCCCTACCCCAACGGCTTTGCCTTCGGCGATGGCGCGGTCGTAATGAGGCTTGACGGCCTCCAGACACCGCTGCGCTCCTCGCGATCCCTCGTCCATGATCTGTCCCGGCCCCCAGATGGATCCCGGATGCACCACATTGCGAGCCCGCATCTCCCAACCGCTGATCCCCACCTTCTGAGCCAGACGGTCCATCACCCCCTCCATGGCGAACTGGGCCTGGTTCGCCCCGAATCCCCGGAAAGCCCCGCACACCGAGTTATTGGTGCGCACCGCCAGGGCTTCCACATCGATGGCGCCCACCACATAGGGACCGCTGGCATGACCGGCCGCCCGCTCCAATACCTTCATTCCCACCGACGCATACGGCCCCGAATCGCCCAGCATGCGCGCCTTCAGGGCAGTGAGCCGGCCGTCGGAGTCGCAACCCGCCCACAATTGGATGCGGATGGGATGTCGCTTGGGGTGGATATGAAGAGACTGCTCCCGGGTCAGGGTGCACTTCACCGACCTTCCCAGCAGGTGGGCGGCCAAAGCGGTCTGGGCTTGGTTGGCCATGTCCTCCTTGCCGCCGAAGGCGCCCCCGTTGGAGACCAACTCCACCGTTATCCGGGAGGGATCCATCCCCAGCACCGAGGCGATCTGGTTGCGATCGTCCCACACTCCCTGACCCCCCGAATAGACATGGAGATCGCCATTGGGCAGAGGAACCGCCACCGTCGACTCCGGCTCCAAGAAAGCGTGTTCCACCCGCTGCGTCAGGAACACCTCCGCCATGGTGTGGGCCGATTCCGCCAAGGCCTGTTCCACGTCTCCCCGCTTATAGACCGAGCGGGACAAAAGGTTCCCCTCCAACCCCCACACCGCGTCCTCGGAGGAAAGGGCCTGCTCCGGGTCGCTCACCGGCGTTAGAACACGATACCGGACCTCGACCAGGTCGGCCGCCTCCCGGGCGGTCTGGACGTCGGACGCCACCACCATTGCCAGCAAATCCCCCGAATAGGAGGTGCGCCCTCCCACCGGGATGAACACCGGCCAGTCCTGGTGGATCAGTCCCACCCGAAGATCACCGGGGACGTCGGCGGCCGTTATCACCTTCACCACTCCCGGATACTCCTCGGCGGCGCCGGTGTCGATCCCCAGCACCTCGGCTCGACAATGATCGGTGAGCCGGAGGGCGGCGTGCAGCATCATGGGCGAGGCCAGATCGTCTATGTAGGGACGGTCCCCCAGAGACAATTTCATCGCCTCGTACTTGGCGCCGTTCTTGCCCACTCCCCCGGGACGGGCCACAGTGGGGATCGGCTCCCCCGAGGCCAGCAATTCGACCGCCTCCACGATCTTGGTGTAGCCGGTGCAACGACACAGATGAGCGCCCAGGCGACCGTTGATAGTTCTCCGATTAAGCGCCGAGCCTTTCTGATCGATCAGAGCCTTGGCCCTGATCACGATGCCGGGGGTGCAGAAACCACACTGCAGGGCGCCGGTGGCCGCAAACCCCCGCGCCAGACGATCCCTCTCCACGGGATCCAGCCCTTCCAGAGTGACGATCTCGCCTCCCTTCACCCGCTGAAGCGACATCTGGCAACTGACCACGGCCCGGCCATTGACCAAAACGGTGCAGCAGCCGCACTGGCCGGAGGGGGCGCATCCGTCCTTGGGGGAGATGATCCCCAACTCCTCCCGCAAGGCCGCCAACAGGTGGGGATGGTCGGCGCGCACTGACACTTCCTCTCCGTTGACACGGAAAGAAACGGTGGTTTGGGCCTTCATCAAAGTCATGCTCTGCTCCGGTTCAAGGTGGGGGGATCGCTCCCCGTCTTTCGCTGATCAATCGGTAGTGCTCCGGCACCCGATAGAGGTCGAAGTTGAATACGTTGTCCTTATAGAAGCGACAGAAGTCCAGATCGATCCTAGCCACTGCCAGTTCGTCGCCGTCGGTGATGGTCTGGCAGACGATCTGGCCGGAAGGGGCGATCACCACGCTCTGCGCGATATTCTCCACCCCCTCCTCAATTCCCGACTTGGCCACTCCCACCACCCAGCATCCGTTCTGATATGCGCCTGCCTGCATAACCACATGATTGTGAAAGTTCTGCAGGGCGTTCTGTTGGGGATCCGGAGCATAGTAGTAGGGGGTGTTGTAGCCGATCAGAATCAGTTCCACTCCCTGCAGGCCCATCACCCGATAAGTCTCAGACCATCTCCGGTCGTTGCAAATGGCCATCCCCACGATCCCCCCGAAGGCTCGCCAAACCCCGAAGCCGTCGGGGCCGGGTTTGAAGAAGTGCCGCTCGGCGTGCTGGAAGGGTCTCCACTCCTGGACCTCCTCATGCCCGGGAATGTGGATCTTGCGGAACTTGGCGACCACCGACCCGTCCCGTTCCACCAGTATCTGAGTGTTATAGCGATGAGTCACGCCCGCCGAATCAGTATGAGCTTCGGCATAGCCCAGACAGAAGCCGATTCCCAAGCGGGCCGCCTCGTCGAACAACGGCCGGGTCGAATCGGAGGGCATCTCCTGCTCGAAATAGGCCAGCATCTCCTGCTCGTCCTCAATGTACCACCGAGGGAAAAAGGTGGTCAACGTCAGCTCGGGGAACACCAACAACTCCACCCCCCGTTCGGCGGCTTCATAGAGCAGCGTCAGGAGGCGTTTCATAACTTCCTCCCGGCTTTCGTCTCGGGCAACCGGACCAACCTGCGCCATGCCCACATCTAAGTTGCGACTCATAAACACGCAATGTACCATGCTATTTTACATTTTGTCAAAAAAAGGCAACCAGTCCGCTTTAATGTCAACCTCGCCTGAGAACCCGACCGGCTTTTCCGAACAGTCCTCGCCAGGAGGGCGGTGTCGATTGGAATTCCTGGTTGAGCCCTTCAGCGAGGGCAACCCCGGGCCTCACGTGCTCGAACCGTTGGAGCGGATGCGCAGCCTGGGAATAGAGGTCAACCAGGGTCCGTTCGGCAACACCGTGGAGGGAGGTCGCCCCACCATCACCACCGCCATTTTGACGATTCTGGAAGGTGCTCTCGAAAGGGGAGCATCTCGCGTCCTGATCAACCTGACCCAGGGACGCCCGAGCCTCCCCGTTTCCCGGCCGGACCAGACCCCGTCCCCCGATTACCGTCACCCGGGCGCGGGCCGGGGTGGGGCCGTTGATGATCTGGTCACGCCCGGCCGGGGCATGCTGGGAGCGGAGCCACCCGAAGACATACACGGGGCAGTCGACCGGATGGTCAGTGCGGTGGAGGCCCACATGGGAGGCGCGTTGGGAGACTTGTCCAGAGAGAAAAAGCAGGCGGCGGTTCGGATCCTGGACGAGCAGGGCGTTTTCCTGATCCGAAAATCTGTTGAGACCGTGGCGGAGGCGATGGGGGTGAGCCGAATTACAATCTACAACTATCTCAACGCCATTCGAGGTGATTGAGAGCCAATGAGGGAAATGCATCGTCTCCCGACCACCCACAGAAGGAAAGTTCTCACCGTGTCAGGAAGAAAGCGGCCATGACTTCCCCCGGCTCGGCGGGTCGGCGCTCCCGACTGGCCAACCAGTTGCTGTCCTACAGCGTGCCGGTACTGGCCGTGCTGGGAGCATTGGCAATCGGGGCGGTGATGCTGGCGATGTTGGGCGCCAATCCCTTCTCCGGGTTCTGGGCGATGGCCAAGGGCGCCTTCGGAAGCAGCGGCGCCCTGGTGGAGACCGCCCTCAAATCCACCCCCCTCCTGCTGGTGGGAGTGGGCATCACCATCGCCTTCCGGGCCAACGTGATCAACATCGGGGGGGAGGGCCAGATGGTGTCGGGCGCCCTGGCCACCACCGTCATCGCCCTGGGGATGACCGACGTTCCGTCATGGATCGCCCTTCCCCTGGCCCTTCTGGCCGGATTGGTGGGAGGAGCGATCTGGGGGGCCATTCCCGGCGCCCTGAAAGCCTATTTCGGGGTCAACGAGATCCTCAGCACCATCATGCTGAACGTGGTGGCGGTCCAGGCCATGAACTTTCTGCTGCGCGCTCCGCTCATCGATCCCAAGGAAATCGAGCGCGGCACGCGCATTCCCCAAACGGCCCGACTCCCCGAAAGCACCGACCTTCCGCTGTTCGTGGAGAACGGGCGGCTTCACATCGGGCCTTTCATCGGGGTGCTGGCCGCCGTTCTGGTGTATATGCTGCTATGGCGCACCACCTCCGGCTACCGTCTGCGGGCGGTGGGACAATCCGGCGACGCCGCCCGCTATTCGGGAATGTCGGTGGAGAGGAACGTGGTGTGGGCGCTCACTCTCAGCGGGGCGATGGCCGGTCTGGCGGGAGCGATCCTGGTGCTGGGCTCCGAGGGTCATCGCATGGTGACCGACGGCAGCACCATCGGGTTCACCGGCAGCGCCGGGTTCAACGGCATAGTGACGGCGCTGTTCGGAGGACTGCATCCGCTGTGGACCATCCCCTCCTCTTTCTTGTTCGGAGGATTGCTGGTTGGAGCCATCGCCCTGCAGCGAGCGGCGCAGGTGCCCACCGCCCTGGTGCTGGCGCTGAACGGGCTGGTGGTCCTCTTCGTGGTAAGCCTCGATCGCTACCGGCGGCAACTGAAAGAACGCGAGGAGCGCAGCGCTTCGGCAATCGCCATCGATCAGGAAGGCGATGATGGCAGTCCACCACCCTCGGGGAAGGATTTAGAGGATGGCTGATATCTTCACCAGCGCGGTGATCGTGGCCACCCTGTCGTCGGGTATCCGTCTGGCCGTGCCACTCCTGCTGGCGTCGGTGGGAGAGGCCTTCGGGCAGCGCAGCGGGGTACTCAACCTGGGAGTGGACGGGATCATGCTGCTCGGCGCCTTTGGCGGTTATTACACCACCCTCAAGACCCAGAGCCCCTGGATGGGTCTGGCCGCGGGTCTGGCCATCGGGATGGCGCTCGGGCTGCTCTCCTCGGTTATCAGCGTCTCTCTTTTGGCCGAGCAGGGCATCAGCGGGATCGGCGTGTACCTGTTCGGACTGGGCATGAGCGACCTGTTGTTCCAGAGGCTGGTGGGGACCCCCCTGCCCGTCAAGTCTTTTCCCAAGGTGCCCATCCCCGGACTTTCGGAGATCCCGGTGTTGGGAGACTTGTTCTTCAATCACAGCCTTCCCATCTACCTGGCGTTCCTGGCCGTCCCGGTCTCCACGTTGATCATTAACCGCACCCGCTTCGGGATGAATATCCGGGCAGTGGGCGAGAACCCGGAAGCGGCCGACTCCCAGGGAGTCAGCGTCGTCAAAGTCCGCTATGCGGCCGTCACCATCGGAGGGTTGATGGCCGGAGCGGCCGGGGCGGTCCTGGCAGTCGGCTTGGGAATTTTCCAACAGAATCTCACCAACGCCCAAGGATTCATCGCCATCGCCCTGGTCTATTTCGGAGCGTGGCGACCGCTGGGAGTAATGGCCGGGGCCCTGGTGTACGGAATGGTCTCGGCGGTGGTGCTCCTGCTCAAGACCCGGGGCATTATCCCGTTGGGCGCCTCCGACCTGGCCGCCATGATCCCCGCGATAATCACTGTTCTGGCCTTGGTGTTCGCCGCGCGGCGTTTCCGGGCGCCCACCGCCCTCACCAAACCTTTCATGAGGGGGGGATAGATGTCACTTTTCGAACATTCACAACCGAAATCCGAACTACCAAAGGAGCAATCAATGAACCATAACCGGAAACCCGGCTTGGCCAGGCTCTGGGTCCTTGCAGCCCTGCTGGCCCTGGTGGCCGCCGCCTGCGGCGGAGACGAGGCCGAGGAGCCGGCGACCACCGCCGCCCCGGGGACAACCCAAGCCACTGCGGACGCGGAAGAGGAACCCGCCTCCCCCGAGGAGCCGATGGAGCCGTTGCGGATCGCCGTGGTGGCGCCGAGCGCTTCCAATGACCTGGCGTTCACGCAGAGCATCGTGGACGCGGTGAACGTGATCGCGGCGGAGAATCCCGGAACCGAGGTGGCCATCACCGACGGAACCTTCATCGTGGAAGACGCCGCGGCCGCCATCCGCGGATACGCCGACGAAGGCTATGACCTGGTGCTCGCCCACGGCTCACAGTACGGTGGGTCGCTGGAGGAGATCGCCGGGGACTTCCCCGACACCGCCTTCGCGTGGGGCACCTCCACCGACACTTTGGGACAACCCAACGTTTCCGCCTACAACGCTGCTTCCGAACAGGGCGGCTATGTGATGGGAAGAATGGCTGCGGTGCTATCTGATTCCAAGGTCATCGGGGTGGTTGGTCCCATCGAGGTGGGCGACGCCAAGCTGTTCGTGGACGGTTTCGCCAACGGCGCCATGGAACAGGATGGCGTGACGGTCAATATCAACTACATCGGTTCGTTCAGTGACGTGGCGTTGGCTTCCGAAGCCGCTCAGGCGCATATCGCCTCGGGCGCTGACGTGCTGACCGGATCGGCGCAGATGGTGGTCGGAGCGGTGGGAGTCGCCCAGGCCAACGACGTGCTGTGGTTCGGCACCCAGGCCAACCAGACCTCCCTGGCCCCCGATCTGGTGGTGGCGTCGCAGGTGTACAAGTGGGAAATCGTCCTGCGTGACATCATCGCCGACATCTCCGCCGGTTCACTGGGCGGCAAGGCCTACGAAATCGACCTCGCCAACGGCGGACTGGCCATCGAATACAACGACGGATACCCCCTGCCCGCCGAAGCACGGACCATCGCCGACGCCGCCATTGCAGGCATCATCGACGGCAGCATCCATCCCTTGGAGCAGATGTTCGTGGAAGAGCCGGAGCCGATGGAGCCGTTGCGGATTGCCATAGTGGCGCCGAGCGCTTCCAATGACCTGGCGTTCACGCAGAGCATCGTGGACGCGGTGAACGTGATCGCGGCGGAGAATCCCGGAACCGAGGTGGCCATCACCGACGGGACCTTCATCGTGGAAGACGCCGCGGCCGCCATCCGCGGGTACGCCGACGAAGGCTATGACCTGGTGCTCGCCCACGGCTCACAGTACGGTGGGTCGCTGGAGGAGATCGCCGGGGACTTCCCCGACACCGCCTTCGCGTGGGGCACCTCCGCCGACACTTTGGGACAACCCAACGTCTCCGCCTACAACGCCGCTTCCGACCAGGGCGGCTATGTGATGGGCGTGGTGGCTGCGGAACTGACCCAATCGGGAGTGATCGGGGTGGTTGGTCCCATCGAGGTGGGCGACGCCAAGCTGTTCGTGGACGGTTTCGCCAGCGGCGCCCGCAATCAGGGCGACGTGACGGTCAATATCAACTACATCGGTTCGTTCAGTGACGTGGCGTTGGCTTCCGAAGCCGCTCAGGCGCATATCGCCTCGGGCGCTGATGTGCTGACCGGATCGGCGCAGATGGTGGTCGGAGCGGTGGGAGTCGCCCAGGCCAACGACGTGCTGTGGTTCGGCACCCAGGCCAACCAGACCTCCCTGGCCCCCGATCTGGTGGTGGGGTCGCAGGTGTACAAGTGGGAAGTTGTCCTGCGTGACATCATCGCCGACATCTCCGCCGGTTCACTGGGCGGCAAGGCCTACGAAATCGACCTCGCCAACGGCGGACTGGTCATCGAGCCGAACGACGGATACCCCCTGCCCGCCGATGTAATCGCCCTCGCCGCCGCCACTATCAACGGAATCATCGACGGCAGCATCAACACCGGGGCCAACTAACCCGGCGAGACAAAGGAACGAAGGAACGACTGACAGAGTGAAAAAACGATGACCAATCTCTTGGAGATGCGGGGAATCGTGAAGCGCTTCCCCGGCGTGCTGGCAAATGATCGAATCAATTTCGATCTGCGCGCCGGGGAGGTGCACACCCTGTTGGGAGAGAACGGCGCCGGAAAAAGCACCCTGATGAAGATCCTTTACGGGCTGTATCAGCCCGACGAGGGAGAACTGCTCATCGGCGGATCTCCCACCCGGATCGGAAGCCCCATCGACGCCATCGGGCACGGCATAGGAATGGTCCATCAACACTTCATGCTGGTCCCCAGCCTCACGGTCACCGAGAATGTGGCCATGGGCGCCGGATCTTCGGGAACCGGCCGGATGAATCTGCGAGGAGTGGCTGATCGGATCAACGAGTTGTCGGAGTCTCACGGCTTGGCGGTGGACCCCGACGCCCACATCTGGCAACTTTCGGTGGGAGAGCGCCAGCGGGTGGAGATCATCAAGGCGCTCTACCGGGATGTCAAACTGTTGGTGTTGGACGAACCCACCGCGGTGCTGACCCCCGGAGAAGTGGATCACCTGTTCAGAATCCTCCGGCAGATGGCCCAAGAGGGCCGGGGACTGGTGTTCATCTCCCACAAACTCCACGAGGTGCTGGCGCTTAGTGACCGGATCACCGTTCTCCGCCATGGCCGGGTGACGGGAGAGGTGTCGGCCGAAGAAGCCACCCGCGAGATGTTGGCTTCGATGATGGTAGGCCGGCCGGTGCGCCTCACCCCGGACAAACCGCCTTTGAAACCGGGGCGCATCCGGCTGAACATCCGCGATTTGACCGTCATGGGCGATCGCGATCTCCCGGCTCTGCAGAACTTGGATCTGCAGGCACGGGAAGGAGAGATCCTGGGCGTCGCCGGCGTCTCCGGAAACGGGCAGCGCGAGTTGGCCGAAGCCATCGCCGGACTACGGAAACCGGTTTCGGGATCCATCGAAGTGGACGACGCCGACGTGACGGGCCACAAGCCTTCGGCGGTGAGAGGGGCCGGGTTGGCGTATGTTCCCGAGGAACGCGAGCGGGACGGCGCCATCGGAGCCTTCACTGTCTCCGAAAACCTGATCCTGGTGAATCATCGTCAGCCGCCCATGAGCCGACGGGGATTCCTGCGCAACGGCGAGATCCGTAAACGCAGCCAACAGTTGGTGGATGACTATTCGGTGGCCACTCCCGGCCTGGACGTCCCGGCTTCCAACCTATCGGGAGGCAACCTGCAAAAGCTGATTCTGGCCCGAGAGTTGTCGGGATCACCCTCGGTGCTGGTGGCGTCCCAGCCCACTCGCGGAGTGGATATCGGCGCCGCCGAATACATCCATGACCGCCTCATCGAGCAACGCGGCTCCCAATCGGTGGCCATCCTGCTGATATCCGAAGATCTGGACGAGGTGCTGGGATTAGCCGACCGGATCGTGGTCATCTATGAAGGCCGCATCGTGGGAGAGGTCAGCGCAGAGGATGCCGACCGGCAGAAAATCGGCTTGATGATGGCCGGAGTGACGGCCACCGACGAGTGACCGCCGAGTCCGGTAGATGACTATCAAGAGCAGAGGAGACCTTGCATGTCCAGCCAAGTGGTAAGAGCCGCCCTAATTCAGTCGGAATGGACCGGCGACCAGGAATCGATGGTGGACAAGAACATCCGATACGCCCGCCAAGCCGCCGAGCAGGGCGCCCAAGTGCTGTGCTTCCAGGAGATATTCAACAGTCCCTATTTCTGCGCGGTCCAGGACAGCGACTATTACTCCTATGCCGAGCCGATCCCCGACGGACCCACCATCGGGAGGATGATCTCTTTGGCCCGCGATACCGGCATGGTGCTGGTGGTTCCCATCTATGAGGTGGTGGACGAGGGAACCTTTTACAACGCCGCCGCCGTGATCGACGCGGACGGAACCTATCTGGGCAAATATCGCAAGACCCACATACCCCAGGTGCAGGGGTTCTGGGAGAAGTTCTACTTCAAGCCGGGCAACCTCGGCTACCCGGTGTTCGACACCGCAGTGGGAAGGATCGGCGCCTACATCTGCTATGATCGCCACTTCCCCGAAGGGTGGCGGGTGCTGGGTCTCAAAGGCGCCCGAATCGTGTTCAACCCTTCCGCCACCACCCGCGGACACTCCAAGCATCTCTGGCAACTGGAACAGCCCGCCGCGGCGGTGGCCAACGAGTACTTCGTGGGCGCCATCAACCGGGTGGGCGCCGAAGATCACACGGACACCGATTACTACGGCTCCTCTTATTTCGCCAATCCCCGGGGGGAGATAGTGGGTGACACGGCATCGGACACCGAGGACGAGGTGGTGGTGCGCCAACTCGACCTGGGACTGGTGGAAGAAGTACGTCGTTACTGGGCCTTCTACCGCGATCGGAGACCGGAAGTCTACGAAGAGGTAGCGGCGCCCTGACCGGGCGTCTGCCCGGGCCCCCCGCCTGGTTACAGCCGCCGACCCACCCTTCAGGCGGGACCCACGGCTCCCGATTCCGACCCGTTGTTCGACCGATCGGACTTCACCCACACCGTGCGCTGGGGGAACGGGATTTCGATTCCGGCTCGATCGAAAGCCTCCTTGATCCGGCCGCGCAACTCCCGAGCGGTGGCAAATTGCTCCCCTGCTTCGGTCTTGGCCATGAGCCGAATGGCAATCGCACTCTCGCCGAAACTCTGCACGCCGGCGATGCCGGGCTCCTCGATGATGGTGGCGTTCGGCAATTGCTCCAGCCACACGCCGTCGGCCGTTTCTTTGATTACCGTCGTGGCCCTTTCGATGTCGGTGTCGTAGGAAACCTCGATATCCAAAACCACCCGACCCCAGTCCTGCGACATGTTGGCCACCCGCCGGATCTCGCCGTTGGGTATATGCCACAGCGTTCCGGAGAGATCCCGGATCTGGGTGGTGCGCAGCTTGACCTCTTCGACCACTCCCACCGTGTCACCCACATCCACTGCGTCACCCACCCCATATTGGTCCTCCAGCAACATAAAAACCCCTGATAAGAAGTCCTTGACCAGGCTCTGGGCGCCGAAACCCACCGCCACCCCCACAATCCCGGCCCCGGCAATGAGCGGCCCCAGGTTCACGTCGAACTCTCCCAGCGACATCATCACCGCCATGCCGTAGATAACGATGGTGGAGATGGATCGCAGCACCGCTCCCAGGGTGCGGGTCCGCTGGCTGCTTCGCTCCTGCTTCTCGATCACCATCCGGGCTCGGCGGAGGGCCGCTTCCCGGAGACCCTCCGACCCAGAAGCCGCCTCCTCCGACCGCGTTCGGGCCTGGTCGGCCGTCGCCTCCCGCCTCTCCAGCCACCCTTCCACGGCCCGATTCAACCACCGCTTCACCATTCGATTGATCAACCAGGCTGCCGCCAGGATGATCAACACTTTGATAGGCCGGGACGCAAAGTCCGAGATGCCGGCCGCCTCGGCGTTGCCGGTCAGGTCGAAAACCAGTCGGCAAACCCCGCCCGGATCGGCGCCGCACGCCTCGGCCAGCGTCTGGGCAATCAGCAGATGAGGCATGTATAAACCGGGACCATTCCTACCCTTGCAGTCTATTCCCATCGGAACCGCGCTCCGTTCGAACCCGGCGGAGGGCGTTTTCGAAAAAGAAAGGTGGTCAGAGGCGCCCATGCCCGGATTTGTCAACCGGTCCGACGCCGGACGGAAGCTGGCCCCACTGCTCGATCACCTGCGCAACCGGCCGGCGGTGGTGCTCGGACTTCCCCGCGGCGGCGTCCCGGTGGGCTTCGAAGTGGCTCGCCGTCTCCCGGCGCGCTTGGAGGTGCTGCTGGTGCGCAAGCTCGGCGTACCCTTCCAACCCGAACTGGCCATGGGCGCCCTCGGCGAAGAGGGGATCCGGATCGTCGACGAAGACCTGGTGAAGCGACTCGGGATCACCGCCGCCCAAATGGGCCGGGTGGAACGCCGCGAGAGTGAGGAGATCAACCGGCAGGCGAAGCTGTTCCGGCAGGGCCGCCCCGCCGCCGATCTGGTGGGAAAAACGGCGGTGATCGTCGATGACGGGATAGCCACCGGCGCCACCGCCCTGACCGCCTGTTCCATCGCCCGCCGGCTCGGCGCCCACCAGGTAGTAATGGCCACCCCGGTGGCGCCCCGCCATGCTGTCGCGGTCTTCAAGAAGGCGGCCGACCAGTTTGTGGCGGTCGCCACCCCCCGTCGGCTGAGCGCCATCGGATTCTTCTACGCCGACTTCCGGCCCACACCCGACTCCGAGGTGATCGACCTGCTGGAGCGCTCCCGCACCGAGGCCACCGGACCTCTCTAAACCCGGCCAAGCGCGGGTCCGAGCCACCTTCCTCGTGAGATAGAGCCGGTGGCTACCATTTGTTCCTGCCGTGACGCGCGGATAGAAGGAGTGTGTGGTCGTGGTAGTCCCCATGAGCGATCTGGCCGCTGAGTACCGGTCACTGAAAACAGAAATAGACGAGGCCGTGGGGCGGGTGCTGGCCAGCGGTCACTACGTGCTCGGCGAGGAGTTGGAGGCCTTCGAGCAGGCCTTCGCCGACTACGTGGGCGCTCGCTACGCCTTGGGGGTGGGATCAGGAACCGCCGCCCTGCATCTGGCGTTGGCGGCGCTCGATCTGAGGCCCGAGGACGAGGTGATAACCGTCCCCAACACCGACAACCCCACCGCCTCGGCCGTCACGCACGCCGGCGCCAAAGTGGTGCTGGCGGACACCACCGAGGACACGTTCACCATGGATCCGGAGAAACTGGAGGAAAAGATCACCCCGCGCACCAGGGTGATCCTCCCCGTGCACCTGTTCGGTCATCCGTCCGACATGGATCCCATCTGTGAGATCGCCGGACGTCATGGGATAACCGTGCTGGAAGACTCGGCCTTGGCGGTGGGCGGCGAGTATAAGGGACGGCGGACCGGCACTTTCGGCCCGCTGGGATGCTTCAGCGTGGCCCCCGGAAAGATCCTGGGGGGATATGGAGACGGCGGGATGGTGGTGACCAACGACCCCGACCTGGCCCACCGGATCAAAGTGCTCCGCAACTACGGCCACGCTCCGGGCCTGAAACTGTCTGGTCAGGACCTGACCGGAGGGACCGGCTGGAAAGTGCTGGAAGAAGGATTCAACCAGCGACTCGACACCCTGCAGGCCGCCATAATCAACGCCAAGCTGCCCACCCTGGAGGGCCGTATCGCCGCCCGGCGACGGGCTGCTGCCCTATACCGTGAAGCCTTTTCGGGCACGGCGGTGACCCCGGCCCACGAGGCGCCCTGGGCCCGGCACGTCTACTTCGCCTATAACGCGATGGTTTCCCCGGACATCCGTGACCAAGCCCGGGAATACCTGGCTTCGGTCGGCATCGCCAGCCGTCTGTATTACAACCCGCCGCTTCATCTCCATCCCGCCTACCGGTGGATGGGACTCCGTCCGGGTTCGCTGCCGGTTGCCGAACAGACCGCCGCACAGATGATCGGCTTGCCCTGCTTCCCCCAAATCACCGAATCCCAGGTGGAAGAAGCGGCCTCGGCACTTCTTGAATTCGTCGGGTCCGTCTCCAAGTCGATCACCTGAAATAATCGGCCTACCCGATAGAACCGATCAAATTATCTTTTGATTAGTCTCATCTTCTTTGGCTGATCGGATACAATAGCTCCAATGATCTATACGATACCCACATTATCCGCGGTTGATCGGCGCGTGCTGGAGGAGGTCGCCCACCTGGGTGAACGCCTGAAGTGGTATCTGCATGTTCCCCAACGCTGGTACGGGCCGTTGCGGCGCACCGTAATGGCCAGATCGGTTCAGGGTTCGGTGGCCATCGAGGGCTACCATGCGTCTTTGGACAATGTGACCTCGGTGATAGAAGAGGAAGAAGTTGGGGAACTTGCCGAGGACACCAGGGCCGCCATCACCGGGTACCGCGACGCGATGACCTTCGCGCTGGCAGTGTCAGATGACTGGCCGCGCATCGACCTGTCTGTCATCCGAGCCATGCACTTCATGATTGTTCGCCACGACCTCAACGCCCGTCCTGGAAACTGGCGCCCGGGCGGCATATGGGTGCGGGGCAGCGCGGGCGATGTGGTGTATACCGCCCCCGATCGCTCCGAGTTGCCGGTCTTGTTATCCGAGTTGATCGAACAATTGGCGGTCGAGGAGACACCCGCCATGATCAAAGCCGCCATGGCCCACCTCAATCTGGTGTTGATCCATCCCTTTCGCGACGGGAACGGGCGGGCGGCCCGCGCCTTGCAGACCTTCGTGCTGGCGTCCGCCGGCATTCGCGAGCCGGTGTTCTCCAGCATTGAGGAATATCTGGGACACAACACTTCTCGCTACTACGACGCCCTCGCCGAGGCGGCCGCCGGAGAATGGTCTCCGCAGCGCACCGCCCGACCTTGGATCCGGTTCTGCCTGACCGCTCACTTTCAGCAGGCCCGCACCCACCTGCGACGGATCGAGGAAACCGAACTCCTATGGGGAGACTGCGAGCGGATGGCGGCCTCCGCCGGGCTCCCCGAACGAGTGGTCGGAGCGCTATGTGACGCCGCCCGGGGAAAAACCCTGCAGCGCTCCCTGTACCGCCGGATCACCGCCCTGTCCACCGCCCAGGAACCCAGCGAACCGGGCGCCACTCGCGATCTGGCGGCTCTGACCCGGGCAGGACTATTGGAACCCTCCGGATCAGGACGCCGCCGCACCTATCGAGCAGCGCCCCAGTTGAGAAAAGTGTGGGACGCCATCGGCGCCAGACGTCGGAACTGGCTGATAGAAGACCCATACGTCACCTTCGGACAGCAACGCATACCAAACCTGAGCGTTACCGCCCTCCCCTCGGACAGCGGTTAAGAGGTACACGCGGCCCGACGATCCTGTTTCCAGAGTTTCACCGCCTCTCGATGCCGAGCGGAAAGTGCCCAACCGGGCAGCTTCGGCCGACAAGGCCTCATCCAAATGTAGCTGTATACGCCGCATATCGGCAGTATGCATCAAAAAACATGGCAGGACTGTGTCACTGAGGTGGGCTAACTTATCCACAACGAAGTTATGATCTCTCGCTCTATGGCACATAACTGGACAATCAGAAAACTGGACGGTGGTTGATGACAACCGCGAACCCGAAAAGGCGCCGCAGTCGCCGACTTGAAGTGCGCACCACATCCGAGGAGCGGGAAATCATAGATCGGGCTGTGAAGGCGGCGGGTATCGATCTGACCACCTTCGTGATCACCAGCTTGACGGTGGCAGCTCAACGAGTCCTCGCCGACCGAACGGTGTTCGCACTCAATGCCGAGGCGTCGCAGGCATGGGAGGCTATCAACAGACATCCCGCTCGCGAGATCCCCGGCCTGCTTGATTTGATGGAGCGCCCTTCGCCGTTTGTCAAAGGGTTAACCACGGCTAGAGGAGCGGTTCGAGCAAGCCCCGATCTCAGGAAGCGGAGGTGAGTTCTCGGACGAGGTTTTGGTGGGTGAGGTCTTCTGATCGGGCCCGCAGGTCTAAATAGAGCACTGTCCCGACCACTGCGGCAAGAGGCACGCTCCACAGTCTGCCGAGGAGAACCGCCAGGTAATCGGGAAGCAACCAATAGAGAACCACCATGGGCGGCGCAATCACCGCCACCGACAGCAGGAGAACCCCGACGGCTCTTCCAAAATGCGGCAAGATCAGCTTCCAAGACCGCCGCAGACCAGCCACAGGCCTGCTTCCTTCGACCATCACCGCCATCGGAGCGGCCCACCATGAGACCGCCAAGGCGATGGCCGGGAGGACCATCACGAAAGTCCATATCAGGAAGGGGAGGAGAGTCTCCGGGGGGACGGCGAAGGGATCATATGCGAAGTCACTCATTTGTTCCAGCATTCCGGGGGCGACTATCACCAAAATGACGGTTCCGATCATGATCATCACCGTGGCCACCGCCACCACTCCCAGCACGAAGATCAGCCACATTCCCAGCATCCTCCCGAATCTGCTCCACGCCGCCCGGATAGATTCGGCAGCAGAGATCGGCAGATCGACGCAGTGGGAGGCAATGATCCGTATGAAAGCGCCGGTGGCCAGGAGTTCCGTCAGCAGAAGCGCCAGAGTCATCAGCCATCCCACGCCGGTAAGCCACTGGAGAATAGACGGAATGCCCACCAACACCAGGCAAACGGCCATCAGAGGTCCGAATCGCCGCTTGTACAGAGACCATGAGAACCCGATGAGCTCTCTTGCTCCGAGCGGGCGAAAATCCTGCATCTACCAACTCCTCGTCAGAGGCCACCATCCCCGCATCATCATCGGAGAGCTGGCGGAGGGCTCAACCCACCGCAGCCTCCTCTCTCAACCCATCCGTCACGGTGATCTCGGGACGCCTGCCCGATCAGGAGAACACCCCAAACGGATCAGCGAAGGGCCGGATCGCCGCCAGATGGGCAGGGTCCGTTCGGGGAATGGTTTCCCTCACGTTGACCCAAAACCCGATCGAGAGTCGTTCGGACAGCCAGTCAGCGTCTTCGACCGTCGTTCTGACGCACCCGTGGGAGGCGGGATAGGCGGGAACGTCCAATGAACCGTGCAGGGCATAGGGTCCGTCGAAATACCACGGTCGATACAGGCCCCACCCGTTCACGTAGCGCCATCCGGGTATGTTTCTCTCGATCCTAAAACTGCCCAGTGGGGTGACTGCTCGGGCCAGCCCCACTCCCGGTCTGGGACTGAGGTAGATATAGCCGCCGCCGGTGGAGACATGGAGAGTGGCTACCACCTCTTGCCCTTCCACGAGGTGCATCACTTGCCTCTCGAGATCCACCTCCAGCCGGTTGGGCTGATCAGGCAAACCCGGAACCTCGGGCTCCCAAGCGAGCAGTATGGCTTCGTCGTGGGGCATCCAGATAGTCGTGCGCTCCAGATCCGCCGCCTTGTGGAAGGCGAGGATGGCGTCATCCAATCCCTTCCTGCTGATGCCGTCCACCGTGCCCCGGTAGAAGCCCTTGTCGGCCAGAAGGGCCTGGATACGCAGCAAATCCGAATCGGCCAGGTATACATCCGGGACACCGTAAACCTGATCTGCCCGCGCCAAGCCCGGCAAAGGCAACACCAACACCGCCAATACCGCCGCCCACGCCAAAACCGTTTTGCGCCAAGTGATTCTAAACATCCGCCCGCCTATCTCGTTAAGACGCGTCGCCCCCAATGGCGTGCACATCAATAACTATGTCGCCGTCGCTTCCAACCTTGACATGTTAACAGCATCCTGAATTGATGCTTCTACTCCGCACTAAAAATGTGCCGTTTGGGCCATCTGTGAACCAGGCGGCCGGCGGTGGGGCCATCAGGCGGAGATGGGCGGGGTCAAGTCCCAGTTGGCTGCCTGGTGATAGGCCTGTCCGATGCGGGCGATTTCGGTTTCTGCCAGGGGTCTACCCATGATCTGCAGCCCGATGGGAAGCCCGGAAGGGTCGAAGCCGCATGGCACGGACAGAGCGGGCTGGCCGGTGAGGTTGGCCGGTGCGGTGGTCCGCACGTAAGCCAGAATCACCTCTTCGCCGGCGGTGGGATAGTCGAAAGAGTCCTGGTCCTTGCGGGCGGCCACCGCCGGAAGGGTGGGGGTTAGCACCGCGGTGAGTCCGTTTTCCGCAAAGCACGCCCGCATGGCCCGGCGGATCCGCTCCCGACCCCGGAGGGCGGTCAGATAGTGCTCGGTGGGCATCATCAACCCCGTGGCGAAGAGACCCCTGATGGCCGGATCAATCAGATGCGGCGCCTCCACCATCAGATCCCGGTGGTAGGCGGCACCCTCGGCGCTGACCAGGGTGAACTCCACCTCCATCACCAGGTCGAGTTCGCTGATCTCCACCGGCACGACCTCGGCGCCCAGATCGGCCAGCACCCTCACGGCCGCTTCGAATGCCTCGGCCACAGCAGGCTGGATCAGCGGATGACGATACCGTTCGATCACCCCCAGCCTCACCCCTTCCAAACCCTCTTCGGGCTCGGGATATCCATCCGGCGGGAAATCGGTGAGCGTGGTGGGATCGGAAGGATCATGACCCGAGATCACCGCTTGCACCAAGATGCAGTCCGCCGGAGTCGCCGCCAAGGGTCCGATGTGGTCGAGCGACCAGCTGAGGGCCGCCACCCCACTCCGGGGAACCCTCCCGTAGGTGCCCTTCAGCCCGGCCGTCCCACACAGCCCGGCGGGGATGCGGATCGAGCCGCCGGTATCGCTTCCCAGGGCGGCGACGGTGATCCCGGCCGCCACTGCCGCTCCGGAACCGCCGCTCGAACCGCCGGGGACGCGTTCGGTGTCCCAGGGGTTGGAAGCCGGGGGTGAGGTCACCCCGCAGGCCAATTCGTGGGTGACGGTTTTCCCGACGATCACCGCGCCGGCCTCCCGGAGGCGTTCCACCACCGGAGCGTCTGTTGCTGCGGGTGTTTCCGAATAGGCCGGAGAGCCGCATCGGGTGGGATGCCCGGCCATGTCTACAATGTCCTTCACTCCCACCGGAATCCCGGCCAGAGGACCCGGATCAATCCCTCGGGCGAGTTGACGGTCCACCCGGTCGGCCGCCTGGCGGGCACCCTGGTGATCGATTATTACAAAGGCTTGCAACATCGGGTTTAGTTCCTCGGCCGCGGCCAGAGAACGGTCTGCCACCTCCCGAGCCGAAACTTCTCTCGAGCGGATTCGCCGACCCAAATCGGCGATTGCTCCCCGTGAGCTCATTCCCATCTGGGGTTGAACCTCAATGCCGGTTCATCGGTCTGCGCCAGCCGCGCTCGCACCGACTCGATTTGAGACCATTGAGCATCCAGCACTTCCGCCAGCTCGGCCAAGTCCCAGTCCCGGGGATCCATCCCCGCTGCGGAGAGCATGTCGCCGACTTGGTCGGATTGGAAAGCGCTCACCGGGGAATCACCGCGATCACATCCACCTCCAATTTGAGACCGGGCAAGCCCAGGGCCGCCGCCTGGCAAGCGGTGACCGCCGGATAGGGACCCCCTCCGAATACCCGCCGACGCACCTCCATCTCCTCGGGAAGTTCGCGGATGTCCTGGCAGTAGTAGGTGATCTTCACCACGTTCGCCAGGGACCCCCCGCAGGCCTCCAGCACCTCGGCAACGTTTTTCCAAATCTGCTCAGCCTGTTCACCGGTGGTTTCCCCCACGATCTCCCCGTCGGAGTTGAACGCCACCTGACCGGCCAGATACACCGTGTCTCCGGCCCGAACCGCATAGGAATAAGGCTCGGGCGGCTCGCACATCCCTTCGGGGTTGATCGCTTCAATGTTCATTTACTTTCCTCCTCAATATCCTTCCCCCGGATCTGGGATCCTCACCTACCAGCTTCACCACTTTTACAGAGGCGGTATCTGAAGGACCTCTCCTTTACGGGCGGCCTGCCAAGCCTCCTGAAGTGCCTCATGATTCAAAACTGCCCACTTCCTCAGGGTCCTTTCCACTCGGGTTGGAAGATACCCACCGTTGATCATCAGGGTATCAAGGCGAATCGTTGCCCGGTGTTCTCCATATCTGGCATGGAAGTGCGGCGGGTTGTGATCCTGAAAATTAAAAGTCACCACTATGCCGTGAAATCGACTGACCGAGGGGGACATCAATCCACCCGGACAACCGGAAGGATTTCCTCTATTGACCTGCCAGTGGCTGCCATATAGACCGGTTCGGGCGCTATATCGATGTTCTGATCCCAAACCAACGTATCCCCCTCAATGCGAACCGTTTGGAACAACCCCTCCTCAGTTTTCCACAGATAGAAAGGCTTCTTTTCGATCAGTGCTGACAAATCCACTTCCCCGGCCTCCCCATTGGCGTACTCGACCCACAGACACCAAGCTTTGTCTACTACCTCTTTAACGCTCACCGGGTAGGGCGGCAATCCTGGCCCTGTCCGCTCCGGATCCCACACATATTTGCCTCCCCTTGAATGAGGCACAGACCCCATGCTATTCCAAAGGCTCAATCAGGGCTGGCATCATTCCTTCCCGGATCAATTCCCATGCTTGGCACAGCTCAGTATGGTGCTCGCTTGCCCATTCCTCAATGAACTCGATGCACAAGGGAGTTAGCCACCCCTCGGTCCTTCGGAGATCTCTAACACGAAAAACAGCTTGGCACTCAGGCCCATCCCAGTCCCAATAACGGACATGGAAATGCGGCTCGGAACCCCCGCCGGGGTCAACACTGACGGTCATGCCTAAAAACTCAGACAAAGGGTGACGTACCGGACCGATGCCCAGGTCTTGGTAGGTAGCCATCGGAAAGTAATCCACACCCAGATTTCCAAAATACATTCGGGCTGAATCTCCTCGGTCCACCAGCGTCACCGCCGCCACAATTTCCGCCCCGGTTTGGGCGATGGCATCGTATGCTTTGACGATCGACCCGCCGGTGGTGACCACATCGTCCACCAACAGCACCTTCCAACCCGGGCCGATCTGCGTCCCTTCGATCAAGCGGTTGGTCCCCCGTTTCTTGAGTTCCTTGCGCACCGAGAACCAACTGGTGTCGCTGACCGCCGCCACTCCCACCGCGATAGCATCGGCGCCCATGGTCAACCCGCCCACTGCCTCGAAGCTGTGCTCGGCATCGCTGACGGCTTCGTAGATGGCCTGGCATGCCACATGAAGATCGCTCCACTTGGCAAGGGCCTCTTTGCCGTCGATGAAATGGGAGGACCAGGCGCCCGAAGCCAATTTCACAGGCTCCGGCAGGGTTTTGAGGGCTGGCCCGCGCAGAATCTCGTGCAGTTGAGAGTGCAGGGTCGAGGTGGCTGGTGGCACGGTGTCCTTGTCGATTACTCTACCTAGCCGGGAACCACCACGGTGCGGATCGCCGAGTTGGCCTCCAGGTTCTCAAACCCCCTCTCCATACCGGAAAGCGGGATGGTGTGGGTGACCATGGCGTCGAGGTCGAGACTGCCCGATTGGTAGAGGGAGTCGAGCACCGGGAAGTCGTGAGCCGGGATTCCTTCACCGCCGTGGGTGGTCATCAGGGTCGAGGTGTTGCGGAAAAAGGTCGACGGATTGAGTTCCGCTTCCGAACCCACCGGGGGAACGCCGATCATGGTGGCTACTCCTCCGTATGACAGCATTCCCAGGGCCTGCTCCAAGGTGACGGCCATCCCCACCGCCTCGAAGGAGAAATTCACTCCCTGGCCGTCGGTCAGTGCCCTCACCGCCTCCACCGCATCCTCTTTGGTCGAGTTGACGGCATGAGTGGCGCCCATCGACAACGCCCATTCGAGTTTGAGGTCCGAGATGTCCACCGCAATCACCTGGGAGGCGTTGGCCACCTGGGCGCCTTGCACGGTGGCCAGCCCGATGCCTCCACAGCCGATCACGGCGGTGGTGGCCCCCGGCCACACTCCGGCGGTGTGGAAAACCGCTCCGGTGCCGGTCATCACCGCGCATCCCAGCAACGAAGCCGTGGTCATCGGCATTCCGTCACTAACGGCAAAGGTGGCGCCGACGTCCACCGGGATCCGCTCGGCATACATCCCCAAACCCATGGGAACCTCCACCCGAGCGCCGTCGGAGACCAGGGAAACCACCGGCGCCCGAGCCGATGAGTTGTTGCATCGCCGCGGGTCGTTGCGCCGACACATGACACACGATCCGCACGGAACCCGGCAACCCACCGCCACCCGGTCGCCCTCCTTCAGGCGGGTCACTCCGAGACCCACCTGTTCCACCACGCCGGCGCCCTCGTGGCCCAACAGCATGGGATAGCGAGGACGCTGACCCGATTGCAGACCCTTTGATACCTTGTAGTCGGTGCGGCAAACCCCGGCCGCTTCCATCCTGAGGATCACCTCCCCCTCCCGGGGAGGGCCGAATTCGATCTCGGTGATCTCAATCCGCCCCGGCGCCGTCACCAGGGCGGCTCGGCTATGCATCGAGATCCACCAGGATGTCTTCTTCATAGGTGAGTCGCTCCCCGCCGTCGGGTGTCACCCGCACGTTGTCGGAGACGCAGATGCCGCCCACCGCCAAAGCTTCGGCCGGATCATCAAAGGAGATCTGCGGATGAAGGTTGATCACCATGTCGGTCTGCATGATCCGTTCCTTGCCCGGCACCCAGGGCGGCTCATGGGAGTCGAGGCCGATGCCGTGAGCCGTGTAGGCCACCGAATCGAACCCACCCTGACCGTATTTACGATGCACCCGGTCGCGGGCGGCCAGCACCTCGTCGGAGGAGACGCCGGTCTTCATGGCCTCGACACAGGCGTTCAAGGTCTCGATCCGGGTGTCCCAGTAACGCAGGATCTGATCGGAGGGACGCCCGAAGCTGTAGGTCCGGCGCACTTCCACCCAGTAGCCGGAGGGTCCTCCCCATTCCAGGTCAATGCAGAGGACGTCGTCTTTGTCGATCTCGGCGTCCATCCCGAAGGTGTAGGCCCGGTAGGGAGGACGGCTCATCTGGGCGATCCCGTCCAGGCATCCGTACTGGCGGCAGAGACGATGAGCCTCGGCCAGCACATCCCGCTCGATCGCCCCGGGGCGAATGTGGCCCTCGAGACTGGTGAACACCTGGGCAATGATCCGCGATGTCTCGCGCAGGTTCTCCATCTCCTCGGCGCTCTTGATCGAACGGATGTCATCGAAGAAATCGGTGGCGTCAATCAAGGTGGCGGTCTTCCCGAAGGCATCCTGGAACTGCATGTAGTGAGCGGCGGAGGTGATGTCGGCCAAACCCACAATTCCGATGGTGCCATGGGAGATTCCGTGGTCGGACAGGATCCCGGCTATCTCGACCGCCGGGGTCTGAGTGGCCCGAAAGTCCTGAATCCAATTGACCAGCGCCACTCGCGAAAGCCCCCACAGCGGATCGCCGATAAAGGTGGGCTCACCCTTTTGGGGAAGCACCACCATCCCCCAACCGGCCCATTGGAAGATGTCGGACACATACTGGACGCGGCCCCGTACGAACTCGTCGCCGCGGCTGCAGATGATCAGGGCATCGATCCCTGACTCAGCCATGGCCTCGCGCAGCACGCGATGACGTCTTTCCCGCTCGGCGGGAGAGGAAATGTGGGTCAGTTTGCCTTCTGCCATTGTCTTGTAACTCCTTTAGCTGGTGGGGGTCGGCACAGAGGCCGGGCGGTGTGAGGGTGGGGGTTGAGGGTTTTCCAACTCGGCACAGATCTCGTCGGTGGTGCGGGAGGCGATGAATCCCCCGTCGGTCATTCTCACCAGGGCATTGTCATGAAGTTCCTTGGTGGAGGAAGTGCAGGCGTCGTTAATCAGCGACACCGTGTAGCCCCGGTCGGCCGCGTCGCGGGAGGAAAGTTCCACGCACCCTTCGGTGACAATGCCGGTCATGACCAGGTGGGTGATGCCCATGCGCTTGAGCACGCTGTCGATGGCGGTGGAATTGAAAACGCTGGCGGAGGTCTTGGAGAAAATCATCTCGTCACCCTGCTCGGCCACTTCCGGCAGGAGAAGGTCGTCGCGTTCGTCGCGGGGCACGGGTTCGAGGTTGGCGTCGGGCATGAACGCCTTGCCGGCATCTCGGCCGTCGTCGGTGCGGTAGGCGACCCTGACGTGAATGACTTCTTCTCCGGCCGCCCGGAAGGCGTCTTGACACCGGCGGACATTGGGCAGGATGGCATTGATGTTGTCCCACCGTTCCTGCATGATCTCGGGCCGGCCGGCGTCTTGGGCGATCCGGCCTATCCATCCGTCGGCATGGGCGTCCAGATACTGAAGGTCGATGGTGAGCAGCGCCGTTTTTCCCGGTAAAATCGAAGGGAAGGAGGGGCGGGGAAACAGGTCGTAGAAGGGGTCGTGCAAGTTCAAGGTCTTGTAGCCTTTCCTTGGGAGGTAGTCGGTCCGGGTGAAAGAAGGTTGATTTGCGCGGGGCGCGCCGCCTTCGGTTTGCACTAAGTATATTTAGCAGGAAACCGGCCCGATGCCTCACGGTGCCCGCCGGATCCGACCAGCAAATCAACCACCCTGCGCTTTCGCGCCGGAGAAGGGAAGAAGAGAGCGAGATGAGAGTACTGGTGACAGGAGCGGGGGGATTTTTCGGAAGAGCTCTGGCTCGCGCCTTCGCTCGAGGGGGAGAGCAGGTGGTGGCGGCGGACATCCTTCCGCCCGATGAGTTTGCTCCCCGTTCGGGCGCCCCCCACGGCAGCGTCGAGTACGTGGTGCTGGATGTGGGCGATCCGGACGCCTGGTCCGCCGAGGTCACCGGTCCGGTGGACGGGATCGTCCACGCCGCCGCTCTGACTCCCAGCATCCAGGAAGCCCGCGAGGATCCGTCCAAACTGGTGCAGGTCAACCTGATCGGAACCCTCAACGCCTTGGAGTTCGCCCGCCGACAGAACGTGAGCAAGTTCCTGTTCATCTCTTCGGCCGGGGTCTACAACCAGTTCGAAGAAGAAGTTCTCACCGAAGACGACGCCGACGGCGGTTTCTCGCTGTACGGCTCCGCCAAGCTGGCCGCCGAGATCATGCTGTTTCGCTACTCCGACATGTTCGGGTTCGACGCCGGGGCGATCCGCCCCACTTCCATGTACGGTCCGGCCGAGGAGTTCCGCAGCACTCGCCCCTTCGTCACCCAGGCCAAGCAGTTGGCCGACGCCGCCATGGACGGAGTCCCGGTGCGAGTGATCGGCTTGGAAGATCGCTGCGACTGGGTGTTCGTGGACGATGTCGCCGAAGGCGCCCATCGCTTTTTTGCAGGCGGGATGGGAAGTCGCTCCTTCGCCTTCTCTTCGGGGAACCCGATCCCCTTCCAGGATGTGCTGGACGCGGCGGTGGAATCTTTCGGAGTGGTGGTGGACGAGAACGCCGAAATGCTGATCGACGCCACCCCCGACCGGGCCACCACCATCTCCTGCGACAAGGCCCGCGCCGAGCTCGGCTGGAATCCGGTTGGCATAGCGGAGGGGATGCAACGCTACGCCGACCTGGGCGGCTGAGTTCCCCACCCACGTTTCAACCCAACATAACGCAACGAAACCCAAACAGCCTCAGACATGGAGTCCCAATGAGTCAAAGCACACTGAGATCGGCACTAGCTGAGCGCACCTTGCGCATCCGCGGCGGCCACGAGTCACCCTACTTCCAGATCATGCGAAAGGTCCAGGGACGTGACGACATCATCCGCCTGGTGAGAGGGGAACCGGACATTCCGACTCCTTCCCACATCGTAGACGCGGCCAAACGCTGTCTGGACACCGGTCACATCGGCTACACCCCTCCGGGCGGCATGATCGAGCTGCGGGAGGCCATCGCTCGCAAGTTCAAAAAGGA
This sequence comes from Acidimicrobiia bacterium, assembly GCA_963665765.1. GTDB lineage: Bacteria > Actinomycetota > Acidimicrobiia > Spongiisociales > ZC4RG35 > Bin76. The sequence goes on from OY762464.1 coordinate 1,233,856, forward strand.
CAACAACCTCGAATACGACGCCGAGTCCGAAATACTGGTGACCGCCGGCGCCCAGGAGTCGATGGCGGTGAGCCTGCAGACTCTGTTGGATCCCGGCGACGAGGTGCTGCTGGCCACCCCCCATTACATGGCCTACCCGGCCAACATCATCATGGCCGGCGGAAAGATCGTCTACGTGCCCACCGTCGAGGAAGAGGACTTCGAGTTGAAGCCGGAAGCCATCGAGGCTGCCATCACCGACCAGACCAAGCTATTGGTGCTGGTGACTCCCAACAACCCCACCGCCGGGGTGATCACCGCCGAGACACTGTCGGCTATCGCCGACGTGGTGCGGGCCCATCCGGGCTTGGTGGTGATCTCCGACGAACTGTACGAAAAGGTGGTGTACGACGGTTTCGAGCACCAGAGCTTCGCCACCCTGCCGGGGATGTGGGATCGGACCATCACCATCAACGGGTTCTCCAAGGCCTACAGCATGACGGGATTCCGGGTGGGATACATGGCCGGGCCGGCCGACTACATCCTGGCCGCCACCGAACCGCGGCACTCCCTCAGCATCTCCACCTCCCTCCCCTCCCAGCACGGCGCTCTGGCCGCCCTGGAAGGCCCCCAGGACTTCTTGGACGAGATGATGGAGGAATACCACGAGCGGCGGGCCGTGATGCGGGCCACTTTCGACCGGCTGGGCGTCACCTACGGCGAGCCCAAAGGCGGGTTTTACTTCTTCGCCAACGTGTCGGAGTCGGGGATGGACGCCGTGTCTTTCGCCGACAAAGCGGTTGACTACGGCATTCTCTTCTCGCCGGGCAACATCTTCGCCGAGGGCGCCGTCAAATACATCCGTATTTCCTATCTGGCGCCCCGCGACCAACTGCACGAAGCCATGGATCGCTTTACGCGCCTGTGGAACGACTGCCGGAGCGGCAAGTGAGCGGCCCGACGGTTGCCCTGGTTGAGGAATTCACGCCCAACCAGATGGCGGCCCTCCGCCATGCTCTGACCGACGGCGCCACGGTGCTGACCGACGCCGTCGCATCGGGGACCATCGGACAGGCCGACTACGTGGTGCTCCGGCAAGAGAGCCTCGACGACGAACAACTCGGGTCCCTCTCCTCCCTCCGGGGAGTGGTCACCATTGACTCGGGGGACGCCACGGTTTCCCCGGGGCTCTGCGACTCGCTGGGAGTGTGGAGCGAGGGAGTCCCGTCTCCGGGACCAACCAGCGTGGCCGAGCACACCGTGATGATGATCCTGGCACTCTTCAAACGCCTGCCCATTGCTCACCAACGTCTTATGGACGGGGTGATAGTGGAAGGCATGGCGCCGTTCGTGACCGATCAGGAGAACTACTCCTACAACTGGGTGGGCCTGGAGTTGTTCGAGGCGGTGTTGGGCAAGACAGTGGGGTTGGTCGGCGTCGGCCAGATCGGACTGGTGGCGGCCAAGCTCCTGGTGGCGTTCGGGGTGGATGTCGTCTACACCAAGCGCAACCGGTTCACCCCCGAAGAGGAGCATGAGTTGGGCATCCGCTACCTTCCCTTCGAAGAACTCCTGGCCGAGTCGCATTGCGTCTCGCTTCACAACCGGTTCGCTCCGGAGACCGAGAAGATGATGGGCGCCCGGGAGTTTGCGCTCATGCCCCGCGGCTCGTTTTTCGTCAACACCGCCCGCGGGCGGCTGGTGGACGAGGACGCCTTGATGGCCGCCCTGCACAGCGGTCATCTGGCCGGGGCGGCCCTCGATGTCTTCTGGTGGGAGCCGATCCTGCCCGACAGTCCCTTGCGCAGCACCCCCAACCTGCTGATGACCCCTCACACCGCCGGGACCCCCGCCGGTGACACGGTGGCCCTGGAACTGGGCTCCGCCGGAAGGGTCATCCGCCGCCGGAACGGAGCGACCAGATGAGCGAACAGACCTTTGTCGGCATGCAGGTGGGGGGAATCAGCTTCATCGACGAGGGCATCGAGGAAACCCTCGATATCTTCGCGGAACTGGCCGGGGTGAACGCTATTTTCATTTCGGCCCTGTCATGGGCGCGGGGCAACGCCGGGCGCTCCGGCAGCGGCGACTACCCCGACCACGGGGGACAGGAGCCCGATCACCTGCAGGGAGGAGCCTTCTTCCCGCCTGACTCCCGGTACTACCACGGGACCACCATCAAGGACTTCACCGCTCCCGACCCCCTGTATGAGGGATGGGACATCCTGGGAGACGTGATCCCCGCCGCCCGGGCCCGGGGCATGGAAGTCTTCCCCTACTACTGCGAGACCGCCCATGTCAATCCCAAGCCGCTCTGGCAGCCGGGGTTTGCCCAGGTGCTGGAGGTCGACCCGTGGGGCCGCAAGGCCAGCCGCCCGTGTCTGTACAACCCCAACTACCGGAACTGGTGGTTCGGGGTGATCGACAACTGGCTGAACGAGTACGACCTGAACGGGATGCTGTGGGGAATCGAGCGCGAAGATCCACTCTCGTCGATGATTGTCAGCGACGAGGTCCCCACCTGCTTCTGCGTCCATTGTCGATCCGAGGCTCATCGCCGCAACATTGACGCCGGACGGGCCGCCGAAGGCTACCGGAAGATCAGCGATTATCTGAAGTCGGTGCGGGCCGGATACCAGCCTCGCGACGGCAAATTGATCACCTTCCTGCGCCATCTCTTCGAGTACCCCGAAGTATCTCAGTGGCAGAAGCTGTGGTGGGATGGGCACAAGGACCTCTATCGGGAGATCTCCGGGCTGGTCCGCTTCTTCGGCGACGATTACCAGGTGGGCTTTGGGATCTGGCAGATGATCAACACCTTCAACCCGCTGCTGCGAGCCGCCCACGATCCCGCCGAGTACAAACTCTATGCCGACTGGCTGAAGCCGGTGTTCTACAATGCCCCCGGCGGGGCGCGGTTCGCCAAATTCGTGACCAACCTGTGCCAAACCATCCTGGGCGACGCCAGCCCGGCGGAGTGGACCCCGATCCTCTACAAGATTCTCGGTTTGGACGAGGCGCCCTTCGAGGATCTGCCGCCCACGGGCTTCAGCCCCCGGTACGTGGCCGACTTCACCCGTCGCTACGTAGAGGCGGTGGGACCCGAGGTGGCTGTCTATCCCGGCATCGGACTGGGTGTGGAAACAGTGGCCCGGGACATCTCTCCCGCCGACTGCGAAGCCATGGTCGAAGCATCGTTCGAAGGCGGCGCCGAGGGAGTGATGATCTCCCGCAACTACTCGGAATTGACCCTTCCCAACCTGGCCGCAGTGGGAACCGCCCTACGCCGCCTCGGAAAACTCTGATCACAACAAGAAAGGAACACCAACCGTGCGCACAATTCTCAAAGGCGGAGTCGTCGTAAATCTGGACGGCGGACCCTCGGAGCAACAAGACCTGGTCATCGACGGCGAGCAGATCGCCTCGGTGGGAGCAGTGGAAGCCCAGGCGGGCGACAACGTCGTGGACGTTTCCGGCATGCACCTGTTGCCAGGCTTGTCCAACTGCCACGTCCATCTGGGATGGGACGGAACCCACGACCTGGAGGATCAGGCCAACGAATCGTCGGCTATCAACGCCATGAAGGCAGTGATGAACATTCACCGCACCCTGTCGGCCGGTGTCACCACCATTCGCGACCTGGGCATGAACAACGCCAATATCGACGCCAAAACCGCCATCGACAACGGCTGGGCGCCTTGGATTCGCCTGTTCCCCAACGGGAGGGCCATCTGCACCACCGGCGGACACACCTGGTGGTGCTGCCGGGAAGCCGACGGGATCTATGGAGTGCGCAAGGCCATCCGAGAGCAGTTCAAGGCCGGCGCCGAGTGGATCAAGATCATGGGATCGCACGAAGAGGTGCAGTTCACCATGGACGAACTGCGGGCCATGTGCGAAGAGGCCCACCAGAACGGGATGAAAGTCACCGCTCACGCCACTTTTGATGAGGCCATTTCGCGGGTGGTGGACGCCGGGGTGGACTGTGTGGAGCACGGGGGGTCGATGACTCCGGCCACCATCGAAAAGATGGCGGAGAAGGGCATTCCCATCGTCACCACCTTCTCGCCTTTGGTGCAGCAGGTCAAATTCGGTTTGGACTTTGGGATGACCGTCTCCGACGTGGAACGGCGCAAGGATCAGATGGCCGACAAATCCCGCTTCGCCGGCAACGCGGCCGCCGCCCGGGCCGGGATCCCGATCGTGTTCGGCACCGACGCCGGAAGCCCGGTCGTCCCCCACTACGCCATCGCCGAGGAACTCAAGTTCATGGTGGAGATCGGCGTGTGCCCCGACAATCTGGACGCTCTCAACTCCATCACCCGCCGGGGCATCAAGCTCCTGGGCCTGGAGGACCAACTGGGGAGTCTGGAAGTCGGCAAGACCGCCGACGTGGTGGCCCTGGGAGGCGATCCCCTGGCTTCTTTGGATCACATGAAAGACGTCAAGCGAGTCTTTGTGCGAGGTCACATGGCGTTTTCCTCCGAAGGCGGATACACCCAGACCGGTCGCGACATCGAAGGCATGGGCACCCGTTGGGGACCCGGCCCCGAAAGCACTTATCGGCGGGCCTAAGAGAAATAACAGGTAGGTATTCGGCGGTGGTGGGTTGCGAAACCGGGACTCTATTTCGCGAAATTCGTCTCGACTGCCCCTCCCCTGAGGGACCCCGCCCCCGCCGCCACCTAGCCATGGTTGGGACGCGAGGCCGCCTGCTGAGCGGGGACTCGTGATCCCGAGAATTGATCCCTTCCAAGCGGTCCGAGCGACGTCGGATCGGACCGGGAGGTGCTTCGACTCCTGTAAACATGGGCGGTCTCGGTGACAAAAGTCAACGCCCGGCCACCTCGATTTTTCGCGACATGAAGCCACCTACCCTCGCAAACCCTAAGGAACCATATACAGGGAAAGGCAACCAGCCATGCTTGATCTGAGAATCGTTGGCGCCCAGGTGGTGAGCGACGGCCTAATCCGTTCGGCTGATGTCGGCGTGGAGGGCGAATTCATCGCAGAAGTATCCCCACCCGGAGGGCTGGGAGCGGCGCGGAGCGAGATAGACGGTTCGGGGTTGCTGGTGATTCCCGGCGCAGTGGACGCCCACTTCCATTGCCGGGCGCCCAGCCACCCCGAGCGGGCCACCTTCGCCTCCGAATCACGGGCGGCGGCTTCGTCCGGCATCACCACTCTCTTCGAGATGCCCATCTCCAACCCGCCGTGCAGCACCCCCGAGGCCTTTTCGGACCGGCGGGAGTTGGGAGAGGCCGAAAGTTTGGTGGACTTCGCTCTCTATTCCGGGGCGGGTTTCGCCGACTCGGCACGGGCGGAAGCCATGGCGGAGGCGGGCGCCATCGGGTTCAAGCTCTTTACCCATCAACCCCCTTCCGAGCGACTCAACGAATTCGAGGGACTGTGGGCGTCGGGGTCCGAACAGATCTACGACTGTCTGGCCACCGTGGCCCAAACCGGGTTACGCTGCGCGGTGCACGCCGAAAGCCAGCCCTTCATCGAACGATTCCGCCTCGATTCCGACCAGTTCGGCCATCCCGCCCGGCCACCGATGGTCGAAGCGGCAGCCGTTGGACTGGTGGCCACCATTGCTCGGGAGATCGGCTTGCCCGCCCACATCGTCCACATCACTTCCCGCCTGGCCACCGAGGAAGTCAAAGCCGCCCAGGCTCTGGGCGTCGATCTGTCAGCCGAGTCGTGTCCGCATTACCTGCTGTTCGACGAGAGTTATATCCCTCGGTTTGGCAATTTCGTGAAGGTGGCTCCGCCACTTCGGCCCGCCGAAGACGTGGAATTTTTGTGGGAAGCCTTGTTGGACGGAACCCTGTCGGTGGTGGCGTCGGATCACGCTCCTTTCACCCCGGAGGAGAAGGCGGCAGCCGATCACGCCTCGTCCGGACAGGGAATCCCGTCACTCGAAATGCTGGTTCCCACCATGCTGACCGCCGGGCTGACCGGGCGGTTCCCCCTAGCCCGGGCGATCGAGGTGATGACCGCCAACCCGGCCAAGCTGTTCGGCATCTACCCCCGAAAAGGGACCATCTCAGCGGGATCAGATGCCGACCTGGTGTTGGTGGATCCCGAGGGACGATGGACCGCCGACTCGGGACAATTCCTGAGCCGATCCGGTGGAAGCGGCAAAGCCTATGACGGAATGCAAATGACGGGGAAGATCGACACCACCATCTCTCGAGGTCGGATCGTTTTCACCGAAGGCCGCATCGTTGGTGACTCAGGGGGGCGGTTTGTCTCCCCCGACGGTCCGCCCCTTCGTGTGACAGATCCACAGACTTCCCCGATGTAACTACTTCCGCCGGTCTCATCCCACCAATAATTTGTCTACCTAACCCGCCGCGAGACGCGGTTTTTCAGCAAGAGGTATAGCACGCTACGGGCACTTTTCAAGGTTGAATTTCTTTGATCAATAGCAAGGGTCTTAACCACTGATGATCGCCATCACTGGGACGGGGCGGCGAGCTACTGCCAGAGGTTACCGGGCGAGGGAATGCCCTTATCGGGTAGCTTCGAACTACTGGCGCTATTTTCGATTTGTTCTGGGCAAGGCATCGTTCGAAGGCGTCTTTCCCGGAGGCGCACTCCTCCTTGCGGCTCGGTAGCCTAAAGAACAATCAAACAGATGAAGGAGTAGGTATGACAACCACCCGATCCAAAGGCCCGTTCGCCATTCTTTTCGCTTTGGCGCTGATAGCCGGGATGCTGGTTTCCGCCCCCGCAAGTGCCCAGGACGCCGAAGACAGCGGAAGTTTCACACTCACCATTCTGCATAACAACGACGGGGAATCGAAGCTCCTCTCCAACGATTCCGACCCGGGAGTGGCCCGTTTCGTGGCCTTGATGAAGCAACTGCAGGCCGACGCTTCCGGCACGGGACTGGTGACCCTGACCTCGGGTGACAACTTCCTGGCTTCTCAGGAGTTGGGGGTTTCCCTGGCCCGCGAGGGTGCACTATATGACTCGATAGCTCTGAGCGGCATCTACGACGCCATGGCTCTGGGCAACCATGATTTCGACCTCGGACCCGAGGTAACCGCCCGGTTTGTGACCGGGTTTTCCCCACCGGTGACGTTCCTGTCCGCCAACGTGGACTTTTCGGGTGAACCCGACCTGCAGGCGCTGGTGGACCAAGGCCTGATCGCCGGCAGCACGGTTATAGAGACCGGCGGTGACCGGATCGGCGTGATCGGGGCGGTCACCCCGCTGCTGCCCAATATCTCCACCCCTCGCAACGCGGTGGTTTCCCCGGTGTTGCCGGCGGTGACGGCGGCGGTCGAAAGCCTGACCGGTCAGGGAGTGAACAAGATCATCCTGGTCAGCCATCTCCAGGACGTCGACGAGGAAATCCAGCTGATCGGAAGTCTCTCAGGCGTAGACGTGGTGATCGCCGGAGGCGGAGACGACCTGCTCCGCAACGACGGGAATACCTGCCTCCCCGAAGAAGAAGCGGTGGCGCCCTACCCGATCGAGGTGGAGGACGCCTCCGGCGCGACGGTGCCGGTCATCACCGCTCCGGGCGGGTACCGCTGCATCGGGGAGTTGAACGTCACCTTCGACGCCAACGGCAACGTCACGGCATCCGAGGGCCGTTCCATAGGGGTTGGTTTCGATGTGGAACCCGATCCGACGGTCCAAGCCAACGTGATCGATCCTCTAACTGCGGCGGTGGGTCTCATCGACGCCGATGTGATCGGCGCCAGCGAGGTCGAGTTGGACGGGCGCCGTTCGGGAGTCCGCACCAGGGCCACCAACGAGGGGAACCTCCTGGCCGATGCTCTGCGGGCCACGGGCACCAACCTGGCCGATGACTTCGGTATCACGGCGCCGGATGTGGCCGTCCAGAACGGAGGCGGTATCCGCAACGACGCGGTGATTCCGGCTGGTGAAATCACCACCGGAGTGACCTGGGACATCGCTCCCTTCCGGAACTTCGTGGTGGTCGGCGAGGTCCCGCGCCAAGTCTTCTGGACGCTGCTTGAGCAAGCCGTGGACCGGATACCAGGCGCCGGGGGCCAGTTCGCCCAGGTTTCGGGGTTCACTCTCACTTACGACCCGGCCGCCCCGGCCCGGGAGATAGCGCGGGACGGCGACTGCTCGGTGAGCGGCAACCCCGGCCAGCGAGTGCGCCAAGTGGTGCTCGACGACGGCACGGTCATCGTCAGTGACGGGCAGGTGGTGCCGGGTGATCCGGTGGTGCTGGCCACCATCGATTTCCTGGCCAACGGCGGGGATTGCTACCCGCTGGGTGATATCGACTTCATCAAGCTGGGCGTCAGCTACCAGCAGGCCCTGGCCAACTACATATCGATCGATCTGGGGGGAATGATCACCGCGGCGGCCTACCCGACCGACGGTGCCGGCCGGATCGTGGCTCTGGAGGCACCCGAAACCACCGAAGTGACGGTGGCGGCAGGCGACTACCTGCGAAAGATCGCTATGACCCACCTCGGCGACGAGAACCGCTGGATGGAGATCTTTGATCTCAACCAAGGCGTGATCCAAGCCGACGGTAAGGCGCTGACCAACCCCAATCTGATTCGGATCGGCTGGGTGCTGAAGATACCCACCAGTTAGAAAAGAATCCCTACTCGTACAACGGGGGTGTTCCGGTCCCAACGGCCGGGACACCCCCATTTTTTTGACCGAAGCCCGGATGCGGGGGTGGTCGCTTGCCCCTGGGGTAGCCAAGTTGATGGGTTGCTGGGTCTTCGGAATTTACGGGGGAGTGATGGCGGCGAGTAGGTTCCAGTTCGGCTTGCCGGCGTCTCTTCCTGGGTAACAGTTTGGCATAGACCGACCATCCGGCGACTATCAGACCCATCGGGTTCCTGATCGGAAGGGCGACGGATTCCACACTTCTAATACTTTTCCGATGACTCTCAAACAGGGATTCGTCACCATACGCGACCTCAAATTTCATGGCGCAGAGCCGACACCTTTGATAGCACAGCCCTGTATTGATGCTATTGAGTAAAACTTCTCAGTAATAGTCTTCAACCACAGAAGGACCCCATAATATCTCCATGCCTATGGCAAAATTCGCCAGCATGTTGCTCGGCCCCTCTTTGTGTGCGTGGCCATATTCCGAGCCCAGGAGCGTGGGTAGCCACGAGGTACAGACTGACATCGCCCGCGACAAGCATGCCATGATCGCCGGGGCGTACCCGCCCGAGGACCTTCCCAACACCTACTCCATCATTCATCACCGACGACCGCCTCCCCAAAATGCGAACACTTGGTCGCACTATCTCAGAAGCAGGACATCCTTATAAGGTGGGATCGAAATAGAAAGAGACCGTCGTACCTTTGAGGAAACAGGCCGATTTCGAGAGGATGCAATCCGACCTTTCAAGCAGACAATCGAAGCGTCTCCGGTTTCCATGATTAACATGCCCCCCTTGGCGGTCAGGTTACATAGAAAAGGCAACCCCCTACCTCTTCCCCGTGGCTTGTGGGTGGCCGAGGTGACACCCATCTCAAAAGCCCTTATGGGCGGGTGGCCGAGCGCCTGTTCCACCCCCACACCATGATCTCGCACATGTAAAACGGATCCGTTGTCGGTAGCTACCAGTATCACCGGTGCGGAGGGCGCACCCGACCATTCGGCAGCGTTAGCTGTCATCTCCCAGGCCACGTCAGCAACATCCCCTCCCGAGTAGTTCCCGAACCTCAATTCCGGATGGTCCCGAAGGAACCATGACGGTTCATCTTTCACCCGCTGAGCATCTCTATCCTCGGGGCTCCGACCGCGGAACACAGTGCCTCGCCAGAGAATCATTCGGTCACTCCGCGGTCGGGAGATTCCCTACCCAGTTCCCACACAGAAGATTCGCTCACCATGGCGTACACGCGGATCATCGTGTTGATGGCCTCAGGTACAAGATCCGCAGCAATGTGCTCATTGTTCCCTTGGTATGTGTCGAACTGCCAGTATCTATCTGCTCCACGGTGGCCTGCGGCCAACATAAGCCTCGGCCACCATCCGTCCAGATGGGTTGCGGAACCGACCAGCACGTCACAAGGCAACAAAGGATGGGAACGAGTTTCCCATAGCATCCCCCACCGCTCCCATTCAAACGGGCTCAGCCGAGTCACCTCTTCGGCAATTTCTACGCCCAAACGATCCGACCGATCCTTACTTGCACAAGGATCGGGGATGATCAACGGCCAGATGGGATCAGGCACTCTGAACCAATGCTAATCCCCTCTTTCAACCCACCGGATACTGTAACACCTCCCTGGCCGGAACTTCGACGCCTCACAAAACTCTGGCGTCAGGCCGGGCAAGTCAGGTCGCCGGAAGGCGGACGGTGTTCCCTATGGGCTCAGGGCGCCTTTGCGCCAGGCGGTGATGTAGTTCATGCAGAATTCGTCCCGGCCAAGCAGGACGTCCTCGGCCAGGCGATAGGGCACGGAGTCCCGGTTGGTGGCGAAGACGTCGGCCAGGGGATTCATGACCGGGTCGATGATGCCGCTGTCCGCCCCGGCTTCTGTGGCCAGATTGATGAAGACTGCGTTCATCAGCTTGCGAGCCGGGATACCGAACGAGACGTTGCTCATCCCGCCGGTGATGTTGATCTCGGCCCCGTAACGGCGCCGAAGAGCGCGGATGGCGTCGAGCGTGTGCAGGCCGAAAGAACTGTCAACCGAGATGGGAAACACCAGCGGGTCGACAAAGATATCTCCCAGGTCGATTCCTGCCGTCCGGGCCGCCTCCACCATCCGCGAGGCGTTTTCGATCCGTTCGGCGGCGTCCGCGGGCATGCCCTCGGCGCCGGCCGCGGTGACGATCACCCGGGCGCCGTGTTGCACTGCCAGTTGCACCGCCTCGATTCGTTCGAGCGACGCCGAATTGAGCATCGGTCGGCTTGCCCCTCCGATGGCCGCCGCCAAGCCGGTCTCGATGACGGATATGTCCGAAGAGTCAACCGAGATGGGCAGGGCGGTCACCGACCGGACGTAACCCACCAGCCAGGTCATCGCCCGGCGTTGCTCGACGGTTCGCAGCGAGATCTCGTCTACGTTCACATCCAGGTAGTGGGCCCCGGCCCGTTCTTGATCGAGCACCGCCCGACGCAGATACTGCCGACCGATGTCAGCTTCGACCCCCTCGCCCATGGCAACCTCCACCGCCAGGGCGATGTGCTTGATCCGGCCTTCCCGATAGGCCTGACTGGCGCCCATGGAATCGGAGATGGGCAGGAAACCGGGTTGGCCGCCCTCGGTCACGAAAGTGACCCCCTCCACTCCGCCTCGGGTGGCGAACCGCTTTCCCTTGCGCAGGACGATCCGAGTGGTGTGGACGTTCTCTCCGATGACAGTGAACCGTTGAGGATTCATGTGGACGCCAATCGCGGCAGGGAACCGAGATCAGAGAAGGTGGCGGGCATCGGTTTGAACTGGCATCCCTCCACAAAAATATCGAAGAAATCCGGAGTGGTTTCGAGCTCAACGTGAGTCACCCGCCTGGTCAACTCCTCCGCCCAGCGGCGTTTTCGGGTGGACAGCAACAAGGCTCGGGCGCCGTCCACCGCCGCGTTGCCCACCTTCACCACCCGCTCCTCGGGCACCGGAGCGATCAGACCAATGTCAATGGCGTTGCCCACATTAAGGTAGGTGGCGAAACCTCCCGCCAGATAGAAACGATCGATGTCGGCCGGATGCACCCCGGCGTTGCGCATCACGATATATTGCCCGCAGTAGTTGGCGGCCTTGGCCTGAGCGAGGTTGCTGGCGTCCTCCCGGGAGAAGGTGATGCCCTGCTCGGGCACCACTTCGACAGCGAACCGCTTGGGATCCCGAACAAACGCACCCAACTCGTTCATCAGGCCCCGCCGGCGGAGCTCAGCCAGGACATCAACCAGCCCCGACCCGCAGATCCCCACCGCAGACTCGTCTCCGATAGTCCGATAAGAAACGGCCGTTCCGTTGGCCGAGAGTCGGATCGATTCGATGGCGCCGTCGTAGGCCCGCATCCCATAGGTAACCAAGCCGCCCTCGAACGCCGGACCCGCCGGACAGGACGCCGCCCACATGCGGCCCCGGTGGCTGAGAACCACCTCGGTGTTGGTGCCCATGTCCACCAGCATCTCGGTTCGCCCGTCCTCTCCGAGCCGGACCGTCTCCAGGCACGCCACCGCATCGGCGCCCACATGGCTGGCCACCAGGGGTATCCCATACACCTTGGCCTGCCGATTGGCCCGCAACCCCAGCGCCCGGCTTTCCGCCCAAAGCGCCGTGTGGGAACGCCGTCCAGCCAGATAGTCGTGTTCGGCGAGAGACTTATAGGGCATTTCCCCGATGGTTTGCACGCTCAGCCCGAACAGAAGATCGCGCATGGTGGAATTGCCGGCCACCACGATCTCATAGATGGTGGGAGGACGCCGGCCCGCCTTCCGGCACAGATCCCGGGTGGCCTGGTTGATGGCCGCCACCGCCGCCCGACGCAATTCGTCGGCCACCCCCGGGCGGGCCTCATAGGAGATACGATGCATGACGTCGCTGCCCCCGAATTGCTGGGGGTTCTCGAAACTGGCCACCCCCAAAGTGGCGGCTGATTCGAGATCCACCAACTCCACCACCACCGTGGTGGTGCCCAGATCGATCGCCAGACCGCAGATGGATCGCCGGTAGCGGTCGATCACCGTGTCCCCGCGCATAACCTGGTTGCCCGCCCGGGTCACAGCCGGATGGAACTCCACCGGTCGGCCGTGATCGTAACGACTGCCCTCCACGATCCTCGGTCGTCTCCGAAGCGGCGCGAATCGGATGGAAGGGCTGTCCTGCACCACCCGCGCCTGGCAAGCCAAGCGGTAGGGGCCTCGCAGGTACTGCTCATTTTCGGTGCGTTCCCCCAGCGCTTCCATGCCCTGGGTGATTTCCACCACGCATTCGTGGCACTCCCCGCTCCGCAGACACGAGGTGGCCACTTCGACTTCCAACTCGTCGGCATAGTCGAAAATGGTCTTGCCCGCCACCTGCGGGCGGGCGCTGCCATGGTGGGAGACGATGCTCACCGGTCGTCGGTCTCTTTTCGCCGGTCTCTCCGCCTCTGCTCGGCGTCTCTTTTGATCCTGCCGATTCTTTCTTTGGTCCGCTTCACCGCCCGGGGGTTGGATTCCCAGGCGCTTCGATAGTCGAAGGTCCCGTCGTGGCCGCATGCCAAATCATCGGGATTGCCATCTTCGGTGGGGAGTTGGTTGCGGCAACGGAACATCGCCGTGCACAGGTCGAAGCGGTTGCGATATGGGCAACGGGTGAGAGATTGCTCTTCGGCGTGAGCAACGATATCAGAGAAGATGGCGGACATCCGGTCGAGCCGCTTCTGGAAGGCCTCCATATTCGAGTCGGACATGTGCCCTGCTCAGCGAACCTCTATGGCTAGTTTCTTGGCCAACTCCACACAGGCGAGGGCATCCTTGCCATACCCGTCGGCGCCCACGTCCTGGCCGAATTCCGGGGTGACCGGAGCGCCCCCCACCATGAACCGCACCGACTCCCGCAGGCCGACATCCTTGAAAGCCTCCACCGTTTTGGCCATGTTGGGCATGGTGGTGGTGAGCAGAGCGGACATGCCGATTATGTAAGCATTGTGCTCTCTGACTGCGGCAATGAACTCATCGGGCTTGGTGTTCACACCGAGGTCAATCACCACAAAACCCCCGCCGCGCAGCAGCATTATGCAGAGATTTTTGCCGATGTCGTGCAGATCCCCTTGCACGGTGCCCATGATCACCGTACCGATCGGCTCCACCCCCGAGGCGGCCAGGATCGGCTCGATATGGGCCATTCCCGCTTTCATGGCTCGGGCCGAAATCAGAACTTCCGGAACGAACACGTACCCCTCGCGGAATTTGATGCCGACAATCCCCATCCCGGCAATCAGCCCATCGTCCATGATCTCAAAGGCCCCCACCCCGTCGTCAAGAGCCTGCCTGGTGAGCTGATCAACTGTGACCATGTCCCCGGCAATCAGAGCCGCGGCGATCTGTTGCATAAGAGGGGAGGTGCGGCTGAACAGCGCGATGTTTCTTTCGATCTCCTCAGGCCGTTCGAGAAACTCCTCGATCTCCTCGCGGATGTATTCGTTGGTGATGTCAGATAGTTCAGGCATGGAATTGAAACTCTTGGGTGGTGGCTGGATGGTGTGGTGCGGCGAAAATCATCACCATTTCTTTCAGACTACGCGGCCGTTGGCCGGAGGGTCATGCACCACGAGCCGCCCGTCCGGACGATGGGCGTTGGAGTAGTCCCGGGCCGAGTCGCTCAATGCTCGAAGAACTTCCATCTTGGTTCCCAACGGCACCGAACCCTCCGGAGCCACGCCGTTGACCCCGGCCTCCAGCACCTTCATGCAGGCCTCGTAGGTGTCGTCATAGGTGCCGCTGAACAGGGTGGTGGGGTTGTTGATGTTTCCCATCAAAGACATGCGATCTCCGGTGATCTGTTTGGCGACATAGGGATCCACCTGAGATTCGAAGTGGAAGCAATCCCAGCCCGCCTCGGCGAAGTAGTCGATTCGGTCGGTGGTCTCGCCGCAACAGTGGAAAATGCTGGGCCCGCCCATTTCCACGGTTACCTCTTTGTGCATCTCGAGCAAAAAATCCCGGTAGGTCTCGGGGCTGACCAGTTCGCGGTTGGCGTGGTCGGCCCACATGATGGCGTCGGCGCCCGCCTCCAGTTGGGCGTGGGCCGACATCATGCAGGCGGGAAGCATCACTTCGAGATAGCGACGGATCTTGTCCGGATCCAAAATGGTGTCCATCAGGTAATTCTCGATCCCCACCAGGTGATACCCCACCGACCAGGGTCCATACACCTTCCCGACGATCCCCACATCGGGATAACGCTTGCGAAGCAGCCTGATCGCACCGAGGACCGCCTCGAATGACTGCCGCTTGAGATAGTCGGACGGGATTTTGAAGTCTTCGGGATCGGTGAGCACATGATCGCTGGTGGCCGGCCAGTTGTCAACCGTCCCCCACCAAGTGGCGGCATCCAGGGCGTCAGCCTCCAACTGGGAATGGAACACCGGCATGATCGTGTCAAGCCCCAACTCCTCATAGGCGGTGGCCGCCAAGCGGGCCATCTTTTCCGCATCCAGATGCGCCTCGGGAAACCAGGCGTCGACGATTTCCATAGCTTCCAGGGTGACCACCGAACTGAGCGTCATGGCCGGGACTTTGTCCACCCGTCCCCCATACAGCGCCGAGAGGAACCGGCGACGCGGGGTCATCCACTCACCGGTCAGTCGGGTGAAGTTTTCGCCTTGGAGTTTGATCTTGGCAGGAGAGATGGGGGGTCCTTTCCGCACGGGCCGCACCGGGATGAGGATCCGGGCTGATCAAGGAGCTTTTTTTCTAGGATACAGCCACACTCCGGCGCTTCGGCCTCCGGGGGGCAATCGAATCCGGTTCAAACCGTGCCGATGGTGTTCCTCGGCCCGCCCCAACTAGTATCGACTCAAAGTCCGCATGCAAAGCTAAGGAGCTCTAGCGATGACACACGTCCCAGTAAACCACATCACCTCGGACGCCGAGCGTGCCCGGCGATACGCCGCGCTACGAGAAGCCATGGCCGGCGCGGGCATGGACGCCTTTATCATCTGCAGCCGCGGTGACGAGTTCGTACGGGGACGGGTCCAGTACGTAAGCGACATTTTTCAGTGGGCCGGACGAGGATTTGTGGTTCTTCCCATGAAGGGGGAGGCCACCTTCGTGACCGATCCCCTGTGGGGCACCGGATTCGCCATGCAGGGCATGTGGCTCAACGACTACCGCCAGCCGGACGACGCCGGCACGGAGATCGGCGCGATCATCTCCGATCTGGGATTGTCCCGGGGCACCATCGGAATAGTGGGACTGGCCGACATAACTTCGGTGGCCGATTACAACAGCATGCAGGCCTCGATGCCCAATGCCAGTCTGGTGGACGCCACCGATCTGTTCGACGATGTCCGGGCCATCAAGAGCCAGGAGGAGATCGACACCACCATCCACACCGGAAACATCATCCGCCGGGTGTTCAGTGCCTTGGAGGCAGAGATACGGCCCGGTGTCCAGGAAGTGGACGTGCTGTCCGAGGCTCATCGCCTCGCCCGCCAGCTCGGTTGCCTGGAGGGGATTGCCCTGATGGGTCGGGCGCCCTTCGCCTGCTTCGGACCGGGAACCAACGGCGTGATTGAAAGAGACGACATTATGGTGATCGACCTGGAGTGGGGGGGTCCGATGGGCTACTGGGTGGAAGTTCGCCGGGTGTACAGCTTCCAGCCCCCCACCGCCGCGCAGAAGGCATTCTGGGAGATGCGGGTGGAGAGCTTCGAGGCCTGCGTGCAGGCCATGAAAGCCGGCGAATCTTCCGACACGGTTTTGGATGCCCGCGACCGGGTGTACGACGCCTGGGGCTATTCGGCAATGGGCGCCAACTCCTACACCGCCCACGGCATCGGGGTCGACTCCCTGGAGCCGCCCTGGGTGCCCGGCAAAGAGCGGATGATGCAGGAGAACATGATGATCAACCTGCATCCGGCCATCGGTTTCGCCGACCCCGAAGTGGGCGCCATGCTGGGCGGCATCAGCATTGCCGACAACGTGCTGGTGGGACCCGACGGGGGAACCCGCATGGTCGATCAAACCGACGAATGGATCGTGCTCGACGCCTAATCGAGTTGATCGAAAGCAAACCAACCTAATGCAGGCCGGGGCCCGGCGCCCCGGCCTCCTGGCTTCCGGTCCGGCTGTTGGTCCTGTGGCAAACCTGCCTCCTTGCACGAGGAATGCAAACCGGAACCTGGGGCGGTCTTATGATCAGCCTCCATGCCTGAATCCTCCCAGCCCACCGTCTCCGAAATCCTGGCCGATCGCGTCGGGCGATCCCGACCCCGGGATCTGAGTGCCCAGGCTGTCGAGGCAACCAAGATCTTCATCCTCGACACCATCGGCGTAGGCCTAGCCGGCGCCAGAACGCCGGAGAGCCGCAGCCTGGTTGAGACCGCACGGGAGTGGGGCGGGCGGGGACCTGCCTCGGTGTGGGGGAGAAACGTCTCGCTTCCGGCATGGGCGGCTGCTATGGCCAACAGCCATCAGGCCCATTGCCTGGAGTTTGACTGCGTTCACGAACCCGCCGTGATTCATCCCATGACGGTGGTTCTCCCCTGCGCCATCGCCGACATCCAAGCCAGGGCGGCCCGCGGAGAAAGCACCTCGGGTGAACAGCTCCTCACCGCCGCTGCTCTGGGAGTAGAGATAGCCGGCGGTCTCGGGACCGCCACCATCACCGCCCTGCGCTTCTTCCGACCCGGCACCAACGGATTATGGGGCGGGGTGGCGGCGGTGTCATGGCTGAGAGGCATGAATCCGGCAATGATCGCTCACTCGATGGGAATAGGTTACGGACAGCTCTGCGGCACCATGCAACCCCACTCGGAAGGCTCTGCGCTTCTGCCTCTGCAAATGGCATTCAACGCCCGCAACGCTCTCACCTCCGTGGACCTTGCCGAAGCCGGACATGCCGGACCCAGGGAGGTGATCGAAGGCGATTTCGGCTTCTACGGCCTTATCGAAGAGGCGGGGGACATCAAGCGCCTCCTGGATGAGTGGACCCGTCCCTGGCGCATCACCCAGGTCTCCCACAAGCCCTACCCAAGCGGCCGGGCCACCCACTCGGCCATCGAAGGCACGCTGGCTCTGCAACGCCTGCACAACTTCGCCGCAGAAGAGGTGGGGACCATCCAAATCGACGTTCCCTCCATGATCAACCACCTCTGCGCCCGTCCCCTGATCCCGGACCCGACGCCTAACTACCTCCGGCTGTGCATTCCCTTCCAGATCGCCAGCGCCCTGGTTGACGGGTTCGTGGACCTGACCACGGTGAGGCATGACCGTCTCACCGCTCCACTTATCAGAGAACACTCCGCCAAGGTGGCCATCGCCGTCAACGACACCCCCGACCCCAACGCTTTCAGTCCCCAGACGGTCACCGCCAGACTCACGGACGGGAGAGTCCTCTCCCGTACCGTCCCCGAACTGCCCGGTTCTCCCGCCGCGCCGCTCAGCCGAACCCAGCACCTTCGAAAGTTCAAGGCCTGTGTGGAATACGGCGCCGAGGGATGGGATGCCGAACGAACCGAGCAGGTGATCGACCTGGTGAACCGATTGGAGGACATCGAGGACGTGACGGAGTTGACGGATCTGCTATGAACCATCACACCTTCTATCAGAGCTTCGACCCTTCCCGGTTGCTCGAGGAATACCCGATGGGCACCAACTTCCCCGGCAGGTACCGGGGGATGAGTTCCGACGAGCTCCGGGCCATCCAGAATGAGCGCTTCCGGCGGGTCCTGCGCCGGGCTTGGACCACTCCCTTCTACCAACGCCTCTGGGGCAGCAGGGGCATCGAACCGGGAGATATCGGGGGCTTGGAGGATGTCCACCGGCTGCCCGTCTACGACAAGTCCGACATCATGTCCTCGGTGGAGTCCCATCCACCTCTGGGCGACATGGCGGGTCGGGAATCCTACCCTCCCGGTGAGGCGCCGCCCATGTTCCTGAACACCACCAGCGGTACCACCGGGGCCCCCCAGCCCTTGATGTTCGGACCCTGGGGTCGGGAAGTGGCCAACCTGCTGGTGGGGCGGATGTACATCTGGCAGGGTCTCAGACCCGATGACGTGGTCCATTCGGTGTACGGGCACGGCACGGTGAACGGGGGGCACTACATACGGGAAGCCGTGACCAGATTCACTGCCGCCACCTTCCTCTCCGCCGGCACCGGCATAGAGACGCCGTCTGTTCGCCAGGTGGGCATGATGAAACGGTTCGGCGCAACGGTCCTGGTGGGGTTCGTCGACTACCTGCGCCGCCTCGCCGAGGTGGCGGACCGGGAAGGGATAGAACCGGGCAGAGACATCCCCCTGAGAATGATCGTCGGGCACATGGGCGCCGGTGGGCGCCGTGAAGTGGAGAAAGCCTGGGGGGACATTCCGGCGTACGATTGGTACGGAGTCGCCGACACCGGCACGGTGGCAGGCGAAGGACCGGACCGGGACGGGATGTACGTCTGGGAGGACGCTCATTACCTGGAGGTGCTGGATCCCGAGACCGGAGAGGAGGCGCCCCGGGGCGACATGGTGGTCACCTGTCTGTACAAGGACGACCTGGCCCCGGTGATCAGGTTCAACACCCACGATGTCACCGGGTGGCTGCCCGGACGGGGCGCTTCGGGGGTAGCCTTCCGCCGTATCCGGGGGTTCATGGGCCGGTCGGACAACATGGTGAAGATCAGGGGTATCAACATCTATCCCGAGTCGCTGGCAGGCTGGATAGTTTCCCAACCGGGATGCACGGGCGACTACTACTGTCGGGCAACCCGGACATCCTCGGGTCGGGAGGAATTGACCGTGGTGATTGAATCGGCCGGGGGTGACCCCTCCTCCCTTGCCGGCCAGTTGCGCCAGGTCCTCGGGATAGCCGTGAACGTGGACCTCCAACCCCCAGGCGCCGCCGCCGCGGTGACCGGAGTCGATCGGCGGCAGAAACCCATTCGCCTGGTCGACGACCGCAAGTGACAGCCCCCGGTGCTACACCGCCGACGGGGGCGACACCGACGGCCGTGTCATTGGTGGAGAACCATCTCCACCAGATCACTGTCCGTAACCCCCGCATCAGAGCATTCCTGGAAGTTGACGGCCCCTCCGCCCTTGATCAGGCCCGAGCATCCGATGCCAGGAGGGAAGCCGGAGAGGCGCGGGGAGCACTGGACGGGCTTCCGATAGCCGTAAAGGCCAACCTCTCGGTGCAGGGATTCGTCTGGTCTGCAGGAATAGCCGCCCGGTCGGAGGTGAGGGCCCACCACGACGCCGCGGCGGTTGCCGCGGTCCGGGACGCCGGAGCTGTCATCATGGGCACCACCAACCTCCCCGAAGCCGCCATGGGGGCGGTTACCGCCAATCCCTGGTTCGGGGTATGCCGCAATCCTCTCCTTCCCGATCGCCATGCCGGTGGGTCCAGCGGAGGTTCGGCGGCGGCGGTGGCGGCGGGCATGGCCCGGGTTGCCCTTGGAACGGACACCATGGGCTCGGTCCGGATCCCGGCTGGGTGGTGCGGGATCGCGGGTTGGAAACCCTCACCCGGCCTGGTGCCCGCCGGAGGGCTTCTTCCCCTCTCCACCCGCCTGGATACCGTGGGGATCCTGGCCGGCTCCACGGCAGAGGTGCGGTCTGCGGCAAAAGCCGCCGGATTCTTGGACGTGGCCCCTACTTCGGACCGGTCACCACACCTTCGGGTCCCGGTCGACCTGGTTGAAAGAGCTGCACCGCGAATCCAGGAGGCCTTCTGGGAAGCAATACACCGGATAGGTTGGAGCCACGACCCTGTCCGGCTGGGACTGGACCCCTCCGATGTTCGTCGCGCCGGACTGCTGGCCGTGGAAGCCGAAGCGTTTCTCTTCTACCGTGAATCCCTGCGGAGCCACCCCCAGGGATTTTCTCCCCAGCTTCGCTCCATGCTGGAATACGCCGACCGGGCGCCCGCTTGGAAGCTGGCGCGTTCTCACCAGACACTGGATGGGGTTGCCGGGCGGCTGGCTGACCTGCTGGCCGTGGACCATCATCTGCTGGCTCTTCCCACAACCGTGCGGCCTCCGCTGCAGATCGAGGAGCCGGAAACCCCCGACCTGGGAGACCTCACGGCATTCGTCAATGCCGGTGGCGCCTGTGCCTTATCAGTACCTGTCCTGTCCGTACCGGAAGGTCCGGTCGGGTTGCAGTTGGTGGGCCGGCCCGGAGTTGACGGATTCCTCCTGGCGGCCGGGGAGGAAGCGGAAAAGACGGCACAGAACCGGGAGCGGTCTCAGCGGTAGGTGAACCGGGGGCGGCGGCGCTCGAGAAACGCTTCCACTCCCTCGAGGTGATCTTCTCCCTCCAAGGCCTGCTCCGTCAACCGGGCGACCTCCTGGTTCTCATCGGTCAGGCCATCCTCAATCCAGTGGATGATTCGGCGAGTGGCTCGTATCGAGAACTGTGAGGCGCTGACCATCTTGCGGCACAGTTGGTCGATCTCGGCATCTAGGCGTTCCGGCGGCACCGAGCAGTCAATCAATCCCATCCGCTCCGCCTCGGCCGCGTCGAACACTTCACCGGTGTAGAGCAGGCGCTTGGCAGCCACCGCCCCCACAATCCTCACCAGAGCCACGGTGCCGGGAAAGAGATACACCATCCCCATCCGGGCCGGGGGGATCGAGAAGAAGGCGGTGGTGTCCGCCATGCGAAAGTCCGATCCCAGGGCGATCGCCACCCCACCTCCGAAACAGGCGCCTCTGATGGCGCTGATCGAAGGCTTGGCCATTTCCCGCAACGACACCAGAGCATCGGCGACCCGTTGGCGGCTGGTCCTGCTCCACTCAGGATCGCCAACCTGAGCCCGGTACTCATTGATGTCGGCCCCCGCACAAAAAGCGTCGGGGGTGGAGCCTCGTATGACCAGAATTTTCACTTCCGGATCGGCATCCACCTCGGCCAGCAGTTCCGGGAAACGCTTCCACATGTCATTGGTGATCGAGTTCTTCTTGTGGGGCCGGTTGATGACCAATGTCGCCACCCCATCGACCTTCTCCAGGTACAGGGTTTCTTTCACACCCCCCCAGGCTATATAACCTCCAACCTCGATGGCTGCCGCTCCTTCCTACAACTGGCCTGACAAGGCGCGACTGGCTCTCTCGGTGGTGATCAATGTGGAAGAAGGGGCGGAGATGTCCGTTCGTGACGGCGATCGCGGCCCCGAACCGGTGGACGAGATGGGAATAGTTCTCAAGCGACCCATCCGGAATCGAGCCAACGAGTCAAACTACCGGTATGGCCTGAAGGAGGGCTTCTGTCGGGTGGCGGGCATGCTGGACGAATTCCGCATCCCGGCCACCTGGACCGCCGCTGCCCTGGCCCTGGAGCGGGCGCCGGAGGTAGCCCGATACCTGTCGGACCGCGGTGACGAGGCCGCCAGCCACGGTTACCGCTGGGAACACCAGTTTCGCATGGAAGAGGAAAAGGAACGGGAGTTCATCCGCAAGACCGTGCGGTCCATCACCGAGACCACCGGCGCCCGACCGGTGGGTCACCTCTCTCGGTATCTGGTCAGCGACAACACCCGGCGCCTGCTCGCCGAGGAGGGTTTCCTCTATCACATGGACGACTATTCGGGCGACGAACCTTTCTGGGAGGTGGTTGATGGCCGCCCTCTGGTGATCATGCCCTACGCCATCGACACCAACGACATGAAGATGTGGGCCGAGCCATCCTATACCCCTGCCCAGTGGCTACAGTATGCCGTCGACACCTTCGATTGGCTGTACGCCGAGGGCGCCCACCGTCCCCGACTGATGTCGCTGGGACTCCATCTGCGGGTGATCGGGCGCCCTGGGAGGATCGGGGCGCTAAGGAGATTCTTCGACCATGTGCAGTCCCACTCCGGGGTCTGGATAACCACCCGCCGCCAGATCGCTGAGCATTTTGCCGGGCGGGTGCCTCCGCCCACCGGCCAGGACAGCTAGTGGTATTCCTCTCCGCCTGAAACGTTCAGAGCCTCCCCGGTGACGTAGGCCGCCTGGTCGGAGGCCAGCCAAGCACAGGCGGACGCGATGTCCTGGGGCGTGCCCACTCGACCCAGGGGAATCCGGGACCGCATCGAGGCCAGGTACTCCTCCAATGACATCCCCAGGATCTGGGAGAAGTGGGCGTTTTGCCAGGCGCCCAGCCCGGTGGTGACATGGTTGGGACAGATGGCGTTAACGGTGATCTCGTGCGATCCCAATTCGATGGCAGCCGAGCGGGTGAACCCCACCACCCCGTGCTTGGAGGCGGTGTAGGCCGAGGCGAATGGGAACCCGGTTTTGGCGGCCTGGGAGGCAATGTTTATGATCCTTCCCCCCTTCCCGCGCTCGATCATGGAACGGGCGACATGCTTGGTGCACAGGAACATCCCCTTCAGGTTCACGTTCAGAACGGTTTCCCACTCCTCAACGGGCATCTCCACCACCTGTTTCATCAGGTACCCCACTCCGGCGTTATTGACCAGGATGTCTACTTGGGAAAATGACTCCACCGCCTTGGCGACCATGGCCTGAACCGCCGGTTCGGAGCGGACGTCGCAGGCCACGGTCACCACCTCCGCTCCGGTGGCCTCCCGCATCTGCGAAGCCACCTCTTCCATCTCGGCGGTGGTGGCCACCCCGTGCTCGGGGAACAGGTCCCCCTCGGTCCGGCCCAGGTCGGCAAGCACGATACGGCAGCCCTCCCGGGCCAAGCGCCTGGCCATGCCCTCCCCCAGCCCGCCACGACGACCCGCGCCGGTGACTATTGCAACCCTTCCATCCAATCCGTACATGTTCTCTCCTTACCAGGGAAGTTCGGCTCCATTGATGCCGATCGCCTGCCCGCTGATGTACTCTGCGTCGTCGGTGGCCAGGAAACTCACCGTGGCCGCCACATCGGCGGGACTCCCGAAACGACCCCAGGGAATGGTGCTGCCGAAAGCCTCGATCGCCTCTGTGGGAGTAATACCCGCCACCTCGGCATAGCCCCCGGCAATCTCTTCCCAGAAGGGGGTCATGATGTGGCCGGGGGTATAAGAATTAACCCGGATCCGGTGGGGCGCCAGTTCAACCGCCGCCGACTGGGAAATCATTATCACCGCCGCCTTGGAGGCGCAGTAGTGAGCGAAGTTGGCCACCCCGTGACGCCCGGCGCCCGAGGAGGCATTGACGATCACCCCACCCTTACCGGATGCGATCATCTGGCGGGCGGCGGCGCGGGTGCCCAGATACACCCCGATCACGTTCACCTCCATCAGCCGTCTCCAGTCAGAGACTTCCGAATCGACTATGGGAGCAACGAAGATGACCCCGGCATTGTTGACCATTATGTCCAGACCTCCGAACAACTCCACGGCTGCCGCCACCCCCCGCTCAATCTGGTCTTCATCGGTGACGTCGCAGTGGAGCGCCTGCACCCTCCCCGGCAACTCCCGGCATGCCTCCACCACTTCGGTGGCGTCCGCCACATCCAGCACCAGCACATCGGCGCCTTCCCCCGCCAGCCGCTCGACACAGCCCCGCCCGATGCCGGAGGCGCCACCGGTTATAGCCGCTACCTTGCCGGTGTGACGATCAGCGTTCATGCCAACTCGTCTGCTATTAAGAAGATGGGCGATTCGGCGAATTCCCCCTGGAACTTGGCGGCAATAGGTTGCATCACCTCACTGGTCACCTCTTCCCCCAGCCTCTCAAGGTCGTTCACCTCGATCACTTCGAAGTAGCGGAAGGGCGGCGCCTGATCCGAACCCAGCATCGATCCTACCTTGAAGACTCGCATGCGGTCCACCGACCGGAGACCCTCCACGGTGGGTACATCCACCTCCCGGGCCCACTGCTCATACTCCGTGGGATCGGCGTCTTCCGCCAGGTTGAACAGGACTAAAAGTGTTGCCATGATTCGTTCTCCTTTCTCTCAGACCCGGCGCCAGAAGGGGGCGCGGGTTCGTACCTTTTCCAACAGGGACTCATCGAATGGCTCCAGAACGTAACCCCGTGGCTGGGGGGGCCGGGCCTCGTAGCCGGTGCGGCTCTCCACCACATCGAGCACCCTCGCATCGGTGTAATAGGCGTTGTAGGCCAGCAGTTGCAGCACCCCGAACAGTGCGGAGTTTCCGGCCTCCAACCTCTCCAGTACGGCGGTGCGGGCGTCGCTGTCCTGTTGGTGGAAGTCCGCCGGCAATGCCGAGCACGCCTCGGCAACCATGCCGGGGTGGGAAGGATCAAGGCCGGCCAACTCCAAGACCCGGTCGACCAGTCCGAGTCCCCCGGCCGCCGGCCACCATTCGTCGCCGGGTAGCAGGGTATCCAGGGCTGCATTGAGTTTCAGACGTTGTGCGTTTGTCAGTTCCATGGTGTCTCCAAGTCGCGGTGGTGGAGGAGATGATCGGCCGATCGCAGCGCCAGAGCCGTGAGGGTGGGAGTGGGGTTCACCCCGGCCGACGTCACGAACACGGACCCGTCGACTATCCCAAGGTTGGGGATGTCGTGGCAGAAGCCGAAGGGGTCGGTTACCGAGTCGTCGGGGTCGGAGCCCATCCGGGCCGTCCCCATAAGATGGAAGCCCGCCTGCGGCAGGAACCGCGTCAGGAGGACCTCCGAAGCCCCTGCCTCGAGGCATACTTGCTCGGCATTGGCCAAGCCATGGTCGATCATTTTCTCGGAGTTTTCATCAAATCTGTAGATCATTTTGGGAGCTGGGACGCCGAACCGGTCGGCCAGACGATCAGATAACACCACCCGGTTGTCATGATCGGGAAGATCCTCGCACAGCACCGCCACCGTGACCACATGCCCGAACAACTCCTCGAACCGGCGATGGTGCCCCCTGCCCCAGGGAATATCCAGGTTGAAACCGCCCAGGGCTGTGATCAACGGTCCCTGCCCCCGGGTGACCTGCATCAGGTAGCCGCGGGCGAACCCACGGTCGGCGTCGGTCTCGTAGAATTCCTGGCTGAAGATGGAATAGGCGTCGGCGCCGACATAGGACCCGACGTTCTCGGTAAACACCGCAGTGGCAGCCGCCACCGGATGCAGCATAAGTCGCCGACCCACCAACCCCGAAGAGTTGGCCAATCCCTCGGGAAACCGGGTGGTGGCCGAGGAGAGAAGAATACGGGGAGTGCCCAATCCGTTGGCAGCCAGCACCACCACCCGGGCTCGAGTGTGATGTTCGGCGCCACTCTCGTCAAACCAGAGGGCGCCGGTGGCTCGGCCCTTTCGGTCCACAGTTACCCGCGACACGGCGGCGCCGGTTACGATGCGCGCTCCGGCCTCCTCCGCCTCCGGCCACCAGATCACGTCCGCGGATGCCTTGGCCCCCCGGGGGCAACCCATCTCGCAGGGACCACAGTTGTTGCAGGCCGACCTCCCCCGGTAGGGACGGGAGATGATCGCCCCGTCCACCGGCCACCAGTGCCAACCCAGCCGATCGAAGGCCCGAGCCATCCGCTCTCCCCCCTCACCGAGCGGCAGCGGCGGGGTGGAACGCGGCGGGCGGGGTGGGTTGGCCGGGTCTCCCGACATTCCCCCCATACCCACCATACGATCGCAGAGGTCATAGTAACCCTCCAATTCCCGGTAGCGCAGCGGCCAGTCATCGGCCACTCCATCAAGGGACCGAACCCGGAAGTCGGAGGGATGGAAGCGGGGGCTGGCTGCCGACCACATAATGGTGGAGCCACCCACGCCGCAGAACATCAGTGGCTTGATGGGACTGTCCTCATCATCTACCGGATAGTCCTGGGGGAGGCGGCGAACATTGGGATTGGGATTGAAGTCGCGTATTCGACGTGACTCCCAGTCCGGCTGATCGGTGGGGTAGTCCTCCGGGGCCACCCGGTAGCCCCGATCGAGACAGACCACCTTCACTCCGGCGCGGGCCAGCCTCCAGGAAAAAGCACCGCCGGAAGGCCCGGCGCCCACCACCAGCACATCGGCAACCTCGCTCATCGCACCCCTGGCCCCACCGCAGCCAGCCGATCGGCGGTCCTAAGAGCAACGGCCTGGATGGTGGATGTGGGGTTGAGGGCCGCGGCGGTCACGAACACCGATCCGTCGACAATGTAAAGCCCGGGCGTGTCATGGGCCTGGCACCAACGATCCACCACCGACTGTTGGGGATCGGCACCCATCCGAGCGGTCCCCAGCAGATGGAACCCCGCTCCGGCGATCAACGGGGTGTGGATCACCTCGACAGCCCCGGCCTCCCGGAGGGCCTCCTGGGCCCGTTCCCCACCCCACTCCAGGAGCCTGGCGGTGTTATCGGCCAGGCGGTAGGTGATCTTGGGAGCAGCCAGTCCGTTCGAATCGGCGAGTTTGTCGGAAAGGGTCACCCGGTTGTCGGGATCGGGAAGGTCCTCGGTGGTGATGGTCAGGCTGGCGCTGTGGCGGAACCACGACTCGAAGGTGGAGTGGTGACCCCTCCCCCAGGGAACCCGGGGAAGGTAACCGCCCAAGGCGGTGCCAAGGGGCCCGTCCGACCGGATGAGTTGCATCTGGAAACCGCGAACGAAGGGACGCTCGGGGTGGGTCTCATAAAACTGCTGGCTCAGGATGGAGACCGCAAAGGGGCCCTTGTAGCCATCCAGAGGCTGGGGAAAGATACCGGTGGCCAAACCGGTGGGATGATGCATGAGGTGGCGCCCCACCATCCCCGAACTGTTGGCCAGACCGTGGGGGTGCCCCTTCTGAGCCGAAAGCAACAGCAGGCGGGCCGTCCCCACGCCATTGGCCGCCAGCACCACCGCCTTGGCGGCTTGATGGTGCTCCCTTCCCTCGGGATCCAGCCAGGTTACCCCCCGGGCGCGCCCCCGCTTATCCAGGGTGATACCCGAGACCCGGGCGCCGGTTACCAGTCGCGCTCCCAAGGAAAGGGCCTCAGGCCAGTAGGTCACATCGGTGGAGGCCCGCGCCTTGGTGGGACATCCCAGATCACAGGGACCGCAGTTGTTGCAGGCGTCTCTTCCCCGCCAGGGGATGGTGGCGATGGCAGCGTCCACCGGCCACCAGTGCCAGCCCAGTCGATCGAACGCCTGCGCCACCACCCTCCCACCTCGGCCAAGGGGAAGCGGAGGTATGGGACGGGCGGACCGGGGAGGATTGGCCGGGTCGGCATTCAACCCGCACACACCCATCATCTCGTCGTTGAGGTCGTAGAAGGGCTCCAACTCCTGGTAGCTCAACGGCCAGTCGTCCGCCACCCCGTCGAGGGACCGGACCCGGAAGTCGGAGGGATGGAACCGAGGAAAGTGAGCCCCCCAGTGAATGGTGGAGCCACCCACGGCGTTGTACATCAGCAACTTGATGGGGGTGTCGTCTTCTTCGACCGGATAATCGTTGAGCCCTTTGCGGACATTGGGACTGGGATGATGGGTGGTCTGGCGGGAAAGCTCCCACAGCGTGGCGGAGTGAGGGACATCCTCGTAGGTGTCCACCCAGTGGCCCTGCTCCAGGACGACCACCGAGAATCCCTCTTGGGCCATCTTCCAGGCAAAGGCGCTCCCCGCCGCCCCGGCGCCTACAACTACGACATCAGCCTCGGACATCAGAGTCGATCTTCCTCTCTACCAGACCAGGTCGCCTTCAGTAATCCGCCAGCATCTGATCTTGCGTCCGTCCGGCAGAGTCTCAAGCGTCTGGGGACGCTCGCGGCACTCCGGCACCGCCTCCGGACAGCGGGACGCCAGATAGCACCCGGTGGGAAGGTCCACCGGGCTGGGGATCTCTCCGGTGAGGGTTTCCCGGATCTCTCGGTCGATGCGGCGCTGGTCGGGATCCTGGAAGAGATGGGAGGCCAAAAGAGCTCGGGAGTAGGGGTGCTGGGGGTCTTCGAACACCTGTGACCGGGTGCCGTGCTCCACAATCTGGGAGAGATACATCACCGCCACGTCGTGGCAGAGATACTCGACGGTGGTGAGATCGTGGGAAATGTAGAGGTAGGCGATCCCCAGTTTCCTTTGCAGTTCGGCCAGCAGGGTGATTATTTCTGCTCGGGCCGCCGGGGGCAGCGCCGAGGTAGGCTCGTCCAAGACCACGAAGTCGGGGTCTGTTATCAGGGCCCGCCCGATGGAGACCCGTTGCTGCTGTCCTGCCGATAACTGGCGGGTGGTGACTGCGCCTAGGGTCCGGGGCAGGCCGATCATATCCATG
The DNA here is from genome assembly GCA_963665765.1 of Acidimicrobiia bacterium. Taxonomy (GTDB): domain Bacteria; phylum Actinomycetota; class Acidimicrobiia; order Spongiisociales; family ZC4RG35; genus Bin76. Next base: position 1,262,584 of record OY762464.1, read on the forward strand.
ATCTCGCCGATCCTTTCCCGCTTGTCCGCCGCAGTGAGCTTGGTGTGAAGGTCCAGCGGTTCCCGGAGGAGTCGGTGCACCGACCATCGGGGATTCAGGGCGTCGAAGGGATCCTGGAAGACAACCTGCAACCGGGAACGGTAATTGCGGAAGGCGGACAGGGGGATCTCGCCTATCGGCTCGGCATCCACCAGAACCCCGCCGGTGGTCGGCTCGGTCAACCTCAACAAGGTCATCCCCACCGTGGTCTTGCCCGATCCCGATTCCCCCACCACTCCCAGAGTCCGGCCCCGGTAGATCTCGAAGTCGGCCCCGCTCACCGCAGTGAGGACTTCCCCGCCCTCGAGGATGTACTCCTTGCCCAACCCCTGCACCGAGATCAAAGGCTGTTCGGACCCGTGACTCTCCTCGGGCTCAGGTAACTTCTCCTGCCGTTGCAGAGAGAGGATGCGCCGGGAATAGTCCTGTTCGGGCGCCCGGAAGAACTTCCGGGTGGGCGCGTCTTCGATGTTCCGCCCCTTTTCCACAACCAGGACCCGATCGCAATAGTTGGCGATGATCCCCAAATCCTGGGTGACGATCAGAACCGCCGAACCCGTTTCCTGAACGGTGTCCCACATCTCATCCAGCACCTGCGCCTGGATAGTGACATCCAGACCGGAGGTGGGCTCATCAGCCACCAGCAGCCGGGGACCTGAGGACAGAGCCATGGCGATGAGCGTCCGCTGAGCCATCCCACCGGATAGTTCATGGGGAAAGGCCGTCACCCGCCGCTCGGCGTCGTTGATCCCCACCATCTCCAACATGCTCACTGCCTTCCGCATGCCTTCCGGCCGGGTGGCCTGGTTGTGGGATCGGTATGCCGTAGAAATCTGGCGACCGATCTTGAGCATGGGATGGAGGGACTGGCGGGGGTTCTGGGTGATCATGGCGATCTGGCTTCCCCGGACGTGGCGCAACTCCTCGCGGGGAAGCGACAGCAGATCCCTGCCGTCAAACAGCACCTCTCCCCCGGCGATTCTCCCGCCGTGTCGCACCAGGCCCAGCATCGCCAGGACAGCAGTGGACTTCCCGGCTCCACTCTCGCCCACTATCCCGGCAATCTCCCCTGACTCCAAACTGAAAGAGAGACGGTCCACCACCGTGACCTCGGACCGGCGGGTGGGGAAGGTCACCACCAGGTCCCGCACGTCGAGCAGCGGCGCAGACATTACCTGTAGGCCCTTTCCAAGGCGTTGCCGACGGCCGCGAATCCGAAGACGGTCAATGAGATCGCCAAACCGGGAAACACCGACGGCCACCACTCCCCCAGGATGATCGAGTTGGCGCCCTTGGAGATCATCAGCCCCCATTCGGGGGTGGGTGGGCGCACTCCGGCGCCGATGAAGGACAGTCCGGCAGTGAGGAGGATCCCCCAGCCGATGACCACCGAGGCTTGGATAAGGGCCGGCGCCAGAGAGTTGGGCAGCACATGGCGAAAGGAGATCCGCAACTCCGACGCGCCGATCGCCCGAGCCGACTGCACGTAGGTACGGGACCGCTGGGAGAGGACCTCGGCCCGGGTGAGCCGTATGAAGATGGGGGTGTACAGAAACGCCAGTGCCAGCACCAGATTGAACGTGGACCGCCCGCTGAGGGCCACCAGAATCATGGCCAGTATGAAGACCGGGAAGGATTGGATCACATCGCTGACCCGCATGATCAACTCGGATAGAGAGCCGCGATAGAACCCGGCCACCAGGCCGATCAAAGAACCCGCCACCAGCGATAGCCCCGCGGCCGCCAGGGCGATGGTGACATCTGTGCGGGGCGCCGAGATAACCCGGGAAAAGATGTCCAGGCCGGTGGCGTCAGTCCCGAACCAGTGCTGGGCGGAGGGCGGAGTGGAGATATTGCCGGTTGGCATCACCGGTGAATAGGGGGACAGGACCTCCCCGAACACCGCCAGCAACAGGGATGTGGCGACAATGGCCAGACCCACCCACAGGAGAATGTTCCGCTGGGCGGCGGCCGGGTGTTCCTGGCGGGCGGTCATGTTCTGATGCGGGGGTCCATCCAGGCGTGGAACACGTCCAAGGCCAGATAGATAAGAAGGGAGAAGGCGGTGATCACCAGTACCACTCCCTGGATGGCCGGATAATCGAACTGGAGGATTGAACGTACCGAATACTGGCCCAGGCCTCCCAGCGAGAAGACCTTTTCCACCAGCACCGCCCCTCCCAACATGAACCCGTAGAGAATCCCCACCAGCGTGAGGGCGGGAGCAAAGGCCGCCCGGAAGGTGTAGGCGGCGATAGTGCGGGCCGGAAGGCCGGCAGAGTTGGCGTACAGGATGAAGTCGGATTCCAGCACTCGCAGCATGTTCTGGCGGATCATCTTGATGATGGGACCGCTCAGGATCAGCACCAGGGTCATCACCGGCAACCACAGATGCGTCAGTGCTTCCACAAAGACCTCCCAGTTCCCGGCAATCAGGGAATCGATGGTGAGGAACCCCGTCACCGTCTCAGGCGCTTCGGTGAGGGGCCCCAGTTGCCCGAGGGGCGCGGGCGCCCACCCCAGCACCACGAAGAAGACGTAGATGAACAGCAACCCCCACCAGAACTCCGGCTGGGCGCCTGCCATCAGCCCGTAGACAAAGACCCCTCGGTCAACCAGACCGTTGGGACGAATGGCGGAGAACATCCCCAAAGGAAGAGCCAGCAGGGTGGCAACTATGAAGGAGATGGTTATCAATTCCAGGGTGACGGGAAAGAACCTGATGATCTCGTCCAGCACGTTCTCGTTGGTAACCCATGACCTTCCCAGATCCCCCTGCAGCAGGCCGGTCTGTTCGGAAGGAAAGAACCCGAAATAGAGGCCGAACTGTTTCATGAGAGGCTGATTAAGACCCAGGGACGCCTCGGCTTGGTTGTAGACCTCATCGGAAGCGTTGAAGCCCACCAGACGGGCCACCGGATCGGCGGGGAGCACCCTGATCAGGAAGAAGACCGCGACCGTTATCCCCAATAGTTGGAGAAAGGCCACCATCAGACGTTTTCCTATATAGGCCCAAGGCATAAGGTAACTCTATTCGGCCCCGGTCGCTCGGGGACCGACCCGGAATGGGTGGTGGGCGTCCGTGATACCGGACGCCCACCGTTGTCTCAAATAGCTATCAGCCGACCGAGAGGTCGTACCAGCGAACGCTGTTGTCGGGATGCCAGACCAACCCGGAGATACTCGATGAGAACGCCCACTGGGTAGTTCTCTCGACCACCGGGAGCCAGGTGACCTGGTCGGCCAGAATGTCCTGAACCTCGGCCAGCATGGCGTTACGGGCTGCCTCGTCGGCTTCGTTCACCAACTGCCCGAACAGGCCGTCAACCTCAGGCGAAGTGAAGTTGACCATGTTGTTCAGTCCGCCCGCCTCGGTGGAGACGAAGAACAGCAGGGTGGCATAACCGGCGTCCACTCCGATGGGCTTCTCCTGGTCGTTGAGAGCGAACTGGAGGTCCTTTTTGACCAACTGGCGGTCACCGTACTGGGTCTGGGGCAGCGGATCGAGCTGCACGTTCATTCCCACGGCGGCCAGGTCGGCCTGGATGAGAGTGGCGATCGGGCCGAGAATGGCTTCCTTCTCCGCCACGTAGCTCAACAGGATGCTGCCGTCGTCGGAGTATCCCGCTTCGGCCAGGAGTTCCTGCGCCCGGTCGGGGTCGTAGTCGTACTGGATGTCTGACCGCGAATAACCCGGGTAGCTGGAAGGAATCTGGCCTTCCCACTTGGTGGCGTTACCGAAGTAACCCACCCGGATGATCTCGTCGTAGTTGATGGCGTGAGCCACGGCCTTCCGAACCGCCAGGTTGTCGAAGGGCGGAGTCGAGAAGTTCATGTGGACGAACAGGTTGTCGTTACCCTGCACACCCGCCACGGTCACATCGGCGTTGCCCGCCAGGCTGTCGAACTCACGGGGGGTGAGCCTCTCCACCAACTGGGCGTCGCCGGAGAGAATGGCCCCCAACCGGTTGGAGGTCTCCGGAACCTTGCGGTAGACAATCCGGTCGATGGCCGGAGCGCCCCGGTAGTAGTCGGGGTTGGCCACCACCACGAACTGGCTGTCCTTCTCCCAGTTCTCCAGGCAATAGGGCCCGAAGCTGGGCAGGTCTACGTTATTGGCGTAGTCGTGGGACCACGGATCCTCGTCGGTGGCGTTGGCTTCCATCGTCTCCTTGTCGAAAATGCCCAGACCGAAAATGGTCAGGACCGGCAGGAAGAGCTTGTTGGGAGCAGCCTGGCGAATGTTGACCGTGTAATCGTCCACCCTGGTGATGGTGTCGCCCAACTCCTGGGTAGCCGGATCGCCTGAGAAGACATCGACGGTGAACCCGTCAATCGAGCCGACGTTGGAAAGGAACCAACCGATGGGGGCGGCGCCTGAGACCGACTTGGCGCGGGCAAAGGTATAAAGTACATCGTCGGCGTTGAAGGTGGCCCCGTTGCACCCCACCACGCCCTCTCGCAGGTTGAAGGTCCAAGTCAGGGAAGCCTCGTCAAAGGACCAGGACTCCGCCAACCGACCTTCGAAGTGCTCGTCGGCGAACCCGAAGTCCAAGAGTCCCACACCTTCGGAGTTGGCGCCGGCACTCTTGTAATAGACCAGGTATTCCTGGAGGTTGACCATTCCCGTTTGGCTGGTGGGGATGGCTGCCGAGGGCCCGTCGTAGTCAAGGCCCGAGGGGATGTCCTCGGCCAGTACGGTCAACTGGACCGGTTCCGGCGCTGCCGTGGTGGCGGGCGCCGCGGTGGTTTCCGGAGCTGCGGCAGCAGTGGTCTCCGGGGCGGGCGCGGTGGTGGCTGCAGGCTCGTCGTCACCGCCGCAAGCGGCAACCAACAAAGCGAACCCTACCAGTAAAGCAAGTGCTTTTCGCATGAAGTTCCTTCAGTTACGCTGATGTTTCTATTCAGGGTGCTCGACAGTCATTTACAATCAAGCCCCAGGCCATCCTAACCACATGTGTCGGGCTTCCCCTAAACAGCCCCCCTAGTCGGTACGACCATCGACTAGAGGCAGCATCGCGACCAAAGGCGAGATCTTTCCCAGTGCAAGACACAAAAAACCCTCCTCGGCCGTCTGAGCATCCCCAGCCAACCCTCCCCACCCCCAGGGCGGATCCTGCCATCCGTCAGATGGAACAACTCGCCGCCCTGGTTCGCCGTGCAGTCAGCCAGGAGGAGATGACCCTCCTTCCCGCCGACATATTCCGTGCTGGTCAGAATGAGTGATCTCTCCCTACTGTCGCTTGTCAAGGCGGCGGCGGCCGTGGCGGAGGGTTCGGTCTCTCCCGTGGAATTACTGGAAGCCTCGCTACGGCAGGTGGCCAAATGGGAACCAACCGTCAAGGCTTTGGTGGGCAGCCCTATCGAGGGCGTCGAGAGAGTGGCCCGCCGGCGAGCCGAGGAGGCAGCCCGTGGGGAACTGAGAGGCCCCCTCCATGGGGTGCCGGTGATGCTCAAGGACCTGATGGACATGGCGGGAGAACTCACCACCGCCTCCTCCCGCATCCTCTCGGACAACCGCGCCGGCGCCGACGCACCGGTCACCGCCCGCTTGCGGAAAGCCGGCGCAGTCATCGTAGCCAAGACCAACGTCCACGAATTCGCTTACGGCGCCAAGAACCCACCCACCGCCAATCCCTGGGATCCCCGCCGTATTCCGGGGGGCTCAAGCGGCGGTTCGGCGGCGGCCGTCGCCTCCCACATGTGCCACGGAGCCCTCGGGTCCGACACAGCCGCCTCCATCCGCCAACCGGCCGCCTTATGCGGCCTGGTGGGGATCAAGCCCACCTACGGGAGGGTGCCTCTTAGAGGAATCATCCCCTGCGCCTGGTCCCTGGACGCCGCCGGACCGATCACCCGCTCGGTGGCCGACGCCCGGCTGATGCTGGAGGTCATCGAAGGACCCGACATACAGGATCCCACCACGGTTAGCCTCCCCTCCTCGCCTCCCGCTCGCCCGCTGTCTGATAGCCGCATAGGGGTGGTGACCGAGTTGATGTCGCCCAACCAACCGGAGGTGACCGCGGTCCTCAACCGAACCTTGAGCCGCTTGGAGGAAACCGGGGCTGAACTCCGCCAGGTTTCCATCGGTGACCCCGAGGAAATGGTGGCTGCCCTGTTCATCATCCTTACCGTGGAATCTGCCTCGTACCATCGCCGGTGGCTGGAAGAACGGCCGCAAGACTACGGCTCCGACGTGCGGGAGTATCTGGAGTTGGGCATGCAGTTCCGGGGAGTTGACTTTGTGGATGCCCAGCGACTCCGCCGAGCGGTGAAGAACCGGATCAACCAAGCCTTGGAGGAGTGTGACCTTCTTTTCGCGCCGGCCCAGCACATCTTGGCTCCCCTGATGGACGACCACGAATTGACTCTGGAGGACGGGAGCCGGGAAACCGTCGCCATCCTGTTGTGCCGGTCCCTGCTTCCCTTCAACCTCTCGGGTCACTGCGGCGTCTCGGTCCCCGTTACCCACGCCCGGGGGCTTCCGGTGGGAGTGCAGTTGATCGGAGCGCCCTTTGCCGACCATGCCCTGCTGGATTACGCTCAGCAACTCCACGATCTCCTGGAATGGAGTTGGGAACCGCCTCTCCTGCCCTCCTGATAGTCACCGAAAGAAGTCCACCGTGTCTTTAGCCCGCCAACTGGTAGAACGAGCCTGGGATATTCCCATCGACGCGCAGGACCTCGAGACGATCCGCTCGCTCTTCTACGACCATCTGGGAGTCAGCGCCGCCGGGGCCGGAGACGGCTCCGCCCTTGCGGTGGGCCGCTTCTCGGACACCGTCTATGCAAAAGGACCGACGCTCCCCGTTTTGGGCACCGACCGATCTCTGCCGGTGTTGGGCGCCACCATGACCAATGCCGTGGCGGCTCATTCCACCGAATATGACGACGTCCACAACTCGTCCTCGAGCCATCCCGGAGTTGTGGTGTTTCCCGCAGCCCTGGCTGCCGCCCGCCTCGCCGGAGCAACAGCCGATCGGTTCCTGGCCGGAACCATCGTGGGTTACGAGGTAATGTGTCGCATCGGTATGGCCGCCAACCCTCCCTCGCTGTATGCCCGGGGTTTCCATCCCACCCCGGTCATCGGGGTGTTCGGAGCGGCAGCCGCCGCCGCTTACGTCATGGATCTTTCGGTGGACAGGGCGGTCTCCGCCCTCGGGATAGCCGGATCCATGGCAGCGGGCAGCATGCAGTTCCTGGTGGACGGCGCCTGGACCAAGCGCCTCCATCCCGGATTGGCGGCCCGCAATGGCTTGGAGGCGGCGATGCTGGCCGCCGAAGGCTACCGGGGGACTTCGGATCCCCTGGGCGGCGACAAGGCCTTCTTTGCCTCTTATTGCCGGCCCATCCGAGCGGAGGCGGTTCTCGATCAGTGGGGAGAACGGCCGCTGGAAGTCCGGGCAACCTCCATCAAGGCCCACACCTGCTGTCGATACAAGCAGGGCGGCATCGATGCCCTGTTGGACATCCGCAGCCGTGGCGGGTTCTCTCCCTCCGAAATCTCCTCGGTGACGGTCGGGCTCCTGAGCATGGCCTATGACATAGTGGCGGTTCCGGTCGAGACCAAGAAGAGGCCCCAGGGGGTGGTGGACGCCCAGTTCTCCATGCCTTACGGAGCGGCGGTGGCTCTCTCGCGAGGACGGGCCGGCCTCGACGAGTATCAAGAGTCGCGTCTCTCCGACCCGGAGTTGGTAAGGTTGATGGACCTGACAAACTGCGTGGTGGACCCGGCCCTGGACGACGAATATCCGGCCAAGTGGAAGACCTGGGCTGAAGTGTCAACCGTCGACGGGAGTTCCTGGCGTACCGTTGTCGATTATCCAAAGGGCGATCCGGGCAACCCCTATACCGCCGACGAGCTGCGGGACAAGTTCTCCCAACTCACCAAGGACATCTACAGCCCCGGTCGGCAGGACCAGATAGCTGCGGCGATAGCCGGTCTGGGCGCCGGGGTGGAACTGGACGATCTGCTGTCGATTCTCGGTCGGGATGTGTTCGCCGGTTCCGGGCCCCTACACTGACCCCGCTATGGCTTTCAAAGACACCTGGTTCGGTCGCTACTACGAGGACTTCGAAGTGGACGACATCTACCGGTCCAGCCTGGGCCGGACTATTACCGAGACCGACAACACCTGGTTCACCCTGCTCACGCTCAACACCAACCAATCCCACTTCAACGCCCACTACGCCGAGCAAACTCCCTTCGGCAAAGTGATCGTCAACTCGGGGTTCACCATCGCCCTGGTGCTGGGTATGTCGGTGATCGACACCTCCCAGAAGGCCTTCGCCAATCTGGGATTCACCAACATCAAGCTCCCGGCGCCGGTGTTCGTGGGCGACACCATCTATGTCGAATCCCAGATCCTCGGCAAGAGAGAGTCAAAGTCGAGGCCTTACGGGGGGATCGTCACCCTCCGGACCCGGGCCGTAAACCAGGATGGAACAACGGTCGTGGTCTACGAGCGCAGCGTGTTCATCTACAAAAGGAGCGCCCCCCATGCCGAGGGGTACTGGCCCGAACCCGACCGGCCCATCGAGGAACTCTAAAGCCCCTAGTCAACCACCACCCGGCCGCTGATCAGACCCCGGGCGATCACCATGCGCATGATGTCGTTGGTGCCCTCTCCGATCACCATGAGCGGGGCATCGCGATACAGACGCTCGATGTCCAATTCCTGGCTGTAGCCCATTCCCCCGTGGATCCGCATCGAGTCCAGGGCATTGGTGCAGGCCACTTCCGAGGCGAAGTACTTGGCCATGCCCGCCTCCATGTCGACCCGCTTGCCCTGATCCGCCTGGGAGGCCGCCCACCAGACCAGAAGTCTCGCCGCCTGGGTGTTGGTGGCCATCTCCGCCAACTTCAATTGGATGGCCTGGAAACCGGAGATCTTGCGGCCGAATGCCTGCCGGTCGTTGGCATAGGCCAGGGCCTGGTTGTAGGCCTCCTGGGCAATGCCAACCGAACGGGCTGCGATGTTGATTCTCCCGATCTCCAGCCCGCTCATCACCTGCTGGAATCCCCGGCCTTCGACTCCCCCCACCAGATTCTCCACCGGCACCCGAACATTGTCAAGCTGCACCTCGCAACTCTCGGTGCCCTTGTAACCCAGCTTGGGCAGATCCCGGCTGACTTCGAATCCGGGGGTTCCCTTCTCGACGAGGATCAGGCTCATGCCTCGATGGGCCGGTTGGGCGTCGGGATCGGTCTTGACCAGCACCGGCAGGGGGTCGGCGTAGCGGGCGTTGGTGATCCACAGCTTCGAACCCTGGATCACATAGTGGTCGCCATCCCGGATCGCCCGCGTCTTGATGCCCTGCAGATCGGTGCCGGCATCGGGCTCGGTGAGAGCAATCCCGGTTCGACGTTCCCCCGAAGCCAGATCGGACAAGAAACGGTCCTTCTGTTCTTCCGTGCCGTGACGGGCGATGATGAAACAGGCGAGCGAATGGCTACCCAGGATTCCCGCAATTCCCATCCAGCCCCGGGAGATTTCCTCGAAGACCAGCGCCAAAGAGACAAAATCGGCACCCAGGCCCCCGTACTCCTCGGGCACCGTGATGCCAAACAGGCCCATCTGCTGCATTGATTCGACTATCTCGGTGGGGTATCTACCGGAGTGTTCCCATTCATTCGCCACCGGCCTGATCTCGTCGTCCACGAAACGACGCAGTGTCTGTCGGAATAGCTGGTGTTCGGGGCTTAATTGGAAATCCAAAAGCGTTCTCCTGGTTTAGTTTTGGTGATTCTGGCTTGTCAATGGCGCCGGACACCTGGCATCCGACCATGCCTGATCCTAGGTCCGGAAGACCTCAATCCTCCTGCTCCGACACCTTCCCGAAGGCTCCGTGGGCTAACAGTTCTGCCAACCGCTCATCCGAATAGCCCAGGAGTTGCGTCATGATCGGCTCGAAGTGCTCCCCCCGCCTGGGCGCCGCCCGATACGTCAACTCGGAAGGATCTCCCACTCGCACCGGACTGGCGGGCGACTCGATCTCCCCCCAGAGGTGGTGGACCGTCTTGACCCTCATCTGACGATGCAGGGTGTGTGGTGCCTCCAGCGCCTGGGGCATGTGCAGAATGGGAGCGGTGGGCACTCCCTTCTCCCTGAGAATCTCCACCCACTCAGACGCCGGACGCTGAGAAAAAGTCTCGTCGAGGATGGCAATCAACTCTTCCTTGTGGTCCCTCCTAACCTCGAAGTTGGCAAATCGGGGATCGGAGGGCAACTCCGGCCGGCCGACCGCCTCGGCCAGCAAAACGAAGAACTTCTCCTTGGCGCATCCTGCCAGAAACCACTCCCCGTCAGATCCCCGGAATAGCTGGAACGGGACCAGAGCGGGGTGAGCCGACCGGGAGATTCTCTCCGGTAGCCAACCCCGATTGAGATGCCAGGTGGCCGGATAGGTGAGCAGACTGACCGCCACATCGTAGAGACTGATGTCACAATCGGTGCCCTGCCCGGTCCGCCGGGCCCCGTGAACGGCTGCCAGCAGGGCGAGGGCTGCTACATATCCCCCCGAGTAATCCACCAGAGAAAGACCTGTCTTGGTTGGCGGAGCGTCGGGCTCTCCGGTCATGTTCATCCAACCTGCCAATCCCTGCAGCATGTAGTCGTATCCAGGCTGGCGGGTTAGTTCCCCGGTCATGCCGTACCCGCTCACCGAAACACATACGATCCGGGGATTGAGATGCTTGAGGTCGTCGTAGAGGATCCGCAGTTTGGCGGGCACATCCCCACGAAGGTTGGAAAAGACCACGTCGGAGCATCGCACCAGGTCCTCGATAACCTCCCGGCCCGCCGCGGTGGAGAGGTCAAGACTCAGGCTCTTTTTGTTGCGGTTGAAGGTTTCAAAAAAGAGACTGTCCTCCCCCTCCTGGTAGGGGGAGATGTACCTTCCCACGTCACCTCCGGTGCGGGGGTCTTCGATCTTGATCACTTCGGCGCCCAGATCGGCCAGATGGAGGGTGGCGAAGGGCCCCGCGCCAAACTGCTCGATCGCCAATATGCGTATGTCCTCCAGAGGAAGCATGATCAAGACTCCTGACAGTTGCTCTGTTCTGAGTACCGGTTGGCACATCGAACCAGGAATGATCATAGGTGGTAGCCCGGATGCTCGAAAAAGTCGGGGGTCCACTGCATCGGTGATGACATATCCTGCTTCCCCCCCAACCAGGTTTGGCAGGGGCGCGGGTTCCAACCAGACTCTTCAGTCGATGACAACCATCCCCTTTGCCTCGGATCGGGAATGACCCTTGGCAACGCTTCCGAAACGGTCCGAGACCGGTTAACCGCCCGACTCGACCACATAGCGGTTGCCGTTCCTTCTTCTGAACCGGCTTTGATCCGTTGGCGGGACCAACTTGGGGCAGGGTTTGCCGGGGGCACCCGGCGGGATGGATTCATGACCAGCCAGTGGCGTTATCGAAATGGCGGCAAGCTGGAATTGATCGAACCCGACCCGGACTACCCGCCTGAGGAGGTCTATCTGACAGGTTTTCTGGCCAAGTACGGCGCGTCGATCCACCACCTCACTTTGAAAGTCCCGAACCTGGAACAGCCACTCGACGCTCTGCGCCGAGCCGGGATCGAACCGATCGGCATCAACCGGGAGCCTCTCTTCCACGAAGCCTTCGTGCGACCCCGGGACGGAGGAGGACTGCTGATCCAACTGCTCTGGACAGACGTGGCCGATCACGAATGGGAAAACGACCTGAATTGGGAGGTGACTCCACCTCCGGTGGACGGCGCCCGGTTGCTGGCGGCGCGTCTCCGCCATCCCGACCTGTCGCAGGCCGCTTGGCTGTGGACCATTCTGGGTGCTCAGGTGGTGTGGAAAGACTCAGGATTGGTGGCTCGATGGCCGGAATCTTTTATGGAGGTGCGGATCGAACCGGGGCAACCCGCCGGGCCGGTTGGTCTGGTTTTCGGTGACGCTCGGACCGGGCCGGCCCACCCCCGGATCGGCCCCGCCCTCGAGAGCCAGGTCGGACCCGGCCCAACCTAACGAAGGGCGATTCCCTCCCAGACCATGGCGGCGAAGGTGTCGGCCACGGCGGCGGCGGCTAGTTTCCCTTCCGGCGAATACCACTGGTAGGCCCAGGCGCACATCCCGATTATTCCCAGGCTCGCCACGCGCGGCTCAAGATCAGTCCTGATCGCACCGGTTTCCTGCCCTTTTCGGACGACACCATAGAAAAGATTTTCCATCTCGTCCCGCTTGACCTTTACCTCGGCAAACCCTTCTTCGGAGAGGAACCTCCGCTCACCAAGGAACACAGCCACATGGGAACGGTAATGCTCCACTGCCCCCACCGCGGTTCGGATCAACCCCCGCATCTGCTCGCCGGGATCGTCGGTGGCGGCCAGCACCGCCCGCACTTCGGCCAACTGGTGGTCGATGAACTCATCGTGAATGACCCGCAGCAGTTCTTCCTTGCTGACGAAGTGGTAATAGAAAGCGCCCTTGGTCAAACCGGCATCGTCAACGATGGACTGCACCGAGGTTGCCGAGAACCCCTTTCGCTCGAACAGTTTCCGGGCACTGGCCACCAGCGCTTGGCGGGTTGCGACGATGGAATACCGTCTTCTGCTCTCGGGTTCTGGCACTTGTCGGACTTTACCGCGCCGATCCGCAATCGCCCCCGTCCCGGTCGGAGCCGGCCTCCGCCTCCCGCTCTTTGAGGACGGTTTTGAGCACCTTGCCCGTGGGGTTGCGGGGAAGGGATTCGGTGAACTCCACGTGGCGGGGAATCTTGAAGCCTGCCAGGCGTTCCCGACAGTGAGCGATCAACTGGTGGGCGGTGAGTTCCGTTCCGCGGTGCAACACCACGAACGCTTTGGGAGTTTCGACCCACTTGGGGTGCGGTACTCCGATCACCGCCGCCTCATATACGGCCGGGTGCCGGTAGATGACCTCTTCGATCTCCGAACTGGCGATGTTCTCGCCACCGCTTCGGATCATGTCCTTCAGCCGGTCGATGACATACAGATAGCCGTCCTCGTCGAAACGTCCTATGTCTCCGGAGTGAAACCATCCCTGGCGATGAGCGGCGGTGGTGGCCACCGGGTCCCTCCAGTAACCGGGCCCGACAGTGGGTCCTCGCATCACGATTTCCCCCAGTTCGCCCACCGGCGCCGGATTCCCCGATTCATCCACCACCCGGATGTCCACCCGCGGCATGGGCCTTCCCACCGAACCGGTCTTGGAAAGCATATGGGCCTCATCCAGATAGGACACCCCGTTGCAGGTCTCGGTCATCCCGTAGCCTTCGATGAGGCGCGCCTTTCGGAACACCTCGCGGGTCTCGTGGTAGAGAGACTCCGGGACCTGGCTGAAAATCAGCCACTTCACCGAATCGGTGTCGAAGTCGGTCCGATCCTCCAGCTGGCGGATCAGGTGAACCATGGTGGCCACCATCACCATCCCGGTGATCCGCTCCTGGCTGACCACTTCCAAGATGCGCCGAGCATCGAACCGGCGCAGGAGCACCATGGTCGCTCCCACATACCAGGTTCCGAAGCCGGGGATATCCAACCCGCCCACGTGATAGAGCGGCGCGAAATTCAGGATCCGGTCTTGCCGGGTGAGTCCCAACTCCACCACCTGGGCATCCATGTTGGCGTTGCAGTTGCCGTGGGTGATCATCGCCCCCTTGGGACGGCTGGTGGTGCCCGAGGTATACAGCACCCGCTGCAGATCGTCGTCCTGACGGTCCACGTTGCCCACCCGCTCCCCGGCATGGGATTCGACCAGTTGGTGATAGCCCACCCAGCCGACGGGGACCGCCGAAGAGAAGGACAGCCGGTGTCTGATCCCCGGCAGACCGTGGCAGATGGAGGAGACCGTTTCGAAAAACTCTTCCTCGGTGGCCACTGCCACCGCTCCGGAGTGCCCGAGCAGGTAATCGAGTTCCCGCTGGTGAAGGCCGGTGTTGAGCGGAAGGAACACCCCGCCGATTTTGGCCACCGCCAGGGTGGTGATCAGATAGGCAGGGCAGTTGCGGGCTATAAGCGCCACCAGGTCGCCCTCCCCCAGACCCAGCTTGCCCAGCCCGGCGGCCAGGGCGTTGACCTCGTCATCCAGGTCGGCGTAGCTCCACTGTCGATCCTCGTAAATGAGAGCGGTCCTCGTTTCGTGGCGATAGCGATTCCAGTCGAGGATGCGAGCCAGGTTGGCGGTCATACCGACACCTCCATCAGTAGGCGGCCTCCAAGAGGGCGGTGATTTCGGACAGGGAGCGCACCGGGCGAGGGTTGTTGCTGACCACCATGTCTTCCAGAGCGGAAATGGCCACTGCTTGGAGATCGGATCGACCCACCTCCAACTCTCGGATCCGGGTGGGCAATCCCAGGTCGGCTATGAACTCTTCCAGCAGATCGGAGGCTGCCTCGGCCTGGGCGACTTCGCTCCCCCCGGCACCCAGAATTTTTCCGATCCGCGCCTGGGGACCGACCGAGTATTCCAGGTTGAACCGCATCACCTGGGGCAACAGAACACACGATGTCATGCCGTGCGGCACGTCGCACCAAGCGCCGAGTTGGTGGCCCAGCCCGTGACTCAGACCCGACATCACGTTGACAACCCCAAAGAAGGATTCCCACGCCCCCACCTGACACTCGGCCCGTGCCTCCAGGTTGCCGACGTCAGTGATTGAGGTGGGCAGATTTCGGACCAGTCGCCGCAGCCCGTCTTCGCAGAGGGCGTCGGTAACCGGTTGCGCCGCGGTGGAATAGAGCGACTCCACGCAGTGGTCGATGGCCCTGATACCCGTGGAACCCCACAGCCACCGCGGCGTGTCACGAGTCAACTCCGGGTCGAGGATTATCACCCTGGGCGTGATGGAGCGTTGGAGATAGATGTGTTTGACGCGCTGGTGGGTGACGCCAAATCCGTGGGTGTACTCCCCCGCCGAAAGCGTGGTGGGCAAGGTGATGATGGGCGGCGGCGTGCCCTTCATCCGGGGAAGACGCACGGGGTCGGGATAGCGAAACTCGATCCTCATCTCCTCCACCCCCTCCCCATCTGTTATGTCTTCCGCCAGGCACATGGCCACCGCCTTGGCCAGGTCGGCGATGCTGCTTCCGCCCAGGGTCAGCAGTCCGTCGGCGCCCTCCCGCCGGGCCTTCTCCGTCGCCTCCAGCACATGGGAACGTGGCACGTGCTGACTGCTGCGAGCAAAGGTCCCCACCCGCCGAGCGCCCATGATTCCCTCGACTTTTCGGACCAAGGGGGTCTTGCTAACCAGGCTGGGCGTGGTCAGGAGCAACCACCGGTTGCCCAATCGATTCAACTCATCATCGAGCGATCCCAGACTCCCCCCACCGAACACCACCCGATCGATGGGAAGGATGTCATAGCTCCGGGTTTGGTTCGCCACGAGCGCCTCCCCTAGCGGCGGGCCACGGCGGGGATCACTTCTTCGCCCAGCAACCGGATGCTCCGCTCGGCGATCTTGGGATCCATACCCATCCAGTCCACCCGGCACATGATCTCGGTCACCCCCGCCGCCTCCCGAAGCGCGTGACACCGGGCTATCACCTGATCGGGGTCGCCCACCACCGCGTGTTGATCGAGAGCATCTCGAGCCGTGAGTTGATCGGCCGAGTCCCAGGAACGGTAGCCCCGGTATTGGGCCGCCAGATGAGGCCACACCGCCTCGAACGCCTGCCCGCCGGTCTCGGCCACCGCCACCTCCCTGGCCAGGGGGTAAGCGCGGTCCAACCGATGGCCCCACCGACGAAGGGCCGCCCGATAGATTCCGAACCGCTCGGCCACGGTGGCAACTGTCCCGTCGGGGGTCCCCAGCCAGGGCGCGTCGAGTCGAGCCGCCCGCTCGATCCCCTTCACCCCGAAGGCGCCCATCCACACCGGCGGCCCGCCGGCTTGGACAGGGCGCAAATTCACTCCGGCCTGGTCGGCCTTACCCCAATCCTCATCGTAGGAAACGCTCTCCCCCCTCCACAGTGCCCGCATCACCGCCAGGTATTTCTCGAACCGCCGGTGGCGGTGTTCCCACGGGATGCCCAGCGCCTGGTATTCAACCCGTCGATACCCGACTCCGAAACCGGCCGTCAAACGTCCTCCGGAGAGCACATCCAAGGTGGTCAACTCCTCCGCCAACGCCAGCGGATGGTGCAGGGTGGCCAGGTAAATCCCCAGGCCGATCCGGATTCGATCAGAGATAGCGGCCAGGTAGGAAGCGGTGGACAGCGGCTGGAAAAACTGGGACGAGGCAAGATAGTGGTGCCCGAGGAACACCGTCTCGAATCCCAGGGCTTCCGCCAACCGAATTTGCCGAGCGATGACCGCCAGTCGCTCGGTGGGTGATTCACCGGGCCCGGCCTGGGCAGAGAGGAATAGGCTGAGACGCACCTTCAGCGGGGAGAACGAAAATAGGCGCCCCGGAAGAAACCCAGGGCCGACTGCTCGGCTCGGTCGGAGTCCAGTCGCTCCACCTCTCCCAGGTAAATCACGTGATCTCCGCCCGGAACGGCGTTCACCACCCGGCACTGCAACCTCACCAGATAATCGTCGAGCAGGGGCACACCACCCATACCCCGAGTCCAAGAGACGCCCTCCAGCTTCTCCGTCCCAGAGAGGTCGCTGCGGGCGAACCGCCTGCACAAGTCCTCCTGGTGAGCGCCCAGAATGTGCACCGCATAGCGGCCGGAACTCTCCAAGGCCCGCAGGCTGCTTGCCCCCCGGTCCACCGAGATCAACACCAGCGGGGGATCAAGGGACACCGAGGTGAACGAGTTGGCCGCCAACCCGGCCGGCCCGGTCTGCTGATCGATGGTGGTGACGATGGTCACACCGGTCATGAACTGTCCGCAGGCCTTCCGGAAGGTCAGTCCGTCAAACTCGGCCGGCATCGAGGATCGTCCTTCAGATTTCATACCAATTGGTACTGAACATTACCTATCTGGATTGCAACTGATTTCAACCGCCACCCAAGATCCGGCGGGCTTCTTCCGATCGCAGAGCGGCCACGCCCGCCTCGGCCACCAAGCGGTCTGTCTCATCGGCCGCCGCGGTAGCCACCTCGGTGGCCAACCGCTTGGTGGATCTGACCACCCCGGGAGACAGGTTGGCCAACCTCCCCACCAGCCGCTCCCTCTCCGCGGAGTCGGCCACCATGCCCACCACTCCCATCCGAAGCGCCTGGTCGGCCGAGAGGGGGGCGGCGGTCAGGGTCGACCAGAGCGCGGCTCTGACCCCCAGGGAATCCACCAGGGCCGGAAGCACCACCGCCGGCACCAGGCCGAACTCAGCCTCGGGAAAGTTGAACCGTGCACCGGGATCAGCCACCGCCAGGTCGGCCGAGATGGCCAGGGCTGCGCCGAATCCGATGGCATATCCCCGGACCAGCGCCACGGTGAATTGCGGCAGATTTGCCAACCGGCGCAACAGATGCACATTGGCCACCAGGTAGGAAGCAACTTCCTCGTCATCGGCTTGCGACAACCGTGCGAACTCGGAAAGATCCCACCCCGAGCAGAAGTGATCACCCGCCCCCTCCAAGACCACCACCGCCAGATCATCTCGGCGGGCGACCTCCTCCGCCGCCGCCATCAGCGCCTCGCCGGTGGGCCGATCCAGGGCGTTACGGCGCTTTGGGCGGTTGAGCAGAATCCGGGCAAGGGACCCTTGGTAGCGGATCTTTACGGAATCGGACATGGCCTCGGCTCGATCGGACATGGCCTCGGCTCGATCAGATGGGGTACTGTTCCAACGGATGTCAAACGAATATACGGACTTGTCTCCCGCCGCCGAAACGGCCATCCCTCTTCTGACATTTGAACAGCATCCCACCTCGGTCTGGCTGAGAATGAACCGGCCCGAATCCGCCAATGCCCTCTCTCCCGAACTCATTGCGACCATTGACGATGCTCTCACCCAAATTCTGACCCGGCCAGAGAACCGAGCGGTGGTGATCACCGGGGTGGCGGGCGTCTTTTGCGCCGGCGCCGACCTGACGGTGGCCACCGCCATGTTGGAAGCGGATCAAACCGCCAAACTGGCCACCTACATGGAAGCCGCCAACGATTTGCTGGACCGGATCGAGGACTATCCCCTGCCGGTGATCGCGGCAGTGAACGGAGCGGCCTTGGCCGGTGGCTTGGAATTGGTGCTGGCATGCGACTTGGCCGTCGCCGCCTCCACGGCTCTGATCGCCGATGCCCACGCTCGTCACGGTTTCGTCCCGGGCTGGGGAGCAAGCCGCCGGCTGCCCCGGGCGCTCGGAGTCGTCCGAGCCCGCCGAATGATGCTGACCGGAGTCACCCTCGACGCCACTGATCTTCCCGAATTGTTCGCTTCGGTGGTTCCCGCTCCGGAACTTGAAGGCGAGGTGGAGCGGCTGATCACCGAAATTGCCTCAGCCAGCCCCACGTCCGTTGCCGAAATCAAGCAGTTGCTGGGCGACGAACGCTCGGGCCGGGCCGCCTCCCGCCACCGGGAGCGGGTGGCTCTGGAGCGCCAGCTGGGACGACCCGATCTGGCCGAGGGACTGGCAGCTTTCCGAGCCGGTCGCAGGCCGGTTTTCAGCCGGACTCCGGGTGACTTCTAGGCTCGGATCGCATGAAGTTCGGGATCCTTGTAAACCATCAATTCTTACGCGGCGATTCCCTGGCCGTCCGTCTCTCCGAGACTGTGGAACTGGTCACGGCCGCCGCCGAGCTCGGGCTTGATTCGGTTTTCGGGATCCACCACTACCTGGCCCGTCTGCAAACACCCCAGCCGTTGACGCTGCTGGCCCGGCTCATTCCGGTGTCCGGAGAAATGGAACTGGGGACCGGGGTGTACATCAGCACCCTAACCCATCCGGTTCACATTGCCGAGGAGGTGGCCACCCTCGACCAACTGTCGGGGGGAAGAGTGATTCTGGGAGTGGGGGCCGGTTACCGGAGCGACGAGTTCCGAAGCTTCGGCGTGAACGCCAAGACCATCGGCCGGCGTTTCGTGGAGTCACTGGGAGTGCTGCGGGCATTGTGGTCGGGCAAGCCCGTCACCCACCAGGGCGAGTTCTTCCAACTGGATGACCAGCCCATCAGCGTTCTCCCCGCCCAGCCGGGCGGACCTCCCCTGTGGATAGGCGCCAACGCCCCTCAGACCATTCTGCGGGCCGCCCGGATCGGCGACGCCTGGATTCCGTCGCCCAATGTCAAGCCACGCTGGGCGATCGGAAACCTGCAGGCATTCCGCCAAGAAGCGCAGGCCCATGGACGCCTGGAGCAGATCAAGCGCTACCCGATCCTGCGGGAGACCTATGTAGCGGCCAGCCGCTCCGAAGCAGCAGAGGCCGGGCGCTTCATCCGGGACGAATACCTGCATTATTCCGGCTACAACCTGAAATATTTCGATACCCGGTTCGAGGACCTGCGCCAAAAAGCCTTCCTGTGGGGTTCACCCGACGACATCGCAGCCGGGATAGACAACCTGGCCCAAGGCGGTTTCGACCACTTCATCTTCCGCATGTCCTGGCTGGGAATGCCCTTGCGACTCACCATGAAAAGCCTCGAACTCTTGGCCCGAGAGGTCATCCCCCGATACCGGTAGAACACTCGGGGCCGCTACCTGCTGAATCCCACGCAGAAAGTTCGCCAATAGGCCCGCCGAGAGCCTAAGCCGCTTTTTGCGACCTTCTCTAACCTCGGTGCCCATGAAGTTCGGGATCCTTCTCAGCAATCAATACCCGCGAAGCGATTCGCTGGGCACTCGTTTGCAAGAGACCGTGGAGTTGGTTACCGCCGCCGCGGAACTGGGATACGACTCGGTGTTCGCCGTCCATCACTACCTGGGCCGCCTGCAGATCCCCCAGCCGTTGACGTTGCTGGCCCGGCTCATCCCGGCTTCTGGGGATATGGAATTGGGGACCGGCATCTTCATCAGCACCCTGGCTCATCCCGTTCACATCGCCGAGGAGGTGGCCACCCTCGACCAACTTTCCGGAGGCCGGGTCATTCTGGGAGTCGGCGCCGGATACCGGAACTACGAGTTCCAAAGCTTCGGAGTGGACCCCAAGACGGCGGGGCCCAGGTTGGTCGAGTCCGTTGAGATTGTTCGGGCGCTGTGGTCAGGGAATTCCGTGTCCTACCAGGGAGAGTTCTTCCAACTGGATAACCAGACCATCAGTGTTCTCCCCGCCCAGCCCGGGGGGCCTCCCATCTGGGTAGGCGCCGGGATTCCCGCCACCATCCTCCGGGCTGCTCGAATCGGCGACGCCTGGCTGCCCGCTCCCAACGCCAAACCGCGCTATGCCATCGGCAACCTGGACAGGTTTCGCCGAGAAGCCGACGCTCACGGGCGCCTGCAACAGATCCGCAGCTACCCGATCGTCAGGGAGACCTACGTCTCGACCAGCCGCGCCCAGGCCGAAAAGGAGGCGGGGCGCTTCATCCGGGATGAGTACGTCGACTACTCCCGTTACCTCGAGTTCTTCGGCGCCATGTTCGACGACCTGCGCCAGAAAGCCTTCCTGTGGGGCTCGCCCGACGACATCGCAGCCGGGATAGACAACCTGGCCCAAGGCGGTTTCGATCACTTCATCTTCCGCATGTCCTGGCTGGGAATGCCCTTGCGACTCACCATGAAAAGCCTAGAACTGTTGGCCCGAGAGGTCATTCCCCGATACCGGTAGGTCGGTCATGCCTTTGGGACCCGTCCATCATGTCTCCATTTCGGTCACCGATATGGAGCGGTCCATAGCGTTCTACCGGGATATTCTGGGGTTCCGGCTCACCATCCAAACCACGGTGAGCGACCCCGAACACGACCTGTACCTGCGCCTGCCCGAAGGAACATCTGCGGAGGTGGCCATCCTGCAGGCCGGATCGGTCACTGTCGGCGAGGTGGAACTCATCCAGTGGTCATTCCGCTCATCGCCACCCCCGGCCACCCCTGCCAAACGCCCGGGCGATCCCGGACCGTTTCTCTTGGCTTTCGAGGTGACCGGCGAAGAACTGGAGACCGCCTGTGAGCGGATGACCCGGCAAGGAGTGAGATTCTGGTCGAAACCGATCACCTCCCACATCGACGGCTACGGCAACATCAGGGCGGTGGTCTGCGAAGACCCCGACGGCGTCATGATCGAGTTGCTGACACTTCCCTCCAAAGAGGAGATCATGCGGACCCGGGCCACCCAAACGGACCATTAGGGAGGACTAGGAACGTCCACCCCTCCCCACCGGACGCCGATGTCGCTGGCGGCACGAAAGCAGGGAAACATCAGCCTATTTGGAGTTGTGCCACTCCTTTCTAGTTATTCCGGTTTCCCTTAGAATTGGCTGAAGGTGATACGCTTCGATGTCCGTGTGGTGCTCGTTAGGAATCCGAACCGCGACATCGTCTTTAACTACAAAGGTGTGCTGACGTCCGCCCTGCCTTTCAATTTTCCAACCTAGCTTTCTCAAACGTTTCACGAGGTCAGTTCGGCTGACAGGCGTGAGCCGAAGGCTCATCTATCCGGAATAAGGTCCAAGCCCCCAAATGCAGGTATATCGTGTTGCCCAATGTCAAGCTTGAGCCTTGCCCAATCGACTAGGACTTCCTCCAAATCTTGCCGCGCCTCCTCATGGGTTTTTCCTATACCCCATGCTCCCCTAGCGCCTACTACGTAGGCATGATATCCGGGCAGATCATCAGTTCTTTCATACACTGCTTGTAAAGCGGCCTTCTTGGCCCAGATAGCGACCAGCGTAGTTCTTTCGTTGGTCGCCGTATTTAACTCCATCTGATCAGTTACTTCGGTCTGAATGAGCTTGTCCAGCGAAGTACCGGGGTTCGGCGATACATATGTCCCTACATAACTGGGGTCGACAAGTGTTACCGTCATCATTCCACCGATCTGATCGAAATCACGTTGGTTGACTCAAACCAATAGGCGGGTTGGCCCATTGGATCCTGTTTGCCTTCGAGCCTATAAATATTTGTTACCACTGCCTTCAGGCGAGCTAAGGTTCCGTCGTTCAACTCATATTCATTCCATTGCTCCAATTCCGCCGTGATGTCGACTTGGACGGCCTCCACCGTTTCCCCCGTGGGTAACGTAACTCGTCGCCGTCGGCTCATAGTTATGCTCTCCTGTCTGGTTGCCCATCCGGTACCTTACCTCTGTAAGAAATGGTCCGTCGGCTACTTGGCCTTTGTTGAAGGTGAAGGTTAGGTCAATTCGGAGTCGGTCGTCAGGATGGAACCTAAAGGGTCGTTCCTTTCACCAAGAATTGATCCTAACGGGCTTACATCTATGTAAGTATCAGGGGGTTTGGCAGTGGCCGCGCTGAGAGGAACGGCTATAGAGTCGATTAGCGCGCCTCGGCGACCATGGCCCCTTATCGTATCAACCCAGCGACAGTCTCCGTTCACCATGGAATATCGCATTATGGAGAGCGAGCCCCTCGGAAAGGGGCTCGCTTCTCTCTGCTTTTCCGGGATGGGTTTTAGCCCATCGAAATCAGGAAATAGTCGTGAAGGTCGTCGCGGGCGGGGACAAAACCGTGCACCTGATCGCTGTACCCGTAGGAGAGCACCTGCTCGTAGAGAGGTATCCAGCACACCAGGTCGACAACACCGATCCGACCCAACTCATCGTAGGTGGCGTTCCGTTCATCAGCCTCGGTGGCGGCCAGGCCCTGATCAGCCAAAGGATCAATGCGATCGTCGGGACAGGTTTTGGTGATGGCGTTGCTGGTCATGAACGCCCGCACCAGGACATCCTCGTGGGGGTAGACCGGCACGGTGGCGAACATGAACATTCCGTCCAACTCGCCGCCGATCACCTGTCCGAAGAAGGTTCCCACGTCCAGGGGATTGCGGGTGACGGAGAACCCGACCGCCTCGAGCATTCCGGAGATCGCCTCACCCACATCGGCGTCGCTCGGATAGCGACCGGTGGTGTAGGTGTTGGTCACCGAGATCTCTCCACCCACTTCAGCAAGCAGCGCCGCAGCACCGTCGGGGTCGTACTCGATGGCTTCCTCGTCACCGTCAACGCTTTGGAAGAAGGTGTGGAAGAAGTTGGTGTTGGGAGAGGCTCCGGTGCCGTCGAAGATGGCGTCCACCAAGAGCTGGCGGTCAATGGCCTTGGCCGCCGCGGTCCTCACCCTGACATCATCAAAGGGCGGAGCGGTGGCCACCGTGAAGATGGTCATGTTGGACAAAGCCGCCACCGGATGCACAGTCAATCCGTCCTGGCCGGCCACGTCATCCTGGAGTTGAGTGGGCACGTTGACCACCAGATCGGCGCCGCCGGTTTGCAGCAACGCCACCCGGGCCGCATCGTCTCCGGCCCAAGACCATTCGATCGCATCCAGTGACGCCTCGCCCCGCCAGTGGTCGGGGTTGCGGGTGGCCACGATGCTGGAGCCGGCGTTCCACTCGGACAGCACGAAGGGACCGGTGCCGATCGGCGCCAGCCCATAGCCCTCGTGTCCCACTTCGGCGTAGTAGTCCGGCGGGAAAACATAGAGGTTGGCCAGCAGTTCCGGAACCGCATTGGTGGGAATGGTGGTTGTCACCTCGAAAGTGGTGTCATCTACCACCGCAACATCCGCGAACACCGCGAAAAAGCCCTTCAAGACCGAACCGTCGGTGTCGCGATGGGTGGTCAGCGAGAAGGCCGCTGCTTCGGCGCCGGCCACCTCGCCGTTGGAGAAGGTAGCGCCTTCTCTCATCGTGAACCGCCAGGTGAGATCATCCACCCGCTCCCAGCCGTTCACCAGACCGTCGGTAGAGGGAACCACATTGGCGTCGGTGATCACCAGTCGCTCAATGATGGAGATGGCCACAACTTGGTCGGCCCGGGTGCCGATCATGGGGTTAAGGGTGGAAGGCTCGGCCCCGATCACCATCCGCAGAGTGCCCCCCATGGGCATCTCTTCCATTTCGGCGGCGGTTGTGGTGGGGGCCTCCGTGGTTTCGGTGGTCATCTCCTCGTCGGATTCCTCTGGAGCCGCGGTCGTCTCCGTTGGCTCTTCGGGGGCTGCGGTTGTGGCTGGGGCCGCCGTGGTAGCGGGCGCCGGCTCCGGTTCGGCAGCGTCATCCCCTCCGCAGGCGGCAGCAATCAACCCAAATACCAGCAACAGTGCAAGTATGGATCGTGTGGATCTTCTCATCGTCTGAACTCCGATCATTGTTTTGCCAGAGGAACCGCAAGCCGAAATCTGGTTGAAGTCCCGTTCCGAATACAACACTGTCAGGTTAACATACCGACCGGTAGGGATTCTTTAACCAGCCGCTGTCTATTCCATCATGATGGTGGTCAGATCGTCGGCCACAATCACTCTTCCGGTATAGCCTCCCCGACGGACATCGTCCGCAAAACCCTGTCGATCCTCCTCGGAAACCGGCTCAGGGATCAGATGGGTCAGAACCAGGATCGGAATCTCAAGCTCTTCCGCCTGTGCGCCTATTAACAAGGTGTCGGCGTGGTAGTCAAGCACGAAGTGAAGGTGCTCAGGCCGAACTCGGATCAGATCGAACCGCATTGCCTCATAGATGAGCACATCGGCGCCTTCGGCGAGGGCGGCCATCTCCGGACACACCAAGGTGTCTCCACTGATAGCCACCACCCCTTCGGGAGTCTCGATCCGATACCCCACCGCCGGAGTGACCGGCTCATGCCGCACCGGCCCGGCTACCACCCGGACACTCCCCCTGGACCATACGTCCACCAAGCCCTCACCAATCTCAAACGGAATCACTTCGATACCCGGACGGGTTCCTCGCTCCGCGTGAGCACTTCGCACCGCCAGGTCATGTTCCCAATGGTCGAGCATCCGATCCAGGAAGTCATTAGCCGGCCCAGCCGGGGCAAAGATCGGAAGCGGGGGATGCTCGTTGAGGCGATCCATGATCCACCGAGACATCACCAGATCCTCCAACCCACTGACGTGATCGCTGTGGTGATGGGTAACAAACACCGCATCCAGATCAACCGGCGAGAGCCCGACCGCAGCCAACCGCAAAGTGGTCGCTCGACCCGAATCGAACTGTAACGCCACTCGCTCCGACCGCACCAACACCCCCGGCCCCGCCCGATCAGCCGAAGGAACCGGCATCCCGGTGCCAGTGATCGTAAGCGATGTAGCCACGATCCACACCCTACCTCCCTGTCTGTCCAACGGTGACCTGCCCGTCCGTTGTCCAGCTGGACAGACCTGAGCGGTCCCCTCATCCCTCCTCCCGGAGGCCACCCCGCTCGGACAAGGAGGCCACCTGGCAACAGTGTCACAGGGGCATGTTTGAATTCCTAATAGAAGAACTACGGCAGAAGTGGAGTGCGTGTGTTTGACGAACCATCGGACCCAGCGGACGCAACCCAGTTCAGCAGATCTCTAAAAAGGGAAGTAGCGCCTCGTCCGTTAACACGTACCAGGCGCGATGGTTCAACCAGTCGCTCGATCGCTGTGGTAGCAGCGTGTTTTGCATGGCTCGTCTGCATTAGGACGACGTCAGAACTCCGCACCAGACCATCCAAATCAGGGGTGTTCGTGTGAGCGTGTGATAACCGTATTTCAATGCCCGGCCATTCATCAAGGATCCAGCGTCCAGCATTCTTGGCTGCAGACTCTGACAACGAGTAAATCCCAACCCTTTTGAAGGCCTTGACCCTTCGAGTGGCCTCGTTGTCGGTGTGATCAGTTAGCGGGGGATTGAAGTCGAGACCTACCTCTATAAAGAGTTTCTTGAGTATCTTTGCTTCGACTCCTTCGATTCGTCCGTACCAGGAGACAGCCGCTGTTAGTGCCTGGGCGAACAACTCATCGCGTAAGCGAACATCGGGGACGGCACTCAACAATAGCACATCCAAAACTCCTGTCAGCCAGTCAACCTCGCGTGCGCCCAGTCCGACTAGTTGCTCCCTAAGAGCGGCTACGACGGACCGGTACTCATCAGTTGTGCAGCCCGTGAGAAGTATCTCGCCGAGCAGTTCGAGAATTGCGCGCCTCTCCGCTCGGCCGGGATCGCTGCCAAGCATGACATCAACGATTGTCACAGCGAGTGGTATGGAGGAAGGCTGAAGACCGTCATCTGCCACGAGCCACTGTACGAGAACTGGAAGACCATTGCGGACTCGGCCTCGACGATCATCGTACAGAGCATCAAGCAGTTCGCCCGCGAGCGCGTCTGCCGCTCTACCTGCTGTGGAGACGCTGCGCTCCCATGTTGAACACCAGTCGCTGAGAAGGTCCGGACGGTCGGGCCACTCACCTTGAAGCCAGCCGACCCAGCCACTGGGTACCTGGGTGCCCTGGTTGCGCTCAACCAACTGTGTATAGAACCCCCCCCCTCAACGGCTTGCGACAACAACGCGTGGCGATCGAGTTCCGAAAGTCGATCAACAAGACCTACCGCGCGTGCTGCGGCCACGGCATCACCCAGATTCAACGCGGCATGCAAAACCAAGGTTGCAATTCGGGGATCTGGTCCGACCTGTTCGGCGGCATCAAGTGCCCTTTCGAACTCTCCACACTGGTAGTGACCAAGCACCGCGGAGACGCCGTCGGGTTTTTCAATGTGTTTGGGGACTCGCTCTGAGGCAGATTCCAGAGCAGTCATGACCCCTGCCACCAAGGCGTCCTCCATCCAGGCGGATCGAAGGAAATCAACCACCCCGCGCCTTGGACGTTCTGCAAGAAGTTCGGTCAGGGCAAGACACCTTGCGCCATGGACAGATCTAATCTGGCTCGGGTGAGTAAGTAGCCCAGGCCACGCGTGTTCAATGTCCGAAGCAATCGACCGCCAGATGTCCCGCCCTGAATTCTCGGCAGTTGGATGAATGTAGAGGGCACCTGCAGCGCGAGCAAGATAATCGGTGACGGCTGGGGGTCGTCTCAGTCGCGAGATGTCTTCAAGAAAGCGGTCCGTCCTGAGTTCATCCGGGGTTCCGAGGCGGCCGAGTAGTTCAACACGAAGGAATCTGCGATTTGCCGCTGACAGTAGGCCCCGTGAACGGATTTCCTCAAGTGCATCACTCGCTGAGCCTCTATCTCTCGCAGTAATCGCCTGATAGAAGTGACGTAGGACTCTGCCGACAGGTCGCGGCGCGTCGAGAGTGCGCTCCGGAGCGAGCGTCCACATGTCACTCAAAGAGCGAACGTTCTCGCGCGCTTCCCTCTCCCAGCCGACCGCAACACGCGTACTCAAGAGAAACCCGTTGCTGGTCAGCAACACTGCCCTCTCGTCGATCAAGTCCTCGGGCTTCTCGAATACAGATATCCGGTCGCACAGAGGTGGGCCGAGCCATGAGACCATCTCTTCCATTAGCAACCGACCGTCGCGATCAGAAGTCGCGATTCCGTACCACCTCGTAACGTCGTTAACTCTGGCCGGAATTAAAGTCCTCTTGCCGCCACTGAGTCGGCCCAGGAGGGCTCGGACCAACTCAGCAGGCTCGCCACGTAGCGAGTTGATATCTAGTTCGTTTGGGGCGTTGTAGAAGGTGCTTACGGGAGGCTTGATATCCCTCATAATCCACCCCACCTGTCTTGATACGCAACCCGTGCGCGGGCCACCGCGTTACTCTCGTCGGTGAGATAGACCACCTCCTCTAGTACCCGCAGTCCGTTGTAGGTCAGGTTCATGGATCCACTCAGTAAGAGGGTTTCCGTCAGGATCCCCTTCTCGTGTAGTTCAGCAGATAGCCTGACGCGCAGGTGTTGTTCGCGACCTATATCCCGAATTCTTCGCTGCAGTTGGTCGGTGAATGTTCGGTTGTGCTCGTCGGGACGACAAGCAATCACGAGGGATCCACCCCGAACCAACTGCTGTTTGAGTACCTCACCAAGTCGAATCTGGCGATGTGGGAGCGCAGGGATCAGCCCTGTGAATCGTCCCGCGCGGTTGTCGATGATAGGTACATCAGAGACCCACGGTGTAACAATCCACAAAGGCTTGCTGGGTATAAGGACCTCGGAGACAAACAAACACTGAAGTGCGTCTGCCAACTCCTCGCGGGAGGAAAAGGCTGTCGTGCGGAGACTCCGGATCGTCACTGCTGTGCCTCACGGATGTCCACGGTCAGTATGATTTCGGCGCTCGATCGCTCGACGCCAACCACTCGGGGATGAAACTCCAAGACGCCAACCGCAGTGGGCACTGTCAATAAGTGGCGAAGGGCGTCCGCTGCTTCCGCTTCGCCCGAGCATTTGATCCGCGCAACGCCGCCGAGGCCCAACTGGGCGTCAAGGTCACGCCTCCAGTTGGCGGCGTCGGACTGCACGGTGGTGATCCGTGCTCGTGTAATGGGTTCCAGGAGCAGGCGCTCAGTTTCCGGCAACTTACCGTACGGGCTATAATTCTGGAGGCTCGTGGCGCGGAGTTTGCTGCCGCGAGCCCAGAGCAATCCTACGATCTGTCCTACGGTCCACTCTGGGGTGAGGTCCATCTGAGACGTGATTGAGGCCAGACACCGGCGTGTCTCGTCGTCTTGGGCGGCGATGTAGGCGAACACACGGAGATCCACCTCAACTCCGAGATTCCCCTCCAGAGCGTCCCAGTCGCCTAGCAACCTACGACATAGTTGCTCAACGACCGCGTCACTGCCCGGTCGAAGGAGTCGGGTAGCGAGGGCGCTGATCACTGTCTGGTCCGCATCGATTCCGTTGTGGAACATCCTCTCCCTTAGCGACGCCCAAGCCTTTGTGGTGCCCGCAAGAGTCGATGCTGCACGGATCAGTTCGACCTCGTTGGCGAAGCATCCTTCGACTCGGCCTTTCAAGAACCGTCGGAGCGCCTCATTGATGCGTTCGCCATCACATGGGCCGAGGACCTTCGTCACAACGGCCCAGAACGCTCGGGGGTCCTCGGCGATACGGTCGACCGCTGCCTCCACCACACCGGTCCCACCGGGTTGATCCTCTGAAATAGTGATCCGCGCACGCGGCCTGTCGTCATGTAACGACAGAATCTTGAAGTCCGCTCGTAAATCTCCGACGTCAAGGTCCGGGCACATCGCCTGTATGGCTCCGACAATCCCCGCCGCGATCGTGGAGGCGTAGCGCTCGTGTATCCATTTAAGCGCTGCTGCCGGAAGTGGCCAGCGCAGGCTCGCAAGACACCGTTGGAGTTCAGTGACGACCACTCCGTCCTGGAGAACCTCCTCTAAGTCAGTAACGAGACCGGGGTCTTGAATCGGTTCACTTGGGTCATCCGACGGCCCTTCGGCGCCGAATACTGCACGAGCGGCTTGGATTATCCCCGCTGAAAGACCTGTATCGGTTAATACAGTAAGGCCTGAACCATCGTCAACGGATGCCGTCACCACAGCGCACAGAGAGAGTTGAGCCATCCATTCGCGAAGGAAAGCGGACGGAACTCGTGTGGATAGCTCGGAGTTGGTGGTTACTAGGTACTCGAAGTAGGTGGTCCGAAGAGCGCGGTCGAGTAGGGTTCCGGGGCCAGAAATCGGTTGCTCGGGTAGCAACACGTCGATCTGAAGTCCGTCGACATCCATAGCAAATCCGACCGCAGCGTCCCCTCCAGCAAACCGCACGCGATGTCGAGTCGATGGCGGCTCGGATGGGGTTCGTCGCTCAACCTCCACAGTCCGGGCAATCCGCCAGACAGTTAACGGTGCTCGGGTCCGGTGTGTCATTACCGTGACCGATCGAACTAACTTCGTCCACGGACTGCCGGACGGAACGTCCAACTCAGCCGGAACACCATTGACCCGGAAGAACACCTCGAAGTTCCACCTGCCATACGACGAGTCGGGGACATGTCCAGAGGGACGCGACAACTGAATTGAACGTGGTTGGACAACAGGCTCCTGCAACCCAGGGGGAAGCGTCAAATGCAGATAGTTCGAGCAGAAGGTCTCAAGGTCGAGGTTTGGCTCTGTTGACGCTGGCGGGTTCACCCACATGCGCTCACGTTTGCCTCGAAGCGCGAAACGGTAGCTGACTCGTCCCGGCGCAAACTCGCGCATCGATGGCCCGATCGGCTCAATACGAGGTTCGGATGGGAATTGCCCGATCGCGGGAAGTTCGATCGACACCTCAGGAGTCTGCAAAGGGGCGAAGAGCGAACTCGGAACAAAGTCAACGAGAGGATCCCCCCACCGAAAGCGTTCGGGCAACTTGTGCTGACCTGCTATGCCTTCGAGTCGACGGATGATCGTCGGCAACACTGCGGTCGCAATTGCACGGGGATGGTCGAAAAGAACGGATCGAGCGTCATCCTCACCGATTCGGAGCGCCCACATGAGTCCCCTCTCGAGCTTGCCCAGCCCCTTGTCGGTCAGCAGGCTCCTGGCGACAACCAATCTATCGCGTGCTACGCGAACCTGGTGTTTGCGGTTGTAGGACCACCGTGATTTGAGCACTGTTCGCAGTGGTGTTCCGCCCGTTGTTCGCGAGAGGTAATCGACCACCCACCACGTGGCCTGCATCTTGAGAATCACCCGATTCCTGATCGGCAGGTGGGCGGGCTGAACCTTTGGATCGAACAACGCCTCGTAGGCTTGGAATGCGAGACGGTCTCTGCCGTAGTCAGACAAGACCACAGTTGCCCAAGGACGCATCGCTGGATCGCGACCAGCCCGGCCGCGACGCTGAAGGAACTGTGCCGCGTCCCGTGGAGCCTTGTGCTGAAGCACTGCACCGACGTTTGGATCGTCGAACCCGACCTCCAGGGAAGCGGTGGCGACAACCACATCACTGGAACTGCCAACGCCAGCGTCCTGGGATGTCGTACGGTCCACTGCCACGAAGCGGTCCAGCGTGCCCAACTCCTCAGCCGCATCCCAGAGTTGGCCGACGTCGTCTCGGAGACCCTGGTCAGCACCGGAGGACCGAAGGACTGCCAAGCTTCCCTCTGGCTTGCGGTTCACTCCCCCTGGCTGCCAGCCTTCGGCATCTTGAAGCTGGGAGTGAAGCCGGTTGACCACATCAAGGTTGTCCGTGAATACAAACAGACGGCTCCCGAATGTCCCACCGCTTGGTACACCGGGCTCGGGATCAAGCATGCGACGCATCAGCATTGCTGTCTGTATCGTCGTAGACAAAAGGGATGTCTGGGACGCAGGGTCTCCGCGGAGAGCCAAAAAGTACTCTCGACCAGACTCCCGCATCTCCGCGTTGTTCGGCGCGACGACAGCAACGCTGCCGGTGTCAACTCCAATTAGCTGGGAAAAGAACCCTTTAGGGTCGGCCAGAGTCGCTGACAGGCCAACCACATGGCTCGGAGACGCCATCTCGCCGCGCCATCGACGAATGAGAT
This sequence comes from Acidimicrobiia bacterium, assembly GCA_963665765.1. Lineage (GTDB taxonomy): Bacteria > Actinomycetota > Acidimicrobiia > Spongiisociales > ZC4RG35 > Bin76. Next base: position 1,293,847 of record OY762464.1, read on the forward strand.
GAGCTACCTGTGCACCGTGGGTCCCTGAGTAAGTATGTATCTCGTCGAGCAAAATGAAATCCGGAGAAAAACTGGAGTCTCCTACCAGCAATCGCCGCATACGAGCATTTCCGAGCAACCGGTTCACCATCTCCGTTGTTGTGAAGAGAACCTCAGGGGGGCGCGAGACGAGCGCCCGTCGAGAGAACACCAGTGACTTCAACTCATACCCACACCTAGTGCACCGAAGGCGACGGCCTTCGTCTCTTTCCGGCCAAAGGAGATCGCCTGAACACCCTTCCCTTAGGCAATCAACTATCGGTGATGTAAGTCCGTCCGCCGTGGGAAGCCATCCCCTGCGCACCTCCCGCTGTGCATCCGCCCGGTCGTGCGGGGTCGCTCCGTAGAGGACACCCACTCTGAGGCGTTCCGCATCACGGCCCGGCAAGTTCGCAATCACCTCCAGGATGACACGAAGTTGGTCGCGAAGCAGTTCGACACGGGGGTATATGGCAACGATCCGAGGAATTCCAACAGGCCCCGGCACGCTTAGCGCATGAGTCAACGCAGGAAGGTAGAAGGCAAGTGTCTTGCCCGCTCCGGTGCCAGCCGTAATGCATGTCCCGCCGCGGCCGCCAACTGAACTCAGGAGTCTCTGGGTTGCTCTCGCCTGGAACTCGGATGCTGATCGCCCAGCAAGGATTGCTTTCAGGGTAGCCTCGTGGCTTATCGTCCACCGGTCGTTCAGAGCGCTGCTGAGACGGCTTGTCAGTTCATCCTGGTCCACTTCTCGAACAGGAACAACGCGTGGTCGTGATAGAAACCGCATATCTGACACGAGCGTCTTGGCTGTGCGCCAGTCGCTGCGGGGACCATGAAACCACTGCCTCAAGTGACGCGCAAGGCGAACCGTCTCCGCCATGCGCGTCCGAAAGCGACCTCCGGTAAGACCACGTTCAAACACGAGTCCAGTCGCGAGAAGGCGCTCGAGAAGTTCCTCGGGATCCTCACGGGGCCTTTCCGATTCCAGCAATCCAAGAAGCTCGTCCTCGTTATATGCGCCACTCGTCACACCCCATGTCAGAAGGGGCATTTCCCGCGCCTCCAGTTCGTTGAGCACATCAACGAGAACTGGATCAGTCACAAGCGACGTACTACGAGGTCCTCCAGCACGCCAGCCAACTGGAGTCCAGCCATGAGTTCGGGCGTCACCTCTGCAAGGGGTAGACCATCAAGGGATGCAGCCTTCTGAAGAACCGCCCGTATTTCCGGCGTCATGGCAGCCTGTTTCTTATCGATCTCCGCTATCGCCGCGCGAAGGTCGTCTATTAACTTGCCGATTTCCCCGAGACAGGCAGTCAAACCTTCTACTTTGAGGCTTTCTTCTAGAAAGACTCGTTCCCTGACCGGGTCTTTGCTCTGAACAACCCTGATCGTTGAGGCGCGGCGCGCCGCCCTCCTCCTGGCAATGGGCGACCCGTGCAAGTCACCCGACTCCTCGCGCACCAGCAACCCTCGTGCCGCCGTAAACCTCTCTCGCCACGTATATTTGACCCAGCGATCCACCCGCTTGATCTGTATGCCTAGGAGTCTTTGAAGTGTATCGGCTGGCCGCTGCTGAAACGCCCGGGGGCCGCTCCTAGAGAGAGCTCCTTTGAGTTGCCCCATGGCCTGACGGATCGCTCTTCCATCCAGCGGCGGCGTGTTCGTTTGGCCAATTGTGACACGGTAGGATTGAACGGCGTCGAAGTGATTCGCAGCAGTAGTAAGTTCGGCTCTCACCTTTTGAGCGCGCGACAACAACTGATCTCCTGCATCCATTTCACTCGCAGCGCCTAGTCGGAGTTGAAGTTCGGTAGCGGTTTCGAATAGGGTCACTTCTCAAGATCCTCTACTGCATCTTCGAGTCGACCAAATACTGACAAGACATCCGCCGCAACGTCCTCAAGAGTCTCGTCCTCCGGGCGACCCGCACGGCGCTCATCGAGATCCCTTGCAATCTCAGACATTACTTGTTCTGCACGTGTTACGAACCTACTAATGATCGTGACGGTGTCCGGGAGATTACTGGCGATCATCTGCAGGCGCTCGATTAGTGGAGGAGTCCGACGCACGAGTTCGGCGGCTTTCAACAGAACCCTGTGTGCGTTCTCATCTAGAGAAGAGGCCAGTTCTCTGAGGTCGCGCGCCGCGTCGTGGTCGCGTAACCTTCCCATCCTGTTGGCGGCCTCAACCAGTCCAAGTACACGCTTCGTCTGCTCAGACCAGGGACGGCTGGGATCAACAAATGGTGCAGCATCCGTAGCACGCTTTTCAAGATGCCTCCACTCGATCTCCACAGCCGCCGTTACAGAACGCATGAATCGATCGGTAGCTGCGTCAGTTGACTCTAGACGTCCCGAGTCGACAAAGCCCTTGATCGCTTTAAGCATTTGGTCCGCCCTGATGGCTCGGGTCGCACCGGAACCACGCGCCTCCCCAAAGTGAGCCTCTACTATCGGGCGGAGCCGATGATAAGTAGCTTCGGCGATCCCGACTGCGGCCTTCCACTTCTCGGACCGGTGGGCATGCACAGGCGATCTTGTTGATCCAAAGAGGGCCGCGAGATAGTCATGCGGGTCGGATGACTCTTCACAAGCACCCGCCACGATGGCGCACACAAGCAGTCCAGTGACAGCGGCGGTCGTGGCCGGTTCGGGCGACTGCTCAAGCCTCGCCGTGACGAGGAAAGTCCACTCCTCCAAGTAACGTGCTACCTGTCGGCGGTATTTGTTTGCCCCCGGGTAATCATCGGCGTCTCGGAGTTCCTTAAGGAGGATCAACCCTTGTAGTGCTGCGGCACAGTCAGGTTCTTGTTCGATTACCACGATCGGATCACGTCGACTTTGGTGGGTGACTGATCCAGCAATGTAGATGTGTTTTTGGTGATCGAATCGCTTCTGATCATCAAAGCCGTGGCCAAGGTTGATCGGCAGGGCGCTGAGGTCGAGGTTTTGGAGGATTGACCCTTGCACAAGTCTCTTCAACTGGTTTGTCGCCCTCATACCCAGATCTCGCTTGTTACCAGCCCATGTATACAGATCATCGAAAATGCCTGACCACGGAGAACGGAGTCGCGAAACTAACGTGGCTTCGCTGGAAGCCTTTCGCGAGCTTCTGGAACGGCCTGACATTCTGCTTGACCTGGACTGATCCTTCGTCCGTGATCGTGGTCTCGGGATGTCCTCTATTTGTTCAAAGGCATCGAGTCCGAAGGCTGCGAGAGTGGCGTCTCCCACAACCGTGGGCACCTCTGACCAATACCGCATTGAATTCACAACCCGAGCGAAGTCGGCAGGACGTTTCGACCTGAGTTCGGATTGAACGAGCGGATCAACTGGCTCGCTTCGCTCGTTGAACGGCCCGACCAACTTATTGGATGGGAACTCCCCTCGCTGAAAATCGGCCGCTGCCATTATCAGGAAGCGATTAACTAGTTCCCTCACCACCTCTCGTGGATCGAATCGCTCACTGGACAGCGATTCCACGAATCGGTTCACGGCCGCTGGGTTGTACGGATAGAGCCCGTACCCCTCTTCGCTCTGGCCGAACGTCTCGTGACAGTGCACCTGATGGTCGCAGAGGTCGCATGCGTTGGGCATCCACGCGGCACCCTGCTGATTAGCCCATCGATCCTCGATCTCCGCAGGGTCTAGCCGGCATGCGTTGAGGTAACGCCCAAGGAAAGACATGGCTTCGCCGTGGCCGACGCCGTCCGGGCCGTACGAAGCGTCAAGCCGATAGGCGTCGTCGCATCGGGTACGGACAGTGTCGAGTCCCACAAAATGCCCCCGCGTTACTGCGAATAGCACCCGTAACGCACAGAGGGTACCGTCGGGGGAACGCACGGGTTCGATGATCGCATCGAGAAACTCGCGCTCTACCCCGTGAAGGACAGTCAAATCCTCAATGAAGAGGACCAACTCCTTGCCGGAGACCATGAGTTCCCTGCGAACCTCCCGTAGGACTGCAATCAAGTCAACTTGATCCGAGACGAACACGCGTTTCACCGCTGAGGGAAGTGCTTCGTTGATGAGATCCACAGCTCTCGACTTGAGATCCGAGATTGACGCCAACTGACCCAATAATGTTCGGGCACCTTTGCTTGCCTCCCCAATCTCTGCAAACGTCAAAGGCAAGTCATCGTCGGTGACACGGATCGCATCGTTATCAAGCCCATCTCCATCCCTGCGGCCTCGCATTGCCAGTCCTACGAGCCTTGGGATAACGGCACCGTCGTCTGTGAACCGTCGACGCACCACAGGATCGCGGAGAATATCTGGGAGTTCGCGGCGAAGTTTGTCCACCATTTGCGCTGCCCTGCGGTCCGCGACAGACCGGTCGGTAGCCGACTCCACTGACGTGATCAGGGCGAGTTCATCAAGAAGCCGTTCCGCCAGTACCTGTTCGTTTTCCGACTGGGCCGGCGCACTGAGAAGAGCTTCGCGTGCCGCGTCGATCGCAGGACCTTCAAGGCCTTCGATGACAGTTTCGATGACACGCCGGATGCTGGTTCGGTTCTTCGCCAAGTATCGGCTCTCCCAATTGTGGCGATCCTTAGTACGGTTCCATACCCAGCGAACAAGGTGGGACTTCCCCGTGCCAGACCCTCCGACGATCGGGATAAGTAGATAGCCGTCCGGCCGAAGCGGGCCTTCAAGCACCCGCACAATCTCGGCCTCTTCCACCCATCTACCCCTTTGGGTGCCCAACGGACTCTGCCGCAGCTTCAAGGGGTGGTGTACCGCTTGGAAGTGTCCAGATCCAAGCGACGCGGCATCGCGGGGGGTGGCCGCCCTCACAGCGGCACCTGTCCAGCACACGTATTGACGCATTTCAGTCATTGCAGTCACCTTTTGAGACGTGTGAGAAGATTGATCCGTCGGAGCGACGGATCTTCGGTGCATCCGCCAAGTCCTCAAAAGCCAGATGTCCACTTGCCTCCAGTCGCCATAACGCGTCAGTCGTAGCGGCACTCAGTATCCAGTCGGGTTCTGGCGATCTGCGCCAGTTTTCTTCTACGAATCGTCTGTACGAGCCGGACTCCAAGACGGGCAGTTGCGCGCCAATGGCTTCGATGAATGATCGGCCATCAAGCCTTTTTTCGCTCTTGAATATCGCAGGAATTGAGTCGCGAACAGCTGGAGTGGGATCTGGGATTAAACGTCCGGAGGGAGAGCGCCAAGCAAACCTCAGCGAGCATGCCCAGCGCCGAAAGGCGACCCAGCGAGTACTGTTGGAGATCGGCCAGCCGCTGGCGTCGTCGCTGTACCGCGTACCGAAGTCGGCCTCCTGTAGGGACTTGACCGATGGCGGATCCCCTTCCATTCGAGCGGGGACCTTGTCAGGGCCAAGGGAGAGGAACCATGCCAAGGCATTGGTGAGATCACGAGCGCCTTTTTGGCTGCCCCAGGAAGAGGTGTTGAGGTCTTCTGACAGGACACACCGACGTATGAGCCTCACTATCGCTGTAGTTCCCCTCTTAGCCGCCTTGGCGCTGTCCGAACTCAGTCGCACGCGGTCGCCTTCACGAAAGACAAGACCGATTTCGACAGCACTTTTCAGATTCTGGATCGCGTCAAGTTGATTCTTCTGGGGCGAGTCCGTGAGAGTCGGGGGCGAGATTGCGTCGACAATGCGAGTCCGCTCCTCACGTTGACCTCGACATTGGGCTAGATAGAGAACAATGACGCTCATCATGCTCGCTCGCAGTTCTGGCGGATTGAGTAAAGCCATGTAACGCCCTCCTAGAGGACCCGCTCAAGATCGTCAAGCCGAAAGGCTGAATCGCTATCAATTAGCGATAGACCAGAAGTTCCTAAAGGTAGATCACTCGGGCCGAGAACAACAAAGAGACTAGATCGGGAACTCCCGTCAAGGAGAGGGCCAGGATCAATCCCTTCATCAACAATCGCAAGTGTCGGCACACCCACCTCGGAAACGGGATCGAAGTCGTCGAGTACGTTCACCATCAGCGGCGGCCGCCCACCCTGTTGTGGTGGCAACCAGTCCTTAATGTTGTTACTCTGGCTTCTGGGGACCAGAATGAGTTGGATTCCGCCAGCGGCGAGAAGCGACCGGATGGTGCGCCGGAGTTTGCGGTGGGACTGCATAACCGCCCGATCAGTCCCGATGATCACCCGCGGGCCCCACCCGCCGTCAGCGGCAAGTTGATGGAGTCGAGTGGGTTCTGACACAGGCGCCGCCTCGATACCGCTGGGACTAGGCGACGGCGAAGACCACCGGTGAAGGCCGTTTCGGCGGCAGTAAGCACATCCCCCACAACTCGGCAGGCACGTCGTCCGAAACTTGTGGGGGCTCAGGATGGAGTAGTTCTTCGCCACGAGTTCACCCACACACTGGCGTCCGGACAGTGCTGTCTTGACGCTCGCAAGTCCGTCGCGCGACTTTTTTACCATCCTGGCTCGGACCCTCTCAAAGACTTCGCTCCAGAATCCCGACGATTGATGATCGCGCAGAACGCGAACAGTCAACCACTCACGGTCATCAAGGGAGGAACCGGATCCTGTCGGCAACTCTTCAAGACTGAAGTCCCACGCAAGAGCGCCTGCGCGAGCCATCAAGCTGACAGTGAACATATTCCAAAGTTCGTTGTAATCGGTGTTCGTTTGGAGGTTGCTATGGACCGCGGTCCGCGGTACCCGAATCGTGTCAGGGCCGAGAGCCTCGGCAGCCTGTATCATTGCGCTCCAACGTTCCCGGGCACGGTCTGCGGTCAGCAGGCGGAGTGTCGCAATGCCGGCAGCGACATCTTGATCGGGTTTCGTGGGGAGAACCAAAGAGATCATAGGTCGCCCGTCACGCCCGCCTCTCCCGACCTCCTGGTAGTAGCGGTCGAGGCTCTCAGGCATGCAGGCGTGGATGACTGTACGGATATCCGGAACGTCAAGCCCAAGGCCGAAAGCTGACGTGGCGAACACGAGGTCAATCTGGGAGGGTTGCTCCAGCGAGTCACGCAAGGAACGGAGGACGAATTCTCGGTGCGAAGTCTTGGAATCTCCGTCTACCACCTCAAAGCGAGTGAAGCCATGAGCGGACGCAAGTTTACTGAGCCGCTTTGGAGTAAGAGTTCCGGGACGCGCCACTCGCTCGTCACGCAGGGTGGTGTAAACAATCGCTGGTCGTGGAAGGTGCCGGAGAGACTCAATGAGTCGAGCATCTCTCCTCGCGTCCGATGCCGGTGCGACCCAGAAGCTAGGCTCAGGTCGTACCACTGGCGCGCCGACATGCAAAAACGGACCTGGCTGGCCGAAGAGGGACTCAAGGAGATGCAACGTGTCTTCGGTGATGGTGGCACTCGCAAGGATCGTCCGGAATGCTTCATGGCCAGCGGCTCTCGATTCACGTAGGAGATGAGTGCGCAACCCGGCCAGTGCGTGGAAATGCGGGCGGAAGGCGTCTCCCCAAGACGCCACGATATGGGTCTCGTCGATAGCGATCAGTCGTAGCCGACCACCTGCTGCGGCCTCACTGAGCGGCCGCAGCAGAGAGGCGACTAAGGCCTCAGGGTTCGTGAATAGGATCGGCTGGTGGCCGGATCTGAGGCGGTTTACAAGACTCGCCTTCTGACCCGAGGTCAAGCCTCCGTGGTAGGCCGTTGGGGGAGCATTAGGATCACAACTTTCGTATCGCCGCTGCTGATCGATTGCGAGCGCGACCGTTGGGACCACAATCACCGAGACAGCGTTGCTAGTTGACGCAGTAAACGCGGGGGCGAGCATTGCCAGGGTCTTCCCTCCACCCGTGGGAAGATTAACAACAAGTGTGCTACCCGCGGGGGCCAGTAGGGCGCTCCGCACAGCCGCACGCTGCCCAGGTGTCCGATATGTCTTGAAGTCTTGGTCGATAAGTCGAAGGAACGGGTCCCCGTAGACCGACTCGTCTCGTCTCACAACACGAAGATCTGAGACATCGTGGTCAACCGCGGGGACTGAGCCACACTCGAGCCACCGAGGCAACCAGGGAGCAGCACGAATCCGCGTCACATCTACATTGCGAGGTTCAGGGTCGAGTCCAAAGTCAGCCCATCGAAGACCGGGTGGAAACGACTGGGAATGCGGTACATCAAGCCAAGCAGAGATCGCCTTGGACTTGGTTTCAACACCAGAACCGTACTCAATTGCGTTTCGACGAACATCGTCCGAGCGGAGCACCTGACGAAGCAAAACCAATGCGTCCACTGATCCGCCGCGGCCACTCTCTGCCATTTCCAGCGCTGCCGAAACCCGGTCGGTGACGGGGATCTGCTGGCCGGCAGCAATCCGGTTGAGCAACGATTGAACGTCCTGGACAGTGCGCACTTTACTCTCTAATCACGCCAGGGTCCGCCAGTATTATCGCTCCACAGCCTATAGCATCGATTGCCACTTTCAGGCGGTTGGGAACTGCTACCCGAAGTTCTTCGAACGCTTGTATCCGGTCCTCAACCGACTCCAAGCCCGTCGCTAGCCGCGCGCGAAGCACCAAGAGTTGGCTGTCGATTGAGGACCTAAGGGTTTGCGCCGCGCGGGCTGTTCGAGGCCCAACCGAGTCACGGCCGTCGAGAATTCTCCGTGCACTCATGAAACCCGAGCCACACACTGCGTTCCAGTCAAGGTGCGCCGCGATCTCATCAAACAATCCCGTTCGGGACACGAGGTTCCTATCCCCCATCACTTTACTGTAAGAACGCGTCACTGCCGGGCTCTTAATCTCCCCACCAAGATGGGACATGTATACAGTCTCGTGCACAGGGGGCAGCAGCGACTCACGCTGAATCTGTAGCCACGAGATAACCCCCCACTCACGTGCTCTGCGATCCAATTCATGCCTCGTCGACGCCTTTACTAGAAAGTCTGTCCGAAATATCGGGATAGGCGGCCAACAACCCGGTACCGGCCGGACGAAAGCAAATGCAACGCCGCGATCTTCATCGCGAAGGTGACGCGCGATCTCATCCAGCAACTCGTGACCGGGCCTCACGAGCGGCACACTTCGTTCCACCGCTGCGTGGCGCGACAGTGCCAGCTCTTGCCCAACCCAAGGAGCAATCGCTAGTTCAAGGTCAAGAGGAACCTGTAGACGGGACCTACTGCCAATCTGAATGCTGCCCCTAGCCGGACTCAGCACCTTCGCCCCAACACCGGTCAACCAAGTTTTGAGAGCTGTGCCGAGTCGCTGGGAATCATCCTCCCGAAGAAGGCGATCGTTGATGTCACGATGGACACCGCTTACCGAGTCCAAAGAGTCATGCGCGGCTATTCGCTCTGCCTCGACTTGGAGATGTTGTCGTCGCAACTCAATCTCAGAGTCAAACACCCCGGCTCCTCCAGTGATCGCCTTGCCTATGACTTCCGACTCCAGGTCGGCAAGGACGTACTGCAATGAAGAAACCGACTGGTCGAACACGCCGCAGGAGTCAGCCGCGAATAGGAACCATCCCTGCGCATATGCCTGCTCGCCATATATAAACACCATTGACTCCACAGGCTGTGCCTGACCGCGAACAAATCTGTCGACTCGGCCGAGTCTCTGTTCAAGACGAAACACGCCCCATGGCAGATCCAAATGAAAAACCACATCTGCATTCTGGAGATTGAGGCCTTCCTCGGCACTCGCATCACAAACCAGAATCCGACATCTGTCATCAGACTGCCATCGGGCGACGCTTGCTGCCTTTTCTACCCTTGACTGACTGCTCACATGCTTGGCCACTCGGTGCTTCCAGAAGGCGTCCGCTAGGGCAGCAGCGACAACTTGTGCCACTGTCGTGTAAGCGCTCGCTACAACAACCTTCCCGCGGTCCCTGGAGATGGATATCGCCCCAATCTGACGAACGACCTCGTCTAGCACGACTGGGGCTACGGCGTCCAGATACCGCTGCCACGCATCACCATTATCATCAAGCCACCGGCACACCAGTCCGATCGCTCCCTCACACTCATCCGCGGCAGAGAACTCCAATAACGCATGGGGCAGCGAGCCACAGGCTTCGCCCAGTCGCCGAAGCGCCTCCCCTGCTTCGTCAATCTCGATTTCCTCGGCGTCGACGAGTTCAGCGATGTGGTGCCGGAAGCCCTCGATCAAGTCAAAGCGTAAATCATCGCTGTCATCGTTGATCTCCACTGTGAAGGGCCGACCGCGACGACGGCCTCGCACGCCGAAGGTCGCACTGATTTGTGGGCTCCGGCGCGTCCGTAGAAGTCGGTGATGTAACCGATAGGTCTCCGACAGATGCTCTCTGACTCTTGTAATCCGATCTGGACGCTGTTCGTCAGTGCAGTAGAGAGCCTGGTCGATCAGTAATGCCAGTGTCTCATCGTCCGAGAAAGATAATCGTAGCTGGTCGGCGAAAAGCGAAAAGTCGAACTCACCCAACTCCCGTGTGAGCGAGAGGTGAATGAGCGCGATTTCATCCCGCATCTCGACTCGGCGAGTAAACGCCTCGAGATCATGGGGCTGATAGTTCTTCGGGTCCAGCAAGTGCAAAAGGTCAAGGAAAGCCGCCTCGTTCGACCGTACCGGCGTTGCCGAGAGAAGAAAAATGTCGGTCGCGCTATGCGCCAATCCGGCTATCCGCTCGAGTACGGCTGGTGGATAGGGTCCAGAGCGAGTGAGATGATGAGCCTCGTCTAATACGAGTACCTGAACGGGCCTGTTTGACCATGTTTCCGGTTTCTCGTGGGCACAGATTCGGACCGAGGCTTCGCGGAAACCATCGATATGGAACTTTTCGTTCAACTCCTCGACCCACTGTTGACGAAGGTGGTCGGGAGCCAGAACTAGAACCTCGCTAGTGGGACGGTCGCTCAACGCCTGCCAGATGAGTGCTCCCGCCTCTACGGTCTTGCCTAGGCCGACTTCATCCGCCAGAAGGTATCGACGTTCGCGGTCGTTGGAGACGTTACGCACAACTGTCAGTTGATGGTCATGGAGTTCGACCGATCCCAGCAGAAGTCCGGTAACCCCAGCCGCAGCAGCTCGCAGAGTGTGCCACGACGCTATCACATTGACCCTTGGCTCGTACACAACAGGACTGTCACCGCCGAGTACGGCAAGGAGTTCGTATGGGTCCTCAATCTTAGGTGCCCAACGGATGTCAAACTGGTCACTCGACAGGACCCCGCCTTCATTGTTTGGCAGAGCCACGAGATACTGGCCATCACGGTCGGGGTGTTCAGATTCAACCCGCCCAATTCTCCAGCGACGTCCGTCGTGGAAGTACACCCGCGAGTGAGTGTGGATATCAGCAAGAGCGACCCTCAAAAAATCTGATTCCCGCTCAATGTAGGGATCTCTAGCGGGTCCTCGGAAGTAGCGGATGCGAGCCGTTTTGCTATTAAGACTTACCAGGCGCCCGATGCCAAGATGTGGCTCGCCGACTACGAATCGGCCCAGATCAGACTGACCAATCACCCGCCGTGCCCTTCCGGGGGCTTCTCGGTCTGGCCGGGAATCCAGCAGATCGAATCTGCCATTCTGAGCAGATTGCGAAAGAGACAGATAGGGTGTTATCGCGGCCTTGAGTCTTGGAGTTTTCTAAAGGAAAAGCTCGCTGCATCCCGAACATGTTAACGCTGGTAAGAATTGAACCACTGAATGTCACCGGGTTCGAAGGGCACAACGCGATAAGGCGATGTGTGCCGGGTGGACGCCTCGCAGCATCCAGTCCGGTTCCTAGAGTTGTCCGTACTCGAAGTCAACGGCATTCAGTTTTGGACAACTCGGCGCTTAGCTCGAGAGAGCCTCCGGTGGTTGCGTTGCAAGTGGTCGGTTAGCAGTTTGATGTCCTTGTGGAGATTCTGGAGTTCGTTCCACCGCCTCGCAGAATCATCCTGGAAATACCAGTAGCCGTCAGTCCACGCGCACTCTTCACGCAATAATTCGAGTGCTGCTGCATAATCAGTTTCATTGGGCAACAGGTCCCGATCCATGTACTCGTCAGTGATGGTGTCCATCAGGTAGCCCAAACTTACAATCCCAACGCCGTGCATCAGGCGGGAACGGCGAGGCGGCAGACCCCATGCTTCGTCGAAGACCTTTTCAACCGACCGCCAGAACGCCTTCAAGATCAAAAGCATCTCCTCGACATCGCCACCACCAGTCTTGGGGTCACGGAAGTAGTAAAGGCACCCGTTGGTCAAGCTGTTTTCAAGCATGCGGAGGACTGAGGTCCCAGTAACCACACCGTCAGGAATGGTTGGCGTCCGAATCAACTGGTAAAACGGTGAGTCTTCGTCAAGGTTCAGCCGTTCGGCCACAAACGAGGGGAAACGCTTGCGCATTAGCGCAGGAGGAAGTGGGCCGTCGGTCGATGGTAGTAATTCATAGACGAGACCCTTGGGAAGTGGCTTCGTCGAGTTGACCAGTATGAACTGAGCCCGTTGTTCGCTCTCGCTGTCGGTAATGAACGCCGTTACGCATAGAGGGAATGAGTCCACCTCCGCCTCTCGGACGGCGGCGCACCGTTGTTGACCGTCAACGATCCAACCAGGTTTCTCCTCGTCCGGTAACTCCTCATCGACGGGAACAATCAGCGTACCCGAGGCTACATAGCCATCGCTTGCAGTGGTAAGCCCTGTCGGCTCGAAGCGGACTCGAGTGTCGAACGCAACAACGATCGCATTGGGGATCATCGGCGAAGCCGTCTCGATGTATGAACGGATAGAAGCGACATGAGCAAGCACCTCGGGCCTCTGGTAGCCAGCGATCTGCCGTTCGTAGCGCCGTACCCGGCTAACCGTCGTGAACTTCGGCAGTTTCTTGCCGTCAACGGCGAACGTGTAGAGGTGTCGTTTACGACCCTGTCGCACCTCAAGTGCAGGAAACCGCAGTTCGTATGTTGAGGCACCGCCCATAGTGTCAGCTAACTCCTCGGCTCGGCTCGGTCAAGTTCTCTGCGCAATCGTTGGGAGAACACGGCGAGATTGTGGAATCCTCGTCGCCGATTCCGGTCCGCTCCTCGAAAGATAACCACCTCGACCCCGATCTCGCTGCAGACAGTGCAACTGCATTGCATCCACGGCTTTGCCTCAAGCGTCCGACGGTAGTCCGCGCTCCGATCCTTCTTTGTCCCGAGCAGTTCCGCGTATTCGCGAATTGCGTCAATGACACTATCCACCCCCGAATACCCTTGGTCGTAGCTTCGCAGCCTACTGAGACAGTCGCGTTCGAGTCGCCGGGCCGACCTCTGGTCGATTAGACCCGCCGTAACCTGCTTGCGCAACCTGGTGTTACCGTCGACTTGTGGGATGCGTAAGGCAATGAAACTGCCATCGAGCGTGTGATAATTGTCTGTCTCGTCCTTGAAAGCTTGAACAAAGGGGGATGTGCTGTCGAAACTTGTGACGCCAAAACCTGCGAAGTCTTGGACATGTGCAGTACGCGTGACGCCAAGGAGGTGCAATTGGACTTCTGAATCGAGTACGACCGAGACTTCTTTTAGCGTATCGAGAATGTCGGGCGTCTTAATAGGCACCATCCCTCCGAGAGCAATCCGCTGGTACCCGATGCCCTGCAGTTTGGTAACCGCCTTCGCGTAGGACAACGGGCTCCACCCGTGAGCCACAGCCATGGGTTCGAACCGGCACCTGCGCACCCGGTGCAATTGAAGAAACTCTGCTGCGAGTTCGATCGTAAGTTCCTGACGGAACTTCCACTCTTCCGGTACGTCGGCGGCGCCCTTCGCATCCAACGTACCGTCGTAGCCAAAGATCAAGTGGTCCATGGCAATTCCAGAGTCCAATCCACACTCTGCGTAGAAACTCAGGATCTCTTCGATGGTGTACACCGGTTCCTGCTCACGAACGTAGGTGAAGGCACCACAATCGCCCATGATCTTGAGATTCGCGTCTTTCTGTTTGAGCCGGAAGAATCGCTTGGCACCTTCCCGGTAGAGACGGTTGCGTTGAGCCTCGGTGTACTTGCCCGTCCTCCCTGGAAGGCCGTCAACCATGGGCTTAGAGATCAATAAGCCATCATAGGGTGGGGGGTCTAGGACTTCATGGGCGTAGCGATCATCTCTTTGGCGAACACGGTAGATCGACCGTTCCTCTTTGATGAAATCGAAACTCGGGTCAACCTGGTCTTGGCTGTCAGGAAAGTAGAACAGCATCACTCCTGCCCGAAACCGAAATAGACGCGGATCCAGTGGTTCCCTGACAGACACTGGCTTCGCTCCGGTTAATCATGGCGATCTCCGCTTTACCTGGAACATCTCATCATCCCACCAGCGTGAGGGCGTGCAAAGGCCCGGTTTTGTCCTGCTCGATACAACGCCCCCGACTACACAGGATCTTCACCCTACCATCTTGCTAGCACTGTCGAAGAGTCGGCCGAACCGGGCCTGCTCGCAGGCATTTCCCTGATCCCGGAAGAGTCGGAGTGCCGCCGTCTTGGTCGCGTGTGGAACTTCCGTCAAGTGATCAAGAATCCAGGCCAAAATCATCTCGTCGCTCTGCCGCCGGCGATCGAAGGAAGGAAGTTCGCCTACTGTGGCCATCAGCCTGGCAACGGTGCTACGAGCCCTATCAATAGTGGGAGGAGAGGTGGAGAGTTCTGCGAGCACGGCCATCGCCGCACGGAGGTTGGTCGAGGACAGCGAACCACCAAGGGTGAGCCTCAGGCGTCCAGAGACAGTCACCCAGCACTCCTCGAGCCCGGCCACGGGTGCACCGGAAGCGAAGACCATCACGCGCTCGGGATCACCGAGACGCTCCACAAGGGCTGTCAAGTCGGTGGCCACTGCATCAAGGTAGCTTCGTCCTAGACAGACTATCACTCCTGCGCCTGATCCATGCTCTTCAAGGTCGACTAGGCGCCGAGGACCATGTATGTCTAGGACCTCGGCACCCGTCAACTCCTCCCACCATTGACGCCGCACTTCGCCCGGGGACGCAGAACTCAAGGTTGCGAGCACCGAGTCAGGGTGGCCAGCAGCAAGGGTTGCTCCGTACATGGGCACTTCGTCGTAAACGCCTACGAGACCAAGACCGGCCGAAACCACAGAGACACAGACTTGTCCTGCCAACGCGGCGTGAGACGCAAGTTCCATCCCCACCTTCCAGTATTCCCCAGCGTACATGTCGGAGGCGACGTACCGACGCGAAGACGCTGAGACAAGATCTACCCATTGTTCGACGCGGTCCGTTAAGGGTGCAAGGCCCACACTACGTAGCCTCGGGTACCCAGGATCTGACCCACGCTTGCGGGCGGTGCACGAGAGGATGATGTGAAGTGACTGCATCTACTGGAGCTTTCACAAGTGTACAGGTTGGCTTGAGCAGTGTAATTCGCCGTCGACCAGCGAGTTAGCCAGTCAACTATCAGGTACCCATGCTCAAGCAATCGTAGAGTCCCGACTCACTCTCCCGCCATTCCTGGCGGGAAGGCCCTGATAATCTTTTGGTTCGCCCTCCAACCTTTGGGGCTCTTCGTCACTAATCGCACACTACGGAGCCGGTTCAGGTCACGGCTTAGTGTTCGGGGTCCCTTTCTGGCGTAAAGACCTGCGAGTTTCGGACTGAGCTCGGGCAGTTCCTTTTTGGGGATGTCTGTCCCAGAGGGCATGGCAAGCACCAAGGATCTTTGGCGGGCTCGGGCCGGGCTCGAGGGGAACTGCCTCATTGTCTCATGCACGAAGTTGATCCAGGTCACCTCGAACTGCTGCTGCAACGCTTGCTCGATCTGATCTCGAATGCCGTCCACCAATCCTTGCATCGCGTAGGCCAAAAAGCCGGTGGTCTCGCCGATCCGGCCGGCCTTGGCTAGTTCGCGGTAGTACTGGTCTCGTGTCAGGTTGTAGTGATTTGATAACAGATGGGCAGCGGGGAGCGGGATCATTCCGCATCTGGCGAGTATCAAGAACTCGAGAAGCCTGGCCGTTCGCCCGTTCCCGTCGCCAAAAGGATGCAACCACGCTATATAGAGATGGGCATAGACCGCACAGGCGACAGCCAAGGCGAACCGCACCTCGGTGTCATCCGACTTGAAGAGGTCGCTCTCCAGCCACTCGGCTAGACGATCCACGAGATACCGGCAGTCTTCTGCCGGAGCGCCCTGATAGGCCGGCACGCCTACCGAATAGTCACGTATTCGCCCGGGTACAACGTAAGACTCGTATTCGGTTCCCTCCAACACCTGGCGGTTGAACTCACAGATCAGTTCCCTGGTGATAGTCGGAAGTTCGCCCTTCATGATGTCATTGGCAATAGCTTCCAGGGCATTAAGCACGTTCTCCACTTCCCGCTGCTGATAGGCGCGGGAGGGAGGAGCTTTGAAGGTTCCGCGTAATATGCCGGCCACCTGGTCCTCGGTCAGGGTGTTCCCCTCAATGGCCGTGGTTGCCTGTGCCCCCCTGATAAGAGCCACCTCGTAGAAACTACGGGCGACCTCCGGTTGCAACGGAGTTCTGGAAAGATGCTCGCATTTAGATCGCGCCTCGCCCAGCAACATCCAGATTCTGGGGCCGAGCGAGTTGAGGTCGGTGGCCTGGAAAGTGATCCATGGATGGGACTTCAGATAGGAGCGCACAGGCACCACTCTACTATTGATAGGGCGTTTTGACCATTCGAATGTCCATCATGTTGTCCAAAAACGCCCGATGGTAGAGATGCCTCTCAGGTCCACCTTTTGCCTTCGGCTCCGTTCCGGCAGGTCTACAAAATCTGTGGGATAGCTACCGAGATCGTCTTAGGCTTGGGACCTATGAAGGGCGGGCACATCGAGAGAAGGCCTGCCGAACAGACGGCTCGGGATGAGCGCACTGCGCCACGGCATCCGGAAAAGAGGATATATAGCATTTGATATCACCGTCGCTTCGGCTGTTGTCGCCAGTCGTGGGGAGCCCTCTTTGTCCATAGGCTGGTCAGGGAGTATCCGAATGTGACTCTGCCCCGAACTTGGCTCGCTCGGCGTCTCGGAGCCATCGCTTCATTACTTTGCCGGAGTCGTTGCGGGCCAGGGCATCCACTACTTCGAAGTGTTTGGGGACTTTGAATTTGGCGAGGTGGGCGCGGCAGTGGGCGGCCAGCTCTTCTTCGGTGACGGCTACCCCGGGGAGGGCCACCACGAAGGCCTTGGACACCTCGTCCCAACGTTCATCGGGAACCCCCACCACTGCCGTCTCGGCCACTGCGGGATGTCTGGCCAGGACCCGTTCGATCTCGGCGCTGGCCACGTTTTCTCCGCCGCTTTTGATCATGTCCTTTTTGCGGTCCACAAACCACATATACCCGTCGGCGTCAATGCGGCAGATGTCGCCGGAGTGAAACCACCCGTTGCGGAAGGCGGCGGCGGTCTCTTCGGGATCGTTCCAGTAGCCCGGTGACACCTTGGGGCCGCGGGCCACCAGCTCTCCGGGCTCCCCGGGCGGCACCGGGCGGCCTTCGTCGTCCACTATCCGCAGGTCGATGTTGGCAAAGGGCCTCCCCACCGATCCGATCTTGCCGGGAGGAGGGTTGGCCTCCAGGTAGGCGGCGCCGTTGGTGAGTTCGGTCATGCCATAGGCCTCTGACAGGCGCACATGAGGCAGGGTCTTTTGAAAACGCCGGTAGACCGGCGCCGGCAGCCCTCC
This sequence comes from Acidimicrobiia bacterium, assembly GCA_963665765.1. Classification (GTDB taxonomy): domain Bacteria; phylum Actinomycetota; class Acidimicrobiia; order Spongiisociales; family ZC4RG35; genus Bin76. Next base: position 1,311,437 of record OY762464.1, read on the forward strand.
GAAGATGATCCACTTCAAAGAGGACAGATCGTATCGGTCCCGGTCTTCCATCCTCATGATGTCGTGGATGATCTGAGCCGCCAGCACGCCTCCCACCACTTTCTCCCTGGCCACCAGCTTCACGATTTCCGGGCCTGCATAGCTGTGGACCACCACCAGGGTCGCCCCGATGTAAAGAGCGGTGAGCCCGGGAACATCCAAACCGCTGACATGAAAGAGGGGCGCCGACAGCATGATCCGGTCGGAAGGAACCATCTCCATTTCCAGGATCTGGCCCAGTTGGTTCCAGATCACATTTCCGTGGGTGGTGATCACTCCCTTGGGATGGCTGGTGGTGCCGGAGGTATAGAGAATGCGGGCCAGGTCGTGCAGACCCATGGGCGCATCGGGCACCTCCGCTCCGGCGTTGGCTTCCATCAACTCCTCGTAGACATGCCACCCCGAAAAGGCGCCGTCGGCGTGGGTGACGACATGGCGAATGCCAGGTGAGGCGCCCACCGTCTCGTGAGCCTTGTCATGGAACCGTTCATCGACCACCAGACCCACTGCCCCGGAGTGGTTGACAATGTAGGTCAACTCACGGGGATGGAGGCGCCAGTTGAGGGGGATGAACGCCGCGCCGATTCGGTTGATGGCCAGGATCTCGATCAGGTAGCGATAGGAATTGTCGGCCAGGATGGCGATTATGTCTCCCCTGCCATATCCCAGATCCAATAGCGCCTGGGCCATCCGGCTTACCGCCGCATCCAGTTGCCGGTAGGTGAGGCGTACCTCGCCGTCCACCACCGCCTCCCGATCTCCGAAGCGGTGCTTGTTCCGCTCCAACAGTCGGCTCAGATTGGCGGTGGGCATGGTTGGACCGTCCCGTTGAGTCCTAAACGTCCTTGGGGTGTTTACTACGGTAGGCCACGATCTCGGCGCGCGTGGGAAGAGCGACGAATTCCAACAGATATCCGTCGGGATCCCGGCAGACAAAGGACCGGATGACCCCGTAGTTCTTCAGTTCCACCGCCAAGGGCTCGGAGAGACACTCGGCCCCCGCCTTTTGGGCGCGACGGTATTGATCATCAATGGTGTCGCCTTCCTCCAGTTCAAAGGACATGAGGAAGGCGCCCAGATCCATCATCCCGCCGGGGAGGGTGCCCAGGGTGGGTCCGCCCTTCCACTCGATCATTTCGATCTGACCCAACTGCGAGGGACCCTGCATGAAGACCGAGCGCCCGGTGGTCCCGCGGGGAACTGCCAGGAAGTCTTCGAGGTCTTTGCCCCCCAGATTCATTTCGAGCGTGGCGCGATAGCCAAGAACTTGCTGGTAGAAGGCCATCGACCGCTCCAGGTTGCTCACCGGGAGGGCGACATGGTGAATCTCGCTGACGCTCACACCAGTACCAGATTGTCGGCGGTCTGCAGTTGGGGCATCACTTCGGAGGCGAACGTCTCCATGGCAGCCAGAGCGGCGGACCGCCGAAGAGAGGGGATCCGAAACCAGCCTATGTAGTGAGTGACGCCCAACTCTTCGCCCAGCAGGCCCAGGGTGTTGACCACCTGGTCGGTTGAGCCGAAGTTGCCGCCGTGGGTGAGCGTCTGCTCCAGGGTGAGCAGTTCGATGTTCTCCCGCACCTTGGCATAGTAGGCGGCTTCCGAGGCAAGACCCTCGTCGGATCCGGGAATCACCTTGCCGACCGAGCGGTAGTAGCGAAGCGCCGCCTCGGCGGCCTCCCGCAGGCCGGCGGAATCGGCGCCTGCCCACACCTGCTGCATGAACGGCAATTCGTAGTCGGCCGGGTTGAAGCCCGCCTCCACCAAAGAATCCCGGTATACCTGGAAGTTGTCCTTCATTTTGCCGAGGGGAGTGAAATTGGGAGAAGTGATGATGTTGGCGCCATCCAAACCCCGCTTGCGGAAAGAACTGGGTGACACCGCTCCGTGAACCAGGGGAGGACCCCCCGGCTGATAGGGCCGAGGATAGGTGGTTAGGTGCGCGTGTTGGAAATGCCGCCCCTGATACGACCATCCCTCTTCATTCCACGCCAAGTGCAGAATGTCCATCGCCTCGTCATAGCGCTCCCGGGACTCGGCCGGATCGATCCCGAAACCCTTGAACTCTTTGGGCTGGTATCCCCGTCCCACGCCCATCTGAAACCTTCCCCGGCTGATCACATCCAACGCCGCTCCCTCCTCGGCCAACCGGATCGGATCGTGAAAGGGAACCACCATCACCGCCGTGCCGACCATTATGTTCCGGGTGCTGGAGGCGATCGCCGCCCCGAATTGCAGGGGGTTGCCCAAGATGCCATAGCGGGAAAAGTGGTGCTCGGCCAGCCACACCGAATCAAACCCCAGTTGATCGGCGATCCGGATCTCCTCCAAAGTGTCGTGGAGCACCTGGTGATCCTCCTGTTCACCCGCCGATGGAAACAGGTTCATGATTCCGAATTTCATTGTCCGGGCTCCGCTATCGCCGCTCATTCCGACCGGTCAGTATGTTAGCGGAGTTCTCTTGGGCGTTCCAGTGAGCCTCCTAGCCCTCCCGGAAATGCGGGATGACCTCCTCGGCGAACCGTCTCACCGAGTCGGTGGATAGCCGGGCCGGCATACCGGTCCAGAACGGGCGAAACACCACATGGTTGATGCCCAGCGCCGCCAGAGCTTCGATCTTGGCGATCAGGGTGGTTGCAGAGCCCACCAAAAAGGTGGTGCGGACCAGCTCTTCAATGCGAGACTTCTGCCAGGAGATCGCCTCGTACTCGGAGTAGATCATGTACTCCCTCTCCATGTACGGCAGCGCCGATTCGACGGCGGTCCGATCATCGGGGCCGCAGAAGAGTTCCACGATCAGCGGATATTCCCTTCCCTCCCGGGTTTTGCCGGCCTCGGCCAGCGCCTGGTCGTGCAATGCCAAAGCCTTCGGCAGGTATCGGGGACTCGGTGCGTTTCCGGGCGCCAACCAGGCGTCTCCCAGGCGAGCGGCTCGTTTCACCGCCGGTTTGCCTCCCGCCCCGATCCAGATGGGAGGTCCCCCGGGCTGGTGGGGAGGAACGCTGATGGCGTGGCCGGACACCTGGTAGTGCCGTCCTCGATAATCGACCTGCTCGCCGCTCCACATTTGCCTGATGATCTCGATCGATTCGGTGAGCCGACCCGCCCGTTCCCTCCGGGGGATTCCGAAAGCGTCGAACTCGTTGTCCCGATATCCGGCGCCCAAACCCAGCACCACCCGGCCGCCGGAGATCTGATCCAAAGTGGCGAACTCCTCGGCCACATGCACCGGATGAAGAAACGGCGCCAGCAAAATAGCGGTGCCGATGGTCATGGTGTCAGTGATCCCGGCCAGTCGGGAGGTCATCGAAATGGGCTGGAAAGTGGCGAGGTTGGCCAGATAGTGGTGGATGGTCCACATCGAGTCGTATCCGAGTTGTTGGGCGGTCTCCGCCAGATCCCACAACTCGGCGAGCCTCTGGGGCAGGTCGTCGGAAGGCAGGTATTGATGGGAGGCCAGCAGCCCGAACTTCATGTCGATCCCTCCGAATCCGACCGCTTCATCCTGCCTCCCAGTCGAAAGAAGGGCGCCACCGCCTGATCGCGTTCCCGCAGCGTGCGGGCCAAGCCCTTGTCTCGGCGTTCCCGGAGGAAATTGAATTCACCCTCCTCCAACACCAGGTTGGTGGCCCAGCCGTGGCCGACCCAGCCGGTCATTTCCCCGACGCCCTTTCCGCGGGCTTCCATCACCATCTGCATCATGGCTTTGCCCATCATGATTCCATCAAGCGGCATCATGGTGATGGCGGTGGCGTAGTCATCCACCCAGCGATCCAGGTCTTGGCGGGGCACCACCTTGTTTACAAACCCGATCTGCTCGGCTTCCGATGCTTCCAAAGGCCGCATGGTCAGCATGATCTCCTTCATCTTCTTGAGGCCCAGGTTCTCGATCCACGCATACATGTCCTGGGGAGCGGCGCCCAGATAGCGGAAGGCGGGATGGGTGAACAGGGCGTCGGGAGAGGCGATCACCAAGTCGGTGGCCAGGGCTATCTGCATATGCCCCCCATAGCAATAGCCGTGCACCTGGGAGATGGTGGCCTTCAGGCAGTCGGTGATGGGATTGGTGAAGGCTCCGAAGATCAGGTTGCGGTCGGGAAGCATGCGCTGGCGCTGGGCGGGACGGCGCCGGGTCTTTCGATCTTTACCCTTGCCATACCCGATGTAGTGGCCCAACTCGGAGGCGTCGGCGCCGGTGCCGAAGCAGGATCCGGCGCCCCGGAAAACGATCACCTTGACATCGTCGTCCACTTCCGCTTCTTTCACCAGATCCCCGATCCGTTCCAAAGAGGCGATGGGAAGAGCGTTGAGACGCCGGGGCACATTGAATGTCACGTATGCGATCGGTTTTTCGGGGTGCTTCTCATAGAGCACGCTTCGTTCCAGAACGGCCGGGTCGATCTCCATCGCTTCGGCGTCCCACTGTTCTCCCAGCAGCTCGTATTCACTCTTTTTCATGGGATGGTCTTCTCCAGGTTCGGTTTCTCCAGCCGGGCTCGATTGATCTTGCCTGTCTCGGTGCGGGGTAGGGCGGAGACGAACTCCACCTGTCTGATGGCTTTGAAATGCGCCAAGCGGTCTCTCACATGCTCCCTCAATTCGGCGTCCATTCCGTTGGGGACAGTACCGGACGCCACCACAAACGCCTTGGGAACCTCACCCAACCGCTCATCGGAAACCCCTACGACTGCCACGTCCGCCACGGCCGGGTGGGAACGCAAAGCCTCTTCCAGTTCGGTGGGCCACACTTGAAAACCCCCGGTCTTGATCATGTCCCGTTTCCTCCCCACCAAAAACAACACCCGGTCTTCGTCCAGATACCCCATATCCCCCGAATACACCCATCCGTCGCGAACCAGTTTCCCGCTCGCCTCCCGGTCGCCCAGGTACCCCTTGGCCAGATCGCTTTGCACACAGATCTCGCCCACCTCTCCCCGGCCAAGCGCCCGGTCCTTTTCGTCGCGGATCTCCAAATTCACCCCGTCGTAGACCCGACCCGCCGATCCGGGTTTCCAAAGTCCGGCCGCCAGATCGGCCCGGGTCCATCCCGCCACATGCCCCGTCTCGGTGGAGCCGTAATTGGTGGCGATGGGGATGCCGAAGCGCTTCTCGAATCGTCGCCGAAGCTGGGAGTCGAGAGCCTGTCCCGCCACCAGAACCGCTCGCACCGTGCTGAGATCCACCGGATCCTCCAGCCCGGCCAGGTCGTACAGCATGGTTGGCATTAAAAACAGATTGTCGATCCGGTGCTGCCCGACCAACTCCACCACTGCGGATGCGCTGAACTTTCCCATCAACAACAGGGGTCTTCCCACATAGAAGGCGAACAGCAAGGTCTGCTGGCCCCCGCTGTGGAAGAGCGGCAGCGCCAGCAGGTTGGGCGGAACGGCGGGATGGGCCAACCGGTAGGGGCCGGGACGCCCTTTGGAAACGGCTGCCAACTGCCGGACGGCCCCCATGGTTCCCCCATGAGTGGTGACCACCGGTTTGGGCAGTCCGGTGGTTCCACCGGTGAACAGCACCACCGCCTCGTCGGCGTCCTGCATCTCAACGGGATCGGCCGCGGGTTCTTCCACCTCGGCCGACTCCCACTCCTGCATGCTGTCGGGAGTTAGGCAATAGGTCTCCCAACCGTTCACCATGGGGGTCTGTGGGGTGACTATCACCAGCCGCGGGCGGGTTTGCTCCAGGGTCTTGGCCAATTCGGCTCGGTTGTACAGCGAAGAGACGGTGACCGGAACCGCTCCCAGTCTCCAGGCGCCGTACAGGAGGGCCACCACCTCGGGCCGGTTGGGAACCACGATGGCCACCCGATCACCGCGGGCAACCTGCCGCTCTTGCAACCTCCCGGCCACCGCAGCCGAAATCCGCCAGAGCGTCCCCCAACTCCAGCCGCGCCCATCTTCAAACAGCAGAGCGGTTCGTTCCGAGGCTTCCCGGGCTCGATCCGAGAGCACCGAAGCAATATTCACCGGCTGTCACCCATCTGCGGAATGGAGAGGCGCGCCCTTCGGCTGGATACAACGAGACCCGTGGTCGTGACCGGTTTGGGTCCAATCCACATCAACGTCCGAGCACTCTCCCACCGCATGGGGACATCGGGAGGCGAACCGACAGCCCACGAACCCGGGCGTCACCCGCGGTGGGGTCCCGTCGATCCCCACCAGGGGCGCCTTCTTCGCCCATATCGGCACCGACCTCAAAAGACCCCGCGTGTAGGGATGGTGGGGCAAACCGACCACCTGGGAGGTCGGACCCAATTCGACAACCTCCCCCCCGTACATCACCGCCATGCGGGTGCAGACTTCCGCGGCCAGCAGCAGGTCGTGGGTGACATAGATCAGCGAATGTCCCATATCGGTCGCCAGTTCCCTGACCAACTCCATCACCTCGGCCTGGGTGGTGACATCGAGCGCCGAGGTTGATTCGTCGGCAATCACCAGCTCCGGTTCCGAAACGATGGCAATGGCAATGGCGGCTCGCTGGCGCATCCCGCCCGACAGTTGGTGGGGATAGGATCGCAACACCCGCCCCGGGTCGTGAAAGCCCATCCGGGAGATGACTTCTTCAATCCTTCCGGCCCGGTCGGACGCGCTCTGATCGGCTCGATTGGCTTTGAGCACCTGTCGCATCTGGGTGTTGATGCGAAGCAACGGGTTGAGGGAACTGGAGGCATTTTGGAAAACCATCCCCACATGACGTCCGCGGAGACGACTGAGATTGTTCCGGCCATCCCCCAGCACCTGCCGGCCCTGGAAGTGGATGGATCCCCGGGTGATGCGCACGTTTCGTTCGGTGAGCCCCAGCAGACTTCGGACGGCGGTGGTCTTGCCGCTTCCCGACTCTCCGATCAGCCCGATCACATCACCGGGATAGATATCCAGATCGAACTTGTCCACCGCCACGATCGTCCCCACCGAGCTAGTGGCCTCCACCCGCAGGGACCGGACGCTCAGCAGAGGATCCATGACGCTACAGATAGGTCCGCTTGCGAGGATCGTACCGGGCTCGCAGCGCATCGCCCAGCAGATTGATGGAGAGCACCACAAAAGTGATGGCGATCCCCGGAAAGGCCACCACCCACCAGGCATCCTGGATGAACTCCCGACCACCGGCCAGCATCCCGCCCCAACTGATGTCGGGGGAAACCACTCCCAATCCCAGGAAGCTGAGGGCGCTTTCCGCCAGGATCATGGTCCCCACCTCCAAGGTGGCCAACACCAAAACGGTGCCCCCCACATTGGGAAAGACATGGCGCAAGATGATGCGCATCGGCGAGGCGCCCGCCGCCCGCAACCCGAGGATGAAGGGCCGTTCCCGAAGGGAAAGGGTCTCGGCGCGGATCACCCGGGCATACTGCGCCCAGCTGATGATGGCCAGCACCACCACCAGCACCACCAGCGACCTGCCTCGGCTGACGATGATGGCGATGGCCAGCAGGATGAAGGGAAGGGCCAGTTGGGCGTCCACCACCCGGGATATAACCGTGTCTGCCCATCCCCGCCGATAACCGGCGATCATGCCCAGCAGCGTCCCGAACACCGAGCCCACCAGCACCGCGGCCATGGCGATCACAAAGGTCAGGCGACCTCCATAGATAATGCGGGCCAGCAGGTCTCGGCCCAGTTGATCGGTCCCCAGAGGATGATCCCAGGTGCCCCCTTCCAAGAAGATGGGCGGAATCAACCGGGCTCGCAGGTCCTGGATTCCGGGATCGGCCAGGGGAAGCAACGGCGCGGCCAGCACCATCAGGCCCAGCACCAAAAGCGGGACGCCCATCAACCACAGCGACCGGTTGGCCGATCGACGGGGACCCCTTTTCCGGTCCGTAGTCAAAGATCCGCCCAACATCATGACCCCTGCTCCCGGATACGCGGATCGATGATTCCATACAGCAGGTCCACGGCGAGATTGATGATCACGAAGGTCACCGCTCCCACTATCACTATGGCCTGCACCAGCGAGAAGTCTCGAAATTGAACGGCTTGGGTGGCCAGAGTGCCCAGCCCCGGCCAGGCGAACACGAATTCAACGGTGACCGCGCCGGAAAGAAGGGTCCCGGCCTGCAGACCCATGATGGTCACCACCGGCAGGGCGGCATTGCGGATGGCGTGGGTGATCACCACTGTTCGTTCCCGCAGGCCCCGGGCCCGGGCCGAGGTGATGTAGGTCTCTTCCAGCACTTCGCTCAGACTGGACCGGGCCAAACGGGCGATCCGAGCCATGGGAAGCACCGACAGGGTAACCGCCGGCAGCACCAGATGCTGCCAGGTCCCGGACTGCCCCGCCGGGAGCCACCCCCAAGCCACCGCGAACAGAAGAATGAACATCAGGCCCAGCCAGAAAAGCGGGATGGACTGGCCCAGCAAGGCGATGAACACCGAGATGCGGTCCCAGATCCGGCCTTCCTTGAGCGCCGCCACCACTCCCAGGGGAAGGCCGATCACGGTGGCAATCAGCATCGCCGCCAAGGTCAGTTGGATCGAGGCGGGAAAGCGCCCCAGAATCAGTTCCCAGTTGGGTCGGCTGTAGCGGAGGGACTTGCCCAGATCGAAGGAAGCCAGCTGGCCGAGATAGTTCACGAACTGTACGGGCAGCGGCTTGTCCAAACCCAACTCGATCTGCTTGGCCAGCACCTGTTCCTCGGTGGCGAATTCCCCGAGGATGTTGCGGGCCGGATCCCCGGCGGTGCGGGCCAGGAAAAAGGCCAGGCTGAGGGCGATTAAAAGCGTGATCACCGCTCCCAAGAGCTTCGGGGCCATGAACCTGACGAAACTCACGCCGAGGCCCTCCCGCCGTCCGGTCCGATGGAGTCTTCCAGAGTCGAGCGATCCCAGTCTTTGCCGGGAATGGCCTCGATCAGCTCTTTGGTGTAGGCGTGGGAGGGCGAGGCCAGCAGGTCCTCGGTCACCCCCGCTTCCACGACTCTTCCTTCCTTCATGACATACACCCGGTCGCACAGGTTGCGCACCACACTCAGGTCGTGGCTGATCAGAAGCACCGCGATCTGCTCGGATTCCCGCAGTTGCAACAAGAGATTGAGTATCTGCGCCTGCACCGAAACATCCAGGGCCGAAGTCGGCTCGTCGGCCACCAACAGGGAGGGGCGCAGCAGGAGGGCCCGGGCGATGGAGACCCGCTGGGCCTGGCCGCCGCTCAACTCGTGGGGTAGGTGATCCAGCAGATCTTCGATCAACCCGACCTTGGAAAGAAGGTCGGCGTCGGTGACCCAATCGGTACGCTCGGGATGGAGCGACCGCAACTCGGAAAGGCCACTTCGGACGGTCTGCCGTGGATCGAGCGAACCATGGGGGTCCTGGAACACCACCTGGATCCGGGAACGCAGCCGACGCATCCGAGAACGGGAAATGCCGATGATCGATTCCCCGGCCAAACTTATCCGGCCACCGGTGATCCTCCCCAACAGTGCGGTGGCCAAAGCCAGGGTGGTCTTGCCCGACCCGGACTCTCCCACCAACCCCACTATCTCACCCACCCCGATATGCAGGGAGACGCCATCCACCGCCACTACTTCGGGTCTTTTGCCTATGCCACGCTCGGCAAACACCACCCGGAGATCTTCGATCTGCAGGACTGGAGAAGAAGTGCTCATTTCCCGCTCAGGCGCCGGATGGCCCCGCCAGTCTCCGGATGCGAGGAACGACTTCCGTTCCAATCCCCTCAATGGCCTCCAGAGTCTCTTCCAAGCCGGGACCTTGGAAGTGGCGGAGCCTCACGATTATCTCCTCCGGTCCGACCAGGTCTATCCACTCGGGAAGGGTCTGCAGCCAGTGGTCGAGCGAGCCGCACAGCACCCGATCGGTCAGCACATGATCGACAGTCAGATCGGCCGGGCCGGCCAGTTCGGCAAACCATGGCTCGTACTTGGGGTGGTAGCTGTTCCCTCTCTCCAGGTAGACCCGGTGGTAGGCCAACACATACTCACCGTAGGTATCCCGGGCGGCCTGATCGGTTTCCCCCAACCAAGCTTCTCGCAGCATGACGATCCGGGGCCTTTTCCCCACTCTCTCGCACTCCTCCCGATACACCTTCGCCAGATCGGCCAGCCAATGGATGTTGCGAATGGGTCCGGTTACCCATCCATCCGCATACCGGGCGGCTCGTCTCACTCCGCCTGGTGACCAGGCGCCGGCGAAGACCTCCAACTCCGCTTGGGCCACTGCCTCGTCCCGGATGGGGGTCATGCCCCGATAGGGACCGTCCAACACGATCTGGCGGTCATTGCGATAGGCATCGATGGCCTGCAGGCCTTGCTCCATGCGCGCCGCTCGCCGGCCATGATCCACCCCCAATAGTTGAAAGTCGCCTTGCATGTACCCGGCGCCCACGCACAGCCGGAAACGTCCCGGGTGGAGAGTCGCCAGCATGGTGGCGTCTTGAATCACCTCCACCGGATGATGAAGGGGCAGCACAATCAACCCGGCGGAGAACATAATCCTCTCCACCGCCCCCAGGCCATAGGCAGAGAGCAATATCGGATTGTGCGAATAGGACGTCGCTCCGGAGCTGCGCCGCTCCCCGGTATATACGCAGTAGAAACCCGCCGCCTCCGCCGCCGCGGACTCCTCCACAAACCCGGTCAGGTCATAGCGCCGCCGACCATCCTCGATTATCTGGTTGGGAGTTGCGATGCTAAATCGAATGATTGGAACCCGGTGACAAACTAGAGACATAGAGTAATCAATAGCTGCCAGATCCCTTCAGTCCCACCTTTTTTGGGATCTGGAACAAACGGGAAAGGAGCCTGAGTTGGAGTACCAGGATTACGACGCGATCGGACTGGCCGAGTTGGTGCGGAGCGGAGAGACCACTCCCACCGAGTTGCTCGACACCGCCGTTGAGAGGATTGAACGGCTGAATCCGGTGCTGAACGCCGTCAATCGCAAGATGTACGACGAGGCCCGGGATTCCATCGCCGACGGCCTGCCCGATGGTCCCTTCACGGGGGTTCCTTTCCTGCTCAAGGATCTGCGGGCGGCCTATGCGGGGGTTCCCACCGTGGCCGGCAGCGCCTTTTTCGTGGACAAGGTGGCACCTCACGACAGTGAACTGGTGCGCCGCTACCGGGCGGCGGGACTGGTGATCGCCGGCAAGACCAACACTCCCGAATTTGGGGGGGCGCCCACCACCGAGCCCCGGCTGTTTGGGGCCACCCGTAACCCCTGGAACATCGATCGCAGCAGCGGGGGATCGAGCGGCGGTTCGGCGGCGGCGGTGGCCTCGGGGATGGTGCCCGCCGCTCACGGCAGCGACGGAGGGGGATCTATCAGGATTCCGGCGGGGTGTTGTGGGGTGTTCGGCATCAAACCCACCCGGGGACGCACCCCGGCCGGACCCGACTACGGCGAAGCCTGGAACGGGTTGAGCGCCGAGCATGTTCTCAGTCGGACCGTGCGCGACAGCGCGGCTCTGCTGGACGTCACCACCGGTCCGGCGCCGGGCGATCCCTATTCGGTGCCGCCCGCCCAAGAGTCTTTCCTGTCGTCGGCGTCACGACCGCCCGGTCGCCTGTCGGTGGCGATGACCACCTCGGCCGCGGCGGGTCCGGCCCATCCCGATTGCGTGGAGGCGGTGGAAAAGACCGCCGAACTGCTGTCGGACCTGGGCCATCAGGTGTCGGAGGACAGCCCGGAGTGGGACCGCCCGACCGCCGGCGCCGCCTTCCGACTTCTGATCGCGGCCAATGTGCAGGCCTCGCTGGACGAGTACGCCGAGCAGAAGGGTCGCCGCCCGAGAGAAGACGAATTGGAGAACGTGATCAGTGTGTTGGGCGGGGAAAGCTACGACTTCAGCGCCGTGGATCTGGTGCGAGCCACCTGGGCCATGCACCGAGCCGGTCGAGCGGTGGCGCCCTTCTTCGAAAAATACGATGTCTGGCTGACGCCCACCGTCGCCGCCCCTCCGCCGCCGCTGGGCTACATCGACATGATGACCGCCGACATCGACGCCTACCTGATCACCGTCTTCGGCTACATACCATTCACCGCCCTGGCAAACTTCGCCGGTCTCCCGGCCATGTCGGTGCCTCTTCACTGGAACACCGACAACCTACCCATCGGAGTCCACTTCGTAGCCGGCTACGCCCGCGACGACCTGCTCTTCAGCCTGGCCGGACAACTTGAAAAAGCCAGACCATGGGCCGACCGATGGCCGCCAGTGCGGTAGTTCGCAGTAATCGGGCGATCATTGGAAAGGCGATTTCCTTTTGCTGCAATAGGTTGTCTTGAACGCCCGAGTCGAAATCACAAATATCGAGCATGAAATACAATGCATCGCTCGTGTCCGACTCGATCATCGCGGCGTAGCGCCAATTCCAGCCGACGGCCCTGCTCGGTATAACCGACGGCTCTGGTGCTTGTGGTCCCGTAGCGGTTATCACGTTCGGGATCAGGCTTCCCAAACCCGACACGCTCCAGCTGGTGCAGGTGGTAACTCAGGACATACCAAATGTCGTCTTGGCGGATCCATCCTTTCAGTGCGGTTTCATAAACCACCACACAATTGAGGGATGATGGCCAGTACGGCCCTGGCAACCTGTCAGCCCACAGTCCGGGGCAGGATCTCTCCTATCAGGGGGATGGGTCCGTTGACAGGACCCCGATAGTCTTTCAGAAAAGCCTCCGCGTAGAGACGATGATCCCTTGCGAGTCGCTCCCGTTCGCTCTTGGGGTAGCCGCACTGGGTGATTATGTCTTCTATGGTGGAAGTCAAGGTATTGAACTTCACCATCCGAGGCTCTTGCTGGTGGGGAACCCAGAAAGAAGCGTCTTCGGGGTCGTAATAGCGAAGCTCTTCGTAAGGGATAGAGGTGCTGAGCATCTCGCACTCCTGCTCGTCCAGCACATAAGGAGGACACTGATGGCCGTCCGAGTGATGTCCGCTGTCGCCCTCCATGAGAAGGATACTATACCGCCCAGGCGGTTAATAAGGCAGTCCCTGTCAGCTACTGAGGTTCTCTAATTGCAGAGCTACCAGACCGCCGATCCCTAACGGCAGTGATCGATTGCACCCCACTGCTCCGGCACGTTGGGTTGCCCGGACGCTCCCGGACTCGCTGACGTGGGGACAAGTCTCCCAGGAGGTTGGACGGGGTCGACTGATGCCGACCCCGTCTTTTTGTCTGTGCTGTTAGTGGTTGACTCTCACTCCTGGAAGTAGAGACCCTCGTAATCGATCTGCAGATCGAGGCGGTGGCTGAAGCCGGCCAGTCCGGTGGTGTAGGCGAAGTTGTCCACCTGGTCGAACAGGGAGACCCAGCAGACCAGGTCGACCAGAACGATCCGCTCAACCTCGCTGTACGCCGCGTTGCGCTCTTCTGCGGTCTGCGCCGTGGCGCCGATGACGGCCAGTTCATCCAACCGCTCGTCGGTGCAGGCCTTCACCAACCCGGCGGAGGTGAAGGTGGTGCGCATGAAGACGTCCTCGTGCGGATAGCGCACGTCGAACGGCAGCTGGTGGGTTCCGCCCAACTGGTTGGTGAACAGCGCCACGATAAACTCACCGGGCTCAAGCCCGCGGGCTTCGAGCGGCAGGCCCACTGCCTGCAGCATTCCGACCACGGCCTCGCCGATGTCCTTGTCGCTGATGTATCGGCCAATCGTGTAGTTGATCGGAATCGGCGGGATCTCGCCTTCGGCCTGCACTTGCGCGATCAACTCCCTGGCCCGGTCCGGGTCATAGGCGTAGTAATCGTCGGCGTGCGCGCCGGTGCTGGAGAAGAAGTCATGGAAAGCATTGGCGTTTTCGATTCCGCCACGGCCCTCCAGGACCCCTTGCACCAGGCCTTCGCGGTCAATGGCGTGAGCTATTGCCTGACGGAGCCGGATGTCGTCCAGGGGAGGACTGTTGATGTTCATACCCAGGAAGAACTTGAACCCGCCGGGCGCCGCGGAGAGCACCAGGCTGTCGTCGGCTTCCACATCGTCGAAGAGCTGCGGCGACAAAGTGACCACCATGTCGGCGTCGCCGGTCTGCAGCAGCGCCAAACGAGTGTTGGCGTCAGCCGCGAATGTCCACTCGACTCCGTCCAGATTCGGGGCGCCGTTCCAGTAGTCCTGGTTGGCGGAGGCCCGGATCATCTCTCCGGGTACCCACTCTTCGAACACCAACGGACCGGTGCCGACCGGCGCCAAACCGAACTCCTCGGCCCCCACTTCCGCCAGATAGGCGGGCGGGAACACAAAGGTCTCGGTCAGCAGAGCGGGGATAAGCCCGATGCCGCTCGCCGCGGTGGTCGTGATATCGAAGGTGGTGTCGTCAATGGCAATAGCGTCTGCGATCAAGGTGAAGTAGACACGCAGACCGCCGGTGTCGCGGTTGGCGCGCACCGAGGCGGCCGCCGCTTCGGCGTTGAAAGGCTCGCCGTTGTGGAAAGAAACCCCTTCCCGCACTGTGAACCGCCAGGTCAGATCATCCACCTGCTCATAGGCGGTGATGAGGCCGCTTGGCTCGGGGTGATTGTCCGCATTCTTCTCCATGAGAACATCGATGATTCCCCGCGAGATGTGCTGGGCGAAGCGGGAAGTGGCTATCGAAGGGTTGAGAGAGCGAGGCTCGGTTCCGATCACCATCCGCAGAATGCCGCCGTCCACCATGGTGGGTCCGGCCTGGGTGGTCTCGGTCATTTCCTCTTCTTCGTCCATCTCCTCCTCGTCCATCTCTTCTTCCTCCATCTCCGCCGCGGTCGTCGTGGTGGTGGCGCGGGTGGTGGCAGTGGTGGTTTCGGGAGTGGGTTCCGGAGCCGCGGTGGTGGCGGTGGTCGTGTCCGGCGGGGCGGCGGTGGTGGCGGTTTCCTCGTCATCACCACAGGCGGCCACCAGCAGGGCCAGTGTCGCCAAGACCGCGATCAGCTTCACGCCGGAAATTCGGCGGTTTCTCGGTCGCATAATTTCTCCTTCTTATCTGTTTCTCAAATCCGACAGAGCGGATCTTCCGTTTACATACCAATCGGTATTAAATCAACATCTAGCATAAAGCCTCCGGACCCGGGTGCAGGCCCAAGATGCTATTGCCTTCCGGGAGTGGGAATCATTTTGCCTGGCCAGCCCACCGCATAGGTGAATTCTCCGGGTTGGACAACGGCCGGACGGGAGGGCGCCAACATCAGATACGGCTCTTCGGTGACAGTGAATTCTCTCATCGGTCCGGGTCCCCATAATTCGAACCCGGCGCCCATTCCGGCCTGCGATCCGATCTCTTCCACCACGAACTCTTCGATCCGCTCCCCGGTTATCAGGTCAGTCACCCATCCCACCGGACCCGGCTCGGCGCGGATTCCCACTTGCGACGGACCGTATCGACCATCAAGCGCTCCCGCATGGGAGGCCAGAAAAACCTTGACCTGGCCCAGGATGGGAACCTGGTCGGGGCCGGTTGGTTCGGTGTCGAGATGACCCCGGTAACGCAGAGTGTTAAGACACCCCTCCACCCCCAGGGTGGGGTCATTGGACTCCCCGCCGCCGAACTCGGCCAGAAAAGAAGAGGCACCGGCAGCAGTGGCGGCGTGGCTGAGCTGACCGGGGACGTGACGGTTGATCACCACCGGCAGGTACCCAAAGGAGGCGCTCAGTTCCAAGTCGCCGTAATCGTAGGTGTAGTGCAATCCCCGGGCGGGGGTTCCCGAGTGAAGATCGACTATGCAGTCGGCCTCCTCCAACAGCGCCGAAAGCAGGGCATGGGCCACTTGATCGGTCAGAAATCCGGCGGCCCGGCCCGGAAACCGACGGTTGAGTTCCATGAGATCGGGGTTGTGCCGGGTGCCGGCGGTGAGGCCGAACGGGTTGGAAGCGGGAACCAACGTCACCGTGCCGGCCAGGTTGGCGTGAAGCAGCCTCCTGCGCAATTGGTGAACTGCCAGCACCGCCAAGGGTTTGTCTCCAATCACGCCCGCCACAATGGCAGTGGCGGGGCCGGGCCGGGAACCAACGAGCCGGTGAAATCTCGTTTTCCAGGTTCCACCGTCCACTCGACGGGCCCCGACCTCAACCTCGAAGGTCGTTTCTTTCACGCTCATGCTGCTTCTCCTTGGTTGGTCCGTCTTCTGGCGGAATTCGCGAAGAAATCCACCTTGTCTCGGCAAGAAACCGATCCGCCTTACTTGAAAATGTCACAACTCCGCCCTCATATTTATATCAGTCACAAACACCTCGCGGACTGCCTGACGTCGTCGGCCCGGAGAAAGGTCATATATCGAGCCGGTCGGCACGACCAAAACTGTCCGCCCGCGCTCATACCTCGGAGGCAGGTGGCGGGGGTGGGCCCGGAGGATGAAAAGAGGCTCCGCAAATTTCGCGAGTTAGGGATTGGTTTCAACTGAAATGAGGGATGATGTCACGGCCCACCCTCTCGATCACCCGCAAGGTGTCATGGGGCGGAGGGCCGCTCTGAAAACGAAGCCGAAGCACTATCTCCTCGGGTTGGATGCTCTCTGTCCACCTCTCCAAAAGCTCCATCCAGGTGTCCACCGATCCCACCATGAACCGGTCTTCCAGCAGGTGGTGAAGGGCCAACTGCTCTTTTCGGTCGATCTCCCGCAGCCATGGATCCACGCCCACGTCATAAGGTTTGCCCTCTCCGGTCTCTTCGCTCTTCCATCCTCCCTGCATGCGAGGGAAGTACTCCGCATGGGCATGCACCACATGAGGACCGTATTCGGCGCGGGCCTGTTGGTCGGTGTCGGCCAGCCAGGCTTCCCGCAAGAGGCCGATCCGAGGTGTCTTCCCGTGCCGACGGCATTCCTCCCGGTAGACCTCCGCCAGTTCGGCCACCACCTCTCCGGTGCGCATCGGGTCGGGCAGCCACCCGTCCGCCAGACGAGCGGTTCTTCGCACCCCCGCCTCGGCCCACGAACCCACCCACACTTCCGGCCTATGAGGACCCATCGCCGGATCGAGCGCCGGCACCGGCCCTCGTCCCACGTCGATGCTGATCTCTCCGTTGCGGAAGGCATTGATGAGCCGCAGCCCCTCTTCCATGTCCTTGCCCCTCCGCGACAGTTTCTTTCCGAACATCTGAAAGGCGTGCTCGTTGTACCCTGCCCCCACTCCCAGCCGGAACCTTCCCGGATAAAGCGAATTGAGAACCGTGGCGTCCTGAATCACCTGATAAGGATCACGCAACGGCAATTGGACTACGGTCACCGCGAAATTCAACCGGGTGGTGGCTTGCAACGCCGCGGCGGCCAGAACATGGGGACTGGTGGTGTAGGCGGTCACGCCGATCCGTCGTTCTCCCACCACCACCGAGTAGAACCCGGCCCGCTCGGCCGCCTGGCACTCGGCCACAAAGCCATCGAAATCGAACTCGTAACGTCCGTTGACTACCCGCTGCAGGGGTACGGCCAGACTGAAACGCAAAATTTACCCTCTCCTCAGGGGACCCAGGCCTCCGGATGCCGCAGGGAGTACTCGTGTCGAACCAGGTGATAACTTGCCCGGGTCAACCCCGACCCTATCGCATCCTGATGACGACCGATGACATCGTCTGCCGCCCCTTCTTCCAGGGAATGGGCCACGCTTCCCCACTCCAGCATCACCATGATCTCCGGCTCGCTTCCCGGATAGACGGTGTGTTTGCCTTCCTCGAAACCTACCCTGCCCCGAAAGAACCCGGCCAGATCTCTCAAACGCGGGAATTCCTCGGTTCGATACCAATCCAAGAGCCGCGGGCGGTCCGAAACGGGCAGATCGAAGCGAATAGTGGTAACCGCCGGGCCGATCACCGTACCGGAAAGGCTGGGCCGGTTCGGATCGTCGTGCACCGAATCGGGGATGCCCTCGGTGAGCACCTGGTCGTAGATCATCAGAGAGTGATTGAAGATCTTTTCGGCAACGATCACATCCAACTGTTGGTCGGCCAGCCTGGTCCGGTCGTAGGTGGCGTTGAAGATCTCCACTCCCGGGATCTCATAGAAGTTGCAGATCCACGGCGACCCCACCACCGCCTGGTATCCATGAGCGCTGTACATACCCACCGACACCACATCGGGACCATGCCGACGCTTGTACCAATCGGTGAATTGCGGGATGTAGTCGGGGTCCACATCCATGCGGGAGTTGTACATCTTGGGCAGCATCTCTGCTCCTCTCTTGCCAAATTGGAAGTCACCAGGTGCCATCCTCAGCTTCGTTGTCGCCAGACCTAAGACCCGCTCGGCTCTGCTTACACTCTGCTCACTTAGTCACCGATATCTCTTGCACTCGCCACGTAGCTTTCTCTTGCAAGCGGGAATAGCTAAGTCGTACTCGAAAATCCTCTCCTAGGGTGGGTGCATCTCGTCCAGCCAGCCATATAGTGTCATGCGGTCCAGGGTTATATTTTTGCTGCAACATCCCGTTTGGAATACATGCAACCTTTATCCTTCGCAGAGCGCGGGCATCCGCGTCTTCTTCGTAGATATACTTAGCTATAACCGTAGTGACTACAAACCTCTTGTCTCCCCGGCTAATCTTGTGCTCCAGTTTCCCAGGTTCGTCTATATCTCGCCCTGACCTGCACATCCTTACTCGCATTGATGTTTGTGACATCTGGATTGTGGCTGTTCTATCTCCATTCACTTTCTCTGCTTTAGCATCTAGCATTAAGGCGACGAGGTGGGGTTTTGGAAGAAAAACGTAAATGGCCTTTTTTACATCAACCTTGCCGTAGAGTCGATCGCTGGTACCAGATAAACCCATAGCCGCTATAGCCTCCCTGGTTATGTCCTCCGCTATGTCTTGGACCTTATCGGTTTCCTCTCGAAAGATAGTTATTGCATCATCCAGATAATCTCTGATGCTTTGCACAACGATGTGAAGGACAGTTTGTTCTAGCAGTTCCAGTTCATCGCCAGTCATCCAAGCTCCCTTGCGCCAGTTCGGTCCTCTCTTGCGCCATCCTTGTATTCCGTTGGTCAATGTCTATACCGAGCCAATACCTCCCAAGCATTTTTGCCATATATGTAGTTGTGCCTGTTCCGACAAAAGGATCTATCACTACTCCGTCGCTCGGAGAAAACAACAGGATAACTCTTCTGGCCAGTTCCTCAGGAAACTCTGCTTCGTGTCTGTCATTGCGGCGAATTGACGGTATCTTCCAAACGCCCCGAGATCCCCATTCGGCCCATTGTTCCGGCTTCAGGCGATCACGGTCATATTCAGTAATTCCAGGCTTCCAAAACACGAACACATGTTCAAATTCATCAACGGCCCGATAGGAATTGGAGTGCCACTTACTGTTGATCCAACAAGGGTCTTTATGCCAGATCCGTTGGTCATACAAGTAAAACTCAGCCTCCTCCGCCCATCGGACCAATAGATGACCAGTGAGATGTAACCTTGTTGATGGAGCCTGTTTACCACCGCGAACGTTATTGTGTTCTAATCGCCTTTGGATGGTTTGTTCACTACAACCAAACAACGTTGCTAGATCATAACGACTAGCTTGCGGATTCTTTGCTTTTGCTTCAAGTATCTGTTCCCTAGTTAGGGGAACTCTTTTGCGTTGCACATTATTGGCTTGATATCTTGGCATTGAGGGATCAGCAAAACAGAGAATATCTCCTATATTTACAACAAGGAACCCGCCCGGCTTAATAACAGTCCGATGATTCCAAATTACATCGCGTATTAGAGATTGCCAGCCCTTAAAACTGAGATGTTGTTCATAAGACTTACCTACATAATAAGGAGGGGACCAGAAACTAAGATCCACCGTGTGTTCGGGTAATCGCGATAAGACATCCCTTGCATCTCCTGTGACTATACGATTGTAAACCGTATTCTGGTTCGAATCTAATGCATGCTTGTTCATCAGTTTATCCAGCCTTTTAAAACATTATAGTGACCCGAGGGCATTGAACATGGGAACTCCTCCCCATTATGGAGGACGCCGTGTGACAAAGACGTATCTGTGTTTGATGCACTGCCGTGTTCGAGATCAACCCATTGGCCTAAACTTACTAAGAGCTTAGGGGGAGTGTATAACAATAGTCACATCGCAGGTACCTCTTTCCCGGTCACCTCACCTCTTTGCCATCTCGAAAGTGATGGGAAGACTCTCCAGCAGCCGGAACTGAAAGTGGGGTCGGCGGCGGAACTCGGTGGATGCCAGGCGGATGGGATCAAAGCGTTTGAGCAACTCTCTGATCGCCACCTGCGCCTCCATGCGAGCCAGGGGAGCTCCCAGGCAAAGGTGCCTGCCCCCACCGAAAGAGAGGTGCTTGATGTCCGGACGATGGATGTCTATTTTGTCAGGATGATCGTAGAGATCAGGGTCGCGGTTGGCGGCGGCGATCAGAGCCAGGACCCGCTCTCCGGGGGACATGCGCTCCCCGTCCACCTCCCAATCGGTGGTCAGATAGCGATAGTGGGCGTGCAGGGGCGCTTCCCAGCGCAGGAACTCCTCCACCGCGTTGGGGACCAACTCCGGCGATGAACGCAAGGCAGCCATCTGTTCGGGGTTCAGCAACAGGCCCAGCACCATCGAGCCGATCAGGCCCATGGTGGTCTCGAACCCGGCGGTGAGCAGACCCCGGAGGGTGGCGATCAGTTCGTCGCGCGACAGCCGGTCGCCAACTTCTTCCAGAGCCACCAGACGGGAAGTGAGATTGTCGGTGGGAAACTCTCGATGGCGGTCCACCAAAGCGCCCAGATACTCGATGAATTTGGCGCATGACCGATGGCACAGCTCGATGCCCTCCTCGTCGTTGGCGTCCGGGACGAACATGCGGAGCAGATCGGGCGTCCAATCCATCAGCATCTGCCAATCCTGGTCGGGGATTCCCAGCAGGCCACAAATCACCCGCATGGGCACCACCATGGCGAAATCCGACATTACTTCCATCTCTCCCCGCGGCTCCACCGCATCCAACGCCTCGGTGACGATTCGCTCCACCATCGGGCGATATCCCTCCGTAGCCCGGGGGGTGAAAGCCGGACTCAGCAGGCGACGCAGGCGAGTGTGGTCGGGCGGGTCGGACATGGAGATGCTGTGCGCCCACATTCGGGCCGCCGGACCTCCACGCAGGGCCTGGGGAATCTCGCCTCCGGGCGGGCGCATCCGGGAAGCCCGACTTCCCAACACCGATGCTGCATCCGGGTACCGGCTCACCACCCGGGCGCCGCCGTCGCCTAAGGCCGCATGGCCCACCGGGCATTGCCGGCGAAGCTGCTCGTATACCGGATATGGGTCGGCCAGCAGGTCCGGGTCGGTCGGATCGTAGACAATCCCGGTGTCTTGCCCGGCGGTTCCTCGGTTCATGCCATTCGTTCCCGGCGTTCTCACGCCCCGCTCATCGCCCGAAGTTCTCGCTTGAGGATTTTCCCCTGGGTGTCGATGGGGAGCTTTTCCATCAGATGGACGGCTTTGGGAACCTTATACCCGGCCAAGTGCTGCTTGCAGTGGGAAATCACCGCCGCCGGATCCACCTCGGCGCCCGGCGAGGTCACCGCGAACGCGGTAACCGCCTCCGACCAGTAGTCGTCGGGGACGCCCACCACCGCCACCTGCAGGATTCCCGCATAGCCGTACAGCACCCGCTCCACCTCCTGGCTGGAAACGTTCATGCCGCCGCTTTTGATCATGTCCTTTTTGCGGTCGAAGAAGAACAGGTTGCCGTCGGAGTCAATTCTCACCAGGTCGCCGGTGCGCAACCACCCGTCCCGAAAGGCTTCGGCGGTCTTCTCGGGATCGCGGTAGTAGCCGACCATGGCGGAAGGGGAACGGCAGGCCAACTCGCCGATCTCGGCCGGCTGGTCGTCATCGTCGAACACCGCCACCTCCAGTTGCGGCACAGGCTTGCCGATCCAGGTGGGGTCGCCGCCCGGAATCTCATCAAGACTGCGGAACCACCCCACCGAGCCCAACTGGGTGAGTTCCGACTGCCCCCAGTAGGTGGCCCACAACACATCGGGGTTGGCCCGGGCCCATCCCTCCAGCATGGCCTGGGGAACCGTTCCCCCATAGGTGATGCAGCGGCGCAGGCTCGAAAAGTCGTAGTCCTCAAACCCTTCCACCTGGGTCATGGCCAGATAGAAGGTGGGCGTCTGGGCCATGATGGTCACCTTCTCATCGGCCATCATCTTGGCTGCCTTGGGCGGATCCACCGCATGCACCAGCACCAGCGTGGCGCCCAGCAGGGTAAGGGTGGTCATGCTGCCCAAACCGGCGATGGTGAAAAACGGCATCAGGAACAGCCAGATCTCATCGGGGGCGATCCCCAACGCCGACTGCCAGGCGGGAGTGGTGGAAATCAGATAGTTGCGATGGGGGATCATCACCCCCTTGGGATAGGCCTCGGTTCCGCTGGTGTACTGGATAATGGCCAGGTCGTTCTCACTCACCTCGGCTGGTGGTTCCGAGGCGTCCATATCGTCTCCCGCCAGGGTGGAGATCCGGGTCCACTCCGCCGGGCCGGCGTCTGATGCCACATCCGAGACCAGGAAATGTTCCACCCCGGCCAGTTGCGCGGCAATGGGTACGAAGCGCTCCACAAACACCGACTCCACCACAATCACCTTGGGATTGCAGTGACCAACCTGATAGGTGATCTCCCGGGCCGTGAAAGTGAAGTTGATGCCGGTCAGCGCCGCGCCCAGCTTGAGGGTGGCATAGTAGGTCGCCACGTAGTCGGGACTATTGCGGGACATGATCGCCACCACGTCGCCGCGCCCCACTCCCCGTTGGGACAGAGCATGCGCCAAGCGGTTGACCATGAGGTTCAGCGACCCGTAGGTGTGAACTTCCCGCTCACCCGCGGTGGTATAGAAAATCAGAGCGGGCTTGTGGGGCTGCAATCGAGCGTTGCGGCGCAACTGGTCCCCGATGGTTGCCCGTCCTATCACGGTGTTTCGCTGGTGCCTTCCGGTGTCAACGATCATCTCGGCGTCCTCCTTGCCTGATTCTTCATGCCGATGTCACTCTTTTTCTGCTGCGGCGTCTGACTCCGACCAACCGACGGGCCTCTTCAACAATATCCGAAAACATGGATCCGGGAGGAAAGGTGGAAGCTCCCCGGGCCTGCAGGGCGGACCGGTGCTGCGGCTGGATGGTTCCACCCAACATCACCCCCACCTCAGGTGCGGTTCTTTCCAGTTCATCGATGATCCGCATCACCACCGCCAGACTACCCCCCACATTCAGACCCACCAGGTCGACATCCTCCTGGACCGCGGCCGTCGCTATCTCATCGGCAGTCGCCATCCCCAAATAGATCACCTCGAATCCCGCCTCCCGCAGGACATGAACCACCACCGCCGGGCCCCGCCAATGGCCGTCGAGGGCCGTCTTGGCAAACAGCACCTTGCCGGGCTGATCAACACTCAAAATGAGATCGGAACCTTCCAATCGCCGAACACCTCCCCGAACACCTCCCCGAATTCGCCTAACGTAGCCTGGGCGGCCACCGCTTCCATCACCGCCGGCATGATGTTTTTGTCACCACGGCACGCCGTCTCCAGTTCCCGCAGAGCGGACACCGCACCTCGGCCGTCCCGTTCCCGCCGGACCAAGCTCAATCTCTCCATGGACTTTTCCCACACCCCCTCCACCGGCTCGAAACCGGCCATCTCCCACGGGCTCACGTCCTCGGTGAAGGCGTTGACCCCCACCATCGTGCGGTCTCCCCCGTTGACCGCGCCGGCCAGATCCAGCTGGTTGACCGCCGCCAGGGAATGAAGCCATCCCTCGTCCAGCACCGCCGCGAAACCGCCCCGGCCCTCGATCTCTTCGAACATCTCCCAGGCCCGGGTCTCCAATTCGGCGGTTAGGGCTTCCACGTAGTGCGATCCGCCCAGAGGGTCGGCCACTGCGGGAAGGTTGGTCTCGTGATGGATGATCTGCTGGATCCGAAGCGACATCTGGTGGGCATGCTCGGTGGGGACCGACATGGCCTCGTCATAGGTGGACACTCCCAAGGACTGCGTGCCTCCCAGCACCGAGGCCATCGCCATGATGGTTCCCCGGGCGATGTTGTTGAGAGGCTGCTGATACGCCAGGGCCGAACCGGCCGTCACGATGTGAATCCTTAGCCGAGTGGCTCGCTCGTCGGTGATCCCATAGCGCCGGCTCAGCAATTCGGCCCACATCTTGCGGGCGGCGCGCATCTTGCAGATGTCCTCGAAGAAGTCCATCGCCACTCTCAGATTGATCCCGCCCACCATGTAGGCCAGCTTCGCCAGGTTCTCGGGCGCCCGGCGTTGGATCTCATCCAGATATACCACCGCGTTGGCGAACAGGGCGGCCAGTTCCTGATAGGCGTTCAAGCCGGTATCGGCCGCGTTGTAGGCGGCGATGGAGACCGGAACCCAGCGAGGCAGGTGGCGTCCGCAAAACTCGATGATGTCGGTGTTGAGCCGGATCCCCGCCTCGGTGGGAATCTGGCGCTTGGGAATGCAACCCAGGTAGGTGAGGAAGAAGTCACTCTGCCCGGTTCCGGCCAGCCGGGACAGATCCAAGCCGCGCCGCTGCGCCACCGTCCAATAGCACCCGAGCGCAAAGGGAGCGTGCTGAACCACCGCTCCTCCCGGATGGGCGTAATAGTGGCCCATGTCGATCCCCTCGAGAATCGTCTCGTAGTCACGAACGCTTTGGATCACCGCCCCGGTCTGCCCCACGTCTTCTCGGCGGGCCACCACTTCGGGGTGATCCACGTTATAAAGATGGTCGGCGGTGTTGCGGTCGTGCTCCATTATGAAGCCCGTCTCTCCCTGGTTCAGCAGGAACAGAATCCTCTCCCGCTCGTCCTCGGGGTTGCCATGCCCGCTCAGCTGAAACACCCGCCAGGGCTTGGTCCGGTACATGCCGGGATAGGCGCCCCGCAGATAGGGAGGCACTCCCGGCCGCCCCGAAGCGGCCTCCCGCGACCCGGAAGGAACCTGGTCAGGACCGTACCAACCCCGAAGCGGTATCCCAGAAGCGGTGAAGTACCGATCGGCGCCGTCACCGTGTCCAGAACTCATGAGGGGGAAATGATCGGCCTATTACGCATGGCCTTCATCATAGAGACGACACCCGTATGTTGAACCAGCTAACGGCAAAACAGGCCCATGAACACTGGAATAGTGTCCCAGGGTAGATATACACTTTAGGGATTGAAAAGGGTGGACCACACAAAGGAGTCGGCCTGATGAGCTATGACCCGCCATTCGCCCCAGAGTCCCGCAAGAACGAAGAATCTCTTCACGACCGCGTCTCCCGCGCCCGCAGGGCCCGCGAGGAGGCAGCGGCTCGCGTTGCTGACCGATACGCCAAAATAGAGCCCGACAAGCGGAAATGGCGGGTCCGAGACGAATTAGAAATAGGCGCCGATCCATCATATGTCCGTTGACCAACCCGCCCTGAAATTCTCAAACAATCTTCTTTTGCCCCAGATCGAATCGCCTAGAACCCGTGGATTCTGCGGACACTCCAATGCACGACCGCGATTCCCAGAGCCGTCAGGCCCACTCCGATTACCTCTGCCAATGAGAGGGATTGGCTCAAGGCCACCCAGGCGGTGAGAGTTCCCACTATGGGCTCGGAGGTGGCGGCGACTCCCGTCGGGCCGGGGGTGATGTGGCGGAGGGCGCTCATCAGGAGCAGATACCCGATGCCCATCGCAATGATCGATACCCAGGCCACTCCCAACCAGCCGGCAATGGACAGCTGAGGTACATTGACCGGAAGCACCGCCAGCCAGATCACGGCGGCGACGGTCAGGCTATAGGAACTGTAGGTGAGGGGATGGAGGGTCTTGCCCAGCTTCTCACCCGTTATGGTCAGCGCCGCGTAGCAAACCGCCGCCGCCATTCCGGCCAGAAGGCCTATCGCATCGGCATAGTCGGCGGTGAAGGCGCCGGTTATCAGCCCGATCCCCACCACCGCGGCCACCGCACCCATCCAGCCGGTGACCGGCACCTCCTGACGTTGCACCAGGCGCCTCCACACCAACATCAGAATCGGCCCCAGGTACTGGATGGTGATGCCGGGACCCACTCCCAACCGTTCCACCGCCACGAAGAACACGTAGGTGATCACCGCGGTGATCACGCCCTGCAGCACCAGCAGCCCAAACATCCCCCCGTGGTGCATCAAGCCTTTCCGAGCCGCAATGAGAGAGAGGAAAGCCGCAGCCAGCACCAACCGGTACTGATTGAGTTCGGCGGGACTGAACGAGGAGAAGAGACCGGCCGCCACCGTGCCTGAGACGCCGAACAGAATCCCACCCGACAGTGCCATGGCAAACCCCAAACCCGGTCGCCGAGACAAGGGGGCCGGATCCGCAGGCATCGCCATCCCGCCCAGCCTATGACGGACAAGTGATGAGTCGATCCGCATTTGAGAGCAGGTCACCGGATATCCGGATTGGCGCCAGGCGCCCGGGCAGTAACCTGAAATTTTAGTTCCGACAATTCCGGCAGCCCTTCGCTTAGCTCTTTTATGAATCCTTCCGGCCCGACTGTGGCCAGCCATCGCATCGGCGTGGACATCGGGGGCACCTTCACCGATTTGCTGCTGATTGACGACCGCACCGGCCGGTCAGTGGTGGGAAAAATGCTGACCACTGCAGACGATCCCTCCCGGGGCGTTGAGCAGGTGCTGGTGGAGACCCTGGACGGTTGCGGATTGGACGCATCCCAGATCAGGCACCTGGTCCATGGAACAACTCTGGTCACCAACGCCATAATCGAACGCAAAGGAGCGCGCACCGCCCTGCTGGCCACCGAAGGGTTCCGAGATTCGGTGGAGATAGGCCGGGAACACCGCTATGAGCTCTATGACCTGTTCCTGGAATTGCCCCGGCCTTTGACGCCTCGCCATCTCCGTTTCGACGTTTCCGAGCGGACCCTGGCCACGGGCGAACAATTGCAGAAGGTGGACGAGGGAATGGTGGAAGCCTTGGCGGCCGAGTTGGCCGAGCGGGGAATCGAGGCGGTGGCGATCAGCTTCCTGCACAGCTTCGCCAATCCCGCCAATGAACAGGCGGCCCGCCGGGCGGTGAACCGGGCGGCGCCGGGGCTGCGGATCTCAACTTCCTCGGAGGTGGCGCCCGAGATACGTGAGTACGAACGCACCTCCACCACCATCGCCAATGTCTATGTCCAACCCTTGGCGGAGCAATATCTGCAAGACCTGGAAGGGCGGTTGGCTGATCTGAGGTTTGGGGGATCGTTTTTCGTGATGCTGTCCTCGGGGGGCATCGCCACGGTGGAAACCGCCACCCGGTTCCCTATCAGACTCCTCGAATCAGGTCCCGCCGCCGGGGCACTGGCCGCCGCCACGCTCGGCGCCGAAGCGGGAGTGGAAGACCTGCTCTCCTTCGACATGGGGGGAACCACCGCCAAGCTGTGCGTCATCGCGCAAGGGCGTCCGGAAATCACCTTCGACTTCGAAGTAGACCGGCGATACCGCTTCCGGAAAGGCTCGGGTCTTCCGGTCAAGACACCGGTCATCGAAATGATCGAGATAGGGGCCGGAGGAGGTTCGATGGCCCGCATCAACCAGCTCGGGCTTCTCAAGATCGGGCCGGAATCGGCCGGCTCGGACCCCGGCCCGGTCTGCTATGGGCTGGGTGGAACTCAACCCACCGTCACCGACGCCGACCTTACCCTGGGTTATTTGGATCCGGATTATTTTTTGGGCGGGCGGATGACCCTGGACGCCGAAGCCGCTCGGCAGGCCATCGCCACCCGGATCGCCGAGCCGTTGGGACTGTCGATCACCGAAGCCGCGTGGGGCATCCACCAACTGGTGAACGAGAATATGGCCAACGCCGCCCGAGTGCACGTAGTGGAGCGGGGCAAGAATCCTCGGGCGCTGCCGATCATCGCCTTTGGAGGAGCGGGACCGGTTCATGGGTACCGGGTGGCCGAGTTGACCGGGTGTTCGGGCCTGATACTCCCCCCGTCCGCCGGGGTCACCTCCTCTCTCGGCTTCTTGGTGGCTCCCCTGGCTTTCGACTTTGTCCGATCCTATTACGCCCACCTGGACAATATCGACTGGGATTATCTAAACGGGATGCTCTCGGATCTGCAGCGTCAGGGGACCGAGCTATTGACCAAATCGGGCGCGGCGCCCGACGAGATCACCCATACCCGCAGCGTCGACATCCGCTACATCGGACAGGGCCATGAAGTGCGAGTTCCCGTTCCAGGCGGCATCCTGAGCAGTGAGGATCAGCACATGTTGCATCAGGGATTTGAACGGGTCTATCGGAGCCTCTACGGACGGTCGGGGCCGGATGTGGGTCTGGAAGCGCTCACCTGGAGGGTGATAAGCGCCGGGACAACCCCGGCGATCACTACGGAAACCCCCCACCGGCGGCCTCCGGCGCGAACCGCGCGGAAGGGAAACCGACCTGCCTACTTCCCCGAATACGCCCGGTTCCGGGACACTCCCGTTTTCAACCGGTACCGGCTGAGAGAAGGAGATCACATCCGCGGGCCGGCCATAATCGAAGAACGGGAATCGACCGCGGTGATCGGCCCTGGTGGTGAACTCCGAGTGGACACCCGTCTCAATCTGGTGGTGTCCCTGGAAAGAACCGACAGCAACGCATGAGCGGTATGGACCCGATTGTTCTGGAGGTCCTGTGGAACCGGCTCCTGTCGGTGGTGAACGAACAGCAGGTGGCTCTCATGCGGACCGCCTTCAGCACCATCGTCAGAGAGACTCAGGACCTGGCCTGCGGGGTTTTCAACACCGAAGGCGCCATGGTTGCCCAATCGCTCACCGGCACCCCGGGACACATCAACGCCATGGCCACCGGAATGCAACATCTGTTGACGGAATACCCACCGGACAGGCTGGCAGAAGGAGATGTGCTGCTCACCAATGACCCGTGGATGACCGCCGGGCAGATCAATGACATCACGGTGGCCACTCCGGTGTTCCGAAAAGGACGGATCGTCGGATACTTCGCCAACACCTGCCACGCCGCCGACATCGGTGGCCGGATCCTCTCCGCCGAAGCGCGGGAAGTTTACGAGGAGGGTCTGCGCCTGCCGATCATGAAGCTCTTCCGAAGAGGAGAAATCAACCGGGACCTCATCAAGTTGATCAGAGCCAATGTGCGCACCCCCGACGAGACGGTCGGTGATCTCTACGCCCAGACCACCAGCAACGAGGTGGGTGCCCGGGCACTACTCAAATTCATGGATGAGTTCGATCTTGGTTCCATCGATCGGTGGCCCACGAGATCATGGATCGCTCCGAGGAGGCCATGCGTCAATCGATCGGCGCCATTCCCAACGGTCTTTACGAGCACGAAACATGGAGCGACGGATTCGAGACGCCGATCAAGATCAAAGTTGCCGTGACTGTTGAGGATCGGGACATTCACATTGACTTCGCCGGTTCGTCACCCCAGAGCCAAAGAGGCATCAACGTGGTGTTCAACTACACCCATGCCTACGCCTCTTTTGCCATGAAGGCGGCGGTCAGCCCCGAGGTCCCTCACAACGAGGGCGCCTTTCGTCCGGTGCACGTATCGGCGCCCCCCGGTTCAATCTTCAACTGTCTGCCGCCCGCCGCGGTGGCCTCCCGCCACATCCTGGGGCACTTTCTCCCGGGGGTGATCTTCGGGGCGCTAGCCGAAGCGTTTCCCCTGATGGCTGCCGGATCCGACCCGATCTGGATCAGCGTCTTCCGAGGCCGCCCGCCTGAAAAGAATGGTCTTTTCACCTTCAGTCTCTTCCAGTGCGGGGGCGGCGGCGCCCGCGCCGGCAAGGACGGTTTGAGTGCCACCGGGTTCCCCAGCGGAGTGGCGGGGGTTCCTGCCGAAGCGGTCGAGACCCTGTCATCCCTGGTCCAGTATCGCCGGGAGCTCCGCCCCGACTCCGGCGGGCCAGGGCGCTATCGGGGCGGGCTGGGACAGTACACCGAGATGGGTTGCCGCACCGAAGAGACCTGGACGGTCTCGGCCATGGTAGACCGGATCAGGCACCCCCCCGAGGGGATATTGGGCGGCCTTCCCGGCGCCCGCGGAGAGCTGCTGATCGACGGGCAGGACGAGGGCCGGCCCAAGGCATTACTGGCTCTGCAACCCGATCAGCGGGTGCAGCTGAACCTTCCCGGCGGGGGCGGTTTCGGCGATCCTCTGGAAAGGGACCCCCAGACGGTGCTGGCCGATGTGGTGGAGGGCTATGTCTCGGTCACCGGCGCCGAGCGAGACTACGGAGTAGTGGTCAGATACACCGGCGCCCCCGACCAAAAGGTCCGTCTTCCCCAAGACTATGAGCTGGACACAGTAGCCACAGAACGGTTGCGAGCGGGCCGACGGAAATCCGTATAGTCAAAGGAAAGATGAGTTCCTTACCCGCCTCCAACGGAGAGGAGTCCCGCGTATGGATGGACCGCGCCCACATCCAAGCTGATCTGGCGGAGTTCGCAGCTGACAGGCGGTACTGGCATGAAGCGTGCCATCATCTGGTGAGAGCGGCGGAACTCGGTATCAAAGCGACCTACATCGCCCAAGGCGCCCCCGTTCCTCGCAAACACCACATCTGGGACCTATTGACCGCCTGCCCCGCGGCTCCTGTCCGAGAGCAGGTGATGGCAGCCTTTGACAAAGGGGCACTCAACAGGTTCTCGGGTTACTACTTCTCGGTGTATCCAGATGGAGAAGATGCCGACCAAGGGGCCTATATCCGGTGCTCACAGGTGACGCGACTGGTTCTGCAATGCGTCGAAGAGACCATGGAATGACTGTCTACATCGTTAGCAAGGAAGCGGGGGGTCGGCCCCCACCTGAAGTCCCGTTGCCGGAGCAGGATCTCCGCGAGCAACAAAGGCAAGCGGAATGGAGCAATCTGCCTCTTCCGCATCCAGGCTTACCACGCGACTATGTGGACCAAGCTCTGGCGGCCGCCCTGCTGTTCGACCCTGACAAGGTGTTTCTGTTCGGATCGGTGGCGCGCGGTGAAGACAACATCGGATCGGACATCGATCTACTCGTGGCAGTTGATGACCTTCCTTTGGCCAGCTGGAAAGACTGGTCTTTCGCCATCAGCTGGGCAGCCCGATATTTCTGCCCTTTCGAAGTGGATGTGAAAATAACTGACGTGGAAGATCTGAAACGCCGCAAGAATGTGGTCACCAGCCCCTGCATGTGGGTGCGAAAAGAGGGCATTCTGCTCTATTCCCGAAAGGAGCGATGATGAGCGACGGCCATCCGGTGAGAGTGGGTGTGGTGGGCGCCAGCCCGCCGGGCTTTGGAGACCGGGCTCACCTGCCCGCGGTGCAAGCCGCTCCGGGGCTGACTCTGGAAGCAGTTTGTACTACTCGAGAGGAGACCGCCCGGGCCGCCGCCCAAAAGTGGGGCGCCCCCAAGTGGTACGCCGACGTGGAAGACCTGTGCCACGACCCCGAAATTGATCTGGTGACGGTGGCGGTGCGGCCCCGTCTGCATCATCCGCTCACCATGGCCGCCCTGCGGGCGGGAAAGCCGGTGTTCTGCGAATGGCCCCTGGCGCTCAATACCTCAGAAGCCCAGGAGATGGCTGAGGCGGCGGCGCAGAGGGGACTTCCCACCGCGGTGGGACTGCAAGGCCGTTTTGCTCCGGCGGTGGCCTGGGCGCGCCGGCTGGTGGCCGACGGAGCGGTTGGCAAGCCCTTGTCTTTTGTGGTCTCCCAGATGCTTTCCAAGTTCGAGGTGGACGCCGCCCGGTCGTGGCTGGTGCGCCATGAAGAAGCCAGCGGCGCCTTGTTCGTGGCCTTCGCCCATGTCATGGACTCGGTCCGGTTCATCCTGGGAGAAGTGGAGAACCTTTCCGCCCGCCAGCTCACCCTCTCGCCGGCGGGAACCTACAGCGAGGGCGGAACCTTCGAATGGAAGACCGCCGACACCGTGATGGCCCTGGCCGAGTTGGACGACGGAATCGCGGGGACGGCCTATGTCTCCAACACCACTTCTCCTCCCCAGGGGTATTCCCTGCGAATCATCGGCGAGGAAGGACAACTCCTCTTGGGCGCCCCTTCCTATTACCAGTTCAGTCCGGTTCGGGTTTCAAGAGGACCTCTTCAGGTTTCAGTGGGCCGAGGGGAGTCGGACCGTCTGGAAGAGGTGCAGATTCCCGGCGAGTATTTCTCCGACATGCCGGTGACCGAAGGTCATTCCGCCTACAACGTGGCCAGAGCACTGACCGACTTCGCCGACTCCATCCGGGAGGAACGGGGCTTCCGACCCGACTTCCATGACGGGGTAAAACTCCATCGGATTCTTGATGCCGTCATCACCTCCAGCCGAGAAGGCCGAGCAGTGACTGTCAGCCACCCGCGGGGTTGAATCCCCCTTCCAAGAGCGTGCACCAATAGGTCTTGAGTGGTGGGTGGGTGGCGGTTCGCGAAAAAAAGACGGCGGGTGGGGGTTGACTCTGTCACGGACCCGGGCGCATATTGAGTAGGTCGAACATCTCCCGGTCCTCCCCGACGTCGTCAGGACCGCACCGGAGGTCATAAAATCTCGGGACACTTCTCCCGCCATAAACTCGCGGCGAAGCGTGTCCCGATCCTGGCGGTGAGCGGCGGGGGAGGGGAGCCCAACGGGCGAAAATCGGGCGTTCGATTTCGCGGGATAGTAACTGGTTTTCGCGACCAACCGCCATAGACCCGCTTACCCGCCGGGTCTGTAAATCACAATCGCCCGGGAGAAAGAGAGGATCCCAAGGTGGCGGACTCTCCGGCAAATATCTGTTCCAGCATCATCTGCGCCACCTGCCGGTTGATCTCCTCGGGCACCGGCCGCGGCCCGGACGGGAGGTCGGCATGGTGAGCCAGGAGCCAATGAAGGGATAGGGCCTGCAGGGCCAAACCAAGATCCATGGTTTCGGCGGGGTTGCCTCCTCCCGCCGCCAGGTTGAGCATTTCTCCTCCGGCCAGAACCGTCAGCCGCCGACCGTTTGGGAGCACATATTCGGTTATGTGGTCGGTTACGCGACTGGCGTGGTCGGCCACTTCTCCCAGGCCCTTCAGATCCAGTTCGGTGGAGAAGTGCCCGGCGTTGACCAGAATGGTCCCGTCGCGCATAGACTGCATCTGCTCCCCGGTTATGGCGCCCGGCTGAGCAGTGGCGGTGACGAACACATTGCCCCAGGAAAGCACCTGATCCAGACGGGCCACTCTGAAACCGTCCATCGCCGCCTCCAGAGCCTTGATCGGATTGGGCTCCACCACACACACCCGGGCGCCGAACGAATTGAAGCTGCGGACAATTCCCCGTCCCACCCATCCGTACCCCAGCACCACCACCCGTTTGCCCGGCACGCCGAGATTGGTGGTTCGCATGAAAGCCTCCACGAGGGTTTGTCCCACCCCGTGTTGGTTTTCGACGATTCTCTTCAAGGGACTGTCATTGACAACCACCACCGGAAACCACCCTGCTCCGGCCTTTTCGTTCCGCAGTCGGTTGGCCCCCGAAGTGGTTTCCTCGGTGCCGGCTATCAAATTGGCGTTGGTTTCTGAGTCCAGGACAGAAAACAGCTCCGCCCCGTTATCGATGATCAGATCAGGACGCCGCCCCGCCACCCGGTTGAGATTGGACTGATGGGCGTTCCGGTCGTCGGAAGGAGCGTGATAGACGGTCACGCCGGTTCCACGCAGATAATCGGCCACGTCCTGCTGGGTGGTGCCGAAATTGCCGGTGATCACCACCTGCGCGCCGCCCGCCATCAAAACCCTGCACAACGCCGCCGTTTTCGGTTCTATGTGAAGACATATCCCGATGCACAGTCCCCCGAACGGCTGTGGCGAAGAAAACTCCCGCTCGATTTGGGCCAGGATGGGAAGTCGACGGGATACCCAGTCAACTCTCCGTTCAACCCGGTCGTCCCCGGTCCTCATCACCATGACAACCATCCGCCACCATGACGGGTGGTTCCTCGCTTACTGACCATTTCGTATCCCGGTGAGATTTGCGACCTCCGCTCCCCGTCGTTTGGTATCGCGAAAGATACAACTTCCGGATTTGCCTTGCCGGGAGTGAATCTGGTCTCCCACCCGGGGAGGCGGTAGGGTTTTTTCCTCTACAATGGGAAACGGGACGTCACGCGGGTGTAGTTCAATGGCAGAACACGAGCTTCCCAAGCTCGGAGTGGGGGTTCGATTCCCCTCACCCGCTCCCCTTCCCGAGAACTCTGAGCGCCGGCGCTAATCAGAATGACCGAATTCGGATAACTATTCTTTTGGGTGATCACCACCCGGCAACGATCTTTGGAGCAAAAATGACAATACGTACTAAGGCACTGGCCGCTTTTCTGGTTGTCTTGACGGTGACCGGGTTGTCGGCCGGTTCGATGGCGGTGGCCGCCGGTGACGTCTACCAGGATGTGGAGGCCGGGGATCTCCACGCTCCAGCCATCGATGCTCTGAGCGCCGTGGGTCTTTTCGCCGATACGGAATGCGCGGACGGAAGCTTCTGTCCACACGAGCCTGTTCAGCGTTGGGTGATGGCGGTATGGCTGGGCAGAGCCGTCTACGGCACCCACCTGGGGCAGTCTCCCTCACGGTTCGCTGATCTGGGCGACGAAATAAGGTGGGCCGCTCCCTACTTCGAAATCCTGACCGACCAGGGGATCTTGGAAGAATGCAGCACCGATCCGCTCGGTTTCTGCCCCCACGATTCTCTCACCCGCTCCGAGATGGCGACGGTCCTCACCCGTGCCTTCCGGCTTCCACCGGCGGGCTATGTCGGGTTCGGCGATCTGGGGAGGATCGGCAATGCCGACCACATCAATGCTCTGGCGTCGGCTCGGATAACCAACGGATGTTCCGCCGACCCCTTCCTGTTTTGCCCGTCCGAGGTGGTTACGCGCGGGCAGATGGCCACCTTGTTGGCGCGCGCCGTGAGTCTGGTGGACTTGCCCGGCTATGCACCGGCGACGGACCCGACTCCGTTGCCCATCGATCCGGCCGTACGGGTCGGGACCCTTGACAACGGCTACACCTACTACCTGCGACAGAACGACCGTCCCGGCAACAGCATGGCACTGAAACTGGTGATCAAGGCAGGATCGGTTAACGAGCCCGAGCCGGAGTTGGGCATGGCCCACTTTGTGGAGCACATGGTGTTTCGGGGAACCGAGGATTACACCGCCGAGGAGTTCAACACCGTCCTGCGTTCTCTTGGAGTGGAGTTCGGTCCCGACCTCAACGCCGGGGTCTGGTACGACCAGACCGTCTACGATCTCACAGTACCCACCGATCCTGCGGAGAATGTCAATACTGCGATGCACATACTGTCGCAGATGGGCCATGCCGCCCTCATCGAACCCGAGGCGGTGGAATCGGAGCGGGGAGTGGTTCTTGATGAGGAGCGGTTCCGAACCGCCACCGCCAGTGGCCAGATCTCGGCCGAATTCGACCGGATATATACCCAGGGGACATCGTATGAGGGTTACTACCCCATAGGGACTGTGTCCGGTATCGAGTCGACCACCGCCGGGGATCTTCGAGAGTTCTACGAAACCTGGTACGTACCCTCGAATATGGCGATCGTGGCGGTTGGCGATCTGCCCATTGACGAACTCTACGCTCTGGTCGAACAGCATTTCGGATCGGTGGAGCCTGGTGTAGCTCCTGATTTCACCCTTGACGACATCACCGCCGCTCGGGAAGCCTCCTACCACGTGGTTACGGACGACGAATATGGGCTGTCCTTCATCTCGCTCGACATACCGATCCCGACGTTCGACTACTCCACCGTGGGCGGGGAGCGTTTACTCATGTTGGAAAGCCTGGCCGCCACCATGGTTCAAAACCGACTCGAAGATGCCTTCTATCGCGGTGAACTGACCCAGGTGGATGTCCCCGAATTCGGCACTTTCAACCACAACCAGGGTCTCCGTTACTACGGCACCAACTGGCAGGGCGAGAATCTTGATACTGCGTCGAGAGACTACGTCTCGGTGCTGCAGACGGTCCAGCGCTACGGGTTCCATGATGACGACGTGGCCCGCGCTACCGACGAGTACCTTGCCTCGCTCGGACACCGGCTTGACAATGCGGCATCCACCCGGGATGTCGAGTATGCGCAGACTTACACCTCTCACTTTTTGTCCGGGGTGGACATAAGTGAGCCGCAGGAACGCTATGACCGACTCTCGTCCCTCTTGGAAGAAGTCACTGCCAAAGAGTTGACCGATCACTTCCGCTGGCTGATGAACCAAGCGGGCCTGCTTGTCATCGCTGTGGGTCCTGACGTGGCCGGTGTGCCCACCACATCCGCTCTGGAAGCCGCCGTGGAAGCTGCCGCGCCCCGAAGCGAGGCGCCGCCGATCGAGCCCGAGATCGACGCGTTGATGGAGGTTCCCGAACCGGTGACACCGGTTGCCATCAAGAAACTGACTGTGCTGGACGCCACCGAATGGACGTTCGCCAACGGAGCACGGGTGGTGTTCGTCTACTCGGATATCGAGGAAGCCACGGTCAACATCCGGTCGCGGTCCCTGGGGGGATGGTCAACCCTCTATCCCGGCGCTCGGGCTTTGGCGCCCCGGGCGGTGGAAGCGGTATTCGGCAGCGGCTTCGGCGATCTGAGCAAGTTGCAGATGGACCGGTTCCTCGGTGAAATCAATGCCGGCCTGGAAGCCGTGATAGGCGAGAGGACGGAAGGTTTTGACGGCGGCGCCAACCCCGAGGATCTGGAGACGTTGTTCCAACTTCTCCACCTGGCTGTGACTGCTCCCCGGGTGGATGATCTCGCCTTTGGTCAGGCGCTCAACAGCGCCGCCATTCGCACGTCCTTTGCCGAGGTGAATCCTGCCTGGCAGGCGTGGGTGGCCTACAACGAGGCTCGCTTCGGCACCGAGTGGCACCTACCGGTGACCACCCCGCAACAGTTGGCCACCCTCAACGCCGAGTCGCTCCTCGGCCTATATCGGGAACGCCTGGGCAATGTGGACGACATGATGCTGGTGGTCGTGGGAGACACCAACGCCGAAGAGGTGGAACGGCTCGCCCGCCACTATATCGGGACCCTACCGGCCGGTGATCCCGACACCTACGTTGACCGCCATCCGCCCAGGCCCACCGAGTTGGTGCGGCGCGTGATACCGATCACCGCGGATATGAGCGCGGTGCTGGAAATGTACTACGAGACAAACATAGCGATTTCCGATTACCCGTCCGCGCGAGTCAATGCTCGGGTGCTGCAATCGATTCTGGATGATCGTCTATTTCGGCTGGTCCGTGAAGAGCTGGGCGCCTCCTATGTTGCCGGGGCTTCCCTCCAAACGGCTCTGGCCCCCCGCCCCACGGTTTACGCCGACCTTTTCTACACTGTCGATGCCGGTGGTTACGACAATGCCTACCGCCGGCTTCTCTCTATCCTGGCCGATCTTGTGGCCAACGGACCTACCGCCGAAGAACTGGAGCAGGCCAAGGCTGTTGTCCGGGCCGACTACAGCGAAGTGACCAACAGTGACCTGCTCGGACTGCTCATCAACCGGTTGCATCTGGGCGACGACCGCCTGCCCACCTCCCAGGTTTCTCTGGAGGAACTGCAAGCAGTCACTCTTCCGTCGGTGAAGGCTCTTGCTGCGGGTCTCTTCGATCAGGACGGGCGCGTGGAGATCGTCCGCAGGCCCCTGGCCAATCAAAACGGAGGCGAGTAACTTTGACGCAAGGAAGCTAATTGATGGGGGCCTTCGGAGGTAAAGGAGCTTGATCTTTTCTGATCGATCGATAAAGGCCGCCCTGGTGAAAGGTCGACTGGAAATCGATCCTTTCGAGGAATCCAACGTCCAACCCTCGAGCGTCGACTTGCGGGTTGCCCCCAGTTTCAGGGTGTTCGCCAATCATCTCTACCCCTACATAGACCCCCGCCGCCGCCAGGATAATCTCACCAGTCTTCACGAGGTAATGCCCGATGATCACTTCATCCTGCACCCCGGTGAGTTCGCTCTGGGCGCCACCTTGGAACGGGTCCGATTGGGAGATGACATGGTAGCCCGGTTGGAGGGAAAGTCGAGCCTGGGGAGACTGGGCTTGATGATCCACTCGACCGCCGGATTCGTTGATCCGGGCTTCAACGGCCACCTGACTTTGGAGCTCTCCAATGTCGCTCAGCTCCCCATCGCCATCTATCCCGGGATGCGGATCGGACAGATCAGCTTCTATCAGATGTCCACCGCCGCCGACCATCCATATGGAAGCGGGGTGACCGGCTCCAAGTATCAGGGCCAGAGCGGGCCCACCGCCAGCCGGAGCCACCAAGACTTCCGTTAATCGACGGGGCCGACACCCGGCTTCTGGTCAAACCGGATGTGGGTCAGTATTCGTGATCCGCCCGGCGCTGGCGGGACGGCTGCACCCGGGGAGGTTCACCGGGTTGTTTCGGGTAGTGAGGGGGCCAAGGAGCGTCACCCAACCCGTGTTCCTCCTCGTCGCGGACAACCCACTCCAAGAGAGGATCGATATCGCCCGACGCCTCATCTATACCTTCCGTGAGATCACCCACCGCCCGGAAGCGTTCGGCGAACCGGTCCATCGGGAAATCCTCGATCTCGACATCGGGCAACTCCTCCCAGGTCAAGGGCGCAGAAACATAGCCCGTGGGTCGTACTCCATAGGCTGAGGAGACCGTCTTGTCCCGAGCATTTTGGTTGTAGTCCACAAAAATCCCCCGGCGCTCCTCCTTCCACCACTTGGTGGTGACCAGACCCGGCATCCTTCTCTCCAACTCCCGGGCGAAAGCCAGCACCGCCCGACGGGTGTGGTGGAAGTCATACCGGCGAGCTATCCGCACATATACATGGATGCCTCGGCTCCCCGACGTCTTGGGCCATCCCCGCAGCCCCACCTCTTCCAGCAGATCCCGGGCCGCCCGGGCCGCCTCTTTCACATGGGAAAACCCGAAACCGGGGGTGGGATCGAAGTCGAACCGTATTTCATCGGGGTGATCAATGTCGTCGGCCCGGACCGGCCAAGGATGAAGGTCAAGACACCCCAACTGCGCCAGCCGGACGATGTCGGACGCGCTGGTGGGCACGTTCATCACCCCGGGACGTTGGGACGGAAACCGAATGTCCACCGTCTTGAAGGGAGTCCTCCGCTGGGCTCGCTTTTGATAGATGGGAGGCTGGTCCACTCCCTTCATGTACCGCTTGAGCATGGTCGGGCGGTTGTCCACCCCCCGCAGCGCTCCCTCCGCGCAAACAACGAAATGTCTAACCACGTCGAGCTTGGTCCACCCCTGCTTCGGAAACACCACCCGAGATGGACTGGAGATCCTGATCTCCTCCCCCGCTATCTCGACATGCGTGACTTCTTTGGCCATCACCGAAGAACGGTAGCTTATCCGGGAAAGTTGATGGGTTCTTCAGACCCCCCCCCCGACCCAACATCGCAAGAGTTAATCCTCCCAGAGTGCAACCGAACCGGCCAGATAGGGGTTCTTATATATAGATGGACGATTTAGCCAAGGCATTGGCAGCCGATCTGGATAAGACCTTCCCGGAGTTGGTTGGCCGCTTGCAGCACGGGGTTTTCAGCGGGCTGCGACAGCTCACCGGAGATCACCATCAAGCCGAAGATCTGACCCAGGAAGCTTTCATCCGGGCCTACCGGGCCATGCAGAGTTACCAAGCAGAACGCATTCGCACGATGCGTCTTCGAAGTTGGGTG
Organism: Acidimicrobiia bacterium; assembly: GCA_963665765.1. Taxonomy (GTDB): domain Bacteria; phylum Actinomycetota; class Acidimicrobiia; order Spongiisociales; family ZC4RG35; genus Bin76. The sequence continues at coordinate 1,351,070 of OY762464.1, forward strand.
TGGACCATAGCCCTGAATCTGTTGCGCAACCAGGCCCGCGCCGAGTCGCGACGACCAAGGCAGGATCCGCTTCAGGAAGCTGGCTACTGGCCGACAGAGCCGCCCGACTCTCCGGCTTGGCGGCGGCGGTGGACGCTTCTGCCCGCGGCCCAACGAACGGCCGTGATTCTCAGGCATGTGGCAGGTCTTTCCTACCAGGAGATCTCCGAAGCGACCGGCCGTCCCCCCAGCACGGTGCGAAGCGACGTCCGTCGGGGGCTCGGGAGATTGCGATCCATCATCGCAGAAGAAGAGGACAGGAGCACCAAATGAACCTTGCCCAAGAAATGGACCGTCTGATCACCACCGCCCCACCCGGAGTCGAGAAAGGGGTGGCTCTCGGAACCGGGCTGTCCGACGGATTCTCGGTGTTCGAATCCCCGCTGGGACCGGTGGTAGTGGCCTTCAATCCCCGGGGCGTTTCGGCGGTGGACCTCTTCGGTGACGGATTCGAGCAGCGTTTCGAGCAGCGTTTCCGAAGAGGACTGCTGGAAGCCCGACCACCCCGGGAGTGGGACGACCTGATCCTGCGCGCTTTAGCAGAGGGCAGACCCGGCGCTTTACCGGTGGATCTCCGCTCGGTAACCAGCTTCCAAAAGGAGGTGCTGCAGGAGACAGCCGCCATTCCCCGCGGACAAACCCGTTCTTATGGTTGGCTGGCTCACCAAGCCGGTCGACCCAAGGCCGCCCGGGCGGTCGGGCAGACCATGGCCCGCAACCCCGTCCCCCTGGTGATCCCCTGCCACCGAGTGATCCGCTCCGATGGACATATCGGCCACTACGGGCTGGGCGGCGTGGACAACAAACAAACCTTGCTTCGAATTGAAGGAGCTATAAGGTAGGAGAAGTTATCTTGAGCAACCACCCGACCTCGACGACCCTTCCCATCACCGATGGTCTGCTGGTGGTCGTAAAAGATGATTGCGAAACCTGTCATTTGACCGTTCCGGTGCTGGAACATTTGCATCGGGAGGCAGGACCCTTGGTGGTGGTGTCACAAGACCGGGAGGACTTTCCACCGGGCATGGAGGTGATCCACGACCGGGACCTGGACATCTCCTGGCAACTGCAGACCGAGACCACTCCCACCATCTACCGGATCGAGGGAGGCGAAGTGGTCAACCGGCAGGCCGGATGGCTGCGAAGCGGCTGGGAACAGGTGGCAGGTATCAGAGATTTGGGAGCGGGACTTGCCGACCAGCGTCCCGGATGCGGCTCCGACACCATGCTGCCCCAGACCTATCGGCGTCTTTTGCGACGCCACTCCCCCCACCGGCTGACATCTCGGAAAGTGGAATTGGGTAGCTCGGAGGACCTCATGGAAGCGGCTTTCGCCCGCGGTTGGACGGATGGCCTGCCCGTCACACCGCCCACCGAAGAGCGGGTGGCGGCGATGCTGAAGGGTACCGACCTTTACCCCGGCGAGGTGGTGTGCGTCCTGCCGCCCGACTTGGCCGAATGCACCGTCGAGAAAGTCGCCATCAACGCCGTCATGGCCGGTTGCCGGCCCGAATACCTGCCGGTGGTTCTGGCGGCGGTGAAGGGGGCGGCCCAAAGCCGCTTCAACATCCACGGTATCTCGGCCACCACCTATTTCTCCGGACCCGTCTTGGTGGTGAACGGTCCGATCCGGAGGCGGATCGGAATGAATTCCGGCATCAATGCGCTCGGCCCGGGCAATCGAGCCAACCTGACCATCGGACGCGCCCTCAACCTGGTGGTTCGCAACGTAGGCGGCGCCCGACCCGGGGGAGTGGATCGCGCCGCTCTGGGAAGCCCGGGAAAGCTGTCGTTTTGCTTTCCCGAAGACGAGGAGGGATCACCCTGGGAATCTCTGGCGGTGGAGCGAGGATTCTCCTCCACCGACTCCACCGTCACTCTCTTCGCCGGGCACGGACCGATCGAGATCGTGGATCAAAAATCCCGAAACCCCGAGTCCCTGGCCCGCACTTTCGCCTGGCAGTTGAGAATGGTCGGCCATCCCAAGATCGCCGGGCTGTCCGACGCGATACTGGTGGTCTCCCCCGAACATGCCCGTCTCTTTCGAGAGGCGGGCTGGTCCAAGTCCCGTCTTCGCCAGGAGTTATTCTCCCTGCTCAACCTGCCGACCGACGAGATGGTGGCCGGCGCGGGCGGGGTGGCGGAGGGTTTGCCGCCTGCGGCGACCGCTCACCGCCCCCGGGTGCCCAAGTTCGCGCCCGGGGGCCTCTGGTTCGTGCACGCCGGGGGTGATGCGGGCATGTTCTCGGCGATAATCTCGGGATGGATCGGCGGCGCCGCCAGTTCACAAATGACCACCGAGGCCATCGATTTGAAGGGGGAGCACCAATGACCGCCCTGCTCGATCCCACCAGCGAACGCACCACCCGAAAGCGCCCGTTGAGTCCCCGCCTGCCTGATCCGGCCGGAGGAACCGTGGCATTGTTGGACATTTCCAAACCGCGGGGCGACGTGTTCATCGAGAGGCTGGAGGAGTTGTTCGCTCAACGAGGGGTGTCGACCAGGCGCTACCGCAAACCCACCTTCTCCAAACCCGCCCCACTCGATCTGCGCCGGAAAATCGCGGCCGAATGCACCGCCGTGGTGGAAGCTCTGGCCGACTGAGGTTCGTGTGCATCGTGCAGTGTGCACGATCTCGTCGATCTCGAAGACCGGGGAATAGCGGGGGTATTCGTGGCGTCCGACCGGTTCGCCCAGGCAGCCGATGTGCAGGGAGAGGCCTTGGGCATGCATCCTCGCCGCGTACTCACCCCCCACCCCATCCAAGACCGCAACGATGAAGAAATCCGGGCGCTGGCCGAGGCGGCTTTTCCGGAAATACTCGCCGCCCTTTCTTCTGACAGCCAACCCGGCGCCAATAGGGGTTAGTCGTTGCCACCGCGATCAAGCGCCGGACTGCTGATCTACCGCCGCCGTGCGGCCGGAACTCCGGAAGTGCTTTTGGGCCACTACGGCGGGCCGTTTTGGGCCCACCGCGATCGGGGCGCCTGGACCGTGTTCAAAGGGAGAGGCCACCGGGGCGAAACCCCTCGGGAAACGGCCACCCGCGAGTTCGAGGAGGAGACCGGTTGGATGGCCCCCTCGACTCCCTGGCTGCCACTCCCCCAAGTTAGAACGCCTCATCAAGTCATGGACATCTGGGCGGTGGAGGCAGACCTCGACCCGGAGTTGCTTCGTCCGGGGACATTCTCCTTGGAATGGCCTGCCCACTCAGGAAAGATCCGAAAGTTCCCCGAAATCGACCGCGCCCAGTGGTTTTCCATCCCCGAGGCCCACACCAAAATGCCGCGGGGCCAAAGAGTCCTGCTGGATCACTTAACCCGATTACTCAATCAACCCCCTGCCCCAAAATAGGCAGGCCTAACCCCCTAGGCGGCAATCCCAACCCGAGGCGGGCATGTGCCCGGAGTTCTTGTTTTCCGAGCCAGAATCTAAAAAGTCTATAAGAATCTATAGACTCTATAAGATATCCTATGATATCCCCTGAGTCTGGATCGGATTGGAAGACCATGGCTCACCGCAATCCCTTCACGCCCACCTTCGGAACCTCCCCGGCAGTGGTGGGCGGCCGGGATCATCTCGTGGCCCGAATCAGCGCGGCCTTGGAAACCGGACCTACCCATCCCGCCTACACAACCCTGGTCACCGGACAGCGCGGAATGGGCAAAACCGTTCTACTCAACGAGATAGAGGACATGGCCCATCGGCGTGGCTGGCGGGTGGTGGATGCAACCGCCACCGACGGCACCTTCATTGAAGAGTTGATAGAGGGCGGGTTAGAACTTCTGGAGGAGGTACGGACCAAACCGCCGAGGCTCGCAGAAGTTTATGCTCAAGTCCTGGGAATCGGCGGTGGGGCAGAGCGGCACACCACTGCCCGGCGGGACGAGAGCGTGCGCAACACCGCATTCAGGGTGATGCTCAAGGAGCTGGCCACCTTTTTATCCGGCACAGAGAGCGGGCTCCTAATAACGGTGGATGAAATGCACACCGCGGATATCGCCGAAACCCGGCGTTTCGGCGCCGCCATCCAGAAGATCGCCCGCCGCGGTCAGCACCCGATTGCCTTCATAGGCGCTGGTCTGCCACGGCTGATCGACGATTTGATGACCGGCGACTCGGCCACCTTCCTCCAACGCTGTCATCGCATCAAGGTGGGACCCCTGAATACCACCGACGTCAAGCAGGTACTGGCTGAAACCTTCCGACTGGGAGGCTCGCACATAGGCGCCGATGCGTTGCATGTCGCCGCCCAGGCCAGCGAAGGGAATCCCTACATGACGCAGCTAATTGGGTATGAGATCTGGAACGCCGCCGGCAATCCTGCCGAAGGCATACCGGCGACGGCCACCCTCGAGGGCATCGCTACGGCAAATCGGATCAGCACCGACATGTTCCTGGCGCCCGTCCTGGAAAGGCTATCGGAAAGAGACCGGGATTTTTTGATCGCGATGCTGGAAGACCCAACCGAGACAGCTGTTTCCGACATCGCCCGGCGGGCCGGCATGAGCCCCAAGCAGGTCAGCGTCTACCGAGGTCGGCTGATCGGCAAGGGGGCAATCACGCCGAAGCGCTATGGGTATGTGGCCTACAGGCACTCCGGCGTTCGCCAGTGGCTGGCCGACCGAGTGGAAGAATCGAACAAGCAGTGGATGAACTTTCCTTTCCCCATGTAAAGTCCACGGTATGAACGAAAAAACCGCCATGCCTCAAACCGAGGACGAATGGAGAGAGCGACTCGATCCGATGCAATACCGGGTGCTGCGGGAAGGCGGCACCGAGCATCCCTTCAGCGGTTCCTACTGGAACACCAAGACACCCGGCGTGTATACCTGCGCAGGATGCGGGATGGATCTGTTCGATTCCAGCACCAAATACGACTCGGGCACCGGCTGGCCCTCCTTCTGGGAGGCGATGGATCCCGACAGGATCGAGACCCGCGTGGACACCTCCCACGGCATGGTCCGCACCGAGGTATTGTGCCGAGCTTGCGGAGGGCATCTCGGCCATGTGTTCCCGGACGGACCCGGCCCGGCCGGGATGCGCTATTGCCTCAACTCCTGCTCGTTGGAGCTCAAACCCTCCGGCTAGGCCAAATGCCCGGAACGGGCCCTGCCGACCAGGAACGATCGGGTCACAGGAGACGGCCATCCGGTGGGATCCGTGGTGACCGGCAATCGCCACCCACCGGATCATGCCATCGCAGGAAATCTCCGATTTGATAATTGACGACGAGGGAAATATGATAGCCCCTTTGTTAGGTTGTAGTAGGTAGACAACCAAGAGCGATTCCCCTCCTCGCTAGATCGGAGGGGGCGTTTCACTTACAAAGACATGAAGGAGCAAGGACATGGCATCCGCAGTCGGAATAGACCTCGGGACCACAAACAGCGTGATCGCCGCCCTCGAAGGCGGCGATCCGGTCATCATCGCCAACGCCGAAGGGTCCCGCACCACCCCGTCGGTGGTGGCTTTCAAGGATGGGGAAATCCTGGTGGGAGAAGTAGCCAAGCGACAGGCCATCACCAACCCCGGCCTCACGGTCCGTTCGGTGAAGAGAAAGATGGGCACGGATTGGTCCATCGAGGCCGATCAGAAGACCTACCGTGCCCAGGAGATTTCCGCCCGGGTGCTGCTCAAGCTCAAGCGCGATGCCGAAGCCTATCTGGGCGGACCGATCACCGATGCGGTGGTAACTGTCCCCGCCTATTTCAACGACGCCCAACGGCAGGCCACCAAGGAGGCCGGGGTGATCGCCGGACTGAACGTGCTTCGCATCATCAACGAGCCCACCGCCGCTTCGCTCGCCTACGGGCTGGAAAAAGAAAACGACCAAACCATCCTGGTGTTCGACCTGGGTGGGGGAACTTTCGACGTCTCCATACTGGAGATCGGCGAGGGCGTCTTCGAGGTGAAATCCACCAGCGGCGACACCAATCTGGGCGGGGACGACTGGGATCAGGCGGTTGTCGATTGGCTGAGCGGAAAGTTTCGGGCTGAACACGGCGTGGACCTCTCCGCCGACCGGATGGCCGCTCAACGGCTGCGGGAAGCCGCCGAGAAGGCCAAGATCGAACTTTCCACCGTGGCCGAGACCGAGATCAACCTCCCCTTCGTGACCGCCACCTCGGCCGGACCTCTCCACCTTCAGTACAAGCTGACCCGGTCGGAGTTTCAGAGGCTGTCCGAGCCGCTTCTCAAGCGGATCGAGCGGCCGTTCCTTTCCGCCATCAAAGATGCGGGCATCAGGACTTCGGACATCGATCACGTGGTGATGGTGGGCGGATCCACCCGCATGCCCGCCGTCCAGGATGTGGTAGAGCGACTGTCCGGGCGCAAGCCGCACCGGGGAGTGAACCCCGATGAGGTGGTAGCGGCCGGAGCAGCCATCCAGGCCGGCGTGCTCAAGGGCGAAGTGAAAGACGTCCTGCTGCTGGATGTCACCCCGCTCACCCTGGGAGTGGAGACCAAGGGGGCGGTGATGACCAAGATGATCGAACGCAACACCACCATTCCCACCCGGCGCTCGGAGATCTTCACCACTGCCGATAGCAACCAGTCGTCGGTGGAGATCCATGTTCTGCAGGGAGAGCGGGCCATGGCGACGGACAACAAGAGCCTCGGCAAATTTCTTTTGACCGGCATTCCTCCCGCGCCGATGGGCATACCCCAGATCGAGGTCACCTTCGACATAGACGCCAACGGCATAGTCAACGTCTCGGCCAAGGACACGGCCACCGGAAAGCAGCAGGCCATGACCATCACCGGCGGCACCGCCCTGGGCAACGAAGAGATCGACCAGATGGTCCAAGACGCCGAGCAGCACGAGGAAGAGGACCGCAAGAAACGGGAAGCCGTCGAAACCCGCAACCAGGCCGAACAACTGGTTCACCAGACCGAAAAGCTCATGGAGGAGCAAAACGAGCAGTTGACCGACGACGAGAAGAGCGCCCTGGAATCGGCTCTCTCCGACCTCAAGGCAGTGTTGGGAAACCAGAACGCCGATTCGGAGGCGGTCCGCGAAAAGATGGAAGCCTTGATCGCCGCCAGCCAGCAGATGGCCACCCGTCTCTACCAAGAGGCGGCCGCGGCGGCTCAGCACAGCGAACCCGCCGACGATCCGGACGACGACGTGGTGGAAGCCGAGATCATCGAAGACGAGGACCAATAGGCCGTGGAAGAATCTCAGCACCCTGCGGAAACGGCGGATCCCGAGCTTCAGACGGCGCCCGTCGGCGAGGTCGAGATCGTGGAGGATCCCGAGCTGGCGGACGAAGAAGCCGACGCCGACCATTCCCAGGATCCGGCCGAAGCGCTGGCCAGAGCACTGGAGGACCTGCACGAGGCCTCCCAACGCGCCGACGCCGCCCACCAGTCGCGCCTGAGGGCCGTGGCCGACCTGCAAAACTACCGCAAGCGCATGCGGCGAGAGCAGGAAACTATCGCCTCTCGGGCGACGGGACGGACCCTGACGTCCCTTTTGCCCGTCTTGGACAGCTTCGATGCCGCTTTGGGTCTCGAGGTCTCCTCAGAGGAGGAAAGCCAGATCCTATCGGGCATGAAGGCCACCTACGATCTGCTGGTGGGAACGCTGCAGAGCCAAGGCCTGGAGATAGTTCCCACTGCCGGACAAACCTTCTCCCCCGACCTTCATCAGCCGATCAACGCTCCCCCGGAAGGAGACGGAGAGATAATGGTCACAGATGAGGTACGCCGTGGGTACCGGCTCGGGGGACAGTTGTTGCGAGCCGCCCTGGTGGTCGTCACCAGAGGGAGCGAATCCGAGTAGATGAACCGGGACTGGGCAGAAAAGGACTTCTATCAGATCCTCGGAGTGGGGAAGTCGAGCACCCCCGAAGAGATCAAGCGCGCCTATCGGAAACTCGCTCGGCGCCACCATCCCGACGCCAATCCCGGCAACGAAAGCAAGGCCGAGAAATTCAAGGGAATCTCGGAGGCCTATTCGGTGCTGTCCGATGCTGAGCGTCGGGGGGAGTACGACGAGGTCCGTCGGCTGGTGGAGTCGGGAGGCTATCGTCATTTCCCCGGTGGCGGCCAGGGTACTCCCTTCGGAGGTCAGGTCAACCTGGAGGATTTGCTGGGAGGTTTCGGTGATCTGTTCGGACGTGGAAGACACACCGCGGCTCGCAAGGGCGCCGATCTCGCCGCCAACCTGCGACTGACTTTTGAAGAGTCGATCGAGGGGGCGACCAAGTCGGTTGGGGTGAGAGGTCAGACATCCTGTTCGGATTGTGGCGGCACCGGCGTCCGCTCCGGAGGCCTCCCGGAGGCCTGCCCGGTTTGTTCCGGACAAGGCACGACTGTCCAGAACCAGGGACCCTTTTCCTTCAGCCGACCCTGCCATCAATGCCAGGGATCGGGAAAGATGATCAGAGACCCCTGCCCGGGCTGTCGGGGAAGGGGGAGCCGACATCGCACCCGGACGGTGAAGGTCAGGGTGCCGCCGGGCGTGAAAGACGGAAGCAGGATCAAGATCAGGGAAAAGGGCGCTCCCGGCCGTTTGGGAGGGCCGGCGGGCGATCTGCTGGTGCGGGTAGAAGTCGAATCCCACCCTCTCTTCGTGCGACGAGGCAACGATCTCAACCTGATGCTGCCCCTCACTTACTCGGAAGCATCCCTGGGCGCCACGCTCGAGATACCGACCCTCAACGGAGTGGTGAAGCTGCGGGTCCCGGCCGGGACCCCCAATGGGAAGACCTTCCGCATCCGGGGAAGAGGAATCCCCACTCCCCGAGGCAAGCCGGGCGACCTGTTGGTGGAGGCCCGAGTGGAAATCCCCAAACGGGTTAGCAGACAACAGCGCCGCCTGCTGGAAAACCTGGCTGAACTGGACTCCGGCAATATACGCTCCCACTTCGAGGTGGGCCGATGAGCCACCAACGGGAAGCCGTGTTCGTGATTTCGGTGGCTGCCCGGTTGTCGGGGATGCATCCCCAGACCCTGCGCATCTATGAACGGCGCGGCTTGGTGTCTCCCTACCGCACGGAAGGAGGCACCCGCCGTTACTCGCAACAGGACATCGACCGGCTCCTGCTGATCAGCGAGCTCACCTCGGCCGGTCTCAACCTGGAGGGAGCCAAGATGGTGATGGAACTCCAGGATGAGATCGCGGTTATGCGAGAAGAGGAGCGTAGGGACCGCCGCCGGCGACAGGTTCTGGCCGGCGCGGTCGGCAGGGCTGCTCAACTGGAAGGGGAAAACGAGCGCCTCCGGAGAAAAATCCGCGAATTGGACGACCGGCTGAGCGCCGTCTCCGGCGAACTGGAAGGACTGCGCCGCATCTATTACCAGAAGTTTCCTCCTGCCGACGATGCCGGATAGCGGCTAGTCTCAATTGCCTGGTGAGTGACTTCTACCGAGGAACCCTGCGGGTGATGGACCCCAACGGGTTTCTCCTGGATATCGGAACTTCCGATCTGCAGGTCAACGACCCGGATCGCAGGACCTGGAACGGCAAACTAACCGTGTCGAAAGGGTCCTGTCTGGACCGCAAGAATCTAACCTCGTTGGTGGAGACGGCCGACGGAACCCGCTCCCTGGCGCAGATCAGTCCGGCAACCGGATCCGAACGCGGCCGCTTTATCAAGATGCAGGTAACGGGTCTGGGCAAGGCGCCTTTCTAACCCCTTCTACCCCAGTCGAATCCCAACCGCACTCTCACCGAATCAACTTCCGAAGTCGTTCTGCCGAGCGGGAAACACCGCCCGGCAGAACGCGATCACTCACTGACCGGTGGGGGACCACACCAAACCGAAGTCGTGGAAATCGTTGATGGCGACTTGTCGCAGTTCGCTTCCGTCCGAACGCATCACAAAAATCTGCCAGAAGTCACCTCGGAAGCTCTCGAAGGCGATCGAGACGCCGTCGGGAGACCACACCGGGATCTCGTCAAGGAAATCGGTGTCGGTGAGCTGTACAACGTTTCCGCCGTCCGCATCCATAACAAAGATGTTTCTCGCCCCGTCGCGTTCGCTGTGGAAGGCGATCCGGGAACCGTCCGGCGACCACACCGGCCGGCCATCAACCTCATCATTGTTCGTGAGTTGTCGCTGGTTGGACCCGTCGGAGTCCATCACAAAAATCTCCGCATCACCGTCCTGGTCACTCTCGAAGACAATCCGGGAACCGTCCGGAGACCACCTGGGGAATTCGTTGTGGTTTTCATTGTCGGTGAGGAGCTTTTCCCCGGTGCCTTCGGGTTCAATCGTGATAATCTTCCAACCGGTCTCGCGGAGGCTCTCGAAGACAATCCGGGAACCGTCCGGAGACCACACCGGACCCCATTCAGAGGTATCGGCATCGGTGAGTTGCTGCACATTGGACCCGTCTGAGTCCATCACATACACATCAATGTCACCATCACGGTCGCTGGCGAAAACGATCCGGGAACCGTCTGGAGACCATGTCGGACGGCGATCGCTGAACTGGTTGTCGGTGAGATTTTCCAAGTTGGAACCGTCGGCGTTCATCACAAAAATCTCCGCATCACCGTCCCTGAGACTGGTGAAGAGTATCCGGGAACCGTCCGGAGACCACACCGGAAGGGCATCCAAATAGGTGGTGTCGGTGAGTTGACGACGATTGGATCCGCCCGCGTCAACGGCCACCACGTCGTAACGAATGTTCCGGTTGCTGGTATAGCTGATTTGGGTTCCGTCCGGCGACCAGGCCGGCTCTTCGTCATGATGATCGTCGTCGGTGAGGGCTTGACGGTTCGAGCCGTCCGCATCCATCACCACTATTTCTCCGAAGCCGTCATCGTGACTCTCGAAGACCATCCGGGAACCGTCCGGCGACCACGCCACATCCCCATCCCAGACTTCATTGTCGGTGAGTTGCCGGACTTCCGCACTGTCGGCGTCCACCACATATATCTCCCAATCGCCGTCGGCTTCACTCTCGAAGGCCACCCGGGAATCCACGGGCGACCACTGCGGGTCCCGGTCGGGGAGGTTGTTGAACGTCAATTGGCTCAGGTTGGCGCCGTCCGCATCCATGACGAAAATCTCTCGATCGCCATCACGGTCACTCACAAAAGCTATCCGGGAACCGTCCGGCGACCACACCGGCTCCCCATCCCAGACTTCATTGTGGGTGAGGAGTTTCGTCCCGGAGCCGTCGGCATTCACCACCAGTACGTCATCGTCGCCATCGCGGTCACTCACAAAAGCTATCCGGGAACCGTCCGGCGACCACACCGGATCGGAATCCCGGTATTCGTTGGAGGTCAGCTGCCGCTGGTCGGAACCATCCGCATCCACCAAGTACAGATTCCCGCCGCTGACAAAGGCGATGCCGGCGCCGTCCGGCGACCACACCGGGTTCTCATCGCGGAGGCTGTTGTAAGTTAGCCGATGCTGGTCGGAACCATCCGCATCCATCAAATACAAGTCATATGCGCCGTTGCGGTGGCTGTGGAAGGCTATCCGGGAACCGTCCGGCGACCACACCGGATCGGAATCCCTGACAAAGTTTCGAGTGAGTAGCGTGGCGTTGGAACCATCCGCATCCATGACCACCACCTCATCGTTCGCCGACAGGGTGGTGAAAGCGAGCCGCCCGGGAGGCGCCGTCGGGAGGGGAGGAATCAAGTTGAGAGCCCGCGCCAGGGCAACCGCCATTTCTCCCCGGGTGATGGGATCGTCAGGACAAAACCGGTATAGCCCATCAGAGCAGTAGCCTGAGATACCCACCTCCGCCGCCGCCCCGATTCTGCCGGCGTGGACACTGCCGACAACATCCACAAACCCGGTCACCAAGTCGGGACGCAAACCCACAGAACGAGTGATAAAACTGGCCATCTCTCCACGGGTCGCCACCTCATCAGGACAGAACCGATCAGACTCGAGAGTGCATCCCAGCGTTACTCCTCGATTCGCCAAAAGCTCCACATAGGGCGCCCACCACTGACTGGGGTCCACATCCTCAAATCGCGATTCCGTTAGGGGAGCGGGTTCTTCATGCTCGATCAGCCGACCCAACCAGACAGCCGCCTCCCACCGCTCGATTATCTCATCGGCGCAGTCCGAGCCGTCTTCGCATTCGGTTCCCTCCAAAATACCTCTCTCGGCCAAAAAACCGATGGCGGTGTCCCAGAGAGCCTGCTCATCATCAGCTACGGTCTGGGCCGACAGTGGACCCAAAAGACCCAGCACCATTCCCATCACACCCAGAATCACTAACACGCCACGTCGGTGCGTCCAAGGCCGATCAACGTTCCTGCTGTCCACCTCGCACTCCTTTCCGCCCAGAGTAAGAAGAACCACCCCAAAGGTACCGACCACTTAAGTATTTTCCTGGTATTATGCCGCCTTCTCACCCCCGGATCGCATGGGCAACCCTTGCTTTTCCAAATCCTCACCGGCGTATCCTCCGAAGGCAGATGGCCGACCATGTAGTTTGGGATTGGAACGGAACCCTGTGGGACGATCTCCCTCAGGTGCACAGCGCCACCAACGCCGCCCTCCGAGTAGTGGGCGGGCCTTCGCTAACCCTCCCCGAGTACGTAAGTTTGTTCACCCGCCCCTTGCCGGTTTTCTATAGGCGGGCTTTGGGTCGGGACCTCACCCCCAATCAGTGGCGCCGCGTCAATCAGAGCTTTATGGCTGCATACCGAGACAATCTTCACCTCGCCCGACTCGCCGCCGAGGCCCTTCCGGCGTTGGAAGCGGTGGCGCGCAACGGCGCCACCCAGTCGATCCTTTCCCTGTATCCCCATCCCCTGTTGAACTCGTTGGTGACAGAACTTGGCATTGGCCATTACTTCTCGCTAATCGAGGGTCTGCGCGGGGATCCGGACCGAAGCAAGGTGGGCATGTTCCCCGCTCACCTCGGGAAGGCCGCGTCAGGTGTTCCTCCCCATAGGGTGGTGATGATCGGAGACACCGACGACGACCTCATCTCCGCCCAGGCAGCCGGGAGCGCCGGCATTTTGATCAATCATCATGGGTATCACCCGCTGGGCGACCCCACCCTGGAAAGCTTTTTTGCGGAGGGGCTCCTCAAGGCGCTCCAACGGGCGGGATTGCGAACCTCCAACGGAACTCCGATCAAACAGAGGCCCGGAGGCCATCGGTCATCCGGCCAAGCCTTCGGCAGATAGTACCGACGCCGATCGGCTGTTACAGGTAACAGCCGGCAGCGTCGCCGCAACGACAAAACCCTACACGCGAGAATAATCAACACGCGCTGTTACAGCAGGCACCAACATAGAACCTGTTACACCCGTCCGCCAAGCCGGAATCGCTGGCGTGTTGGCAAAAACAGCAGACACACCGTTTGGGCAAGGTGATGTTGACGGCTAAAGATCTTTACTGCCTTGTGTCTTATAGAGAGTAACGAGATTGTCGCTGGTAGCGGTCGTGACTATGTGTTCTTGGATCTTGTGATCTTTCACGTCTAAACGACGTAGTTGTCCTTCGATTGTGTCCACGAGTTCGATCCTGCCGAACCGGTGCCCGTGTTTTTTGGTATAGAGGACAAGTCCTTTGGCTTTTGATACGGCGTCGGGTAGATGAGCGCCGTGGGGGTCGAGCATGTCGATCTCGATCTTGTTGCCGGTCCGGCGGAAGAAGAGAAAGTCAGGATAGAGGGGTTTATGTTCTCCGGGAGTTCGTTCGTAGGGGATCGCGAACGACCAAGGCTTCCTGTCGGGGTTCCGCAGCCAAGCAACACAGTTCGGTATTTCGATGTTCAGCGTGTCCTTCTCTAGTTGGTTGAAGTCGTCCGCGAAGTTCCCTCGTTCGTCGACATAAAGATGATTCTTCCACGAATCGGTACCTTGTGAACGTTTCCACTCCACTCGGTTGGGGTAGCGAATCTTCGTTTCTGAGGGAAGGTCTGCCATTAATGCGATGGAATCATAGGTCGCGTGGCGGTTCTCGGGCAGCCGGTCTGTGTCGTCGGCAAACTGCTGCCGCCACCGGTCAACTCGATTCCGTGCCGTGTTTTCGACGGATGCAGCAATGGCAGGGTCGGTGAGCAACGCGGCTATTTCGATCTTGGCATGGCGGATCTGCGCTATGTCATTGATCCCGGCAACGACGGTTTGCCAGAAGTCGCGGTGGAGGCCTTCCCCGATCTTGCGACCCGCTTCCTCGAAAAGGTGGTCGATGTTCTCTGGGGCGGTGGCTACTTCGTGGACCCTTGTGTCGACATATTTTTGTTTGGTCAGGTCGTAGACCCGCGCGCCATAGGAAATCAGGGCTTTTCCACGTACTTGGTCCACGAAGCTCTGCTCGCCGCGTTTCTCGGTCAGTCGCTTGCCGAGGAGTCTGCACACCTCGTTCTTTGCCTGCTGGATCGCCGACTCGGCGATCTTGTCCTGGGTTAACGCACGGGCCATGCGCATCATACGGTTTACCTGTTTCGTTTTTCTGATTGTGGGTACTATGTAGCCGGGTATTTGAGCGAGAGCCTGATAGATGGCCTCTGAACCGTCGGCGCGGCGGAGCGACACTGTTTCCTCGGATGTTTCTATGGGTATCGGTATGTGTTCGTGGTCAGGGTCGGTCAGATGTTTCACCATGGATTTGACCGCTTTGGTGTCGTAGTGGGGAAGAAACAAAGCGACCGAGTTGAGACTCTCGTCTGTTTCGATTCGCCTGGCGAGTGGGGTGCGGACCATCCGTCCGATCAGCTGGGCGATGTGAGTAGCGTCCCGGGCTTTGCGGTAGGACATTATCGCTTCGGCGCGGGGGCAGTCCCAACCGGTGGACAGCGCTGTTTTGAAGAACACAACACGTGCGTCTCTGTCTCCATCTATCCGGGATGGTGCAAGGTACCGGATCGTAAAGCCGTCTACATCGAGAACGATGGGATCCTCGAAAGCGTGTGCAAAAGCGTAGTTTGGCAGGGCAACGGGAAGCTGGTCGTTGATCGCTCTGATAGCTGCTGCCAGGTCGGTGCTAGTCCCTTTCTTGCCCGTGGGGGCGTTTTCTACTTGTACTATGAATAGTGGCACCACGGGCTGTTCGCCGTGTTCCGCGCAATATGCGTCCCATCGTTCGGTGTATTCACGCCAATGGCGGGTCGCTTCCCGCAGCAGAGTCATGTCGCTCCGTTGGGAGTCGGCACGATGGTAGAGGACTATCCGATCCTTCAACAACCCTGATGTTCTAACCTCCGCGGAATCGACGTTGACGGGATGTACGGTGCGTGTGCCCTTGATGAGATCGTTGAACCGTTTGGGGGTGGCTGAGATGCCCAGCACCAGCGGCGCCGGCCGCATTTCGCTGCTGCCCTTGAGAAACTTTTGGATGATCGTTTCCGGTATGTTCCTGTCGCGGGTGGTGCGACGCATGCCCCGATGCGCTTCGTCGATTATCACCACGAAACGGGAACCCATCTGACCGATGGTGTTGTCCAGCGTCTGCCAGATCGTGTGCTGGCGTCTGTCCCCGAGCGTCGTGAGAAGTTTGTCCGTGCCGAGCTTCTGCGTGTTCAAAAAGTAGACATGTCCCGCAGGCAACCTCGGCCGGTCGAACGACGAGTCGATGACCGTCAACGCAAACGGCGACAGAACATCTGAGGTGTCGAGCATCTTGTCGCGGGTCTGAAGGTTCAATTCCGGCAAATCTGTTATCCATAGGAACGCAACATCGGAATTCGGGGGCGCGTGGTCGTCTCCCTCGATTATTCGTTCTATGAGTCTGGTAGCTATAACTGTTTTGCCTGCGCCGGTAGGGGCCGACAGCACGACCGCCTGGGGCGAATGGGGGTCTGCTATCGACGCTGCTTGCCGAAGCCTCGTAACAAGATCATCCACGGCTACCCGTTGGAAATCTTTCAGAGTCAGTCTCATGGGCGGAGTGTCCCCGGAATGTTGATGGCGAAGTTGCGCAGGTAGTCCCTGTACAACTGGCGCACGTGCAAGTCCTTGCCGAAGGCTTGACGCATCTCCGCGAAAGCAGCGTCGGAGTTCGTCACCAGCCACACGTGGGTGACTTGCCCGTGGGAGGCTACGGCCCCGGCAAAACGAGAGACGTGTTGTTCGTTGAACAACACACCATAGGTGGATGATGCTGGGAGGGACCAAGGAACGGTTCCGTCCCAGTTTTCCCAGTCGCCTACCGAACCGGCCGCCATCCACAACATGGGAGCAACCGCGTTGAAATGGCGTCCCAGTTCCACGTTATCGGATTCGAGATAATCGAGACGAAGGAAAACCGCGTTCTCTGTCAACCCATCGGAAAAACCGTGGTCCGGCAGATATCGTTCCGGGTATCTGCCGTTCAGAGGCGTGCCGTCGGAACGATGTCCCCTGATCGCTGCTTCGCATCGGGGTTTGGTAACCAACCAAAAGATTCCCCTCGCTTCGTGTTCGGCGTCCCCCTTGAACACCCCCCCCCTTTCGCCGCCAGGTCCTTGGTGTCATTGTCGGTGACTTCGTTGTTCGTGACCAGCACACAACGACGTTGTCCTCCATCCTGAGCGTTCAGCAGTGCTGTGGCGTGGAGTGTGGTGGCGGAACCCGCGAAAAAATCGAGGATCAGGGCGTCGGGTTTGGACGCCAGCAACGCATCAAGCGTGTCCCGCACCGCGTAAAGGGATTTGGGGTAGTCGAAACGGCGGCCACCCAAGAGCTCCCGCAACAGATCGGTTCCCCCGGTGCCAGCGTCGTGCCGAGACCTATGCCACATAGTCTTGACATGTCGGTGCCGCACATCCACATAACGCACATCGGCCACGCCTGTTTTCTCGTCGCGGTTCACCACCTCGAGAAGACCGGCCTCGAGTTGAGCCTGCGGCCCGGCCGACAGATACGAAACGGCCCATGTGCGACGTTTGGGATCGTACTTCCCTACTCGAGCCAGACCCAGATTGGCAAGTTCCAGCAGCTTTTCGCGTCCCAGTCCCCACCGTCCCAGCGACCCGTTTTTTCGGATGGGCCAAGCTACCGGAAACCCGTCTATGGTGAGGTCAACCTCTGGAGCGAGGGAGTCGTACTCCGACGGGTCGATATTCCCTGGGAGGCTGCGTTCCTTCAGGCTTTCTCCTGCTGTCACAATCCGCCGAGCCGCCGGGTCGATAGCGATCGGATACACCATGTTCGGCCGGTCCGACGGAAGCGCTCCGGCTCCGGCCCTGAGCAATCCGCTCCATCGGGGTGCTTCGCCCTTTCGGCCCGCGTCCTTCCCGGCCCATGTGAAAAGGTCGTCGGGTCTGGGCTCCACCTCCGCCTCGCCGAAGAAAACAAAATGAGCGTATTCCTCGACCCGGGAGAACCGCTGCTGCGCAACACCCTTCGGATTATTCATGATCGTCACCATCTGGTGATAGGCGTGAGGGAACATCTCCCTCAGCAAAACCCCCAGATGATGCACCTCGTGCTCGTCGATCGTCACCACCAGCACACCATCCGGTTTCAGCAAAGGCCCGGCCAACCGCAGACGCTTCTCCATGAAAGACAGCCACTTCGAATGGCGATAAGAATCGTTCTCGTCCACGAAACGGTTGTTGTACTTCCACGACCTATCGCCCGTGTTGTACGGAGGATCAATATAGATGCAATCCACCTTTCCCGCGTACGCATAGGTCAGCAACTGCAAGACATGAAAGTTCTCTCCTTCGATAACCACATGAGCAGGCCGATCGTCCGGTCCCCGCCGCACGCCACCCACAGACTTCAAACCCGGAAAAACCGGGTCCTCGAACCGTTTCACCACCAACAGGTCCCCGACCAACGCCTCCGACCGGGGTCCATCTTCGCCCTTTGGCACAAGGGTTGCCAGGCCTTCGTGGGTTTTCAACACCCGATACTCTGTCACATGTTCAGGAACATTCCGCCTCTCGACAACCATGCCTTCCCTAATCGGCACCCCGAAAAGAACCACGGTCTCCGGAATGTGCTCCTCGAACACCAATCCGAAGCGCTTGCTGCTCTTCAGCGTCTTCACCTCGCTCATGAGCCGCCCCCGCAGAACAGGGTCGGCCACTTCACCGATCAGGTCTTCGAGCTTCGCCACAAGCGCCTGCCTACGAAACTGTCCTATCGGGTTTCCGGGTGGGCAGCGACCGAATCGGCCGTTCGAGCCAGACCAAGGAGGAACAGCAGGGACACGCCGTACTGGTCGGCGTTGTGTTGAGTCCAAACGACATCCAACAGATGGGCAGCCTGCTGATACGCCCATCTTCGATTGTCCGGTTCAGCAGGGTTCAGATCAGGTCGGGCGGAAAGCACCCCTGAAGCCGTGGCCGCGACAACAGGACACCAGTGTCCACGGTGTGGCCACCCCTCGCAACAGCGTTCACTTTGCCGGTTGCTGGTTTCGAAGACATCTGCCATCGGCGGGGAACTCTTCCTGTCGGGTCAAGGGGGTTACAGGGGCCGGTGTAAAAAGTGATGCTACCCACCGGGTATGGTCACCGCTCGGGAATCCACCAAGAACCTTTCTCCTGGGCTGATGCTGGTCGGGACCCTTCCCTGACGAGGAAACGTTCCCGAATCCTGTGACCAAGAAGGGACATTGACCCGGGATCCCAGCAACCAACCTGAACACAGGGAACCCCAGGTGATCTGCTCTATGGGTTTTTCAGCCACACTAGCCCGACGGTTAGGGGTGCTTGCACGGGCTACAGCGCTTCCCGGGACACACGTTCGCGGAGGCGGAATGTCGAAAGCCTGTGAAGTGGTAGGCTTCGTGATCGACCACATGTTGCACCTGGTCAGAGGATGAATGCTTACACGAACACGCTGCAGGAGGCGTTTCAAGGCGACCGGCGTTTCGTCATCCCGGTGTGTCAGTGTCCTTAAGTGTGGAGCCGTGACCGGCCATGGGAACCTCTCTGGAGCGATGTTGAGTCGACGGCTGTTCGCTTGGCAGAGCCGCGACAGAAATCACATCGCGCTGGCAAACCGCAGACACCCAAACACCGGTCCGAGACGAGTTCTTGGCTTGACCCCAAGTCTGACCCTCGCGGACGCTCATTTCACGGTTGACGGAGAATTCGACATCAGGCCCAATGAGGCTACACCTAGATGAACAATCATGATGAACTCAAAGTGGCTGGCTACTACAACTCCCTTTCCGCTGTGCCCCGGTACATAAGGATGTACTTTGGCCAGACGTTTCTTGCTCACGGCACCTGCTTTTTTGTGATGTCCGAAGAAGGACCTGTGCTTGTTACGAACCGTCATAACTTCACCGGGCGCAACAATCTCACCGGGAAGGTATTGCATCGGAAGGGCGGCATACCGGATCATGCGGTTGTGACGATGCATGGCCCCCACGAAGTCCACTACCACATTGATTTGGTGGATCACAGCAACCCCGAGATCCCTGCTTGGACAGAACACCCGACGTTGGGGGCCAGGGCGGACATTGTTGCCTTGCCGGTCAGGGAGATGACGAACATCGTAGGCGAGATCAACAGCGTCTCTTTGGAGAACGACTGGCACAGATGGGACGTTGGAAGCGAGTTACACGTCATCGGCTACCCGTACGGGCAAATAGGAGGACCGTTCCCTATCTGGTCGAAGGGCTTTATCGCCTCGGAACCTGATTTTGACATCTCTGGCTTGCCCGTATTCCTCATTGACTGTAGGTCGCGTCCCGGTCAGTCCGGTTCCCCCGTTTTCGCACATTTTCGTGCAGGGGCCGTCGTGGAGCACGAGGGACAGGGCTACCAGGCGAAAAAGCCCATCAACTACTTTGTAGGTGTCTATTCCGGCAGGCTGCGCTCTGACTCCGACCTTGGGCTGGTTTGGAAACGAAAAAGCGTCGAGGAACTCGTGAACCACGCTGTAAACCACGGGACACAACACAGATCGGACCTGCGTCGACACCGGTTTTCCGCGACTGTCCAAAGAGAATTCAGTCTCAACCAGTACCTTCAGAATGACATAGATGAACTCGAGTAAACACAGCCGCACATGCCTACTGCACAGCGAAAACGACGCAGAGGGTCAGAGAAGCCTTCACCCTGAAGGGCGCAGCAGCGGCCAGTTGCAGGACGGTACTCTGTTTGAAGGGGCCAGGCTCGCAGGTTTCCCTAGTCAACGGATTTAATCCTGCTTGCTGGCTTGGTGTCCACCTACTCCGCTTGCTTCAAAGAGTCCTCAGACAAGCACCCCTTGACAGTATTGAGCTGCGACAGAAACGGTTCCAAAATCGGGGCAAAACGGTTCCAAACCCCCTCGACCGCAAGCCTGTGACCTTGGGCGGGAACCATTTCGCGCCAGCGCCACAAGGGCGTAATGTGGCGCGCAATTCGTTATGTTCGTCGTGCAGGTTGTTTCTGTAGGGTAGTTTATTGGGCCTTCTTCGACTACGGTTCTAGAGGCGTGGTCAATGCTGGAGTTTTGGGACGTGCAGCGGAATGGGGACAAGGTGGTGGTGGCACCTTACAAGGACTACTTTAGAAGCCTGGAGGAGCAGATTCAGCTCCGAAGAGTTAGCTCTCTTGGAAGTACCGCTGAGCGACTTTGAAACCACAATCCAAAAGGGGGCGGTTGCGCGGGCGACGGAGACAGCGGGGCGGATCGCGGTGGGTGACGACTTGCCGATGCTGATCACCGACGCCAATATGTTGCGTCCCTACTTCGAGGGACCGGGAGTGGGAATCTCTTATGAGACCGACGCTCCGGCCAAACCACCTCCCGTACCGGGAGGAGGCTGACCCTGATCACCCACCGGGCAGGGTTGACGATGAAAACGAGAACGGCGGCCGGGACACAACTTCCGAAGCTCCTGTGCCCATGCCCGGAGACGAGGACACCACCAACCGCCCGAGGGATGCTGATGACACTACAACCACCACGTCACCCTGAACGGAGGTTTCTTTCAAACCAACCCCGTCCACAAACCGGGACAGATCCAATATTCAGCGCCCGGCCTCCTCTGTCTGGGTAACAGCCGTACAGAGAAGCACTTCACAGCATTTCATCCCAAACCACCCCATGCGTGATATGTTGGGGGTGTGGCAGCGCCGGCGGGCCCCTCGGGTGATGAATCGAAGTCAGACCGCTATTGCAAAGAACATTACGCGGCGATCAACCCCGGGGCGTCCGGTGGGGATCCGATTGAGCCAGATGGTGGTAAGTACGGAGGTAGCGGATGGTTCCGGTGCCGGCCCGCATGGTGACGCTGTGGGTGATCGCTTGCCCATGGCCGAATTCGACCCCCCGCAAGAACTCCCCGGTGGTCACTCCGGTGGCAGCCAGATAGGCCTCGCCTCCGCCCACCAGATCGGTGGTGGTCATCACCCGATCGAGATCCTGGCCGTGATCGGCGGCATATTGGCGTTGACGGTCGCTCCCCGCCCACAGGCGGGTCTGGATCTCTCCCCCCATGCACCGCATGGCCGCGGCGGCGATCACCGCCTCCGGCGAGCCGCCGATCCCCACCAGCAAATCGATCCCCGTCTCGGGCCGGGCGGTGGCAATGGCCGCGGAAACATCCCCATCACCAATCAGCCGGATTCGGGACCCGGCCCGACGTATCTGCCTGATGTATTCCCGGTTGCGAGGTCGGTCCAACACGATCACGGTCAACTGGTCGAGTTCCAAGCCCTTGGCCTGGGCCACCCGGCTCAGATTGTGGCTGACCGGCGCCTCCAAATTGATCATCCCCCTCGCCTCGGGGCCCACCGCCAGCTTGTCCATGTAGACCAACCCGCCGGGAGAGAACATGGTCCCCCGCTCGGAAACGGCGATCACCGACAGGGCGCCCGGTCCCCCCCGGGCAGTCAGCGCCGTTCCATCCACAGGATCGACCGCGATGTCCACTCGAACTCCCCGGCCGTTCCCCACCCGTTCCCCGTTGTGAAGCATGGGTGCGTGGTCTTTCTCGCCTTCCCCGATCACCACCACCCCGTCCAGATCCATAATGCTCAGACGTTCCCGCATTCCATCCACGGCCGCTTGATCCACCGCTTCCTTGTCGGCTCTGCCCTGCCAGTGGGCGGCGGCAATCGCCGCCTGCTCGGTTACCTTGGCGAGGTCGAGAGCGTAGCTGTGATGGGTGTCCGGAGTCATGACTCCACCCTGATCACCAAGGCGTCGCCCTGACCGCCTCCTCCACACAGGGCCGCGGCGCCCAAACCGCCGCCGGCTTCCCTCAGGGCATTGACCAAAGTCACCACCAACCGCGCGCCGGTGGCGCCGATGGGATGACCGAGCGCCACCGCGCCTCCCTTCACATTGACCTGCTCGGAGGGTATGCCCAGCATTCGGGCCGACCACAACGCCACCGCCGCGAACGCCTCGTTGATCTCCACCAGGTCCAGGTCAAAAGGAGCTAGATCGGCCCGTTTCAGAGCCGCTCTGATGGCCTCCGCCGGACGTTGGTGCAAAGTGGCGTCCGGTCCCGAAGATTGACCGTAGGACAATATCTCCGCCAGGATCGGCGCCCCCACTGCCTCGGCGGCCGCCCGACTCGCCACCATCGTGGCCGCCGCTCCATCAGATATCTGAGAGGAATTACCGGCGGTGAGCGTTCCCTCCGCGGTGAACGCGCTCGACAGTCCGGCGAGTTTTTCGGCGGTGATCCCCGGCCTGATACCCTCATCCGCTCCGATCATGGTCGGACCACCGCGGCGTTGGGGAACCTCGACCGGAACGATCTCCCGGGCGAATCCTCCCTCTGCGGTGGCCCGGGCGGCCCTTCGATGGCTCTCCGCCGACCATTCGTCCTGCCGGGCGCGGGTCACCCCCAGGCGGTTGTTCACCTTATCTGACATCTCGCCCATGGAGCACTGCTCAAAAGCGCAGAACAAACCGTCATGCAACATGAGATCCACCAGGTCGGCGTCGCCCATCCGCACGCCGGAGCGGAGCCCCCGCACCATATGAGGGGCGTTGCTCATCGACTCCATCCCTCCCGCCACCACAAAGTTGGCGTTGCCCAGGCGAATCGCGTTGGAAGCCAGTCCCACCGCCACCAAACCCGAAATGCACACCTTGTTCACATTCAGGGCCACAACGGTCATGGGCAAGCCTGCTTGGACCGCGGCCTGACGGGCGGTGATCTGGCCCTCCCCTCCCACCAGGACATGTCCGAAAATCACCTCGTCAACCTCACCGACGGGAACACCCGACCGCTCCACCGCCGAAGCGATGGCCACCCCGCCCAGATCCACCGCCCGAAGGGGTGACAATCCCCCCAGATAACGGCCGATTGGAGTGCGCGCCACAGAACAGATGACCGGATCGTGGGAGTTCTTCATGACATCAGGAGGGTAGTTGAACGGCGGGGTCGTCTTTTTCTTATCAAGACCGCCCCAGACGCGTAACTCCGGCGCCCGGTGATGTGTCTAAACCCTTGACCACGTTTTGTCAATGTGTCTGATCCTCGACCACGGGAGCTTCGCCATCAAACTGCTCAACCTGGACCATGTGGGCATTGCGGTGCATGACCTCGACCGGTCGGTGAACAAATATCGGGCCAAATACGGGATAACACCCCTGTACCGGGAGATAGTCTCCTCCCAAGGGGTGGAGGAGGCCATGATCCCGTTGGGAGGATCGTTCATCCAGTTGCTCCAGCCGCTTGGGGCCGACACTCCGGTGGGTCGGTTCCTATCCCGCCGGGGAGAAGGAGTTCATCATCTGGCTTGGACGGTGGCCGATATCGAAGCCGCCCTCGACCATCTCAAGACTCAGGGAGCGGAGTTGATCGACCCGGCGCCTCGTCTCGGGGGCCGAGGCGCCCGTATCGCTTTCGTCCATCCCCATGATCTGGCCGGGACTCTGATCGAACTGGTGGAGCCCGCCGATGATTGACCGGTTCGAGATAAGAGGGGGCGCCGGTGAATACGAGGCGGCGGTGCTGGCGGCGGTGCTCGACCAGATCCAGAGGCGAAGACAGGAGGTGCGAGCCCGCCGGCCCAAAGTCGCCAATCATCTTTCTGCCTGGATGCGGGCCGGACGGTTGACGGCCACCGATCCCATGCCCCGCCCCGATCCGGGCTTGAATGGGGATGGAGCGCCCACCAAACCATCCGAGGTTCCCTGGCTGGGATCGCCGGTGCGAAAGGGCGCCTTCCAGCCTTTGCCGGTGGCCGGCCCCTTCCCTCCCGCCCTATCCGGCAGTTAGACTGGGCGTTACGAGACCCCTGGTGGCCGCTCCCGCCGGGGCAGACACCCATTTCGTCAGACCGCCCACCGCGGATGTGGAGGACCAACGTTCATGCTGAGATTTGTTGAAGAAATTATGTTGCTTTTGCTCCGCGACCATGACGGCAGGTTCGTGCGCGTGCCCAGTTGGTCGCTGGAATATGCCCTCGCCGGAGGAGTATTGATGGATCTGGCGTTGGAAAATCGGATCGACACGGACCTGGAGAACCTGATTCTGGTGGATTCCACCCCGGTCGGCGACAATCTGATCGACCCCACCTTGGCGGAGATCGCGGGCGAGCCAAACCATCCCACTCGATACTGGGTGGAACGGACCGTGGAGCGATCCGAGGATCTCCACGAAGCCGCCCTGTCGAGGCTGGTGGAACACGGCATCTTGGAACGTCAAGAAAAACGCTTCCTCTGGGCATTTCGATCCCGCCGCTATCCCATGGTGGACGGGCGGGCGGAACGGGAGGTGAAGTTGCGCATCATGGAGGTGCTGTTCGGTGAGGAAATTCCCGACCCACGCGACATCATGCTGATCTGCCTGGTGGATGCGTGCGGCATCTTCAACCATCTGCTGTCCAGAGAAGAACTCGGCAAGGCCTCCGGAAGGATCGAACAGGTGCGCCAGATGGATCTGATCGGCCAGGCCACCACTCAAGCCATCCGCGAAATAGAACTTTCGATCGCCGCCTCGGTGCAACCCCACATGTACTGAACCGCCGTCCGGGCCGATAACGGTCACCGGACGGGGCCCGGGGAAACCATCGCGGCCCAGCCGCCACCCACCACCCGGGAGCATCGGTTATTCCCGAAAGAAACCCGCATCATTTCTTGAAGCGGGCGTCCCAAAGCGACTTCAGTTCGGCGCTTTTGGTCAACCAGGCCACCGCGGCGAATACCAGGATGACGGTCGCTCCTCCCACCACCAAAGCGCTCAGCGCCTCGACCACCATCCACGATCCTTCCTCCTGGAACCGGCCGGCCACCCACCACCCGGCGCCGGCCGCCGCCGCCCCGGCCATAACCGACCGGGCCCAACCCCATAACAGGGGGGCGCCGGCCACCTGCCGGCCCCGGATCCAGTAGAGGGTGAGCACCATCGTGTATCCCGTCATAGAGAAAACACTGGCCCACACCAACCCTCTAATCTCCCACACGTTCACCAGCAGCAGGGAAAGCGGAACGGCCACTCCCGCAACCAGGGTGCCGATCAACACCGGGGGCCACATCCTGCGCTCGGCATAGAAAGACCGCGAGATGACCTGGTGAAGACCCCAGGCGGGAATGGACAGCGCGTAGATCGCCAGCAACTGCACCACCAGCGACGAATCGGCCGTGCCGAAGGCCCCCCATTGGAACACCAGTCGTACCCCGGGCCCTCCCACCGCCAGCACCGCGGCGGCCGCTCCGACGCCCAGAAAGAGGGTCATTCCGGCGGTCCGCACGGTGGTTTCGGTCAACTGGGAGCGACGGCCCGCCGCCGCCAGAGAGGCCAGGAAAGGAAAGGCCGCCACTCCCGCGGCCTGAGCCACCATTCCCACCGGCACCATGTTCAGCACCCTCGCAAAGGACAGGGCGGAAATCCCCCCCTCTCCCGTCAATTGCCCGAAGAACCGGATGAACTGCTCATCGAGGACCGTAACCGATTGGGCCACCATCAACGGTAGAGCCAACCCCACATAAGTGCGTACCGCCGGATGGTTCCAAGCCACCCCCTTCACCCACCGCAGGCCGACCCGGCGCGCCCCCCACCATTGGATCCCGAAATTGCCGATCACGGCGCCCGCCAAGGCGCCCCACACAAACCCGTCGGCCGGTGGCGGATCGGCCAGGAGGCCACCTGCCAGACCCCCCGTGATGATGGACAGGTTGTAGACGATGGGCGCCGCCACGGGCACCAGGAACCGGCGGTGGGCGTACTGGTAGGCCATCAGCAGAGACCCGCCCACGAAGAACACCTGGGCGGGTAGGGCGATTCTGGTGAGCCGGATCACTTCTTCCAGTTGGGCGGGGGACAGCCGGGGATAGAGGGTTTCCACCAGGGGGGAAGTCCAGATCATCAGGACCCCCGTCAGCACCACCATCACCCCGATGACCACCCTGAACACCGCCACGAAAGAACTCCTGGCGTCCCCAAAGTCCTCCGACTCCAAGCGAGCAACGAGCATGGGAACGAAGGTGATGGCCAGAAAGCCGCCGGCCAGCAGGTAGTTGAGAAGATCGGGGATCAGAAAGGCTGCCCGGTAGACATCTCCCACCGCATTGACCCCGATCAAGGCGGCCAGCATGGTCTCCCGGGCCAGTCCCAGCACCCTGGACAACAGCACCCCTCCCGACACCACCAGGGCGGCCGCCCCCATTCCCATCGCCTTTTCCTTCATGGCTTTTTCCGCACCCGGATACCCGGATACCCGGCGGCCGCCGCTCGCAGTTCCGCCAGCACCTCGTCCGGCACCTCCAGATCACCCCGGCCCACCCCCAGTCGGGTCTCCGGTTTGAACCGCCCGTGGTAGTCCGAACCTCCCGAGGGGATAAGTCCATGGCGTCGCGCCAGACTGGCCAGCCTCCGGCAAGTGCCCGGCCCGTAGGCGCCGTAGTAGGCCTCCAGTCCGTCCAGTCCCGCGGTAGCCAATTCCCCCAGCACCGCCGACAGTTCGACGCCCTCCACCCCCAGAGTCAGGGGATGGGCCAGAATGGCCACTCCCCCCGCTCGGTGCGCCAACTCGATGGCCTCTGCCGGGCCGAGCCGGTATCGGTGAACATAGGCGGGACATCCCTTGCCGAGATAACGCACAAAGGCCTCCGGGATGTCGGTGGCGTAGCCCATTTTGACCAGGAGAGAGGCAAAATGGGGTCGGCCGATGGTTCCCCGGCCACCTTCGGCTCTGACTTGCTCGATGGTGACCGGTACTCCCTGGGCTCGCAGTCGCTGCACTATCTCCAGGTTGCGACGAACTCTGCCGGCGCGCACCTCCTCCAGTCGGGACGAGAGCCAATCGGGATCATCCATCATCAACACCAGCAAGTGCATCGCCCCCCGGCGCCATTCCAGGGAGAGCTCAACGCCCTCCACCAGCTCTATGCCAACCCGAGCGGCGGCCCTCCGAGCTTCCTCCAGCCCCCCGGTGGTGTCGTGATCGGTGATGGCCACCGCCGACAACCCCAGGGCGGCGGCCGCTCCGACCAAACGGGCGGGCGAATCCGTCCCGTCGGAGGTGGCGGTGTGGGTATGCAGATCCACCCCCATCAGCGGGGCCGGATCAGGATCCGACGATGATCTCCACCGACTCGATGTAAAGGGCTTCGCGGGGGAGGCTCGGCTCGCCGGTGGGAGAGAGGGAGGTCGGAATCTGCGCGATCATGTCCAGAACTTCCATGCCTTCGGTTATCCGGCCCAGCACGTTGTACTGCGGGTTGAGGTATGGGACATCCTCCAGCACCCAGAAGAACTGGCTGCCGGTGGTGCCCTTGCCGGCATTGGCCATGGCCACCATTCCCCGGGTGTACTCGAAACCTTCGGGAGGGAACTCGTCGGCTATCTCGTAGCCGGCGTCTCCTCTCCCGGTGGCCTTCGGATCGCCCCCCTGCGCGACGAACCCCTCCAGTATCCGATGAAAGACCGCCCCGTCATAGAAACCCTGCCGGGCCAGGAACACAAAAGAGTTGACCGTCTCGGGGTAGTTGGCGTCTAGTTCCATCAGCACCTCTCCACACGAGGTCTTGATTCGGGCCGTGGCCACCGTTCCGGGGGCGATTCCCTGGGGCGTGAAATCCGCAAACTCCATCGACTGCAGGGGAGGGGGCGGCTCTGCCCCGCAAGCGGTGGGTTTCTCTCGGTATTCCCGGTAGTCATCGGACATCTGGTTCACCGTTGTCCCTTCTCCCGGGACCTCGCTATCGCCCAGATTGCAGACCACCAATGCCCCCACCAGCACCACAGCCATCCCCACCCCGATTCCCAGGCGCCGGAAATTTTCCTTCCGGGATTTTCTTTTTTGCTCAGCCTGGAGACGAGCCGCTTTAGCGGCTTTTTGACGCTGTCGCTTTTGATTGGCCACCTACATTCGCTTTCCCTGGGGCGGACGTTGTTCGGACATTTCAGACGGCCGGCGCCCGGAACCGCCCCGGATCGGGTGGCTGCCGGGAATCCATCTTGCGCTCTAGTTTACGGTGCGCCGCAGGAGCGACAGAAGGCGTAAGATAGGTTTGGCCTTTTCTCCCTTTTTCGGATATGTCGCGGATCGTACAGAAATTCGGCGGGTCTTCCCTTGCTACTCCTGATCGCATCAGGAGCGTCGCGTCGCGGGTGGTGCATGCCCGCCGCACCGGCGCCCAGGTGATGGTGGTGGTGTCCGCTATGGGCGATACCACCGATGACCTGGTCAACCTGGCCCGGGAAGTCAACCCCCACCCGCCGGCCAGAGAGATGGATATGCTGCTCACCGCCGGGGAGCGGATCTCCATCGCTTTGACCGCCATGGCCATAGCTTCCCACGGAGTGGAAGCGGTGAGCCTCACCGGCAGCCAAGCGGGAATTCTCACCGACGACACCCACGGCGCCGCCAAGATCCAGGGAATCAAAGGATCGCGGGTCACCGACAACCTTGCCGAGGGGAAAGTGGTGATCGTGGCCGGATTCCAGGGGGTCAACCCCCGCTCGAAGGAGATCACCACTTTGGGCAGAGGAGGCTCCGACACCAGCGCCGTCGCCCTGGCCGCCGCTTTGGGGGGCGACCTGGTGGAAATATTCACCGATGTGCCGGGCGTGATGACCGCCGACCCCCGGATCGTTCCCGAAGCTCGGAAACTCGACGAGGTTTCCTACGACGTCATGATGGAGTTGGCCGCCAGCGGAGCGGGCGTGCTGATCGCCCGAGCAGTGGAGGTCGGGCGGAAATACGGCGTTCCCATCCACGTACGATCTTCTTTTACCGACTCGCCCGGCACTTGGATCAGAAAGGCGACCGAGATGGAAAGCATGGAACAAGCCATAATCAGCGGCATAGCCCACGACGCCTCGGAGGCCAAGGTCACCTTGCGGGAAGTTCCCGATCAACCGGGCGTGGCGGCTTCGGTTTTCGAGCCTTTGGCTTCGGCCGGGGTGAACGTCGACATGATCGTTCAAAATGTGTCCCGAGCCGGTCTCACCGACATCAGCTTCACCGTTCCCAAAAGCTCCACCGAGTGGGCGGAGGAGGTGATCAGAATGATCGGGGAGAAAGTGCGAGCCTCCGCTGTGGAGATCCAACACGACATCGCCAAGGTCTCCCTGGTGGGCGCGGGAATGAAAACCGAGCCGGGAGTGGCGGCGCGGGTCTTCAGGACATTGGGTCGGGCGGGGATAAACATCGAGATGATCTCCACTTCCACCATCAGAATCTCCTGCGTGGTGAATCAATCCCAGATGAACAATGCCGTCCAGGCGCTTCATCGGGAGTTTCGGCCGCCCCTGATCAGAAACGAGCAGGGCGCATGAGCGTCGATCTGGCCGTGGTGGGCGCCACCGGCGCGGTGGGTCGGACGGCCCTCGACATCCTGGCGGATCGGAACTTTCCTATGGGGCGATTGCGGCTGTTCGCCTCGGCTCGCTCCGCCGGACAGAAGGTCTCAACCGCTTGGGGCAAGGTGGAGGTGGAGGATCTGGCCGGCGCCGACCCGGAGGGAATCCAGGTAGCGATCTTTTCCGCCGGCGCCTCCCGGTCACGGGAATATGCTCCTCGATTCGTGGCGGCCGGCGCGGTGGTGGTCGACAACTCCTCCTGCTTTCGGATGGATCCCGCCGTGCCGTTGGTGGTGGCAGACGTCAACGACCACGCCCTCCGCTCACACCAGGGAATAATCGCCAATCCCAACTGCACAACCATGGTGCTGATGATGGCCGTGGCCCCTCTTCATCAAACCGCAGGCCTACGTTCGATGGTGGCCACCTCCTTTCAGTCGGTGTCCGGTTCCGGTCAGAAGGGAATCACCGAGCTCGCCGAGCAGATCGAGCACTTCGGAGAAGACCCATCTGCCTTGGTGCAGGGAGGGTGGGCTGATCCGGGCGGAGAGGTTTACCGCCGTCCCATCGGTTTCAATGTCTTGCCACTGGCCGGGTCCGAGACCCGACACCACTACACCGACGAAGAGTGGAAGTTGGCCAACGAGTCCCGGAAAGTCCTCGAACATCCCCAATTGTCAGTGGAACCGACCTGTGTGCGGGTGCCGGTGATGGTCGGCCACGGCCTGGCCGCCTCGCTGTGGTTCGACCGTTCCCTTCCTCGGACCGAGGCATTGGAGATCCTGTCCCAAGCCCCCGGCGTGGAGGTTTGGAAAGACCTCCCGCCCACCCCGCTGGACACCGCCGGCCAAGACCGGACGTTGGTGGGCCGGGTGCGGGAGACGATCGGGGCGCCGGGAGGGATAAGCCTGTGGGCAGTGGGAGACAACCTGCGCAAGGGAGCGGCACTCAACGCAGTCCAACTCGCCGAGCGGCTAACCCGCTGAGGCTCACCCAAACCCAGGGACCATATCGACTAATTGGGTTTTTACCTAGGTTAAACGCCACTATATCGCAGATTTATCATATCTTAAATATTGTTATAGCTATGGATTAAGATATCATGAAACGAAATAAGATGAGGAATGTGCCGCCTTGCAACACGGAGAGATCCACAATAATCTGACCGCCACCAACCGCTGGTGGTTCGATCCGACCGGATGGACACAGAGCGATCCGGATTTACGCAACGCTGCCAAAGCGCCGTTTCACTATGCCGCCGGGGTGCTCTCCGATCTCACGCCGGGAGGGTTGTATCTATTGCGGGGGCCACGACGGGTGGGGAAATCGGTCGAGATCAAACGCGCCATCCACCAATTGCTTTCTTCCGGCGTCCATCCCCGCCACATTATTCACATGTCGATGGAGGGATGGAACGCCCGTCACCTGACGAGGTTTGTAAACATCGCCCAACAGCTGACACTGGACAGTCCCCGACACTGGTTCCTCGACGAGACAACCGGCATTGAAGGTGGCTGGCCGCAGAGGATCAAATGGTTGCGAGACAACGATCCCCGCTTCCAAACCGATACGGTGGTGCTGACCGGCTCTTCCTCCGCCGATCTACGGGAGGCAATCGGCGTACTGGCCGGACGAAGGGGGGCCGCCAAGGCGCCCGACCGGGTGTTGCTACCGATGGGATTCCGGGATTTTGCGGGCCTGGTGGTTCAGGACAGTTTGCCCGAGCACATTGGGCCTCTGCGGATCTCAGACCTTGCCGAACAACTCCGGGAAACCAGCTTCGAACTGGCCCCCTGGCTGGGAATGCTGGTCAATGCCTGGGAAACCTACCTGTGGGTGGGAGGGTTTCCCCTGGCGGTGTCGGGGTACTTGCGGAACCGCCAAATAGATCCGGCGTTGCAGGCCGGATTATGGGAAGTAATCAGCGGAGATGCCTTCCGAAAGGCTCGGCAATCCGATCTTCAGACCAAAACGATGCTGGAACGCCTGGTCAGAAACTTGGGTTCCCCTGTCAACGTAGCCCGAATTGCCCGCGAAACGGACAGCGCACCCGCCACGGCTCAGCAACGGATTGACAACCTACGCGAGACGTTTGTTCTGTGGCCGTGCTACCGGGAACAGGGGCTGAAGCCCAGGCTCGGTGCCCAGAAGAAGATCTACTTCACCGATCCCGTCTACCGGCTGTTGACCACCCAACCAAGCGATCTGTCCGTCATGTCCGAGCAGCAATTGGGCATGGCCCTGCTGCGCTGTTTGGAAAGGGAGAATCCCGGGTCCTATGTGCATTTCGAGCGCGTATTGCACCATCGCACCCAAGCCCACCGAGAAATCGATTTCGTGGGACGAGACTTTGGCGGCGTGGCGTTTGAGTCCAAATACATAGACGATGGCCCGTGGAGGAATGCCGAGGGACGCACCCTTCAAGCCTCGCCATGGACCGGGATCGTGGCCACTCGCAACTTGTTCGATTTGCAGAATCCCTCCACTTTGGCGATCCCCTCAGGCATGATCGCCTGGCTACTGGATACCCAGAGAGGCTCAGGGCCGACCTCGCCTCCTGGCCCTTTTGACCACCAGCATGCTGCGGGATCCCGATCCCCGTTCCGCGCCAGGTTCCCCGACGATCCTCTTCTACCCGGATTCTGAGACATTCGGCCAAAGGGCGCCGGTGGGTAAGGCCGGGGTCCACGTGGCTAATCTCCAAACCATGACCTCTTGGATCACCACTTCCGACGGAACGCGAATCGCCTATCACCAGGTGGGTTCGGGCGATCCGCCGATTGTCTTCATCCACGGCATCTACGGAAACCGGCTGGGTTTCGGGTTCCAGGAGGAATACTTTTCGCCCAACCACCGCTGTGTGGCGATAGATCTGCGCGGCAACGGCGACAGCGACAAGCCCAACGAACCCTATTCCATGGCCCTATATGCCGATGATGTGGCGGAGGTGATCCGTGGGCTCGAACTGGGACAATCTGTTCTCGTAGGTCACAGCATGGGCGGACAGGTGGTGATCTCGGTGGCGGAGCGCCATCCCGAGCTGGTGGCGGCGGTGGCCAGCCTGGACTCGCCCAGCAATATCCCTGGCTGGCAGGACCGATTCCACGGACCCTTTGATCACCTGATGACCTTCGACGGTCCCTATCGAGAAACGGTCCGGGCATTCCTGAGCGGCGCCTATCTACCCACCGACAACCCTGCCTGGGTCGGGGGGCTGGAGGAGCGCCTGGCCAGCATATCCGATCATGTGATTGTTAGAGCGTGGCAGGCGATGAGCGCCTACGAACCCACCGAGTCACTGCGGAGGATGAAATGCCCCTATCTCTACATCGACAGTGGTCAACCTGACATTGATTTGGATCTGGTGAGGGGCTTTTGCCCCCAGTTGGTGGTGGGCAAGACAGTGGGGGCCGGGCATAAGGCGCTCGCAGACGTGCCGGATCAGATCAACGCCATGCTCAACCGCTTCATCCAGCACGCCGACGGCATCGCTTCGGAAATGATCCGCACCGGCGGGGTCTTCCAATACAACTTTCCCGCAACTTGAAACCCACGACGGGACGGATGCTTGCCCACGACTGAATCGTTCACCACCTCCGACGGGATACGCATTGCCTACCACGAAGTAGGGATCGGCGACCCGGCCATCATCTTCGTCCACGGTGCCTACGGCAACCGCCGGGGCTTCGGCTTCCAGGAGGAGTACTTCTCGCCCAACCACCGCTGCGTGGCCGTGGACCTGCGGGGCAACGGCGACAGCGACCAGCCCGACCACCTCTACACCATGCCCCAACACGCTGATGATGTGGCAGAACTCATTGGCCATCTCGGATTGAAACGACCGGTGCTGGTGGGACAGAGCTTGGGCGGCCAGGTCATCATCTGCGCCGCCGCTCAGTATCCCGAGTTGGTGGGTGCCATCGCCAGCCTGGACTCCCCCAGCAATATTCCCGGATGGCACCAGCGTTTTCACGAACCCTTCGACCACCTGATAGCAAGAGGAGGTCCACTACGGGAAGCGCTGCAGATGTTTCTCAGCGCCGCCTACCTGCCCACCGACGACCCCTCCCGACTGGGGGCAATGGCCGAACGGCTGGCGGAGGTTCCCGACCACGTGATCTTCAACACTTGGCACGGGAAGAGTCGCTTCGATCCCGGACCGGTGCTGCGCCGAGTCGAGTGCCCTTACCTCTACATCGACTGCGGCCAGCCCGATCTCGACCTGGATCTGCTCCGCCAACTGTGCCCACAGGTAGTGATCGGAAAGACGGTCGGCGCCGGACACAAAGCCCTCCAAGACGTGCCCGATCAGATCAACGCCATGCTCAACCGCTTCATCCAACACGCCGACGGCATCGCCGCCGAAATGATCCGCACCGGCGGGGTCTTCCAATACAACTTCCCCAAGCCTGAACCCCGCTCCTTGACCGGCCAAGCACACCCTAAGGCCGGCGGGCATCCTCAACTAAGCCCGGATTCACCGATTTGATGTTTTGGGTGTTGCTGTTGGGGCGTTTTGCTGGTCATGGGTGGGCGGCGCGGCGCGGTTTTGCCGGGTTTTTAGGGTGCCGTGTGGGTTTTGCTTGGTCTGGTGGTATTCGGAGCGTGGCAGGGCGCACCGAGCCCTTTGGAGAGAGGTTTTTGGATCGACTCGGGTGGATGCTGAGGGTGTGTCAGCAGGATAGGGGAAGGTTGCGGATACCGGCGAGTGTGTTGATGTAGAGATCGGCCCATGGCCATCTGGCGGGGAGGAGTAGGATCAGTTTCCCTCCGTGGTTCACGATCCTTCCGGGAAGTCTGAAGAGACGGGTTCGTACCGTGTTCCCGTTGGTCAACCTCCCATCTGGTGTGGTGTTCTATCCACCGGTTAGAGGTTGTGAGCCAGGGTGGCGCAAGAAAGCCAGGCGGCGTTGGCGAAGAAGTGACCCGACGGACAGTGCGACAGACCCGCGTGGTGTTTGATGTCCCGGATGGCCAATTCCACCCGGGCATGAGCCCGGTGAAAACGATCTGCTTCCACTGCAGACAGTTCGGTGCTGGTGGCGAAGGCGTGGTATCGCTAGTCGGGCCATAGCTGCTGTTGGACGGGATCCGTGAGGCGGGTGCGGCGCACCACCACCCGCACCCGGCGACGGGCTTGCGACCCAGGAGGCGTACTCAGGTCACAACCGACATCGGGAGACCGGATCGCAGTTCAGATTCGCTGATACGAATCCGGACAAGTTGCCACCTAGCCGAGCCGGCCCGATCAACGGGCATCCTCGCACTGAGAGAGGCTAATGTCGTCCACCCCACGATGGAAGGTTTAGCATCGGCTTGTGTGCGGCAGAACACCAGATACCACCGAGACAATTCTAGGCCCACCTGGTACTCGTTACGGGTGAGATAGAAGTTCGGGTGCCGCCGTCGATGGGTTTTTACTTCGAGTCGGCATTCCTGGCCAGCAAGATTAGGAGCCACGACGTCATACCCGAGCGCATCCGATATAAGGCTGACCCTGCGCACACGCTTCGCTAAATCGGGCCGCTGGTGTTCCTGCAAGAACCCTCGGCAGGTTGCGACAACGGCCTCTTCCCCGGCGTCTCCAATGGTACGGAGGGCGGTGTCATCGTATTTTAAGGCAGCGGCATACAGAATTGCGTTTCGTTCCTCTGTATTGAACATTTCCTTGAGCACACGCTCAACCTGCTCAGGCAGCATTTCCGTTCGGATCTCCCCTCGACCGGTAACTGCGCTAAGCCAGGTGGGTGTTTGGTCGACAATTGTGGCACGGACAAGTTGCCGAGCAACCTCCGCTTCGTCGCTCGGGAGAGCTTGACATCGGTCGGCCGCATAGATGTTTGTGTCGTCGCGGTGCAGCCATCCCTGATTTACGAGCCAGCCCTCTGCCTTCTTGAGACCGTCTGACGACAGGAGGCCCCCCGATGGGGTGGACCTATAGGAGGCTCTTACGTCTTCGGTTGTATGCCGTGAGGGTCCGACAATGCTTAGCACCCTTGCAGCCGATCTGAGGAGGAAAGTGCTAGGGAAGTAACCCACACATTCACCGTCAACTTTGGCCGGCAAGATGCCAGGCTACTTCCTCAAGGTCCTCACCATCGACTCCCGTATCGCTGTCGCCCACCAGGCCTTCTTCGGGAACGGCGGGAAGCGACATCACGCTAAGCTCGGGATCCTGTAACAGTTCACCCAAGCACTCCGTTTTTTCCCGCAGTCGCGCCTCGACAACCTCATCGATTGTTTCTGAACTGCTGAGGACCGTCACCCTGGTAGCTATGTCGGGATCAAGCCCCAATCGATGAATTCTATCCACACTCTGCAAGTACTGGCCCGCGTTGAAGGTACGCTCGAGATAAATCGCGTCTCGACAGACCCGATGAAGGCTTATCCCCTCACCGAGCGCAGCCGGGTTCGCCAATAGCACGTGACATCCTTCGTCCCAACGGAAACGAGTCAACTGCGCTTCGCGGTCCCGAACACCGCCGTGAACCATCGCTGGTTGAAACTCCCGCAACTCATGATGATGCAGGGTTTCCAGATTCCTGACGAAGTTAGACCAGACAAGCGTCTTGCGGCCTAGCCTGACATTTCTCTTGATGGCGCTCTTCAAGAACCGGAACTTCCACGGTATCTCATAGTCGGGGTAGGCGCGGAAGAGGTCGTCGAGATCCGTGTCCTGGGGCACGTCTAAGGGCGGATGCCGGAACAGAATGGGGTCGTAGGGATGGCTCCCTGCGATAAGGAGACTCGGATTGGTAGCGGCCTCAAGCAGATACATCACAATGCGTCCGAACTTCCGTAGGTCTCTTCGCGTACGCCTTGATGCCTTGAACATCAAGCGATAGCGGCCTCGAATTGCAGCATAAATCTCCGCATGTAATGGATCCAAGGATTGGACCTCCATACCGATTAGAGGCTCTGGCAGATCAAGTTCAGCCTTGGTGGTCCTGACAAACAATGGTGCAATGCGCTGCGATACTGTACGGGTAGCCGGTTGGTCGCGAGCGTTGCGCGGAATGAGACGCCGGGCTCCGCCCGGCCACACAAAGTCGAATAGCGCATTAAGATCAAAGACCGACTGCGGAGCGGGTGTCCCGGTCAGGATGTCCCTACGGGTTGCCAAGTTAGCGAGATTAAGGCAATTCCGACCCCACTCTCCAGCCCAACCTCGCTTCATACGATGTGCTTCATCAAGAATCATATGAGTCCTACTTGAAGCAACCCACTTTGCAAGAAGGGCGAAACCAGACTGAAGGCGCTGGTAGTTCACCAAAAGAATCTCGGTCAACCCACCGGTTGTACCAGTGAAACGGGAAACCGCCGGCAAGGGGTCGAAACAGGCAGTCGCTTCGTCTTCCCAGGACTCGAATGCTGAGAGTGGGGAGACAACAAGGAGCCGTTCAACCCGTCCGGTTTGCCGTTCAGACTCATATAGCCCGTACGAGACGCTTGTCTTTCCTGCACCCGGTACTGAGAAATTTGCTCCATTGGCAAGCGCAAGAAGCTTAGCAAGATCGCGGATTTGGAACGGTCGCAACTCACGGACAAAGCGACTGTTAACAAGCCCATCCACAACATGACGTTCATTCAATGGTGCCACGTTATTGAGAGCTTCATCCAACTGCTTGGAGTCTGTCAGACGCCGCTGCACGAGATCACGTGCTGCACCCTTCCACTCCACCCTTACCCCGAATCGCCTACAATATGGCGCCACCCAATCCAGCCGGGACAAGAACAAGCTGACGGGCACCGTGATGCTATTGGCGGGGGATCTACCGTTTGTACCCCAATCAGACTGCACTTTCAACCACAGCAGATCCGAGACATCCGTGGAACGAGACACCTCTACATCCGCTGCGCCTGGACGGTGATCGAATGACAGGAAACTAGATGTTATCTTCATGCTCCTTAGCAAGGGTGTTCAGGGCCTGACGGAGCTTCTTCAACTCGTATCTGAATGCACCGTGTTTGAAACCATTATCAAGCGCTGCCCTCTTTAATGTTACGCGGGCACGGTCGACCTTCTTCCGTGCGTCTTGTAAAAGCCTGATGGGAGTCGTTTGCCGCTTCTCATCTCGCTTATCCTGATCGCATTCTTCCGCAGCCTGCGTTATACGCTCCCGGATTTGGTCATACAATTGAACCCCAGTCAATCCTTCGGCGACCTCTGCCTCCTCGGGCGCGCGGAAGTGTGGAGCTATGGATACAAGCATTAGAAGCGGATCAACCTTCCACTCTGCAGACGTAGAATCCTCCTCAAAAACCCCGAGCCCGTCGTCATCAGCAGCGGAGTTAGCAGAATCGTCTCCTTGGTCCTTGCTAAGGAAGCCCACCAACAGATCATCCCCTTCGAACTCTGGTTCTACGTAGTCTCTGAGGAACTCATCACTATCCCAATGGCGTAGGTTTCTGTACGTAACTCCCACCAATATGCCTGCGATCCGTCCATCCCGCACACGCCGCGCCTGTTCTGGATCCCGATCCCGCAAGGCGACGTATGCATTATCAGCTTCCGTCAACGCAGATTCGTGCTGGTCGAAAAACACGAGCGGGATTGCCCTCTCGCTGGTGTGTTGCACTTCGCGAATGTGTTGTAGGATCCTCAAACTCTTCCTTATCAAGCTTACGCCCTTCTTGAGGTGCTTACTGCTACGCGACTGTGCTTTCCCCAGTAGGATCGCTAGATCCTCGATCGACATGCCTGTGTCGATCCGCTCTTTTATGAAAAGCAACTCGTTGGTAAGGGTATAGTCTTGCTTATAGTCACGGGCTAACTGCAGGCGCGCTTCAAGTTCGGTGATCTCTTTCTCTGTTGCGCCATCCGGTAGGACTCCAACCCTAATGTAATCTTCTCCGATTTGGCGTAGAGCCACGGCCCGAGTATTGCCATTTACCAATACTCCCTCGTGTGTGATTATCCCAGATTCAAGTTGTCCACTCTCACGGAGACTGTCGACTAGAGCACCAAATTCAGCTGTCTCAGCAAGGATCGTGGCAATGATATCCTGAGCGGATTCTGAGAAAGGGTCGTCATCCAAGATGCTGGCGTCAGCATGTGATTCGATCTGCGCGCGAATGCGGTGGCTTCTTGGGTTCAATAGGATACTGTCTAGGGACAGGTTTATGACCTTAAGAGGCAATCGGTCATTTTGCCACGACACGGAGTAGTTTTCTTGCGATTCTGAAACCTTGGCAGCGATTACAGCTGTCCGAGTGTTCTCGGTTATGGGCATGTTATACTCCTAAACAAGTCTAGACTGTGAATCATATTGATTGGCTAGAGAGTGTTTCTTGATTAAGGCGCTTGTCATCGAGGTACGACAGCAGGTATGCAGTCCCAGCCTCAAGTTGGCATTCCCAAATCGTCACTACATGCCAGCCAACTTCAGCTAGGGACTGAGACGTACTGTCATCACGGTCTCGGTTGCCTTTGATCTTCGCTTGCCAATACTCCGTGTTTGTGGAAGGCAGGCGATTCCCCCTCCGGCAGTGATGACCGTGCCAAAAGCAACCGTGAACCTGCACAGCAGTGCCGTACTTCGGGAGCACAATGTCGGGCGTCCCTGGCAAGTCTTTACGATGGAGCCGATAACGATAGCCAGCAGCATGAAGAGCACGCCTAACGAAAAGCTCCGGTGTGGTATCCCGCGGGCGGACACGGGACATGATCTGGCTGCGTTTGCGTTTGCTTACAGTGTCAGGCACTGGCTTCGACCGCGGCTACCGCTCCGAAAATCGATCCACAGGATCTGGAGCAGCACATCGTCCACCAACAACCTTAAGCCCTCGAGTCGGCTGCCACAGTAGCGGTCGGCATGATCATAGGGTTCAGGAATTCCCGGATTATCCACTCCATAGCCGGTACGCAAACGGCGTCACCAAACCCGAATAGTGCTTGGTTGGCTGACACTGACTCCGGCACTTTGTATTCTCCAGCCCCTTGCAGCCGAGCGTACTCGATTGGCGTCATCCACCTAACTCTAAACTCGCCGCCGCCTGCTTCGACTAGAGCTTGCTTGCTAGAACCGCCGCTAGACGTTCTTAGGCAACCCGCGATGTCATCCGACCTTATCTCCCACATCGAGCGACCGGCCCGCGTGCGGCGGTAGGCAGTAGCCCACACGGATACGGGGCTACTTTCCATCAATATCAACCGGTCGTGGTTCCGTTTAGACAGAGAGGCGGAAAACAACGCAACCCTGTCCGGATTCCACCACCGTCCGTCGCTTCCACTTAGGCGTTCGACGACGCTCTCCAGGGAGGTCTCGGCAGTTGGCGGTGGCGTGGAGGGAAGAGAAATGAACTGCAGATCGGTATTGTCTCTGATAAACCGCGTCAACGCCTGCGGTCGGAGCGGAGATGGATGCAACCACACTGAGTCACGATCAACACCAATGGGTAGACCGACAATGAAGAGACGCTTGCGGCTTTGTGGTACATACCACTTCGCATCTGTAATCAGGAGGTCACACTCATATCCCAGGTTGTTGAGATGAGAGACTACCGCCCTCAAGTCCCGACCACCCTTGGATGAGACGAAACTTGGAACGTTCTCGACGAGTACAAACTTGGGTCGGCGGGGACCCATTTCATCAAGAACACGTGAGAATTCCCAGAATAGAGATGAATGGTCACCATCCAACCCCCTTCTCCTCCCAGCTAGAGAGAGATCCATACAAGGAAAGGATGCAGTCGCTAATTCGACGGAAGGAATATCGGATCCCCTAACCTCTCGCACGTCCCTCAGATCAAAATGGCCCCCAGAGAAGTTTTCGCGGTACATGTCCCGCTTGAAAACTTTAATGTCGTTGGCGTACGACACTGACCATCCGGCTCGCTCCAGTGCCATCCTGACCAGACCTATCCCTGCAAAAAATTCAGCCGCTGTGCCAACGGTCTCAGAATCCGCGGAGCTAGACATTTCGGGCATGACTGGATCGTACCTTAGCTGGGACCAGAATGTTGATTCAATGACGATCCTCCACAGGTTTCAATTGGGCAACCCCTATGCCGAAGCGATTAACACTTTAGTTGCCTACAGTGACAAGGCGACCTCGACGAACCGGTCCTCTTCCTGGAAAGTCGGTTCCGACCCCGCAGAGGTTCCCACCTGTTGAGTGGCCGGGTGTGCCAAATGCCATGATGCCTAACCGGGGAAGAGGACCGGCCTGATGGCGATCATCGAAACTCCCCACCCTGGGTTGGTGGTTTTGGCTAGTGGGTCTCCTTTCGGTCGGTGTTTCCTGGCTAAGCTGTGGCTCATGACTGAATGGATCACCACTTCCGACGGGGTCCGCATCGCCTACCACCAAGCAGGAGATGGTGACCCGGCCATCGTTTTCATTCATGGCGCCTACAGCAACCGCCGGGGCTTCGGCTTCCAGGAGGAGTACTTCTCGCCCAACCACCGCTGCGTAGCGGTTGATCTTCGAGGCCACGGCGAAAGCGACAAGCCCGATGATGTTTACACCATGGACCGGCACGGGGACGATGTAGCTGAACTCATCAGTCACCTGGGGTTGAAGAGACCGGTGCTGGTGGGACAGAGCATGGGCGGCCAGGTGATCATCGCCGCCGCCGCTCGGCATCCCGAGTTGGTGGGCGCCATCGCCAGCCTGGACTCCCCCAGCAACATCCCCGGATGGCACCAGAGTCACCATGGTCCCTACCAACACCTGATGACCGCCGACGGACCGTTCCGGGAAACACTCATAGCCTTTCTCAGCGCCGCCTACCTGCCCACCGATCATCCCTCCCGACTGGGACAGATGGCCGAACGCCTGGCCGAGGTGCCCGACCATGTGATCCTCAACAGCTGGATGGGAAAAAAGGAATATGACCCCACCGACACACTCCGCCAAGTCAAATGCCCCTATCTCTATATCGACTGCGGCCAGCCCGACCTGGACCTGGATTTGCTCCGCCGCTTGTGCCCGCAAGTGGTGATCGGAAAGACCGTGGGCGCCGGTCACAAGGCGCTGGCGGATGTCCCCGATCAGATCAACGCCATGCTCAACCGCTTCATCCAGCACGCCGACGGCATCGCCGCCGAAATGATCCGCACCGGCGGAGTATTCCAATACAACTTCCCCAAAACCTAGCCCGGTTCGCAATGCGACTCTCCTGGAGCTGGAGAGGAAGGAGGGTCTCGGGTCCCGCTTGGGCAAACTATGCTCCGATCCATGACTGAACGGTTCACTACTTCCGACGGGGTCCGCATCGCCTACCACCAGTTAGGCGCGGGCGACCCGGCCATAATCTTTATCCACGGGGGATTCGGAAACCGAGGGGGCTTCGGCTTCCAGGAGGAGTACTTCTCGCCCAACCACCGCTGCGTGGCCGTTGATCTGCGCGGCCACGGTGAAAGCGACCAGCCCGACGAGATCTACACCATGGAACAACATGGCGACGACGTGGCCGCGTTAATCCGACACCTGGGACTTGATAAACCGATACTGGTGGGCCAGAGCATGGGTGGACAGGTGATCATCTCGGCTGCCGCTCGCCACCCCGAGTTGGTGGGCGCCATCGCCAGCCTGGACTCGCCCAGCAACATCCCCGGTTGGCACGACCGCCATCACGGACCCTTCGATCACCTGATGACCAGGGACCAGG
The DNA here is from genome assembly GCA_963665765.1 of Acidimicrobiia bacterium. Classification (GTDB taxonomy): domain Bacteria; phylum Actinomycetota; class Acidimicrobiia; order Spongiisociales; family ZC4RG35; genus Bin76. The sequence continues at coordinate 1,393,309 of OY762464.1, forward strand.
ATTTCCGGGAAACCCTGCGCAACTTCCTCAAGGCTTCCTATCTCCCCACCGACGACCCCTCGCGGGTGGCCACCATCGCCCAGCGATTGGCAGAAGTGCCTGACCATGTGATCCTCAACGGATGGCAGGGCATGATGGGCTTCGACGCAGGACCGATCCTGGCCGGAGTGAAGTGTCCGTATCTGTACATCGACTGCGGACAACCCGACCTCGATCTTGACCTCCTCCGCCAATTGTGCCCCCAAGTAGTATTCGGAAAGCCGGTGGGCGCCGGGCACAAGGCGCTGGCGGATGTCCCCGATCAGATCAACGCCATGCTCAACCGCTTCATCCAGCACGCCGACGGCATAGCCGCCGAGATGATCCGCACCGGCGGCGTCTTCCAGTACAACTTCCCAAAAACCTAGCCCACCGGCTCGAAGCCGGATCCACTATCAAGTGCTCTTCGGCGTTTGGATCGCCGTTATGTACACGCTTCCTCAAACTGCTCTCAGGCGCATCGGGTCAGCGGTCATTAGATCCGGACTGGCGGGCCGCGGGGCGAGGACATATCGGTACACGGTAAAGGACGCCATGCAAGGGCTGGCCCAAGATGTTACAATCAAGGGTCACATTGATGACAACGCCCAGCTCCGTAACTGAATTGCCCCGGGATGCTTCCCGATGTGATTCAAACCATCTATCGCGGCCACCCTTCCCCCAACCCCCCCCCCGGTGAGGACGGAGTCTCATCCCTCGTAAACACCCCTCCAAGCCGCGGCTGGTCGACAAGACCTGATCTGGTCGTTCGCTACCGAGTTGGTATCTGGCTCGTTTTGAGCCTGATGGGATTTGCGGCAGTCGCTCTGTCAGCTGGATTCGCGGTTGCCGATGATGGGCATCAGGCCGATCCCTTGGAATTGATCGCGGGATATGGTGTCACCAGTTATTACAGCCTCGGCGAGGATCAATGGGAGGTGTGGGTTTGCAAGTCTTCTGAAGGCGATCTTGACATTTCGGCCTCAGGCATTGCCGAAGTGCTGGAGTCAGAGTTGACGCCCTACTTTAGTTGGCTGTCGGGAAAACGATATCGTCCGGTTTTCACCGCAGGTAACCCGGGTGAAGTCGCGGCAGCAGGGTTCGCGCAGTGCCTTGACGCTGTAGCAGATCACGTAGGAGCCGGGGTAGAAGGCGTCGTAACGGTCGTGGACCAAGAGACGGGATTTGCCCGAGGTGACCCGGGAGGCTGGTCTTTGAGGTGGTCGGAAGACTTCCGCGATCCGGAGGTTGCGCTGGATGGCACTCTGTTTCCGGATAACGGACGAAGCGTAAACGCAGGCGGAGAAATGGTGACCTTGCCCGCGGCCCAGAGTCAAGAAGGGCAGACACCCCCACTCATCTCGATCGTCGCCCATGAGTTCGGACACACCCTGTGGTTTCCGCATTCATATCGCTTCGACCCTGCCGAATATGACAACCCGATGGACATAATGAGCCATGCCGAAGCCGCACCCGGTTTGCAGATTGGCACCATCGCCATCAACCGTTACGCGGCGGGTTGGATCAGCCGTGATGACATCGAGGTCTATACCGGAGAAGGAACCAACCGTTACTCATTGGCTTCCCCGGGTGACCGCGGCACCCAGATGCTGGTCCTCAAATCCGGGCAAGGTGGTTTCCTTACCCTGGGATCCCGGGTAAGGAAGGGGTACGATTCAGGTTTGCCGAAAGAGGGCGTGGAGTCTTATTTTATCGATGTCGAAACCTCCGACTGTGGCGGTTCCGGCGCCAAACCTCCTTGTTTCGGCCTCCACCGTCCAACTCAGGCAGTCACCATCAACCCGACTGTTCCCCTTGATTACCACAACGCCACGGCTCATGTCATGGGGGTCGGCGAAGGGTATATGTACGGAGATATTTCAGTCAAAGTTGTCGAGCGACAGGGCGACAACTTTGTGATTGAAATATCCGATGGATCTTTGGGCAGAAAAGACACAGCACCACCTCCGGTGAATACCGAGAACCTGCCCGGTTTCTATACCGAAGTGTACGACGCGGATCCGCTGGATCTCATTGCCGGTTATGACGTAACCACCGCCTATACCCTTGACCGTGATTTGTGGGAGGTGTGGGTTTGTAAAACCTCTGGTGGTTATCTGGACATTTCTCCGCAGAGCGCCGCACAACAACTCCAGACCAAGGTGGCGCCCTACTTTGTGGAACTGTCCGGAGGTCGCTACCGGCCAGTATTTCGGGTCGGTGGTTCAATCGACATCTTCCCTTGACAATGGGCTGGAATATGGTAACTGCGAGACTCTGGTTGGCAACGCCATTCGGAAGCGGGCTACGGGTACCAGGCCGGAAGGCGTACTTCTCCTTTCCGACCGGGTCGTCTTTGAAAGCTCCGCCAGCATCGGCGACCAGAGTTTTGCCCAAAGTTCTGTGTTGGCACTGAACGCCGTCACCTATCCACAAAACAATCGGGAGGTACGTGTCTGGGGGACGGTGGTGGCAACCCCCGACATCATTCGGCAGGAAAAGGTTCCGGACTGGGCTCTTCCCTATCTGGCCGAGGATCGGCTTCAGGATTTTGCAACAGTAGTTCATGAGATCGGGCACGCGCTCGCTTTTCCGCATTCTCTGCGGTTCTCCGATTACGACAACCCCATGGACATCATGAGCAGAGTAGACGATACCTCAAGCCTGACAGTGGGAACTATTGCTATCAACAGATACGCGGCGGGATGGATGGACCCGTCCGAGGTTGCCGTCTATGGCGGCACCGGCACCAGCCGCTACAAGCTCAGCCCCCTGGGCGAAAAAGGCAACCAGATGCTGGTTATCAGATCTGAAGGCAGTGGATTCTTGACTCTGGGTCCAAGAGTGCAAAAGGGCATTGATCGGCAAATCCCTCAGGAGGGCGTTGAAGTCTATCTGGTGGATCAACAGTCACCGGCTTGCCTCCATTTCTTTTCGTGTACCTGGGAGGGCAGGCCCACCACTGCGGTGATCACCGATCCCACTGTTCCCCTTGATTTTGATGACAGATATGCCCATGTGATGAACGTGGGGGATGAGTTCACCACCTGGAATGGGATTTCTGTCACAGTGGTAGAACGTATCGGTGATGGTTTTGTTGTGGAGGTGTCCGACGGTAGCGGCCTGGGAGAAACCGGCGCCAGATTCACCGATGATGACGGCAATGTGCATGAGCAAGACATTGAGATCATTGCCGAGCAAGGCATAACAGTGGGCTGTGGCGTCAAGCTGTACTGCCCTTCTCATCCCGTCACCCGTGCACAGATGGCTGCTTTCCTGATGCGGGCAATGGGCGTGACAATCGACACCGCGCCTGCCGAGAGCAGCTTTTCCGACGTACCTTCTGACGCCTGGTACCTTGGTTACGTTGAACGTTTAGCCGAGCTTGGCATCATCGCCGCAGAGGATGCCGTTTTTCGCCCTGACGACCCGTTGATACGCCTGGAAATGGCGGTCTGGATGGCCCGCGCCTTCAACCACATAGACGAAGCAGCTCCCCAAGGGGTCTTCGCGGATGTCCCCGCCGACATTTGGTATGCCGGCGCTGTGGAAGGTTTGTTGGCGGCCGGTGTAACCAGGGGATGTTCCGCCAATCCTCTCGCCTATTGTCCTGGGGACCCGGTGCGGAGGGATCAAATGGCTTCCTTCATAGCCCGGGCATCGGCTGAGAGCACTGGCCACGGGACCAAATGAAGAGTCCCGATCAGAGCAGATTCGGAGCGACCGGTTTTCTGCTGTTTGCCTTTGTCATTATCTCCTTCATAGTCTTAGTGGTGAGACCTCCACAAAACCCGCCTTGGTTCATCCGCTGGGATCAAGAGCCTGTTATGCCAGAAGAGGTACGAGCAGTATGGAGAACCCTCCCACGTACCGTCGACGTTTCTGATTGCGACATCGGCTCGTCAGAGGACAAATATGATCCGGACTTTCTATCACAACTCGTCTCCGGGGCGATAGTTTGTTCTGATGGTGGCCCATGTCGGACAGTTCCTCGGATTGTGTATGAGCGTGACGAAGACCTCCACCGGATTACCAGGGTCACCGGAGGCTCGTTAGTGGACCATAAAGCATTCCCCGCTGCTTTACGAGATTGGGAGGACAAATCTCGGGTTGTTTGGGAAGCCAGCGTTGAGGACAATCTGACGCACGCTCAATCGATACCTGTCAAATTGCCTAACGGTAAGACTCTATCTGCGACAATATCTGAGATTAAGAAGGAGAAACTTCCCACTGTTAGGATTGTGGCCTATCTGGACGTTCCTGCAGCTCTGACATTTCCTGTAGTTGCTTTTGAAGGAGGTGGCATCTATACCTCGAATTCCCCGGAGATTCCTGTCACGATTGAGATGGTTACTGAAATAAAGCCGCATGTATCAGTAATACCAGTCGAAGCCCTGGGTTCTCATGCCGCCACTGGTGAAAGGGTGATTATATGGGCAGCAGAACAAACGATGGAGACGTGCGGGCTTCATTGGAAACCAGTGCGGCGCTCGGTAATAAGAGGGGACCTTGTAGAATGGTGCGAGAGTGGGATCTGCAAGCGGATAACCCGAAGCGAACAAACCGGGACGGGATTCGTTGCTGGACATTTGGTGGAGGTTTCCCCCCTTTCGCATGAACATGTATGGGTTAGAAAGACACCCGTGGGATCTCAGCCCTAGAAATTGATCTACGGCAACAAGCCCTTCACCGGCGACAACTCTTCCTCAACCGGCGATGGACATCACTACTCCGACACCCACCAACGCCACTCCCAACCACTGGAGGCGACGGAGGCGTTCCTTGAAAAACACCACTCCTCCGATCACCGCGATCACTCGACCGCTTTGAGAGAGAATGCCGATCAGCCAGGCGGGGGCATTGGCCAAGCCGTAGCCGAAGGAGATGAAAGATACCGCGTCTATGAGTCCCACCAAGATCAACAGCCACCCCATCCTCCAAGTGACCCTGGTCTGGTCCGCCGCCTCCAGAGCGAACGGTCCGCCGCCCGGCCGGCGGCGTCGATTCCTCCACCAGGTAACCGCTACGAATAGCAACGCCACGTAAAGCACGGTGTAGGCGCGCTGGGTGATAACAGTCAGGTTGGGGTCAAGGTCGTTTTGGAGGGGGATGTTCAGAATCGGAAGGGAGAAGTCGCCGTAGCCGAAGTCGGCCGCGGTCAGAATGGGAATCCGGAGACCGGCGTTAGAAACCGCTCCCACCAAGACTCCGATCATGGCGAAGACCGGCCCCCAGGTCACCAGGCGGATCCGGGCGCCCCGTTCGATCACCAGAGAAGCCAACACCGCCCCACCAACCGCGATGGCGATTCCCACCCATTGCACCGCCCGGATTTCCTCTCCCAACCACAGATAGGAGTAGACCACCGTCATCGCGCCCGCCAAGGCGGTGATCGGGCTCACCACCGACACCGGGCCCAGACGCAGAGCCATATATGTTCCAACGAAAGAGGCGGCGGCGGCCATGCCCAGCACCCCCAAGAACACCAATTGGCTGGTGGTGACCCGGAAAGGGACCCCGATGGTCACTGCCCATCCGATCATCACCACGAAGGCGATGCTCAAGGTGGTGAGCGTGGAGCGCAACACTCCGAAACGGCGAGTGACCACCGCCGTGAGCAGGTTGTTGACCCCCAGCGTAACCGCCGTGATCAACCCGAATATCGTTCCGATCAGCATGCGACTATTCGTCCCGGATGCAAAGGAACTGCGAGCCGGCCGAACCCGGCGGGCGCCTTCGCCTCCAACCGAATCCGGCTACGCCTTCAGGCCTCTTGAACGATTCCCGCGCGCGCCGCGCCGGCCGCCCCGGCCACCTTGGAAATGTCGGTCGTGCCGGCGGCCCGTTGCGGCATCCAACTCACCAGTTTGTTGAACATCTGGTTGAGCATGTAGAAGGTCAGGAGCGAATAACAAGCCACCACGAACGCCACGATCACTAGCCGGGCGGTGTTGGTTTCCTGCACCGCGATACTGGCCATATGCCCAAGTCCGGTGGGGAACCCCAGGAACTCGGCGGCGATGGTCAGAGACCACCCCAGTCCGGCGGAGAGCAGCAGGGCAGTCCGCAATTCAGGCATTGATCCGGGCACGATCACTTTGAAATAGGTGTATGGACGCGAGGCGCCCAGAGTTCGGGCGCTTTCGATGAACCGGTCAGGCACGTTGGCCACCGAGTTCATGGTGGCTACCACCAACGTCACCCACACACCGAATGCAATAAAGGCAACCGCTCCCCGGAAGTTGGCGCCCAAGCCGAACTGCAACCAGGGAATGGCCGCCAACAGAGGAATCATCCGCAAAAAGTTCATAGGGGCCCAAGCCGTCTGGCGCAACACCGGCCAATAAGGAATGGCCAAACCCGTGGCGATGCCGACCGCCAGACCGATGGCCAAACCAACCAGCAACCTGGAAAGAGTCATAAAGGAGTGGAAACTCAACGCCAGGAATACTGCCGGCCAGGTCCGGTCCCCGCCCAAGCCGGGGTAAGGCGCCAATTCCTCGAACCGCACCTCCAAGAAGAGGATTTCGATGTTGTTAAGCAACCAGTCCCCGGACATCCGGTAAAGGGTGTCTCCGAACACGTAGTCCCATCCAGGAACCAAGGGATGTTCCAGAGTCCCTTCCGGCGCCACAATCGACACCACTTGCCATCCCACCAACAACACTGCCCAGGTGACGAAAAACAGCGGGTTGTTCCGCATGGCGTTCAACAACCTGCGGGGCGCGTTCCGGAAACCCCGACCTATTCTGGCCAGCATCCTGACGGAACCGGCAAAGCGGAGCACAAAAGGCCAAACCCAGAACAGCATCGCCCATAGGATCAAGAACGCCCAAGTGACAAACAGCACATCTTCCTGTGCAGTCCAAGTCACCAGAGGAATGCTGTCGGGCAACAGCAACAGGAGCCAAGGCGCCGCCAAGAACCAGACGAGCCACCCTATCCAGAAAAGGCTGGGGTGAAGGGACTTATTCAAACCTTGGTCGCCTCTTCTTCGGTGATGCCCAGATGCTGGAGGATCACCTTGGTGATCTGCACCGATTCGGCGCCGGCCCGGATATCTTCGTCGCGGGGACGGGGAAGGGTGACCGGGATATCATCCACCAGTTTGCCTTCGGCCAAAAGGATCACGCGATCGGCCAGGATCAGCGCCTCCTCGATATCGTGGGTAACGAAAAAGATGGTCTTTTTGCTCTCTTCCCACAAATCCAAGAGCACGTCATGCAGGTTGCGGCGGGTGAAGTAGTCAAGCGATCCGAAAGGCTCATCCATCAGAATTACATCCGAACCCACCGCCATGGCCGAGGCCAGCGCCACCCGCTTACGCATACCTCCCGAGAGTTCCCGCGGCCAGGAGTCGGCGAAGTCGGTGAGCCCGACCGCCTCCAGCCAGTGATTGGTTATCTCCTTGCGTTCGGAATCAGGCGCCTTCATGGCGCGGAGACCGAACTCAACGTTCTCCCGGACATGCAACCAGGGGAACACGGTGTCCTGCTGGAAGACCATTGCCCTATCGGCGCCCGGCCCGGTCACCACGTCGTCGCCCAGTCTCACCTGTCCGGCAGTGGGAGGCTGCAGACCCGCCAGTACCCGAAGAAGGGTGGTCTTGCCGTGCCCGGAACGTCCCACCACACACACGAACTCGCCGCTCTGCACGTCAAAGTTGACGTCTTGAAGAGCATTCACCAACTGGCCCGACCGGTGTTCGAACACACACCATAGGTTCTCGAAAGTGACGACTCTTGACATACTGTTTCCTCCTTGCTAAAGCCCTAGTCGGCGGCCGGACTCGGACCACCGGGTTATAAATCGGATCCCCAACACCAGCAGGCCGTCGACCACCACGGCCAGCACACCAAGAAACACTGTCAGGGAAACCAGCGCCTCCGCAGCACCGAACGTGCCCATCAAAAAACTCCATATCCGGATCAGGAAACCTCCCCCCAACTGTGGTCCGAGCACCTCCACCAAGGCGCCCAGACCCCAGGCACCGGCCAAGGCGATCCGGAAGCCTCCGGCTATTTCGGGCACTGTCCCCCTCAAATACACCCATCGGAATATGGATCTGGGGGTCCCTCCCAGGGTAAGAGCGGACTCCACAATACCCACCGGGATGTTCTCCGCGGCCCGGCGGCTGAAAAAATACATAAGAAGAGTGGTGTAGAAGGTAATCAACCCGATCGTGGTCAGGAGAGGAATCTCGATCCCGAACCAGATCACGAAGAAGGGGGCGGCAATAAAGATGGGCGCCGTCCCGAAAAAGGAAGCAACCGGTGTTACTACCTCGGCAATCTTGGGAAAGACCAGACTTCCCAATCCCATCGACAAGCCCAAGATCGTCCCCAGGGCAGCTCCTATCAGAATGTTCTTGGTGGTCTCAGCCAGGTGGAGCACATATCCAAAACAGATGTCGGGGATGTCAGCGATCCTCTCGCTGGCAAGATCCGGACAGGCTTGCGTGATATATCTGCTTTGCAGACCCTCGCTAAACAAGAAGTTCTGCACAAAGTGGGTGATGGTATTCCAAGGCCTCGGCATAAAGGTCTGAGGATCGTCCATCAGGAAAAGGAGGGGTGAAATGGACGAGGCGAACCACTCCCAGATCACGAAAAACAACAGCATTCCCAGTATCAAATAAGTTATGTAGGCCGTTCGGCGCCGCCGAACAGCGCGCCGCGCCTTCGCTCTCACATCGAGGACGTCGGTGCTGGTCATCGTCACTGGAAATCTGCTCCCTTTTACTTTATTTTTTGGTTTTTACAGGCCAAACGCGGGGCCGGACAATCCTGTCCGACCCCGCGTCGGCTCTTTTCTTTTTGTCTACTCGGACAAACGTTCCTCAGAACTTACCCGATAAGGGCAGCCTCCAAGTACCGCTGGGCGTCGTAGAAGTTGTAACGGTCATAGAACACCTGGGCCTGATCGATCAACCCCTGCTGGCTGTCGGAGAGATCCATGTCCATAGCCCGGGCGAACAGGTCGTCGGAGCGATCCTGCATGCCCTTGAGGTCGTAGTAGAGCTCCTGGGCCAGCAAGAACTGCTCCAAGCCTGCCTGCGTATCGTAAGTCGCCGACAGGGTACCCTGCGACTTCAGCTTTTCGATCTGGGTCCTGAACACCGTCTCGGGATGATAGCTGGGCAGACTCAAGTCCCACAGGGCTTCCTGGTCTTCCCAGTTGAATGACGGGTCAATCGTGTCCCAGATGATTCCGATATCAGCGGGCTCCATGCTCAGAGAGCGCTTCTCATTGATGATGTTGGCCTCGATGGCCCACAGTTCTTCCTGAGTCTCGGGATCTTCCAGAGCGGCAAAGATGCGGTTGGCAACCGAGATGACCCGGTAGGCCAAGTCCTTGTTCTCTTCCACCCACTCGCGGCGGGCCAACAGTCCGGTACCACCGACAGTGGCCGAAGCGATAGCTGTCTGCTGTGAAAGGGCGTCGTGCTCATACATCTGCGCGAAGTTGATCAGCGGATCCCATCCGTTGCGCATCATCTGCACCAGGGTGGGAGCGCCATAGGGCATGGCGAAGTCGATACGGCCTGCCACAGCCGAAAGTTCCACGATCGTGGGATCATCGACATACACCGGCTGGGCATAGTTACGCCAGTCGTTGGTGGTGATGCGGATGGGCTGGGTGTTGCCGTCGTCATCCAGAGCCGGCGTGCCGTCCCTGTTCAAAAGCACCAACTGGTTGCCCTCACCATCCAGAGCCGGGATGTCCTCTTCCACATCTTCCCACCACTCGGGGAGATAGGCGAAGAAGGCATCGGAATACTGGGCCTGGGTCGTGCTGTGGGGCGGGATGTGAACCTCAGAGCCCACCAACTGCCGCACGGCCGCCGCAGCCGCCTCGGGATAGGTCATACCTTCATCCATGAACTCCAACGCAGTCTTGGCGTCGCTGTCGGGCGAAACAAGGATGGCATAACCAACGTAGATGTCCGCAAAGTGAATCGGAGGAATGGACTGACCGAAGGTCTCCAACGTTCCGAACACTCCCGGCACCCAGCCTTGGGCCACATCACCGTCACCACGCTGCAACCAGGGAACGATTTCCTGGGAAGCGGTGAAGTAGTGATAAGTGGGCGAATTGGGGGTGATGGTGATATTCAGTTCATCCCACCAGCCCAACTCGATCGGGATCTGCCAATAGGCGAGGTCGGCGCAACAGGGATAGATACCCATCGCCACCTCGGCAGCCCGGACCTCGGGCGCCTCCACCATCATGGACATCGCCAATTCCTCTTGGGCCTTCATCGCCGCCTCTTCAGCCGCCGCAGCCTCCGCCGCCGCCGCGTCAGCCGCAGCCTGAGCCGCATCCAAGGCAGCCTGAGCCTCGGCATCCCCGGCCTCGGCCGCAGCCATGGCATCTTCCAGTTCAGCCTGAGCCGCTTCTAAGGCAGCCTGAGCAGCCGCCGCGTCATCAGCCGCCGCGTCAGCCGCAGCCTGAGCCTCGGCCGCAGCCTGAGCCTGAGCCTGAGCATCGGCCTCCGCCGCCTCCTGAGCGGCCGCCGCGGCATCAGCCGCGCCGTCATCGCCGCAGGCCGAAGCCAGCAGTGCCAAGGCCGCCATCAATACAATGACGCCTCTAAGTTTCTTCATTCGGTCTTCCTTCCGCTCGCTTGCTCGTCGTGCCACCGGGGCACACGCCTTCCGAAGGGTCGTACGTCGGTATACCGACCATTCCCGCCCTAAATATATAGCGATCAAAACCCTATTTGCCCAAAACCGGGCTATTTATCGGTCGAATGGGCAGGCCGGGTCGCCCGCCCGTAAGGTGGCCGATACCTGTCCGGGCGTCAGAGGAAGCTCGTCGAACCACACCCCCGTGGCGTCGAAAAGCGCCGCCGACACGGCCGGCGCCAGAGGAATGAAGGGCATTTCGGCCATCCCGCGCACGCCCCATGGGCCGCGGGGATCGGGAATTTCCACGATCACGCTCTCCACTCGACCGGGTATGTCCCCGATGCCCGGAATCAGATAGGTGCTGAGATGAGGATTGAGAATCCTCCCATGCTCGGTGACCAACCTCTCGGTCGCCGCGTACCCGTGGGCCTGCGCCACCGCCCCTTCAATCTGCCCTTTGACCAGGGCAGGATTGATGGCTTTTCCCACATCCACCGCACATACCACCGACCCCACCTGGAGGTGACCGGTGTCGATATCCACGATCACCTCCACCGCCTCCGCCATCCATCCGTAGGCGAAGTTCAGTTCCCCGGCCCCGGTGTGTGGATCGAAGGTCTCGGTGGGCGGGGGCGTGAATCGAAATTTCCCCAGCGCCGGGCGGTCTCCCTCCAGCCAGCGCTTCTGGGCCTCCTCGGTGGCGCCCAGAATGGAGTTGCCGGCCATCCAGGTCAGCCGGGAAGCGGAGGCCGATCCCGAATCGCCCGTGTGGGCGGTGTCCGAATAGCGGGTATCCACCATCTCGACATCCACCCCGGCCGCTTCGGCGGCCATCTGGGCAAAGGCCGTGTGGGCGCCTTGGCCGACCTCCGCCCCGCTGTGATAGAGAACCACCCGCTCCACCTCCTCATCTCCCCACAGTTCAACCGCCGCCTCGCATCGTTCCGGAAAGCCAAAGGAAAACCCGACGTTTTTCAACCCGCAGGCGAATCCTCGGCCCCGGCGCAAACGAGAAGGATCGGCGGGCAGCGAGCGGAAAGCCGAAAACTCGGGCGGCGGAGGCGGGGAGGGATTGTCCCATTCCGCCCGGTCGGCGCAGGCTTCGATGACCTCGGGGATGCTCACCACCGGAGGAACGACCGCACCCCAAATGCCCACATCACCTTCTCGATAGCAATTGAGCAGGCGGAGGGCGACCGGATCCATCCCCAGTTCCACCGCCAGGCGGTTCATCTGCCCCTCGGCGGCCATCGCTCCCTGCGGCGCTCCAAAACCCCGGAAGGCGCCTCCGGGGACCGAGTGGGTGTAAACCGCCCGGGAGTCCACCCTGAGGTTGGGAACCCGGTAGGGCCCCACCGAGCAGAGATGCATGTTGCCCAGCACCTTCTCGGAGGTGTAGTTGTAAGCGCCGGCATCAAGCCAGGCGTCGGCCTCCACCGCGGTGATGAGCCCTTCTCTGGTGGCCCCCCACCGGGCGTGGATCACCGCCCGGTGGCGTTTGTGGTGCCCGACGATGCTCTCTTCTCTCGACCAAACGGTCCTGACCGGGCGGCGAATGCCTCGCCGGTCGAGTTTTCGAACCGCCAGCGCCATCACGATCTGAAGCGACATGTCCTCTCGGCCCCCGAACGCTCCGCCGATGGCCGGATAGATCACCCTGATCCGTTCCGGCGACAGATCCAGAGCATGGGCGATCTGCTCCTGATCCTCATGCGTCCACTGCCCGGCAATCTCGACGGTGATGCGGTCGCGGGAATCGAGATAGGCGAGCGCCGCCTCCGGCTGAAGGTAGGCATGCTCCTGCAGCGGAAGAACATAGGAACCGCTCACTTCCACGTCCGCCGCCCGCCATCCCTCCTCGGCGTCCCCCACCCGGAAGCGGAGATGCTTGTAGATGTTGGTGCCCAAACCGTTTTCCGGATGCACCAGCACCGAGTCGGTGCGGGCGGTCTCCAGGTCGGGGACCAGGGGAAGGTCCTCCCACTCGACCCGCAGCCGCCGGGCGCCTTCTTCGGCTGCCGGGCGGGTCTCCGCCACCACCACCGCGATCTGGTCCCCCTCCCAGCGGCTTATCTCGGAGGGGACGTCGCTTCGTCCCGTGTCCCCGAGCCCCACCAGCACGGGCTGATCGAACCGGGTCAGCCCATACTCGTTGACCGGCACGTCGGAGGCGGTCACCACCTCCACCACTCCGGGCGCGGCGAGCGTCCCGCGGACGTCCATCGCCAGCATCCGGGCATGGGGTTGGCCGCTGAACACCACCTTGGCGTACAGGGCGTCGGCCCGATAAAGATCGGCGGGATACAAGGCGGCGCCGGTGGTTTTGGCAGGCGCGTCCCGACGGGGGGTGGAACGCCCGACGCTCACCGCGCCGCTCCACAGGCTTGGGAGACGGCCTCGATGATGGAGTAGTAGCCGGTGCACCGGCACAGGTTGCCGCTCAAGGCGGTCTTGATCTCCTCGGTGGTGGGATGGGAGATCTTTTCCAAAAGCTTGGTGGCCGACATCAAAAACCCCGGAGTGCAATAGCCGCACTGGACCGCGCCCGTCCCACAGAAGGCCTCTTGAAGAGGGTGCAGGCCGCCGTCGGCCAGGCCCTCCACGGTGCGGATCTCCGCCTGGTGGGCGCGGGGCGCGGGAGTCAGACAGGAAAGCGCCGCCTCGTTGTCCAAGAACACCAGACACGCGCCGCATTCTCCCTCGGCGCACCCCTCCTTGGTTCCGGTGAGCGACGATCCGCCGGCCGGCCCGGCCACATCTCGCAACCAATCCAAAAGGGTAAGGTCGCCTCCGCGGCGGGTGACGATGGGCATCCCGTTGACCACGGCTTCGATGGGGTCGGTCCCTTGATGGGAATGCGCCTCCTCCAACGTGGGCTGATCAGAGGCGCCGAACTGCACCGGACGGGAGGGGACCCGTCGACGTTCTTCGCCACCCCCCAACGCCTCCAGCCCCCGACGGACCATGACCTCGGTCATCCGTCGTCGATACTCGGCCGTGCCTCGCAGATCGTCGATCGGTTGCACCCCCTCGGCGGCGGCTTGGGCGGCGGAAGCTACGGCCAATGCGTCCAGCTTCCGACCCGATAGCGCCTGCTCGGCGGTGGGGGAGCGCACGATCACCGGCGCCACGCTTCCCAAGGCAATCCGAGCCAGGGTCACCACGCCGCCCCGATCCCGCTCGACCACCAGCGCCATGTGCACCACCGAAATGGCCTGCGCCGTCCGCAGCCCCAGCTTGATGAACACCCCCGATTGATTCCGGGCAAGCGCCGGGAAACTGATCCCGGTCACCATCTCGTCCGTGGCCAAGGTGGTGGAGCGAAAACCGGGATAGAAGTCGGCCAGGGCGCAGCGGCGTTCGCCTCGCGGGGAGCGAATGGTCAACCGGGCGTCCAACGCGGTCAGGGCCGAGATGGTGTCGTTGGCAGGGCTGGCGGTCACCAGATTGCCCACCACCGTGGCCCGCGCCTGAAGAGGCGGGGCGCCCACCTCCAGGGAGGCTTGCGCCAAGGGGAGTGCCCTGTCCCAGAGCAGTTCCGAACCCACCACATCGGCATGGGTGACCAGCGGCCCCAGACTTATCACCCCGTTCGGATCCTGTTCGATGCGATCCAGGCCTCCCACTCGGGAGATGTCCACCAGCATCTCGACTCCCGGGCGGGCGCCGCGGCGCATCTCCAGCACCAGATCGGTCCCTCCCGCGATCAGCCGGGCGCTTGCCCCATGACGAGCCAGGATCGCCAGAGCCTCCTCCACCGTCGAAGGGGATTCATAGCGAGGGGGGAGATCGGCCCGGTGTTGAACCTCGTGCACGCGGCTATCCCTCCGTTTTGGAACTGTTGTACACGAGGCCGCCGCCTGCCACATAATCCCGGAGCACGGCTACCGCTTCGGCCCGCAGAACATCTTGGACAACCTCGATCCCTCGCCGCTGCAAGCCTTCCACCCAGTCGGCCGGTCGATTCCCTTCATCAAAACCCACGGAGCGAGCATCCTCCTCACGAGCTCCGATCACAACCCGGGAAACCCCCGACCAGGGCACCGCCCCCAGACACATGGCGCAGGGGGAGCAGCTGGTCACCAACTCCGTCGGCCCGCCGTTGCCCGCCGAAAGGTCGTAGTTTCCCACCCGCTGTCCCGCCAGGCAGACAGCCACCACCTCGGCATGGGCGGCCGCCGACGAAGTGGCCACCACCAGATTGACGCCCAGCGCCAGGGGTTGGCCGGTGGCCATGTCGAACACCGCCGCCCCAAAGGGACCGCCGGTCCGCTCCGTCACGTTACGCCGGGAGAGTTCCACCGCCACCTCCATTCGCTCCGAGACCCCCGCAAACCGCTGCTTGGGGTGCACCAGATCCCTTGTCCAGGCAGGCAGTTTCCAACCCATGCCGGAGGGGAGAGACGACATCACGCCGAACCCTGCCTCCCTCCTCCCCGGGCCACGTACTCCCTGAGCACCTCCACTCCCTCAGACCGCAGGACATCCTCGGTGACCGCGATCCCCCCTTGCCTCAACCTCTCCACCCACTCGGGGGGCCGCCGACTCCCACCCAGGCCGAGCGACCGAGTGTCGTCTTCGCGGACCGCTATCAGCAGGCTCCCCACCCCCGAGTTCACAATGGCGCCCTGGCACATCATGCATGGAGCGCAGCTGGTCGCCAACTCAAACCCGGTCCCGGTCCCCGAACCCAGGTGGTGGTGGCCCACCGCCACTCCGGCCAGGCAAAGGGCCACCACCTCGGCGTGGGCGGCCACGGTGGCGCTCGGCTCCACGACATTGACTCCCAGGGCCACCGGGCGGGTGGTGGAGAGATCGAACACCGCCGCTCCGAACGGCTGACCGGTCTGTTCCAGCATGTTCCGCCGGGAAAGTTCGATGGCCAGGGACATACGATCCTCAGGAGTCGGGAAACACCGGCCGGGATCCACTATGTCATGCGCCCACTTGGGCAGCTCCCAGCCGAGCGCAACGGGAAAGGGGACAGCGCTCATGCCGAGGCGGAGGCCGCCATCTGGTTGAACTCGTCGATCAGCGGATCGATCTTCTCGCCGGCGCGGCGGATGTTCTCCCAATACTCGGCGTCGTACCACTGGTCTTCCAACTCGGAGGCGGACTTGCCCTGCTGCTCGACCCAGGTGAAGTACTTGAGGCTGTGAATGCGCCGCCGCTCCGGGTAATCCAGCTCCGCCATGTGATCGGTGGAAGCGCCCAGAAGATACCGGTGGTATATCCCCGCCGCATCGGCGGTGGTCAACTCTCCGTGAGCGTCGGTCAATTCCTCCAGACGACTCCGGTAGAGATCCATGGAGTCGGTCAGAACGGTGAACACCAGGTCCCTTTCGCTCATCTCATACCACTTGGCCATCTTGATGGCCGAGAGCAGATTGGCCGCTCCGGAGATGCCCAGCAGATCGAGACTTTCGATGAGTTCCGCCGATACATCCTGACCGGCCAGATAGGCGCGTCCGGCGGGCTCGTTGAAAAGTCGGATCAGTCCCAACGGCGCGGCGTCGTCGATGGCCACCACCATGTCGGTGTTGCGCACGTTGTGTATCCAGGGAATGTGCTTGTCGCCGATCCCCTCTATGCGATGCTCCCCGAAGCCTCCCTGGAGCATGGTCGGGCACTGTAACGCCTCGGCGGCGGCGATCCGGGACCCCGGATACCGTTCCTTCAGGTAATCGCCGCAAGCCAGAGTGCCCGAGGAGCCGGTGGTGAGCGCCACGCCGGCCAGCCGGTCGCCCGGACCCATCAGGTCCTCCGCCAACTTGGCGAAGGCCGGACCGGTCACCGAGTAGTGCCAAAGGTAGTTTCCAAACTCGTCAAACTGATTGAAGATCATGATGTCCCGGCCCGAGCGGCGCAGTTCCCAGCACTTGTCGAAGATCTCTTTCACGTTGCTCTCCGAACCGGGGGTGGCAATCACCTCGTCGGCCACGGTGTCCAGCCACTCGAACCGCTCCCGGCTCATTCCCTCGGGCAGGATGGCGATGGAACGACATGACAGAATCCGGGAGTCATAAGCCCCGCCCCGGCAGTAGTTGCCGGTGGACGGCCAGGCTGCCCATTGGCGGGTGGGGTCGAACTGTCCGGTGACCAGCCGGGGCGCCAGGCATCCGAAGGCGGCCCCCACCTTGTGGGCGCCGGTCGGGAACCATTTTCCCACCAGGGCCACGATCCGCGCCCTGACTCCGGTCAGCTCCGGGGGGAATTCGAGATAGTTCAGTCCTCCGAAACCGCCGCCGTGCTCCACGGGCTGATTACGCCACGTGACCCTGAACAGATTGGCCGGATGGAGATCCCACAGCCCCACTTCGGCGAGTTGCTGCTGGATGGCGGGGGGCGCCGATTGCGGGTGGCGCATCTGGGCGAAGGTGGGAATTGCCAATCCCAATTCCCCTGCCCGGCGCGCCGCCCGTTGGCGCACTTCGGGAACGATGGTCAGGTCGATCATGTGGAATTTTACCTTTTGTAAAGAGAGGCGAAGGCCGATATTACCTGAAATCGAACATCGCGCAAGACTCGAATCCTCAGCGGCTCAGCATATGGCCGGCCAACTTTTCGGCCAGGGCCTCGATCTCGGGGTCAACCATCAGCGGACCCTCGCCGCTTTCGGCCACCGCCCTCATGGCGGCATCGACGTCTTTCAAGCCGTTACCGGTGCTGATCACCACCACCCGCTCTCCTTCCTCCACCAAGCCCTGCCAACGGGCCACCCTCAATCCCGCCATCGCCGCCGCGGCCGCCGGCTCGGCAAAAACGCCCATTCGCTGGCCCATGGTCACCATGGCCGACAGAATCTGCTCGTCCGTAACCTCCACGAAGGCCCCACCCGTCTCGGTCACCGCCGCCATGGCCTTGAATCGGTCGCGGGGAAGGTCGGCCGAGATGCTGTCGGCCAGGGTTGCGGCCCGAATGGGCGGCTTGGTCTCCAGGTCTTCTTCGTTCCGCCAAGCCTCGACCAGGTAGGAACTCCCCGCCGCCTGGGCGCCGATCAGCCGGGGAAGGCGGTCGATCCACCCCAACTTTTGCAGATCCACGAACCCCTTGTGCACTCCGCCGATGATGGAGCCGTCTCCCACGCTCACCACCACCACATCCGGGATACCGAAGCCCAGTTGCTCCCAGATCTCGTAGGAGACCGTCTTCTTGCCCTCCGTCATGTAAGGGTTGTAACCGGTGTTGCGGTTGTACCAGCCGAACTGCTCGGAAGCCCACAGGCACAAATCGAAGGCCTGGTGATAGGAACCACGGACCAACACCACCGTGGCCCCGAAGGCAAGCAACTGGGCCACTTTCGGCTGGGGAGCGGCGGCCGGCACGAATATGACGCTGGGAATCTCGGAGGCGGCGCACAGGGCCGCCAGGGCGGCCCCGGCGTTGCCCGTGCTGGCGGCGGTGATGATGCCCGCTCCCTTCTCCCGGGCCTTGAGGACCGCCAAGGCTGAAGCCCGATCCTTGAGGGAGGCAGTGGGCTGCCGTCCCTCGTCTTTCACCCACAGCCGCACTCCCAACCCTTTGCCCAGAACCCGGGCCGCCAGCAAAGGTGTTCCTCCCACATGGAGCGGCGGGGGTTCGGCCCCGGGATCAACCGGAAGCAGCCGGCGGTAGCGCCAGATGGACCGGTCGGGATCGGCGGCGATCTGTTCGGGGCTGATCAGGCCGGCCAGGTACTCGTAGTCATACAAGACCGACAGGGTGGCCGCTCCGCCGTGTCGAGGACAGACATAGTCCACCTCTTCGGGCGAGTAGAGCTCCCCGCACAACAGGCAGGACAAGCCCAAAACCGAACGAACCGGCTTCACCGCCGGCGCTTTCGGTCCGGATTCGCCGGGGTCAACACCTCCAATTATCACGATCGGTTGCCGGATGGCCCACGTTCATGTTTGCTCCTGGGGTCTGGCCGCCCCGCCCTGTTCAGGTGGGCTTGGTCATCGGATGATATCTGGCGTAAGAGCGGCCGGGAGGCGCCGGTACAATACCGTGGTGGCGGGACGTGGCGCAGTTTGGCAGCGCGCAGCGTTCGGGACGCTGAGGTCGCCGGTTCAAATCCGGCCGTCCCGACCGATCGAAGCAATTTTCCTCGAGTCAATGGCCGGCGAATTCGTGGTCGGCTGGTGGGTCCACCCACACCGCCAGGCGAGCAATCCGTAACCGATCCATGGCCAGCACCCGCAGATTCACTCCGTTCACCGCGGTGGTCTCATCGGGTCGCGGGATCCGGCCCACCAGGTACAGGTAGAGACCCGCCACCGTATCGTAGGGACCGGACGGGAGCGTCCGGGAGACCATCTCGGCCAGGTCCTCCAGCGGCAGCCTCCCCTCCACCACCCATCGGCCGGGGCCGGTCGCAGACGCGATGGGGATCGCCGGGTCGTGTTCGTCCTGGATGCCCCCCACCAACTCGGCGACCAGGTCCTTGGCGGTCACCACCCCTTCCACCCCTCCGTGTTCATCGATCACCACCGCCAGACTGATCCGGCGATGCCGCATCACCATCAGGGTCGACAGGATCGGGTAGCTCTCCGGTATCACCAGGGGATTGCGGATCAGCTTGCCCGGGGCGCTCCCCGACGCCTCGGGGTGCTGATGCCGAAGCCAGTCTTTCACATAAAGCACCCCCACCAAGTCATCGAGGTCGCCACCGGCCTGCACCACCGGGTATCGGGAGTGACCGGTCCGGGCGACCGCCCTGCGAACCTGCTCGAAGTCGACCGGCGCCTGCAGGGAGATGACCTTGAGCCGGGGAGTCATCATCTCCCGCACCGGACGGTCGGCCAGTTCGAACAGTCTTTCGATGATCTCCTGTTCGGCGACGTCGATCTCTCCCGCCTCGGCGCTGAGCTCCGCCAGAGCCATGATGTCATCCTCGGTGGCGGGACTCTGCTGCTCGGAACGGACTCCCACCAACCGAAGAAGCAGGGCGCTCACGGTCGAGAAGACCCGAGCAATCGGGGCGAGGCCCCGAGAAACCATCCACAGGACGGGCGCCACCCTCAAGGCATAGCTCTCGGGATAGCGGGCCGCAACGGTCTTGGGCGTGATCTCACCCACCACCAGGATGACGGCGGTCAGGGCCCCGGTGGCCAGCCACGGCCCCCACGCCTCCCCCACACCGGGATCGCTCCAGGCGGCGATCAGATCCACCGCCAGGATGGTGGCGAGCGAGGCGGCCAGGATGTTCACGAAATTGTTAGCCACCAACAGCATGGCCAGGGTTCTCTCCAGATCCTGCACCAACAGAACGACCCTCTCTCCTCTCCGGCCTTCCCGCCCCATCTGGGGCGCCCGCTCGCGCGGCAAAGCCAGGAGCGCAGTCTCAGAACCGGAAAAGAAACCCGACGCAACCACGCACAGAACGATCCCCACCACCGCTGAGATATGAAAAGAAGTCACGACTTCGGTGGGGACTCCGTCGGGGCCAGGACAGTGGCTGCAACCTCGTTGAGAACCGAGCGGATCCGGTGAGCGGTGAAAGGCTTCAAAACCCATCCCGCAGCGCCCGCCCGGCGGGCCAAGAAGGCATCAGCCCGGCGATCCAGCAACAGAACGACCGGCAAAGGCGGAGCGGATCGGGCGGTGCGGGCTTCTCGGATCGCCCGGCATATGGCCATGCCGCCCATGCTGCCCACTTGCATATCCACCACCGCCACTGATCCCGGCTCGGCCCCGGCCGTCTGCTCCATCGCCTGGCGGGGGTCGTCGATTACAACTGTTTCCTGCCAGGTATCATCGGCGGCGGACAATACGTCGTTGCAAACCCAGGGGGCCTCGGCAACTACAAAGATGGTGGTCACTTCAAACAACAAGAGTACCTGCGCCCGCCGGCGCCCGGTTCTCTCCCGACCCTCTGCGTAAGGCCTTCTGCGTGCTCAGCAAACGCGCGGTGGGGACCATACGTCTCCTGGCCGGGGGGGCGGCCGCCCTCTGGATCATTCTTCTTCCCCTGAACTCGGCGGCGGCCAAGACTCCGCCGGCCACCATCGAACTGGTGGCCGTGGAAGGCGCCATCCATGACGCCACCGTTCGTTTCGTGCTGGACGCCATAGAAGAGGCCGCCCGATCACGGTGGCCCGGCAACGGCTCCCTGGGGGGAGTGGAACTGTTGATTCTGATGATCGACTCGCCGGGAGTGGTGGCTGATCCCGAACTGTTCGGCGAACTGGTGGAGGTGGTCCGAGACCCTCCCCTTCCCCTGGGCGTGTGGGTGGGACCCGCCCCGGCGGTGGCCTATGGCGGGGCGGCCCAGCTGGTTTCTCTGGCGCCGATCCGCTCGGCCGCGCCCGGGGTGATGATCGGCCACTGGCTGCCCACCCTGGTCGGCGAGTCCGACGGCGCCCCTCCCTTGGAGGGGGCCTACACAGCCGGTCCCGGCGTTATCGAGGTGAACGGGCCCGTCCCGGGTCTGATTGATCTGTCCTCGGCCGACACGGCGTCGCCCCGGCAACTGTTGCAACTTCTCGACGGGACCGGCATCACCATCGGGGGAGAGACCACCGACCTGGTCACCACCCGCCCCTTCTTCGGCGAGGACGGGGCGGAAGGCGTAACCGTGCTGGAGACGGTGCTCCGGCGTCCGGGACTGTGGACCCAGTTGGTGGGATTATCCACTCGGCCCGAAGTTGCCTTCTTTTTCTTGATGGCCGGGCTCACTATCGCCGTTTTCGAATTCTACGCGGTGGGTCCGGGGGTGGCGGCGGTGGTGGCGGCAGCATCGCTGGCTCTCGGCGCCTATGGCCCGGCCACCCTTCCGTTCCGGTGGTGGGCGGGGGCGCTGATGCTGGGGGGAGTCGGATTGCTGGCCTTCTCCTACCAGCGTGGCGGAGTGCTCCTGGTCTCATCGGCCGGAATGGCCGCCGTGGCTGCTTCGGGTCTCTATCTGTTCGACGGCGGTCCCCAGATAACCCTGGGCTGGGCGGGCTGGGTTCTGACCGTGGCGGCGACGGCCTTTTTCTTCCTGCTGGCCATGCCGACCGTGGCCCGCGTGCGGTTCAGTTCACCCGCCCTGGGGCGAGAGGAACTGATCGGGGAGTTGGGAAAAGCGGTCACCGTCCTCGATCCCGACGGGGTTGTCGAGGTCGATGGGGGAAGGTGGAAGGCCACTTCTCACCGCGCCGCCGCCCTGCGCGGCGGGGACTCGATCAGGGTGACGGGAGTGGAAGGAGATACCCTCCAAGTAGCTCCTTCGGACGACGGGTAAAAGAAAGATTTCTTGACAACCCCCGATAGTTGTCCTAAATTTACGCAAACAACTTCAGGCGGATGGAGGTCATATGGCGGGCATGAACAATAATTGGCAACGTCGGGCGCTGTGCAAGGGAGTCAGATCGAGCCTCTTTTTCCCACCCAGCACATCGGAGAAAAAAGAGGAAAAAGAGCGCCGCGAGAGTCGCGCCAAAGCCATCTGCGGACGTTGCCGGGTGATTGCTCCCTGCCGTGACAACGCCCTGATTCTCCGAGAGCCCTATGGCATATGGGGCGGACTGAACGAGTCCGAACGCAAGTTAATCGTGGCCCGGGCCGCCGCCAGCTGACCAACCCTGCCCAAACCCCACCCTTTCCGCGGAAGTCCGGTCGGCGCCGATCCCTCCCGCGGGCCTTTTCGGAGAGTGCAGTTATCCCAGATATCATCAATGACCGACACGTCGAATTCTCGGAGGATTCATGCTTTCTATAAGTGATTTGAACTGGCTGGCGATCCTGGTCGCGGCGGTGGCGTTCTTCGCGGTGGGCGCCCTTTGGTATCAACGGAAAGTGATGGGGGACAGGTGGATGAAAGCGGCCGGGGTGGATCCGTCCGATGCTTCGCCCAATCCCTGGATATTCGTGGGAACGTTGGTCTCCTACTTCCTGATGGCGATGGTGCTGGCCATGATCGCTCAAGGGATCGGCGCCTCCTCTTTCGGAGACGGCCTGGTGCTCGGTCTCTTTACCGGGGTGGTGTTCGTGGGAGCGCAAGCGTGGGTTAATGCGGTCTATGAGGGCAGATCGATGAACTTGGTTTTGGTGAACGGAGGAATCGGAGTAATCGGCCATGTAATCATGGCGATCATCGTCACGGTCTGGAACTAACCGGATCCTTTTCCGCCAGGCCACCTCTTTTCCAGCCTCTCCGGCAAGATCGCATACACATATGGTCCTGCTTGAGCAACGCGCCGGAGTACCCCCTCCCAATTCGTCCTGAGCCTTCTGGCCATCTCGGATCCAGTCACGTTGGCATTGGTGAAGACGAACATGCGAAGGGTTGTCTCCTCCAAGATATCTGAGTGGTCATGCCAGATGGACTTGTCCTTGCTTATGACCACCCAACTTTCGCGATCCGCCCGCATGATCCACTCGGGATCAGCGATGAACTGGTCACTGCCATCCGGATAGAGATCCACCATGGGCAGCGCCCGGGCTCCCTGGTCACGTATCGCGGAGGCTATGACATCCCGTCCCAGGGAGCGATCAAGGAAAAGGTGGGTTGATCCGGTTCAGGCGGCTTGATGGGCTGGCCAGATGGCATGGAAAGCTTCAAAAATGTCGGTGGCAGGCACTCCATAGTCCTGTGCCAGGGACTCCACGGGCTCGCCGGCTTCAAAACGCGAGCGAACCACTGACAGCGGCGCGCTCCCATGTATAAACAGAGGATCTCCACTGGCAACGTCGGGACGCGCCCGCAACAGTTTTCTGTCTGTTACCGGCAAGATCAGCTCATTCGCCCAAGCGCCGTCGAACGAAATCCTCTCCAGATACGCGACTATCACCTCGTGGAACACCCTCTGGCCGGTGTGGACGACTGTGAGCAACCTAAGTTGCCGATCCCCTTCGTTCCTGGCGTAGTCATACAACACCTGTGCACCATCGGTGTACAGTTTCTTGCCGGCCAAAGCGTATTCGAGTTCACCCTGATCGCTCAGAACTTCCAGGGCTTTGCGAATCCGCTGCATCGGCAAGCCGGTGCACCGAAAGGCCTGGACGACCGTGGCTTCCACCAGCCCTACGAAAGGGATGCGACGAGAGTCGCCCTTCAGGGGCTCGAAAGCGGTGATAACCGGGCCTTGGCGGACGGGGAGTTGTCCGGCGGGTCGACGCCGGTAACCGTATGCCCAGGTGGCGAGGGTGGATGGATGCATACCGACATAGCGGGCAACGTTGGCGGCCGAGTAGAGCCTCCGATCGAACCCTTTTGGGCCGGGTCCCAGTCGGAGATCACTCCCGGGCAACGTTGGCGGCCGAGTAGAGCCTCCGATCGAACCTGCTGTCGCCGACAGTCTCGCCCTTTCCGGTCATAGCGAGGAGGATAGAAACGGCAGGAGCGGAATGAGGGAATCGAGCCCCCGCTCAGATCCGGAAAAATCCGATGACTCCTGTCGGCCGATCTAGCCGCAGCAGGTGTCCATGGTCTGATCCGACCAGGGATGATCGGAGGCGACCTCGCCCTTTGGCCGGCAATCGCGGCTCCCGCATTGGGAGCACACCCACACTTTGGGCGTTCTGGCCCCCGGGGGAACCAGCGACCGGTACTCGTGGTCGCAATCGGGACAAATAATCATCAGCACCGGCACGGCTATCCCCCGGCAGTCTCAGAAGCGGCAGACAGCAACCGGGAGAGGGCGGCATCGGCCTGGGTGGAGACGGTTTGAGACCACTCTCTGGCCTGGGCAACCCGGCCGGAAACCGACCGGCAATGCTCCAATACCCGATCGGGCGAGCAGGAGCCGGCGCCACGCCGCCGATACAGCAGGTCTTCGGTGGTCACCGTCGAGGGCAGCCCGGCAACCCAGCGGGTCGCATCGCCTTCGATCCCCAGTTCCTGCGCGGCCGCAGCCAGGTGCGGGGCGGTGGGCCACGAGCGGCCCTCGGAGTCGGCGGCGGCTACTGCTCGGCCCACTATGCGATAGGCACTCCGGTAATCCAATCCATAACCAATCACCATCTGTTCAGCCAGGTCGGTGGCCCGGGAGAAATGGGCTCCGGCGGAGCGGGCCAGGGTCCCCCGATCAACTTCCATATCTGTGGACACTTGCCCGCCCAACCTGATCAACCGGGTGGCCATTTCCACGGCTTCGATGACCTCGCCATAGGCGTACAGCCAGTTGTCGGTCCGAGCCGAGGGAGTTCGCTGGGTGGCCATCAGACTTACGGCCCTGCCAATCAGCGTCCCGGCGCCGCCCCGGATCACCGCCAGGGAATAGGGGTTGCGTTTCTGAGGCAACAACACCGAAGCCCGGGAGGACGCGCCGGCCAGTTGCACATAACCGAACTGGGGACTGGCGAAAATCTCCAAATCCTCTGCCAGTCGGTCGAGGGTCAACACCGCTTGAAACGCCGCCACTGCGGCGTCTATCAGGGCATCGGCCGACCACATGCCATCTCGAATATGGGAGGTCGGACGATCAAAGCCCAACCGGGAGGCAAGTCGTTCCCGGTCGAGTGCAATGGTGGTTCCCCCCACCCCGCCTGACCCGGCCGGGGACCGGTTCACCTGCAAGTGGCACGCCTGAATGCGTTCCAGATCACGGGTAGCCTGCTCGGCGAAGCCGGCCAGGTAGTAGCCGAAGGAGGAGGGCTGGGCCGGCTGCAAGTAGGTGGTGTCGTTCCAAACGGCTTCCGCCAACTCCCTGCCCCGGGCCGCCAATGTTTCCGCCAGATCCGCCACGGCCTCGTGCAGATCCACCAGCCTTTCCCGCAACGAGATGCGCAGAGCGATCCGGCCTGCTTCCCGACGGGTGCGACCGGTCGGCAACCACCCGGCCACCGGCCCCAATCGCTTTTCCAGTTCCCGCTCACGGCTGTTGTAGGCATCTCCGTACGTCGGGTCATAAGGAAAATCCTCCACCGAAGTGGACCAAAAACCCAACAACTCCCGGCACAGAGCGGCGGCGGCGCCTTCGGGAAGCACTCCGATCTCATCCAATTCCAGCACATGAGCCAAGTCCGCCAGGCAAAGACCCCGATGCAAGAAGGCCGCGTCGGCCAACTCCAAGGCATACCCGGCCTCCACCAAATGGGGCGATGGACCCGAGCCCAGTCGGCCGTTCGATCCCAGATACCCCTCGGGCGCCTTCGTCATGTCAGGGGACTCCCGGCAAACAGGCCGGGGGCGCCCCCGGTCACCAAAAACACCACCGGCCCCTCCACCTCATCGGCCCGTTCGGCCAGGGCCGCCAGGGCCGGGGCGCCAAACTCGTGATCCAACAAGACCCCTTCGGCGTTGATCATCAACCGGGCGGCGGCTTCGACCCGGGCCGGATCGGGACTCAGGCCATCCAACACCGTCCACTCCACCTCCGGGCGGACATCGACTTCCAAAAGATCGAGCGCCGCGTCGGACATGGCGGCGATGCGCTGCCGGCACTCCTCCACAGACCGGTGCACCGAGAGGCCCACAATGTGTCTTCGGTTCTGGCCCGGCCTACGGTGTCCGGCCACCAAACCGGCCTGGGTACCGCCTGATCCGGTGGCCAACCAGATGGTGGACGCCTCGACGGCTCGGCAGGCCAACTGGGTATCCAACTCGTCAACCGCCGTCACGTATCCCAGAGCCCCAACCGGTTCGGCCCCTCCCCGGCCGACCGTATAGGGCCGATGGCCGCGCTCCCGAAGTTGTGAAGAAACCGAGGCCAGCACCGGATCAACCGAGGGCCGCGCCGGGTCACCGGTAAAGGTGATGACCACCCCCGGCAATTGGCTCAGGAGCCGAAAACAACCGACCGGCGGCGGGTTCTTGGCGCCGAACAAGACCACCTCCACCTGCAGGCCTCGGCTGAGGGCGGCTATGGCCGCCAGGAGCACCCAATTGGAACCGGGACCACCACCCGTTACGAAATAGTCGGCATCCCGGGCCAAAGCGTCTCCTATCAGATAATCCAAGGGCCGGGCCTTGTTCCCACCCGGGCCCAAGCCGGTGAGATCGTCCCGCTTGAGCCACACTTGCACCCCCAAAGACTCGGACAACCGAGGCGCCGCCCGGAGGGGGGTGGGAAGGGTGGCCACCGCCACCCGGGGGATCAAGCCCTCTCTCCCAACACCCGATCCACGAAGTCCGGGGCCGCCCCCAGCACCTTGTCCAGATCGAAAAGGCCTTCTATCCCCGGGCGGTCCAGATGCGCCGTGACTCTCCGGTCGGCCAGCAGGGCCTCCACAAACCCCATCCCCGACTCCACGCCCTTCATGGCGGCCTCGTAGACGACGTCGTGGGCGGTGTGCTTGCCGATCCGGTCGGCCAGGGACCGCATCACCGGTTCGGCGAAAACGAATCCCTGCCGAGCCTCGATGTTTTCCATCATCCGTTCTCGATCCACCACCAGCCCCTCCAGCAGGACGGTGGCGAAACCCGTGGCCGCCAAGGTCATGGAGCATGCCTGCGGCAAGGCCACCCACTCCGCTTTCCAAGACCGGCCGTCCCGCTCGTGCAACTGGATCATGGCCTCGGTCATAACCGCGGCCTGCGCCCTCACCAGACGGGCCAACGTGTCCAGGTGCTCGGAAAACTCCGGGTTGCGCTTCTGGGGCATGGTGATACTGCCCACCGTCCCCGGAATGAACGGCTCCCTCACCTCTCCCAGTTCCAAGCGCTGCAATTCCATGATCTCGTTCCCGATCTTGGCGATGGTGGTGGCCACCATGGCCAGCACCAGCACAAACTCCGCCGGGCGGTCTCGGCTGGTGATCCACGAGATGGCGGGAACCCCCAGGCCCAGGCGAGCCGCAAACGCCTCCAGAAGAGGCCCCGCCTCCTTCACCCAGAACTCCATGGTGCCCAGCGCCCCACCCAGTTGCACCACCTCCCATCTCTTTTTACCCTCCCGGAGACGTTGGCGGTGACGAGCGATCTCGTCGGCCCACACCGCCGCCTTGAAACCGAACGAAATGGGGAGGCCCGGCTGAGCATGGGTCCGCCCCAGCATGGGGGTGGTGCGATGGGTGGCTGCGTGGCCCCGGGTCGCCTGCTCCAGCCGAGCCAAGTCCCGCTCCAAGAGATCTCCCACCTTTTGCATCACCAGGGCCGTCCAGGTGTCGCTCACATCCTGGACAGTGGCGCCGTAGTACACCCATTCCCGCACCTCCTCGGGAAGATCCTCCCGCAAGACCCGGATCAGACCGAGCGTGGAATGACCGGTTGCTCTGGTTCCCTCCGCCACCCGACCCAGATCGAGTTCCATCCCATCCAGGTGGGTCCGAATGGTCCGGGCGGCCGACTCCGGCACCAACCCCACCTCGGCTTGTGCCTCGGCCAAACCCGCCAGAATTTGTAGCCAGGAAGAGAAGCGAGCCTCCTCTCCCAGTAGGTTCCTTCCCTCCTCGGACGCCCACAGATGCCCGTAGACCGTGGAGTCCCCCAGATAGATGCTCATCCTACGGCAACGGCTACCTGATCAACTCCGGCCAGCCACCGCAGCGCCTTCCGAACCTCATCGAGGTTGGCGCCCCACGGCACCACCGCTCGCCCGCCGGAAAACTCGGTTCCCCGCTCCAGCATGCAACACTTGATCAGCCAAGCGCCCTCCGGATCGGCTCCTTCCACCCGTTTCCGAGGACAGATGTCCACCTGGGGAGGCTCGTCGCCGTAAAAGTGACGATGGAACTGCATCGACCGCTCGCACCCGATCATCACCCAGTCTGCTCGAGTAGCGGGTCGGGTGTCGAGAAAGGACAGGTCGCTCGGCATTTCCAGTCCGGCGCCGCGACAGGGCACCAGATAGGTTTCGGCGGGCGCCCGCTCCGCCAGATCGGAAAAGGTGACCGCCTCCAGCACCAATTCGATAGGGGGCAGGTCCTCATCGAAGGCCACCACCTGCTGCGCTTGAGTCAGCAGCTTGGGTGGTTCGGGTGGGGTTACCTCCGTCACATGGATCGGGATGGGCGCCGGCTCCCAGATGAAGTTGATGTGTTCATACATGCCTTTCACCAAATATGCCGATACCCCCGGTCGGCTGTGTCGGCGGGCGGCGTCGGCCAAGGCGGTGGCGTTGCCACAATCCGTGGTGGGGTCTTCAACCAACCTGGTTTGCTCGGGACCGGACCACACCGCCACATCCACCACCGGCACGAAAAGATCGTCGGACGGCGCCCGGGACACCGCCGCCAATCCCACCTCGTCCCCGTGAACGAGTCCCACATAGTCGGTGCGCCGGTAAACCTCCCGCCCCATGAGGTATTCCATCATGAAATCCGGGTCAGGCGTGCGATCGATGTGTTGCACCGACAACCCACGGTAAGGATGGGCCCTTGCGTTGGGTGAAGGCCTCTCAGCTGACGCCATCAGCATATTCCCTGGTAGCGGTAAGACTCAAAGTGTAATGGGGAGGCCATCCTTGCCGAATGACCTCCCCCGAATTGCGAAAGTCAGGCGGTTAGCCGCCGATCTCTTTCCGAACGATCTCGGCGCCTGACGCCAAGGCGTGCAGTTTGTCCACGGCGATGTAGCGCTGCAAGAGGATCAACCCGCAGTCCGTGGTCACTCCCAGCTTGTCGGCCGGAACGTACTCCAAGAGTCGCCGGATCCGATCGGCCACCTGCTCGGCTGTCTCGGTGATGGTCGACTTGACGTCGATTACTCCCGCCCAGAAGCTCACGTTGTCCGGCAGCGGATGTTCCTTGATCACTTCCAGGCCTGATAGGTCATCGGAACGCCGACCGCAACTCTCCAGGTTGAGCACATTGAAGTTGCCGCCATAGGCTTGGGGAACGATGGAAGCGGTGGCCGCGGGGGCGCCGCCCTGGCGGATGGTCAGATCGAAGATCTCTCCGGCAGCCGCCGTCTCATCGGGGTAATACGCGGGCGTGCCGCCCCAGTTGCCCCAACAGACATGCACGATGATCTGGGCGTTCTTCACACCCTCGACGGCCCGGTTGAAAGCCTCGATAGCCCAGTCCTCATAGAAATATGGCCAGGTGAACTCGTCCAGCTGGATGAAGTCGATCCCCATGGCGTCCACTTCCAGGATGTCCTCGTTGATGGCCGCGGCGATCGCCATCGCCCGGTCGGCGGGGGCGTCATAGAAGAGGTCGTTGGTGGCCTGGGCAAGCACCTGAATTCCGGTGTATTGGATCTTGGTCGGCTTGTTCGTGGCCCTTGTGAGCGCGCGAGCCTGTTCCACCATGATTGCCCCGCGCCGCTTCACTTCCTGGGTGAGGGTCCCGGCATGAAGGCGGCTGTAGATCGGAAACCCGAGGAATCCACCCTTCAGGTCGTAGCCGAGGCGCTTGTAGTAGTAGTAAAGCGCCTGATCCGCATAGTTGTCTCCATGAAGACGGCCATCGGTGATGATGTCCAACCCGGCGTTTTCCTGATCGGTGGCCAACGACGCCATGGCGTCCTCCAAGGCTTCTCTGACAAAAGAGTCGGGTGGTTCCTGGTCGCCTGTCCACTCACGCGCCACATGTGCATCCCACCAGCGCGGATTGGGGTAGTTGCCCACCATCGAGGTGGGGATGGTTACCTCTTGGCCTCTAATCTGCATAGCTTCTCCTTTTCAGCTGGAAGCCGGTTCCACTTCGTTTTGCCCGGCAACCATCGTTCGCTTCGCCTTCGAAAGCCTGTTTGACTTAAGAGCCCACCTCCTTATGCCCAGGTTCTACGCATCCTACCAAAGCGGGCAGATTCAAAGTCCTGGAACGCCGATTGCCGGACCATCTGCGGCGATCGTTCACTTGACCGTCCAGCCCCCGTCCACCACCAAGCCATGGCCGGTCATGTAGGACATCTGATCGGAGGCCAGAGCCGAGATAGCGTTGGCGATGTCTTCGGGCTGGGCCACCCTTCCCACCGGGATACGGGATTCGATGGCGGCTCTCAACTCGGGCTGGTCGAGGCGCCACGCGGTCATGGGAGTCTCCGTCATCCCCGGACAAACCGCATTGGAACGGATACCATCGGCCGCATAATCCACCGCGATCGATTTAGCCAGCAGCAGAGCCGCTCCCTTGGAGATGGAGTAGGCGGCCCTTCCGGGAAAGGGTACCAGGGCGGCCACGGAAGCCACGGTGATGATGTGTCCCGACCGGCGAGGAATCATGGACAAAAGTGCCTGTCGGGAACACAGATACAGACCTCGCACATTCACGGCCACCACCCGATCCCACTCCGACAGGGGAGTCTCGTGCAAGCGGGTGGCTTGAGCCGACCCCGTTATTCCGGCGTTGTTGACCAACAGGTCCACCGGGCCCAGCCGGTCCTCCACTGCCGCAAACGCCTTTTTCACCTGCTCCGGGTCGGAGACGTCGGCCCGAATGCCTACTCCCTCCCCGGCCGCGGTGGCGGCCCGATCTCCGTCCAGATCAAACACCCCCAGTTCGAACCCATCCTTTCGGAGCCTCCGGCAGGTGGCCCATCCGATCCCTGCTCCTCCACCGGTGACCACCGCTACCCCCATGGTCCGGCCTCCCGGTCGCCCCTCTCCTTTTGTTCAATATTCATAGGCGCCCTTCCGAGGTTTAGAATCGCTTCATGGTCAAACTAACAGGAAAGACGGCCCTCGTCACCGGCGGCGGCGGATCGATCGGCCGAGCCTCCGCTCTGCTGTTCGCCGCCCAAGGCGCGGCGGTGGCGGTGGTGGACATCGACGAGGCCGCCGCCCGAAAAACCGCCGACATCATTGAGAACCGCGGTGGTAAGGCCTTGGCTCTGGCGGCCGACGTGTCGGCTGCCGATCAGATCGGAGCGGCGGTGGACCGGGCAGCCCAAGTGTTGGGCGGCTTGGATGTGGTGTACAACAATGCCGGGGTGGAATCGACCGGTTCGGTGGCCGACGCGTCCGAGTCCGATTGGGATCGCTGCTTCAACGTCAACGTAAAAGGAACGTTTCTGACCTCCCGGGCGGCGATTCCCCATCTTCGGGAGTCGGGTGCGGGAGCGATCGTGAACCAGGCATCGGTGGCGGCCCTGGTGGGGGTGGCCGGGATGGCTGCTTATGGCGCAGCCAAAGGCGCCCTGGTGTCACTCACCCGTTCGATGGCCATCGATCTGGCCCCGTTCGGCATCCGGGTCAACGTGCTCTGTCCCGGCACGGTTCACACCCCTTTGATCGAACCCCTGCTGCGCCAACGCGGGAAGGGCGATCTGCAGGCGGGCATGAAGATGACCACCGCCAAATACCCGATCGGGCGGCTCGGCAAGCCGGAGGAGATTGCCCGGGCAGCCTTATTCCTGGCCTCCGATGACGCCAGTTTCGTCACCGGAACCGTCTTCACGGTCGACGGCGGTATGACTGCCCGGTAAACGATGGCCTTCCACCTCGCCCCGAACAAGCTCACCGATCTCGGTTCGGCAGCTCGACTGGTCCCGGGCGGAGGGCTGGTGGCCCTGGGCGGCAGTCTTTCGGCCCGCCTTCCCATGGCGCTGGTGCGAGAGATCATCCGCCAGAAAATCTCGGAATTGCATGTGGTGGGATCGGCGCACTCCATCGACGTGGACATGCTGGTGGCGGCCCGGGCAATAAAGGTTTGCGAACAGAGCTATGTGGGATTCGAGCAGGATCACGGACTGGCTCCGGCCTTCCGCCGAGCAGCCCAGAACGGCGACCTGGAGGTTCGGGAGAGCTGCTGCGACACCGTTCTGACCCAGATAAGAGCGGCGGAGATGGGGCTGCCCTTTTTGCCCGTGCGGGGCGTCAAGGGAACCGGTATCCGGGATCTGCACCCCGAATACGGCGAAGTGACCTGCCCTTTCACCGGTGAGGTGCTGGTGGCGGTGCCTGCCCTTTCCCCGGACGTGGCCCTTGTCCATGCTCCCTTGGGAGACCGGGCGGGGAACCTTCATCTCGATCAGCCCTACGTTCTCGACGAGAGATTCGCGGCGGCTTCGGCGGCGGTGGTGGCCACCGTGGATCGGATCGCGCCCACTTCGGAAGTGCAGGAAGCAGGGATCGTGATTCCGGCCTATCGGGTGGCGGCGGTGGTGGAAGCGCCCTTCGGAGCGCATCCCGCCTCGGCGTATCCCGGCTACGCCTACGACCGGGCCCACCTGGCGGAGTGGGTGAAAGCCGCCTCCACCGCCGAGGGGGCGGACGACTATCTCGATCGCTATGTGTTCTCGGCGGACGAAGCCGGGTACCGGGACTTGATCGGCACAGAGCAACTGGCCCGGCTAACCCGCTACGCCGAGTCAGCCACCACCTGGATGAGTCTGTACTCATGAGATACACTTTCGACGAGTGGTTCGTCGTGGCCCTGGCCCGCACCATCTTGGATGGCGAGGTAACTTTCCACGGGTTTGCCAGCCCGTGTGCCCAGGTCGCCATGCATCTGGCCAAGCGGACCTTCGCCCCGAACATGATGCTGGTGGAGGGCGCCATGTACGCGGTGAACCCCACTCCCCCTTTCATTCCCCCCACCGGAAACGATGCGGCGCTCAAACAGGGAGCGGTCTACTCCATGCGTTTCGAGGAGTTCTTCGACGCGGCGGTGCGCGGTGATATCGACCGGATGTTTCTGTCCGGCATCCAGATCGACCGCTACGGAAACGCCAACCTGACGGCGGTGGGCGGAATGCCCAAACCCAAGGTAAAAATAGGGGGAGGCGGCGGGGGATGCAACGTCTCCGCCACGGTGCGGCATCTGACCATCTGGAGCACCAATCACCGGACCGGGCGCTGCCTGGTGTCCGCCTGCGACTTCATAACCGATGTGGGCCACCGGACACCGGCCGGGACCAGGGCCGACCTGGGATACACGGGCGGGGGGCCCGACTGGATGGTCACGGAACTGGGGATCTTCGACTTTTCCGAGGGGCGGGCCCGACTGCGGCGGATCTTCCCCGATGTGACCCTGGCCGAGATGGAAGAAGCCACCGGATTCGACCTGGAGATCGCCCCCGACCTGGCCGAGGTCGACCCACCCGACCGATCTCAGATCGACCTGGTGAGGACGCTCGACCCGCTGGGTATCCGCCAAAACGAGTTCCGGCCCGGGGAATTGCAAAGAACCTTCCGGCTGTGAGCCTCGCCTCGGTATTCAACCCGAAGCGGGTGGCCCTGGTGGGCGCCTCCGAGCGGCCGGGAAAGATGGGGTCGCTTTTGTGGAAAAACCTGTCCGGATTCGAGGGCGAGGTGATCCCGGTGACCTCCTCCGCCTCCCAGGTGAGCGGAGTGGCGGCCTACCCTTCCCTGCTGGAGGTGGAGGGTGACGTCGACCTGGCGGTGCTGGCGATTCCTGCCCACGTTGCCCCCCGGATAGCCCGCCAAGCCGATGCCAAAGGAGTCGGCGCCCTGGTGGTGCTGGCGGGAGGATTCGCCGAGACCGGACCGCAGGGCGCGGCCCTCCAGGAGGAGTTGGCCGCCGCCGCCGGCAAAGTGCGAGTGGTGGGCCCGAATTGCTTGGGGGTCCAGAATCTGGCCCTGGGTCTCAACGCCTCCATCACCGGAAGCGCTCGCCTGGAACCGGGCGGGGTGGGCCTGATCACCCAGTCGGGCGCCTACGGCATGGCTCTTCACACCCGAGGCGAGGAGGACCACATCCGCTTCGGCAAGGTCTACTCGTCGGGCAACAAGATGAACATCTGGGACCACGAGGTGGTCGAGTACCTGCGGGACGATCCCCAAACCCAGGTGATCTGCCTGCTGCTCGAGTCCGTCCCGGGAGGGAGGCAACTGGCGGAGGCGATCAGGTCAACCACTCCCCACAAGCCGGTCATAGTCGCCAAGACCGGGCGCTCTGAGGCAGGCAGCCGAGCGGCCCGATCACATACCGGGGCCCTGGCCGCCGACGACGTCGTCTTCGGGGCCGCCATGCAGCAGGCCGGAGCGTTGGTGGCCCGCTCGGGTCTGGAGATGCTGGACGTCGCCCAAGTCCTTTCCTCCCAGCCCCACCCGCCGGGAAACCGGGCCGCCATCATCACCAACTCGGGAGGCATGGGGGTGGAACTGGTGGACCTGTTGAGTGGGGTCGGGGTGGAGACGCCTCGACTCTCCGCCGAGCTAACGGCCCATATCGCCGCCCGATTGCCTCCTTTCGGCTCGGCGGGCAACCCGGTGGACATGACTCCGGTGTGGGCTCGTTTTGCCGAGCTCTACCCATGGCTGATCGAGACCCTGGCTCGTTCGGGAGAGGTCGATTTGGTCATCCCCATCCTGTTGCAAAGAGCCGCCATGGACACCGCCGCTCTGGAGGGCGTGCGTACCACCGTCAACCGGTTGCGCACCGACGGGGTAAACATCCCGGTGTATGGATGCTGGGTCGCTCCCCGCTCGGTTCGGTCCAATGCCGATCCTCTTCAGGAGGCGGGGATCCCCTGCCTGGAGTGGCCGGAACGCACCGCCCGGGCCGTCGGGCACGCGGTGGGTTACGCCCAGAGGGTGCCTCGGCCCAGAGTGATGGAATCGGTTCCCTCGCCTCAGCCACCACCGTTGGCGCCCGGTCTTCTGCCGGTCCTGACCGCTTCCCGGCTCCTGGCGGAACATGGGGTCGCCACCGTGGAAACCGTTTTCTGCCAAAGCGCTTCCCAAGCCCTTGAGACGGCGGCGACCTGGCCAGGTTCGGCGGTGATGAAAACCTCGTCGTCGGTGGCGCATCGCACCGAGATCGGGGGAGTTCGCCTGGGCTTGTCCGGAGCTGCGCAGATCAACGCGGCTTTCCGTGATCTGGCCTCGGCGACGGGGTCGGTGCTCCTCCAACCTCGGTTGGAGGGCATGGAGATGGTGGTGGGAGGACTTCGGGACCCCTCCTTCGGCCCGGTGGTGATGGTAGGGATGGGAGGAACGGCGGTGGAGGTAACCGAGGATGTGGTTTTCGCCCTGGCGCCGGTGAGCACCGAGGAAGCGCTGGGTATGTTGGAATCGCTCCGGGGATACCCCTTGCTGGGCGGTTTCCGGGGCGCCGAGGCCAGGGACATAGCCGGTTTGGCCCGCGTCGTGACATCCGTCGGGAGATTGCTGAACAGCCATCCTGATATTGTTGAGGTCGATTTGAACCCGGTGCTGGTGACCGCCCGGGAAGCCATCGCCGTAGATTGGAAGCTGACCGCAGGCGCCAAGCCCCTTCCGTAAACAAAAGACGCGAAAGGAACTCGAGAACATGACTATCACCGCTTGGGACATCCGCAGCGAAACCTTGAGCATCAACGAGTGGGCGCCGGAGATCGACTCCCTGTTGGAAGATCCGAAAGACCGGCGGGTGGTTTTCAATGTGGACGACGCCGATACCCGCCCCTACGACGCCATCTTCCTGGGTGGCGGGGCGGCGGGTCGTTTCGGCTCGGCATACATGCGAGCGATGGGAGGACGGCAACTGATAATCGAAGAGTGGCCCTTCCTGGGCGGCTCATGTCCGCACAACGCCTGCGTTCCCCACCATCTTTTCAGCGAAGTGGCGGCGGAGTTGATGCTGGCTCGAACTTTCAGCGGACGATTCTGGTTTCCCGACATGAACGGAAAGATCACCTCCATCAAGGAAATCGTGGATCTCTTCCGGGCGGGGCGGATCGCTCCCCATGCCATTATGAACTTCCAGAGCAAGGAGCAACTTGACCTCGAATACGTGCTGAACGCCCGGGGCAGGATCATCGACGCCCACACTGTGGAGGTGGCGGGTCGAACCTTCACAGCCAAGAACCTGATCCTGGGCCTCGGGGCCCGATCGCGCCCATTGGACTGCCCGGGGGC
Organism: Acidimicrobiia bacterium; assembly: GCA_963665765.1. Lineage (GTDB taxonomy): Bacteria > Actinomycetota > Acidimicrobiia > Spongiisociales > ZC4RG35 > Bin76. The sequence continues at coordinate 1,429,547 of OY762464.1, forward strand.
CGACCTGCATGGGGTCTACACCTACGAGACTCTGGTGGAAGACCTCGACTACGAGCCCGGCGACACGGTGGTGGTGATCGGCGGATCCAAGACCGCGGTGGAATATGGGTGCTTTTTTCAGGCCACCGGACGGCGCACCATCATGGTGGTCCGCTCCGAGTTGCTGAAGATCCTCCCGGACGGCGAGTCCCGCGACTATGCCATCACCATGATGCGGGAACAGGGCCTGGAAATCTGGGAGAATTCGGTGGCCACCCACCTCGAGGGGGACGAAAACGGAAAGGTACGGGCGATAACCATCCTGACTCCGGAAGGCCCCCGGCGGGTCGAGACCGACTTTGTGTTCCATGGCCTGGGCGAGATCCCCAATTCGGAGATGGCGGTGAAGAAGTTGGGAGTGAAGGTGGGGGAGGAGGGCCAGGTGATCGTGAACCCGCAAATGCAAACCTCGGTCCCCGACGTCTACGCCATCGGCGATTTGATCGGACGCCCGATGGAGATGTTCAAGGCCCGCAAATCCGGGATGTACGCCTCCCGCCACATCATGGGCGAGGATGTCCACTACGCCTTCGACGAGTTCCCGGATTTCCTGCACACCCACTACGAGGTGTCCTGGTTCGGCCTGGGGGAAGAAGAAGCCCGGGAGAGATACGGCGACGTGACCATCATAAAGATGCCGCCGGAAAGCGAGGACGGGTGGGAAGTGGCCTTGCCCGCCACCGACCGGACCATGCTCTACGCCTTCGCCGACCCTCGGAAGTCGGGCTTTCAGAAGTTGATCATCGATTCGGCTTCCCGGCGGGTGGTGGGAGCACACCATGTCGGGTATGGCGCCCGAGACGCCTTCCAGTATTTGTTCCAGATGTACCGGCGCGGATTGACCATCGACGATTTGGCGGTGATGGACGAGCTCTTCCTGAACCCCACCCACTTCATCCAGCTCTCCCGTCTGCGTGCCGGCGCCAAGAACCTCCAAGACCTCTAAGCAGGCAACTTTAAGTAGGCAACATGACCACCTGGCAAGAGATTGCCCTGCCGGCCGATGTGATAGACGCCCGCACCGGCCGGGAAAGGGAGATCGGCTTGACCATGGTGATCGACAGTGGCTTGGGCTTGACGGCCAGCCGGGACGTGCTTTCGGTGGCCGGCCGCTGGATCGATCATTGGAAGCTGAGCTTCGGCACCTCGGCTCTGATGCCCGAGGACATCCTGGCGGAAAAACTTGCCCTGATCAAGGGTGCGGGGATCCTGGTCTTCCCGGGAGGAACCCTGTTCGAATCGGCTGTTCTCCACGACCATGGCGAGGACTACTTCGACAAGGCCGCCGAACTGGGGTTCACCGCGGTGGAGATATCGGAAGGAACCCTCGATCTCCCCCTCGACCAGCGACTGTCATTCATCAGGGCCGCCGCCCGGACCGGATTGACCGTTATCTCGGAGGTGGGCAAAAAGGACCCCCTGGGACAACCCACCCCCCGGGAATTGGCCGAGCAAGCCTTGCGGGATCTGGCGGAGGGAGCTCGATGGGTGGTGGTGGAGGGCCGGGAATCGGGGCGGGCGGTGGGAGTTTTCAACAACTACGGCGGGGTGGACCTACGGAGTGTGGAAACCATTGCCCACCATGCCGAGGAAGCCTTGGACCGATTGGTGTGGGAGGCGCCCATCAAGAGCCAGCAGGTGACCTTCATCCAGCGGTTCGGACCTAACGTGAATCTGGGCAACATCCACCCGAACCGGGTCCTGGCAACCGAAGCCCTCCGCACCGGCCTACGTTTCGAAACCCTGCAAACGGTGGTCAGGGCGCGGCAGTCGGGTCCGGCCGAGCAGGGCCAATCAAGCCCTTTGGTGAGAGCCTTTTTCCCCACCCCCTGAGGTCATCGACCGGCCAGATCCGCCAGGAGCTCCACGGTGGCCGCCGTACCGTTTCCTGTGTCGAACGGAACCGCCCACACATCGGTGGCGCCGGCCTCGAAAAAAGCTTGCAGCCCCGAGCGCACTGCCTGCTCGTCTCCGCCGATCACCACCTCGGCCGGGCCCTCTGCTCCGGCACGATCCAACATGCGCCGATAGTTGGGGAGCATGCCGTACATGGCGAAGGTGGAGGCAGCCACCTCCTGAACCCGGTCCCGATCGTGGTCGAGAGCCACGGGTATTCCGGCCACTATTCGTGGCGAGGACCGGCCCGAAATCTCAGCTCCCTTCACCGCCATCGGCGCTACCACCCGTTCGATGTACCGGGACCCGGCCATCCAGGTGTTCACCCCATCCGCCAACTCCCCACCCAATCGACACATGGCCGGGCCGACCGCCCCCACTATCACGGGAACCGGACCGGCGCCCGGAAACCGGATTCCGGCTTGCACCCGATAGTGCTCCCCTTGGAAAGAACACTGCCCGGAGGTCAATAGGGCATTGAGGATCGTCAGGTATTCCCGCAGATGACCCAGCTGGCTCGAATAGTCCAATCCGTGCATGTTCTCGATCACCACCCGGTGGGAAACCCCCACTCCCAACACCAGGCGACCCGAAGCCAATTCTTGAACGGTGGCCGCCGCCTGAGCCAGAGCAACCGGATGTCGCGGATAGGTGGGGATCACCCCCACCCCCAGCTCGATCCGGGACGTCGCTCGGGCGGCGGCAGCCAACATCGTCAACGAGTCCATGTGTCGACTGAAGTGATTGCACCAAGCGGCGCCAAACCCCGCCTGCTCGGCCGCCACGGCATCGGTCACCACGTCGCTGGGCGACCGGGGCACACCCAAGCCCTCCGAGCCGATGGTTGCCACGATCCGCATTTTGGGAAACTCCTCTCGCGAAGGCCGGTATGAAGAACCCTTCCAGCCCGAAAGCGTACCCGACCACCGGCGCCCCGCCGCCGCGTGCCCGGCCGGGGACGGATTCGCTAAAGGCTGGGCGTTTCCCGCCACCCCCGGGACCCGGGAGAATCAGCTGGTACAGGCCACCCCATCGTTGTTCCCGTCGAGTCTGTCATAGTCCTGGCCCACCACGGTCAGCGGCTTGAAACGGCCGGGAACATCGCCACAGTTGACATCGTTGCTCCGATTGCCGAGCGCAGGAATCGCCGCGCAGGGATCGCCGGCTTGGGAGGTGTAGGGACAGTCGGCGCCGGCAGTAGCAGCCGCCGCCACGGTGGTGGTGACCGCCACCGGCCGGGCGGCAATCGGCACGGTGGTGATCGTTACCTGGGCGCCACAGGTGTCCAGCATCTCTTCCAAGGCCCGCACTTCGGCCCGGTCGGCGGACAGACCCCAGGCGGCCTTGACCGTGACCCAATCCACGGCGTATCTGCACCAGACAGACCGATCGGGGGGTCTCCACTCGGAGGGATCGCGCGACCCCTTGGAGCGGTTGGAGGAAGCGCTGACGGCGGTGAGCGCCTCCGGGTGAACGAGGTCGTTGGCATAGCTGCTCTTCCGGGATGAACTCCATTGCCAGGCGCCCGAGAAGTGGGCTTCGGCCAGGGGAACCATGTGATCGATGTCCAACTCCGACGAATCGTCGATCGCCCTCCCGTCATACCATGACAGCCAGGTTCCATCGGAGCGCCCCTCGTCTTCCAGAACCGCGCAGCGGGTGTTGCATCCGGACCTGACCCGGGTCCACGATCCGTACAGATCGCGATCGTACGCCACTCCCCCGTTGCCCTCCTCCGTCACTTCCAAAACGGACGGCGCCCCGGCAGCCACGGTGGTGGTTCGATTGGTTGCTGCGCCGGTGGTGGTCGTCACCGGCAAGGTCGTGGTAGTAGACGTCAACGTAGTGGTTGACGGGACGGTGGTAGTGGTTGAGGGTGCCGGCGTGGTAGTAGAGGGGGCGGTGGTGGTAGCGGCTTCGGCCCCGGTTGCGTCGGCCGTGGTGGGCGGCGAAGCAGCGGCATCGACCTCCTCGGTTTCAGCTTCGGCCGGAGACAACTCGATGGTGGTGGTCGTATCGACTACCCCGGTGGGGGTAGCGGTAGTCGTAGTGGTGGGCGCCGCCCCGGCGGTGGTCTGCTCCGGGGGCTGGTTCAAGGCTTCCCCGATGCCCGCCATCGGATCGATAATCAGGACATTCAGCCACAGCAACTGGAGCAGGCCGGCCGACACCATCAACAGCAGCATCGACCATCGTCGTCCGCCTCCCGGCGGAGGTCGGTAGGAGAGCCGCCAGAACCAAGCGGCCACCATGGCCGGCAGCAAGACAATGGTCATCGCCCCGAACAGGAACCACACCAGGACTTTGAACCATCCGTGGCGGTAGGTGGCCACCCGCGCTTTTATCCTCTGATACAGGGAGACCAAGGGGAAGGAGGGGCGGGAAGGCGGCATGAAATTCCCAGCTTATCCGCCCGACCGGAATTCCCGGAGGAGCGAAAGATGTTCCACCGCCTCAAGCGGAGGCGGTCTTACTCCACCAGGTAGCGGAGATCACCTCGACGACGGGTTCTCCCCTGGATATCCGTCCACTCCAGGAAAGGAACGGCGTACTTACGAGACAATCCCGCGGCTGCTCGAAAGATGCTGACGGTGAAAGGCTGTTCCAAACCTCGGGCAATTTCCAACAATTCCTCCACCTGCTCAGGCAAAAAACAGACCGACGGCGTCACCCTCACCAGTTTCCCCACCCTCGCCAGCGCATGCACCAGATCATCCTCCAGGCCGAGCTCCGCCGGGGAGGGAGTCAACATCCCTACTTCTCGAAGCCGCCGACGGGCCTTCACCCAACCGGTGGTTTCGGCGGGGTCAAGATCCGGTTCTGCCTCCGGATCCCTTATCACCGTCCCTTCCCATTGCAGCCGGGGATGTGACTTGGTCAGCTCCACCAGGATCGCCTGCTCCGTCTGCAGTTCCGAGGCGGCCCGGGGCGCGGGCATCCCCACCTGGAAGGGATGGCGGCGGTGATACTCACCCACTGCGGCCTCCAGGTCGGCGGTTATCAACCCGGCCCGCTCCTCGGACACCGCCACCCCGGCCACGATCAATCCCCGAGCGGGAGAGCCTCCCCGGGTGTGCGCCGCCAACTCGGCGACCTCCGCCCGACCCCGAGCCGCCAATAATCCATCCGCCTGCTCGACAGGGGAAGCGCCGGTCAATCCGGCCAACTTCCGCCCCCGTCTCCGCCGATCGGAAAACCCGGGAGGAGGGGCGGGATCCACCACCCGGCCACCGGCCACCACCATCCGTCGTCCCGTCTCCCGCAGCACGAACCGATCGCCCATTGCCAGACGGAGAGGGGAGACCGACTGCAAATGGGCCACCACCTCACCGGGGCCTTTCTCCAGAGGGGTGAACCTGACCGGCCACGCGCCACTCCCGAGGTGGAGGTGATAGGCGCCCTTGGCGGACAATTCCCTGACATAGCGGGCGGGACGCACCACCGCCACCCACGAATCGGTGCTTCGCCACTGCCCGGGCGCGGTCAGCACACTTCCTCTTTGCGGGGCGTGGCGACCGACGCCCACCAGATTCACCGCCACTCTCCAACCCGGGCCCACCATCTCGGCAGACTCCCCGTGTGATTCCAACCCCCTGATCCGGGCAGACCCCGGACCTGGCCATATTTCCACCCGATCACCGACCCGCAGGGCGCCTTCCAAAAGCGTGCCGGTCACCACCGTGCCCGCTCCCCTGATGCTAAAGGCGCGATCTATCCAGAGACGGGGCCTGCCCAAGTCCTCCGGAACATGTCCGACCAGGGTCTTCTCCAAACTCCGGGCCAATCGAACCAGGCCCGAGCCTCGCGGGGAGGAGACTTGCACCACCGGCCACCCGGCGCCGACCGTACCCGACATCTGCTCGATGACATCCCCCTCCACCAGATACGCCAGTTCCTCGTCAACCAAATCCACTTTGGTCAGAGCCACCACCCCCCTTGATACCTCCAGCAGATCGAGCACCGCCAGATGCTCCTCGGACTGGGGCATCCAACCCTCATTGGCCGCCACCAAGAAGAGGGCCGCGTCAATGACTTCGATACCGGCCAGCATGTTCTTGATGAAGCGCTCATGGCCGGGTACGTCCACGAAGGAGACCTTCCCTCCGTCCGGTAGACGCATCCAGGCAAATCCCAGATCAATGGTCAGACCGCGGCGGCGCTCTTCCGCCCATCGGTCCGGATCAATTCCGGTGAGCGCCACGATCAGGGTGGACTTGCCGTGGTCAACATGACCGGCCGTCCCGACTACCGGCATGCCGCCTGCAAAGCCCCGATCAACCCGTCATCGTCATGGGGCGAGACGGTGCGCAGATCGACCTTCAGCCGCCCTCGCTCCCGCCGGGCCACCACCGGTGGATTCGCCTCCAAAAGCCTCCGGAAGGCCCGATCGGCCGGTCCGTCGATGGCGATCACGGGACCGGGAATCACTGCCCCCGGAACGCTTCCCGCCCCCGGGGTGGCCCCTCCTTCTTCCACGACGGCCTCGATCCCCGCCGCCTCGATTATCCGACGGGCCCGGACTTCCAGGGATATCCGGTCGGTGGCGGCCATCTTCCAAAAGGGCAGATCCCCCGCTCGGTTATCGGCATAGGCTTCAGCAGTGGCCACCAGGGCGGCCGCAGTCGGCCCGTCGATGCGCAAGGCTCGGGCCGCCGGGTGCCGCCGTAGCCGGGAAATCAAATCGGCCCGGCCCACGATCATTCCCGCTTGGGGGCCGCCGAACAACTTGTCGCCGGAGAAGAGCACCAGGTCGGCCCCGGCAGCCAGGCTCTGCACCACCGCCGGCTCATCGGCCAGCCAGGAAGGCGGCGGACCCGACCACCACGGAACCCGTTGGTCGATCAGGCCGCTCCCGGCGTCGAACACCAGGGGAATTCCCGCCGACGAGCTGAGCTCGGACAGTTCCTCCACCGTAGCTTCCTCCCAAAACCCCTTTATCTGATAGTTGGAAGGGTGGACCTTCAACACCAGCGCAGTTCGGACGCCGAGCGCCCGTCGATAGTCCTCCGACCGGGTACGGTTGGTGGTGCCCACCTCCACCAGCTCCGCCCCCGAGGCAGCCATCAGTTCCGGCAGCCGATATGATCCCCCGATCTCGATCAGTTCCGAACGGGATACGGGCACCTGCCTCCCCGAAGCCAGCGCCATCAGGGTCAGAAGCAGGCCGCCTGCGTTGTTGTTCACCGCCAGCGCCGCTTCGGCGCCGGTTATCAGCGCCAATATCCGATGCAGATACCCGGCGCGTCCGCCCCGGTGGCCGTCGGCCAGATCCAATTCGGTGTTGGAATAACCGACCGCCACTTCCGACCCGATCCGTGCCGAATCGGAGTGCCACGGCGCCCGTCCCAGATTGGTGTGGAGCAACACTCCCGTTGCATTGACAACCCGCGCCGGACGACCGAGCCGCAGGGTGGCGAGCGTCCGCCGGGCTTCATCCTCTATCCGCCCGCCCCCCTCATCATCCAGACGGGCTTTTGCTATGGTCTGCCTCACCACTTGGACCACCAGGTTGCGCGGCAGGGATTGGTCGTGCAGGGCGCCCACCAAGCGGTCCACTGCGGGGAACCTTCGCTGCTTCATGGCAGTGAGGCTACCGGGCCACGGATGAAGGAACTTCTGCCCTTCGGTAACAGGGGTATCGTTAGTCGGCATGTGGCGATTGGCCCTGTTTGTGGGGATACCCCTGCTGGAACTCTATGTGCTGTCCGTGGTGGAGAATCAGATAGGGTTGCTCAACACCCTGGGGCTGGTGGTGGCCACCGGTCTGCTGGGGGCGGCAGTGATGAAGCGGCAGGGCGCCGCGGTATGGAAATCGGCCCGGTTGCGATTGGCTCGAGGGGAAATCCCCGCCGAGGAGATCCTGGGAGGCATGATGGTGCTGGTGGGCGGCGCCCTGATGATCACCCCGGGAATCATCACGGACGTGGTGGGCCTGCTATTGATGGCGCCCCTGATCAGGAACTATCTTGTGTCCTTTTGGTCCCGGAAGGGACTCTTCGCCACCTCTGTCCACCGCGATGATGGGATCTATGACATCGGCCCTTCCTAGCCTCGTCCCTTCTCGCCCGGTTCCCGCCCTACCAAGCTCGACCGTCCTACTGCTGGCAGATCGAGCGGGTCGCCTTGAGGTGCTGATGGTGCGCCGATCCCAAAGCGCGGTGTTTGGCGGGCTGTTCGCATTTCCCGGGGGGATGGTGGATCCGGTCGATCACAGTCTGCTGGCCACCGACGTCCTGACGGGAGACCGGACGGAAGAGTCCGCATGGCGGGCGGCCGGACTGCGAGAAACCGCCGAGGAAGTGGGCATCTACCTCACTGACCGGCCCATCACTGCGCCCACGCGGCCCTTGGCGGGGGCGGAGGTCTATCGATGGGTCCTGCGCCAGGGCGCCCGCTTCGACGCGGGGCGGCTCCGCTACCTGTCGAACTGGATTGCTCCCCGCCCGGCGCCCCAGCGTTACGACACCCGGTTCTATCTGGCCAGGGTGGGGAGAGAGGAACCCCTCCTCCTAGCCGAGGCCGAATTGACCGAGTCGGTATGGATCCGCCCTTCCCAGGCCCTGCATCGCCGGCGGGCCGGGGAATGGGAAATGATTCTCCCCACCTACAAAACCCTGGAATACCTGCGGGAGTTCCCCACCTCCGGACAGGCGTGGGATTCGGTGGACGAAAGCAAGGCGGTCACCGCGGTGCTGCCCAAATTGGTCATGCGCCAGGGAGGGTTCGATTCTTTGCTGCCCGGCGAGATCGGCTATGAGGAGGCGGAGTGAGAGTACGCCGCATTCTGGCGCCGAATCCCGGTCTGTTCACCGGACCCGGCACCAACACCTACCTGATAGAAGATGCGGGAGAGGCTTTGATACTCGACCCCGGACCGATCGAGGAGTCTCACCGCCGAGCAATTCTGGAGGCTTCGGAGAAGCCGGCGGTCCGGGCGGTGGTCGTCACCCACACCCATCCCGATCATGCGCCCCTGGCCAATCCTCTGGCCAACCTGCTGGAGGTTCCGGCATTGGGATTTCAGCCGGGGCCGGGATTCCGGCCTGACCATCGCCTCTCGGACGGGGAGACGATCGAAGTGGGCGACTCGACGTTGCGAACCATCCATACTCCCGGACACGCCGACGACCATCTCTGCTTTCTCAGTGGTGAGATCCTCTTCACCGGGGATCACATCATGGGAGGGTCATCGGTGTTGATCACCGACGCGGCCTCCTATATGAAATCACTGCAGAGGCTGACCGATTTGAGGCTGGCGCGTATGTACCCGGGCCACGGGCAGGAGATTGACCGCCCGGCCGAAGCCATCTCCTGGTACATTGCTCATCGTCGGCAGCGAGAACAGCAGATACGGGAGGCCGTGGCTTCCGGATGCCGGACCGTGGGGGAAATCGTGGATTTGGTGTACCGGAGCGTGAATCCGGCCCTCCATGATCTGGCCGCCTTCTCGGTGGCAGCCCATCTCAAGAAACTGGCCGCCGAAGGTACCGTGCGATTCGAAGGTCCGCCCGAACCGGACACACCGGTTGAGTTGCTGTCGGAATCATGACCGGTGGGCGGCCACAACTGAAATGGCTGGCCGGACTGCTGGGCGTGGCGATGTTGGCGCTGCTGCATGGTCCCCCGGCCGGCGCCCAACTCGACGAGATAGAGGAGGCCCGGCGACGGGTGGTCCGGCTGGAGGCCGAGCAAGAGGGGCTGGCGCAACTACTCGAAGAAACCTGGGTTGCCCAGGTGCTGGCGGAAGAGGAACTGGTCGGCATTGGAGAAGCGCTCCACCAGGCCGAATCGGATCTCTGGCTGGCCCGGTCCTCGGTGGAGGATTTGGCGGTGCTGCTGTACATAGACGTGACAACCGGGAAGAACATCAGTTTGTGGCTGGCCGACGGACCCGAAAGGTTCGCGGCCGGGATTGGTTATGTGGAGGCGCTGAGCGTGGAAGAAGAAGCGATATGGAATCGCTACCGATCAGTGGCAGACGACCTGGCCCGCCAGCAGGCGCGGCGCCAATCACAGTTGGCCCAACTCGAGGAAATCCGCTCCCGACAGGAGTCGCTTTTTTCGGAGTTGCTCCTGAAGCTGGATGCGGCCCAACAGGATCTTGCCTTGCTGCAATCCCTGGAAGAGGAGCCGGCGGAACCCACCACAACCACCACGAGACCAACCACAACCACCACCACAACCACCTCCACCACTCTCCCGCCCACCACCACAACCACGACCACCACTCTCCCGCCCACCACCACAACCACGACCACCACTCTCCCGCCCACCACCACAACCACGACCACCACTCTCCCGCCCACCACCACAACCACGACCACCACTCTCCCGCCCACCACCACAACCACGACCACCACTCTCCCGCCCACCACCACAACCACCTCCACCACGAGACCGGCCACCACGCCGGATGACCGCCTCGTCAAAGGCGTCTGCCCGGTGGATGAGCCCAATACCTTCGTGGACTCCTGGGGCGCTCCCCGTTCCGGCGGTCGCCGTCACCAAGGGGTCGATCTGCTCGCTAAGCGGGGAACCCGAATCAGGGCTATCCATCAGGGTGTTCTCTTCCGAGTTGGCCAGGGGGGTCTGGGCGGCAATTACATCTGGCTTCGCACGCCATGGGACGACGAGTTCTACTACGCCCACCTTGAGGGTTTCGCCCCGGGGATCCGAAGCGGCGTAGAGGTCGCCCAAGGGGAGGTAATCGGCTACGTCGGCACCACCGGCAACTCTCCCGCCAACATCCCCCATCTTCACTTCGAATATCATCCCCAAGGGGGTAGGGCGGTCAATCCCTACAACGTGGCGGTTGAGGCCTGCGACCAGGACTGACGGGGGCCGGACAGCCCTGCTCGACCGGCACCGTCCTTTCGCCGGATCAGGCGTCGGGGAGGGACAGCACCAGGGTCAAATGGTTGGCGCTACCGGCGCGCCGATAGCGCATCTCCTGCACCATGGAGCGCACCAAGTGGATTCCCAGGCCACCTATCGCCATGTCCTCCAACGAAGAAGCATCCCTTTCGGGAGGCGTGGGGGCCTGGGTGGGATCGAAAGGAATCCCTCGGTCGATGATTTCGAAGGCGGCTTTCCTTTCGCCGGACATCAATCTCATCACCATCGGATCAGTGGCGCCCGAGTGATTCATTACGTTCAGCACCATCTCCTCGAGAATCAACTGCGCCCTGAGAACAAATTCCATCGACCACCCCGCCCGTTCGCCGAACTCCTCGATCACCTCGAAAACGGCGGGCAACTGGTCGTCTTCGGGCAAAATCTCCACAGAAACAGAACACTCCCCGCCGGTAAAGGAACCGCTCCTCAGGCTGCCGCGATCTTGCTCATGGCCGGGGTTCATGTTTCTTTAACTTAGCGCAACTTCGGCAATCGTGATCCCTCGGCCTATCACGGTTCCCAAGGCCGGATTCCTCTCTTCCACCATGGGACCGAGGCGTCCGAAAGGGCCCCGTTTCAGGGAATCGCCGCCGCTAACAGGTCCTGCTCCGGTCCGGCCGGGACCAGACCCTCCAGCAACTTGGCCAGACGTCCTGTGCAGGTCTCGTCCTGGGCAGGTGGAACCAGCTCCACCAACCGGGCCGCGGTCTCGGCGAATGCTATGGCGGCCGGGGAGCGAGACGCCGTGGCGGAAACGGGTTGACCACGGTCTCCTCCCTCCACCACCCTGATGTCGAACGGGATCCGACTGAGCAGCGGGGCGCCGATGCTGTTCGCCAGGTCCTCACCGCCTCCCTTTCCAAAAAGGTGATGCACCGTGGCATGCCCGCAGTCAAAGCCCGACATGTTCTCGACCACCCCTACGATCGGCATGTGCGATCGCCGGGCCATGTCAGCAATGCGGGCCGCCACCTTTTGGGAAGCCCGCTGGGGGGTGGTCACCACCACCATCTCTGCCTGAGGCAGCAGCCTGGCCAGGGCCATCTGGATGTCGCCCGTGCCGGGGGGCATATCGATCACCAGATAGTCCAGCTCTCCCCAGTTGACTTGCTTGAGAAACTGCTCCAGCGCCTTGGCCAGCATCAGGCCCCTCCACATCAGCGCGGTTTCCTCGGAATCGATAATCAGACCTGTCGAAACCACTTTCAGCCCATGAGCCTCCACCGGAATCATCAGCCGGGTCCGATCATCGGCTTCCATCCGGCCGGTGGCGCCCAATAGCCGGGGAACCGAGAATCCCCAGATGTCGGCGTCCATCAAGCCCACCCGGAACCCGAGGTTCTTGACCGCCAGCGCCAGGTTGACGCTCACCGAGGACTTGCCTACTCCCCCTTTGCCCGAGCTAACCGCGATAACCCTCGTGGAAGGCCACACCTGGGTGGGCTCGGCGCGCTCTCGAGCCTTGTCTCTGGCTCTGGACATCAACTCCGCCCGTTGGCGCTTGGTCATGGCCGTGGTGTGGACCCTCACATCCTCCACCCCGGGCAGAGAGAGCGCCCTTCGGCGAGTGTCCCCTTCGATCTGGCCGCGCAAAGGACATTCGGCGATCGTCAACGCCAGCCCGATGGTGACCATTCCCTCCGGGGTCGCCTCCACCGAGGACACCATGCCCAGGTCCACGACATTGTCGCCGAGTTCCGGATCGATCACCCCGCGCAGAGCATCCCACACCTGCTCGGCGATCGGCGCGCTTGAGTTGTGAGGCACGGCCACGCTCCCTGTTCTGGCAGTAAGAGATAGTAGGCACTTCATGGGAGAAGAGCAGGTCGCAAATGGCAAACCGCCCTCTTTGCGACCTTTACATTCTGTTCAGAAGCGACCTAGACTTCGGCGGAGTGGCTATGACAGCTTCGGGTGCAACCGCACCGGAGAACGACAATCCCCTCATGGAATGGGACTCTGGGCTATACCGGGAGGCGGTCGGCCAGTTCAACCGGGTGGCGTCCTACATGGACCTCGACGTCAACATCGCCCAACGTCTCCGCCTCCCGCAACGGTCACTGATGACTACCTTTCCATTCCGGAGGGACAACGGTCGGGTCGAGACGGTTTTCGGCTACCGCGTCAAGCACGTGCTGACCATGGGGCCCACCAAAGGTGGGATTCGCTACGCTCCCACCGTCGATCTTGGGGAGGTGGCTGCCCTGGCCATGAACATGACTTGGAAATGCGCACTGGTGGGACTCCCGTTCGGAGGCGCCAAAGGGGGTGTACGGGTGGCGCCCGAGACACTCAGTCGAAGCGAAACCCAGCGTCTCACCCGCCGCTACACCTCCGAGATCTTTTCCTTTATCGGGCCGCAGACCGATATACCTGCTCCGGACCTGGGAACCAATGCCCAGGTGATGGCCTGGATCATGGACACCTACAGCCATCACGTAGGCCACGGAGCGCCCGGAGTGGTGACCGGCAAGCCGGTCGAGTTGGGCGGCACGGAGGTGCGTGAAGAGTCGACCGGTCTGGGATTGGCCTACCTGCTGCCTCTGGCGCTTCAGATGGTGGAATTGCCTTTGGAGAGGGCCCGCGTGGCGATCCAGGGCTTCGGCCAGGTGGGAAAGAGCGTCGCCACGGCCGTACACCGGCTGGGTGCCCGGGTGGTGGCGATCAGCGACCTGTCGGGGGGCATACACAACCCCGAAGGCCTTGATGTCGAGGCGGTGGAAAGGTGGACGGACCGCAACCTCTGGGTGGAGGGCTTCCCCGGCGCAGATCCGATCGACGGAGAGCAACTGTTCGAGGTCGATTGCGAGGTGCTGATCCCGGCCGCCGTCCAGGAAGTCATCCACCACGGCAATGCTCACCTCATCACCGCCTCCGTGGTGCTGGAAGGCGCCAACACCCCCACCACCATGGAGGGAGACCGGATTCTGCAAGAAAGGGGAGTGCTGGTGGTTCCCGACATCTTGGCCAACGCCGGGGGGGTGACCGTCTCCTACTTCGAGTGGCTGCAGGGACTGCAATACTATTTCTGGACCAACGAGGAAACTCGTCAGCGTTTGCAAGAAATCATGACGAGGGCTTTCCAGGAGGTCCGCTTGCTGGCGAAACAGGAAAAGGTCAATCTGCGGACGGCCGCCCTCATCAAAGGCGTCGCCCGGGTAACCAAGGCCAAGTTGCTCAGAGGCCTGTTCCCCTGATCGGCGTGGCGCAGCAGTCTTTCCCTCGGTATACTCCCAATTCAGCTTTGTATTATTCAAGTTAGGCGACCACGGATCGACACATGCAGATTCTCAGTATCAACACTTCGACCGCACGCAAGCCCATCCAACTCACCGACTCGGCGGTGGCCAAGGTCAAAGGCCTGCTCGCCACCGAAGGCGACGACGATCTGGGGTTGCGGGTGGCGGTCAGGCCAGGCGGATGTTCGGGCTTCTCATACGAGATGTTTTTTGATGCCGACACCGAGGACGACGACGTCGTATCCGATTTCGCGGGCCTGCGGGTGATAGTGGATTCACAGAGCGTCAAGCGGATCACCGGCGCGGTCCTCGACTACAAGGAAGGTCTGATGGAAGCCGGATTCTCCATCGACAATCCCAACGTTTCCCGCTCCTGTGGGTGCGGGAACAGCTTCTCCTAGATCTGCTTCCGTGCCTAAACAAGCACCGAAGCTTCGGGGAGCGCCCCCTCCCCTCGCTCCCTATTCGGTGGTGACCGAAGCGCAGGGACTGGTTTTCATCTCCGGACAGATCGCCATCGATCCCCGGACCGGGGAGACCCCCGAGGCGGTGACCGACCAGGCCGAGCTCATTCTTCAGAACATCGGCAATATCCTGAAAGAGGTGGGTCTGACCTACTCCGACGTGGTCAAGACCACGGTGTTTCTGACCGACATCCGGGACTTTGGGGCGGTGAACGGCGTGTACGGCGGCTTCTTCGACGACGAGCCCCCGGCTCGCTCGGCCGTGGGGGCGGCGGCCCTGCCCCTTCCCGGCCTGAAAGTCGAGATCGAGGCGATAGCTGCCCGCTGAGTTACCTGCTCAGAAAACCTCCTGGCACCACGGCTGGGGATCCCAGTCGAACAGGGCGTCAGCCAGAGCGCAAGCCTCGGGCGCGCCCCGCACCCGGCCCAGGGCGCCCAATCGTCGAAACCGCGGCCTGCCCAGGAAGCCGGCGCCCAGATCCTCTGCGTCCAGCATCAGATCCGGGGCTCCGGTGGTTTTCCGACATGATCCCTCCCCCTCCACAACCTCCAGGTGATACCGGCGCGAGCGGCTATCGATCGGATCCGAAACCTCCAGGGTCAACCTCCCGTCAGCCGAATAGCGCCGGGTCGATAAAGCGGCTTCCACATCCAGAACTCTCACCCACAGACCGTCGCTGAGGGTCTGCGATTCCCGGAAGTTGGCGAACAAGTGGTGCAGGGAGGTAGCGGCCGGGATGTTCCACGCCCGCAGTTTCCGGATCAGGTCCAGGTTGACCAAGAAACTCCACAAACCGGCATGGGCCTCCGGCGTGAGGGCGATCATCTCCTCCAAACCGACGGTCAACCCCATCGAGATGCCTTCCCAGGAACCTTCCGTGCGGTACTGCGCATAACCGATGGGTTCACCCTGGGAATCAAGCGCCAAGGCATACCGGTAGCAACTGGCGCCTTTACGGTGTCTGGGATAGTCCGCCAGCGCCTCCCACTCCCACCAGGCGGGCGAACGGGCGAACATTCCGGGCACCTCGGGGCGTTTGCGGTCGAACAGGGGAGGAAGGGCGAGCCGGGCTTCGTCGGAGTCGATCAGAATCACCGGCGCCGGGTCGGGCGCCAGTCGGTGGGCAAGGAGGGGAAAACGATCGATCGTCAGATGGGTAGTGACTCCGGCCACCCCGTACCCGAAACGGCCATAGATCGGCTTCTCCGAAGACCAGAGCGCCGCCAGCATGTCCCCCCTCCGGCGGGCGTCATCCAACAACTCGATCATCATCCTCCGCATGATCCCCCGTCGCCGATGGCTGGGCAGGACGGTCACGTTGCTGACGCCGGCGGTGGCCGCCACGCCGCCCGGGACAGTCAGGTCCAAACTGTAGGCCCCGGCCGCCCCCACCAACCGCTCGCCATCGAAGGCGCCCCGGTTGCGGGCCAACTCCACCAGCTTCCGGTCTCTTTCCTGCTCGGCGGGATCGGGATCCTGCCCGAAAGCGTGGGCGATGGTTCGGCGCAGGGCATCGAACTGTTCGGGAGCTATCTCCCGTATCTCGACGTTCATCGCCGGGAAGGCCGCTAGGAGCCGATCGTGGTCTTGGCTCGCTGCACGGCGGTAACGAAGGCGGAAGCCGCCGCGTTGAAATCAGCCGCCGCTTGTCTTCGGATCTCTCCCGTATCGGAACTCCGTAGCCCTTCCACGATAGTGGTGGCTGCCACCGCCACCCGGGTGGAGGCGGCCAGCATGTCCTGATGAGAGGCGGCCAGCACCGATGGAACACTCAACTGAACCACATTGTCCTGCCAGCCGATGACATCCTCCATCACCGACACCAATCGGTCCTCGGTCTCCGAATATGCGATTGTCTGCGCGTCCCAGGCGTCATTAACCTCCCTGACCTCCGTGGCCAGGGAAGTCAGTTGCTCCCCCAGCGCCTCGACGGACGCCAGATAGGAGAGCACCACCGGGGGAAGAGTCGTGGTGGAAGCCGTCTCGGAGGCGCTCTCCTCCCCGGAGTCGTCTTCCTCGGCATCCTCGGCAGGAGTCGCCTCTTCGGCATCCCCGCCGGCAGTGGTGGGGGTGGCGGAGGTGGTGATCGGCTGGATCTCCTCGACTTCGGCCTGCGGCAACGCTCGCACAAACATGAAGGTGAACGCGAACATGGCCAGAACGGCCAGAGGAAGTAACCAACGTCCGGGCCGAGGATCGGGATTGACCACCATTTCCCAAGAGCTTAGTTGAGAAGGGCGGCTCACCAACAAACATCTCGATCAAAGGTCGCGACCCAAGGCTTTCTTTCGCGTTAGGGGCCAAAACCCTTGAAATCCGGGGCGCATCACCTCCACACTGCAATATGAGAGAGTCCCAACCAACCGACCAAGAGGTGTTCGAGTCGATTCCCTGGGAAGAACTTCGGGATCTGGGCGACACATCGCGTCGCCGCCGTATCTGGATACTGGTGGGAGGCGCCGCGCTGGTGGCGGTGATCATCTTCAGCGTGGCCCGCACTTTTTCGGCGCCCGATCCCCGGATAACCCCGGTCGCCACCACCGCGGTGGCCCCGGCCCCGATCCCCTCGCCTCCCCCAACGGAGGGAACCCTTCCCGCCCTCCCCCCGCCGCAGCCGGCGGAAACCCCGAAGTTGCCGAGCGAGGCTGATCTAATGGCGGATCTGGGAATAGCAGCTGAGGAGGCCTTTTCTCCACAGTGGCAACCGGCTTCTTACGCAGAGTGGTTTGTGCTGGAATTCTTTACCCTGGACGGGTCCGACCACCCGCCGGAGCGGTGGGAGTGGTTGGGGAATGACCCTTCTGCCGACCCCTCCGACGCCCTTTCCTATGTGGAATGGGTCAGGGCTCTGCAAGTCGAGTCTCTGGGTGATGGGAGGTGGAGAACGGAGGTGGCGCTCCGACGGCTGGTGTCCACCGACGGGGTGGGCTACAGCCGCCTTCCCACCCAGGCGGTCGAGGTGGTGGTGGACCTGGGAAACGGGGTCCCGGCAGTGGTGGATCTGCCCCGATTCATCCCTCTGCCCGAAGCGGATCCCGGCCAATGGTGGCTGGGAGAACCCAGGGAAGCGCCCCCGGCGGCGGTGGTCCGCACGGCCCGGGAACAGATGGCGCGCAGCGGCGCCGGGACCGCCGACGGCGAGCCTCGCATCAGCCGGACCGGAGAGGCATGGAGGGTGGAATGGGTGGTAACCGACCAGGCAGGGATCTCTTGGCCGGTGAGCTTGTGGATCGGACCGGAAGGGACCCCCGTTCCCGCCGGCGGCTAGCCGAGTAGTTTCGAAAGGCCCTCACCCGCCCAGCACCTGTCAACCGCCTCCCTGGAGAGTACCACCGGACCGGCCGGGATTCAGGCCTCGGGGAAGTGCTCTTTCAATACCGCCATTACGGCGGGCTTTATGCCATCCCAATCCTGGCCCTCATGCTTTTGGACCGTGACGAAATCGGCCGTCCAAAACACCGAGCTCACCCCTTCGATCGCCAGCACGTCAGCCGCCAGGGGATGATCGGGCGCCTTCCCGGCCCGGTAGGTCACCGGGCCTCCCACCGGAACGCCCACCGCGAATTTCATGGCGTTGGGATTGGGGGTGGGCTGGGCGTTCACCGGCATGAGGAGGGCCTAACCGTTCTGGAGGGCGACACGGGCGATTGTTATTCTAGCTTTCCATGGTCACCGCGCTCCGCGATACCGGACTCCGCGACGAGTTGGTCCGTCATCTGGGGGCCGACCGGGTAATGGACTCGCCCTTGGAACGCCATCTGTACGCCAAGGACGCCGGGGTATACCGGGGAGACCCCACCTTGGTGGTGATTATCGAAAGCACCGAAGAAGCCGTCGCCGTGGTCAAAGCCGCCCGGCGACACCGAGTCCCGGTGGTGGCCCGAGGCGCGGGGACGGGACTCTCCGCCGGCGCGGTCCCCGAGGTGGGTGGGGTGGTGCTGGTGACCACCCGCATGAATCGAATAGAGGACATCGACGTCGAGAACCGCACCGCCTGGGTGGGCCCAGGGGTCATCAATCTGGACCTGTCCCAGACGACCACTCCCTATGGATTGCACTTTGCCCCCGATCCCTCATCGCAATCGGCGTGCACGGTAGGGGGCAATATCGCCTGCAATTCGGGAGGTCCGCATTGCCTGGCCGAAGGAAGCACCGTCAACCACGTTCTAGCCTTGGAAGTAGTCACCGACATCGGCGAGGTCCTGCTCTTGGGAGGAGCGGCGCCCGACCCGATCGGATTGGACCTGCGGGGCATAATGGTGGGTTCCGAAGGCACCCTGGGAATCGTTACCCGCGCTCTGGTGAAGCTCACCCCCAACCCTCCGGACGTGCGCACTCTGGCAGTCGCTTTCCCCACCATCGAGGACGCCGCTTCCACCGTCTCGGGAATCATCGCCGCCGGCCTGATCCCGGCGGCTTTGGAGATTATGGACCAACTGATGATGAAAGCCATCGAGAACTGGCTGCACGCCGGTCTGCCCACCCAGGCGGGGGCCCTCCTGCTGGCGGAGGTGACCGGAGTCACCGAGGCGGTGGAGGCCGAGGCGCGGATAGTCACCGACATCGCCCGGAGCAACCACGCCTCGTCGGTGCAGGTGGCGACCTCGCCGGAGCAAAGAGCCATCATGTGGAAGAGCCGCAAGTCGGCTTTCGGGGCGGTGGCCCAAGCCGCTCCCGATTATTACCTGCACGACACCGTGGTGCCCCGTACCCGGTTGGTGGAGGCCATGCGGATGGTCTATGAGATAGGGGAACGCCACGGGATCACCATGATGAACGTGTTTCACGCCGGGGACGGCAACCTCCATCCCCTCATGGCGTTCGACGCCTCCCGGCCCGGGCAGCTGGAGAAAGTGAAGGCCGCGGCCGACGAGCTGGTGCAGATCTGCGTGGAGCAGGGCGGAGTCCTTTCCGGCGAGCACGGGATCGGCATGGAGAAACGTCATCTCATGCCGCTGCTCTTCAGCGAGGTCGATCTGGATGCGCAGGCGCGGCTGAAGGAGGTCTTCGACGCCGACGGGGTGTTCAATCCCGGCAAGGTCCTTCCCGAGGGATCCCGGTGCTTTGATTTTGGCCGACCGGTGCCCAAGGGCGCCTGGGTGTGAAGAACCCGTTCGGAACTATCCCTCTCGCTGATACGGAGGGACTGCCGCCGGCGGAGATTGCCTTGGCGCCGACTTCTCTCCCCGACGCCGCCCGGGCGCTTCGCACAGCCACCGATCGCCGAATGGAAGTGCTCATCTGGGGAGGGGGAAACCACCAGGGATATGGGCATCGTGTCTACCCCGATGTGGTGCTGGTGACCACCTCCCTGAACCGGGTGGCATCCTGGGAGCCCGAGGATCTGACGCTGGTGGCGGAGGGGGGCACTCCGATAGCCCGGGTGGAGGAAATGTTGGCGGAGCATCGGCAGACCACTCTTTTGCCCCACCACTCCCCGACCTCCACCATCGGGGGCGTCCTGGCCGCCGGCCTGAGCGGATACCACCGCCACCGTTACGGCCCCAGCCGGGACCGACTGCTGGAGACCACGGTGGTGACCGGGGACGGGCGCACCGTTCGCAGCGGCGGACGCGTCGTGAAAAACGTGACGGGGTATGACATTCCCCGCTTGATGGTGGGAGCGTTGGGCAGATTGGGCCTGATCGGCGCCGTTTGCCTGAAGTTGGTTCCCACCCCCTCGGCGGCGGTGACCGTGACTGTGGACGACCCGGCCGCGGCCCTGGCCGCCCTGTACCGCCCCCTGGCGGTGCTTTCCACCCCCCAGGGCCATCGGGCGTTTCTGTGGGGCACCCGCGCCGAAGTCGAGTCACAGGCCGGCAGAGTGGGAACGGAGGCGGAAAGCGGCCATGCCTGGCCGCCGCCGCCGTCGGGGATGACGGCTTGGTCTCTGAGGGTGCCGCCCTCCCGGCTGCCGGAGGCCATCGGGCGTCTTCCCCGCTCCTGGGACTACGTGGCGCAGCATGGGGTGGGAATGGTGGAATGCGCCGCCGATCGGTTCGATCTCGGGCCGGCCACCGAGCTTCGGGGATGGGCCGAATCGGTGGGAGGAGCCATGGTTCTGGCCGGTGGACCCGAAGCCCTGTACCGGCAGGTGGATCCCTGGGGGGCTCCCCCGGCCGGCCTGGACTATCAACGCCGGCTGTCGGCGGAGTTCGATCCCTACCGGATCCTCAACCGGGGCCGGTTGCCGGGAGGAATCTAGTGGGATATCAAACGCCCTATGCCCCCACCCGGGCCGAGCTTTCCAGCTGTATCCAATGCGGCCTGTGCCTGCCTCACTGTCCCACCTTCCGCCTCACCGGCAAGGAGACCGATTCACCCCGGGGCCGGTTAACCGCCATGTCCGCGGTGTTGGATGGGATCATCGAGATAGATGACGTGTTCGAAGAGACACTCTCCTTTTGCCTGGGCTGTCGCGCCTGCGAGCCGGCCTGCCCGAGCCTGGTGCCCTACGGAAGAACCCTGGAGGGCGCCCGGGCCGAGATCGCCGCCTTGCGGGGAGGCCCGGCTCGGCGGCTCCGGGCGGCGATCATGGTGACCTGGCTGGGAAGCCCCGCCATCATGGGAGTTCTCACCTGGGCCACGGCCCTGGCGCAGCGGTTGCGGCTGGCTCGGGTCGCCCCGCGGCGGCTGCGATCGGGGTTGGGTGGCCTGAGACGGCTCCGATGGAAAACCCCGTCGCTGCGGGGCCGCAGCTTCGAGCCGGATAACCCGCCGCGGGGCACGGTGGGTTTTTTGACCGGCTGCATCATGGGACCCTGGTTCGGAGAGGTCCATCAGGCCGGCATCTCGTTGCTGGTGCAGGCCGGTTACCGAGTGGTGGTTCCCCCCGATCAAACCTGCTGCGGCGCCCTGGCGGCCCATGACGGCGCCGCGGATGGCGCCCGTCGCCTGGCCACCCGCAACGTGGCCGCCTTCGAGGAGGTGGATTACGTGGTGGCCGACGCGGCCGGGTGCTCGGCTCACCTCAAGGACTACCCTCACTGGGTTCCTTCCGATAAGTTGGAGGGATGGCAGGTCAGGGACATCAATGAATTGATTGCCGGGGCCATCGAGGAGGGCCGGCTTCCTCGACTGACCGGGCGGCGGGAACAAGTGGCCCTCCAGCACCCCTGCCACCTCCGCAACGCCCAGGGAATCACCGACCAGCCCCGCCTGATCCTGACCGCGGCCGGATACGAAACCACCGACATCGGTCCCATGTGCTGTGGAGCAGCGGGGTTCTACTCTATCCTCCGCCCGGACACGTCCGCCCGACTCGGCAGGGACAAGGCGGAGGAGATTCTTCGAAGTGGAGCCCAGGTGGTGGCCAGCGCCAATCCCGGTTGCGAAATGCAGTTACGCTCGCATTTGGGCGAGGGGTACCGGGTCCTGCACCCGGTCGAGTTGTATCGGGAGGCCCTCACAAAAGAGTTGACGGACGCCCTGTGACCGAATCAGAACCGGCGTCGTACGGTCCCGGCGACTGGTATCGCTTGGCGGCGGGATCCTTTCGCTCGATGCTCCGGGTGGGATTCACGGCTTCGGGGGCGGCGCTCCTGGGTTTGGCGCTGGCCTCCCTGCTGCAGGAGTTGGATTGGGTGGCCGGCGGACCGGACCTGACCGTGATGGAGGCTTTGGGCGCCATCGTCGGGATAGGGGCGGTGGGAGGCGCCATTTTGGGTCTGGCGGCCGAGGCCACCTATGGCGCGGCCAACCTGGAGGAGGAGCATGATGTGGGGCGCCGCGCCGGCGGGAGAGTGATCGCCGGACTGCTGGTCTCCATCGCCCTCCTGGTGCTGGGCATCCTGACGCCTCTTCCCGAAGGCCTGCCCATCACGGTGGCGTACGGGAAGGCCACCCTCCGGGCGGCGGGAGTCGCCGGGCTCCTCTCCTGCTCCCTGGTCCCGCCCCTGACCGCCCTGCTGTCGGTGCGGGTGGCCTTCTGGAAGCCCCGGTGGGATGTCTATCTGTTGTTCGGCGTTTGGACCATTCTGATGCTGGCGCTGTTCTCGCCTCCCGGTTGACGGCGACTACATCCGGTCGGGAACCTCGATTCCCAACAGGTCCAGCAACCTCGAGAGCACCTTCCCCGAGTAGGCGGCCAAGGCCAGCCAAGACCCTCGCCGGTCCGGGTCGGGCTCGCTGAGGATGTGGCACTGATCGTAAAAGCGGGTGAAGTCGGCCGCCAACCGGTAGCAGTATTCCGCCAGATGATGGGGGGCGCGCTCGGAAGCGGCCCGCTCGATCGATTCGGGCATCAGGGTCAGGGTGATCATCAAGTCCCGCTCGGCAGGGGTCCTCGGGGAGATCAAGGGGCCCATAACCAGGTTCCCCTTCGCCGCCCTGGCCAAGACCGACTTGATCCGCACCGCCCCATATTGCAGGTAGGGCCCCGTCTTGCCGGAGAAAGACACGAACCGATCGGGATCGAACACGTAGTTGGAGGCGCGATGGGTGGACAGATCCCCGAACTTGAGGGCGGCCAGCCCCACCGCCCGGGCAATCGCCTCTCTCTCCGACCGCGGATAGGACTTGGCCATATCGTTTTCCTCCAACCGACGGCGGGCGGCCTCCGTAACGGCGCCGATCAGGTCGCTCAGCCGAACCACCCCTCCTTCCCGGGTGCGGAAGGGCCGGCCGTCGCGGCCGTTCATGGTGCCGAATCCGATGTGCTCCATGCCCACCTCCGGGGGCGCCAGTCCGGTCAGGCGGGCCGCTCGGAAAACTCCTCGGAAGTGGTCGGCCTGCCGGGAGTCCACCACATACAGAATCAGGTCGGCGGCCAGATCATCCACCCGCATCTCGATGGTGGCCAGATCGGTGGTGGCGTAGAGGGCGGCGCCATCCGACTTGCGCAGGATCAGAGGCGGGAGCGGGGCGCGGTCGTCCGCCGAGGCCACCTCCACCACCGTGGCCCCCTCGCTTTCGACCACCAGCCCGCTTTCCTTCATCCGTTGGATCATGGCCTCCACCCGGTCGGCCACCGCGCTCTCCCCGTACCACAGATCGAACTTGACGCCCAGCCGAGCGAAGTCCTCCCGCTGGCTTTCCATGGATATCCGAACTATCTGCTCCCACAGTGCCCGATATCCCGCCCGCCCCGCCTGCAAGTCCAAAGTGGCCCGCCGCGCCTCCTCGGCCCGGCGCGGGTCGGACGCGCAAGCCGCCGCGATCCGCGGGTACATCTCCGACAACTCCGCCAGATCGAGCGGCGCTTCGGGGGGATACCCCCCGGGACGGTCCTCGAAATAGGCCAGTGCGGGAAATCTTTCCCGCACCCCGATGATCAGCATCCCCATCTGGGTCCCCCAATCACCGAAATGGGGATCGCGGGTCACCCGGTGCCCGATCGCCGCCAGGATGGCGGCCAGGGAATCGCCGATGATGGTGGACCGAAGATGGCCCACGTGCATGGGTTTGGCGACGTTCGGACCACCATAGTCCACCACCACATTCCGGGGGTCTTTGGTGCGGGGGGCGCCCAGATGCGGATCGGCGGCCATCTTCGCCACCCATTCGGCCAGAAAGGAATCGGACAGCCGCAGGTTCACAAAGCCGGGTCCGGCGGTGGTTACTTCGGCGAAACGTTGATCCACCTCCGTCAGGGCCACTATTTCAGCCGCCAGTCGGGAGGGAGGCCGACGGGCCGGGCGAGCGGCGGCCAGCGCTCCGTTGCATTGAAAATCGCCCAATTCGGGCCGCTTCGACGGGAAGACCTTGCCCCAATGGCGGTCGAGACCCAACTCCTCGAAGGCCGCGCCAAAGATCTCTCCCAACCGGGAAATCAGTGACATCCAAACATCCCTTCCGCCGAAAGGCAATCCTACCGGAGCGCCATCCGTCCGATGGTATTGGACTGGCGAGCCCCGGCTTGCCATCATTGTCGCGATGAAGACCACAGAATATCGCCATTACGACGCCCTGGGACTGGCCGAACTCATCGCCGGCCGGCAACTGTCGGCCACCGAGGCGCTGGAAGCCGCCATTGCCCAGATAGAGAACCTCAACCCGAGCCTTCGGGCCGTGGTCCACACCACCTATGATCGGGCCCACCGCTTGGCGGAATCGCCCCTCCCGCCCACCCCTTTGGCGGGGGTGCCCTTTCTCCTCAAGGATCTCGGTCAGTTCTGGGAGGGGGTACCCACCTCCTCGGGGTCCCGGGCGCTGTTGGGCTTTGTTCCCGGCTTCACCTCCACCCTCACCTCCCGCTATCTGGCGGGGGGCCTCGTCATCGCCGGCAAGACTGCGACCCCCGAATTCGGGATGGCGTCGGTCACGGAGCCGGCCGTGCACGGCATCACCCACAACCCTTGGGATCCCGAGGTCACTGCCGGTGGATCGTCGGGTGGATCGGCGTCGGCAGTGGCGGCGGGCCTGGTTCCGGCCGCCCACGCCAGCGATGGCGGCGGATCGATCCGCATACCGAGTTCTGCCTGTGGTTTGGTGGGATTGAAGCCCACCCGGGGAAGGAACCCGATGGGACCGGTGGTGGGAGAAGGCTGGTACGGCTTGGCCGCTTCGCACGTAGTCACTCGGACGGTGAGAGATTCGGCGGCCTTCCTGGATCTCAGTCATGGACCCGAGCCCGGAGATCCATATGCGGCGCCACCGCCCGAAACCACCTACGCCCAAGCCCTGACCGCGCCCCCTCGCCGGCTGCGGATCGGCTTGATCGAGGACGCGGTGACCGGCGATGTGTCGTTGGCGCCCGAAAACCGGAGGGCCGTCGATCGGACAGCCGCTCTGCTGGAAGATCTGGGTCATCGGGTGGAGCCCGTCTCCACCGGCATCGGGCCCGGGCCGGGCAGACGGGCGATGCTCACTCTCTCCTCGGTCGACACGGCCTGGATGGTCCAGTCCTTCGGTATCGACCTGACCCTGTTGGAGCCGGCCAACCAACTGGCGGTCAAGTCCGGTCAGGAAGTCGCCGCCACCGAGTTTGCCGCCAATTTGTTTCTGGTTCGCAGATACGGCCGCCGGCTCGGGCGGATCATGGAGGACCACGATGTCCTGGTTACTTCCACTCTCGGCACCCCGCCCTGGCCTCACCGCCTTCTGCAACCCGACCCCTGCCAGCAGGAGCGGATCGCCGCCGTGCTGGCAGGCCGTCACCGGGGATCGGCGTTCGAAGTGATGGAGGAGTTGGCGGAAAAGAACATGGACCGGATTCCCAATACCTGGTTGTTCAATATGACCGGCCAACCCGCCATGAGTCTTCCCCTTCACCGCACCCCCCACGGGCTTCCGGTGGGGGTGCAACTGGTGGGACGATTCGGAAGAGAGGACGACCTGTTCAACCTGGCCGGCCAACTGGAAGAGGCGCGGCCTTGGGACTATCCCTTCACGGATCCCGCCCAACCCCAGTGGGCGGAGGATTCTTTACCGCGGTAGGCTAGGGAGCGTGTCGCGTGTCAATCGGCGTAGATACGGGCCCTTGGGACCACCGACCGCCTTGGTGGCCTACCGGGGCTGGGGAGACGCGGGAGAGGCTTCCAGCCGAGCGGTGGAGCATGTGCTTTCCGCCCATCCTTCGGTGCTCTTGGACGAAATCGACGCCGAGGAGTATTTCGATTTCCAGGTCCTGCGTCCCGAGATTCGCTTCGGGGAGTCCGGGGCCGTCTCCGTGAACTGGCCGAGCACCAAGATCTACCTGACCACTCCGCCCGAGACCAGTCCTCTTCTGGTGATAACCGGTGACGAGCCCCATGCCCGGTGGAAGACCTATGTCCGGCAGATCCTGGACCTGTGCCGCGGGGCGGGGGTGGAGAGGGCGCTGACCATGGGAGCTTTCATAGGCCAGACGGCCCACACTTTCCCGGTGCCCATGGTGGGCAGGGCGGCCCGTCCGGATCTGCTGCGACGACACGGCCTGTCCGGATCGAACTACCAGGGTCCCACCGGGATAGTGGGAGTCCTTCACCAAGCCTTCACCCAGGAGGGCTGGAACGCCCTCACCTTGTGGGCGGGGGTCCCCCACTATCTCTCCACCCAGGAGTATCCACCCGCCTGCCTGGCCCTGGTCCGCAAGGCCTCCCAGATCCTGGAAATCAGCCTGGGGACCACTCCCTTGGAGGAGGACGTTTCCGAGTTTCACAAGAACCTGGATGAGGTGATCGCCCAATCGGACGACCTCGCCCGATACATAGAGCATCTGGAACAGGAACTGACCAAAGATGCCGATCTTCATCCGGCCAACCTGGACGACGCCCGCGATCAGATGATCTCCGACATCGAAGACTATCTGCGGCGCCCGGAAGGCTGAGACCCCGGTTCGGCGCGACCCGAGCCATCACCGGGACGTCCCGGTTACCGGTTAGGAGAAAAGCCCCGCGTATCGGGAGCGCAGGACGTTCTTTTGAACCTTTCCCATGGCGTTGCGAGGCAGGCAGTCGACTATCAGGAATCGTTTGGGAATCTTGTATCCTGCCAGGCGGGAGGAAAGCCTTCGGCGCAGGCTCCCGGCGGAGGGCTCTTCGGCGCCCCTCCGGACCACCGCCGCCACCACCCCTTCCCCAAAGTCGGGATGAGGCACACCGAACACCGCTGACTCGGCCACGCCCGGTAGGGAATCGAGCGCCGATTCCACCTGCAGGGGGTGTACGTTCAAGCCCCCCGTGATTATCAAGTCCTTGGACCTTCCCGCCAATCTCACTCGGCCGTCGCCGTCGAGATGGGCCAGATCGCCGGTCGCCACCCATCCGTCCGGACTCACCATGGCGGCGGTCTCGGCCGGCCGGTTCAGGTATCCGGTGAAGGCGCCGGGGCTTTTGGCCAACAGTTCTCCGGTCACCCCCGGCGCCACCTGCTCGCCCGTCTCGTCCACCACCTTGATCTCCACCCCCTCCAGGGGGAACCCCACCGATCCGGGGACCCGCTCTCCTTCGAAGGGGTTGGAAGTGAGTATTCCCACCTCGGTCATTCCGTAACGCTCCACGATCCGGTGACCGCCCCGCCGATGGAACTCTTCCCATACCCGGGGGGCAAGCGGCGCCGATCCGCAGGTGAAAAGCCGCATCCCCCCGGCAGATGGCCGGGAAAGGGCCGGATGTTCCAATAGCCTCGTGTAGTAGGTGGGCACTCCCATGAACACCGTTGCCCGGCCAAACAGGCCGATGGCCCTCCCGGCATCAAAGCCAGGCATGAGGATCATTGCGGAACCGGTCAGCAAGGCACAGTGCAGCGCCACCAGTAGTCCGTGGGTATGAAAGAGCGGCAGAGCGTGGATCAGGGTGTCGTCGGGCCGAAAGTACCACGCTCGGCAGAGGGCCAGGGCATTGGCGGCCAGGGCCCGGTGGGTGAGCACCGCCCCCCGCGGTCTCCCGGTGGTGCCCGAGGTGTAGAGAATCACCGCCGGGTCATCTCCGGCCGGCGGCCGGACCGTCGCCGGGTCTTCGGCCTGAGCAAGCCCCGCTTGCCCGGTGATGGTTCCATCGGGTTGGAGAGAGACCAGGGAGGCCGGACCGGTGTGGGGAACCGGGGCCGAGGCCCGGGCGGGATCGCACACCACCACGCGCGGTCGGGCATCGGTGATCAGGTCTCCCAGTTCGGCCGAGGTGTAGTCCGGGTTGGCGGGAATATAGACCGCCCCGTGGCTCAGGCAGGCCAGATACAAAAAGACATTGGCCAGGGATTTCTCGACGTAGGCCAGAACCCGGTCCCCGGCCGCCACTCCCCGGGCCCCCAAGCTCCTTCGGCAATCCTCCACCGTCGAAGCCAGCTCGGCATAACTCCACGAACCTCCGCCCACCGCCTCCAAGGCCACCTGGTCGGCATGGCGGGAAAAAACCTCTCGCAGCAGGGGATAGAAACCGCCCGGAAGTGCCGGGGGGTCGACCCCGAAGCGGGCAAGGTCCGAAGACTCAAAGGGGCGGGACATGCCAACACGGTCTCGCCCCGGTGGCCAGGGGCAGAATCGAACTGCCGACCCTCGGTTTTTCAGACCGATACTCTGCCAACTGAGCTACCTGGCCTCTCGGACCCGTGGCGGGGACGACGGGATTTGAACCCGCGACCTCTGGCTTGACAGGCCAGCGAACACTCCAGACTGTTCTACGCCCCCAAAATGCATGGGCGGAGCCGGTTGAACCGGTCCGGTTGGTATCAGTATATCGCCGGTGTCGGCCATTGTCTCCCAGGTTTGCCGCCACCGGGGAAGGCAGTCCACCCATCTTTTCAGTCGAGGGACAGGGCCACCTTTCCCAGTTGCCTCCCCGAGTCCAATCGGGCCATGGCGGCCGGCAATTCCTCGAAAGGAAAGACCCGGTCCACCGGCGGCGCCTTCGCCCGGCCCGAGGCCAACAGCCCGAGCAGGTCCCGATATTCGGCCGGGGTGTACATGGTGGAGCCAATGATCTCCAGTTGCCGGAAGAACAGGGAGGGGATGCCGATTTGCGCCTTGGCGCCGCTGGTGGCGCCGCACACCACCATCCGGCCCCCGGGTTTGAGCGAACGGAGCGACTGTCCCCAGGTGGCCGGGCCGACATTTTCCACCACTACGTCCGCCTGCCCTCCGGCCGCCGCCGCGAGGTCCTTGGCGAACTGTCCGGCGGAGTCGAAACCGGCCTCGGCGCCGTTGGCCACCGCCCAAGCGATCTTCTCCGGATCACGGGAAGTGACGAACACTCGGGCGCCCAGCGACGATCCCAACCGAGCGGCGGCGCTCGAGACCCCGCCTCCCACGCCCACCACCAGCAAGGTCTCCCCCGCCTGCAGACGACCCCGTCTCAACATTCGGAAGGCGGTGCCGGCCGCCAGGGAAAACGAGCCCGCCGTCTCCCAGGACAAATTGGAGGGCTTCGGCGCGGCGTTGGCGGCGGGAACCACCACCCTTTCCGCCAGGGTCCCCTGACTGTGCTCCCCCAGCACCCCAAAGGATCGGCAATAGACGGTGTCCCCCGCGGCGCACACCGGGCATGCCCCACAGGAAAGAGAGGGGTTGATGATCACCTCGTCTCCCTCGGCCAGATCCTCCACCCCCGGCCCGACCGCATCCACCACCCCCGCGCCGTCCCCACCGAGGATGTGTGGGAGGCCGGGTGGAGCGGGGAGGCCGTGGGTCACCCAGATGTCCAGGTGGTTGAGGGCAATGATCCGTGGTTTGATTCGCACCTGTCCCTGTCCGGGTTGGATTTCGGGAACCTCGTCCAGTGATAGAGCACCGGGACCGGTCAGTTCATGTAAACGCCAAGCTCGCATCTGTCTCAGAATAATGCTTTCGTCACAGAACGGAATACCGGCCGCTTTTGGTATCCTTTCGGCGACAGGCCCCAACCCAGAAAGGCGACTTCATGACCTTCGAGGTACCAAAGATGGGAAACTCGAGCGAAACGCCCGCCGGCGACTCCGTGTGGGAACATCAGATCGAGGGGGCGCACTTGATGAAGCTGATGGTGGGGCCCTTTGAAAACAACGTCTACCTGGTGGGTTGCGCCAACACGGGGAAAGCGGTGATCGTGGACGCGGCCGCCGAACCGGATCGCATCCTCGATGCGGTCGGGGATTATGACGTCCAGGCCATCCTCACCACCCATGGTCACATGGACCATCTGCAGGCGGTGGACCGGGTGAGCGACAAGTTGGACGTCCCGTTTCTCCTGCACCCCGAAGACGTTTTCCTGTTGGCCGACGCCGGAATCGAAAAAACGACTCCGGACGGCTTGATCGGAGACGGCCAGGAGATCGAGGTGGGGGATTTGCTGCTTCATGCCATCCACACCCCCGGCCACACCCCCGGTTCCACCACCTTCGTGCTGGAACCCTGGCTGCTAACCGGAGACACCCTGTTTCCGGGCGGTCCCGGCGCCACCCAGTGGGACTACTCCTCCTTCGGCCAGGTCATGGACTCGGTGGAGGGCCTTTTGGCGCGCTTTGCGGGCCCGACCCTGATATTTCCGGGTCACGGCGCCAACGACACCACGGTGGCCACCGAAAAGCCCCACACCGGGGAATGGCGAGCCCGGGGCTGGTGATAATCGCGATCCTCCCCAAAAGGATTTGCTTATCCGCAATGAGATACGGCTCTCTGTTCAGTTGACCAGCCGATTGTTGAGTTGGCGGCGCCATTGGTCAAAGTCATACCATCCGCAACCGACACAGCCGCTCGGATCCTTCTTGTCAGCTGGTTCCCATCTTGGCCCACCTTCGTAGAAGAAACGCAGGCCGAAAGGTGTGCCGCGTTCGCCGGTCTTGAAGCATTGCTCGCAGGCGCGGCTCTTGAGAAGGTTGTGGCTGATGCTGCCGTTCGACTTCTTGAGCAGTTGAAAGTGCGTCTTGATGTCATCATCCGACATGGTGGAGTATGCACTCTGCGTCTGCTGAGTTTCGGGGCTCCACCGAATTATCGGCAGCTTATGGTCAACGGTCAACTGGCTTGGGGATCGCTCTGAGCCATCTACGACATCACGGGAACTCAACAATCCGATAACTCGCCGCGCGAACCCTTGTGGCATAGACGGACTAGGAATCGCTGTCTCAAACCCACCCGTCCACCGGTCATGTCTTGTGGTACGTTCACACTTTGGGCACAAATGATTTGCGCTGTCGATTTCCAGGCCATCGCGACTCTTGGTGCCTCTCTGCAACCCTTGTATGCCCGAGCCGCCCGCTATCTGGGTGATGTTTACGTGTGTGTACTCGCATTCACGGCAGTGCCACTGTTGATCCTTTAGCACCAGCCAAACCTGATAGATCTTCGTGCCCTTGTTGAAGGTGGCTTCGAATTCTTGCCTGTCTCCCATCAAAACAGTCGGTGGGCCACCTTCGCAAGCCGGTGCGTTGCTCGGCGGTATATATCGGCGTCCTTTTCGTATGCAATGACGCTCCTTCGTTTTTCTCGAGCCCCCACCACGGTCGTGGCGCTACCCGCAAAAGGATCGAACACCAGATCACCGGGACTACTGAACAACTCGATGAACTCTGCAATCAACTGCAGGGGCTTTTGTGTAGGATGGATTCGCTGCTGAGGTGAAGGCGATTTGCAGACGAACACATTGTGTACACACTCACCATTAAAGGGCGTTCCGGGTCGTTTGCCGATCACCAGCGCTTCCCAAGCGTTGATCGGTTTGTGCTTGTGATTGAACGGCACGGGGTTGGTTTTCTGCCACACCATGGGGCCGACTGCGACGAACCCTTGATCGGTCAATATGTCGCAGTATTCTCCAATCTGAGCCTGCGCACAAAAAATTACGGCCCAACCCGCCACTTTTGGCAACACGCGACTAGTCCATTCCTTAGGGTCAACCGGGCCGTCCCAATCGCCGAAATAGCCTCTGGGCATTATGAAATCCGCGCCGGTCTTGCGCAGCCGGCGGGGTATCTGGTTCTCGCAGGTGTAGCGGCGGCTGATGCCATAAGGCGGATCAGTCAGCAACAAGTCAATGCTGCGGTCTGCTAGGGCATCGGCGGCCGCGATGCCGTCGCCAAGGTAAAACTCGTACCCTTCGTCGATCACGGCTGATACAAGAGGGTGCTGGTTTTCGGGATCTCCGGTTTCCGTCAGCAATTTGAGTACCGTGGCAGGATCGGGAGCGCTGAGGATGGCAGCATCATGTGACACGAGCAGGTTGCCCAGGACTCGACCATGGCTGCCGTTGTTATTTGTCTTCAGGTTTATGGACCAGGCATTAGCGTCTCGGCGAAAACGCGGCGTATCGTGCCGCAGGTGTTTTCGATGCATGGGAAAACTCCGAGAAATCCAATCGTTTACGGCTGCCCGCAATGCGATTTTCTGATCCGCAGCCAGAGTCATCAGGACCTCTCGACGCACGGCCCTAACCGTGCAAAAAGCAAACGACGCGAAACGCCGCAAAATGTACTCATCAACTCCTCCCGTTCCATTCCCTATCAAAATAGTCGTGCGAAGTGACAGAATGCAGTCAATGTGGAACTGCTGGCCTTTCTCTTCCCCTTTACACGGTCAGAGTCATGCCTGTATTCAGTTGGAAATCCGGTCCGACTCCGGCTCAATCCGGGGTCAGTCGAAAACCACCACCGAGCGCAGCACTTCTCCCCGCTCCATGCGATGAAAGGCGTCCTCGACCTCTCCCACGCCGATCGTCTCGCTCACAAAACCGTCGAGGTCCAAGCGTCCCTGCAGATAGAGATCGATGAGCATGGGGAAATCCCGCTCGGGGAGGCAGTCTCCGTACCAGGATGACTTCAAAGCTCCGCCCCGGCCGAACACTTCGATGAACGGCAGCTCGATCCTCATGTCGGGGGTCGGGACCCCCACCAGCACCACCACCCCGGCCAGGTCCCGAGCGAAGAAGGCCTGCTCGTAGGTCTCGGGCAGGCCAATTGCCTCCACCACCACATCGGCCCCGTGGCCGCCGGTGATCTCCCGGATCCGCTCCACCGGATCCTCGCGGCGGGAGTTGATGGTTGCAGTGGCGCCGAAGCCCTCGGCCCACTGCAGCTTGCGGTCGTCGATGTCCACTCCGATGATCGTCCCGGCCCCGGCCAGGCGAGCTCCGACTATGGCGCCCGATCCGACTCCTCCGCAGCCGATCACCGCCACCGAATCCCCCCTGCCCACCCCTCCGGTATTGATGGCTGCGCCGATCCCGGCCATGACGCCGCAGCCCAGCAGGCCGGCTGCTTCGGGCCGCGCCCGGCTGTCCACCTTGGTGGCCTGTCCCGCCGCCACCAGGGTCAACTCGGCAAACGCCCCAATGCCCAGAGCGGGAGAGAGTTCCGTCCCGTCGGCCAAGGTCATCTTCCGGGAGGCGTTGTGGGTGGCGAAACAATACCAGGGACGGCCTCGGTTGCATGCCCGGCAATTCCCGCAAACCGCTCGCCAGTTGAGGATTACAAAGTCGCCGGGCGCGATCCTGGTCACGTCGGGCCCCACGGACTCCACTATCCCGGCCGCCTCGTGGCCCAGGAAGAATGGATAGTCGTCGCTGATTCCGCCTTCCCGATAGTGCAGGTCGGTGTGGCACACCCCACAAGCCTTCACCGCCACCCGGGCCTCTCCCGGCCCCGGATCGGGAACTATCACCGTCTCAAGGGATACCGGAGCTCCCTTTTCCAGAGAAACTATTCCCCTTACCTCTTCCGCCATTTCTGGACCTCCGTGGTTTGCTCCGCCCCAAGACTAACCCCGCTTTTTCTCGCTTGCCGGCGGGGAGGCGCCCTCTTTCGCAACCCGGCCCCGGCTGGATGCCGACAGCCTTTGTATCCTTGAGGTCGTCCGTCGCAAGCTGCCCTACCCCGGAGTTACATGGCCCGCAGAACACCGCCCCGTTCCACCTTTGCAGTACGGTTCGTCACCGCCACCACCCTTTTCGACGGCCATGATGCTTCCATCAATGTGTTCCGGCGCATCTTGGCCGCCTCGGGCGCCGAAGTGATCCACCTCGGACACAATCGCTCCGCTCCCGACATCGTGCAAACCGCCGTCCAAGAGGATGCGCAGGCCATCGCGGTCACCTGCTATCAGGGCGGTCACATGGAGTTCTTCCGCTATCTTCACCAACTTGCCGCCGACCAGGGCACCGGACGGATTCGCATCTTCGGCGGCGGGGGAGGAACCATCCTTCCCGAAGAGGGGAGACAATTGCAGGAAGAGGGGATCACCCGGATCTATTCCCCCGACGACGGGCGGGCTCTGGGGCTGGGGGGAATGGTGAACGACATGATCGCTCGGGCCGATTTTCCCACCGGAGAGCTGGCCGACTTCCGTATCGACCGCCTGGCTGTTTCGGACCACCGAACCCTGGCGGGACTGATCTCGGCGGCAGAGAACTTTCCGGACAAATACGCCGACGTCTTCGAGGAGGTGGCGGCGGCCGCTCGGACCGGCCCCTGCCCTCCGGTGATCGGGGTGACCGGGACCGGCGGGTCGGGCAAGTCCTCCCTAGTGGACGAGTTGCTCCGCAGGTACCTCTCCGATTTCGAGGACCACCGGGTGGCGGTCCTCTCGGTGGACCCCACCGGGCGGCGAACCGGGGGGGCGCTGCTGGGAGACCGGATTCGCATGAACTCCCTACCCCACCCGCGGGTGTACATGCGATCGATGGCCACCCGGCAGAGCGGAGGCACCCTTCCGGAGGCGGCGCGCCTGGCCCTATCGGCCTTCGGGGCCGCCGGGTTCGACCTGATCCTGCTGGAAACCTCCGGCATCGGGCAGGCCGACACCTCCGTAATGGAGCTCTCCGACTTCTCCCTGTACGTGATGACTCCCGAGTACGGAGCAGCCACCCAGTTGGAGAAGATCGGGATGCTGGACTATGCCGACCTGGTGGCCGTCAACAAAGGAGACAAACCCGGCGCCGAGGATGCCTTGCGGGACGTGCGGCGCCAGGTGAGGCGTAATCGGCTGGCCTTTGATGATCCCGATCCCATCCAGGGTGTGTACCTCACGGTCGCCTCGGCCTTCGGTGACCCCGGCACCGACCGTCTCTACCGCGCCCTGGTGGCGGCTATGGGACGACCGTCCGAATTCTCCTCCCCGCCGGAGGTACGGCGGGCGGTGATACCCCCGGAGCGGTCCGGTTACCTGGCCCGGATCGCCGCCACCGTCCACCGATACAACCGGAGGGCGACCGAACAGGAGTCGGCGGCCCGCCGACTCTATCAGCTCGAGGGCGCCCGGGACCTGCTGGAGAAAACCGACCCCGACGGGGCGGCTTCCCAGGCGCTGTCAGAAGCTATCAGATCGACCGTCGGACGCTTGACCCCCCACCATCGCGAGTCCCTGCGCAACTGGGACGAGCTGGTGGACTCCTATCGCTTCGGGCAGTTCTCCTACCGGGTGCGGGATCGGGAGGTGACCGTTCCCTTGTCGTCTCCGAGCCTCGGTGGAACGGTCGTGCCGAAGGTGGCCCTGCCTCGCTATCAGGACTGGGGAGATCGGCTGAGATGGCTTTTGCAGGAAAACCTACCCGGCCGTTTCCCGTACACGGCGGGGGTCTATCCGTTCAAGCGCACCTCCGAGGATCCCACCCGGATGTTCGCCGGAGAGGGACCTCCCGAGCAAACCAATCAACGGTTTCACTACCTGTGCCGGGGTACCCGCCTACGGAGGCTCTCCACCGCCTTCGATTCGGTGACCCTCTATGGGGAGGATCCCGGCGAACGGCCCGACATCTACGGGAAGGTCGGCAACTCCGGAGTTTCGATCGCCACTCTCGATGACATCAAGCTCCTCTATTCGGGGTTCGACCTCTGTGAACCGTCCACTTCGGTTTCCATGACCATCAACGGGCCGGCGCCCATGATCCTGGCGCTTTTCATGAACGCCGCCATCGACCAGCAGTGCGAACTGCACATCCGCCGGCAGGGTCTGACCGAGCAGGTGAAGGAAAAAATAGCGGAAATGTTCTCCCAAAGCGGCCGTCCCCGACCCCGCTACCGGGGATCGCTACCGGAAGGCAACGACGGCCTGGGGCTCCTGCTATCGGGGGTCACCGGAGATCAGGTGCTTGACCCCGACGTCTATCAGAAGATCAGAGACGAGACCCTTTCCCGAGTGAGAGGGACCGTGCAAGCCGACATCCTCAAAGAAGACCAGGCCCAGAACACCTGCATCTTCTCCATCGATTTCGCCCTGAAGATGATGGGCGACATCCAGCAGTTTTTTGTCGACCACCGGGTTCGCAATTTCTACTCCGTGTCGGTGTCTGGTTACCACATGGCCGAAGCCGGGGCCAACCCCATCACCCAACTGGCCTTTACGCTGGCCAACGGTTTCACCTATGTGGAGCATTACTTGTCAAGGGGGATGCACATCGACCAATTCGCCCCCAATCTGTCGTTTTTCTTTTCCAACGGGCTCGATCCCGAGTATGCCGTGATCGGGAGGGTGGCCCGCCGCATATGGGCCAAGGTGATGCGCCACCGCTACGAGGCCAATCCCCGTTCGCAGATGCTCAAATACCACATCCAGACCTCGGGGAGGTCGCTCCATGCCCAAGAGGTGGAATTCAACGACATCCGGACCACTCTGCAGGCGTTGTACGCCGTCTATGACAACTGCAATTCTCTGCACACCAACGCCTACGACGAAGCCCTCACCACTCCCACCGAGGAGTCTGTCCGGCGGGCGGTGGCCATCCAACTGATCGTCAACCGGGAGCTGGGCCTGACCAAGAACGAGAACCCTCTGCAGGGTTCTTTCGTGATCGAGGAACTCACCGACCTGGTGGAGGAGGCCGTGTTGGCCGAATTCGCCCGGTTGAATCGCAGTGGCGGGGTCTTGGGCGCCATGGAGCGCCAGTACCAGCGCTCCCGAATCCAGGAGGAATCCCTTGGCTACGAGCGGGTCAAGGAATCGGGGGAATATCCCCTGATCGGAGTCAATACCTTCCTGTCGGAAGCCGGCTCGTCTTTCGTCGGCCCAAAGCGCCTGGTCCGGTCCACTGATCAGGAAAAGAACCGTCGCATCCGGGAGGTCGCCGACTTCCGAGCCCGCCACGCCCGGCGCGCCCGGCAGGCTCTGACCTCTCTCCAGGCGGCGGCCAGAACCGGGGACAATGTGTTCGGGGAGTTGATGGAGACCGCCAAGGTCGCCACCCTGGGACAAATGGTCAATGCCCTCTATGAAGTCGGTGGGCGCTACCGCCGCAACATGTGAGCAGATCTACCCGTCTCGGTCATCCGCCGAAGCAGCTTGCCGAACCCATGACTGCACGGCGTGGAGAGTGGGCAGCCGCTTGACCATCCGGGTCTTATGGTTGGCGGCCTCCAGCTTCTCGGTGACCTCCTCTGCCGAGCGCTTGCCCAAATCTTCCACGGTGTGGATTCCCGCCGCCCCCAACAGGGCACAGTATCTGCTTCCCAGCCCTTGAAGCCGCATCAGATCAGCCGCCGTCGCCACGTCCACCAGTGTTTGGTGACTGATACCGGTCTGCTCCGACAGCAACCGGAGGTGGTTCTCCTCCCGAGCTCGCTCCAAAAAGGCCTCGGCGGTCTTGATTCCCGCCTTCCGGAGTAGCGTGGCCGACCGGTGGTCGATTCCCGCCACCTCCGCGATCGTGGTCATGATGCCACCGGCTTCCCTTGAGAACCGCCTCGGACGCCCCTCGATGAGGGCCGATCCGCCCCCTGGCGGTGGTGGGTCGGCCTCAACCTCTCCACATCCTCCTGGTCGTCCACATCCTCGGGCGGAAGTTGGGGGAACCACACTTCGGTGACCCACTCGGGGTGCGCCTGGAAGAGGCGCATGGCGCCGCGGTCCCCGTCCAGCATCATCAGCCGACGCCACAGCGCCCGGTCCACCAGCACGGGATTGGAGTTGGTATAACGGTATCTGGGAACCACCGCCGGGGTGACCCCCGGCTGATAGGCCTCCCGCAACCGGGCGGCGGTCTGCGGGGGGATACCCGGCTGATCTCCCATCAGGATCAGGGCGGCCGAGGCGGACGATCCCCGTTCCAGAGCATCAAGCCCCGCTCGGAGGGACCCGGCCACACCCGATCGCCATTCGTGGTTGATCACCACTTTGCACCCGGATAAATCCACTTCCGCCAGAACCCGCTCGTGGGCGGCCCCCAGCACCACCCAGGTCTCCTCCGACCCCATTTTCTCCACCCCTTCCAAAACCGTTCCCAGCAGAGTGGTGCCGCCCCAGGGTTCCAACTGCTTGGGTCTTCCCAGCCGGGAGGAACTCCCTGCCGCCAGCACCAGGTTGGCGATCATGGTGTTTCCCACCGCGCCGGTCGCAGCGCCCGTCCGACCAGGTCAAGCGGCATCGAAGGCCGTCTTCGGGCGGAGACCATTTCGCCCAGTATGGCCACCGCCACCTCGGCAGGGGAATCAGCCCCGATCTCGATCCCGATCGGACCTTTGATCCGGGCGATCTCCCCCTCGGAGAATCCGGCCTCCGCCAGCCGTTCTCGCCGGGCGGAGGCGGTGCGCCGGCTGCCCATCGCCCCTATGTATCGCACCGGCGCCCGGAGCACCATCGGCCACAGAGGCGCCTCGAAACGGTCGTCGTGACTGAGGATCACCACATAGGACCGATGATCGAACGAGAGCCGACCCGACAACTGGTCGGGCCACCCCACCAGCCGACGGTCGGCCTGGGGGAATCGTTCGGGAGTTAGAAAAGCCGGGCGGGCATCGGAAACCGTGATATCGAAGTCGAGACGCCGAGCCAATGCGCACAGTTCCTGGGCAATATGAACCGCCCCGAAGATGATCAGGTGCGGGCGGGGGGGGATCACCTCCACAAACACGTCCACGTTGCCATAGGAGAGCGCCATGGACTTCTCCCGAATCATCAGAGTGCGGGCGTCGGCGATCGCCGGGGAGGCCACCTGGTCAGGTAGGCCGCCCGCCATTGGCCCGCTCCCGAAGTCCAACGCCAGAGATTGGCCGGCGCCCGCTCCCTTCACCACCGTGATCCGAGCTCCCAGCCGTCGCCCGGCGATTATCTCTGCGCAGGCGGCCAGCACCCCGGCATTGCTCTCGGGAATCAAAATAATCGGCTCGCTCTACCGAGGAAACACGGTATTCCCACCCCGGGCGCGGCGGTCCGCGTTTTGCGGAACCCCGCCAAAACCGGCGACTTCACCATGGTTCGATAAAGACTTGGATCGTCCCTCCGCACGACAACCCCACCGTGAAAGCATCTTCGTCGCTAATGCCATAGGTGACCAGGCGGGGCTCGCCGTCCGCCAGCACCCCGAGGGCGTGCTCGTACACGTCGCTCTCCACGCACCCTCCCGACACCGATCCGGCCATGTCACCCGCCGAGGACACCAGAAATTTCGCCCCGACCGGACGCGGCGAAGGTCCGGCGGTGGCCACCACGGTGGCCACGACCGTTTCCTTGCCCTCCGCCATCCAGCCCTCCCTGATTCGCAGTGCTTCTTCCATCATCTCTTCCGCTCCGGCAGCGTTTCCAAAAGTGATACCAGGGTAGCAAGATCAGACAACCGGCCCCCAGCCAGAAAATCGTCCACGTGCGGCAAGGCGGCCGTCATGCCCCGGGTTTGGGGGGAAAATCCCTCCCGAGACGCCAACGGATTAACCCAGATCAGCCGGTGGACCGTCCGGCGCAGCCGCTCCATCTCCCGGGAGAGCAATGCGGGGTCTCCCCGATCCCAACCATCGGAGATGATGAGGGCCACCGGTCCGCCCCTGGTCACCCGTCTGCTCCACTCGAAGTTGAACGTCCGCAGGCACTCCCCGATCCTGGTGCCGCCCGACCAGTCCTCCACCGATTGGGAAACCTGGGCGAGCGCCTCGGTGGGGTTGCGTCGCATCAGTTGGCGGGTGATGCGGGTCAGCCTGGTCGAGAAGACGAAAGTCTCCATTTTCCCCAGCCGGGCGCGGGCCGCATGGGCGAAGTAGAGAAGCATCTCGGTGTAGCGCTCCATGGAACCCGAAACGTCGGCGATGAACAGAATGGGGCGAGGTCGCGCTCGGCGCTCGCTCCTTTCCAGATCGATCAGATCCCCCTCGGGCCCCACGCATTTGCGCAGAGTGCGCCTGAGGTCGGGGCGATCCCCCTTGGGGGAGGGACGGCGACGGCGGCTGTTCACCGGCGCCGGTCGCCAGATCATCTGGGCCAGAAGATTTCGGACCTCGGCCTGTTCCGCCTTGGTCAAATCGGAGAAGTCCTTTTCGGCCAGGCGCTCCGCCCAGGAGGCCCCGGTAAATGCCTCCATCTCCGGCCCGGCCGAGTCTCCATCATTTTCCGCCCCCCGCTGCGGTACCCGGCTTATCGCCCACAGACGCGGCTTCGGTGGGGCGGCCATGGCTATTCCGGTCGAAAGGTTCTGGCCGAAAAACCGCACGAACACCCGGTCGAAAATCGGCAGTTGCCAGGGAGAGGAGACCGTCAAACACCGAAAGGCGGCATAAACGTCCAGGCCGGAGGCCAATCCCACTTCGTCCACCGCCGCCATCAGATCGACGGCGGTGACCGAACCCACCGAAAGGCCTTCGGAACGAAGCTCCCGGGTGAACTCCACCAAGGTCTGGGCGCCGGGCATCCCTGCCTCAGCCGCCCATTCTGACCAGGCTCTCGAAGCCCCTCCGGGTAACCGCGTCCACGTCCTCCCGATACTTCAGCACCACCCCCAACGTATCCTGCACCGCTTCGGGAGTCAGTTCCCCGGCGCCCAGAACCCGCAGGGCGCGGGCCCAATCGAGGGTTTCGGCCACGCCCGGAGGCTTGAACAGCTCCAGGCTTCGCAGGTCCGCCATGGCGTCGGCCAACTGGGCGGCCAGCCGATGATCGATGTCCGGCACCTTGGCCCGGACGATCGCCACCTCTCGATCCGGATCAGGGAAGTCCAACCAGTGATAGATACATCTTCTCTTCAGAGCATCGTGGATCTCCCGGGTGCGGTTGGAGGTGATCACCACCACCGGCGGCACGGCCGCCCGCACCACCCCAATTTCGGGGATGGTGACTTGAAATTCGGAGAGTATCTCCAGCAGGAAGGCCTCGAACTCCTCGTCCGCCCGGTCCAGCTCGTCGATCAGCAGAACGGGAGGCTTCCCCCGGGTGGAAGAGAACTCCACCGCCTGCAGAAGGGGCCGCGCCAGCAGGTATTCCCGGTTCATAATGTTCCCGATCGAGGCCTGCTCCCCTCCGGCGCCCGCCTCGATCAGGCGAATGGCCAGCATCTGCCGAGCGTAATCCCACTCGTAGAGCGCATGATTGGCGTCCAGCCCCTCGTAGCACTGCAATCTGATCAACTCCGTCTCCAACACCTGAGACAGCACTTTGGCCACCTCGGTTTTCCCCACTCCCGCCTCTCCCTCCAAAAACAGGGGACGACCGAGTCGGTAGGAGAGATGGACAGCCACCGCCAAGGACCGGTCTGCCAGATACCGGCAGGCGGCGAACGCAGCAGTGACCTCGTCGACAGACGTGGGCGTCAAGTTAGAGATCCTCCCTGTTCGAATATGAGGCTCGGACTGCGATGCCCGAGCCTCATATTTATTTCGCTTATCGAGCAGATCAGCGGGCCGGCGGCGGATAGAGCAGGCCGCCGTCGGAGTAGAGGGCGTTTAGGCCGCGCTCCAAGCCCAGCGGGGTCAGGTGCCGGTCGTAGACCTCGGCGTAGTTCCCAACCTGCTTGATGACCTGATAGAAGGCATCAGCCGGCAGGCCCATCTTGGTTTGGAGTTCGTCGGCGGTGGCGCCGAACAGTCGGCTGGCCTCTCCGTCCACGTTCATCATGTCATCGATGTTGGAAGAGTCGATACCCTTCTCCTCGGCGATCAGCATGGCGAAAATCGTCCAGGTCACCACATCGCCGAAGCGGGATTGGTTCTGTATCCATCCGGGGCCCAGAGGCTCCTTGGAGATCGGAACCGAGGGAAAGATCACCCAATCTTCTCCGCCGGCCCCTTCGCTGACCTTACGCGAGACCAATCCGGAACCGTCGGTGGTGACCACGTCACAGGCGCCCGACTTGAAGTTCTCGATGACCACGTTGAAGTCCTCGAAGGTGCTCAAAGTGATGTTGACCCCCATCGCGGCGGCCGTCTCGGTGATGTTCTTTTCGGTGGTGGTGCCCGAGTTGGTGCAAACCGTGGCCCCTTCTATTTCTTCCAAGGTGGACATCGACGTGAAATCCTGGCCGCCCCTCGCCATTAGCTGCTGGCCGTCGTAGTAGGTGGTAGGCCCGAAATCGAGGCCCAGGTCGGTGTCTCGACTCTGAGTCCATGTGGTGTTGCGGCTCAAAAGATCGATCAGACCCGAGTTCACCGCCTCGAATCGGGCGGCGGCGGTCAGCGCCTCGTATTGGACCGCGTCCGCGTCACCCAGGATGGCGGCCGCCACAGCCCGGCACAGCTCCACATCAAAACCGACAAACGCGCCGGCCGAATCCTTGTAGCCGAACCCCGGCAGGGTCTCGTTCACTCCACAGTTCAACTGCCCTCGAGCGATAACCGCATCGAGCAGGTCTTCTGTGGCCGGGGCAGGCGCCGGGGCCTGGGTAGTGGCCGCCGCGGCCGTGCTGGTGGGC
Organism: Acidimicrobiia bacterium; assembly: GCA_963665765.1. Classification (GTDB taxonomy): domain Bacteria; phylum Actinomycetota; class Acidimicrobiia; order Spongiisociales; family ZC4RG35; genus Bin76. The sequence goes on from OY762464.1 coordinate 1,472,001, forward strand.
TCCTCGGCGTCTTCGCCGCAAGCGGTCGCCAACAGCGCCAGGACCACCAGTGCAATAGTTGCTCTTCTCATTTGGATTCTCCTTTGGTCGGCGGTGCCGCCAACCTCATCGTATTCCTATTCTTCTAATCAGCGTAAGCCGCGTTCAAAGGATAACTGTTCCTCCCATGCCAGGAGCAGTCCAAACCCGGCCAAAACGGGTAGACCCGTTGAGAGAGCTTTCCGGAACCAACCGCTTTCATTCCACGGTCGGCGTACGCTCCGCGCTGGGGGGATTGGGTCCGAACCGGAACAGGAAGTACCCCAAAAGCCCGGCCAGAGCCGATCCCGCCAGAATACCCAGTTTGGCCTGGTCGGTCAGAGCCGGGTCAACGAAAGCCAGGCTGGAGACGAAAATGGCCACCGTGAAGCCAATGCCGGCCACGGCCGCCAATGCCACCACATCCAGACCCGCCATCCCGTCCGGCAACCGTCCCCACCCGATCTTCACCGCCAGCCAGGTAAAAAGACTGATCCCCACTACTTTTCCAATCAGAAGCCCCGCGCCGGTGCCCAACGCCACCGGCTGGAGCAATTGGCTGATGTCATCTCCTACCCGCACCCCGGCATTGGCCAGGGCGAACAGCGGAAGCACCAAAAAGGAGCTCCAGGGCAGCAGCCGGTGCTCGCTTCTGGCCAGGGGCGCCACCGACTCCCAAGCCACCTCCGACAGAGTCATTATCTGATGGTCGGCCTCTTCCCGCTGGTGGTAGGTGACTATGTGGCGGGGAAAGGATTCAAGAATCGCCCCTCCCTTGGCATAGAGCGTCTCCGCGGAATACATGGGGCGGGCCGGGGTTATGAAAGCCAAAGCCACTCCCACCAAGGTGGGGTGGACTCCCGATTCGTGGATGCAATACCAGGCCACCACAGCCATGGGGAGGTAGAAGGTGCGGGCCCGGATGCCGACCCGCCCGGCCACCGCCACCGCCACCAGCACCAATATCCCCCAGGTCAGCCAATTCCACCGCAGGCTTTCCGAATAGAACAGCGCGATGATGATGATCGCCCCCACGTCATCGGCGATGGCCAGCGCCAGGAGGAAAAGCTTGGCGCCCGAGGAGGCCCGGGATCCCAAAAGGGAAAGCACCCCCAAAGAAAAGGCGATGTCGGTGGCGGTGGGAACCGCCCAACCGTTCAAAGCCTCTCCCCCCTCGCCTATCACCAGAACTACATAAACCAGCGCCGGGACGATCATTCCTCCCGCGGCGGCCATCACCGGCAGCGCCGCCGCCCGGGGATCCCGCAATCGCCCGATCACCACTTCTCGCTTTATCTCCAGGCCCACCACGAAAAAGAAGATGACCATCAGGGCGTCGTTGACAAAGGCCTGCAGTGACCCGGAAAGGTGGATGGGACCGACGGCCAACTCCACATGAGTCTCCCACAAGGCAAAATAACTATCGGCCCAGGGAGAGTTGGCCCATGTCATGGCCAACGCCGCCATGAACAGCAACGCGGCGCCCGTGGACGCCTCTACCTGCATGAATTTCTGAATGGGCCGGACGAATCGGCGGGGAACGAACCGGTTGGAGTCGATCCAGGTTTCGTGAAGCGGTTCTCTCAACATCGGCCCTTCCGTTGGTTATGCCGCCATCGAGCGGTCTGCTGATCCCAGTTCGGCGCAGGCCCGGACTACCCGCTCCGCCATCGACTGCTGCGCCTTTCCCAGATAGGTTCGAGGATCGTACATCTTCTTGTTGCCCACCTCGCCATCCACCTTCAATACCCCCGAGTAGTTGGTGAACATGTGGTCCGCCACCGGCCTGGTGAAGGCGTACTGGGTATCGGTGTCGATGTTCATCTTGACCACCCCATAGTTCACGGTCTCCCGTATCTCATCGAGGCTCGAGCCGCTCCCTCCGTGAAACACCAGATAGTGCCGATAATCGAACCGATCCTCCGTGGCCCGCTGTCCGTCCCGCAAAATGGAGGGGCGCAGTTGTACTTTGCCCGGCTTGTAGACGCCGTGCACATTGCCGAACACCGCGGCCAGCAGATAATGACCGCGCTCTCCCACGCCCAGGCGCTCGGCCACCGCCACCATATCCCCGGGGGTGGTGTAGAGCTTCCGGCGATCCACGTCGGTGTGGTCCATGGTGTCCTCCACGCCCCCCACGATCCCTATCTCCAGTTCCAACAGGACCTCCTGCGCGGCGCACTCGTCCAGCAGTTGAGCGGCCAGCGCCAGATTCTCCTCCAGTGGAAGGGCGGAGGCATCCAACATGTGGCTCTGAAACAGCGGACCCAAGCCGTTGGCCCGCCGCCGGGCGGTCTCCGCCAGAAGCGGCCGGATCAGATCATCCACCCGGTCGGGAGGGCAGTGATCGGTGTGCAAAGCCACGAGCATGGGATGCCGAGCCGCCACCGTGTGGGCAAATTCGGCCAGGGCCCGGGCCCCCCGCGCCATGTCGCTTGATCCTCCACCCGAAAGGAACCCGCCTCCGCTGGTGGAGACTTGGATAATCCCATCCGAGCGGGCCTCGGCGAATCCGCTCAGCGCGGCGTTGAGGGTTTCGCTGGAAGAAACATTGATAGCCGGAAAGGCATACCCCCCGGAACGGGCCGCCTCCAGCATTTTCAGATATTGAGCAGGGTTGGCTATCGGCATCTGGTGTCTCCGACCTGAACAAGCGCCACCCGAAACATTCTATCTAACCAGCCATTCTCCTCATCGCCGGTGGCTGGGCCAAAAAGTTGCCCAGCAGGCGCTTGCCCTCCGAGGTGAGGATACTTTCGGGGTGAAACTGCAAACCCGTTACGGGCAGGCGGCTGTGACGAATTCCCTGGATGACGCCTTCTTCGCTCCACGCGCAGGCTTCCAGGACCGACGGCAACCCGGTTATCGCCAGGGAGTGGTAACGGGTGGCAACGAAGGGGTTCTCGCAACCCGCGAAGACCCCCTCTTCATCGTGACGGATGACAGAGGTTTTTCCATGGCGCGGCTCGGGCGCCACGCCCACCTCGCCTCCGAACGCCACCGCCACCGCCTGATGCCCCAGGCAGACTCCCAGGATGGGGATGCGGGCCGCGAAAGCCCGGACGTAGTCGATCGAAAAACCGGCGTTTTCGGGACGCCCCGGACCGGGCGAGATGATGAGCCGGTCCACCTCCCAGCTCATCGCCTCCTCCGCGGAGGCCACATCGCTTCTCACCACCACCGGCTCGGCGCCCAACTCACCACAGTATTGGGCCAGATTAAAAGTGAACGAGTCGTAATTGTCCAGAATCAAAACCCGCATCGAGCCAGCATACCAATTTCAAGGGCACGCCCTTGATGGCGAAAGCACGGGCGCCGCGAGCGCCTGCTTCGCTCGCTACTCTTTAGTAAGTAATTATGCCGGTTTCCAAGAAACGCAAAGGGGCCGAACGCCGCAGGCCCACCCCACCCCGCAACCCGGTCAAGGCCTCCACCCCCTCTTCCCGCTGGTATGTGCTCACCATGGCTGGCCTGATGGGCGTGGGATTGATTCTGGTGCTGCTTCGCTTCGTCCTGGGACTCGATCAACTCTGGTTGGTGGGCGGGTTGGCCCTGATCGCCGGCGGATTCCTGATGACCACCGGATACCGCTAGCCCGATCCGTCCGGTCGCCAGACGGCCATCATCTCCTCCCGGCAGTGACGGGGAGGGGCCGTCTCGGAGACGTTGGCCATTCTCACCGTCAATTCCGTCCCACACAAGGTGCACCGGTAATCCTGGATCGCCTCCACCACCAGGTCGGGATCCGGTTCGGCCGGGGCCGCCGCCAGGGCGCGGAGAAACCAGAGGCACAGCCGCCACACCGCCATCCCGATCCCAAGAGCCACGACCAGATTGAGGAGGCCGGTCATCGCCGGTCGGGAGGCGGTTTGCTCACAGTTTCTCGATAATGGTGGCGTTGGCCATCCCTCCACCTTCGCACATCGACTGCAGCCCGTAACGAGTCCCGGTTCTAACCATCTCATGCACCAGGCTGGTCATCAGCCGGGCGCCCGAGGCGCCCAGTGGGTGGCCAAGCGCGATGGCGCCCCCGTTGACATTGGTGCGTTCCCATAGTCCGTCCACGTCGGCCCCGCCGTATTCGGCGCGCCAAGCCGCCACCACCGAGGAAAACGCCTCGTTTATCTCGAACAGTCCGATGTCGTCGATCGACAATCCGGCGCGCTCCAACGCCCTGGACGTGGCCGGAATCGGCCCGGTCAGCATCATCACCGGGTCCACCCCCGCCATGGCGAAGGAGACGAACCGGGCCAGGGGCGTCAGATCGAGTTGGGAAGCCCTCTCCTCGCTCATAATCAGCAGCGCCGCCGCGCCATCAGAGATCTGCGAAGAGTTGCCGGCAGTTATCTTGCCATCCGCCTTGAAGGCGGGAGAGAGTCCGGACAATGCCTCCATGCTGGTGGTCCGCCGAATGCCCTCATCAACAGTCATCGTCTCTCGGGCGCCTCCCACCTGCACCGTCACCGGCTCGATCTGCGACTGGAAACGACCCTCATCGGTGGCCCGCGCCGCTCTTTGGTGAGAGAGCAGCGAAATTCCATCCAATTCCTGGCGGCCGAACCCCCACTTGTCGGCAATCATCTCCGCCGAGATACCCTGGGGAACCAGTCCATTCGCATAGCGCTGCATCATCGCGGGCCCGAAAGGAAGTCCCGGACCCTGCTCGGCGGTGATTCCCATCGGAACCCGGGTCATCGACTCCACGCCGGCCGCGATCACCACGTCGTAGGCGCCGGCCATCACGCCTTGGGCCGCGAAGTGGGCCGCCTGCTGGGACGATCCGCACTGACGGTCGATGGTCACTCCCACCACGTCCTCGGGAAATCCGGCCGCCAGCGCCGCATTGCGGGCGATGTTCAGGCTCTGCTCACCAGTCTGGCTCACGCAACCGCAGATCACATCCTCGACCAGACCCGGATCCAGATCATTGCGCTCAACGAGCGCCCCCAGGGGAATGGCAGCCAGATCGACCGCGTGCAAATTGGAGAGCTTCCCCTTGCGCCGGCCCGCCGGGGTGCGGACCGCGTCCACGATGACAGCCGATTTCATATGATGCTCCTCTCGGGTGGTGGGGTCTGTGAGACGGCGTGGAGACGATGGGACTTGAACCCACGACCTCCTGCTTGCAAAGCAGGCGCTCTTCCAGGCTGAGCTACGTCCCCGCCCGCCCATAGGATACTCGCCTTCCGGCATCGCCGGGTTCGTGTAATATCATGGTTCCCGATAGGGCTCATAGCTCAGGTTGGTTAGAGCGCATCCCTGATAAGGATGAGGTCCCTGGTTCAAATCCAGGTGGGCCCACCGAACCTTCGCCTATCCGGGGCGTAACGAAAGGAAGCGGGCCTCCCACCGCCCCTCTGCGTGACGCCCGTCTCAGTCGGTTTCCACCAGCATGGTGGGCTGATCCGGATCTGAGGAACCGGTGAGTTCGGCGGCGGGAAGGGCCGCCGGTTGGGCGGGCTCGGGAGGAGCGGCCACCATCACGGGAACCACGTTCTCCTCCAGCAGGACCACCTCCACACCTCCCACCACATCGGCCACCAGGTTGTACATGACGGCCGCCATCGTGGTAAGCCCGCAGGACAGCACCGCCCAGGTCATGGCCAACACGGCCGAAAGGCGGATGAATTGCTCGGTGTTGGAAAAGGGAGCTTCTCCTTCGTCCAGCAGCGTTATCTGAACGAGGAATTCGGTGATCCTCTGCGGGATTCCCGATCGTTCCACCACCTCCCAGAACATCACCGAGGCCAGCATGAACGCAAACGCCGCCACCAGATAGACGATGAACGAGACCTTCAGCACCGTCCAGGGATCCACCCGACGGATGATTCGCCGGACCCGGTGAACCGAATAGGTGGGCTGGCTATCTAGCACCACCAGGAGACTACCGGCAAATCGGCATCACAAGACGTGTCCCCGGATCAGTGCCCGTCGTCGGCCGGCACAATCTCGAACGCCGACAGGGTCTCATCCTCTCCCATCTGCATGACCTTCACTCCGGTGGCATAGCGGCCCTGGACGCTCACCGACGCTATCTCGGTGCGAATCGCAATGCCCTGGGCGGAGATCAACATCACCTCGGTCTGGGGACTCACCGCCCGGGCGCCCACCAGCTTTCCCCTGGCTTTGGCCAACTTGATGGCGATTACGCCTTGCCCTCCTCGGCTACGCGGCTTGCCTGCTTCGGTCTGAGGCAAGAACAATTTCATCTTGGTGCGCTTGGCGAACCCTTTCGAGGTCACCAGCAGCACCTCGTCGCCCTCCCGGTCCGAACAGGCGCCCACCACTCGGTCTCCCTCGGCCAGCCGCATCCCTATCACGCCGCGGGCGATCCTTCCCACCGGGCGGATATCCCCTTCGTGGAAACGAAGGCCCTTGCCTTGGGCAGTGAACAGCAGCAGATCATTTTGACCGTTGGTAGACCGGACCGCCACCAGTTCATCCCCGGGCATCAAATTGATGGCCCGCAACGTCCGGTAAACGGAGTCGTAAGCCTTGAATTCGGTTTTCTTGACCTTCCCCTGACGAGTGACCATCACCAGGTATTTCACTGTCTCGTAGTCACGGGTGTCGATGATCGCCTGGATGCGTTCTTCCGGTTCGATGGGCAAAACGGCGTGAGCCAGTATTCCCTTGCCGGTGCGGGATTGCCGAGGAAGCTCGTGGGCGCGCAATCGGTGCACCACCCCCCGGTTGGTGAAAAACAGCAGGTAGGCGTGGGCGGTGGTGTGGACCAGGTGGGAGATCACGTCGTCCTCGGCCAGCTTGGCCGCTTTCACCCCCCGGCCTCCCCGGCCTTGGGTGCGATAGGCCCCCGCCTTGACCGATTTGAGATAGCCGCTGCGGGATACCGTGATGATCAGTTCCTCATCGGCGATCAGGTCCTCGATCGACAACTCTCCCATATCCGGGATCAGCCTGCTGCGGCGGGCAACGGCGAATTTCTTTTTGATCGCTCGCAGGTCCCCGCGAATGATCGAGCGGCGGCGAGCCGGGCTGGCGAGAATGCTCTCCAAATCGGCGATCGTGCCTCGCAGTTCCGCCAGTTCCGAGACCAGCTTCTCCGATTCGAGGGCGGTGAGACGTCGCAGCGGCATCTCCAAAATGGCGTTGGCCTGGATCTGGGAGAGTTCGAAACGCTTCATCAATCGGGTTCGCGCCTCGGGCGTGTTGGCCGAGGCCCGGATTATGGCGATCACCTCCGCGATGTTGTCCACCGCAATGCACAGGCCCTCCAGAATGTGGGCCCTCCGGAGCGCCTTGTCCAGCCGGAAACGGGTTCTCCTCTCCACTACCTCCATCTGATGGTCGAGGTAGTGGCCGAGCGCTTCGGCGATTCCCAGCGTGCGGGGAACACCGTCCACCAGGGACACCATGTTGACGCCGAACGCGCTTTGGAGTTGGGTCCGCTTGTAGAGCTGGTTGAGTACGACTTCGGGGACCGCGCTCCTTTTCAACTCGATGACCAGCCGCGTTCCCACCCGAGAGGAGGATTCGTTGCGGAGGTCGGCGATGGTGCGTATCTCCTTTTGGTTCACCAGATCGGCGATCTTTTTCAAGACCCGGTCTTGGGATACCTGGTAAGGAAGCTCCGTGACCACTATGGCGGTTCGTCCCCGGCGAATCTGCTGAGGTTCCGCCACTGCTCGCACCTTGACCGACCCCCGGCCGGTCAACAGGGCTTGGGGGACGGTGCTGTTGGAAATGATCTCGCCGCCACTGGGAAAATCGGGACCCTTGATGTATCGGAGAAGGTCCGAACCCGGACAGTCGGGATTATCCAACAGGTAGATGCAGGCGTCTACCACCTCTCCCAGGTTGTGGGGAGGGATGTTGGTCGCCATGCCCACCGCGATCCCCTGGGCGCCGTTCACCAGCAAATTGGGGAAACGGGAGGGCAACACCACCGGTTCCCGATGCTCCCCGTCGTAGTTCTCCGCAAAATCCACCGTGTCCTCGTCGATTCCCTCCAACATGGAGAGGGCGATGGGCGATAGCCGGCACTCGGTGTACCTCATCTGGGCCGGCGGATCCTCGATGCTGCCGAAATTTCCCTGCGGATCCACCAGGGGATGGCCCAGACTGAAATCCTGGCCCAGGCGGACCAGTGCGTCGTAGATGGCCTGATCTCCGTGAGGATGGAATCTGGCCATCACGTCCCCCACCACGGTGGCGCACTTGCGATGGCGTCCGCTGGGCACCAGGTTGGCCCGGCTCATGGAGTAGATGATCCGCCGCTGCACAGGCTTGAGTCCGTCCTTGACGTCGGGCAATGCCCGAGAGACGATCACCGACATGGCGTAGTCCATGAAGGACTGGGACATCTCGTCGGTCAACTCGATGGCCGGGCCGGTGTAGAGGGTCGGATTCAAAGGTGGCCGCGGCTCGGTCATACGTCGAGAAAACGGACGTCGGAGGCATGGGTTCGGATGAATTCCCGCCGGGCCGGGACATCGTCGCCCATCAAAGTGCTGAACATCTCATCGTTGTCCGCCGCCCCGGCCAAGCCGTCGATCTGAACCTTGAGCAGGGTGCGGGTGTTCGGATTCATGGTGGTGTCCCACAATTCGTCGGCATTCATTTCACCCAGACCCTTGAAACGGGTGGGGTTGATCTTGGGGTGCCGGATACGCAACTCTTCCAACTCCTCGTCGTTTTTGAGGTAGATCACCTTGGCCCCCCGCTTAACCCGATACAGCGGCGGCTGGGCTACATAGACATAGCCTCGCTCCAGCAGTCCCTTCATATTGCGAAAGAGCAAGGTGAGCAGCAGGGTCCGGATGTGGGATCCGTCCACATCGGCGTCGGTTAGCAGCACCACTTTGTGGTAGCGGCATCGGTCGATATCGAATTCCTCGCCGATCCCGGTTCCCACCGCGGTGATGATCGACCGCACCTCCTTGTTCATGAGCGCCTTGCCCAGGCGGGCCCGCTCCACATTGAGAATCTTTCCCCGGATGGGAAGAATGGCCTGGATCCGCGAGTCCCGGGCCTGCTTGGCCGGGCCGGCCGCCGAGTCCCCCTCCACAATGAACAATTCGCTTTCCGAGGGATCCCGACTGGAGCAGTCGACCAGCTTTCCTGGAAGGCTGGTCGACTCGAGAAGCGACTTGCGGCGAGTCAACTCCCGGGCCTTGCGGGCCGCTTCCCGCGCTTTCGCGGCGCCCAACGCTTTGATCACGACCGCCTTGGCGTCGGGCGAATACTTCTCCATCCACTCGGGCAACGCCCGGTTCAGGGCCTTCTCCACATAGGAACGGATCTCCGTGTTGCCCAGCTTGGTCTTGGTCTGTCCTTCGAACTGGGGATTCTTGACCCGCACCGACAGCACGCCGGTCAGCCCCTCCCGTACGTCCTCTCCGGTCAGGTTCGAGTCCTTGTCCTTGATGAGGTTCTTGGCCCGGCCGAAGTCGTTGGTCACCTTGGTGAGCGCCCGACGGAATCCCTCCTCGTGGGTTCCCCCCTCCACAGTGCTGATGTTGTTGACAAAGGAGATCACGTTCTCCCGATATCCGGTGGTCCATTGCAGGGCCACTTCTATTTCGGCTTCCTCGTCTTGGTCTTCGACCACGACCTGTTGCGTGTTGACCACCTCGTTCTTGCGATTGAGGTGGGCCACAAAGTCCCGCAATCCTCCCTGGAAACGAAACGACGTCGTTTCAACCGGATTGACCCGGGCGTCGGTGAGTCCAATCCGCAGGTTCCGGTTCAGGTAGGCCAGTTCCCTCAGCCGGGAGGCCACGGTCGCATAGGAGATCCGGCGGGTCTCCGAGAAGATGTCGGGGTCGGGAAGAAAAGTGATGATCGTCCCGGTCTCTTTCTCCTTGCGTCCCCGTTCCACGTTTCCGAGCGGCTGGCCTCTCTCGAACTTCTGCATCCATACCCGCCCCTCGCGATGCACCTCTGCGTCAAATCTTGCCGAAAGGGCGTTGACCACCGACACCCCTACTCCGTGAAGACCCCCCGACACCTGGTATGAACCCTTTTCGAACTTCCCGCCGGCATGAAGAACGGTCAACACGGTGGTCAGAGCGGACATCTTGGTCTGCCGATGCAGACCCACCGGAATACCTCGCCCGTCGTCGGAGACCCGGACCGAGCCGTCGGGGAGAAGAGTCACGTCGATTCGGGTGCAATGACCGGCCATCGCCTCGTCAATGGCGTTGTCCACCACCTCCCACACCAGATGGTGCAATCCCCGGGGACCGGTCGATCCGATATACATACTGGGACGGCGACGGACCGCTTCCAAGCCCTCCAGGACCACGATGTCCCGGGCGGAGTAACGATCAGCAATAGTCACGGTCACAAGCCCTCCGAATAGCCTTTGTGTATTCCAGGGGCAATGTGTCGGCGACCCCTGACCCTGTGTTCATTATTGTAGCAGAACCCTGTGACGTTTCCGGTTTTCCAAACCTCCATCGAGCATCCACAAATCACTTCTGACCTGGGGTTTTATTGTCGGTATGCCAAGATCGGGCCACCTGGGTGCGGATGCGATGCACCACCTGTGATCCCAATGCCGCGTTGAGCTGCTCGACCAGGCCTGCGGCGCCGTAGGAAAGCCGGGTGGCGTCCATCGGAGAGCCCACCTCCACCACCAAACAACCTTCCTCCACCACCAACGGGCGGGCCCGGTCTCGCCACGGTCCGGACACCAACTCCCGCCAATCCCTCCTGATGCGGAGATTGGCCGCCACCCTCGGCACCCCCATCTTCGTCAATGCCTCCTCCACCTGCACAGAGGCGCGGATCGGATTGGTCGCCGGGCGGCTCAATTCACTGACCCCGGAGAGACTTTCCACACCCGGCCTCCGATCGGGGCTCGGCTCTCATCCACTGCCGAGATGAAGATCTGGGTGGGGGGCAGCCAGTCCACCAGCGCTTCCGCCCGGTGGTGATCGAGTTCGCTGAATACATCGTCGAGCAGCAGAACCGGCCGGGACCCCGCCACTCTCTCCACCGTCTCGAAAGCCCCCAGCCGGAGGGCCAGAGCCAGGGTTCGTTGTTCACCCTGACTGGCATATAGCCGCGCGTCCGAGCCGTTCAGGGTGAGAACCGGTTCGTCACGATGTAATCCCACCGTGGTAGCTCCCACCCGGAAGTCCCGCTTTCGAGTGCGGGCCAGGGCCGACCGCAAGCGCTCTTCCCAAACCGTGACGTCGGTGGTGCCGTCGAGGTTGCCCCCCCAACCCGAGCGGTAGTCGATGGAGACCCGTTCGCTTACCCCGGCGATGGCGAAGACGGCTTCGGACAGCGGGGTTTGCACTTCCCGAAAAGCCCGGGCGCGGGCGGCCATCACCGAGGCGCCGGACATCGACAACCGCTGATCCCACACCTCCAAGGTGATCCGGTCGTCACGGTCCCTCGTTTTCAGGAAGGCGTTACGCTGGCGAACCGTCTTGTGGTATTCCGCCTGGTCGGCCTGTGCCACCGGCCACAGCAACGCGGCGGTCTCATCCAGCCAGTCTCTCCTCAGGGCGGGCCCTCCCTTCACCATGCCCAAATGCTCGGGCACGAACACCAAAACCCGACCCACCCGAGACAGGTCACTGGCCCGGGACAGGCGGGCGCCGTCGAGCAACATCCGACGCCGCTGCATTTGGTGGATCAACAACTCAACCGTGTGCCGGGTCTCGGCGACCGCTTCCCCTCTCACGGAAGCCGCCTCCCCGCCGCCGGCGACCATGACCCGGTCCGGAACCCTCCGGAAGGACGCGGCGGTGAAAAGAAGGCCCACCGCCTCCAGCAGGTTGGTCTTTCCCACACCGTTGGGTCCCACCAGCAAATTGACCCCGGACGACGGTTCCCACCGCAACTGTGGATAGGAGCGGAACCCGGCCAGTGTCAGCCAGGTCAGGGCCATCTACACGTTGACCGGCATCAGCAGATAGAGGAAGTCATCTCTTTCGGGATCGTCAATGACACTGGGCTTCATCCCATCGATAATGCGCATCCGCACCTTTTGGGCGCCGGTGGCTACCACGCCATCGGCCAGGTACCGGGGGTTGAAAGCCACGGTCAGGGTGCCGGCCTCTCCCTCGAACTCCCCTTCGACATAGTCGGTCGCCCGTCCCACGTCCTGTCGCATGACGTTGATCTCGGCGCCGCCGTCGCTGATAGTCAGCCTGATGGGATAATGATCCTCGGCAACCAACTCCATCCGGCGGATGGTCTCCAGCAGCGTATCCCGTTCACAGATGAACTGGTTGGGATACTGGCTGGGCAGGAGCGTTTCGTACTTGGGGAAATTGCCTTCGATCATTCGCAGCCGCAGCGTCCCCGCCGTTGAACTGAATATGCCCTCGCGCTCGGTGAACAACGCCTTTATCTGGGCGGCTCCCACCGTGTTGGGCAACTCGCGCAAACCTCGAGCCGGCAGCAGCCCGGTGGCGGACAGGCCGATAGCCGGCAGATCCCGCAATGACAAACGGTAGGAATCGGTGGCCACCATTCGCAGGCGCTCGGTGGTGGACTCGAGCAGCACGCCGGTCAAAACCGCTCTCCCCAGGTCGGTGGAGGCGGCCGGAGTCACCTGTTTTATGGCCGCGGCCAGGCTGTCCCCCTCCACCTCGGTGCCCGCACCTGTGGTGGTTGAGATCTTTGGAAAATCCTCGGAGAGCTGTCTCAACGTGTACACAGGCTGGGCATGCTCCCCTGAAATTTCCAGGTCGGCCTGGTCTTGGGCCCGCAAGGTAACCTTCCCGGGCGGCATCCTGCGGACCGCCTGGGTCAACAGTCTCCCGGGAACCACCGCCTTTCCCCACTCCTCCACCTCGGCTTCGATTTCGCTTCGGACCGTCACCTCCAGATCGGTCCCGGTCACAGCCAGCCTGCCGTCAGACGCCTCGCACAGGAGACCCTGCAACACAGGGAGCGAACTCCGGGAACCAACTGCCCGTTGAGCGCGTCCCAGAGCATCGGCTACTTGTTCCCGGTTGGCTCGGATCTTCACAAAGGCACCCCTTTCAAATTAGAACTTGTTTTCTTTAAAAATAATGGTGGTGATCGTAGATAGTGGTTGACAGTGAACAGCCCACCCGGATCGCCGGAAATGCTGGGAGAACCACAAGCATGTTTGTATACCGAAGAACGGTACACAAAAGGGTGAGTGTAGGCGATGGCGGGGAAAATTGTGGACAGGTGATCATGAGCTGTGGATACGTTCGTAGATAGTGTTCACGCGGTCGGCGAACCCCCGATCGCGGGAGATTTGTGAGGTGACCCTGCGGTGTGCCGAGAGCACGGTGGAGTGTCCCCTGTGAAAGACTACGCCGATCCGGGCGAAGGGCAGGCCGGTTATTTGCCGAGTGAGGTACATGGCGACCTGCCGAGCGGCCGACGGTATGGGACGTCGGTTGTAATTGAGGATCTCCTCGACGCTGGTTTCGAAGACCTCCGCGCAGATGGCGATGATCTTTTCGGGGGTCCGTTGCACGGAACGCAGACCCGACAGGGGCGCCAGTTGTTGAGCGACGGTGTCGGGTGTGACGGGCAGGTTGGTCAGGTTGGCATAGGCGTGCAGTTGCCGGAGGGCACTTGCCAGGTCCCGGATGTTATTGGTGATGTGGTCCGCCACCATCTGGAGTACGTCGTCGGTCAGGATGATGGGGCCACGGTCGTTCAAAGCCTGCAGGATCGCCATCCGGGTATCCTCGGTCGGGGCGGTGATCTCGGTGATGAGCCCCGCCGAGACGCGGCTTCTGGTGCGGTCGGCCACCGCCTCCAAATCGCGGGGTGAGCGGTCGCAACCGATTACGACATGGTTTCCCTTTTGCTGCAAGCTGTCAAGCGTCCAGAAAAACTCTTCGAGGGTCTGCGCTTTGCCCTGCAAGAACTGGAAATCGTCCACGACCAGCAGGTCTACTTGGCGGTAGCGGCTGCGAAATCTCTCCATTCGGCGCTTGCTGACGGATCGGATGAACTCTTGCACGAATTTTTCGGATGTGCAGTACCGAACCGTCAGGTCGGGACGGCGCTCTCTTGCCCGGTGGACTATAGCCAGAAGGAGGTGTGTCTTGCCCAGCCCGGAGGCGCCGTATATGAAGAGAGGGTTGTAGGATTCGCCGGGATTCTCGGCCACGGAGGCGGACGCGGCATGGGCCAGAAGGTTGGACGGTCCCACCTCAAAGTTGTCGAAACGGTGATGAGTGGAGGGATGACGCGGCGGGCGGGTCGGAGGGGGGCTCTCCACCGACCTGGTCCGGGGGCGGTGGGCGGTGTCCGGGGATGGGTGCCCCGGGTGATTGGGATTGACGGTTACCCGGATGTCGGAGCGACTGGCCGCTCCCGCGGTCCGCACGGCGGATTCCACCTCGGCGAGGAATCTGCTGACCACCTGATTGGCGACGAACTGGCTGGGTGCCACCAGCAGGATCTCCGACGGCGTCGGCCGGATCCGGAGATCCTTGAACCAGCGTGACCAGTCGGCGGGAGAAGTGCGGGCAGTCAGAACCTCACGAAACAGGGCTCGGTCGATGCTTTGGGTGGCAGTGGTCAAAGGGGCAGGTCTCTTTCGCGCCTGGTGGTTTCTTCGTTTGGCTGTGGTTCTGACAGGCAAACGGACCGCGGCGATTCATTTGAGGTAGGGGTCGTTAGCGATTTAGAGGGCGGAGGTGCTCGGGTAAAAGAAAAGTGTAAATCCTTGGCTTCAGCCCGGAGACCCCCGGTTTCACCAAACGGGCCGGCCCGTTCTCAGAGTGGAGAATTGTTGCTTCGACCTGCAGGAATAGCCAACGGGATATGCAAAAGTCCTTTAGATCTCCTCGGCTGTGACCTGGGGAAATACATGGGTGTTGTTTGTATGCCAAGTTTTCGCGAGCGTCCGGAATTTTTTTATCAACAAAGGGGGATTCGCCTGCTCTATTGTCACCATCCTGTTCGACAGGCATAGATTATCGAGTTGCGTCCTGGCCCGAATCTGATGCGTGGAGCACCCGGCGAATCCCGGCCGGGTGGGCTCCGGCCGCGGGGAGGAATGCCCGTCCGTCTTGGCTTCCGAGAGCATTTGCGGTAGCCTTGTCAAGTCCCCTTTCGACTAATGTCCCAGGTGCGTAAACTATGAAAAGGACCTACCAGCCCAAGGTGCGCCGTCGCAAGCGGCGGCACGGATTCCGTCACCGGATGCGTACCCGGGCGGGTCGTGCGGTGCTCCGGTCCCGTCGGCTCAAGGGCCGCAAGCGTCTGGCCGCCTGAAATAACGACGTACCAACCGCTGCGAACGTCCAAAGATTTCGACTTGGTATTCTCCCACGGCAAACGACGCCGGGTGGGCGGTATCACGGTTGTGGGGACCCCGGGCTCGCCCGGGGTGGTCAGGATCGGTCTGGTGGCTAGTCGCCGGGTCGGCAAGGCCGTGGTCCGCAACCGGGTCAGGCGTCGTTTGCGCGCCGCTTTGGCGGAGATCGACCTGGTGTCGGGCGGCGATTTTGTAATCGTGGCTACCAGGCAAGTGGCGGAAGAGCCCTTCCTGAAAGTCGTGGGATGGTTGAGAGCGGCGGTCGGACAACGCTAAATGACGATCAGCAGAAGAAACGAACAGACGAACCCCGGGCTCGCGGCCGGTGGGTTACTGAAGACCCTAGCCTTTTACCAGAGGTCGATAAGTCCGGCCTTCGGGCGACGGTGTCGATTCCTGCCCACTTGTTCGGAGTATGCCAAGACCGCCGTAGAACGGTACGGCGCCGGGAAGGGATCGGTCTGGGCGGTTCGTCGTCTGTTACGTTGCCGGCCCTTCGGCGCCGATGGTTACGACCCGGTGCCGCCGGTTGAGCGTGAGGGCAAATCATGTTAGATCCCTGGTGGACTCTTTGGGACCTGATCAAAGAAGGACTCGGTTGGTCTTTTGCAACCGCCTACGCCTTCATACCCAACTTCGGTATAGCCATCATTTTGGTGACGATCGCCATCAACACCCTCCTGTTCCCGCTCACGCTCAAGCAGACTCGATCCAGCCGAGCGATGATGTCCATCCAGCCCGAATTGCAGCGCATCCGTCGCCAATACCGAGATCAACGCGAGGAAATGCAGCGTCGCATCACCGAATTGCAGCGCAGTCACGGCGCCTCACCTTTGGGTTGCCTGGGGCCGCTCTTGGTTCAGTCGCCGATTCTCTTCGCCATCTTCCGGGTACTCAATGATCCCACCGGTCTGCAGAGCGACCTTTCCCCGGTTCCGTCCGGGAGTGCGCTCTGGGAGGCCATCCGGGCTGATGAGGCTTCTTTCATGGGAATGGATCTGGCTTGGGCCCCTTCCCAGGCGATCACCGCCGGAATTGTGGCTTCCATCCCCTATTTGGCGACCATGGTGGTCATGATCACCATTCAGTACATCCAGCAGTGGTACACCCAACGGGATCAAGCATCGGCCGCGGGGGGAGAACGCCAGCAACGTCAGATGCAGATGTTCACCCGCATCATGCCCCTTTTCCTGGGTTTCATCTCGTGGAACTTCCCCGCCGGCCTGTTGCTGTACTGGACAACTTCCAACACGGTTCGGTTGGGCCAGCAAATCACCATAAACTGGATGGACGGGCGACCGGAGCCGCCGGCCGGGCTCGGTCAGGAGGACAAGCCGGATTCGGGAGGTCCCTCATCTTCTTCCTCCCCACCACACTCCCGTTCGGCAAAGAAGTCACGGAGGAGGAAGAGGAGGAACTGAGAATATGGAGTTGGTAGAAGTACGAGCCCGAACAGTGGAGTTGGCCGAACAGGCTGCTCTGGAAGAACTTGGGATAAAGGACCGCAACCGGGTGGAGTGGGAGATACTGCAGGAGCCCACCCGGGGATTTTTGGGAGTGGGCCGGCAGGACGCCATTGTCAGGGCGAAGAGAATACCGGCCAGGCGTCGTCGAAGTCGGGGGAGGAAAAGTTCCGGTGGCAAGCAAAAGTCAGGCCGCGGGTCCCCCAACCAGTCCCGGAACAAGAAGAATCAAGCCCCCGGCCGGGGCAAGAGTTCGGGAACTCGCTCCGCTAAGAACTCGCGCAAGGCCCCACCCCCGGCCTCCCGAAAAAAGAAGGCCGACTCTCCCTTGGAAACTCAGACAGAGGCGGCCGAGGAGTTCTTGACGGGCCTTCTGGAGGCAATTGAGGTACCGGCCAAAGTCCAAACCCGATTCGAAGAAGATCTGGTCGTGGCGGAAATCGAAGGGGAGGCCGCGGAAATCCTGGTCGGTCAGCACGGAGGTGGAATAGAGGCCCTGCACACTATCGCCAAGTCGGTGATCAAGCGCAAGACTTCCGGGGGAGCTCGACTCCGGCTGGATGTGGCCGGCTACGGGCGCCGTCGGCGGGAAGCGCTGGTTATCTATGCCACCGGGTTGGTTGAGCAGGTGCAGACCGAAGGTGGGGAATTGATGCTGGAGCCGATGAATGCCGCGGATCGCAAAGTAATCCACGATACCGTTTCCCAACATGAGGATGTGCGTTCGTTTTCGGAAGGCAACGCTCCTCATCGCTATGTGGTATTAGCCTATACCGAATAACGCAACATAGAACGGCCTCGACCAAACAAGTTGGGGGTCCACTTGGCAGGTATGGCTGGTTGACCCCACCTGGCGCCGGGTTGTCCTATCCGGTGGTGAGTTTGGAGAAAACCCGCTGGAGGTCATCGATGGAGTTGAAGCTCACCTTGACGCTGCCCTTCTGATCTCGATAGCTGATCGAGACCGGCAGATCGAGTTGGTTGGCGAGGCGGGTCTCCAATTCCACGATCTCGGCGGGACGGACCTTTCCGGTGGGTCGGGGCGACCTTCTCCGTGGCGCTCTGGCCTTGGCCGCTTCTTCGACTTGACGCACGGTCCACCCTTCGGCGACCGCCCGCTTGGCAATGTGAGTGGCATATTTGGGATCAGACACGGCCAGGAGGGCTCGGGCGTGGCCGGCGGTGAGCTGGGCGGTCTCCAGCAACTCGAGGATGGCAGCAGGGAGACGCAGCAATCTGATGCTGTTCGCCACCGTGGCGCGGCCCTTTCCAACCCGATGGGCTATCTCCTGCTGGGTCAGATTGTATTCATCGATCAGGGCTTTGTAGGCGGTGGCCTCCTCAATGGGCGTCAGGTCCTGGCGTTGCAGGTTTTCCACGAGGGCCTGGACCAGAGAACCAGTGGTGTCCGCCCGGCGGAGGAGGGCAGGAATGGTTTCCAGCCCGGCCAACTGAGCGGCCCGCCAGCGACGCTCCCCGGAGATGAGCGTATACCCGTCATCCGATTCTTGCACCACCACGGGTTGCAATAGGCCCACCTCTATGATCGACCGGGCGAGACCTCGCAGGGCGTCCTCGTTGAACTGGGTGCGAGGCTGGGAGGGATTGGGTTTGATCAGGCTAACCGGCACCTCCCGGTAGGGGGAGTCCACGTGAGGCTCGCCAGTGGGGATGAGAGCACTTATCCCCCGGCCCAAGCCTCCTCGTCGGCTGGTCATCGGTGGTCGACTTTCGGGGATGGGAGTCTGCCGCGGAGTTCCTCAGCGAGTCTCCGGTAGGCAATGGCGCCTCGGTTCATGGGATCGAACACCTCAATGGGTTCGCCGAAGGAAGCTGCTTCAGCCAGACGGATGCGGCGCGGTATGTATGAGCGAAAAACCGTTTTCCCGAAGTGCTCCTTCACCTGGGCGGAGACTTCCCTGGATAGCCGAGTTCGGTCGTCCAGCATGGTTAGCAGTACGCCCACCAATTCCAGGGAAGGATTGAGCGCCGAACGGACCATATTGATGGTCCGCTGCAATTCCACCAAACCGTCCAGCGCATATTGCTCGCATTGCATGGGGATGATTACGTATCGGGCGGCGGCCAGGGCATTGACTGTCAAAAGACCCAAAGAAGGAGGACAATCTATCAGGATGTAGGCATATCGGCCTTCCAAGGGACGCAGGATGTTACGCAAGAGCTGTTCGCGCGCCAAAAGCGGGACCAGTTCAATAGTGGCGTCGGCGAGGTAGCGGGTGGAGGGCAGGATATAGAGGTTGCGTACCGCAGTCGGCTCTATGGCATCTTCGACGTCGGCGCCCTTCAGGAGAACATCATAGATGGAAACCTCGATCTCGTCTTGATCCAGGCCCAATCCGGAGGTGGCATTGGCCTGCGGGTCCATGTCCAGCACCAGAACCGACTCGCTAAAGCCGGCGAGAGCGGCGCCTAGATTGATCGAGGTGGTGGTTTTCCCCACCCCACCCTTTTGGTTGGTAATCGCGATCAACGCCGAGGAGATCATGTGCTGTCCATGCTAAGGAGCCAAACCGGATAACCCATAATACTTTTTGGTGCCTTCCAGACTCGGTAACCGTGAATCCGAGGCCGGGATCGGTGAGATCCGCCCACTACCGCCGTTCCGGGAGAAGCGAGCAGGCGGGCAAAGTCCCTTCTGAGCCCTCCTGGCGACCCTACTCCGCGACATACGAGCAAATCGGACCGAGCGGTCCACTCTCTCAGCCCAACGGTGACTACCTTGACGTTGTCCAGGTCGAGGATGCGAACTGCTCGCCGGACCAGATCGGTGCGACGAGAGGACCTGTCCAGCAGGATTACCTCGGTGGTGGGCCAAGCGATGGCCAACGGAAGACCTGGTAAGCCCACTCCCGTGCCCACATCTACCAGGGAACGGGGAGGGTGAGCACCATCCCAGGGGCGAGCGAACAGGAGAGAGTCGGCGATATGGCGTGAATACACCACCGGCCCCTCTGATGGCCCGAGGCCTCCGGCTGGAATCGCCTCTTCCACCAGCCAAGTGGCCAGCAGGGTAAGTTGATCCTGTTGAGACTGACCAAGCTGAAGGCCTGCCCACCGGGCGGCCCGATTCGCCACCGAAAGAGGGCCCCCCGAGGTCAGGTGTTTCACGTGGAACACGACCAAGGACGAGGAAAAGGCCGGGCCGGGTCATGTTTCACGTGAAACATGCGAGGGTAGCGGCGGACTTTTAGCCGGTCTCCCGGTGGGTTGGCAAGGTGTCGGCCCGTCTCCCCAGACCATAACCGGGTCAGGCCGCGGGCAGGAAACGAGCCGGCGCCGCAAATAACAAGCATGAAGTTTTCCTCATCGGGTTATCAACATCGTGTCAGCGCGTCCGCGGTTTTCGAAAAAGCGTTGCAGCCCGATCACCGCCGCCTCCCCGGTGGGCCCGCCCAAGTCGGTGGCCGCCACCACGACGGCCGGTGATCGGGTGTCCTTCAGAATGGCGGTCGCCTTGCCCTCCGTTTTCAGGGGTATGACTTCGGCCAGGCAGGCGGCGATCAGTTTGCCGGCCACGCTGTGGCTCCTTGGGGAGGCGAAGTAGCTGATGGTCCCCGGGGCCTGGGTGGCCAGCCGGAAGGAGATGATCAAATCGGCCCCCATGCGATTGGCGCGGCGCGCCCGTACCCGCTCGGGAAAGGTGCTGTCGACCCCCCGAGACAAGATCGGCGTTCCGCCCTGTTGCTGGAGAGCGACCGAGGCGGCAGCTGCCGCCTCCCAACTCACCGCCGCCTCCTCCTGGGTGCGACAGGCGGGATCGAAATAGACTCGGGCGCCCACCAGCGTGGCTGGTCGGGAGCGGAGCCACTCTCGTTCCCTTAGCGCCACCCGGCCCGCCCTCATTGTCCCTCGCGCCACTAACCGCAATTCCGTGATGACTTGCGGGCCGGAGACCCCGTCGATGGCCAGGCCCCGGTTGAGTTGGAAGTCCCGAAGGCCCCGTTCGGTCTGGGGGCCGAATATCCCGTCCGGTTTGCCGGCATCGAAACCCAAGGCATCAAGGCGGCTTTGCAGTTCCGCCACATCATCCCCTCGCAGCATGGGTCGTCGCATAAGGAGCAGGCGGTCACCCAACCGATAGCCGGCCTCGTACAATGCTCTCCAGCAGTCTTGGCCCACCACCCCATCAATCAGCAGGCCACGGTCACCCTGAAAGGCCCGTACCGCGGCCAGAGTAGCTTCTCCGAACTCCCCGGGTGGATCACCGTCACAATCGTGACCCAGGGCAGAGAGACGTTCTTGTATGTCTCGTACCCCCTCCCCGGTACTGCCTAGCTGAAAGCGGCGCATCTGACACCCTGATGGTTGCGGAAAACCGATCCCTTCGCCCGGTCAGGATAGAGCAGGGTCCCGGGGGAGTCCACCACCCCAGAAAGGCTGTTCAGAGGTGCTCTTTGAGGTTCTTGTAAAGCCAGGCTTTGGGACGGGCACCCACTATGCGCTGCAATTCTTGGCCGTTTTTGAACAGAATCATGGTAGGGATGCTCATCACGCCATAGCTGGCCGGCGATTGGGGGTTTTCGTCGATATTCAGCTTGGCGACGGTCAGCGTTTCGGGGTGCTCGGTCGCCAAGGCCTCGAGATGAGGGGCAACCAGCCGACAGGGTCCGCACCATTCGGCCCAGAAGTCGACCAGCACCGGGCGGTCGCCGGCAATGATGTCCTGGAAATTCTGATCGGTGATGGTAAGCAGGTTGGTCGCCATTGATGTGTTCGTCCTTTCTTGATGGGCCTAGGACAGCCCAAGGGTGTTCTGAAGATAATGGTCGGCATCCAAGGCGGCTTGGCAACCGGTGCCGGCCGCGGTGACGGCTTGACGGTAGACCGAATCCGCCACATCACCCGCCGCGAACACCCCCGGAACGGAGGTGGCGGTGCCGCCGGGTGCCTGAAGTGCTACATAGCCGCGCTGGTCTAGTTCAATCCACTTGCGGAAGAGATCCGTGTTGGGACGATGGCCGATGGCCACGAATACCCCGTCGACGGGCCGGTGCCGGGCGGCGCCGGTTACGGTGTCCAGCAAAGTGGCCCCGGTGACGGATTGGTCGCCGTGTATTTCCCCGACCACTGTGTTCCAGTCGATCTCGATCTTGGGGTTCTGAAATGCCCGCCGGGCCATGATGGCGGACGCGCGGAATTCGTCCCGACGATGAACTATGGTCACCGAAGAGGCGAATTTGGTGAGAAACAGAGCTTCCTCCATGGCCGAATCGCCTCCCCCGACTACCAGCAGGTCCTTGTCTTTGAAGAAAAAGCCGTCACAGGTGGCGCAGGCGGAAACTCCTCGTCCGGTTAAGCGCTCCTCGCCGGGAATGCCCAGCCATTTGGCGCTGGCGCCGGTGGCGATGATCACCGTGTGAGCCCGGTGAACCGTGCTGTCGGCGGTGATCTGGAACGGAGTAGAGGAGAAGTCGACTGCAACGGCATCCTCCGTGGCCAGAACCGCGCCGAATCTCTCCGCCTGAGTCCGGAACTTCTCCATAATCTCGGGGCCCAGAACTCCCTCGGGGAAGCCGGGATAATTTTCCACGTCGGTGGTGATCATCAATTGGCCGCCGGGCGAGCTCCCCTCCAACACCAGAGGCGCCAATTCGGCGCGGGCCGCGTACAGCGCCGCGGTATAGCCGGCCGGCCCTCCGCCGATTATCAGGATCTTGTGCGCTTTGCTCACTTGCCACCTCGGGAGCGGGTAGCTCCCCTGTTCCATATCAACCAACCGGCGACCAAAAATAGTCCTCCCAGGACTCCCAGGGAGCCGGCGGCGCCCAGCCAAACGGCCAAGGCTCGACGAGCTGCGATCAGGAGGAATGTCAGGCCGAGCGAAGCAAGTATCACCACAACGGCCAAGAGCAAAGCCAAGCGGATCCAGTTCTCCAACCGATCGGCCGTCAGAGCCCTGGCTCGGGCGGCAGCCGACTCCAAGGCATCGGCGAAGCGCGTGGGGAGATCGTCTAGTTGCACGATTACAAAAAGGCTAGCGCGGGCCGGCGGACGGAACGCTTGCCTCCCAAGTCCGGTAGCCTCTTGTTATCCAACGCCGAAACAGGCTGTCAACCCCAAAAACGCACCTCGGCGATGGAGGCGGAATAGTTCTCGGGGCCGAGATAGGGCAACTCCGTGAACCAGACCAGCCACGTCCCTTCCGGACGATCAGGCAAAGTAAGGAAGAAGGCGCTGGAAGCGATTTTTCCGGTGGCCACCGGTTCCCAGTCGCGCAAAGACGAGCCGGAGCTCTCCGCCCAAGCCAGTGTGTAGACCGTCCCCGGTGTTATCCCCAGCAACTCGAGTCTCCGCGCTCGGGGAGGCGGGATCATCATTAGGCCAACCCCGGCCTTGATCAGGGAAAGGGGGTCATAGTAGCGTTCCGTTCTCCAAGTGGTTTCCCGATCCCCGTCCACCAGGCGATCCAATCGGTGGTCCATTTCCCCTCCACCCCCGTAGGGATCAAAAGTGGCGACCTCGGGGGCGCTGAGCAGCCGCGGCGGCGGCGTGGTCAGGATCGGCGCCTCGGGAAGAGAGGATGCCGTCGGAGGGGGGTCGGTGCTCGGGGGAGCGAGGGTGGTGGCGGGTGGCGGAACAACGGTGGTCGGAGGAGTGGCGGAGACGGCGGGAGAGGAGACATTCGACGCCGAAGGCACCAGGGTTCCCAGCCCGACCAGACCCACAGCGGCTAGAGTCAGCGCGGCGGCGGTCCATAAGGCGGAGGGAGAGGCGCGGGCTGCTTTGAGAGGGCGAGCCGCGGGCTCGGGCGCCGAATGCAGCAATCCCGCCAACTGGGATGAAGTGAGTTCCTCTCGGGCGGCTCGGCCAAAAATGTGGTCGATGGTGGGCGAGAGGCCGTCCACCAGTTCCGAGAGCGGCAATCCCCGAGACGGCCCGCCAATTGCCCATTGCTCCAGAGTGTTCACCAGTTGCACGACATCTGCTGTGAAGCTGCCCTCCCCCAGAGGTGATCCCACTCCGCCGAGCTTGGCCGGATGATCCACCGAGTAGTAGATGGCGTTGGAGTTGATGTTGCCGTGGTAGACCGCGGCATCATGAAGGGCGGCCAATGCTCCGGCCAAGCCCACGGCGTTCCTTTGAAACTGGAGAGGATCCGGCCGAGCGCCGGCCGCTTGCCGGTTCGAGAGGGCGGCTCCTCCGATCCACTCGTAGGCGGCGAACACCCCACCGGGAACCGATCCGGCATCATAGACGGAGAGCAGGTGGGTGTGGAAAGCGGCAGTCGATCGCCGCACGGCTAAAAGGTACTCCTTACGGAGGTCAGGGGGGGTCTCCGGTCCTATCACCCGAATCTGCACCGGCCGGTCCAGGACCGTGTCGGTGGCCAACCATTCTTCGATACCCTCGTTGCGGCCGAGACGGACCTCGAGGTGATAACGGTCTGGGAGAGGGGGCGGCATGAGTTTCGCCATCGAAGAATATCCTCGACAGCCAAGCTCAGGAGCGTGATCGGAATTACTATCCGCAGGCGTTGGTGAAAATTCTTTACTCGACCCACCCGGCCTTTGCTCGGCATGATGCCGGAAGACACCATCCCGAGCGACCCGAGCGGCTCCACGCCGTTGCGCAGGGGGTGGCAGCCTCCGGACTCAAGATATGGACGGTAGAGCCGCCGGAAGCAGACGGAGATTTGCTGGCGCTTTCTCATGCTCCGGGCCACGTCTCGCATGTGCGGCAGGTGATCGCCGCGGGAGGTGGCCGATTTGATCCGGACACCGCGGCCGGCGCCGAGTCGTGGGAAGCAGCCATCCGAGCCGCGGGGGCAGGCCCTCACGCCGTTCGGTTGCTCGAAAGGGAGTCAGAATGCGTGGCCCTGCTGGCGGTGAGGCCCCCCGGTCACCACGCCCTGTTTGATCGGGCGATGGGGTTCTGCCTGTTCAACAACGTAGCGATCACCGCCCGGTATCTGCAGAATCGGGGCGCCCGGGTGGCGATTGTGGATTGGGACGTACATCACGGCAATGGAACGGATGCCGAGTTCGCCGCCGATCCCGAGGTGTTTTACGTCAGCGCCCATCAGTGGCCCTTCTACCCGGGAACCGGGGCACTCGACGAGGTGGGGTCGGGTCCCGGGAGGGGGTACACCATCAATGCCGCTTGGCCGGCCGGCGCGGGGGGCGATGTTTATCGACGGCTTTTCACCGAGATGCTGACTCCCCGCCTGCGACAGTACGCTCCCGACTGGTTGCTGGTCAGTTGTGGATTCGACGCCCATCATCTTGATCCTCTGGCCGGGTTGCGCCTCACCGAGGCGGATTATCACTTCATGGCCGGCCAATTGCGGGAAATTGTTCCATCCAACCGGATTCTGGTCTTTCTGGAAGGCGGTTACCACTTGGGCGCCATTGCGGGTTCCACCCAGGCGATGCTCTTGGGGTTGGCGGAGCGGTCCTATACCGGCCCCGCTTCCTCGTTTGCCTCCTCCCCCCGAATTCATGCCGCGTTCGACATGCTGGTGGGCATTCACCAAGAGGCGGCGAGGTGAAGGACAACCTGCCGGCAATCGGCGGCGCCGGCGACCAGAATTGAACGGGTGATACCGAAAAGACTCACCTGGTTGCTGGACGCGGAGCAGATCCCCGGTCAGCTGGGGCGCCGCTTTGCGCAACGCGGACATGTCCTCTTTCTGGTGGGTGGTACGGTGCGGGACGCATTCATGGGGAGGGCCGGTCCGGGTTCGGGGGGTGAGTTCGACTTTGCAACCAACGCCCGGCCACCGGTCGTCAAAGAGATTTTGGGAGGCTGGGCGGAAAAGGTTTATAGCACCGGTGAGACCTATGGCACCGTGGCGGGCATCAAGTCGGGTCACCCTTTTGAGATAACCACTTTCCGAAGAGACGTATATCGCCGCCAAAGCCGCCATCCCGAGGTTTCGTTTTCCGACACTATCGAAGAAGACTTGGAGCGGCGGGATTTCACGGTCAACGCCCTCGCCATCAAGGTGCCCGAGGCCCAGATGGTGGATCCTTTCGGAGGGCTTGCGGATCTTGCCCGGCGCATCCTGAGGACACCCTCCTCGCCCGGGAGAACTTTCGAGGACGATCCGCTGAGAATGCTTCGCCTGTTTCGGTTCTGGGCATCGCTTGAGTTCCAGCCTGCCGAACCGACGCTCGAGGCGGTGGCCGCCATGGCCCGGCGCCTGGCCATAGTGTCGGCGGAGAGGATCCGGGACGAAGTCAGCAAACTAATCACGGCCCCTCGTCCCGCCCGGGCTCTTCTGGGACTGGTGAGGTCGGGTCTGGCCACCCAGTTCCTGCCCGAATTGACTCGTCTGCAAATGGAGCAGGATCCCCAGCATCGTCATAAGGACGTGCTGGCGCACAGTTTGGCGGTGGTGGAGAAAGCCTCGCCTCGATTGAGGTTGCGGCTGGCCTGTTTGCTGCATGACGTCGGGAAGCCCGCCACTCGCCGCTTCGGGCCCAAGGGGGTCAGTTTCCACCATCATGAGGTGGTCGGCGCCCGACTGGCCCGTCAGCGCTTGGAGGAACTCCGCTATCCGAGGGCCGTGATAGACGACGTTTCCCGGCTGGTGGAACTGCATCTGCGGCCCCATACCCTCAAGATGGGCTGGACGGATTCGGCCGTGCGCCGCTATGTGCGAGACGCCGGGCCGTTGCTCGGGGACCTCAACGAGCTGGTGCGCTGTGATGTCACGACGGTCAACCGGCGGCGGGCCGGCGCTATCCGGAATCGGATCGATCGTTTGGAGGATCGCATCGGCGAGCTCCAAAAACAGGAGGACCTCAATCGGCTTCGTGCGCCGGTCAACGGTCATCAGATCATGTCCTATCTGGGCATCCCTCCCGGGCGGCCGGTGGGTGAGATCATGAGGCTTCTGCTGGAGCGTCGCATCGATGAGGGCCCTTATCCGGCCCGCGAAGCGCTGGAGTTGGCTCGACAGTGGGCGATAGACCAGGGATGGGACGATCCCGGTCCTCCTCCCCGCCGATAGAACGGCGGGCCGGGCGCTGCCTTCGGTCTTGGGCCGGGCGGCCCGGACACCTGGGGAGAGAGTGGGGGATGGCCCCGGTCCGTCCCGGCCCAACGGTTTGGTGTGTATTCGCATATTCGTATATAATCCCCTTCCTGATGCGAAACGGTGACACCCGGGCGAGACTGGCGACGGCGGTGATCGGCGCTTCCGGCTATGCCGGAGGGGAACTGGTCAGGTTGCTGGACGCCCACCCGGTGTTTGACCCGATCTGGCTGGGCGCCCATTCCCGGGCGGGGGAGACTCTGCGGGAGGTGCATCCCCATCTCACCGGGGGGGACCGGCAGTTGGCCGTTACCGAGATCGAGGCCATCCCGGCGGTGGATGCGGCGTTTCTTGCCCTGCCGCACGGCGCCTCCTATCGGTTGGGGCACGAATTGGCGGAACGGGGCGTGGCGGTGTTTGACTTGGGATCTGACTACCGGTTCGATACTTCTGCCCGGTATGAGAAGGCATATGGCGTCTCCCATCCGGCTTCGGATCGGCTGGCGGATTGGAGGTATGGTCTGCCGGAACTCTTTGACGTCGGGAGGTCGCGCCGGGTGGCGTTGCCCGGTTGCTACCCGACCGCGGTGTTGTTGTCGGCCGTGCCCCTGTTGGCGGCCGGATTGGCCACCGGTCCGGTGGTGGCGGATTGTCTGTCGGGCGCCTCCGGCGCCGGCCGCTCCCTCCGGCCGGATTTGCTGTTCGGCCAGGTGGCAGAGGGCGCCGCGGCTTATGGAATCGCCACCCATCGCCATCGGCCCGAAATGGAAATGGGGATGGAAATGGCCGGTGTCTCCGCTTCCGTCACTTTCACGCCCCACCTGCTCCCCATCCAGCGAGGCATGTTGGCCACGGTCACCATGCCGGCCGCCCAACCTTCGGTGGAGCGGTCGGACCTGCTGGGCGCACTGGACAAAGCGTATGCGGGTCGGCCCTTGGTCGAGGTGGTGGAGGCGCCACCGCAGACCCGATGGGTGGCGGGGTCCGCCCAAGCGATGGTGACCGCCTTCTGGGATTCCCACACCGGGATGGTGATTGCCCAGGCGGCCTTGGACAACCTTTTGAAAGGGGCGGCCGGACAGGCGGTGCAGGCTGCCAATCTGGTGTTTGGCCTGGAAGAAGAGACCGGTCTCAACAGGACCGGATGGATGCCATGAGCATTACCCACCCCCGAGGATTCCGGGCGTCGTCCGCGGCGGTGGGCATCAAACCCTCCGGAGCGCCGGACGTGAGCCTGGTGCTGGCGGCCGAGGCGATTCCCGCCGCGGCAGTGTTCACCCAGAACGCCGTTGCGGCCCCCCCGGTGCATCTGTCCCGCCTGCACATGCGTACCTCGGGAGGCCTGATCCGGGCAGTGATCCTCAACTCGGGCTGCGCCAACGCCGCCACCGGGGAGCGCGGGACCCAGGCTGCCCGACGGATGGCCGCCGCGGTGGCCGAGGCGGTCAACTGCCGGACCACCGAGGTGCTGGTGTGCTCGACCGGACCGATCGGGCCCCACTTGCCGATGAACAAGATCGTCCCCGGCGTTCGGCAAATCGCTGACCAGGCCGCAGCCGGTCCGGAGGCCGGTCGGGTGGCCGCCGAGGGAATCCTGACCACCGACACCTTCCGCAAAGAAGCCACTGCCGACCAAGGAGGATTTCGGGTGGGAGGCATGGCCAAGGGAGCAGGGATGATCCGCCCCAAAATGGCCACCATGCTGGCCGTGATAACCACCGATGCCGTGGCCTCCCCCAACCGATTACGGGAGGCGCTCGGCGAAGCGGTGGACGAAACTTTCAACAGCATCAACATCGACGGCTGCGAGTCCACCAACGACACCGTGATTCTTATGGCTTCCGGCGCTTCGGGGGTGGAACCTTCGACCGAAGAGTTGATGCAGGGGGTCCGGTCGGTCTGCGCCGGCCTGGCCCGGGATATCGTGGTGGACGCCGAGGAGTCAACCCGGGTGGTAACCCTCCGGGTCCGTGGCGCTCCGGACCACGGTTCGGCCCGCCGGATGGGAATGGCGATCGCCGACTCCGACCTGGTCCGGTGTTCCTTTTACGGCGCAGACCCCAACTGGGGGAGACTGGTGGCGGCGCTGGGCGCCTGCGGAGAGCCGGTGGACCCCGCCCGGATCGGCATCGCCTATCAGGGAATACCGGTGGCCAAGGAGGGGGTGTTTGCAGGCGTGGACTCCTCGGCGGTGAAAGCCCTGCTGCAAGGAGATTTCGAGGTGAATGTTACGGTGGGGGACGGACCGGGCGCCGCCGAGATCCTGACCTGCGATCTGACGCCCGGGTACGTCACCTACAACGGAGAGCCTTCATGACCACCGGACACAGCCCTCCCACCCGACTCAAGCCCCGGATCGCCACTTCGATGGGCAAGGCGGCCATTCTTATGGAAGCCCTGCCCTACATTCGACGTTTTGCCGGAACCACGGTGGTGGTCAAATATGGTGGCTCGGCGATGGGAGATGCCGCTTTCGCCGCCTCCTTCGCCCAGGACGTGACCCTCCTTTCCCAGGTGGGGATCAAGGTTGCGGTGGTCCATGGCGGGGGTCCCCAGATCACCGCCGCCATGAAGAGAGCGGGCATTGCCCCCACCTGGGTGGAGGGACTGAGGGTCACCAATCGTCGCACCATGGAATTGGTGCGACGGGTGCTGGGCGGCCAGGTCAACGGAGAAATAACTCGACTTCTGGCGGGGAGCGGCGCTCGGGCAGTCGGCTTGAACGGGGTGGACACCGGAATGTTCCGATGCCGCCGGTTGGACGAACGCCTGGGAAGGGTGGGAGAACTGGTGGAAGTGAACCCTGATCTGGTGAAGCACCTCTTGGACGCGGGGATGACCCCCGTGGTGGCGCCGCTGGGCCTGGGGGTGGACGGCGAGGTGTACAACCTGAACGCCGACACTGTGGCAGGCGGTCTGGCCACCGCCTTGGATGCTCAGAAACTGGTGTTTCTAACCGATGTGGAAGGGGTCTATCGCCACCCCGAGGATGCGGGTTCGCTTATCTCCAAGATGACTCTGGCCGAATTGGCTTTTAGGGTGGACGGTTTCAGGGGGGGAATGCTTCCCAAATTGCGAGCGGTGGTGGAGGCTATGAGGAACGGCGTCGCCCAAGCCCACATCCTCGATGGGAGAGTGCAGCATGCCTTGCTGTTGGAGATGTTCACTCCCGAAGGAATCGGAACCATGATCGTTCATAACGAAGGAGGACCACAGTGAACTGGGTCGAGGCGGCTGATAGGACACTGGTCCCCGCTTACGGAAGGACGCCGGTGATGTTTGCCAGGGGCGAGGGCGTCTGGCTCTACGACCACCAGGGGCGGGCTTACCTGGATTGCCTGACCGGCTTGGCGGTGGTGGCGGTTGGGCACGCCAACCCGCGGGTCACCGCGGCCGCCGCCGCCCAGCTGGCGCAACTGGTGCACGTATCCAACTTCTTCTATACGGCGCCGATGGTGAGCCTGGCCGCCCGCCTCACCCGGCTGTCGGGGTTGGATCGGGTGTTCTTTGCCAACTGCGGCGCCACCGCCAATGAGACGGCGATCAAGCTGGCCCGGCGGTTCGCCCAAAAAAGGAACGGACCGGAGCGCTACGAGATTGTTTCCCTGCTCGACTCCTTCCACGGACGCACTCTGGCGACCCTGGCCGCCACCGGACAGCCCGCCAAGCAAAGGACTTTCGAACCGCTCCCGCCCGGCTTCCGCCAGGTTCCCCCCGAAGACATCGATGCTTTGGACCAAGCGGTAAACCACCGAACTGCGGCGGTGATGATGGAGACCACCCAGGGAGAGGGGGGCGTGGTACCCCTCTCGGCCGGTTTTCTTCAAAAGACCCGGGAACTTTGCGACCGCCGCGGCGCCCTGATGATGGTGGACGACGTCCAGGCGGGTATGGGCCGAACCGGGCATCTCTTTTCGTGGCAGGGATTGGGTTTCGAGCCGGACGTGGCCACGGTGGCGAAGGCCATGGCCAACGGGCTGGCGATGGGCGCCTGCCTGGCCGGCGAGGAGGTGGCTACCGCCTTCCGTCCGGGGGATCACGGCACCACCTTCGGCGGCGGGCCCGTGGCCTGCGCGGCGGCCCTGGCGGTTCTGGACGAGATCGAGCAACGGGATCTGCTGGACAACTGCCAGGCCCGCTCGCGGCAGTTCACTGTGGCCCTGAGTGCTCTGGAGGGCGTGGCGGGAGTGCGGGGGCGGGGACTGCTCTTGGCGGCCATCCTGGAAGGGGAGTGGGCGGCGACGGTCACCCGGCGGGCACTGGAACTGGGATTGGTGGTCAACAACGTGCGGCCCGACGCCGTCCGATTCGCGCCGCCGCTCACCATCACCGCCGAGGAGACCGACGAAGCGGTGTCGCGGTTCGCCTCCGCCCTGTCGGACTCGATCGCTCGGGAAGGCTAGAAATGGGTTCGGCCGGCGCCCGGAGGAGAGCCTTGTGCTATCTGTTGGAAAAGGGGGAGGCGGCGGAGCAGGCGGAGTTGGTCAGAGGACTGGCGGCGGAGGGTTTTGCGGTTAGCCAGTCCACCATATCGCGGGACCTGCGCTATCTGGGAGCAGCCAAAGATCCACGGGGTCGTTACCGACTTGCGCCGCACAACGGCCAACCGCCAACCTTGGCGGATCCCGAACGCCGGCTGGGCAAAGCCATCAACACCTACGCCGTCTCGATCGAGGCCTCCGCCAATTTGGTGGTGTTGAGGACCTTTCCCGGTGCGGCGTCGGTGGTGGCGTCGGCGGTGGATGCCGCCCTGGAGACCGGAGAAGTCGGAAATATTTTGGGAACGGTGGCGGGCGATGACACCGTGTTGGTGGTGGCGGCTCGGCCCTCGGGCGGCCCGAAGGTCAAGAAACAATTGGAATTGATAGGGGAAAGAGTATGACCAGAGTGGTGCTTGCCTACTCGGGCGGCCTCGACACTTCGGTGATTCTGGCCTGGCTTCAGGAAGTTCACGGAGCGGAAGTGATCACCTTCACGGCCGACGTCGGCCAGGGTGAGGAGGTGGCCGAGGCGCGCCGGAAGGCGCTTGACACCGGCGCCGCCGAGGCGGTGGTCACCGATCTCCGCCGCCAATTCGTCACCGAAGCGGTGTTCCCCGCCTTCCGGGCCGCCGCTCTGTACGAGAGCTACTATCTGCTCGGCACCTCCCTGGCCAGGCCGATCATCACCCAGGGGATGATCGAAGTGGCCCGCCGTTACGACGCGGACGCCATCTCTCACGGCGCCACCGGAAAAGGCAACGATCAGGTCCGTTTCGAGCTGTCCGCCTACGCCCTGCAACCCGATATCCGGGTAATAGCTCCCTGGCGGGAGTGGGATTTGCGGGGACGGGCCGATCTGGTTGAATATGCCCGCCGACGGGGGATCCCGGTTCCGGTGTCGCCGCAAAAGCCCTATTCCACCGATGCCAACCTGTTGCACATTTCCTATGAGGGAGGTGTGCTGGAGGATCCCTGGGCCGCCCCGCCGGAAGACATGTTCGCTCTGACGGTTGACCCCCGCTCGGCGCCTTCCGATCCCGAGGAGATCACTGTCTCCATAGAAAAGGGGAATCCGGTGGCCTTGAACGGCGAGCGATTGGGGCCGGTGGCCATCTTGGAGGAGTTGAACCGTCTGGGAGGTCGCCATGGGGTGGGACGGGTGGACATCGTGGAAAATCGTTTCGTGGGAATCAAGAGCCGCGGGGTTTACGAGACACCCGGGGGGACCATCCTTTTCCATGCCTTGCGGGCGGTGGAATCGATCACCCTGGACCGGCAGGTATCCCACCTTCGAGACGAACTTGCGCCCCGGTATGCCGAGATGGTCTATAACGGTTTCTGGTTCGCTCCCGAACGTTATGCCTTGCAGACCTTCTTTGACGAGATCGCCCGGTCGGTCACCGGCGAGGCGCGGCTGTCTCTCTACAAGGGATCGGCCACGGTGGTCGGTCGTCGGGCCCCCTACAGCCTCTACGATCCTGATCGAGCCACCTTCGAGGAAGACAAGGTGTACGATCAGGCCGACGCCGGAGGGTTTATTCGCGTAAATTCCTTACGCCTGCGTCCCCCCTCGGCCTCCGGCGAGGTTGCGGGGAATCAATGACTCTCTGGGAAGGACGACTCGGAGGAGTTCCCTCTTCGGAGATGTGGGACTTCACCGTCTCCCCCACCGATCGGCGCCTGCTCGCCGACGATGTCGAGGGTTCTGTGGCCCATGTGGCGATGCTCGGGAAAGTGGGCATACTGTCCAGGGAGGAGACGGAGGTCATCACGTCGGGGCTTTTGGCCATCGCGGAAGAAGCCAGGGCCGGCGCCTTTGTCTTTTTGGAAACCGACGAGGATGTCCACTCGGCGGTGGAGCGCCGGCTGACCGAGTTGGTGGGCGAGGTGGGGGGCAAGCTCCACACCGGACGGTCACGAAACGACCAGGTGGCGCTGGATCTGGTTCTCTATATGCGGCGGGGCGCCGCCCGACATGAGCAGGGTCTGGCCCGGTTGTGCCTGGTGCTGGTGGAGGTGGCGGCGCGGTTGGACGCCGACCTGGTGGTTCCCTCCTATACCCATCTGCAGCAGGCCCAGCCCACCCTGCTTGCCCATCATCTTCTGGCCTATGCGCACATGGTGGCCCGCGATCGCCAACGTTTCCTGGACCTGGGCGCCCGCTTGGACTGTTCCCCCCTGGGGGCCGGCGCCTCGGCGGGATCATCGCTGCCGATCTCGCCGGAGATATCCGCCGAGCTGCTGGGAATGTCCCGGGCCTTTGCCAACTCTTTGGAGGCAGTGGGTTCCCGGGACCGGGCGTCGGAGTACGTATGGTGCTGTGCCCGAGCACTGGTGTCGCTTTCCCGCCTGGGAGAGGACCTGATCCTGTGGTCCACGCGGGAGTTCGGCTGGATCACCCTGGCCGATGAGTTCGCCACGGGCTCCTCGGCGCTGCCGCAGAAGAAGAATCCCGATATTGCCGAATTGGCGCGGGGAAAGGCGGCGGGGGCCATCGGTGGGCTGACGGCCATGCTGGCCTTGGAAAAGGGTTTGCCGATGGCCTACAACCGTGACCTGCAAGAGGACAAGGAGCATCTCTTCGGGGTCGACGACGATCTGGCGGGCGCCGTCTCCGCGCTGGCCGGGCTGCTGGCGTCGGTCCGGTTCCATCCACCCCCGCCCGCTCCGGAGACCGCCGCTTTGGATTTGGCCGAGGCGCTGGTTGGCCGAGGAGTTCCTTTCCGGGAGGCCCATCGGGCAACGGGTGCAATCGCCGCCCGCCTGGCAGCCGAAGGCCGGGATTTTTCCTCCCTCGGTTCCGCTGATCTCGCCAATGCTCATCCCGGCTTCAAGCCTTCCGACCTGGATCTGCTTGATCCGGTTATCTCGGTTAATCGCCGCGCCACCCCCGGGGGAGGCAGTCCCGAAAGCGTTTCCGCCCAGATCGCCGACCTGCGCGCCGAGCTGTTCAGTTAGACCGGAGCGGCATGCCGGGGCGCCGGATGCGCCTTTGGCACAGGGCAAGGAGGGACTCGCTCTCCCGGCGGTGTCCGGCGAAGCCCACCGGCGAATCCCATCCCTGCCCGGCACGGGTCCTTCTCCGTGTCGGACCGGACGAGCAGCATCGGTAAGGGCCGATGATTTCTTGGGGCGCCACCGGGCGGGCAACCAAGGTTTGGGCGTTAGCCAAACCCCGGCCCGGACGCCCCTCGGAACCTAGACTCGGGGCAACCCCACAGCAACCTCGCACAGATGCGAGACCAAGTGCATCAAGTGAACCAACCAAGCCTGGCTCCCCCCACCCGACCTCCGTTTTGGCGTAACGCCACCTTCCTCAAATGGGCCGCGCAGATCGGGGCGCTGGTGGGGGTGGCGGCGCTTGGTTTTGTGCTGATCGGGGAGGCTCTGTCCAACATGAGAGCCCAGGGGCTGTCCCTTGATTGGGACCTTTTGACCGACCCGCCGGGCATCCAACTGGGAGAGGGGATTTTCACCCATCCCGAGACCGGACTGGAGGCGTTCTACACCGGGGCGGTCAATATGCTACGGGTGGCCTTGTCGGGAATCGTGGCCGCCACCCTGGTGGGACTGGTGGTGGGGGTGTCCCGGCTCTCCTCCAACTGGTTGGCGTCGAGACTGGCCACGGTTTTCGTGGAGACCTTCCGAAACATTCCCGTGCTGGTGCAGGTGGTGTTCTGGTTCTTCTTTGCCTCCCTCCTCTTTCCCTCCCTCAGGCCCGACAGCTCGGGCCCCATTCCGGGATGGCTGCTGGTGAGCCGCAAGGGAGTGTCTTTCGCCTGGCCTTTTCCCCAGGAGACCTTCTGGCAATGGGCGGTGTTCTTGGTGGTGGGCCTTTTGTTGGCCCGTCGAGTCTATCGCCGACGCCTCTTTCGAGTCGAGGAGGCCGGAGAGGACGCGCGGCCTTTGACCTGGGCGGTGGTGGTGCTGTTGGTGGTCGCCGCGGTGGGATGGTACGCCCATCCGTTGGCGGGGGCGGTGGGATGGGCGTTCGGAGGAGTGGCCGCCTCGGTGAGAGCAATACCGCTATTGGCCTATCAGGTGATCCTGGCGGCAATTTCCATTTATTTCGGCCAACGTTGGATCCGCCGTTTCCTGGACTCCCGCCGCAGTCCGGCCGGCCTCGCCAAGCTCACCGACGACGACTACTTTCGGATGGTCATGGCGGGCTTGGTGGGGATCGTCGGCGCCGCCGCGCTGCTGATGCTGCCGGGGATCACCGAGCTGGGAACCGAGTTGGTCGGCTCGTTGCTGGAGTTCTTCGACCGAAAGTTCGACTTTCTCCGCATCGGCGCCCCCCTGGCCTGGGGTCAGCCGTCGGTGGAGCTCCCCGGACGGTTCCCGCAGATTGCCGACACCGGCATGACCATGACCCCCTCCTTCTTCGGGATCTGGATGGGAGTGACGCTTTATACGTCTGCTTTTGTAGCCGAGATCGTCAGAGGCGGCGTTCTCTCGGTTCCCAAAGGCCAGAGCGAGGCGGGATACGCGCTGGGGCTGCGGTGGGGACAGCTTTTCAGGATGGTGATCCTCCCGCAGGCCTTCCGGGTAATACTCCCTCCCTTGGGCAATCAATACCTGAATCTGGCCAAGAACACCTCGCTGGGCATCGCCGTGGCCTTCCCGGAGATGGTGCAGGTTGGCCAGACCATGTTCAATCAGACCGGTGACACCATCCAAGTGATCCTCTTGTGGATGGGTTTCTATCTGTCGATCAGTCTGCTGCTCTCGGCGCTGGTCAACTACTACAACCGGCGGACCCGACTGGTGGAGCGGTAGATGAGTCTGCAGCCGCACGAGTTGCCCCGCCCCTCCGAGCCACCCCCCAAGGCGCTGCGCTCCACCGGGATCAACTGGATGCGCCGCAACCTTTTCAATTCGGTGTTCAGCGGAGCCCTTACCGTCCTTTTGACGGTGGGTTTGTTGGTGGGGATCCTGGCGGTCCTCCGCTTCCTCTTCAGCCCGGAGCGGCGTTGGGAAGTCATCCCCCCCAACGCCGTCAACTACGCGGTGGGCTCCTATCCCCGCGAGGATTTGGCCAATGTGTGGCGGTCGGTGTGGATCATCGCCGCCCTGGCCGGGCTTTCCACGGTGTTCTGGGGTCTGGGGGGTCGGGTTTCGTTGATAAGGACTTTGGCAGCGGTCCGGGCCGCCGGGGTGACCGTGTTGGTGGTGGGGGCCCTGTCGCTCTGGTCTCCGGCCGGTTTCGCAGTCAGATCTTGGTTGGTCTGGGGTGGGGCCTTTCTGGCCGCCGCGGGTTGGGCGGGCATGAGATCCATTCGCGAGGACCGGACCTTTTCGGCGGCGAGTGCTCTGGCGGCGTTGCTTTTGGGCGGACTGGCGATCGGGTGGTTTCTGCTGGACGCGGTAGCTGCCCAATGGCATGGGCGGTTGGTGGTGACCGCCCTGCTCTTGTTGGCCTTCCATTGGATCGGACGCCTGGCCGGAACCCGCATCTCGGAACAGACCATGAAGAGAGGGACCACCCTGCTGTGGCTGCTCTCCTTTCCGGTCATTTACCTGCATGTCCAGCGCAGTCCCCGTTTGGTCTGGGAGGAGGTGACCCCCTGGCTTCCCTGGGCGGGCTTGGTGGTGGTGGCCGGCCTGGCGGTGATCGGGTTGGTGAGCCGTCTGGGCCGGGAGCAGGCGGCGGCGGTGAACTTCCTGCTGGGAGGGGTGGCGATCCTGTCCTGGGCTGTGCAATGGCCGATGGCCATCCGGGTGCTGGCCCTGCTGTTGACGTTGTTCTCCCTGGCCACGCCCACCTTCGCCGCCAGCCCCCAGTCTCGAAGGATCTTTTATTGGTCTTGGCTCGGGGGATCGCTGTGCTTGCTCTACTTCTTCCTGCTGGGAACGGGATCCACCGATCTCGCCACCCGAGGGGAATTCTTGGGCGGGTTCAACCTGACCCTCATGCTGGCGGTGGGAGGAATCGCCCTTTCCTTTCCGGTCGGGCTGGTTCTGGCGCTGGGACGGACCTCCACCATGCCGGTGTTCCGGCTGATGTCCACCGCCTACATCGAGGTGGTCAGAGGAGTGCCTCTCATCACCGTGCTGTTCTTTGCCGACAAGGTCATCCCCCGCTTCCTTCCCCAAGGGCTGGACTTCGCCGGCGAGGCAAAGGCGCTCCTGGCCATCGCGGCCTTCTCGGCGGCATACCTGGCGGAGAACCTGCGCGGCGGTTTGCAGTCGGTCTCCACCGGACAGTTCGAGGCGGCCCGGTCTCTGGGGATGACCACCGCGCAAATGACCATGCTCATCACTCTGCCGCAGGCCCTGCGAGCAGTGATCCCCGCCATGGTGGGTCAGGCCATTGCCCTGTTCAAGGACACCTCCCTGGTAGCCATCATCGGCTTGGCCGACTTTCTGAGGGTGGCTCGCGACGTGGTGCCCAACCAACCGGACTCCTTGGGGAGCATTCTGGAGAATCTGCTGCTGGCGGCGGTGGTCTATTGGATTTTTGCGTTCAGTTTCAGCCGAGCGAGCCTGCGGTTGGAGAAGCGACTGGGAGTGGGCACCCGCTAGCACGACGGAGACAGTCATGGAAAACGGAACGACCAACGACATCATCATCTGTGAAAACGTCAAGAAATGGTTCGGGGACTTCCAGGCGCTGCGGGGCGTGACCGTCTCGGTGGCGGAGGGAGAAGTGGTGGTGATCATCGGGCCGTCGGGCTCGGGAAAGTCCACCTTCATACGTTGTATCAACCGGTTGGAGCAACATCAGGAGGGACGGATCATCGTGGGAGGAACCGAGCTCACCTCCGACGTGCGGAACATCGAGCGGATCCGGTCGGAGGTGGGGATGGTGTTTCAACAGTTCAACCTGTTTCCCCATCTCACGGTGCTGCAGAACATCACCCTCGCCCAGATCTGGGTGCGCAAGCGCACGCGGGCGGAGGCCGAGGAACGGGCCAGGGAACTGCTGGAAAGGGTGGGCATCCCCGAACAGGCCTCCAAATACCCCGGCCAACTCTCCGGCGGACAGCAGCAGCGGGTGGCAATCGCCCGATCCTTGGCCATGGATCCCAAGATCATGCTGTTCGACGAGCCGACCTCCGCCCTCGACCCGGAGATGATCAAAGAAGTCCTGGAGGTGATGCAGGAACTGGCCCAAACCGGCATGACCATCCTGGCGGTCACCCACGAAATGGGGTTCGCCCGCGAAGTGGCCAACCGCATCCTCCTCTTCGACGAGGGCCAGATCATCGAGGAAGGCCCCCCGGCCCAATTCTTCAACAATCCCCGCCATCCCCGCACCAGGATGTTCCTCAGCCAGATCCTCAGCCACTGAGGCCCTGGCGTGAACGCTGGCTTTCCTGCCCCCCTCGACTGGGATAAACGCGCAAAAGGCGTAACAGCTTTACCTGGTGGTTATGGCGGATATCTCACTTCCCTGAAGGACATCTGCGAGATTGTCAATGACCTTCATCCAACTCCTGTTGAACTGGCCGAGTTGTTACAGCAGCACTTTTCGGAAATACAAACTATGAAGTCCGCTCGCCAGCGAGGAGCGTTTTTGCGGAAGGCCGGCATACTCACCGTCAGGAGCGGACAGTGCTTTGTAAGTGGTGAGACTGAGAAGTGGATCAAGACCAGCGATGCCTCGTATGTGATTGGGTTGATGCATAGTCGACTTTGATTCATTGGCGAGATGCTGGCTGAACTACGACAACCCCTACACATTGAGGCAATACGTGCGGTGGCTGACACCAAGTTCGGGTTGAAGTGGAACACCAACACCCAGATTCAATTACGGAGGGGTTGGTTACAATCGGCAAAGCTGATCTCCGTAAATGAGGATCAGCAACTTGTAGCAACGGAGGCGGGTCGGAACCTCGTTTTCCGCCTAGATTTGCATTCTCCCCACGGAAAAACGCGTGGGCCTACTACGGGAACTGGTCCCAAAGATGTGGCCGAGGATAATAAAGTAGAGCAGTTGGCGATAGAAATTGTCGAAGTTTCGACAGATAGCAAGAATCCAGATCATTTGGAACGGGTGGTGAGGGACGCCTTTAGCTTCCTCGGGTTTCAAGCACGGTGGCTGGGTGGCTCAGGCAAAACCGATGTTTTGTTGGACGCGCCTGCTGGTCCTGACGAGTCATACCGAGTTGCTATTGACGCCAAGACAGCCGGGTCTGGAACTCTTTCGGATCACCAAGTTGATTGGATGACTCTAACGGAACACCGGAAGAAACATCAGGCGGACTACTCCATGTTGGTAGGCCCTCAGCCTTCATCCGGTCGGCTGATGAAGAGAGCCGAAGAGCGCCAGGTGGCTGTTCTCTCCGCTAGCCTGCTGGCGGGCCTTTGCCGGCAACATGCGGAGGCGCCTCTAGGGTTATCGGACTATCGATCCCTTTTCGCTAAGCGGCGAAACGATGGAGAATGGATGCCTCGAGGTGGTGAGGTCGACACCTCCGGTCTGGACGAAGTAGCTGAGGAAGGGCCACAGATGCGTCGTCTGGTCACAGCAGTTGTGAATGTCCTTTCGGAGCGTTGCAAGGTAGTCGGTCCCCTCCGGGCTCGCGATCTCTGGCTCATAATGCTCGAAAGAGGCGAAGTTGCAGAAGGAAGCTCCAAGGACGAAATACAGAGCTTGCTCGGAATGCTTGCCCACCCCTTGGTCCGCGCGGTAGACGGGGACGCCGAGAACGGCTACGTCCTATCCTCCAAACCGGCCGTTACGAGGATGCGGTTGCAGCACCTTGCTGAAGCCATAGCTCTGGAGACCGACTCCTAGCGTGTTCCTGGCGCTTTGCCCCTTAGTGCGGGGCGAATCATCAGCTTTACGGGTTTTTTACCTTCGGGTCGGCAGGCTGGCGATAGCCCCTTCGAGGAAATCTCAGCTTCATGCGACTCCTTGTAGCGTTATGGTGGAGTGAGGTAGAAGCGGGGAACGACCTATGACGACCGGAGGAGGGAAGAGGTGAGTGACAAAGGCTACATGATTCGGGGCAAGAAGCGAGCCCCCAAGGTTTATGGAGTGGGCCGGGTGTGCGCGGAGCAGAGTTGCGGGGTGAAGCTAAACCGCTACAACCGGCGGGAATACTGCTACAACCACGCTCCTGTCCGCTATCCCCGAGTCCGGGGAAGGGTGCTGCCGGACAACGCCTGAGAGCGGGCTAGTCTTCCTCTCCCGTCGCCGCCATGTCCGCGATTTCCTGCACCATGTCGGCGTTGGCGAGCGTGGTCACGTCTCCCAGTTGCCGTTGTTCGGAGATGTCCTTGAGCAGGCGGCGCATGATCTTCCCCGATCGGGTCTTGGGCAGATCGTTGGTGAAAACGATCGACTTGGGGCTGGCGATCGGGCCGATCACCTTGCGCACGTGGTTTCGCAGTTCTCGGAGCAACTGGCTGTCGCCGGTTTGTGTTCCGCGCAGGGTGACAAAGGCGGCGATGGCCTGCCCGGTTATCTCGTCCCGCCGACCCACCACGGCCGCCTCGGCCACCGCCGGATGTGAAACCAGGGCCGATTCCACCTCGGTGGTGGAGATGTTGTGTCCCGACACCAACATGATGTCGTCCACCCGACCCAGCAGCCAGTAGTAACCCTCCTCGTCCCGCTTGCACCCGTCGCCGGGGAAGTAGCGGCCCGCAAAGCGTGACCAGTAGGTGTCGACATAGCGATCCGGGTCTCCATAGATGGTGCGGGCCATGGACGGCCAAGGCCGGTTGATCATCAGATAGCCACCGCCTCCCAGGGGGACCGAAACCCCCTCGTCGTCCACCACATCGGCCGAGATGCC
Source organism: Acidimicrobiia bacterium (assembly GCA_963665765.1). Classification (GTDB taxonomy): domain Bacteria; phylum Actinomycetota; class Acidimicrobiia; order Spongiisociales; family ZC4RG35; genus Bin76. The sequence continues at coordinate 1,512,950 of OY762464.1, forward strand.
CGGGAAGGGGAAGGTGGCCGAGCCGGGCTTGGTGGTGACCACTCCCGGCAGGGAGGTGATCATGATCGCCCCCGTTTCGGTCTGCCACCAGGTATCGACGATCGGACAGTTTTGGCCGCCGATGTGGTGGTGATACCACATCCACGCCGCGGGGTTGATGGGCTCTCCCACCGTGCCCAGGACCCGCAGGGAGGACAGGTCATGGCGAGCCGGATATTCGTCGCCCCATTTCATAAAGGCGCGGATGGCGGTGGGCGCCGTATAGAAGATGGTGACGCCGTACTCGGCCACGATCGACCACAGGCGGTCCAGATCGGGATGGTTGGGCGCGCCTTCATACATCACACTTGTGGCCCGGTTGGCCAAAGGCCCATAGACAATGTAGGAATGTCCGGTCACCCAGCCGATATCAGCCGCGCACCAGTAAATGTCCTGGTCGGGTTTGAGGTCGAAGACATAGGAATGGGTGGTCATCACGGAGGTGAGATAACCCGCCTGGGTGTGGACGATCCCCTTCGGGCGTCCGGTGGTTCCCGAGGTGTAGAGGATGTAGAGGGGATGTTCTGCGCCCAGGCGAGCCGGCGGGGACTCGTCGGACCGGCCATCCACCAGTTCATTCCACCAGTGATCCCGCCCCTCGGCCATGGTCACCTGATTCTCGGTCCTTTTCACCACCACCACCGAGGAAACCTCGGGACACCGCCGCAGAGCCACATCGGTGTTCTCCTTGAGCGGCACCACCTTGCCTGCTCGCCATGACCCGTCCTGGGTGATCACCACCCGCGCGTCGGCATCCAGAATCCGATCAGCCAGAGAGTCGGAGGAGAACCCCCCGAACACCACCGAGTGCACCGCGCCGATGCGGGCGCAGGCCAGCATCGCCACCGGCAATTCGGGGATCATTCCCATATAAATGGCCACGCGGTCGCCCTTTTGAACTCCCAGGCTCAACAGGGCGTTGGCGAACCGGCACACCCGCCGGTGAAGTTGGCGGTAGGTGATGGTCCGGGTATCGCCGGGTTCTCCGATCCAGTGATAGGCCACTTGGTCGCCGTGCTCGGCCAGATGGCGGTCCAAGCAGTTGTGGGAGAGATTGAGTTCCCCATCCTCGAACCACTTGTAGAAGGGCGGGTTCTCGTCGTTGAGCACCTGGGTGGGCTCGGTGAACCAGTCGATCCGTTCCAGGGCCTGGGTTCGCCAGAAATCGAGCCAGTCGGCATCAGCCTCGGCATGGACGCCCTCCCGAGCGTTGGCCTGTGAGGCGAAGGCGGCGGAGGGAGCAAAGGTCCTCTCCTCGATCAGCAGGTTCTCCAGGGTTTCCGCCATGGTGCGCTCCTTCTTAGTTCTGCGTGACGCTCCCCGAATTTAGGGAGGCGCGTGACACAATCGGTCGGGGTGGCCTTCCGATATGACCATGGTAGATGACCGCGCGGGTGGCGGGGAAAGGCCCACCGGGCGGGGAGGGGCGATCGGGTGGGTCTCGGGTGGTCCGGTTCAGCGGCGTCGGACGGGATATCGGCGCCGGAAGAGAGCGTGAAGGAACTCGGCGGCCAGGGCGGCTATCGCCAGTACTTGTACCCAATCTCCCAGACGGACGTAAAGAGTGGGTCCTTGGTCTGCCGAGCGGGTCTGCACCTGGTCGATCAGAAGGGCCTCTTCGGCGAGGGCAGTGCGGGGGCCGGTCTCGCCGGTGGAGGCTATGAAGGTGGACCGGCCGGTGACGGCCGTGTGGAGCAGAGGCATACCCAGTTCTGCTGCTCTCATGCGGGTGATGCCGATGAACTGATCGGAGGCGACTGAGTAGGGATAGCTTTCTTGGCTGGTCGCCAGGATCAGCAAGCCCGCTCCTGCTTGAGCGTTCTCCCTGCCATAGCGAGCGAACGATCCCTCGAACGAGATCACCGAGCCGAACCTCCCGAATCCCAGATCCCAGAGAACCGGCCCCTCTCCCCGCAGCATGTCCCGACCGGGTAGGTCATCGTGCAGTTCTTCCACCCATTTGAACCAGGATCGGGCGGGGATGTATTCGCCGTAGGGAACCGGGTGCTGCTTGTGGTATTCGCCAACGTATTCACCCTGTTGGTCGAACACCACGTTGGCGTTCACCCAGTGGGTGTCATCGAGAGGCCGGTCGCCCCCGGCCAGCAGCACGGCGCCGATGCGAGCGGCCTCGGCGCCCATCGTCTGTCCCACCTCGGGAGCGTTGACGGGATCGGCAGTCCACGAACCGGTCGATCCTTCCGGCCATATCACCAGGTCTACGCTGCCGGGCGCCAAGGTACGGGTGATCCTCAGGTGGTTCTGATAGGTTTGATAGCGCTCGTTGGCGCAATGCTCGCCCGGGCAGGGATTGTTGCCTTGGACCACCGCCACCCGCACGATCTCTCCCTCGACCTGCGGCGCCCACCAGGCGCCGCTCACCAACAGCGCCGCCATCGCCGCGGCCACGCCGGCGGCCCAGGGAAGGCCCCCCGCTCGGCGAAGGTGGCGGGTGGCCAGCAGGACCAACACGGCGGCGGCGGCTACCGACACCACTGTCCATCCCGAGGCGCCGATCCAGCGCGCCGCGCTCCGGGGCGGACTCCAGGCGCTCCAGGCGTAGCCGGACGATCCCCACTCCAATCCTCCCAAGGGCCATCGTACTCTGAGCCATTCCATCAGAGCCCATCCGCCTACCGCCCTGACCAACCAGCGCGAGGCTGACACAGCGGAGGCTCGGGAAAGGAAAAGGGCATAGAGAGCCGGCCAGAGCGAGAGCACCACCACCGGTGGCAGGAGCGCGATCAGTCCCAGTTCCCCGAGCCACGTCATCAAAAGCCCGAAAAAGGAAACGCCGAACAGAAAACCCGCCAGGCAGGCCGATGGGGCGGTTACGAGCCGTCTGGTTTGGAATAGGAACAGCCCAATGGCGGGAACCGTTATCCACCACCATCCCCAGGGAGGGAAAGCCATCGACAGGGCGGCTCCGGCCACCGCCGAGAGCAGGATGGGAGCAAATCGCTTGGTCAACAGTCCACCTTGGTGTTGTCAGGCTACCCAGGTGGCGAGAGCGGGTATTCTGTGCCGAGTGATAAAGGTCGGCATCGCCAGCGATCTGGATTTGGCATTGGGGATCGCTCGCCGAGCAGCGGCCTGGCTGAGGGAGGCGCTCGGCAAGGGCGCCGAGGTGGAATTCAAGGGGCGGGTTGATCCGGTGACCGAGGTGGATCGCCGGGTGGAGAAGGACATGCGGGAGATGTTGAGATCGCATCGGCCCTTCGATGCCATAGTAGGGGAAGAGGAGGGCGGGATTCTTCCCGAACAGGGACGGGCGTGGATCATCGATCCGCTGGACGGGACGGTCAATTTTATCCACGGGTTGGCGCCGGTGAGCGTGTCGGTGGCGCTATGGGAGAGCAAATCGCCCCTGGTGGGAGTGGTGATCGAGGCCATTCGTGGCGAAGAGTTCACCGCGGAGCGCGACAAGGGCGCCCGGCGCGACGGTCAACCCATTTCGGTGAGCGCCAACCAGGCTCTTTCTCAGGCTCTGGTCGGCACCGGCTTCCCGTATGATCGTCAAGAAAGAGCGCGGGAATACACAGCCTTGTTGGGGGCGGTGCTGGCCCGATGTCAAGGAGTGAGACGGCGAGGCTCGGCGGCTTTGGATCTCTGCTACGTGGCGGACGGCAGATTCGACGCCTATTGGGAGCAGGGCCTGGCGGTGTGGGATTTGGCGGCCGGGATCCTGATAGTCGAAGAAGCGGGAGGCAGGGCGACCGGCCTCAAGAGCGAGGAGGCGCCCCGGGACGGGTCCATGGTGGTGGCCACCAACGGCGTCGTCCACGCCCGGTTCCGAGAGGTGCTGGCCCGCGCGGTCAGCCAGACGACTTAAGGAGGAGAAGATGGAAGAGTCCACCGAGGATATGTTCGACTACCCGGCGATCACCGTTGCGTTGGTGGAAGAAATCACCTCCGGCGCCATCTCGGAAGGGGAGCGGCTGAGGGCGGCGGTGCTGGATGCCGGCCCGAAGCGTTCCTATGACGATACCCTAGCCTCCCTCGAGGAGGTGGGGGAAGTGTTCGGTCGGGCCCACGGCCAGGCGGGGTTCATGGGTTACGTACACCCCGACGAGGAACTCAGAGCGGCCGGCCGCGCCGCGGGCGAACAACTCTCCAAATGGCTAACGGAACTGGCTTTCCACCCCGGGCTCTACCAGGCGGTGGAAGAATTCTCCGCCACCGATGAGGCTGCCCGGTTGTCGGGAGAACGCGCCCGGCTGCTGGAGTTTGTCCGTCGGGACCTGCGGCGCGCCGGTCATCACCTTCCGGCCCGATCCCAAGAGAGGGTGAAGGAACTCACCGGGCGGCTGATAGAACTGGGGGTCGCCTTCGCTCAGAACATCGCGGAGCACGAGGATGCCCTGGAGGTGACCAGGGAGGAACTGGAAGGCCTGCCCGAGGCCTATATCGATTCCCTGCCGCTCTCCCCGGACTGCGAGCGCCTGCTGCGGGTGACCATGGACTACCCTCACGTCACGCCATTCATGGAGAACGCCCGACGCCGTGACCTGCGGCGCCGCCTGATGAGCAAGTTCAACAGCCGGGCCGTTGGGACCAACCGACCGCTGCTTGAAGAGGCGGTGGCGATTCGCTCCGAGATAGCGGCGCTGTTTGGCGAGCCATCTTGGGCGCACCATCGCCTTTCTGACCGGATGGCCAAGACGCCGGAGCGGGTGGAGGAGTTTTACGAACTGCTGCTGGCCCCGCTTCAGGAGGCCGGCCGCCGGGAAATAGAGCGCATCGCCGAAATGCTGGAGGCCGATGGGGAGGAACGACCCGTGCAGGTTTGGGATTGGCGGTATTACGACAACCGGATCCGCCGGACCGAATACGGGGTGGACCAGATGGAGGTGGCGGGGTATTTTCCGCTGGAGCAGGTGGTGGAGGGGATGCTGGACCTGACCGGGGAGGTGTTCGGGCTGCGGTACCGTCCGGCGAGCGCGCCGGTCTGGCATGAGGACGTGGTCACCTATGCCGTCTTCGACCGGGCATCGGGAGAGCGGCTCGCCCATTTCCACATGGATCTGTTTCCCCGGGAGGGAAAGTTCAGCCATGCGGCCGCCTTTACGCTTCGGGGAGGCCGTCGCCTCCCCGACGGGTCCTATCAGGCGCCTGTGTCGGCCATCGTTGCCAACTTCACTCCGCCGTCCGGCGATGCCCCTGCCCTTTTGCAGCATTCGGAGGTGCTTACGCTGTTTCACGAGTTTGGCCACATTCTGCATCAGGTTCTGACCCGCACGGAATTGGGACGGTTTTCGGGAACCAGCACGGAAGGCGATTTTGTGGAGGCGCCCAGTCAAATCATGGAGAACTGGACCTGGCAGCCCGAGGTGCTGGCGAGGTTTGCTTTCCACTACCGGACCGGCGAGCCTCTGCCCACCGAGGTGTTGGAGAAGTTGTCGGGGGCACAACTGCTGAATGTCGCCATCTCCAAACTGCGACAGGCCGGCTTCGGGTTGCTGGACATGGCCCTGCACGGCCCCGATCCTGACCCGGACCTCGACGAGATTCTGGCCGCCACCACCGAGGTTGCCCTGTTTCCCCAGCAGGAGGGGACCTTTTTTCCGGCCAGCTTCGGTCATCTCCTGGCCGGATATGACGCCGGTTATTACGGCTATCTGTGGTCGGAGGTCTACGGGGACGACATGTGGAGGCGGTTTGAGGAGGAAGGGGTCACCAACCCGGGGGTGGGGATGGAATATCGTCGGGAGGTGCTGGAGAAGGGCGGTTCCCGGGATGCGATCGAGACGCTCCGCGCCTTTCTGGGTCGAGAACCCGACAACCGGGCTTTCCTCCGCAAATTGGGAATCGAGTAGACAGAGGCCGGGGGCCCCCTCTCTGAAGTGCCCCCGGGCCGGATCAGGACTTCAGTTCGATCCCTCCGAACACCGCCGTTCCGGTAAGAGTGAGCCGACTCTCGGCACCCGGCGAGGGTGAAGGATGGCGTTTGTCGTCCACGCCCCCGAAGAAATTGGTGATCTGTTGATCGACGGTCCAGTGGTGGGGGATACGAATAGCCGCTCCACCGAACACGGCCGTAACTTCCAAGGTCGCCTCGCCGTCGGCCAACGCTGCCTCACGCAGGTCTATCTCGGTGGAACCAAACACCGAGACCACCTGGCCCCCGGCCAGAGCCTGGTCGGTGATTCTTCGATGGTTGCTCCCGAAAACAGAGGTGATGTTCAGTTCCCCGGGAGAGGACTGGTCTTCGAGGTGTGGGAGAGAATTCGATGGCGAGGAGCTTTTTCTCCGGGCGAAGAGGATCTTGACCCCGATCAGAATCAGGACCACCGGCCAGAGGCGCCAGATGTCACCAATGGTGTAACTCCAAACATCCAGGGTGTCCAGCAGGAACAAACCTCCCAGCACGATCAGCACCGTCCCCCCGACCCACGAGTCGCCTTTCCGCACCAGGTTGCCGACCCCCATCACGATCAGGATGACGGGCCACCATTCACCCCTCGGTGAAGTTTTCCAAAAGGAACAGAACTCCGAGAGCAAGTAATGCCAGGCCGAACGCCCTGCGCCCGCGTGTGGAGGTCGAAGTCGCCATGTTGTTCCTTTTCTATCAGAGGATTGCGTGCACCTGAAGGATAGATGGCGCAAAGTTCTCCGGTCCCGCCGCCGGCCAAGGTGGCCCGGCCGTTAATCCGGTTGTTCAGCCTCCGGTTGGCAGGGATGGGAGGTTAAGTAAAAGTTCTTTTGTAAATATAGTTGACAAATGGCTACGGCGCCCGTACACTGCCATTTTGGGTAAGCGAAAGGTTTGGCCTGTGATCGAAGAGTCGGGAGCCGGCATGCTTCGCCTGAGAAATGGCCAGGCGGTTTTCGACCAGTTCGTTGAGGCCGGCCGACAGACGATCTCCCGAGCTGAGATTGCCCGAATGACCGGATTGTCCAAGCCCACCGTGAACGCTTTGGTGTCAGACCTGGAAGAAGCGGGGGTGGTGAGGCAGGTGCCTTTGGTTCAGTCCCAAGGGAGGATCGGTCGGCCGGCGGCGGCTTATCAACTGGTGCCCGACGCGGCGGTGGTGGTGGGCATCGACATGGGCGCCACCAAGACGCTGGTGGGAGTGGCTGACCTGTTGGGCGAGGTCATAGCCGGCGAGCGGGTTCCAACCCCATCGCACGCGGAAGCGGCCGTGGAGTCCGTGGTGGCGGCGGTGGGGCGCCTTCTGGAGAGTCTCGGCCACCCCAACCCCCGTTTGGAAAGCGCCTGCCTGGGCGTTCCGGGCGTTTACCGGCCCTCCTTGGACAGGGTGGAGATGGCGCCCAACCTGCCCGGATTCGGAGATCTGGCCATCCGGGCCGAACTGTCCAACCGACTGGGCGTTTCGGTGACCATCGAGAACGACGTCAATTTGGCCGCGGTGGGGGAGGCGAACGCCATGGCCACCGAGGGAGTTGCGGATTTTGCGGCGGTTTCGATCGGAACCGGAATCGGTATGGGGATGGTGTTGGATGGAGAGTTGTACCGGGGCGCCCATGGAGCGGCCGGCGAGATCGGATCGGTGAAGCTACCTCGGTTGGGAGGCGAGGTATTCCACGCTCTCACGCTGGAAGAGGTGGCGTCCGCGCCCGCCATTCGCAAGTTGTTCCATCGGGCGGTGGAGGCCGGGCATCCCACCGGCCTGGAAGGCGACTTCGATGTTCCCGCCATCTTCGCGGCTTCTGTCCAAGGCGATCAGGCCGCGGTGGCGGCCCTCCGGATCGCGTCCGATGCGGTGGCGTTTGCCGTTTCCTACTTCTGCTGGGTAAACGACCCCGCTCTGGTGGTGTTCGGAGGAGGGGTGGGCGCCAATCCCATTTTCGTTGATGCGGTGAGGGCGCGAATAGGCCGATACCTGACCGTGGTTCCGGAAATGGTTCCTTCGACAATCGGTGGACAAGCGGCGTTCTTGGGAGCGGTCTCCACCGCCCTGGCCTCGGTGCGGAGGGGTTTGGTCATCCAAAGACTGGGACGAAGGAACCAGAGATGACCGAGGCAGCGGCCGTCATTGCCGCCGCGGTCGATGCGGACTCGCTGGTTGATCTGGCCCAGGATGCGGTGCGGATTCCCAGCATCACTCCCAACGAAGGCGCTTTCGCCGAATGGGTTGCCGGCCGGCTTGCCGAGGGTGGCTGGAACGAGGTCGATCTGGTGGAGGTAGCGCGCGGCCGCCCGAATGTGTATGCCCGGACCGGCGCCGGAGAGTGTGGCGCCCGATCCTTGGTGCTGGCCGGACATCTGGACACGGTCCATGCCGATGACTGGACACAGGAGTGGGCGGGGAGCGATCGAGCCGACCCGTTCGCCGGACAGGTTATCGACGGAGAGATCTGGGCCAGGGGGGTGACCGATCAGAAGGGAGGAATCTGCTCCATCATCGAAGTGGTTCGGGCGATCCGTCGGGCCGGATATCGCCTGCGGGGATCGGCGATCGGATTATTCGTGTGCGATGAGGAGTCCGGTCAACCGGGAAGCGGGGTTTCTTTGGGAATGCGGGCCGCCGTCAAGCATCTCTGGGAAGGCTCAGGGCGCCCGCCCGATTTTGCGATCTACACAGAGCCGAGCACCGGCGCCATCTACTCCGCTCAGATGGGGTTCCTGATAGCCGACATCACGTTGTTGGGGAAGTCGGCCTACTTTGGCAGGCCTGAACTGGGAGTGGACGCCCTCAAAGCAGGGCATGCCCTGCTGAGCGCTCTGTGGGAGCACAACGGGAAACTGTCCTCGGGAAAGCCCCATCCTCTTCTGGGAGAGCGGTTTCTGCTGGTGACCACGGTGGGGTCGGGCGGCAACATCGCGGTGCCTGGAAAGTTCGAACTGTCGCTCATCCAAAAGTTTCTGCCGGGGGATGACCTCGATGCGGCATCGTCGGCCCTGCGGGACATCGCCGCCCAAGTTGCGGAAGAGCACGGGGTTTCTTCCGAGGTGATCTTCTCCGCTCCGAGGGATCACTCGGTGGGGGGTACCCCCGATGAGATATCGGTCGACCATCCGGGCGTTCGTGAACTGGCCGGCGCCATCGAGGCGACCACCGGCCAACCGGCGAGAATCGAAGGAGCGCCCTATTGGTCGGAGAAACCGTTGTTGCGGTCGGCGGGTGTGCCCGGCGTCTATTTCGCCGCCGGTGACATCGGCGCCTGCCATACCCCTTTTGAGCGATTGTCCATTGAAGAGTTCGTTTCTTTGACCCGTACCTTGGCGTACTTTGCGGCGTCGTGGTGCGGAGTCGAAAAGCCCACAACCTAGGAGGAACCATGAAAGGAACCGTGAAAATTCAACGTAACAGATCCGCAAGGTGGCTCATTACCGGTCTGGTGGCAGTGCTCAGCCTGGTCGCGGCGGCTTGCGGCGGCGATGCCGAGGAGGAAACGACCACTACCCGGGCCACCGCCGAAGCCACCACTACCCAAGCGCCTGCCACGACGGAAGCTCCTCCAGAGCCTGTGGCGCCGGTTACTCAGGGGCCGGGTGGTGAGGAGGCTACTGCGTCGGGTGAGGTTGTTTTGAGTGGTGATGAGATTGCGCGGGTGCGGTCTGGGGGGTACACGGCGGCTTTGTTGTGGCATACGGCGGGTGCTTTTACCGATGCGGTGAGTCAGGGTGCTCGGGATGCTTTCGCGGAGTTGGGTGTTGAGGTGATTGCTGAGACGAATGCTCAGTTTGATGCTGCTCAGCAGGCCAATGATGTGGAGACTGTGTTGGCGCAGGATCCTGACATCATTGTTAGTTTGGTGATTGATCCGGTGTCGGGTGCGGAGGCGTTTCGTCCGGCGGTCGAGGCCGGGGTGCAGTTGGTGTTTTTGAGTAATGTGCCCGAGGGCTATGTGCACGGTGTTGACTATGTGGGGGTGGTTACCGATGATTTGGCGGCGATGGGGATGGCGGCTGCGGATCTGTTGGCGGATGCTTTGGGTGGTGTGGGGAAGGTGGGTTTCATCTTCCATGATGCTGCCTATTACGTGACTAATCAGCGTGATCAGGCGTTCAAGACTTGGATTGAGCAGCGTTATCCGGGGATCGAGATCGTTTCTGAGCAGGGGTTGGCTGATCCGGCTCGGGCTGAGGAGATCGCGGCGGCGTTGTTGACGCGTAATCCTGATCTGGATGGTATTTATGCGCCGTGGTCGGCTGGTCCGGCTGATGGGGTGTTGGCTGCTTTGCGGGCGGCGGGTGCTTCGGATGTGGCGGTGGTGACGTTGGATCTGGACACCAATGTGTCGTTGGACTTGGTGGAAGGCGGGAACATTGTTGGTATCGCGGCGGACGAGGCCTATGCGTTGGGACGGACCATGGCTTTGGAGGGTGCCTATGGGCTGGTTGGCAAGCAGGCGCCGCCGTTCACGGTGGTGCCGGCTATCGCGGTGACCGCTGACAATATCGTGGAGGCCTACCGGCAGTCACTAGCCACCGACCCACCCGCAGAAATCATGACAGCACTCGGCGAGTCCGTGCCTGTGGCGCCGGTTACTCAGGGGCCGGGTGGTGAGGAGGCTACTGCGTCGGGTGAGGTTGTTTTGAGTGGTGATGAGATTGCGCGGGTGCGGTCTGGGGGGTACACGGCGGCTTTGTTGTGGCATACGGCGGGTGCTTTTACCGATGCGGTGAGTCAGGGTGCTCGGGATGCTTTCGCGGAGTTGGGTGTTGAGGTGATTGCTGAGACGAATGCTCAGTTTGATGCTGCTCAGCAGGCCAATGATGTGGAGACTGTGTTGGCGCAGGATCCTGACATCATTGTTAGTTTGGTGATTGATCCGGTGTCGGGTGCGGAGGCGTTTCGTCCGGCGGTCGAGGCCGGGGTGCAGTTGGTGTTTTTGAGTAATGTGCCCGAGGGCTATGTGCACGGTGTTGACTATGTGGGGGTGGTTACCGATGATTTGGCGGCGATGGGGATGGCGGCTGCGGATCTGTTGGCGGATGCTTTGGGTGGTGTGGGGAAGGTGGGTTTCATCTTCCATGATGCTGCCTATTACGTGACTAATCAGCGTGATCAGGCGTTCAAGACTTGGATTGAGCAGCGTTATCCGGGGATCGAGATCGTTTCTGAGCAGGGGTTGGCTGATCCGGCTCGGGCTGAGGAGATCGCGGCGGCGTTGTTGACGCGTAATCCTGATCTGGATGGTATTTATGCGCCGTGGTCGGCTGGTCCGGCTGATGGGGTGTTGGCTGCTTTGCGGGCGGCGGGTGCTTCGGATGTGGCGGTGGTGACGTTGGATCTGGACACCAATGTGTCGTTGGACTTGGTGGAAGGCGGGAACATTGTTGGTATCGCGGCGGACGAGGCCTATGCGTTGGGACGGACCATGGCTTTGGAGGGTGCCTATGGGCTGGTTGGCAAGCAGGCGCCGCCGTTCACGGTGGTGCCGGCTATCGCGGTGACCGCTGACAATATCGTGGAGGCCTACCGGCAGTCACTAGCCACCGACCCACCCGCAGAAATCATGACAGCACTCGGCGGATAACTTCCATGAACAGCTGATCGCCCTTGGGAAACGGTCGCCAACGATGAGAGTCCCTGTCCTGGCCGGCGCGGTAGTCCGGTTGAAGCGGGCATGGACCGAGCAGAGCGAAGACGGCGGGTTTCGACGATACGTGGTCTATTTGGCCTTCGTTTCGATTCTCGCCGTTTTCGCTCTGATGCTGTGGGACGATGGTTTTCTGAGTTGGTCGAATCTGCTCAACATCGGTCGGCAGGCTGCTCCGATCGCAGTCATGGCGGCGGGCATGGCCTTCGCCCTGGCCTCGGCGGAGATAGATCTTTCTGTCGGATCAACCGTGGCGCTCTCGTCGCTGGTGGCCGCTACGGTGGTTGGCCAATACGGGTTCTTGCTCGGAGCACTGGCCGCGGTGGTGGTGGGAGCGTTGGTGGGGTGGGTGAACGGCCTGATCACCGTCAAGGTGCGAATCCCGTCTTTTCTGGTGACCTTGGGGACGCTGGGCATCATCAGTGGCATCGCCCGCAACATGAACAATCTGCAGTCCATGCCGATCAGAAACGATACTTTTTCCGCCTTGTTCGGCGCCGGGTCACTGGGTCCCATCTCCTCGTTGGTGATATGGACGGCCATAGTCTTGGCTATGGGCCATTTTGCGCTGCACCATCTTCGTTGGGGAAGGCATGTGCTGGCGACGGGCGCCAACCGGGCCTCAGCCAAAGCGGCCGGTCTCAATACCGACCGAATCCGGATCAGCGCCTTGATGGTGAGTTCGGTGGCGGCTTCCTTCGCCGGAGTGTTGCTGGCCGGGCGGCTGGCCATCGGTCGGCATGATCTGGGGGAGAACGACCTGCTGACTGTGATCGCCGCGGTGGTGATCGGCGGCACCAGTCTGTTCGGCGGACGCGCTTCGGTCGCCGGCGCGGTGATGGGCGCCTTGATCATGGCGATGCTCAACAACGGGTTGATTCTCATGGGCCTGGAGGTGGCGGACCAGTTGATCGCCCGGGGCCTCATCATCATTGTGGCGGTGGCGCTCAGCATGAGGGCGCCATCGGAAAGCGCGGGTGACGATGTTCCTTGAATCTCTGGTCAGAAGGAACCGAGCCTTTCTGGAGGCCGCAGTGCAGCTTCACCAGGAAAACCGGATTCCAGCCAACAGCTATGTCCTGGATTTGGACACCTTGGAGTCAAACGCTCGCCACATGACCACCGAGGCTCACCGTTTGGGCTTGACCGTGTATGCCATGAGCAAGCAGGTCGGGCGGGCGCCGGGCGCCCTGAGAGCAATCACGCAGGGTGGGGCAGATGGATATGTGGCGGTTGACATGGGATGCGCTCGGCCCATCGCCGCCAACGGACACGCCATCGGCAACCTCGGGCATCTGGTGCAGATACCGCGAGCCGAAGCGGCGGAAGCCGCGGCCTTGGGTCCGGAGTATTGGACGCTCTTTTCTCGGAACAAAGCCGTGGAGGCGTCACGAGCCGTGGCCGCCTCAGGAGGCAGGCAAAAGGTTTTGCTGAGAATCTGGGAACACGGCGATATCTTCTATCCGGGACATGAGGGGGGATTTCACACAGATGAGCTTTGCCAAGCGATCGACTTTGTCAACGGGCTGGAGGGATTGCGATTCGCCGGACTCACCACTTTTCCGGCCCTTTTGTACGACGCCGCGGCGAAAAAGGTGAATCCCACGACCAATGTCGGAACTCTGGCCCGGGGAGTGGAACTTGCTCTCGGCCACCTGGGAACGGCCTTTCCCATTGAGGTGAATGCCCCCGGGACAACCTCGACGGGGGTGTTGGATATGTTGGCCGAGATGGGCGCCACGCAAGTGGAGCCGGGGCACGGACTCACCGGCACCACCCCGCTGCATGCCACAAGAGAGCTTCCCGAACGTCCGGCGGTGCTCTACCTGACTGAGGTGGCCCATGTGCATCAAGGCGTTCCGTTGTGTTTTGGCGGGGGATTCTATGTGGATCCGGTGTTCGAACCGTATCCAACCAAGGTGGTGGTGGCGGCCGGCCCCGAGCAGGTGGACGGAGGGCTCGTGCCGATCGACATGCCCGATCCGGCCGGAATCGATTACTACGCCCGCCTCCATCCGGAAGGGCGAGCTTTGCAGGAAGGCGACACCGTCATTGCCGGTTTCCGCATCCAAGCTTTCGTCACCCGGTCTCTGGTGGTGGGCGTGGCCGGCGTAGCCGCTTCGCAACCGGTTGTGACCGGGATCTGGAATGTGGAAGGTGTCCCGGTGGGCTGGGGCGGCCGATGACCGCCCCAGCCCTGTCGGTTAGCGATATGTCCAAGTCCTTTCGCGCCGTGCAGGCGTTGGATGGTGTGTCTTTGAACATCCACCGAGGTCGAGTTACGGGTCTTTTGGGGGACAACGGCGCCGGAAAATCCACTTTGGTCAAATGTATCGCGGGGATCTATCAGCCTGACGGAGGAACCATCAGCATCGATGGCGCGGTTCGCCGGATCTCCTCCCCGGATGTGGCTCGCCGACTCGGAGTGGAGACGGTACATCAGGACCTTTCGCTGATCGACAGCCTGAACGTAGTGGAGAATTTGTTTTTGAATCGGGAGTACACCCGGGGAGGCCGTCTCGGCGCCCGGATGGGATTTCTGAACAAGCGGAGAATGCATCGAGAGGGCCAAGCGACCCTGGCGAGACTGGATATTGCCATCCCCTCTCTGCGCAGGCCCGTTGGTCTGCTTTCGGGGGGTCAACGCCAAGCCATCGCCATTGGCCGGGCGGTGGCATGGGGACAACGGATAGTGTTGTTGGACGAACCGGCGGCAGCCTTAGGGGTGGAACAGGCGCAGAGGGTGGTTGACTTAATTCTCGCTCTTCGTGAGGCCGGGGTGGCGGTCTTGTTGATTACCCACAACATGGACCGCGTGGCGGCAGTGTGTGACAACGCCGTCATCCTGCGACAGGGCCGCAAAGCTGCCGAAGTGGAGATGGATCAGGTGACCAAGGATGACTTGGTGGGGTTCATCACCGGCGCCAAGACCGGTGGCTGATCCAACTCCATCCGCGGGTCACCGTGTTCTTCGGATTCTTGTTCTGCCCCGTTGACCCGGTTGGGATAAGGCGAACTCTCAACGGGAACTGCTAACCGGTTTAGCTGCTCGGTCTGGTGGTAACGGGCGCCCCGGTGGTGGTCGTGGTGGCTTGACTGGTGGTGGTTGTGGTGGCGGGTGCCTCGGTGGTGGTTGTGGTGGCGGGCGCCCGGGTGGTGGCGGTGGTGGCGGGCGCCCGGGTGGTCGTGGTAGTAGCAGGCGCGGCAGGAGCAGTGACGGTCAGGTCCCGGCTGACGATCAGGGAGGCTATCTCGTCGTCTCCGATGTACTCCGCGATAATCTCGGCGATGCCCTGGGTGAATACCCCGAACGCGGCCACCATGCCCGCTTGCGCGGCGCGGCGCTGTTCCCCGGCATCAGTCGATCGCAGGCCTTCCAGCATCTCCGCCGCCGTTACGGCGATCTGGCCGACCGCAGAGGCGACGGTCAGATGTTTCTCCGGGTACCGGCCGGTCGGAGGGGGTTGAACCAGGTCGAAATCGGCCTGGGCGGTTTGCAGGTTCTCTACGGCCGCCTCCAAATCCTCCTCGGTTTCCGAATAAGTGGCCTCGGTTTCCGACCGATTGTCCCAGTCGTTGCTGATCGCGCTTATCTGATCCACCAATCGGCTGAAAGCCACTTCGTGGGCGAGGAGGCTTTTGAGAAAGTCCTGAACCACCTCGGTCGGAAAGGCGGCGCCGGTGGTTGTCTGGGTGGTGGCGGCGGCGGTGGTGACGGTGGTCTCCGGCGGTGAAGTGACGGTGGTTGTCTGGGTGGTGGGTGACCGAGGAGCGATGCTGGTTGTCGATGCGGTAGTGTCGACTGCCTCCTCCGCGTCGGAGGTGGCCGGGGGGGCCTCAACCGGGTCGAGCAGGCACGAGGAGCCGCCCAAAAAAATCATGGAAAGAACCAGGAGCGCAATCGCGACTCTACGCATGCTCGGCGCCCAGGGGATACCGACCCCGAGGACGGGAGGCTGGGCCGCCATCGCCGAGGGGGTCTTTGGTGAATTCAAGAGAGGTCTTCATCAGGTGGAAATATACCCGCTGTCCGCCGCTAGATGAGGTATTGATGGGGATGCCCACGCGCTTTATGTATTCATCCCTTCGAATCTCCGCTTGGCCGATGCGCCGGGAAATGTGCTTTTGCCTACCGAGGTCTCGGGCTTGGATCGGGATTCTGTAATAAACGTATCCCAGATCATCACTCTCGACAAGGCTGATCTGATCCAACCAAAGACGCGGGCGGATCCGGCACTGCGGTTGGTGGACAACGGGCTCTCGTTGGTTTTGGGCTTTTCGGGGAAGCTGTGAGGGTTTTCGCCGGCCCGATGACGTCCGTGTCTCAGGGCAAGGTTTCGCAAGCCACCCGGTTGCCGTTGGTATCCATCAGCGCCACGTCGCCGTAGAAGGGAAAGTAGGCGTCGAACCACTCTTGGGCTTCGGCCTGGGTGGAGAAGTCACTGCAGTTTTTGGTGTTGCCCGGATTGGGGGGCGCCTCGGCGGCGACCGTGGTCGGAACAGTTTCCGGAACGTCCGTCACCGGAGGGGGAGCGAAGGTTGGGCCGGCGGCCAGCAACGCCTCTCCCTCCTCTCCGATGACCGCCGCCACCTGCGCAATCACTTCTCCCAAGAGATCGAAGGCGGTCAAGAATCCCACCACCGCGGCTTGGCGAGCCTGGCCGGTGTCGGTGGAACGTAACCCGTCGAGCATCTCCTGGGAGGTATCTGCCATGATGGCCACCGCCGCGGCGGCGGTACGGTGCTCCTGCCCGAGCACGATCTCGGCCGGGGGTTCTATCAGGCCGAAAAAGTCTTGGAGACTCAGGGCGCGCCCGGCGGCGGCCTCCAAGGCGGATGCGGTGTCGGAGAAGGAGACACCTGTCCGGGAACGATCGTCCCAGTCGTCGTTGATGGCTCCGACGCTCTCCGCCAACTCGGAGAAACCGGCCTCGGTCGACAGCAGTTGCTCGAGGTAGCGGAGCGCGCTTCCCACCGAAGGGTCGGTGGTGGTGGTCGCAGCCGTGGTGGTGGTCGTTTCGGGAAGGGCGGCGGCGGTGGTGGGCGAGGGGCGGTCGGCGCCGGCGGTCGGCGACGGGGCAATGGCGGCGGGCACGGTGATAGTTGGGCTGGGGGATAGGGATTCTTCGGACTCGAAGAGCGCGCAGGACGAGCCGCTCGCCGCAATGGCCAGCAAAATGGCCACGGGCACCCAAGAAACCCGGCGCGCCCCGGGTCTTGGGCGGAAGGGTTTACGCCGCACCGGCACGGTGGAAAATCTCGGTGGTGATGCCCGCTATGCGGGCCGGCCCTGGGGGATCAGACAGGTGTAATGCTTCGGTGGCCGCCCGCGGCAGGATGGCCGCGCAGACAGAGTCTGGTCTCAGCACCGAGGAGGTACGCACCTTATCGCCTTTCCCAACCTTCTCGTTTCTGACGGAAACTACTCACAGGACCATTCAGCAGATAGGATTGATTCCTCCGACCAGCCGTTCATGAGCGGGACCGGGATGCTTTTCGTTTCCAGACGTTGGCCAGATAGGGGATCGCCTCGGGGGTCTTGCACGAGGTCCGCCCGTGGTCAACCGACACTTTGCCGATCCGGGCCGCGGCTTGTTCGGCGGCCTGTCGCATCTTCGGGCTCCGACATCCGATGGCGATCAGGGCGCCGTTCATGGAGTGGCGGACCCGGTTGGCCGCTTGGCCGATGTTTTGTTCTATATAAGCCAGACGCTTGACGAAGTAACTGTCCGGCAATTGACTTTGGCGGTCCGAGGCTTGGGCGGAAACCAGGGACCACCCGGTGGCCCCCGCCCATTCATCTCCGGGATCATCGGTCCACTCC
Source organism: Acidimicrobiia bacterium (assembly GCA_963665765.1). GTDB lineage: Bacteria > Actinomycetota > Acidimicrobiia > Spongiisociales > ZC4RG35 > Bin76. Next base: position 1,530,324 of record OY762464.1, read on the forward strand.
CGGGCCAACTCATCTCGCAGGGAGGTTCGACCAACCAAGGAAGCCAAGGCGTCGGCCAGCACGTAATTGTCCACCTCCCCGAGCCTTTGACCAAGAGTCTGGGCCGAGACCCGGTGGGGATCGTCCACCATGGTGGCCAGCACCCGCGCGTCGTGGTTGCCCGAAGCCCACAGTTCGGCGGCCAGTTGGCGATCCGTGCGCAGTCGCTTGGCAAGTTTTCCAAGATTGGCGTAGCTGACTCCGAACAGGGCCCCCTTGACGCCGTGCCGGGGGTAGATCTTGCGATTCTGAGCCGTTCCGAGTTTTTCCAGCTCAGCCAGAGTTTCCTTGCTTACCACAGAGGAAACAACACCGGTTGACATGGGAACCCCCTTCATCGATTGGCCTGACCCTGATCCAGTCTACGGACGGGAACTAAAGTAATCCGTAGGCGGTAAGCCTTGAGTGCTCACCGTCCTTTACCATATCCCTCAGCAGTGGCTGAAAGGAGCCTTAAATGAGCAATTTGACTGGCGCGGCGGACGCGGTTCTGGATGGGGTGACATCGGGTAGCCCACGGGTGCCCGGCGTGGTGGCTTTGGCAACCAACCGGGAAGGCAACATCTATGAAGGAGCGGCAGGAGTCCGTTCCCTTGCCAACGGCGCGGCCATGACCACCGACACCATCTGCGCGATCTTCTCGACGACCAAGGCCATTGCCGGCACGGCCTGCCTGCAGTTGGTGGAGGAAGGCCGACTCGATCTGGACGCACCGGCGAAAAACTACACCCCCGAAATCGGGGAGCTGCAGGTGCTCGACGGGTTCGACGACCACGGGGACCCTATGCTGCGTCCGCCCAAGCGGGATGTGACCACCAGGATGCTCCTGCTCCATACCGCCGGTTTTGCCTACGATTTTTTCAACGAGCAGTACACCCGCTTGGCGCAGGATCATGGCCAGCCCAGTGTGGTTACCTCTTCGAAAGCAGCCCTGATGTCGCCCCTGCTGTTCGATCCGGGAGACGAATGGGAATACGGATCGAACATCGACTGGGCTGGTCAGGTGGTCGAAGGCATCACCGGGAAACGCTTGGGCGAGGTGATGGAGGAACGGATTCTCGAACCCCTGGGAATGGATTCCACCTCCTTTGACTTGAGTGACGAGACGCGCAGCCGTATGGCCAAAATCCACCAACGCGGCGACGATGGAGACTTGACGCCGCTTGACTTCGAGTTGCCCCCGGATCCCGAGGTGCATATGGCCGGCCATGGCTTGTATTCCACTGCCGAGGACTACGTCAAGTTCATCCGGATGTGGTTGAACGATGGCATGGGTCCCGGCGGGCAGGTGCTTTCCAAGGACACCGTGGAGATGGCGGTCCGGAACGGACTGGGCGAGATGAAGATCAAGGGTCTTCCCGGCGTCAATCCCATACTTTCCAACTATGCGGAGTTCTTCCCCGGAATGCCCAAATCTTGGGCCTTGACCTTCATGATCAACGACGAGGACGCCCCCACCGGACGCCCGGCGGGCGCCTTGGCCTGGGCCGGTCTGGCCAACCTCTACTACTGGATCGACCGGCAGAACGGGGTCGGCGGTTTCTGGGCTACCCAGATTTTCCCATTTGCCGACGCCACCTCGGTGGGAGGTTTTCTGGACTTCGAGACGGCGATTTACAGCAACCTCTAAACAGATGGGGCGGTGGGCCAACCCTGAGCAGAAAAGGGGGTCCCAGGCGCGGGACCCCTATTCCGCATGAAAAGTCTTGGCCCGAATCCGCCGTTTGGGGTGTTGGGGGTGGCGGGTTCGCGAAATAAAGACGGCGGCAGTGGTTGATCATGTCTCAGGCCAGGGCGCATATTGAGGGGGTCGAACACCTCTCCCGGTCCTCCCCGACGTCGTGGGGACCGCGCCGGAGGTCATAAGAGTTCTTCGGGAAACTGCTTCCCGCCGCCAACCCGTGGCGAAGCGTGTCCCGATCCTGGTGGTGAGCGGCGGGGGTGGGGCCCGACGGGCGGAAAATTGGATGTCGATTTTCGCGGGTTAGGGGTAGGTTTGGCGGAGCCACGCCAATGACCGCCCTAGCAACTGGGCGGCTTGGGGCCTGATGGGCAACGGGAAGGTGATCAGCGGTAGCCGCCGCCCCGCCGAAGGCTGTCCAGGGTAACGGCGATGATCAGGATGGCGCCCCGCACCACCGATTGCCAGTAGATCTGCACCTGGAGCAGGATCAGGCCGTTCTGCACGACTCCGATGATCAGCAGTCCCAGGAGAGTCCCCAGCAAGCCTCCCCTACCTCCGCTCAAAGCGATCCCACCCAGAAGTACGGCGGCGATGATGTCCAACTCTGCTCCGTTCAAAGCGCTCGGCAGCGCCGTGCCGCTCTGGGATGTGAGCATCAGGCCGGCCAGCCCTGCCAGACAGGCTTGGACCACATATGTCCAGCCTCGCAGGCGGTCAACCCTGATGCCGACATTGCGGCAGGCCTCGCTGTTGCCGCCGACGGCGTAGAGGTGACTGCCCGCCACGGTAAATCGCATGAAGAACATGCCCAATACCACCACCGCCAGGAACAACCAAACGGTGATGGGGGCGCCCAGCCAGGAACCCCTTCCCAGGTTGCTCCAAGCGTTGACCCCGACCACGATGTTGTCGCCACCGGTGGACACGAAGGCCAAGCCTCGATAGAAGAGCAGGGTTCCCAGGGTGGCGATAATCGGGTTGATCCGGAACTTGACTATCAGCAGGGCGTTGAACGATCCCAGCACTCCCGCGGCCAGTATGCCCGCCACTCCGACCACCACGCTGTTGACATCCAGAGATATCAAGCTGGCGGTGACCATGCCGGCCACCGCCGCCACCGCCGCCATGGACAGGTCCAAACCCCCGGTGATCATGACAACGGTCAGGCCGATGGCGATCAGGCCCCTGATGGAGATCGCCTGGCCGATGTTGATGAAATTGCGGGTGGTGAAGAAGAACTCCGATTGCCAGCTGAATAACGCGATCATCAGGAGCAGCGTGATGAACAGACCGATCAGGGTCCAGTTGTCCTGTTTTTTGAAAGCCGAGATCATTGGTCTGCGCCGTTGTGGATTGACGGTGGCATAACGCCGGTTATCCATCCGATGATGTGGTTGGTGGTGATCGTCTTGGACGGCGCGTACGCCCAGAGTTTCCCTTGTCTCAACACGGCGATCCGGTCGGTGATGTCCAGGATGTCGCTCAGGTCGTGGGTGATCACCACCACCGCCTTGCCCTGTTTGCGCATGCCGGTGATGAGCTGATGCACCTGCTGAGTCTGTTCCACTCCCAGAGCCGCGGTGGGCTCGTCCAGCAACAGGATGTTTCCGCCCATCGCGATCGCTCGGGATAAGGCTACGGCTTGGCGCTGTCCTCCGGACAGCAACTCGACATCCACTTTCTGGGAAGGCAACCGGATATTGAGATCATCCAGCATGACCGTGGCGTCGCGTTCCATCTTGCGGCGATCCAAAAAGAGCCCGAAGCGGCGGGGTTCCCGGCCCAGGTAGATGTTGTGAGAGACCGGCCGGGTCTCCACCAGGGCCAGATCCTGATAGACGGTGGCTATTCCCAAGGCCTGGGCCTCGGCCGGATGGCTGATGGTGACCGGCTTGCCTTGGTACTCGAAAGAACCCTGGTCGGGGCGGTGGTTGCCGGACAGGATCTTGATCAGGGTGGACTTGCCGGCCCCGTTGTCGCCCAGCAGGCCGAGCACCTCTCCTGCATACAGGTTCAAGCTGACATCGACCAGAGCGTGAACCTGCCCGAATGCCTTGGAGACATTCGACATCGCCATCAACGGTTGTTGGTTATGCGTGTTCATACCTCAAATCGCTAAAGGCTTTCTGAGTGCCAGGCATCCAAACCGCAGTCGGAACGCCTGGCACTCTACGTGTCGTTTTCTCCTCTATCCAGGATAGAGATCGTGGACGTTTTCTCGGGTTACCGGGGAGACCGACGGGATCAGCCGTTCGGGGACGGTATTCCCTTCGATCAGGTCCACAATGGCCGGCACCAGGTACTGGCCGTAGCGCTCGGGGAAGTAGGAGATGGTGGCTTTGAACACCGACTCGTCGTCGGAGCGTCCCCGCAGATCTACCAGCGCCTCGTCAGAGGCGCCCAGGCTGGCTGCGGCAGCGTGGCCCAAGAAGCCACTTTGCTCCAACGCCAATGCGCAGTCCACGCCGGGTTGGTCGCTGTGTCCGAAGCAGAGCACGTGCTTGGCGTCGGGGTTGCCGGTGGCCCAGGTGGTTACGTTGGGAAGGGTGTCGGTGAGACCCTCGGTGGGAATGTCGTGGACGTTCTCGTCGGGAATGGCAAAGGTCTCCCGAACGCCGTCTCGGGCGCCGTCGGCGCGGGCCTTGTGGACGGGCACGTCCGGGGTCCAGATCAACAGCAGTTCGGTCTCTTCCGGCGCCCAACCCTGTTCCTGGGCGAAGGCGGCCAGGAAGCGTCCGGCCTCCAACGCGGCGTTGTAGTTGTCGGGGCCGAAGGCCACGCATCCGGGGTGGGGTCCGTCGTAGGAGACGCAGGGGATCCCGGCGTCGTGGAAGATCCCGGAGATGAGTTCTTCGGTGCCGGCGATCCAGTTGGCGAAGATCACTCCGTCAACTTCCTGGGTGACCAGCAGGTTGGAGCACTCCACGGTCCTTTCCTGGTCGTAGGCGTTGTCGCAGTAGACGATCTCCACGCCCATCTCGGCTGCGATGGCGTTGATGTTGTCGGTCACGCTGTCGGTGAACGGAATACCCGAAAGCCCGTCACCGTAACCTAGCCTCCAGGGTTGCTCGGCTGCCCTGATCACGGCCTCGTATTCGTCGCCGGAACCCATGGCTTCTTCGTCCAGTTCGCCTCCGGGGTACAAGTCCTCGACGTTGTCGCGGGTGACTGGTTCAACCGAGGGGATCAGCCTTTCGGGTATGTCGGTGCGTCCCTCGATGAGGTCGACTATGACCGGCACCAGGTACTGGCCGTAGCGCTCGGGGAAGTAGGAGATGGTGGCTTTGAACACCGACTCGTCGTCGGAGCGTTCGCGCAGTTCGACCAGCGCTTCGGTGGAGGCGCCGGTCCCTACCGCGGCGGCATTGCCCAGGAACCCGTTCTGTTCCAGCGCCAGACCGCAGTCCACGCCGGGTTGGTCGCTGTGTCCGAAGCAGAGCACGTGCTTGGCGTCGGGGTTGCCGATCGACCAGGTGGTTACGTTGGGAAGGGTGTCGGTGAGACCCTCGGTGGGGATGTCGTGGATGTTGTCATCAGGAATGTCGAACAACTCCCGAACGCCGTCGGTGGCGCCATCGGCCCGGGCCTTGTGGACGGGCACGTCCGGGGTCCAGATCAACAGCAGTTCGGTGTCGGCGGGATCCCATCCTTGGTCCATTGCGTATTGGGCCAGGTAGCGACCGGCGGCCACGCCGGCTTCGTAGTTGTCGGGGCCGAAGGCCACGCATCCGGGGTGGGGTCCGTCGTAGGAGACGCAGGGGATCCCGGCGTCGTGGAAGATCCCGGAGATGAGTTCTTCGGTGCCGGCGATCCAGTTGGCGAAGATCACTCCGTCAACTTCCTGGGTGACCAGCAGGTTGGAGCACTCCACGGTCCTTTCCTGGTCGTAGGCGTTGTCGCAGTAGACGATCTCCACGCCCATCTCGGCTGCGATGGCGTTGATGTTGTCGGTCACGCTGTCGGTGAACGGAATACCCGAAAGCCCGTCACCATAACCAATCTTCCAAACTTCTGTGGCCGGACGGATCACGGCCTCGTAGGGACCGCTGGGCATCGCCGGCTCTTCTTCCACCACGGTTTCCTCGGGGGTTTCTTCAACCGCGGCGGCGGTGGTTACGGGGGCGTCGGTGGGGGCGGGCGCCTCGTCGTCCTCTCCGCAGGCTGCCACCAACAGGGCGACAACCGCAATTCCAACTATCAATTTGCGTGGCATTCTCAACCTTTCTCTTATGCATCTAAGTGGCGAGGAATCCTTCGCCAACCGGGACGTACCCCACGACCGGCAGGTCGGTATAAAGCGGAGGTGCCCGGTAAAAAATATCCTAACCCCACCCGCCGGAAGAGGGGGGAGCCTCAACCGACATTATTTTGGCCGAGATCGCCCTTGCGCGTATCGGATAAGGCTCTGATTCACCGGATCGTCGGGACAGAAATCTCCGGGTTCCAGATTCGACACCCCCACTCTCTGGCCGCCCCGGAACACCTCTCGCACCCTTCTTATATCTGCTATTTCGGAGAGGGGATTTCCTTCCACAACCAGAAGGTCGGCGGCTTTTCCCTGCTCCAGGGTTCCGGTCAGATGATCCACCCGAAGCCTCCGGCCGGCCTCCCGGGTGGCGGCGGCCAGAACGTCGGCAGGGGCAAGACCCGATTGATGCAACATCGCCAGTTCATCGTGAAGACCGAAGCCCGGGATCAGGTAGGGCCAGGGCGCATCGGTGCCGACGATGATGGGCACCCCGGCTTGATGGAACGAAGGAATGGCCTTCCGCATCTCTTCGATGGCCGCCCTCCGATCTCGGGAGCCTTCCGGATCATGGCGGTGCGGGAAGGCGTCCCATGCTTGCCTGATCTCGGAGGGAACCCAACGAAGCCGTCGGTCGGGTTGGCGGACGAAATGGCTCAGGCGGGCCAGCCGATCCCACACCACCAGAGTGGGGCATAGGGCGGTATTGGCTTTCGCCATCGTCTCGGCCACTTGTTCGAGGTCCACCAGATGGGCGCCGTTGAAGGGATCGATGATCCCGCTCAGGTGCTGCAGTTCGGCTACTCCTGCCCGAGCCGCTTCCCGGGCGTTCACCTTCCCCAGGTGAGCCACCACCGGCACATCGTGGCGCCGTCCCGCCGCCACCGCCGCTTCGACCTGTTGCAGATCCAGGTGAACGTAGAGCTTGATCTCGTCAACCCCGGCGGCGGCCAGCCGCTTGATCTTGGCGGCCACGGCTTCGGGAGTGGAGTGACCTTCTCCCAGCAGGGGCCAGTTGACGTGCCGGCCGTCCAACACCGGTCCGCAGCAGCGAATCCGGGGAGTGGGCCGGGGATCGGCGGCCAATCGTCGCCGCAATCCCAATATCCATTCGAGATCGTTTCCGATATCCCGAACGGTGGTCACTCCGGCTGCCAACAGGGCAGGGATCATCCAGGAGGTCAGATGGGTGTGAGCATCAATCAAGCCAGGCAAGAGCGTGCATCCCCGAAAGGCCATCCGTTCCAGGTTTCCGGGAAGGCCCTTGGCATCTGTCACCCCTTCTATCCGGCCGCCGGAGATCACCAGGGCCTTGCCGGATCGAACCTCGCGATCTGGCGGGTTCCACACCAGGTCGGGGACGAGCGCCAGTCGCCCGGTGGGAGAGTTTCGAGAAGATGGGGATTGGTGTATCACGGAGAGTCAGCCGGTCGGGGCGTTGAATTACCCTACCGGTGGCGAGTTCTGCTGTCCCGCCTTCGCCCTAGCCTCTTTTAGACCATGACAGATGACCGACTTTCTCTGGGAGCGGGACTGGCCGGCCGGGGGGTGATTGTTACGGGCGCGGCCAGCGGTATTGGAAGAGCCACGGCTCGTCTGGCGGCGGACTGCGGGGCGCGTGTGTGCGGAGTGGACTTGAACGGTGCCGCGTTGCGCCAGGAAATGGAGGAGTGGGACCACCCCGATCGCCACCTGGCCATCGAGATCGACTTGACCGGCCCCGACGCGCCTTGTGGGGTGGTTGACGCCGCGTTGGAAGAGTTGGGTGATCTGTGGGGATTGGTGCACTGTGCGGGAGTTCTGATCCGCCGATCGAGCACGGCGGAGATCACTCGGGAAGATTGGGACATCCAGCACGACATCAACCTGAAGGCGTCCTTTTTCTTGAATCAAGCTGTGGGAGAGGCGCTTCGAACCGGGGGCCAAGGCGGACGTATGGTCACTCTCAGTTCCCAGGGATGGTGGACGGGCGGAAGCCACGGATCGGTGGTCTACTCGGCTTCCAAGGGGGGAATCGTCTCCATGTGCCGTGGTCTTTCCACCGCCTATGCTCCCTATGGGATCACGGTGAACTCCATAGCGCCCGGGGTGGTGGACACACCCATGCTGGGGGCCGGTTTGACGTCGGACGACCTGGAGGCTATTGCCGCCTCCTGTCCGATGGGTCGGCTGGCCCGCCCCGAGGAAATCGCCCGGGTGGCGGTTTTCCTGCTGTCCGACCATGCCGGTTACATTTCGGCGGCCACGATAAATGTCAGTGGGGGGCTGCTCTTTTACTGAACCTAATGCAAGTGGTGCTGTCAAAACAACCAGCGGGGAAGGTGGGGGCGGGGGTTGCTGGTCTATAGTCGGGTCAAGTGCAAACCAGCCGACCAAGGAGGGTTCTCATCACAGCTAACACCAGCTTGCGGGGAGGGGTAGGCCGAACCGACATAACTCCACCCGTTCCAGCCGACCTGGTTGGATACGTGCGCCGGTGGCGTCCCGCCACCGAGGTGCGGGCGCCGCTCACCGCCACCGCTCTGGTCCTCGATTCCGGCGCCGAAAGGGTGGCGATCTTGGGGATCGACCTGGCGATTCTCAGCCCCGACTACGCCACCATGATCCGAGAACAAATAGCCGAAGCCATCTCCACCAGACCCGAATCGGTGCTGCTCAATGTGAGCCACACCCACGGCGGTCCGCATACGCCCGCCCGGGTCAAGCTGGGGGGTCGGCTGGACGAGATCAACCCTTCCGAGCAGGCCTACTTCGAGATTCTTCCGCACCAACTGGTTTCGGCGGCTCGGCTGGCTGCCGAGAACCTGACGCCGGTGCGGGTGGGCTCGGCCAGCACGGAGGTGAAGGGTCTGTCTGTGAACCGCCGAGAGCGGGTGCAGGGAGTGGAGGGGACGGTCGGCTCGCTCAACACCATCCTGGGATGGAATCCGGACGGCCCGGTTGATCGGGATGCGGGAGTGATTCGGGTCGATCGTGAGGATGGTTCGCCACTGGCGGTGGTGGTCAGCTTCGGATGCCACCCGGTGGTGGTGGGCCCCGAGGACCCCGCCATCAACCCCGATTTTCCCTGGCCGTTGCGGGAGGCGGTGGAGAAGGCGACCGGAGCGACGTGTGTCTTTCTGCAAGGCGCGGGGGGAAACATCCTTCCCCTGCAGGCGTTCCTGCCCGAGTCCGGCGCCGAAATAGCGTTCGGAGAAAAGCTGGCGTCCGAGGCTCTCCACGCCATGGGCAACATAGAGACCTTCGAGACCCGGATCGACCGGCTCGCCTACGGATCGGTGACGCCCATTTCCCTCTATCGAGTGGTGCGTTCCGAGACGCAGCCGCCTCAGGAACTGGCAGTGACGACCACCGTGGTGGACCTACCCCTCAAGCGGGTACCCACCATCGACGAGGTAAAGGCCGAACGGGATCACTATCGGGGCAAGTTGGCCGAGGCCAAGGAGTCCGGCGTCGGCCGGGAGGAAATCAACCCGATCCAATACCACATCAGTTGGGCGGAGTCGGCGATCGCCCAACTGGAGGAGGCTCCCTACGACCGGGTTCCGGCCTTTGTGCAAGCGATCCGAATAGGAGACACCGCCATCGTGACCATTCCCGGTGAGGCCTTTGCCGAGATTGCCCTGGCTATCAGGGGGCGATCTCCTGCCGGTCGGGCCAACACCATCTTCTCCGGCTATTCCAACGGGGTCATTTCCTATCTGCCCAGTGCTGCTGAGTACCCTCATGGTGGTTACGAGGTGGATTACGCCCACCACAGTTACGGTTTGATCGAGCAGGTGGCCCCCGAGTCGGAGGCGATCCTGGTTGAGGCAGGAGTGGCGATGCTCAAGGAGTTGTGGTAATGGTCCGGATGCGGATGAACCAGGCGGTGGCAGCCGCTCTGGGCGACGAGATGCGGGAAGATCCCGATGTGGTGATGTTCGGCGAGGATGTGGCTGCCGCCGGGGGCCCTTTCAAAACGTCGGACGGACTGCTGGAGGAATTCGGGCCGCTTCGGGTCAGGGACACTCCGATCTCGGAGATGGGATTTTTGGGGATGGCGGTGGGCGCGGCGGCTTCGGGCCTGCGCCCGGTGGCCGAGATCATGTTCATCGAGTTTTTGGGGGTGGCGCTCGACCAGGTGGTGACCGAAGCAGCCAAATTCCATTACCTGTCCAACGGGAGGTTCACCTGCCCGATGGTGGTCCGGGCCTCCATCGGCGCCGGGTTGGGTTTTGGGTGCCAGCACTCCCAGACGTTTGAAAACTGGATGAGCCACGCTCCCGGATTGAAAATGGCGATGGTTTCGGGCCCTCAATCCGCCTACGGGCTGATGCGGTCGGCCATACGCGACCCCAATCCGGTGGTGGTGCTGGAGCCGCGGGCCCTATACGGCGGCCGCGGCCAGGTGACCACCGGTGAGGAGGGGATCATTCCGCTGGGAGAGATTGCCCGGGTTCGGGAGGGCAGCGATGTGACCATTCTCACCGCCGGGGCGATGCGGCGGGTGGCAATGGCCGCCGCCCAGGCTTCGGAGGACTGGTCGGCGGAGGTGATCGACCTGCAAACCCTTATTCCGTGGGATCGGGAGGGGGTTGTTTCAGCAGTGCGGCGGACTGGCCGCCTGGTAATTGTGGAGGAAAGCCCCTATACCTCCGGATGGGGGACGGAGATCTCCTCCTATGTCGGCGCCCGTCTGTTCGGCGAACTGAAGGCGCCGGTGCTGCGAGTCACCTGCCCCGATGTCCCCGTGCCGTTCGGGCGAGAACTGGAGTTGCGCTACATGCCTAACCAGGAGTACGTAACCGAGCAGATCGATCAACTGATGGCCACCGGCCGGGTGCCCGACCCGTGGTGGGTGGGAGAAGGGAGGAGCGCCCGATGAGCGATGGAACGAAGATGGAACGCCGCAAGGCGGTGGCCGAGAATCGGGTGGCGCGGTACGAGCGGATGGTGGAGATCCGCGCCTTTGAGGATCGGGTGCAGGGCCTGTTCGCCGAGGGCGTGGTGCACGGCACCACCCATACCGCCCAAGGGCAGGAAGCGGTGGCGGTGGGGATTGCGGCGGCGGCCCGCATCACCGATACGGTCACCTGCACCTATCGGGGACATGGAATGGGTTTGGCCTTGGGAATGACCCCCGAGTCGATCCTGGGAGAGATCATGGGCCGGGAGATGGGGTGCATTGGCGGCATCGCCGGTTCCATGCATCTGGTCGACCGGGAACTGGGCCTTTTCCCCACTTTCGCCATCATCGGCGCCGGTATTCCGGTGGCTGCCGGAGCGGCCCTGACCGCCCAGGTGAAGGGAACCGACGATGCGGCGATCGGGGTTTTCGGCGACGGCGCATCCAACATCGGCGCCTTCCATGAGGGACTCAACCTGGCGGCCATCTGGAAGCTGCCGGTGGTGTTCATCTGCGAGAACAACCAGTACGGCGAATACAGCCGAATCAACCTGACCACGCCCATCGAAGACCTGGCTGACCGGGCGGTGTCCTATGGGATTCCGGGAATCATGGTTGATGGGCAGGATCCTGATGCGACAGCCCAAGCGGTGGGTGAGGCCCTGGACAGGGCGCGGTCCGGGCAGGGCCCGACGCTGTTGGAGATGAAGACCTATCGCTACGCCGGGCACTCCCGCGCCGACAAGGCCGAGTATCGACCAGAAGGCGAGTTCGACAGTTGGTATCAGCGGGACCCGATCAACACCTTTCGGGCAAGACTGGAGTCAGAGGGTCTCTTGGCCGTGGGGCAGGCGGCTCGAATCGATCAGCAGGTTGCCGCTCGGATAGAAGCAGCGGTGGAGGCGGCGAAGCAGAGTCCCCCGGCCGGCGTGGACGCCATGTTTCGCAACATCTACGCGCCCGTATAGAGAGGAAGGGCTGACCAATGCGTTTCGAGGTGAAGATGCCCAGGCTGGGCGAGACGGTGGACGAAGTTGTGCTTTTGGAATGGATGGTAAAGGTCGGAGAAGAGGTGGAAAAGGACTCCGAGTTGGCCTTGGTGGAGACCGACAAGGTGGAGACCGAGGTGCCTTCCCCGGTGGCGGGAACGGTGGTCGAGATCCTGATAGAAGAAGACGCCGAGGTGATCACCGGCGAGGTGATCTGCGTCATCGAAACATAGCTGCCCATCCCCGGTGCGGGTAAACAGAATAGGTCACGGCAAACGTAACTCCCGTTTGGTAGGTTTTGGAGCCTAGCCAGCCACAATTGTCTGGGAGAGCTTGAGTTTTGAGGGTACTGGCCTTTGCCGATCTCCACTTGGACGCGCCCTTTGCCGGAAGAGGTCCCAGGTTGGCTCGATTGCGCCGTGACGAGTTAAAGAACACCCTGGGCAGGATTATTCAATTGGCAGGGAGGCTAGAGGTGGATGCTCTGATGTGCGCAGGGGACTTGTACGAGCATGAGCTATTCACTCCCGACACCGTTCAGATGTTGCGTCGCCTTTTCGATGAGATAGCTCCCATCCCGGTATTGGTTTCTCCCGGGAACCACGACTGGTTTGGGCCGGGAAGCATCTATGTGACGGCCGACTGGTCACCCAACGTCCACATCTTTGGCTCAAGCAAAATGACACCATACGATGGCATTGACGGCGTTCGGGTGTGGGGTTTCGCTCATAGGAATCCTTCACAGACCGAGAACCCATTGGGTCGATTTAGGGTTGAAGGCCAGGGTTTGCACTTGGGGCTGTTACACGGATCGGAGGTTGGGGGCTGGGCCGGCGTAGCGCAATCCCATCCTGAAAAAATACGACACGCGCCATTTCGCTCCGAGAACCTCACCAGAGCGGGCTTGACTCATGGCATAGTTGGCCACTACCACAGTCCTTTCATGGGAGAGTTCCACACATACCCTGGGGCGCCCGCCCCGCTTTCATTTAAGGATCAAGGCAGAGGAGGAGCAGTTGAGATGCGGTTTAGTGCTCAGGGTGCCTTGATCGAACGTACTTCACATAGGGTTACCAGCTTGCCGGTCTACGATTTGCGCGTCGATGTGAGCGGATGCCTTGATTTCGGAGAAATACAGGACCGTATGGAAGCTGCGTTGGAGTCACTGGAAGGGGTAGCCAGAGTCACGATCTGTGGGGAATTGGGCAGTGCTGTGGAGCTCGACCTGGCCGTGCTCAGTCAGCGGCGAGGACAGTTACAAGATCTCGTGGTTCGCTCGGGCAGCATCTATCCCGGCTATGACATTGCAGCCATAAGAGATGAGTCCACGGTACGTGGGGCATTTGTTAGGGACCTGATGGCGGCCGATCTTGATGATGACGAACGACACCGGGTCATCATCACTGGATTGCGCGCTCTTGAGGGTCGTAACGATCTAGCGGTGGGCTGATCTATGTGGTTCCGCAAGGTTACGGCCGGGGCATTTGGTCACTTGCGCGACGAGAGCTTGAAGTTCGGGAAGGCTCTCAATATTGTCTACGGACCCAATGAGTCAGGAAAATCGACGTGGCATGCCGCCTTGGTAGCAGCTCTGTGCGGACAGAAACACGGTAGTGGACGCACCAAGGCGGAGCGGAATTTCAAGAGACGCCGTAAGCCTTGGGACGACCCGGATCGATGGCATATCGCCTTGGAGTTGGTGTTGAATGATGGGCGAATATTTGAGATTGATCGCGACCTGAATGTTCCGAGGACCAGGGTTCTCGATATAGGTATGGGTGGGAGAGAACCAACCGATGACCTGATGAACCAGGGCAGTCCCGACGGCGCCAGATGGCTCGGGCTTGACCGAAACAACCTTTCCGCTGACAGCCTCGGTCAGCCAGGCAGACATACTTTCGATACTCAATCTGGGGACGCGACAGCGTAAAAGCGAGCGTGATGCTTTGCAAGAGCGTCTCGCTCGGGCGGCGGCGGGTGGAGCGGGTGATACGGCGGCGGGAGCTATTGAGCGCATTAGGAAGTTCTCAACTGAGAACGTAGGACTCGATCGCAGGAATGCGAAAAGACCCCTCCGACTTGCGATCGAAGGCGTGAAGAGAGCTGAAATCCAACTGTCGAAGACCCGTGACCGCCGTCAAGAATATGTGGATCTAGCAAGAAGAGCGGATAGGACTCGGCGAAATGTCCGGTTGCTGGAGGGTCAGCAGGCAGCGCTAAGGGCATTAGGAGCCAGAGACGAAGCCGAAGCACGGGCAAATCAATTGCTGGAACAAACAACAAGGCTGGAGGAGTGGGAGCGGCGCTTTGTTGATGGGGATCCGCGTGCTCGGAGGGAAGTGAATATGGCGGAGTTGGTGGTTGCTCTGAGTGGTGCTCGGGGTGCGCCTGGGTCTGTTGGGACGGATCTTGATCCGTTGGAGGTTCTTGAGGGTCGGTTGGAGGAGTTGGATCGGCAGAGGGCGTTGGTTGAGGCGTTTGAGGGCTTGGAGGAAGCTGAGATGCGGGCGGAGGAGTTGGAGCGGGAGGTCAAGCGTCTTGAGAGGTGGGAACAACGGTTTCCTGATGCGGATCCACGCAATCGGGAACTGATGAGTTTTACCGACATTGCTTCCGCGGTTACCCGATGCAACAACCTGCCAAAGCCCGGGTTCACGGACATTGATCCTCTGAAGATTCTTGAGGAACGCATCTCCATGCTCGATGACTCATCCCCGAAGCCATGCCCTAGCCCCGGTGATGTCCAGCGGTGGATAATCCCCTTGCGAGAAACGCCTCCCCCTCCGAGGCAGGAACTGCAGTCACAGATATCGGAAGCCAGGCGCAAGAACGCACCCCCGAAGGCCAATTCGTTGGCCCGGGGGAGACTGATCCTGTCCGCCATGGTCGGCGTTGCCGCGGCCGTCGCGGTCTGGATGGCTACAGCAAGAATTCTTTACGGAGTCTTGGCCGGAGTTCCGGTGGCTCTGGGATTGATGTTTCTTCGAGTCGGTTCTTCCAGGCATGGACCCGTGGCATCTGTCGATATCAATTTGCTGGAACGGCAACTGCGGGAACGGGACACACTCGATGCCAGGGTCGCGCAAGCCCATCGGTTCCTTCGGGAGTGGGAGCTTCCTCTTGACCCGGATGCCGCCATAGCCGAGTTCTATAACAGGGAACGCGCTTGGAGCGAGCAAACCACTGAACGGCGAAGGCTCGAAGAGATGGTCGCTCGGCGGAGGCGGCTTGATGATGATGAGGCGCAGCGGATTGCTGAACGGGAGAGCGCTTTTGGCGAGTTGCGGAACGTCGTTGTTCTGTACGGAGGAGATGCATCCGGTGACGAGGGCCAGATTCTCGGTGAGGCTACGTATTTGCTGAATGATCTTCAGCGGGTGGCGCGAGATCGACAACAGGATGCTGCGGAGTGGGGACGGTTTCAGGAAGCGCTGGCGGGCCGTTCCGTAGAAGAATGGCGAGCTGAAGCTGGAAGCTGTAGACAACACGCGGAGCTAGCGAGAAGTAGAGCGGAGAATTTGGCTGCCGGGTTTAGTGGTGAGATTTTGGAAATGAAGAGTATCGAAGCCGAACGGGAAAAGATTAAGGGAGCGATCTTCCGCCGACGGCGGTTTGATGAGGATGAGGCGAGGCGGTGTGTGGCGAGGGAGGAGGCTTTTGGGGAGTTGCGGAGGGTGGTGGTCTTGTATGGGGGGGATGGTTCTGGTGGGGAGGGCGAGGTTTTGAGGGTGGCTGATGGTTTGTTGGATCGTTTTGAGCGTTTGGCGCAGCAGCGGAGTGGGGATGTTGCGGAGTGGGGACGGTTTCAGGAGGCGCTTGGGGGTCGTTCGGTAGAAGAATGGCGGGCTGACGCCGACCTTGCCAGTCGTGAAGCGAGGAAAGCCGGACAAAAGGCTGATGAGTTGGCGCCCGCTTTAGAGCAGGAATTGCTGCGTTCTGATAGCAGGGAGACGGATCGCTTCCTGCGAGATGCGAAGGAGGAAGCGATCAGAACTGCCGGTCAACTGGAGCAGATAGACACAGACTTGGTGGATGTGGCCACGGCACAGTCCGTTCTTGATGAAGCCAAGCTTGAGTTAGAGCGGGTACAGCGCCTTCAGAGGACCTTAAACATCGCCAGTGAACACCTGCAACGAGCTGCTGAGCACGCCCATCGGCTGCTCGCGCCAAGGTTGGAAGCTCTCATGAAGGAGTGGATCCCGATCATTACCGGAGATCGTTATGTGGACGTGCTCGTCGATCCAGAGACACTTGAGGTGAAATTGCGTCATATGGATGGCATGATTAGGGAGGCGGCGCTCCTGTCATATGGAACAGCCGAGCAGGTGTACTTACTGTTGCGGATGATTCTCGCTCAGGTATTGACCGACGGACACGAACCATGTCCGGTGTTGCTCGACGATCCCACCGTGCATGCCGACCTCGATCGCAAGGAGCAGGTGCTGGAGTATCTTCTCCAGGCATCTGACAACTTTCAGGTGATCCTATTCACCCAGGACCAACTCGTGGAGCAATGGGCCAGTTCCCGCCGTTCTGATCATAGAATCAAGCTCCTCGAACTCACGGTTCCCGTGGTTGGCTGAGTCCTGACAGGCTGTGGGCAAGCAGGAGATCACAGAAGCGTCGCCTCCGTTCTCCGGGTTGGGAGACTCGAGACTCGTAGGCCGCTTACCTCAGGCAAAGCGGAATTGTGATCGCTAGCATTGGCGAAACGACGGTTGACACAGGGAGGTGGCATCAGTGCAGATAACTCGACGGACGGCACTCCGGGAGTCAGGGTTCACCGAGGCTCAGACCAACGCCTTGGCTATGGCTCTGGAGCCGCTGGCAACCAGGGAAGACCTCCGGGCCATGGTGGAAATGGTTCGTTGTGATGTGGAAATGGTTCGTAATGATTTGCGGTGGATGAAGTGGGTTGGAGGGGCGATCGGCGTGGCGGTGCTTGCCGAACTGGTTAGGGGCCTCTTTCTTTGAATCAACTCGGTTTCTGAATCTGCCTGCGATGATTTTGCGGGCGCTGGGCGGCGCAAAGCCCAGACTTGTAATGCACCTCTGTGATGGACCGCAACGTAAGGGAGCCCGCTGAGCATGGCGATAGAACCGGACGACCATTCCACACTGCGGGAGCATTTCGCGTGGACTTACGGAACACTCGCTATGGTGCACGCGGCCATCGTTGACGGCGGGATCCGCTACAAGCCTCTCCACTTCATCATCCGAGGTCGATTCCGGAAGGGCTACCTATCCGGGAAAATGAATATGCGACCGCTATATGACGACGAAAAAACAAAGATCGCGTATGCCACAACATGCTGCTACTGCGGACGTAAAGCAAAACTGACACTTGATCACCTAATTCCCCGACTGAAAGGTGGCGCCGACGCTGCCGACAACATCACCTACGCGTGCAAGAGTTGCAACTCGTCCAAGGGAGCAAAGGACATGGTGCTCTGGCTGAAATCCAAAGACCGCTTCCCGGCCGTACTCGTTTTCCGCCGGTATCTAAAGCTCGCCGCGCGCTGGTGCGAGGACGAAAAACTGATGGACACGCCTTGGGAAGAGATACCCGATGCGTCTCTCCCGTTTGACAAGCGGTCTCTCCGAGTCGAGTGGCCAAGGCTGGCCAGCCAGCGGTTGTGGCCAGACCCATGGAACGGGGAGGGGGATGTCCGCCCCCTGTGATTACAAGTACGGGCATGTGGAAAGAGTCGGCAGCATCTGAAGACACGCTGTGGTACGTCCCGACGCGGAGCGGGGAGGCTGGCTGACAGTGATGGCACTGAGGCGGTGGAAATGTCCACAGTAGCATCTTTTTGAATGGGTGCTGATCAGACCTCCCTGCAAGTAGCCGTGATTGGTGCGGGGTGGTGGGCGGTGGAGAACCATCTTCCGGTGCTGGCGTCTCGTCCCGATGTGGAAGTCCGGGCTGTATGTCGGAAGGGCGCTGCTGAAGTGGAGACGGTGGCCGAACGGTTCGGCGTACCTTTAGCGACCGAAGATTATGAACTTCTTCCGTGGGACGAGTTGGATGCGGTGGTGGTTTCTTCGCCGCATGGTCTTCACCATGAGCACACGATGGCTGCCCTGGACCGTGGTCTGCATGTGATGTGCGAAAAGCCGCTGGCCATCACGGCTGCCGATGCCTTCGGCATGGTGAGACGGGCTCAGGAACAGGGAGTTGTACTCCTGGTTCCGCACGGATGGCAGTTCCTCCCCCAGGCCGCGGCCGCCCGTGAGTGGATAAGAGAAGGCCGGATCGGACGCCTGGAGCATGTGGTGGCCCAGATGGCTTCCCCTGCCCGGGGACTTTTCTCCGGCGAGGAGGACTCCATTCCCGGGGCGGAGAGCCCTCCGGAGCCTTCAACCTGGGTCGGCGAAGACGGCGGCTACGCCTATGGGCAGTTGAGCCACCTCTATTCCCTGGTGTTCTGGCTGACCGGTCTGATTCCTGCGGATGTGATGGGTGCGGTGACTGCGGGCCCGGCGAAAAGCGACCTGTTTGACGCCTTCCTGTCCACCACCCGCCAAGGTCCCTTGGTGTCGGTCTCCGGAGGAGCGGGGGTCCCGACATCGCAGCGTCACCACATGGAGGTGAGGGTGTTCGGAACCGAGGGAGTCGTGATTGTGGACTTGGAGAGAGACCGGATAGAGGTGGTTCGGGAAGACGGTGACGACTACGCCTTCCCCTTGATGCGGGGCGCCACCCTGTATCCGGGAACTTTCCCGGTGCACGGTTTCTGCGATCTGGCTCTCGGCTATCCGGATGCGGTCAACCATGGTGACCCGGTCGCCTCTGCTCTGGGGATCGCGGTGATCGAAGCGGGTCTCCGCTCGGCCCACACTCGACGTGCCGAATCGATATCCGCGGCGGTCGCCGAAGCCGAAGCCAGGGGCGTCAGACTGGACTAATCGGCCCCCGCAGGCGGGATAGTCTCCTCGCTTTCATCTGAACGCACCACCACAATGTCTTCGTGGGGTTCCGCCTTCCCTGATCTATCGTTCGGCGCGTGGGGTGGGCGAATGAGAACCCCTGGTTTGGTCATCCGGATGTTTTGACCTGCCGGTGGGCCAGAGCCCGATACGCTTCGTCACCGAAAAAAAACCGAGCTTACGGCAGTCGGTGAACAGCACTCAACCTAGCATGATCAATAATCGATCGGTTATCTAATAATCGAGGCTTTCGTAAAAAGCAGGTGAGTCATGGCAAGCATTCCGCCCGACGAACGCCCGCTTCTGGTGTGTCGTGTCGACTGTCCTCCCCCTTTGCAAGAGGAACTTGACGGTTGGACTCCTTGGCATTTTGACGACTTCGGTCGCCACTACGCGGTTCTCGGGGCGTCCAGTTACAAGATAATTCGAGACTTTGATCCTGAGGCCGGGCTTCCCGCGGCCTTCAATGCCTCTCAGGCCACCCGCTTCATTCCCTATGTGGCAACCAACATCCCGGACATGCATGCTTGGATTGGCAGCGAAGTAGTTACGGGAGGGCTGGACGAGCCCACTCTGGAACGCGAGTCGAAATATCCAACTCTGGAGCAGGAGCCGTTCAACGGAACGATGATGACAGTTACCAAGGTGATTGGCGCCTTGGGCAGGGACCAGGCCGGAAGCGGCGGCTGCGTTGTCGAGCGATTCGAAGTTGGTGCCGAGCACGCCGAAGAGTTCGATAAGTGGCTTGATGGTCCTCATCTTGAGAGCTATGCCGACTTGGAAGGATGGGTAAGAATTCGCACCTTCCGAGCGGACCGGACCGCCGACTATGCCTTTCCCTGGAATCGCTATCTGGGCAAGGGAAACCGCATGATTTGGTGTGAGTTGAGAGGGGATGTGGATCCCAAAGAGTTCGTTCGACGTCCCCAATACAACGAGATGCTCAAAAGGTCGCTGCGGTGGGATTCGGTGTTGCCGTATGTCACCCGTGAAGCTTGCGAAGAATTCATCGTCCGAGATCTGTCGCATATTCCTTCGGCCGTCTAACAGGTGGTCATCAAAAGCCGGCGCCGACCGGGTCAAAGAAGGCCTCTTTTTAGACCCATCCGGGCACGGTAAGAAACGACTAGAAGAAAGGTACATTCCAAAATGAGATTGAAAAGGGAAAGGGAGATCATCCGGCGGGCAAGACAAGCCGGGATGTCCCGACGAGAGTTCATCAGGCTAGGCGGCACCGCGGCAGCCGCGGCGGCCTTTTTGGCGGCTTGCGGCGATGATGCAGCGCCCACCACCACGGCGGCGCCGGCCACCACCGCCGCGCCGGCTACCACGGCGGCGCCCACCACCACTGCCGCTCCCGACTCCGACGACATCGGTGGCGAGATCACCCTTTGGGCCTGGGGCGCCGGGCTCGAGGGAGAGGTCATCCAGCAGCGCATTGACTATTTCAACAGCAAGTATCCGAATGTGACGGTCAACTGGGAGCCTCTTGCCGCCAACGGTTACGAGGAGTACCCGCAGCTGCTGGCCCGGTTCGCGGCAGGAAACGCTCCGGATGTCATGCGGATGCTCAACTTCCAATTGACTCAGCTGACCGCCGAGGGCGAAGCGCTTCTGCAAATCGATGACTACATCGCACGGGACGCTGATGAACTCGACATGGGCGACTTCATTCCCACCACGGTCGAGGGCACCTTGGTCAACGGCAAGGCGTACGGAATGCCCGACAACACCGAGCCCTACGTGATCTATTACAACCGGGATGCCTTCACGGCGGCGGGATTGGAAGATCCGCAGGTGCTCTTCCAAGCAGGCGAGTGGAACGAAGAGGCCTTCACCAATTCGATCGACGCCCTGATCGCCAACGGCATGCGTTTCGGCGTCTCCTTCGAGTCGTGGAACTACGACACGTTCTGCTTCATGGGTGGCGGGACCATCATCAACGATGCCCTCGAGCCAACCATTCATCAGGGCGCCAGCCCCCAGATGCTCGGCTACTTCGCCAAGCTCATCGAGGACGGCAAGTCTCCCAACCCGGTGGTGGCCGGAGGAACTCACCTGGAGGCTTTCCGCAACCAGCAGACCGGTATGTACCTGATGGGCCCGTGGTGGTACGGGGCGCTGGCGGGCACCGTCGATTTTGACTACGACGTGACCGCTCTTCCCAGCTTCAACGGCGTTCGGGCCGGAAAACTCGAGTTGGGAACCATCTCGATTTCTTCCCAGTCAAAGAATCCCGAGGCTGCCTGGGCATTCACCAAGACCATCACGGACACCAGGGGTCTTGAAATATGGAGCCAGGTTGCCACGCCGACTCGTCGCAGTTCCCTGGAGATTGCCGGATTCAACGATGTCCAGTGGAAGAAGGATGCGGTCGCCATGGTCGAGGCCGGGACATGGACTCCGTTCACGACCAAGGGCTTCGCGGTGGACACCGCCGCCGGGGCAGCGTTGGATCTGCTGTGGGCCGGCGAGGCTACTGCGGAGGAAGCGACCCAGGACGCGGCGAACAGGATCGCGGAAGCGCTGGCCTGATCCGCCCAGGGTGGCGACAATCACCAACATAGAAGCTGTCAGAGCGGATGCGGGGGGCTCGCAAGTCGAGTCCCCCGCATTCAAGAGTCCAAGGTTGCGCTGGAGGCGGAAGAGCACTCTGGTGGCCTATGCGTTCCTGGCGCCATGGATCATCGGCCTGGTGGTGTTCTACCTGGGGCCGGTGGTCACCTCGGCGGTGCTGTCGTTCACTGATTACAACATCATCTCTCCGGCGGAGTTCACCGGTTTCGACAATTACGAGAAGATGATCACCGATGGAGAGTTTGTACAAGCCCTGAAGGTGACCCTCTACTACACGGTCTTCTTCTTGCTGATGTACGTCGTCCTGTCGCTGTTCGTTGCGATGCTGGCCAACCGGCCGGGACGAGGATCGGGCCTGTTCAGGTTGATCGTCTTCCTGCCATCCCTGATCCCACTGTTCGCAGCCGCCGTTCTGTGGGGATGGATCTTCAACACCGACTTCGGCCTGATCAACTACCTGCTGGAGGAGATTGGTCTCCCCCGGCAAGGGTTCTTTCAAAGTCCGCAGCAGGCGTTGCCCTTGGTGGGAATGTTGACCTTCTGGTCAATCGGATCGGCTTTTCTGGTTTATCTGTCGGGACTGCAGTCCATCCCCATTCACCTGTATGAGGCGATCACCGTCGATGGGGCGTCGGCCGTTCGCAGGTTCTGGCACGTCACTCTCCCGATGCTGAGCCCGGTGATCTTGTTCAATCTCATCATCGGTATCGTGCTTTCCTTCCAGGTATTCGACATTGCCTGGGTGCTCACTGACGGAGGTCCCGCCAATCGCACACTCTTCTGGGTGCTGTTGATTTTCCGCCGCGCCTTCCAAGACTTTGAGATGGGATACGCTTCGGCGCTGTCCTGGGTGTTGTTCATCGTGGTTGCCGGAGTGACCGGGCTGATCTTCCGCACATCACGCTGGTGGGTTCACTACGAAGGCAGATCCCGGTGACGGCTTCCAGAACCACGCCGCGC
Organism: Acidimicrobiia bacterium; assembly: GCA_963665765.1. Taxonomy (GTDB): domain Bacteria; phylum Actinomycetota; class Acidimicrobiia; order Spongiisociales; family ZC4RG35; genus Bin76. The sequence continues at coordinate 1,552,637 of OY762464.1, forward strand.
CCGGTTCCCACCGGGAACCTTGCTCAACGGTTGCAACAGCGGCGCAAAGCCGTGTGGTACCTGAGCATGCTTTTCATAGCCCTGGTGATGATTCTCCCCGTCTATTACATGGTCTATCTGGCGTTTTCCGAGCTCGGGAAGGAATTCGTGTTTCCGCCCGGGTTCATACCGGACCCGATCAAATTCGAGAACGTGATCCGGGCGCCGGAGGGCACCGCCACTCCGCTGTGGGGATTTGCCAAAAACAGCATCCTGTACGCGGGGTTGGGCACTCTGGGAGCGTTGGTAGCCGAATCAATGGCAGGGTTCGCGCTGGCGCGAATGCGCTTTCCCGGGCGAAACGTGATATTCGCGCTCACGGTGGGCATGCTGATAATGCCGTTCGTGGCGACCATCATCCCCAAGTTCCTGCTGTTCAGCAAGATCGGCCTGGTCGACACCTACTGGGCGCTGATCCTTCCCTGGTGGTTCGGAGGGTCGCCCTACGGAATCTTTCTGATGCGCCAGTTCTTTCTGACTATTCCCCGAGAGTTCGACGAGGCCGCCCGCATCGACGGCGCCGGTCCGTGGAGAACCATGTGGTTGGTGCTCATGCCCCAGGCGGTCCCGGTGCTGGTGGCTTTGGGGATGCTGCACTTCGCCTATTTTTGGAATGATCTGTTGGGCCCACTGGTGTTCTGCCAGACACGGGTTTGCAAGACTCTGCCCCAGGGCATTCTGTCCAACTACCAGTCGACCTGGGATCCCCAATGGGCACTGTTCATGATGTCCACCGTGCTGATGGTGCTGCCGGTGGCGGTGGTGTTCATTCTGGCCCAAAGGCGATTCAAGCAGGGGTTTTTGTTCTCGGGACTGGGTGGACGCTGATGCCGCTGCATCTTGGCGCCGTCCTGATCGCCCGGGCATGGCCACAACAACACGCTCTCTCGGAGTTCGATCGGTGGCAGCGGACCAAGCATCTTGTGGAACTCGTCGCGTTGCCGGGCGTACATCGGGTTAGCTACTACGCCACCCGGACTTCCGACGTTCCCCAAGCCTGGCAGGGAAGCGGAAATCGGATGGCTGCCTACTGGGCGGAGGATCTCGACGGGCTCAAGCGCTGGATGTCCGACCCCGGTTTGGCGCTGGCTATCGAGGATGGGAGCCAATTCTTTCACTCGTTCAATGAGTTGGACGAAAGCACCTACACGGGAAATGTTTACCAGCTCGGGCCCAGGTGGCCGGGGGATCCGCAACCGTCGTTGCAGGGGTGTTTGCTCATGCAGCGATTCGAGGTGGCCGATCATCAAAAGCAAGAGTTCGACGATTGGATCATCCGGGAACACCTGCCGGCCCTGCGCAGTATTGCGGGATGGCGGTGGGCCCAATGGGGGAAGGCTGTGAGAGGACTGCCCGTGCAGTACTACAACTCTCCGGGGAACCGGGTGGTGCTGGCGGAATTGGACCAACCGAAGGCGCCTGTCCTAACCACCCGGTCGGTCGACCGCGTCCTGGCCGATTCTCTTCGATGGGATCGGCGCCTCAACTATGTCCGGCGGGAAGTTGACGAGCCCGTCGCCTTTTTCGATAAGCCTCGGGGGGTACCCGCATGACCTTTGTAACGCTGGACAACGTTTGGAAGGTGTATCTAGACGGTACGGTGGCGGTCAACAGCCTCAACCTCACTGTTGAAGAGGGCGAGCTGATGGTATTGGTGGGGCCGTCAGGCTGTGGAAAGTCGTCCATCCTGAGGATGGTTGCCGGTCTCGAAGAGATATCGGAGGGGTCTTTGTATATCGGAGGGGAGTGGGTGAACGAGGTCTCGCCGGACAAGCGCAACATCGCCATGGTCTTTCAGAACTACGCCCTTTACCCGCACATGACCGTAGCCGGGAACATGGGATTCAGCCTGAGGCTGCAGCATGTGGCCAGGGCCATCCGGGACCGGATCGTCGGCGAAACCGCCAACGTGTTGAGCCTGAGCGAACTCTTGAAGAGACAACCGGCTCAACTGAGTGGCGGTCAGCGACAACGGGTGGCGATGGGACGCGCCATGGTGCGAAACCCGCGGGTCTTTCTGCTGGACGAACCCCTGTCGAACCTGGACGCCAAGTTGCGCACGCAGATGCGTTCGGAAGTACGGCAACTGCAGCGCCGTCTCGGTTCGACCATGATTTATGTCACGCACGACCAGGTGGAAGCCATGACTATGGCTGATCGGATTGCGGTCCTCAGGCGGGGCGTCCTACAGCAGGTCGGCACGCCACGAGAACTCTATTGGGCGCCGGCCAACCTGTTCGTGGCCGATTTCATCGGATCCCCTGCCATGAACCTGCTCCAAGGACGGTTGGAAGTGAAGGGTGACCGGGTGCAGATGACGTACGGCGAAGGCCGCAGATACCAATTGCCGTCCGGGTTGCTGACCGGTCCCCCTCGGTCTGATGCTCACGGGAAGGAGTTGATCCTCGGCGTTCGGCCCGAACACCTCACATTCGCCGACAACGGATCGACACTCGGCATACCCGTGAAGGTGCGGTTCTCCGAGGTGCTGGGGTCCGAAACTCTGGTGCATGTCGATGTTCCCACGCCCACAGTCGTCACCGAGGGCCTTCGGGAAATCGCTCAGGATATCGACGAGACCGTGCTGAGCCGGTTGGAGACGGCCCGAGAGAGCAGGTTCGTCATCAAGCTGAACGGTGATAGACCGGTTGAGGCCGGCGAGCACCTTCATATCGTTGTGAACGAGGACAGCCGACTCTATTTCTTCGATCCGGAGTCGGCAGGAACGCCCGCCTGGTCGTTGAACCTCAAGGAGGAAGATCGTGAGTGACCCGAGACCATCGAAGCTCGCTCTGGGCTGCTATCCGCTCGGCGGTGGATACGGGGATCTGGACCCCGAGACGGCACGCGCCACCGTGGACGCGGCTCTGGACGCCGGCTGGATATTCTTCGATACGGCCGAGGGGTATCTCGATTCGGAAGTGAGGTTGGGGAGATTCTTGGCGGGACGCCGCGACCAGGTGTTCCTGGCCACCAAGGTGTTTCCCAACGAGCCGTACACCTACGAGAACATGCGGGTCTCCCTGAACAACAGCCTCAGAAAGCTGCGCACCGACCGAATCGATCTCCTGCAGTTGCATGGTCCCCCGGACTGGGTGATCACGTTTGATGACGCACCTTCCATGGCCGAGGTGGGGGAGTCCTTGGCGCGGTTGGTGGAAAGCGGCGACGTGCTCAACGTGGGGGTCTGCAACCTGCCGGTTGCGCTGATGGAGGAGTTGTCCACCACCGTCTCGTTGTTCTCCACCCAGAACCTGTGGTCTCTCTACGATCAGGTCGGCACGGACGACGGGATCCATCTGCCGGTGGGCGAGTCAATCATCCCTTGGTCCCGGGAGAACGGAGTGCATGTGTTTGCGTTCAGTCCGCTAGCCCGAGGCCTGCTGGCCGACGGGTTGTCGCCCGACCGTGCCTTTCCCACTCATGATGAGCGGTTCTACCTGCCCCGCTTCCAGCCCGATGTCTACCCTGAGTGGGCGCGGCTTTCCAACCGGCTCGAGGGATGGGCTCGCGACCACGGGCGCACCCTGGTGCAGTTGGCGGTGGCCTGGACCCTGGCCACACCCGGCGTCACCTCCACCCTGATCGGCGCCAAGACACCGCGCCACATCGAGGCCATGGCCGGGGCCGATGAGTGGGACTTGTCAGAGAACCAGCTTCAGGAGATAGACGACATCATTGCTACGCTCCCACGCAAGGCAGCTGCCGCCCTGTCCATCGTCTGGGATCATTTCCCCGAGGACGCCGTCCGGGCCATGGCCGACCGTCGCCACGGCCGGTAAACCAGACACTCTCACGGTGGCATGCAGGGCGTGTCGGCCTATGCATAACTCAACCGTTGATGCCACTACCACTCAAGATCTGGACAAAGCACAGTTACAGTAAGTTGCGAAACCCCCGGCTATGCCCGCAGTATCTCTACTCTAAGAATATTAGAGTAGATTATAGAGGCAAATGGGGTTGCTTCTCTGATAAGACCCAATGCGCCTGCGGATCCCTCGGGGAGTTCCCTACCCACTCAACTAGCCCTAAGGCCTTCAGAGTCTTGACATGACGCAGAATGGTGGGTCGGGAACGACCGGTGGCGGCCATCAGATCACCCGTGGAGAGCTGTTTTTCAATCCGCATGAGTTGCAACAGATCACGGGCTGTTTTCGGTAGCTGCCTCTCCCGATCCAGATCGGCTGGATGGGCAAACAAGGTCAAGTGAACTGAGGATGCTCTCTGCTGATATACAGGGTCAACCAGACTCTCCCTCCGCATCCGGTCGAACATACGACGGATCCCTTCCCCCAACTCCTGACCAAAGCGCATATCTGCACAGACCCGGGCAATGTTGGGATTGCGGGCGTAACGTGTCACTTCAAAAGGATCTGCTCCCCCAGCTAAGCCGGGAAACCGTCCTGGGCTGTGAACCTCAATGCGGTCATGGAAAACCTCAACGCGAATGTGGTCTCCGGCCATGCTATATGAGCGATGCACGACTGCGTTCACCAGAGCCTCCGTCCACACTTCTCTCGGAATGATTGGTACAGATTCGAATCTGCCCTGCCCTCTGAAAGCTTCCCGTGTAGGTATCAAGCTCTCAAGAAGACGACGTGCCTCCTTGATCTGATTGAGCAGGGGTCCATCCACTTGCAGATCTGTTTCCAGTTGCTGGCCGCGGCCGACGCCCCGGGTAATTCCTCGATATCTCAAGAGGCGCACGCGAGCCTGTGGAAACCATGCTTGCGGTGTCCTCCCGAACAGCAAACCAGCGGCGACTGTGATCTGCCCAGCCCGATCTACCAGTCCCCTGGCCATCAGCAGGCGCTCTGCGTTAGTGGTGCCCATCGCTGAAACCCAGGACTCCACGGAGCGAACATCCAAATCCGTGGAGTTGGCATCAGGTATTGGCGTTGCCTCATAAATGCTCTGGCCCTTTTCGTAGAGCAGCTCTCTTCGCTGATTGAACCGGAGCTTTCGGGTTTCGTCGCCCACACGTAGATACACGTCGTCGGCGACTGTGGCGTGGACCACATTTGATTTTCTGATGTGGATAACAAACAGATGATCTCTTCCACCTTCATCGTTGCGACATGCCAACATCTCGGTGGAGATGGGCACAACCGGTAAGGTAAAGTCGATTGCGGCCTGTTGCCAGGATGCCAGCAACTTTGGTCCAGAACGGTCGATTCCCACCCTGCATTTCTCGGTTGCTTTCTTGCGGTCCTTTTGTAGACCAACCACAATCACCCCCCCGTCAGCATTGGCAAACGCCACCAAGGCGTTTGCCAGATCTCTCGACGCAACACGCGGGCCCTTGCGCTCGAACCACTGGCCCTCGGGAACCTGGCAGAGCAACAGGCCGCGTTGAGATTCGTTTGATGACAGTGCTTGCTCGATGTCGATCACTCGGTACCCATACTTCTAGTTCGTGGGCAGGAACCAGACTACCGTACTATACTATAAGCTTTTAATAGTATGTTATTCTGACCGGGAGTGGTCATCGTTTTGCTGACCCAATATCAGTCGGCGCGCAACCCAGCCAGAGCCTCGAGGATCTGGTCTCGGACGTAGAGGGTTTCTGACAGGTTGTCCACCCGGTCGCAGTCCCACTTCTGCATCCGTACGTATTCGGCGGCGATGAATCCGTCGTAGCCCAGGGCAACCAATTTCCGCACTAGCCGTTGGATGTCGATGGTTCCCTCGTAGGAGATGGCCTGCATCACGCCCTTAGCGGCTTGGCGGACCTGGTGATGCCTCGAGATGGGCAGAAGCGTCTCGATGCGGTCTTGGGAGATGCCCTGGTAGACGAAATGGGCGAAGTCGAGGCACACCTTGAGGCCCGGCACCTCCGCCACGAACTGGGCGGTGACCTCAGGAGTCTCGGTGATGGAGCCGATGTGCGGTTCAAACCCCAGTTCCAATCCGGCTTCCTGGGCCACCTCCACCCGCCAGGCCACCTCCTCGGCGGCCAGTCCCCAGTCCCGAGAGGGGTCGTTTCCTTCAAAGGGGCAACCGGGCAGGATGGTGAGTCCCGGAGATTCGCATACCAGGGTGAACTCCACAAACCGGCGGAAATCATCCCGAGCCTTATGGCGCACTTCGGCCGCCGGGTTGTTGGGGGCCGCTGACTGCACGTCGAACACCGGACGGAAGTCGGTGATGACTATAGGAAACACATCAGCCACCACCAAGCCCGCCTCACCGACCATGCCTTTTACTCGTCGGCCAACTCCGGTCGGATCGGCGATCACCTCCTCGGCGGAATTGTTGGGATTGCCCGAGAAGACCGCCACGTCCACCGCGTCGAATTCCAATCCCTTGATGAGAGCAAGATTCACCTCGTAAGGCAGGAGCGGGAAGGAATAGTCGGCGCACGAAAGCCTCATAGTCGTTCCTTTCGGTGGTGGGACGGGCAGTTGTCATTAAAGTTAGGCGAACTGATGAGCGGCACCTTTCTACATGGCTCACCTCGTATCGGCCAACTGTCGGTCTACTTCGGATTGTTCGACGAGGCCATGCCTCCCGAGTTCCGCCGTGACCGGGAAGCCTTGGCGCATCGTTTCACAGAGTTTCTGTCTGCTGGCGGGGAGGTGGTCTATCCGGGTTTGGTGGACTCCGAGGAGGCTGGGCGTAGAGCTAACGAAGTCTTCGCGGCCGAACAGGTCGAAGTGGTGGTCTTTGTTCCTGCCATGGCCGCTCCCCCCAGTTACGGCCGGGCGGCGATTTCCGGTCTGGACGTTCCGGTCATCTCGGTGGCCGCTCAGGAACTCACCTCGATTCCCGATGCGTACACCACCGAGGAGGGAACCCAGCGCAGCACTCTGGTGGGTCTGGTGATGTTCACCAACGTCATGGCCCGAGAGGGCAAACCGATGGTCACCATGGTGGGTCGGCTGGAGTCGAAGGAGTTCGCGGCGGAAGTGGCGGAGACTGTCCGGGCAGCGGCGCTGGCCAACCGTCTCCGGGGTTCACGGGTGGGGACCTTCGGAGCCCCGATCGGCGGGTATCTGGATGTGGAGGCCACCCCCGAAGAGGTAAGTCGGCTGGGTTTGGAGATGGTCCCGGTGTCCCGGGACGACCTCAATTCGGCATTTGCCGGAGCATCCGAGGAGAGCGCCCGAGAACTGGTCGACAATCTGCGCCGGCGGTTCGAGGCAGATAAGACCCCTGATGATGTGCTGCAACGGTCGGCCCGGCTGGCTGTGGCGCTCCGGGACCTTTGCGAGCGCAAGGATCTGGCGGGGGGAACGGTGAACTGTCACGGCGACATGTTTCGCTGGAATCCCGAGGTGGGGATCACTGCCTGTTTGGGCGTGACCTGTCAGACCGAATCTGGAACGCCTCTATCGTGCACCGGCGATCTTCCCGCTGGGATCGCCTTGGTGATCGGAAAGGCTGTAGCGGGAGGGTCTTTGTACTGCGAGGTCTATGGCGTGGATTTCCAAGGAGACTGGGTGTTGTTGGCCAACGGTGGCGAGAGCGATGTGTCGATGGCCGATCCGGCCCGACCCATCACCCTTTTGCCCGAAGACCATTACATGGGTGTGGCAGGTCCGGGCACCGCCATCGTCTTCTCTCTCCCCACCGGTCCGGCCACTTTGCTCAGCATGTCACCCATCGCGGGGGCAGACGGAGGATGGGCGCTGGTGGTGGGCGAAGGGGAAATCATCGGCTCCCGGCACGAGGCCATTGAGGGTCCCAACGGGATGTTCCGTTTTTCCTCCGGCCCGGCCCCTGAGGCCTTCCAACGATTCTGCAATGCCGGCGCCACCCATCACAGTGTGCTGACTCCCGGTCATCACCTCCGAACCCTGGAGTTGATGTCGCAGTGGATGGGTTTCGAGGTCCGGGCGGTCTGATACCGGCTTCGGCCCGGGGATTCTCCCCGTCAATTTAACTCTCTCTCCCACCGGAGCGCCGGAGGGTCTGTGCTCTACCATTACCTCATAGGGCTTCCTTGCAGAAGTAGGGGCTGAGTGGTCCCGGAACAGGAGATAGTGATGCGCATAGCCAAAGTAACTCCAATCTCGGTCGCCTATCCCGAGCCCAACGACTCGGGCGCCACCCGGCACCTCACCTTTTGCCGGATCGAGACCACCGATGGGACCGTGGGATGGGGAGAGTCGGTGACCATGTGGCCGGAGGCGTGCCGAGCCACCGAGCAGATCATCTCAGGGATGGGGGAACTCATTCTGGGACGGGACGTGGCTGACAACATCGCCATCTGGCGGGAGTTGCGCAAGCACGCCTGGTGGTATGGATATCGGGGCGGGATTTCTCACTTCGCCCTCTCGGCGATCGACCTGGCCCTGTGGGACCTGAAGGGAAAGGACTTGGGCCAGTCGGTTCTCAGGATGCTGGGCGGGGCCGTCCGGGATTCGCTTCCGGCCATTGCCAGCACCCACGCCTTCCTGACCATGGACGAGGAGATCGAAAAACACGGCCGGTGGGTGCAGGAAGACGGTTACCGGGGGGTGAAGATCGGATTGGGCAAGGCGGGGATAACCCGCCTGGGTTACGATGCCAAACGGGACATCGAATTCATGCGCCGGCTCCGGGAGGCGGTGGGTCCCGATGCCTGGATCATGCTGGACCGAGGTGTCAACTGCACTTGGGACCTGGAACACGCCATCCGACTGATCCGCGAATGGGAACAGTACGGACTGCGGTGGATGGAGGAGCCCTTCGAGCCCCGCGAGTACATCAACTACCAGAGACTTCGAGGCGCCGTGAACACCATGCTGGCTTGGGGAGAGCGGGAGTGGGACGAGGACGGCTACCGCGAGGTGATTGGCACCGGCAACGCCGACGTGTTGGGAGTCGACCCCGGTCGCGTCGGGGGCATCACCGGCTCCCTGCGGATCATTCGCCTGGTGGAAGAAGCAGGAGTGTGGTTCAACGCCCATGCGTGGAGCAGCGCAGTGGTGACCTCGGCCAGCCTGGCGCTGTCGTTTAGCACGGACCGATGTCTGCTGTTCGAGTTCAAGCCGATCGAGAATCCGATGCAGCATGAAATGGTCACCAACCCCTTCGTCCATGATCGGGGCACCGTCGGCATCCCGCCGGAGCGGCCCGGTCTGGGCATCGACGTGCAGGAGAAAGTGATCCACAAATACAAGATGTGACCTTCGGAGAAGAGCCGGGCGCTTTCTGAAAAGGTCCCTCCGAGACGAAATACCGATAGTTCGCGAAACAATTGTTGGCGTGGGGGTGGCCTAATGTCCCAGGGGTGTTGCAGATTGGTAGGTAACCAAACACCTCACGGTCCGTTCCGACGTCGCTCAGGTCGTTTCCAGGGATCAATCAAAGGGGAACCGCGCTCCGTTCGGGCTGGACGGAGGTCGGGGTTGGTACTTTCCGACCCTTGTACCTAAGGACGAGTTCTCGTTCCCTTTGGTTCGGCCTAATTAACATGAAGGACTATGGAGTTGAATAGCTATACAAGTCTCAGAAGAGATCAGACAGCACAACGTCTCCGCTGGATTGCGGACTCCTTGAACAAGAAGCTGGAGACCGGGTCTGACCGAGGTGATCGGGCGACGAAGGGGCAGTTCGCGACTCCTTCAGAAGCTGCCACCTCGGTCGTTGAACTCCTTGATCTGACCCATATGGAACGGTATCGGATCGTGGATGCAGGTGCCGGGTCGGGAGCACTCATGCTAAGCCTTGTTGCCTTGGCGATAGAGACTGGAGTCATCGCACGGCTGACTATAGACCTGGTCGAAAGAGACGAATCTGCGCTACTTCTTCTCCAGGATGCGGTAGCCGACGTATGTCTTGCAGCTGCTTCTCATAATCTTGATCTGGAACTCAATATCATTGAGGCCGACTTCCTAGACCCAAATCATTGGGGGTCTCAGCCCTACGACATTGCCGTAATGAATCCACCGTATAGCAAACTCGGCCCGGATTCGACTTCGAGGGAATTAACTCGCCTTGAGACCGGGGTCGATTGTCCAAATGCGTACGCTGCCTTCGTCGCGACTGCGTTGACACTTCTTACAGACGGTGGGCAGTTGGTTGCTATTACGCCCCGCTCGTTTGCCAATGGTCGCTACTTTTGTCCTTTCAGGAGGTTCCTTTCCGAGGTTGCCGCCTTCAGGCATGTGGTCCTCTTCGACCGTAGAGACCGAATCTTCCGTTCGTCGTCGGTGCTTCAGGAGACCGTAATCTTTAGGTTGGATAAGTCGACAAGACCGGAGGCCACACGGGTCGTTGTGGAGACTCGGTTGGATCACGAAACGATGGCCCATGACGTGCATGAGGTGCCGCAGTCGACCATCATCTCGCCTGCGGATCCTGATCGGTTCATCAACCTTCCCGGCAATCCCGAGGTGATGGAGGTCGCGACACGGCTTCGCTCCTACGGAGAAACACTCGGCTCGCTCGGTCTCTCGGTCTCCACCGGCCCAGTTGTTGACTTCCGATCGAAGGAGCTTCTGACAACCGCGGAGGATCCCGCAGCCGTTCCTCTCATTTATCCACGTAATGTGCGCTCTGAGAGTGTTTCTTGGCCGGTCAGCGGTGCCAAGGCTCAAGGTTTTATTCGGACAGCTAAGTCTGCGAAACAGCTGTATCCCAATGGACATTACGTCCTAGTCAAGAGGTTCACTGCAAAAGAAGAGAAAAGGCGAGTTGTCGCCGCTGTCTATGAGCCGATTGATGGGTTCAAGGAAGTGGCCTTCGAGAACCACATCAATGTCATCCATTGCAAAAGGTTACCAATCCCATGTGGCTTAGCGGAGAAGATCGCCGATTACCTGAACAGCGATGATGTAGACATCTACTTCCGTATGTTCAGCGGCAATACGCAGGTAAACGCCACCGATCTACGAAGGCTCCACTTCCCATTGGAGGCACCGCTCGGGCTCAACACCACTCTTGATCCCAAAGGGCAACAGGTTTCGCTGTTTGGAGGCGCAGTGGCTGTCTGATGGAGAAAGAGAGCGCAAGTGAACTTCTCCGGGCTCTGGGCTTCGACCAGGAGCGCCAGAATAATCGCTCGGCCTTGGTGCTGCTCGCGCTTCTCCACCTCGCGCCAAGAGATGACTGGTCGGATGCATCGAATCCGTTGATGAGAACCGTCGAGATCATGGCATGGATCAGAGATAAATTCGGTCTCGACTACAAGCCGAATACACGAGAGACGGTAAGGCGGCAGACACTTCATCAGTTCGTTCAGGGCCACTTAGTGGTCGAGAACTCCGACCAACCTGACCGGCCGATTAACTCGCCGAAGTGGTGCTACCAAGTCACAGATGAGGCTCTCAGGCTTGCGAAATTAACCGGTACCCAGGACTTTGACGAAGCGCTGGCGGACTACCTCCAGTTGCGACCTGGACTGGCGGCGACCTATCGGCGTGAGCGAGAGATGCACCAAGTACCAGTACGTCTCCCAGACGGTGACGAGATCGCATTGTCAGCTGGTGGTCAGAACGATCTTCTGAAGGCGATGATTGAAGAATTCTGTCCACGCTTTACGCCAGGTGGGGAGGTGCTTTATGTTGGCGACGCGGGTTCGAAGTGGTTGATCTTTGATGAACGCCGCCTCGCCGCCCTAGGGGTGTGGGTTGACAGTCATGGGAAGATGCCGGATATGGTGGTCTACGTGGCGGATCGCAATCGGCTTGTTTTGATGGAGGCTGCGTCGTCACATGGGCCGGTAGATCACAAGCGCTATTTAGAACTGCGAGACTTGTTTGGTGTCAGCAGCGCGGGTCTGGTCTTCGTGTCTTGCTTCCCCGACCAAGCGACAGCAAGAAAACACCTAACGAGCATTGCCTGGGAGACTGAAGTCTGGACGGCAGATCATCCGACCCACATGATTCATTTCGATGGCGAGATATTCCTCGGGCCCTACAATTAGGTCCAGGCATTTGCTCCACGATCCAGCGGGATAGTCAGGCATTGTTTCAGCACCCACTAGAAGGTGGGGCCGGATCAGCGGTCGGTGCGGTAGGGGTTGAGGAGGTCGGTGAGGGTGTCGCCCAGGAGGGTGAAGATCAGCACCGTTATGAATATGGCGCTTCCCGCTCCCAACGCCAGGTAGGGATTGGTGGAGACCAGGGTCTTGCCGGCGAGGAGCATGGCGCCCCAAGACGGGGCGGGAGGCTGAGCGCCCAGACCCAGGAAACTGAGGGCGGCCTCGGTTAGCACCGCGGTGGCGAAGGTGAGGGTGAACTGCACCAGGATGATTGAGGTGAGGTTGGGCAGGAGCGACCGTTGCATCAGATATACATGACTGGCTCCCAAGGCTCTGCCGGCGGTGATGAATTCGCTCTCTTTGAGGGAGAGGGCCATTCCTCGCACCAGACGGGCGAAACGGGGGATCTGCACTATCCCGATGGCGATGATGGTATTGCGCAGGTTGGGTCCCAGCACCGCCACCATGGCCATGGCCAGGATGATGGGGGGGAACGCCAGCAGGCCGTCGGTGGTGCGCATCATTATGGTGTCGGTGAGCTTGCCGAAATACCCGCTGACAACGCCCATCGGCACCCCGAATACCACCGCGATGGCGGTGGAGGCAGAGCCCACGTACAGGGAGACCCGTGATCCGTGGATGATGCGGCTGAAGATGTCCCTTCCTATCTGGTCGGTGCCCAGCCAGAACTGTGCGGTAGGCAACTCGAAGGGATAGGCGACCACTTCGGTGGCGCCGTAAGGCGCCAGGAGATCGGCGAACACCGCCAACAGCACCAGTAGCGCCGCCATGCTGAGCGTGAAGAGGTGAAGGGGATTGCGGATGATCCTCCTCCAGATCTTGCGTCTCTCCGAGAACTGTGCGGCAGATGTCATATCCGGGTTGGTCCTTGTGCGTTCATGAACGGGCGATCCTCGGGTCGAGCCAGGAATAGGTCAGGTCCACCAGCAGGTTGACGATCACGAAGGTGGCGGCGGAGACCAGCACGGCTATCTGAACCACGTCGAACGCCCGGGTGAGGATGGACTGGATCATAAGCCATCCCAACCCCGGCCAGGTGAAAATCTGCTCGATAACCACCATCCCTCCCACCAGCAATCCGAAGTTGACGCCCACCTCTGTGATCAGCGGGATGGCGGCGTTCCGGAAGGCATGCCAGTAATTGACCCGACGCTCCGTCAGACCCTTGGCGCGGGCGGTGCGCACGTAGTCGGCGCTGAGCACTTCCAGCATCCCCGCTCTCATGAACCGGGTCAGCCGGGCGGCGGTCACCGAACCGATGGTGACCACCGGCATTATGAGTTGACTGAGGTGCTTGACGGGATCTTCTCCAAAGGGAATGTACCCCCCGGGAGGTAGAATGGGGAACACTTCCGCCAGCAGGATGAGCAAGCCGATTCCCATCACATAGGTGGGCATGCTGAATCCCAGGGTGGTGAACACCCGGGCGGTGTGGTCCATCCATGTCCCTTCCCGGATGGCCGATATCATCCCCAGGGGCACCGCCACAATCACGGCCAAGAGTATGGAGAGACTGGCCAGTTCCAAGGTTCTCCCCAAGGCGGGAAAGACCAGGCCGGACACCTCGGCGTAACCGTGAGTGATCGACTTCCCGAAATCGCCGCGGGCCAGATTCCCCATCCAGCGCAGGTATTGGATGTGGGTGGGGTCGTTGAGGCCCAACTCCTCTCGGAGTGCTTCGTGGGCCTCCGGTGGCGCGTCGAGGCCGAGTGTCATGGCGGCGGGATCGCCCGGAACCAGCCGGAAGATCACGAACACGGCGGTCGAGACGATCCACATGACCAGGATCCCGTGCAACAGGCGGCGGACAATGTATCTGGTCATGACCAAGCGCCGGAGTGGTCTTCGGCGCCCGGGTAATGGCAGGCCACCAGGCTGTCGGAGACAGGCGCCAATTGAGGGTCCTGGTCGACGCAGAGTTGGTCGCCTCGCCAGCACCGAGTTCTGAACCGGCAACCCGATGGCGGATCGAGGGGATTGGGCAGGTCGCCGGTGAGAATTATCCGCTCCCGGGTCTGTCGACCCTGGGCGGCGGAGATATCGGGGATCGCCGACAGGAGGGCGATCGTGTAGGGATGCTGGGGGGAGTTGAAGACCGCGTCCCGGGGGCCTTCTTCCACAATGCGGCCGAGGTACATGACCGCCACGCGATCAGAGACTTGGCCCACCACCGATAGATCGTGGGCGATGAACAGATAAGCCAGGCCGAGTTCGGTTTGCAGGTCTTCCAGCAAGTTGAGAATCTGGGCCTGGATGGAGACGTCCAGCGCTGACACCGGTTCGTCCAGCACCAGAAGAGAGGGCTCCAGGGCCAGGGCTCGGGCGATGGCGATCCGCTGTCGCTGCCCGCCGGAGAACTCGTGGGGGAACCGGCGCAGGGAGTCGGGCGGCAACTGAACCAGGGAGAGCAGTTCCGGAATCTTTTGGCTGGCCACCGCCCGGGGGATGCCATGGATACGGAAGGGCTCGTACAGGATCTGTTGGACTTTGAACCGGGGATTGAGGGAGGCGTAGGGATCCTGGAAGACGATCTGCATCTCCTGGCGCAGGGGACGCATCTGTTGGTGGTCGAAGTGGGTGATGTCCTGTCCCGCAAAGCTGACCGTTCCCGCCGAGGGCTCCAGCAGTCGGATGATGGTCCTCCCCAGGGTGGACTTGCCGCACCCCGACTCTCCCACCAGGCCCAGAGTTTCACCAGGCTTGATGGACAGGGTGACATCCTCCACCGCCACCAGGGTGGTGGCCTTCTGGGCGCCGCTGCGGCGGATGTGGTAACTGGTGGTGATGTCCCGGATATCGAGGATCGGCTTCTGGGCAGCTTCGGTGTTCATGTTGCTCTCTCGGTGAGCCAGGATGCCGCCTCCTCGGTGAAGTGACAGGCCGCCTGCTGTGCGGCTCCCACCTCCAGCAGCCGAGGAGAGTCGGATCGGCAGACCGAACGCTCCCCTCCGATGGCGCATCGCGGATGGAAAGGACATCCCGGGGGTACGTTGGCCATGTCGGGAGGCTGGCCGGGAATGGAGTAGAGTTTCGTCCTCTTTTGCTTGATCGAAGGAATGGAAGCCAGCAGTCCGATTGTGTAGGGGTGCCGTGGCCGGGAGAAGATGTCGCCGATGCGGCCCTCCTCCACGATCCGGCCGGCGTACATCACTATCACCCGGTCGGCAATCTGGGAGACCAGCCCCAGGTCGTGGGTGATCAGGATGGAAGCCGCCCCCATCTCCTCGCGGGCTGCCTTGAGGGTTTCGATCACCTGCGCCTGGATGGTCACGTCCAAGGCCGTGGTGGGTTCGTCGGCGATCAGCAGCTTGGGCCGGTTGGCCATGGCCATGGCGATCATGGCGCGCTGGCGCATTCCCCCCGAGTACTCGTGGGGAAACTGGTTGTAGCGCCGTTCCGGTTGTGGGATCCCCACCATGTCCAGCAACTCGATGCCACGCCGACGGTGGCTGGACTTCGATTCGGAGGGCTCATGAGTCCACAGGGCTTCCCTCAGTTGTTCCCCCACCTTCATCACCGGATTAAGCGAGGTCATGGGATCCTGGAACACCATGGAGATCTCCTGTCCCCGGATCGAGCGGAGCGCTTCCGTGGACAGGGGCAGCAAGTCCTGCCCTTCGAAGAGAGCCCTTCCACCGGTAATCTCCCCGGGGGGTTTGGGGATGAGCCCCAGGATGCTCAGCACCGTCACCGTCTTGCCGGATCCGGACTCGCCGACTATTCCGAGGGTCTCCCCGGTGTTGAGGGAGAAACTCACGCCATTGACGGCATTGATCACCTGATCAGGGGTCTTGAACCGGACCGAAAGGTTTTCGACGGTTAGCAACGGAATTGGCATCGAGATAGAAGATACTTTGCTGGGCGACGTTTGGGCGGGAGGAGAGGAGGGGACGCTGGGAGAACGTCCCCTCCTTCCTGAGTTTGCCTTTAGCGGGACTTAGCCCCCTGTCAGGTAGACATCGGTGAGGTAAAGGGTCCCTTGAGTATGCGAGATGAAGCCTTGGACGTTGGGACTGTGGGGTATGGGGTTCATTCGCCCTCCGAGGACGATCTGGGGTTGTTCCTCCATGGCCCACAACTGCAACTGGTGTATGGCTTCCTTGTACTCAATGTTGGAAGCGATGGATCGGGCACTGGACAGCAGTTCGAAGAACTCGGGCTTGTGGTCGATCCATCCCATGGTCTCAACGAAGAGTTTGTTGTAGGGATGATTCAGCAAGTCGTACTCGTCCGGCTTGGGCACCATTGCGCACGCGGCCAAGTCGTACAGGCCAAGCTGTGAAGCGTCGCTCGTGTGCGTGGGGAGCGTTCTGTTCACATAGGTTGCCACATCCATGATGTTCAGCTCGATGTTGATGTTCAAGCTGGATCTCAGTTGCTCCTGAACGGCCTGAGCCAGCCAGGTGTGTTCGTCGTCCGTATGGCAGACTATCATTTCCCCGCCGTCGAAGCCGTCGGGATACCCCGCACTCTCGAGAACGGCCTTCGCTCCGTCGACATCAGGAGCGTTGTATGAGGCCGCGTCCGGGTTGAAGAACTGCGCGTTGCTCTCCATGGGGTTGGAAAGAATCTGCATGTGGCCCAGCAGGGTTCGTTGCAGCGCAGGGCGATCAATCGCCATGCTGACCGCCTGGCGCACCAACGGATTCGACCAGATGTCCCGGCGGGTGTTGACGTGGAAGTGATACAGGCCGGTGTTCCCTGTTGGACTGGCGAGTACCATGCCCGCCTCGCTGAGGGTTGCCAACTCGGCCAACGGACCCTGGGCCAGCATGTGGACCTCGCCGGAGCGAAGCTGCAGCGACTGGACGCTGAAATCAGGAACGGTGACGTACTCGATCCTGTCCAGGTAAGCGTCGCCCCAGAAATCGGGGTTGTGCTCTATGACAACCCGCTGATTTCTCTCCCAGGAGACGAACCTGTACGGGCCGGTGCCGGTAGGCGTCTGGTTCAAGTCGATGTCCTCAGAAGGCGATATATACACGTCGATCAGAGTGCTGTGCAATATGCGATCCGGCTCTGAGAGTCGAACCTCCACGGTGAGGTCGTCAATCGCGACAACTTCTGCGACCCGAGTCAGCAAGGAAGCTGTCCTTCCAGACCCAGGCTCCTGCGCGCGTTCGATTGAGCGAACAACGTCAACGGCGTCCAGATCCGAGCCGTCGTGAAAGATCACGTCTGGACGAATATTGAAGACATGCGACAGACCGTCTTCTGAGACGGTCCACGAAGTGGCCAGCGAAGGCACAATCTCATAGGTGTTCAGGTTGAACTCAACCAGGGTGTCATAGATGTTGGTGACGACGTTACGGGAGGCCGTCGATCCGTAGCGATTCGGATGAAGACCAGTGGGATCGGCGCTTTGGGCGATGACGAGAGTCCCACCACGGGGAATCATCTCCGCCATGGCGGCCTCTTCCAACTCCTGCTCGGCCATGGCCGCTGCCTCTTCGGCTTCGGCTGCCTTCGTTTCGGCTTCGGCTGCCATTGCTTCGGCTTCGGCTGCCTTCGCTTCGGCCTCAGCCAATGCTTCCATGGCTGCTTCGTCCCCTTCTTCGGCGGCCATCTTGGTGTCTTCCAGTTCCGCCATGGCCTCATCCAGGGCAGCCTGCGCTTCGGCAGCTTCAGCGGCCGCGGCCGCGGCATCAGCTGAGGCGGCTTCGGCTGCCGCTTCGGCTTCTGCTGCCTGTGCTTCGGCTTCGGCGCGGGCTTCGGCCGCGGCTTCGGCTGCGGCCTCAGCTTCCGAAGTGTCCTCTCCACAAGCCGTTGCAACCAAGGCCAGAATGGCCAGCAACGCGATCAATTTTTTCATGTGAGCGCTCCTTTGTCGTAGGGCATGTCCATACAGCTACATGTCCATACAGCTATAGGACCTCTAAGAGCCAGAATAGGCGGTGGGTTGGTAATGCTTGCAGAAAAGGGAAAGAATTTATTACGAAAGCTCTGAAAAGTGAGATAGGGTTGAAGGGTTACAAATATCTGAAGCCAATGAAATTCTTGATTACACGTGGATTAGTTATCCCTGGAGGGGACAGGCCGATCATCGCTCGTTTAAGATGGGTAACCGGAAGCCATGTCTGATTTTCTGAAACGCCCCAGACTTCCTGCCGGCATCGACGGTTCCCGCCGCGATCTGTGGGAGGAATTCCGGCGACAGCCGTTCGGCAAGCACTCTCCAGACCTTCAGGCGCTGCTGGAATACATGCGCGGCGGTCCCATTACGGGGAAGTATTTCCTGAAGCTGACCGGCCCTCATTCAGAGTGGACGCTGGCGCGGTACAGCGACACTTTTCCCCTGACCACCGCAAACCTTGACGAGCATGTCTTCACCACCATCGAAGACGCCGAGTATTTTGTCTTCCGCCGCCGCTGGGAGGAGATGTTCGGTGTCGACCCGGGAGCGGGCTCGTGACCGTTAAGGCCGCGGTCATGGGTTATGCCGACCGCCAGAGCCTGCGGCCGGGAGAACGCATCGAATTCAAGGTGAGCGCTCTGGGTCCGGAGACCTACCGGGCCGACATCGTCCGGTTGATCGCCCCGGAAGTGGGTCTGGGAGATGACTGTCCCGACTTTTGCGAGATCGAACTCGATACCGAGGTCTGTGGTGACTATCCCACGGAATGGCAGCCCATTCATCCCGGTTCGGCGGTGCGGGTGCCGCTGCCGGACGGTCTCCCCCTGGAGGGCGGGATCACGCTCAAAGCCCACGTGTTCCCCACTTTGGCCTCGGCCGGTCGGCAGGCCATCGCGGGAACCTACAGCACCTCCGACCAGTCGGGGGTCAGCCTGGTGCTTGAAGACGGTGGGCTGGCGTTGCTGATCGGTGACGGCGAGTCAACGTCTGTCATCCCCAGTTCCATCTCTCCTTTCGAACACCGGTGGACGGCAGTCACCGTGACCTACCATGCCGGCTCCGGCTCGGTGGTCTTCTACGCCCGGGGGATGGAGAGCACCCGGCTGGAAGAAGAGTTTTGGGCCGAGGAGGAATTGGGGGCGGCGGTGTGGGGTCCGTCGGGTGGTAGGCACTTCTACGTGGGAGCGGCTCGCGGGGAGGATGATCGGGGTACCGAGCATCCTGACCTGTGTTTCAACGGGAGGATCGAGAGACCCCGGGTGTACGCGGGGATCTGGAGGCCCAAGTCGTCCGGCAGGATTGATAGGACCCCCGGCATGTCCCGTCCGAAACTCTTCGGCGATTGGGACTTCTCCATCGGGATCGACACCGAGTGGGTGACCGATGTTTCGGGCAACGGCCGCCACGGGGAGACGGTCAACCTCCCCACTCGGGGGGTGGGGGGCTCCAATTGGGCGGGGCAGACGGACAATTGGCAGCAAGCGACCGAGCAGTACGGCGCCATACATTTCCACAACGACGATGTTGATGACGCCCGGTGGCGGACCTCATTCACGCTCGTCGTCCCCGACGACTGGAAGAGTGGGTGCTATGCCGCCCGCCTCCGGGCAGATGACGCCGAGTTCTATGTTCCATTCGTGGTGCGAGCCGTACCCGGCAAGGAATCCGACGTGGTTCTGCTGCTGGCCACCGCCACCTACGGCGCCTACGCCAACCTCCGTCTGCGGGTGGTCTTTCCTTGGAACGAGTTAATCCACGGCCGGCTCACGGTGCTGGACGACACGGATCTGCTGATGCTGCGGTTCCCCGAGATCGGCGGTTCCACCTACGACAGCCACACCGACGGCAGTACGGTGGTCTACTCCTCGATGCGCCGTCCGGTCACCAACTTCCGCCCCAAGGGCCGTATCTACAAGTTCTGCCAGGACATGTTGCTGGTTTCATGGTTGGAGGAGGACGGATACAACTTCGACGTGATTACCGACGAGGATGTCCATCGGGAGGGTCTGGAGGCTCTGGAGCCTTACCGGGTGGTGATTACCAGTTCCCATCCCGAATACACGAGCACGGCGATGTTCGATGCTACCGAAGAACATGTGAGAAGGGGAGGACGCATGATGTATCTGGGGGGCAACGGGTGGTACTGGCGGATCGGCTACCACCCCACCCGTTCCGGGATTGTGGAGGTCCGACGGCCCGACGCTCCCCGGCTGTGGGCTGCCGATGTCAGTCAAGGTCATCTGTCGTTCTCCGGTGAGCGAGCCGGCACTTGGTCGTGGGCGGGCCGTCCCCCCCAGACCTTCTTGGGAGTGGGTTTCATCACGCAGGGATTTGACGAATGCTCCTACTACCGGCGCACTGAGGCTTCCAACGACGATCGGGCGGCGTTCATTTTCCAGGATGTCGATGACGAACTCATCGGGGACTTCGGGTTGCTGATGGGAGGGGCGGCCGGCTACGAAATCGACCGGGCGGACGCTCTCATGGGTACCCCTCGCCATGCCCTGGTGATGGCTTCTTCGGAGGGCCATTCCAATCTCTATGACCTGATGGTCACCTCCCTGGTAGATACGCTGCCTCCAACCAATCCCGATGACCCCGACCGTATCCGCGCCGACATGGTGTTCTACGAAACATCTGGTGGCGGGGCGGTGTTCTCGGTGGGTTCCATCGCCTGGTCCGGGAGCCTCAGCCACGCCCGCTATGACAACAACGTGGCGGCGGTGACCCGCAACGTTCTCAACCGTTTCTCAGATCCCCGGCCGTTCCGGATGCCCGCCGAATGAATCACGGCCCTATTCCCCAAAGCCTCAACGAAAAGGCGAACAGATGAGCCTCAAAGACTGGAGCTTGGGCGCCGGTCTCCAAGATCAAGCGGTGCTGGTGACCGGCGCGGCGAGCGGGATCGGAAAGGCGACGGCGCAAACCATGGCGTCTTTGGGTGCTCGGGTGGCTGCCTTGGATCGGCAGGAGACAGTGAGAGACGTTGTTTCGGAACTGGATGGACCCGGTCCGCACCTGTCGGTGGTTTTCGATCTGGCCGACTTCGGTTCGATGCCGGCCATGGTGGCCCAGGCCGAGGCGCGGTTGGGTCCTTTGTGGGCCCTTGCTCATGTGGCGGCGTATCTGCGCAGGAAGCAGTTGGAGGACGTGACGGAGGAGGACTGGGACGCCCAGCATGATGTGAACCTGAAAGGCTCCTTCTTTTTGAACAAGGCGGTCGGGGAGGCAATGATCGCCACCGGAAGGGGGGGACGGATCATCAATTTCACTTCTGGATCCTGGCTTACCGGGCCCGTGCATGAAAGTCATGTCTACGTGGCCAGCAAGGGTGGGGTGGTTTCCATGACCCGGGGGTTCGCTCGCGCCTACGGGCCTCACAACATTTTGGTGAACTGTGTATCGCCCGGTCAGATAGACACCCCGATGCAACACCTGGACATGCCCCCCGAGATGGTGGCAGCCGGCATTGCTCAGTGTCCGTTGGGGCGGTTGGGCGACCCCGAGGAATTGGCGGCGGTGGTGGCCTTTCTGACTTCCACGCACGCCGGCTTCGTGAGCGGCGCCACCATCAATGTAAGCGGCGCTCTGCTCATGTATTAGCCGAGTTTGGATCGTTTGTGAAGACCATCCAGACCGTTCTGGGGCCGATAACCCCAAACGAGTTGGGACTGACTCTGCCCCATGAGCATGTGTTCTTGGATCTGTACGAGATAACCATGAACTCCCATCTGATCCTCAGCGACCCCGAAGTGGCCCGCTCCGAATTGGGCTTCTTTAAAGAGAGCGGCGGCCGCACCATTGTGGACCAGACCGTGCATGGGCTCGGGGCGGATCCGGAGGCGCTGCGCGAGGTCGCCCGGGAGGTGGGCATCAACATCATTGCCGGCACCGGCTTTTATTGGGAGAAATTCCACCCGCCCTGGCTGAAGGACATGACCGACCGCGACATCGTGGCGATGTTGATCAAAGACCTGACCGAAGGATTCTATGGGACCGATATCAGGGCGGGGATCCTGGGAGAGATCGGTACTCACCATCGGAGAGTCTCTGCCGCAGAAGAACGGGTGATCAGGGCCTGCGCCACCGCCCAGCGGGAGACCGCGGTGCCCATCTCCACCCACGCCCTCTTCACCCGCATAGGCATGGAGCAGGTCCGGCTGTTTGAGGACGCCGGGGCCAACCTCGACCAGTTGGTGATCGGGCATGTGGACACCACCCCTGACGTCGACTACCACCTCGAGTTGCTCCGGCGAGGAGTGTGGGTCGCTTACGACGCCATCGGCCAGTTGGACAAGCAAACCGACGAGCGGAGAGCGGATGCCATCGTCCGTCTCATCGACGCCGGGTATCGTAACCGCATTCTGCTCTCCACCGACGTGGGGAAGCGAGGCGCCATGAGATCATACGGAGGAACGGGATTTGACCATGTGGTCACCAGGTTCCTCCCCCTCCTGTGGGAGCGGGGAATCACCGAGGACGACACCACGGCGCTGACGGTGGACAACCCCCGTCGGTTGTTCTCGGGATCATGAGCCGTCCTGTGAGTACCGGTCCGGTTGAGGTGATCCTGTTCGGTATGGGGTCTGTGGGAAAGGCCGCTCTCCGACTGGCTCTGAGCAGGGAGTGGCTGCATCCGGTGGGGGCGGTGATCGGCAGGAGCGCCTCGACTCGAGAGCGTATTGAATCCGGGGAGCACCCGGCCGATCTGCGGTTGTCAACCGACGCCGACCTCTTACTGGACCAACTCCGACCGGAAGTCGCCCTGATAGCCACCCGCTCTCCGATTGCCGATGTCAAAGATGACATCATCAGATGCGTGGAGCGGGGGGTGAGCGTGGTCACCTCGAGCGAAGAACTGGCCTACCCGGACGTCACCGACCCGTCGGCGGCCGGAGAGATGGAAGCAGCCTGCCGCGCCGGGGGAGCGGCGGTGGTGGCCACCGGCATCAATCCCGGGTTCGTGTTCGATGTTCTCCCGGTGGTGATCGCCGGTGCTTCCTGGGACGTCCAGCGGTTGGCGGTGACCCGTGCGCTCGACTGCTCGGTGTTCGGGCGGACCATCCATCGCTCGTTGGGGGTGGGGTACAGTCCGGCCGGATTCGAGAGAGCCCGCCGGGCAGGAGTCATCCGCGGTCACATCGGGTTCGAGGAAAGCGCCCGGGTCATCGCCAGGGTGATGGGCAGGGATCTCGACCGTTTCGAGGAGAATGTTCAACCATTGATCGCCGAGCGACCCTATCAACTCGCCGAGTATGCGATCTCCCCCGGGGAGACGGCTGGGGTAGTTCAGGATGCGACCGGTTGGGTTGGCGAGCGTCCCTGGCTCCGTTTTGATCTGTCCCTTCACGTGGATCCGGAGTCGGTGGGTATTCAAACCCGTGATCACATCCGGATAGAGGGCGAGAACACCCTGGACGTAACCATCCAGCCCGGAACCCAGTCGATTCTTACCACATCGGCCCTGTTGGTCAACAGCATCCCGGCGGTGTTGTCCGCGCCTCCGGGCCTCTACACCGCGGCCGAACTGCTACCGGCGGCGCCCTGGCTGGGAGATCGTCCCCCGCCCGGCATCCGCCGGCGGGACTAATCGCAGACGGCGGTAGCCTCGATCTCGATCAGATACTCCGGATCCAGAAACCGGGATACTTCCAGCATGGTGGATGCCGGCTTGATGTCGCCGAAGACCTCGGCGTGGGCTCGTCCGGCTTCTTCCCAACGGGAGATGTCGGTGAGGAACATTCTGGTGCGCACCACGTCCTCGGCCGAGGCGCCCAGCTTGGCCAGAGCCCGCAGGATTATCTGCAAACAGGCCTTGGTCTGTCCGTACATGTCGCCCGGAGCGATCACCGACCCGTCGGGGGCGCCGGCGGTGGTGCCGGCCACCTCGATCAGGTTTCCCACCCGAACCGCTCGCGAGTAGCCGACCGGATCCCACGGGCGGTTGGACGGCGCCTGCTGTCGGGGTCCTCCAAACATCAAGGCTTCTCCCTAGTTGTCCTCGGCCGGGTAGACATCCACCGTAATCGGGAATTGAACATCCTCATGAGGGCGTATGATGACCGGGAACTGCCCGATCTTGCGGATGGGCGAGTCCAGCACCACGTGGTCGGTCTCCAGACCAAACCCGGTGTCTCGACGAACTGCTTCCACCACGTCCGTGGGGCCCACCGAGCCATACAGATTCCCGGCTGGAGAGGTGCGGGCGGCAATGACCACCATCTTGCCCACCAACCGGGTGGCGACCTGCTCGGCCTGCGTCTTGCGTCGCATGTATTCGGCCAGTTTCGCCTGCTTGAGGGCCTGTATGTGGGCGACGGCCCTGGGGGTGGCCTTGATTGCCTTGCGGCGGGGGATGAGGTAGTTGCGGGCGTACCCGGGCGCCACCTCCACGACCTCTCCCTTGTAGCCGAGGCCCGTGATGTCCTCGGTGAGGATCAGCCGGGCGCTCATAGGTTGGTGTAGGGCAGAAGCGCCATTTCGCGAGCATTCTTGACGGCCCGCCCCACCGCGTTCTGATGTCGTTGACAATTGCCGGTTGACCGTCGTCCGCGAATCTTGGCGCGGGCATCCGAGATGTATCTGCGCAATAGCGTGATGTCCTTGTAGTCCACGTAGCGGATCTTGTTGTCGCAGAAGTAGCAGGATCTCTTCTTGATCCGACGATAACTTGAGCCTGAGCGGGGACGTCTGCGGGGTGAAGATTTTCGGGCCATGCTGATTCCTTTTAGAAGGGGGCTTCGTCGTCGGGGTAGGTGGTGGGCTGGGCGGGGCCGGCGGGGGTACGGGAGCGACGCTGGGGACCGCTGTCATGGTATCCGCCTCCCGATTCGCGGGTGGTGCGTCTTACGTCGGCGGTCGCCCACCGAAGCGACGGACCGATCTCATCGATCCGCACCTCTACGACTGACCGACGCTCTCCCTCCTGGGTTTCCCAGGAGCGCTGCTGAAGGCGGCCGGTGACGATCACCCGGGAGCCCTTCTCCAGAGACTCTGCGACGTTCTCGGCGTACTGACGCCAAACGGCTCCGCCAAAAAAACTGGTTTCTTCCTGCCACTCGTCGTTGGCGCCTCGCCACCGACGGCTAACGGCCATGCGGATGTTGGCCCGAGGTATCCCCGAGGCGGTGAAGCGAAGCTCGGGGTCCTCTACCAGGTTTCCTACCAAGGTTACGGAGTTGTACGCCATATCTTTTCCCTCTCTTGTTGTCTGGGGGCCAAATTGCTGCTCAGGAACTCAAATCTCAGGACGGATGACTTTATGACGTAACACATCGTCAGCCAGAGAGAGCACTCGCTGGACCGAGTCCACCGTCGATGGTTCCGACTGGAACCGGCTTACCGTGTAGTAACCCTCGGAGAGGTGGTCGATCTGGTAGGCAAGCCGCCGCTTTCCCCATGGATCGGTCTCTTGGTTGACTGCCCCTTGGCCGGCAAGGAACCCCTCCAACTCAACGACCTTTCCCTGGTACTCGGCCTCGGACATCTCCGGACGATGAATAGTCATCAATTCATATAGACGCAATGCGCGTCACCTCCTTTGGTCAACTGCTCCGTTGCAGAAGGCCCCTTCGGTGGGGGGCAGGATAGGCGCCGTGGCGCGGTTGGGGTTGCCGTTCCCACAATAGCGGATTCAGAAGATTATGAAAAGGCCGCTTTCTGGTCGGCCACGGTCACGGCGAGGCCACGGTCCCCCCGAGGGTTAGGGACTCTCCTGCCTCCACGCCCACAAAAAGGCCGGGAAGCGTTTCCAAGGCGAATCGCACCGGCGTCTCGGATGGATAGGTGGGACAGGGATCGGAGGTGCAGGGCGTCATCGAAAGCACTCGGATGAGGGCGCCGTTTTGGTCGAAGTAGCCGATGTCCAACGGAATGAGGGTGTTTTTCATCCAAAAGGAGACCGGGCGGGCCTCCTCCCAGACGAAGACCATTCCGTGGAGGTCGCCCATCGACTCCACGCCCATCAGGCCGCGGCTTTGGAGAGCGGGGGTGTCCGCCACGGCCAGCAGGAGGAAACGACCTCCCAGGTGGGCGTTGATGATCTCGAAACCCGATACGTCTCCGGTGTTCGGTGGGTCGGGCGGAGGGGTGACGATGGTGGTGGTTGGCGGGTGGGTGGTGGGAATCGATCCGTTTGCCGAGTTGGGATCGGTGAGGGGGCGGGATGCATGGGTCTCGGGTGCTGCTCGGGTGGAGGTGCTGGAGACACGGTCCTTCTGATCGGAGACCGGGTCCTCGGCGCAGACCCCGGTCAATAGGGCGAGAAAGACTACAAGGAGTAAACGTTGGCGGTTGAAGGCCGCTCCCCCAGCAAGGCCTCTTCGAGACCGGCGTCCACTCGATAGGTTTCGTTCCGGTCCGGGAAGCTGCCGTTCTTCACGTCCTCCCGATAACGTCGCAGGGCGTCGGTGGCTGTCCGGCGGAGGTCGGCGTACCGGCGAACGAACTTCGGGTAGTGGCCGAAACCCATGCCCAGCAGATCATGGAAGACCAGAACTTGACCATCGGCCGAGCGTCCGGCGCCGATCCCGATGGTGGGAGCGGAGATGCGCTCGGTAACCACCGAGGTCAGCACCTCGGGGACTCCCTCCAGAACCAATGCGAACACGCCCGCTTCCTCCAAGGCTTCGGCGTCGCGAACGATCCGGCGGGCGGTGTCGAGCCGCCGACCCTGGACGCGATAACCACCCTCGGCGTGGATGGACTGGGGAGTTAGACCCAGGTGACCCATCACCGGGATCTCCGCGGCGGTCAGGCGCTCGATGTGGTTGGTTCGTGCCGAACCTCCTTCGAGCTTCACCGCCTCGGCGCCCGCCCTGATCAGGACGGCGGCGTTACGAACAGTCTCCTCGGGGGAGATGTGAAAAGTCATCCAGGGCATGTCGGCCACCACCAGGGAGTGGGGCTTGGCCCGGGCGACAGCCGCCACATGATGGGCCATCATCTCCAGGGTGATCGACAATGTGGTGTCGAACCCGTGCACCACATTGGCGGCGGAGTCTCCCACCAATATGATGTCGATGCCTGCCTCCGACGCCAGCATGGCGCCGGGAAAGTCATAGGCGGTCACCATGGCGATTTTCTCGACGCCTTTGCGGGCCCGAACGGCCGGCACAGTCACCTTTGCCATAGGATTCTCCTCTCTCCCCACCACGGTGGGTTGGGGGATCGGTTCCGGTTCAAGGCTGCCCGGTTGGTCGGGGGTCGGCGCGCTCTGTTCGAGTCGACCGCCCCCTGGGGTCAGCGGTTTCTCAAATAATAGACTCCCCCATCCCGATTAGGGGAAAATTGCGAAAGGAAGTCGTAGGTGTGGGAAGGAGAAAACCCGAGAGGCGCTACCAGGGTATGGCGCTTGAAATCAGAGCCAAGGTAACGATGGTGACCACCGTGAGCTTGCGTCCCTGGGCGGGCTGTTCGTCCTTTCGGGCTCTGATCCTGCCGATCTTGAACAGCGCAGCCGCGATCAGCATGACCAGGGGGTGGATGATTCCGTAGAAAGAGTCGTCCCAGCGCTGGTTGCCGATCAGAACGATGAGCCCGATCAGCACCTGGACATCCAGCAGCACCGAAGTCACGGTCACCAAGACGGGGTGATGGGAAGACTCCCTGTTCCATTTGGCCAAGCCGACCACCAGCATGGCGATCAGGCCGGCCAAAAGCAACCATCGAAGTCCCGAATGCGTCTCAACCAGAATGCTCATGCTCCAATGTTACCGGTTGCGGCGCGGCCCAGGGTAGGTCCCCCGGCCGACCGGCAGCTTGGGAACCAGGCGACCGTTCTGCCTGGATGTCCCGGAGAAGCTTTCAGCCGTGGACGCCGGATGAGAGCTGATCCCGGAGCCAGACGATGTCCGCTTCCTGGCCGTCGGACGGGGTTTCCACCACCACCGGCGCTTTGGCATCCCGGACCACTTGAGCCAATGATTCCGGTGGTATCTCCCCCGTCTTGAGATTGGCGTGACGATCCCGCCGGGAGTCGAATGGGTCGCGGGAGTTGTTGGCGTGCACCAGATCGATCCGTCCGGTCACGGCCAGAATCCTCTCCACCAGTCCTTCGAGGGGCTCTCCGCCCGCCCAAGCGTGACAGGTGTCGAGCACGAACCCCGCCTCCAGGTCTCCTATCTCGTCCCACAGCCGTGCAATGTCCTCCAGCCTTCGGGCGGCCGCCAGATCGCCGGAGGCGGTGTTTTCGATCAGCACCGGGACTTCAGTGTCGAGGTACGCCAGGGCTTTGCGCCAGCGCGGGGCCGCCTCGCTCAGGTCACCTCCCCCCGTCACGTGTCCACCATGGACCACCACCCCCGCCGCTCCGATCTCCGCGGCGGCTTCGCAGGTGTCAGCCAGGATCCGTCGGCTGGGTATTCGGATTCTGCTCGCCTCGGCCGCCACGTTCACCAGATAGGGAGCGTGGACGTAGACGGGTATCGGAGCGGCCGCCAGTTCCTCCGCGTCGTCTCTGGGGAGGGGCTTTTTCCAACTCTGCGGGCTCGACAGAAACATCTGGATCACCTCGGCGCCTATCGCCCCGGCATCCGCCAAGGGCGTCTGGTTGGACAGATGCGCCCCGATCAGGAGCGGACTACCCAAGGTCGGTGGCCTGGGCAGATCGGGACAGGAGATCGAGATAGTGGTTGCACGCCGCGGATACCGCCTCGGCGCGTACCGACCAATCCGAGGACAACACCCGCAGGACGTGTTCTTCTGTCCATCTGGCGCCCCACGGATCGATGGGAAGATGGCGCCGCAGCTCGTTGGTCCGAAGGACGATGGTCAGGCTGGAAAGGAGATTCCCCCCATCGGAGACCGGCTGGGGAAACACCTGTTCGATCCATTCCCACGGCAGAAGGTCGAGCGGTCGGATAGGACCCCGCAGGGCAATGCGTAGGCCCGGTGGACCGACCTCCAGCACCGGGCGTTTCCTGATGCCCCAGATCACTCCCCAAGCGGTCAGAATCCCACCCGCGGCGCCCATGAGCCCGGCCCACACCCGCTCTCGGGCCTCCATGACCTCCTCTCCCTGGAAGATTCGTTCCACCAAGAGGTCCACCAGCCCGTCCCCCACCAGCAGCTCAATCGCCACCGCCATCAGCGCCACTCCCAAGATGGCCACGAACCAGCTTCGCCTTGACGAATTGTGGACGGTGATGGTTTCCATTTTCTCCGCAGAAGGGACAGGCTACACGATACCGGACCACCAGCCCGGACTGCCGCCCGGCGCCCGGCGTTGATGCTGTGATTGGCAAAAGCAATGACGGACCGGTTAGTTTGGGAGGGTGTGAAACTCACCCTCATTCGCCATGCCCAGCCCGCCTGGTCGCAGCAAGGACGTTTGGTGGGCAACCCGGGGCTCACCGAATTGGGCAGACTTCAGGCACAGCAGTTGGCGGAACGCCCCTTCACAGGAGTGGACGAATTGTGGGTTTCGGAGTTGAGACGCGCCCGGGAGACCACCGCGCCTCTGGCCGCACGGCTCGGGCTAAGGCCGGCAGTGCATCCCTGGATGAACGAGATAGGAGATCCGGTGGAATGGGACGGGATGCCCATCGACCTGGTGCAGGCGCGCATCTCCCGGCTGGAGGGGTCGTTGTCTCTGCAAAAGTTGTGGAGGGGGGTGCGTCGGGGCGAGCCGTACCACAGCTTTCGGGAGCGAATCGCCGCCGGTCTGCTCCGGTCGCTTGGGGATTATGGGGTGAGGATGCTCGAGCCGGATCAGCCTCGCCTGTGGCGGCCGGGCCAATCAAAGTCCATCGTGTTGGTGGCCCATGGAGGGACCAACGCGGTGATTCACGAGACCTTATTGGGGTGCGGGCCCACTCCCATCGCCTGGCACAAGTTCCGCTCTCTTCACACCGCAGTGTCCGTTCTTAGTACCTATCCCCTGGCAAATGCGGTCATGTTCGCCTTGGAGAGATTCGGGGATGTGACCCACCTTCTGCCCGAGCAGGCCACCCGGTAGCTCAGCGTCCGTAGCGACGTTCCCGGCGGGAGAAGTCACGTAGCGCTCGCAGGTAATCGACCCGCCGAAAGGCCGGCCAGTAGACGTCCGCGAACACAAACTCGGCATAGGCCGACTGCCAGAGCAGAAAGCCCGACAGCCGAGACTCCCCCGAGGTGCGGATCAACAAATCCGGGTCGGGGAGGTCGGCGGAGTACATGTGGCGAGCCAGCCCCTCGTGATCGATCCGCTCTGCCAATGCCAGAGGGTCGGTGATGGTGGCGCCCAATTCGGTCACCAGGCTGCGGCAGGCGTCCACGATCTCCTGGCGGCCCCCATACCCGATGGCGATGGTCAGGTTGCGGTTGTCCCGGCCGGGTCCGGTCTGTTCCATGGCGGTCTTGGCGGCGGTCACCAGTCCCGAGGGCAGCAGATCGAGGCTCCCGATGAAACGCAGTCCCATTCCGTGCTGTCGGCAACGCTTGGGGATACGTCTGAAAAAATCGGTCAACACCTGGTAGATGGGATCGAGTTCCGCGGCCGAGCGACCGAGGTTGTCTCTTGACAGAGCCCAGGCAGTCACCGCCGGTATCCGAAGTTCCGCCGACCAGTCGACGAAGTCCTCGAAGCGACGCATGCCTTCCCAGTAGCTGTCCACATAGGCGTCCAAGCCGCTCCGGCGGGCGTAGCGGCGATGCCCGTCGAGGATCACTCCCACGTGCCGGGGGAAGCGTGAGGCGTCCATCTGCCGGAGAAGTTGTCTCTCATAGAGGAGGTAGAGAGGTCGGAGGAGGGGACTTGGCATGGAACTCAAACCGGTGGATGCGCCTCCGGGGGATTTATTCCCTCGGATCCCAACGGAAGAACCTGGTGGTCACTATCAGCCCGGCCACCAACCAGGCGCCCATGACCGCCAAATCCTCCCAGCCGAGCACCCTGCCGGAGTGAAAGGGATTGAAAGCGGCGCCGAAGGGTTCGGCGAAGTGCTTGAGAGGAAATACGTCACCCAGAATCAACAGCCACCGGGGAGCGTCGTCGAGTGGGATGAAAATGCCTGACACGAAGGCCATGGGCAGAAACACGGCGTTGGCCACCGCCGGCGTCGCATCGGCGTTCTTGACCAGGGCGCACACCGACAAACCGAGTGCCGAGAAGGTGGCCATGCCCACCATGAACACCAGCACGGCCACGCCGAGGTTGTTCCACAGCATGACGAAACCGAACAACGCCCAACCCACCACGAACATGACCGCCACCGAGACCACCCCCACCCACACTGCCGAGCCGATTCGTCCGGTCATGTAGATCCAGGGGGAAAGCGGCGTTCCCCGCACCCGCTTCAAGATGCCTTGATCGCGGGCCAGTGCGGTGCCGATCGACAGCCCGGTGAAGGTGGAGGACCCCGCCGCGAACACGGCCATAGCCGGCGCGAAAAACTGGGAGAACCGATATCCCTCGGCCACCTCGGAGCTTCCGAACAGCACACTGAACAACACCAGGAAAAAGACCGGCAGGGCAAGGGTGAAGAAGGCGGCCACCGGAGTTCGCCAGAACACCCGATTCTGGTGACGAATCTGCCGCCACAGCAGCGCCAGGTCGATCCCGACGGTGTTCATCCCGGCCGCGACTCCCCGTCGGCCCCCTCCATGATGGCGAGGTAGACATCTTCCAGGCTGGGGCGGGTTACCTCGAGGTCGGTTAGTTCGGCTCCCCGTTCCATGGCCCAACCGGTGAGCGTGTACAGATCGGAGGTCGGGTCGGTGGTTTGATAGGTCACGCGGTGGTCTTCCACCTCGGGCCCATCGCCCATGACCGGCAGATCCCCGACGTCGGCGACGGTGAAGCGAACCGTGGTTGCCTGGGCCGCGCCCAAAGTCTGGGGGGTGCCCTCGGCCAGGATGCGGCCCTCGCTGAGCACCACGATCCGATCGGCCAGGTGCTGGGCCTCGTCCAGATAGTGGGTGGTCAGAAGGACCGTCTTTCCCAGGGCGGTGAGTCCTTCGACCAGTTCCCAGGACTTCCGCCGGGCGGCCGGGTCGAATCCGGTGGTGGGCTCGTCCAAGAAGATGAGATCGGGATCACCCACCAGCCCCAAAGCCAGATCGAGTCGGCGGCGCTGGCCGCCCGACAGCGTCTTGATCCGGGCATCGGTCTTCGTTTCCAGTCCCACCATGGCGATGAGTTCGGCGGCCGGTCGGCGACGGGAATAGGATGCCCCGTGCAGTTCGATCACCTCCCGAACGGTCAGCACCTGTTCGGTGCCGGTCTCCTGCAAAACGATCCCGATCCGGTTTCGGAAGGCCCGTCCGCCGGAGGACGGATTGAAGCCGAGCACCTCGATCTCCCCCGCGTCCGCCTGCCGATACCCCTCCAGTATCTCGACCGCGGTGGTTTTCCCCGCCCCGTTCGGACCCAACAGCGCCAGCACCTCTCCCTCCGCCACCTCAAAGCTCACCCCGCCGAGCGCGGTTACCTCGCCGTAGGTCTTGACGAGATTGCTCACGCTTATTGCAGAAGGCACCGTCATCAGGATACCCGTCGCCTTCCCATAGCGTTTTGCGATGACCGGCAAAGAAGCTGGGCCATTGAGCTTGACTTATGTCGCACCGCCGGCGCACACTTGGGTATCAGCTACGAAAAACCTGGGGCCCGGTAGAGAGCTCGCCGGGCCCAATATCCAGAGGTCACATCCCAAATCCGTCCCATGACCGAGGCTGGGAAAATGGCGACCTCATGACGGCGGTGGTGAGCGGGGGAGGGAACCCGTAGGGGGAAGGGATTTCCGGCCCGATTTTCACAACCTCGATGGGAGCGCCCGGCTGTCATATAACTCGCAACATCAATCACTTCTATATAGTCTGGCATATCAACCGGAAGGAACGAGGGGGAAGGTCGGTGGCGGGTTCTGTCACAGAAGGGATACGGGCACGGGCACCGTTTTGGCCCGTAGGTATTCTCCCAGGCTCTTGGCTTGGGGGTCGGTGCGGGTGCTGGATGACACGCCCTCTCCGAGAAGTCCCCGCACCACGAAATTGACGGCCCACAGGTTGGGGAAGGCATGACGCTCCACCGGCAGGTCGGCCGCCTCGGACACCAACTCCCGGAACCGGGTCACGGTCAGGAATTCGACCAGCCATTCGAAGACATCCGGGCTCTCCACCCATACTCCGACATTGGCGTCCCCGCCCTTGTCGCCCGAGCGAGCGCCCGCCACTCTTCCCAGAGGGACCGTAACCGTATCGTATTTCCGCCCTCTGCCCGTTTGGGGTCTGGCCGGTTCCATCGAATCTGCCCCGGCGGACGGGGCGGCGGCCCCGGCAGTGATCTGCTGGGACGATCGAGTTGTGGGGACCTGCTCGGTCCGGTCTCCCATCTGAACCTGCTGGGCGATCCGAGAGGCCTCCACGGTGGTCGGCCAGTAGACGACGTAGGGGGAGGAGTCCCCGGGCGGGGCGGTCATGAAAAATCCGGGATAGTGAGCCAACGCCAATTCCACCGCCGCCCGCGAAAAGCGCCTGCCGACTTTTTGGGGATCGGGGTCTTTGACCGTGATCCGAAGATGGGACATGGCCGCCTCGTTGGTGGCGGGATCGGGATGGCCGGTGTCGGTGAAGGAGACCGCCGTTTCGGCAAACTGATCCGCGCCACCCAGGTTGTCCCACAAGGCCTCGGTGACCAGTTCCGCTTTCCGGTGGGCGTCCAGGCCGGTGATCACCATGGTGACGGCGTTGCGATATCCTCCCAGATAGTTGAGCGCCACCTTCAGGGTGGGCGGCGGCGGCTCTCCCCGAACTCCGGTCACCGCCACCCGATCGGGACCCTCCTGAGTCAGCCGGATCGTGTCCAGGCGAGCGGTCACATCGGGATTTCGATAACGGGGCCCTCCCACCTCATACAGAAGTTGAGCGGTGACGGTCCCCACCGTCACCAGTCCCCCGGTTCCCGGGTGCTTGGTGATCACCGCCGACCCGTCCGCCGACAGTTCGGCGATTGGAAACCCCACTCGCGCCGGTTCCGGCACCCGCTCGAAAAAGGCGTAATTTCCCCCGGTGCACTGAGCTCCGCACTCGATAATGTGGCCCGCCACCAGGGCGCCCGCCAGCTGATCGTAGTCGTTGGCCTGCCAATCGAAGGCCCACATCCCTGGCCCGATCACCACGGCCGCATCAGTCACCCTTCCGGTCACCACCACGTCGGCCCCCCAGGAAAGCGCTTCGGCAATAGCGGTTCCACCCAGATAGGCGTGGGCGGTCAGGGGTTTGATTTCCGAGGGAAGAGGCCTTCCGGTGTCGAAATGGCGCAACCCGTTGACTTTCTGCAACTCGGCCACGCGGTGAGTGAGATCATCGCCCGAGACCCAGGCGATGCGGGGGTTCAAACCCAGCCGATCCGCCATCTCCGCCAGTCGTTGCGCCATCCCCGCCGGATTCAGCCCCCCGGCGTTGGACACCACCCGGATTCCCCGGTCCAGGCAGGTTCCCAACACCTGCTCCATCTGGGTGAGGAAGGTTCGGACATACCCGCCTCCGGGGTCTTTGCGTCGCATCCGCCACAGGATCGCCATGGTCAGTTCGGCCAGGTAGTCACCGGTGAGAACGTCGATCGGTCCGCCTTCCACCATCTCCCGGGCGGCCGCCAGCCGGTCGCCGTAGAAGCCGGAGCAGTTGGCGATGCGCAGGACAGTCATCGGCTCTCGCCCGCTCAGTCTCGACCGTACCGGGGCGTCTCCCGACAGAGCGCTTCCACCTCGTCGGGTGCTCTGGGAAGTTCGCCGGTCAACACCTCATGGCCATCGGCCGTGATCAACACATCGTCCTCGATTCGGACCCCGATCCCCAGGTACTCGGGCGGTATGGAATGGCTGACTTTCGGGGCTTCATCCCGAAGTTGTTGGTGACGGGTGACGGACGAGGGATCGAGCATCCGCTCCCTGGCCCACTGGTCGGCATCATGTTCCAGCATGGCAAACTCTATTTCCGGGCGAAAAGGGTCCACATATAGCCCCGGTTCGACGGTGAGAGCCATTCCCGGCTCCAAAGGGCGGTAGGCGCCGTCCACCCGATATGCCCCGACATCGTGGACGTCCATTCCCAGCCAATGGGAAGTGCCGTGCATGAAGAACTCCTGATAGAGGTGCATGTTCATCGCTTCTTCGGCGCCGGTGGGCAGAAGGCCCATCTCCACCATCCCTTCCACCAGCACCCGAAGAGCCGCATCGTGGGGTGATCGGATGTGACCACCCGGCCGGCAGGCGGCGATGGCGGCCTCCTGAGCGTCCAGCACCACCTGGTAAACCCGGCGTTGGGGCCCCGCAAAGGACCCGGAGACGGGGAAGGTGCGAGTGATGTCGGAAGTGAAGTGGTGGAGTTCGCAGGCGGCATCCACCAGCAACAGATCCCCATCCTCCATGCGCCGATTGTTCTCCACATAGTGAAGAATGCAGGCGTTGGGTCCGGACGCCACAATCGAGGGGTACCCGTCGCGGGGGGACCCTCCCATCCTCCACACGCTCTCCATGGCGGCCTGCACCTGGTATTCCCATCTGCCCGGTCGGGCGTAGCGCATGGCTTGGCGGTGACCATCCATGGTGAGGGAACAAGCCTCCCGAAGCCAGGCGATCTCCGGCGGCGACTTGCGCAACCGGAGTTCGGAAAGAAGGGGCCGCAGATCAAACAGCCGCCGGGGAAACTCCCCGCCCAGCCGGGTTCGCAGGTGGTCAGCCTTGGCGAGCAGGTTCATAATCGGTTCGGGCCGAGCGTCGGCGGCCAGAGAATGCCAAATTGCCGACCGACCGGCGGCCAATTGCGCCAACCGGCCGGGAAAATCAGCGATCGGATAGGCGGCGTCGGCGCCATAGGTTTCCCGGGCGCCTTCCACCCCGGCCCGAGGTCCGTCCCATATCTCCTTTTGCCGGTCTCTGGGTTGAACGAACAGGGTGAATTCCCCTTCGGAGTGTCCAGGGGCGATCACCGCCACGGCATGTGGCTCACCGAACCCGGTCATATAGAAAAAATCCGAGTCTTGACGAAAGGCGTGCTCGACATCGGGATTGCGAAGACCGGGCGCCGCGGCCCTCACCACCGCCAGCCCCTCGGCGCCGATCAACTCCGCCAGTCGCCGCCGGTTACGTGCGAAAAAGTCTTCCATACCTCTCCTGTCGGTACGCAAGGAATGACACTGAACAGGATAAGAGACGAGAAGATGCCAGGCGCGTCGGGTCCACGACCATCCGGGTCAGGAAACGAGAGCCAGTTCCACCACCAACGGCAGGTGATCCGACCCCAGGCTCGGCCCCAGCCATCGGTCTGCCACCAGCAGGTGAGAGGAGTGCAGCAGATGATCAATGGGAATGCGGGTCAAAAAGTTGCCTCCCGCAGGAAAGCTGGCCGACAATCCGAATCCACGTTGGGAATTGCGAAGACCGGCGTCGCCGAGCGGCCCGAAGACGTGGGACCAGGGGGTGGCGTTGAAATCCCCGGTCACCACCGTGGGCCCATCCGACTCCTGCGCCCGCTCGGCCACGAACCGGAACTGGGCGTCCCGCCGCGCGGCGCGGCGCGGGTTGGTGGGCGCCAGTGGGTGGATTCCGAAAATGGTCACTTCCCTTTCGCCCACCATCGTTATCACCTCCACCGCCCGGGGCTCGTTCGCCAACCAACCGTGACTGAACACCTCGGTAGGGGGGGTCTTGGTCAGTGTCAAGGTGGAGAAGATCAGGTGTTCCGGGCGAGACCGATATTGCCGGTAATCGAGCCGCCCGTCGGAGACAGCACCCGACAGGGCTTCCTCCCAGAGCCGGTTGGCTTCGTGGAGGAAAACCACATCAGCATCCACCTGCCGGAGGAACTCGGTCACCATCTGATACTCCTCGTTTTGACCCTGGACATTGAACGACACCACTTTCAACCGGGGCGCCCCGGCGGGAATGTCCTGCTTGCCCCAGAACAGGGGCGCCACCGACCAGGCATTCAACAACCCGATGATCAGAATTCCCCATCCCAGCCGCCGCCATTTTCCCAAGAGAAGCAAGGTTCCGGTCACCAGCAGCCCCACCGCGTATTGTGGTCGGAAGCTGGTGACCAGATCGAGCGGCCATATCCATTTGCCCAAGGCCCCGCTAAGGCTGACCGCGCCGATCAGCACGGCGGGGATTGCTACCAGTATCAACGCCGCATACCTTACCCCTTTGGCCCCAGGATGACAGACGGGGCGGGCGTCACATGGCGGTGATACATTCAGCGAGATGATATTTCCAGGACCCGACCTGTTGGGCAGAGGCGTGGTCGTATCCCGAGGAGATGAGCGGTCGTTGCTCAAAGGCGCCGAAAGAGTAGTGGTCGACCGGGGGGTGCTGTCCGGCCGGGCGGCCTTGGAGAAGACTGCAGACCGTCTGCATCGGATATGGGCGGAACGGCGTCCGGTGACAGTGGAACTGGGGGTGGATGCATCCGAACTGCGCCGGCCGGTGGTGGAAAGGCAGGCGCCCTGGGCACTCGGTCCGAGCTATTTGCCCTGGTTGGAGAGGCTCCAGTTCCTGGTGTGGGCCAACAACTGGGATGGGCGGCGGGGCGATCCCATTTGGTGGTGGAGCACCAAGGCGGCGCGGTGGGGAGCACAGATCGGCGGGCGGGCCGACATCATCCTGCCGGGAGGAGAACATGCCTGGGTGGACGGTGGCCCCCGGGCGCCCCTGGACCTGGCGGTCGTCCATTCCCAAACGGTGGAACAGGGACGACTGACTCTCCAGCCCGCTATTTCCGAGTCCCGGGCTGATCTGGCCGATGACCAACGGGCGGCGGTGGAGCACCCCTCCGGCCCGGTGCGGGTGATTGCCCCCGCCGGATCGGGCAAGACCCGCACCCTGGGCGCCCGTCTACTCCATCTGGTCGATGACCGAGGCATCGAGCCGGGAATCGTTACCACGGTGGCGTACAACAAACGGGCTGCCGAGCAATTGCGACAACGCCTCCAAAGGGACGACCTGCATATCCGCACCATCCACGCTCTCGGGTGGGCGATTATCCGTGATGTCCGGCCGGATGCCACCCACCTGGACGAACGGGCAGTGCGGTCTCGATTGGCAAACATGATTCCCAAAAGGCCCCGCCCCAACACCGACATCACCGGACCTTATCTCGAGGGTCTGGCCGAGATCCGCATGGCCCTCCGAGATCCGAATGAAGTCGAGGGAGGCCGAAATGATGTGGAAGGGTTGGCCGAGATCTTCCCTCGCTACCGTTCGCTGCTCGGGAGCCGCAACGAAATCGATTTCGATGAGCAGATCTATGGGGCCATTGAACTGCTGCTGGCCGAACCCGACCTTCGGAGGCGTTGGCAGAAGCGCTGTCAGCATCTGCTGGTGGACGAATTCCAGGATCTGACTCCGGCCTACCTGCTCCTTCTGCGACTACTGGCCTCTCCGGGATTGAATGTGTTCGGGGTGGGTGATGACGATCAGACCATCTATGGTTATGCCGGCGCCGATCCCAGGTTCTTGATCGAGTTCGATCGGTACTTTCCCGGGGCCGGGTCTTCGGCGCTGACCATCAATTACCGGTGCCCTTCCGAGGTGGTCACCGCCTCATCCCACCTGCTTTCCCACAATCGGGTTCGAGTGCCCAAGACCATCGAAGCAGCTTCTTCGCCGCAAGCCGGGTGCCTTCGGACCATCACCCCGGCGCTCCCGGAGTTGGCCGCCGAAGCCACCGAACCCATCGGAGAATGGCTGGACGAAGGAGTCCCGGCCGAGGAGATAGCGATTCTGGCCAGGGTCAACTCGGCCCTGCTCCCGGTGCTGGCGTCTCTTCGCAAGGCGGGGATCCCATTCCGTTCCCAGCTTGACGAGGGACTGTTGAATCGCACCACCATGCGAGCCGCCCTGGCGTGGAGGAGGTTGGCGCTTTTTCCCCGGTCGATGACGAAGAGGGATCTGATGGAGGCGGTGCGTCGACCGGCCCGTCGGATCACGCGGCTGGCGTATGAACTGATCCCGCCCGGGGTTGTGGATCTTGAGAAACTGGCCGGGCTGGGCCGCGGGCTTGATGACCGGAAGGCATCCAACTGGAGAAGGTTCCTGGGAGCCATTGAAGAGGGAGTCGAGGTTGCAGCCCAGGACGGTTCCGAGGCTTTTTTTGATTATCTCGCGGAGGAAGTTGGGCTGGGAAGGGCCGCGGGCGCCTTGGACTCCGGGCGGACCAGGGTTGACCGCTCAACCCACACCGATGACCTGATAGCCCTGCGCCGCACAGCGGCTGTGTACAGGGAGCTTGCCACCTTCGAGGCCAATCTACGTGAACTGCTGCGGAGAGGGGCGCCGTCGGAGTCGGGCGTCACTGCCACCACCATTCACCGGGTGAAAGGACTGGAATGGGATCGGGTGGTGGTATTTGGAGTGGATGTCGGGTTGATGCCCCATGTTTTGGCGGAGGACCCCGAAGAGGAACGCCGAATTTTTCATGTCGCCATCACCAGGTGCCGCCAACAAGTGGTGATAGTGGCCGAGCAAGGTCGGGAGTCGCCCTTCCTTTCGGAAATGACCCGAAAGTTCCGCCCTCAACCGTCCCGCTCTCCCGGCCATCGGCTGGCGCCTCAACCAACATCTGCCCCGTTGAAACCCGTCCCACCAAAAGATGATCCCCCCGCCTCGGGTGGTGGGCAAGCGGGGGGTGACTCCCAAGAACCTGCCCTTCCATATGACGCGTCTCTGTATGAAGCCCTTCGGCAATGGCGTCTTCAGGTGGCGCGTGAAACCAAGGTGGCCGCCTTCATTATTTTCTACAACCGCACCTTGGAGGAGATTGCCCGCCATCGTCCCCGCAGCCGGCCAGAACTGCTCCGGATAAATGGCGTCGGGCCGGTGAAGCTTGACAAATACGGCGCAGAGGTGCTCGAGGTGGTGAGGTCCCACCAGCCGTCATAGGCCTCCATGCCACAGCCGTCGGAGATCGGTGGCTCAGATGCCCTTCAGCCAGTCGGAGATGATCTCTCCGATCTCCGGCCCGGAGTCCTCCTGGATGAAGTGGGTGCCCCGCACGGTTTTCTCGGTCTGGTTGGGCCAGGTGCGACAGTATTCCCGCTGTTTTCCGATCAGAATCGTTCCCGGTCGGGCGTTGATGAACAATTTGGGCACATTGCTTCGGGCCAGCCACTCTGCATAGGCGGCGGCGACCTCGGTCACATCCTCGGGCTCTCCATCGATGGGTATCTCTCGGGGCCAGGTGAGGGTGGGCCGGCGACTCTCTCCTCCTGCGGTGTAAGGACGGCGGTATTCGTTCATCACCTCCTCTGACAGGGGATTCATAACCGAGGCCGGAAGGATCCTCTCCACGAAAACGTTCTTGGCGATAACGATCTCCTCGCCGGCGGGGGACCTCATCGCCCTGAAAATGCCACTGGCCGGTCCGGGCCAATCATCCCAGGAGACCGGGCGCACGATGGTCTCCATGTAAATCAGGCCCCGCACCGCCTCCCGATGGCGGTTGGCCCAGTCAAAAGCCAGCGCTCCCCCCCAGTCGTGTCCCACCAGGGTCACGTTGTCGGTCGCCCCCACCGCCTCGAGCCATCCGTCCAGGTAGCGGCGATGCTCCACAAAGCGGTAGGCGCCCGGGCCGGAACCGTCCAGCTTGTCGGAGTCTCCCATACCGATCAGGTCCGGCGCCAGGCAACGACCCCGCCCTACCACCGGAGGGATGACTTTGCGCCACAGAAACGAGGAGGTCGGGTTGCCGTGCAGGAAGACGATGGGATCACCCTCCCCCTCCTCGGTATAGGCCATGCCCTTTCCCAGGACTTCCACGTGTTTTTTGGAGGA
The DNA here is from genome assembly GCA_963665765.1 of Acidimicrobiia bacterium. Classification (GTDB taxonomy): domain Bacteria; phylum Actinomycetota; class Acidimicrobiia; order Spongiisociales; family ZC4RG35; genus Bin76. The sequence continues at coordinate 1,593,207 of OY762464.1, forward strand.
TGCGAAATTGCTCATTGGGCAAGCTTAGAACGGAGGCGCCGACCGAACCGAGCGTGGCGAGTGGCGGCGAACGGGTTTCCCCTTTACTCTGGAGGGCATGGATCTCACACAGGCTCTTTACACCACCCGAGCGATGCGCAGGGTGCTTCCCGACCCGATTCCCGACCAAGTGGTGCAGGCCATGCTGGACGCGGCGGTGCGCTCCCCGTCGGGAGGCAACTCGCAAAACTGGCGGTTTGTGGTGGTCACCGACCCCGAGACCCGAGCCAAGGTGGGCGCACTCTACGAGAAAGCCTTCCGGGTGCTGTTGGACAGTGTGTATGGTCGGGCCTTGGAGAGGGCGCGGCAGAAGGGAGATGACGGCACGCTGCGCGTCTTCAGTTCGGCACAATGGCTGGCCGACAACGCGGCCGAGGTTCCGCTGTGGTTGTTTTTCTACGGGAGGGGAGACGAATCGGGCGCCTCCATCTATCCGGCGGTGTGGAGCGCCATGTTGGCCGCCCGCGGGCAGGGGGTGGGAACCTGCCTCACCACCATCCTGGGATCCTTTCGGGAGAAGGAGACCGCTCAGCTGCTGGGCGTCCCGGCCGACCGGGGGTGGAAGCAGGCGGCGGCGGTTTCCTGTGGGTACCCCCAAGGACGATGGGGGGTGGCTGCCCGCCGACCCGTCCATCAGGTGACCTACGCCGACCGGTGGGGCAGTCCGGTTGCCTGGCAGGTCGACCAACCCCTTTGGGAGGATGGCGCAACCTGACCTGCGCCCGATCTCAATGGTGCGGAAGGTGATCCCGATCAGATCCCACTCTCGACCACGTGGTTCATGCCATGTTGGACGCGGCGGTGCGCTCTCCGTCCGGGGGCAATTCGCAGAAACGGCGGTTCTTGGTCGTATCCGATCCCCGGATGAGGGCCAAGGCGCACCGGGAGTAGTCTTGCGCAGTAGCTGTCTTGCAGTTCACAGGTTGAGGCTGACGCGGAACCGAGGAGTAGGGCAGAATGGCTGACACGGATGCGCATATCGATATCTACACAGCGGGTGACGGGGCCGTCGACAGATCACGTCTCGAACACCTAACCGAGATCTTTCACCCCACGACGGCGGCCTTGCTTGACCGCGTCGGCGTCGATCGCGGCAGCGCCTGCATAGATGTGGGTTGCGGGATTGGAGGGGTGACGTATGAACTTGCCCGGCGCGTCGGTCGGGATGGCCGCGTCGTCGGTTTGGACATAGACGATCCTCGGATCGAGGAGGTGCGAAGAGAAGCATCGGCGCTGGGACTGCCGAACGTTGATTTCCAGGTGGCCGACATCCGAACTCTCTCACCCCCCAAGGAGGAGTTCGACTTGGTGTACTCGCGGTTTCTGCTTGACCATCTGGGACATCCTGCTGAAGTTGTGAACACAATGTGCCAAATGCTCAAGCCGGGTGGCGTTCTGGTGGCGGAGTGCACCGACTACACCGGTTGGTACTGCTATCCCCGCCTCGCTGCTTTCGACAGGGCGGTGGAACTCGCTTCGCAAGAGCGGCGACGCGCCGGCGGGTACCCGGACGTTGGAGCAAGGCTCCCCGTCATCTTCCTGGACGCCGGACTTGTCGAGGTGCAGATGAACATCTTCCAGCATATGGAGCTTGCGGGAGTGTTCAAGTCATGGGTGCTTGCGAGTTTGACACCGGATCGCACGCAGTGGATGGTTGCTCTGGGAATCGCGGACGAGGCTGAGGTCGAGTCCGTCCTGGCCGAGGTCACGAGCCATGTCGAGAACCCGAGGACAACGATGGGAACGCCGCGCGTCGTTCAGTGCTGGGGCTCCAAGCCTGTCGAATGACGTGCTCAGAAATCGGTTTTTCAAAGGCTTGGTCAGGTCGGCTGGTAGGTTTTACCTCGGTATTTTGCCGAACAGGCCTTCGTAGGTTGATATGGCGGCCCGGTCGGTGAAGCCGGCCACGTAGTCGACCGCCCTCACCTGAGCGGGGTCGCTTGGCAAGCCGAATTCGGAAGGCAGGTGGTCGGGGTTTCGGATGTAGTGCTCCACCAGGGCGGTGATGACCCCGACCGCCCACCGGTGGTCTCTCATGCGGTCGGGGCTTTGGTAAACCCGTTCGAACATCATGGTCCGGAATTCGGTCATCACCGCCAGGGACGGCGGATCCATCGACACCGTTCCGGTCCGGGCCGACTCCTCGATCACGGTGCGGGTCATGGAAGAGATCCACCTGTCGGGCGGGCCGAATCGAGCCAGCATGTCGGCCGGGATGTCCTGTGGCGAGAGAGCGTTGTTACGGAAGGCGTCGTCGAGATCGTGAGTGAGATAAGCGATCCGATCCGCGAATCGGCACAGCATTCCCTCGGGGGTGCTGGGCCCCGGGTCGATGCGCCAAGTGTGACCTCGAATACCATCCAGGGTTTCGAAGGTGAGATTGAGCGGCTCCAGGATGTTCAGCAGCCGTATCCCGTGGGCGGCGTGATGCCACTCGCCCTTCTCCACGTAGGGAGACAGGGCTTCTTCGCCGACATGGCCAAAGGGGGAATGGCCGATATCGTGGCCCAGACAGATCGCCTCGGTCAGACTTTCGTTGAGTCCCAGGGCCACGGCCAGGGATCGCCCGATCTGGGCCACGTGGATGGTGTGGGTCAGACGGGTGATCACGTGGTCGCCGGGTGGGTCGGGGAAGACCTGGGTCTTGTTGCGCAGTCGGCGGAAGGCCTTGGAGAACAGCAAGCGATCCCGGTCGATCTGGAAAGGTGTCAGCAGGTCGTCATCCGGCTCGGCAACCGACCTTCCCCGGGAACGCACCGAGCGGGTGGCGACGGGGGACAGTGACTCTTCCGCCAGTTGGCGGTGGGAGCGGTTACGGATCCGAATGGATAGCTCGTCCGATTGTGCTGTCATGTCCTCCCTCCCTTCTGGTGTGGCCTCGGGGGATGCTTTGGGTGCGCTCCTCGGGCATGATGTTCGTGGTCGAATATACCATTCGGAGCGTATGAACCACCGCGCGCTATATCGCAAATACCGGCCGCAGGTTTTTGGGCAGGTGATCGGCCAGGGGCATGTGACCCGCACCCTGGTCCGGGAGGCGAGGGAGAGGCGGGTGGCCCACGCCTATCTCTTCGCCGGTCCCAGAGGGACGGGGAAGACCTCCACCGCTCGCATTCTGGCCAAAGCAATCAACTGCGAGGATCCCCGCCCCGACGGTGAGCCATGCGACCGCTGCGCCACCTGCGGGGCCATCACCGCCGGCAGTTCGATGGATGTCCAGGAGTTGGACGCGGCCTCTCACAACTCGGTGGAGAACATCCGGGAGATTCGGGTGCAGGTCACGATGGTGGCGGCGGGTCCCTCCGCTCATCGGGTGTTCATTCTCGATGAGGCGCACATGCTTTCTGCCGCCGCCTGCAACGCACTGCTGAAAACCCTGGAGGAACCACCCCCCAACGTCCATTTCATCCTGGCCACCACCGAGCCCTACAAGCTGCTGGACACGATCCGCTCCCGCAGCCAGCGCTTTGACTTTCATCCTGTGCCCGCGGAGGTGCTCACCTCTCATCTGCGGTGGGTAGCCGAACAGGAAGGGTACGAGGTAGCCGAGAGAGGTCTGGAGACCATCTCCCGTCATGCCCAGGGGAGCGTGCGGGATTCGTTGAGTCTTTTGGAGCAGGTAGCCGCCTTGGGTGATGGGAAGGTGAGTCCCGAGGGTGTGGAGCAAGCGCTGGGCGTGGCGAACCCCGAGACATTGACCGACTTGGCCCGGGCGGTGGCGGATCGGGACGCGCCCGCGGTGTTGTCGCTGGTGGCCCGTCTCGACCGAGGAGGGGTGAACCTCCGGTCTTTCATTTCTGACGCAATCGGGTTTTTTCGGGGGGCCTACTTGGCGCATCATCTCACCGGCCCGTCCGCGGTGTTCGACGAGCCGACGGAAGTGGTCGAAGACTGGAGGAAGACCGCTGATCTGCTGGGGGTTTCCGAGGTCAACCGGGTGCTCGACCAATTGGGCGATGCCCTGATCAAGATACGGGAAGGCCGGGAAGAACGCCTTATGCTGGAAATGGCGCTGCTCTGGATAGTCCGTCCGGAGACCTCGGTTCATCCGGTGGCGCTTCTGAAGAGAGTTGAGGCGTTGGAGGCCCTGGTCAAAGGGGGCCGGGCGGTGGCCGACTCGGGCGGGGCGGTCGATCTCCCGACTCCGTTGCCGGCCGCGGTCCAACCCAGGCCGGCCATTCCCGCCGGACCGTCCCGACCGCCGGCCGATCGCAGACAGCCCACTCCGGCCGGTCCTTCCCCGCCGCCCCCCGCCCCCGGTCCGTCGCCTGCTGGCCCACCCGATTCCGGGCCCCTCACCTTCGAGCGATTACAAGACCTCTGGCCCAAGGTGGTGGGGGCCTTCGGGGGAATGGACGGGGCTCTTCTGCGTCCCACCATCCCGGTGGCTTTACAGGGCGGACGGTTGGTGATCGACTGCTCCGACACCTTCCGACGAGACCGGCTGGAAGATAGAAACGCCCCCGGCCGGATACGCGACGAACTCGAGAAGCTCTCCGGCGAAAGAATCCGGGTGGAGTTCGTGGTGCAAGACCGGGACGAAGCCTCTCTGCCGGCCCCCGGCAGGACAGAAGCGACGCCATCCCCTCCCTCGGATCCCCTGCCCGAGACCGAGGCGGGCGGCGCCCCGTCAACCAACTCCGAACCGAAGAAAAACGAGAACCGGGTGTCCACGGAGGATCGGCAGGACGAAGCGGCCGTCCCCGATCCCCCGAATGCGGAAGAGGAAGAGGACCATAAGGATCCCGAAGAGGGGGACTTCGCCGCCTTTTTCGAAGCGGCGGAGATCTCGGTCACCGAGGTGAAGCGCCCTTCGGGCCCCAGCCTTTTCTAGCGCTAACCCGAGGTATTCCGTTTCTGTCTCCTGCTGAGGGCGGTCGCCATCACTCCGGTAGAAAAAGCGGTGCCCAAGCGGGCCAGCTCAGATGGAATCTTCTTCAAGGGCCTTCATAACCTCTGCGGCGATGAAGCGACGCTGTCGCCGGGGGCCCGGGTCAATCTCAGTGAGTATGCCCAGATCTTTCAAGGAATCCAGCAATCGGAGGGCAGTGGACCGTATCACCTCAAGCTTCGTGGTTACTCGACGGGCATTGATAATCGGATTGGCTATCAAGGAGTCAACCAGGCTTACAGCCTGGCTCCGAGTGGATTCTATGACTCGAACTCGGTACCTCTCGCGTAGATCCAGCAGGCGCTCCGCTCGGAGCAAAGCGTCATTCGCCTGTGTTTCGACTCCCCTCAGATAGAAGCGAAGCCAACCGTCGAGGTCACCTTTTTCTCGCACTCCTTGAAGTCTCGAGTAGTATTCGTCTCGATGCCTCTCCAAGTAGGAGGACAGGTAGAGCAGGGGTTGGGGAAGCCGGTCTCTGATCACTAGATGAAACACGATCAGAAGCCGCCCCATCCTCCCATTGCCATCGAGAAATGGATGGATGGTCTCGAACTGATAGTGCAGCAACCCACTTTGAACCAGTATCGGCATGGCGCGGTTCTCGTGAACAAAGCGTTCCCAGTCCGAAAGCAAGTGATTTATTTCACCGGGGGGAGGTGGGACGAAGGAGGCGGTGTTGAGGTTTGAGCCTGGGGGTCCGATCCAGTTTTGCGAGGTTCGGATTTCTCCCGGTTGGCGTTCTTTGCCGCGCACGCCACTGAGCAGGATGGCATGCATTTCGCGGATCAGGCGAAGGCTAAAGGGAAGGTGATTGAGACCGTCAAGGCCTCTTTCCATGGCCAGCACGTAGTTGAAGACTTCTTCGATGTCCGGGTTGTGGTCTTTTTCTTCCGCTTCGGCTTCCAGTACGCCCAACAGGCTTGCTTGAGTTCCTTCGATCCGCGCGGAGGACAAGGCCTCTCTAAGAAGATAAGGTCGGATAAGAAGGTGCGGGTTGGGAAGCAGTCGACCAGCCCCGGCCAGACGACCCAAGGCCGCCTCGGCATCGGTCAGACGTAGGACGGTGTCCGGCGCCAGTTCAACCGACTGAGGCAATGGTCGGGAATAATAAGCCTGATACGCCTTGCCCGGGACCCAACGCACCTCGCCAAAGGTGGTGTCTACATATTGATCGGCATCCATCCGGCTTTCATGGTAGTTGACTGTTGCGGATATCGGGGGTTTGTGAAACAGTGGGAGGGGCACCGTTGCGTTTCTGAAACAGTGGATGGTTGACTGTTGCGGATATCGGGGGTTTGTGAAACAGTGGGAGGGGCACCGTTGCATTTGTGAAATGGTTCAGACAACCGTTGAGGGGTCGCAGTGATCTGGGCGCCCTCGGATAGAGAGATTCCCACAGGCTGTCCCATTTTCTCAATACCCTGGGGTAGATGATGAAATTCGAGGTCCCCGTCCAGAGGGTGATAGACGAGTTCGCCAGGTTGCCGGGGATCGGGGCCAAGACCGCTCAGCGTCTGACCTTTCATCTCATGTCTCTACCCAGAGAAGCAGCCGAGCGCCTGGGCGAGGCGATTCTGGACATGACTGAACAGGTGAAGCACTGTGTCCGCTGTTTCAACCTCACCTCCGGGGAATTGTGCTCCATCTGCAGCGACGCGCGGCGGGACCACACCCTGGTGTGTGTGGTGGAAAGACCCCAGGATATTTCGGTGATCGAGCGTACCAACGAGTTTCGGGGCAGGTATCACGTTCTGGGTGGCGCCCTTTCGCCGTTGCGGGGAATGGGTCCCGAGCAATTGCGCATTCCCGAGCTGGAGAGGCGGGTGGAAAGCGAGGGGATCGTCGAGTTGGTGATGGCCACCAATCCCACCCTGGAGGGGGACGCCACCGCGCTCTACCTGGCCCGCGTTTTCCAGTCCCACGACCTGCGGATTACCCGCTTGGCCTCGGGACTGCCGGTGGGAGGAGACCTCGACTACGCCGATGCCATAACCCTGGGCCGGGCACTGACCGGCCGTCGGCAGATGTAGACCTGCGCCGGGTGGAGGCGTAGGTCGCGAAAATCTTCCGCCAAAAACCGCGCCGGCGAGCTGGACTTTTGTCCCATCGGAATTGCACAGTGAAAGAACATAAATATCGAGGCGGTCCGGACCACCCCGATCATCACCAGGTCTTTCCGGCGGCGATTTGACCGACGCTTACCGGATGAGCACCAAGCCAACCAACGGGAATCCCGGGGTCGGGCGAGCCCTGCGCACGCCCGAATTTTTTCGACGGACCGGCGGCGGCGGGTCGGGAGGGAAACCCAAAAATTAAGGAGTGGGGTTTTGGGCGCCGGGGTTGGGCGAGGGAAGCGGGTTTAACCGAGGCGGGCGGCCATTGTCTGGCGCAATCGGGCGGCGAGGGCCGAGGCATCGGCGGTTTGTAGCTCCCCGTTTCGCACCACCACCCGCCCGGCCACCACCACGTGACGGGGACGGCGGCCCGGCCCGGCCCAGAGGAGTCCCGCCAGGGGATCGCCCACGCCGGCGTCTTCGGGTCCGGTGATGTCATAGCAACACAGGTCGGCGGCGGCGCCCGGTTCCAGATGTCCCAGTTCGGGTCGACCGAGGCCCAGGGCCGATCCGGCGGTGGCGGCTTTGAGAAGTTCCCCGGCGGTGGGGGGTCGTTTCGTGAGCCCCCCCACTTGGAGGGCCAGCCGGGCGTCGGCCAGCAGGTTGCCGGCGTCGTTGTATCCCCCGCCGCTCGTACCCAGACCCACCGTAATGCCCGCATCCATCAAAAGGCCCACCTCACAGATCCCCAGACCCATCGGGATGTCGAATCCGGGCGCGTGAGTGGCGGAGACGCGGGCGTCGGCCAGGCGAATCCGCTCTGACGGGGTTATCTCGCACAGATGGGCGATGGTGACGTCGGGTTCGATCCAACCCCATTCCTCCAGGAGGTCCAGGGGACGACGACCGCCATAACGGGCGGCGGCGCGTTCTACGTCTATCACCTCGTTGGCCTGGGTCCGACGCCGAAGTCCCCATTGTCGGGCGGCCTCGGCAAACACCGCGAAGGTCTCCTCTCCATCGGAATGAACTCCGGCCGGTCCGCAGGCAATCTGCAACAGGCCGTCGGGACTCAGCGCCGGGTAGCGGCTCATCACCGATTCCAGTCCCGCCGCCACTGCTTGGGGTGAGTCTCCCGCCGACCCGTAACCGAACACCAGCCGGGACCCCAGCCGACGGGCCGTCGCCACGGTGGCTTCCACCATGTCCAACGGCGTCTGGTCGCCCGGCCAGGTGAAGTGATGGTCGGCGACCGTGGTCACTCCCGTCAAGAGTCCTTCCGCCAAACCGACCGCCGCCGCGGCGGCGCCGAGGTCGGGGTCGATGGCGGCCCGGCGATAGTAGCCGGCCATCGACGCCAGCCAGTCGCCCATCGGCAGATGCCGGGTGCCCGGCAAAGTGCGGAAGGCCGTTTGCAGCAGGTGGTGATGGGCGTTGACCAGCCCGGGAATCACCAAACAACCGGAGGCGTCGAGGTGTTCGGCATCCGGATCCATCTTCGGGGGCGGCGGCCCGGCAGTCACCTTCGCCACTGTGCTCCCCTCGCACACCACGGCGCCGCCGGCCAGTCTTCGGGATCCGGTCCAGACCTCTTGCGCGTTTGCGACAACCAGCATCCCCATGATGCTAAGAAGCGGGGTTTACCATATCTTCAATGGCTGCTCCTGCTTCTCGTCGGTTCGAAGACCTGACCCTTCCCCAGGTGAGGGAAATGATCGGGCCATCCTCGATGCTGATGTTGCCGATCGGGTCGGTGGAGCAGCACGGACCCCATCTCCCGCTGACCACGGATCATCTGATCGCCAGAGAGGCGGCCGGGGCGGTGGCGAGCCGCGGTGGGGAGGAATTGGATCTGTGGCTTCTGCCCACCTTGGCGGTCTCCAAGGCCAACGAGCATGCCTGGGCGCCGGGCACCCTGTGGCTGCGGGCGAGCACTCTGCTCTCTGTGATAAATGACATCGCTTCCTCGGCGGCCCGCACCGGCGCGGGGCGTCTGGTCTTTCTCAATGCCCACGGCGGTAACACCGCTCTGTTGGTGGTGGCGTGCCGGGAGGTGCGAATCTCCCACGGAATGCAGACCTTTTTGCTGCACCCTTTCCTTCCCCCTGATCACGGCGGACGTTCCACCTCCGCTCCGGCGGGTGAGCTCGGCATGGGAATCCATGGCGGTTACGACGAGACCTCGATGATGCTCCATCTGCGTCCCGATCTGGTGGATATGAGCCTGGCCACCCGCCGGGTCCCCGATCGACTGGCCGACAACCGTCATGTGCGTTTCGGGGGTTCGGTTCCGTTCGGCTGGACTTCCGATGATTTCGGCCCGGACGGGCACATCGGCGATCCGACCGGCGCCAACCCCCGCCAGGGCAAGGAATTGTTCGAGGGGGCGGTGGAGATGCTGGGAGAGCAGTTGGCGGAGATAGCGACGTTCGACTTCGGGGTCCGACAGGGGAGAGAAATCAGTGGGAAAGATCAAACCGGACTCTCATCGCCCACTCGTCGGCAGGGGCAAGGGCAAGGATGACCGTATCGCTTTTCGCGAAGCTAAACTGCTAACCCGTCCGGCGCATAAGCGCCGATAGCCGCCCAACAACGATTCGAGATCATGGAAACCGGAGTCTTCCTGTTCGGCGTAGTGGAGATGGACGACGCAGGGGCGGGCCCCCCGCTTCCGACCGACCGCCACTACACCCAAAAGCAGATGTGGCATGCTGCCGAGCGGATGCTGGATATGGGGGTGATCACCGAGCAGAGCGGCTTCGACATCTTTTGGCTGACCGAGCACCACTTCCAGTATGAGGGATATGAAGTCATCCCCAACGCGGTGTTGTTCGGCGCGGTGCTGGCGGAGCGGACCGAATCGCTTCGGATCGGCGCCCTTTTCAACATCGTCCCCCAGTGGAATCCCTTGCGGTTCGCCGAGGATTTCGCCACCATGCACAACCTTTCGGGTGGCCGGGGAGTATTGGGGGTGGGTCGAGGCACGGTGCCTCGCGAGGCTCAGACGCTCGGTTCGATGATCGGAAGCCACGACAATCCCGACAAGGCGGAGGCGGATCGTATCAACCGGGAGATATTCGACGAGACCATGGATGTGATCCTGGCCGCCTTCGAGAACGAGAACTTTTCCTACCACGGGAAGCACTTCCGGTATCCCCCGGCGGGGATTCCCGATCGGGGAGGCACGGTTCAAACCTTGACCTTGGTGCCCCGCCCTCTCTTTCCCTTCGACACCTGGCAGGCCATCACCTCTCCACCCACTCTGGAATACGTGCCCAAGCGGGGCTGGGGAGGGGTGTTCTGGCTCAAGCATCACCGATTCACCGTGCAGTGGTGGCGCCGCTTCGCGGAACTCTATGAGGAGGCGCAGGGCGAGGCCCTTCAACCTGGGGAAAAGCGGATGCTCGTGCTGAATGTGAGAGTGGAGGACACCCGGGAAAGAGCTTGGGAGACCGTCCGGCCCGGCCACGATGAGTTCTGGAAGTTTCTGGGACCCTACGGATGGAGCCAGGGCTACATGGGCGCCGACGGAAGACCGTCTCCGCCGGGGCTGATTCCCACGTTGGAGCAATCGGTGGAGCAAAAGACCTGGTTGATCGGGACTCCCGAAGACGTGGCCGAAGGCATCTCTTTCTACTCGGAGAAGTTGGGTGGACTGGAACATCTGACCGTCTTTCCCCACCTGCCCGGTGATACCTACGAGCAGTGCGCCGAGCAGATCCAACGCCTGGGGGAAGAGGTCCTTCCCCTTCTTTAGCCGCGGTTCGACATGATGCCCATCCCGCTGTCCTGTGCTGTGATCAGATGAGTGGCCACGGTGGTGGAGGCACCGGTCCGGTGGTGGCGGTGGTGAGCTATTCCGATCGGATGCCGTCCAAACTGGCGCCGATCGGCGAGGAGGCCCGGCTAAAAGCAGCCTGCACCCGGGAGCGGCTGGAGGTCATACTGCCTGAGGCGGAAATCGTCCTGGTCTGGAATTACAAGTCGGACCTCTTGAAGGACGCGTGGCCCCGAGCCCGCGATGTCGGTTGGGTCCATGTGGCGGCGGCGGGGGTGGACGGGCCGCTCTTTCCGGGATTGGTTGAGAGCGAGGTGGTGATGACCAATGCCGCCGGCGTGTTCGATCGGCCCATGGCGGAATGGACCCTGATGATGGTGCTGGCCTACGTTAAGGAGCTGTTCGAAAATGTGGAACATCAGCGCCGACGGCGTTGGGCCTATCGGGAAGTGGGCGTTCTGGAGGGTCAGAGGGCTTTGATTGTCGGCGCGGGCGGCATCGGCCGGGATATTGCCCGGATATTGGGAATGATGGGCATGGAGATTCGGGGGATGGCTCGCAGCCGCAGGGACCATGATCCGGACTTCGGAGTTGTCCATCCGGTCACCGAGTTGGATCGGCTGCTCCCTTGGGCCGACTTCGTGATTGCGGCTCTTCCTCTCACTCCCCGGACCCGCGGGTTGTTCGGAGCGGAACAATTCTCCCTGATGAAGGAAACGGCTCGGTTCATCAACGTGGGCCGGGGAGCGTCAGTGGTGGAGCAAGCCATGATCTCCGCTTTGCAGGAGAAAAAGATTGCCGGGGCTGCTCTGGATGTGTTCGTCACCGAACCGCTACCGCCCCAAAGTCCCCTGTGGGAGATGTCCAATGTGTATATCTCTCCTCACATGTCGGGAAGCGGCTTCGAAGGGCTGCTGGCTGTGCAGTTCCTCGACAATCTCCGTCGGTTCAAAGAGGGCCGCCCCCTGCTCAACGTGGTTGACAAACACCTCGGTTTCGTTCCCTATCGTGGCTGATAGGGCTCGGATTGTCTGATGCCACCTCTTCGCCGGTGGTGAATGGTTGCTTTCGGGGGGTAAGGCCTGCGGATCAGAGGCTGCGGCCGCCCTCGATGACTATCACCTGCCCGGTTATGAAAGACGATTTCTCGGAGCAGAGGAAGGCGACCAGGTCGGCAATCTCCTCGGGGCGGGCGGCCCTTTGCAGGGGGGTGCTTTTGACCAGCTTTTCTTTCACTTCCGGTGGCATGGAGCGGGTCATGGCCGTCTCGGTGAGGCCGGGGGCCACCGCGTTGCAGCGGACGCCGGGCGCCAACTCCCGGGCCAGAGCCCGGGTCATCCCCACCAGCCCCCCTTTGGACATGGCGTAGTTGAACTGGCCGAAGCTGCCCAGATAGGCCCGGGACGAGAGGCTCACCACTGCCGACCCGTCGCCCAGGAAAGGGACCAAACGCCGGGTAAGCAGATAGGAAGCGCCCAGATTCACGCCGATCACCGACGCAAAATCATCCTCGGTCATATTCACCAGCCGAACGTCTCGGATAATCCCGGCATTGTTGACCAACGCGGTCACCGAGCCACCCAGGTTTTCGACGGTCACCGCCACCGTCTCCCGGCCCTCTTCGGTGGACAGATCCGCCACCACCGCGGTGGCGTTGCCTCCCCCGTCCAGCCTCCCGGCCGTGGCTGTGATGCCGGGGTCGATATCCACCATCAGGGTGTGGTGCCCATCCTCGATCAGTCGGGATGAGATTGCCCGGCCGATGCCCCGCCCGGCGCCGGTCACCACCGCCAACGGCCCGCTCATGGAAGCGCCCTCGCCAGATGGGTGGATCCGAGCCGGATCAACTCGCCGGTGGTGCCCGGATGCGACAGCAGTCGGGCTATCCAAGTAGCGACCGTTTCGGGATCGGTGTGGTGGTCGGTGGCCAGCACGTTGGCCGGTATGCCGGCCCGGACGGTCTCCTGGGCCAGATCACGGACGGCTGACAGGAGACCGGTGGCCACCATGGCTCGGCCCGCTCCTCGTCTGCCCAAAAGATCGGCGCTGTCCACCACATAGACCACGGGCGATCCGGCCCGCGCCGCTTCCCGAGTTAGCAGGAACGCCTCGGTCATCTCACCCATCACATCCTCCCACTCATCGCCCAGTTGCCGGTCGGCCCGGAACACCAGCCCTTGGGCGGTCGTGCCCGGACGGACTCCCGCCCCCGACAAGCTTTCCAGCCACCCGGGCGGTATCCGCAGATAGCTACGCATGACGTCTCCCGAGCCGGGGCCCCGCGTCAAAAGCGGCCCCCTGGGAAACCAGTTCGGCGATTTCGGTCCGGGTGGCGCCCAATTCGGCCAGCACCTCGGCCGTATGTTCCCCCAACTCCGGGGCGGGTTTATCGGCGCGAGCCGAATCGGAGTTCACCCTGAAGGGGGAGCCGGTTTGGGTCACCGCGCCCCGACGCGGATGGGTTTCCTCAAAGAACATCCCCTGTTCCACCACCTGCGGGTCTTCCATCACCTCGGGCAGCGTCAGAACCTTGCCCACCGGCACCCCCGCCGCCCTGATTTTGTTCACCCAGACATCAACCTTATCGGTGGCGAAGACGGCCCCCAGTTCCCAGGCGAGGTCCGTTCGGTTGGCGAGCCGGTCGGAGTTGGTGGGATAGCGATCAGCCAGGTCAGGTCGGTCGATCGCCTCACACAGTTTCCGAAAGTGGGCATCCGCCACCACCGCCAGGGCCAAAGTTCCGCCCTGTGCCTCGAACAATTGGTTGGGGGCCGTAAAAGGGGAAGCTGTCCCCATCCGCACCGGCTGCCTTTCTTCGGCCACCGCGATGGCGTTCCAAGTTGACTGAGCGGCTATCAGGCCGTCTCGCAGAGAAACCTCCACCTTTTGCCCCTGCCCGGTTCGAGCCCGTTCCACCAGAGCGGCGCAGATCAAAAGGGCGATGTTGGTTCCGGCCAAAAAATCTCCGATGGTGGTGGCGGTCTTCTGGGGCGGGTCGCCGGGATGGCCGGTGATCGAGATCATCCCGGACTCCGCCTGAAAGACCAGATCGATTCCGGGTCGGGCGGCGTCGGGGCCCTTGGCGCCGAAGGCGGTCACCTGGCCATATACGATCCGGGGATTGATGGCTCGCACCTCCGATTCGCCCAAACCAATCCGTTCCATCGCGCCCTGGCGGAGGTTGTGGAGCAGCACATCGGCGGTGCGGATCAATTCGATCAGCCACCGCCCGGTCTCCGGATGGCGAGGATCGAGAGCCACCGACCGCTTGCCTCGGTTCATGGCGATATAAAAGGCGGATTCTTCCCCGACGAAGGGAGGAAAGGAGCGGGAGAGGTCCCCGCTCGGTAATTCGACCTTAATGACGTCTGCTCCCAAATCGGCCAAAGCCATTCCGCCGTAGGGAGCGCCCACCAGGTTTCCCATTTCCACCACCCTGGTTCCGGATAGAAGGCCGAAGCGCAGACTCACACCCTTTCCACTATCACCGCAATCCCCTGCCCCACCCCAATGCACATGGTGGCCAGCCCGTAACGGCCTCCCCGCCGGGCAAGCTCGTGCACCAAAGTCGTGAGAATCCGGGCGCCCGAACATCCCAAGGGATGACCCAGAGCGATCGCCCCCCCGTTCACGTTCACAATGTCGGGATCGATCCCCAGTTCATTTCGACAGGCCACCGCCTGGGCGGCGAAAGCCTCGTTCAACTCCACCAGATCAAGATCCGAAACTTCCAAACCGGCCCGGGTCAAAGCCTTGCGGGAGGCCGGGACCGGCCCGATCCCCATCACATCGGGATGCACTCCGGCCACCGCCGAGGAAACCAGCCGGGCCATCGGGGCCAACCGGGCCTTCTTCAACCCCGCCGCGGTGGCCAGAATCAGCCCGGCGGCCCCGTCGTTCATAGGTGAAGAATTGCCGGCCGTGACGGTTCCGCCCTCTCGGAACACCGGACGAAGTCTGGCCAGTGCTTCCATGGAGGTGTTGGTCCGAGGTCCTTCATCGGCGGTGATCAGGGCGATGGTGCGTTTCTTGGGGCCGGTCGGTGCCCGGATGGGGACTATCTCGTCACCGAACTTTCCCGACTCCGAAGCGGCCACTGCTTGTCGGTGGCTTCGGAGAGCGAACCGATCCTGCTGGACCCGGGTGACTCCATACCGGGAAGCGACCTCCTCGGCGGTCTCTCCCATGCTGATCGGCTGATACATGGCCGCCAAACGGGGATTGGTAAGCCGCCAACCCAACACGGTGTCCACCATCTGCGGAGCACCCACCGCATAGCCACGTTCCGGTTTGGTGACCACGAAAGGGGCGCGGCTCATGGCCTCCGATCCCCCGGCGATCATCACATCTCCCCACCCCGACTGCATGGCCTGGTCGGCGGTGATCACCGCCTGCAGACCCGACCCGCAGAGACGGTTGACGGTCTGTCCCGTCACTTCGATGCTCAATCCGGCCAGAAGGGCGGCCATCCGGGCGACGTTTCGATTGTCTTCTCCGGCTTGATTGACGGCGCCCCAAGTGACATCTTCGATGTGTTCGGCCTTCAGGTCGGAGTTTCGTTCCATGAGGCTTCGTATTACGTGAGCCGCCAGGTCGTCAGGGCGGACGGCCGCCAATCGGCCCCCTAGGCGACCCATGGGTGTCCGGCAGGCGTCGGCAATGTAGATATCAGACACGAGATGTCCTCCGATTGGTGGGTCTAACCATATTTGTATGGTCGGTGTCCGGCGCCGGTCGGGGTGATTTCCCGGGCGAGAATCCCGGTCAGGTGCGGTGCCCAATCGGCGCCTTCCGGCCACTCCTTGTAGGCCATGACCAGAAGATAGGTGAGTTCGCTCTTGGTTACTTCCCGGGGCAGAAACTCTTGGATAGGCTCCCAGAAGTACTCTGCATACCAGATGGGCCATTCGGTGTCCCAACCATCGACATCCAGGAAGGCCTGGTGGTGGGCAGGGCCTGACCGGTTGATCAAATCGATCAACCGAGGATCTGAGGTGGACATGCGGACGCCTTTCTTGCGGTGAAAAGAGGTTGTTTAGGAGATTATGGTGGGAAGAGGTCCCGACCGGGGCTCAGAGAGCGATTCGACTCGTCAGGTTCGCTCTGTGAATGATGATGGCGATGGGATCGGGGGCTTGGAGCTGGCCGAATTGACCGTCCGATACCCCGACGCTCCCCGGCCGGCAGTGGATGGGCTGAACCTGACGGTGGCGCCGGGGGAACTGGTTTGTCTGTTGGGGCCCTCGGGATGCGGCAAGACCACCATCTTGAAGGCCATTGCCGGATTGCTGGTCCCCAGCGGGGGCGACATCCGTATGGGCGGTGATTCCTTGTTGGGCATTCCCACCGAGAGACGGTCGATCGGAATGGTGTTTCAAAAGCCCATGCTCTTTCCTCACCTGGATGTGGGGGCCAATGTGGGCTTCGGGCTGCGAATGCGTCGGATGGCGCCGGAGTTGATCGCGGCGGCGGTCGGGGAGATGCTCCGGCTGGTGCAATTGGAGGGCATGGAGAAACGCCCGGTTGCCGAGATCTCCGGCGGCCAAGGCCAGCGAGTGGCGTTGGCCAGGGCGCTGATCATCGAACCGCGGATATGGCTGTTGGATGAGCCCCTCAGCCAGTTGGACGCCAACCTCCGGGACGAGATGCGGGAACTGATCCGATCCATCCAAAGGCAGCTTGGGATAACTACTTTGTTTGTCACCCACGATCAGGAAGAAGCCGTGTCGTTATCCGACCGCATCGGCTTGGTGCTGGATGGAAAACTTCATCAGATCGGCGCTCCCCGAGAGCTTTTGGAGGAGCCTGCCACCGTGGAGACCGCTCGGTTCTTCGGCGGGCACAACCAGATCCCCGGCGAGGTGGAGGGAGGGTGGTTGCGGTGTGGGATGGGCAGGTTCGAGTTGGCCCGTTCCTTTGAGCCCGGCTCGGGGATGGCGGTCATCCGCCAAGAAGCGGTGGAGTTGGGAGTTGGGGCGAACTCTTTTTCCGCCCGGGTGAAAGACTCGAGATACATGGGCGCCCATCAGCAGATCGAATTGGCGGTGGGAACCTTTTTGCTGGTGATGAAGGTCTCTCCCCACCATGATCTTTGTCCCGGCCAGACCGTCGAGGTCCGTTTTCCTCCCGATCGCATTTGGATGGTTCCCTTCCCGGCCTGACCGGCGTTATGCCAAAATAGGCCGGTCGGCAGACACCCATGGCGGGGCAACCCGTCGACCGCCGGGAGGGGTGGTGGCGGGTCGAACATGTGAGACAGTTATGCTTTGTAGAGTTGTCCCTGAACATGGAGTGATAATGACCACCGACTGGAGAGATCTCTCCCAGCGTCTCGCCGACCTGCTGGAACTGGAACATGCGCCCATCGCCATCACTTTTTCGGAGGCCCCCATGTCCCCCGAAAGCGGCATCGAGCCCTTCGGAGGCCCTTTGTCGGCGCCGACTCCCGATGGTCGGTCGGGTTCGGTCCCCGCTCCCTGTGTTTTCTGGATGCACGCCCATAACCGCACCTTTGCCACCTCGTCCGCCGATCACGGCAACTGTTCGGTGGGTGAGTACACCCACGGGCTGGTGGAAGCGGGTGACATTCTGGAGAGAGAGGACGTGGGCGCCCTGCTGGAGGTGGGATGGGTGACCATGGAGGCCTTCGCCGGGGTGGCGGCCCTGCGGCGGCGGCCCCGATCCATCATCTATGCACCGCTGGCTGATACGCCCCAAGACCCTGATGTAGTGCTGCTCAGGCTGAGTCCTCGTCAAGCTATGGAACTGGGGGATGCGGTGTCACTGCATCTCAGCGGGAAGCCGCAGTGCCAGATTCTTCCTATAGCCATCGACCAGGGCAAGGTGGCGCTGTCCATGGGCTGCGCTCTGTCGCGGGCCCGCACCGGCATGGGCGACGACGAGTTGACCTGCGCCATTCCGCCCGGCCGGCTGGCCGGGATTGTGGCCGACCTGGAAGGTGTGGTGGGCGCCGACCGGCAGGTGGTGGGGTATGCTCACGCCGACGCCGCCCGCTTCTAGCCCGATCCGCCTGCTCGTCGGCTAGCGGGAAAGCTCCCGGTAGAGGGGATTGGGGAACCGCGGGGTTACGCGGACTCCCGACAGCCATGCCTCCAGGGCCGTGGCGCGCGCCGACACGGCCGCCGCCCCGTCGGCGCCTATGTCCTTGGTGAACCGGTAGACCACCGCCCCGTCGGGTCGCTGTCCCCAGCCGCCCACCACTTGGCCGCACCACCAGATGGTGGGCCCGGCGTTGCCATTTCGGTCGAACAGCCCCTCCCATCGATCCCCGAGATAAAATCGACGTTCCCGCCATCCCATCACGGTGGGATCAAGTCCCGGCAAAAACGCCGCCCACGGAGCAGGAGAAGGAAGGGGGGTGGCATCGTCGGCCATCAGCCATGCCGGTCCGGTTTCCACCTCCACTTCGATCAGAGGCAGCTTGGCCAGCGCGGCCCGCAGATCGCGGAGGGTCCAACCGGTCCACCATCGAAGGTCGGCCTCGGTTCCCGGTCCATAGGCGCGGAGCCACCTCTCCACCAGCCTTGCCCGAGCCGTGCCCGGGTCGAGATCGGGTATGCCGCCCGGAAGTCGAGACTCGGTGACGGCCCATCGGTACTGGCCGCTCCGCCAAGTCCCCCGGGGGCGGGCCCGCATTATGCGGCCCTCGGTGGCCAGGAGAAACAACACCCGGGTGGAAATCCCGACTTTGCCACCCCATTTTTTCCCCTTGCCAAAGGTGAGGGTTTCCTGCAGTTCCGGCACATCTTCCCGAAGCTCGGTGGCCAGAGCCTCTCCCCGCCGAAGGATCGCTTCCCAGGTGGCGTTTTCGACCTCCTCCAGCCATTTTGCGCCCTGGGGAGTTATCCCTTCCCGTTGCAGATACCCCACCAAGCGGCGTCGTTCGGCCGCCGCCCGGGGCAAGGCGCATCCATGGTGAAGCAGGGGAACCAAATCGGCGGGAACCGCGAAGAGCGTGCGGCGCATTCCCAGGATCCGATAGAGGGAGGGGTTGACATACAGACAGGCTTCCACGTCGGACACGGTTAGGTCGTCCACTCGCGCCCAGCACGACAGGAACACCGTGGTGGGGTCGCTGGTGTGGAGCCCAACTTGGTGACGGGCCGCTTCGACGGGCGATGCCGCTCGGAAGTCGGGATGGAGGTGATGGCGGACCGCCAATCGAGCGCGCCGCTCCGCCACGTTGATTCGCCTGCCGGCCATCATGGAGTCAGTCTATGGGGGTGGTCGCCGCTCGCTTCTCGCAGGATGTGAGAACTGGTCGTCCCAATCGTGACGATGGGACGACCAGTTGCCCGAAAGTCGGCTATGCCACCTCCGGGACTTGTTGCATTGCTTCCGCAATCTTGTGGTCGGGATATTCGTAGTCGGTCAGGCCTCCGGCAAGATAGTTGTCGTAGGCGGCGAGGTCGAAGGACCCATGTCCACAGAGGGCGGTGAGAATCACCTTCTCCTCGCCGCTTTCGCGACACTCATTCGCCACCCGGATGGCCGAGGCCAGAGCGTGGGCGGGTTCGGGGGCGGGGACGATACCTTCGGTGCGAGCAAACTGGATGCCGGCCGCAAAGCATTCGGTCTGGCCGATGGCTTCCGCCTCGATCAACCCCAATTCGTAGATATGGGACAAAAGCGGCGACATGCCGTGGTAGCGAAGGCCACCGGCGTGGATCGGGTCGGGGATGAAGGAATGGCCCAGGGTGTGCATCTTGATCAGCGGGGTCATTCCGATGGTGTCCCCGAAGTCATACCGGTACTCGCCCTTGGTGAAAGACGGACACGAAGCCGGTTCCGAGGCCCGGATGGTGGGATTGATCCTTCCGGCCAGCTTCTCCCGCAGGAACGGGAATGACAGACCAGAAAAGTTGGAACCACCACCGGTGCAGCCCACGATCACATCGGGGGTTTCCCCGGCCAGGGCCATCTGGTCGAGGGCCTCCTCGCCGATCACCGTTTGGTGGAGCAGCACGTGGTTCAGGACGCTCCCCAGCGAATACTTCACCTCGGGGGAACCGGCGGCCATTTCCACCGCCTCGGAGATGGCGATCCCCAAACTACCCGGCGTGTCGGGATCAGACGACAGCACGGTCCGTCCGGCATTGGTTATCTCCGACGGCGAAGGATGCACCGTGGCGCCCCAGATCTCCATCAACGATTTGCGGTAGGGCTTTTGGTCGAAGGAGGCTCTAACCTGCCACACTTCGCACTCCATTCCGAATATGGAGCATGCCAAAGCCAAGGCCGATCCCCACTGGCCGGCGCCGGTTTCGGTGGTCAGCTTCTTGACGCCTTCCTGGGCGTTGTAATAGGCTTGGGCCACCGCGGTGTTGGGCTTATGGGACCCGGCCGGGCTTCCTCCCTCGTACTTGTAGTAGATGCGAGCGGGTGTGTCGAGGGCCTTTTCCAGGCCGGTGGCGCGGTACAGGGGAGTGGGTCTCCACAGGCGATAGACGTCGATGATCTCGCCGGGTATGTCGATCCGGGAATCCCCCGACACCTCCTGGAGGATGAGCGCCATAGGAAAAAGAGGCGCCAAGTCCCCGGGGCCAACCGGTTGATGGGTTCCCGGGTGAAGCACGGGAGGGGGCGGCGCCGGCAGGTCGGGAATGACGTTGTACCAACTGCTGGGAATCTGGGACTCGGAGAGAGTAAACTTCCGGGGAGCCATAGTCGATCCTCGTTTCTTCAGGTGAGCTATCGGATGTGGTTGATGATAGAGAACCCAATGATGCAGGAAAACAGATGACGATCGGCCCTCCCGAGTCCCTCCCGTGGACCAACCATCCCGATGCCGACCGGCTCCTGGCCAGGGACAGCCTGGCGCTTCTGATCGGCATGTTGTTGGATCAGCAGTTTCCTATGGAAAGGGCCTTTCTTGGTCCCTACCTTCTGCAGGAACGTCTGGATCGCCCGCTGGACGCGGAGGAGATAGCGGCGTGGGATCCCGAAGAGATGGCCTCCATTTTCCGGGGTCCGCCCGCCATTCATCGCTATCCCACGTCCATGGCCAAACGCGCCCAGGCCTTGTGCCAGGCCCTGGTGGACACCTACGACGGAAAACCCGAGCGGTTGTGGAACGAAGCCGAGAACGGACCGCAGTTGTACAAGCGGCTGAAGGGCCTACCCGGCTTCGGGGAGATGAAATCCCGCGTTTTCGTCGGCGTTTTAGGCAAGCGAATGGGGGTAAGGCCGGCCGGATGGGAGTCACAGGCCTCGCCACGGCCGTCCATCGCCGATGTGGCTCGGTGGGAGGATGTGGCCGAGTTGCGCGCCGCCAAGCGAGCGATGAAACAGGCCGCCAAGGCCAAGGGCAAGCGGTAGCCACCAGAATGCGTCGCCGGGGGCCTATTCTCTGGTGGATATGAAGATCGATTTCTATTTTGACCCGGTTTGCCCGTGGTGTTGGATCACCAGCCGCTGGCTGGCCGAGGTGGCGCCCCAACGACCGGTGGAGATCCGCTGGCGCACTTTCAGTCTTTACATGAAGAACCAGGGTCTCGACCTTCCCGAAGATTATTGGACGGTCTCCGGCTGGGGGAGGGAATCGTTGCGCCTCGCCGAGGCGGGACGCGCCTGGGAAGGCGAGTCGTTTGTGGGTGACCTGTACGCCGAGCTTGGGGCACGGATCCATCACGACCGGGAGCACCTGCCCGATCTAGCCCAAAGCTTGCAAGCCATCGGACGTCCGGCAGAATGGGCCGCCGCCGCCGATGACCCCCAATGGGACGAGGCGATCAGGGACTCGATGTCCGACGTATTGGGCCTCCTTGGTGATGACATCGGGGTGCCCGCCATCGTGTTCGACGGCCGGTACGGGTACTTCGGCCCGGTGATTTCCCCGGCCCCGACCGGAGAGGCGGCACTGTCCCTGTTCGACAGCTTCGCCACCCTGGCGGCCCAGCCCGGCATCTGGGAAATAAAGCGGGAGCGCACCGTGGGTCCGGTGTTCGGCCCCCGCCCCTGATCCGATTGGTGACCCCGATCGCTCCGTACTCCGTGCTCTCTTTGTTCTCTTAAGCCTGGCTTGGGATGGGATATTTCAAAATGAAAGGGGCACTTAGAATGCCGAGAACATGACCTCACCTCCCACCATTGCGGTGCTCGGCGCCGGGGCGATGGGAACCGCACTGGCCAGGGGTCTTTTGGGAAACGGCTGGCGACCGGATGATTTGATCCTGGCCGAAGTCGTGGCCGAACGAGCCGCTTGGGTGAAGACGGAGCTGGGTTGCGAATGTGTCCCCGATCCGGCCGAGGCTGTTCGGGGTCGGCAGGCGGTGGTGGTGGCGGTCAAACCCCAGGACATCGAGACTCTGCTGGGCCAGTTGGCGGGTGCCGTCACCCGGGAGCAGGTGGTGATAACTCTGGCCGCAGGAGTGAGGATCAAAACTCTGGAGGACGTTTTCAATGAAGTCCCGGTGGTGCGGGTTATGCCCAACACGCCGGCGCTGCTGGGAAAGGGAATTGCCGGGATGGCGGGGGGCGCCCACGCCGGTGCGGGCCACATGGCATTGGCCCGGATGGTGATGGAGGCCGTGGGACAGGTGGTGGAACTGGAGGAGGCCGACCTGGACGCGGTAACCGCCGTCTCCGGCTCCGGCCCCGCCTATGTCTTCGCCCTGGCCGAGTCGATGACCGAGGCGGCTGTCGGACTTGGGCTATCCCCAGAAGTTGCCGCCCAGCTGGTCAATTACACGGTTTTGGGAGCGGGGGAGATGCTGGTTGGCGCCGGTCAGAGCGCCGCGGCGCTGGGTCGGCAGGTTGCCTCGCCGGGGGGAACCACCGCGGCGGCTTTGGCGGTGATGAATCAGGGGGGGTTTTCCGAGCTGATGGTGCGGGCCCTGGAAGCCGCCTATGCCCGTTCCGTAGAATTGGGCGGATAGGCCAAACGAAAAGGGCCGAGGGGAAAAGCTATGCAAGCGCCGGACTTCACTCTGTTGGATCAGGATTGCAGACCGGTCTCCCTTTCGGACTATGCCGGGCGGCGGGTGGTGGTCTATTTCTATCCCAGGGCCATGACTCCGGGGTGCAGTTTGCAGGCGCGTGACTTTCGGGATAGTTACCAGGAGTTCTTGGAGGCGGGCATGGCGGTGGTGGGCATCAGTGGCGATCCGCCCGATCGGCTGGCCAAGTTTCGTCAGCGAGAGGACCTCCCCTTCCCGCTCCTGTACGACGAAGGGCATGCCGTAGCGGAGGCATATGGCGCTTGGGGCGTCAAAAAGCTGTTCGGGCTGGTTCGCACCACCTTTGTGGTGGGTCCCGATGGAGAATTGGAGAAAGGGTTTTCCCATCATCGCGCCCGGGGACTGGTGGGTGATCTCAAACGGGATCTGCTGGGCGACTGACCTCGCCGAGACCCGCCGCCGGCCCGCGAATCGCTACGCGGCGGGGCCGGGCGGCTAGGGCGTGTTCGCCCAACCGGAGGAGGGGCGGCGGGTATCCTTCAGGAAGCGATGGCGGGACTTCGATCAAAGCCCTGCCCTCGCGGAGGACGCCGGTTGACGCCAATATCAAGGAGCGAGCCCCAAGCATGAAAGCCTCGAAGGTGCTCTTTGCTTTGGGGGTGGGGTCGGCCGTGGGCGTGATGGCCCTCTGGTGGCTGGGTTCGATTATGCACAGCGAACCGCCCGGTGAGGTGGGGCGGGAGGTGTTCGGCAATGTCCCGACCGGGCTGCAGGCCGCCTTTTACGTATCGGTAGCCGCTTTCCTCTGGCTGGCCTTCTATCTCTTCTCCCTGCGGGCCCGCAACTGGGCGCGGGGGGACCGAGAGAAGCGGCTCGGCGAGTGGAAAGAACGGGTTCGACACCTGGTGGACGGGCTTCGCATGAAGACCCTGTTGAGGGACACTGCCGCGGGCCTGATGCATTCGATGATCTACTACGGGTTCCTGGTGCTCTTGGCCGGGACCATCACTTTGGAGATAGATCACCTGATGCCCGAATCTCTCAAGTTCCTCCATGGGCCTTTCTACCTGGGATATTCGGCGGTTCTGGACTTTTTCGCCCTGGTGTTTCTGGGCGGTCTGGCGTGGGCGGTGTTCCGCCGCTACCTACGGCCCCCGGCCCGCATCGCCTCCAAGACCCGCCCCGAAGACGCAGTCGTGTTGGGTCTTTTGATACTGGTGGGCGTCACCGGCCTGGTCACCGAAGCGGCCCGGATCGCGGTGGACGGCCAGCCGGACTTCGAAAAGTGGTCCTTTGTGGGCTATCCACTCTCCTTTTTGATGCCGGCTCGCCCTGATTTTTTCCATCAGGTGGTGTGGGCAATCCATGCCGCTTCCTTCCTGGCCTTTTTGGTGGTGCTGCCCGTGACCAAGCTGCGCCACGCCGTCACCTCCCCGGTCAACATGTTCCTGTCCCCCAAGGATCGGCCCAAGGGCGCCATGAAGGCCATGCCCAACCTTTTGGAGGCGGAGGACCTCGAGACCGTGGGAGCGGGGACGATCGGCGATTTCACCTGGAAGCAGTTGTTCGACACCGATGCCTGCACTATCTGTGGTCGCTGCACCTCGGTGTGCCCGGCCAACATCACCGGGAAGACCCTTGACCCCCGGGAGATCGTGATCAAGTCGGGAGAGGTGCTCGCCGCCTCCGGTGATCCGGTGGTGACGGCCCCGGTGGCGCTTTCCTCCGATGTCACCATCGACACCGACAGTCTCTTCGAGCGGATCACGTCCGAGGAAGTGTGGTCGTGCACTTCCTGCCGCGCCTGTGATGACATCTGCCCGGTCAACATCGAGATTCTGGACAAGATTCTCGACATGCGACGCTACCTGACCCTGATGGAAGCCGATTTCCCCTCCGAACTGGCCAAGGCTTTCGTGGCCATGGAGAATCAGGGCAATCCCTGGGGTTTGAGCAGGGAGCAGCGGCTCGAATGGACCGGACAGCTGGACTTTCCGGTCAAGGTGCTGGGGGTCGATGGGGTTGAGTCGGCGGAGTACCTCTGGTTCGTGGGGTGCGCCGGATCGTTCGATGATCGCAATCGAGCGGTGACCTTGTCGCTGGCCCGTCTCATGCATGCGGCCGGGCTCGATTTCGCGGTGCTCGGACCGCGGGAGACCTGCAACGGCGATCCCGCTCGCCGGGGCGGAAACGAATTCGTCTACCAGCAATTGGCCTTCGAGAACATCGAGACGCTCGATTCCTTCGGAGTCAAGAAGGTGATCACCCAGTGTCCGCACTGTTTCAACACCCTGGCCAATGAGTACCCACAACTGGGCGGCGACTACGAGGTCATCCACCACAGTCAGCTCCTGTCGGAGCTCTTGCGACAAGGAGTCTTGTCGTCCGGTTCGTCCAACGGCGACGCCGAAACCCGTCGGGTCACCTACCACGATCCTTGCTATCTGGGCCGGCACAATGACATCTATCTGGCGCCTCGTCAAGTGGTGGCCGCCTCGGGAAATATCGAGCTGGTGGAGATGCCTCGACACGGCACCATGGCCCTGTGTTGCGGCGCGGGGGGCGCTCGCTTTTGGATGGAAGAGAGAGTAGGTAAAAAGATCAATACAGAACGCACGGAAGAGGCGTTGGCCACCGGCGCCTCCGAAGTGGCGGTGTCCTGCCCGTATTGCTACGTGATGCTGGACGACGGGGTAAAGGAAGCGGGGCGGGATTCGGAGGTAGTGGTTCGGGACCTGGCGGAGATGTTGGCCGAGGCGACCATTGACGCGGGGAAAAGGGTGTGAACCGGGCTGCTTCTCCCCAAGTGATCGGATACCAGGGAGAGGTTTTTTCCTATAGCTATCAGGCAGCCAAAAAGCTGTTTCCCGACCATGTTCTGCGGGGTTATCCCCGCTTTGCCGACGCCTTCGCCAGTGTCCGACGCCAAGAGGCCCAACTGTTGGTGCTGCCCATCGAGAATTCCACCACCGGAAGCGTCTTGCCGGTGCTCAATCGCCTGGCTGACAGCGACCTGCGGATCGTTGCCGAGCACAAGAGGCCGGCCAGTCACAGCCTGCTGGGATTGCCCGGGGCTGATCTGGCCGATATCCGGCGGGTGTTCTCACACCCGGAGGCTTTGGCACAGGCGGAAAGGGTGCTCGCCGAGCGGGGCTGGGAACCGGCGCCGGTGCACGATACGGCAGGCGCCGTGCGGATCGTCGCTTCCCAGGGCGACCCTCGACAGGCCGCGCTCGCCCACCGCAGCGCGGCGGCATTAGGTCTGGAGGTGCTGGTGGAGAAATTGGTCGACCGGGAGGACAACACCACCCGATTTGTGGTGCTCGCTCCCGGCCGGCCGGCGGTGCCCGAAACCGCCAACAAGACTTCGGTGGTGTTCGAAGTGCTTCATCGGCCCGGTTCCCTGGCTTTGGTGCTCACCGAGCTAGCCGCCCGGGGCGCCAACCTCACCCGGATTGAATCTCGTCCCTCCACCGAAGCCTGGCGGTATCGATTTTTTGTTGACCTGATACACCCTCCCGGGTCCCAAGGCCTGTCCAAAGTGTTCCACCCGCACCTGGTGACGGTGAGCAACCTGCGAATGTTGGGAACCTACCAGGCCGTCCAATGACTCCCCGCCGGTCAGGTGAAGGCGGGTAACCAGTGGCCGGAGGGCGTTTTGGAGAGAGACGGGAGGAGGCTCTCCCCACCGCAGGTCGTTGAGTTCCCCGATGGTGGCGTCGGGATTCCTGCCCGCCCAGACGCCCAGATGATGCAGGACTTCCCGGCTGACATGCTGGTCGGTTTCCAGGTGATTGACCACCACCCAGGGCCGGTATCCCGGATCCAGTTTGGCAAGGAAGCAAGCCGCCCGGACGATCCCCGAAGGACTGGTTCGGCAGACCACCACTTTCTGGCCGGGCCACTCTTGAAAGGCCTGGTGTCCGGGTCCCAGATCCACCACCGTGGTGCGGTAGTCCCAGAGTCTTGACCAGCCACTGCTCAGGATTCCCGCCGGTGAGCTGTCGGCGCTCCAAAGCAGCACATCCATCCCGTCGGTGGCGACCGGTTCATACGGATGGGCGGGCGGGGAAAGACCCAACCTCAGTCCCAGGGCGGGCGAGGTGTCCGCTTCGATCAGCAGACAGGAGCCATTTTGGGATGCCAGCCAAGCCAGGCCCAACGCCACCTCGGTTCTTCCCGGAGCGCCGCGAGGTCCTCCCACCGCCACCACCGTAGGGCCGGGAATTGGGGCAACCGGGGCGTCGGGGGTGGGCGAACCCGCCCGGAGAGCGGCGGCCACCCACTCCGGATCGGGCGTTTCCAGGATGAGGTCACATCCCCAACTCTCCAACAGCCGTTCGTGGGAGAAGTGGTAGGGCGCGTTGATTCCGATCACCACCGCGCCCAACCGCCGCCAGGCGCCTACCAGACGGCCCGACAACCAGGGGATCTCCGCTCCCATCATCACCGCCCGGGCCCCTTTCTCCGACAGGGCTCGTTGCACTTGGGCGGGATGGAAGGCCCGCTCGGTGATGCGGAGGGCGCCGGTGTGTCTGGCTCGCTCCACCAGTTCCGATTCCCACAGCGGGCCGGCGGCGGTGACCACCCGGGGAATCAAATCAGTTCGACCATTTCGATGGAGGAGAAAGGAATGAGCAGGGGGCGAATATCCCCCAACTCCACATGGTCTTGGCCCACCGCGGAGGGAACCCCTTCACAGAGGTGCCCGCCCCTTACCCAGATTTTGACCGCCAATTCCCCATCCTCGGCATCCAACAGCCGATCCCGGAGAGTGCCCATTCGCCGGATCTGGAGAAGGGCCGCCTCATGTTCGCATTCGAGAGCCTCGTCAAACAGTTGTTTAGCCAGCTTTCCGAAGTTCGTCAGATCAGGGTGTTCAGATTCCTTGGGCGCCATCGGTTCCCCCTCGCAGAATTGGTGACCTACTGACAGTCTGTTACCACCGCCCGGTCGGGTGTTTGAACCGTGGGAGTAGTTTTTTACACCTTTCGTACTTTTTTGCCTCCATGAGTTTCGATCCCGATCCAAACCTGATACCGTGAGGAGAACAATTACGGAGATAGGAGATCTATGCACGTATCACTTACGGTCAATGGCCGGCGGGCAGTAACCGACGTGGAACCGCGCACTCTGTTGGTGCATCTGTTGCGGGAGGATCTGGGTCTCACCGGCACTCATGTCGGTTGCGACACGTCGTATTGTGGCGCTTGTACGGTGATTCTCGACGGACGGACCGTCAAGTCCTGCACCATGCTGGCTGTTCAGGCACAGGGGGCCGAGGTGATGACCATCGAAGGCTTGGCCGCCAACGGTGATCTCCATCCGGTTCAAGAGGGCTTTTGGGAACGGCATGGTCTCCAGTGCGGTTTCTGCACCCCCGGGATGATCATGTCGGCGGTCGGCCTGCTGTCTGAGAACGAGTCTCCCACAGAAAACGAAATCCGCCATGGTCTGGAAGGCAACCTATGCCGCTGCACCGGGTATCACAACATAGTTCGGGCGGTGGAATACGCGGCCGCCAAGATGCGAGGCGAGGATCCACCGCCTCCTGACTGGGAGGATTCGGCATGAGCACCACCAGCGCTTTGGGCGGGGTGGTCAAGCGCCGCGAAGACCCTGCCCTGATCAGAGGAACCGGGCTGTATGTTGACGACCTGCAGTTGCCGGGAATGCTGCATGCCGCCTTCGTGCGCAGCCCCTATGCCCATGCCTCAATAGAGTCGATAGACACCTCCCACGCCCTGGCGATGGATGGGGTCCGGGCGGTATACACCGGGACGGACGTTGCCCATCTGGGGGATCTGGTCACCCAGGTAGCGGTTGGCAAGCTGCGGCCTCTTTTGGCGGGAACCCATGTCCACCACCTGGGCGAGGCGGTGGCGATGGTGGTGGCCGACAGCCGCTACGGCGCCCGCGACGCCGCCGACGCGGTGGATGTGGACTACGAGCCGCTCGATCCGGTGATCGACCTCAAAGCAGCCGCTTCCGATGCTGCCCTGGTTCATGAAGATATGGCCTCCAATGTCCTGGTGGCCTGGGAGGGAGGCCCCTGGGGCAATGAGGAAGGCATAGCTGCCACCAAAGAGACCATCGCCTCGGCCAAAGAGCGGGACGACACGGTCACCGTATCGATGGAGATGGTGAATCAGCGACTATTGCCCATGCCGATGGAACCACGTTCGGTGGTGGCGGATTGGAATCCCGGCTATGGCCGGTTCACGGTGCACTCCTCCACTCAGATCCCACATGCCCTGGCCGGGGGGATCGCCGGAACCTTCGGTCTTTCCCTCACCGATGTTCGGTGCATAGCGCCGGAAGTGGGTGGGGGCTTCGGTTGCAAGCTGAATGTCTACAACGACGAGATCCTGGTCTGTTTCGCCTCCCAGCAGCTGGGTAGTCCGGTGAAGTTCACCGAGACCCGGCGAGATGCGGCCGGATCCACCATCCATGGTCGCGGTTGGATAGCTACCGCCACTGTTACCGGCACCCGCGACGGAAAGGTCCTGGGATACGAGTTGGATGGCATCGCCGACATGGGCGCTTACAGCCAGAACTTCACGGTGGCCATCCCCTTCTTGGGTCTGTTCGTAGGGGCGGGCCAGTACAGCTTCCCCACCTATTGGAGAATGGCGTGCGTACACACTCACACCATGACCACCGACGCCTATCGCGGCGCCGGTCGGCCGGAGGCCGCCTACTACCTGGAGCGAGCGCTTGACGCCTTCGCTCGGGAAATCGGCGTGGATCCGGCCGAGGTGCGAAGGAAAAACTATATCCCCGCCTCGGATTTCCCGGGGGCTGCCACTCATATCGGGTTCCCCATGGACACCGGTGATTATGAGAACAACCTCGACGCCCTCTTGGAGACGGCCGGCTATGAAAACCTCAAGGCCGAGCGGGACCGGATGCGAGCCGAGGGACGACTGGTGGGCCTAGGCCTGGCCACCTATGTGGAAGTGTGCGGATTCGGCCCTTCCGCTTTGGTGGACCTGGGTTTCTCCTGGGCCGCATACAAGATCCCTTCCGGATTCAGCGGTTCGGGTTTGGTGCGGATCCAAGCCGACGGCACCGCCTCGGTGATCATCGGCACGGGCCCATCCGGGCAGGGCCATCAGACCACTTGGGCGCAGATCGTATCTCAGCAACTCGGAATCCCGGTGGAGAACATCGCGGTGACTCACGGTGATACCGCCGAGTCGCCGCTGGGCATCGGCACCTTCGGGTCCCGTTCCGCGGCGGTGGACGGTTCCGCCACTTACGAAGCAGCCAACAAAGTGGCCGCCAAAGCCGCCAAGCTGGCCGCCCACCTGCTGGAAGCCTCCTCCGACGACATCGTGTTCGCCGACGGCGGCGCCCATGTGGCGGGCTCCCCCGACCAGCAAGCCTCCTGGTCCGACATCGCCACCCTGGCCTACCAGCCGCACCGCCTGCCGGAAGGCATGGAGGGAGGCTTGGAGGCCCATGCGGTGTTCAGTCCCGGCAATGCCACCTGGCCGTTCGGATCCCATCTGGCTTTGGTGGAAGTGGACGGTGACACCGGCGATGTGAAGTTGCTTCGCTACATCGCCATGGACGACTGCGGAAACGTGATCAACCCCATGATCGTGGACGGACAGATCCACGGTGGGCTGGCGCAGGGTATCGGCCAGGCCATGTTCGAGGACGGTGAGTACGAATCGGACGGAAACCTCCTCAAATGGTCATTGGTCGAGTATCCGCTGCCCACTTCTGCCGATCTGCCTTCCTTCGAACTGCATCGCACCGTCACTCCCACGGACGTAAATCCTCTGGGTGTGAAGGGAATCGGTGAAGCGGGTACCATCGGTTCCGCACAGACGGTGGTCAACGCGGTGGTTGACGCGCTGTCGCCCCTCGGGGTGACCCATGTGGACATGCCGTTGCGCCCCAAACGGGTGTGGGAAGCGATCCAATCCGCCGGTACGAACGGGAGTGTGAGCTGATGTATCCCAGGTCATTCGAGTACGTATGTCCAGGTTCCATAGAAGAAGCCGCTTCGGTTTTGGCGTCCACCGAAGGCGCCAAGATACTGGCCGGGGGAATGAGCCTTCTTCCCCTTATGAAGCTACGGCTGTTCTCCCCGGAGATCGTGGTGGACATCGGACGTATTCCGGGGCTTTCCACCATCGAGGATCACGGTGATCACATTGGCGTCGGCGCCTTGGTGCGCCACGCCGCCACCGCCTCCGATGCGTTGATTGCCGAGCACGCCACCGCCCTGGCCACCGCGGCCTCCTGGACGGGAGACGTGCAGGTGCGCAATCAAGGCACCACCTGTGGTGCGATCGCCCATGCCGACATTGCTGCCGACCAACCGTCGGCGGCGCTGGCGTTGGGCGCCACCATGGTGGCCACCTCAGCCAACGGCGTTCGGGAGATTGCGTCCGAAGACTTCTTCGTGGACACCCTCACCACCGCCCTGGAGCCGGGCGAGATCCTCACCGAGGTTCGTCTTCCCAAGCAGGGCGGAGGCTCCGCCTATGAGAAGCTGGGCCGCCGCGGTGGCCACACCGACTACGCGGTGGCCGGCGCCTCGGCCTGGGTGGACTACCAGGACGGGGCGGTGCGCGGCGCGCGGGTCGCTCTGACCGGAGTCGGCCCGAAGCCGACCCTGGCGGAAGGAGTGGCGGAGACCCTGATCGGCACCGACGGTTCGGACGCCGCCATCGCCGCCGCCTCCGAACGGGCTTTGGAAGGCGTGACGGTTCTGGAAGACTTGTTTGGGACTGTCGAGTACAAATCCCATCTGGCCAAGGTAATGATCCGCCGAGCCCTCCAGCAGGCCGCGGCGGCCGCCCGCTGACGGTAGGAGCACTTCGCAACCCGCAGGTTAAGTAGTTAAGACTGGGGGTCGGGATGGTTGGAGTCCCGGCCCTCAGTTGTTTTTCCAGTGAATCCTGGACGCCAAGTTTCATTCAAGTTCCAAGACCCCCGGATGGCGGATTTGGACGGTGGTCCCTCCACTTTGTCCGACGCGGGGTGAGGGCAGGCCCTCGAATGGGGGATGGTCTTGGTGTTCAGTGGAATTGGTGTTCGTCTCGGTATTGGCCGTAGCCCAGGCCTCTGACGTGGGGTTCTTCGTGGAGGAGTTTGCGCAGGTGGGCGATCTCCTGTTCCTCCCAACCGAGGGCGTCGCAAACGGCCGTGTCCCATAGTTGCCGGACCCGGGTGTCGCCGTCTCGGTACTGGGGGACGATCATGTGTCGGGTTTGCTCCCAGCAGGCGGCCAGAATGCCTCGACTCCGCCGGTGGCTGAGGTCCGGGATGGACAGAGCATTGATAGTGGCTGGATTGTATGTGGGGAACGCCAACTTCCTGCCGGGGTTTCGCATCAGGAGGAGCCGTCCGACGGTGGAGTTGAAAAACACCGCAATGGCTTTCGCTTCCTCGGGTGTGGGTCCGGTAACCGGTGTCCATCCATAACCAACGTAGGTATCAGCGGAGGCGACCGCGGTGAGCCGACCGGTACTGGTATCCTGGCCGGCGGTGATCAGCAGATGCGCTGCTTTGCCGAGGATGGGTGGTTCACCCGGTTGCTTCCATTCCCAGTGTTCGTCAGGGAAAGCCTCTATCCGCTGCTGGCCGTCGGCGCCTTTGCTCTTGAGAATCGGAAATGATCTGGATGTCTTCCTTCTATGTCTGTGGTAGGACTGCGTTGACTGTTTGCCGGTCGCATGGGCGGACAGGCCAGCCTCCGTAATAGTGGTTAGCTGGGGATGTTGGGCGTAGCGGTGGGACGCTTCCGCCAGGTCCGGTGATCGCCAGATGGCGGCGGTCCAGTCGCCCTGTTCGATCCGTTCTGTGGGCCACATTGAGGTTTCGCCCCACCCTTCGGAGAGAACCCCTGTCCCGGGTTGATGTTGGAGGCTTTGGAACAGTTCGACTGCTTCGGTGTCGTCTTTGGGGAACCGGTCCAGGTTGATGATCCGGGTGGGCGGGCGCGGTCCCTGATGCCGTTTGAGGATGATGACACTTTCGTTGATATTGGTTTGCTGGCTGAGGTTGATGTTGCCCGGCTGGTGGCAGGTGACGATCGTGTGCACGTGAAACCGCTTGGCCAACACCTGGCGCTTCCGCACTGCGGACGGGGCTGTGAAAGACACGGTGGGGCAGATCATTGTGAAAACCCCTGAATCCTTATCAAGACATCGGTCAGCAAGTGCTGTAAAGAGCGGTTCAAGAGCGTTCTTGTCGCAAAACCCGCCCAGGTCCGGGTCGACACCCGCTAATGCCTGTTCGAGACTGTCCACCCGGGCGCGAAGCAGCTTTTGGGTTGGGACGGGGAACTTTTCGCCCATTCTCTGTCGGTTGGTGAACGGCGGGTTCATTATCACCACCCGGGCGCCCATGGCGTCCGCGGCGGCGTCCTCCACCACCGGATCGTCGAGGCTCAACCGCATGGCTCGCCCGGTAGCTGCCGCCTCGAATAGTTTCGTCTGAGCGAGGGGTACCACCCGGTCCTCGGCGAACAGTTCCAGTGTTCCCACCGCGGTGGGAACCAACGGGTCGTCGGTTGGCCCATAGGGCATCTGGTAGAGGCCCATACGCCGATATTTGATGTCGACGTTTCCGGCGGTGAGTTGCGTGGCGGCCAGTTGCAGGGACACCGGGTTGATGTCCATGCCCTTCAACTGCTCCTCAACCGCCACCTTCTGCAAACAAGCCACCATTGCCTGGTCGGCGCCCTGCTCTTTGGCTCGGCGTTTCATGTCGGTCAGCATGGCCGCCAGAAGCGTGCCACTGCCACACGCCAAGTCAACGGTTTTGTGTTGCCGCCACGTGTGGGGACTGGTCCAATCCAGATCGCTTCCCAAGGCGTCCAACGTCAGCCGGGCGGCGACCGTGGCGGCAGGTGGGCGGGTGAAGTAGGCCCCGTCGGATGCCTGGTTGCCCATCACCTTGTTGAATAGCGGACCGGCGTGGTCGGCCCCCATGTCAGCGTACATGGCGGCGATACGTTCCGCTTCGGCGCTGATGTGATGCAACGCCCGTTCCAGACCGGCCAGCTTGCCCGTGTTCTTGATGGAGTAGATGGCTTCCCGGGCGGGTGTGATGACCGGCAGAAAGTCCTGGCGGGTAATCCGTTCCCAATTTTGTTCGAGGTGGGCTATGACCTTGGCGCTGGCTTTGATGTCGGCCAGGGGTTTGATGCTTCGCATCCATCCCCCTTCGACGATCCGCTGGTGCAACATGGCGGCGTTCATCAGTAGCAAAGCGGCGATGGTGCACCCGTCCGCCTGCCGGTCTCGTTTGTTGGCGGCCAGCCGATCAAGACCGAAGTGGTGGTCCAACACTTGTTCGAGTCGGTCGCCGCGGAGGTGATGGGAAGCTTCTCGGATGCTTTCCTCCAAAATGTTAAGGTCTCGGTTTATGCGGTCGCGTCGCAACCCGGAGCGGGTTAGCAGGTTCACCCAGATGCTTTCGCCAAACGTTTCGCCGACCAGTTTCAGCATCCGCTGGGCGTGTTCCTCCTGCCTTTCCTGTTTGGTTTTGGCGGGCTTGCGTCGCTTTTTCTTGGGGGGAACGGGAAGCCCTTCGCCGTTGTTGATCATCTTTTTGGCATGCTTTTTCGACCGGTCTGCGTTTACCCGACCACGAGGCTCTCCGGCTTTTGGTTTGTCCCGCACGACCGTGTCGGTCCGCAAATCGACGGTGCCGTCACTATTGGGCTTGGCGGTGAGGATGCGGGTAGGTTCGGTGTCAACAGTCCAATCTTGAGGTCGTACCGGGCCGATGCCATGCTGGGACAGAGGATGGTCGGACTTTGCTGCCTCTTCCACGGTGTCTTCCGCCGTGCCGGGCGGCCCGATGTGCACTCCGTTGCGGACACGCCTGGTGGAGGCCGACGCGACACCCACCAGGGTGGTTTCCCTCACTTCTACCAGTTGCGGTGGGGCGTACACACAAAGGAGATCGGCGAGGTTCTCCTCGATGCGACTGTCGTGCGCCCGCAACGCCAACAGGATCTGTCCCAGTTCCGCCCATCCTTCCTCGGGCTTGGAGGTGGTCAGCCACCGTTCGGGGTCGGCGTTGATGGGAATATGAATCGGGCAGATGATGTATCCGAACTGCTTCCCGGGGGCGGTGCGCATCGCCCGACCGACGGCCTGCACAACGTCTATGGGACTCTTCCGGGGTTCGAGGAACGCCACCGCCGACAGAGAAGGCGAGTCGGTGCCTTCCCCAAAAATGCCCACGTTGATGACTCCATGCGGACGGCCGGGGGAAGCGTCGGCCAGGCGACGTTTGGCATTGTCCCGCCGGGCGACGTTGTCGGTGGCGTCGAGATGCTCCAGGGTGAACCCGACCGGTGTCCCGTTGCCCATTTGTTTTCGAAGCCAGCCCCGCACCGTGTCCGTTTGAAGGTCTTTGGCCATGTTCATTGACTTCGCGACGGTGTTCATGAACGCGATGCACGACTGCACCGAAACACCCTCGTCGTCGTTGTTGGGGCTATTTCTGGTGCCTCCACCCATCACCATGGCGAGGGCCAGTCCCCGAAGATAGTCAACGGTGGTGAGCTTCCCCCGACCCTTTGTTTCTGTTCGGCGGGCCAGCTGGTTGGCTGCCCGGTAAGTTTCGGGGTCGTTCATTCCCAAAGCGATTATCCGATAGTCGGCCAGCCACCCGTTACGAACCGCGTCCACGTAGCTGCGCCGATACAGTTCGACACCGAACACGGTCTCGTCATCCATCGAACGGACCACGTAGTCTCGTGCTTTCGCTCTGAGGGAACCGCGGGTGAGGTTGTAAATGCGGGGCGTGGCGGTCTGATACACCCGATAGCGGGCCGGGAAGGCGTCCTGGTTGTGACACAGAGTGAACTCTCTCAACCTGGCCTGCTCTGCCACGGGCTTTTTGCGGCGCAACGAGGCGGTGCGGTGAGCCTCGTCACAAACCAAAACATCTATCGAACCCCTCACCGTTTGGAGCGCCTCGGCAATCCTGCCGGCGCTCTGGTAGGTGCCGAACATCACACTGATCCGATCATCAGCCGCCGCACTGATCCATTCGGCGATAGTGTCGGGATTGGTGGTTACCTGACCTTTGACCTCCGCCGCGCTGACCTGGCTGTTGTCCCGGGTCGGGTCCAAGGCCCGCTGTTGGTTTCCCTCTTGGGAGGGGTCATACCCGGCAGTCCGGTCGGAGCACACCGCCAGCGCACGGATGCCCAGGGTGGTGTGTTGAAGGAACTCGCGGCGCAGTTGCGCGACCAAGGCGATTGACGGGCACAGGACCACCGACACTCCGGGGGGGGGGCCAACCGTTCAACGATTCGCAAAGCTATGCGGGTTTTGCCGGTCCCACACGGCAAAATGATCCGACCTCGTGCCTGGCCCTTCGGCAACCCACCCGAATCGGCGTCGGCGTGTTCCCGCAAAACCGCGACCGTGCGTTCGACCGCATCCCGCTGCATGCAGTCCCGCGTTTGGCTTTCCTCTGGATCTTTGCAGTGGGAACACTGGCTGTCAGTGGCGGTCTCACCGACGACGGCCTGAGCGGTTACGTCGGCGGTCAGATTCACGACCTTGACCGGCCGGTCGTCCATGCTGATCACCGACATGGCGTTGGCGTTCAGGGGAACCGCGCCGTTGGTGACCAGCCACCGCTCGGCGAAATGGGTGCTGGCCGCAGCCGCCAGGAATTTGGATACCTCGGTTTTGCTGATTCCCGATCCCGTGCCGTCGGGTTCCAACTGGCGGGCTTTGCATTGGATCGCAATAAATTTCCCGTCGGAGTGCCGCCGGGCCACCAGGTCGATTCCGATGTCCTGCTTGGTCGTGGACGGAAACAGAACCCGCCGTTCCGGCCACTCAGCCCATGTCCAGCACGCTTCCACATCCCAGTCGGCCAACACGGGCGCCACGATAACCGTCAACTCTTCCAGCCATTTCCCGTCGGTCTCCTGCGGCGCATGATCTGCCAAGATGATCAGGGCGTCGCGTAACACTTCACCGTTTTTCATTCGTGCGGGGACGGCTTCTGTAGTCACGCTTGAATGGTTTGCCTCTGGGGACAGCAGGCTCTTGAGCATAGCCCCGACTCTTAGCTCCCGCCGTTGGATCGCAGGACGCCCTGACAGGGCTCTATGGATGGCGGATTTGGACGGTGGTCCCCTCCATCTGGCGATCTGATTTGGTGAGACACCAGAATTCGGCGCCGTCGTAGAAGCCGACTGCCACTCCGCTTTCCACGGACAGCGATCCGGTGTGAATCTCCACCCAGGACAAGACTCGGGTCAGTCCCCATCCTCGCCGGGGATCGTCGGTGGAAGTAACGCCCGCCGCAAATGCCTCCTTGAGCAACTGGTCGTCTCTCCCTTCAAATCGGGTTCTCATGGTTTCGGCTATTCCGGGACCCTCGTCGGTCACCGTTGCGGTCGTTCGGCCCGCGCGGCTTAGCACCGCGAGACGCCCCGCCTGTCGGTGGGAGTGCGCCACCGCGTTGAGCATCAGTTCTTCCACCGGAAGAGACATAGTGCGAGCGAGTTGGCCGCAGTCGTGAGCCTTCTCCAACACGTCATAGAGAGTCTGGGCATCGAATTCTTTCGTAAACCCGGTGATGGCTATCTCACTCCTGGGTATATCCGGTGGGGCAGGGCGTCGGCCATGGCTTCGATCCGGCGGAAAGTTACGTTTGGTGGGAGCGGTTCCAGGGTTTCATCATCGCGGGACATCCACTGAGCGTATTCGATTGAGGACCGCCGCCCTATGCAGAAGACGAACATGGGCGCCCAAGACCCGTTCTGCCGGGTGGCGGCTGCATAGACCCACATGGGCATGTTTTCCACGGTGGCGACGACCGAGATACGCTTCACTCCCTCATACTCCCAGGGCGCCTCGCTGATTTTGAGATAATCACCCAGGAGGCGCTCGGCTTCGGCGCGGGCTTCCTGTTGGGTCGGATATTCGCCCAAGACGGTTCCCAGGCCGGTGGTGTCAATCACGGGACAAATATTATCCCCGATCAGCTAGACCGGCCTCGGGCAATGGATCCGCGCCTGACCGCCGGGAAGGTCTGGCCGAGTTATGCTGCCGGGCGGTCGCCTCCGGTTTCTTTGAGGAGTTCTCCGATGGCGGCCACGCTGCCCAGCACACCGCTCGTGTCGAGGGGCAGGAAGATCTTGGTGGCCTGACCGTTGGCTATGCCCTGGAGCGCCTCCAGATAGCGAATGGCTATCAGGTCGGCAGTGGGATCGCCCTCGTGAATAGCCGCGAAAACCTTGGTGATGGCCTGCGCTTCACCCTCGGCCACCGTCAGCAGCTTGTAGCGGTCGGCGTCGGCCACGGTCTTGATAGCCGTCGCCTCTCCTTCGGCTTCCAGGATCTGGCTTTCCCTGATCCCTTCGGCCTTGAGAATGCGGGAACGCTTGTCGCCCTCGGCCTCGGTCACCACCGCTCTTCTCTCACGCTCGGCTTTCATCTGACGGTGCATGGACTGAGTCACATCGGCGGGAGGTTCGATCCGTTGGATCTCGACGCGCACCACCCGGGTTCCCCACTTGTCGGTGGCGTCATCGAGGATCAGACGCAGCTTGGTGTTGATCACCTCCCGGGAGGTGAGCGCGGCATCGAGGTCCAAGTCGCCGACCACGTTCCTCAGGTTGGTTTGGGCCAGCTTGGTGACCGCCACTATGAAGCGGCCCACGTTGTACTTCAGCTTCACCGGATCGGTGGCCTCGTAGTAGATGACCGCATCCACCGTCACCACCACGTTGTCCTTGGTGATCACCTCTTGGGGAGGAACATCCACCACCTGCTCTCGCATGTCCACCTTGATGATCCGTTTGACGAAGGGCATCACCCATCTCAGGCCGGAATCAACCGTCTTCTGGTAGCGGCCCAGCATCTCGATCAGCCCCTTTTCGTAGGGTCTGATTACCTTGAGTCCGGCGGCGGCGAACAAGATCAACACCAGAGCCACCGCCCCGAAAAGTCCAATGACTGCTAAGTCCTCCATGGGGACACTTCCTTTCTAAAACCGGCCATGTCTAAGTCTTTAGGGGCGGGGAATCACGATCAATTTGGTTCCCTCCACTCCGGTCACCTCTATCGTGCCTCCGGCGGGAATGTTATCCTGCCCGGCTTTCACCGTCGCCCTCCACTCTTCTCCAAAAATGCGCACCATTCCCTCCCCGCTGACGGGGTCGATTGCCTGGAGGACCAGCCCGGTGGCCCCTACCCAGCGGTTGGCGCCCACCCGCGGCTGGCCGTCGGAGTCCTGCCTTCTGATGTATCTGTGCAGGATCGCCCAGGACAGAAGAGAAACACCGAAAAACACCAGCCATTGGGCCAGGACGGACAGACCTATCCAAGAAAGGATGGCCGCCGCCCCTCCCCCGATCACAAAGGGCAACAGGAAGAACCCGGCAGTTAACACCTCCCCGATCCCCATGAGGACAGCCAACCCCAGCCAGAGCCATCTCCAAAGCTCGCTGTCCATGATGTCACTCCTTGATGGTTTACACCGCAGACGCGGTTTCCTTCAGGATCGGCGGCCTCGCCTTGATCGTGGCGCTCGCCGATTCTCAAAGTCTAGGCTTGATCCCATCTTTACAATTCGAAGATGAATTGCCCACCCTGGCGAGGTGAAAGCCGTGAACCCCGGTAACCAGTACGTTTTTGCTTTTGACGAGGCCGATCCCAAAGACAGTGATCTTTTGGGAGGCAAAGGGGCCGGGTTGGCGCGGATGATGGAGATGAAGTTGGCGGTTCCTCCCGGCTTCACGATCACCACCGCGGCTTGTCGCCACTTTCTGGAGCAGGGAGAGGTGCCCCCCGAACTCTGGTCCCAGGTGGAGGCGGCGCTGGCCAGGGTGGAGGAGCAGACCGGCCGCCAGTTGGGGGCGGAGGGAGGTCCCCCCCTTCTCCTGTCGGCCCGCTCCGGCGCCAAGACCTCCATGCCGGGGATGATGGACACGGTGCTCAACCTGGGCGCTAATCATGCGGTGGTGTCAGAGTTGACCCGGTGGTCGGGCGACGCTCGCTTTGCCTGGGACGCTTTTCGGCGACTGATTCAAACCTATGGAGGCGTGGTGTTGGGGGCGGGCCGGGATGATTTCGAAGAGGTGATGACCAGTCTCCGGGAACGCCGGAACGTGACCGAAGACTCCCGGTTGCCCACCTCCGATTTGGTGGAGGCGGTCCGACGGTTCCGGATGCTCCTGTCCGCCCAGGACTGCGAAGTTCCCGTCGATCCCATGGAACAGGTGCGAAGTTCGATACGGGCGGTTTTCGAATCCTGGAACTCTCCCAGAGCTCGCAGCTATCGGCGGCTCAACGGCATCCCGCACGATCTGGGCACGGCTTGCAACATCCAGATGATGGTCTTCGGCAACCTGGGCGCCGATTCGGGCACCGGAGTGTTCTTTACTCGCGACCCTGCCACCGGACAAAAAGAGATGTTCGGGGACTACTTGGTTAACGCACAGGGAGAGGATGTAGTGGCTGGAATTCGCCAGACCTCTCCCATTTCCCATATGGCGGAGACTCACCCCGACGCGCACGCGGAACTCAAGGCGGTGGGCGAACTGTTGGAGTCCGCTTACTCGGACATGTGTGACATAGAGTTCACTATCGAGAAGGGAAAGCTGTGGATACTGCAAACCCGGGTCGGGAAACGCTCGGCCGCCGCGGCTGTGAGGGCGGCGGTCGAGATGGTGGAAGAGGGCCTCATCGACCGTGAAACCGCCCTGATGCGGGTGGAACCCACCCAGTTGGAGCAGTTGCTGGTGCCGGGCATCAACGAAAAGATGTCTCCACCGCCGGCTTTCTTCGGATTGGAGGCCTCGCCGGGAGCGGCGGTGGGCAAGGCCGTTTTTGATGTTGCCCGGGCAGTGGAGTGGGCTGCCGAGGGGACACCGGTGATCTTGGTGCGCTGGGAGACCACTCCCGATGACATAGACGGTCTGTTCGCTTCGGAGGGAATTCTCACCAGCCATGGTGGGAAGACCAGCCATGCGGCGGTAGTGGCCCGCGCCATGGGAACACCTGCCGTGACGGGGGCTTCTGAAATAGTCATAGACGCCGATGAGGGATTTTTCACCGCGCCGGGCGGTTTGATGGTCCGGGAAGGGGAATCTATTTCCATTGACGGCACCACGGGGCGGGTGTTCATCGAAGAGGTCGAATTGGTGGCCCCGGCTCCTCCGGCAGAGTTGACCACTCTATTGGAGTGGGCCGACCAGACTCGTCGTTTGGGTATCTGGGCCAATGCCGACACCGGCAAAGATGCCGCCCGGGCCGCCGAGTTGGGCGCCGAAGGCATCGGCTTGGCCCGCACCGAGCACATGTTCATGGGCGACCGTCTGCCGGTGGTGCGTCGGATCATCATGGATGAGGGCCGGAGGAAATCCCTGGCACAGTTGGAACAGTTGCAGGCTGACGATTTCACGGCCCTGCTTCGGGCGATGGACGGCCAGCCGGTGGTGGTCCGTCTGCTGGATCCCCCCCTGCATGAGTTCCTTCCCGACCGGTGGGACCTGCGGGATCAATACGATGAGTTGAAGGAGCGGGGAGAGTCCACCGCCGAGGTGGAGAGGATGATCGGCGTGGTCCGCAGTTGGGAGGAGACCAACCCCATGCTCGGGCTGCGGGGCGTTCGTCTCGGCCTGATCCGCCCTTCGCTCTACCGTGTGCAGATCCGAGCGGCTCTGCAGGCCATCCGGCGTCGTCTGGAAGAAGGAGGAGACCCGCATCTGGAGATAATGGTCCCCTTGGTGGCCGATCCCGCCGAGATGGAGCGGGTGGCGGTGATGCTTGCCGAGGAGCAGGCCGCGTTCGGGGTGGATCGTAAAGTGAAGTTGGGCAACATGGTGGAGATACCCCGCGCCGCTCTTTTGGCCGGCGAACTGGCTCGCATCTCGGAGTTTTTCTCGTTCGGGACCAACGATCTCACTCAAACCACCTTCGGCCTGAGTCGTGACGACGCCGAGGTGCGCTTTCTCAACACCTACCTGGCAGACGGGGTGCTGGCCCGCAATCCTTTCCAGTCACTGGACGAACAAGGTGTGGGCCGGCTGGTGAGGTGGGCCACCGAACAGGGAAGAAAGGCTCGCCCGGACCTGTGGGTGGGCCTGTGCGGGGAGCACGGAGGCGACCCGGACAGCATCGACTTCTGTCACCGGGCGGGCCTCGATTACGTGTCGATGAGCCCACCTCGTATCCCGGGCGCTCGACTGGCCGCTGCCCAGGCGGCTATCCGTCACGGATCCGGTTCGACTGCGGGACCTGAGCATGGCTGAAGTCAGGCTCACTCCCGGAGGGACGCCCCAGACGGTTCTGCCCGACCTGCCTTCCGATGTCGTGGCGGCGTTGGCCTCGGCCGGCGCCGATCGCCACAAGTTGGTGCAGGTGGCGTCAGGCCACCCGGAGT
Source organism: Acidimicrobiia bacterium (assembly GCA_963665765.1). Classification (GTDB taxonomy): domain Bacteria; phylum Actinomycetota; class Acidimicrobiia; order Spongiisociales; family ZC4RG35; genus Bin76. The sequence continues at coordinate 1,635,282 of OY762464.1, forward strand.
TGCCGGAAGTGTGGGCCGCTTTGGGACAGCTTTGCGAATCGGCGGCGAACACTTTGGCAGATCGCGTGGAGTCCTACGCCTATTACCGGATCGGCTACCACCGAGGTCTCGACGCCCTGAGACAGAACGGCTGGCGGGGGTCGGGATACGTTCGCTGGTCGTATCCCTCCAACCGCGGATTCCTGGCCAGTCTGGACGGATTGAGGCGAATGGCCGAGGCGATCGGAGAAGAAGCCGAATCGGCCAGATGTGCGGACTTCCTGGCGATGCTCGACCCCTCATATCGAACCCGATCGGGATCTTAGGTGGACTTCCCATAGCTGATTGGTCGATTGGAAAGTGCCCCCTGGTCTTGGTCGCTTTCCGGAGTCGATAGGGGACGCTTTCCCCCGGATTGGTGGGGTACCCGACTTTGCGAAGCTGTGGCGGCAACCAAACCGGGTCGAGCGACGCATGAAACGATGTCAGCCCGAGTCCACCCACTCTCGGACCACGGAACGGAGGGTGCTCAATGCAACCGCCCCGTTGCCGAGGACGGTTTGGTGGAAGCTCCTGATGTCGAAAGCAGCACCTAGCCGCGCTTGGGCTTCGGCGCGCAGCGATTCGATCTCAATGCGTCCGAGCATGTAGGAGAGGGCTTGGCCGGGGCAGGCGATGTATCGGTCGATTTCCTCGGTGATTTCGTGGAGGGACATGGGCGAATGGTCGGCCAAGAACCCGATGGCCCGGCGGCGCGACCATCCCAGGGCGTGGATGCCGGTGTCCACCACCAGCCGCCCGGCCCGCAGGGAGTCGGCGGTGAGCATCCCGACCCGCTCCCAGTCGTCGGCGTACAGGCCCATCTCATCGGAGAGGCGCTCGCTGTACAGACCCCATCCTTCACCGAAGGCCGGCAGGTAGGAGTGGCGGTGGATGTTGTGGATCTTGGTGTTCTCGATGGCCAGGGCGATCTGCAGGTGGTGGCCCGGTATGCCCTCGTGGTAGGCCACGGCGGGGACCTGGAATCTGGTCCAGGCAGTCGGGTCGGCGACGTTGAAGAAGAAACGGCCGGGTCTGGTGCCGTCGGCGGTGGGCGGGTAGTAATAGGCCATAGCTCCCAGGTCAATGGGGTCGGCCAGGCAGGGCGCCTTGGGGAGGGGGTCGAACCATTCTCCCATCGCCGCGGCGGCCTTGTCGAGGCAGCCGACCGCGTCTTTCACCAGATCCTCCGCTCGGGCGTACCGGAGTTGCGGATCGTCGCGTAGGCGGCTGTATATGTCGGTGACTTCGAGGGTGTCAAGCATTGGTCCGGCGATGCGCCGGTACTCTTCCTCCAGCATCCCGACCCTCTCCAAGCCGATCCGGTGGATCGCCTCGGGGTCCAAATCCAGGGTCGTGTGGCCCCTGACCATGTCTCGGTACACCGCCTCACCGCCGGGGAGATGGCATAGCCCGCCCCGGCTATCGGGACGTCCGGCGGGCAGTGTCACCTCGTGCAGTGTCTCTTGGAAGCGGGCCAGGCCGGGACGCACAGCGGTTTCGATCGCTTCCAGCAGCGATGCCCGCCACCGGTTGGCCTCAACCGGGCCGAGTTGGGCGGGAGCGGGCTGGGTGGCGATCGGGTCGTCCGACGGTGGCCGGGTGAGGATCCGGTCGAGCTTCCCGATGGTCTGGCGCACGTGGCGGATGAGGGGCGCCACCTCGGTGGCGGCGCCTTCCTCCAGCCGGTCCTCCAGCTGGTCGATCATCGCCGGGAAGCGACTCAGCTTGTCCAGATACCGGCGGCCGTGGTCGGCGGTGACCAGCGGCTGAAGGTGAAGCGCCGGGAGCAGCGAGCTCAGCAGCCCGGTCTGAAAGTTGGCTGCCTGCAGTTGCGGCCACCAGACCGAGACGGTGGCATCCATAAAGGCGATTGCGGCCACTGTCTCGGCGAGGATCCGGTCGGAGGCATCTTCGCTGGTGATCCGGGTGGCACGGCGGGCGAACCCGAGGGAAGTTTTCCGAGAAAACGACAGTCCTTCGGCCGAGAGATCGTCCCACCGCTCCAAGCGGCTCAACTCGCCTCGGGCCAGGTTGGCGAAGTGGCGGTGTTCGAGCTGGAACTCCCAGTACTGGTCGGCCAGCGTTGCCGCGGTGGAGGTCACTGGCTGAACGGGTCAGGATGAAGGATATCGTCGACGGGTTTGCGACCTCCGAACCGCGCCGGGCCGGCGTTGGCCCCGATCCCATCGGAAGACATGTTGCCGGAGGTCACGGCAGGGACTTCCCTCCAGGGGGATCAGACCGGATGACTCCCCGGGACGCAACCCGTCCGGAGATAAAGGCACCGCTAAATCGCTCTGGGCGGAAGACCACGGCATCCCCCTTTCTCCACCTGTCGAACCGGGCATTCCGGCGAGTTGCCCGGCCTTGGACAAGACAGAGCAGGCTGGCAGCTCGTTCGGTGGTTGTAGCATAGTGCCCGGTGACCGAAAGCGTAGCCGATACGAGTAGCAGCCCGGCAGAAACCGTGTTCGAAGCCATGCGTCTTCGCCGGATGCACCGCGTCTTCACTTCCGAACCTCCGGGCGCCGATGTCCTTGATCGAATTGTCTACGCGGCCAGCCGAGCCCAGGTAGCCCGCCCGGGTATCCGGCATCTTATTGTCGTCACCGACCCGCGGCTGGTACGGACGGTGCGGCATGCCTGTCCGGGTTTCGTGAACAACGCACCGGCGGTCATCGTTATCTGCAGCGACCTCCACAAGGCTGCGGAAGTCATGGGGCCCCGAGGAGTTGAGGTCGTCACACGGCTCGACTCCGGCGCGGCGGCCGGCTACATTACTATTGCCGCTCCCACACTCGGGATCGGAGTATGCAAGGTCACGAGTTGGACCGAGGAGGTGGTCCAAGCCATCTTTGACCTTCCCGATCACATAAGGCCGGAAGTCCTGATGGCGATCGGGTTTCCCGTAGCGAATCACCCCAGACCCGTCAAGGGTTTCCACCCCACTGTCCACCACGACCTCTTCGGGCAGGATTGGAGCGATGGACGGTGAGCGAAGCCAATCACGACGATCCTCTCTTCGACTTTATCCTCTACCTGGTCACTTCCGCCCGGGTCAGCCTTGACGAGAGGGCGATATACGGTTCGTTCCGGCTTATCGAAGGCGCTAGCCGGCTCATCGAAGCGGCGGAGGAGATACCGGGGTTGAAGGTAGACGACTTCCTTCGGGCCAAGCGGAACTCCATCGACCGGAACAAGGCGAGGATGATGCTGGACAAGGATGGCTACCGGGCGTGGCTTACGGATCTGGCGACCGGGTTGGCGTCCGAATCCGTGAAGCGAAGTATGGGAGAAAGCTGACAACGGGTGGTGGTTGATCGTCCCCCGGGGGCGGTGCCTTACGCCGGATTCCGATGGACACTCCCAACCCAAAACAGTGGATTACCCACCCACACCTTGGAATAGTCCGTCTAGGTCACGACAGATCGCACCAATGCGGGCCGGCGATCCGGTCGAGGTCGGTTAGCGGGATGGGGAACACGGTGGTGGGGGTGCCGGCCGCGGCCCACACCCGATCATGACGTCGCAGCGCCTGATCGGCGAACACCCTCAGCGGGTGGGCGTGACCGAAAGGTGGCGTCCCCCCGGCCGCGAACCCGGTGGCTTTCTTCACCCGGTTCAGCGATGCACGGCGGGCTCTCTTGCCTCCGGCCGCATCGGCCAGCCTGTCCGGGATCAGTCTCCGATCACCGGGCACCAGGGCCAGGACCTCCTCGCCATCCACTTCGAACACCAGAGACTTGACTATCTGGCTCGGCCGGCATCCCACCGCCCGAGCGGCATCGATAGCTGTTTTGGTTCCCGCAGGGAAGGTTCGGATGTCTCTTGCAAACTTGACCTCCCCGCACCGCTCCAGCCACCGGCGGGTGGCCGAAGGCAGTCTGCTTTGATCTGACACGCCTCCATACCTTATCGAGCCGGCCGGGGGTATTCTCGGAGGCACTCTGTGCCCGGACCGATTGAAAAGGAGCACCCATGAAGCGAACCATCGAGCACGTGAGGGAATTCGCGGCCGCCGATCAGGGACTGTCGTTTGTTTCCTTTGCCCGGGCGAATGGGACGGTCCACTCCACCCTCATCAACGCCGGGGTGATGTCTCATCCTGTTACCGGGGAAGAGGTGGTGGCGTTCGTGGTTCGGGGCGGCACGGTCAAACTCCGTCATTGGCGACACACTCCTCAGGCCACCATCACCTTCCGGGCAGGATGGTCATGGATCGGGGTGGAGGGCCGCGTGACCCAGATCGGTCCCGATGATCCCATGGATGGATGCGATCCCGCTGATCTGCCGCAAGTGCTCAGGGACATTTTCACCGCGGCGGGAGGCACCCACGAGGATTGGGACGAGTACGACCGGGTGATGGCCGCCGAACGCCGGGCAGGGGTGTTCATCCATCCGGCCAGGATCAGGGGGACGAATCTGGCCTGACAAACCGACCAGCCGAGCCTCAAGATGATTCCATTCACTTCGCGCCGGGAGCGTCGCCTGTGGCTGTGGACGCTGTTGGCGGTGGGGACTATCTATTCGACCCTCGGATTGGCAGGGACGATGGGCGGTTTGCTGGAGGACAGTGGTCTCGATGCAGTCCTTTTTGCTCTTGGGATGCTGCTGGTCGGGGCGACTGTGGTGGTCCAGGGCCTGAGGAAGAGGTCCGGCGGTGTCGAGATAGGCGTGACCTTGGGGGTGATGGCCATCTATCTCATGGTCTTTCTGCGAATGACCCTCGCCGAACGCACCCACCTGATCGAATACGGAGTGGTGGCCTCCTTTATCTATGAAGCCTTGGGGGAACGAAAGGCTCATGGTCGACGAGTCCCTTTTTCGGCGCCGGCGGCGGTCATATCCGCGGCGCTGATCGGAGCGCTTGATGAATTCATCCAATTGTTTTTACCCGACCGCGTCTTCGACCCTGTCGATGTCCTGTTCAATGTTCTGGCTGCCGCGATGGCCGTATCGGCGCGCTTTGTGGTGGAACGGGCCAAGGGGCGGAGGATCTCCCTTCCCAGGGGATACGACTAGAGGTGATCGCCAAATAGTATCCGGCCTCGATTTCCCGGGATGTCAGACCATTGCCACCACCTAACAATGTGTCTTTCGAGCCGAGGACCCGGGGGTTATGGGCCGAGGGCGGTTATGGGCACGACTAGCACGCCGTCGGGGCGGCGGTATCCGAACCCTGCGGCGGTGATCACCACCAGGTTTGACGGCGCCCCCACGTGGCGGTGATCGACTCTGTGGCGTAGTTTCAGCAAAGCGGCAGCTGCGGCCTCGATGGCTGCTTCTCCTCCCAGTTCGATTTTTATTGCGATCCAGGCGCCGTCGCGACGCTCGATGATGGCATCTATCTCCAGGCCGCTGCTGTCTCGGTAGTGGGCGACGCGGCCGTGGCCTGTCTGGGCGTACACCCGCAGGTCTCTGACCACCATCGATTCAAACAGCAGGCCATAGGTGGCAAGATCTTCCCAGAGTCGCTGAGGATCGGCGTTGAGAGCAGCCACCGCCAGGGAGGGGTCAACCAGGTGGCGTTTGGCTGCTTGCCTGAGGCTTGCCCGTGAGCGCAGCCGGGCCGACCACGCGGGAAGGTCCTCCACCACGAACACTCGACGCAGCGCGTTGAGGTAGGCAGTCACGGTACGCGGGTCAAGGGGGCGCTCGCCGCCTGTGTCACGGGCCAGAGTTCGTTGTGAAGCTTCGGTCGAGACATTGCGGGCCAGGGAACGCAGCAGGCGTTCCACCCCGATGGGATCCCGGGTAGGGCCGCCCAACAGAGGTATGTCCGCTCGGCTGACCTCCCGCAAATAGGACACCGCATAGTCCTGAGCTGCGACGGTGTCCAGAAGCATGCACGCCGGCCACCCTCCACGACAAGCCGCTTCTATAAGATCACGGAGAGTGGCGTCCGGTCGTTTCACGAATCCGACGGACGCACCGAACAGCGCCGCCAGGGACACGTCGCCGGTTGACAGGCCCGATTCGTAAAGCGACATCGGACGCATCCGGATCCGGGTCACTCGACCCGCTCCACTATGGCGAGTCGCGTCGTCAGCAGGCGCCGCGGATCCCGTCAAGATGAACCGGCCGGGTCTGCGGCCCTCATCGGCCGCCGCTCTCACATGGTTCCAAAGATCAGGCGCCAGTTGCCACTCGTCCAACAATCGCGGCTCGGGCCCCTCCAACACCCCCTCCGGATCAATCTGCGCTGCTATCCGGGCTGAGCGATCGGCGCCGAACATGACCTCGCTTCGCGTGTGCTCACGGCCCGTTGATGTCTTACCGCAGGCTCGGGCGCCTTCGATGACCACCGCGGGAACAGACCGGAGCCCGGCAACCACCTCGGAGTCCACCACCCGCGGAAAGTACTCTTCCAACATACGCTTCTGGCTCGACCGGAAACCCGACATAGGACCAGTGTAGCAAACGTCACATGTCAGATGCATCGTTGGCCGATAGATCAATGTATCATATGAGGGAAAATATGGACAAGCCCGGCCGGTTCCCAGGGAAGACCTATCTTGGCGAAATGATTTGAGCAGCGCAACGTGAAGATTGAGACAGACGTCCTGGCGGCGCCGTTCGAACTCCCGTGTGGAGTTGTGCTCAAGAACCGGCTGGCGAAAGCTGCTATGTCCGATTCACTGGGGGACGGTGCTGGTCGTCCGACCGATGAACAGGTCAATCTCTATCGGAGGTGGGCGGCGGGCGGCGCGGCCCTGTCGCTGATCGGTGAGGTTCAAGTCGACTACCGCTATCCGGAGAGACCGGGAAATCTCGTACTATGGCCCGGTGCCGACAAGGATCGTCTTCGTCGGCTCGCAGACGCCGGAGCCACCGAGGGCGCCCAAATCTGGCCGCAGCTCGGCCACGCCGGCGCGCTCGCTCACGGTTCGATTTCTCGCCCGGCCGGTCCATCGGCGTTTAGCATCGAGGGTCTTCGGTGCGATGCGCTTACCCCCTCCGATGTTGGCGCGTTGCCGGCCATCTACGCCAGGGCGGCCGCTCATGCCAGGGCCGTCGGTTTCAATGGTGTCCAGATACACGCCGGCCACGGTTTCTTGTTGAGTCAGTTCCTGTCGCCGTTGTTCAACCGTCGTTCCGATCACTACGGCGGGTCGATCGTGGCGCGTTGCCGGCTTCTTCTCGCCGTCGTGCGGGAGGTTCGTGCGGAGGTGGGTTCGGAGTTCGCCATCGCCGTGAAGATCAACTCAAGCGATCAACTGGAAGGCGGACTGGACGAAGACGATGCCCTCGTTGCCGTGTCGCTTCTGGGAGACGAGGGAGTGGATCTGATCGACATCAGCGGTGGGACCTACTTCCCCGGCGCTCCAGCAAGTTCTGATCGACGATCCTCGGGGCCGTACTTCATTGAGTTCGCCCGCCGGGCACGGACTGTCACGGACACACCGTTGATGGTCACGGGTGGTTTCAAGACTCGAGGTGAGGCCGCCGACGCCGTGGCGACCGGGGCGACCGACATCGTCGGGCTGGCGAGGGCGATGGCCTTGGACCCCGATGTCGCGGCGAAGTGGCTTCGCCGGGATGGAGGCGATCCGCAGTTCCCCCGGTTCGAGTCACCCCCTGCAGGAGGAATCACCGCATGGTTCACGATGCGACTCACCGCGCTCGCCAACGGCGACGAAGACCGTTTCAAACCTTCGCCCAGCGAGGCGATCGAAACGTATGAGGCACGCGACGCCGCCCGCGCCGCAACATGGGAACGAGCCTTCGACATTGGCTCGCAACCAACAACCACCGGCGCGACCTAGGGCCGGGCCCGGTTCCCCGCGTTTTCTCCCTGCCGGTAGTGGTTCGATTAGGTGCTTCGGTCGGTACGTCCACGGGAGCCCCATCAGCGGCCCGGCGACCTCTCTCTGCGGCCACACGAGGCCCTCTCCCGTCACCTTGGCTGAGCTTGCTCGGGTGGGTGTGGGATTCACGCCCGGCGTTCGGAGGTCTTCCAGGTGCGAATGAGGTCGGCGAATGGTCCCTGGCGGGCGGCTAGTTCCTGATAGGTCCCGTCTTCCACTAATTTGCCGTCTTCCATCACCAGCACTCGGTCGGCACGGCGGGCGGTCTGCAGGCGATGAGCCACCACGATGGAGGTGCGGCCGGCCAGAAGGGTTTCCAGAGCTGTCTCGACTTGATTCTCCGTCTCCGGATCGAGGTTGGAGGTTGCCTCGTCCAAGATGACAATGGCCGGATCCACCACCAGCGCCCTGGTTAGAGCCACCAATTGCCGCTCTCCCGAAGAGAGCCGGTTTCCCCGCTCGCGCATAGGAGTGTCCAGCCCTTCGGGCAGGCTCTCCACCCATTCGGTGATTCCCACCGTCCGGCACGCTTCCCAAATTTGGTGGTCGCTCATCTCCTGTTGTCCGAAGGAAAGATTGAATCGCAGGGAGTCTTCGAACAGAAATCCCTCCTGGGGGACCATCGCCACCGTCCGGCGCAGGTCCGTGAAGCTGAGATCTCTCAGGTCTATCCCGTCCAATGTCACTGCCCCGACCTGCGGCTCGTAGAACCGGGCGATCAGTCTCACCATGGTGGTCTTGCCCGATCCGGTGGCGCCCACCACCGCCACCCTTTGCCCGGCAGTGATCGACAGATTCAGATCGGCGATGATGGGCTCGTGGGGCTCATAACCGAACGTAACGCGGTTCAACCGGATGTGTCCCGCCACTTGCTCAGGTAGGGGGGTGGTTTGCGCTGCTTCCGTGATGGCCGGTTGTTCGTCTTCCAATCCGTACAGTTTGTACAGAGCGGCCAAGGCGCCCTGCAGCAGGTTGTAAACGTTGGCGAGTTGCACGATCGGCTCGAAGAACCAGTTGAGATAGAGCAGGAAGGCGATCAGTGACCCGATGCTCATCTCCCCGTCCAGCACTCGGCTCCCCCCTATGTACAGAACCAGCGCCAGCCCGGCGGCGCGGAGAAAGTCGACTCCGGGAAAGTAGGTGACGATGGTCTTGGCCGCCGCCATCCCTCTTTTGTAGAACTCTTCGTCAATCTTGGAAAAGCGTTCTTCCTGGCGCTGTTCCTGAGCGTTGGCTTGGACTTCTCGCACGCCGGAGATGTTCTCCGACAAAGCAGCCAGGACCTTCCCCACTTGGCCGCGCCATCTTCGGTAGGCCCGACCCGAATCGCGGCCGAAACGATAGGAAATGGCTAACAGGAACGGCATGAGCAACATAACCAGCGTGGCCAGAGATGGGTCGACCACGAACAGGGCCACCGACACCCCCACCACCATCATGGTGCTTCCCACCACCTGAATGGCCCCCTCGGCGGCGAAGACCTGCAGCGACTCGATATCGGAAGTGAGCCTCGCCACCAGAACACCTGTCTTGGTCCTTCCGAAGAAGGCCATGTCCATCCCCAGTACATGGGTGAATACCCGGTTTCGCAGATCCATCATGAATCGCTCGCCCATCCAGGCAACCGTGTAGAGGGTGACTCTCGTTGCCACGTATTGGGCTACCACGATGGCAACGAAAACCAGGGCGGCGTTGGCGATCACCGAAGTGTTCTGGGGAACGATGCCCCGGTCGACTGCCTCCCGGATCACTATGGGGCCCGCCACCCTGGACATGGTGGAAATCAGGGCCGCCACCGCGGCGCCCAAGGCCGGCAGAGCCATATACCGAACCGAGCCTGCCGCCCGGCGGAGCAGATTCAACCGATCAGGGACCGGGTCGTCGGTTCCGTAGCGGGCGTACATTATCTCACCGGGCTCGTTTCGGCGAGGAGTTGCCGATAGCGGGGCACATTGTCCCACAATTCCTGGTGTTCGCCCATCGCCAGCACCTTTCCTCCCTCCAAAATGATGATCCGGTCGGCCAGCAGGAGGGTCGAGGTGCGATGAGCGATCACGATGGTGGTTCGTCCTGCCATGTTCTCCACCAGTTCGGCATGGATGTGAGCCTCGGTGATGGCGTCCACGGCGGAAGTGGCGTCATCCAGAATGAGTATGCGGGGATTGCCCACGATGGCCCGGGCCAGAGCCAAACGCTGGCGTTGGCCTCCCGACAGGCTCAACCCTCTTTCTCCCACCACCGTCTCGTATCCATAGGGGAGTTCTTGGATGAACTCGTGGGCGTCGGCGATTCGGGCGGCCGCCACAATCCGGGAAAGATCGGCGTCGGGGGCCCCGAATCCGATGTTCTCGGCGACGGTGGCCGAAAACAGGAAGGGTTCTTCAAAGGCCACCGCCACCTCACGGCGCAAATCGGTTAGATCCAGCTGGCGGGTGTCGATTCCGTCGATGGAGATGATCCCGGCTTGAGGGTCATAGAAGCGGGGAATTAGTTGTGTCAGGGTGGTCTTGCCACAGCCGGTCGCCCCGAAGAGGGCCACACTGCTTCCCGCCGGGATATGCAGATCCAAACCCGAGAGCACGTCGGTGTCTTCGTAGGCGAAGGTGACGCCTTGGAATCGGATCTCTCCTCCCCCTGGTGGCAACCGGCGAGGCAGCTCGGGAGCGGTGACGGAAACCGGGGCTCTCAACAACTCGACCACCCGGGCGGCGGCCGCCGAAGAGCGGGGGAGTTCGGCGAAGAACCACCCGGTCATACGGATCGGGAAATGCAGTATCACCAGGTATTGGGTGAACGCCACCAGGTCTCCGATGGTCATATCCCCGTTCGCCACCCTGATCCCGCCCACCCACAGCGCGCACAGCGTTATCAGGGTGGGGATGAGTTCGAACCAGGGAAGATAGATGGAGCGAAACCTGGCCAGGCTGAGCGATTTGGTGAAAATGTCGGTCGCCACCCCTTTCGCCCTCCGAGCCTCCCTGGCCTCCTGTCCGAAGGCTTTGGTCACCGCAATGCCTGAAATGCCCTCCTGTGCCATCCTGCTCATTTCGGCCAGGATCTGCTGCACCTGAAAGGAGATCCCGGTGGTCCGCCGGGCGTACAGCACCGCGAAACCCATCATGGTCGGGAGGGTGAAAGCTGCCAGCAATCCCATCACCGGGTCGAGCACGAAAGCCATTACTCCCACCATGGTGGCGGTGATGATGTTTGCGAAGGTAATGGGCAGCATCATGTACACCAACCGAACCTGGGTGAGGTCGGTCGAGGCCCGGGCCATCAACTCCCCTGCCGAGGCGTGATCATGGTAGTCGAAACCCAGCTTCTGGATGGCCGAAAAGATCTGACCTCGCAAGTCCACCTCGAATCGGTAGGCGAGCCCGAATGCGTTCCAGCGCCGCCACGCGATGCTGGCGGCCCTGATCGCTCCGGCGAGCAGAACTGTCAGCACCAGGGGCACGAGCAGGTTGCGCCGGTTGGCCTCTATGGCGTCGTCCACCACCAGTTTTTGCAGGTAGGGGGTGAGCACCGTGACCGCCATCCAGCACAGCGCCCCCAGCACGGAAATCACCATCAACCGGGGGTAGCGCAGCATCCCGGTGGAGATCAATCGCAGGCCCACCCACATACCCGACCATTCTTTCCGAGAGCCCATCAGATTGGAGGGTAATGGGTTGCGCCGGTGGGCTGGGATGGGTTGGAGGCCCCGCCCGCCATCTGGTCGGATGTCAGGAAACCAAGCGGAACTCCACCCGGCCGCCGTCGAGATGGGCTTCTATCACGGCATCCGATGGCCATTGAGATTGAAGCAGCCTGGTGGCCAGTGGGTCGGCCAGGCGGCGCTGGATAACGCGCTTCAGCGGGCGGGCGCCGTAAGCGGGGTCGTACCCTTCTTCGACCAGGGTCATCTTGACCTCTTCTGACACCTGGAGGTCGAGATGGCGCTCCGCCAGTCTCTTGCGGAGACGGTCCAACTGCAAGTCGACAATCTTCCCCAAGTCTGCGCGGTGGAGGTGCCCGAACACCACAATGTCATCAACCCGGTTCAGAAATTCGGGGCGGAAGTAGCCGTGCACCGCATCCATCACCAAGCTCTCGATCACTTCTTCCGGCAGGCTGGGGTCGATCAACTCCGACCCCAGGTTGGAGGTCATGATCAGCACCGAATTGGTGAAGTCGACCGTTCGCCCTTGGCCGTCGGTGAGACGACCATCGTCCAACAGCTGGAGCAGGGTGTTGAAGATCTCCGGATGAGCTTTCTCGATCTCGTCCAGGAGGATCACGGTGTAGGGACGCCTTCTGACCAGCTCGGTGAGTTGTCCTCCCTGTTCGTATCCGATGTAGCCGGGAGGAGCGCCGACCAAACGGCTCACCGTGTGTTTTTCGGAGTATTCGGACATATCGATGCGCACCATGGCCCGCTCGTCGTCGAAGAGGAACTCGGCCAGAGTCCGGGCCAACTCGGTCTTACCCACCCCGGTGGGGCCGAGGAACAGAAAGGATCCGACCGGGCGGTTGGGGTCGGACAGTCCCGAGCGACTTCGGCGGATGGCGTTGGAAATGGCCTGGACGGCCCGATGCTGTCCCACCACCCGGGTGTGGAGATGTCTCTCCAGGTCAAGGAGCTTTTGGACTTCCCCTTCCAACATCCGCGCCACTGGTATCCCGGTCCAGTGGGAGACCACCTCGGCGATGTTCTGTCCGGTTACCTCTTCGGAAAGCATCCGTCCGTTCGCCGCCAGATTCTCAAGACGCTTTTCCTTGATCTGCAGGTCTCTTTCCAGCCCGACCAGCACGCCGTAGCGGAACTCCGCCGCGCGGTGCAGTGCGCCCCGCCGTTCGGCCATCTCCGCTTTCGCCCTTGCTTCCTCGATCTGCTCTCTGATCCTGTGGATGGCGGAGATCGCATCTTTCTCCTGCTGCCACCGCGCGGTGAGCTCTCCGAGAGTCTCGCGGATGTCTGCCAGTTTCTGCTCCAGCTCCGACAGCCGAGCCCGGGCGCTCTGGTCGGACTCCATTTTCAGAGCCTCTCGCTCGATCTCGAGGCGGATCACCACCCGAGTCAACTTGTCGATTTCCTCGGGCATCGAGTCGATCTCGATCCGTAGCCGCGAGGCGGCCTCGTCGATGAGATCGATGGCCTTGTCGGGAAGGTGGCGTCCGGTTATGTAGCGGTCCGAAAGGGTGGCCGCCGCCACCAGGGCCGAATCGATTATCCGCACTCCGTGGTGGACTTCGTAGCGCTCTTTCAGTCCTCGCAGGATGGCGACCGCGTCGGCCACCGAGGGGGCCGACACCCAGATCGGTTGGAAGCGGCGTTCCAATGCGGGATCCTTTTCAATGTACAGGCGGTGCTCATCGGTGGTGGTGGCGCCGATCATGCGAAGTTCGCCTCGGGCCAGCATCGGCTTGAGTAGGTTGGAAGCATCCATAGCACCCTCGCCGGCCCCCGCGCCGACGAGGGTGTGCATCTCGTCGATGAAAGTGATGATTTCGCCATGGGCGGCGGTGATCTCAGTCAGGACCGCCTTGAGTCGCTCTTCGAATTCGCCCCGGTACTTGGCGCCTGCCACCATCGCTCCCATGTCCAGCGCCACGATGCGCTTGGTCTTCAGGCCTTCGGGCACATCGCCATCGGCAATGCGTCGGGCCAGTCCTTCCACTATGGCGGTCTTTCCCACCCCCGGGTCACCGATCAGCACCGGGTTGTTCTTGGTACGGCGGGAAAGAACCTGCATGACCCGCCGGATCTCGTCATCCCGTCCGATCACCGGGTCCAGCTTCTGGCGGTGGGCCAGGGCGGTGAGGTCGCGCCCGTAACGCTCCAAAGCACCGAAGGTGGCGTCCGGATCGGGGCTGGTGATCCGGTGCGCTCCCCGCAGCTTGGCCAGGGCTTCGAGGAGGTTCTGGCGACCGATGCCGTGCCGACCAAGCAGGTCTCCAACCACTCCCTGGGCGTCCACCAACGCCAGCAAGAGGTGTTCAATGGACAGATAGTCGTCTTTGAACTCGGCCCTTACCCGGTCGGCGCTTTCCAGGGTCTCGGTGAGTTCCTGGCTGGGGGAGGGGCCGGTTCCGCCATAGGCGCTGGGCAGGGAATTCAACAATTGGTCGGTGTCCGCTTTCAGCAGGGCGGGCTGGGCGCCCACCGCATCCACCAGCGGCAGCATCAAACCCTCCGTCTGGCTCAGCAAAGCTGCCAGCAGGTGTACCGGGGTAGTCTCGGGATGCCGCATCCGGGTGGCGATGGCTTCGGCGTCGGTGATCGCTTGGCGGCTCTTGGCAGTGAGACGTTCGAACAGCTCCGACATTGGTTAGTTGTCCCTTCCTGTATAAGAAAACTTTAGTGTATTTATATCAACCTTCCGGGTGTGGAAGGTTATTCCCGCCCCGAGAAACGAAATCCGTCTCCGTTGCGGGGTAGCCATTTTGAGGCCCAATGACCACCGGGCGTAAGGGGTGAGCCGCTAGATCAGAATCTCGTCAAATCGCGCAACCTCGATTAATCAAATAGCTCGAATCAATTGCAGGTTGGAGATGTCATCCGAAGCACTGTCCCCTTAGAGTTCCCCGGTTTGCTCCTTTACGCTATCGCACTCGCTATTGCTTGGCGGGGTTGATGGGTTCGTGCATCTCGGGCGGATCCAAGCAGGAACTCGGTGATCCAGTCGCGGAGGAGGGTGGCGTCGGGGATGTTCTTCAGAGAGGATAGGCCGGCGGCGGCGGTGGTTTCCGGGATGCGGTTCCCTCGGCGTGATTCGATCAGCGCTTTGATATAGGGGATGGGAATCTCGGGATGGCCTCCCACCCCCAAAAAGTGGTCGCCCATCGTGAACATCGAGACCGGGCAGTGGTCGGTGGAGGCCCATAGCTGGGATTCGGGCGGGAGCTTGGTGATCTGGTCTTGATAGCTCACCACCACTTGGTATGAATCCAGGTGGGGGATCATCCACTCCGTCTGCCCGATGACTTCGGTATGCGCAACACCCACCCCCCATCCGGCAGCTTGCCCGGTGACTTCTCCTCCCAGCGCGTGGGCGATCATCTGGGATCCAAAGCAGATTCCCACATGAGGCGACCTTGCTTCATGGAGACGGCGGACGAATCCGGCCAGCCAACTGATCCAGGGTTCGTCGTCTGACACCGACCACTTGGAGCCGGTGGAGATCCAGCCGTCGCATTCGGCGGGGCTTTCGGGATATTGGCCACCGAGCAGGTCGTAGGGCCGCAGTTCTATCTCCGGCCGTTCGGAGAAAAGGGCGGTGAACATGTTCTGATAGCTGCCGGCGATGGGCAACATTTCGGGCAGCACATGGTCGCACACCAACAGGCCGATCTTCAGTTTCCGGGGAGGGTTGGCGACCATTATGGGATGACGATCAGCCCGGTGGGGAGTCCGGCCGGGGGGATCGGTCCCCCAGCCCGTCCGGAAACCACAACGTCCGTTGTGGGAAGGGAATCTCGATTCCCGCCGTGTCCAGAGCCTTTTTCATCGCTCGGCCTGCTCGGTCTCTCACTGCCCACAGCGATTTGCGATCGGAGGCGTGCCAATAGCGTACGTGGAAGTCGATGGAAGAATTGTTGAACTCCACGAACTCGACGGTGGCCGGGGGTGTGGTTTCCACGCCGGGGACATGGTCGATCGCTTCCTGCAACACCCGTTGGGCCCGGTCGAGGTCGGTGTGGTATGCCACCCCGACCACCAGGGTGGTCCGTCGAAGAGGAGTTTCGGTGAAGTTCACCAGGGGGCTTTTCCAAACCATGGCATTGGGGATGTAGACCCGGTCGCCGTCGAAGGTGTCAACCGAGACGGCGCGCAGGGTCATATCGGTGACGTCTCCCTGGTAGCCATTGGATTCCATCTCGTCGCCCACCTTAATCGGCCGACGCATCAGCATCAGCACCCCGGCGATGAAGTTCTCCAGGATGTCCTGGAAGGCAAAGGCCACGGCCAGTCCGGCCAGACCCAGAGCGCCGATCAGGGGACCGACTTGCAACTGGAGGATGGTCAGGGAGAAATACAGGCCCAACGTCACCGCCAGATAGACCACGGTCTTGCCCAGCACGATGATGGCAAACGGTGTCACCTGGGTGCGGTTCAGCACTCTGGTCATTGCTCGGCGGACCAGCCGGCCGATCACCAGCGCGGCCACAATGGTCAGCACGGCCAGGACCCATTCGACCCATCCGATCGTATTCAGCAGTTGGGTCACGTCGTCGGTGGGCTGCTCTTGGGCTGAAATCGTGAGAGGCATCAACCTTCCAAAGTTATGGCAAATGGATCAGCCGGTCGGTCTTCTCCGAACAGGATCGGACATGATCAAACCTCATCCTTGGCAAGCGCTCAGTCCGGCAGTATCGGAGAATATCCCATTGGCGTACTGCAATTCCCGCACATAACAGACGATCTTTCTCGCTTCTTGGTCCGATACGCCCGGCACCGGATCCATGGGGCCGAAATTCCAGTGATGTTGTCGTACGCCCTGGCGCACGGCCAGAAGGAAGCTGATATCTGCATGATGGCCCGGTTCGTAGATAATGTTTACCAACGGCGGACCTTCTGTTGTTCCTCCTGCATCGGGGCCGTGACACTCCGAGCAATTGGCGCCGAAAGCCTCCCGTCCCCGGAGAGCGGTCTCCGACAGATCCGGTATGGTCACGGCGGCAACTTGGGAATCGCGCTCACCGGTGGATCCGTATCCGGGTTCACTCTCCTCTCCGCACCCTATGGCCAGAAAGCAGAGCAACCCGGCGGCTAGCAACCACCTATGCCTGGGCTGGGTCCGGCAGCTACCCACCATCGTTGGAACGCTCGGAGTCCGGGTTTCTCTTGAGCTCCGCTCGCTGTTTGAAGAACTTGATTAGACCGTAGATGACCATGATGACGCCGATCCCCACGGAAATGAAGCTCAACTGGCTGGCAAGTCTCATCTGGCGATTCCTTTGGGTGGGGGTCGAAATGAATCCTACGGAAAATTGTTCGACAGAGTCATGGCCGTCCGGTCACAACTTCCGAAAATCCCGGTCCCGAGGGTCTTTCCAGCTGGTCCATGGTGCATTCTCGGGCGGGCTTGTCGGGTCTGAAGCGGTGGAATCGGGTGGCGTGGCGGAAGCGACTGCCCTCAAGCTGGTCGTAGCTGATCTCGATCACCACTCCGGGCTGAACCGGCGTCCATTTCTTGCTCTTGGCGGTGGACCAGCGGCTGACTGCGCCGGGGGCTCGAGCCCCGGCATCAAAGGAGTGGGGGGAGCGAAGGCCTTCGAACAGGGTGAGCATCTCGGCCCGGTCGGTGGCGGAAAAGCCCGAGCAGTGGCCTATAAAGTGAAAAGACCCCTCGGCGTCGTACAAACCCAACAGCAAGGACCCGATCTTGTCGCCGTCCTTGTGGACCCGATATCCGCCCACTACGCAGTCCACCTGGCGGCGATGTTTGATCTTGATCATCCGCCGCTTTCCGCTGATGTATCCCTCGTCCAGCCTTTTGAGCACCACCCCGTCGCAGCCGGCCCCCTCGTATTCGGAAAACCACTGTCGGGCCACCGTCGGATCAGTGGTGGTGGGGGTGAGATTCCATGGGAAGCCGAGCCCTTCGGTCACCTGCTCCAAGCGCCGGCGCCGCTCGGCGAAGGGCTGTTCCCGCAAATCCTCTCCCGAAGCGGCCAGCAGGTCGAAGGCCACCAGTTGGGCGGGGAACTCTTCCGACAAGCGTTCCACTCGGCTGGCGGCCGGATGGATACGCAACTGAAGTAAGTCGAACTTTGTCACATTGTCCAGCACCACCACCACCTCCCCATCAACCACCGTGCCGGGCGGAAGTTGTTCGAGGGCGGGCTCAAGCTCGGGAAAATAACGCAGCAGGGGTCGCTGGTTCCGGGAGTCGAGGCGCGCCTTGGGGGGGCTCCAAGCCAGAATCCGAAACCCATCCCATTTGGGCTCGTAGGCGAATGATCCCTTGGGCCATCGTTCCGAAACTCGGGCTTCCATGGTGTGTGCCGGGGGCGGGAAGGGCCAAGAGGTCATGAGTCGGAGATTAGACGGGCCGGGTGGCTGTTTGCCCATGTATCAGGACAGCAGAGAAGCCAGACCCCAGATAACCATCAGCGCCCCGACCGTGATCAGAAACGCCACTCGTCGGGGACGAAAGGCGCCCCGCCGCTTCGGGGGGGCTTGTCCTCTTAGATGCCGGAGGGCGGCCCAGGAGTTGCCGGCCACCAGAGCCAGCCCGATGGCTAGGATCATCTGTGTGGCCAGGATGTCCAGCCCCAGAATTTCCGCCATGATCTTTCTCCGTCCACTCGGCTTTCTACCCATGATGGCAGGCTCGGAAGAGGAAGGTTGAAATGGCCCGTCCCGCGCAGATTCTCAGGGTGTTTACCGACGGATCACAGGGTGGGAATCACTTGGGAGTGGTGGCGGACACCGTCAACCTTGACGCCGAGCGCATGCAGGCCATTGCCACCCGGCTGGGATTCAGCGAGACCGTGTTCATCCAATGGCAAAGCGGCGCCCCTCCCCATGTCCGAATCTTCACCCCCGTTTCGGAACTGCCTTTCGCCGGACATCCTCTGGTGGGAGCAGCCTGGCTGCTCCTCCGCGCCGGTCCGGGCGGGGTGGATCGGGTGACCTGTGGAGTGGGAGAGGTGAGCATTGGCGTCGAAGGCGCACAAGTGTGGATTGAACCTCCCTTCCAACAGCCTGTTCGAACCCAACAAGATCCCCCCACTCTCGGTTGGTGCTCTCCGGTCCGGGCCTGGGAAGTGGAGATGCCGCTTCCTTATTCGGTCTGGCAAATGGAGACGCCCGAAGGGGTGGGCGGTCTGGAATCGCCACCTGCGGAATTGGGGATGACGCTGGCGTGGGCCTGGGAATCCTCACCGGGGAGCGTGAAAGCTCGGTTCTTCGCTCCGGGCATGGGAGTGGTGGAGGACCCGGCCACCGGCAGCGCCGCGGTGGCCTTGGCGGCGGCGCTTCGCTCCGACGGCCGGTCGTCGGGGAAAGTCCGGATATCCCAGGGAAGCGAGATGGGATGGCCGTCCCTGATCGATCTGATCTGGGAAGGGAATCGCTGCCGGGTGGGAGGGACGGTCATCAGGGATGAAGTCCGTGAGATGAAATGGTGAACGCGGCGAAGTCGCCCACGGTGGCCTTATGCGCCAAGAGACGTAGACTCCTTTTCCGTGGCTAGCGGAGGATCACGACTGGCGGTGCTGGCCGCTTTGGTGGCTAATGCCACCATTGCCGTAGCCAAGCTGTTCGCTTTCTTCATCACCGGGTCGGCCGCCATGCTGGCGGAAGCTATTCACTCGGTGGCAGACTCCTCCAACCAAGGCTTGCTTCTGTACGGATCGAGAGCCGCCCGGCAGCCGGCCGACGTCAGTCATCCGTTCGGTCGGGGCAAGGAGGTGTATTTCTGGAGCTTCCTGGTGGCGGTGATGCTGTTCTTCGGAGGAGGGGTCTGGGCTTTCCTGCATGGTTGGGAGGCGATCAGCCATGCCGAGCCGCTTGGGGACCTGCGAGCCAGTTTCATTGTGCTGGTATTTGCGCTGGGTTTGGAATCGGTCAGTTTCGGGGTGGCGCTTCGGGAATTCAATCGCCATCGGGGCAATGCCTCGGTGTGGCGGGCAGTGAGGGAATCCAAGGACTCTTCGCTGATTGTGATTCTCCTGGAAGACACTGCCGCCATGTTGGGCCTGCTCTTTGCTCTGGCGGGAACCACCGCCGCCTGGGCCACGGGAGATTCCCGTTGGGACGGGGCGGCTTCCCTGTTGATCGGTGTCATGCTGGGGGTGGTGGCGGTGCTGCTGGCAGCCGAGATCAAGGCCTTGCTGATCGGCGAGGCAGCAGGCAGACGAGACCGGGTGCTGATTCGGGCCTCTTTGTTGGGAATGGACGAGATTGCCGGAGTGGGGCGCCTGCTCACCATGCACATGGGACCCGACGATCTGCTGGTCAATGTCGAGGTTGACTTTGTGGATTCACTGACCGCCGCGCAGATTCCCGAGGCCATTGCCAGAGCGGAACAGGTAATTAGAGGGCACATTCCCGCCGCCGGGAATATTTTCTTGGAACCCTATGACCAAGATCGAGGCTGAGGCGTCGGCCCCGGCTTCCTCGGCCAATCTGGGTCCCGGGTTTGACTGTTTGGCGATCGCTCTGGAAATCAGGTGCCGGGTGAAGGCTCGACGCTCCGAAAAGTGGGAGGTCCGTCATGTGGGTTCTCACCAGCCCCCTTCGGGATCTTCGGACGCAGTGTTGGAAGGCGCCCGGTCGGCGGTGGGGATCGAACAACCGCTCTGCATGGAAGTGGACAACCGGATCCCGATCGGCAGCGGACTGGGTTCATCGGCCGCCGCCTACACCGCCGGCATGGTGGCCGCATCCCGCTTTATGGAAGAGCCCGTCGTTTCCGACCAGGTGTTTCAGAAGGTGGCCGCGCTGGAAGGCCATCCCGACAACGCGGCGGCGGCCGTGTTCGGCGGGTTGGTGATGGTGGGGACCGAGGGCAGGGTTCATCGACTCCGATTGAGTGATATGTACGGACTCTTGGTGCTGGTGCCCACCTTCCGGCTGTTCACCAGCGAATCTCGGAAGGTGGTGGCGAGGACCTTCGATCTGCAGACCGTGGTCGGCAGTCTCTTCAGGATGGGTGCCTTGGTGATGGGTCTGACCACCGGGAAGTCCGACCTGCTCGGTTCGGCTCTGGGGGATGAGATTCACGAATCCGACCGGAACCGATTGCAGCCGCTGGTGGGGGACTTTATCCGCGAGTCGTTGGGGGCGGGGGCGGTCTATGCCGCCTGGTCAGGAAGTGGCCCTTCGGTGCTGGTGTTCACCGAGTCGGGGGAGACCGACCAGGTGACGGTTGGTATCCGGTCCTCTCTGGGGGACCAGGTCGAAATATTCCGTCCCAGGGTGGCCGAGCAGGGAATTATTTGAGGGAACCGTCGCAAATCCGGTGGGTGAACCGGTGTCGATCAGTTGGTGATCGTCTGAAATCCGGCCCTCTGGTTTCTTGATGTCCCCGCCGTGTGGTATGCTCCGAAGTCCCCGTCGGCCAGGGTGGAACTGACGGGGTTGTTTTTAGCGGTCAACCAGAAAGCCAAGTATGGGTTCGCTTGTCAAAAAGCGTCGCCGAAAAATGTCTAAGCACAAGTATCGCAAACGGCGCAAGGCGAATCGTCATAAGAACAAGAAGTAGTTGACTTCGACCGCAAGGACGATGATTCGGCGACTCGACAGCTCTTGCGGCGTAATTCGTAATTGAGGAGTAGCTTGGGAGATGACGCCTGATCCTCTTGATTTCTTAGATACCACCGGCTTGCTGTCGGACGCCGAGCGACTGGTGGCCACGACGGTGCGGGAGTTCGTTGAGAGCCGGGTGCGAGATGAGATAGGCGGATGGTGGGAGGCGGGAGAGCTTCCCATGGATCTCGTTCCGGAAATGGCCCGGATGGGGATGTTCGGGATGCATCTGGAGGGATACGGTTGCGCCGCAATGGGTGCGGTCGAATACGGGATGGCCGCTTTGGAGTTGGAGGCCGGAGATTCGGGCCTGCGCAGTTTCGTGTCGGTGCAGGGTTCACTGTGCATGTTTCCCATCCACCGGTATGGATCCGAGGAGCAGAAGCAGGAGTGGCTTCCCCGGATGGCCAAGGGCGAGGTGATCGGGTGTTTTGGGCTGACCGAACCCGACTCGGGGAGCGATCCGGGTTCGATGCGTACCACTGCCCGGCGGGCAGGAGGGGATTGGATCATCGACGGGACCAAAGCCTGGATCACCAATGGTGGCGTGGCTGATCTGGCGGTGATCTGGGCCAGAACCTCCGAAGGGGTGCGTGGGTTCCTGGTGCCGACCGACGCTCGGGGATTCGAGGCAAACCTTATGGAACGCAAGGCCAGCATGCGAGCTTCGGTCACTTCCGTATTGGTCTTGGACGGGGTTCGCCTTCCCGAAGAAATGATGCTGCCGGGGGTGGCTTCCATGAGAGGGCCACTTTCCTGTCTAACCGAGGCGCGGCTGGGGATCGTGTTCGGCGCCATGGGGGCGGCTCGGACCTGCTATGAAACCGCGCTTCGGTACGCCTCCGAACGAATCCAATTCGGGGCGCCCATCTCCTCTTTCCAGCTGACGCAGGCCAAGCTGGTGGAGATGATGGTGGCGGTTCAGAGGGGAACGCTGTTGGCCATCCGGATCGGACGGCTGCGGGAGGAGGGAAAACTCACCCCTGCTCAGGTCTCGCTGGGCAAGTACAACAATGTGAAAGATGCCCTGGCGGTGGCGCGAACGGCTCGCAGCGTCCTGGGCGCCAACGGCATAACGCACGATTACCCGGTGATGCGACACATGGCCAACCTGGAGACGGTGTACACCTATGAGGGCACCCACGAAATACACACCTTGATTCTGGGTCAGGCCCTCACCGGCGTGGCGGCCTTCCAAGCGCCCGGCGTGGCGGAGAGGAATTGAAGACATGAGTGACAAGTCGATCAGCGTGACGGAACTGATGGAGCAGGTGGGAAGCGAAATCGGAGTCTCCGAGTGGTTCGCGGTGACACAGGATCGAATCGACGCCTTTGCCGACGCCACCTTGGATCATCAGTTCATCCATGTGGATCCGGCCCGAGCCGCCGCCGAGTCCCCGTTCGGAGCGACCATCGCTCACGGGTTCTTTACGCTGTCTCTTTTGCCCCATTTCGGATCGGAGATGGAACCACTGCCGGACGGCGCCAAAGTGCAGATAAATTACGGGACCGACAAGGTGCGTTTCCTCGCCCCGGTCCCCGTGAACAGCCAGATCCGAGCCCGGGCGACCTTGGCCGATGTCACCGAGCGTCGGCCTGGCCAGTACCTGATCAAAAGAACCATCATCGTGGAAATCAAAGGCGGAGATCGCCCCGCCCTGGTGGCGGAGACCTTGACTCTCGCCATTACCTAGGGAGGATACTCGACGTAGGCCATTATGGCTCCATATGCCAATGGTTGTCACAGTCCCACTGTAGAGTTTGGAGACAAATGGTATCCAACATGAAGACTGGCAAGAATTTTGACGCAACAGTAAAAGGGGAGTACTCAAACCCCACGTGCCGTTGGATAGAGTCGGCCTCCCTTAAACATCGCAAAGAACTGGGTCAATACATGACACCAGCAACCCTAAGGGAACGACTGTTGGACCAGTGTGACCTTCGTCCCGGCATACGAGTATTAGATCCAGGGGTAGGAACTGGAGAATTCCTTGCTTCAGTAATGGTTAAAGAACCCCGTGCCAAGACCTACGGATGGGACATTGACAAAACTGTACTGTCTGTAGCTTCTGAAGTAGTACCACAAGCCACCCTTCTGGAGCGCTCTGCGCTTACTCCTCACATAGGAGACCCTTTTGATTTGGTCATTGGTAATCCTCCCTACTTCCAGTTTCGAGCATCGCCAGACATTCGGAGGCACTACGGTCGGGTTATTTCTGGTAGAGTCAACATTTTTGCTCTCTTCTTCCAAGTCGGGCTGGAATTACTTAACCTCGGAGGTCAACTGGCCTTTGTAGTACCACCGTCTATGAACAACGGGGCCTATTTTAATAACCTTCGAAATTATATTCTCGACTATGGTGCCGTGGAGTTCCTAGAAGTATACAGTGATTATTCTTTGTTTTCCAATGCTCAGACGCCTGTTCAGTTGATAGTAATACGGCGTGGTGCAGCCGACCGCGGTAAACATACCTATCCCTATTCCGATCCGAGTAACGGGTTCCGCCGAACGCTTTTTTTCGAAGATCCGCAACATATTAGGCGTCTTTTTAGGAATGGTAATACATTGCACCAATTGGGATACGAAGCTGTAACAGGGACTGTTGTTTGGAATCAACATAAGGGTGCTCTAAGGCGGAGTCCTAGCCGAAAGACGGTTCCATTGATCTGGGCTCACAATATAATGGACGCATCGATCGTACTTGTAGACAACCACAGGAGGCCTCAATACATTGAGACAGAACTTCCTCCTATGGTAGGCCCCGCCATTGTAGCTAACCGAATCACAGGGTCAGTAGGATCCGGCGCTCTTAAATGCGCCCTCATTCCTGAAGACATTGATTTAACTAATAGATGCTCATCAGGGTAAAATGGGTTGCTAACTAGTTTCCATCCTCTAGTCCAGTCTGCGTGTAATATCAACGGTACGTGCCAGTCCTGTTCCTTGCGACCTAGTAGATCCTGGGCTGTACGCTGTGTTGTTACTCCGCGCGCTACGCACCTGGCGAAGTGTTCCAAGCGGCGTGGAGCTTTATTGCCAACTACCACGCGGGAGGAGAAGTAGTGTTCCAGTCTCTTCATGGTGTTGTGTTGAGACATGGCTATAGCAGCGTAGTTGTCTTCAAGAGCCAGCGATCGTCGCTCTATCATAGAATCCCTAAGTATCTCAAATAATTTGTCAGAAGTGTCTTCTAGAGCCCAAGCCAAAGTGGAAAGACCGATGTTGGCGTCAGTTACTTTGCCTGTTTTCAATTCGATGTGGGTATTAGTAGGTGTCTCTAATAAATCAGATCCTGTGACATTGACGTCGGAAGTGGAGAGGATGACTGGTTGGTCAAAGTAGCTGCGAATGGAGCTATGTGCCCTTAATAGCCAATCACGAATGTCGGTACTGCTGCGATCCTTGAAGAGCCGAGGACGGTTTTCGTTGGGGAGGTTAACCAGATCAGGTATGAAAGGAGATGGGTCTTGTGCTTCCATAGCTACCCTGAGAAGGCGCTCGAATCGATCGAAATTGGGCATATTTGATGGTGTCCTTCTGGAATTGGGATATTCTGCAGTGTAGTGGCTGGTTGTGTGTTGGACTTTGTAGCAAGAGTCATGGTGCTAGCAACTGCCGGTCAAGTCAAAAGGTGACTGATGCTTTGGATGACAATGGATTGGGGCAGTAGAGGGAGGCTTTAGGGAATCGCCAACTGGGTAGAGTCGGTGCGCTCCGTTCCTTCCTCTAAAGGCCAGAGACCTACTGTCCAGTGACCAGCGGAGGGTCGAATCGCCATGTCCGAAAGTCAACTGCCGCGCCTCGGAGTCCCATAGCCACAGCGCCGATCGGTACCGATCCCCGTCGAGGTCGATGGCGGTCACCACAAATGGAATCCGCCGTCCGTCCGGATGTATCTGAGGACTCGACACAAAGTTAGAAGGCGAGATCGGATGGCTGGCATCACGTTCGAGCGTAGTGACTGCCCGGGGGATAAACCACCCGCGGTGGTGGCGACCTACCGGTGGCGCAAGAGGAAGGCTGTCCCTCGTTAGTCGGACTTGGGGAAACCCAGATCGACTCCTCGATGGATGGGATCCGGCCAGCGTGAGATCACCACTTTCTGGCGGGTGTAGAAGTTGATTCCTTCGGGCCCGTAGATGGCGTGGGCGCCGAACAGTGACTCCTTCCATCCTCCGAACGAGTAGAAGCTGAGGGGTACGGGGATCGGCAGGTTGATGCCCACCATTCCCACGGTGATCTCCCTTTGGAACTTGCGGGCCGCTCCGCCGTCGTTGGTGAACACCGCCGTTCCGTTTCCATAGGGGTTGGCGTTTATCAGATCGATTGCCTCCGCGTAGCTGTCGGTTCGGACTACCGAAAGAACCGGACCGAAGATTTCGTCCCGGTAGATGGACATGCCCGGGGTCACCTGGTCGAACAGGCACGGTCCCAGGAAAAACCCGTCCTCGTATCCTTCCACGGCCAGACGGCGCCCGTCGGCCACCAGATCGGCGCCTTCGGACAGCCCCTGCTCTACGTAGCCGGCCACTCGCCCGAGGTGTTCGGCGGTGACCAGCGGACCCATCTCGCTCTGGTCGTTGGCCCCCGGCCCCACCCGAAGCCGCTCGATCCGCTTGGTGATCCGGGGAATCAGGCGGTCGGCCGCGTCACCCACCGCCACGATCACGGAAATGGCCATACAACGCTCCCCCGCCGACCCGTAACCGGCGGACACCGCCGCGTCGGCCGCCAGATCCAAATCGGCGTCGGGCAGCACCACCATGTGATTCTTGGCCCCGCCCAGCGCTTGGACGCGTTTGCCGTTTTGCGCCGCCTTTTGGTAGATGTAGCGGGCGATGGGGGTGGAGCCCACGAAACTGACCGCCGCCACTTCCGGATGCTCCAGCAATCCGTCCACCGCCACCTTGTCGCCATGGAGGACGTTGAGCACCCCGTCGGGCAGCCCCGCCTCGGAGAACAGTTCGGCGGCCAGCATGGAGGGGGAAGGGTCTTTCTCCGACGGTTTGAGAACGAAGGTGTTGCCGCAGGCGATGGCCACCGGATACATCCACATCGGGACCATCACCGGGAAGTTGAAGGGGGTGATTCCGGCCACCACTCCCAGGGGCTGGCGGAAGGAATAGGTGTCCACTCCCGTGGAGACCTGCTCGGAGATCTCCCCTTTCAGCAATTGGGGGATCCCGCACACGTACTCGACTACCTCCAAGCCGCGTTGGACTTCTCCCAAAGCGTCATCCATGGTCTTTCCGTGCTCGGCGGTGATCAGCTTGGCCAGGTCGTAGCGGTGGTCGGACACCTGCTGGCGGAAAGAGAAGAGGATTCGCTGTCGGCGCACCACCGAAGTGTCACGCCACCCGGGGAAAGCTTCCGCCGCAGCTCTGACCGCCTGGTCGACCTCGGGGGCGCCGGCCAGGATTACCTCCGCGGTCTGTTGCCCTCGCGCAGGGTCGAAAATCGGTCCGGTCCGTTCCGGGGGGTCGTCCAGCAGTTGCCCGCCGATCCAGTGCCTGACCAAAGACATAGCCATATCCCTTCCTACTCCATCTGTCCGGTGAGCCTTATGATATTCCTTGGCAAGCCAGGGGGCATCGGCGATGGATGATCAGCAACGTCTGGAGGCCATCGCGCATGGCCTTTCGATCGGGGGTGTCCGACGCCACATTTTTCTCTGTGCCGGGCAATCCAAACCCCGGTGCGCCACCCGGGAGGAGTCAGATCAAGTGTGGCGACACCTCAAGCGCCGCTGCAAGGATGAAGAGCTGGCGACCGCTCCTCCCCGGTGGTCACGCAACACCAGTTGGCCCGCCCGCCCCGAGACTCCCGGAGATGGGTTGGTTTTGAGAAACAAGGTGGACTGTCTGCGGGTATGCGAACAAGGCCCGATCGCGGTGGTCTATCCCGAAGGAGTCTGGTACCGGGGAGTAACGCCCCAGGTGTTGGATTTGATCATCGACCAGCATCTGATCGGCGGACGGGTGGTGGAGGAGTACGTCTTTGCCAGGGGGCCGCTTCAGATATAGAGGTCAGTGACGCCGGTAGCGAGAGGCTTGGTATTCGTCCACCCAGTTGAGTGAGCTGCGCCACTGGCCGTCAGGTCCTCGTGTGGCTTGGAGCCGACCCCGGGCCGCCGCGGCCCGCAGCGCCCCTATTCCCAATTCCGGGGTGGCCAGGGCGGTCAGTGGAACGAGACGAGCCGGGCCGGCGACCGCCGGCACGACAAAGCGATAGAGGCTGTGGAGAATACCTCGGGCAAACATTTCTCCGAGTTGTCCCGGGTCTCCCCGGTCGGCTTTGCGCAGTGCTCTCAGATACTTGTCACGGTCCCGTTTGTAGATCACGGTAGGCGGGTATCCGAGGCGGACCAGGATCAAGTTGAGAATCAGCCGGCCGGTGCGTCCGTTGCCGTCGAGAAAGGGGTGGATCTGTTCGAACCGGCAGTGTGTCTTGGCGAGTTCTTCAGGAAACTCCAAGAGATTGCCGTCGAGCGAGTTGACTTGGCCTGTCCAAGCAGTGATTTCAGCATGTATGAGGGGAAACGTGGCCGGCTTCATTCCTCCGGGAAAGGGTCGTATCTCGTGCTGCCGGAAACTTCCCGGCGCTTCGCCTTCTTTGGCAGCAGGATGCGGGTCGATATCCCAGACCGGAGTCATGGCCTGATAGTGGATTTCCCGAAGCTCTCCCAGGGTCAAGAGACTCTCAGGTCGAGCGAATCCCCTGCGATTGATTGCCTGTTCATACACCCAGGCGGCAGCTTTGGCGTATCCACGTACCTCCAGGTACTCACGTAGTTCCTTGTTACCCACGGCTCGACCCTCGCTCAACAGCAACTGCACTTGCTTCAATACCAGAGTGTTGCCTTCGATGGCGGTGGAGTGATGGGCTTCCTCATACCAGATGTCCTCCCATATGCCACTTGCCTCGACCGGGGTGGGCAATCCGCCCAAATGATCATGCAACTCGGCGACCTGTATGGCCAAACGCTGGTAAATCTCCACCCGGCTTGGTCTACCCGGTGGGGGAGTGCCCGCCAATATTTGTCGAGTCATTAGCAATATTTATTATACTAAACAAAATAGGAATAGGTGATATAGGAGTCATGGCGCCAAGGGTGGGAAATCTCATCGGGGAAATCAAGCGAGGTTTTGTTGAATCTTCCATGGCGTTTGTTGCACAACACAACTTTTTGAAAAGGAGTGCTTCTCCCTTCCCCGCGGCGTCGGGCGATTTTGTTGAGTTCTAGCAATATTTATTGCACAAAACACTTTGGTCAGGACGTGGAGGGTGGGTCCCTCTTGGCAAGCCCTCTCGCTCGATAGTCGCCCGAGCCACAGGTCGTTGGCGAGCTAGCCGTCCAAATCGCGGTTGCCGAGGTGTCTGACCGTCCATTCGTGACCGCGAGGGCTGAGCAGGCGCTCTGCTTCCTGGGGACCCCAGGAACCGGACGAGTAGGGAGCGGGATCGATCTCGGCTTGGAGGATCGGCGTGTAAAGTTTCCAGGCCTCCTCCGCTTCATCGGAGCGGACGAACAGGGTCCGGTCTCCGACCATCACATCGTAGAGCAGCGTCTCATAGGCATCGGGGAGGCTCCCGAAGGCTTCCTCATAGGCGAAAGCCAAAGATCTGGTGGCCAGTTGGGGGTGATCGGATGGCCGTTGCACATCGAACAGGAGATCAAATCCCTCGTGGGGCTGGAGTCGAAAATAGAGAACGTTGCCCTGGTGGCGACTTCGCTCGAAAGATTTGAACAGAGCCACGGGCGGTTCGCGAAAAGTCACCGCCACCTGGGTGAGGCGGCTGGGCAGGCGCTTTCCGGTGCGCAGGTAAAAGGGAACTCCCTGCCAGCGCCAGCTGTCGATGAACACCCGAAGAGCGGCGTAGGTTGGAGTGGTTGAACCCTGGTTGACTCCCTGCTCATCCAGATAACCTTTCACCGAACTTCCCTTGACGGGGCCCGCCGTGTATTGACCCAGCACTACATCGTGGGGGCGCAGCGGCCGGATCGACTGGAGCACTTTAACCTTTTCGTCCCGGATGGCTTCGGCGTCGAAGGAGACCGGCGGTTCCATCGCCACCAGGCTGAGCAGCTGGGTCAGGTGGTTCTGGACCATGTCTCGCAAGGCGCCCGACCGGTCGTAGTAGCCGGCCCGCTCGCCGATTCCCACCGATTCGGCGACCGTGATTTGGACGTTGTCGATGCGATCCCGATTCCAGACCGACTCGAACAGGGGATTGGCGAACCGAAACACCAACAGGTTCTGCACGGTGGCCTTCCCCAGATAATGATCGATCCGGTAGATCTGCGGCTCGTCAAAGCATCCGTGGAGGACCCCGTTCAATGCCACGGCCGATTCGAGGTCGATGCCGAATGGTTTCTCGATCACCAAGCGGGTCCATCCTGCGCTCTGGGCCAGACCCGATGCCCCCAAACCCTTTACCGTGGGGCCGATGGCCGCCGGTGGCAGGGCGAGATAGAAGATCCGGTTGCCGGAGAGGCCGTGCGCCGCCTCGATGCGCTCGATCCGAGTTCGGAGAGCCTGGTAGGCATGAGCATCTCCGTTCCCGATCGACTGGAAGTACAAGGCCTCGTCGCACCAATCACCGGGATCGGCATCCGCCTCGCCCAGTTCGGTTTGTCCGTGAGAGATGCCCTCCACGGATGCTCGGGAAAGGGAACGGAAGCTTTGGTCGTCCTGTTGCGAACGGGCTACTCCGAGCATCAGGAATCGGTCGGCCAGTTCGTACTGACGAACCAGGTGATAGAGAGCGGGCGCCAGTTTCTGGCGGTAAAGATCCCCGGTGGCGCCGAACACCACCAGCAGGTGACGTTCCACCGACCCGGCCCCCGCCATCGGCAGTGACTCCACTATCTGTGCTTCCTGCCGACGATATTCACCCTTGGTTCCAGGTTTTGCGAAAGAGGTCACGGGTTGGAAGAGATCAGGCAACCCGATGGCAAGCTCACTGTACCAGGCGACCGAAAGCATCCGGTGTCAGGTCGCTACCTTTTGGCGGAGTGCATCCTCGCCACCTGTTGTTGGGCGCGGTCCTGGCTGTGGCCATGGCAGCCGCCACTTTTGCTCCCATCGTGTTCGGCGTGCTCGCTTCGGAGTTGATCTCCTCGTTGAGAGTCGAGCGGTGGCAGATAGGGATGCTGGTAACCGCTTCCACATTGGGAGGCGCCTTCCTCTCGGTTTGGTTGGGAAGATTGGCCGACCGGGTCGGCGGCCGGCGGGCGACGATCGCCACTCTCACGGTGGCGGGCGCGTCGCTGTTTCTGATCGGGGTGGCGCCCGGCTTTATCTTGATGGCAATGGCGGCTTTCTTTGCCGGGATAGCATCGGCCGGCTCCAATCCGGCCACCAACAAGCTCATTGCCACCGAGTACGCATCCGGGCGTCAGGGACTGATTGTGGGAGTGAAGCAATCGGGTGTCCAGATAGGGGTGTTCCTGGGCGGTTGGCTGCTACCGGTCTTCACCATCTGGTGGGGCTGGCGATGGGCGGTGGTGGCGTTCGCGGTGGCGCCGCTGGTGCTGGCCGGCGTCTACTCACTGGCGACGCCGCATGTCAGGCCAGTCGCCACTGATGCGGTTGAAATCTCTTCGGATTATCTCCCCAAGTTGATATATCGCCTGGCGGTGTACGGATTGATGATGGGAATCGGCATGTCGGTGGTGCTCACCTATCTGCCGCTCTTTGCAGAGGAGGTGTTCGGCATGCGCCGGGAACTGGGCGGTCTGGCGGTGGCGGTCACCGGCTTGGTGGGGATAGTGGCGCGGCTGGCATGGGCGCACCTGGCGGAAGGTCGGCTGGGATCGGTGTCCAGTTTGAGAATCATTGCCCTGCTGGCGGTCGCCACCGGGGTGGTTTTGGCAGTTGGGGTTCAGTTGGGAAACTGGTCCGTCTGGCTGGCGGCGGTGCTAACGGGTCTCAGCGGCAGCGCCTGGAACGCGGTGGGCATGTTGGCGATCATCCAGATGCTCCCCTCGTCTCTGGCTGGACGGGGCTCGGGGGTGGTGCTGTTCGGTTTCTTGGGGGGTCTCAGCCTGGGGGCGCCCCTGGTGGGATGGTCGGTGGACACTTGGGGGACCTACACGCCGGGTTGGATAGCGATCACCGTCCTGTTTGCAGTCGGGTACTTTGTCATAAACGCAGGTCGTCGATAGCCCTTTTCGGCTCCGGAGGGAAAGCGGGCAGGGGGAATAGGTGCTGCCGAGTTGTGAATCCGGACGCTATTTCGCGAAATTTGCCTGAACCACACTTCACCTCGGGGCCCCTTACCTTATGCCGAGGAAGTGCTGGGGATGAGCCGGGGCCAACCTCTGTCGCTCCGGCGCCTGGTAGCAGGCAGTACGGTTTCTGATGTGAATCCTCCTCGCGTGGCCCTCGGCACGGTGTTGGTGGTCACCATGGCGTCGGCCACCTTCGGGTTCGCGGTGTTTGGGGTGCTGGCTTCCGAGTTGATATCCCATCTGGGGATCGAACGGTGGCAGTTGGGGATGCTGGTCAGCGTGGCCACTCTGGGCGGCGGGGCATTGTCTCCCGCGATAGGGAAATGGGTCGATGAGATTGGCGGGCGTCGGGCGGTGACCACGACTCTGGTGCTCTCGGCGGTGGTTCTGGTCACCCTGGGGGTGGCGCCGGAATTCTCCCTGGTAGTGGGCGCCGCCTTTTTGACCGGGCTGGCGACCGCCATCTCCAATCCGGCCACCAACAAGCTGATCTCGGTGGAAACCGAGCCCGGTCGTCAGGGTTTCATCGTGGGGGTGAAGCAGACCGGTTCGTTGGTCAGCGCCGCCATTGGAGGACTGTTTCTTCCGTTGTTCACCGATTGGTGGGGATGGCGGTGGGCGGTGGTTGCCTTTGCCGCCGTGCCGCTGGCTCTCGGGGTGCCTTCCATGGTGCGAGGCGTGCGGCCGGAGTCGGCCGCGCCGGTGTTTCCTGAGATCGGCAGGAAGAACCGGCCGGGGCCGACCATGGATCGGTTACCGGGATGGATCTACCGCCTGACGATCTACTCCTTTTTGATGGGGGCAGCCATCACGGCGGTGCTCACCTATCTACCCCTTTACGCTCAGGAGGTACTGGGAATGACCCAGGGGGAGGCCGGTCGCGCACTGTCGATTTCCGGATGGGTGGGCATTGCCGGTCTGGTGGGATGGACTCGCCTGGCCGAGGGCCGGTTCGGCGCGGTGCGGAGCTTGATGGTGATTGCCTGTTTGGGGGCTGGTCTGGGGTTCGTTCTGGCGTATGGGCCGCAGTTGGGGACCTGGTCGATCTGGTTGGCGGGATTTCTGACCGGACTCAGCGGCAGCGCCTGGAACGCGGTGTGCATGTTGGTGGCGATCCAGGGACTCTCGGGATCTCTGACCGGCAAGGGATCGGGGGTGATGCTCGCCGGGGCGCTGGGCGGTGGAGGGGTGGGGGCGCCCCTGCTTGGTTGGTCGGTGGACCACCTTGGTGTCTACCGGCCGGGCTGGTTGGGAGCGGCCGGTTTCTTCGTGGCCGCCCTGTTGGTGGCCGCCACGGTCCGGGGTGAGCGGGGTCTTACCCGTGGTGTGCGCCGCGGCGGGTGACTCAGGATACGAGAATGGCGGTAACCCCATCCGCGAAGGGAAGCATCACCGCTTGCAGGTCGGGCGAGGCGGAGACCATCTCGTTGAGACGGCGAATCCCGGCGGTGGCCTCGGTTTGATCCTGGGGGTCGATCACCCGGCCCGACCACAATGTGTTGTCGGCCACGATCACCCCACCGGCTCTGACCAGTTGTTTCAGCCTTTTCAGATACCGGGGATAGTTCGGCTTGTCGGCATCGAGAAAAGCCAGGTCGAAGGGCCCTTCCAGGTCGGCCAGGGTCTCCAGAGCCGGGCCCAGCAACAGGGTGATCCGATCGGCCACCCCTTCCTCTGCCCACGCTTGCCGAGCCAGGGCGGTGTACTCCTCGGAGATGTCGCAGCAGATGATCCGACCTCCTTCCGGCAGGGCGTTGGCCATGTACAGGGAGGAGAGGCCGGTAAAGGTACCGATTTCGAGGACTCTGGTAGCTCCGATCAGCTTCACCAGCCAAGCCAGGAACGCGCCCTGGAGGGGATCGACCTGCATCCGGGACACCTCGGGATACAATCGGCGGGTTTCTTCCATCACGGTGCGACCCACTGCGCTGACCGGCATGGAGTGGGAGGCGGCGTATTCCGCAAGAGCGTCGGTCATCGCCAGGTCAGGCGTCATATTCAGGTATCTTGGCATGGAAGACTTAGGATATGGAGACTATCGGGATGGGAAACTGCCAGGCGGTGAACCTTCTTGTAGGGGAGCCGATGCGAAAATCGGTATTATTGCCCGTCGGAGTCCTCCATTGAGACTATGGGGTTGCGAAGCACTCCGATGCGGTCTATTTCAGCCTCCATGACGTCGCCCGGTCTGAGGTAAAGGGACTCAGCGTCCGGGCTGAATCCGGCCACTCCGGAGACGGTTCCGGTGGAGAGAACGTCGCCGGCGCTGTAGCCCATCGGGGAATAGTGGGACACGATCTCCTGGATCGTCAACCACATGTTCCCCGTATTGGAAACCTGGCGCCTCTCTCCGTTCACCCGAAGCTCGACGCCAAGTGAGTGCGGATCGCCCACTTCGTCGGGGGTGACTATCCAGGGCCCGATCGGGCAGAACGTGTCGATACCCTTGCAGAAAGAGAAGACACCGGACTTCATCTCCCTTCTCTGGATATCACGAGCCGTGATGTCGTTGAATATCAGGTAACCGGCTATGTAGTCGTCCGCTTCTTCAGGCGAGAAGTATTTCCCCGACTTTCCGATGACTACCGCAAGCTCTAGTTCATAGTCGAGTTCGCTGGTTAGTTGGTGAGGATAGACGATGGGATCATCGGGTCCGATGATGGCGTCGATGTTCTGGAAGAACACGATCCAGGGAAGAACAGGGTGCGACCAATCGACCCTGAGCGACTCCTCGTGGTGCTCCTTGTAGTTGCCGGCAGTGTGGAAGAACTTCTTGGGTATGATCGGCGCCTCCAGTTCCACCGTGGATAGACCGTAATCCATCCCTGTCTCACCTACATCACCGCCTCTCTCGAAGTACTGGCGCATCGTGGCAACATCAAGTTCGACCACGCGGTCGCCTTCGATGCGGCCGACTTTCCCGCCACTGAATGTGGCCAACTTCATTGACTACCCCCCACTTGGTTGATCAGACATTGAACGGATGCTAGCGACTTGTCGCAAACGGGAGCCTTGGTGGGGTTCCTTCCAAGTGTGGTTTAGGGGGCCCCGTGGCCCGAGACGACATCTTTGACCATCTCGATGAACCTCTTATTCGAAACCAGTCCTCCGTCCTTAATGGAACGCATCTTCACTCGGTCCAGCAATGTGGCTTGGCACTCCTCGGGGATTGCGAGGTTGAGTTCCTCGGCCTTGATCCTGATGCTGGCCAGTCCGCTCTTCTTGCCCAGCACTAGTCCTCGGTCGGCGCCAACCAATGTTGAGGAGTAGGGTTCGATGGCGGGCGGGTCGTGGAACTGCGACGCCACTGCTCCGCTTTCCCTGACGAACAGATTCCGGCCGGTGACGGGTTTCCAAGGCGCCAGGTGATAGCCGGACAGTCTCTGGACGGTGGCGGCCACCTCGACCATGTACTCCAGCCTCATGGCGGTCTCGCCGCCGTATACGGCCTCGAAGGCGATGGCGAACTCGCCGATGTCCATGTTGCCGGCTCGCTCTCCCATACCGTTGATCGTGCCCTGGACCCAATCCGCCCCGGAGCGGACGGCCTCGATGGATCCGGCAGTGGCCAGGCCGAAGTCATCATGGCCATGCCAGTGGATCGGGACCTCGGCCCCGACCCACCCGCGGGCTTGGGTCACCATAGCCGCCGCCGCCTCCGGAGCGGCGATACCCAGAGTGTCCACCAAGGCGATCTCACCGGCTCCGGCTTCGATTGCCCTTGTGTAAATCTCCTCCAGAAACCCGAAGTCGGCGCGGCTGCCGTCAACCCCGAAAAAACAGATCTGGATCCCGTTGTCAACAGCGAAATGTATCGAATCGACCACGCGCTGGCTGACAACTTCACGGGTCAACCCATAGGCGGAGAGCTTGCCGTCGCTCACCGGGGTCTCGATGACCGCCGCCTTCACTCCGAGGTCGACGAGTTGCTCCACATCGGCTCTTACGGCCCTCGAGAACCCCCAGATCTCGGCTTTCAGGCCGGCGCCCAGGATGAGGCGAAATGCTTCCACATCATCTTGAGAGACACGGGGAAAACCGGCCTCTATCCGGTCCACACCGAGACGATCGAGGGCGAGGGCTATCTCCAGCTTCGACTCGGGGCCCAGCGCCACGCCGACTGTCTGCTCTCCATCACGAAGGGTGGTGTCATAGATCCCGACCCTGCGTTCGAGGGCGCTGTCGGCAGCCACTTCATTGAACGATCCGGTCCACACCAAGTGGCGATCAAGCATTAGTCCTCACAGTCACAGCGGTCAGGCAATTATATCTCCCGGCGTCAAAGGGACCCTGCCGGGGAGGTATGGAGGTGGCATCTCACCAGGTGTTCCGCACCCACCTTTACGGTTTCGGGAGTGGTGGTGCAGACGTCCATGACGTGGGGGCAGCGTGTGCGGAACCGGCAACCCGAAGGGGGATCAAGTGGGCTGGGCAGTTCCCCGATGATCTCCAGCCGGGGGCCACGGTCCCCGGGATGGGTGGGCAGATCGGCGGCAAGCAGTCCCTGGGTATATGGATGCTGGGGAGATTCGAAAACCTGATCGGTGGGTCCCTGCTCTACGATTCGACCCATGTACATCACCGCCGCCTGATGGGCTACGTACTGCACCGTGGCCAGGTTGTGAGAGATCATCAGGTAGGTCGTGTTGAGGTCTCGCTGGATGTCTTTCAGAAGATTGAGCACTTGGGCCTGAACCGAGACATCGAGAGCCGAGACCGGCTCATCTAGCACCAGAAGACTCGGGTCCGTGATCAGGGCACCGGCCAATGCAATACGTTGCCGCTGGCCCCCGCTGAACTCGTGAGGGAACAGATCGCCATGCCACCTCTCCATGCCTACCTTTTCGAGCGTCTCTCCTACTCGTTCCCTCACTTCGTCCCTGGAGAGCCTTCGATTGACCACGAGAGCCTCGGCAACGATGTTCCGCACTCGCATGCGAGGGCTAAGGGAGGCCCAGGGATCCTGAAATACCGCCTGTACGTTGGTGCGGAACCACCTCAACTCGCGGCGTTTCAGGCTGTGGACTTCTCTCCCCTCCAATGTCACAGATCCGCTCGTGGGCCGGGTCAGTCTCAGGATGAGCCGGGCTGTTGTGGTCTTCCCGCATCCGGATTCGCCCACGAGGGCAAGAGTCGTTCCCTCCTTGATGGAGAAGCTGACTCCATCGACGGCGCGGATGTGGCCGATGGTGCGACCGCCGTACTGGCCGGATGAAACTGGAAAATGCTTAACCAGGTTGTCGACAACCATTACGGCGTCCGTCACAACATCTCCTCGACCAGCCAGCAAGCCGCCACATGATGGTCTCCGACTTCGAACGACGGCGGGTATTGATTTTCACAGCTCGTCAGTGCGACGGGACATCTTGGTGCGAATGAACAACCCGGTGGGAGGTCGATGAGGGAGGGAGGCTGTCCTTCGATGGAGGGCAGCCGTTCGGCTTTCCTAGCCAGCCGAGGACGGGCCTTAAGCAACGCTTGTGTGTACGGGTGCTCTGGCTTGTCGAAGATGTCCGATACGGGACCTTGCTCGACGATGCGCCCGGCGTACATCACTGCCACTCGATCACAGGATTCGGCAATGACCCCGAAGTCATGAGTGATCAGGATGATGGCGATCGAGGTTTGCTTCCGTATCTCGTCGAGGAGTCGCAGGTACTGAGCCTGGATCGTCACATCGAGGGCGGTTGTGGGTTCGTCGGCGATAAGGACCGACGGTCGGCAGGATATGGCCATGGCCCCCACCACCCGCTGTTTCATCCCCCCGCTCATCTGATGTGGAAAACTGCGTAGGCGCCGCTCGGGGGCCGGTACCTGAACACTGTGAAGAGCCGCTATCGATCGCTCCAGCACCTCACGCGAGGAGACAGCCACATCGTGGAGGCGAATGGCCTCGGCGATTTGATTCCCTACCGAATACACCGGATTCAACGATTGCTGTGGATCCTGGAGGATCATGGAAACCTCCCGCCCCCTGATCTTGCGCATCTGCTTCTCACTGAGCGAGAGAAGGTCTCGCCCACCGAGAAAGACCTGGCCACCCAGTATCCGGCCCGCCGGCTCCGGCACTAGCCGCACCAAGGAAAGGGCGAGCATACTCTTGCCGCTACCGGATTCGCCTACGATCCCGAGCATTTCACCCGGGAAAAGCTGGAGGGAGACGCCATCAACCGCCTTGGTTATGCCCCAACGCGTATACAGATGGGTGACCAGGTCTTTGACCTCCAAGACCGGACCGGCCACCGAAGCGCCACCCCCGTCATCTGCTGTGCCGTTCATCGGCGTTGGCGCATCTTCGGATCCAGGAAATCCCGGAGCCAGTCTCCCAGGAGGTTCAGGGAGAGCACGACCAGGAGGATGGCGAGTCCGGGGAAAAGGGAAATCCACCAGGCGATCAGCACCTGGTCCCTGCCGCCGGCCACCATCACACCCCAACTGGGGTTTGGCCTGGGGATGCCGGCGCCGATGAAGCTCAGTGAGGACTCCTCCAGGATCACAACCCCCACCTGCAAGGTGGCGAGAACGATCAAGGTGTTGGCAATATTCGGCAAGATGTGTCGCAGAAGGATTCTCCATGCGGAGGACCCGGCGACCTTGGATCTGGCGACGTATTCGGCCTCCCGAGCGGCGAGGGTGTCGCCTCTCACCTGCCTGGCGAAATAGGCCCACATTGTGATGGCGATGATTGTCACGATGGTCACGAACGAGGGTCCGATAACCGCCACGATCACCAGAGCCAGCAGCACAATTGGCAGGCTCAGAAATGTGTCGATGAGCCAACTGACCACCCGGTCGATCCAACCACCGAAATACCCGGCTAGCAATCCCAAGGTGGTGCCTACCGAGGCGCCCACAAGGATGGTTAAGGAGGCGACAGCCAGCGAGATCCTGGCTCCATAAATGATCCTGGTCAGCAGGTCCCGCCCTTGCTTGTCGGTGCCCAGGGGGTAAGTCCAGGACCCACCCTCGATCCATGCCGGTGGTGTCAAGCGGTCAGCCAGAACGCCTCGGAGGGGATCGTGAACGGTGATCACATCCGCCAGGAGAGCGGGAAGGAGTAGCAGGAACACGATGATGAATATTGGAATCCACGGCACCTTGTCGGCGCGGGTCCTCAACCAGGGAAACCGCCGGCGTCGGCCTTCGATCGGCCCGGTGGTCCGGCTGGCGGAAGGAGTTGCCCATTCCCTCCCGGACCCGGAGAACAACCTACCAATCGGCATCAGGCGAGAGACCTCTGCCCGAGTCTCACCCTCGGATCGAGAAAGGTGTATGTGACATCGACCAGAAGGTTCATTACGACGATTACCGTGGCGGTGAAGAGGGCGAGCGCTTGGACGACGGGGAAGTCACGGGCATTGGCAGCCTCGAAGGCAAGCAACCCCACCCCCGGCCAGGAAAAAACGATCTCCACCACCGTCGCTCCGGTGAGCATCCGAACCGCAACGCCCCCGAAGAAGGTCAGTGGTCCTATCGACGCCGGCTTGAGGGCATGTTTCATGATCACCAAGAATTCGGAGACGCCCTTGAGCCGCGCCAACTTGATGTACTCGCTTCCCAGGGTCTCGAGCATGGCCGATCTGAACAGCCGCAGCAAGGCGGCGATACCAAAGATCGCTATGACGAAGCTGGGCAGGATATAGCTGGACCAACTCCCGATACCCGAGGTGGGGATGAAGTTCCACGGCACTGCAATTAGCCAGATGAGCATGATCGCCAGCCAGAACTCGGGAACCGACTGACCGAACAGCGCCAAACCCTTGGCGATCCGGTCCGCCAAGGAACCGCGTTTGACCGCCGAGAAAATCCCGAGGGGTATACCGATGGTCACCACCAAAACGGTGGCCACCAAGCCCAGCCGAATAGAAGCGGGAAGCCTGCCGGCGATTATCCCGGCTGCCGTTTCGGTGGGATACAGGAAGGAAGGACCGAAATCACCCTGGAGTGCGTTGATTATGAAAGACTGATATTGCTCGGGCAGGGACTTGTCGAGTCCCCACTGCTCCCGTAGGGCCTGTTCATCCTCGCGGCTCATATCCACCGGGGCCAGAACATCCAGAGGATCACCAGTGAGCCGCGCCAGGAAAAAGACGATGAATGAAACCGCCAGGATGGTAAGGACCCCGCGGACGCTGTTGATCAGGATGTAACGGGCCATCAGGCCAGACCCTGGGGACAGGCCCAGGTTGTCACAGCCCCGGGTCGACTATGTACAGGCCGTCCCCGAACCTATCGCTGACATACACCATCCCGTCCTCGGTGGAGAAGACATCGTTGAACTGGATCGAATCCCGACCCTCCGGCGCCGGGGGAATCAGGTGGGCGACCTCCACAGGGTTCGTGGCGTCGGAAATGTCATAGGCCCTCAGACCTCCGGCGAAGTAGGTGAGATAGACCAGATCAGGGTCCTGGAATGAACCCGGACGCATCTCGTGGAGGTTGTGGGGTCCCCAGCGTATGCTCTCGTCGTGCCGGGCTCCCGACGGAACGGGGAAACGGGTGATTACCTTGGGATCGGTCTCGTTGGAGATGTCAACCACCCACACGTGCCGCTGGACTCCGATCCAGGGAGTGATCTGCTCGTCGGTGACGATGAGAATGTCCCGTCCGGGAGGACGGAGGGCAGTGTGGGTGTTGCGGCTCTCGGGTCCGAACTCCAGGCGACTTATCAACTGCGGTTTGGTGGCATTGCCGATGTCGATGATCATCAGACCTCCGTCCCAATACCCGCCGTAAGCGCGGTCGCCGTAGGGAAGGGCATGGTGGAGGTTATAGAAGCGGTCCTCATGGGCCAGACCGGGGTCATCGGCCGCGCGCCAGTTCGATTGCTCGCCGCCTGCGACATGCTGGCCGGGGTACCACCAGCGCCCCAGTTCCCGGGGGGAGGTCGGGTCGGATAGGTCGACTATTTCCAGGATGCGCCCGGAGTAGCCTGCTTCACCCGCCGACACCAATGCATGGTCACCTTCCCACCAGGCCATTCGGTGTATACCGGTTCCAGTGACCGGATAGAAGCCGATCTGTTGCGGTGAGGCGGGGTTGGACACGTCGTAGACGGCCATCCCGGCGCTCCACTCGGTTGGCGGCTCGTCTTCAAACCGGTTGCGCTCGTGATTGACCAGCAGGATGGAATCCTTCACCTGGACCTTGTGACTGTGAGTTCCCGGAGGCCTGGGGATCTGGGTGATCAGTTGTGGACGATAAGGGTTGGAAACATCGATAATCGAAGTGCCGAGGTCGTTGTATCCCATGTGGCCGACGTAGGCGACGCCGTTCACCACATTGACATGCATCAGATCTCCCTTGCCGTCGAGGTCGATGTGACCGATAACGGACATCCGGTGAGCGTCGGTGCGATCGCTTGGAGTCATCGGCCTATACGCTCGAGTAAACGGGAGACGTTGCTATGAAGGATCATCTCCCGAGCTTCGTTGGTTAATCGGGGGACCGAGTCGAGGAAGGTAACGGGAGCGCGTTCATGCATGGGGTAGGGGTAGTCGGTCCCGATCACCACCTGGGTTGGTCCCACGAGGTCCAAGAGGAATGAGACCGCCTCCGGAACATGAACGAGGGTGTCGAAGTAGAGACGCCTTACGAACTCGAGCGGCGATTTGCTGATGTTCGATGCCGTAAGATGAGGGACCATCTTGTAGCCCTTTTCCCAGCGACCCACCTGATAGGGCATGTAACCGCCTCCATGGACCATGCACAGAACCAGGTCGGGGTATCGCTCCAGAACCCCTCCGAAGAGCAGGTGGGCCATGGCTACCGTGGATTCGGCCGGTCGACCGAAGATGTTTGAGAGGAAGTACCTGCTGAGGTCGTAGCCGCCCAGCGGATCGTAGGGGTGTATCAACACCAAACATCGAAGCTCATTGGCAACCTTCCAAAAGGGATCGAGTCCCGCGTCAACCAGATGAACGCCATCCACTGTGGTCGCTATCTCTACTCCGACCATTCCCAGTTCGCCAACGATGTACGACAGTTCCTCGGCAGCATTGCCAGGGGCTTGGAGGGGAACGGTACCCAGGGCGACGAGTCGGTCCGGATGCCTGGAAACTTCCCGGGCGAGGATCCGGTTGAAGTCCCGGGCATATCGGGAACCGGCTTCCCGGTCGAGAGCATAGGCACTGAAATCGGTGCGATGAGACACCACCTGGACATCAACCCCGCCTTGTTCCATCGCCCGGAAGCGGGCGTCCAGATCGTAGAGTTCCCGAGGGAAGGGGCCTATCACCTTTTTGCCGGCCAACCGCAGCAACTCTTCGCCGGAGTCATCGTAGAGCACCTCGATGCCGTAATCGTGGCCCCGGGCTCTAAGCAACTCCATCAACTCGAGCGGCACGATGTGGGCGTGGACGTCGTAGGTCATCTCGAAACTCCTTCTCGGGTTGCAGCCTGGATAGCCTCCCAAACCTTCGAAGAGGTCAG
This sequence comes from Acidimicrobiia bacterium, assembly GCA_963665765.1. Lineage (GTDB taxonomy): Bacteria > Actinomycetota > Acidimicrobiia > Spongiisociales > ZC4RG35 > Bin76. Next base: position 1,677,017 of record OY762464.1, read on the forward strand.
GGGAAAGCTCAAAGAAGTGACGCCCAGCGGGCGCAAGGCGTCAAGGACGGCATTGAGAATGGCGGGCGGAACACCAATGCAGCCTGCCTCGCCTGTTCCCTTGGCCCCCAGAGGGTTCGATGGCGCCGGATGGGTCAGGCGCCGGGACACCAGCGGCATCGGTTGGGTGGCGGTTGGGATTAGATAGTCCATGAGACTGGTGGTGAGAGGCTGGCCGTCTCCGTCATAGACGACCTCTTCGAGCAATGCCGAGCCGATTCCCTGCATGATCGAACCTTGCACCTGACCCTCCACCACCATCGGGTTAATCACGTTCCCGCAGTCGTCAACCGCCACCAGTCGGATCAGGTTCACGAACCCGGTCTCCGGTTCGACCTCGACGACGGCCACATATGCGCCGTAGGGGTAGGTCAACGCGTTGGGGTTGAACATCTCCTCGGCCGACAGTTCCACGCCTCGCGACTGCGCTTCCGCGGCGATTTCGGTTAATGAAATCTCCGGTCTAGAGGATCCGACGACTCTCACCGTAGCGTTGGATAACTCAAGGTCCTGGGGGGCGGCCTCCAGCATGTCCGCGGCCAGGTCCAGAACAGCGCCCCGCACTGTCTCTGCAGTTCGAAGCACTGCCGAGCCGCCCAACTGCAGGGAACGGCTGGAGAAACTGCCGACGCTCATTGGTATCTCCGCGGTGTCGCCGGCGCGGAATACAATGCCCTCCAACGGAGTGTCGAACACGGAGGCGGCGATCTGTGACCACACGGTGTGATGGGCTTGACCGGCCGATGTGGAGCCGGTGCGAACCTCCAATGATCCGTCTGCCAGCACCTCGACCCGGCCCCATTCCCACGAACCCACCGCGCCACCTGCTCGTTCGATAAAAGAGGCGATACCAATCCCGATGGGATTCCCGCCGTGGCGGCGTGTCTCGTCCTGTCGCTCCCGCCATGCTTCGACATCCAGTGTGTCCAGGGCCAGATCCAGAGCCGCTTGGTAGTCACCGGAATCGTAGATGGCGCCGGTGTGGGTGGTGAAGGGAAGTTGGCTGGAGCGGATGAAATTGCGGCGACGCACCTCTTCGGGAAGCATCCCGATCTCGGCGGCGAAGGCCTCGACGGCGCATTCGATGGAAATAGCAGCTTCCGGTCGCCCCGCCCCCCGGTACGGTCCAGTAGGTGCCTTGTTGGTTAGGGCGGCGACGGCGTGAACCTCGAGATGCTCTATGTCGTAAACCCCTTGGGCCATGAACTGGGAGAAGAAGGGGATGCGGGAACCCGTGCTTGGATAGGCGCCGACTTCACCCACGAGATGTGACTTCACAAAACGGATGCAGCCCGAGCGGTCGCCGCCGACCGTGACCTTCACCTGCAGGCCCCGGCCATGGGTTCCGGATCGGAACTGTTCGCCACGCCTCTCGATCCAGGCCAACGGTCTGTTCAGGCGATGGGATGCCACCGCAACGACCACGTATTCGGCGTAGAACTGTCCCTTGGTACCGAACGCTCCACCTACACTCGGCACCCGGGCCCGGATCTTCTCCGGCGGGATGCCCACGAACGGCGATAGTTGGCGGGGGAGGCGGGACGGGGATTGGTGCCCGCACCAAACCTCGAGGGCCCCGTCTTTGGGAAGGGCGAGAATGGCCAGTGGTTCTAGGGTCACCGGCGACAATCGTGGTATGCCGATCTCAACGGAAGCTTCGACCTCTGCTTCCGGGCGGGGTCCGCGGGTGGCGAACGTGTTTTCATGAACGAGGTTGGTTCCCGCATCCGGGAAAAGCAGCACCTCTTCCTGCAGCGATTGGCTCGCATCGGTGACTGCGGGGAGGGGGTCGATGTCGACCCACACCACTTCGGCGGCGTCAACGGCCTGAAGAGGTGTATCGGCAATGACCGCGACGATTGGCTCGCCAACGTGGCGGACGCGATCGCGGGCCAGGGCCGGTTGTCCCATTCCTGGTGCTTCCGGCGCTCCCCGCCCAGGGGTGGAGGGAAGGTCGGGTAGGTCGAGAGCACCTGCGTCGAAGACCGCCACGACGCCGGGCATCTCCAGCGCCTCGGAGAGGTCGGGACGCTCAAGTGTTCCGTGGGCGACAGGGCTGCGCACGAAGGCGCAATGCAGGGTGTCTTCATCGACAAGGTCGCTCACATAAGACGCCGCCCCGGTGACGAACGGAGAGTCTTCTAGTCTGCGAATCGAATCGCCGATGCCCGGGTTCCTAGTCGCCACGCGTGGACTCAATCGTAATCGGCGTCTCTTTCATGGTCAGTTGGCCCGCTCAGGGAGGTCGCTTTCCTTGAGCACCCATATTCCCTCGTTGAGCCCGCTCAGGTAGATATAACCGCGAGGGTCTACGATCACATCCTGCGAAGTCACATCCCGTACGCCACTGTGTATCACATCGAATATCCGCATGTATGGCCTTGGGTCGATGATCCGGCGAGGTGTTGGAGGTAGGAAGGAAGCCGTTTCGGTCGGATTCCGTGGATCCAAAACGTCGAACACCCGCAAGCCGGCGTTCATGTAGGCGTTATAGACTTTGTCGGCTACAACCTTCGAACCTTGATGGTTTTCGTGGAGGTTGTGCGGGCCGAACCGTTCTCCTTTCTGATAGTAGGTCTCATATGGCTCGTCATCAGTGGGTTCCGGGATGGGAAGAGTGGAGAGTTCCGTGGGATTGGCTTCGTCGGAGATGTCCCAGAGGCGTATGTTCTTTGGTCCTTCCAAACCGAAGGTGGCCATCGGCTCCTCGACAACCACCAGGATGTCCCGGCCCGGAAGGGGGAGGCACGAATGGGTCTGTCCGTCCGTCAGGTCGGGGAAGGTCCGGACGTGGCTCACCAGAGTGGGGTTCTCGGCATCGGAGACATCGACGATGGCGAATCCCCCGTCTGAGTAGGCAACGTAGGCGCGGTCTCCGTGGACGAGAGGAAAGTGCACGCCGAAGGTCTCATCCTCCAGAGGCGGGCGGCCTTCTCCCAGTTGTACGGGGTGCCAGAAGTCGGTCACTCTTTTGGGCGACTCGGGATCGGAGATGTCGATGATGGTCATGACCCGCGCCCGGTCAAGGCGCCAGTGATACCGGTACCCGGGCGCGTCGATCATGTTCGACAGGTAGGCATACCGGCCTCCGTTCCACCAACTCCGGTGAATCCCGAACCCGCGGGGAGCGGGTTCGTCCCAGTGGGCCAACTCTCGGGGTGCCGTGGGATCGGAGACATCGAAGAGGCGAATTCCTTTCCACGCCTGAAGCGGATCTCCCCGGGGGTTGAAGAAGGCAGGCTCGCAGGCTGCCATGAGAATGTTGTCGGCTACCTGTATTTTGATGTGCCAGGTGTGCTCGTTGGGGGTGGTGATGAAGGAGGCGACTTGGGGATCGTGAGGCGAGGTCACATCCAGCACAGTTATTCCACCCGACCATGGGTGGCCGATGTAGAGATAGGTGTGCTTGCCTACCGTTTGGAGTTGGAGTTGCGCACCATCCGCTTTCCCGTCAAGGTCGCTGAAACCTACTATGTCGATGTTGGTTGCGACCGCCTCGGTGACCGGCTTGGCGGACATCTTGCGGATCGATCGTTTCCAGTCAGGTTCCCTTTTCGCCATCTTCGGTGTCTCTCATCAGTCGGTTCGAACAGGCTGAAACGCTCGCACGAGTCGGTTGCGAAGCTTGGTTGGTAAGGACGCTCCCCCCGGCGTTTGGCGCCTGGGGGAGCGTCCCAATAGTTGTGTTCAGCAGGACTCGATGTATTCCACGAAGCTGAACGGTGCGCTCATGTTGGCGCCCGGATAACTGTAACCGCAGACGGTATCGGGATTGACGACGGTCTCGGAGAAGGTCCGGAGCAACGGGACGTGCGGGGCGTTCTCGAACACGACGTCCCCGAAGTCGCGCCACAACGCGGCCTGTCTAACCGGATCCAATTCAATGAGGATCGCTTCGTACTGGGTATCCCAGTCGACCATGCACACCGGTCGCTGGGAGTCCTGGTTGCAGTAGCCCGCTGGTTCGAAGCCAGTCACATTCTCGGATGCGGTGTCGTCGAATTCGACCATTCGATCAAACTCACGTGCCTCGCGTGCGGCCGAGTACTGCCCGCCGTCCATCGAAACCAATTCCACGTCGAAGCCGGCATCCGCCAGCATGGTTCCGACGGCCTCGCTGATGTCGTTCTTGGCGTAGACCTGGATGCTCACCGGCCCGCCAAGCCCGTCCAGTATGGCCTGGGCGCCCTCGGGGTCGTATCCGATGTGGTCGGGGAAGCGAGCCTCCCAGTCGGGGTTCCAGGAATCGGTCTGCTCGGGCAACCAGTACCACATGATGGCCGTCTCAGCCTCGCCTCCGAAGAAGGCATCGTTGAGAGCCTGACGGTCGATCGCCTTGTTTGCGGCAATACGGATGTCCTTGTTACACCACGGGCTGTCGGGATAGAGGCGCTCGCCGCTGGTGAACACGTCGGCTGACTTCTCGCCGGGTGTGGGTGGCTCCAGATAATAGCAACCCACCAGGGCCAGGCCGTAACGGCGTCCGGGGAGAGCTGATGTGATGACCTGCATACCCTGCGATTCAGCCTCGTCGCCGAGTTCCTGCGGCAGAGAGGTCATGTGAACCTCGCCCGCCAGCAGCGATGAAAACCGGGTTGCTTCCTCAAGGATGAACCGGTATTCGATCTCGTCGAACTCTCCGTTTTGACGCCAATGGTCATACGGAACCTTCTCGAACACGACGTTCTGACCGGGATTACGTTCCACGAATTGGTAAGGCCCGGTTCCCGCCAGCGGGGCTTCATCCAGCCCCGGGGAGGCAGGCGAGCCGCCGCCTCGGGAATCCCAGTCGGCCTTGCTCTTGATGACGGCGCCTGCGGCGCCGTAGCTGATGCCTTCGAAGAAGGCGAAGGACAGGCCTGCGGTGACGTGGAAGATCACGGTGTAGTCGTCCACTATCTCGAACTCCTCGACCGCGGTCCGTACCGCTTCGGCCACACCGGAGACGGCGCCGGGTGGGTCGATGAGGTCGGTGAGCGAGAACACAACATCCTCGGCGGTCATTTCGCCGAAGCCGTGGTGGAACTGTATTCCCTGTCTCAGGTGGAAGGTGAGTTGGTCGCCGGCATCGTTTAGTTCCCAACTCTCCGCCAGCATCGGGGTCCAGGCTGCTGTCAACGGGTCCACTCCGACCAGGTTCTCATACATGGGCTTGAGTTGGTACTCGTCGTTGGGTTGAATGTCCCGGTTGGGGTTGTTCGATTCACCCTGCTCGGGCGGGGGAACCGCGAAAACCAGTCTGGTCGGTTCCGGTTCCGGCGCAGCGGTGGTTGCGGGTGGGCTGGTAGTGGTGACCACCTCTGCCGCGGTGGTAGCCGGTTCCTCCTCGGCAGCGTCTTCGCCGCATGCCGCGGCGACAAGAGCAATGCAAGCCAACAAAGCCACCCCGTTCCGCAGTCTAAAAGGTTTGTTGGTGCTCATCTTGTACCTCCTATGTGGTCCTTTTGTACCTCCTATGTGGTCCTTGACTTCATAAGAATCACCTGAATAATCGAAGGTAAACCCTGTCCGTCAGGAAGGCTTGATAACATAAATGATATCGGCGGAACCCTTGAATGCCCTTGAAAACCGCTGTTTTAAGTCGGGGGAGTGCAAAAAGGCAGCGGCCGGTGGTCCCGGGGGACAGTCGGCTTGCTACGAAAAGGAGATAATGCCATGACAGTCGTCAAAAGGTTCGTGGGGCAACGGGTCTTGGTCACCGGCGCCGGCACTGGATTCGGCAGCGCCATCGCCCGTCGCGCGGGTCTGGAAGGCGCGCAGGTCGGTGTGCACTACTACAGCTCCAAAGCAGGTGCGGAACGCACGGCCCGACAAATACGCGAGATGGGCTCGGAGGCGTCGACATTTCAGGCTGACATCAGTTCCTGGGATGCGGTGAAGGCGATGGCCGAGGCGGTTTCCGATGAGTTCGGTGGGTTGGATGTGCTTGTCAACAATGTCGGGGACATTGCCACCGAACAGATGACATGGCGCGATGTCACCCAAGAACTCGTGGACAGAGTAATCGACGTCGACATCAAGGGCACCCTTTACATGATCCACGAATTCGGTATGAGGATGCTCGAACAGGAAGACGGCGGCGCCATTGTCAACATCGGTTCCACCGTGGTAGTACGAGGGAGCCCCCGCGCCCCTCAGTACGCGGCAGGAAAGTACGGAGTTATGGCCCTCACCAAGTCCTACGCCAGGGCATTTGCTCCCAAGGTGCGGGTGAGTGCCTTCGCGCCAGGCTTCATGGCGACAGAGTCGACAGTTTCCCGGGAGGACTGGAACACCGGACGTCGGGAGGCGATCACCGCGGCGACGCCGGCGGGGCGGGTACCGAGTCCCGACGATATGGCCGCACCTGCCCTCTTTCTGGCCACGCCGGAAGCAAGCCACATGATCGGTTCCTACGTCATCGCCGACGGGGGCCGGAGCACCGTGGGCGCTTGACCGACTTGGATTAGTAAACCGGACCCCCACCTTCTCTCGTTTCGGGGGTACCGAGACGGCAGAAGTCGTAGGCTTATCCGGCCCTGGTGGTCTAGCGCGCACCCGCCCGCCGTGATACGGGCCCACGGCTGGCAAAGGCCGTGACTCGGTACTGTTAGCCCCGTCCCCTAATGTCGGAATGCAATCCACCCTTAAGTATGGTTGCCTGCAGATGGAAAAGCGCTTGGTCCGGCGTCCTCCTCCTGTTGGCCGTGGCCTGCGTTTCGAATTCCGGTGACTCCCCGGTTACCACTACTGCTCCAGCCACTGCCGCGGATGTCGGCGCTCAACCGGAGCCCACCATGGACGACGCCTCTCCGGAGAGCGTCGTCACCTCGGTGACGCATGCCGAATCCAACACCACCAAGGTGCCTGCTTCTCCGTCTGTCACTGTCCCGCCCACGGCGACTTTGTCGAGCCCCGTTACCACCGCAATGCCCTCTTCCACAACCACACTCGACCTTGTCATCACCACTCGACCCGCTACAACCACTCCAATCACCTCTCCTACCACGGCCGCGTCGTCAACCACTACAACCACCTTTCCCGATGACGTGACCGTTGTGGAAGTAACAGTAAGAGACGGGAGGGCGGTGGGAGAGGACAGGGTCGAGGTTCCCCTGGGCAATCGGATCTCCCTGCGGTTCGACTCCGACGCCCGCCTCCTGGTGCACGTGCACGGCTACGACGAAGAGTTCTCCGTAGAGGCCGGCGTTGTCACCGTTCACGAGTTTGACGGAGATCTGCCCGGGATCTTCGAGGTAGAAGATCATGTGAGCCATCGGCGCCTGATCGAGTTGAAGGTGTCGTCCTGAGGTGAAAGGATGATCCTGGGTCACGGTATCGGTGGGCGTCTCGACCTGCCCATCCCCCTTCTGTACTTCACCCTGGCGGCGATAACGGTGCTGGTGGTTACATTCGCCATGCTCTCCACCCGATGGCACGAGCCGCGTTTGCAACAGCCCTCTGGCAGGGTGGTCGCCGTACCCCCGTGGATGAGACTGGGAGGAAGGATCCTCTCGGTGGTGTCGGTGGTGCTGTTGGTAGTGATGGTCCTGAGCGGATTCCTGGGATCGGACGATCCCCTCGAGAACCCGGCGCCGGTGATGGTCTATGTGGGACTGTGGCTTGTGGTTCCCTTCCTGTCTGCTCTGGTCGGGGACTTCTATCAGGCAATCGCTCCCTGGCGAGTACTCGCCAGGTGGCTGAGGGTCGACCGGGCCGGTTTCCGCGACACGTCGGATCGGGTCGGATACTGGCCGGCGGCGTCGGTTCTCTTTGCTTTCACCTGGTGGGAACTGGTATCGCCGGTGGGCAGCGTTCCCTGGTGGCTTGCTGTGATTGCCCTGATTTACACCCTTTACATGCTGGTAACGATCCGTCTGTGGGGTAGCGAATCCCAGTTAACCGTGTGGGACGGCTTCGGGGCTTACAACTATCTCATGGGAGCGATCGGTCCTGTCGGAAAGAGTCAGCGCGGTGAACTGGTACGACGGAAGTGGTTGCGAGGTCTCCCGATGGTGGCCGAACGCCCGGGGCTTGATGTTCTGGCGATGGTCCTGATCGGGGGAGTCACCTATGACGGCCTCACCGGGATTCCCTTCTGGCGAAATCAACTTGCCGGTCCGCTGGAGGACACTTTGTCGAGTATCGGGCTGGGTTGGCAGTGGGCGGAGGTGGTGGTGGGCACTTTCGGACTGGTAGCCGTCGTTCTGATGATCGGATGGGCATACCACTTGGCCTGTGCCGTCTCGGCAATCCTCTCGGACGCTGACGTCGGCTTGACCCGTATCCGGATCCGATTCGCCCACACTTTGGTCCCGATAGCCCTCACCTACGCATTTGCTCATTACTTCACTCTCGTCATCTATGAGGGACAGTTCTTCCTGGTCGCAATCGCCGATCCCTTCGATCTTGGGTGGGATGTATTCGGACTCGCCGATCGGGCAGTTGACTACACGCTGGTTTCGCCCACCGCGGTTTGGTACATTCAATTGGCGGCGGTGATAGCCGGCCATGTGGGCGGGGTGGTCCTGGCGCACGACCGTGCCCTGGTTGACTTTCCGGGGGTCAAGGCCATACGATCCCAGTATCCCATGCTGGCTCTGATGGTGGTGCTGACGATGCTCGCTCTCTTCATACTGACTGTCGGATGAAGACCCTTGCCCACATCCTCGGAGGGGGTTCCACCGACGAGTGGGTCGCCTCCGGTCTGGTGCTGATCGGTCTCGTGTGGCTGTTGCGCCGCTCGGAGCGCAAGGCCCGTCAACGTCGCCAGATGAGCGAAGGTACCAACGGCGAGTCGGATTGATCGCTCCTCCCCAACCGCCGTCCCGCCCGGCGGGCGCGTCGGTGACCCATAGCGGACCGTGTATTCTCTGGGAACGGTTATGAGTGAGTTGTTAGCGGCGGCGGCGGCGGTTCTCAACGCCCCGGAGGAGTTGGTGCTGAGGTCTGCCGAAGCCAAAGCCCAGGCCCTGGGCGGAACCGCCGACGATTATCTGGCGGCCTGGGGAGGAGGCCAGGCTCCCCCGGCGCCCGGTCCGCCCCCCGCGCCTGCCCCGGCCGTGTCCCCCCCGCCGGTGGAGGAAGCCGCTGCCCCGGCCGTCCCGGACTTGGCTTCCGCTCCGGCCGAGCCGCCGGTTGCGGCGGTCGAGTCTGTCCAACCGGAAGTAAGGGCGGTGGTGGAACCGCTCCCGCCGCCGGTCGATCCCGCCCCCCTCAGGGTGCGCCGTCAACTGGGCGGAAGATTCGGAGCGATCACCGGAGCAGCCGCCGGGTTGGTGAGTCTGGTGGCCCTGAGCCCCTGGTTGGCTGCCCGGGCCGACACCTTGGGCGAGGAGGGAGCGCTCTCGCCATCGTTGCTGATGATGCCCGAATGGGCGATGCTCGGGTTGGTGACGCTCTTCGGTGTGTTCGGGATCGTTCTGGCATCGTTTACCACGGCCGCGGTGGGTTGGCACGGTCCCGGCATGCGGATCGTCGCCGGCCGGATGTCCATACTGATCGGAGGGGCCCTGGTGGGGGTCTTGATCGGCGCAGCCGCGGGTGGGGTGGCGGTGGGGATGTTCGCCATCGAAGTGCCTGGCGCGGAGGTGGTGGAGGTGTCGGTGATGGTTGCTTTGGTGACGGTGGTCGGGGCCGCCGCCGTACTGGGCTGGTCGGTGGGTCAGTTGGCGCAGGTGCTGGGGGTTCCCGAGGGCATGGCCGGCGCCGAGGGTGAGGAGGCGGAGAATGTGAGATTCCGGTTGGGGTCGGCACTCGCCCTGCCGGTCACCGGAGTGGGGATTATCGCCCTGCTGGTGTTGCCGGCCGCCTATCTTTTTCTGAGTTTTCCTGGCTGGGCGCCGATCACCGGATCGGTGGTGGCCGCCGGCATTCTGGCCTTCGCCGGGCTGTCGGCATCCCGTCCGGAGATGCGGATCACCCGCGGGGAGTTCCTGTTGGCGGCGGCCGGGATCGGGGTGGTGGTCTTCATTCTGGTGGCGGTGCTCAACACCCAGGGAGCGGGTCATTCGGAACCTGAGGAAGACCACGGAGCGGAGTCCGAAGCGTGGGAGTTGGTGGATTTCAGCTGACTGGCGGGCGGCGGCGCAGATCCTGTTCGATCGAATCCCAGGCGCGCTCGGCTCGGGCCCATTTGAACCAGATCGCCAGGATGGTAACCCACAGTATCAATCCGCCCCCCAGCTTCATTATCAATCCGGCCACCTGCTGATCGGTGACGGTCGAAATCCCAAACTGGACGGCCGAATCGATGTAGGACGGGTACAGGGGGGTCCGGCTGAAGGTCAAAAATGACGCGGGGACAGTGGGGATGATGGAGTGCAGGAACAGGAGCAGCATCTGCAGGGGAGGGTTGAGTCTGGGAAGCAGCGGGGTGGGGCTCACCACCGAGATCCACACCAGGGTGGCGGTGGCGAACAGCCACAGGTGGGCCAGGAAGTGGATGAGTGCTGAGTTCACCATCGCCTCCACCACCGGCGTCCAATGCAGTCCGGCCAAGCTCAGGTGAAACAGGAAAAAGGTGGGAAGGGGCTTCCGCAGTTGACGCATCACCGCCAGAGTCCGCGGGGAGGCCAGGAGATGGTCGGCCATAAAGCGGGTGGTTCCCATCAGGAGCAGGGGAGGAATCACCAGGGCCACCAGAATGTGTTCGGCCATATGGAGGCTGAAGAACACCTGTTCCGCCAGATCGTGAAAGGGCCAACTGGAACTTGCGGCCAAGATTGCCAAGGCGCCGAACCACCGGACGCGCTGGCGGGCGGTGGCGGGCGGAAGATGGGGTGCCGTCAGGGGCCGGAGGCGAAAATCGGCATGGAGGTAGAGCACTCCCAGCGCCACCACCAACGCCCAGACATCCCAGTGAGGATGCCAGGCGGGCAAGTTGTTCAGAGTCCCAAGGCGATGACGCCGAAACTAAGCAGCAGTATGGCATAAAGGATCAGCGCCAGCACGAACCCGGAGGTAAAAAACTTGGAGAGAGTGGAGCTTTCGAAGCGCAGATGCATATACCAGCCCACCACGATCACGAACTTGAAAAGGGCTAGAATGATCAGCAGCGGTGCGTCCCAGCCACCCATGTCAGCAGCCTCATTGACGTAGAACAGGGCCACCTCGACAATGGTGAGCACCGCCAGCAGGATGGCGATTTTCACATACTGGAGGGGAGTGGGGTGATGGTGCTCGCCGGGGTGAGCGGCCACGTCAACCAGCCCCCACCGGGGCGCTCGCCAGGAGATAGACCACCGTGAAGATGACGATCCAGATGATGTCGACAAAGTGCCAGTAGAGACCCACCAATTCCAGGTTAAGCCCCGAGGTCTCCGCCAGCCCGTCTTGCCGACGGGAGATCCCGTAGAGGGTGAGCAGCATCAGGACCCCCAGCAACACATGGAGCCCGTGGAAACCGGTCAGCAGGAAGAAAGCCGAGGCGGCCGGGTTGGTGGTCAGCTTCATCCCCCCCACGGTGACGAATTCGGTGAATTCGAATACCTGTCCGCCCAGGAACACCGAACCCAACATGGCAGTGGCCAGAAGCCAGGTGCGGGTGGCGTGCTGGTCGCGGCGGGCCAGGGCATTGTGAGCCAGCACCATGGTCAGGGAACTCATCAACAGGGCGAAGGAGGAAAACGAGGTAAAAGGGATGTCGTATATCTCGGCCGGATAGGGGCGGGCAAAACCGGACTGTCCCTGATAGAGGAGATAGTTGGTGATGAGAGCGCCGAAGAACAGGAATTCGGAACTGAGGAACACCCACATCCCCAGCTTGCGGTTATCGACCCCGGTTGACTCGTGCTGGTCGTGGTGATCCAGGGCGGCCGCCGCCTCCATCAGGCTTCACTCCCATAGGACGAATACCCGGCGCCCGAGGGTCCCCCGGAGTGGTCCTCGTCGTGGGGCTCCTCCAAGGGTTCCATACTCCAACCAAAGGCGGCGGAGGCCACCACCAGGGCTCCGATCAGAATCAGGAGTTTCCCCACCAAAGAAGTGTGAAAGATTATTCCCCAGCCTATGAGGGGTATCCCCGCCGCCAACATGACGGGATAGTAGGAGGGAGCGGGAAGATGAATGGGATGGGGTGGGTTTATGCCGGTTTCTGTCAACTCCGCCAGCGTTGCCTCCGCCTCCGGCCGGCGGACCGGCCTCCCCTCGGAATCCTCACTGTACTTTTGGCGCCAGAAGTCATCGAGAGAGGTGACAGTGGGCGCCACCCCGAAGTTGTATTCGGGGGTGGGATTGGGGGTGGTCCACTCGACGGTTCGGGCATCCCATGGGTCGATCCCCGAAGGCTCGCCGTGCTTTTTGGACCTCCACCAGTTGAACATGAAGACCAGCACTCCGGCGGCGATGGTGAAGGCGCCCACGGTGGCAACCAGATTCCAAAAGTCGAATCCGGCCTCGGGCGGATAGTAGGCGGTGCGTCTCACCATGCCCTGCAGGCCCAGCCAGTGCATGGGCGCGAAGGTGAGGTTGAATCCGGTGAACATCGTCCAGAAGTTGAGTTTGCCCAACCGGTCGTTGAGCAGGCGACCGGTCATTTTCGGGAACCAGTAGTAGAGCCCGGCGAATAACCCGAACACCGACCCTCCGAACAGCACGTAATGGAAGTGGGCCACGATGTAGTAGGTGTCGGTCTGCTGCCAGTCGGAGGGAACCACGGCGTGGGTTACGCCGGACAACCCCCCGATCACGAACATCGCCACAAATCCGATAGAGAACAACATGGGGGTGGTGAACCGTAATCGACCTCCCCACATGGTGCCCATCCAGTTGAAGATTTTGACTCCGGTTGGGACCGCGATGGTCATGGTGGAGAGCCCGAAGGCGGCCTGGGCCACCGGGCTGATCCCGGACGCGAACATGTGGTGGGCCCACACTCCGAATCCCAGGAAGGCGATGGCCGCGCCGGCGAACACCACGGCCGAGTAGCCGAACAGCGGTTTTCGGCTGAACACCGGCAACACCTCGGACACGATGCCCATGGCCGGGAGGATCAGGATGTAGACCTCGGGATGACCGAACAGCCAGAACAGATGCTGCCACAGGATGGGGTCCCCCCCCGCCTCGGCCACGAAGAACAGACTCCCGAACTGACGGTCGAAAGTCACCATGAACAGGGCGATGGCGATGATGGGAAGGGAGAACAGCAGGAGAAGAGCGACCACCAGGCTCATCCACACGAACACCGGCATCCGCAGAAGCCGCATGCCCAAAGCCCGCATGTTGAAGATGGTCACGATGAAGTTGACCGAGGATATGAGCGAGGCCAGCCCCAGGAATTGAACGCCCAGGGCCCAAAAGTCCATGGCGGTGCCGGGCGAGTAGAACGGCCCGGCGTTGGGTTGATACCCGAACCAACCCCCGTCGGGCATTCCGCCCAGGATCGTGTTGTCTGCCGGATCGAGGTTGCCGGCCACTCCCTCCACCCCGACCGGCGCGGCCGGGTCGCTGAACAACAGCACCGAGTAGAGGAAAATTCCGGCGAAGAGGAAGATCCACCACGACAGGGCGTTCATCCGCGGAAAAGCCACGTCCCGCGCCCCGATCATCAGCGGAAGGAGGTAATTGATGAAAGCGGCGGAGATGGGCATCACGAACAGGAACACCATGGTGGTGCCATGCATGGTGAAGGCGGCGTTGTACTCGGCGGCAGTCAGGAAGGTGCTGTCGGCGGCCGAGAGCTGAATGCGCAGCAGGAGAGCCTCCAAGCCTCCCACCAGGAAGAAGATGAAGGCCGCGTACCCGTACATGATTCCGATCTTTTTGTGATCGGCGGTGGTGATCCAAGACCAGAACCCGGTGGTGGACCTGGGTCTGCGAAAGATGGTGGTGGCGGGAGGACGCTCGGCAGTGGTGGTCATGTTGAAAATTCCGGCCGGAGGGACATCAGGAACCTCTCCTTGGGGCAGGTTGGGGCCGAGAGCAAGTTTACGGTCACTGCAGGGTATCCAGCCAGACGATCAGGTCCTCTATCTCCTGATGGGTCAGATCCAGGTTCGGCATAAAAGATCCCGGTTTGACCCCCGGCGGGTTGGTCAGCCACTCCCGTAGCCCGTCGGATCGGCTTTGCCCTTCGCGCGGCAAGGCGGCCCCGGCCAACACCGACCGGGAGGCGAAATGGGTCAGGTTGGGACCGTTGTAGAGGTCGTCCGCCACCAGGTTGGTGCCCCCGAAGTCCGATCCGTAGTCCACCGTGTGACATTGCGTGCACCCCTGCTGTTGGAAGACTGCCAGCCCCGCCGCAGCCGGAGTGTCAGGTTCAGGCGGGACGGCGTACTTCTGCTGGGAGGCCGCCCAGGCGTCGAAGTCGGACCGGGTCATAGAAATCACTCGGGCTCGCATCAGCGAATGTGACAGTCCGCAGAATTCGGCGCAGTGACCCCAGTACTCGGCCGGTTCATCCGCCTGCAGGCGCAGGGTGGTTTCCTGGCCGGGAACCAGGTAACGCTTGCCCATCAGGTGGGGAACCCAATAGTTGTGCAGGACGTCGGCCGAGGTCATGTAGGCACAGACCTCCCGGTCGACCGGGATCACCAAGGCGTTCCCGGTCTCGATTCCCAACTCCGGATATCGGTATTCGAACCACCACTGGTGGCCGATGATTTCCACCGGCATGGCGTCATCGCCGCATTCGGTCAGCTCGAACACCCCGCGGACGGTGGGCACGGCGATCACCGTCAAGATCAAGGCCGGAATGATGGTCCAAGTGATCTCCAGCTTGTTGTTGCCATGGAGTTGGCGGGGTTCCTTGCGGCCTTCCCTGTCCCGGAACAAGAGGACTATGAGCAGGATCCCTCCCTCCACCAGCACAAAGATCACCGCCGCGATCCAAAACACCTGCCAGAAGATGGCGTCGATCCGTTCGGCGAAGGGCCCGGCCGGCTCGAACGTCGTGAGAGGAGCATCTTCGATCTCCACCAGGCTGCAAGCGGCCAAACTGAAGATCGTAAACCCAAGGCCCGTCGCCCATTTGATGAATGGCCGTGTCAGCCGGATCATCTGTCGCCGGATCATGTGGGAGAATGATACGATCCTGCGTGGCTCATCCCAATCCGAAGCCGTCGGTTCGCACTCCTCCCGGCTGTCGGCAGGTGGGAGTGAGTTCGGTTCGCTACTCTGAAAACAGGATGTCGAACAGCGCCGTTGATCCTCTGGTCAGGCTGGACAATGTGGTGAAGCATTATCCGGTCAGAATGGAGGGTGTGACCGGTCGGCGGCGCCATTTGAGAGCGGTGGACGGAGTTAGTTTCTCCATCTCCGAAGGTGAGGCTCTGGGGTTGGTGGGAGAGTCGGGATGCGGGAAGTCCACGGTGGCCAAGCTGATGATGCGGCTTTTGACGCCCACCAGCGGCCAAGTGGTGTTCATGGGTCAGGACATCACCGGGCTGGCCAGGCGGGAGATGCGGCCTCTGCGTCGCCACATGCAGATCGTGTTTCAAGATCCTTTCGCCTCTCTCAACCCCGGCATGAAGGCCGGAGATATCATCGCCGAGCCGCTGGTGGTCCACGAAGGCGGCCGTCCTGACGCCGGCCGGGTCAAGGAACTTCTGGAACTGGTGGGGTTGCATCCCGGCGATTCCCATAAGTATCCCCACGAATTCTCCGGAGGGCAACGACAGCGGATCAGCATCGCCCGGGCCCTGGCGCTGCGACCCAAGCTCTTGGTGCTGGACGAACCGGTGTCGGCGCTGGATGTTTCCATCCAGGCGCAGATCATCAATCTTCTGATCGAACTGAAGCAGAACTTGGGGCTGGCCTACCTGTTTATCGCCCATGATCTGTCGGTGGTGCGTCATGTGTGCGAGAAGGTGGCGGTGATGTACCTGGGGAAAATCGTGGAGTGGGGGGATCGAGGGGAGGTGTTCTCCCGTCCTTCCCATCCCTATACCCAGGCCTTGGTCTCGGCCGTGCCTGCTCCTGATCCATCCTCTGCCCAGGATCGAAGCCGCATCATTCTCACCGGAGATGTTCCCAGCCCCCTCGATCCCCCCTCGGCCTGCCGGTTCCGGACCCGTTGCTGGAAGGCGCAGGAGGTCTGCGCGGTGGAGACTCCCCTTTTGGAGCGGCGGCTGGCGGGGAGCGGGAGAACTGCCTGTCATTTCCCTGAGCATGGGAAGGTGGCCGGGACTCGGCCATGATCCGCTTGCGCACCGCCCACCTCGAGGTAAGGATCGATGAGAGCAAAGGGGCGGAGATTGTTTGGTTGGGTCGACCCGGAGGGCGGAACCGTCTGGCCTGGATCGACTCGGACTGGCCCTTGCGAGCTTCGGCCGGAGCGTCCTATTACTCCCCCGATCTGGATTGGCTGTCGGAGCACCGGGGAGGATGGCAGGAGATGTTTCCCAACGCCGGGGCGGGCTGCACCGTGGGGGCCGTCACCCACCCGGTTCACGGCGAGGTTTCCCGAGCCCCTTGGGAGGTGCTGGAGACCATGGGGGAAAACCGGGTGGTCCTGCGGTCCCGTACCCACACCCCCCTGACGCTTATCCGAAAGATGACTCTGCACCCCCGCCATCCTCGACTCGATCTGGAGGAAGAGATTCGCAACCCCTCGGACCTGGATATACCGTACCTGTGGGGACATCATCCGACCTTCGCCGCGCCGCCGGGCACTCGTTTGATCATCGAGGATGCTCGTTTCAAAGTGCCGGGATTGGGGGTGCCGGAGGAGGACTTGTTGCCCGGCGGCTCATATCCATGGCCCGGGGCGCGGGGTCGCAACGGTGAGCCGGTCGATTTGGGAGTGATGCCTTCCCAGGTGGTGGAGCGTTTGGCGTATCTCACCCAGGTTCCCATGGCGACTTGTCATATCGAGCGCCCCGACACCGAGGACCGTTTGACCTTCCGGTGGTCGCCGGAGGCTTTTCCTTATGTGTGGTTATGGATCAACCGCCATGCTTCGCGCTTTCCCTGGTATGGCAGACTGAGCTCCATAGCAGTTGAGCCGGTGAACGCCTGGCCCGCCGATGGGCTGGCGGCCGCTCTGGAGCGGGGACAGGCGCCCCGGTTGGGAGGCGGAGAGACCCGCCATGCGTGGTTGAGATTGTGGCTCAGTGATCGGTGAATCCAAGGAGGATATGAGATGACCGGCCGGGTAGAGGTGTACAGCGCGGGTCTCGATCATCCCGAATGCGTGGCGATCGACCCCGACGGTCGGGTTTGGGCCGGGGGAGAAGCGGGGCAGATATATGTGATAGATCCCCAGACCCGTCAACCGGAAGTGATCTGTCAGCTGAAGGCCATGGCTGCCGGTTTGGCCTTCGATCGCCATGGCTATTGCTACGTATGCAGTCAGGACAACACCATAGCCAGGGTCTGTTCGTCGGGTGAATGGGAGGTGTTCTGCGACTCGGTGGAAGGCCGTCCTTTACGCGGCCCCAACTTCCCGGCGTTCGGCCCCGACGGGAGTCTCTACGTGTCGGGTTCGGGGGACTATCCGGGGCCGACCGGTGAGATCTACCGGATCGATTCCACCGGGGAGGCCAGGGTGTTCCACTCCGGTCCGTTCCACTATGCCAACGGACTGGCCATCGATAGCTCCGCCGAGTATTTGTACGTGGCGCAGACCGCCACCGACGACGTGGTGCGAATCCCCCTCGAAGGTTCCGCGGGGGCGCCCCGGCAGGTGTGCCCACCAGGCGCGCTCTTGCCCATGCCCGACGGTTTGGCCTTCGACGCCGAGCAGAATCTGTACGTGACCTCCTTCGGCGCCAGCGCCCTGGAGCGCATCCGGCCCGACGGGCAGATCGAGTTGGTGGCCCGGGACGACCGCGGCCTGACCATGAACCGGGTTACCAATTGCGCCTTCGGAGGTCCGGGCCTGGAGCAGCTGTTCCTGGCCAATCTGGGCGGTTGGCATATCTCCGTGATGACCCCCGACATCCCCGGTCAGCCCTTGTTCAGCTAGTGGTATGTCGGTCAAATAGTCGGGGTGGTGGCACCGGGCGAAAACCGCCCGCGAACAGGGGAACCTACGAACTCATACCCGCCAAATCGTTTAGCAGACATACCACTAGAGCCGGGAATTTCTTGCAGTAAACCCCAGTCCGCAGAGTCTTTGGTAGAGGCGCTAGGTGATGGAGTTCGAGTGGGGGTTTTGAGATAGCCCACCAATTCAGGGGCCAAAAAGTCTCACGCGTGATACACTCCAAGTATGGCGAAAATAACCACCCGGGAACTGCGCAATAACGGAGGGGTGGTGCTTGACCGCGTGATCAGTGGCGAACGCCTCACTGTAACCCGGTCCGGACGTTCTGTTGCCGAACTTCGTCCACTGCCCCGTAGAGGGCCTGACCCGGCTACTCTGCTCGGTCGGTGGCGTCATTTGCCCCATCTTGATCCGGCAGATCTCAGAAATGATGCGGACCGGATTATCGATCCATCCTTGTGACCTCCACCGGTAGTGAGGGGATCCTTGATACCAACACAGTGATTCTGCTCACCCGTCTGTCGGACCCGGCTTGGCTTCCCGATAAACCCACGATTACCGCCGTCACCCTGGCGGAACTCTCCGTCGGACCTCTTGTTGCATCCACCCTCACGGAACGGGCCGCCCGTCAAGCCCACCTCCAGCAAGCGGAATCCGACTTCGACGCCCTTCCATTTGACCAAGCTGCCGCAAGAGCTTTCGGTCGAGTGGCCTCAGATCTCAGGGCAGCGGGTCGAAAAACCTCCGCCCGGGCTTATGACGCTCTCATCGCAGCCATCGCCATCGCCAACGGCCTGCCTCTATACACGACCAACCCGGACGACTACACCGGAATTGACGAACTCGATTTGATCCCCGTACCCCATCCGGATCAACTCGAGTCATGAGGCCATTTTGACATCTGCTAGCGAGTTGGGTCTGGCCGCGGCCGGCCCGCAGGAGTGGGTGTTTCCTGCCGGTCTAACCTTCAATCGGGACACCCACCACCCGAGCGATCCGGTGGAGGTCACCGTCGGTGGAAAGCACCGTTGCCCCGTGTCGGTGGGCAATCGAGGTAATCATGCAATCGATCAGCCCGCGCGGTGTGACACCGTTGCGACGGCACATCCGGTAGATCCTTGACGCCGCATCGAACGGGAGCAGTCGGCAGTGACCGAGCAAACGGCGAAGATCTTGCTCGCGGGCGGGTGTCGCGGCACCCGTGGTGACCTCCATGACCACCGGCTCGGTCACCGCGATCTGCGCTCCCTCGGCGATCAAACCGCTCAGCCGGTTGTCAACCGCGCTGCCCGTGGCCCGATCGAACTCCACCCACGCGGACGTATCAACCAGGATCACTCTGCTGCCGGCGGGGGAGTGTCGGTGGGGACGGCGCCAATGGCGTTAGCTCCGCGTCATGGCCAGCGCCTCGTCGCGACTCATCGGCTGACCCGCAAGGTACCGCAAGGCCAAGTCAACTGCCGCCGTCTTGGTATGAATGGCGAACCGGTCCATGATCGCTTCGACGTAACTGCTCTCGATTTCGATGTTGGTTCGTACTCGACTCATACACCGGCTATACATGTTGCGTGTATGAACAGTGTATAAACCGGAGATGCACCGAAGCGGGACGGCAGCTGAGGGACGCTTTCCCCAGGATGGTGCTTTGCTCTGCTCTCCGGGCTTCCTCGGCGCAATCAGGGGGTGCGCAGTTGGGCGGTCAGGCCGCCGTCCACCACCAGGGTTTGCCCGGTGATAAAGCCCGCGTCGTCGCCGGCCAGAAATGCTGCCACCGCCGCGATGTCGGCGGGCTTTCCCCGCCGCCCCACCGCATGAAGGGCCGACACGGAGGCTGCGTATTCCTCGGCGTTGTCCATGTTGGCCAGCACCCGTTCCCAGGCGCCGGTGTCGATGAAGCCCGGAGCGATGGCGTTCACTCTGATTCCCCGAGGCCCCAACTCCAACGCCAGGGTTCTGGTTAGACCGATCAGGCCGGCCTTGGAGGCGGTGTACGCCCCATAATCAGGAAAGGTGTACCAGGCCATCACCGAGGCGATGTTGATGATCGCCCCGCCGCCGCGTCCCATGATCCCGGCGGCGGCCTGTGCCGAGAACGCCACGCTGCGCAGATCAACGGCCAGGCATCTGTCCCAGGCCTCGACACTCATCTCCGACAGAGGCTCGTGATAGTCCAGTCCGGCGTTGTTGACCAACACCTGTAGGGCACCCCAGCGGTCCTCCACTGCGGCGATTATTGCCGGGAAGGCGTTGGGCTCGCCGATGTCTGCTTCCAGGAAGAAGGCGTCTTCGCCCTCTTTTCGAATCCGGGCGACCACCTGTTCTCCTCCGGCCACATTGATGTCGATCACCGCCACCCGGTATCCGTCCCGGGCGAATCGGACCGCGCAGCCTCTTCCGATCCCGGATGCGCCGCCGGTGATCACCGCCACTTTTTGTTTCATTATCTGATCGGTTCTCCTTTGGATCTGGGGTCTAAAACGTCTCTGAGCCCATCACCCAGCAGGTTGGTGGCGAACACGGTGATCGCCAGGGCAACGCCTGGAAAAAAGGCCATCCACCACGACAGCGCCACGAATTTCCGTCCGTCTTGGATCATGGTTCCCCACTCCGGGCTGGGTGGGGGGATGCCCAGGCCCAGGAAGCTCAACGCCGCGCCGGCCAGGATGGCGCCGGCCACGTGGATGGTCATCATCACCAGAATGGGGGGCATCACCCGGTAGATGATGTGGCGGAACATCACCCGGGCGTCGCCGGCGCCTATGGCGATGGCGGTCTGCACGAACGGCGCCTCGTTGGCCTGGATAACCTGTCCCCGGGCCATCCGTATATAAAAGGGGATACCGGACAATCCCAGGGCGAGGGCGATGCTCCACAGCCCCGGCCCCAGCACGGCCACCACCGTCAGGGCCAACAGTATGGGGGGAAAGGCCAGCGCGATGTCCACCAAGCGGGACATCATCAAGTCCGCCCACCTCCCGTAGTAACCGATGAGCATGCCCGCGGTGGTTCCGAGGATCGAAGAGATCAGCATGGGCACCAATCCCATGATCAGGGAGGGCCGGGCGCCATGTATCACCCGGCTGAAAACGTCCCGTCCCAGTTGATCGGTGCCCATCCAGTATTCGGCGCCCGGAGGTTGAAGGGCATTGACCGGGTCGGTATCCACCGGGTCGAAGGGTGCCAGCCAACCGGCGAACAGGGCAGCTGTCAGAACGAACATGAACAGAATGCCTCCCACCACCACCGAACGATGGGACGCAAGTCTTCGCCACAGGTGGACGGTCGTCTCGGGCAGCGGCGCGGAGGGGGAAGTTGCGTCGAGCATACGGTCAGGTCGCTCCCAGCTTGACTCTCGGGTCGAGGACCTTGTAGAGGATGTCCACCACCACATTTATCAATACGAAGATGGAGGCCAGGATAAGGATGGACCCCTGGAGCACCGCCAGTTCGCGTTGGAGGATGCTGTCCACCACCAACTTTCCCACGCCTTGCCGTCCGAACAGCGTTTCTATCACCACCGAAGCTCCCAACAGGTTCCCTATCTGTAGCCCGATCATCGTCACTACCGGCACCAAGGCGTTGCGCAGGCCATGGCGCCAGGTGACGCGGGAATCAGAGGCCCCTTTGGCGCGGGCGGTTGTGATGTAGTCCTGTTCCAACGACTCGATGAGGCTACCTCTCACCAGGCGAGCCAGTATGGCCGCTTCCGCCAGGCCCAGTGACAGGGCAGGAAGAACCAGTCCGTCGAAGCCTCCCGAACTGAGGACCGGGAACCACCCCCAGTTGACGGCCAACAGAATAATCAACATCAGCCCCAGCCAGAACTGAGGTATGGATAGCCCCAGAACTGCGGTTCCCATGGCTGCGGTGTCCACCAAGGTGTTGCGCCGCCGGGCAGCAAGCACTCCCAGGGGCACACCGATCAGCAGGGCAACCATCATCCCCGCCGCCACCAGAATCAAGGTGGAGGGAATCTGGGCTGCGATCAAGTCGAGCACCGACCGACCGGACACCGACCGACCCAGGTCACCCTGCACCAGACCGAGCAGGTAATTCCCCAACTGGACGAAGAGAGGTCGATTGAGTCCCAACGCCTCTCTCATCGTGTCCTGCTGTTCGGGGGAGAGCTTGGCCCCTCCGGTCATCATCGCCGACACGGCGTCCCCGGGCACCAGTTGCATGAGAAAGAAAATCAGAATGGCGGCCCCAACCAACACCGGGATGGTTAGGGCCAGCCGGCCGAAGATGTATTTCAGCACTGCTTGATCATCCGCCCTGTATTTCGGACAGACCGGGGGCGGCAAAGCCGGTGACCCTGCCGCCCCCGGCGTCGTGGATGCCGACCCCGAGCCTGTCCGTTTTCGATTGTTACTACTGGCTTATGGATGCTCCCGCGAAGTACTTGTAGAACCCGGTTCCATCCACTGCGAATCCGCTCAAAGCGTTGGAGAACGCCGTGAAGAAATGCAACTCGATGATCGGCACTATGTAGGCCTCATCCATGATGTATCTCTGTATTTCGGAAAGGATTTCGGAGCGGACCCCGATGTTGACCTCCGCGGCGGCCGCGTCCAAGAGGGCATCCAACTTTTCGTCCCGGATGTGGCCGACATTGATGTTGCCCGGGCCCACCGAGGACGAGTGAAAGTCCCGACGCAGAGAGGCGGGTGATGCGAAGACATCTCCCATCGAGGCGAGTTCATAGGGAGTCTCACCGGTCTGTTGGAAATAGCCGCCACCCTCCAGGGTGATCACTTCGGCGTCGAACCCGATTTCTCTCAACTGGGCTTGCAAGAGGGTAACCCAGGGGTTCCAACTGCGGTTCTCGATGATTCTGGCTATGAGCGTCTCGTCGCCCTTCCGCCGGATTCCATCGTCACCCAGCGTCCAACCCGCCTCGTCCAGCAACTCAACCGAGCGGGCCGGATCGTAGGGGTAGTAGGTCTCCACGATCGGGTCGTACTCGGCGAAGTCACTGGAAAGCGGACCGTAGGCGCGGGGCGCCCTGCCGAAGAACACCGCCTGGACGATGGCGTCCTGGTCAACAGCATGCAAGATAGCCTGGCGCACCCGGATGTCAGAGGTGGGCGAGATGTTGGGGTTGATGTAGTTGACCTGGGGCAGGCCGGGGAGGGAGAACCCTTCCACCGTTATGCCGTCCAATGCCTCCAGAGGCGAAATGTTCTGGAAGGGAACCAGATCGAGGAAGTGAATTTCCCCGGTTGACAGCGCCGCCGTGCGGGCTTGGTCATCAGGTATATACCGGAACACCAGCCGCTCTGCGCGGGCCGGGCCGGTGGTTCCGTAGAAGGAGAAGGCGCCCCATGTCCAGTCCGGGTTGCGGACCAAAGAGATGTGGCTTCCTTCCACCCACTCTTCGAAGATGAACGGACCGGTGCCGATGGGTTGCTTTCCGGCATCGTCGCCCAGCGCTTCCACCGCGGCCGCGTTGGTGATGCCGGCGCCCGGGGTGGCCAGATCGATGAGGATGTCCGGTACGGGCTGGGAGAACACCAGTTCAACCGTGTAATCGTCAATCACTTCGGTGTCTTGATAGTTGGTGGCAATGGCGGCGGTAACCGCTCCGGCGACGTCACCCTTCAGGCGGTCGAAGTGGGCTTTGACTGCCTGGGCGTTCAGAGGATCGCCGTTGTGGAAGGTGACTCCCTGCCGCAGGGTGAATTGAATGCGGGTGGCGTCGGCGCTCTGTGACCAGTGAGTAGCCAGGCCGGGATGCACTTGCATTCCCTGGCTCAGAATCACCAGTGTCTCATAGATCTGCGCCACCACCGCCTGGTCGTTGACCGTGGTGGAATTGAAGGCGTCGAGTTGGGAAGGCTCCTGGTTGGTGCCGAAGACGATCGTGCCTCCGCCCATCAGCTCCTCGATTTGCATCTGGGCTTCATCGACTTGCATCTGAGTTTCTTCAGCCTCCATTTGGGCTTCCTCGGCGGTCTTCGCCGCTTCGGCGGCGGCCATCTCGGCTTCTTCGGCGGCCTTCATGGCTGCGTCCAGGGCGGCTTGAGCCTCCTCGCCACCTGCCTCGGCGGCGGCCTGGGCTTCTTCCAACGCCTGCTGGGCTGCTTCAGCATCAGCTTGGGCCCTACTCAGCGCGGCCGCAGTTTCCTCTGCTTCGGCTTGGGCGGCGGCGGCTTGGACTTGGGCGGTGACGGCCTGGGCTTGGGCGGCGGCTGCTTCGGCGGCGGCCTCCTCGGCTGCGTCGTCATCACCGCAGGCGGTGGCGATCAACGCCAATGCGAGAAAAATGCCGAGCAACGCCCGGACGGATAGCTTCTTCATCATGCACTCCCATTCACTTAGTGGACAAAGGGCTTGTTGCCACAACTTCAACGCCCAAGATAGCGCCTCGTCGGGCAGGTCAGCCAGGTCCTCTTTATTGCTACGCAGTATTGATTGATGGCTGTGCAAAAAAGACGGGTCTGACTAGTCTGGTACCTGTGTCGATCGTGTACTCAACCTATGACGCCAAAGCGCGGTTCTCCGAGTTGTTGAGATTGGTCAGGGAAGGACAGACTGTGATCGTCTCCTACCATGGAAAGCCCGTCGCCGAGGTGAGGCCCATTGGTCAACCGCCCCAAGACATTCTCAAAAGACTGGATGACCTCCAACGCCGAGGTATATTGACCCCCTTCGAAGGGGACCGAGTCCCCCTCCAACCCGTGGCCCGCCGACCGGGCGCTCTAGATCGTTTCTTGGCCGAGCGTGATTAATGAAAGCCGCATATGTGGACACGTCCGCGATAGTCGCAGTGGCATTTGAAGAGCCGGCCGGCCCCGCCGTGTCCCGGACCTTGGAAAGGCTCGCCCGGTTGGTGTCCTCCAATCTGCTGGAGGCCGAGCTGCGGGCGACGTTCGCCCGAGAGGGGTTCCCAATGGAGAGGAGGCTCCTCTCAGGTGTCGACTGGATTCATCCCGATCGGCCGTTATCTGGCGAAATCGCCAAGGTCTTGAGGGTTGGATACCTGAAAGGGGCTGATCTGTGGCACATGGCGACGGCTCTTTATATAGCTGAAGATCATGCCGAATTGTCGTTCGTAACTCTCGACAAAACCCAAGAGTCGGTGGCGGCCCGGCTCGGGTTCCCCTCTTGGAGGACTATCGCTCAGCAGTGAGGGGTCAGGCGGTTTCGGCGAGGAAGTGGCAGGCGCTGCTTTGTTCACCACCGATGAAAGTCAATTCGGGAACCTGTTTGCGACAGAGTTCGCGCCCTCCTGACAAGGCGCATCGGGTATGGAATGCGCATCCGGTGGGGCGGGCAGCCAGAGTCGGCGGTACTCCCGGGATGGGTTTGAGATGCTCCAAATCCCCATCCAGTCGGGGAAGACTGGTAAAAAGCCCCTTGGTGTAGGGGTGGCGGGGGTGGTTGAAAATGGTCTCCACCGCGCCGGTCTCCACGATCCGACCCGCGTACATCACCGCTACCCGGTCGGCCACCTCCGCGATCACCCCCAGATCGTGAGTGACCAGGATCATCGAGGCGCCCGCCGCTCCGCAACCCGCCGCCAGCACTTCCAGAACCTGTGCCTGGATGGTGACATCCAAAGCGGTGGTGGGCTCGTCGGCGATCAAAACCGAGGGCCGGTTGGCGATGGCGATGGCGATCACCACTCGTTGCCTCATGCCCCCCGACATTTCGTGGGGGTATTGGCGATAACGCGAGGAGGGATTGGGAATGCCCACCAGATCCAACAACTCCAAGGCTCTCTGCCGGGATTCGGACCGGGAGGCCCCATGAATACGGAGCGCCTCGGTGATCTGGCGTCCCACCCGCATCACCGGGTTGAGAGAGGTCATGGGATCCTGGAAGACCGTGGCGATTTCTCTGCCCCGGACTTCTTCCAGTTCCCTGTCCGAGAGACCCAGCAGATCTCTGCCCTGGTAGCGGATGCGGCCCCCGTTGATTCGGGCGTTGTCCGGGAGGAGTCCCACCAGCGAGGAGACCGTCACCGTTTTTCCGGAACCCGATTCGCCCACCAACCCCAGGATGTCGCCGGGGTAGAGAGCGAAGCTGACCTCCTCGATGGCGGAAAGGACCCCGGAGTTCGTCTCGAAGGAGATCGACAGGTTGCGCACCTCCAAAAGAGGCTGTCCGTGGCGGGAGTGGTTGTTGCGGGAAGCCTGGGGCGCTGACATTGTTTAGGAGAGGTTGTCTTCCGTCGCCAGGTCGCCCAAAAGCGCGGCGGCCTCTTTTTCCAGAACGGAAGCCGCCTCGGCGGTGTAGGCCGTTGCCCATTGGGGCTCGTAGCCGCCTCTTTGGAACTCCTCGGCGGTGGGAACATATCCGGTGACACCGTTGGAGTATCCCGCCATGTGGGTGAATGCGAAGGGAGAGGCTTCTCTCACCCGTACTCCCGTCTCCGCGAACGGCTCCCCCGGGAAACCCACCAGGGCCACGTCATCCATCCTGATTCCGTGCAGGGTGGTGGGAAGGTGGGTCCTTCCTCGGCAGAGCTTCGCCCAGGCCGCACTGATGAGCGCCCGCCTGGCCCGGTACCGGGCATCCAGCACTTGCTTCTCCGGCGCTCCCGACTTCTCCAATTCCAGGAAACGGCTGGAGAGATCCTCAGCTTGAGCCTGGGCCCGGTCGGGGTCTTCGGTGGTCCGAACCGGCATCTTTATGTCCCGTTCCGTCACCTTGATGAAGGGTTGGCGCTCGGGGAGCGGCTCATCCACCCAGATCCCCAGCGGAGCTCCCGATTCGACGATGCCTGCGAATCTTCTTTTGGTGGGGAGGGTGCGGATCCCGGTGAACACCTTGGCCGCTTCGGCGCCCAGCATGGTTCCCATCCGCTCGGCCGCCCCCAGGTCGCCGGTGAGGGCTTCGATGGTCATGATGTTTCCCGCACAACCCTGCAGGTACAGGCAGGGAGCGCCGGTCAACTCTTCCACCACCCGCTTGGCGACCCCCGGAAAATCAGGGCTGAGCAGACGGTTCTGGTAGGCCAGAATGATCGGATGGGCGGCGTAGCCAACCAGAGCGGCCAAAGGGTTCTCATCGAGGTCGTCGAACCGAACCACCAGCACCCGATGGTCGGCGAAGCCCTCAAAATTCTGGCCCACCACCAGTTCACCGGTGGGGGCGCGCAGTCTGCGGTTGACCGCGATCGAACTTTCTCCCCATCCCGCCGCCAACCGTGCGGGACGGAGAGCAGCCTTCGCCTGGTGAGTGGCGCCCAGAGTTTGGGACCAGACCGTCTCCCGATAGCCGGGGACCAACTCGTGACCTGCTCTTCCCGAACGTGACCCCAATAGGTTCGACCAGACCGGGCCGGCATGGGTGTGAGTGAAAGAGACCCGGACATTTTTTGGGTCGATGCCCAACACTTGCGCCACGTCTTTTCGGATACGGTTGGAATCCTCCACCGTCACCACCATCAGGTCGTAGTCCAAGATGGCAAAGGTGTCGGTTTCCCCCTCCACCACCAGCACGGTGACCCACAGGTCCAAGTGAACCCCCTCGGCGCGGTGATGAACCTGCGCTCCCCAACCGGCGTGTTCGATCCCGATGGGAGGGGTTATCACGGCCCGCCCGGTTCCTGCCCTCATATGCCGCCTCTCCAAAGCTCGTGGTCGGAATAGATGCCCAACCGGTCACGACGAACCTGTGGTCGGGGTGAGTGGGAGGATACCGTCCCGGACCTCTTCGGAGCCCCGGTGGGTAGGCGGCTATCGCAGTTGGTCGTGAAAACCAGTTGCTATCCCGCGAAAATCGGCCGGCCGATTTCCCCCTGTTGGGTTCCCCTCCCCCGCCGCTCACCGCCAGGATCGGGACACGCTTCGCCACGGGTTGGTGGCGGGAGAAATGTCCCGAAAAAGCTTTTATGACCTCCGGCTCGGCCCTGACGACGTCGGAGAGGACCGGGAGGTGTTCGGACCCGTTCAATATGTGCTCCGGTCTGTGACAATTTCAACCCCCGGCCGTCGTCTTTGTTTCGCGAACTTGCCACCCACCAACTCAAACACCTACCCCGCGCCCGTCCCCTTATGCCGAAGGTGGCCAGTCAAGCTTTTTGGCAGTCAGCCCCCCGTCCACTTTCAGAGTTTCCCCGGTTATGAAACTGGCCCGGGAAGAGAGCAGGAAAGCAATAGCATCCGCCAGTTCAGTGGTAGCGCCGAACCGAAGCTGAGCATGAAGGGCGTCCGCGGCGGGCTTGGAGAGTCGTCCGCTCTCGATGGCCTCCCTGGCCAGAGGAGTGTCTATGAACCCGGGCGCCACTGCATTGACCCGAATCCCCAGGTGGGCCCATTCCGTGGCCAGGGTTCTGGTAAGCGCGCTGACCGCGGCCTTGGTGGCTGCATAGGGGGCCCGAAGAGGCCATCCGAAGAACTCGGACACCGAAGATAGATTGACGATCGCCCCCCCTTCATGACTCATCATGTGTCGGCCGGCCGTCTGGCACCAGAAGAAGGTCCCCGAGAGATTGATGTCGAGTACCTTCTGCCAGTCTCCGGGCGAAAAGTCGACGCTGGATCCGGCCAGTTGGATGCCCGCGCAGTTCACCAGACTCCGCGCCGGTGTGTTCCATCGGCAGATCCCCTCCATGGCTCGCCGGACGTTATCGGGGCTTCGGACGTCGCACAGCACTTCCAACACTCGATCGGATCCGTACTGGCTGATAAGCGATGAAGCGTGGCCGGGCGACAGGTCCACGGCCGCGCACCGGATCTCGGGGTTCTCGTCCAAAAGGGTGGCGGCCACCGCCGATCCGATGCCGCCCGCTGATCCGGTGACAATGGCCACTCCCGACAAGAGGTGGGCGCTCACTGCGCGGTGGTTTCGTCGGCCAACCAACGCACTTCCGAACCGGGCGGGGCGTAGAACCAGAGAACCGTAAGACCATCCGGCCCCGAATGGGTCTGATGAGGACGGTTGGAAGGGGTGAAGAGAACGGTTCCGGTCTCCATGGGATGCGGTTCCCCGTCGATGTCCACCCAACCTGATCCGGAAAGAACCACCGCCACCTCTTCCGCTTCGTGGGTGTGTGGCACGGTGGCGAAGTCGGGTGGCAGGGCCGAAGTCCCCATGACGATCTTGGCCGAATTCCCCAGGTCCGGCGAGGCATGAACCGCCATCGCCCGACCTTCTATCAGTCGGCCTGCACCTCCTTTCAGTCCGGCCAGGGTTTGCTCTATCTTCTCGGTCAATCCCGAGAGTGTCCATTTGGGTATTTCGTTCACGTTGATCTCTTTCGCTAACCGAGAGGCGGCAGTCGTTGGGAGGCTAATGGCCGGGGGTGTGAGGTGCGTTGCGGGCCGGTGGACCTGGCCTGGCCGTGACTGGACTGGTTGCCCCGTTGCCAAGGTCCGCCCGAGGGGCGCCGGCCGAAGATATTCTGGGCGACAACCAACCCAAAGGTGACTATTGAACCGAGAAAGTCTGCTGCCCGTGGGACAAAGCCCGGCGGAAACCGGCCGGTATCGTCCGGCAAGACGTTTGGTCGTCCTCTTGCTGACCACGGTGTTGGCGGCCGCGCTGACACCGGTGGCTGCCTACGGATCTTCACCGACCGTATCGTCGTTGTCGGGCGAAGCGGCTCGGGATCGTCTCGCCGAAGAATTCTCGGCCGTGCTGTCGTTTCGAGAGGGCTCCGACTCGATGTGTCTTTCGGTGAGCCTCGATGACGAGTTGATCTTGGAGTCCCGCTCCCATGAGAATCTCGTTCCGGCATCTCTGATGAAAGTGGCGACAGCCACTGCTGCCCTGGAGGTCATGAGCCCCGATGAGGTCTATTCCACCCAAGTGTTTGTTCGCACCGACGCCCTCGGGTCAGTCACCGGTGGCGTGCTGAGCGGCGACTTGTATCTGCGGGGTGGGGGCGATCCGGTGCTGTCCACGCCCCGATACGTAAATCGCTACTCCGGTCCCCGCGCTCATACCGATATCACCAAGCTGGCTGACCGGGTCTTCGCATTTCTCTCCGCCCACGGCGTTACCAGGATCGAGGGCGGGTTGGTGGGAGACGATTCCTGGTATCCCGACCGGGAACGGGACTACTCCCAAGAGGTTTTGTCCGAAGGCCCCGTGTGGAAGGGTTCCTTCGTAACTTTCAACAACAGTGGCCCATTGTCCGCCTTGTTGGTCAACAGCGGATACTCGTCATACTCGGGGAGCCCAAGTCAACGCGGGAACGCGCGGGCGGCCGACCCCGCCCGGCACGCCGCCGCGGTATTCGACGATCTCCTCGAGGCGCGGGGCATGGTGATCACCCGGCGGCCCACGGCCGGCGGGTCGCCGGGCGCGAGAGAGCGGACCCTGCTGGGCGCGGTGGAGTCACCGCCGCTCGGGGAGATTCTCGCTCGCATGTTGAGCTATTCCGACAACACCATTGCGGAAATGCTCCTCAAGGAGATCGGGCGCCGAACCGGGGGATCGGACCGGGCCTCGGCGGCGGCCGGTGTTCACGCCATCTTGCGCCAGAAGTTGGGACCCCTGGCAGACGGACTGGTGATCACCGATGGATCGGGTTTGTCGTCCTACAACCGCCTCACCTGTGCGGCCGTGGCCGAAATGCTGCGCCTGGCCGGTCCGGGTTCACCCGTGGTGGAGGGATTGTCCGTGGCAGGTGAGGTAGGGAGCCTAAGGAACTGCGCCCCGGTTCCCTCCCCGGCAGGTAACGATGGTCTCAACGTGGTGAGGGCCAAGACGGGCACCCTCAACGACGTATCCGCTCTGGCCGGCGCGGCCGTTGCCCCCAACGGCGAGATTGTCACGTTCGCGATGATCGTCAACAAACCCCTGATCATCCTCTTGGGAGGGTGCAACCGCCTGCGCAGGACTCTTTTGAACGCTGCTGCCAACTATGTGTATGGACCACCCGATCAGAGTGTTTCCCATCCCGGTGACCGAGCGGCACTCGTGGCATTGTTCGAGAACACGGGCGGAGACTCTTGGTTCAATTCCTGGGGCTGGAACACCGACGCGCCCCTGAGCCAATGGCGCGGGGTAGTCACCGACTCCGCCGGACGGGTGACCGAGCTTGATCTCGGCGGCCCCTTCGGTAGCGGCTTGACAGGCCGGCTGCCTGAATCGATCGGTCGGTTGAGCGAACTGACCCGGCTGGACCTTTCGGGCAACCGCATAGAGGGCAGTCTTCCCCACCGCATCTCCGACTTGACCAAGCTCCGAGAACTGCGCATCTCCGGCACTGGTCTGTGCCTGCCTCGGGAGCCGGCGGTGGCCGGAGTCCTCGCCCATCTCATTGACCCGAGTGTGGAAACCTGCTCGTTCTTGGTTGATGCGACCGGGAACTTCCATGTGGCGTCTCTGGAGGCCCTGGCCCAAGAGGACATTTTGGACGGCACCGAATGCGCTCCGGATCGCATCTGTCCCGACGACGACATCCAACGATGGACCGTGGCGGTGTGGCTGGTGCGAGCTATCGATGGCCCGGCGCCGCCCGCGGTCGGAGGGAGGATGTTCGGAGATGTGGAATTCGACGCCTGGTGGAGACCCTATGTCGAGCGTCTGGCGGAACTGCAGATCACCAGGGGATGCGCCACGGCGCCACTGCGTTTCTGTCCCGATATGCCGGTCACCAGAGAGCAGATGGCGTCGTTTCTGGTACGCGCCTTCGACCTGGCCGCCGCCCCTGCGGCAGGATTCGGGGACACGGTCGGCGACTATCACGAGGCTGATATTGACGCGCTGGCAGCAGCCGGAATCACCGTCGGTTGCCAAGCGGATCCCCTGCTTTACTGTCCCGCCCAACCTGTGACCCGAGCGCAGATGGCTACCTTCCTCGCCCGGGCTCTCGGCCTCCTCGAAGACTGAGTCCACCGATGGGATATGCCTGTTTGGATGGGGGGTAGGCTGGATTTGATAATGGCTGCCATCGCTTATCCTCCCATTCCGATCTGGGACGTCGGACCTTTGAAGTTCTCCTTGCACGGACTCTTCGCCGCTGTTGCATTTTTTGTGGCCTTCTGGTGGGTGGCCCGGTTGGTGGAGCGAAGGGGATTCGACCCGGCGGGATTCCAGTCCCTGGCTGTCTGGGCACTGGTGGGGGGCCTGCTGGGCGCCCGGCTGCTCACCGCTCCCGCGGCCTTGATGGACGGAGCGGGATGGGCGGCTTTGAACCCCGTGGTGGGCAACTACTCCATCATGGGAGGTTTCCTGGGGGGAATCCTGGTGGGAGTCTGGAGGATGCGCCGCCAGGGCCTGCCGCTCCTGCCGTATTTGGACATGGCCTCCTTTGGTTTGGCGCTGGGAACTTTGGTGGGGAGGATCGGAGACCTTGCCATAGTGGAGCATCTGGGTCGGGCCACCTCGGCCGCCTGGGGATATGAAGTGCGGCCGGGCTATGACCTGGCGCCTCAGCACAACGGATTGGAATGCACCGTGGCCGAGGCGGGACCGGATGGGATCTGCGGGGTCTACCACCATGTCGCTTGGTATGACATGATGGGCGCCGGGATATTGCTGGTGGTGTTGTGGGCGATCTACCGCCGGGCGCCGCTCCGATATGGACAACTCTTTTCGCTGTGGGTGGTGTGGTATGGATTGCAACGCTTCTTGTTGGATTCTCTTCGGTTCGGGATGGGCGACGCCACTTTTGGCGCGCTCACCTGGAATCAGGTGAGCGCCTTGGGCGGCGCGGTGCTGGGGCTGGTTCTCTGGTGGTGGTTTGGCAAGCGCCAGACCCTGGTCACCGCCGAGGCGGACCAAAGCCGGGGGGCGGTTTTTTCTGCTCTCCCCGGAGAGGTTCCCCCATCGGGGGATCATTTGCGCCACCCGTCGGATACGGAGTAGAATTCCGGGTCAAGATGTTGGAAGGGTTTAATCGCTATTTCGTCTTTACCGGACCTTGGCGCCGGAGGGCATAGCGCGGACCGAAACCCATTGCCCATCCCGGAGCCCGGCTCCGGGTTTTCTTTTGTCCGGAGCCCCGTCCCGATAATTGCAAATGGAGAGGTTTTAATAGTGGAGAGACAAGCAACCAGGCAAGGTCGGTCACAGCGCACCGTAGTTAAGGTGGGCGAGACCAGATTCGGACACGACCCGTTTCCGGTGATAGCCGGGCCCTGCGCGGTGGAGAGCGAAAAGCAGATCAACACGGTGGCCGAGTGGGTGGCTGACAATGGGGCATCCGTTCTGCGGGCCGCCGCCTACCGACAGGGTAACTCCCCCTATTTCTTTCAGGGATTGAAGTTGGAGGGGGCCAAACTCTTGGCGGCCGCGGGGAGGCGGGTTGACCTGCCGGTGGCCATGCCCATCATGGAGGAGCGGGACCTGGAGGAGGCCGGTGATTTGGTGGATCTGTTGGAAATCCACCACGGTTCGATGCAGAACTTTGAACTGTTGAGGGTCGCCGGCCGTTTCCAAAAGCCGGTGATGCTGCGCCGCGGTTCATCCGCCACCCTGGACGAACTCCTTTGGGCGGTGGAATACCTGATGGCCGAGGGCAACGACCAGATAATTCTGGTGGAGCGGGGCATACGTACCTTTGGAGCGGGCCACCGCGACACGTTGGACATCACTGCTGTCCCTCAACTCAAAGAGACGTCCCATCTTCCGGTTTTGGTCGATCCGAGCCATGCCTCGGGTGGCGCCGAGCGGGTGCCACCCTTAGCCCTGGCTGCCCAGGGAGTGGGTTCGGACGGGTTGATCGTGGAAGTGCATCCTCAGCCCGAGAACGCCAAGACCGAAGGGCCTCGCCAGTTGGACCTCACGGAGTTCGCCGAACTGACGGTGCAGTTGGGAATCAGTCGGCTCCGATCCCGTATCGATCTGGTGGACCGCGAAATCGTGCGGTTGCTCGCTCGGCGACGGAAGCTTACTCTGGAGATCGGTCGCGCCAAGGCCGACCGAGGCTGGCCGGTGAAAAGCCCCAATCGGGAAGCCGAGTTGTTGGGGATGGTTCGGAAAGAAGCCATGTTGAACGAATTGGATCCCGACCGCATGGAGAGTCTGTTCAACATGGTGCTGGAAGGATCCCGTCAGGCACAAAAGAAGATGCGTTCCGATCCGGGGACGGCGGGATAACGCCCGACTACTCCCGGGCCCGGTTCGGCTAGCATTTCAACCAGTCGGCTTCGGACTCGGCCGAGGCAGGGCCCCGTCGTCCAGCGGCCTAGGACGCCGGCCTTTCAAGCCGGTAACGCGGGTTCGAATCCCGTCGGGGCTACCTCTCTTTAAATCGAGGCTAGATGCCGGTACAGCTTTACAATCGTTTCTTGGCCATTCTGGTCTTGATGGCTTTGGCGGCCGCGGTGGGATTGATGTTCCGACCGGTGCGGCGGATGGCGGGGGGGATGGGTCTCGCAGAGTGGTGGAGATGGCCGGCCTTCGGGGTAGCCGCCCTGGCCACGGTCGGGAGCCTGGTTTTTTCGGAGGTGATCGGCTACCAGCCGTGTACGTTGTGCTGGTACCAGCGCATCGCCATGTATCCCATGGTGGTGGTCTTCGGAGTGGATTTGATGGGAGGTGGTCGGCGGACCCGCCGGTATACCCTGCCTATGGCGGTGGCGGGAGGCGCCATCAGCCTCTATCACTATCTGCTGCAGGTGTTTCCTGCGGTCGACCGCGGGGTGTGCGGAACGGGGGTCTCGTGCTCCGCCCGTTATGTCGAGGAGTTCGGGTTTATCTCCATACCTTTCATGGCGGGAGCAGCCTTTGCCCTGATTATCGCTATTCTTCTGGCTTTCGGACGGCCGGTGGCGACAGGAGAGGCAAGCAATGGCGGCTAGAAGCCAGAACGCCAAGCAAAGAAGGTGGGTGATCATCGGAGGGGCGGCGGCGGTGCTGATAGCCGCGTTGGTGGCCATTACCACAGTGACCGGAACCGCCCCGGATACGGTGGAGGTCACTGTCACCGGAGACCCTGTCCCTGTTTTGTCCAGCAACGTCCCGTTGGGGCAGGACATCGCTTTCGGTTGGGATGCTCCCCTGGTGGAAGGAACCGATTGGAATGGCAATCCGGTGACCATCGACCCCGGCGATGGTCGATCCAAACTGATCGTTTTCCTGGCTCATTGGTGTCCCCACTGCCAGGCGGAGGTTCCGCAAGTGCAGGCATGGCTCAACGAGACTGGTGGCCATCCCGACGTTGATATCTACGGAATCGCCACTTCCAACGATCGTACCCGACCCAATTGGCCTCCCGGCGATTGGCTGGAAAGGGAAGGATGGACCCCCCCGACTCTGGTTGACAACAGTGGAAAGGCGGCGCGGGCTTATGGGATGGCCGGCACACCCTTTTGGGCGGCTGTCAATGCCGAAGGCCAGGTTGTATATCGCATAGCGGGTGGGATAGGCATCGACGGGCTGATCAGCTTGCAGGATCTGTCGACGCAGAGTGTCGAAGACCTGCAAGCCATTACCTCTCGGAGTCAGAGCTAAGGCCGGCCGCGGCCGTTTCAGCGCAGGTCGTCGAGGGAATTGACCTTGGCCAGCCGGCGCATATAGGGGTTTTGGCGGATCAAGCGGGCGTCCAGGAAGGTTTTCGCCAACTCTTCGGCCAATGCCGGCCCGATCACCCGGCTGCCCAGGCACAGCACGTTCAGATCGTCGTGTTCAACCCCCTGTCGGGCGGAGTAGGTGTCATGGGCGACTGAGGCCCGGACTCCCTTGACCTTGTTGGCCGCCACCGAAGAGCCCACCCCCGAGCCACAGATCATGATCCCCCGATCAGACCTTCCCTCGATGACCGCCCGGGCCACTGCCACCGCATAGTCGGGATAGTCAACCGGCTCGGTGCTGTGGGCGCCCAGGTCGAACACGGTGTGTCCTTGACCGGTCAGAAAGGCAGTGAGGCGTTGCTTTAGAGGAAACCCCGCATGGTCGGCGCCGATTGCCACCCTCATATCTCTTCTCTCTCCTGTGGGAGACTGCTTGACGAAGGGTAACGGCGAAGCCTCGATTTTTTGAGCAACTGCCACGAAAATGCTGGTGGCTCGTTTTCGGCAAGTCTGGTTCGTACAATCAGAATCCGTGTCGGAAGAGATCGTTGTGGAAGGCGGGGTTCGCCTGCGGGGTTCCGTGGGAGTCTTGGGCGCCAAGAACGCCGTGTTGCAGCAGATCATCAGCACTCTGCTCTGTTCGGGATGGCATCGGCTATCCAATGTGCCGGCCATCGCCGATGTGCGTTCTTTGATGATGGTGCTGGAGCATTTGGGCGTTAGATGCGAGCTTGAGGGGCAGGATTTGGCCATGGTGGTGCCCGATCGGATCAGCGTGGAGGCCCCCTTGGAGCTGGTGCGCTCCATGCGGGCCTCGATTCTTTTGCTGGGACCGTTGCTGACGCGCTTCGGTGAGGCGCAGATTCCGTTGCCCGGAGGAGACGACTTGGGCGCCCGTCCGGTGGATATGCATCTGAACGGTCTGCGACAGATGGGGGCCGAGTTGGAGTTGGTGCACGGGGTGCTGGTGGGAAAGGCGCCGGGGGGTCTGGTCGGGACGGAGGTGGAGTTGTCCTTTCCAAGTGTGGGCGCCACTCAAAACCTGATGATGGCGGCGGTGATGGCCAGGGGGGAGTCGGCCATCATCAATGCGGCCCGCGAGCCGGAGATCGTAGATCTGGGCCGTCAGTTGAAGAAGATGGGCGCTCGGATCACCGGTATGGGCAGTCCCATAATCCGCATCAAAGGAACCAGGGATCTGCAACCGGCGGCCCATCGAGTGCTGCCCGACCGGATCGCGGCGGGCACATATGCGATGGCGGGCGCGGTAACCGGAGGGGAGGTGACCATCACCGGATGCGAGCCGTCCCATCTTCGAATGGAACTGGCCAAGTTGGAGGCGGCCGGCTGCGAGGTGGAGAGGGGGGAGGGTTGGCTGAAAGTCTCCGGGCCGAATCGCCCCGGGGCGGTGGATTTCGCCACCCTTCCCTATCCGGGTTTCCACACCGATCTGCACCCCCAGATGGTGGCGGTCCTGTCGATCGCCGAGGGCACCTCGGTGGTCACCGAAAACCTGTACGACGGACGTTTCCGTTATGTGGGGGAGTTGGCTCGTATGGGCGCCGACATCTACACGGAGTGGCAGCATGCTGTCGTGCGAGGAGTAAAACGGCTTTCGGGTTGTCCAGTGATGGCCACCGACATCCGGGCGGGCGCCGCGCTGGTCCTGGCGGGACTTCGGGCCGAAGGGAAAACTTCCATAGGTGGGGTGGAGCACATTGATCGGGGTTACACCGACCTGGTGGCGGATATGACGGGCTTAGGCGCCAGGATCGGGCGAAGGGACTCCCAATAGGGTCGGGCCGCATCGGTTCGGGTGGTAACTTCGGGGAATGATCCGCCTTACGATGGCGGTTGTAGGTACCAAAGGGCTCAGATGACCGAGACAATCCTGGAACTTCCCAAACGCCTCAATCCGGAGAGGGCGGCGCCCCGAGTGGACTTGGGTCTGCTGCAAGCGGCACTTGACTATATCCGTCCGGCGGTGCAGGCGGACGGCGGAGACCTGATTCTGCTGGGAGTGGAAGAGGGAGTCGTCAATCTCCAGATGGTCGGGGCCTGCGGAGGATGCCCGATGTCGATGATGACTCTGCGATCGGGGATCGAACGCATCCTCAAGGCCAAGGTGCCGGGAGTCGTCTCCGTCGAAGCAGAGGCCTAGGCGACTGGCGGGTTGCATTTGGGCAGTCATCGCCCGGAACTCTCCCGTCTCCTGGGGGATGTTCGTCGGGGGGATCGCCGCGCCCTGGCCCGGGGGATAACCCTGGTGGAAAACAACCTACCCACTGACCCCGGCCTAACGGAGATGTGGGCTTGTCCCCCCACCGGAGATCATCCGCCTGCGCGGGTGGTGGGCATCACCGGCCCTCCGGGGGCGGGCAAAAGCACCCTGGTGTCTTCTCTGGTCGGTTGCATTCGCGAGGCGGGCCTGACGGTGGGGGTGGTGGCGGTGGATCCGTCCAGCCCGCTCACCGGTGGGGCCATGCTGGGAGACCGGATCAGGATGCAGCCCCATTTCACGGATCCGGGAGTGTTTATCCGGTCCATGTCCACCCGTGGGCATCTGGGAGGACTGGCCCAGGCCACCCGGGCGGTCACCGACTTGCTGGCCCTGGCCGGATTCGAGGTGGTGCTGGTGGAGACGGTGGGAGTGGGCCAATCGGAAGTGGAGGTGATGAGAGTCGCGCCCACGGTGGTGGTGGTGGTCAACCCCGGCATGGGAGATTCCGTGCAGGCCGACAAGGCGGGCCTGTTCGAGATCGGCGGCGTGTTCTGTGTCAATAAAGCCGATCAGGAAGGCGCCGACCGGGCGGTCAGGGTGCTCCGCCAGATGCTGTCCCTGGGGTATCGCCCCGGCCCCACCCCCCGAGTGCTCACCACCGTCGCCACCGAGGGCCGAGGGGTTTCTGAACTATGGGATGCCATCGTGGCCTATGGGAACGGCGTGGGCCGGGCCCTTTAGTGGTTCTCCCCCGCCGTCCCATCCCTCCATCAAAACATGCCTCTCGGCACAGCTAATCTGGCTAGCATCCCTTTGCTTCCGGAGGGCGTGACCGCGGAGGAAAGCGATATGGCAGATAACACCGTACCCATCACGGCACAGGTTCTCGCTTGGACTCGTGCGGAAGCCGGTCTTACGCAGGTCGAGCTTGCCGAGCGCGCCCAGTTGGCAGTGGAGAAACTTCAAGCCTGGGAAGCGGCGGAATCGCGTCCCACCAAAGGCCAGTTCAACAAGCTGGCAAGGGTGCTCAAGCGCCCATCGGCCCTTTTCTTTTTCCCTGAACCGCCGATGGCGGCGGGGATGCCTACTTCTCTCCGCAGCGCCCCGGCTCTTGGAAGTCATAAACTTGGTCCCGAAGAGGCCCGCCAGATTCGCTGGGCGCGCCGGCTTCAGGAGTTGACCTCTTGGGTTCTGCGTGACGAAGGCTCGCCCGAGGCCCGCCTGCCTCAATACCGACCCAGCCAAGATCCGGTCGAGAGGGCGGAATTCGAGCGTTCGCGTTCGGGCGTCTCGAGTGCTGAGCAGCTCGGGTGGAGAAGCGCTGCGGAGGCATTTCGCTCATGGCGTGGTCACCTCGAAGAGCTAGGAGTCCTGGTGATGCAACTCACCATGGGCAAGAACAACATCCGCGGATTCGGGGCGTGGGATGGCTACGCACCATTGGTGGCTGTCAATACGGCGTACCACCCGACCGCTCGGATCTTCACGCTCTTCCACGAGGTTGCCCATCTTCTGATACGCACCGACGCTGCCTGCCAGAGCTTTGTTTTTCCCGATCAACTTGATGGGTCCGTCGAAAGGTGGTGCGAGCGATTCGCGGCCGCGTTTCTACTTCCCGAGGACCGTCTGAAGACAGTTGCGGGAGAATATGGTGTGACAGTGACCTCGCCGACCACTCAACCCGACACGGCAAGGCGGATCGCCAACCGGTTTTCTGTGAGCACGCGTGCTACCGCGATCCGACTCCAAGAAGTCGGGCTTGCGGCGCCGTCGCTTTATGCTGCCGTCGCCGCCAGCCCGGCCGGAAGAGACTGGAATGACTCATCGGGGGGCAGGGGAGGTGGCCAGACTGTTTCGAAGAAACGGGCCGGCCAGTTCGGGCAACGAATGCCCGGCGCCCTATTTGCGGCCGCGGATCGGGGCCGCCTGACGACCCGGGATCTGGCGGACCACCTCCAACTGAAGACCGGCCAACTAGATGACTTGAGGGCTTTGTTGAATGAACCTCGATGAGGTGGGGGTTCGGATCGTTGACTCATCCGCTTTGATCGAGGCAAAGACGATCGTGTCCGTGAGCAAACAGTGGGATGCATTCAAGCATCTGGAACGCATGGTCGTCGACGGGCGGATCGCCCTGCCGCGGCAGGTGATCAACGAAGTAAGCGAGATTGCCCATCCCGACCTCCCCGGCGCCTGGGCAGCAGGCGTTCGGGGGCGTTTCCAGCACCCTTTGGATGCGGGATATCAGTATCTCCGAAGAGTGATGTCAGTTGCTGAAGAGGTGGTGGACGTCAACAAGCCCGGCGAAGACGCAGATCCTTGGGTGATAGCGCTTGCCCTGCGCCTCGGTGATGACGGCCATTCCGTCTGTGTGGTGACGGAGGATGTCGTAGACCGAACCAGTATTTCGATCGCCACCGCCTGCGAGATGCTCAACATTGGTTGGTGTCGAATTCGTAGGTTTCTCCGCCACTGCGGTATTTCCCTGCTCAAAGAGAAAGACAAGTAAGACCGTCGGGAGACTATGATCAAACGGCGGTGGTGACTGCCAGGATCAGAGCCATTGCCATCTGGAGTCGGGAGGTGGTTTTGAGGACGCTGACCAGGCCGATGCCCTTCGTTCCGCGTAGCACGGTTCGCACGGGCATCAGGGCGAACGGTGTCAGGCCCAGGGTGACCAACGTGGCAGGTGGGGCGACGCCGCCAATCACTGCGGCGATCACCGCCGCAAAAGACAGTCCGATCAGAACCGTGTAGAAGACCCGGGAACGGGCCGCGCCCATCATCACCGCCAGAGTGCGTTTTCCCGCTCGGGCGTCGGTCTCTATGTCCCGGAGGTTATTGGCCACCAGGATGGCAGAGGCCATGGTTCCCATGGGGATGGCCAGGGCCCAAGCCGCGGGGCGGGCGGTCATGTCATGGACATACCGGGTTCCCACTGTGGCGACCAGCCCGAAGAACACGAAGACGAACAACTCGCCCATCCCTCGGTATCCATAGGGCCAGGGCCCTCCCACGTAGGCGAGCATCGCCAGCACCGAACAAAGACCCACCCACACCAATATCCATCCGGCGATCAAGACCAGGTACATACCCGCCAGCAGGGCCACCGCCACTGCGATCCAGGTGGCGATCCACATCCTCTGCGGCGAGATCACCCCCTCGACCACCATTCGGCGCGGGCCTATGCGATCAGCAGTGTCGGCCCGGCGGGCGGCGTCGGAGACGTCGTTGGCGAAATTGGCCGCCACCTGGAGGGCCACTCCCACGATCAGGGTGGCCCAGAAGGCGTCCCACCGAAAAACCCCATCCCCGATGGCCAGCCCGGTTCCCACCGTGGCCGGCGCCACCGAGGCCCACAGAGTGTGGGGCCGGGCCGCCATCTTCCAAGCCCCGAACCGGGACAGTTGGGGAGAAGAACTGCTAATAGTGCCAGGGAAATTCGTCGAAGCGGGGACGCCGCTTTTCCAAGAAGGCGTCCCGGCCTTCCGCCGCTTCGTCGGTGCCGTAACCCAACCGGGTGGCTTCACCGGCGAAGATCTGCTGTCCGACCAGGCCGTCATCGATCAGGTTGAAAGCGAATTTGAGCATTCGTTGGGCGGTGGGACTCTTGGAAGTGATGGTCCGAGCCCACTCCAAAGCCACCTGCTCCAACTTCCCATGGGAAACGACTTCGTTCACCATGCCCATCTGCTTGGCTTCTTCGGCCCCGTAATCTCGCCCCAGGAAAAACAGTTCTCTGGCTCGTTTCTGGCCGATCATCCTGGCCAGGTAGGCCGACCCGTAACCGGCGTCGTAGCTGGCCACATCCGGATCGGTCTGTTTGAATTGGGCGTGCTCGGCGCAGGCCAAGGTCAGGTCGCACACCACATGCAGGCTGTGGCCTCCGCCCACCGCCCACCCCGGCACCACCGCCATCACCACCTTGGGCATGAACCTGATGATGCGCTGGGCTTCCAGAACGTGCAGTCTTCCCAAGCGGGCCGGGTCGATGGATTGGCTTTCCTCCCCTCCGGCGTATTTGTATCCGTCCCTTCCCCTGATCCGCTGGTCCCCGCCCGAGCAGAACGCCCATCCCCCGTCTCGGGGAGACGGTCCGTTGCCGGTGAGCAATACACAACCGACATTGCTTTGTTGCCGGGCGTGCTCCAAGGCGGTGATCAGCTCATCAACCGTGTGGGGTCGGAAAGCGTTGCGCACATCGGGCCGATCGAAGGCGATTCGTACTGCCCTCACCCCAACCGCGCGGTGATAGGTGATGTCGGTGAAAGAGAAACCCGGTACAATTTCCCAGGCCGAGGAGTCAAAGTGTTCCGAAACCATGTCTAGGAGACGAGGTTACTTCGGAACCCGGCTGGAATACCATTAGAAGACCCTTCGCAGGAGCCCGCAATGCAAGTTTTAATAGCAGACAGGTTTCCCCAGAATTTTCTGCCGGAGATAGAGAAGCTCGGCTACAAGTGCCACCTCCGCCCTGATATCGGGGAAGCTGCTTTGCGGGAGGCTCTCCCCGGCATGCAGGTGCTGCTGGTGCGGTCCACCAGAATCTCCGACAGCACCTTGGAGGGCGCCACCGATCTGAGTTGGATAATCCGAGCGGGAGCGGGCTACAACACCATCGATTGTGAAGCGACCGCCCGGCGGGCCATCTGGGTGTCCAATGTTCCGGGTCGAAACTCCATTGCGGTGGCGGAACTGACCATAGGGTTGATTCTGGCTCTGGACCGGCGAATCCCCGACAACGTCATCGCCATCCGGCAGAGGCAGTGGCAGAAGAAGGAGTTCTCCAAAGCTCGCGGGCTGTTGGGCAAGACCCTGGGGATCGTGGGTATGGGACGGATCGGTATCGAGGTGGCCAGACGCGCCCACGGGTTCGGGTTGAGGCTCCTGGCTGTGGAGAAGACCCGAACGCTTCAGATGCGAGACCAGATGGACGAGTTGGGGGTCACTTCGGTGTCCCGGCTGGAGGAACTCTTCGAGATTTCCGACATCATCACCCTCCACGTGCCGGCCTCCCCCGCCACCACCGGTATGGTTTCCAGGGACCTTCTGTCCCGCATGAAACCGGGCAGTTTCCTGATCAACACCGCTCGCTCATCCCTGGTGGACGAGCGAGCCCTGCTGTCGGTGCTCGACCACCAGGACCTCTGGGTGGGGATGGACGTTTTCGCCGATGAACCCGCCTCGGCGTCGGAAGCTTGGGATTCCCGGCTGGCGATGCATCCCCAGGTATACACCACCCACCATATCGGCGCCTCCACCCGCCAAGCGCAGGACGCCATCGCTTCCGAAGTCGTCCACATGCTGGCAGACTATGCCCGAGGTCAAGTGCGCAATGTGGTCAATCTGGGTGCAGTGGCGCCCAGGGGAACCTTCCTCACGATTCGGCACGAAGATCGGGTGGGAGTGCTTTCGGCAGTTCTGACCTCGCTCAGATCACTGGGACTCAACGTCCAGAACATGAGCAATCAGGTCTTCAGCGGCGCCGGAAGCGCGGTTGCTTTGATACAAGTGCAAGGAGACTTTCCTGATAATCTGGTCTCCGATCTGAAGAGTTTGCCTCACGTCATAGGAGTGGCTGCCCACCACAGTGGGCAATGGTGATGGACTGGCTTCGACCGGCCCAGGTGAGGCTGGTCTCTCCCGAATATGCCTGGCGGGTGGTAGCCCCCGACTACGATGCCTTGACTCCCTATGAGCGATACCGATGGGCGGCGGAAAACCCGGATTCCTTTCTAAATGCCTTCGCTCCCTCCACCAGTTGGCCCAACCGGTCTTTCAGGCAGTTGGCGGACCAGGCGGCCAAGTACCTGGATGGCCAACTGCGCAAGGGAGCTTTCGGGTCTCTGCGGGAAGGATTGTTCATCTACCGGATCACCGACGGCGACCACCGGCAGACCGGAGTGGTGGGCGATGCTCCGACGGACGCCGCGCCCGACCGGCTCGTGCCGCACGAGGTCACCCGCACCGATCGGGAGGAAGAGCTTTACCGGTACATGAGAAAAGTGGCTTTCAGTTCCAGCCCCATGGGGCTGGGCTATCCGCCGCAAGCGACCATCAAACAGATGGTGGAAGAGATTTGCCGACAGGCGCCGAATGTTTCTGTGACATTGGAAGACGGCGTCTTGCACCAGATTTGGGCGCCGCCGCCCTATGCGGTTGAGGGACTGTTGGGAGAGTTCGCCCAAATCCCCCGGGCTTATATAGTGGATGGCCACCATCGGGCCGCCGCTTCGGCTCGTCATGCCTCCCGGTGGGGGGTAAACCACTCCCATCCGGCCGGCAGGATGCTGGTGGTGGCTTTTCCGACGGATGAACTTCGTATCCACCCCTATCATCGCTGGGTGGCCGCCCGAGCCTCCACCCATCAGCTGAGACAAGCGGTGGGGGCCGTCCGGACCGAGGTCCGCTCGCCCGCCCGGGGAGAAACCGTGGCGGTGACCCCGGACGGCTGTTGGTCGATCCGGTTGTCTCCCCAACGCCATGAAATGGATGCGGCGGCCCTC
Source organism: Acidimicrobiia bacterium (assembly GCA_963665765.1). Classification (GTDB taxonomy): domain Bacteria; phylum Actinomycetota; class Acidimicrobiia; order Spongiisociales; family ZC4RG35; genus Bin76. The sequence goes on from OY762464.1 coordinate 1,721,105, forward strand.
CACCGTACGGTGTTGCGTCCCCTGTTGGATGTGGAGGACGAGCGCGGCGATCCGCGCATGGATTTCATTCCCGATCCCGAGGGTCTGAAAAAACTGGTGGACCGGGTGGCCGAGCAGGGAGGCACGGGTTTCATGCTGTCTCCGGCCTCCATGCGACAGGTGATGTATGCCGCCGACCACCGTCTGCCTCTTCCCCCCAAGGCCACCTTTTTCGTGCCCAAACCCCGGTCCGGGTTCTTTTTGGCCCCCCGGCACGGGAGCCGGTCGACGGATTAGCGGGCGCCGGAGGGAACCGGTTCGGTTACAACTGGCCCCACAGGTCACCCGCGGCCAGATCGATCACGGTCCAGGCCATGCCCAGGGCGCCATCGAATATCGCCCGGTGGCCCTCGGGGGTGATGGTTTGGCGAGTGAAGTCAGGCTGGTGATTGCCGACGGGGGCGCAGTGGAGGGAGAGCATCGGGTGGATGGTGGGAACCTCGAGGGAGACATTGCCCATATCGGTGGACCCGGCTTCCGACGGTGAAAGGTCGGCGCCCCGTCCCATGGTCCGCCCCAGGGTCGCGGAGTTGGCGGCATACAACTCCGTGAGAAGCGGATTGCTGATCAACTCGGTGTAGCCATGTCCCGCAGTCTCCACTTCCATCCGGCAGCCGGTGGCCAAAGCGGCCGCCTCGAAACAGGAGACGACCCGTTTCCCCAGCACTTTCAGCCGTTCGTGATCCATGGATCTCACATACCACTTCGATCGGGTCAGAGCCGGGATGATGTTGGGCGCCTGACCCCCTTCGGTGATGATGCCATGGATCTTGTCGGTATACAGAATGTGCTGGCGAAGGGTCGAGATGTTGACGTACGACTGCACGAAGGCGTCCAAGGCGTTGAGGCCTCGGTGGGGATAGGCGGAGGCATGTGCCTCCTTGCCGTGGAAGGTCACGTCCAACTGGGTGATGGCGAGAAAGGGGGCATCGACCACATCCCGAGGGGAGGGATGGATCATCATGGCGGCGGCCGCCCCCGCGAAGGCCTGTGCGTTGATGAGATCGACCTTGCCTCCGTAGGCTTCCTCCGCCGGTGTGCCCAAGATGGTCAGCCGAAATCCCAGAGAATCAACCAGAGGCCGAAGCGCCAGCCCGGCCCCCACCGCGGCCGAGGCGATGATGTTATGTCCGCAGGCATGCCCCACGTCGGGCAGGGCGTCGTATTCGCAGCAGATGATCAACTCGGGACCCTCGGTGCCTGCCCGGGCTGCGAAAGCGGTGTCAAGGCCGTGGGCCGGATACTCCACCGCGAAACCGTATCCCTCCAAGATCCGTGCGAGGCGTTCGGAGGAACGGTATTCCTGATAAGCCAATTCAGGATGGTCATAGAGCCAGCGATTCAACTCCTCCAAGCGGGGCTGCTGATCGGATACTCGCTGTCTGGCCTGTTCCTTCAGGGCGGCGACGGCCTGCTCAGTCATGGGTTGAGGTTCCTCTCTGGATCTGGACCGGCGGCGACGGTTCAGCCGGTGGTTTCAGCCAGACTACCAAAGACGGGTCGGTGAGCACCCCTGTCAGCCGGCCATCGGATATAGCTAACCTCGGCCAGGTGGAGGTGAAGTGATGAATCTATCGGAAATGGGACTTTCCGGGCTGCGCCCCTCGGTGGAATTCGCCTTTTTGGCCGATGCGGTGCAGGTGGTGGGGGGGAAGCTGTTTGCTTTGGGAGGAGGTTGGGATCAGCTGCTGGTGAGCCGGTTCCCGACCCGGCATTCATCCATGGGCATCGGAATGAGAATCACCTTCCCGAGGGGTTGGGACAAATCTCCGGTCAGCATGGGCGTCGATCTGCAGGACCAGGATGGCAAGAGCATTCTGGGCGCCCGGATGCCGCAAAGGAGACTCCCCGTCAAGTCGCCTCCCGGCCTTTCCCCAGGCTCGGTGTTCGGATACCCGATGGCCTTCACCTTCAACGCCTTGCCGTTCGAGTCGGCCGGTGACTACTCGTTCGTGATCTATCTGGAGGAGGAACCGGTGCATCGTCTGCGGTTTACCGTTCGGGAGCGCAGGAGTCGTTCACCCCGCATATGAGTCCCCGCGATGTGCCGGGCCCGACGGCGATTCTGTTCGATCTGGGAGGGGTGGTTTTCGACTCGCCTCTGCCCGTCATCGCCTCGTTCGAGGCGGATCAGGGCCTTGCTCCGGGGACGGTGGGGAGGATTGTGGTGAGTTCGGGCCCCGACGGCGCCTGGGCCTGTCATGAGCGGGGAGAGATCAGCGCCCGGACCTTTCATCGCCGACTCCGTGAAGAGGCCCGCCAAAGGGGGGTGGAATTGGATGTGGCGGAGATGATGGTAAGGATCGAAGGCAATGTGGTGGTTCGGCCCCGGATGCTGAAAGCGGTGGGCTGTTTGCGGAACAACGGTTGGGCGGTGGCGGCGGTCACCAACAATTGGCGGGGATTGGGAATGGCGGGGGTGGAGCGCCACTTCGATACGGTGGTGCAGTCCTTTCTGGAAGGAGTGCGCAAGCCCGAGCCGGAGATCTACCACCGGACGCTTTCCCGGCTGGGAGTGGCTGCCCCCCAGGCGGTGATGCTCGATGACCTCGGCGTCAACCTCAAGACCGCCCGGTGTATGGGTATGTTCACCATCAAGGTCACCGATCCCGACCTCGCCCTGAAAGAATTGGGAGCGATGGTGGGACTGCTCCTCTGATGCGAAAGTTGTCCGCATGATTCTCCCTGCTCTTCCCCTCTCCTACCGGGAACAGTTCCGCGAACCGGTGGGGTATTTGAACTCGGCGGCCATTTCCACCGTGTCCCGGTTGGTGCGGAATCGGGTGGCCGACTACCAGGCCGATTTCTGTTCCGGTGTCAAGAACCTCAGTCTCCTCCTGACCGAAGCCATGCAGGCGGGCCGACAGTCGATAGCCCATCTCTTGGAGGTGGACGCCGCCCGGGTGGGGATAACCCACAGCACCGGCGCCGCTCTCTTTCATGTTGCTTTCGGGTTGCGGGGCGGCAACGTGGTGGTTCCCTCGGCCGAGTTCCCCACCAATCTCTATCCCTGGGTCCGCGCCCGGCAAGCCGGTCTGATCGACGAGGTACGCCGGGTTCCCTTGCCCGATCATCGTCTGACGGTGGATCACCTGCGGCCTTTCGTGGACTCGTCCACCAAGGTGGTGGCGGTCAGTCATGTGGACTTCGCTTCCGGCTTCCGCGCCGATCTGGGAAAGATCCGAGAAGCCTTCGCCGATCCCCTGCTGGTGGTGGATGCTATCCAGTCCCTGGGAGCTTTTCCGGTGGACACCGAAGCGGCCGATGTGGTGGCGGCGGGTAGTCACAAGTGGATGAGGGCGGGATTCGGTGGGGCGGCGATGATGGTATCGGATCGCGTCCTGGAGCGCCTCCAGACCACTCTGACCGGATGGCTGGGCGTCGCCGACCCGCTGGATTTTGAGTCTCCACCTCCCCATCCTCCCTCTCCAACCGCTGCCCGCTACCAGATGAGCAGCGAACCGGTGATCGGGGCAGTCGCCCTGGGCGCCGCCTGCGAGGTGATCGGGCTGGCCGGCGCCGATGCCATCAGCGAGCGCATCTCGGCGACCATGGACCGGCTGGAGGAGAATTTGGGGAGGGCCGGATGCGAGTTGCGCCGACCTTGGGGAACTCGCCGGGAGAGGGCAGGAATCCTCACCTTCCGCCTACCGGGTCACGCTTCGGGAGAGGTGGTGGAGTCCATGCGGAACCGCGGGGTGGTGCTGGCCGACCGCGCCGGATGGATCCGAGTCTCTCCCCACGCCACCGCCGGCGAAGAATCCATCGACCTGCTCATGGAGGCACTGGCCCCTCTTTTGGCTTGAATCGTGTTGTGCCCTGCGCGGTACTCCCAACCCTCCATAATCCACGCGTTCCGTTTTTGGTGTCCGCAGATTCGTAGGGAAGTGGTCCTCAGGTCTGGTAGGCGTCGGGAGCGGGTGGTAGGGGCCGGCCGAGCCATCGGGGGCGGCGCAGCCCTCCGGGGCCTGGTCCGGGACGGGTGCGTTCCATCCATTCACGGTAGATCCGATGGGATTTGTCGGTGTCGACGAAGACATCCCCATACCGGTCCCCGGGTTGGGCGGGAGTGAGGCGAACCCGTTGGTGCCAGGCGTGCATGCCCGACACCGGGTCGGGATGCACCGGGAAGGCCAGGTTCTGGTGGACCCCCGGGTCCCGCCACCAGATGCGCTCGCTGTCGGGATCATCCGATTTGAAGGGCTCGATGCCCGAGCGGTGCCGCAACAGCCACCCACCGTTGTGACGCCCAATGTCCACTAGGGCCGATGACCATCTTTCATTGCCCATCTTGGGGTTCAGGCGCCAGCGGCCCATGTGATGGGAGGCCGCCACCACTCCGGGTCGCAAGCCCTCGGTGCGCCAGGCCCGCATGAGGAAGTAGCCGATGTCGGTGCTGATCCGCACCAGGTCCCCGGTGGCAAACCCCAGTTGGTCGGCGTCGATCGGGTTCATCCACAGCGGGTGACCGTGGCTGATCTCATACAGGTACTTGGCGTTTCCCGAGCGGGTGTGGATCAGGGTGGGAAGTCGGAAGATGGGCAGCAGGATGCGCTCGTTGCCTCCCAGGTCGAGGTCCCGCCAGTGGACATGGGACTTGAGGTAGGTGGGGATGGTCACCTCCGGCCAGTTCCATTCCTGCAGCGTCTCCGAGTGCCATTCGAGCAGCCGGGAGGGGGAAGTGAACCCGGTCTTGCGTTCCCCGTCGACCTCCACGCCCGGCTGATCGGGGGTGGCGGGCGCTTCGTTCAGCAGATACCGGTCACGGTCGATCTCAAAGGCCCCGTACTTGCGCATGTACTCCAAAGGGGTGAGACCCTCCCGTCCGGCTTTTTCGGGCAACCCGGGGACCGAGTTGTCAAACATCCAGCCGTAATATTCGTCCACGTTCACCGGGCGGGACGGGTCGTTGGGCGACTCGTACCATTGCCGGATTCCCAATGATCCATCGGGGTCGATTCGCCACGAGAGGTCGATCCAGAACTCGTTTTCCTCCCACACCTGCCCGGGGTTGGCCTCGTAGGTGCGTTCGTACTGCCGCCCGTCCCGCTCTCCCGCCACTCGTAGCACCGGCTGGCGGAATCCGAGCCACCGAGCCGCATGGGTCTCATAGGAGTGGGTGTCGTGCCGTTCGGCGCCCACCCCCATGGGCAACACGTAGTCGGCGAACCAAGCCGACTCGGACCAGGTGGGAGTGAGCGCCACATGGAGGCCGACCCGGTCGGGGTCGGTGAGGGCCTCGATCCAGGTGAACCCGTCGGGGTTGGTCCACACCGGGTTGTAGACCCGGGTGAAGTAGACCTCCACCCGTCCTCTCCCCTCCTTGAGAAAGTGCGGCAGGAGATAACTCATCTCGTAATGGCTGAGGGGGAACTCGCCCGGCCAGATCAGTTCATTCCAGCGGGCGGCCGGAGGCGGCATGTTCCAGTGGTCGGGCTTGAACTTGTCCCAGGCGCTCGGGGAGGTGCCGCCCTCGGTTCCCACCGATCCGGTCAGCACGTGCAGAAAGAACAGACAACGGGCCACCTGCCAGCCTCCCAGGTTGCCCGATCCGGCGGCCCGCCACGTGTGGGAGGCGAAACGGGGGCCCGCCTCGGCGATACCGCGGGCCACGGCTTCGATTCGCCAAGCTTCCACGCCGGTCTCCTCGGCGGCATATTCGATCGTGTAGCGGGCGTAGGTTTCCCCGAGCAACTCGACAAAGCTCTCGTAGGTGCGAGGCCGCTTCGGCGCCCGCGCTTGTAGGGAGGCCTCCCAGTTGACCCACTTGCGCACAAAGTCATGATCGACGGAGTCCCACTCAAGCAATCGATTGGCGATGGCCAGCAACATGGCCGCCTCGGTGCCGGGCCAGGGCGAGAGCCAGTAGTCGGACATCGAAGCGGTGTTGGACAGACGCGGATCGATGGTGGCCACTTTCGCTCCGCGCCGGCGGGCTTCGATGATCCGCTGAGCGTGGGGGTTGAAGTAGTGGCCGGACTCGAGTTGGGCGGATAGCAGGAGAATAAATCGGGCGTTGGCGAAGTCTGCCGAAGGACGGTCGTAGCCCATCCACATGGCGTAGCCGGTCCGCGCCCCCGACGAGCAGATGTTGGTGTGGCTGTTGTGTCCGTCCACTCCCCAGGATCGCAGGATCCGGTCGATGAAGCCATCCTCGCCGGGTCGTCCCACGTGGTAGATAATCTCATCGTGACGATCCTCCATCAGAGCCCCACGGATACGGGCCGCTATGTCCCCGAGGGCCTCATCCCAGGTGACCTGTTCCCATTGGCCTTCGCCTCGTGGCCCGGATCTGCGTAGTGGGTGGAGAATTCGTTCCGGATCGTACATCTGGTTCAACGTGGCGGGGCCCTTGGCGCAGTTGCGACCTCTCGACCCGGGGTGTTCGGGGTTGCCCTCGAAACGTCGGACCTGGCCACTGTCCTTGTCGACATAGGCCAGCAGCCCGCATCCGGCCTCGCAGTTGAAACAGGTGGTCGGCACCAAACGATATCGACGTTTGACCCGATCGGGCCACGCCTGGGCATCGTACTCCTCCCAATCGTCCCAAGAGTCGACGGGCGGGAAGGAGACGAGGCCCGTCCCGGGAACCAATCGGGGCAGACGGTCCGAGGGAGGCTGGTCGGGTGGGGTGGTCACGTTCGTCGACCTCGCCTTTCGCTCACGACAGGGGGACGCTCTGGCCGGCTTTGACGAAGGCGTCGTCGGCGAACCAGATGCCCATCAGAGCCGCCAGTCCCCCCAGTTGAGCCACCCACAGGGGGGCGTCCGGGTCAACCAGGGCGGCTATTCCCATCACCAGGGGGGCGATCACCCCCAGCACCTGTCCTCCGAGCCACCACTGCATGGCATGGGCGCCCCTGGTCAGGTGATGCATCCCCGCCGCATGGTTGCGGGTTGGATGCCGCGAGGCAAGTTCGAGGGCGGCTATGAGGGCCAGCGCCACCGCCCCGGCGACGAGGGCCCCGGCGAAGGTCCTTCGGGAGGACCCGTCCAGGTCGAATATCCCGGCGGCCAGCAGACCGGCGGCGCCGCCCACCGCCCAGGCCCCGGCCAGCATGTGCCACAGAAGGGTCCGGCTCTGCCAAAGATCGCGCCCCTCCGCCTGGCCGAACAAAAAGGCGGTGTAACCGGCTACGCCCAAGCCGACTGCCGCCGCCGCCCAGATGAACACCGGCACAAAACCGGCCCCGGCCAGACCGAACAGAAACCACAAACCGAGGAGGGCGGCATGGGCGGATAAGATCCAGGCGCCCTTCACCAGCCACGATCCGGGGTTTCCTTTGGTCAGCAGGTAATAGAAACGGTCGGGACGTTTGAGGTCCGCCACCAGGAGCAAGCCGGTGAGGGCCAGGAAGACTCCGGCGATGAGGGGCGCCCCCCACCGGGCAAAAGCGCTTCCGGGGTCGGCCCCGAACAGGAGCGACAACGCCAGCACCATGACGATCCCCGCCGAGATCCCTTTGGTGAGAAAATAACTCGACACCCGCCATCCCCACGGCATCGGATGGTCGGTGTTGTAGACGACCCGGGGAGGGCGGTCGTCCCTGCCCGGACGAGACGCCGGAGGCGGTTTTCGCCCCCGGCCGTTTTCCCCGACACCGGCCGGAGTCAGATCGACCGTCATAAACGACGGCGCCGGGTCACGCCAGATCCCCCCGTCTCCCGGGTTGACCGCCCCCAAGGGGTCGATGGCGGCTTCATCCACTCCCAGGTACCAGAGGTTGGGCCTCGTGCCCTGCTCGGGGGATCGCTGCTGCAGTGCTTCTTCCCGCACGAAGCGTGAAATAGGCGTGGTGGGATCGTCGAGGTCGCCCGAGATTATGGCCCCTTCGGGACAAACCACCACGCAGGCGGGTTCCAAGCCCACCTCGACCCGGTGCACGCAGTAATTGCACTTTTGGGCGGTGTTGTCCACCGGATCGATGTACAGCGCGTCGTAGGGACAGGCCTGCATACAACTCTTGCAGCCGATGCACAGGCTGGTGTCGAAGTCGACGATCCCGTCGGGCCGGCGGAACAGGGCGCCGGTGGGGCAGATCGACACACAGGGAGCGTCCGAGCAGTGGTTGCAGCGCATAACCGAGAACGACCGCTTGGTGTCGGGCCAGGTTCCCGATTCGATGTACTTCACCCAAGTGCGATTCACGCCCAGCGGAACATCATGCTCGGTTTTGCACGCCACTGTACAGGCATGACAACCGATGCACGCCGTCTGGTCGATAACGAAACCGTATTGCAAGGCGCTCCCTTCTGCTCGGGGCCGGGAAACCCTCACCGAACTTTACTTTATTGCCAACCACGGCCCGGTCTTCTGAGAACCGCCTGCTTCCCCCATCGCATCTGGCAAATCCAGCCTCCCGACCATAGAGATGAACTTACAATTCCGGCTCGAGAGCATCATGAGTTATCCGAAACCCGACCTCGCCGATCCCAGCACCTGGCCCTTCAGCGATTACGACTACTGGCTCGAAAATCACCGGGTATCGGACGTGGACGACGATGACCCCCTTCCCACCGTGAAAGACGCGGTGCGCATGGCGACGGAAGTGGCGCGGGAAGCCAAGCGGATTCTGGGCGACCAACTGGGCCGGGTATGGCTGCACGGGTCCCGAGCCCGCGGCGACCATCTCCCCGAATCGGACCTCGACCTCCTGATGGAGAAGACCCGGGAGGGCCTGAGTAACCAGACGCTTGGCGAGGCACTTTCGGAATACCGGGACAAGCTGTGGATGGATGATTTCCTCGACGTTCAGACCTGGTTCATAGCACCGGGCCGCTGGGAGCGCGCCGACGACTATCAATTGCGAGGCGTCCGTCCCTACGCCATCCGGGTGCTGTGAGGGTGCGCAGACACATCTGCGCCGGGTTTACTCTAAGGTGGTCATGGCGCGAACCAAAGAGGTGGCTTTCAATGCGTTGCTGGCCGAGGAGCTGATCGCCCGGCATCCGCGTTGGAACCAGAGCCTGGTGACCGCCGAGGCCACCGATGTGTTGGAGGGGAGCCCGGCGAAGAGCCCGGACATTGTGGTGGGATATCCGGGAGAGTCATCCGTGATCGTGGAAACGGAGTTCGAGCCGGCCAAGACAGTCGAGCGGGATGCGCGTAGCCGGTTGGGGGTGATCGTCAAATCAACCGGTGATGCGGTGGAACAGGTGGTGGCGGTTCGCATCCCCGCCGGTCTGCGGGAATTTACCGATGGAGGAGGGATAGCCGAGGGCCGGTTCTCCTATTGCTCGTTCACGGAACTGCCCGAGATGGGTCTCGATGGGTCTTCTCGAGTGAAACGTTTCCCGAGACAGGGCTGGATCGGGGGAGGGATCGACGATCTAACCGGGTTCATAGAGCGGGCTGCTTTGTCGGAGTCCCGCATTACCAGGGGCGCCGAGGTGCTCGAGGCCGGGGTGGGCGCCGCCGCAGGATTACTCCACCGGGACCTTGAGGAAAATCACTTTCAGGTTTTCGATAGAGTTGCCGCCGCACTTCACCAGGAGACCGGCCAACAGACAACCCGGATGGCGATGGCGGTGGTGACCAACGCGTTGATCTTTCACTCTGCTATCGCGGGCATGCATGATATTCATGCTCCGGACGAGACTCGTTCGGTTATCGGGGGTCTGGTGAAGGTCTTTGTGCTCGACGCCTGGCGACAGATTCTTCGAATCAATTACTGGCCTATTTTCGATATCGCGGTGCGGGTGATGTCGCCCATTCCTGATGGAATCGCCAACCTGATCCTGACGCGGCTGGCCAAAGTGGCGGGTCGGCTGGTCGGTTTGGGGGTGACCACCACGGGTGATCTGGCCGGCCAGATGTTCGGCCGGTTGATCTCCGACCGCAAGTTCTTGGCCACCTTCTACACGCTGCCTTCCTCGGCGGCGTTGCTGTCCGAGTTGGCGGTGCAACGCCTGAGTGTCGACTATGGTGATCCTGATCAGGTGGCCGGGTTGAAAGTGGCGGATCTGGCCTGTGGGACGGGTGCCTTGCTGTCTGCCGCCTACAGCAGGATCACCGCTCGGGTGCGGAGAGCGGGACTGGATGATCAGACGCTCCATCCGCGGATGATCGAAAAGGCGTTGGTGGGCGCCGACATTATGCCGGCCGCCACTCATTTGACTGCGGCGATATTGTCCTCGGCCCATCCCTCGGTGACTTTCGGGCAAACCAACATCTACACGATGCCCTATGGAGCGCAGCCCGAGGGGAGAGCGGTGGCGATCGGTTCTTTGGATCTGATAGAGGACGTCAACGCCCTGACCTTGTTCGGCACCGGGAGACAGGTTACGACCGGGTCCGGCGAGGTGGATGCGGAAGAGAACATGAGCCTGTTTGTGATGGATCACGCCTCGGCCGATCTGGTGATCATGAATCCGCCTTTCACCCGCCCCACCAATCACGAGAGGGCTGCGGCCGCTTCGGTGCCGGTGCCCTCTTTCGCCGGGTTCGGTACCGAAGAGGACGAGCAGCGAGCCATGGCGCAAGTGTTACGGGACATTCACAAGAGAAACCGGGACCTGGTGGGCCACGGCAACGCCGGCCTGGCTTCCAATTTCTTGGATTTGGCTCATGCCAAAGTCAAGCCCGGAGGGGTGTTGGCGCTGGTGCTGCCGGTGGTGGCCATCTCCGGCGGATCATGGACGAAAGCCCGTCGGTTACTGGACGCCCAGTACACCGATATCACGGTGATCACCCTGGCGGCGACCGGATCCACCCAACGGGCATTCTCCGCCGACACCGGTATGGCCGAACTGCTTCTGATAGCCACCCGACGGGGGCCGGATCAGCCATCGGGCTCGGATGCCTTGTGGGTGAACCTCTTCCATCGACCATCAAGTGCCGCCGAAGCGGTGGAGATCGCCCGCCGGATCATAAGGGCCTCAGGTCATTCGACCGGTTGGCTGCAGGTGGGAGAGGACCGAGTGGGCAACTTTATCAGGGCGCCATTACAGGAGAGCGGTTGCGCTCAGGTCGCCGAGCCGGACGTTGCTCGAGCGGCGCTGGCATTTGCTTATTCCCGACTGGCCCTGCCTCGTATAGAACCCATGGCGTTGCCGCTCACCAGACTCGGCCATCTCGGGCAACCCGGTCTGGTCCACCGGGATATCAACGGCAAGAACCCCGATGGGGCGCCGCGGGGACCCTTTGACATCCACGCCATGCCGGCTGGCCGGACCTCCTCCTATCCGGTGTTATGGTGGCATGACCATCGTCGGGAGCGACGTTTGTTGGTTGAGCCGGACAGTCAGGGCCGGGTTCGGGAAGGCTGCGATGATCTTGCTCGAAAAGTGTGGGAAACCGCTACCCGGTTCCACTTCAATCTGGATTTTCAAATCAACTCTCAACCGTTGGCGGCCTGCCTCACTCCCACCCCCGTGATCGGCGGCCGCGCCTGGCCCAACTATCGGCTTCACGACCAGAAATGGGAGAAAGTGCTGGCTTTGTGGGCCAACACCACTCTGGGGCTGATCGGATTCTGGTGGAAGGGAACTCGCCAGCACCAAGGCCGGGCCGTTCTCACCATCACCAGGCTGGGCGAGTTGCCGATGCTCGACCCGCGACAACTCTCCCCGGATCAGATCGACCAGGCCCAAGCGCTGTTCGACGATTTCGCCGACCGAGAACTGCTTCCCGCCAACGAGGCGTACCGAGATGCCACCCGCATCGCACTGGACGAAACAGTCCTGATCGATCTGCTCAATATGCCCCGAAAGGTACTGGAACCCCTGGCGGTGCTTCGCCGGCAATGGTGCGCCGAGCCCACCGTGCACGGAGGCAAGAAAACCGCCCCGGCGGAGGCGAGAGGTATAAGTTAAAGCCGGTGAGAGAAACCGCACCGGTCGATCAAAATGACGGTGCTCCGGACTGTCCGCGTTGTGGGGTGGTCATGGTTCGTCGGACCACTCGTCGGGGCCCGAATCAGGGCAATCGGTTTTGGGGCTGTCCGAAGTTCCCGAAGTGCCGAGGGATGATATCCGATTCCCCGCTCCCAACGCCAAAGGGTGATGATGAGGGCCATTCACTCTCTGCAGGAGAGCAAGCATTGGACACGCGTGTCCACGGTGAACAGCGGGAGGAGGGAAAGGTATTATCCGCTTTTACGAAGGTCGCCAAGGCTGTGGATAAGGTCCAACGTTGGCGGTTGGAATCGGACGAGCCCGACGCCACCGGGCGCTGGGATACCAACCAACATCGCAAGGTGCTCCGTTACGTTTATAACCGAGATCAGGGCCGATGCGGACTTTGCGACGGAGAAATGAAAATCCAGGGGGCTCATATCGAGCACATCGTTCCCAAGGTTTTCGCCTGGTTCGACGTTCGCAAAGGTGGCAAGGTGGTTAGCGGCACTCGGTTCAAGAGTTTTCTCCACAAACTGGACAATCTCCAGGCCGCTCACACCTATTGCAACAAAAGGAAAGGCAACACCCCCGAGGTTCGTAAATGGCGACACCCAAGCATGCCGACGCTCGAGGTGGCTGAGACCCAGGCCGGTCAAAAGTTCGTGGTGCCGTGGAAGTCAGCGAAATCCCGCTAGGTCGCTTAGACCCTCGAACCAAAACGGTAATCCGGTTCAGGCTTCTGGGCCGTCTGTTAGGGAGTCGTAGGATGGCAGATCCGGGACTATATCAATGGTGGCCTTTACTAGTTTTGCCATGAATGTGGCCAGTTCCTGTGCTGTTTGACGCTGTGTTTTCTCCTCGCTTGACCAGCCGCCATCGAAGTCCCGAGTCAGTTTGGCGGCGACTCGCTTGGGATTATGGTCTTCTCGAAGAGACAGTTCCTCGGGGAGTCTTGCCTCGAATTCTCGGATATATTTTCGATTCTTCTCCGCGGCGGGTCCATCCACATACAAGTCAACGCATGACTTGAACTTCAGGATTCTGATAATCCAAGATGTTGAGCTTGCCCCAGTTATCTTGGCCCCAATCCAAGAGTCCGTAGGTGTCGCTCGGTCCTGCCAGTAATTGAGAGGTCGGCAGGCATTCTCGACGGCCGGCAGGAGAAGAAGCCAGTATTCACGCATCCTCTCTCCCCGAACCGAATCGGCTTGACGGGTAGCCTTTACTCGCTTTGACAGAGCCGATGGCCCTACGATCTGGGTGAACAAAGGCGCTGGTCGGGAGTCGTCTATCTTGATGGCCTCCACTTGGAACAAGTAGGCATCAACATTGGCATTGTCGTTCAGCCACTGGACCGTCTTCGCATGTTCGGGACGCGCCTCTCCTGCAATCCAGATGGCTTTGTCTGCTTGATAGGCGGCCATATAGGTCAGCAGTTTGCCCAAGTGATCATGGTTGGTTTGCTCAAGCTGGTTCTCGATGACCACCTTCGCCGGGTTGCTGTCATCTGTGGCCGTGTTACCCACCATATCGACCGAGAATCCGCCCGCAGAAGCCTCGCGTTCAATCGTGTCGGGATCTATGTCGAAGGGCAGACTCTGATTGAGTAGATCTATGTTTTTCTCCAACCACGGCGTGAAATTGTGGGCTTCGTGTTTCCACAAGGTACGCAGGTCTACCCGCTCTATGCGGCCTATGTCGACTGGCTCGCTCATCTGGGAAACAGCTTATAGGCCCACCGCGTCGTCCAGTGTCACCACCTGCCGGGCAATCGCAGGTAGGGGGAGGGTGCTGTCGACGGTGGCCTGCTCGGGGGCGGTGGTGGTGGGGACGGGATGGTCGGCTACCCAGATCACTCTTCGCACCCCGGCTTCTGACACGGCTTGCGCCCATTGGGTGAGGAGTTCGTCGGAGGTTTCGGCAAAGGAGATCTCCCGGCCATCGTGGGCGGCTTGACACACCAGCACCGCGGTGTGGCACCGCAGGCAGGCGGCGGACACGTGGGAGGTGTCGGAGATATCGCCCAGGGCAACTTTGATTCCCGTCTCTTTGAACTGCGCTCCTCGGGAAGGGTCGGAGACGAAGGCTCGTACCTCACGGTCGGGTTCGGCCACCTCGGCGAGGATCGCCTCGCCGATGGGCGTGTCGGCGCCCACCACTATCACCGGCAAGGGACTTCTCCTCGGCAATCGGGTGTCTGTTGGCGGCCTATCCGGAGCTCCGATTTTCGGGGACGGTGTTTTCGGGTAGGGTAATGTTTTCACTCCGATGGGGGGCTTTTGGAGACTCCACCACCACTGGAACCAAAATCCCAACCCCTTAATCTGGCACAAAACCCCGCGACAAAGCAATCATCGAAGTGCGCCAAGGCCGAGCCGCCCTCAACCTCTTAACCAAAACCGCGACACACCACTAAACATCGAAATACGCTGCTGGGTTTGGGATGATTCCGGTCAGCGTGCGGAAGGTCTGAATGACCTGCCGTTCGGTCATTCGAGCCAAGAGGTCCGCGACCAGCCGGTGAGGCTCGTCGCCCCGGTCTAGGCGGTCGAGTGTCGCCTGGGGCAGCAATGCCCGGTTCCTTCGGCCATCAACGGCGTCCAAATAGATATTGAACAGTGTCTTGAGTATTTGTCGTTGCCCTTCTCGGACACTGACTAGCCGAGGATGGTCAATGACATAGTAACGGGTGACTTCTTGGAGAATATCGACTTGTAGACGGACATTGTGGTCTATGACAAGGCATTGTTCGGTGCTGTCACCGATTCGGATAGTAGAGTATCCGGTCGCGGTCTCGCTGGAATGCCCGGCGCGGATCGGTGTCGTTGGTATCTCGTATCCGATCCGACCTGCGGGACACTAAGGCACGTAGCGAATGCCGTCCAAGTCATACCGAAGCCGACCCTCGCAAACTAGAAACCCGATGTTAACGCCCACATCAAGTCTGCCCAGGTCAGACCCTTGATCTTGCATAAAGTACAAGAACTCGCGGGCATCTCCAAACGGACTTTCCCTATTCTGCTCGTGGCGTTCCCGAAAGGCGTCAAGCACCTCCTGCTTCCGAGATCGCGGACCCCCAACTTGCGTGTTCCCCACGGGCCTGCTCCTTTTATAGTGGTCTCACCCACGATATCAGTGGAGTGTGACACCTTCTACGGTTTCACACTTGGAGGCTAGCGGCGTGGCAGTTGCTGGCGATGGGTGTGTCGGTACTCCTCGGCAATCGGGTGTCTGTTGGCGGCCTATCCGGAGCTCCGATTTTCGGGGACGGTGTTTTCGGGTAGGGTAATGTTTTCACTCCGATGGGGGGCTTTTGGAGACTCCAGGTTTAGTCGGCAAACTCGGAAACCGCTTTCATCATGACGCCTGCGGGGTGGGACTGATTGCGGCTCGCAATCGGGAACCCAGCTTCCGGATGACCAGGCTGGCGGTGGAATGCCTGGTGAGGCTGGACCATCGCGGCGCCAAGACTGCCGATGGCACGGGTGATGGCGCCGGGCTTCTAACTCAGATTCCCCGCCGGTTGCTGAGCAGGCACCTGGCCGGTATCGGGGTTTTTACTCCCGACCGTATCGGAGTGGTGATGGCGTTTCTCCCCGCCCACGCTCCCGGAGTCGGCGAGAAACTGGTGACCGACGCCCTCGAGCGGGAGGGAATTCCGTTTTTGGCCTGGCGTTCGGTGCCCAACGATCCGGAGACCCTCAGCCGGCGCGCCCGGCGTCTGATGCCGGTGATTCGGCAGGCTCTGGTGGCTATCCCGCCGGACCTCGATTCGGACGAATGTGAAAGACGGTTGCTCTTGGCCAGAAAGCGTATGGAGAGGCAGGGAGAGGGGCTGGAGTCCTTCTCGATCCCCAGCGCCTCGGCCCGCACCGTGGTCTATAAGGGATTGTTCACCGCCCAGGGGATCGGGGACTTCTATTGGGACCTGAAGGATCCCGACTACGAGACTGCCTTCGCCATCTTCCATCAGCGTTACTCCACCAACACCTCTCCGGCGTGGGAGATCGCCCAGCCCTTCCGATCTCTGGCCCACAACGGGGAGATCAACACCATATCGGCCAACCGAAGCTGGGTGAAGGCGAGAGAGCTCAGCGCCGGGTCCGCGGTTTGGGGTGACCGACTGCCGGACCTGCGGCCTTTTATTCAGGCGGGCCTTTCGGACTCCGCCAGTCTGGACAATGTGTTCGAGATACTGCTCCGTTCCGGGCGATCCCTGGCCCATGTCAAGGAAATGCTCATCCCCCCCGCTTGGGAACGCGCTCCCACTCTGGACAACGAGGTGCATGACTTCTACGAATATCACGGGTCGCTCACCGAACCTTGGGACGGCCCGGCCGCGGTGGCGGTGACCGACGGGATTTCGCTTCTGGCCGGCATGGACCGAAACGGACTGCGCCCGGCTCGCTGGACGATCACCGCGGATACGCTGATCGTGGCTTCGGAAGCGGGAGTGTGTCCCTCGGAGGAGGCCCGGGCGGAGCGCACCGGGCAGTTGGGTCCCGGAGAGATGCTGCTGTTCGACGGCGAGAGCGGCGAGATTCATTTCAGCGAGGAGATACGCGCCGCCCTGGCCCGGCGCAAGCCCTATGGGGAGTGGACGCAGCATCAAACCCTCTATATCCAAAAGCCTTTCTCCCCGCAGGCGGGGGTGGAGATCGAACACGAGAGGCTGTGCCGCGTGTTCGGCTACACGGCGGAAGAGCGGCGCCTGATCCTCGTCGAGATGGCGCTGGGCAAGAGTCCCCTCGGTTCCATGGGAAGCGACACGCCTCTGGCCGCCTTTTCGGGACGTCCGCGACGGCTAAGTCATTACTTCCATCAAATGTTCGCCCAGGTGACCAATCCTCCCATGGACCCGATCCGGGAAAAGGCCATGATGTCGCTGCGGACCTACCTGGGCGGACGCGGTTCGTTTCTGGAGGACACCCACCGGCCCTTTGCCCGGATGGAGCTTTTGTCCCCCGTGCTCTCCCTGGCCGAGTTGGAGACCGTGGTGAGATCGGGCGATCCACGGCTCTTTTCCCATTGGATCCCGTGCGTGTGGCCCGTTTCCGAAGGTTCCGACGGGATGAAATCCAGGCTGGATCTGATCTGTGAGGAGGCGGTGGAGGCAACCGAGCAGGGCGCCAGCATCATTGTCCTTTCCGATCGGGAGGTGGACTCCCACCATGCCCCGATTCCCATGATGTTGGCGGTGGGAGCGGTCCACAAGCACCTGATAGATCGGGGTCTGCGGTTACAGGTATCCATTGTGGCTGTCTCCGGGGAGACCCGGGACAGTCACGACCTGGCGTGCCTGGTGGCTTACGGCGCCTCGGCGGTCAATCCCTATCTGGCGATTCGGGAAGTGATGCAGATGGCCAATGACCGGGTGTTGAGGGTGAATCCGGTGGAGGCTCAGGAAAACTACCGCAACGCCCTCCAGAACGGGCTGCTGAAGGTGATGTCCAAGATGGGGATCTGCCTGGTCTCCGCCTACCGGGGAAGCGAGCTGTTCGAGGCATTGGGGTTGAACACCGAGGTGCTCGAATACGCTTTCCCGAACACGCCCAGCCGGTTGTCGGGCCGGGGTTTCAATCACCTGGCCTGGAACACGCTCCGGCTGCATGCTCTCTACGGGTCGGGCATCGAAGATCCCGGCGGGTTCTACAAGCAACGGGGCCGGGGCGAGTTTCACGTCACCAGCCCCAGTGTGGTGCTGGCCCTCCAAAAGGCGGCCCGGGCCGGAGACGAGGCGAGCTGGGATCGCTATCTGAAAACCATCCAGCAGCGACCGGTCACCCACATCCGGGACCTGCTCACTTTCGTGGAGCGCACGCCGGTGCTCCTTTCGGAAGTGGAGTCGGCCGAGCAAATCATGAGTCGCTTCGTTACCTCGGCGATGTCCCACGGTGCACTCTCCAAGGAGGCCCACGAGGCGCTGGCTCAGGCGATGACCCTGATCGGAGGCAATTCCAACTCCGGTGAGGGAGGGGAGGGTGTCGAGCGGTACGGAACCCCCCGCAACTCTTCCATCAAGCAGGTGGCCAGTGGTCGCTTCGGGGTGACTCCGGGGTATCTCAACTCCGCCGAGGAGCTGCAGATCAAAATGGCTCAGGGTTCCAAACCCGGCGAGGGCGGCCAGTTGCCGGGACACAAGGTTTCTCCCGAAATCGCCCGCCTCCGGCACACCAAACCGGGGGTGACCCTCATCTCGCCCCCACCTCATCACGACATCTACTCGATCGAGGATCTGGCCCAGCTCATCTATGACCTAAAGACCTTCAAGCCCACGGTCAAAGTCTCGGTCAAATTGGTTTCCGAGCCGGGGGTGGGGACGATTGCCGCCGGGGTGGTGAAGGCCCAAGCCGACGTGGTGCTGATTTCCGGGGCCGAGGGAGGAACCGGCGCCTCTCCGCTGGAGTCGATCAAACACGCCGGGTCCCCCTGGGAGTTGGGACTGGTGGAGGCGCATCAGACCCTGACCGCCGATGGACTGAGAGACGGGGTGCAGTTGGAGACCGACGGGGGCCTGCGCACCGGACGGGATGTCGTGATCGCCGCCCTGCTGGGGGCCGACCGCTTTGGGTTCGGAACCTTGCCGCTGCTGGCCCTGGGCTGCAAGATGGTGCGCCAATGTCATCTCAACACCTGCCCGGTGGGGATAGCCACCCAGCGGGAGGATCTGCGCACCAAGTTCACGGGGAAGGTGGAGCAGGTGGTGGAGGTTTTCCGGAAGCTGGCCGAAGAGGCGAGGCGCTACCTGGCTCTCTTGGGGGCCCGGAGTCTGGAGGAGGTGATCGGCCGGTCTGACCTGCTGGCCACCGTGGACCATTCCCTGGCCCAAAGTCTCGGTCCGCTGCTGGTGCGGGCCGATTCCCGACGGCGACATCCCGGGTTCCGGGTTTTCCGGGTTTCCAACCTGTCCCGGCGGCTGGCGGAAGAGGCCCGGGAGGCAATCGAGAACCGGACTCCCATCAGCCTGTCCTATCCCATCTCCAACACCGATCGCACGGTGGGCGCCCGGCTGTCGGGGATGGTCACTGCCCGGTGGGGAGAAGCGGGTTTGGATGAGGGCGGGGTGTCGGTGTCCCTGTCGGGCACCGCCGGCCAGAGTTTCGGCGCCTGGCTGGCGCCCGGTATCTCCCTTCGGCTGGACGGGGTGGCCAACGACTATGTGGGCAAGGGAATGGGGGGCGGCAGGATCGTGGTGATCCCGCGTCGGCGTCATCCCGAGGCGACGGTCCACGCTGCCGGCAATGCCGTTATGTATGGGGCCACCGGCGGGGTTCTGCTCATGTCGGGGACGGTGGGCCAGCGCTTTGCGGTGCGCAACTCGGGGGGGACGGCGGTGGTGGAAGGCTGTTCGGACCACGGTTGTGAATACATGACCGGAGGCGAAGTGGTGATTCTGGGTCCGGTCGGGGGCAATTTCGCGGCAGGGATGACCGGTGGGGTGAGCTACGTGTGGGATCCTGAGTTCCGATTGCACGGATTTTTGGCCGACACCTCGCCGGCTGTCCGCCGACCCACCGTGCAGGATACCGAAGGCATCAGAGAACTGGTCCTCCTTCACTTCCGACACACCGCCAGCCCGGTCGCCGAGCGGGTTCTGGACGGGTGGTCGCAGGAGGCCGGGCGCTTTTGGGTTCTGGAGGCGGCCCGACGGACGCCGTTGAGTCCCACCCCGGTGCTGCAGGCTTCGGCTCTCACCTGAGGTGAAAACCGAGAGAAAGGAGCGGCGGGGCGGTGGTAGCATAAAAACAAACGGCCATTGGTGAAAGAGGTGAGCGGTGGCAACCGTCGATATTGATCTGGGCGCCTACAAGCTGGGCTGGCACGACTCTGAGGACGAATACGTTTTCAAGCCGGAGAAGGGGCTCTCCGAGGAGATCATCCGGCAGATGTCGGCCATGAAGGAAGAGCCGGAGTGGATGCTCAAATTCCGTCTCCGCGCCTACCGGCGATTCTTGGCCAGACCCATCCCCACCTGGGGAGGGGGAGGGTTGCTCGATGAAATTGATTTCAACAACATCTACTACTACGTGAAGCCCACCGAGGACCAGGCCCACACCTGGGACATGGTTCCCGAAGAGATCAAAGACACCTATGAGAAGCTGGGCATACCCGAGGCGGAACGCAAGTTCCTGGCGGGGGTGACCGCCCAGTACGAGTCGGAAGTGGTGTACCACCGCAACCGGGAGGATCTGGAAGAGTTGGGGGTGCTCTTCTGCGACATGGACACCGCCGTCCGAGAGTATCCCGACCTGGTCCGAAAATACTTTGGCACGGTGATCCCCCCCAACGACAACAAGTTCGCCGCGCTCAACTCGGCGGTTTGGTCGGGCGGCTCCTTCATCTATGTGCCGCCGGGCGTGCACGTCGATCAGCCGCTCCAGGCCTATTTTCGGATCAACTCAGAGAACATGGGCCAGTTCGAGCGAACCCTGATCATCGTCGACGAAGGCGCCTACTGCCACTATGTCGAAGGGTGCTCGGCGCCGGTCTACACCACCGATTCTCTTCATTCGGCGGTGGTGGAGATCGTGGTGCTCCGCGGGGGCAGATGCCGCTACACCACCATCCAGAACTGGTCGAACAACGTCTTCAACCTGGTGACCAAGCGAGCCGCCGCCTATGCCGACGCCACCATGGAATGGGTGGACGGCAACATAGGGTCCCGTTTGACGATGAAGTATCCGGCGGTGTGGTTGATGGAGCCGGGCGCTCACGGTGAGGTGTTGTCAATCGCTTTTGCCAACTCCGGCCAGCACCAGGATGCGGGCGCCAAGATGGTGCACGTCGCGCCGGACACCACCTCCACCATCGTTTCCAAGTCGATCTCCCGGGCGGGTGGCCGGGCGGGATACCGGGGCCTGGTCAGGGTGGAGCAGGGAGCGGAGCGGTCGAAGAGCTTTGTCCGCTGCGACGCCTTGATCCTTGACGAGGAGTCCCGTTCCGACACCTATCCCTATATGGAGATCGAGGAGAACGATGCGGAGATCGGACATGAAGCCACCGTCTCCAAGGTGGGAGAAGAGCAGTTGTTCTACCTGATGA
Source organism: Acidimicrobiia bacterium (assembly GCA_963665765.1). Lineage (GTDB taxonomy): Bacteria > Actinomycetota > Acidimicrobiia > Spongiisociales > ZC4RG35 > Bin76. The sequence continues at coordinate 1,742,024 of OY762464.1, forward strand.
GCCGGGGTCTCACCGAGGACCAGGCCACCTCGATGGTGGTGGCCGGGTTCATCGAACCGATCGTGAAGGAACTCCCCATGGAGTACGCCGTGGAGATGAACCGCCTCATCGAATTGAACATGGCCGAGTCAGGCGCGATCGGCTGAATGGTCCCGGGGAGATGCGTTCCCCGGTTCAAGTTGGGGGAGGAGGATCGGCTCGTCCCCCGCTGATCAGGTTCAGCAGGGCAACGAACAACGCGGCGCCGACAATGGCCCACACCACCGGGAATCCTTCGATCTCCCACAGGGTTGGCCAGTCGAGCAGATCGGCCAGCCAGGAGCCCAACAGGGAACCCACCCAACCCAGCACGATGGACATCCAGCAACCGGTCGAGCGCCTGCCGGCCAGTCGGGCTCCGGCGGCGCCCGCCAGGGCGGCGACCACCACCGAAAGCAGAAATCCGAACATGAGGCAACCTTAGTTTGCGTTCCACCTAACCTCGGCTGATGAAGATGTCCTGGCGCAGGCTTTGGATCGGCCGTTTGCTCACTTTGATCACTCTCGGATGGGTGATCTGGATGTTGGTGTTGATCTTTGACGATGATCGTCCCTTCATTCTGTATGTCCTGGGCGATGACGGGGTGGGGATGGGTGATGTCACCGTGCTCCAGGACGGGGAGGTGGTGAGCGTCACCGACCGGGAGGGATCGGTGGAACTGGATTGGGCGCCGGACGGGCGCCGGTACGTGCTGATGTCTCCCGGCCATCTTGGGAAAACAGTGACGGTGGCCGGACCTGCGCAGGATTCCATGGTCGTCCATCTGGAACCGAGGATGCTGAGAGGCAGGGTGACCGATACAAACCGGGTGCCGGTGGAATGGGTATGGGTCAGTTCCGGCCCGGTGGGCACCTTCACCGATGCGGAAGGGCAATTCGTGTTGAAAGGCGTGGAGGCGGGCAAGATCGAAGTGACGCGACCCGCCTGGGTGGGGGCCGCCTACCAGTGGGACGGGGGCCCGGGAGACACCGAGCTTTTTATCACTCCCCGCGTGGTGAGAGCGGCCCATGTTTCGGGGGAAGTGGCGGGAGATCGGGTGAAGTGGGACGCCATGGTGCGGTTGGTGCAGGAGACGGAACTGAACGGAGTCATGCTGGACATCAAGGATGAAACGGGACAGGTCTTTTACGACTCGGGGGTGGAGGTGGCTCGGGAGGTTCGGTCCATCAATCCTCAATATGATTTGGGCGGCTTGGCTGAGACGCTGGAGGAGCAGGAGATTTATCTCATCGGCCGGGTGGTGGCTTTCCAGGATCCCATCGCCGGTATCAGAAAGCCCGCCATCTCGGTCTGGGATTCCCACCTTGACCAGCCGTACCGCCAGGGCCATCAGTACTTCTTGGATCCCACCGACCCCCAAGCGCGCGCTTATGCCCTGGATATCGCCACCGAAGCGTGCTCTTTGGGGGTTGATGAGATTCAGTTCGACTACATTCGGTTTCCCGATTCCCGCCGGCCCTCGGCGACTTTCGACGGTCCGATCGATCCCGTCTCACGGGTGGAGACCATCAATTCCTTCCTGGAGGAGGCCCGCAATCTGCTCTGGCCCATGGGTTGTGCGGTGGCGGCCGATATTTTCGGTTTTCTGACCACCGTTCCCGATGATGGCGGAATCGGCCAGCAGTGGGAACAGATAACCGAGGTGCTCGATGTTGTCTCGCCCATGCTGTACCCCAGCCACTACGACAACGGCTGGTTTGGATACGATCGCCCCAACGATCATCCCGGAGGGGTGGTGAAGGAAGCTTTGGCCGACGCGGTGGCCCGGATGCAAACCGGGGTGGTAATTCGCCCCTGGCTGCAGGATTTCGGGCATCGGGACGATCAGGTGCGGTCCTCCATCAATGCCGCGGAAGAATTCAATCTGGGCTGGATGTTGTGGAATCCGATCAGCGACGTGTCGGAAGGCGCCCTGCGGCCCGCCACGGAGGCGACCGAAGGCTAAATCCACCCGCCGGCCAGGGGACCGCCCGGATATCGAAGGATGGGATGGTGGGAGGCGAGAAGGTCGGAGAGTCGGTCAACCCCCGAATTCGGGGATCACCCACTCGGCCAGCCACTCCAACTGTTGCATGTACCCGCCGAAGCCCAAGCGGACATCGAGGATCACCATTTCCAGGCCCAGGGCGGCGAAGGTCTCCATGGATCGCAAGCAATCCGATCGGTCGCCCACCACCAAGAGGCCCTCCAGATCGTCCACGGTGTTGAATCCTCCCGAGGCGGGGGTCACCCAATGTCGGGCGCCTGCCGAACTGACCCCCAGGGCCCCCACGTCTATCGATTCCCGGGCCCGTCGCCGATCCGGATCGGCCAATACCAGGGGAATGGTGCCCAGCAGGATGTTCTTCTGTTGTTCCTCGGACAATCGGTGCAAGTAGGACAGCCGGTCTTTGAGGGTATCGATGGGAATTCGGCCCGGGATCCAGCCGTCCGTCAGAGTCACCGCTCTCCGCACGGCTGCCCGGGTGCTGCCCCCGTACAGGAAAGGAATGGGCCGGGTGGGTTTGGGTTCCAGTGTGAAGTCTTGGAATTGGAAGACTTCTCCCTGGTAGGACACATGGTCTTCCCGCCAGACGCGGCGGCAGATCTCCAAGGTCTCGCCGAGGATGGAAATGCGGCGGTTCTTGTCGAGCCCGGCCGCCGCGAATTCGGCTTCGTTGCTGCCCAGCCCCATTCCCGCCATGACCCGACCGTCGGACAGAAAACTTAAAGTGGCCAGATTCTGGGCAAGTTTAAGGGGCCAACGAATGGGAATGAGGACGGCGGTGCCCAGCATCATCCGATTGGTCACCGAGGAAAGCGCCGCCAGGGTGAGAAGCGGTTCCAGGAAGGTCCGGTCCGGTCCTTCCATCTCATGGGGTTTCCACACCAGATGGTCACGCACCCACAGCGAATGGAATCCCATCTGCTCGATGGTCGGGGCGTTTTCGATCAGGGTTTCCCGGGAGGCCCACTGTCCGAAATGGGGTACGAGTACACCGAATTTCATAGGCGCTCTCCTTGACGCTCACCCAGCCCGGGGGCCGGACAGAATTGCCGTGGCAGTCTCAGGACCGGGGACGCAGAGCGAGACCGGGATGCATATCGGCGGGTTGATCCGTGTCGGGGTCTTGCGGGACTCCGGCTACGTACCGTCCGTACCCCGGCTCTCCGGTCACCTTTCCGTCTCGGAAGATGACGGTGCCCCGCAACATGGTGAGAACCGGCTTGCCCTGAAAATCCCGGCCATGATAGGGGGTCCAATTGCTCTTGCACTCCATCTCGCCGTCCCGAGGCTGGTAGACCAGATCGGGATCGACGATCACCAGGTCGGCATCCGAACCGGGTAGCAGAGCACCTTTTCTGGGATAGAGGCCCAAGATCCGCGCCGGGGCTTCCGTCAAAGCGTGCACCAGGCGACCCAGGCGGAGATTGCCGGCCTGGACATCGCTCAGCATCAAAGACAGGAGGTGTTCGTAGTGAGGGGATCCGAACGGCCCGATCAGGGGGTCTTCTTCCATCAGGGTCAGGTCTTCCAACAGGTGGGGAGCGTGGTCGGAGTCGATCAGGTCGATAACCCCGCTTTCCAGCGCCTCCCAGATGGCCGCCATCCGATCAGGATCGGAGGTGACCGCCCCGCCCGGGATGGCCCGGGCGCCCTGCCGGTCGATGTCCTCTCCCCGCAGGTGGAAGTACTTGGGGTCGGTGGCCACGCTCACCGGCAGCCCGTCGGCCTTGGCCTGGGCCAAAAGCCGCAGGCTCCCCGGAGCGTGGGTGTGAACGACCTGCATCCGCATACCGGTTTCTCTTTGCACCTCCAAGAGGATCGCCACGGCCAGTCGCCAGACGATGTCGCGGGTGTAGACGTCACTGAAGGTGTAGATGTCAGGCGCCCTCCCTTTGGCAACCTCCTTGTGATACAAGCTTTCGAACAGGGTCTGGGCGAAGGGATGCACGACGCACGGCAAACCGGTCTCCGCAATAGCCTGGAACGTCTCCAGCAGGCGGGCCGGGTCGGCGATGGCCAGCCGCGGATCGTGGGGATACCCACCGGTCACCTGGAAAAATTTGAACCCGGTGGCGCCTGCGGCGGCCAGTTTGGGGATCTCTTCCAACTGGGTGGGCCCCACGAAGTGACCCCAATCGACTATGCACAACTCATTGGCCACCGCCCGCTTTTCCTCGAACAGCTCCACGGTCACGGTGGGGGGTTCCACATTGGGCATATCCACAAAAGTGGTGTAGCCACCGGCGGCCGCCGCCCGGGAGGCGGTGTAAAAGTCCTCTTTTTGCTCGTATCCGGGGGAGCGGGTGTGGGCGTGGAGATCGATGAGCCCGGGGAGCACCCATTTGCCCCGGGCGTCGATCTCCCGGTCGGCCGAGACCGGATTGGAGGGGTCCAGCAAGGCGGTGATCGTTTCGCCGGAGATCAGCAGGTCGGCAGCCATTCCACCGGCGGGGGTCTGGATAGTTCCGCCCTTGATACGGGTGGTCGTTTCGCTCATTCTGCTCTGGTGTCCTTTCCTGCCGGGCGACTGAGGGTGGATGCTTGGTGGGATGTGATCGGGAGACGTGCTATCTGATCAAACGTTTTGAAGCGTACCTGTGGAAGATTCTCTCACCAAGATCGGGTCTTGATCGCCGGTGACGAGGTGGGCGCTTGGCAACGCTTTTCACCGGAAGGGAGTCAATTCACTGATGATCCCCGCCAGGAGGGCGGCGCGGGAGGCGAGGCTGTCGAGTTGGACGTGTTCGTGGTGGGTCATCAGGTCGCCGCCCACCGGGCCCAGTCCGTCCAAGGTGGCGGTCAAAGGATTGCGAAAGGAGACGCTGCCCGCCGCCGCCGACTCGAAGGCGTCGATTTTGATCGACAGATCCTCTCCCACCCGTTCCGCGATGGAAAGCAGTCGATCGGTACGGTGATTCGGACGGACCCCGGGTCGATGATTGTGGGTTAGCAGTTCCACCTTCACCTCGCAATCCTCTTCCACGGTTCGGGTCAGGGAGTGCATGCGCCGGGTCACCGCCTCCCAGAATTCAGGACCGCGAGTCCGGATGTCCACCACGGCCGAGGCCAGAGCAGGAGTAACGCTGCGACGCCGACCTGCTTGCGCCATGGTGACCGTGATGTAGGTGCCCTGTTCTTCATTGGTGAGACGATTGAAGCCCACTATCAGGCGCGCCAGACCGTCGAGGGCGTTGCGGCCTTGAGCATGGGCCGATCCGGTGTGCGACTCCCTTCCCTGCAAGGTCAGCCTGCCCACTCCGATATGCCCCCGCCCGGACATGAGCTTGCCTCCCTGGCGGGCGCATTCCAGACCCAGGCACCAATCCGCTCCCACGGCGGCCCGTTCGACGGTGGGGCGGGACCCCAGACTTCCGGCCTGTTCGTCTCCGGACAAGACCACGGCGATATCGGGTAGAGCAACCTTCAGATGGCCTAACGCTGCCAACGCGGCCGCCATCACGACCAATCCCCCCTTCATGTCCGCCACCCCCGGTCCGAAAACCTGGTCCCCTTCGATCCGGAACCCTCCCCCGGTGGGGCTGCCGGGGGGAAAAGCAGTGTCAAGGTCTCCCACCAAAAGAAGCCGGCCGGGCTTTTCGCCTCTTCGGAATCCCGAAAAGGTGGAACCGAGCTCGACGTAGGGAACTCCGGGTGACATCAATTCTTCCAGCCAGTGGAGGGATTCGGGGATGGGACTTTGGGGAACCTCCCCAAAAGAGAACCCGAGCGGGGTCAGTTGCTCAATAACCAGGGAGGCGACTTTGGCCACCCCCTCGGGCTGAGCGGCGTGGCTCTCGGTCGAAACCAACTGTTCAAGCAGTTCCATCCAGGTGGTCTGGCGTTTCACCAGCCAGGCTGCGGCCCACGGTCCGATATCCATTGCTGGCCAGATTAGGTGAGGCGCCCGAATATAGAATGCGCTTGGACATCGAGGCAGGAGTTGGTTAATGGCAAAGGCGACAGAGTTTGGAGTGCGGCTTCCCGTCGCAGGACCCTTGGCGAATACGGAGGACATTCGGCGGTCGGCGGTCCGCTCCGAGGAACTTGGTTTCGATGCCTTGTGGGTACACGACTTCCTGGCCTGGACAACCTTCCAGGATCGCCATCACGTGTCATGCGGTTCCCGGGAGGCGGTGGAAGCAGCCGACTCGCCCCCGGTCTTCTTCGAATCCTTGACGAATATGGCATTTCTGGCGGGCATTACCAACCGGATCCGCATCGGGGTGGCGGTGCTGTGTCTTCCCTACCGCAATCCCCTGGTGGCCGCCAAGCAGGTGGCCAACATTGATGTGTTGAGCAACGGTCGGGTGATCTTTGGGATCGGCACCGGAGCTCCCAAGAGCACCCACAATGTGGACTTTGAGGTATTGGGAATCCCCCGCAAGACCAAATACCACGTCACCCGGGACTACCTGCGGGCGATGAAGACCATCTGGACCGAGGACTATCCGTCATACGAGGGCGAGTATTTCAGCTTTCCCGAGACGGAGATCTGGCCCAAGCCGGTGCAGAAACCCTATCCGCCGATCTGGACGGGTGGCCACGGTCCGACGGCCATGGACATCACGGCCGAATTTGCAACCGGGTGGATTCCGCCTTGGATCCCGCCCGAGGAGTACCCGGGACGCATCAGTAATCTCGACCGACTTGCCTCCGAAAAAGGCAGGGGGGCAACCGAATTCGATATCGCCACCGAGGTTTATGTTTCGCTGGCGGAAACCCGGGAAGAGGCGGTCTCCAGTGCGCAGAAGACTCTGGGTGTGTTGACCGAGGGGTTTGATCACACCGCCACGCAGGAGGCGATCCAAGCGGCGGGGTTGGTGGGCAGCGCCGATGATGTGGGCGAGAAGATCGGTCGATATGTGGAATCAGGCGTCAACCACTACGAGATGAAGTTCATATACCACACCGTCGATCATCTGCTCGAGCAACTCGAGCATTTTGCCACCGCGGTAGCCCCCGCCTTCCGCTAGTCGCAGGAGGCCGGACCAAGCGGCGCCACCCAAGGAAAGGAGCTCTGTTCGTGGAAACCTTGAGTTTTCTTTCGCCCGCGGGCGTCACCTTGGCGGCGGACCTGTATCTGCCGCCCGGGGATTGCCCGCCGGGTGGCCACCCGGCGGTGGTGGTGGGTTTGGGTTGGGGGAGCGTCAAGGAGTTGATGCCCCGGTGGGGCGCCGCTTTGACGTCGATGGGCTATGCGGCTCTGGTCCCCGATTACCGGGGATTCGGAGCGAGCGGCGGGGAGCGGGGACGGTGTTTTCCCGAGGAGCATGTGGAGGATATCCGGGCGGCGATGGGCTTTGTGGCGGAGCGATCCGGGCTGGATGCCGGTCGGATCGGTCTGCTGGGGGTGAGCTATGGAGGAGCGGTGGCGGTGGCGGCCGGGGTGGACCGGCGGTGCCGGACGGTCATCTCGGTGGTGGGATACGGGAGTGGTGAACGTCACCTGGCGGCGGTTCGCACTCCCGAGCAATGGAGGGAATTTCGTCGGCGCCTGGCCGAGGATCGCCGCCGAAGACAGGGTGGCGCGCCCAGCCGAACGGTGGACCCCGATGAAATCCTGCTCCGTGACCAAGAGGCCCGAGCCTGGCGCCGGCGGGTGGAGCGAGAATACCCCCACATGGCCTTCATGACGACTTGGGAGTCGGCGGAAAAGATCGTTTCCTTCCATCCCGAGCGGCATCTGCCGTATTCACCCTCCAAACCGGCTATGTTCATCCATGCCGGGGGAGATACGATGATCCCGGTGGAGGAATCGAAGCGTATGTGGCGTCGTTCGGATGAACCTCGGCAAATGGTGGTGATCCCCGGGATCGGTCACCACGAGGTGCATCATGGGGAGGGGTTCCGCCAAGTCATGTCACAGGTGAGCGACTGGTTGGCAAAACACCTGGGCGAAGCGGCGTGACGCCGAAGCTCCCTCCCCGTTTCGGACTGGTGCTTCCTCACTTTGGGGCAAACCCGACCGTCTCGGATGTGCTGGAAGTGGCGCGGCTGGCGGAGAAAAGCGGGTTCCATTCTCTGTGGGTACGGGACCGTTTGGCGGCCGGTGCTCCTCATGGACTGCTGCTCGAGGCGGGTGGAACCACCTTCTTCGAGCCGCTTCTGACCCTGGCCGCGGTGGCGGCGGTCACCGATCACATCACTTTGGGCACGGCGGTGCTCCTGCCCAACCGTCATCCTTTGAGCCTGATTCAACAGATAGGGACCCTTTGGCAAATGGCGGAGGGTCGCTTGGCCATCGGGTTGGGCTTGGGCGTGGGATCCAAGAATTTCGAGCCGCTGGGGTTGGATTACGGCGCTCGGGTTGATTTGTTCAAAAAGACGGTGGAAGCCTTACGAGGTTCCACCGCCGGAAGTCAGGCGGTGAACATCGATCCGGAGCCCGGCGCCGGGTTGATGCTTTACTACGGGGGGGTCAGCCGGGCCGCGGTGCGTCGCGCCTTCGAACACACCGACGGCTGGATAGCCGGACGACTTCCGCGCGACACATTCCGATCCCGGGTGGAGTTGGCGGGCCGCTTCGCCGCCCGGACGGGACGAAGGCTGGACATTGCCAGCATGCCGATCACCCTGGTTGATTCCGGTGACGGACGGCACTTGGAAGTGGCCCGGGAGGCGGTGGGCACTCTGGCCCGCAGCGCCGAGGGCGCCAGGGACTGGATCAAGCCCCCCTCGGGTCGTTTCGAGACAACAGAAGATCTGGCCGGTTTGCTGATCGCCGGATCACCGGAGGAGTGCCGGCGGCAGACCGCCTCGATGATCGAGTCGGGCGTCTCCCACCTCATCTTCGATCTTCGTTTGGTCTTTGACGACTGCCGGCGACAGATCACCATGCTGTCCGAGGAGGTGCTTCCGGCCTTCCGCTGAGGGCGGATGGAGAACCGGAGGAATTCTCTGTTATCTTGGTGTCCGATCGGTGAACGGTGCTACTGTTCACTGGCAGAAGGGCTTTTGGTGTTCAAAAACACCTTGACCCGGGTCAATATATAGATGCATTTTACAGAAAGGTTCTTTTTATGGGTCGTATTGCCAAATTTCTAGTAGGGGTGCTCACCTTGGCGCTCATCGCGGCGGCCTGCACTGATTCATCCGGTGACGAAGCCGCGGATGAAGGGGGTGTGGACCAGGTCTTTTTCATCCTCGACTGGGTGCCCAAGGGCCAGACTTCTCCCTTCTATGTAGCTTTGGACAAAGGTTTTTGGGCTGAGCGCAACATAGCGGTGCAGATCACCCGCGGTTATGGGTCCGGCGATACTTCCGCTCGGATCGGACTCGGGGAGGGCGACTTCGGATTCGCCGGAGTGGGCGCGGTGATGCGCACCATCAGCGAAGGCTTGCCTCTGGTTGAGATCGCCGCCATCGCCTCCACCGCCCCCACCGCGGTGTACGCCGCCCCCGGCGCCGGGGTCAGTGGTGACGATCCCAACAGCCTGGTGGGCCTGCGAGGCGCGGTTGACGCCGGTGACGAGAACGACCAGCTCTTCAAGGCTTTTGCCGGTTCGGCGGGCATCAGCTATGACGCCATCGACTGGCAGTACGTGGACGGCGCCGGCATCGGCTCCATCGCCACGGGACAGGCCGATTTCGTGATGGACTGGATCACCAACCTCCCCGAGTGGTGGCTGGCCGATCCGCCGATCGAGCCCGAGACCTACTGGGTGGGTCGTGCGGTCGACATCTACGGCAACGGTCTCATCACCCGTCCCGAGATGCTGTCGAGCAATCCTGACCTGGTCCGACGGTTCATCGAAGGCGCTCTCGCCGGATATGAATACGTGATCGAAGGTGGCGTGAGCGCTCACAACGAGTCCATTGACGCCCTCTTCAAGTACAACCCCGAGTTGGAAGAGCAGCCCAATGCCCGTGAGTTCCATCTCGGAAACCTGCAGCTGTTCCTCACCCTGATGCTCACCGAGGATGTGCGGGACGACGGGATCGGCTACTTCGACCCGGACAAGAAGCAGCGGAGTCTTGATTTCATCAACGATTACCTGCTGGATGCGCCTTTGACGCTTGATCAGGCCTTTATCTCCGATCTGATTATCGACAGCGGCGACGTTCCGATCGACGACTTCGATGCTGCCCGTGATGCGCTGGACACGGTGCTGGGCAGGTCCAATCCCCTCGCCCCCTTCCTGGGCTGAGCGAGACTCATTAGATAGGTTGTCCGGAACCCTCCACTTGGGGGAGTTCCGGACAACCACTTGGATAAGTTTGCCGAATGGGTATTGAACTTCAGGGCTTGGGCAAGATTTTCCAGACCACCGACCTCACGGTCGAAGCTCTGCGGGATATCTCGGTTGAGGTTTCCGACAGCGAGTTCGTAAGCATTATCGGACCCAGCGGGTGTGGCAAGAGCACCTTGTTGCGATTGGTGTCCGGGTTGATTCCCCCCACCCAGGGCTCGGTGTCGATTGACGGTGTTCCGGTCAGGGGTCCGGCCGGGAATATCGGGTTCGTTTTCCAAGCCCCCACCTTGCTCAAATGGCGAACCGTTATCAAAAACGTGATGTTCCCCTACGAGGTGCTGGCTTCCCAAAAACGCACGGTTATGTCCCGTGAGGACTACGAGAAGCGGGCGGATCTTTTGCTGAAGATGGTGGGCATCGAGGAATTCCGCGACGCCTATCCCAAGCAACTGTCGGGGGGAATGCAACAGCGGGTGTCGATCTGCCGAGCCCTCCTCCACGATCCGACCCTGCTTCTGATGGACGAACCGTTCGGCGCACTGGACGAGTTCACCCGAGAGCGCATGAACGAAGAGTTGATGCGCATCTGGCGGGAGACCCGGAAAACCGTGTTGTTCGTGACTCACCACATTCCGGAGGCCGTTTTCTTGTCGGACCGGATCCTGGTGCTGTCGGCGCGTCCGGGGACCCTTTTGGGAGAGATAGTGGTGGACCTTCCCCGGCCCCGTACCCCCGAGATGCGCGACAGCGTTGCCTTCTTGGAACAGGTAGTAATAACCCGCCGCCTGATCGGCGAGGCCGACGGAGGTGAGAACTCCAAGGGGTCCTGGTGACCTCACGAGTGAGTGAGGCGGCGACCGAAGCCGTAGCTCCGGTTCTGAGCAAAAGAGCCGGTCGGATTCGCCGCTTTGTCGACCCCCTGGTCTTTGCCCTGCTTTTCGTAGCCGCCTGGCAGGTTTTTATCTGGATCACCGGGTTTCATTCGGTGGTGTTGCCCCCGCCCTCCAAAGTGTGGGCAGTGCTGTGGAATCAGGGTGATTTCTTGGTGGGCAATATGCTCACCACCGCGATAACCATCGCCTGGGGGTTTTTCCTGGGGGGCTTGATGGGATTCGTGTCGGGAGTGCTGATCAACCACTTCGAAGGGGTGAAGAGAGCCATCCAACCCATCCTGGTGGCCCTCTATGTCGTCCCCAAAGCGGTGTTCATCCCCCTTCTGATCCTTTGGTGGGGAGTGGGCTTTGAGTACAAGCTGTTGGTCACTGTCCTGCTGGCGTTTTTCCCGGTGACCGAGAACACCGTCACCGGACTGAGCGGAGTGGAAAGAGAGATGGTGGAACTGACGCGGTCTCTGAAAGGCGGCCGTTGGTTCGGTTTCCGAAAGGTCGCTTTACCGTTCGCCTCGCCCTTCGTGTTGGCCGGGTTGCGGATCGCGCTCACCGAGTCGTTTATCGGAGGAGTGCTGAGTGAGATCCTGGTGCCGGGCAGCGTCGGAATCGGCTCCCGCATAGTGGAGGCGGCCGCCTTCTCCAATACCGAGTTCATCATCGCCTCCATCATGGTGATCGCGGCGTTCGGGATCGTTAGCTACTTCCTGTTTCTGTGGCTGGAGCGGAGGTTGACGTTTTGGGTATAGGCGCGCTCTCTCCGGCTCGGACGGCCTCATGGTGGGAGAAGGCCGGGCGACGTCTTTGGTATCACTGGCCGGTGGTGTTGGTGCTGATCGGCATAGTGGTCTTCTGGATATTTATGATCGAATGGCGGGATTTCCATCCCATCGTGCTGCCTTCGCCGGGGGCGGTGATCGAAGCCCTGGTGGAAAATCGGATCGACTATGTGCGAGCGGGGTTCGTCACCTTCTATGAGATGATCCTCGGCTTCATGGCGGGTGGGGCGCTGGGGTTCTTTTCGGCGGTCGGGATCTTCTATTCGCCCTTTCTGCGGCGCTCGCTCTATCCCCTGCTGCTGGGGTTTCGAATCGTTCCCAAAGTGGCTTTTGTCCCCCTCTTTTTGGTCTGGTTCGGCATCGGCGTGGGAGTCAAGGTGGCGCTGGCCAGCTTCGCCATTTTCTTTCTGATCCTGATCCAGACCGGCTTGGGTCTGGCCGGGGTGGATCCCGCCCTGATCGAGTTGGGAAGATCGCTTCGGATGAGCGAGGTGGCGCTGCTGCGAAGGATCCGTCTGCCGGCGGCGCTTCCGGCCATCATGGTGGGAGTGAAGCTGGGGATAACCTACGCCCTCACCAATGTGGTGGTGGCCGAGATGGTGGTGGCCACCGAGGGCTTGGGTTTTCTGGTGGTGGAAGCCCGGTCCTTCATCAAGACCCACGAGATGATCGCCGCCATCTTCGTGGTGGCGTTCATCGGGCTGGTGGTGTTCGCGGTGGGGCTGTGGGTGGAGCGAAAAACCGTGTTCTGGTATTTGGATGCCGATCACTGATCGGCGGGTAGAAAACCTGGTCCCGCACCCGGCGGCCTACTCCCATCCGGGAGGTTGGTCGGAGACAATGTGAAAGTCTCTCCCGGCAGGGGCGTATATCTCCAGCAGCACCGCGGGGTTTCCGCCGGAACTTCCCGCCGCGTGGGGAACACCGGGAGGAATGAAAGCCACGTCGTCCTTGGCAAGTTGGTGGGTGATGCCGTCGATCACCACCGAAACGGCGCCTTCCAGCACCAGATAGACATTCTCGGCGTGCTGGTGGAAGTGATACGGCCCCATCCCGGAGTCACGGTTCAAAACGTTGATGTGCATATCCACCTGACGGGCGCCGTTGGCAGGCCCCACCAGATGTTTGGTGATTCCCCGTTCCAGGCGCATGACGGTTTGCTCGGCCCCGGAGACGCTGGTCAGTCGTGCTTTGGTCATGTCACTCCTTTTCTTGCGCAGGCTACCTCCTGGTCGGGTCGGTGGTTCTGCCAACGGGTCGGGTTCCACCGACGCCCCCTCCCCCATCGGGGTATCGGCCGGCGGAGGATGAAAACCGCGGGACTCCGGTGGAGGTTATGATGATGATCTCACGGGCAGGCTGACTCCCGATATCAAAGAGGTCTGATATGCGGCCAATAGCTGTGGAGGCGATAATGAACTCGCCGGTGGCGGACGGATGGGAAAGGGCTTGGGACTGAGAGTGGCGCCCGGTCATTCGCCTTTGCGTTGGGGCCTGCTCGGAACAGCCCGCATCAATGCTCGCCTGATTCAAGCGGTCGCCATGTCGGAGCGATCGGTGGTTACGGCGGTCGCCAGCCGAGACGGAGCGCGAGCGCGTTCCTATGCCAACCGCCACGGTATTCCTCTTTCCTTTGGCAACTATGAGCAGATGTTGGCGTCCGAGGAGGTGGACATCGTGTATGTCTCCCTGCCCAACTGGCTGCATGTCCCTTGGGGGGTGCTGGTGGCGAGATCAGGTAAACACGCCCTGATCGAAAAGCCCATCGCCATCCATCCCGGTGAGATGCAACGGTTGATGCAGGCGGAGGAGCAGAACGGAGTGGTCATCCAAGAAGCGTCGATGATGCGTTTTCACCCCCAAACCGCTCTCCTCCGCCGGATGGTATCGGAGGGGGTTATCGGAGTCCCCCGCTGGGCACAGGCGACCTTCGGGTTCACTTTGCTGTACGCCGACGACATCCGCCTGGACGCCCGGGGAGGGGGCTCGATGTGGGATCTGGGCTGTTATCCGATCACCTTGTTCCGGGCCGTATTGCAGGCAAGACCCGAACAGGTGGAGGGGTTCATCCGCCGAGCAGGCCAACCGGCGGACATGACCTTCGGCGCTCAGATCCTTTATGGGGGAGGCGTAATGGGGCAGTTCGTCACCAGCATGGAGGTCTTTCCTTCCTGGTCGGCGGAGTTCGTCGGCTCCCGAGGCCGGATCCGCGTCTCCTATCCGTGGCTCAGCCAGGTGGAGCTGTCCTCCACGGTGGAGGTGGTCACCCAGGAGGCGTCGGCGGCTGCTCTGTCCAAATCCGGGGACGATAATCGGGCGTTCGGCGACGAAGCGGATGATCGAATCACCAGGGTCCACACCTTCGAGGGCGTCAATGCCTATCTGGAAGAAGTCAAGGCTATGGAGAGGGTGATCCTCGACGGGGAACCGAGCATCTACCCTCTGGGTGAGAGCGCGGTCAACATGGCCACCATCCGCGCCCTGTTGGAGTCGGCCGACCATCGAAAGGTGGTGACAGTGGATGGGTGACCACGGCCTTCTTTATCTTTTTTCGAGATGCTCCAAGATCTGTTGGAAGCCCCGATCGAGCTTCTCGTCCGTGGCTCGGTGTTGTACGTCTATTTTGATGTCGAGCCGATGCATGTCGTGCTTCAAGTCGGCCACATCGTGCTTCAAGTCGGCCACGTCGTGCTTCAAGTCGGCTATGTCCTCCCCGATGCGTCTCTCCAGGCTGTTGAGTGCATCAGCGGTCATCTGAGCGTCATCCTTAGCGTCCACGTTTTCGAGTATATCCGGCGCTCCGACCGCTCTCAACAACGGAATCGCATGTGTCTTGGGACGTCCATCCCTACCCGTTTCTTGTAAAAGGGGGGTTCCCGATAGCATTTGCGAAGCTGACTCCGAAAGCCTTTTCCATACATGCCGGGTCTCGACCACAAAACCTTTGAGAAGTTCAACGCGGCGGTGCCCGACCCCTGGGCGTCCCAACGCCGGGAGGCTTTCGAGCATTACCGACGTCTTCGGATGCCTTCCGCGAAGGAGGAGAACTGGAAGTATGTGAATCTGGATTTCGATCTGGATGAGATGGGTCTCCCGAGCGCCGTGGGCGATCCCCTGCCCGAAGATGCCTTCTTGAAGAACTGCGCCGCTCGGGCCGGCTCGGCAGTGATGGTGGATGGAAGGGTGATGGAGATTCGCAACGAGACGGATGCCGGGCTGGGTTCTATGGTGGGAGGATGGAACGGTGAATCCTCTCCTGGGCTGTTGACTGCCGACACCGACAAGTTCGCCGCGGCCGCCCTGGCATTTTCGACGGATGGAATCGCACTGCGGATCCCTCGGAACCGCGCAGTGGATGCGCCGTTCGTGATCGATGTCCAATCCACCTTGGCCGGCGCCGTCACCTTCCCGACCCTGACCATTCGGGCGGAGGAAAACTCCGAAGCCACCGTGGTGGTGTTCTTCCGATGCCCGGACGGGATTGGCAGCGTGGTGGTTCCCAACCTGCAAATCACGGTGGGACACGGCGCTCGTCTTTCGGTCACCACTGTCGGTCTGATGGGGACCGACGGCGCCAACATCATGCATCACCGGTCCGAGATAGGCCGAGACGCCACCCTGCGGATAGGAGAGATCGGTTTGGGTGGGCGGTTGGCGCGTATGGATTTGCGCACCACGCTGGCGGGAAGAGGAGGCAGCGTGGAGGTGGTGGGTCTGTATTTTGGGGAGATGCGTCAGGTGCTGGACTACCGGCTGGTAGTCAACCATGTCGGTCCTTCCACCAGTTCGGACGTGTTCTTGAAGGGAGGAGTGCAAGATCAAGCGCAGTCGATCTTCACCGGGCTGTTGCGAATCGAAGAGGATGCGGCGGGTACCTCGGCCTTTGAGACCAACCGCAACCTGGTGCTGTCCGAGGGCGCCAAAGCCAACTCGGTGCCCAACCTGGAGATACTTTGCAACGATGTGATTTGCGGGCACGGTTCGAGTGTCGGACCCCTTGAGACCGAGCCCTTGTATTATCTGATGAGTCGGGGGATCGGCCAGGCCCGGGCGGAGAGGGTGCTGGTGAGGGGATTCTTTGGGGAGGCGATCGACCGTCTGCCCCTGGCGGATCTCGGCGAGCCGGCCCGCCAAGCGGTCAATCGGCGTTTTGCCCAAGCTCAGGAAGAAGGAAGGGTCTGATGGAATGGACAGTGGCGGCCCAATTGGCCGAGATGGAGGAAGGGCAGGGGGTGAGGTTGTGTCACGCCGGTCGGGTGGTGGCGGTGTTCTTGGTCGAGGGGGAGGTCTACGCGCTGGATGATCTCTGCAGCCACGCGGAGGCTTCGCTGTCGGAGGGAGAGGTGTTCGACACCGAGGTGGAGTGTCCCCTCCACGGCGCGGCATTCGATCTGGCCAGCGGAGAGGCGTTGACTCTGCCTGCCACCAGACCGGTGGCTACCTATCCGACCCGTGTGGAACAGGGGAAGGTGTTGGTGAAAATATCCGATGATCGAGCCGAGGAAGCCTGATGAGCGCGGCTTTGAAGGTGCAGGATCTGCGAGCCTCGGTGGGCACGGTGGAGATTCTTCGGGGGGTGGATCTGGAGGTGCCTTTCGGGCAGATGCATGCTCTCATGGGTCCCAACGGATCAGGAAAAAGCACTTTGTGTCATGTCCTCTCCGGCCATCCCGACTTTGAGGCGGAAGGAAAGGCCTGGGTGGGCGGCCAGGAGATTTCGGACCTGGCGGTCGATGAGCGGGCTCGTCTGGGTTTGATACAGGCTTTCCAGAATCCGGTGTCGGTCCCCGGCGTCGATTTGGAAGAGATTATGAAAGAGGCGGCGGAGGAACGGGGTTTGGATCCTGAAGAGGCCCGTCGTCGAATAGCCGAAGCCGCCCGCCGATTCGATATGGATGGGTTCTTGGGACGCTCGGTGAATGACGATCTGTCCGGCGGAGAGAAGAAACGTTCGGAGATTTTCCAGATCTCGGTGCTCTCCCCGAAGGTGGCCCTCTTGGACGAAACCGATTCCGGTCTCGATATCGACATGGTGCGAACCGTGGCCACGGCGGTGGAGGAAATGCGTCGTCCCGAGATGGGGATTTTGATGATCACCCACCATTCCCGGATTCTCGGCTATGTCAAGCCCGACCGGGTGCATGTGATGATGGGAGGGAAAATCGTCACCTCCGGCGGGCCGGACCTCGCTTCGGAACTGGAGCAAGCCGGCTACGAGGGTTTGCGGAAGCGACTGGGGATCGCTTCCCCGGTCGCTTCCGATTTCTTCACCGATCTCCCCTTCGCCGACTGATCCGAGGTTCCCTGATGGCCGGTGAGTCCCAAGATCAAGACATCCGCTACGAACCAGATGAAAACCCTCCGCCCCTGGTGGCGATTGGCGCCGGCTTTCAGGCCGCCGCACTGACCATTGCCCCGGTGGTGCTAACCGTGGTGATTGTGGCAAGAATCGCTCAGCAGTCTGAGGGATACATATCGTGGGCGGTGTTCGCCGTTCTGCTAATCAGTGGGTTGACCACCGCTCTCCAGGCCTTTCGGGTAGGTCGAATCGGCGCCGGGCATGTACTCATTATGGGCACTTCCGGGGCCTTCATCGCGGTCTGCGTGGCAGCCCTGCAGAAGGGGGGCCCTTCGACCATGGCCGGCCTCATCGTGGTGTCGTCACTGTTTCAGTTTCTGATGGCCTACCGGCTTTCGTGGTTGCGGCGGATCTTCACACCGGTAGTTTCAGGCACGGTCATCATGCTGATTGTCGCCACGGTGGCGCAGATCCTTTTCGAATCGCTGGCGGATGTGCCCGGCAGCGCCTCCTCGGCGGCCGCTCCGGCGGCGGCGTTGGCCACCCTGGTCACGGTCGGCGGGCTGATGTTGCGCGGTTCTTCCACCTGGCGGCTTTGGTCGCCGGTGATAGGTATTGGCGTGGGTTGCGTGGTGGCCGCGGCCTTCGGCATCTATGATTTGCAGCCGGTCAGGGATGCTGTCTGGGTCGGCGTCCCAATCCAATCCTGGCCGGGTTTCAGCTTTGTCCCGGATGCCGACTTTTGGGCTCTGCTGCCGGCCTTTGTGATGGTGACTCTGGTGGGGGCCATAGAGACCCTGGGCGACGGCGTGGCTATCCAACGAGTTTCTCGGCGGCGTCATCGGGCCACGGATTTTCGGGTGGTGCAAGGCGCTCTCAATGCTGACGGGGTCGGCAATCTCCTGTCCGGTCTGGCGGGGACCCTTCCCAATACCACCTATTCAACCAGTATCTCGCTTGCCGAGGTCACGGGCGTGGCGGCGCGGCGGGTGGGGGTGATCATCGGCGCGGTATTTGTGGGCACGGCGTTCTTTCCCAAGGTCGCCGCGGTGCTGATTTCCATACCGGCGCCCGTCGCCGCCGCCTATATTGTGGTGCTTTTGGCGTTGCTGTTTGTTCAGGGCATGAAAATCATCATCCAGGACGGTGTTGACCACCGGAAGGCGGTGGTGGTGGGGGTGTCGTTCTGGCTGGGGGTGGGATTTCAGAACCAGTGGATTTTCCCCGACCTGCTGGCCGACGGCTTTTTGGGGTTGCTGTTCGGCAACGGGATGACTGCCGGGGCGATCGTGGCCATCGTCATGATGCTTTTCATGGAGGTGACCAGTCCGAGCCGAAGGCGGCTGGAATTTCCGCTCGACTCGGAGGCTCTCCCCAAATTGGAAGGTTTCTTACGGGAGTTTGCCACCCGGTCCCAACGGGATTCCGCTTGGGTGGAGCGTCTAATACTGGTAGGGGAGGAGATTCTTGGCAACTTGAGGTCCGATGAGATACCTTCTTCCGGAAAACCCCGCCACATGGTGGTGAGAGCCCGCTCTGCCGGTAGCGGAGCGGAATTGGAGTTCCTCTGCGCCTCCGATCCGGAAAACCTGGAGGATGGGCTGTCATACCTGGGGGATGCGCCGGACATACCTGACACCCGTCAGATGTCCTTCCGTTTGTTGCGCCACTACGCTTCTTCGGTGCGCCATCAGAAATACCATGATGTTGACATCGTTACGGTGAGCGTGGAAGGCACTCGCAGGTGATATTGCCCGCCACTGGGTGACACCCGTGGGGCAGGCAACCTCCGGGTTCGCCCGAAGGGAGTGAGATCTGTGGAGTACCGGTCGGAGAGAGACTCGATGGGAGAAGTGCTGGTTCCCATTGATGCCTACTACGGCGCATCGACTCAGCGGGCGGTGAAGAACTTTCCCATATCGGGGACTAGGTTCGAAAGACGTTTTATCTGGGCGTTGGGCCTGATCAAAAGTTCGGTGGCGGAAGCTGCGATGGAAGGGGGACATCTGTCGCCGGGGATCGCCGAGGCAGTGCGTCAAGCGGCCTCGGAAGTGATGGAGGGACGTTGGGACGAGCACTTTCCGGTGGATGTCTTCCAGACGGGTTCGGGCACATCCACCAACATCAATGCCAATGAGGTGATTGCCGGCCGGGCCAACGAATTGTTGGGCGGCGACCGGCACAAGCGACTGGTGCACCCCAACGATCACGTCAACTTCGGACAGTCGTCCAACGATGTCATCCCCACCGCCATTCATGTGGCGGCCGCGGCCGGGATCCACGAGTCTCTTCTGCCGGCGTTGCAGTGTTTGGCCGATGCGTTGGCAGCCAAATCGGAAGAATTCTCCGGGCTGGTCAAGTCCGGCCGTACCCATCTGATGGATGCCACCCCGGTTACTCTGGGCCAAGAGTTTTCCGGCTACGCTCAAGCGGTCGGCGCCTGCGCCGAAAGGTTGAGAAAAGTCCTGCCCGAGTTGGAGGAGTTGCCTTTGGGCGGCACGGCGGTGGGCACGGGCATCAACTGCCCCGACGGTCTGGCTGAAGCGGCCATCTCCCGGATTGCTCAAAGTTCGGGCATGTCTTTTCGAGAAGCCGCCAATCACTTCGAGGCTCAGGCCGGCAAGGACGCCGCCGTCAATGTCTCCGGGGCACTGAAGACGGTGGCGGTGTCCCTTTTCAGGATCGCCAACGATCTGCGTTGGCTGTCATCGGGTCCGGTGACCGGGATCGCCGAGATACGTCTGCCGGCGCTGCAGCCTGGTTCTTCGATCATGCCCGCCAAGGTCAACCCGGTTATCCCGGAGATGATGATGCAGGTGGCGGCGCAGGTGATCGGCAATGACGCCACCATCACCTGGGCGGGCGCCAACGGCAACTTCGAACTGAACGTGATGATGCCGGTGATCGCCCGCAATCTCCTGGAGTCCATCAGGCTGTTGGCCAACGCAGTCCGCGTCATGGCTCGAAAGTGCGTTGCGGGGATCAAGGGGGACGCTGAGCGAGCCCGCCAATTGCTGGAGCGCAACGTCATCGTGGTGACTGCCCTCAATCCTCACATCGGATACGACGCGGGGTCTTCCGTCGCCAAGGAAGCCTTTGCCACCGGCCGCACGGTCCGAGAAGTGGTGTTGCAGCGGGGTCTTTTGACCGAGGAGGAGCTGGACGACCTGCTAGATTTGCGAAAGATGACCCAGGGAGGGTTCTCCTGAGCCAATGACCATCGGCCAATGACCTCACAGATTACGAAACTCATAGCCCGCGCCCCTTGGCGGGAGGCCGTTACCTACCGGGATACTTGGCCCCACGAGTACGTGCTGACCCAAAAGGATGGGCAGGGGGAGTTGTTGGAAGCAATCGGTGAGCGATTCCGTGCCGGTGAGGGGGTGGCCGGTCGCTTCTTCCGCATGAACAACACCTACCTGTTCATCGGCGATCACAAATATTGGCTAATGACCCATTGGGACGATCTGAAACCCGGGGAGAATTACGTGATCAACCGCGCCCCTCTCTACCGGGATCGCCGCGATTTCGTCATCCAACCCGGCGACACCGGCCGCCCCGAAAATTACCCGACCAAACCGGCTTATCGAAGTTGAGCCAGGACAGGGGTTTTGATGTCTGACCGTGATACTTTGCTGGCCTATCTGGTTTCGAGTTTCCCGGGAAATACCGAGAACATTGCCACGGAAGCCCTCAGTTATATTTTCAACCACTCAGATGCCTCCTTGGAAGCGTGCAATGACGTGGTCAGGTCCGGTGTTCGCCAGGTAAAACCGATCACTGTTGTGAAAACACAGATGATCGGGTCGGATGGAACACGTCCTGACCTGGTGGGCTTTGACGAAACCGGTGCTGAGCGGGTGCTCATAGAGGTGAAATTCTGGGCCGAACTTACCCCGCACCAGCCCAACCGTTACCTCAAGCGGTTGCCGGATGATGGCCCGGCGGTAGTGATGTTCCTGGTGCCGGAGGAACGAGTTCAGTGGCTCTGGCCTCGGTTGAAAGACCGCCTCGACAAAGAGTTCGGTGCTTTGATCGGAACCGACTCGGAGCGCCAGTCCGTGCGTTTGGAGGGTACGGAAAAACACTTGTTGATCGCCAGTTGGGGAGGTCTTCTGGACAGCATGGCGGCTAGGACCGTGGAATACGATGAGCCTGGTGTCGGGGCTGAAATCCGACAACTGCGGACGCTGGCCAAGTATGCCGATAATGGAGCATTCAAGCCAATCCACTCGGGCGAGCAGTTCGGCAGGGACTCCGAAGTTCGCCTGCGTCAGTTCAAGCGGCTGATCGATGCCGCCACCGAAAGGGGGATCAGTGAGGGGTGGGCCAGCCGGAAGGGTTTGAGGGCAACTCCTCGCAGTTACGGCTACGGAAGGTATATCAGTCTCGATGGGTATAACCGGGCAATAGTGTGGTTTGGGGTGAACCTTGACCGGTTCGACATAAAGGGCGACACCCCTTTATGGGTCGCATTGACGCCCAGTCTGCAGAAGCGTATGCCAGGTAGGCTCACCGAAATCCGCCAGGAATTGGGCCTTTCGAATTCTGAGGAGTGGGTGCCTGTCAACTTTAGAAGGGGTGTTGAATATCCCGAATTGCTTGACGGTGTGGTGAAGAGCTTGGAGGGGATTGCCGAGGTTCTTCAGAGAGTCGGGGGTTCATCCTGACCAACAGCCTGCAAGGCTTGTTCCAGGGTTATCCAGGGGAGGGTGGCGCACTTTATTCTGACGGGATAGCGTCGGACTCCCGCCAATGCGATCAAATCCCCCAGGTCGGCATAATGGTTCTCGCTGGAATCGGAGGGCGCTCGCATCAGATCTTGGAATCGACCGGACAGGCCCAAAGCTGTCGGTATGGGGTGGCCGGATACCGCCTCGCTCATCAGTGATGCACTGGATTGGTTGATCGAACAGCCTTTTCCCGTGACGGAGATGGCGCTGATCCGGCCCTCTTGCAATCGCAACTGCACGCTCACCTCATCGCCGCAGAGGGGGTTGAGGCCCACTTCGGACACGTCGGGGTCGGGCAGCTGTTCCCGATGGCGAGGGTTGCGGTAGTGATCCAGGATTACCTGGCGATAAACCTCTTGTAGAGACATCTATCCCAAGATTAGGAGGCCACCCGGCGGGATTGTTCGCGGAAGGATTCGTATCCTTCCGACTCCAATTGGGAAGTGAGTTCCGCTCCCCCGGTCTTGACCAGCCTGCCGCCCACCAGCACGTGTACGTAGTCGGGGGTGATGTAATCCAGCAGGCGCTGGAAGTGGGTGATGACCAGGAATCCTCGTTCCGGACCGGCCATTCGCTGCACGCCGTCCGCCACCGTGCGCAGGGCGTCGATGTCCAAGCCGGAGTCGGTTTCGTCCATGATGGCCAGTTTGGGCTCCAGCACGGTCATCTGCAGAATCTCGTTGCGCTTGCGTTCCCCTCCGGAGAATCCCTCGTTGAGGTAGCGGTCGGCGAAGTGGCCGGGGATCCCCAACTGCGCCATAGCGTCCATCACTTTCAGCCGAAGCTCGATGATCGAGTAGTCGATGCCGGTGCGATTGGAGAGAGCCTGCCGGAGGAACTGCACAACCGGCACGCCGGGGATCTCGGTGGGGTGCTGGAAGGCCATGAAGATACCCCGGTTGGCTCGTTTGTCCGGAGCGTCGCCGGTGATGTCCTCTCCCTCGAAATAAATCGCTCCGTCGGTTACCCGAAGTCCCGGGTGGCCCATCAAAGCCGACGCCAGGGTGGTCTTTCCCGAGCCGTTGGGGCCCATCACGGCATGGATTTCGTGGTAGTCGACCGTCAGATCGATGCCCTCCAGGATGGGGACGCCCTGAGCTGACACTTTCAGGTTTTCAATGTGGAGCAACGGTGACTTTGACACGGCAATGACACTAATGAGGAGAAAGAAGTTTAAAAAACCCGTTCAGCACTGTCAAAGTATGACTAATCGTCCTGGGGCCATTATTGTCCAATGAACATGTCAGACCTGTCTGTTTGGCAGCCCGAAACCGAGATTCCTGCCTTTCCGCCGGCGTTTTTGGGCTATCAGCGTAAAGCCGTCGACCGTTATCTGAAGAGCCTGCTGGAAACCCCGGCGGATGATTCAGAGGTATTCGAGTTGCAGGCGGGCGCGGTGAGGTCCGCCGATCAGCTGAATCGCTACCAGGATTTGGGAAGGGAAATAGGAGATCTCCTGTTGGCTGTTCAAGAAACTGCCAACCAGATCAGGGAGAGGGCGGAGATCGATGCCGCACGGTGGCGTGAAGAAGCAACCGTGGAAGTTGAGGATCGGGTCGCCCGGGCGCAGTCCACTGCCGAAGAGCTGCGAGAGGCAGCCTGGGAGGTGTCCACCCAGATGGTCGGCCAGATGCAGGCCATGGAAGTCGAGGCTTATCGCAAGATCGAGGAGCACTCTCATGGAGTCATTGCCGAGGCGGAGAACGAGGTGCATCGGGTCCGGGAGGAAGCCCGCCGGAGGGCTGATGCCATCCGTAGCAATGCCCATATGGAATCAATCGATTTGGAGGAGAAGACCCGGTCGCGCTGCGATCAGATGATCGACTCCGCCGAACACAAAGTCGCCGCTATCCAAGAAAGAGTCTTGGCTCTCGAGCGTCATCGTAACCAGCTCTTGGAAGAGATCGGAGGGATTCGTTCGGGGGTGGCGCCCATCGGAGTGAAAATGATTGACCAGACCGGTAGTTTGATTTATCCGACCTCACCTGTGGATGAGGACGAGCCCGTTCATGTCACCCCCCGGCACGAAATGTCGGGATTGGTTAAAGTGATCACCCCGCCCACACCATCCGAAGAGGGTTCTCCCCTACCCGCTGCCAACGAGAATGCCGAGGCGCCTCCGCGCCCGGCCTTGGAGGTGGAACTCGAAAAGGGTGAGAAAGAAGATCGGGAGAGGGTGCCCGAGCAACTCTTCGAGGACCTTTTCTCTTCTCTTCGCAAGACGGTCGTCCCTCCCTCGATGCCGGCCCGCCAACCACTGGAAGAGGTGGCCCACTCGGCCGGAACCGCCCGGGTGGATGAGGAGCAGTTGATCGAATTGCAAGAGGAGACGCTGCTTCCCATCTCCAACCAGTTTCTCCGCCTGTTTAAACGGCTACTCACCGAGGAGCAGAACCTGGTGCTGGAGGGCTTGCGAACCGGAAAGTTGGAATGGGAGGCGGAGGAGGTGGACGGTCGATTGCGATCCCATCTGGAGATGCTGATGGAACAGAGTTGGCAGGCCGGTCACCGTGCCGCGGAACGGCTGTCCGGACGTGACCTTCCCAAGCCCGGTTTGGCCATTGGAGAGGAGAGAGGATTCGCTTCGCAGTTGGTGACCGAGGTGACCGAGGCCATGAGCGCGGCGGGTTCGTCGGAATCCGCGCCGCGGAGCAGGCTGGCCTCCCGGACTTTTCGGGTGTGGCGGAACGAGAAACTGGACCGGTGCCTGCGGGAGGTGAGCGAAAGGTATTACCAACAGGGTCTATCCGGATCCCTGAGGGCCGAGGGCGCCGCCCAGAGCTGATCCGGGGGCCTACCGCCGATCAGCCCCCGGCGAGAGAAACGCCGGTTTCCGGGGGTCTGTGTGCCGTCCGACCTCCAAGCCCTGGGTGGAGTGGGCGCCGACCCCGGGTCGGATTGCCTGCGAGGCCATTAGGATCGGCCAGGTTTGATCCGCAGGTTGCTTTTCGGAATTCTGGTCCTGGCCATGGTGGTGGCTTGCGTTACAACGGGTGACCCGGCTCAAGTCCCTGAACCAACAGCAGAGGTCCTGCCCACCCCGCCCGCTCGATCAGCCCCTCCCGAACCGCCGGCTCAAGTCCCTGAACCAGCAGCAGAGGTCCTGCCCACCCCGCCCGCTTCGGGTTGTATGGGGGCCTCTGGTCTGCTGGTGGTGACCGGCGCAGATGGGGAGGTGACCGTGATCCATCCCGATGGGACGGAATCGGGGGAGTTGCGGGGCCCGGTCAGCCCAGGCCATCCGGGTCTACAGCCCACTTGGGCGCCCATCTGCCGGGACGGTCGCCATCTGGTCGCCTGGACGGAAGCAGGAGATGACGGAACTTTTGTGATCGCCGTGGCGGATGCGCTCACCGGGGAAGTCCGCAGGCACGCCTCGCCTGTGGCGCCCTTTTACTACTACTGGAGCCCCGATGCCACCCTCCTGGCGTTCCTGGGACAGAACGCCTTCTCTCCGCTGCAGTTGGGCATGCTGAACTTGCCAAGCGGGGAGGTGGAGATGGTTGATGAAGGCCAACCCTTCTATTTTGATTGGCGGCCGGATTCGAAGGCCATCGTGACTCATGCGGGCGGTTCTTTGTCGGTGTTGACCCTCGGCGGCGACGGTTGGGCACCGCGGAAGATTCCCGTGAGGCCGGGACTGTTCCAGGCGCCTTCCTGGGTTTCGCCCGACCGGATACTGTTGGTCGCTCCCGTCTCGGCGGGGGCGGTCGAGGTGGATTGGGGGGCGACCCGAGCCCAAGGCCAAGGCGATCTTCCCGAGCAGCAGTTGATCGTCAGTGATCTGGATGGAACCTCAATGGAGCTGGCTGATCTGGAGGGGCCGGCGGTGTTTTCTCCGGATCCCGCCGGGAATCGGGTGGCGTTCACCGATTTCGCCGGGCCCCTGCGCGTGCTGCATGTGGACCAGGGGGTCTCCGTGGCGGTTTCCGAGCGGAAGGTGACGGCTTTTGAGTGGAGCCCCGATGGAGGCCGGCTCCTTTTCATGGAGGTGGACCGCGAGGCGCAGGCCTTGGCGCCTCGGGTTTGGGACGGAACTCAAACTCGGGTGTTTCCCTCGTTTTTCCCGACCCGGGTGTTCTTTCTCCAGTACCTGCCGTTTTGGGATCAATACTCCCGCAGTCTCACCTTGTGGGCGCCCGACGGCGAGGCATTCACCTATCCGGCCGCCTCCCCGGGCCGGGATCGGATCATGGTGCAGTATTTGGACGACCGTCGGCCCACCGAGGTAGCCGAGGGGGTGTTCGCCAGTTGGTCACCGTCCGGGCCGTGAGCCGGGGCGGGGCAGAGGCAGGGTTTTACGCTCTCGTGAGATTTCCGAGTCTGCTAGTCCCAGCCGAGTTGGTGAAGGCGCTGTTCGGAAAAACCCAGGTAGTGTCCCAGTTCGTGAAGGAGAGTGCGGCGAATCTCCTCCTCGGTCTCGGCGCGGGAGAGTCCCAGGTCCAGGTGGGGGAGACGGTACAGGCGGATCTCATCGGGGAGAACTCCCCAATAGTCCGAAGCCCGCTCGAGTAGCGAGACTCCCACATACTCGCCCAGAGGGTCTGCCGGGCGATCCCGCTCTTTTTCTTCGGCAGATGGTGCGTCCATTGCCACCACCACCACGTTGTCCATCAAAGAAGCGACCCAGGGAGGCAATCCGTCAAGCGCCTTGTCCAGGACTTCCTCGAATTCTTCGGGCCTCATCGGTCGGGGGGCAGAGCCAGCATTGCCTCGATCTCCACCATGGCGCGGGGATCGGCCAGCCCGGAGATGACCACCAAGGTGCCAACCGGATAGTTCTGGTCGGGATACCACTGCGAGAACACCCGGTTGCGCCCTTTATAGAAGCCTTCCTGGGCGCCGGGGGTCAGATAGGTCCGAAGGCAGGCTACGTCAGGTGGCGAAGCGCCCACCGATTCCATGAGCACTTCGAGGTTGAAGAACGCATCGCGGGTTTGACCGTCGGCGTGGTCGGCCATGGACCCGTCCTTCCTTCTTCCCGTCTGTCCTGCCAGCCAGGCCAGGGCGGACCCGGCTTGAGCCACCGACACCAGCGAGTACCGGCCGCTGGGTGGGCTGATGCCCGGCGGGTTGATTCTTGACAACATGAGTTGGGGTCGGAATCTACCAGCAAGATGCCTTTTGGGACGTCTGGTAAGATTGGATCCAATCTGTAAAAGGACTCCAAGAGGGAGGTCACCCTAAGATGACGACCCGAACCCAGACTGCCACCAGCCACTACGAGGTTCAGAAGAAGCGCCGATCCGACGAGTTGGAATACTGGCGTGAGAACCGTCTCCATCTGGTCAAGGGTTCAGAAGTGGCCATGCATCCAACCCCCCGGGGAATCGACCGAGGGGTGCTGGTGGGAATAGATGGGGATCGGCCCAGTGTGGTGCTGGACGCGCACCGTCACGGGATCGCTCCGGGCGCTGCCTCAACGATGCACCGGCATTCTTGGGACGCCATCATGTTTGTGACCGGTGGACAAGGATGGACCGAGGTCAACGGGCGGCGATATGACTGGCGGGCCTGGGACACCTTGTATCTTCCCGCCTGGGCCTGGCATCGCCATGGCAACGAGAGCGACTCCCCGGCCACCTACGTGACCTTCGGCTCCGAGCCATTGGCGGAGTTGGTGGGAATGGCCATCATCGAGGAAGGCGGGGACACCCCCTTCGAAGAACTGCCGCCCGGTCCTTCGGTAGCCATGCCGGGGCTGGGCTCGGATTCCTACACGCGGCGAGTTCAGCGTCTGGCCGATCGCCGGCAATCCTTTTCGGAGACCCGGATCATGACCGCCTTTGACGACATCAATTTCCGGGTCACTCCCCGCGGCGCCCGGAGCGGTTTCCTGGTGGACCGAAGCATCGGGTACCGAACGGGCGGCCTCACCGCCGTCATGCACCAGTTGGCGCCCGGTCTGTACCAGTCCCGGCATCGTCACGGGGGGGAGGCTTGGCTTTATTGCACCACCGGGAGGGGATACAGCGTCATAGACGGGGAGCGTTACGACTGGGGGCCGGGCGATATGGCGGTGGTGGACCATTGGGCTTGGCACCAGCATTTCAATGCCTCCGACCGTGAGATCGCCGCCATCATCCGGGTTCACAATTTCGACAGTCTCTACATGGGGATGCGGGTCTTGCTCGATCCCATGAACCTCTTCGAGGAGCCTCCCAAACTGGATGCCCCCGATCTCACCGATCTCCAATGGCCTCCTCCGGATGCGGGTAGACCCCGGTGAGGTCCGGCATGGCGCAGGAAGGTCTTCGGCAGGACCGATACGGGTTCCTGCGTTGGAGATTGCTGCCCCATCGGGGGTGGGACCAATGGTGGGACCGGATCGTGGTGGCCGAGGGCGTCAAGCGACGGCTGGACAACTATTCCCGCCAGGCAATCCGCCTGCGGGCGCGATTTACCCAAGTCGGAATGCCCCTTCACGGGCTGATTCTTCTGTACGGTCCGCCCGGAACCGGCAAGACCTCGCTGGTCAAGGGCTTGGCCAACCGCTTGGGGGAGCATTTCGGCCGGATCATCTTTGCCGAGGTGGATGCCCATGCCATGCCTTCCCAGATGCTGGGCGAGAGCCAACGCAACGTGGCCAATCTCTTGGAGAAATCCATCCCCGAGTTGGCTGCCAAGGATCTGCCGGTGGTGGTGCTGATCGATGAGGTGACGTCGGTGGCGGTCAATCGTCAGATGGCGATGGGAGGCGCCGATCCGGTGGATGTGATCCGCGCCACCGACGCCGCCCTCCACGGGCTGGATCGTTTGGCCTCCGATCATCCCAATGTGCTGCTGGTGGCCACCTCCAACCTGGAGGGGGCCATCGACGAGGCGGTGATCAACCGCGCCGACCTGGCAGTGGAAGTTCCTCTTCCCGATGCCGAGGCGCGCGGCAAAATCCTGGCTGATTCCCTGGCCGAACTGGGTTTGGTGTTCAACTCCCGAGGCCCTTCGGTGGAGGTGGATCACAACGATCTGGCCGATCTGGCGGCGGAACTGGCCGGGCTTTCCGGTCGTCGGCTGCGCAAGCTGGTGTTCGAGGCAACTCTGGTGGCGGCGGAGTCCGGTGGAGCGGCCCTGTCGGCCGGCCATCTGCGCTCGGCGGCGGCTCGTTCTCTCTCGCTGGTGAAAATGTGACTGCCGGTCTGGTTGGCGAGGTACTGAGTCGTATCGACCAATCACGGGAGGATATGGCCGAACTGGCTGTTGCGCTGGGCAACACCTACGGTCCGCTGGGCAACGAGGAACCGACCGCGCGGGCAGTCCATGAGTGGTACCGGGACAATGGGATGGAAAGCCATCTGGTCCCCATGATCGAGGGCCGGGCGAGCACGGTGGGGCGAGTGCGGGGATCGGGGGGCGGAGGAAAGTCGCTGATCTTCAACGCCCACCTCGACACGGAGGCGTCGGGGCCCGATTACGACCGGCTGATGGAAGCGCCCGATCCCAACCGGGTGGGCGCCCGTCGGGAGGGAGATCGGATCTACGGACATACCGTGCAAAACGATCGGGGCTGCATGGCGGTGCAGATGATCGCCGGCCGGGCTTTGCGGGACACCGGCGCGCCGTTGCGGGGCGATCTGCTGCTCAAATCGGCGGCCGGGGAGACCGGATCGTCTCCGGTGGACGAATACCAGGGACTTCGCTACGAGTCCAAGGGTTTGGGAACCAACTGGTTACTGGAACATGGCTACACCGCCGATTATGCGGTGATTGCCGAAACCACCGACTTTTCCGCCTCCTGGGTGCAGTGCGGCGCCGCCTACTTCAAAATCACCCTTCGAGGTCGGAATATGTATACCCCCCGCCTGCGACGACCTGCCGAGCCGGCGGCTCATCCCAACGCCATCGTCCGGGCCGGGGCTCTGATCGGAGCGTTGGAAGAATGGGCGGTTGAATACGAAAGGTCCCGAACCATCGAAACCCCCTGCGGGACGATGCGGCCCAAATCCCAGGTGGGGGCGATCAGAGGCGGAATTCCCTGGCGGCCCAACCGCTCATCCACCTATGCGGCTCTGTACCTGGATGTCAGAACCCGGCCGGGGGACGACATCTCCGAGATCAGCGCCTCCCTTCAAAAGGCCATCTCCGATACCGGTTTGGAAGCCGAGCTTTCCTTGACGATGTTCAAACCGGGCTATGCCGCTTCCCAGGAAGGCATCGGGCCCCTGATCGGCGCCATTGCCGACTCCCATCGGCTGGTCCGTGGACAGGAAATGCCCGAGCGAGCCGAGTCGGCGGTGGTCTCGATGTGGCGGGACACCAATGTCTACAACCGGGTGGGAATCCCGGCTCTCACCTTCGGCCCCAGCCGCGGGCAAGCCGCGGTGCAGGGTACGGGTTATATGGATCTTGACAACATGCTGGAAGGGGCCAAGATCTACGCACTGACCGCTCTGTCCATCTGCGCGGGGATATCCCCGCCATTGTGACCCCGTCCCGCCCGGCCGGATCACCCATTTGGCATGAGTGGATGGCGCATCTGGGGGGAATGGCGGTAATCACCGGCGTTCAGCTGATCTCTCCCGCCCTCCCGGCCCTCGCCGAGCGTTTTACCCTTTCGGAGACGGAAGTCTCCTTGGTGATCAGCGTCTATCTGATCCCGGCCACCTTGGCTTCGATACCGGCGGGGTTGTTGGCCGACCGGTTCGGAAGACGATGGGTGTTCGGGACCGGCCTGTGTCTGTTTGGTCTGGCGGGGGTGCTCCTGCCCCTGGTGGCGCAAGTTTCCTTCGGGGCTCTGCTGGTGGCGCGGTTCTTCCAGGGGTTGGGATTTGCGCCCTCCTTTCCCCTCACCATCACCATTCTGGGCGATCTCTACCGGGGTCCGAGATTGGTGGGTGCTTTGGGGCGGCGGTCGGTATTGATGTCAGTGGCCGACGGCGGGTACCCCATCCTGGGGGGGATTCTGGTGGGACTGTCCTGGCTGGCGCCCTGGTATCTGCAAGCGGTGGCCCTTCCGATCGGTTTGGTGGTTCTGCTGGGTTTTCGGGATTGGGTGCCGCGGGGCGCCCGGGGCGGCCGGGGCGGTATGCGATGGTTGTGGCGCTCGGTGCATTCCAAAGGCATAATGTCCCTTCATTATGTGGGGTTTCTCCGATTCTTCGTGAAATTCTCTTTGCTTTCCTACCTTCCCCTGCTGTTGGTGATATCCCGGAACCTGACCGCTGTCCAAGCCGGTCTGGTGCTGGGGACGGCGGCATTGTGTGGAACCATGGGAGCGGCGGTGTGCGGGCTCTTGGCCCGGCTCGGACCAGGTTCGCGGTGGGTGATGATGGGGATGGTGGCGCAGGGATCGATGCTGGTGGTGATGGCTTTCGCTTCCGACATGTGGGTCTTGATGACCGTGGCGGTGGCGTATGGGCTGGCCGACGGCATCCTCGGCACCTTTATCAACTCTTATCTGGCATCGGCCACCGACCCCGAGCACCGGGCCAGTCTGGTCGCCGCCAATGGCGCCATAAAAAACTTTGGAAAGCTCTTGGCGCCCGTCCTGTTGGGGATGTTGGCGCTGGTGGCGCCGCTGTCGGTGGGTTTCGCGGCGGTGGCGGTGGGGATGGTCATCTCGGCGCCGGCCGCCCGGCCCCTTCGGGCATATGATGTCCGGATCTCAAATTGATGGGCCTTTGCCCACCCTAGCTCGGACAGATAGGATACAATAGCCAATTTATTCCCGGTGGACTGTTGGTTCTCAGCATCGGGCAAGGATGGATTAAGAAGACCGGCGAATCGACCATAAGGTCGACCATAAGGAGAGAGAAAATGCGAAAAAGATCATGGCTAACGACCTTGGTCATGCTTATGGCCTTGGCCTTGGTGGCAGCTGCCTGTGGCGGTGACGATGAGACCACTGCCACCACTGCGGCGGCTGTTACCACGGCTGCTCCGGCGCCGGAGGCACCGTCGGAGGAACCGGACGAATCGGCGCCGGCCGAGCCCGCTCCCGCAGAGGAGATGGGTTGGGAGCCGAGTGGTGATGTGACTTGGGTTGTGCCTTATAACCCTGGTGGTGGGTTTGATACTTACAGTCGGGGTTTGGCGCAGGTGTTGTCCGAGGGTGGTTTCCTGCCTGATGGTGTGACGGTGGTGGTGGAGAACGTCACTCCGATTCAGCAGGGTGTGGCTTCTATGTTCAATGCTGATTCTGATGGTCATACGATGGGGATTTTGCCGATGCCGGCTGCGATTGCTCAGGAGTTGATCAATCCGGAGATTTCTCCGTGGTCGACGGGTGAGTTCACGGTGTTGGGTTCGATTGAAGAGAATGCGTATGTGTTGTATGTGGCTGCGGATGGTCCTTATCAGTCGGTTGATGATTTGATGGGTGTTTCGGGGTTGCAGTCGTTGACGGTGGAGCGTGGTTCGTCGTCTTCGATCGCCAATGTGGTTGCGTCTGGTGCGTTGGGTTTGGATGCTTCGATTAATTTCGGTGCGGAGGGTTCTGAGGAGGCGGCGACTGCTTTGATCCGGGGCGATGTTGATTACATCGTGTATGGGACGACCGATTTGGTTGGTTTCATGGATTCTGGTGATTTGCGGGCGTTGTTGTTCTTGGGGACCGAGGATCAGCGTCCGGCGGCTTTGGCTTGGTTGGCTGATGTTCCGAGCATTGCTGATGTTGGTTATCCGGAGGCTGCGGGGTCGGTGACCGAGTTGCGGGCGGTGGTGATGCCGCCCGGCTTGGACGACGAAGTAGCCGAATACTGGCGAAACACCTTATACGAGGCGATGACTTCCGACGATTTCGCGGCTTGGTCCGAGGAGGCCGGACGTCCCATCATCCCCCGCAATGCCGAGTCGGCCCGCGGTGTGATGGCTGCTCAGGTCGATACCATGAGAGCCCTCGATCCCGCCCTGGTGGCGCAGTTGCGCTCCGAAGGAGCTGCGGCAGCCCCGAGTTGGGAGCCGAGTGGTGATGTGACTTGGGTTGTGCCTTATAACCCTGGTGGTGGGTTTGATACTTACAGTCGGGGTTTGGCGCAGGTGTTGTCCGAGGGTGGTTTCCTGCCTGATGGTGTGACGGTGGTGGTGGAGAACGTCACTCCGATTCAGCAGGGTGTGGCTTCTATGTTCAATGCTGATTCTGATGGTCATACGATGGGGATTTTGCCGATGCCGGCTGCGATTGCTCAGGAGTTGATCAATCCGGAGATTTCTCCGTGGTCGACGGGTGAGTTCACGGTGTTGGGTTCGATTGAAGAGAATGCGTATGTGTTGTATGTGGCTGCGGATGGTCCTTATCAGTCGGTTGATGATTTGATGGGTGTTTCGGGGTTGCAGTCGTTGACGGTGGAGCGTGGTTCGTCGTCTTCGATCGCCAATGTGGTTGCGTCTGGTGCGTTGGGTTTGGATGCTTCGATTAATTTCGGTGCGGAGGGTTCTGAGGAGGCGGCGACTGCTTTGATCCGGGGCGATGTTGATTACATCGTGTATGGGACGACCGATTTGGTTGGTTTCATGGATTCTGGTGATTTGCGGGCGTTGTTGTTCTTGGGGACCGAGGATCAGCGTCCGGCGGCTTTGGCTTGGTTGGCTGATGTTCCGAGCATTGCTGATGTTGGTTATCCGGAGGCTGCGGGGTCGGTGACCGAGTTGCGGGCGGTGGTGATGCCGCCCGGCTTGGACGACGAAGTAGCCGAATACTGGAAGCGGACTCTGATCACCGCCATGATGTCGGATGACTTCGCGGCCTGGTCGGAAGAGGCCGGACGTCCCATCATCCCCCGCGGCGCCGAGTCCGCCAAGAACGTGATGGCTGCTCAGGTCGAGACCATGAAGTCCCTCGATCCCGCCCTGGTGGCGCAGTTGCGTTCCGAGTAAAACGAGAGGGTGTCGTAAGAGACGGCCGGCTGCTTCAAACCGGCCGTCTCTTTTGCATCCGATTGGTAGGTAACCACTAAATGACGCTTCTTGAGGGATTGACCGCCGCCGCCGACCAACTGTTGAGTTGGCCGCTGCTGCTTTTTTTCCTATTGGGGACCCTCAATGGTTTGATCTTTGGCATTCTCCCCGGTTTGAGTGGGTCGGTGGGGATAGCTCTGATGATTCCGCTCACCTTCGGGATCGACATCTCCGAGGCGATCGTGCTTTTCACCGCCGCTCTCTCGGGACAGACCTTTGCCGGTTCCATCACCGCCATCCTTTTGAACACTCCGGGGACCGCCCCCAACGCGGCCACCACTTTCGATGGCTACCAGCTGTCGCGCCAGGGCAAAGCCGGGTATGCGTTGGGAATTTCCGCGATGGCGTCCTCGCTCGGCTCCCTGGTGGGAGTGGTGGTCCTGGTGGTGTTGCTGCCGGCCGTGAGGGTGTTCATCCTTTCCTTTTCCTACCCCGAATTCATGCTTTTGGCTTTGATGGGCTTGGCGGCCATCGCGGCTGCCTCCCGGGGATCTCTGATCAAGGGGCTGATCGCCGGGGGGGTGGGGGTGATGCTGTCTTTCGTCGGGTTGGGGTCCTGGGGACAGCGCTATGTTTTCAACAGTCTGAGCCTGATCGACGGCGTGGATGTGATCGCCGTCCTGATCGGGCTCTTTGCCATCTCCGAGGTGGTCAGGCTCCTGAAGCGGAACCGGCCCATCTCCCAGGTGGGGGATATGCCGCTCGACCGATCCCAGGTCTGGCAGGGCATGTGGTTCGTGATCAAAAGCCCGTTTCTTTTGATCCGAAGCGCTCTGGTGGGCACGGGCTTGGGGATCGTGCCGGCGGTGGGGGGCACCGTAGCCTCCTTCATGGCCTACTACCAGGCCATGCATACCAGCAAGGAGGGCAAGTTCGGACGAGGCGATCCCCGGGGGGTACTGGCGCCCGAAGCCGCCAACGATGGGAAAGATGCCGGGGCGGCTCTTCCCACTCTGGCATTCGGCCTTCCCGGCAGTTCCGACTGGGCCATCATCCTGGGCGCCATGGTGCTCTACGGAGTGGTGCCCGGGCCGAATCTTCTGCGGGAACGTCCCGACATCGTCTGGATCGCCATCATCGTGATCCTGGCCGCCTCCTGGGTCACTTCGGCCATCGGAATAGCCTCCTCCCGCTGGTTGGTGCCCATCACCAAGGTCCGCCCGTCGTTGGTGGCGCCCATTGTGGCGGTCCTGGCCCTGGTGGGATCGTTTGGATTGGAGCGGCAGTTCGTGGATGTGATGTTCACGGTGGGTTTCGGCATCCTCGGCTACTACATGAAGATCCACCGGATGCCGGTGGTTCCCTTGATCTTGGGTCTGCTGCTGGGGGCGGAAGCCGAGCGTTCCTTCCATCTGTCCATGAATCTGTTCGATCAGGGTCTGCTGATCTTTGTGACCCGACCCATCTCATTGGTGCTCTTGGCCATAACCGCCTCGTTGCTGGTGGCTTCCCTGTGGTCGGTGGCCCGGCGTCGTAGGCGTCTGGGCGCCGATGCCGAGGTGGTGATCGCACCGGCGGAGATGGGACTGGTGGCATTCATCGGCGCCGGGATGCTGGTCGCCACGCTCTACTCCTACACCTTCCCCGCCAACGAAGGCCGACTCTTTCCTCTGGTGGTGGGTTGGGGCACCGTGGCCCTGGTTCTGATCTTTCTGGCGGTGGCGCGCAACCCTGCGCTCCGGGAGCGGTGGGGATATTTCATCAGTGAGGAACTGATCCATTTCGAAGCCGACCAGGGGAAAGAAGACGAGACCGAGGTTCTGTCCGAGATCGAGTCGGAGGAGGATCAGGCCGGACGGGAACGGGCTCTTCTGTTTTCGCTGTTCGGATTCCTGGTGGTGGCTTGGCTGGCCGGCCTCAACCTGGTGGCGGTGCCGCTGTACGTCATGGCCCTGATGAGATGGTTCGGTCGGGAATCATGGCGCCAGTCGATAATCACCGCGGTGGCCACCACGGTGGCGATCTGGTTCATGATCAACTACATTCTGAGTTCCCCTATCCACTGGGGCGTGCTGCTGGCGCCTTTGTTCTGATGCCCACCGAGGAGTTCCGACGCGACCTGACAATTGATCTTCCTCGGGGGGAGGCTTGGCAGGTGCTCATGGATGTGGAACGGGTCGCCGGTTGGGTGGGGTTGGTGGAAAAAGTGCAGGAACTGGATCCCCTCTCCCGCTACCGGGCGGAGTTGACCGACCGGGTGGGACCCTTTCGTCTGCGCGCCGATCTGGAGATCAGGATCAGGGAGATAGAGGAGGGAACCAGAGTGGTGCTGGAAGCGGAAGGAGAAGATCGACAGGTCCGCTCTCGTATCAAGGTGGATCTGGCGCTGCACGTCACCGATGGTGAGGGAGCGTCCACCGCCCTTCGGCTGGTGGGGCGGTATGAGGTGACCGGGCGAGTGGCCACGCTCGGCGCCTCCATGATCAGGCACAAGGCCCGGCAAATTCTCGACCATTTCTGCGCCCGGGCGGCGGAGGCGGCGTAGGTGGGCGTCCTTCCCCCCTTCCGATTGTTGAGGCCCACCACGGTCTCGGAAGCCTTGGGGTGGGTGAACGATGATCGGATGGCCTATGCCGGGGGAACCGAACTGCTGCTGGCCATGAAGGAGGGTTTGTTGCGTCCCACCCATCTGGTGGATTTGAAGGGCATCGATTCTCTCCGCCAGGTGAGGTGTGCGGGGCGGGAGGTGGCGATCGGGGCGTTGGTGACTCACACCCGGGCCGCCGATCACCCGATCGTACGGGATCGATTGCCGGATTTGGGAGAGGTCTTGAACAGGGTGGGCAATCCCCGGGTCCGAGCCACCGGAACCCTGGCCGGCAACCTCTGTTTCGCCGAACCTCGCTCGGATGTGGCCACTGCCCTGGTGGCGTTGGGAGGAGAGGTGGAGATCGCCTCCACCTTCGGTTGCCGGAGGATGGCGGTGGAGGACTTCGTGGTCGGTCCCTACTCCACTGCCTTGGCGACCGAGGAGTTGGTCACCCACATTTTCGTCCCCGTCCGGGCGGATCTCCGGTTCGTGTATCTCAAGCATCAAACCACCGAGCGTCCGACCTTGGGAGTGGCGTTGGCTGCCAACGGCCATGTGTCCCTGGTGGTGGGCGCCGTGGGTTTTGCTCCACAGGTCTTCCGGTGGGATTCATTGTCCGACCTCGACCCTTCCGAGATTGCCGGCCAGGTGGAGGTCGTTCCCGATCTCACCGGTTCCGAGGAATACAAGAGGCATCTGGTGGAGGTGTATCTTCGTCGCGCCATGGTCGGCTTGGACGGGCGATCATGATCGGCGCCGACATCATGGAGATTTCCCCGGAAATCAACGGTCGGCAGGCGGTCTTGACGGTGCCGGTCCGCATGACCCTGGCTGAGATGCTGCGCGACCGGCTGGGGCTGTACGGCGTCAAACTGAGTTGCGAAATGCAGGTGTGCGGGGTGTGCACTGTTCTGGTGGGAGGACAGCCGGTTTCCTCCTGCACTTTCCTGGCAGTGGACACCGACGGCCGCCGGGTGCTCACCGTGGAGGGATTGGCCGATGGGGGCCGCCTGCACCCCATTCAGCAGGCTTTCGTGGACCGTTTCGCTCTCCAGTGCGGATTCTGCACGCCCGGTTTCATAATGATGACCAAGCACCTCCTGGAGCGCTCTTCCCAACCTGACCGGGAGCAGATCGTGGCGCACTTCGACGGGAATCTGTGCCGCTGCACGGGCTATGCGCCCATCATCGAGGCGGTGCAGGATGCCGCCGGGAAGCTGGGAGAGGTGGGATCGTGATCTCTCCCCCGCGCCTCGACGCGGTTCCCAAGGTCACCGGGAAAGCCCGGTACGCCGTGGACTTCCGGGCGGCGGGCATGCTGTTCTCGGCGGTGGTGCGGTCGGAGCGAGGCCACGCCCTTCTGAAGAGCATTGACACCTCGGCGGCTTTGGCAGAACCGGGCGTGGTGGCGGTGGTGACCGGGGAGGACCTCGCTTCCCTCTTTCCTCGTTTCGGACATATCATTCCAGACCATCCCATTTTGGCCACCGACAAGGTGCGCTACCTGGGAGAGCCGGTGGCGTTGGTGCTGGCGGAGGACCGGTACGCCGCCCACGATGGCGCCGAGTTGGTGGAAGTGTCCTACGAGGACCTCCCCGTGGTGATGGACCCCGAACAAGCGCTGGCGGACGGTGCCCCCCTGCTGCACACCACCGATTACGGGGTGGGCGACCGTTCCTTCGAGGAGGCGCACTCCGAGCCCCGTTCGGACAACGTCTGCCATCGGGTCGAATTGGGCTGGGGTGAGGTCGACTCGGCCCTGGCCCGAGCTGAC
Source organism: Acidimicrobiia bacterium (assembly GCA_963665765.1). Classification (GTDB taxonomy): domain Bacteria; phylum Actinomycetota; class Acidimicrobiia; order Spongiisociales; family ZC4RG35; genus Bin76. The sequence goes on from OY762464.1 coordinate 1,780,137, forward strand.
CACCTGGTGGAGACCTCCACCTCCTACCCCATGCTCTACGGGTACGCCATGGAGCCCTACAACGCCCTGGCTCACTTCGAGGACGGGTATCTGAAGGTGGTCACCACCGCCCAGCATCCCTTTATGGTCCGCGACGATCTGGCGCGGGTGTTCTCTCTCCCTCTCAGTCACGTGCGGGTCACCTCACCCTATGTGGGCGGCGGTTACGGCACCAAGTCCTACACCAAGGTCGAGCCGTTGGCGGCGGTGGGCGCCTGGTATACGGGCCGGCCGGTGAAAGTGGAGTTCGACGCCACCGGGGCCATCCTTACCACCCGGGCCGACTCCGCCCGGGTCACCATCCGGTCCGGGTTCGACTCGGCAGGCCGCCTGCTGGCCCGTGATGTCCGGTTGACCCTGGACACCGGCGCCTACGCCGACAACGGCCCATTGGTGTTATCCAAGGCCTCCAACCGATGTTTCGGCCCCTACCGCAACGGCAACGTGCGGGTGAGCGGTGTGGCGGTGTACACCAATACCGTTCCCTCCTCCTCCTACCGGGGATTCGGCGCGCCGCAGGTGAGTCTGGCGTCCGAACTCAACATGGACCAAGCCGCCGAAGCCTTGGGGATGGACCCCGGCGAGTTGCGTCGGCTCAACTTGATCCCCCCCGGTGAACGGCACTATCCGGGCAAGCGACCCATGGACGCCGATCTGGTGGCGGACCTCGACCTGTTGCTGGAGGGACTGGGCTGGGATGAGCCCACCGAGAAGCACCAGGGGATTGGATTCGGGGTCACCGCGTCGGACGCCGGGGCCTTTCCCGTCTCGACCGCCACCGTCAAGATCCTCCCCGATGGCTCGGCGCTGGTGGCCACCGGTTCCTCGGAGATGGGTCAGGGAAGTCGCACTGCTCTGTCCCAGATAGCTTCCCGGGAGTTGGGGATTCCCCTGCAGAAGGTGGCCATCGCCCAGTCCGACACCCACGCCACGCCCTATGAACGCACCTCCGGAGCAAGCAGGACCACCACCCTCACCGGGCTGGCCATCCAGCGGGCGTGCGCACAACTGCTTTCCCGGTTGGAGGAAGCGGCCACGGAACTCAAAGGGGGCGCCCCCACCGAGGTCAAGGCGGCGGAAGGAATGGTGGTGGGGCCCTGGGGTGATCTCTCCTTCGCGGAGGTGGTCCAGGAGTGGTTCGGTGGACGATTGGGGGAACTGTCGGCCACGGGGGTGGTCCGCCGAGTGGGTGAGCTGCAGGAACTCCCCCCCTTTTGGGAGATCGGGACATCCGGGGTGAAAGTCCGCGTAGATCCCGACACCGGCCAGGTCTTTGCGCTGCGGATGGTGACCGTGGCGGATGTCGGTCATGCCATCCACCCCGAAATGCTGAAGGGACAAGATGTGGGCGCCGCCACCCAGGGCCTGGGAGCGGCGCTGTTCGAAGAACTGGTGTACGACGGTCCGCAGTTGATCAACCCCAACCTGGTGGAATACCGGGTGCCGCGGGCTTCGGACATGCCGGCGGAGATTGTGACCATTGTGGCCCAACGAGGTGACGGAGTGGGTCCTTACGGCGCCAAGGGTGGGGGAGAGGGAACCCTCAACCCCATGGGAGCGGCGACCGCCGCGGCGGTGGCCCGAGCCATAGGACGATGGCCTGATCGGCTACCTCTTTCTCCCGAACGGGTGTGGAGGTTGATGAGAGAAAGCGGCGATTGATGGATTTGAGCAGGCTGGAACCGTGGGTGGCCGAGGCTCGCCGGCGTTATCGGACGGCCGAGGACATGGTCACCGGCGTTTTGCGGGAGGCGATCGTGAACGGGGTGTTCAGCCCGGGCGAGCGCCTTCCCCAGGATCAACTGGCGGAGCTTTTGATGGTGAGCCGAATGCCGATCCGGGCGGCCCTGCGCCAACTCGACTCGGAGGGCCTGGTGGTCAACATCCCCCATCGAGGGGCCAAGGTGAGAGAGTTGTCGCTCTCGGAGTTGCGAGAGTTGTACGAACTGCGGGTGGTGGTTGAATGTTTCGCGCTGCGCCGCTCCGTGGTGGCTGCTACGCCGTCTGACTTGCCGGAGTTGGTGGATCTGGCCGACAGTTGCGAGGCCGCCGAGGAGGGGGACGAATGGATTCATCAGCGATGTGCCTTCTACCGGCGTCTGTATGCCATCGGCAATGGCGTCAGGGTGGTGGATACCATCATGGCGCTCCGCGCCGAGGTCAGCCGGTATCTGCTGAGTAAACGGTTCTGCCCCGGTTGGCACCGCGAGCTACTGGACACCCTCGTCAAGGGTGAACCCGAGAGGGCGGCGCAGTTCCTCCAGGATCACCTGATGGAGGTGCTGGAATCGATGGAGGGGGAGATCGCGGCCGCCAACGGCTGGGATAGGGACGGGAAGGCAACCAAACCATGAGGGAAGAGACGATCGCCTACTACAGCCATGGTGAGCGGGTGGTGGGGACCCTCCACCTGCCCGAGTCGGACGGGATGAGTCCCGGTCCGGCGGTGATCCAGGGGCCCGGCTGGATGGGTCTGCGAAGTGCCCGGCTGTATCGCCCCTACCACCGGGCTTTTGTGAAGGCGGGCATGGCAGTGTTGGTTATCGACTACCGCGGATGTGGCGACTCGGGGGGCGACTCGCTGAAATTCTCCCCGCGGCGCCAACTGGAGGACCTGGTCAATGGTGTCACCTATCTCACCACCCGGACGGAGGTGGACTCCGATCGGATCGGGGTGTTCGGTTCAGGCGGCACGGGGGGCGGCAATGCGGTGTGTCTGGCGGCCGCCGACCCCCGGGTGCGATGCGTGGTGTCCCAGGTGCCGGTGGCGGACGGTCGGGATTGGTTGAGGAGGATGCGACGGGGGTATGAGTGGCAGGAGTTCTTGGAGCGTCTGGAAGCCGACCGCGCCCGGAGGGTGGCGACGGGCTCGGGGGAGTTGGTTCATCCCCGGGAAATCATGATCCCCACTCCCGAGCGGGCGGCCACCAACATAAAAAAGGATGTTGATTCTTGGGTTCCGACCGTGCTTCCTCTGGCGGTGGCCGAGGAGATCATCGCCTATCAACCCGTCGAAAGGGTGGAGCGGATAGCTCCCCGGCCGCTTCTGATAGTGGCGGTGGAAAACGACTCGGTCACTCCCACCGATCACGCCCAGGGTCTCTATGACCGGGCCGGATCGCCCAAGAAGCTGATTGTCCAGCGCCACACCACCCACTACGCCGCCTACCGGCAGTACGGGAAGACCATCATTCCGCAAATGGTGGAGTGGTTTCGAACAGGTTTAGGGGTGGCCCCGGTACGGGCTGTCCAAGCAAACGCCGGCAAAGAGGAGCATATGGTAATCGAGGAAATCGAATGAAGATCACCAGGATCATTAGGGGAGCGTCGGTGGTCAGGGATGGTTCTCTGACCGAGATGGACATTGCGGTGGGCGGGGAGCAGATCGTCGCTCTGTCGCTCCCGGGGGCGATCACCCCGCCGGGCGCCGAGGTGATAGAGGCGGATGGGTTGTGGGCGCTTCCGGGAGGAGTGGATGTTCATGTCCACCTCCGGGAACCCGGCTATACCCACAAAGAGGACATCGAAACCGCCACCCGGGCGGCGGCCGCGGGCGGGTACACCACCGTGTTCGGGATGCCCAACGTGAATCCGCCCACCATGACGGTCCCCGACCTCCGGGACGCCTTGGAATTGTATGACCGAAAGAGCCTGGTGGATTACAACCACCATCCGGCCGCCAAGCAGAAGGATCAACTGGCGGAGATGGCCAAGATGGGAATCGCGGCCTACAAGATTTACATGGTGGCCGACACCGGACGCTCCTATCCCCATCCGGCCGCCATCGGGGTTCACGATCACGGCCATCTTCTGGAAGCCATGCAGACCATCGCCCCCACCGGACTCCCCTTGATGGTCCATGCCCACGACCAACGCATCGAAGAGGTGGTGGAGCAGCGTTTCTGGGCGGAGGGCGACCGGTCTCCGGAGGCCTATGCCCGAACCCTGATGACCGGCGACGGATTGCTGTGGGACACCGCCACTTCCCTGCTCCTCCGCATGGCGGAGGCCACCGGGTGCCGGTTGCACATCGTGCACACCACCACCACCCGTCAGATCGAGATGATCGGGGCGGCTCGGAAGCGGGGAGTGGCGGTCACCTGCGAGGCCAATCACTGGACGTTGTTCCTGGCCACCTGGGAGCTGGTGCAGGAGTTGGGTCCCTACGTGCTCTCCTACTGGGTGCCTCCCCATCATCAGCAGGCAGTGTGGGAGGCCCTGGAGGACGGGTCGATCGACATGCTCGCCTCCGATCACGCTCCCCACACCCGGGAGGAAAAGGACGTGGGATATCAGGACATGTGGGCCGCCCATACCGGGACGCCGGGCATTCAATACCAGTTGCCGCTACTGATCGACGCCCACCACCAAGGTCGGATCTCCCTGACCCGACTGGTGGAAGCAGTGGCCACCGTCCCGGCCCGCCGGTTCGGGCTTTCCCGCAAGGGCCGGATCGAGCCCGGCGCCGACGCCGACCTGGTGCTGGTGGATCCGGAGCGGAAGTGGACGATCACGCACGACTCGGTCCTCTCCAAGATCGACTGGACCCCCTATCACGGACGAACCATCCGGGGCGCGGTGGAGCGAACCATGGTTCGGGGCGCCGATGTCTATGTGGACGGAGAAATAGTGGGAGCGCCGGGCCATGGCCGCCAGGCGGTTCCCGATGCGACCGAGAGGAACTGGAAATCATGAAGTTTGGACTGCTGCTGCCCCATTTCGGTCGCCACACCGACCGAGACATGCTCTGGGAGGGAGCCAGAAAAGCTGAAGATCTGGGTTTTGACTCCTTGTGGGTGAGAGACCACCTGATGTTCGAGCCCCATGGGGAGTTCGAGGCGCCCAACCGGGCTTTCCTGGAGCCCCTGACGGTGTTGACGTCGGTGGGCGCCGTCACTTCTTCCATCCAACTGGGAACGGCCACCCTGATCCCCTATCGCCATCCGCTGGTGGTGGCCGCCATGCTCACCTCGGTTGACTCTCTGGTGGGAAGTGGTCGGCTCATCACCGCCTGGGGCGCCGGCGGCTACGACTCCGAGTTCAAAGCAGTGGGAATCAGTGGGGTGTTCCGTCCCGAGTTGGTGGAGTCCAACGCCCGGATCCTGGCCGGGGTGCTGTCGGAGGATCACGTGACCTATCAGGACCAGCACTACCGGTTCGAGAACGCCACCATCCGCCCCCATCCCGCTTCACCCATACCGTTTTGGTACGGCGGGGCCACGCCGGCTTCCGCCCGCCGGGCGGCCACCTATTGCAGTGGATGGATGCCGGGGCGGATCACTCTCCCCACCATCGCCAAACGGGTGGCGCAGATGCAAAGACTCACCGAAGAAAACGGACGCCCCATGCCGACCGTGGCCTGCATCCCTCCCACCAGCATCGCCGAGACCACCGAAGAGGCCATGGCCGGCACCTCGCTTGAGGGGCTTTTGGCCTGGGCCAACACCCGCGGCAAATGGTGGGTGAAGCCCCCGTCGGGCCGTTTCGAGACCGCCCGTGACATCGAAGGGTCCCTTATCGCCGGAGACCCCGATCAGGTGGTGGCCGCCACCGCCAAGTTCCCCAAAGTAGGCGTCGATCACCTGGTCTACGACCTGCGCCTCTCCTTCGACCGCTGGATAGAAAGCATCGACCTGCTGGGACACGAGGTCATCCCCAGGTTGCGGTGATCGGTTGGGTCGCGTAAAACCAGGAGCCTATGGTGTCAGTTCCACCCGTTGTCCGATGATGGAAGGTCTGCGCATGGGCTTCCCGAATGCGGGTGAGGCGTACCGTGTCGAAGCCCAATAGTTCCCCCCGTGGCTGTGGCCACCGCTTTGTCCAACCGGGCTCGGGTCGGACATTGGTCCATTTAGAATGGCCCCCGGATAGCGAGCGCCAGTGAGAGGGATTCTCAAATCACCAAGAGGGGTTGTTTCGGCTGGCTCAGGCACAATCTAGGGATTTCCAATTGGTGTCCGTAGAGTGTCACATCTTCGATGTATATGTGAGAGGAATGGTGAAATAGGAAGGTGGGTGGAATGAAATGACAGGTTTGGGGGCCGCTGCCCTGGTTCTCGTCGCTCTCTTGCCCGGCGCCTTGTTCACTTGGAGTTTTGAGCGGTGGGCAGGTCGATTTGGGATAGGACTGCAGGATCGGGCTCTTCGGTTTGTGGGGGGATCGGCGGTTCTTTTATCAATATCGGCAGGTCCGCTCTACTGGCTATATGCACATTTTTGGAACAGGTTTGTAGATCGGCAGGCCTTGCCGTGGTGGATATGGTTTGCTCCCGTTCTCTATACAGTTCTGCCCGTTGTTGGAGGTGGTCTTTTAGGATGGGGGTGGAAGAAAAACTGGTCCTGGGCGCGGTACATAGGTGGAAGAGACAGGACACCACAGGCTTGGGATCATCTGTTTCAAGATCGGCCTGTGGGATGGGTTCGTTGCAAACTGAAGTCAGGCACTTGGGTTGGAGGAGCCTTTGCGGAGGTTGATGGGCGTCGACCGTATGCTTCCGGGTACCCCGAGTTGCAGGATCTCTATCTGCCTGCGATCCTTCCCATGGATCGCGACAGTGGCGAGATACTCACTAATAGAGATGGGATGCCAGAGTTGCAGGATTCCGGTATTCTCATACGATGGGATGAGATCGAGTACCTAGAGTTCACTGAAGCTGCGGAAGAGGAGTAAGCCCATGAAAGGTAAACAGCGGAGGGTGCTAAGGGGAGAGCACATCGAGCGCTCGGGTTACACCACAAACAAGACCATTTCGGTTTCGAAGTTGCCGAAGGGCCCGGGGCCAGGAGCTAAGCACCCTAAAAACTCCAAAAAGAAGTAGCTTCCCGTGACAGCACCGTGCCGAGTCCGAATTCTCCTTCGGACACGCCGCCGGTGATTCCTTCCAGGTATGCCCACCTGATGGGTGCTTGATACCACAGGTGGGCGTCCTGCGGCAGGTCGGTGAAGAACTGGTGGCTGGCGGAGGTGGTGGAAGCCGATGGCGCCGCTCGATAGAGAAACGTGACCATCTGCCCGCGGGTGTAGCATCGGACGCCAAGTGTGCCGCCGGAACATCCGAGAACCGCGTAGTCTCAGGCCACAGGAGAAACCAACCGATAGGCGCCCGTCTGTTCGAAGGTGGTGGTGGAAATGATCGGGTTGGTGTCGCCGTTCTCATCCGGGAAGGCCATGTTGGTGGTCGCCCCTCCCGAGACTCGATATTCGCCCTCGATCACCAAACCGGCATCGACGTCGAAACGGGTCACTTCCATGGTGGTGCTGGGCGCCATGCCTATCACCATCGTCACCTCCGACAAGCCTTCTGGGCCCGGCGGAACATCTTCTGCACTCGGTTCTTCGGGGTCCTCGCCAAAGGCTCCGAACATGACCTGTAGGAATTCGCTCATGTCCCATTCGAATGCCTCGGTCCGGTACTCGCTCTCCAACACCAGGATGTGCCTCCCTGCCCGGGTTTCTACTTCCACCAGGTGATGCTCGGCGGTGGTGACGATCGTCCCCATGCCTGCGGGACCTTCCTCCTCGGTCCGCTCGGTCCAGGTATCTCCCACCTCCAGCGGATAGTCGGGGAAGACCGGGCCGTACGGTTGGTCCATTTGCTGGCTTCCCATCAAGTCGGTTGGAAATAAACTATCGTCGCCGAGCAGTTGGGAGATGTCACCCAACGCGTCGCTCGAAACCTCCAATATGTTGCCCTGTTCGTCAACCACCAGCGTGATGTCGATGGCGGTATTCAACCCGGGCGTTTCGGCGTCCGGTGGGGTGGGAATAGTGATACCACCCATCGACATCTGATTCTCGATCACTTCAATGTTGGAGATGATTCGAATGGTGGTGGTGTTCTCCTCGGGGCCGGGGCTGGTCTGGTAGCTGATGGTTCCTTCCAAGGTGGTGGCTGTCACGATTGGGCCTGGTGGCATCTCTTCCTCCACTCCGCCCTCCAATGTTATTTCAGCCTCCTGCTCTATGGAGATGATGTATTCGACTTCATCGTCGGAGGGATACCGATAAGAAATCAGGGTCGGCTCGTACTCCCGAGGCGGGATGGTGGTGGTCGTGGTTCTCGGTGGGGTGGGGATGGTGGTGGTCGTGGTTCTCGGTGGGGTGGGGATGGTGGTGGTCGTGGTGGTGGATGGAGCGGCAGTGGTGGTCGGTGATGCGGTGGAGGAGGTGACCTGGGCCGATGGCTGCGTTTCTGTGGCGGTGTCCCCGCCACAGGCGGCCGCCACCAAAGAAAAGGTGAACAGCACCAGACCCAACCTCATGAATGTCGGGTGACTAAAACGAATCATTGCCCTAAGAATATTGGCCGCCCGCGGCTATGCGCGGGAGTATTCAGACCACCACCCCGATTGGCCGGTTCAACCTCTTGCGTCGCACCCACCCAAGCTCCATGTCGCTCGGCTGTTATCCGAAGTAATCCGGCTCCTGGCCGGGCATCCATTTGATATTGCACCCGATGGATGGTTTCTGGAAGGCTGCCACCTCGTCGCCGGCCAACACTGCCTCCACCGCCGCTCGCAGGTCGCTCCCGGTCACCGGGATGGAATTGGAGGGCCGCGAGTCGTCGAACTGGCCTCGGTAGACCAAGGTGCGATTTTGATCGAACACGAAGAAATCGGGGGTGCAGGCGGCGGTGTAGGACTTGGCTACTTCCTGGGTTCGATCGTAAAGATAGGGAAAGGCGTAACCCTTGCGACGGGCCATGGTGGCCAGTTTGTCCGGGGCGTCGCCGGGATAGTTATTGGCGTCGTTGGCGCTGATGGCCACCACCGAAACGTCGGCGTTCCGGTAGTCGTTTCCGAAGCTGACCAATCCGTCCTGGATATGAATTACGAACGGGCAGTGGTTGCAGATGAACATCACCACCAGGGCTTTCCCTTCGCATTCCGACACGGACACCGTGTCGCCGGTTACGGTGTCGGTCAGAGAGAAATCCGGCGCCGGGGTTCCGAGAGGAAGCATGGTTGAGAGGGTGTCTACCACAATGGTCTCCGTTCTAGCTGAAAGGTTTTCGGTATCCAAGATTAGACCGGAAAGTAGTCTCCGTAACCGGTGCCCGAGCTTCCCGACATCGCTTTGTATCTGCAGGCCTTGGGTCCGCGGATCGTGGGAAGGCAAGTGACCGGATTCCTGGTGCGATCGATGTCGGTTCTTCGCACCTACCAGCCTCCCTATGAACAGGTGGTGGGCCGCACGGTGGTGGGTCTTCGTCGGATCGGCAAGCGCATTGTGTGGGAGTTCGACGAAGACCGGTTGTTTTTGGTGATCCATCTGATGGTGGCCGGACGTTTGCGATGGCACGAACGAGAAGGAGTGAAGCCGCCCGGCAAAGTGGGCTTGGCGGCTTGGGGTTTTCCCGGTTCCACTCTGGTGCTGACCGAGCAGGGAACCAAGCGCCGGGCTGGAATATGGGTGATCTTGGGAGAGGACAACTTGAGAGCGGAGGACCGGGGCGGGCTGGAGCCGCTGAAAATCTCGCCGGCGCAGTTCAGCAGCCTGATTCGCAGCAGAAACCACACCCTCAAACGGGCCCTCACCACTCAGTCGATTCTTTCGGGGATCGGCAACGCCTACTCGGACGAGATTCTCTGGGAGGCCAGGCTTTCACCCATAAAACTGACCTCTCGGCTCACTGATCAGGAGACACTCCGACTGCACAAAGCGATGGTCAAAGTGCTGACCCTATGGATAGATCGGCTGGCGAGCGAGGCCGGTGACGACTGGCCCAAAAAAGTGACCGCCTTTCGCCCGGAGATGGCCGTGCACGGCAAATACGGGGAGCCGTGCCCCCAGTGTGGGGCGCCGGTGCAGAGAATCGTGTACGCCTCCAACGAGACCAACTATTGCGCTCCATGCCAGACCGGCGGGAAGCTGTTGGCCGACCGTTCATTATCGCGACTGCTCAAGCAAGACTGGCCCAAGACCCTGGAGGAACTGGAAAAGAAGAGGAGGGGTCAGTAAATCAGGCAACGATGAATACGATTCACCCTCGCATCTGGTCAAGATAGCATCTATTATCCGCCGGCATGAGGCCTTTGGAGGATCCTGAGAGGGTGATCGCGGAGTTGAATCGGGCTTTGGCAGAGGAGGGCGACCCGGCTCGCGTGAGGTACATGACCAGCGGGTCTTCCTGGCTTTGGGATTACGACGGATGGCATGTACTGGCGTTTTGGGAGTTGCCGGAACCAGAAGGGTCGCTGTGGCCTCTGGAGCAGCTCAGGGGATATCGTCGCCGTCTCGGGGCATTGTTCAATGGCGAAGACGTGATAGTCGAAAGCTACTTTCGCACCAAGGAAGAACTTGAAAGCGGAGAACACCACACGGGCTGGCGGGTTCCCGAATTGGCATGATCGAGGGGGGCTTTCCTGTCTGCTCCAACTCCTGAAGGATTGTTGAGAGCAGCCGAGCGTTTGTTGCCTTCGGGTCCGGGCAGACCCCCGGTTGCCCACTTGCGGCGAGCCGTTTCGACTGCCTATTACGCGGTTTTCTGTGTTTTGTGCGAAGAAGCCGGCAGGGCTTACCGACCACCACTGAACCTGGTTGCCAGGAGACTGGTAAGTCACTCCTCTGCCCATGATGTTTTCAGGCAGCTCGCTTCACCGGCGAAAACGACAGGGAGAAGGGTATTCATTTGGTTGCCGGGCACGATGGTGTGCGACCCGAGCCTGCTGGCTTTTGGGGAAGCCTTCATGCAGCTCTATGCCGAGCGTGAAAGAGCCGACTATGACCACCTGTGGGCGCCCAGCAAAAGTGACGCAGCGGAGGCTATTGTCTCGGCTCGGGATGCGGTCCTGCAGATGGAGCAGGCCAGGTCGGCCTCTCCCGAACAGGTGCAAGCCGTGTGCCTGGCCGTTATGGTGGATCAGCGGAGTCGAAAACGCATGAAGTTCCCCCTATCATCCGCTCGCCCATAGTCGTCCGGTGCCACTCGCCCATAGTCGTCCGGTGCCAGGGGAGGCGGTAGCCGATAAGATTGTCTGCAAGAAAGATATAGGAGAGGTTCAACTAGGGTGTCCGCCCCCATCCGACTGAGCGAGGTCACCAAGAGTTATGGCAAGGCCCGAGGCGTTGTTGGCCTGAACCTGGAAGTGCAGTCCGGTGAGGTGTTCGGATATCTTGGCCCCAACGGCGCCGGCAAGACCACCACCATCCGGATGCTGGTGGATCTGATCAGACCGCAATCGGGTGCCGTGGAGGTGCTGGGCGGATCTCCCGGCGACCCGGCCATAAGGCGTCGCATAGGTTATCTGCCGGGGGAGGTCGAATTCTACGAACGCATGACGGGTAGTGACTTTTTAACCTACATCGGGAACCTGCGAGGGGAGGGCGGCGCCGCGGTGGCGCGGGAGCTTTCGGAGCGCATCGACCTTGATCTGTCCCGTCGGATCAGTGATCTCTCCAAGGGCAACCGCCAGAAGTTGGGGTTGGTGCAGGCGCTCATGCATCGGCCCGAGTTGGCGGTTTTGGATGAACCCACCTCCGGGCTCGATCCGCTGGTGCAGCAGGAGGTATATCGGCTGATCGATGAGATCAGGGCCGAGGGAGTAACGATTTTCTTTTCCTCTCATGTGCTGTCGGAGGTGGAACGGGTGGCCGATCGGGTGGGAATCATCCGGGAGGGCCGGTTGGTGGAGGTGGAGAAACTACAAGCCCTTCGTCAGAAAGCGGTGCGTACTTTCGAGGTGGTTTTCGAGGATGCACCGGATATCGCCGAGTTCGAGAGTCTGGACGGGGTCCGTTCGGCAAGCCTCCATGGGAACACTCTTCACTGCCAGGTGATCGGCAGCATCGATGAGCTTGTCAAGGTGGTGGCCGGGCACACCGTCCGCAACCTGGTCAGCCATGGGGCGGACCTGGAAGAACTGTTCCTGGATTATTACCGAGGAGAGGAAGGCCAAAAGTGAGTTATGTGACTCTGAGAACCTTGCGAGACCGCCGTCGGTCGCTGATCTGGTGGGTGGTCGGGATTTTGGGCTATATGCTGGCCATCGGCGCGGTCTATCCGATTGTGGCCGAGAATCAGGAGCAGTTCGAAGCGCTGTTGGAGACCTATCCCGAGGGGCTGTTGGCGATAATGGGAGTCGGGGACGGGGAGAGTCTATTCGATCCGGTGGGTTTCATACAGGCAGAGGCTCTGAGTTGGATTGTGCCCCTGGTGTTTGCCATATATGGCGCGGTTCAGGGTGCCCGAGCAGTAGCCGGGGAGGAAGAGGACGGCACCATTGACCTGGTGATGGCTACGCCTCTCACTCGATCGGGGTTGGTTTGGCAGAAGCTTTCGGCGTTGGGGTTGGCGGAGTTGGTGCTGGGCGCCGCGGTGTTTGTTGGTGTTGCGCTCGACGGCTGGCTGTTCGAGGTGGAAATACCCTTGGGGAATGTCGCCGCCGTTTCCTTGATGGCGGTTTTGTTGGGGGTGTTTTTCGGATCGTTGGCTTTGGCTCTGGGTGCTTTCACCGGTCTGCGCGGTCTTTCGATCGGGGTCGTGACCTTGGTGGCGGCCGGGTCATATCTGCTCAACTCCCTGGGTGGGTTGGTGGAGGGTCTGGAGTCCCTCAAGCTGCTGTCTCCCTTCTATTACTACGACGCCTCCAACCCGCTTCGCCATGGCCTGGATGTCCAGCACACCCTGGTTCTGGCTGGTTCGGCCGTGGTGTTTTTCGGTTTGGCCCTGCTGGCGGTGCGCCGCCGTGACCTGGGAGTCGGTGGTATCCGCCTTCCCATCCCCCGGTTGAAGAGAGCCACCGGCTGAGACACCCCGCCATCAAGCGGGAGGGCGTTTTTTGGAACCCTTTCTCGACCGGCCGTCAGGGTGTCGGGCGATCACATCCGGGCCAGTTCACGGGTGAGTTCCTGACGGATCCGCTCCGCCAGATTATTGCTTTGCCTGCCGGCCCTTCTAGTGACGGAAATGGAAGGCATCACGCTCACTTTGACGGGTCCTGCCCGTATCAACGATGATTGAGGAGGCCAGATAGCTCCGGTGCCGGAGACGGCGACCGGAAGCACCGGGCAGGCCAGTTGGGCGGCGATGAAAAAGGCGCCGTGCTTGAAGGGAAGCATTTCTCCGGTGACGCTGCGGGTTCCCTCCGGAAAGATCACCAGAGACCGCCCCTCCGACAGCAATACTCGGGCGCCTCGAATAATCGAAGCCAATTCCCTGCGTCCCATTTCCCGGTCGAGGGGCACCATCCCCGCTCCCCGCATGGCGGCGCCCATTACAGGAAATTTGAATACTTCTTTTTTGGACAGAAATCTGATCGGGATGGGCAAGGCCGCTATCAGAGTCATGATGTCAATGTTGGAGCGGTGGTTGGCCACGATTATGTAAGGGCCGCTCTGCTGGAGATTCTCTGTGCCACGCACTTCCAAGCGCATCCCCGACATCGTCACCCACAGCTTCCCGAAGGCCTTCAGGATGGGCTCAATAGAGGCGCCTCTCGGCCGCAATGTCGAATGGATGATCACCATCAAAGCGATGCCCACCGTGCCGAGCCCCGCCACCAGGTAAGTGATCGAACTGCGGATGAAGACCCAGATCTTGACCATCGGTCTAAGGCTATATCCCGCCGTACTAGCGTGAGCGATTGTGCAGTCCACCATCACCAAATCTCTGTTGCGCGCCGAGGCGCGTCGCAGATCCGCCGTCGGGGTCGAGGAGTCCCAAAGGGTGTGTGAACAGGCCATAGCTTGGCTGGGGACTTGCCAAGCCGGTCCCACTTTGGTATGGATGGCCAAGGCCGGCGAGTTGGATATGACGCCGGTGGTGGAAGCGTTTCCCGAGAGAGAGTGGCTCACTACTCGTACCCCTTCTTCCGGTCCGCTTACCGTGCACTCCTATCACTCCCCATCTGAGATCCATCGTTTCGGCTTTCGCCAGCCGATGGCCGGAGCGCCCCAGGTATCTCCGAAGCGAATCGGAGTGGTGCTGACGCCCGGTTTGGTGTTCGATCACCACGGTGGACGGCTCGGTTGGGGCAAGGGCTATTACGATCGTCTATTGGCCCGGCTGACCCCCGGAGTCCCGCGGGTGGGCGTAACCCTGCAACGGTGGCTGGTCGAACTGGTGCCCCAAGAGTCCCACGACATTCCCATGACCCACCTGATCACCGACCGTCGGGTGATGGCATGCTCAGGGGTGGTCAATCAGGAGAGGGGTTCTATATCAGGCAAGGGCTGATGGCTTCTTGCGGCAGTCCAGGCTTCCAGTAATTCCCGGCGCCTGGCAGAACCCCATTCTCTCACGATCCTACTTTGCCGGACAGGGAGTCTACCTCGCACAATTTTCAGGGAATTGATGTCCACCATAGCCCAAGTACCCGCGTATTCAGCGTGAAAATGCGGGCCTTTGTAGTCTTGTTCGTTGTAATACATATAGATGTTGATGCCGTTGAAGCGGGCTAAGCGCGGCACCTGGTTACCCTTGCTCAACCAACTGTTGCCACATGCTGTATGGACAGGCGTCGTACCATCCACCCCAAACGGCGGCATGGTCCTTGATCCGGACATCCTTCCACTTTTGGGGGGTTTCCCAAGCTGGCGGAATGGTTTTGCCGTCAGGCTCCATATCTATCTGGCCCGAGGTCCCATCGTCGAACCTGACCCACAGTTTGTATGGCTCACGGGCTACCACTTCAAGCAGGCGGGGCAGCTTTTGAAGAGGTTCGGGCTTCGGTCTGCGTAGGTCGGCTGAGCCACCTGGGCTTTTGTTGGTTTTCGCTGGTCTGATTGCAAAGTGCTTGATGTCGGGGTCGTGGGAATCAGACAGCTGTCGACGCGTTCCTTCGAGGACACAAAGTAATGCCTGTGACCATTTGGTCTCCAATCCGGCTCTCAGGAACGCCTCAAATGCATTCTCCAGGCCACCTTCACTCCATATCCATTCGTTTAGCTCGCTGATCAGATCACTTCCATCAACCTCAAACTCCTCCAATGTCCTGACCCAGCGGTTAGGCGCCATGAGGGCGCGGTTGATGTGAAACTGGACCTTCTTCGATACCGTATATGGTTCTTTGTCCAAGAGGACGGAACCCAAAGCCGAGGCTATTTCTATGAAAAGCTCTGGCCAGGTACGGTTCAGATGGCCGCCCTCAATCGGCCAATATCGCCATTTCGTGTATTGTCCGCCATCTCCAATGGCTTCAAAAAAGGCATTGGCAGATTCGAATTCCGGATACTTCTTCAGATCTACATCCCAAAAGGTTACGTATTCCCATACGGCCTTTTCCACCAGACCGGCTGCTATTGGGTTCTGGTCGGCGAACTGTCGATAGAGACGGCTGATGTCGTGCGTGCGTTCTTGGGAGCCGGTGAGGAGTTTGAGAGCCATTTCGACTATGGGATAGGCAGCGTTCAGGTACCACCAGCATTGCAATGTGACGTATTCGCTGAATACGTCAGGCTGGATGGGTTGCTTGCTGTATCGGTCCTCAAGCATCCGGACCAATTGGACCAAGTTGTATTTACTGTTTACAGCTGTCATTCTTACAGCCTGACGTAGGAGCCGATGTCAGGCGATTTTACTTTGCCGGGTAGATATCTCCGCGTGTAATAAGAGGGTGCGAACGGATGGGAGGGGTAGGGTTATCCAAGCTGACGACAGAGGACTTACAGCCCAGCAGCGAGGAGGTCCGATTCGATGATTTTGCCTACATTCGGAATACGCCGAAGGAACCGGTTCCTTTCACCGGAGCGGAATGGGCTGCCGAGAGGGCGATTCCCAGGACAGTGCGGGTGTGGCGGGGGTCAACCAATCCGTCGTCCCAGATACGGGAGGTGGCGAAGTAGGCCAGTTCTTCGGCTGAGATTTGGTTCTCGATCTTGGCTCGGAGGGCGGCGTCCAGGTCATCGTCGTAGGGCTCTCCCCGGCCCTCGGCGGCGGCGCGACGGATGATGGACATCACTCCGGCCAGTTGCTTGGGTCCCATCACTGCGATTTTGTGGTTGGGCCATCCGAACATGAACCGGGGTTGGTAGGCCCGTCCCGACATGCCGTAGTTGCCGGCCCCATAGGAGACTCCCGCCAGAAGCGAGATGTGGGGGACAGTGGAGTTGGCCACCGCGTTGATCATTTTGGCGCCGTCCTTGATGATCCCCCGCTGCTCATAATCGCGGCCCACCATGTAGCCGGTGGTGTTGTGGATGAAGATGATGGGCAGGTCGTATCGATTGCACAGCATGATGAATTCAGTGGCCTTGTGGGCCTCTTCGGAAAAGATCACGCCTCGCTGGTTGGCGATCACCCCCACGGCGAATCCATGCACCGATCCCCATCCGGCGACGAGCGAGGGGCCGTACAACGCCTTGTACTCGTCGAACAGGGAGCCGTCCAAAACCCTTCCCAACACCTCGCGCATGTCGAAGGGAATCCGCAGATCCTGGGGGATGAGTCCCAGCAGGTCTTCGGGGTCGTGTTCGGGTTCGGTGGCGGTATGGGTCGGCCCGTAGCCCTGCTTGCGCCAATTGAGATGGGCTACGATTTCCCGTCCGATCCGCAGGGCGTCCAGTTCGTCGACCGCGAAGTAGTCGGACAGCCCCGACACTCGGGAGTGCATCTCGGCCCCGCCCAGTTCTTCGTCGGTCGATTCCTCGCCGGTGGCCATTTTCACCAGGGGCGGTCCTCCCAGGAACACCTTGGCGCGTTCTTTCACCATCACCGCGTAGTCAGCCATTCCCGGAAGGTAGGCGCCCCCGGCCGTCGAATTGCCGAACACCAAAGCAATGGTGGGGATTCCCAGTTGGGAAAGTTGGGTCAGGTTGCGAAAGGTGGCCCCCGCATCCACAAAGACCTCGGCCTGCTCGGGGAGCAGCGCCCCGCCCGACTCCACCAGACTGATCAGTGGAAGCCGGTTGGCCCGGGCGATGTCCTGGGCCCGCATGCCCTTGGTGGTTCCGATCCGATGCATGGATCCCGCCTGGCTGGTCGGATCGTTGGCCGAGATCACACACTCCACTCCCTCCACCACCCCGATGCCGGTGACCAGGTTGGCGCCGAGCTTCTTGTCGGTACCCCAGCACGCCAGGGTGGACAGCTCCAGGAAGGGAGAGTCCCGGTCCAAGAGAAGTTCGATGCGCTGCCGGGCCAAGAGTTTCCCCCGGTCCAGGTGGCGTTTCACATACTTGGGACCTCCGCCCTCCCGGGCTTGGGCCATGAGCTGCTCGAATTCCGACAGGGCGGCCAGCATCGCCTGGCGGTTGGCCGAAAACTTCGGGGAGGTCCGATCGACTTTGGTGGGGAGAACCGGCATGGGACGCTGGGAAGGCTACCTTCGTTGGAGCCTATCCTCAGGGCGGTGGACTACCGGCACATTCAGATCGAGACCGAGGGACAGGTCGGCTGGCTGTGGCTGAATCGGCCGGACAAAATGAACGCCTTCTCTCCCGACCTCTGGGAGGACCTGCCCCGGGCGGTGGCGGATTTGGTGGCCGGTCCCCAGGTTCGGGTGATGGTGGTGGCCGCTCGCGGCCGGGCCTTCACGGTGGGAATCGACCTGAACATGCTGGGCGGGCTGGCACCTGCCACCGGTTCTTCCGCCGCAGTCAAACGAGTTCTGTTCATGCGTCTCAAAGAACTGCAGAGGTCGTTCTCCTCGTTGGCATCCTGTCCGGTTCCGGTGATCGCCGCGGTTCATGGGTGGTGCATAGGAGCGGGAATGGATTTGATCACCGCCTGTGACATCCGGCTGGCCGCCGCCGATGCGGTGTTCTCGGTGCGGGAGACCCGCATGGCGATGGTGGCTGATATGGGAACCTTGGAGCGCCTTCCCAAAGTGGTCTCGGCGGGCCATGTGGCGGAATTGGTCTATACCGGAAAGGACATCGGGGCGACCCGCGCCGAACAAATGGGACTGGTCAACCAGGTGTATCCCGACCACCGGTCCTTGCTGGCGGGCGCCCGAGAGTGGGCTGGTCAGATCGCTTCCAACTCTCCATGGGCGGTGCAGGGCGCCAAGGCGGTGCTCGCCGCCGAGCAGGGCAGGTCGGTGAGCGAAGCGTTGGATTATGTGGCGTTGTGGAACACCGCCTTCCTTGAGTCGGACGATCTCGACGAGGCGATGACCGCCTTCTTGGAGCGGCGACCTCCCCGGTTCACCGGAGAGTGATTGGGTCAGGTTCCCGGATCCCAGCGGTGGACCGAGGGAGGATTGCGGAAACCCAGTTCGGCGCAGAAGGCCTGGTATTCGCTTCGACGAACGCCTTTCCAGGCGATGTCCTCGGGATGGCGGGAGATGGGAGCATCCCGGCGGAGAGTGGTGAGCTCCCGAAATAGCAGAGCTTCGTCCTGCCGCTCGTTCAAATTCCGGGAGAGGCGCGCCGCCCCTCGCACCTGGACCTCCCATTTGGCGGGGTCGGGCGGGATGTACTCCAGGCGCCGGTAGTGGGCCAACACGGCGGCGGAGGATTTGGCGCCCCAGGCCGGAATGCCGGGGATCCCATCGGCCGCATCTCCCACCAAGGCAAGGTAATCAGGGATCGAAGCCGGAGCCACCCCGAATTTGGCCACCACCCCGTCCGCGTCCAGCATCCGGTTCTGGCGGCGGTCGAAGGTGACCACCCGGCGCCCGGACACGCACTGGGTCAGATCCTTGTCCGGGGTGACCAGAATTACCCGGTCCGCCTGGGGCGCAAAGCGATGAGCGCCGGTGGCCATGGCGTCGTCCGCTTCGAAATGGGTCATTCCCCAAACCGTCACTCCCAGGATCTCAAATGCCCGTTCAGCCAATCCGAACTGCGCCCTGAGATCCTCGGGAGTCCCCTCCCCGGTCTTGTAGCCGTGGTAGAGGTCGTTGCGGAAACTTTCGATCACGGTGTCGGTGGCCGTAGCGATGTGGGTTACATCGGGGTCTCGGAGCAATGACAAAGTGGTGTTCAGCAGACCGTAGACCGCTCCCACCTCCCGGCCATCCGGCGCCTTGCGGGAGGGAAACCCGAAATGGGCGCGGAACAACTCGTATGTACCATCAAGCAGATGAACGAACATCCTGAAAATGGTATGAGCGAATCACCGGATGGTCAAAGTGGGGACCAGGCCGACCGCCCTGACGGGAAAGTCGGCGAAGAATTCGATTCCCTCCGCGACAGCTTTCGTTACAGCTACCAAGATGGGGCGGCCGAGGGTCCCTCCCGGGAAGAAGTGGGCCAAGCCTTTCGTACCCTGGGCGGAGCGATAACCCGGATGGTGGCCGGGGCCGGCAACACTCTGCGGGACCCCGCGGTCAAGCAGCAGGTCAAAAAGACCACTCGGACGGTGATCTCGACCCTGGTGGGAGTGTTATCGGAATGGACATCCGACTTGCGCAGCCGACTGGAAGAACGGTGCCGGCAGAAAACGAATCCGCCCGACGGGCCCGAGCCGACGGGCGCCGACGAGAGCCGAGCGGAGGACAGCCGCGCCGGCGCTGATCCCGGCGAAGCAGAGCACTCCACCCCCTGAGGCTTCGGGCGTGGCTTTGATAGGCGTGGAGGAGTTGGAGGGGAGGTTGTCGGACCCCCGCTTGGTGATATGTGACGTTCGGTGGTACCTGGCCGATCCTCGGCAGGGAAAGATCGAATACCAGGCTTGCCATCTTCCCGGCGCCCGCTTTGTCGATCTGGACACCGA
This sequence comes from Acidimicrobiia bacterium, assembly GCA_963665765.1. GTDB lineage: Bacteria > Actinomycetota > Acidimicrobiia > Spongiisociales > ZC4RG35 > Bin76. The sequence continues at coordinate 1,799,774 of OY762464.1, forward strand.
CCTGAGCGGGACCGAGGGTCCCGGGCGGCACCCCCTGCCGACCGTGGCGGCTTTCGCCCGTACTCTGGGAAGGATGGGCATCGGACCGGACCACACGGTGGTGGCGTACGATTCGTCCGGCGGAGCGATCGCCGCTCGGCTGTGGTGGATGCTGGACTCGATCGGGCATCGCTCGGCCCGGGTGTTGGACGGGGGGTTGCCCGCCTGGGAGAACGCCGGGCTGCCTCTCACCTCGGAGCTGCCGACGGTCACCGAGGTCAGATATCCGCCCCCGGAAAATGGCTGGAGGGGAGTGGTGGATGGTCAACAGGTGCAGTCCCTATTGGGCCGCCGGGTGATCCTCGATGCCCGCTCCGAGGATCGGTATCGGGGGGAGAACGAGACGATCGACCCGCGGGCGGGACATATTCCCACCGCCCTCAGCGCCTTTTTCGGAAAAAACCTGACTTCCGCCGGGCAGTTCCTTCCTTCCGAGGCGCTTCGCCGCCGGTTCGGCGAGTTGGGGGTGGAAGAATCGGAATCGCCGGTGGTGTATTGCGGAAGTGGCGTGACCGCCTGTCACAATCTGCTGGCCATGCGCATGGCGGGTTGGCGAGGAGTTCTCTACGAGGGATCCTGGAGTGACTGGTCCGCTCGATCGGAACGCCCCGTTCGGACCGGCGCCGGCCCGGGAGAAGTTCCCCGATGAATTGCCGCGGTGCCGGCCGCGGCGGCCCTTGTCCCCGGGTCTCACCGGGGCGGAGTGTCTTGCTGATGGGGGTATTCTGAGAGTATGCGTTTATCACCCCGCGCCCGTCATGGAATCGCCGGAGCGTTGGCGGCGGCTCTGGCCTTGGCGGTCGGTGAGCTGATCGCCGGTTTGTCCTCGCTCTCGGTCTCGCTCACCGAGGCGGTGGGAGGTCTGGCCATCGACTACGTGCCTCCCCCGGTCAAAGACTTTGCCATTGCGGTGTTCGGGATCTACGACAAGTTGGCCCTGATCATCGGAATGGTGGTGGTGACGGTGGGGCTGGGAGTGCTGGTCGGGATCTGGGCCGGCCGACGTTTTCGGGTGGCCTATTGGGTGTTCGGGCTGTTCGGCCTGCTGGGGGCCTTTTCTCTCAGTCGGGAGCCGGGGGTGGGATTTCCGACCGCCATCGTCTCGGCGGCGATCGCCGCCGGGGTGGCATTGTTTGCCTTGCGAGTTCTCTATCGATTGATCGGAGAGGCGCCGGGCGCCGAGCAGGCGCGGATCGCCGACCCGGATGAGGGTCAGGCGCCGGTGGCCGAGGTTGTTCCGGAGAGGGTTGCTCCGGAGGATGTGTCCCGGCGAAGGTTCTTGGCGGGAGCGGGGGCGGTTTTGGGGTTGGGAGTGGCGATGGCCGCCGGTGGGCGTTTCATGTTGGAGCGCACCAAGCAGGCGCTGGCCGGCCGGGAAACAGTGGTTTTGCCGCAGGCCACCGAGACTACGGCTACCACCAGCCCGCCGACCACGGCCGCTCCGGGTTCTTCGACCACCGGGGCGGCGACCACCGCCGCCGAGGCGCAGGTCACCACTACCACCGCCGAGACCACCACCGGGCCGGTGGTGGAAGGCTTCGGGCCGCTTCCCGCCGGTCATTCCCTGGACGTGCCGGAGATCAGTCCGATCATCACGCCCAACGAGGATTTTTACCTGATCGACACCGCCCTTTCGGCGCCGCAGGTCAACCTGGAGGAGTGGACTCTTCGGGTGACCGGCCTGGTGGAAAACCCTTATGAGATCACCTTCGACGAGTTGCTCACTCGACCGCTGGTGGAGCGCTACGTAACTCTGTCCTGCGTCTCCAACTCGGTGGGAGGGTCCCTGGTGGGCCATGCCAAGTGGCTGGGGGTGCCGCTCAGCCTGATTCTGGACGAAGCGGGACTCCTTCCCGAGGCCGAGCAGATAGTGGGTCGTTCGGTGGATGGTTTCACGGTGGGTTTTCCGTCCACCATCCCCTATGACGGGCGCGACGCGCTGGTGGCGGTGGGCATGAACGACGAACCCCTTCCCATCGAGCACGGATTTCCGGTGAGGTTGGTGGTGGCCGGGCTCTATGGATATGTGTCGGCCACCAAATGGCTGTCGGAGCTGGAGTTGACCACATGGGACGGATTCGATGCCTACTGGGTGCCGAGAGGGTGGTCGAAGGAAGCGCCGGTCAAAACCCAATCTCGCATCGACACTCCCCGCGACGGACGGGTAGCACCGGGGCCGCGCTCCATCGCCGGGGTGGCTTGGGCTCCCCATCGCGGCATCGACAAGGTGGAGGTGCGAATCGGCGACGGCTCGTGGAGGGAGGCGGAACTGTCCACCGAGATCTCCGACAACTCGTGGCGGCAGTGGAAGGTGGACTGGGATCCCCTGCCGGGCAGGTACAAGCTCCAGGTGCGGGCCACCGATGGCGAAGGCGTCACCCAGACCGATCTCCGCCTACCACCGGCGCCCGATGGCGCCACCGGCTGGCACACCATTGACGTGACCGTTACCGCCTAGCACGTCCGTTCTTTCATCGGAGTGGCCCGAATCGATCCCGGTTTGCTGTCTGGGGGGCCGGACGGAAAAGCCCGTTGTTGGTGGGGGATCGATCCTGCCGAATACCGCCGCTATCACGATACGGAGTGGGGTTTTGGCGTGGTGGACGACCACCGGCTGTTCGAAAAGATCTGCTTGGAGGGTTTCCAAGCCGGTCTCTCCTGGCTGACGGTGTTACGCAAAAGAGATAACTTCCGAGAGGCGTTTGGGAAGTTCGATCCGGAGTTGGTGGCCCGGTGGGGCGAGGACGAGGTGGATCGACTGGTCGTCAACGCCGGGATCATCCGGCATCGGGGAAAGATACGTTCGGTGATCAACAATGCGGCCCGCGCCCGGGAGATATCCGCTTCGCACGGGTCGCTTGCCTCATATTTTTGGCAATGGGCGGAGCTCGACTCGGCCCCGCCGTCGGCGCCCCCTCCGGCCAACACCGAGGCCTCGGCGCGGTTGGCCGCCGATCTTCGTCTCCGAGGTTGGACCTTCGTGGGTCCCACCACCTGCTATGCCTTCATGCAAGCCATGGGGCTGGTCAATGACCATGTGCCGGGCTGCTGGGTGCGTGAGGAGGCGGAGAGTTCCCGCCGTCGGGCCCGAGAAAAGATACGGGATCGGGATTCGTCGAAGGAAGATGCTTCGGACCGAGGTTGACCATGCTGAGGCGCCGGCCTCTCCGGTACTCTGAGAGGGCATGGCTTTGCCGGCTGCAACCGAAGTTCCTGCTCGGTGGGATTTCGACCCTTGGCCATCGGCCGAGGAGGTCCTCTCGGCGGCGATAACGGTGGCCGAGGTGGCGCACGAGGTGTATGGGGAAGAACTCGAACAAGTCTGGTTGTTCGGGTCGAGGGCGAGGGGAGATTGGCGGGCCGATTCGGATTTGGATCTGTTGGTCTTGCTGTCCGCGGAAGGGAGGCCGCGTGGAGGACAGTGGAGATTCCTGCCCGAATTGCGTGACGAGTTGATCAGCCGTTTCGAGTACATCACCCAAAGCATGATCTCGCTCCGGGGAGGCACCCTCGATCAGATGCGGTCATGGGATACCACTTTTTATCGAAGCGTTCGTCGAGACGCCATCAGAGTGCTATGACCACCGATGATGAACTCGATGTTCATCTGTCGACTGCCCACAGTCGCCTGAAGGATGCCAAGGATGTCTTGGCCATCGGGAAATACCACGCGGCCGTGTCCATGTCCTATTACGCGGCTTTTCACGCGGCCAAGAGCATCCTTATCAAATTGGGCGAGGAGACCATGACCCACCATGGAACGAACGCCCGGTTTCACTATCGAGCAGTGCACAAATCCGATTTCCCCATGCCGGTGGCCCGTTATTTGGAGGAACTGCGGTTGAAAAGGGAAGACGCGGACTACGAAGCGGACCTTGGTTTGATGTGGGATCACTCGGCGGCGATGGAAGCGATCGGCAAGGCGGAGAGGTTTGTGATTGAAACCGATGCCTGGTTCGACCGGCGCCGTTCCTCCGACTGATTGACAGATGCGTCCGGTCCCGACCTGACCGGGCACTGTGAGGGTATCCGGGCTTTTTAGAAGTCGCCGCTTTGCTGTCGGATGAAAGTGGCAGTCATAAGGTCGAGATGACCGCCCCCGCCGTTCTCGAAGAGAGTGATCTGGTCGGGGTCTCGGCGGCCGGGGTGATCTCCCCTACACAGTTGGAAGAGGTCGGCTTGGATGTCGTCTTCGGTGATCAGTCCGGATTGAAACGGGATAACCAGGTCGCCGCACTCGTGAACCGCCGCATCCCGGGAATCCACGAAGAGGGTCGCCCGGCGAATCACCTCGTCGTCCACTTCCCGGCAGTGGGGCAGGAAGGCGCCCACCAGGTCCAAGTGGGTCCCCGGGCGGAGCCATTCTCCCCGGATCAACGGTTCGGGCGCCATGGTGGCGGTGGAGATGATGTCAGCGGAGGCGACCGCCCGGCCCAGGTCGTCGGCCACTTCCGCGCCCAGGGTGGCCGCCAGGCGCTCGGCTTTGGACCGGGTGCGGTTCCAGACCAAGACCCGTTCGAGGGAGGGTCGCACCTCCCGATGGGCGGCGATCAGGTGGGGCGCCAGACCGCCGGCCCCCACCATCAGCAGCGTGTGGCTGTGCGGTCGGGACAGAAGACGGGAACCCAGCGCCGAGTCGGCCGAAGTCTTGCGATAGGTGAGTTCGGTGCCGTCCATGATCGCCACCGGTCGGCCGTCGGTTCCGTCGAACAGCACATAAACCGCCTGCACCGAGGGAATCCCCCTTCGAGCGGGGTTTTCGGGGAAGACGGTCACCAGTTTCACTCCCAAGGACTCTCCGGGCTGCCACGCCGGGAGGCCCAGAAAAACCTGGTCGGCCCGGGGCGGGGAGTACACCACCCGCCGGACGTGGGACTTCGGATCGAAGTGTCGCTGATGCAGGTGTTCGGCCAACAGGCCGTAGGGCGTCAGCCTGGCGATCTCGTTTTGGCCCAGATAGGGAATCACCTCCGAAAGTCTAAACTTCTGGCAGCGTTCGATTCGCCCCCCGGCGATCGGGTTTGGTTCCGAGCAGGCCAGACCGAATATTCTTGTAGCAATGCCGACCCAGGAAGGGCGCCCATGACCTTGCCAAGACCTTCATTTACATTGGGGATCGAAGAGGAGTACATGCTGATCGATCCGGTGACCAGAGATCTGGTTACCGATCCCGACCCGGCCATGTTCGGCAGATGCAAGGAGCTGTTGGGGGATCGGGTGACCCACGAGCTGTTGCGTTCCCAGATCGAGGTGAGCACCAGCCCCTATTCCTCTCTGGCCGCTTTGGGTCAAGATCTTGCCCGTCTCCGCCGGGCGGTGATCAATACCGCCCGGGAATACGGGATGGACGTGATTGCCTCGTCCACCCACCCTTTTGCCCAGTGGTGGAAACAGCAGGTGGTGCCGGACGACCGGTATCTGATGCTGGCCGGGGACATGCAAACCGTGGCCCGTCGTATGGTGACCGGGGGGATGCATGTCCATGTCGGCATCGAAGATCCCGAGATGCGCATCGATCTGATGGGACAGGTCACCTATTTTCTTGCCCATCTGCTGGCGCTGAGCACCTCATCACCCTTTTGGGACGGAGGGGACACCGGCCTGAAGAGCTATCGGCTCAACGTGTTCCGGAGCCTGCCGCGCACCGGTCTTCCCGAAGTGTTCGAAAGCTGGAGTGCCTATGAACGTCACATCGAGGTGCTGGCGGAGGCGGGCATCATCGAGGACGCCTCCAAGGTGTGGTGGGATGTGCGCCCCAGTGCGCGTTACCCCACCCTCGAGATGCGCATCACCGACGTGTGCACCAAAATCGAGGACGCCTTGGCGATTGCCGCAGTCTACGTTTGTCTGCTCAGTTTGCTGTTCCGCCTGCGAACCAACAACCAGCGTTGGCGCACCTATGCCACTTTTTTACTGGACGAAAATGTCTGGCGGGCTCAGCGGTATGGCTCCACCGGATCCCTGTTGGATTTCGGCCAAAGGCGTTTGGTGCCCTTCTCGGAGTTGGTGGAGGAGATGATCGCCCTGCTGATGCCCGAAGCCGAGGAGATCGGGTGCGTGAGCGAATTGCAGCATATCCGGCGGATAGTTATGGAAGGCACTTCCGCGGAACGCCAATTGCGGATGTACGGTCGGGCTCGCGACAACGGCGCCAATCGGAGGGAGGCATTGATCCAAGTGGTGGACATGCTGGCCCATCACACGGCGGACAACTTGGGTTAGCCGGGTTGGGGAAGGGAGTGGGCATTGCCTGGGGCAATAGTTGTAAACCGGATAAGGTTTGGGAAGTACCGGAGAACGAAGAGGAGAAGATGAGCAACTATCCGATCAGAATCGGGTTGCAATTGCAACCCCAACACGCCGAATACTCTGAAATCAGATCCGCGGCCCGACAAGCCGAGGAGATCGGCGCGGATGTGGTGTTCAACTGGGATCACTTCTATCCGCTCTACGGGGATGCCCGAGGCAAGCATTTCGAATGCTGGACGATGCTGGGGGCTTGGGCCGAATCCACCAGCCGGGTGGAGATCGGGGCTCTGGTGACTTGCAACTCCTATCGCAACCCCGATCTGTTGGCGGATATGGCCCGCACCGTGGATCACATTTCGGGTGGCCGGCTCATCCTGGGGATAGGGTCGGGGTGGTTTCGCTGGGATTACGACTCCTATGGCTACGAGTTCGGAACGGTCGGGAGCCGGCTGGACGATCTGGCCGCCGCTCTGCCTCGCATCGAGGCTCGGTGGGAAAAGCTCAACCCGGCGCCGCTTCGCAAGATCCCGATTCTGATCGGGGGAATGGGGGAGAAAAAGACCCTCCGTTTGGTGGCTCGACACGGCGACATCTGGCATGGCTTCGGAACTCCGGACACCATGGTCCACAAAAACTCGGTGATCGACCGGTGGTGTGAAGTGGAGGGCCGCGATCCGGCCGCCATTGAACGGTCATGCAATGTGCAAGATGCCCCGGTTTCGACGGGTGACGATTATGTGGCCGCCGGAGTCACCTTCTTGCTGGCGAGCACCGTCGGCCCCGACTATGACCTGTCAGATCTGGAGAAGTGGGTGGCCTGGCGCGACGATCGGCAGGGATAGCTCTTCGCCTCGTATTCTCGAAACCGACATCCGATAACAAAAGAAGAAGGGGGCCCCGTCGGGGGCCCCCTTCTCTATGCGGTTTTCCCGTTCCCGGCTACCGCAGGCTGATGCTGGGGTCGATGAATTCGTTGGTGACTATGTCGGTGGCGGTTACGTTTGGGTCCCAGGTGTTGAGTGCCTGGGGTCCGTAGATCTCGCTGAGGAGAGCGATCACTTCGTTGACTCGGGCGATGTCGAAGTCGCCGATGGTGTCGTTGGGTCCGTTACCGATCAATCCCAGTTCGAGTTGGGCGTCGTGGGAGTACTGCGCCACTCCGGGGCTGTACTGCCAGAAGCTGTCCAGGGCGGCCACGATCTCCACGATCGTGGCATTGGTGGCAGCCGGATCAGCGGCGTAGTCGACCTGCGCCTGCTGGATCATGGGCACGAACAACTCCCAACAATCCCGATATTGCTCGACGATGTCAGGCTTGGTGGCCAACAGCTGGGGATACATCTCCAAACCGGAGTCGTGGATCAGCATGAAATCGACCGGTTTGCCCCAGTCGGTGAACTCGTTCTGATACTGGTAGGGCTCTGCCGACGCGAATCCCTGTTGGACCAGGTTCCCCTCGGCGATGAACCGAGCTGGGGACCCGTCATAGGAGGCGTCGATCTGGTCTTCTGAAACCCAGCCTTTGCCTAACAGGTAGTCGATGTAGGTGGCGCCCTCGAAATACAGCAGGGTGGCGCCCGACGCGCCGATGTCGGCGAAGCTGTCGAACGAATACACTGCCGGGTCCCACATCACGATCTGGGGGTTCTTGTCCCTCGGGGCCGCGATGCCGATGGTCGGCTGCGTGGCCGACAGGCGCACCTGTTCGTCGGTGTTGGTGTAGGCCAGATGAATTTCGTCATCCGAATAGAGCAGGGAGATGTCGTTCTGGAAACCGATGTAGGGACCACCCGCGCGGACTTGCAGCATCACTCCGGTGTCGCCGATCTCGTTGGTGTAAGTCCCGTTGGTGCTGTCGATCTCACCACCCGGACCGGCCAACTGATACAACTCCGAATGCTCAGCCTCGGGGAACCAGTCGGTCTGCACCACAATCGTAGAAGGACACACATCCGCCAGAGAGGCCATGGGCATGTCATCTGTATCCATCGACGGCAGGCTGATGCTGGGGTCGATGAATTCGTTGGTGACTATGTCGGTGGCGGTTACGTTCGGGTCCCAGGTGTTGAGTGCCTGGGGTCCGTAGATCTCGCTGAGGAGAGCGATCACTTCGTTGACTCGGGCGATGTCGAAGTCGCCGATGGTGTCGTTGGGTCCGTTACCGATCAATCCCAGTTCGAGTTGGGCGTCGTGGGAGTACTGCGCCACTCCGGGGCTGTACTGCCAGAAGCTGTCCAGGGCGGCCACGATCTCCACGATCGTGGCATTGGTGGCAGCCGGATCAGCGGCGTAGTCGACCTGCGCCTGCTGGATCATGGGCACGAACAACTCCCAACAATCCCGATATTGCTCGACGATGTCAGGCTTGGTGGCCAACAGCTGGGGATACATCTCCAAACCGGAGTCGTGGATCAGCATGAAATCGACCGGTTTGCCCCAGTCGGTGAACTCGTTCTGATACTGGTAGGGCTCTGCCGACGCGAATCCCTGTTGGACCAGGTTCCCCTCGGCGATGAACCGAGCTGGGGACCCGTCATAGGAGGCGTCGATCTGGTCTTCTGAAACCCAGCCTTTGCCTAACAGGTAGTCGATGTAGGTGGCGCCCTCGAAATACAGCAGGGTGGCGCCCGACGCGCCGATGTCGGCGAAGCTGTCGAACGAATACACTGCCGGGTCCCACATCACGATCTGGGGGTTCTTGTCCCTCGGGGCCGCGATGCCGATGGTCGGCTGCGTGGCCGACAGGCGCACCTGTTCGTCGGTGTTGGTGTAGGCCAGATGAATTTCGTCATCCGAATAGAGCAGGGAGATGTCGTTCTGGAAACCGATGTAGGGACCACCCGCGCGGACTTGCAGCATCACTCCGGTGTCGCCGATCTCGTTGGTGTAAGTCCCGTTGGTGCTGTCGATCTCACCACCCGGACCGGCCAACTGATACAACTCCGAATGCTCAGCCTCGGGGAACCAGTCGGTCTGCACCACAATCGTAGAAGGACACACATCCGCCAGAGAGGCCATGGATGCTTCGGTGGTGGTGGGTGCCGGGGCGGTGGTAGCGACTTCGGCCTCGTCGTCGCCGCAAGCCGCCACTACCAGGGCCAGGACGGCCAGGGCAACCAGCCACCTGGGGATTTTTTGGGTGTTAGTCATAGAAGGTGCTCCTTTCATTCAAATGTTTTCAGTGTGATACCTTCGCAAGGTTTTTCCGATCCGGACGGCAGGCGCTTCAGGTGGTTTCGTGCCATTTGCCAACGGCCAGCCTGCTCAGCAGCCCGAACGCCCAAAATACTAGGATGCCCAACAGGGAGGAAAACACCAGTGCGGTGAATAGTTGCTCGGTGAGGAGTCTCCCCCGATACAGATCGAGCAGTCTCCCCAGCCCGGGGATACCCTTGCGGAAAAAGAACTCGCCCACGATGGCGCCGATCACCGACAGGCCGGCGGAGATGCGAAACCCGGCGAAAATGGCCGGGAGGGCGTTGGGGAACTGCAGCTTGATGAGGCGAGTGAACCGATTTGCCCGATGAAGCGTGAAGAGGTCGTGGAAGGAAGGGGGGACCGACTGGAGCCCGAACAACGTGTTGGTGATGATCGGGAAGATGGAAATGATCACGCACACCACCACCCGGCTGTTGAACCCGAATCCCAGCCACAGTCCCACCAGGGGGACGATGGCCAGAATCGGCACGGTCTGAATCACCACCGCATAGGGATAGAAGGAAGTCTCCACCCACTTGGCCTGGCTCATCATGATGGCCGAGGTCATGCCCAACACTATGGCGATCAACAGCCCCGACATCGACACCGCCACGGTCCAGAGCAGGCCTTCCAGCACCTGGAACAGGTTGTCCTGGTTGAGGAAACCGACCTTGAGTACCTCGTCGGGAGCGGGGAGCAGGAACTGCCGGTCGGGATCGAGGATCACGAGGCTGATGAAGTACCACACTCCCAGCACCACCATTAACACCAAAACGGGTGGCCCCATCCGATAGGTGGAGGATCGCAGGCGCGCGAGGGCGGGTCGGGGCTCGGCCACTATTCGTCCCTCAGCACTTCGGAGACCTCGCCGGTCAACTCGGCGAACGTCGGGTCGAATCTGAGATCCAGATGGCGGGGATAGGGAAAGGGGACCTGAAAAGAATTGAGGATTCGCCCGGGCCGGGAGGACATCACCAGCACGTCGGTGGACAGAAACACCGCTTCATACAGGTTGTGGGTGATGAACACCGCTCCGAAACCGGCGTGGGTGAAAATGCGGAGCAATTCGGCGTTCAGGTACTCCCGGGTGATCTCGTCCAAAGCGCCGAACGGCTCATCGAAAAAGAACAGCGGAGGATCCAGGGTGAGCGATCGCGCCAGGGAGACCCGCATTTTCATGCCTCCCGACAAGGAGGCCGGGTAGTGTTGATCGAACCCGCCCAGGCCCACCAGTTCAATGGCGTCTTCGGCTCGTCGGCGGCGTTCCTTGCGCTCCAATCCGCGCAGTTCGCAGAACAGCTCCACGTTTTTCTGCACCGTTCTCCAGGGCAGCAGGGTGGCGTCCTGAAAGACATAGCCCAGGGTCCCCTCGGCTTTGCGCACTTCGCCCGAAGTGACCGGCAGCAGGTCCGAACCCATTCGGAGCAACGTGGACTTTCCACAACCGGAGGGGCCGACCACGGTCACGAACTGTCCCGGTTCAACCGAAAAGGAGACCTTGTCCACCGCGTGGGTTCCGTCAGGGAAGGTCTTGCTCACTTGATCGAAGGTGATCAGGGTGGATTCGGAAGAATTGCCTGTTGAAATGTTGAGACCCCTATCCGTGTTCGAGGTTGTTTCCGACAGCTACCACTTCGCCTGCCCTTATGGTAATCCGGGCGGGCCGAACAGAGAGAGCCTGGTTGATGGTGTTGGCCTTCACCAGCACCAAATCGGCCTGCTGTGGGGCGGCCAGGGTGGAACGACCGTCGCAGAGAGCGGCCAGCAGCCGGGCATCGTCATACAGGTGCCCGGCCAATCGGGCCAGGTATCCAACCTCCAAGGGGTCGGCGGTGGGGAAGGGACAGAAGGTGTCGTCCACGTTGTCCACCCCCAGCCTCACATGCACGCCCTCCTCCACCAGCAGGTTGATGGGCGCCAAGGCGCGACGGGGAGAATGAACGCGGTATTCGTGGAGAAGCAGGTTGGTGCGGGGCTGGCAGTGCACGGTTACTCCCAACCCCGCCATGCGACGGGCCAAGACGCGAGTTTGACCCTCGGGAAGGGCGCTCAGCAAACAGCAATGGCTGAAAGAAGCCCTACCCCCCAAGTTGAAGCGCTCCAGCTCGTCGAGGGCGAAGTCCATCAGCAGGCGGGTGGGATCGAGCGTTTCGTCGATGTGAATATCCACTTCCACTCCCGTCTCGGACGCCAGTTCCATCATGGCGCTGACCGCTTGCCGGGGTCGGCTGTCGTGGTTCGGCGACCCGCCCAGCAGTTGGTATCTGCCTTTGACGAGATCGTTACGGAGCCGCTTCAACTCCTCGGAGTCGGTTAGAGTGCCCTCCACTGCGAAGGCCACCAGTTCGATCTCGATACGATCGGCCAAGTCCTCCCGGACTTGCGTCATAACCGGCCAACGGGGCGGAGCAAGGGCGACGGGAAGGTGTCCGACATGTCCCCGGGCCCGGGTGGCGCCGTTGGCAGCCAGGGTGGAGAACAGGCGCGCGGCGCGTTCTCGGGCCGTCTTGGCCACGTATCCGGCCGGCCTGATCCCCAGTTCGATGGCGTCTTCCAGGGAGTGGGGGGGACGCGGGGCGCCGACATAGGCGCGGTCGGGATGCAGATGTGGATCGGCGAAAGAGGGCAGGGCCAGATGGGTGACAGTCCCGGTGGCTTCCTGCGCGCCGGTGGGGGCGGGGCCGATCTTTTGAATATGGCCACCGTGCAGGGATATGACCTGAGGAGGTTGGTATCCGGGCACTCTGAGCGGTCCGATCTTTTCGGGCCGATCGCCGAGGGTCAACTGATCGGGGTGGGCAACCGGCGCGGTCATTGGTAGAGCGCCGTGGTCAGGGGAACGTCCGGGCGATGCAACCCGGCGCGGGTGCGAATGGCCGCCGCTCTCCCGAGCGCCTCGGTGTGGAGCGCCTCCTCGTCCACGCCCAGCACCCGGCCCTCCCGGTAGCAGGGTCGTCCATCCACCCACGTCTCCATCACCGACCCGGTGGATACCGACCACACCAGGGCCGAAAGGGGGTCTCCATAGGGAATCCAGTCGGGATGGTTCAAATCCCACAGCACCAGATCGGCCTTTTTCCCCACCTCAAGCGACCCGATCTCCGACTCCCTGCCCAACGCCCTCGCTCCATCGATGGTGGCCATGCGCAACGCCTGCTCGGCGCCCACCAAAGATGCATCCATTCGGGCGTCCTTGAACAGCCCGGCGGCCAGATGAACCTGCCGATGCAGGTTGAGGTTCCCGGCCGCCGAAACCCCGTCGGTCCCCAACCCCACCGTAACTCCCGTTTCGATCATCTCCGGGTACCTGCCGATGGCGGTGGCGCCCTTGGCAAGTTTCAGGGAGGTGGAAGGACAGAACGCCACTTTGGTCTGGTGCGCGGACAACAGTTCCACCTCTTCGGGGGTGACGGCCACGGCATGGGCGATCACCAGGTTGTCGCCCAGCCCGCCGGCGCGGGCCACCCGGGTGATGGGCCAGACTCCGTGCCGACGTTGGGAAATGTGTGCTTCGGGCAGGGAGGTGGCCAGATGATAGGTGGCGCCCACTCCCAGCCGGTCCGCCAGTTCCCGGGCGCCTACATGAAGCTCCAGGCTGCAAGGTTCCTTTCCCTCGATGTTCACCCAAACTCCCAGACGTCCCTGCGCCGCCCCGTTCCAGGTTCGCACTGTGTCCTCCAAGGCCTGCAGCGCCACATCGGCATTGGGGAAGAAGTGGTGGTTGACCATCTCCGGAGACCAGCCCGCCGGGATCTGTCGGGGTTGGACGTCGGCCGCGTGACGTCCGGTGATCCCGCGGATCCCGGTTGCCTCCACCGCGGCCGCCACCGGGACCGGGTCGTTCTGGGCGCCCATGTCCAGAAAGCAAGTGGTTCCTCCCCGGAGCATCTCGGCCGTTCCGAGCAGCGATCCGATCTGCTCGTCCGCGACGCTCACCTGGGCGTAGAAGGGCTTGGCCCAGTGAAACACCCAGGTGCGGGTGTCGATCGTGTCCGGGAACACCGCCCGCGACAGGGTCTCTGACAGGTGCACATGTGAATCGATCAATCCGGGGGTCAGGCCCTGACGACGGCCGCTCACTCGCTCCACCGTTCGGTTCCGACCGGTCCTGGCCAGCCGTTCATTCACCTCCGTCGTGTTCCCCAGATCGTGGATACGATCGCCTTCGACCAGGACCGCCGCGTCCTTGATCACCCGATTCTGCGGGTCGCAGGTTATGGCGAACTCCAAATGTTCGATCAGCGTCGAGGGAGCGGGAGGAACCACCGGGCGGCCTTTCGTGTGCTGCCCCGAGCTCAGCCCGGGTAGGTGGCCCGGTAACGCATATACAGGTAGTGACCCGCTTTGCGAACCGAGGCGATCTGCATCCGGGGCGCCTCATCAGGCAGCCAACCGATTCCTTCTACCAGGCTGGGGCGGGGGTTGTCCCGGTTCTCGCCGACCACCAGCGGGGAACGGGTGATGAAGGGCTCATTCACGATTCCGGCCCCAAGCAACGCCCCATACAGGGTCGCCCCGCCTTCGCACAGCAGAAACTCCACTCCGTAGTCCCCGGCCATGATCCGGGCATAGCGTTCCAGGTCCACCCCGTCGTCTCCGAACTCCAAAATGTCCAATCGACCGGCCGGGCGAACGGTCCTGCGGAGATGACGGGCGCCGGTCGTGGTGGTGGCCACCACCATGTGGGCATCTTCCATGGAGAAGACCCGGGATTCGGGTGGGAGATTCCCGGCGAAGGTGATGTACGAGAAGATGGGCAGTTCCGAACGGTTCTCATGGCTGCGGAGGGCGGCGAAAGCCTCAGAGTCCTCCGGGTATATGTCTTCGGGGGTGTTGATATGACGAGGTTCGGCCCGCAGAGTCCCCTCTCCCACCACCACCGCGTCGGCCCGGGCGCGAAGCAGTCCCATCAGCCAGATATCGTTGTCGTCAAAACCTGAGATAGGCCCGCCTCCCCGATGATCGGGGTGGTTGAAAGCGACCCGGCCGTCGTGGGCGGTCACGAAGTTCATGGCCAGCAGGGGGAGTCCGTTGCCGGGAGGGGCAAGCCGCATGGGGCCTCCGTACACCGCCGCAAGGTCGGGATGCAGTTCGACGCCTTCGCCGGGTTCCGTGGTCTCGACATCGAACAGGGTTTCGAACGGCAGGGCGGGTCCACGCACCGGGATGGGGGATACCTGGTCCATTTCTTTCTTCTGCTCCTTGATTTGCTCCGAAAACCTACGATAACGGGTGAGGTCCCCTTCGGTTACCCCGGTCGTTAAACTTTGATCGAACCACCTGGGGACACCGAACATGCGAGCACAAGTCATCTCCCGTCTTCATGCCGCCTTGGAGCAGGGGGACTGGGACGGTCTGGTGGTCTCCTCCCCGGAGAATTTCGCCTATCCGGCCGGGTTTGTGGTTCCTTCCCAACCCTTGATGCGGTGGCGCCATGCCGCGCTGGTCCTGCCCCGAGCCGGTGACCCGGCGGTGATGTGCATCGGGGTGGAGGAAGCCATGGTTCGACAGAGGACCGGCGCCGCCGAGGTGGCCGTGTGGGACGAATTCGACGACGACCCGATGGTTTGCCTGGCCGGGCTCCTCCGGCGACTGGGCTTGCATAGAGGTCGGCTGGGGGTGGAGTTAGGCCATCTGCCGGCGGCTGACTTCGCCCGGCTACGAGAAGCGGCGCCGGGCGTGGATTGGGTGGCCGCCGACCGATGGCTGGGAAGGCAACGCCAGATCAAAACGCCGGAGGAACTGGATCTTCTCGCCCGCCTGTCCCGGGTTTCCGACGTCTCCATCGGCGGGGCGCTTCGATCGGTGAAAGCGGGAGACACCGAGATGGAGATCGCCGCGGCCCTCACCGACGGCATCTATCGGGGAGGCGCCGAGGACTTCAAGCTAATGATCGTGGCCACCGGTCCTCGCAGCCAACTGGCCAACGTCGGACCAACCGGGAGAGTGCTGCGGGAAGGCGACATTTGCCGGGTGGAGATCTTCGCAGTGGCGGAGGGCTATCACGCCGGAGTGTGCCGCACCGCGGTGGTGGGGTCACCGCCCCCCGCCGCGGTGGAGATCTGGGCGAAGCTGGTGGAGTGCCGAGATGTCTTGTTGGAGGCTATCCGTCCGGGAGTCTCAAGCCGGGCAGTGTGGGACCGGTTCGAGGCCCTTTGTGGCCCCCTGGGCCTGCCGCTCTTTTCCTTTGTGGGTCACGGAATAGGGCTGTCCCTGCATGAGCACCCCTACATCAGCCCTCGTCACGACCAGGTGCTGGAAGAGGGGATGGTGTTCGGCGTGGAACCACTGATCTACAACACCGGTCACGGCTTCGGCCTGCAACTCAAAGACATGGTGGAGGTCACCGCCGAGGGTGCCGGGCTGCTCTCGGATGTGAACGACAATCGGGAGTTGATGGCGGTCGGATAAAGAGGAGGTTTGCGCAAGGTCGCCGAAACCGATCCTGGATCAAGTCTTGGTGACCATGTCGTGAATTCGCTTGATCTGGTTGACCACATCGCTTAAGACCTTCTCGTACTCCGCTCCGGTCGGTAGATGAATTGGCACAGTGAAGCTACCTGGTCGTATGTGATCAGTGAGTGTGGGGACCTCCCGGTGCAAGCTCTCCCGGTTTACCGGTATCTGACTGCCGACTCGCAGCCACAAAGGCGTTTCTTCTTTCGTTACCCACCGTTTTAAGTTCACTCCGAGGAATAAGTCTCCCGGAGCGCCGGGAAAACAAAAGTACCGTCCGTAGCCTTCTCTTTGTGGAGTCACTCTCAGACCTTTGGTGGTTATCCAACCTTGGGATCTCCCGCGGCGAACGGTGTCGTTGATCAGGCGGCTCAGGCCCCGCATACGGCGTGGAAAGGCCAGTCCGAATTCTTGAGGATGGATCGGGAGAAAGGCTTCCTCGTCCTGGTGTTTGGCCAGGCCCCGGAGTTGCCCGATGTCCGACGCGAGCCCGCTGTCACCGGGTACGGCGGCGGTCAAACTGTCCAACAGGCGGGCCCAGCTGATCAGCATCAAATGCTGGTTGACGCCAACGACTCCAGCCCTTCGGGTCCGCTTGGGAGCGTCCAATTGTTCCAGCCGGACCCCATCTTCTCCACTCTCCATCTGCCGCCCGATCTCCGCCCACAAGGTTTCGATACGGCTGTCAGGACATACGAACAACAAGACCGAGGGGCCATCTTGGTCGAGCTTCTCGAAATAGCGAGTCGCCTGGCCTTTCCCGAGACCCGCCCAGAATTTGGCCTCCACCAACAAGCGTTTCCGGCTCTCGTGGTCGTACCCCACCATGTCGGGCCGGGATTTGTCATCTTCAGCCACTTGCGTTGCGACTCTGACGATGGGTTCCGGCTCGAAGCCCTCTCGTTGAAGCAGATGGTCCAAGGCCTTACGACACGCGGCGGACCTGTTGAAAATGAAGGCCAGTGCATCGGTGGCCGCGTCCTCCACTCGGCTGGTCACCTTCGGAATCAAATGCGCCAGCAGGGTCGACTGTTGCGCCATCCGGACCTTCCTTTCTATGGCAGGTGGTCGGAAATCCTACCCGAGCATGAAGGGGAAGGTTGACGGGATGGTCACTGTTGGGCCAATGTTCCCGGGCCGCCCGGTGTTCATAGGGACAGCCGCCGACGGACGAATTGATCGAACATGGGCACGGTGAAGGCGATTTCGCCATAGCGGGGCGCGTAGCAGAGGCCTCTTTTGATCAACTGATTGCGCTGAGTGCTGACTTGGGATGTGGATTTGCCCATCTGAGACGCTACTTCTCGGGTTGAATGAGGGCCAGATCCGAGAGAAGCCATGGACGCCAAATAGGATCGCTGTGCTTTGGTGGTACGGTCGAAACGTACTCTGAAAAACCCCTCGTCAAGGGCTTGGACAGCAATCGGGATGGAGTGCCGGACTTCCTCCAGTGTGATTTTGTGAGGCCCGGCTGCGAAGTTCCACGCTTGTTTCCCGAACTCTTGGAGAAAATAGGGATACCCGGCTGTTGTCTCCACTACTTTGGCCAAGGCATCAACCTCCCAGGAAACCTGGTGTTCGGCCGCAGGAGCAGACAATGCGGTAGTTGCCTCCTCCGGCGAAAGGCTGTTGATCGTCAAGAACGCAAACAGTCGCTCGGCATAGGATCGGGCCTCGCCAACCAAAGCGGGAACGGATGGTAGGCCGGCACCCACCATCATTATGGGGAGTAATCGCTGGCTGAGTTTATGGAGACACATAACCAGGGGTCGCAGCTGCTCCGGCGTCAAATACTGGATCTCGTCGATTGTGATGAGAACCCCCACTTCCCGATCCCGCGCATATTCCCCCACCGCAGTGAAGAGATCGGCGAGGTCTTCGTGGAGGATTCCTGTGTTGGCGAGGTGGGGGATTGGCTCGATCCCGATTTCCACATCCCCGCCTTCGGGCAGATTCCAGCGAACTTTGAACGACTTCAGAACACCCAGAACCCGGCGAAGGCGGTCTGCAAGTCGGCGACCTGCGGAAAGTTTCAACAGCGCGGTTTGGATTCGATCAGCCATGACACCTGGCAGGTTCAAGTCCGTGTTGGCCTCGATCTGTTGGTAGGCCCAGTTGTTCCGTTGAGCGATGCTGCAAAACTCCTGGAGCAACACTGTTTTGCCCACACCCCGCAATCCTGTGATGAGCATGCTCCGGTCTGAGTAGCCTGTTGCCAGCCTTCGCGCCGCGATTTCGAATTGCCCCAGTTCCACGTCTCGGCCTACCAGCGCCCGGGGAGGGGTGCCGGCGCCGGGACTGTACGGGTTTTTACCTGGGTCCATCCTGGGGCCTTGCGATGCGAGAGACAGGAAATTATAGCGTTATGTTGGGGTTATAGCGTTTTTGCTATATGTCGAACATATCTCTATAAACGGGTTTGAGCCCATGGAGTTTCGGGTTTATAGCGTTATGTTGGGGTTATAGCGTTTTTGCTATACGCCAAACATATCTCTATAAGTTGGTCAGGGTGCGGCCAAACCTTAGCCGGAGAAAAAGCTGGGCAAGACCCGTTCCACCTTGCCCAGGAACCTCTTCCGCTTGCGCGGCGAGTCCTTGTTCATGTTGTTCAGATCGAGCCACTTGGTCCGACAACCCTTGGAGAACATGACGCGGTGCCCGCGTTTCAGCACCTTTTTGGCGGGATTGCCCACTGCCAGGACATACCACCACGGTGATCCGGTGGTGGTGACCGCGGCCACGCGGCGGATGCCGAGTATCCCCGTAATTATCGGGCCGCCTTCCTCCCGCAGCCCGAAGGCCACCCCGGGGATCCACACCCGCTGCAGCCACCCGGTGAGGATCGCCGGATAACCGAAGCTCCAGGTGGGAAAGATCAACAGCAATCCCTCGGCCGCCTGGAGGCGCTCGACATAGGAGCGGACATTGGCCAGATTCGGTCCGATCTCGTGGTAGTCAAGGCGTTCCTGAGCCGAGAGGACCGGGTCGAACTCCTCGGCATATAGGTCCAAAAGGTCAATGTCGTGTCCCGCCGCTTGCAAGGCGTCCACGGCTCGGTTCTTGAGGGCCGCCGAGTAGCTTTCGGCCAGGGGATGGGCCCACACCACCAGAATTTTCATCGACTGCCCCAATGTCTGAACCTCACCTCAGCCATGTTATGCCGGAGGGAGGGGTGCACCTGCTCCTTTGCGATCAGTCGGGTCGGGTGACGCACCGGCCATGTCCCAGGGAGTCGGGATCCACTTCTCCGTTCTCGAAGACCACCCGGCCCCGGCTGACGGTCATCACCGGCCATCCTCGCAACTCCATACCCTCGTAAATGCAGGTTCCGTTGCCGGTGTGCCGGACCGTGTCCACCCGATCGGGGTCAACCAGCACCAGATCGGCGTCGGCGCCGGGGATGATGGCGCCCTTGCGAGGATAGAAACCGAAGCGGCGCGCCGGACCATAGGAGTTCATCCTCACCAGGTCGGGGAGGGAAAGGCCACGGCGGTGCACCCCGTGCTCCAAGAGAAGCGCCAACTCCCACGGAAAGGAGACCACTCCCGGCTTTTCTTCCCACAGGTCCTCGCCCTTTTTGGGAAAGAAGGGCACATGATCCGACCCGATCGATCCCACCTGGCCGGCGAAGATGCCTTTCCACAATCCTTCCTGCTGCTCGGCGTCCCGCAGGGGAGGGGAGATCTTGGCCCGCATGTCCAGGTCGGGGTCGTAGGCGGTGCGCACCAGATAGTGAGGGCAGGTTTCGATGGTGACATCCACCCCCCGGGCGCGGGCCTGGGCGGCCAGCTTGGGTCCGGCCGCCACACTGGTGTGCACCACATACAACGGGCACCCGGTGAGTTCGGCCAAAAAGATCATCCGGGCGATGGTCTCTTCCTCGCAGAACGCCGGTCGTGACTCGGTGTAGGCGCCCAGGTCCTGGCGACCGGTGGCCTGCACCGACTTTTTGATCCACCGGGCGATCTCGGTGTTTTCGCAATGAACCGAGATTACGCCTTTGGGGAGCCGGCGGATCTTGGTCATGGCGGTGTACACCCACCCGTCGTCGGCCGGCACTATTCCGATCGGGTTCTCCTGTTCGTATCCGAAATAGCACTTGAAGGACTGCACGCCGGTCTCTTCGGCGATCCGGGGTATCTCGGCGAGGTGTTCCTCCCGTTGAATCCCGAAGTGAAATCCGAAGTCGATGCGGGCCACCGCCTCTCCTCGGCGGCGGCGGTCCCGATAGAAGGGAAGGTAGGAGGGTTCGAGATTGCGAATGTACAAGAGAACCGTGGTTATCCCGCCCCGGGCAGCGGCCGCGGTCTCGGTATCCATATCCTGGTCGTAGGGATAGTTGACTCCCAGGTGACAGTGGGGATCGATCACCCCCGGCATGAGCGCCCGACCCTCGGCGTCGATCACCCTCCGACCCGGCGGCAAATCACCGTTCTTTCCGACTGCGGATATCTGTTCTCCCCACACGGAGACTCCTCCCCGGAATTCTCCGGTGTGGGTCACCACTCGGGCATTGCGGATCACCAGGTCAGCTTTCATGTTTGTCCTCTTCGATCGCTTCGATTCTCTTGCGGATTCCCTTCCATTGGGACGCGCCGACCGTGACCGGGGCCCGGTCGCCCAATCCTCTGGCCCAACAGGTGACATGGCCCAGTTGGGCGGCCCGGTCCAAGTCCACTCCGCCCGGCGGCGCCGCCAGGTCCATCACCAGGCTCCCGGCGGGAAGCCGGCGGAACACCTCTTCTCCCACCACTCGCACGGGCACGGTGGAAAGCAGCATATCCAAACGGTGTGCCTGCTCGGGGAGTCGGTCCAGTGGGATGGCGGATGCGCCCACTGCTTGGGCCGCCGCTCGCTGCACCGGACTGCGGGCAGCCACCAGGACTTTGGCGCCCAGCAGCACCAGGGTGCGGGTGAGAAGGGACCCGATTGTCCCCTGGCCGACCACCCCCACCCGGGCATTGTGGATGGTGATCTCGGTCAGTTCGATGATTTTCCCCACCGCTCCCTCCACGATCGCCGGACCCCGCCGCAACATCAGCTCGCGGTCATCCTCATATTCCCGGATTCCCACCCCTGCCCGGGCGGCGGCCGCCCGGAGACGATCATCGGCGGCGCCCAGAATGAGGTGCGCCCCTTCGGCCATGCGATGCAGATCGTCCACCCCCAGGACGATCGGCCGGGGCGCGGCCGGGGCAAACAGGGCGCCGTCGGGGGCGATGCCGGGAATGGGAAGCAATCCGTAATGGGTGTCTTCCAGGGCCCTGGCGGGGGTCGAATACCGCGTCACCCCATCGATGCCCTCCTTCGGCCAAGGAAACCCGTGAGCTCGCACCCCCGCCCCGGCGGCGGCGGCCCGACGGGCGATCTCCTGCTCACGACGGTCCCCTCCCACCACGGCGATCACCCGGTCACTCCAAGGAACATTCATGTCAACCTCTACCAATACTCTTCATAGGTGATGCTGCGAAGGCTATCGGAATCTGTGCCCGGCAGTTTGTCCTAACGGACGGGTTCACCGTTCTGGTCTAGCTGTACTGCACGGGTCTTTCCCCGGTCAGACCCCGGAAGCAGTGAGCTAAGATCCCGCTCATGTCCGAAGGCATTTTGAAGTTCCGCCTCGACGGCGAGGTAACAATCGGGAAATTGTCGGAGGCCTGTGTTCGTTTCGCCAAGGTGCTTCAGGCCTTGGACGAGAGCCATCATGCAAGGGTGCGATGGGTGTTGGCCGGGCTTGACCATGGCAGTGCTGCGGTGACCGCGCGGGCGATACCCCTCGATGAAGAAGCAAGGGAATTCATTCCGGCAATGTGCGAAGAGGTCCTTCAAGCCGCTTCTCGGGTCGCTTCGATACGAGTCGAAGAAAGCCAAATCCGCTCGGACCGTCCACTTCTGGATCGTGTGCGTGAACTGGCGTATGTTGTAGACGAAAACAACCATATAACTCTTGAGGCGGCCGGCACCCAAGTGACTTTCACCCCTTCCATTCTCCATGCCACTGCTGAAAGCCAAACTAAGACCACGAGTTCTCTGGGTACTGTGCGAGGACGTATCGAAACGCTTTCCCACCGCAGGGGTCTGCGTTTTTTTCTTTACGAACTTGTCACCGACCGGCCCATTCGATGTCACCCCGATTCTGACCTTGAGGACACCATGCGTAGTGTCTGGGGCCGTGTCGCTGACGTAGCAGGCACCGTCACCCGCGAAGCCACCACTGGACAACCGATCTCAATCCGACACATCACGGCCGTGAGCACCGTAGAGGAAGGTGATCCCATGGGTTACCTCCAGGCTCGGGGAGCGTTGCGAACCCGGGAGCCGGCGGAACAAGCGGTGAGACGGGCGAGGGATGCCGCTCCCTAAACGGCCCCATGTTTACGCCGACGCTTGTGTGCTTCTCGCCTATGTGAGCAACGAGGAAAGCCGTGCCGACATAGTCCAAAAACTCGACTTTCAATGAGGCACCGGCAGGCTACCTGAATTGTTGATTCTTGCAATCCTAAAGGACCCGCCATGGCGCGGTATCGGCCCAGCGCCTATCGGTCTCCACAACCAAGTCTGGTGGCAAACGGCTGCCAGACTGATTGAGTCAGGAAACCAAACTAAATTTAAGCTACGAAAGAGACTATGAAGGGAGTCCCGTCGTGCCGGTTGTGACCGTGGAAATGTGGGAAGGAAGAACCGTTGAGCAGAAGCGGCGACTGGTGAAGGCCATAACCGAGGCGATGGTGGAACATGCCGATGCTCGGCTCGATGCTCTGCACGTCATCATCCACGACATTCCGCGGGACAGCTGGGGTTTGGCCGGGGTGCTCGGCCCCGATCGAACCGACGTATGAACAACGTGACCAATCTCGGCAGACTCGACCACCAATCGGCGGCGTTGCTGGTCATTGATATGCAGAATGCCTTCTGCCACCCGGAGGGGACGTTGGGCGATTCGGGGGTGGATGTCGGTCCGATCCGGGAGGTCTATCGGCCGCTTGGTCAACTGGTGAGGGCCTTTCAATCAGCGAAGATCCCGGTGGTCTGGACGGTGCAGACTCATCTGCAACCCGACCGAGGGAGACAGGGAAAGCGGCTTCCCGCCCACACCGAGCGTCGTTCCCGGGTGGCGGCCCTGGCGGGAACCTGGGACGCGGAGATCGTGCAGGAACTGGCCGGGTTGGCCGATGATCCCACCATGGTGGTGCAAAAGCACCGGTTTGGCGCCTTCTATGAAACGCGCCTGCAGGCTTTGCTGGGCATGTTGGGGGTGCGGACCCTGTTCATCACCGGAGTGACCCTCAATGCCTGTGTGGAGACCACTGTTCGGGAGGCCTATCTGCGGGATTACGATGTGGTGGCCGTGACGGACTGCGTGGCGGGAGTGCGTCCCCGGTGGGAACCCTCCGCTTTGGAGGTGTGGTCGCACTACCTGGCCCATCTCGCCACCTCGGCGGAAGTGACCGCCTGGTTGGAGGAAACTCGCCGTCCGGTGGTCAAAGGGATCCGGCATGTGCTGCTGGAGACCACCGATTTGGAGGCTGCCGAGCGCTTCTATGTGGATCTGCTGGGATTCACAGTGAAAAACCGCACCCCCTTCCGTGACGGACGGCGGTTTGTCGGGACCGAGGAGGGTTTGGGTTTAACCGAAGGAGGAACGGGTCGAGGCGGGCAGGTGGACCACTTCGCCTTTGAAGTGCTGGGCGTCGCCGAATGGGAGCGACGGGTGGCGGAGGCGGGACATCGGATAGTGCGTCCGCTGGGACCCGGTCCCTACGGTCTCACCGTGTACGTGGCCGATCCCGACGGGAACGAGATCGAACTCTACGAAACGGAACAGACGTGAAGATAACCGAAGCCACCATCTATATAGTGGCCCTCCCCACCCGACGGCATCACACCTGGGCTTCCAAAATGACCGCCCCGATAGGCCGTCACGCCCTTGTACGCCTGGGCACCGACCAGGGTGTGGAGGGATGGGGGGAGGCCCCGGCGGGAATCACCTGGGGCGGGTCCGCCATGAGGTATTACGGGGAATCTCCCGAGACGGTGCGGGTGGTGGCCGCCGACTATCTGCTTCCGGCGGTGGCCGGCTGTGACCCCCGTGAGATGGCGGTGATCCACTCCCGGATGGACCGGGCGGTGAAGGGTCATCCCTATGCCAAGGCCATGATCGATGTGGCCTGTTACGACGTGGCCGGGCGAGCCATGGGGGTGGCGGTCTCCACCCTGTTGGGAGGGTCTTTTCGTCGGGGAGTCGAGTTGGCGCATTCGCTGGGGATCATGCCCATCGACCGCTGTCTGGCAGAAGCTCGCCAAGCGGTGGCCGAAGGGGCGCTCACCATCAAATGCAAGACGGGTCTCGACCCCGATCGGGATGTGGAACTGGTGCGTCGCCTTCGGGAGTCGGTCGGTCCGCAGATCAGGATCAGGGTGGATGGCAACGAGGGATACTCCCACGTGGCGGAGGCGGTGGCCGTCACCCGCGCCCAGGAGGAGTACGACATAATGCTGTGCGAACAGCCGGTGGCCGGGGCGGAAGGTTTGGCGGCGGTGGCCCGGCGGGTGGACACGCCGGTGATGGCTGACGAATCGGCCTGGACTGTGGAGGACATCTGGGAACTGGTCGAATTGGAGGCTGCCGAATACTTCTCGTGTTATGTCACCAAGCCCGGTGGTCTGTTCCGGGCGCGTCAGCAGGCGGAGACGGCCCGCCGCCTGGGCATGATGTGCGACATAGGAGGGTCGATCGAAACCGGAATTGGCAATGCCGCCAACCTGGCGCTGGGCGCCGCCACCGAAAACGCCATTCTCCCCAGCGTGTGCCCGGTTTCGGGTCCCGCCGGCGCGGCCCGGCCCGAGATCGCCGGTATCTATTACACCGATGACCTGATCGTCGACTCGTTCTGTTTCGAGGAGGGGCGGGTGATGGTTCCCGAAGGTCCCGGCCTGGGGGTGGAGGTCGACGTCGCCCAGGTGAAAAAGTACTCGGTGGCCGAGGAGTTGCGTCTCGAACTGGACGTTGACCGGTGAGCGTCGGCCCGAGCCGGATACTGGTTATGGGAGGAGGAGCGGGGGGAATGGCGGCGGTGGTCGACCTGACTCTTCGGGGATTCGAGGTGATCTGGTGGCGGCGTACCGCGCCCAAGCGGCCGCCATCCGGATTCCGCCTGGCGTACCGGGGAGTGTTCGGCGACGGGGTGATGCCGGTCAGGTGCACCGACGACATGTCGATGGCCATCCGGGAAGCAGCCGGAGTGCTGGTGTGCCTGCCGTCCACGGCTCACCGGGACGTGGCTCACCATCTGGCCCGGGTGGGATGTGAAGCGCCGGTGGTGCTGGCGCCCGGGCACCTGGGAGGCGCGCTGGAAGTGTCCAAGGCGATGCATGGTCACGGCGTGGTCAACCGGCCGGCCCTGGCGGAATGTTCCACCCTTCCCTATACGGTGCGAGCGGCCTCCGTGGGAGAAGGTGGGAGTCCACCCGGGCCAGATGGGCCGCAGTGGGTGGTGAACATAACCGGGGCGGCCGCCCGGATGCTGGTCGGATGCCTTCCCGGCGGAGAAGAAGCTCTGGCGCTAACCCTGCAGCTGTATCCGGGCGCCATCAGGCAACCCGATGTGCTGGCGGTGGGTCTGGCGGAAGTGAACATGGTGCTTCATCCCCCCGGCGCCATCCTGGGAGCGGCCTGGGTGGAGGCCACCGGTGGTGATTTTCGCTTCTATGTGGAGGGTATGACCTCCGCAGTGGCCTCGGTCATGGGCCGTCTGGACGAAGAGCGGCTGGCGGTGGCGGCCGCCTTCGGATACCGCCTGGGGTCGCTTCTGGAGGAAATGTCGGCGATCGGCACGGTGGAGGCCGACGCTGATCTCCACGATCTGCAGGGCGCCATTTCGGGGGGAAGCGCCAACGCCCGCATCATGGCGCCCGATTCACTCGGTCATCGCTATTACACCGAGGATTTCGGATACGGACTGTTGCCTCTGGTGGAGTTGGCCAAAGTGGCGGGAGTAAAGACCCCGGTGGCCGAGGCCTTGTTGAATCTGGCGGCGGCGGCCGGCCTGGAATCGGCGATAACCGACGGACGCACCCTGGAACGTTTGGGCTTGGAGGGTCTCTCCGTGGAGGAGATATCCCTTCTAATCCGGTCCTGAGGGGGCGCTCGGATCGGGCGCCCGGCCGGCGGACGTCGATCTTTCCATACGACGGGCGATAGCGTTCTGCCAAGTGGAGGTGGCCAAGTCCAGTTGGAGGGCGACTCGCATGCCTCCGCTCTGAAGAGAGATCTCATGACCGCCGAAGGTTCCGATCCGGGTGGCCGGCAGACCCTGATGGAAAGCCACCTCCTGGAGTCGGGGCACATCCGGGGGCCGGATGGCGGCCAGGAGTCGATTGGGGTCCTCGGTGAACAGGCTGCGCCAGTCTCCGAAGGTGATGTTCACCCCGACCTGAGAAGAGATAGCGATCTCGGCGGCGGCCAGAGCCAGGCCACCATCGGAGATGTCATGCAGCACCGGGGTGACGCCGTCTGTCACCAGTTGGAGAGCCGTCTCCACCGCCGCCCGGCAGAGTGTGAAGTCGGCGGCGGACGGACGGCCCCCCAGGTGACCGAAGGCCACTTTGGAAAAAGAACTTCCCGCCAGGTTGACCGTGTTGCTTAGCCCCAGCAGCCACAGCTCCATTCCCTCGCGGGCCTGGTCCATCCTCGGCGGGTGGGCGGGCGACGGGTCAGCTGCTCCCACCACTCCGATCACGGGGGTGGGGTGGATGGGAAAACCGTCTATCTCGTTGTGGAAGGACACGTTGCCCGACACGACCGGCAGGCCCAGCAGTTCACAAGCTTCGGCCAGACCTTCCACCGTCTCCCGGAACTGCCACATCACGTCGGGACTGTCGGGGCTTCCGAAATTGAGATTGTCCACCACCGCCAGGGGCCGCGCCCCGGAGATGGCCACATTGAGCGCTGCTTCACAGACCAGTCTTCCCACTCCCCGGCGTGGATCGAGGTAGCACAAAGGCCCGTTGCCGTCGGTGGAGACCGCCACGGATTTGGTGGTGCCCGGGATCTTGAGGAGGGCATGGTTCTGGCCGGGGCCAACCATCACACCGTCGGCGGTCTCGGTGGGGTAACGCTCGTAGATCCAACGTTTTGACGCCAGGCGAGGATCGTCCAGGATCTCCAGGAGCACCGAGCCCAGGGCCGGTCGGCGAAGAAAGCGAATGCTGTTGGACCACAGATTTTCGATCCAACCCGGCTCGCCGATTTGGAGATGGTCCACCACCGCCCCATGGGTCAGGGAGCGGATGGGAGTTTGCACCACCACCTCGTCTCCGAGGGTGACCAGAAGCTCTTCGGCGTCGGTGACCTCCCCTATCACCGCGGCAGGCACTTTCCACCGCCGCGCCGTCTTCAACACCTCGGGCACGGAATCGTCGTTGATAAAGGCCAGCATTCTCTCCTGCGTTTCGGAAGTCAACAGCCCCGCCGGGTCGATTTCCTCCTGCCGGGTGGGTATTGCCCCCAGATTCAGATTGATTCCCACTCCCGATCGAGCGGCCGGCTCGGTGACCGCACTGGCCAAGCCCGCTCCTCCCAGGTCCTGCATTCCTCTTGTCAAGCCTCGTTGGGCCAGTTCTCGGCACACCCTCAGCAGTCGTCCGGCCAGTTCCGGATCGCCCTTGGGGATGGTGACCGGCGAAGACTGCAGTCGACGAGCGCCGGTGGAGGCAAGGATGGAGACTCCTCCAATCCCGTCGGGGCCGGTGGGAGCGCCCAACAGCACCAATTTGGTTCCCGGATTGCCCGCCTCCCCTCGCACCAACTCCCCGTGGCGAAGTATTCCCACGCACATCACGTTGACCAGGGGGTTGTCGAGGTAGCTTTCCGAGAAGGCCACCTCTCCTCCCACGATGGGGACCCCCACTGCCCGGGCGTAACCCGCCATCCCTTCCACCACTTCCTGCAACCGCTGTCGGCTTCTTGGCCGATCCAGAGGTCCGAATCGGATCTGGTTCAAGAGGGCCACGGGTCGGGCGCCCATCGCCGCCACGTCCCTCAGCACGCCCGCCACTCCGGTGGCGGCGCCTTGATGAGGATCGACATAGGAGGGGTGGTTGTGACTTTCGATCCGCAGGGCGAGAAGCCACCCATCACCCAGGTCTATCACGGCGGCGTTCTCTCCCGGCCCGACCACTACCCACGGGGCGACGGAGGTGAGTCTCTGCAGATAGGGCGCCGACGACTTGTACGAGCACCCTTCCGACCACATGCCCCCGAAGACGGCCAGCTCGGCGTCCCGAGGTTGGCGGCCCAGATCTCGGCGTATGGCTTCAAACTCCTGATCGGTCAGGCCCAGGAGTCGATGGGGAGGAGTGGGGATACGGTAGTCGGCCTGCATAAGCCCGGTTTAACCTCCCGGTGGAAATCGTTTGTCCAAAAGGGGGTCTCTCGGTCTCTCCGGGACCTCCGGGAACTCCCTGACTGCTCGCACCAACCTTAAGATAGCTTTGGCCGCCGGTAAACTCACCGGAGATGGGGAAGGTGGTGATCGTCAAGCATTCCTGCGAATCGGTGGGCAGGCTGGCCGAACGACTTGATCATTTTGGAGTGGAGTGGGAAGAGTCCAACCCGGCCGATGGGGAACCGGTCCCGGCGGTGGATGAAATCGGGGCACTGGTGATGATGGGCGGGGTTATGGGGGCCTACGAAACGGAGGAGCACCCCTACCTGCTGGAGGAAATGACCCTGGCTCGCCAAGCGGAGATGCGGCAGATCCCGGTGCTGGGGATCTGTCTGGGCGCCCAACTCTTGGCGGCGGCTTTGGGAGGTCGCGCCTATCTGGCCGACCGTCCCGAGGTGGGGGCGGTGTCCGTGGAGTTGACCGAGGCCGGGCGAGTTCATCCGGTGGTGTCAAAAGTCGCCGGACGGAGAGTGCTCTCCATGCACCAGGACACCTTCGACCCCCCGCCGGGCAGCGAATTGCTGGCGCATTCCCACCGGTTTCCGCAAGCCTTTGTGCGAGGATCGGCCCTGGGAATCCAATTTCACCCCGAGACCCCCAATTCCGAGGCCAACGAATGGGCAAATCACGGTGCCCGGCAGATGTTGGAGCGGGCGGGGAAGACCCCGCAGGAGTTTGCCGCGGAGTTGGAGGACGCCGAGGGGGAACTCATCGAGGGCGCCCATCGGCTGTTCGAGGCCTGGATCGCCGGATTGGATGTCTGAACCACCCCGGTCCTCCCGGCGGTCGAAGGAACCGACCGCCCATATTCGGGAGATGGCCACCGCCGATCCCTACGCAACCCATTTGGGTGTCAGGCTGGTCGATTCCGATCCGGCGCGGTTGAGGGCGACTCTGAACGTCGAATCTCGTCACACCAATTTCATGGGGCTGGTTCATGGGGGCGTGGTGTATTCCCTGGCCGACATAGCCCTTTCCCTGATCTCCAACGCGGCAGTCGAGGCAGTCGCCCTGGATACCCATCTGGTGCAGTCCGCCTCGGCGCGGGAAGGTGATCGCCTCACCGCCACCGCCCGCCCGGCCACGCGCTCCCGCTCGGTGGCCACCTATCAGATCACCGTTGAACGGAGTGACGGGCGAATCATCGGGTTGTTCACGGGGACGGTCTTTCACCGAGGTGAGCGTAATGTCGGCTGAATACGGCTGCTGTTCCGGCCTTGCGTAAATATGACCCCACCCCTGGTAGCCTCCCTCCGGGATACCAAATCTTTCTCACCATAGGGGAAAAAGCCCTTTGACCAGCCGAGCCGCCCTCAGAGTTAGACGCCGCAGAAACCAGCGACGGATCTGGATGGGGTTGGGTCTGACTCTCGTGTTGGCGTTGGCTGTGGTGGGGCTGCGGCTGTATATGGGATTCAAAGCCGTCGCCGATGTTCCTTTTTCTCCGAGCGAAGCCAGCGTTGCTTTGGAGGAGCGAACTGCGGACGAGGTGAGAGAGAGTCGTCAAGAGATGGCCGTTGCGGAAGAGCAGACGGTTGACGAACCTGTTGAGGCGGAGCCGCCGGTCACCCAGGCGCCGGCGTTACCGGTCCAGGATGGCATCCGGGAAGAACCTCAACCTATCACGGAAGAGGACCGAGCGCCCGTTCCCGAGCCGGTGGAATACGTCCGGAGCGCCACCAGATTGTCCGACCAGATGTTCGATACGGTGCTCATGATGGGCGCCGATGCCAGCGGGTACCTGGCCGACAGCATCATACTGGTGCTCTTCCCGGAAGGCGGCGCCCCCCCGGCGATGGTCTCTATTCCCCGCGATCTTTATCTGTTCAACTTCTGCTCGGAGGATTTCCGCCGGGTGAACGCCAATCTGGGCGGGTGCACCGGTTATGCCAGCGGCCCCGAGCTGTTGGCCCTGACCATCGAGGACTTCACCGGCGTGGCAGTGGACCATTTTGCCCGGATTGACTTTGAGGGATTTGTGGAATTGGTGGACGGTCTGGGTGGTGTTGAGATTTGCTTTGAGTACCCCACCCGCGACAAGAACGCCCATCTGAACATCTCCGAGCCCGGTTGTTACTCGGATGGTCAGACGGCTCTGGCCTACGCTCGATCCCGAGATGCCGAACAGTTGGTGGACGGAGAATGGCGGAGAGCCTGGTCATCTGATTTTTCCCGCCAACGACACCAACGGGAATTGCTGCTGAAACTAGCCGTCGGGTTGAGGGGTACTTCCCGGGTGGAACTGCTCCTGACCCTCGAAGATCTTTCTCACACTCTTCGGCTGGACCGGGGTTGGTCGGTGGTCGAGGCGGTGGACATGGCGCTCGGCTATCGCGATCTCGATCCTTCCGCGGTGGCCCAGTTGAGAATCCCGGTGGAGGACTATGTGTCTCCTGCCGGTGCGCAGGTGCTGGTGCCCACTCGATCCTTTCAGGACCTACTGTCCCAATGGTGGGAACCGTCGGCGGGTTGACGGCGCAGCCGGGGGTTCGGCCTCCGTCCCGAGCGCGGCCCGGCTGGTAGCCTGCTGCGGCTATGAAGGTCGAGATGACGCCCGGCCTGGGCGGGATAGTGAAGCGCCTGGACCACGTCTGCTGGGCAGTGCGTGATATCCGAGCCACCCTTCCCCTGGTGGATATGCTGGGGGGCCGCTTCTATCAGGGGGCCGATAACCCCCGTAACAGTTTCCGGTGGGTCCAGTTTCGCCTCCCGCAGGGAACGTTGGAACTCATCTCTCCGCTCGGGGAACGGTCCTCCTTTTTGCATAAGTTTTTCGAGCAGCGAGGCGAGGGGATGCATCATCTCACTTTCGAAGTGAAGGACCTGTCCGAGGCGGTGCGTAAAGCCGGGGAGCGAGGGTTTGCGGTGACTGGTGTTCACTTCAGCGAACATTGGAATGAGGCGTTCCTCCATCCTCGGACCACCAACGGGGTGCTGATCCAACTGGCGCAGTGGGAAAAGGACGTCTGGGTCGGGTACACGTTGGAAGAGGTGCTGGCCGGACTCTCGATCGACTCTTCTTAACGCTTTCCAGCCATGCAGATTCTGGCGGCGGTTCCTCTCAGGCAGTCGATCTCGCCCAAATCCCGGCTGGCTTCGGTTCTCTCTCCCGAGACCAGACGACTACTGAGTCTGCAGATGGCCGCCCGGGTGATCGAGGCTATTGCCGAGGGCGGGGCTCGTCCCCTGATACTGGCTGCTGATCATCCGGTGATGGATTGGGCCGAGCAGAGGGGCTGGGAAACGATTTTGGATCGGATGCCGTCTCTGAACGCGGCGGCGGCCGGAGCGGTCGAGCGGGCCGCCCGACTCGGCCTTTCCTGGATGGTGATTCATGCCGACCTTCCCCTTCTGTCCCGGGCCGACATCAGGGCGGCCGTCGAGACCATTGCTGCGGGAGGTTGGGTGCTGGCTCCTTCATCGGACGGGGGGACTTCTCTGGTGGGCGGTCCCCGCGACACCCGTTTCGAGTTCGCCTATGGAAGGGGAAGCTTTCACCGGCATCTTGCCCGGCTCCAAGACCGCGCCCCCCGAGTCCTGTACCGGCTCGGCCTGGCTTTGGATCTCGATCGTCCCTCCGATCTCAGAGCGGCCCTATCCCATCCTCGGGGCGGTTGGTTGGCCGGTACTTTGACCGAAGCGGAGAGGGACGCGGTGGGCATGGCATCAGCGGGTAATCTCCGGTAGTAGCCCGGCCCGCCGGCTGCTGAGCACTCCGGGTACGAAGAGGAGAGGAAATTGTCAGCCCCACCGCCATTGGACCGGCCAGTGTATCAGATGAATGAAGCCGCTCGCCTGCTGGGCATACCGGATAAGACGTTGCGAAGGTGGCTGGATGGTGACCGTCGCTTTGACAGGATCATCGAGCCTCTGATCAGAACAGAGCACACTGGGGAAGCCCATGTCACCTGGGGAGAGTTCGTGGAAGCAGGCTTCCTGGTGGGATGCAGACACCGACGCCTTCCCATCGAAAGGCTTCGCCCTCTGATGGTTACGCTGCGGGAAGAACTTCAGACTCCGTATCCACTGGCCCAGGCCAAGCCTCTCTATTCCGACGGACGGCAGCTGCTGTGGCGTGAGCAGGAAAGCCTGGGCATTGATCGAGACTTGTTTTTGGTGGTGGAGGGTTCACTGCGGGCTCCATATCAGCTGGTATTGACCCCGGTCGCCGAGCAGTTTTTCGCCCGCGTCGAGTTTGAACCACCTGATTCTGAAACCGGTGTGGCGGCCAAATGGTATCCGTGGCAGGGATACCGAAGGATCATTTTGGATCCACGGGTTTCCTTTGGACTGCCCCATATCAACGGGGTACGCACGGAGACAATTGCCGAACTGCGGGCCGCCGGCGAGTCCGTGTCCACTCTCCAATCGGTTTATGGGACTTACGGTCTGACGCGACAGGACATCAAAGAGGCAGAGCGCTTCGAGACCTCGCTCTGGTCACCCCGGGCGGCGTGAGCCGGCGAATATTCTTCGATGCCAGTCTCATAGGTGTTGCCCAGGCCCTGGAGGCGGATGACGAACGAATTATCTACCCTGGCCACCCTGATTGGCCCTTCAGTCAAGATACTCGGGACGAAGAGTGGCTCAAATACATAGGAGAGCGAGACTGGTGCGTGATGCTCAGGGACAAGAGAATCCGTTATCGATCCTCGGAGCGGGCCTCATTGGAAGCGCATAGGGTTCGGGCTGTGGTGATAGCAACCAGTCGCAACCTGACCATCGCCGAGAACGTTGCCCTGTTGAAACGGTCTTGGGGTGGGATAGAGGAAGCGTTGGCCGGTCCGCCATCTTATCGGCACTTGACACTCTCGGGGTTTACCACTCTGCTTGAATACAGAGAGCATGGTGTCGGCGGGCGAGTGGAGGACGACCGGAAATGAGTGAACAGCTGCCTACTCCCCGACGCGCGCTGACCATCGGCGCTCATCCTGACGATGCCGAGTTCGGGGCCGGAGGGGTGCTCTCCAAATGGTCGGCCGGAGGATGTGCGGTGTCGATGCTGGTGATCACCGACGGGTCGAAGGGAAGCTGGGATCCGGGAGCGGATCCTTTCGGTTTGATCGAGGTGCGCCGCGCTGAACAACTCCGGTCGGGGGCGGTGTTGGGCATCACCGGCCGGGTGGTGATGCTGGGCGAAGTGGACGGGGAACTGGAGTATTCCATGGAGCTCCGCCAGACACTGTGCTGGTGGATCAGAAAGCTCCGTCCGAACGTGGTTCTAACCCATGATCCTTGGATGCGCTATCTGTTGCACCCTGACCATCGGGTGACCGGGATGGCCGCCACCGACGGCGTGGTGGCGGCTCGGGATCACCTCTTCTATCCCGACCAGCTAACCCGCGGGGTCAGCAAACACCGCCCGGATGCGATTCTCTACTGGGCCACCGACCAGCCCGACCACTGGGAGGACATCACCGGATTTGTCGACCAGAAGGTGGCGGCCCTGCTTTGTCACTCCAGCCAAACCGAGACCACCATGGATGATGCCGAGCTGTCGGAGGTGCACCGTGAGCAGTTCGCCCACAAGATTGCCCGCCGGGCGGGGGTGGCGGGGAAACCAGCCGGTTGGGAAGCGGCCGAGGCCTTCAAAGTCGTCACACCTTGACGGCGACCACCCGGTCCCTTAGGGCGGCTTTCCTCTCCGCTCACCGGGCCGCCCTCCGATCGGTGGATCCATATCTGGTCACCAAGCGTTATCTCTCGGGACCAACAGATCGGCTGGAAGTGGGGGGCGAAAAGCTGCACACCACCGGCG
The DNA here is from genome assembly GCA_963665765.1 of Acidimicrobiia bacterium. GTDB lineage: Bacteria > Actinomycetota > Acidimicrobiia > Spongiisociales > ZC4RG35 > Bin76. The sequence goes on from OY762464.1 coordinate 1,833,920, forward strand.
GTGTGCGGGTCTTGGCGGTGGGCAAAGGCGCCTATGGAATGGCGGCCGGGGCCATCGCCACCCTGGGCGCCCAGGTGGTGGAGGGTCTCATCATCGCTGATCATCACCGCTCCTCTCCTCATCCGCTCATCCGGGTGATGGTGGGCGATCACCCCTATCCGGGCCGGGCCAGTCTGGCGGCGGGGCGGGCGGCGCTGCGGATGGTCGGGGCGGGACGCTCTGACCAATTGCTATTGGTGTTGGTGTCGGGAGGGGGGTCATCGCTGATGGAGGTTCCCGCGGCGGGGACGACCTTCGAAGACCTGCAGCAGGTGGGTCGGGCCCTGGTCACCGGGGGCGTACCCATCACCGAGATGAACATCGTGCGACGACATCTCTCGGCGGTGAAAAACGGGGCCCTGGCCGGTGCGGCGAGCGGGCGAATGGCTGCTCTGCTGATCTCCGACGTGGTGGACGGCCCCCCCTCCGCGATCGCCTCCGGCCCCACTCTGGCCGACGGCACCACCCCGGCTCACGCACTGGCGGTGCTGGTCGATCACCACCTGGAGCACCGAGTCCCGGCACGGGTGCTGGAATATCTCAGAGAGTCCCGATCCTCGGCACAAGAACCTCGCCGGCGTCCGTTCGAAGTGATCGCCGATGGTCAGATGGCGGCGTGCGCCGCCCGCCGTCGGCTGGAGGCCCACGGTCTGGGGACGCGGGTGGTTTCCCATCCGGTGGTGGGTGAGGCGGAGACCGCGGCCCGTTCGGTGGTGGAGAAGTCGGAGGCAGGCCGGGTGGATGTCCTCTGGGGGGAGACTACGGTCCGGATCGAGCTGGAATCCCCGGGTCGGGGAGGCCGAAACCAGCACGCCGCCCTGGCGGCGGCCGAGTTCCTCGGGAAGCGGGGGAGAGGTGTTTTCGGGGGCTTCGCCACCGACGGGATCGACGGCCGCAGCGAGGCGGCGGGAGGGCTGGTGGACGCCGGAACCGTGGCGCGTGGCCTGGCAGCCGGCTTGGACCATCGCAAGCACCTATCGCGATTCGATTCGTCCCCCTATCTGGCGGCCTGCGGCGATCTGGTTATCACCGGTCCCACCGGCGCCAACGTGGGCGACCTGTGGCTGGTGACCGGATGAGGCCGGACGGCATCCCGGGGTGGCAGTCGTAAGATGGGAGGGGAATGAGGCATCACAGATCCGCAGAGCTTTTCGGGCGGGCGCGGTCGGCGCTGGCCGGGGGAGTTTCCAGCCAGTTTCGCGCCTACGAATACCCCCACCCGTTGTTCTACGAGTCGGGCCAAGGTAGCCGGATCACCGATGTGGACGGCAATACCTACCTGGACTTCACGCTCAGCCAGGGTCCATTGATTTTGGGCCATTCGCCTCCGGCGGTGGTGGAGGCGGTGACCGAGGCGATCGCCTCCGGCCAGATCTTCGCCGGGCAGCACCTGGCCGAACTGGAGTTGGCGGAGACCGTCAAGCGGTTGGTTCCCTGCGCAGACCTGGTGCGGTTCAGCCTGAGCGGGTCGGAGGCGGTGCACGCCGCTTTGCGGGCGGCCCGGGTGCATACCGGAAAAACTCGTTTCCTGAAATTCGAGGGCCACTACCACGGCTGGTTCGACAATGTGGCGGTGAGCGTCTCGGCGTCCACGGCCGATCAGTTGGGAGAGCGGCATCGACCCCGGCCGCTTCCCTGGACCAGGGGTCGGCCTCCCTCCTCGGACGCCGAGGTACAGATGGCCGGCTGGAACGATCTGGAGGCGGTCGAAAGAGTGTTGGCGTCCGACCCGGATGGAATGGCGGCGGTGATCACCGAACCGGTGATGTGCAACAGCGGATGCATCATGCCTGTCGAGAGCTACCTGGAAGGCCTTCGTTCGCTCTGCTCCTTTTACGGGGCGGTTTTGATCTTCGATGAAGTGATAACCGGGTTCCGGCTGGGTATGTCGGGCGCCCAGGGATATTTTGGGGTGACGCCCGATCTGGCCACTTTCGGAAAGGCCATGGCCAACGGGTTTCCGATTAGCGTCTTGGCAGGGAAGACCGAGGTCATGGCCCATGTGGCCGAGGGGACGGCCCTTCACGCCGGCACCATGAATTCGGGGAACCCCACTGTAGCGGCCGCCTTGGCCACTTTGGAAGTCCTTGAAAGAGAGCAGGTGCACGACCGTCTCTTTGTTTTGGGCGCCCAACTTGCCGAGGGGTTGCGTCGGGTATCTTCGGAGGCCGGGCATCCTTTGCGGGTGGAAGGGCCCGGTCCCATGTTCCATGCCGGATTCACCGAGGCCGAACAGATAAGGGACTATCGCGACACGCTCTCCAATGACGCGGCCAAATATGGGCGTTTTGTGGCGGGTATGCATCGCCGGGGAGTAAGACTGATCGGAAGAGGACTGTGGTACCTGTCAGCAGCCCACACCACCGAGGACATAGAGACCGCCTTGGCGGCGGCCGCCGATACTCTGGCCGAACTCTGAAACGGGTGGCGGAGGAGAAAGGACGAACGGGAATGCCGGATCATCAAGAGTCTGCGGGTCAACCCGACCACCATCCGCCCGACCACCAGTCCCACGGCCATGACGATCAATGCCATGGCCATCATGGGCATGAAGGTTGGCGGCACCAACTCCGATACCTCAAACACACCGGCGAATTGTGGAAGGGCCCGATCAACACCACGTTGGTGGAAATGGTGGCCCCGGCCGAGGGGGAACAGGTTCTGGACGTCGGCGCCGGTATGGGACCGGGGGTGCTGGACGCTTACGCCCGGGTGGGCGCCGGACGGGTCTTTGCGGTGGATCCCTCTCCTCTGATGAGAGGCATCATGAGAATCCGTCGGAGGGTCCGACGCCTCTCGGACCGGATGGTCATTCTCAAGGGTAAGGCCGAGGAATTGCCCCTGGAGGACCAATCCATCGACGCGGCGTGGTCCATCAACTGCGTTCATCACTGGGGCGATGATGAGCAGGCCTGCCGGGAGTTGGGCCGGGTTATCCGTCCGGGCGGGCGGCTGGCGTTGCTGGACGAACAGTTCAGTGATCCCACCCACCCCCGTCACGATGCGGTCGACCACAGCCGTCACGGCCAGCCCGGGTTCTTTCACGAGATAGATACGGATCGGCTGGTGGGGCTTTTGACCGAAGCGGGTTTTCGCGTCGACCGGGCCGGCGATGAACGTCTGGACGGAGTGCCGGTCAAACTGATTTGGGCAGTTCGACGGTCGGAGGCCGAGGGTTCATCCTGACAGGGTGAGATAGGGGATAGAGCGGAGAGCTCGGGTTGGAGAGGACGGCTGTGGATATGACTGAGCGGCGGATACTGACGCCGCACCCGGACATGACGTACCGGTCTCTCACCGAGAGCTTCGAGTGGCGGATTCCCGAGCGGTTCAACCTGGGGGCGGCCTGCGCCGATCGGCAGGACCCGACGGGCACCGCATTGGTGGCGGTGGATCGGTCGGGAGCGGCGACCAGGCACACCTTCGGTCAGTTGGCTGATCGGTCCTCTCGTCTAGCCGGTGGCCTGGCGGAACTGGGGATCGGCGCCGGTGACCGGGTGGCCATCATCGCTCCGCAGTCGGTGGAGGTGGGCGTGGCGCATCTCGCTCTCTGGAAGTTGGGAGCGATCTCGCTTCCTCTCGCCACCCTGTTCGGACCGGATGCCCTCGCTTACCGTCTCTCCGATTCGGGCGCCCAGGCGGTGATCGTGCACCCCGACAACCGAGCCAAGCTCGAGGAGGCGGCGCCCCACCTGCTGACGATCGAGACCGGTCCCGAGTTCGATGCCCTGTGCTCCGGCCCCCCTCTGAAGGAGATCTACGACACCCTGGCCGAGGATCCCGCCTATCTGATCTACACCTCCGGCACCACCGGCCCGCCCAAGGGCGCCCTTCACGTTCACCGTTCCCTCTTCGGGCACCTCACCGGGTTCGAGTGCTATTACGAGTTTCCTCCCCGGCCCCACGATCTCATGTGGACTCCGGCTGATTGGGCGTGGTTGGGGGGTTTGATGGATGCCTTGATCCCCGCCTGGTATTACGGGATTCCGGTATTGACCACAGAAGAAGAGCGGTTCGATCCGGCCGCCGCCTTCGATTTGATGGCCACCCACCGCGTGACCCTGGCATTTTTGCCGCCCACCGCCCTCAAGATGATGAGGGCAAGCGGCGTCCGACGTTCTGATCTATCCCTGCGTGCCATCTTCACCGGGGGCGAGCCATTGGGAGCGGAGATGCTGGAATGGTCAGAGCAGACCCTGGGCTGTCACATCAATGAGGGCTACGGACAGACCGAGGTCAACCTGGTGGTGGGCAATTGCGCGTCGGTATGGCCGGTCCGGCCCGGGTCGATGGGTCGTGCGCTCCCCGGACACGAGGTGGAGATCCAAGATGAGCAGGGCAACCGCCTGATCGGCCAGGAGGGGGAGATCTGTGTTCGCTCACCCGATCCGGTGATGATGCTCGGCTATTGGAACCGGCCCGAAGCCACCGCCCAAAAGTACCGAGACGGTTGGCTTCTGACGGGCGACCTGGGTGTGGAGGACTCCGACGGGTATCTGTGGTTCCGCAGCCGAAAAGACGATGTGATCACCTCCCGGGGGTATCGGATCGGCCCGGGAGAGATCGAAGAGAGCCTGATGGCCCATCCGGCGGTGGCTATGTGCGCGGTGGTGGGAGTGCCCGACGAGATCCGCGGACATGTGCCGGCCGCCTTCGTGGTGTTGCGATCGGGTTTCGACCCCACCGATCGGCTGGCTTCCGAATTGCAAAACCACGTTCGCATCCGACTGGCCGCCCATGAAACCCCCCAGCACGTAACTTTCCTGGACGATCTGCCCCGCACCACCACCGGCAAGATCATGCGCCGAGCGCTTCGCCCCTGAAACACTCGTGCCGCAATGGCTGAAATCCCGACGTTTGATTTTACGTCGGCGTGTCTCAGCCCCCCACCGGCAAAATCATGCGCCGGGCCTTGCGGCCTTTTCTAACAGTCTGGCTCTGGCTGCTTGTCCTGGAGTATTCGCCCCATTTTCTTCAGCTGAGACAGGGTGCTCTTAAGAACAGCTGCGTAATCCTCGTTAATGGGAAGCTCCACGGGAAAATGGTTGTTGTCCGGGGTCTGAAAGCGGTTCCTACGCAGCCGGTGACGGTGTTTCTTCTCCCAGGGCCACACCCACAACGGCGAAATTCCATGGTAAGACCACATTCTTGGGTAGACCCCAAACCAGACCCAAACGCCGGTAAGTTTGATGTATTTACCGTAGCCACCCCCTGATGGGTCCTGTTTCCTAGCCCCGGCAACCCATTCCTCGGCCTGTGCCTGCTCAATCGTTTCGTCCACCAGTCGCTGGAGGGACATTATTCGAGCCGGGATATCAGGTTTCAAGTCCTCGGCGGTCAGTGGCGTAAAGGCCGTGGAATAGTCCATATCTTGATAGTCAGCCAATCCTCGTAGCTGGGCGATATCCGCCTTGGTTGTTTCGTCGTTGGAGTCTGAGACTTCATACAGGATATCAAGGAGGTGTGCCCAGCCGGTCAGCATCACCCGCTTATTCGAGCCATTCACCTTGGCTTTCCGTATCGCTCCGGCAAGTTCGATGTTTTCCAAGGGCCCGCATGCCCCCGCCCTGCAACCTCGGCCGGTCGCCATTTCGCTCTCGATCTCGGCCCAAAGGCCGGGGATGCGGCTGTCCGGACAGATAAACAACAAGACTCCTGGTCCTGCCTGGAGCTCTTTGAGGTGTCGGAAATAACCGCAGGCTTGCCCTTCTCCCAGACCTGCCCAGAATTTGGATTCAACCAGCAATAGCGTTGCATCGGTATGGTCATAGCCACCCATATCAGGACGGCAAAAGTCTTCAAGAACTACCTGTGTTTCTACCCAGGAGATGGCCTCCAGACAGAAATCATCACTTTCAAGCAACTTGACCAACGCTTTGCGACAGGCCTCCGATTTGTTCAGGATGAATGCCAGGGCTTCGGTGGCCGCGTCTTCCACCTGGTTGGTCAGTTTCGGCACCAGGTGAGATAGGAGGGTTCGGTCGCTATTCACCGGTTCTCCTTCCGGGACTTGTTCACCTTACTTCTAACCACAGTTCTTTCAACCCACGGAGCACCACTCGGTTGCGACGGGTGGGCGGTGCGGCGAGACGGATGCTCGGGAAGCGGCGGAGGAGAGATTGGAAGGCTATTCGTCCTTCCATAACGGCCAGAGCGGCGCCCAAGCAGTAGTGAATTCCATACCCGAATGTCAGATGAGATCTTTCGTCGCGTCTCACGTCGAAAGTGTGCGGAGCGGAGAAAACTGCCGGATCACGGTTCCCGGCAGCCACCAGAGTTAGAATTTGCTGGCCGGCCGAGATCTGCTTGCCGCCGATTTCTACGTCTTGGGTGGCGGTGCGAACCGCGAACTGCACGGGGCCATCGTAGCGAAGGATCTCGTTGACGGTTGAATTGATGAGATCGGGGTCGTCACGGATCATCCGGAGTTGATCCGGATGGTTGAGCAGGGCCAGCATGCCGTTGCCGATGAGATTGCGGGTGGTTTCGTCACCAGGAGCAGCATGAGGGCCCCCAGGAGTTCGAGGTGGGAGAGGCGGTCGCCTTGTTCTTCGATGGCCAGAAGGGCCGTAATAATGTCCTCTTCGGGTTCCTTCAGGCGTTTTTCCATGATCTGCTCGAAATAGGTGAGAAGTTCTTGGCTACTGCGCTCGATTGCTTTGGTCTGGGTTTTGTCGAGGATCGGCTCGATGCTGAGGGCCAAAACATCGGACCATTCCGCAAACCGGTCCATGTCTTCCGGCGTAACTCCGATCATCTCGGCGATTACGGTTACCGGTAGGGGATAGGCGAAGGTCGAGATCAGATCGAACCGTGGGGAATCGCCTATCGCATCAAGAAGGTTGTCGGTTACCCGGCTGATCCGATCTTCCAAACGTGAGACGGCTCGCGGGGTGAATGCCCGGGAAACGAGTGACCTGACCCGGGTGTGATCGGGCGGGTCCATTTCCAGCAGAGTCTCGACACGATGCTGGGCATAGCCGAATGTATCGCTGGGATCCGATGAGGTTGGATCGTTTTGATCTTGGGATGCATCCGGGAGGAAATCCCGACTGCTGAAGCGCTTGTGATCCCGCAGCACGGTCTGGATGTCCTCATAACGGGACACAGCCCACATCGGCGCAGTTCGCATACGGTGGACCGGGTCCCTTTCCTGTAACCGAGCGTAAAACGGATAGGGGTCGGCTCGGAAAGACTTGGAGAGCAGGTTGAAAGCCACGCCCGATTCCAAACGCTCCCATGCCAGGGGGCCGCGGGCTGCGATGGGCAGGAGGGCCTTGGTTAGCTTGTTCATCGCCCGAGAACCGGGGTTCTTGAAACTGGTGGCGCCGTTTTCACCCTGAGATTCATTGTATCTCTGTCCAGCCGGATCAAAAAGGTTTGTGACCGGCTCGTCGGTTCGGATCTTTCAGGGTGACGGGGCCGGGGCGGAGTACCCGGGGCGCCCGCCCGGGCAGGGCTTCGATTACGGTGGAGGAAACCCCTCCCGGGCATACGCCCGGCAGATAACAGGGAACCTCCTCGCCGAATATTTGTTGGGCGTCCCGAGCGGACAAGGCGGGTGGTTCTCCGGAGCGGTTGGCGGAAGTGACCGCCAGAGGGCCGGTGATCGACAGCAAGTCAAGCATCGAAGGATGGTCGGGCATGCGAACCCCGATCGTGTTCCCGCCGGCCGCCAGCACCAAGGTGAGCGGGCCGGGCCAGTGCCGGTGGGCCAACCGGCGGGCCACAGAGGTGAAGACCGCCAATCGCTGGGCGTCGGCCACCGATCCCACCAGGACGGGGATCGCCTTGTCCCCGGGGCGGCCTTTCAGCCGGAAAAGTTCGGGCGTCGCCCAGCGGTGGGCGGCCAATCCGTAGACGGTGTCGGTGGGCACTCCCACTGCCCGGCCCTCGGCCAGCAGGTCGCCGGCGCGGGCTAGCAGGGGGGAGCTCACGTTGAGGAGGGGCGGCCCACCACAAAGCGGGGACGGCCCGCCAGATCGTGATGAACCGACGCGGTCATTCGGTGGGCGCCAAATGCGGCCATCGCGACGTCACCCTGGGTCTCCCCGATCTCGACCACCACCATGCCGGACGAACTCAACCAAGCCCGGGCTTCGGCCGCCAGCCGTGCCAGAATCTCGGTTCCCCGCTCCCCGGCCACCAAGGCCCGACGGGGCTCGGACCGCACCTCGGGCGGGAGCTGACTCCACTCCCCCGAGGCGACATACGGTGGGTTGGAGACCAACAGATCGACTCTTCCCCGCAGGCCATCCGGCAACGCCCCGAAGAGGTCGCCTTCCCACAGTCGGATGCGGCTTTTGGCCCAGGGATTTTCCTCGATATTGCGAGCGGCCAACTCCAAGGCCCCGGGACAGATGTCGGTGGCCACCACCTGCGCCTGGGGGAAGGAATGACTCAGGGCCAGCGCCAGGGCGCCCGAGCCGGTGCCGATCTCCACGATCACTTGGGGGGAGGCGGGAGTCAGGCGGGTGGCCAGTTCCCACAGTTGTTCGGTCTCCGGTCTGGGTATGAGCGCCCTCCGGTCCACCCTAACCGTGACCGGACCAAAGTCGGCGTAACCCTCCAGGTATTGCAGCGGGGTCCCGGCTTGGCGTCGGCGGATCAGGGTTTGTGTCCGGGCGGCGATTTCGGGCCGAAGCGATGAACCGGGATGGATCCGATCGGTGGTGACCGTGGAGATCAGCCGGATCAACTCATGATATGGAAGACCGCTCCGGCGGGACAATTGCAGTGGTGTGGGGGAGACCGCGGTCCCGGCGGGCGGTGGCCGGATCAATGGGTTGGAGAGGGGCCCGCCAGAGAAGACTCCAGTCTTGCGGAGTGATCCTGGGCGGCCAGGGCATCGGTCAACCGGTCGAGTTCTCCCTGCAACACCCGATCCAGGGATTTGAGAGTCAATCCGATGCGATGATCGGTGACCCGGTTGTCCCGAAAATTGTAGGTGCGGATCTTTTCCGACCGGTCCCCGCCGCCCACTTGGGATCGCCGCTCCCCGGCGATCCCCTCCTGTCGTTTTTGCATTTCTATCTGATAGAGACGGGCGCGTAGCACTCGGAAGGCCTTTTCCTTGTTCTGGAATTGGCTCTTTTGGTCTTGGCAACTGACCACCAATCCGGTGGGAATGTGGGTGATGCGCACCGCCGAGTCGGTGGTGTTGACCGATTGGCCTCCCGGACCCGAGGAACGGAACACATCCACTCGCACCTCATCGGGGGTCACTTCCACCTCCACCTCATCGGCTTCCGGCAACACCGCCACGGTGGCCGTGGAAGTGTGGATTCTGCCCTGTGACTCCGTTTTGGGAACTCTTTGCACCCGATGGACGCCGCCTTCATAACGCAACTTTCCATAGGAGCCCCGGCCCTTCACCGCCAGGGAGATCTTGCTGAAGCCGCCCACCCCCGACGCAGATGTTTCCATCTCCTCGGTATGCAGTCCGTGCCGGTCGGCGAATCGCTGATACATCCGGTACAGGTCCCCGGCCCAGATCGCCGCCTCGTCGCCACCGGCCGCCGCCCGGATCTCCATAATCACATCCCGGTGGTCGTCGGCATCGGGAGGAACCATCAACGTTTCCAACTCCTTCTCCAGCCGGTCGGACTCCCGATGTCTTTCCTCGGCCCATTCCAAGAGCTCGGAACGCAGGTCGGGATCGGTCTCGGCCAACTCTTCGGCTTCCTGCGCCTCTTCTTGGGCGGACAGCCAGGACCGTGCCGTTTTGACGATCGACCACAGCTCAGCCCGCCGCCGTCCGGCGTCCGCCAACCGTCGAGGATCGGAAAGCGTTCGGGGCGAGGAGATTTCCTCGTCCAGGTCGGCCAACTGTTTTTCGAGGTCGGGGATCCGGTCCCGCCACGGGGAGGCGGTCACCGCGCCACTGCCCGCGCCACCGAGGAAGGAATCGTGTCCCCGGCCAGCAATCGATCTCTTTCGGAAGAATCCACGGCGGACAGCAAAGCGGTGATGGCCACTTCGATCTGGTCGTGGCTCGGTTGGTTGGTAGTGAGTTTCTGAAGCCAGAGGCCGGGGGTGGCCAGCCACCTGCCCAAGGTTTGGGATTGGCGTTTGCCGGCGAATTTGAGCAGCTCGTAAGCGATGGCCGCGATGAGGGGAATGAACACCACTCGGCTGGTGATTAGCACCAGCCAGCCGGGATTGCCCACCAGAGCAAAAGCCAGGATGGAAATTATCACCACTATCAGGAGGAAGTTGGTGCCGCACCGGGGATGCTCGGGGGGATATCGGGAGATGGATCCCACGGACAGCGTCTCCTGTTGTTCGTAGGCGTGGATGGTCATGTGCTCGGCGCCGTGATAGGCGAACACCCGCTTGATCTCCGCCATCCGTCCAATTCCCCATATGTAGCCGATGAACAGCCCCAGACGAATGATCGCTTCCAAGAAACCGAAGAGCAGACCGGATTCTCCGGCGGTCCAGCGGGCCACGGTGGCGGGCACCACCATGAAAAACGCCACGAAAAAACTCATGGCGACGGCCATCCACAGCCAGAGCTTCCAGCCGAGTGAATCTCCGGGACCCTCCACCGCGTCGGGGTCGTCTCCCGGTTCCTGGGCGGCGATCTCGGCCGACCAGGCCAGGGAGCGAAATCCCAGATTGAGGGATTCAACCAGCACCAGAATGCCACGGAGAAACGGCATCCTGGCCGCCCGGGTGCGAGCGGAAAGACGGGGCAGGGGTCGTCTTTGGGCGACAAGGGCGCCATCGGCGCGCCGGGCGGCCACCGCCCAGGCTTCCGGCGCCCGTACCATTACCCCCTCGATCAGCGCCTGCCCTCCCACGGTTGGTGGGCCCGAGTCGGTCTGCCCTTGGGGAGCTGGTGGGTTGCTCATAGTTGAAAAGCCCGATCCGAAGTGGCCCGGGCGGTGCCATTGGACGGCTGATTATGGAGGATGCTCTCCGGCGACCGTTCGTCAGAAATAGGCAGCGCCCGGCTTTCTCCCGGTTATGCGGAGGCGCCGCCCGGGTTTTTCTTGTGATACCGCCGGGAGCGGACTTCGGCGGCCTTCCCGTAACGCCTCTGAAAGTGCTCGACCCTGCCCCCGGTATCGACCAGCCGTTGTTCCCCGGTGTAGAAGGGATGGCACTCGCTGCACAGTTCCACCGTTATGGCCGGCGGACGGGTGGTCCTGGTGACGAATTTGGCCCCGCAGGAGCAGGTAACCGTGGTTAGGGCGTACCGGGGATGTATCTCTGTTTTCATACCGTTCTGACTCTGTTTCCGGTGTTTCTGGCGACTTCGGCCAAGAACACCTTGTTGGAAGGGGAACTTTGCAGTTTATCGATTAGCAACTCGATGGCCGCGCTCGATTCGAGCGAAAGAAGCACTCGCCGCAGCTTCCAGACTTGCGGAAGTTCGTCCCGGGTGAACAGCAACTCCTCGCGCCGGGTGCCCGACAGCTCGATATCCACCGCCGGATAGATCCGCTTGTCGGCCAGCTTGCGGTCCAATCGCAATTCCATGTTGCCGGTGCCCTTGAACTCTTCGAAGATCACTTCGTCCATCTTGGAGCGGGTCTCCACCAAGGCGGAGCCCAGGATGGTGAGGCTGCCGCCCTCTTCTATGTTGCGAGCCGCACCAAAGAATCTCTTGGGTGGGTAGAGAGCAGTGGCGTCGATTCCTCCCGAGAGCATCCGACCGGAAGCCGGCGCGGCCAGGTTATGGGCGCGGGCCAATCGGGTGATGGAGTCGAGCAGGATCACCACGTCCTTTCCTATTTCCACCATGCGCTTGGCCCGCTCCAACGCCAGATCGGCGACCTGGGTGTGCTGTTCCGCAGGTCGGTCGAAGGTGGAGAACACCACGTCCCCTCGGACCGACCTTTGCATGTCGGTCACTTCTTCGGGCCGCTCGTCCACCAGTACCACCATCAGATGACATTCGGGATTGTTCACAATGATGGACTGGGCGATCTCCTTGAGCACCGTGGTCTTTCCCGCTTTGGGCGGAGAGACGATCAGTCCTCGCTGGCCTTTGCCGATGGGAGCTATGAGGTCGATCAGGCGGGCCAGAGTACGTTGAGGCATGCCTTCCAGCTCCAGGCGGAGTCGCTGATCGGGGAAAAGCGGGGTCAGCCTGCTGAATTTGGGTCGTCGCATCGCTTCTGTGGGATCCACCTTGTTGACATGCCTGATCCTCACCATCCCCGGGTATTTCTCCTGTGAACGGGGGGGTCGGATAGGCCCGCCCACCAAGTCGCCCCTGCGAAGTTGCATGCGGCGGATCAAACCGGCGGAGACATACACATCTTTTTCTCCGGGGCCGTATCCGGAAACCCGGAGGAACCCATAGCCTTCGGGAAGAATGTCCAGCAGACCTTCCCGCACTTCCATTTCACTTTCGGGAATGTTGGAGTGGGCCGGTTTCCTCTGTCCCCGCCCGCGCCGTCCCCGCCCGCCGCCGCGGTGCGAGCCACCGGGCTTCTCCGTAGCGCGGAATTCAAAATTCGGCTCTGACTTGCCGCCCGGGTTTTTCTTTCCCCCACCGGCCTGGCGGGGTGGTCTTTTGCGGGAGGGTGAGGGAGGGAGGGGCGCGGGGGGCGCCTGTTGGCGCGCCACTCGCGGCCCGGGGGCCGGCGCTTTCCCGCCCGCGCCGCCGGGACCTGCGCCGGTTATGGCGCTGATCAGCTGATCTTTGCCCATTCCGCCGGAGTCGATGCCGATCGCCTGGGCGATTTTTTGCAGATCTTCCACTGGTTTGGTCAGAAGCTGGCCATTTTCAGTTTGACTGGTCATAGAAGATTCCTCTTATTCTCGGAGTTCCGAAATTGTCTCGTCACGTTCTTTCCAAAGTGAAGGCTGTCGCGCTCCATACGAAACCGCACTTAATGGAGATTTCCCTGGGTGTTCGCTGCTGGGACTGGGACATAGAGAGCGGGCGAACCAGACAGAGGTCATTGTAACAGGACGGAATTCTTTATGTCAAACCGGGTCTGGTTCGGGGTGCCCCGGGGATCGGGGGGGGGAGTCCCTTACAATCTCCCCCGGCGCGCGGCTCGTAGAAGCGTCACCAGCCGATCCAGCCGGGCCGGGATCACGGTGGTGCGCTCCGGACGGGAGAGCAGGTCGGCGAGCCGGGGAGGAAGTTCAGGGGAAAAGCCGACCGCTTCGGTCACCGGCTCGGGAAATTTGGCGGGGTGGGCGGTGGCGATGCTCACGGCCGGCTCATCAGCGGCGCCCAGGCGTTGGGTCATCTCCCATCCCAGCGCGCTATGGGGATCGAGCAGCACCCCATGATCTCGGTAGGTCTGGGCGATCACTTCCACGATTCCCCGGTCTCCCAACCATCCGGCCCCAAAGTCCTTCCGGAGGCGGGAATGAAGACCATCGTCGAGGGCCAGTTCGCCGCGGCGGCGATATTCACTCATCGTCTGCGCCATCCATTCGCCCCGTCGGTTGCCCAGTTCGAACAGGTATCTCTCCAGGTTGGACGGGATTTGGATGTCCATCGCCGGGGCGAGGGTGGGTCTCACCTCGCGGATCGACAGCACGCCTTCGGATATGAGTCGGGTCAACCCGCGGTTGTGGTTGTTGGCCACCACCAGCCTGTTCACCGGTCCGCCCATCCGACGCGCCGCCCAACCGGCCAGCACATTGCCGAAATTGCCGGTGGGCACGAAAAAACTGACCGCCCGCCCCAGCCGGTGGCCGACCCACATGTAGTAGGCGATCTGGGCCATTATCCGGGCCCAGTTGATGGAGTTGACCGCCGCCAATTCGAATTCCCGGCGCAGATCAGAGTCGGCGAAGGCCGCCTTCACCAAGTCTTGGCAGTCGTCGAAAGTTCCCTCCACCGCCACCGCCGCAACATTGGAGGAGTCCACGGTGGTCATCTGGCGACGTTGTATGTCCGAAACCCGGCCTTGGGGGTAAAGAATCACCATGTCGATTGCCGAGCGGTCCCGACATGCCTCGATGGCCGCCGAGCCGGTATCACCCGAGGTGGCGCCCAGGACCATTATCCGTCGGCCTGCGATAGACAGCAGTTGATCGAACAGCCTGCCCAGCAATTGCAGGGCGTAGTCCTTGAAAGAGAGGGTGGGGCCGAGCGTGAGGTCCAGGATGAAGCGGTTCTCCGTCACTTTCCGCAGGGGGGCGGGTCCTTGCGGTCCGAAGTCGGCGTAGGCTTCCGCCGCCAGCCGGGGAAGATGATCCGACAGCAGGCTGTCCTCCATGAAAGGGGCTGCAATGGCGGTCACCAGCTCGTGGTAGTCGATGCTGGCCGGGAGATCGGGGACCGAGGGCCAGCTTGCGGGCATGTACAAGCCCCCGTCGGGCGCCGGTCCCCGAAGGAGGATCTCATCGAAAGACCCGGGGCGGGTCCCACCCCGGGTCGAGATGTACCTCACGGATGATCCGGTTCGCCGTCGCCGGGGCTCATCAGGAGGTGGCGCCGATCACCCGAATAGTGGCCGCTACCTGTCTCACCACCTCCAGTTCCTCCAGATCCTGAGCGGCTGCCCGGTGGTGATCCTCTCGGGCATGATGGGTAATCAAAAGCAGGGTGGCGTCGTCTCCTCGTCCCTCCTGCCACACCGACCTGATGGACACCTGGTGGGCGCCGAACACTGCCGCGATCCGGGCCAGCACCCCGGGAGCATCCTTCACCTCCAAGCGCAGGTACCACTGGGTATCCACCTCGGAGAAATCCCGCACCTGCCCGTTGCCGAACCGCACCCGGGGGGTGACCTTGGTGCCGGCCAGAAATTCCCGGGAAGCGAGGATGACGTCTCCCAGTACGGCGGTGGCGGTGGGTCTTCCGCCCGCTCCCGGGCCCAGGAAGAGGAGTTCGCCGATGGAGGGGCCTTCCAGGAAGACTCCGTTGTTGGCGCCTCTGATCAGAGCCAGTGGATGATCGGTGGGCACCAGGGCCGGGTGCACTCGCACCGCCGGACCCCGACCGGCCGTGTCCGCCACCGCCAGCAGTTTCACGCTGTATCCCAACTGGCGGGCAAAGCCCATGTCCACCGTGGGGATGTCGGTGATCCCTTCCTGGTGGACCCGGTTGATGTTGACCCATTGCCCGAAAGCCAACCCGGCCAGAATGGCGGCCTTGGCCGCGGCGTCGCCTCCGCTCACGTCGGCAGTGGGATCCGCCTCGGCATATCCCAGCTTCTGCGCCTCCTCCAGCGCCTCCTGATAGGCGATCCCCTCGTTCTCCATGGCGGTCAGTATGTAATTGGTGGTCCCGTTGACAATTCCCGTGACCCGTTCGATTTTTTCCCCTGCCAAAGACTCCGACAGGGGTCGGATCAGGGGTATCCCGCCTCCCACGGCAGCTTCGAACAGCAGGGAGACTCCCTTGTCAGCCGCCCGGGCCAACAGTTCGGGTCCGTGCCGCGACAAAAGCTCCTTGTTGGCGGTGATCACCGGCTTGCCCAATTCCAGAGCCGCCAACACCAACTCCCGGGCCGGGTCAACGCCTCCCATAAGTTCCACCACCAGATCCACCCCGGGTAAAGAGACGAGTAGATCGGGCCGTTCGACAATGAACCGGGAAGGAAAGGGTCGGGGTTTGCTCAACTCCCGGACCGCCACCCCCCGGAGTCGCAGGTCGATTCCCGACTTGGCCAGGATGGCGTCATGATCCTCCAGCAGGCGTTTGGCCAACTCTCCACCAACGGTTCCTCCTCCGAGAAGTCCTACGCCTATTTCCATAGCGGGAATGGTAGAGGAGAGCAGGTAATCTTCGGCAAACCTAACACCACCTCAGGAAGGCCCTTTGGCCGGACCCCTCCCTTTTCATCTTTTGCCTGACACCTCCGAAGTGGTGGACGGGCGATTGCGAGTGGGTGGCTGTGATCTGGAGGAACTGGCGGAACGGTACGGCACTCCCGTGTTCGTGTACGACGAGATCCATCTGCGTCGCCGTTGCCGGCAGGCCCGGTCGGCTTTGGGGGGATCGGTGTTCTATGCGGCCAAGGCCTTTTTATGTTTTGCGATGGCCAAACTGGTGCAGTCCGAAGGCTTGGGCATGGATGTGGCGACCGGCGGGGAATTGGCGGTGGCCCTGCAATCCGGATTCCCGCCCCGGCGAATGGTCTTCCATGGCAACAACAAATCTCTTCGGGAATTGGTGATGGCCGTCGAGGCGGGGGTGGGCAGAGTGGTGGTGGATTCTTTCGACGAGATGGATCGGATCGATCACCTTTACGCTCGGCGGGGTATCGGGCCGGTTGATGTTCTGATCCGGATCACCCCCGGGGTCGACGCCCACACTCACGAGTTCGTAGCCACCGGACATGACGACACCAAGTTTGGTTTCACGGTGTCCACCGGCGCCGCCGCTCAGGCGGTGCGGAGAGCCAGGCAGTCTCCCTCGATGCGGGCCCGGGGCGTCCATGCCCACATCGGCAGCCAGGTCTTCCGGTTGGAGTCCTTCCGGGAGGCGGCTCGGATCGTGGCCAGGCTGGCCATCCCGTTCGGCTTGGAGGAGTTGTCGCTGGGAGGCGGGTTGGGGGTCCCCTATGTGGAGGGAGAGTCGGCGCCCACCATCGCCGAGTGGGGTAAGACGCTGCGGGAGGTCTGCCGGTCCGAGGGTGTCACGGGGCTGATTATGGCCGAGCCGGGCAGAGCCATCGTGGCCTCGGCGGCGATGACCCTGTATCGGGTGGGAACCATCAAGGAGATCGAAGGGGTTCGCACCTACCTGGCGGTGGACGGGGGGATGAGCGACAATCCCCGGCCGGTCCTGTACGGAAGCAGCTACGAGGTCTTCTTGCCAAAAGCGGTGTCAGATCATCGGGATCGGGAAGTCACAGTGGTGGGCAAGCACTGCGAGAGCGGGGACCGTCTGGTTGCCTCGGGATGGGTGCCGGGCCATATCGAAGTGGGAGACCTTATCGCCACTCCGGTCACCGGCGCCTACGGGCACTCCATGGGCTCCAACTACCAAAAGGTCCCCCGCCCGCCGGTGGTGTTCGTAGCCGACGGCCAATCCCGCCTGGTAGTCCGCCGTGAAGAGTACGCCGACATGTTTCGTCTGGAAGTGGGGTGAACGTCGCCTCGGAATGTCACAGGGATGGTGTATCATCTTGGCAGGTGATGCCGTTGTGCTGATGAGGGGACGGACAAGTCCTGTTTTCGCAGACTTTCAGGAAAACAATTGCGAGTAGGTATTAGATGTTATTCGACACCCATGAAACCAACCGAATAATCTATCGCTCTGACTGTCTCGATATCCTGGAAGATCCGGAACACCTTCCCAACGAGTCTGTAGATCTGATCTATCTGGATCCCCCCTTTAATTCCAATGCGGTTTACAATTTGCCTTTCCATCTCAAGGGCGGGCCAGATGTTGAAGCTGTAACGGCTTTTACAGACACTTGGACATGGGGGATCGCAGAGAATGATCTATATCAGAGACTAGAAGCCTCTTCGAAGAGTGACGAGCTGCTGATAGCCCGTATCGTTGGCTTGGCTTTAGACATGTTTGGACATGGCGGCAGAAACAATCTGGCTGCGTATTTGTTGAACATGGGAGTGCGATTGAGACCCATGCGGCGAATACTAAAGCCAACCGGGAGTATCTATCTGCATTGTGATCCTACCGCCAGCCATTATCTTAAAATACTGATGGATTCTCTTTTTGGCAGGGAACGGTTCCGTAATGAAATAGTCTGGGCGTACCGCACGGGGGGTGCTAGCAAAAGGTACTTCGCTCGTAAGCATGACATTATCTTGTTTTATACAAAATCCAGCAAAGATAACCACACTTTCAATATGTTGAGGGAGCGCTCCTATAACCGCCAGTTCAAACCTTACAGGTTCGCCAATGTGTCTGAATACCAAGACGAAGGTGGTAGATGGTATACCATGCCGGTTATGCGTGATGTTTGGGATGTCAACGCCATCGGTCGCACATCTCGAGAGCGACTGAGTTATCCGACCCAGAAGCCTCTCGCTCTAATGGAAAACATTATCAAAGCGTCAACCAATCCCGGAGACCTGGTGTTGGATCCCTTTTGCGGGTGTGGCACCACTTTGCACGCGGCTGAGGCCCTGGGACGAAGATGGATCGGCATCGATATTTCGCGATTCTCCGCAGGTTTGGTCCGAGATCGTTTGATCTACAATTTCGACGGCATACTGCAATCCGGAGACATCTCGGTGATCGGTGTGCCCACCACGGTCATGGAAGCGGAGTCCCTGGCTAAAAGTGACCCGTTTGAGTTCGAGAAATGGGTGTGCGGTTATCTTGGTGTCTCCAAAATGGCTCAACGCAAACAGGCTGGCGATAAGGGGCCCGATGGTGGGATCGATGGCCAACTGGAGTTTGCGCCGATCTATTGGGGGGACCGGGGCCCCAGAAGCAAAAAGGGCGGAGCCTTGGCAGTGATTCAAGTAAAGGCGGGCCGAGTGACAGCCGACGCGGTGAGGGCGCTCTATCAGGTAGTTAGCGATACCCCCAAAGTTGAGGCCGGGGTGATGGTGTGTTTCGAGAAATATATGACAACGGTGGAGAACAATCGGTCCAAGGAAGTGTTCGAGGATTCCACTGGTACCTGGCCGGTTATCCAAGGTCTGCCGATTGAGCGAATGTTGGAGATGGGCAGATTTGATTTTCTTCCCAATATCAGAAAAGCTCAGGGACGGATGGAGTCGATCAGCATTCCTCAGCCGATCTTGCCTGGGGATGACTCGTAACCGGAGAACACCACACGGTGAGGCATCGTCCGGCTAACCGACCGCCGTCCGGGCATGGGGAGTCTCCGGCTTGCCTACCGACGCCTTGGTGGCCGCCACGCTGGCTTTGAGAGCGGCTAAAAGGTCGATCACTTCGCCCGGCTCGTCGGGACCGTCCAATGAGACGATCTCCTTTCCCTCCACCTTCCTCCGGGCGGCGGCCTCGATATTTTCTCTGGTCTGGTCCTGGTAGTCCTCTCCCACGAAAGGGCCACTCATGGTGTCGATCAGAATCTTGGCCATCTCCACCTCTTCCGGCCTCACCTCCACTTCCTCTTCGACTTCCGCTTTCCCCGTCGGCGTTTCCCGGATTTCATCGGGCCAGAACATGGTCTCCAACAAGAGACTGTCCTGATGACAGCGCAGGGTGGAAAGGTGTTCTCTTCCCCTCATGGCGAAGCGGGCGATCCCCACTTTTCCCGCCGAGTGGAGCGCCTCCCGCAAGATCTGGTAGGAGCGTAGACCCGTTTTCTCCGGCGTCAGGTAGTAAGAAGACTTGTAATAGACCGGATCGATCTCTTCGGACTCCACGAATCTGAGGACATCGATCAGGGGAAGCCCTTTTTTTCCTATTCCGGCGGCGGCCAGTTCGGAGTCGGTGAACACCACGTACGAGCCCCGCTCCACCTCATAACCTCGCACGATATCGCCCCAGGGCACCTCTTGGCCATCGGTTTCCGCCACCCGCTTGTAGCGGATGGGACTCCGGTCGCTTGAGCGCAGCTGCTTGAACCGGGGACGCCGGTTTTTGGTGGCCGAGTAGAGCACCACCGGGATGTTCACCAGCCCAAAGGAGATGGCGCCTTTCCATATGGGACGCATCAGGAGCCCGATTTTACCAGACCGTCCGGATTCCCGGGAGCTACCCTCGACAAAACGTCCGGCAATCTGCCCGGAAAGGACGGGAAACCCGTTGGTCAGGGGGAGGAAAGTTCTTCGGCAACCAGTCTGGAGACCAGCCCTCCGTCTACCTTTTGACGATGGGACTTCATTATGTGGCCCATCACTCGGCCCAAAGCTCCGTGCTCACCGGCCACTCCCAACCGGGCGATGGCCTCCCGGACCAACTGGCGACTTTCCTGCTCACCCAAGCGAGAGGGCAGCCACCGGGAGAGATAATCCACCTCGTAGGAGAGCTTTTGGGCCATTTCCTCTCCCCGCTCGCCCATCCGGGCGTATTCCCCGGCGGATTTGCGCATCTTTTTGACATAGCTTCTGATGACTTGCCGATAGAAGTCGTCATCCTCCCCCGATCCCGAAAAGCCCGAAGCGGTTTTTTGCCTCTGTGCCTCCGCCTCCACCGAGCGGATGGCGTCTCTCCGAAGGCGATCCCCGGACTTCATGGCGTCCACCAACTCGGCGCGCATCTGCTGTTTAACACTCATTCCGGTTTGATCTTATCGGCGGTCGGCAAGTTCGATGAGAACTTTTCAATCCAGATGCATCAGTCCCAGGCCGAAAGCCGAGAGGAGATTCTCGTTGGTCAGCACCTCCCTGGGAGGTCCGCTGATTACTCGTTTCTCTCCCAACAGCAACACATGATCGGCGGTCCCGGCCTCTCCCAGATCATGGGTGGAGACCAGCACCGCGCAACCGTGTTCTTTTTCTTCATGGATGGTTCGGTCCACGGCCTCCGCCGAGATGACGTCGAGTCCGGTGAGCGGCTCATCCAAGAGCATGAGCCGATGATCCTGGGCGATTCCCTGGGCCATAAACACTCGCTGGCGCTGTCCTCCCGATAGTTCGGTGAGGTGTCGGTTGGCCAGAGGAGTGATGTCCATTCTCTCCATGGCTTCCTTTACCCGGGCGCGGTCATCGATGCGAAGCGGCCGGATCATTCCCCGGTTGGGATAACGTCCCATGGTCACCACCTGGGCGACGGTGAGCGGCAGGGACTGGTTGACTTCCTTGGACTGGAGGACGTAGGACACCTGTTTGCGGGCCTGTTGTGGGGAAAGATCCATCACCCGTATCTGTCCGCCCGCGGGATTCACCAGACCCACGATGGCGTGAAGGAGGGTCGACTTTCCGGCGCCGTTGGGTCCGATCATGGCAGTGATCGCCCCCATGGGGGCGGTGAACGACGAGGGTTCCAAAACCACGTGGGACCCGTATCGCAACTCCAGGTCCGTGGCTTCGATAGCGTGGCGGAACTGCCTTCCCGGAGGTGTTATTACCGGCAAGTCGGGCACACCCCTTCTATCTCCAAGGTGTGGTCCGTTATCAAGTACCCGGCGCCTTTTGCCGCTTCCTCGCCCAGCGTGGCGAGACGGTGCTCGGCTTCACTGTTGAGAGAAATGTCGGAAATGGCCATGCACCGCACACACACCAAGTGGTGATGATGTCCCGACAGCCACTCCGCCAGCTCGAATCGATTTGATCTGTCGGCGGTGTGGTGCAGGGAGAGCACCTGGGCATCGACCAGGGCTCTCAGTTCACGATAGATCGACGAAAACGGAACCCGCGGGTCGGTTGCGCGGTAAATCTGATCGACAGTAAGCGGTCCGATGGTTTGGTTGAGGGCGGACACCAAAGCCCTGCGGTTGGAGGTGTACCGAATGCCTTGGGAGCGAAGGCTCTTTTCTACTTTGGTATGCAATCCAACCATGCTTCACCGCCGATGATAATAATTATCATATATTATTGACCAAGTTATCTCCTGTGGATCTTGAGAAGGAGCGATGGACTGGCTTCTAGAACCTTTCGAATTGGCCTTTCAGCAACGGGCGTTGGTGGGAGGGATTATTGCCGGAGTGCTCACCTCGGTGGTGGGCGCATGGGTAGTGATCCGAGGAATGTCCTTCATGGGTGATGCGGTGGCTCACGGGGTGATTCCGGGGGTGGCCATCGCCATCCTGCTGGGAGTGAACCCGGTGTGGGGAGCATTGGTGGCCGGGATAGTGATGATCTGGGGAATCAACCTGGTTCATCAGCACACCAAGCTCAGCGCCGATGTCGGAATCGGGTTGCTGTTCGTGGGGATGCTTGCTCTGGGAGTGGTGGTCATCTCCCTGACTCCCACTTTTTCGGGTTCGATCACCGGCATTTTGTTCGGTGATCTGCTGGGAGTCACCTCCGACGTCATTTGGTTGGAGGCGATCGGGCTGGTGTTGGCCGGAGTGGTGTCCTATGTCATGTACCGACCCTTCCTCACCCTGGCTTTCAATCCGGCCAAGGCCGAAATGATCGGGTTCCGTCCCCAGGTCGCCCACTTCACCTTGCTGGCGCTCATCACCGGAGCGGTGGTCCTGCTTTTCCAAGGAGTCGGCGCCATTCTGGTGTTCGGTCTACTGGTGGGACCCCCGGCCACCGCCATCATCCTGGTTCGACGGGTGGTGCTGGTCATGGCGGTTTCAGCGGCAAGCGCCAGTTTCTCGGTGGTGGCCGGATTGCTGATCAGCTATCACTACTCGACGGCCGCTTCGGCCACCATTGTCCTCATTTCAGTGGTGATCTTCTTCCTCGTCCTGACGGGATCCCGGATACGCCGCCGTCTGGGTACCATGAAATCGGTGCCGGCCTAAGGCGTCCTGTTTCGTCAGATGCAGCGACCCTCCCGGCGTCTTAGAAACCCAGCGGGTCTATGGCGGTTGGTCAGCGAAACCCGCCGCTTTCCCGCGAAATTCGACCCGGCCCGATTTTCCCCCGTTGGGTTCCCCTCCCCCGCCGCTCACCGCCAAGATCGGGACGCGCTTCGCCACGGGTTGGTGGCGGGAATCAGCGTCCCGAAAAAGTTTTATGACCTCCGGTGCGGTCCCCACGACGTCGGAGAGGACCGGGAGATGTTTCGACCTCCTCAATATGCGCCCGGGCCTGAGACAATTCAACTCCGGACGCCGGTTTTGTTTCGCGAACTCGCCCGCCCATCCATGCCCTACCCGTGCACGCCGCTTCGGCCAGGGCATCTCGCCAACAGTGTCGTTTGCGTTAACCCTGCCGGAATCAGGTGTCGAATTCGTAGCATAATAGCTGTAGAAACTGTATCAAAAATAGTGTAGAAGTTGTAGCATAACTTGGTCGAGCCGGTAGGCTGGGTGGACGTGGTTGCCTATCTTCCCCGGATTATCGACCTTGAACTCGACGAGCTGGCCGAGGCGCCGGCTGTCTCGATAGAGGGACCTCGGGGGGTGGGCAAGACTGAAACGGCCCTGCGCCGGGCCACAACGGTTCATCGTATCGACGATCCCAATCGGCTGGCGGTGCTGAGGGCTGCACCGGAGCGGGTTGTGGCAGGGGACCCACCGGTGCTCATCGACGAGTGGCAACGCCTGCCTGGCTCGTGGGATCTGGTGCGGCGCGCGGTGGATGCCGACCCGACCGGCTCTCGGTTCCTGCTCACCGGTTCGGCCGCGCCCGCCGATGCACCCACCCACACCGGCGCGGGGCGGATCATCACCGTGCGGATGCGGCCGATGTCGCTTGCCGAGCGTGGGAACGCCACGCCGACGGTGAGCCTTGGTGAACTTCTCGGTGGGGGTAAGCCCGAACTTTCGGGCGCAACCGAGGTTGGCGTAGAGCGTTATGCCGACGAGATCACCAGGTCGGGGTTCCCGGGGCTGCGAATCCAGCCGAGCCGGGTGCGACTGGGCTTGCTCGACGGCTACCTCGATCGCATCGTCGAGTACGACATCCATGGGTTCGGGCGGAGGTTCCGCGACCGCGGCGGGCTGCGCAGTTGGATGGCCGCCTACGCTGCGGCCAGTTCGACGACCGCTTCGTTTGAGAAAATCCGCGCCGCGGCCTCGGCAGGCAAGGCCGGCCAGCCGTCCCGCACTACCACCATCCCCTACCGGGCGGCGCTGGAACAGCTCTGGATGATCGAGGAGGTGCCGGCCTGGTCTCCGTCCCGCAATCGCCTGCGGGGATTGGCATCGGCGCCGGTTCATCAGCTGGCCGACCCCGCGCTCGCAGCCCGGTTGCTGGGTGTAACCGCCGATGTTCTGCTCGGCGGCCGCGGTGCCTGGGTCGGCGACGGCCCCTTGCTCGGAGCGTTGTTCGAGTCGCTCGTCACCCTGTCGGTGCGGGTGTATGCGCAGGCCGGCGGGGCTCGCGTGTCCCACCTGCGCACCCACGGCGGTGGCCACGAGGTGGATCTCATTGTCGAACGGGCCGATGGCGGGATGGTGGCTATAGAGGTGAAGCTCGCCTCGACCATCCACGAGGCGGACCTCCGGCATCTGCGATGGCTCGCCGAACGGGTGGGTCCACGACTGGTTGACGCGGTTGTGATAACGACCGGCCCGGAGGCCTACCGGCGACGCGACGGCCTGGGCGTAGTCCCTGCCGCTTTGCTCGGACCCTGACGGTGAGGTCCGGGCGGGCAATGGAACCAGGTCAACGGCGGACCGCTTCGATGGAGACTGGCGCCGTTTTCCCGGCGTTGTCCGCGGCCCGGTCTACTCCGGGAGGGGCCGGCGGGCGGCGTTTAGCACTTCGTCGATGGAGTTTTGTTCCACATCGCCCAGGTTCTGCACGTAGTCGTAGCCAAACCGGCCCTTGATGCACAGATTGCCGCTGGTTACCTCATGATCCAGGGGGGAGGTGACCTTGACGATTCGGTTGTCCTGGGTGTGCAATTCCAGGTTGCAGCCCACGCCGCAGTAGGAGCAGACTGTCCGGGTCACCGACTGGGCATCGGGATCCCAAATGTCCGCCCGGCGCATTTCCCATTCCGAGCGGAACATGAGCGCTCCGGTGGGACACACTGCAATGCAATTCCCACAGAACACGCACGCTCCGTCTCCCAGGGGAAGATCCATCTCGGTGGAGATGCGAGCATCAAAGCCCCGGCCCGCCACCGCGATGGCGTAGGTCCCCTGAGCGTCGATGCCGCACGCCTCCACGCACTTGTAGCAGAGGATGCATCGGGAGTAGTCACGAACATAGAGGGTGTTGTCCACCTTGGTGGGCTGGTGGATGGTTTCGGCGGTTTCGCCGTTCACCGGATGATGATGCCCGGGCTTTCGACCGTCACGTTCCCCCGCCGCGGCCGGCGTCCGTACCGGGCCGTACCGGGCCGGATCGGCGTCGTATCGCTTCATCCAATCGCTGATCCCGTCCTCGGCCACCGACAGATCCACCGACGAACCCAGAAACTCCAACACCATTTTCCGGCTGTGGCGCACTCGCTCGGAGTCGGTGTCCACCACCATGCCCTCCTCCGCCACGCGGGAACAGGCGGGAACCAGGGTGCGGTTGCGTTCCACCTCCACCACGCAGATCCGGCACACGTTCACCGGGGTGAGGGTTTCGAGATAGCAGAGCGTGGGGATCTCGGTCCCCATCTGCCGGCAGGCTTCCAGCAAAGTAGCCCCCTCCTCCACCTCCACCGGGTCGCCGTCTATGGTCAGTCGCACCATTGGGGGGGAACCCGGGGCGCGGTTGGCCTGGTTACTCACAGAAGTCCCAGGTCGAGCGCCGAACGCAGGGCGATGGCGGCGGTGTGTCCCAGACCGCAGATGGAGGCGTCCCGCATGGCCAGATCGATTTCTTCAATCAAGTTCACGTCTCCCGGTTGGGGTTGTTGACGGATACGGGCCAATGCCTCTTCCAAACGAACAGTACCAACCCGGCAGGGCACGCACTGCCCGCAGGTCTCGTCCCGGAAAAAGGCGGCGATGCGAGTCAGGACGTCTCCGAAGTCGGTGTGTTGGTCGAACAGCATGATCACCCCCGACCCCAGTGAGACTCCGGCCGCGGCCGCCGCCTCGAAGGTCAAGGGCATGTTGAGCAGGTCGGGCAGCACAAACGAGCCGGCCGCCCCTCCCAGCAGGATGGCCCGCAATTGCAATCCGTCGGGCATCCCCCCCGCCATTTCGATCAACTCTCCCAAGGTGGCGCCGAACTCCACTTCGTAGACCCCGGGCCGGTTGACCGATCCTGACAGGCAGAACAACTTGGGTCCGGTGGACTGGGGAGTTCCCAACTTGGAGAAGGCGTCCCCACCCTCGGTGACGATGTCGGCCACGTTGCACAGCGTTTCCACGTTGTTGATCACGGTCGGCTTGCCGAACAGCCCCGATACCGTGGGGAAAGGGGGCTTATTGCGGGGTTCCCCTCGGAAGCCCTCGATGGAATTCATCAGGGCCGTCTCCTCGCCGCAGATATAGGCGCCCTGGCCCCGGCGGATCTCGAGGTCGAAATCCACGCCGACCCCGGCGTCGGATCCCAGCAAGCCCCGTTCGCGGGCCTGGTCCGCCGCCCGGAGCAGGCGGCGGGTGGCCAGGGGATACTCTCCCCGAATATAGAGATAACCACGGCGGGCGCCGATGGCGTAGCCGGTGATGGTCATGGCCTCGATCACCGAGAAGGGGTCGTCTTCCATCAACACCCGGTCTTTGAAGGTTCCGGGCTCCGATTCGTCGGCGTTGCAGATCAGGTAGCGCACCGGCGCCGGGGAGTTGGCCACTGTCTCCCATTTGATCCAGGCGGGAAACGCCGCTCCCCCTCGACCCCGCAGGCCCGATGCCTTGACCTCCGCCACCACCTGGGCCGGTCCCATCTCCACCGCCTGGTGGAGAGCCTGATATCCCTCGGCTGCCAGGTAGGAATCCACCGAATCGGGATCCACCCTGCCCACCCGGCGGAGCAGGCGCAGATGGGATTGACCCCATTGGGGAAGGGGTGATGGGCCCGGGCGGCCGTTGGGCGAGGTTGCTTCCGTGGTCGGCCCACCGACTCGGGCGGTCTCTTGCCCGGCGATGACCAGGTCGGCTTTCCCGGCTCGTTGGATATAGGCGGCCGGGGTCCGGTCGCACTGTCCCAGGCAGGGGGAGGGCGCCCAGCGGGAATCGGGGGACCGAAGTTCTCCGGCTTCGACTCGGTCGATCAGATCGAAGGCCCCGGCGCGACGGCACACGATGTCGTCGCAGATGTGCCACACCTCCGAGGGGGAGGGGTCCACCGCAATCAGGGAGTAGAAGGTGGCCACCCCCCAGGCCTCGGCAGGGGGCACCGAAAGCACCCGGCAAATGTGCATGAGGGCACCTTCGGAAACCCATCCGATCTCCGACTGCACCGTCTCCAGAGCGGGCAACAGAAGATGACGTCGGTCAAGGGCGCTCTGGCGGCCGGTCTGAAAAATCCGCAGGTTGGCGGCGGTGCGAATTCGGTCGTGGCTGTCGGCGCCGGTGATGCCGGTGGCTTTTCCCACCGCCTTCCGCTCCGCGGCGGTGGGCTGGGCATCGGTGAAACGGAGGTCCATCAGTCGGCCATCGTCGGCAAATGTTTACCCGACCGGCGCCGGTTCTTTTTCCACCCGCACCGCGGTGGCTTTGAATTCGGCGGTGCCGCTCTTGGGATCCCAGGCTTCGATGGTCAGTTGGTTGATGTCCGCCTGTTCGGGGAAGTGCACCGACATGAACACCAGCCCGGGACGCAGACTGCGGTCCACTCGGGCGGGAACCGTGATGGAACCTCTCCGCGAAGTGACGCGCACCGGTTCGCCTTCGGTGATCTCCCAAGCCGAGGAATCCTCAGGTGAAATATCGAGAGTTCCTCCGCGGCGGAGGGGAGAGGCGGTGCCGCCGCTTTGCACCCCGGTGTTGTAGGAGTCGAGGTGACGTCCGGTGGTGAGCCGGATGGGATATTCGTCGGTGAGGCGGTCGACCGGAGGGACCCACGGCACGGGGTGAAACGGCGCCAGGGGGCCAACCGGCGGATCTTCCCACAAGCGGGAGTGCAGGAACAAGTCGCCGGGGTGATCCTCGTCGTAGCAGGGCCACTGCAGACCGCCGTTTTCTTCCAGGCGAGAGTAGGACATCCCCCCATGCATGGGGGAGAGGCGGCGCAGTTCGTCCCATACCTCCTCGGCCGACGGTGTTCCCCAGTCGTGTCCCAGAGCGGCGGCCATAGAACAGATGATGGAGGAGTCGGTGCGGGCCTCTCCGGGGGGTCGGAGCGCCGGGCGGACTCTCTGAACCCGCCGTTCGCTCGAGGTGACTGTCCCTTCGGCCTCGCACCAGTCGGCGGCGGCGGGAAGCACCACATCGGCCATTTGGGCGGTGCGGGTCAAGAAGATGTCCTGCACCACCATGAATTCCAGTCCCTCCAAGAGGTGGCGAGCTCTTTGGACATCGGCCTCGGAGTCGGCGGGGTTCTCTCCGATCACGTAGATGCCGCGCAACAGGTCCTCTTCCATGGCCTCGAACATCTGGGTCAGGTGAAGCCCTTTGCGAGGCGGGATCGAAGCGCCCCACGCTGCCTCGAAAGGGGCGCGCAGCGTGGCGGACTCCACATCCTGGAACCCGGCCAGCTTGTTGGGAATGGCGCCCATGTCGCCGCCTCCCTGCACGTTGTTCTGGCCGCGGAGCGGCACCAACCCCGATCCATAGCGTCCCACATGACCGCAGAGCAACGCCAGGTTGATGAGGGCCAGGACGTTGTCGGTGGCATTGTGGTGTTCGGTGATTCCCAGCGTCCAGCACAGTTGAGCTCGTTCAGCCTGCGCATAGGCATGTGCCAGGGTCCGGATGGCATGGGCGGGCACTCCCGTCACCTGTTCTCCCCGTTCCAGGGTCCATTCCTCCACGCTGGCCGCGTAGGCCTCGAAATTGAGCGTGGATCGTTCGATGAACCGGCGGTTTTGCAGGCCCGACGCAAGAATCTCCCGGGCCATGGCATTGGACAGTGCGATGTCCGATCCCACGTCGAGTCCCAACCACAGGTCGGCCCATCGGGCGGACTCGCTGTGTCGAGGATCGACGCAGAAAAGACGCGCGCCGCGGCGGACCGCCCGGATAATCCGGTGGAAGAAAATCGGATGAGCGGCTCGGGCGTTGGATCCCCACAGGATCACCACCTCGGCGTCATCCATCTCCTGGTAGGAACTGGTTCCCCCCCCGGCTCCGAAGACCGCCGCCAGACCGGCGACGCTGGGAGCGTGTCAGGTTCGGTTGCAGGAATCTATGTTGTTGGTGCCCATCACCACCCGAGCGAACTTCTGTGCCAGATAGTTGGTCTCGTTGGTGGCTTTTGAGCAGGAAAACATCCCGATGGCTTCCCCGCCGTGAGCGTCGCGGATCCCTCCCAGGCCTTGGGCGGCCCGGTCGAGGGCTTCGGCCCACGAGGCTCTTTCCAGTACGCCGTTGCGGCGCACCAGGGGATGGGTCAGCCGGGTCTTCTTTCCCATTATTGATTCTCCTTGGGCATCCATGGGCTCACAGAGCCCGTGGACCGTATCTTATTGGAAGGCTTCAGAACAGGCCCACCACCTTGCCGTCCGCATCGATGTCCACATTGAGGTAGGCCGGCGTCGAGGACAGACCCGGCATGGTGCGGACCGCCCCCACCAGCGGATATATGAACCCGGCGCCCACCGAGGCCCGCACCTCCCGGATGGGAAGGGTATACCCGCGGGGAGCGCCCCGGAGATTGGGATCGTGGCTGATGGAAAGATGGGTCTTCGCCATGCAAATCGGCAGATCGCCGAACCCGGCCTGCTCGTATTGGGCGAGCTGGCGGTTGGCCAAGGGCGTGTAGGAGACGTCGCCCGCCCCGTAAACTCGGCGGGCGATCGTCTCGATCTTCCCTTTCAGGGAAAGCTCATCGGGATAGAGCAGGGAGAAGTTGCCGGGAACCGTACAGGCATCTTCCACCGCCTCGGCCATCTGCAGTGCTCCCTGGCCTCCGTCGGCCCAGTGGGTGGTGGCGGCCGCGGCGTGGGCGCCGGCCTCGGAAGCCGCCGCCCGGACGTATTCGATCTCCCGTTCGGTGTCGGTGGGAAACACGTTGACGGCCACCACGGCCGGTACTCCGAACCGTTTTATGGTGGCCAGATGCGCTTGCATGTTGACCACCCCCTCTCTCAGCAGTGGCAGGTTCTCTTCCACATAGGCCTGAGGCAGCGGCCGTCCCGGTTTCACCGGCGGGCCTCCTCCCTGGGCTTTGAGAGCGCGGATCGTGGCGGTCAGCACCACGCAGTCAGGAACCAACCCCGAGGTTCGACATTTGATGTCGAAGAACTTCTCCATGCCCATGTCGGCCCCGAAACCAGACTCGGTGATGGTGTAGTCGGCCAACTGAAGAGCCACCCGGTCGGCCAGCACCGACGAGTTGCCGTGGGCAATGTTGGCAAAGGGCCCGGCGTGCACGAACACCCCCTGCCCTTCCAGGGTTTGCATCAGGGTGGGATGGAGGGCGTCTTTCATCAGTACGGTCACCGCTCCCGCCACTCCCAGATCTTGCAGAGTGAGCGGTTCGCCACTCTGGGAGGCGCCGAACACTATTTTTCCGCATCTTTCCCGCAGATTCCGCAGGGCGGAGGCGTAATCCTGCCCGTCCACCAGGGCCAAGATGGCCATGATCTCGCTGGCCACCGTGATGTCGTAGCCGCTTTCCCGGGGACGTCCGTCTATCCGGCCCCCCAGTCCCAACACTATGTTGCGCAGCGCCCGGTCATTGACGTCCACCACTCGGCGCCACAGGATGCCGTTGGGGTCGATCTGCAAGCGTTTCAGTCCGCGTTCGGACAGCTGCTCGTCGTTGAGCCGTCCCTCGAAATACCACCGGGCGTCGATGGCGGCCGCCGCCAGATTGTGAGCCACCCCGATGGCGTGCAAGTCCCCGGTGAGATGGAGATTGAACTCTTCCATGGGAATCACCTGGCTGTAGCCTCCCCCGGCCGCGCCTCCCTTGATTCCGAAGGTGGGGCCCATGCTGGGCTGGCGAATACAGGCCATCACGTTGCGACCCCGGGCGCCCAGGCCCTGGGTCAAGCCGATGGTGGTGGTGGTCTTGCCCTCTCCCAGGGGAGTCGGAGTGATGGCGGTCACGTCCACATAACGGCCGGGCGGACGGTTGCGAACCCGCTTCAGAATGTCGAGATGCACTTTGGCTTTGTCGGACCCGTAGGGGATCAACTCGTCGGTTTGGATTCCCACCCGCTGGGCGATTTCGGTGATGGGTAAAACTCGGGCGGCTTGGGCGATGTCCAGGTCGGAGGGAATGGCGGATGGAGTCAAGAGTCGCCTCCTGTGAGGTTGGGGCGGATGCGGTGTCAACAAGGAAACCGCCGGACGGTTTTTACATAATGTTAACCTCCATCACCGGCTTGAGATGCTCCGGGAGGGTATTTCGGTCGGCCCGGTGGACAGACGATGGGCGAAAAGGGCGGGGTTGCCGGACCGGCCAACCGGGGGCAGGGATGGTTTTGTCAAACAGATGCGCGTTTCTAATCTCTCCCCTAGGCCGTGTACGCGCTCTTTTTCCTGATGGACAGCCTTCAATGGACTGGGTAGATCTGCTGCTGGTGGCCGCCCGCGTGGTGGGCGTGTTTGCGCTGCTTCTGCTGTTGACCATGGTCAACGTGTGGATGGAGCGGAAAGTGGTGGCGGATATGCAGAATCGGTTGGGTCCGATGCGGGCGGGACCATGGGGGATTCTGCAGACCCTGGCGGACGGGTTGAAGCTCTTTTTCAAAGAGCAGGTGACTCCCCGGAAAGTGGATCTGGGCGCCTATCTCCTGGCGCCTTTCCTGGCGGTGGTCCCCGCTTTTTTGATCTTCATGATGGTCCCCTTGGGGCCGGGGTGGGAAGTGGCGGGGCGGTCGGTGCCGCTGCAGGGCGCCGATCTCAACATCGGGCTGCTGTTCATCCTGGCCATGTCGTCGATGGCGGTGTACGCGGTGGTTCTGGCGGGGTGGTCCTCGGGCTCCAAATATCCCTTGCTCGGGGGAGTGCGGGCCACCGCCCAGGCGATCTCCTATGAGGCGGCCATGGGATTGGCGATGGTGGCCGTGGTGATGTTCTCGGCGACCGCGCCCGGGGCGGAGAGCGGGACCCTTTCTCTGGCCGAGATCGTCGAGCGGCAGTCGGGCACCTGGGAGGGGGCGGTGGGTTTTCTGGATCCGGTGCTCGGCTTCATTCCCCGCTGGAACATCTTTCCCCAGGTGGTGGCGTTCGCCATCTTCTTCACCGCCGCGGTGGCGGAAACCAACCGGGCGCCTTTCGATCTGGTGGAGGCCGAGCAGGAGTTGGTGGGAGGGTTTCACACCGAGTACTCGGGTATCCGCTTTGCCATGTTCTTTCTGGCCGAGTACATCAACATCTTTTCGATGTGCGCCATTGCCGCCACCTTGTTTTTGGGGGGATGGAACGGTCCGGTCTGGGCGGGGATGCTTCCCGGTTGGGTTTCGGCCATACTTCCGGTGATATGGCTGATGCTGAAGAGCTACGTGCTGGTGGTGGTTTTCTTTTGGATCAGAGCCACCCTTCCCCGGCTGCGCTATGACCAACTGATGACTCTGGGCTGGAAGCGGCTGATTCCCTTGTCGATGGTGTGGTTGGTGATTTCCACGGTGGTGATCGGGTTCCGTCAGTTCGGTCTGCCGTTTGGCGGGTGAGGAGAAGATAATGGGAATGCTCAAAGATTTTTGGAAAGGCTTCAAGGTAACCGGATCGATCGGTCTGCGGGGGCTGTTCGGCAAGGACATCGTCACCACCCGGTATCCCTCGGAGATGCGGGAAAAGCCGACCAGGTTCCATGGTCGACACGTGCTGAACCGTTATCCCGACGGCATGGAAAAGTGCATCGGATGCGAATTGTGCGCCGGCGCCTGCCCGGCCCGGTGCATCTATGTGCGGGGCGCCGACAATCCCCCCGATGACCCCCAAAGCCCCGGAGAGCGTTTCGGCTATGTGTACGAGATCAACATGTTGCGCTGCATCTTCTGCGGTCTGTGTGTGGAGGCTTGTCCCACCGAAGCCATCACCATGACCCACCTGTTCGAAATGTCGGTGGGGGATCGCCGCGACGCCATCCACACCAAGGACGAGTTGCTGATGGCCGAAGATGGTTCGGTGCCCCATATCTACCGGGAGGACCCCTTTGCGGACCTCTCCGAATTGGATGCCGCCGACGGTTGGCTGCGCGCCACCTCCCCCAGCGGAGTGGCCGCCTATGAAGGCGAAACCATGTGGCAGTCCACCCCGGGCCCCGCTTCCTGGGAGCCCGAGCCCGACCAAGAGACCAGGGACGCACCGGATGGTTGAACTGGCCATCTTCGTGCTGATGGGGCTGAGCACCTTGGCCGGGGGGGTGACCGTCGTTCTGGCCCGCAACCCGGTTCGCTCCGCCATGGGGATGCTGGCCTCTTTGGTGTCCCTGGCCGTGATCTACGTGGTCAACCTGGCGCATCTGGTGGCGGCGGTGCAGGTGGTGGTTTATGCCGGGGCGGTGCTTACGTTGTTCTTGTTTGTGATCATGTTCATCGGCGTGGATCGCGCCGAGGACACCTCGGAAACCATTCCCCAGCATCGCAAGCTGGTGGCCGGCCTGGCCCTGGTGGTGGCGGCGGGGGCGGCCGTTCTGGTTTGGAGGGGCAGGTTTTCCTGGACGCCCACCGCGCCGGAGTCCGTTCCGATTCCCAACGGGACGGTGCAGGCTCTGGGAGGGGAGTTGTTCACCACCTGGGTGCTGGGCACAGAAGTCACCGCGGTTTTGTTGACCATCGCCGCAGTGGGAGCGATTGCCTTGGCATTCCACCGCCGTTCCGGGAAGGCTTCGGCTGAGAAGTGATGCTGGAAGTCACTCCCGGCTGGTACATGACTCTGGCCGCCGCGCTTTTCCTGCTGGGCATGACCGGGGTTTTGATCCGGCGCAATGCCTTGGTGATGTTCATGTGCGTGGAGTTGATGCTCAATGCGGTCAATCTCACTTTCGTGGCCGCCGGAAGAGCGGCGGGGGTGTTGGATGGACAGGTGTCGGTCTTTTTCGTGCTGGTGGTGGCGGCGGCCGAAGTGGTGGTGGGCCTGGCCATCATCGTGGCCATCTTCCGTAGGCGGGAAACCGCCTCGGTCGACGAGCTGGCGGCTCTGCGGGGATGATCGAGCTTCCCGCCGAGGCGCTGTGGTTGGTGATCGCTCTTCCGTTGGGTGGGGCGGTGCTGCTCCACTTTGCCGGTCGGCTGCTGGGTGAGCCTCGAGCCGGATATCTGGCGGTGGCCGCCTCGCTGGCCGCTTTTGGGGTGGCGGCCGTGGCGGCGGTCCCGTTTTTCACCGGAGAGGGCCATCCCGCCCAGTCGCTTTTGTGGGAGTGGATGCCGGCGGTGGGGGCTTCGTTCGAAATCGTCTGGGACCCGCTTTCGGCCCTGATGACCCTGGTGGTGACCGGGGTGGGCTCCCTGATCCACATCTATTCGGTGGGTTACATGCACGGCGATCCCCGCTTCGCCCGCTTTTTCACCTATCTGAACCTGTTCACCGCCTCCATGCTGATTCTGGTGCTGGCCGGCAACTACGCCATGTTGTTTGTGGGCTGGGAACTGGTGGGTCTGTGCTCGTATCTGCTCATCTCCTTTTGGTTCACCCGTCCCTCCGCCGCCTCGGCGGGAAAGAAGGCGTTTGTGGTGAACCGGATCGGCGACTTCGGATTCCTGATAGCTCTGATGGTGATTTTCAGCACTTTCGGGACTCTGTCCTATGCCGGGATATTCGGGCGGGCCGCCGAGGAGCTGAGCGGCTGGGCGCCGACCGTGATCGGGTTGATGCTGGCCACCGGCGCCATAGGAAAGTCGGCGCAGATACCCCTTTACGTGTGGCTCCCCGACGCCATGGAAGGCCCCACTCCGGTTTCGGCTTTGATTCACGCCGCCACCATGGTCACCGCCGGGGTGTATGTGATCGCCCGATCCGCTCCGATTTTCGAGGTGGCGCCGGTCGCCTCGGGGGTGGTGGCCGCGGTGGGGGCGCTCACCGCGCTGTGGGCGGCCACCATCGCCATGGGTCAGTCCGACATCAAGCGGGTACTCGCCTACTCGACCATCAGCCAACTGGGCTACATGTTCTTGGCGGTGGGGGCCACCGCCTATGTGGCAGGGGTCTTCCACCTGATGACCCATGCTTTTTTCAAGGCCCTGCTGTTCTTGGGCGCCGGGTCGGTGATCCACGCCATGGGCGGACGGCAGGACATGGAGAATATGGGGGGCTTGCGCAAAGTCATGCCCGTAACTTTTGCGACCATGGTGGTGGGGGTGGTGGCGATCGCCGGATTCCCTCCCCTGGCGGGATTCTGGTCCAAAGACGAGATCCTGAGCGTGGTCTTCAATCGAGGGGGCTGGTTCACCGTTCTGTGGCTGGTGGGGTTGGTGACCGCCCTGATGACCGCCTTTTACATGTTCCGGCAGTTGGTGATGGTCTTTTTGGGCAAGCCTCGGTGGCCTGAGGGAGTGACCCCCCATGAGTCGCCCCGTTCCATGACCATTCCCTTGGTCTTATTGGCGGTTTTCTCGGTGGTTGCCGGGTTGATCAACACCCCGTTCCGGCTGGGATTGGAGCACTTCTTGGAACCGTCTTTCGAAGGGGTGAAACTCGGTCATCCTCCCGATGGGGTGGGCCTGGTTCTGATCTTGGCGGGGTTGTCGGTGGCGGCGGGGGCGGTGGGCGCCGCCATGGCCTTCTTCGTGTACCACCGCCCTCCCGAGACATGGCGACGTTTCCAGGCGGGATTCGGCCGGATGTGGGGCTGGTGGGAAAACGCCTACCGGACCGATGACCTCGGCCAGGCGATGTTGGTTGCCCCCGGACGGCGCTTGGCCGAGCGGACCGCCTTCGGGCTGGACGCCGGGGTGGTGGATGGGGCGGTGAACGGTGTGGGGTGGCTGGTTCAGGCGGCAGGTCGTCGGATCCGCCCGGTCCAAAGCGGCCTGATCCGTCAGTACGGGCTGTGGCTCGGGTTGGGTTTGGTGGCGCTCCTGATCTGGATTGTGGTGAGGGGGGGAGCATGAGGTCGACCGGATGTTGAGCCTGCTGGTGTTGACGCCGCTTTTGGGGGCGGCGGTGGTTTCCCTGGTCCCGGCCCGACGCCGGGAGCTTTTCCTGCCGCTGGGCATGGCGCTGTCGGTGGCCCCGTTGGGAGTGGCCGGGGCGATGTTCTTCTCCTTCGAAAAGGGCCGGGCTTCCTTTCAGATGGTGGAGAAGATGATCTGGTGGGAGCCGTGGGGCGTCTCGTGGCATCTGGGCGTGGACGGGATTTCTCTGGGACTGGTGGTGCTGACCACCCTCCTATTTCCCCTCAGCCTGGCCGTCTCCGACTCCATAACCGACCGCCGCAAGGCCTTTGTGATCGCCATGCTCTTCTTGGAAACCGGGCTCATCGGCTCATTTCTGGCTCTCGACCTGCTGCTGTTCTTCGTGTTCTTCGAGGTGATCCTGGTGCCCATGTATCTCATCATCGGGATTTGGGGAGGGGGGCGCCGGGTGTACGCGGCGGTCAAGTTCTTCATCTACACCGCGGTGGGCTCGGCCCTTCTGCTGGCCGCCATCATTGCCCTGGCTGTCATGCATTCATCCCGGACTCCGGAGGGAGCGCTGAGCTTTGACTACCTGGCTTTGCTCAACCTGGACATCTCGTCCACGGCGCAGATGTGGCTGTTCGGCGCCTTCGCCCTGGCTTTTGCCATCAAGGTGCCCCTCTTTCCCTTCCACACCTGGCTCCCCGACGCCCATGTGGAGGCGCCCACGGCCGGTTCGGTGCTCCTGGCCGGGGTGCTCCTGAAATTGGGCACCTACGGGTTGCTGAGATTCAATCTCGCCTTGTTCCCCGAGGCCACCGTTTCCCTGGTCCCCGTATTGGCTGTTCTGGCGGTGGTCGGAATCATCTACGGCGCGGTGGTGGCGATCGCGCAGCCGGACCTCAAAAAGCTGGTGGCGTATTCTTCGGTGAGCCATCTGGGGTTTGTGGTGCTGGGGATCTTCGCTCTTACTTCCGCCGGCTTGCAGGGCGCGGTGATCCAAAATGTCAACCATGGACTCACCACCGGCGCTCTTTTCCTGCTGGTGGGGATGCTCTACGACCGGCGCCACACCAAGAAGATCGACGATTTCGGAGGTCTGGCCGCCCGGGTGCCACAGATGGCCGGGTTTTTCCTGTTCATGGCCTTCGCTTCCATCGGCCTGCCGGGGCTGAACGGGTTCGTCGGGGAGTTTTTGGTGCTGGTGGGCAGTTTCCCCTCGCTCCCTGCTCCGACGGTGGTGGCGGCCTTCGGGGTCGTGCTGGCCGC
The DNA here is from genome assembly GCA_963665765.1 of Acidimicrobiia bacterium. Classification (GTDB taxonomy): domain Bacteria; phylum Actinomycetota; class Acidimicrobiia; order Spongiisociales; family ZC4RG35; genus Bin76. The sequence goes on from OY762464.1 coordinate 1,870,662, forward strand.
CATATACATGTTGTGGGCCTATCAGCGGGTGTTCACCGGCCCGCTCACCAACCCTGCCAACCGGAACGTGGCGGATCTGTCTTTCAAGGAGACGGCGGTCTTGGCGCCCCTGGCGGCCCTGGTGCTGCTGTTGGGGCTTTACCCCGCCATCCTCTTGGAGCGCACCGCCCCCTCGGTGGAGGCGATTTTGGATCGTATCGAACAGTCCACCGACTATCAGGCGCCCTCCCCCGGACGGCTGGCGGATGTGTTCGTCTCGACTTCCCAAGATGGTGACCAATGAATCCGGACGTCGTCGGCGACATCGCCTGGGCCGGGTTGGCCCCCGAGCTGATCCTGGTGGCGGGGGCGGTGTCTCTGCTGCTGTTGGATGTGCAGCGGAAACCGGGAGTCGGGGTCTTGTGGGGTTCGGCGCTGGGAATCATGGTGGTCGCTTTGGCTCTGGGTATATGGCAGTGGGTGGTTGCCGAACCGAGTGGGGAGTTGGTGTTCGGGGGGATGCTCTTGTTGGACCCGGCGGCGGCCTTTGCCCGACTGGTGGTGCTGGTGGTTTCCATCCTGGCGGTTTCGGCCGGGCGCGGGCTCTTCGCCCACCTGGGAACCCGGGCGGCGGAGGGCTTGGCGTTGGTGCTCCTGGCCTCGGCCGGGTTTGTGCTGATGGCGGCTTCCCAGAACCTGGTGATGATGTTCTTGGGACTGGAGATGGGATCCATCTCCTTGTACATATTGGCAGGCATCACCGGGGATGGGGTGCGGTCCGACGAGGCCGCCCTCAAATACCTGCTGCTGGGGGCGGTGGCGTCGGCCGTGTTCATCTACGGGGCTGCTTTGGTGTTCGCGGGGACGGGATCTTTGAGTCTGGTGGCCATCGGAGCGTTCTTGGGCGGGTACCTTTTGCTGTCGCCGGCGGTGGTGTTGATCGGGATCGGCCTGATAACGGTGGGCCTTTGTTTTAAGGTGGCCGCCGCCCCGTTCCACGTATGGGCGCCCGACGTCTATCAGGGCGCCCCGGCCGGCATCGTGGGCTACATGGCGGCCGTGGCCAAGGTGGGTGGCTTTGCCGCCCTGGCCCGGGTCCTCCTGATCGGTTTCGAGAGCTTCCGGGCGGACTGGGCGCCGGTGGTGGCGGCGATTGCGGCCTTGTCCATGCTGTTGGGAGCGGTGATGGCGATCATATCGGCGGACATCCGTCGTCTGCTGGCCTACTCGGGGGTGGCCCACGCCGGATATATTCTCACCGGACTCGCCTCCGGGTCATCCGGACTGTCCTCGGTCTGGTTCTATCTGGCGGTCTACGCCGTGCAATTGGTCGCCGCCTTCTCGGTGATCTCGGTGCTGGGAGGACCGGCTTCCTCGGGGTCGGATCTTGCCGAATACCGAGGGCTGTATCGTCGCTCCCCGATGTTGGCGGTGGCCCTGTCGGTGTCGCTGCTCGGAATGGCGGGGATTCCCCTCACCACCGGGTTCGTGGCCAAGCTGGGGGTGTTTCTTCAGGCCTGGCAGCAAGGTTTGGAGTGGCTGGTGGTGGTGGCGGTGCTGGCCTCGGCGGTGGCGATCTATCTGTATCTGCGGGTGATCGTGACCATATATATGCAGTCTCCCGTCACCGACGATCCGGTGGCCTACGACCGGCCCACCTCCTGGTCATTGGGACTGGCCACCGCGTTCACCCTGATTCTGGGAGTCTTTCCTCAGCCACTTCTCAGTCTGGTGGAGTCGGCGGGCCAACTCTGAATACCCATTGTTGGCCGGGAGATTGTGCGATCTTAAGCCGAAATGGCCGAATCAAGCCATTATTGCGGCAAGATTGCAATAAATTGATTTCTACGCCAGGTAGTAACGTCGTGCCCTAGTGCGACCCTCAGCCCTCGCCAAGCCGGTTCGTACCAGGTCGTTGAGCAAGTTCCGAACCATAATGCGGTCCTCGCCCAATAGGCGAGCTCCCTCAGCGGTGGAGAGGCTCCCCCTGCGGCTGATCTCATCTAGCAAAGCCTGCTGTTTGCGGTTTTGCGCTTCCATCGCGGTGGCGCCGACCCTGAGCACGACTTCGTCCGAGAGGATGTATCGAGTTCCGCCCCGTTCTCCTACTCGCACCAAGAGTCCCTTCGCTACACCTCCCGTCAAAATGGCGCGCGTGTTGGCCTCAGGCAACAGTTCTCGAATTCTCCGAGGTGTCACAGACCCTTCCCATCGAGCAGTTACCAAGGCGAGGCGTTCTGAGGCTGTGAGCCGGTAGCTGCCAAGCAGGGGGATACCCCGCGTTTGAAGTCAAGCTCCTCATGCTCGATTTTTCCGAAAAACTCCCAGAAATCTTCGGCGCCGAGTAGGTCCGGGATGTTGGAGAGGCTGACGTGGCGGACCATATCTCAAGATTGTAATATCTTGAAGCACTAAAGCCAGATAAGGCTTTTTATGCCTCAAGATTGTGTAATCTTGAGGCTGGATCCGTGAAATAATGCTTTTGTAGCAATAACTTTGATAAAATGAAGCAGGCTGAAAACCACTTCCGTGGGGTGGACTCAACCCGTTGCGAAGGGTTAGATGGTTTGGCCGGCGTGGTAGTTCAAAGCCGCCGAGGACTTTCTCTGTGACGGGTAGGCCGCTTTGAAAGCAGTGGCCGCCCGGGGATTCCACTCCGAACCCAAGGGGATGCGCAGTGCGGCTCGCGGTGGGTTCTCACACGGTTTGCCCTGGGTGACATGGAGCGTCGTGCTGTTTTCGCGGCGTTCGAACACATAGGAGTAGACGGTGTCATAGGAGGTGTGGTTGCAGATTCCGCTTTCTCCGTGGTCGTGGGACTCCTGCAATCGAAAAATGTCTGACAGGTGCCCGGCCTCTGCAATCCGGCGGGTGGCCGATTGCAATCGGGGGCCGGTGGTTACGGTGTCGTCATCGTCGGGCGTGGCGCCCAACTCCACATGATGATTGGAGCGGGCGATTCGGTCGGCTTGGTGAAAAGTTGCTCGCAGGTTTTGTCCTCGAACCTCCACCGTGGCCAGTTTGCACCGATCGATCAGCACCAGATTTCCCCAAACATAGGGATCGCGGTTCATTGCCTTTTCCACCGCCGCCAAGGCGCTTGTCACGTCGGTTCCTTCCCGAAGGGCGATCTCGGTTAGCAGGTCATAGTTGAGTCCGGGGACGGTGCGCACATTGGAATCACAAACCAACAGGCCATGGCGGTTGGCGCCCAACGAGAATCCCGAGAAGCGGTCCAGGTCCGGGTCGTCTCCCGCCCAGGTTTCCACTCCGGCTATTCCGAACACACCTTCTTCGATCACCAACAGATCGTCGAAGGAGGCTCGCCCGAAGTCCTTGTTCTTGAATAGAAGATATCCCGTTTCAGTGCGCAGAGCGCCGGTGGTGCACATGGCCGAGCTCCCTTAGGTCCTTTGCCATGCCCATAGTAGAGCCACCTGGTCTGCTTCAGAGGTGGCCGGCCAGCCCCCACCAATGGGTCGGTTAGGGCATCGGGCCGGTCCACCCTGTCTGACAATGAACCCTCCGCTTTGGGCCGTCCACCGGTGGCGGTGACCCGGTTTGGTGGGTGGATCGATATCCTGAGGCGGATTAACCCAAGCAGTTGGGGGATATCCGTTACCATCGGATGGGAATCCCGTGGAATGTGGGCTACTGTAAAACGCAGAAGCCCACCAATAGGATCGTGGTGCCCTGCGAATCCAAGAAGCAGCTAAGGGTTTACCAATCAAGGAGAGACCAATGACCGATAACAGCCCCGAGATCCAAGGCATAGTTGATGAGTACCAGCAAAAGAAGCTGAGTCGCCGCCAGTTCCTCAAGAAAGCCGGAGCAGCCGGCATCGGGGCCACTGCGGCTGCTGCCATCCTGGCCGCCTGCGGTGGAGATGACGATCCGGTTGCCACCACGTCCGCTCCCACCACTGCTCCGTCGGCTGAAACCACCGCCGCTCCCACCACCACCGCCCCCCAGGAGATGGGTCCCACCAAGGGCGGTACCTTGCGAGAGGGCTACAACCGGGACGTGTCCAAGCATGACCCGATCACCACCAACTGGTATGACCCGGCCTTCTTCGCCATCTATGAAGCCATTGTCACCATTGATCCCGACGGCAACTTTGTGCCCCAGTACTGCCAGGATTTCGGGGTTTCCGACGATGGTCTGGAGTATTGGTTCGAGGTAGAAGATCGTCAGTCCCACTCGGGGGGAATCATCACCGCCGCCGATGTGGCCGAGTTCTATCGGATTCAAAAGTTCAGTTTCATCGCCAGTCTGGCTTCTCCGATCGGTTCTTACCGGTCGGAAGGCAATCGGGTGATCGCCGACATGAACAACGCGTGGGTGGGTACCTATGGGCCTCTTGCCACGGGCTATTGGCGTATCGCCAACATCAACACTTGGAAAGAGGTCGGCCAGTACGACGATGAGACGGGTCTGGCCGGTGAGGGAGTGGTTGCCTCCACCTACGGCACCGAGACCGTTGACGCCACCGGTCCCTTCAAGCACACCGAGTGGGTGCCGGGCAGTCACTCGTTGGTCACCCGTTGGGAAGAATACCCCGGTTCCAACGTTCCCTACTTCGACAACCAGGGTCCGGCTCATCTGGACGCCATCCGGTGGTCGGTCATTACCGAGGCCGGCCAGCGCGCCACCCAGCTGGAGAACGGGGATATCGACACCTTGATCAACCCCGCCCACCAGGACTTGGCCCGCTTGGAGTCGAACCCGGATTTGACGGTCTACCGGCATCCGGAGTGGTCGGGTTATTTCATGTTCATGAACCAAGAGAACTTTCCCGAGTTGTTCGGCGATGTGGAGACCCGCCAAGGCCTGTCGCACGCCGTGGACCGGGAAGGTATGGTGCAGGCCCTTTTGTTCGGCAACGGGGCAGCCACCTATGGTCCTTTCCCCACTCCCGACCGCTACTACGAGCCGGCGGTGGAGCAACTCAATAACTACGACGTGGCCGAGGCCAACCGTCTCCTGGACGCCGCCGGATGGGCAATGGGTGATGACGGGGTGCGGACCCGGGACGGCACCCGGCTGGAGTTCGAGTTCATGGTCGAGAACGAGTCGCTGCAAGTGTCGATCGGCAACGCGGCGGCGGCGCAGTTCTCGGTGGTCGGCGCCCAGGCCAACGTCAACGTGGTGGACCGAGCCGTTTGGTTCGAACGGGCCGGGAGCGATCAGGTTCCGGCAGGTCTATTCATGTGGCTGTGGCCCATTTCGGCAGACATCATTCCCCTGTTCTGCAACTCGGCGGTGATACCTTCTCCGAACTGGTCCCATGCCAGAGAAGAGCGTATTGACCAGGCCATCGCCGATTGGCGGGCGGCAGGAACCCAGGAAGCGGCCCGGAAGGCTCAATCGGATCTGCAGCTGGCTTGGGCTGAGCTGCTGCCCAACATTTCCTTCATCAACCAAAACGCCACTTTTGTGAAGAACAATCGGGTGCGTGGCTGGGCGCCTTTTGTCTGGCTGCTCTACCCCTACTACAACGACACCTGGATCGAGGCGTAGTCTCGATCTCGTTGCACGGGCCTCCGTCCTCTGCCAGGGGGACGGAGGCTCTTTGTCTTTAACAAGTTCCTCCCGATGAGACATCTACACTGATCCTCTAGTGACTGCATCAACTCCGGAGTCTTACCTGGCCGAATGGGATCGACGGTTGCTGGAATTCGAAGAAAGCCGGCATGTGTCGCTTCTCCGGAGAGCGGTCACCAACCTGATGCGGAACGGGTTGCTGCTGTCGGGAACCATCCTGGCTGTCTTGGTGGTCGGCGCCGGTTTGGTGGGTCCCATCATCATGGGTGGAGACTACGAACTGATCAACTTTTCCAATACCCACGCCACGCCTTTGAGCGAAGGGGCGTTGCTGGGTACCGACCATTTGGGGCGCGACACGGCCATCAGGTTGTTTGTGGCCATCCGGGTGAGCCTGGCGGTGGCGGTGGGGGTGACCGGGCTGGCTCTGGTGGTCGGCTTGGTAATCGGAACGGTGTCGGGGTTCCGCGGAGGATGGACCGACCGTTCTCTCAGCGGAGTGATGGACTTCATCTGGGGTTTTCCGCTCATCCTGGTGGCGGTGCTGTTCGCCGGAGGTTTGGGTGAGGGGCTCTTGTCGGTGATCTTGGCGGTGGGGCTGGTGAACATGGCAGCCATTGCCCGAGTGGTGCGCGGCGAGGTGCTGGCACTGTCGGAAAGAGAGTTCATCGAGGCGGCCCGGGCGGGAGGACTCTCGAATTGGCGGATAATCCGCAAGCATCTTTTGCCTAACATTCTGGCGCCCGCCTTGGTGCTGGCCTCCTATTACGTGGCGGTGGCCATCATCGCCGAAGCGGCGCTTTCTTTTATCGGGCTGGGCGCTCAGCCCCCTCTCCCCAGTTTGGGGCAGATGGTGGCCGAGGGGCGCAATTTCCTGCAGCTGAATCATTGGGAGACCACGGTGCCCGGGCTGGCCTTGGTGCTGATGGTGCTGTCGGTGAGCCTGATTGGCGATGGCCTTCGGGATGTGTTCGATCCCCGATTGCGCCATGAGGCCAAAGGTCTCGAATCATGAGATATTTGGCCAGCCGCACCGTCTACATGCTGATCATTCTGGCCATCTCTTCGGTGGCGGTGTTCTATGCCATCCGCCTTTCGGGCGGAGACGCCACCGCCGCCCGGCTCCCGGCTTCCGCAACCGAGGCCGACCGGGAGACTTTCCGGGAGATCCTGGGGCTCAACGATCCCATCTACCAGCAGTATTTCACCTACATGGGTCGGTTGCTCAGTGGGGATCTGGGCAATTCGCTCACCAACAATGCCCTCATTTCCAAAATGCTGGTGGAACACGGGCGCAACAGCCTGATTCTGGGGGTGACGGCCTTTGCGTTGGTGTTTTTGATCGGAATCCCGCTGGGGATCCTGGCTTCGGTGAGACGCAATACTTTCTGGGACGGGGGGATCATGAGCATGTCGGTGGCCGGGATGGCCATCCCCAATTTCTGGTTGGCTTTGCTGAGCATCTGGTTGTTTGCCAGCGTGTTGGGGTGGCTTCCCTCGGCGGGGTGCTGTGAGCCCAAACAGCTGATTCTGCCCGCCTTGGTGCTGGCCGCCGAGGGCACGGCTCTCACGGTGCGGATGACCCGGTCGGCCATGCTGGAGAATCTCGATTCCGACTGGGTGCGCACTCTGCGGGCGGGAGGCCTTTCCGAAGCCCGAGTAATCGGCAAGCATGTGTTCCGCAACGCCCTGATTCCGATCATCTCCCTGGCGGGCCTGCGCATCGGCCAGATTGTGGGATACGCCCTGATAGTCGAGGTGATCTTCGGCTGGCCGGGACTGGGCCAGGTGCTGGTGAACGCGGTTCTGCGCCGGGACTATCCGGTGGCGCAGTTCTTCTCATTGGTGTTGGTGGTGATGGTGGTATTGGGCAACTGGCTGGCCGATCTGGGTTATCTGGCCGCCAATCCTCGTCTGCGGAAGGTCTGATGGCCGGCCCCATTCTTTCCGTCCGGGATCTCACCACGGTGATCCGCACCGAAGGAATCCGATTCGAGGTGGTGAGAGGGGTTTCCTTTGATCTGTACCCCAATGAGATCTTGGGTCTGGTGGGAGAGTCCGGATGCGGCAAAACGATGACCGCCCTCTCCCTGATCGGCCTGATCCCGGCCCCTGCCGCCCAGGTCACCGAAGGCGCCGTCCTATTCGGCGGCCAGGACCTGGTTGCCGTGTCCGAACGGCAAATGAGGGAAGTGCGGGGTGATGACATTTCCATGATTTTCCAAGATCCCCTCACCTCGCTCGATCCCATGTTCACCATCGGGCATCTGCTCACCGAGGTGATCCGACGGCATCGTACGATATCCCGCTCCGAGGCGCGAGCCCTCGCCCTGCAGGCACTGAAAGAGGTCGAACTGCCTGATCCCGAGACTCGGATGAACCAGTATCCCCACCAGCTGTCCGGGGGCATGCGGCAGCGGGTGATGATCGCCATGGCGCTGATGCTCGATCCCGACATTCTGATCGCCGACGAGCCCACCACTGCCCTGGATGTCACCGTGCAGGCCCAGATCCTCGACCGCCTGGTGGGCCAGCAACGCCGGCGCGATGTGTCGATGCTGCTGATCACCCACGACTTGGGGGTGGTGGCGGCGGTGGCCGATCGGGTGGCGGTTATGTATTCGGGCGAAATCGTCGAGCAAGCCACCGTCGAGCAATTGTTTTCCGATCCTCAGCATCCCTACACGCAGGGTCTTCTGCGCGCCCTTCCCCAGAGCCGCCATCAACGAGGCGCCCTGCATACCATCCCCGGACGGGTTCCTCCACCTCAATTCACGCCTCCGGGGTGTCTTTTCAGTCCCCGGTGTTCCCAGGCCCTGCTTCGTTGCTGGGAGGAACATCCCGAGTTGGTGTCAGATGGTCGGCGGGATCTGCGCTGTTTCAATCCTCAACCCTTGACTTTGGCATGACCGGGACGCCGATCCCGGTGGAGGTGGTGGGGGAAAACCAGGTGATTCTCCGGGGTTTGGAATGGCCGGTCCCCGGCCCACCGGTGGTTTTCGTCCACGACTACGGGGCTGATCTGGACGAGTGGGGGTCGCTGCCCGGGGATCTGGCGAAAGCGGGATTCAGAGCGATCAGCCTGGAGTTGTCCGGGCATGGTCTCTCCGACGGTGAACCCGATCCCTCCACTGTGACCGAGGATGTGCGGAGTATGGTGACCCAGGCCGGCGGGGTGTGGGGCCCTTGTGGTTTGGTGGTCAATGGCGAGAGCGTTCCGGGGTCGGTGAAGGTGGGCGCGGCGGACGGGGCGCCGGTGCACATTCTCATCTCACCGCCGGAGATGTCCACAGAATTTTTGAAGGGCGGCGAGAAGGCGATGCGCATCATCATGGCGGCAGGCAGCGACCCGAAAGGTCATGCCGCCGCCAAACACGCTCACGATTATCTCCCTGGCCAGCGCCTGCTGATGACCGTGTCGGGCGCCACCGAGCGGGGGGTGGCTCTGGCCGGTCTTCGCCCCTCAATTCTGGAGGACTTCGCCCAGTTCTTCCGACAGTACCTGGCGCCGATCAACATGGCATGGATAAAGCACCGCGAAGAGCAGGCCTCTTCCGAATCGGTGGAACATCATGGAGATGCCCAGGAGCCATCCTGAGGTGGGCCGGCCAGTTTGGAAGGTCGCGAAAAAAAGGGTGGCCGGAGGGTTGACTATGTCACATCAAAGGCGCACATTGGGTGGGTCGAACACCTCTCGGTTCGTTCTGACGTCGTCCGGACCGCGCCAGAGCCCGTCGAGGGCAGAGGTCATATTCTCGGAGCCGTCCCCCCGGACGGACCGGCGGGCCGCGCTCCGATTCCCGGAGGTGGCGGTGGGGGCGGGCCCTTAGGGAAAAAATGGCGAGGGTTTTCGCGAGATAGGGATGGTTTTCACGATCTGACCGCGGCTCTGAGGGTGGGGGCGGCCTGTTACTTCCGGTTTGCTCATCATTCCGAACTCCTGACCATGGTGCCGAGGTACGCTTAGGCGCGATGAGCAAACGGCTGGCATTCTTTCGGGTTCTTGCGGTCTCACAGATGGTGGTCACGGCTTTCGTAGCGTTGGTGGCCAGTTTCGCCGACGGAGGGACATGGTGGGAGCGGCTGATGCTCAGCGTGCTGCAACCCGTGGTTGCCATTCTCATTCTCGTTTTGGTGATGCAGCGTGCGCCGTCGATGAAGCTTGTGAAAGCTACTACCTGGGTGTTGTTGGTTCAGGTGGGCGCCAATGTGGCCATTGCCCTGTCGATTCTGGCTGGGAGCACCAAGGGAGACTGGTTCCTACCGCTCATCTTCGCGGTGGTGCCCCTGATCATTCTTTCCTATTGCTACCACCTTCGCCGCGGATAGCCAACCAACCCTTGCCCTGATTGGTCTCTGTTCACCTATTCGAGGGTGCGCAACAGGTGTTCCACTTTACTGATCCATGTATCCAACTCGGCGGCGACCGGGGCAAGTTCATACTGGTGATGATGGCAGGCCCGGGTCAGGAAAAACCAGGCTGCTCTGATATCGGCCACCAGTTCCGGGTCTTTCAAGACCAGAGGGAGGCACAGAAACTTGCATCGGAAACTGGCGGATAGCACCTCCGGCATACCGTTGGCGCTCCACAATCTGTCCACCGCCGATTCCAAATGCTGGCGAGTCAGGATCGCTACTGCTCGAGGCCAGATTCCCTTCGGACCCCAATCGGACCCGGCAAGGAGAGTCCGGGCCGTTGAAAGGTTTCTGCTGCTCAAAATCGATTCCTTATCCGGGTCGCCAGACGGCGACTGTCGTTGATCAGCCCTCGAAGATCTCCCGGATATCCGGAATGGGTTCCCCGATTGCAAACTCCCAGCACACCAGCCAGATTCTTTCCCCATCGTTGGGTAATTGCACCTCTCACCTTGCTGGCTTCGCTGACGTTCCCCAAAAGGGCCAGTGCCACCTTTTGCATCAAAGTGTTGGCCTGGTCGATCTCTTTTTCTACCTCCGCATGCAAGGCGCCTTGTCCGATTCTTTCCCTCCGGATCCTTTCCACGCATGCGGCTTCCAACGCCTGCCGACAGAAGCCTGGCACCACCTTTTGGGAGATACTTGAGGTCAGAGTGTCTTCCATGGCCACTGCCCACGCATCCTCGAGATACTGTTCGACCGGCCCGAGCACACTTCTCACCGTTACCAGCGACTTCTTTTGGCGGGTCACCTCGAGTACTTGGTGAGAAAGGTCGAGCCGGCGCAGGGATTCGGGCAAGCGGTCGTCATGGGTGAACACCACCAGTTGTCTTCCCGAGGCCACCTTGTCAAAAACCCTGGCCAGCCCGTCTACCCGGGCGGGGTCCATGGCTTGGACCGGATCATCAATGATCAGAAACCGGAAAGGGCTCTCGGGCAGGGTGCCGCGTGGGAAAAACAGAGAGAGGGCCAGACAATTGAGCTCCCCTTGGCTGGCCACTCCCAAGGCCTGAAATTCTTTGCCGTCTACGGTCGCGTTCAATGCGACTTGTCTTCGAGGGCCCCTACCTGTGAGTGCTATCGAATCCAGATCGATATTGCTTTGCAAGCGCAACTCACCCCAGATTTCCAGCGCTTGGTTCTCTATCGGTTCCCACCGGTCATTTCGTAGGCCTTCGGCGATTTCGCTGAGAATGCTTTCGGCGGTTTTGATGATCCGAATGACTGGCCGCAATTCTGTTGCCGCCCAGGCAGTGGGCAGCCAGGCTATCAGCGCTGCTTTGACCGGGGCCCATCTTTCTTCTTGTTCCGAGTAAAGCTCGCCGGCCTGTTGGGACAGGGTTTCGGCTACTTTTGTCAACTGGGAGTGCATTTCGATCAGATGGCCTGGAACATCGGATGGCCGCTCGGGGAGGTCGTTCCATCGTTTCCATGTTTCCACCAGACGACCGACATCGATCGGTGTGTCATCGGGTAGAGGTGGAGGTTGCACCAGGTGCTGGGCTAGTTTCAGGGCCTTTTTGAGGCCGGTTTCTGCTTTCCGGTAGCGCCGAGCTTCTTTGCTCAGTTCGGCGACACGGATCTGGGTGGCCGATAGCCAGTCGTCATCCATTCCTCCTTTCATACAAACCGGGCAGATGTCTTCACTGTGACGCTCCTGATGTTGGAGGGCAACCTTTAGCAATCTCGCTAGATCGCTTGAACGATGCAGGCTGGATCCCCTGAGGCTTTCCAGCATCAGTCTGGCTTTCTCTACTTTTCCGGATATCTCCGCTACTTCCTCGGCGGAGGGCAGTTCCAACGTCGAAAGCTCACGCAGGCTTCGAATCGACGGCGCAGTGTCGCCGGTCAAGAGATTTTCGAGTTGGTCGAGTTGCCATTTCCATCCTGACAGATTCTCCGAAGCCCTCTCCGCCCGGTCGTCGTTAATGCCATTTAGTAAGGGACGTATCTCCTTTTTAAGCTGATCGTTGACAGCCTTGATTTGCTGTTCTCGATCTCGGCGAGCCTTGGACAGCCACCCCAGGGCCTGAGTAGTTTCCTCCATTCCCAACACCTTGTTAAATGTGTCGTAGAGGCCGGAAGGTTTTAGGGCGATGCTTCCCAACTCGGGATGGGAAAGTATCGGCCGATACAGCTCCAGAGGTTCTGACCAGCCGATCCCGGCCAAATCAGTTCTCTTTTGTCGCAGGTGTTGGGCGGTGGTCGCAGAGTCGGAAACGTTTCGGACATCATCAGCCCAACTCTTCTCTACGGTAGTTTCTCCGGCAACACCTTCAACCTGGAACTTGGCGGTCACCCCCGCTCCGGTGGGCATATGAAGGTTGCGCCACCCATTCTTCCAGACAGCCGTTTTGCCCTTCCATCGGAAGCTGTCTCCGGTGAGCAGCACTTCCAAACCATCGAAAAAGCTGGATTTGCCCGATCCGTTGCGGCCCACCACCAGGGTTAGACCCGGTTGGGCATCCAACTCAAGAGTCGCCTTGGGGCCGATCCCGCGAAATCCCTGCACGGTGATGCTCTGCAGATAAACCGAAGCGGCCGATTGCCTGCTGTCTGTGGTCTCTGGCTTCGCAGCAACGGTTTCCCCTTTGAGCACTGCCGCTACCGCACCGGGTCCCAAAAGGGAAGCGCTTACCAACTGCTCCACGGACTCGTCCACTTCCAGGTCGCGAAGCTTTCGAACTATCTCTTTTCGGATTCCCATTCGGAACGGACCCCCGATTGTCGCCTGGTGACTTTTGTCCTAAAGGTACCGCAGGGGTGTGACGGGCTTACTTGAGGAAGCATCATCCCAAAGGCGGGATCTTCCCCGGGTCCTCGTACCGGACAGCCTTGTTCCATGCTCGCGCTTGTGTTTTTACGGACCGATGACTGTTATGCCCAGTTGTGTTGCGCTCTCGGCCATTCTCCGGTCGTAGCAAACTATTCCCTGCAGGTTGTCTCCCATTTCCATAGCGGCTGCCAGATGGAGGGCGTCCAGACTCCTGAGGATGAAGGGGTCCAATCGGGCTGCATTTTCAAATATGGCGGAGGTGAGTCCGATCAAGAGGAGGGAGTCAATAAGAAGGCGGGCTTGCCCCATGGAGTCGGGCGCCAGCCGCCGGGTTGCCCTCAGAAGTTCGGTCCGCAAAAGGTCGCTTGAGAAAATCCGGCTTTCCCTGGGGGTCAGCCATGCTCGCAGAAAGGCGGATTCCTTCTCCTCCACCACCAGTTTGACCGCGGCCGAGGTGTCGAGATAGTACATCTCAATATCGCTCTGCGTTGCGCATCTGCTTCAGTTCATCCGACAGGGATCTTCCTGGCGCGGGCGAGGGCAGCGGCTTGGGCAGTTCGCTCAGGTTGCGAAGAGCGGGCCGGGCTCGGCCGGACTGGATGAGAGAGCCGATAGGGTTGGTTTTGACGGGAACCAGCCGGGCAACCGGACGGCCTCGAACAGTGATAGTCACCGACGATCCACCGGCCACCTTTGCCACCACCGCCGAGGCGTTTTGCTGTAGCGCTCTGATCCCCACCGCATCCATGTGCTACATTGTAGCACATGGAATGGCGGCTAGTCTGGCTCGAATATGGCCCCTGGTCCCACCGCAAGGACTAGGCAGGACGTTCGGAAAGCCATCTCACGGGCGGAATGGCTCATCGGAGAAGTGGCGGCCTGGCACAATCGGAGCCACCCGGCAGCCAACCACACAGGAGAAACGTAGGGTGCACCTTATGATCTCGGCCTATGGGCGGCTGGCACTGAATTCTCTTGAATCGGAGTTCGGCGAACATGACTGGCGTGAAGAGAGCAATCAGATGGGAAGGGATATGGCTTCTCTGATCGAGAAGCATGGGCCTTTCGCCCAAGGGGATACCAGGCTTGCCACTGGCCACCACGCTGAGGAACGTCTCGTTTGCTTTGATCTGCTAACGGTAACCCTTGATGAGATTATGAGAGAGTGTGGGATTCCCGACGAACAAAGGGAGCAACAGAGGGAGGAATACCGTGGATTCGCCGAGTACTTTCTCGAACATTATGACGGACCGGAGAAGACCCTTCCCCTTCTGAACGAGTAGCAGGAGGGACGCGGTTCCTCTGTTTTTCTACTGGCCGTCGGAGTACGCCAGAGTGGTGTTCACCAACACAGCATTCCACCATGGGGTTGAGGACCACGAGATCCATCATCTGATTCTTCTTCCCCCAAAAAGGTTCGCTTGCACCACGGGCATCCGACCCGAGTTTGGCGGGTGGTTTTGCGTTTTACCTGGTCAGGGGGCATACGCGAAGAGGTTGTTTCCACTACATTCGGGGTTTGAACCCCTTCAGGGTTGGGTGATGGTGGCTTTGTCCCAGGTGCGGGTTGAACCGCCACTGAACCGCCCCGTGTTTATCGGAGAGTGAGGTGTGACCGCCGGCCAAATGGAGTAATAGAAGCGGATACGGGAGAAGCTACAGGGTCACTGAACCACCCGGCCCACTTCTCGGTTGGTTTCCCCGCAAGTCAGCGCCGAGCCCACCTACGCCTTCAACCGCTCTTGCACCGATCCCCATCGCGGCAAGCGCCGACCTTTTTCTATACTGACCGAGATGAGGCCGCCCGCTAACAGCCTGTGACCAGCAGGCAATTCGGCCGTGGGGTAGGTCGCTTCCGTAAGCGGAGACCCTGGTTTTTCGCTTCTCTGTTGACGCTTCTTATGGGCGCGCCGGTTGCCGGCTTGGCAGCCCAAACCCCACCATCGGAGCAGGTGCAGTCCACCGTGACCGGCGAGGGTGATCTGGGCGACGGCTTGGTTCCCGAAGATGCGCTGGGAGACTCCTCGCTCGGCGAGGCGACCGGAGAGTCCGGCGTGGCGGACCTGCTCGGCCCCGACGGCATCTACCACTTGCAAGACGGCGATGGCACGATCCCGATGCGTTTGTTGGATACGGCCGAAGGGACGCCGGCGGCCGCACAGGCGGCCACCGGATCGGGGGCCGCAAATCTGTCGGGGCTTGCCGCGTCGGCCGCCAGTGCCTACGTGCCGGTGAGCGGGTTAGGCGCACAGGAGGCTTCCCCGAGCAATTGGCTGGTTTCCGACAGCGGTCAGATGTTCCTCTTGGTCGGCGGCGTGAACGTCGTATTCGAGTCACACCTGGACCAGAGCGAGATCTGGGCCATCCTGGCCAGCCACGATGTCGCGCCCTGGCACGTCTCCCCGGTGGGCGAGCTTCCCAACGCCTACCTTGTCCAGACGGTCTCCGATGTGGAGTCACTGCGCCTGACCGACGCGCTGTCAACACAGAGCGGGGTCGACTTCGCGGTTCCCAACCTGTTCACGCCGCAGTCGAGCGGGCAGAATCCGATATCAGCATGGTATCGGTCGGGTACAAGAGCCACGAAGCAGCGGTGTAAACGGTACACGAAGCCGTGGACCGACCAGTTATCGAGCTGCCTGTGGCACCTGAATGCTGACACCGACTTCCGCTACAAAGCCGGTGGGCGCGTGGACAATCCGACCACCGACATCAACCTGGGCGATGTCTGGGACACGACGATGGGCGCGGGGGTGACGGTGGCGGTGGTGGACCGCACCTGGGAGGCGACCCATGAAGACATCAAAGACAACGTCGACACCAAGCGAAGCAAACTTTGGGGCGGCTTCACCGGCGAGAATCCGCTGTCGTCTTATCCCCCTCACGGCACAGCGGTGGCCGGGGTTATCGGCGCTCGCGACAACAACGTCGGCGGGCGCGGCGTAGCGCCCCGGGCCACACTGCTGAACTACAACTTCTTGGATTATCAGTCCTTCGGTATCGAAGCCACGGCGCTGACACTGAACAAGGAGACCGTGGCCGTCTACAACATGAGCTATGGCGCACTGGATAGCAAGGCGCCTTTGCGTGAAAGCAGTTTGGTGTGGCGGGCAGTGGAGGAAGGTATTAGCTCGGGATTCGGAGGCAAAGGATCCTCTTACGTGAACAGCGCCGGCAACGGTGCAGAATTGTCAGGCAAAAACTGGGCAGGATTGGACGAGATGATCAATCATCGGGGCGTCATTGCGGTCTGCGCGGTGGATTCGCAGGGACGCTCGTCAAAGTATTCCGAGGACGGTCCCAGCCTGTGGGTCTGCGCTCCTTCGGATAGCAAATGGCGGCAGGCAGGAATCGTGGCGCCCATGGGGCTGAACAGCTACACTGACCGGTTCGGCGGCACCAGCGCGGCGGCGCCGATCGTTTCGGGTGTGATTGCCTTGATGCGTAGCGTCAACGCGAATCTCACTTGGCGCGACGTGAAGGTCATTTTGGCCAACACGGCGCAAAAGAACGACCCTTCCGGCAGCAGCTGGATGAGCGGCGCCACCAAGTATGGATCAAGCACCGATTCGTACTCGTTCAGCAATCAGTACGGGTTCGGTACGGTTGATGCCAAAGCCGCCGTCGTCGCTGCGTCCAATTGGCCGCTCTTGCCGGCGATGCTGTCGGCCGAGGCAGCCTCGGGAACTGACGTCTCCCTGCCAACGCCGGGCAACGAAATCGTTATGTCTCTGGACATTTCATCGACCATGGATTTTGTCGAGCATGTGCGGATCGACATCGACATGGACACCTATGACATTCGCGATTATTCGTGGACGCTCGTGTCGCCGTCGGGCACGGAGTCACTTTTATCACCGGAGTTCCCAGCGTGTGGGGGCCACTGCAGAATGCGGGGCGATTTTCGCTTCGGGTCGTCTCGCCATCTCGGTGAGAGCCCGTTGGGCACTTGGAAGCTAAAAGTTCGGCGGCACGCGCCAGAGGTGACGCACTGCCGGAACAGCAACACTTTCGATGATCTCTGCCGCAATATCCTGTCTTTCGGGGAGTACATCAAGAACTGGAAGATCATGGTCACCGGGCATGCCGGCCAGTCGACGCAGCCGGTGAGTTTGTCGGTTTCGCCGCAGTCGGTGACCGAGGGCGACGAGGTGGATGTGAGTGTCACGGTGGGTGGCGCAGCGCCGTCCCAGGATTTGGTGGTCCCGTTGACCCTCACCGCCGGTACTGCCACGGGTGCGGGTCTGTCGGGCGCTGATTATGCGGCGTTGGGGTCGGTCACGGTTCCTGCCGGGTCGTCGTCGGCGTCGGCCAAGTTGGCCACTGTGGAGGACGACGTCGATGAGGTTGATGAGACGTTTACTGTGGGTCTTGGCGTGTTGCCGTCTGGGTATCACGCTACGGGAGGGGCGGTGACGGTGACGATTGGGGATGACGAGCCTCTGCCCACGGTTATCTTGAGCACCGACAGTGCCACTGTTGCTGAGGGGGGTTCGGTGACGATCACTGCCGATCTCAGCGGTCCGTCGTCCGAGGATGTGGCTCTCGACGTCGGCGCTTCGGCGGTGGCTCCGGCGGTGGCGGGGGATGGTTCGCTTAGTGCGTCGACCACGCTCACCATCGCGGCGGGTTCGATCGCCGGCACCGGCGCGGTGACGTTCACAGCCTCGCAGAACGACCTCTACGAGCTCAGCAGCGCGACAGCCAAGACGTTCAAGGTTTCCGCGGCGGCGACCGGCGGTAACGGGGTCGCCGATCCCGCCGCGACCACGATCACGATCTCCGACGACGAGTCACCCTCGGAGGTCAGCATCTCTTCGGGCGGTGATGTGGCGGAGGGGGCCGACGCCGTATTCACGCTGACCGCGATCCCGGCGCCGGCCTCTGATCTCGATGTAAATGTGACGGTGGCGGTGGATGGCGATTTCGGTGTGTCTCCCGGGTCTCGGACGGTGACGATCCCGTCCTCGGGCAGCGCCACACTGACGTTGGCGACTACCGGCGACGACACCGATGAGTCCGACGGTTCGGTCACTGTCACAATCGGGCCAGGTGTCGATTACACCCCGGATTCGGCATCTTCGGCGAGTATTGCTGTGGCCGATGATGACGATCCGGCGCCTGTGGTGGTGCCGGTGGTGAGTGTCACCGCTGGTAACGATGTCGCGGAGGGTTCTGCCGCGCGGTTCACAGTTACCGCGGTTCCGGCGCCTGCTGCTGATCTTGATGTGAGCGTGACCGTCACCACCGCAGGCGAATATGGTGTCACTACGGGACGGCGGACGGTCACTGTCACCGCCGGTACCGGTTCGGCCACTCTCACCCTGCCCACCCTCAACGATCTCACCGATGAACCGAACGGTTCGGTCACCGTCACGGTGAACACCAGCAGCAGCCACACCATATCCACTACTGCGAACACCGCCACCGTGACTGTTTCTGACAATGACGACCCGCTCCCAACGGATGGGTCACTGCTGCTGTTGCTGTCGGCGGATTCGGGGTGGGTCGCGGAAGACGGCGGCGAGGTGAGAATCACCATCTCGCTCAGCCGAGCGCTGCGCAATGACGCAAAGAAGGCCGAATGGTTGAGTGTGCCGCTTGAGGTGAGCGGCGGTGTGGAGGGGGCTCATTGGAGGCTGGAAATGCGCCGCGGTGACAATCCTGTTGGGGGTATTCAGTTCAGGCGTAACGGCGCGCAGCCGAGCCTTTTGCTCTACAGCGGCGCCCAGACCGCCAACCTGGTGCTGACCGTGCTGCCCAACACCGACAGGCGGACTATCACGGTGGCGGTGGGTGCAGGATCACGAGCGCCGAGCCTCGGCAGCACCGGCAACAGCAACCCTGGTGTCCGGGTCATCGCCGGTGCGGTGAGTGTGGATATGGTCGATGATGATGCGGTTCTGCCGTTGGTGTCGGTCTCGGGCGGAGACGCGGTGTCCGAGGGCGGAGACGCGGTGTTCACCGTGACGGCGACCCCGGCGCCGTCGGCTGGGTTGCCGGTGTCGGTGCTGGTGGGCCAGATAGGCGATTACGGTGTTGCCGAGGGACTGCGCACGGTGACGATCCCCACCACGGGTTCGGTGTCGTTCTCGGTAGGCACCGTCGATGACACCGACGACGAGCCGGACGGTACGGTGGTGGCAACAGTAAACGCGGGCAGTGGCTACACGGTGGACTCGCCGAGGAGGGCGTCAGTGACGGTAACAGACGACGAACCCACAGTAGCCGATCCGGTGGTGTCGATCACAAGCAGCAACACGGTGACCGAAGGCTCCCCTGCGGTGTTCACCGTGACGGCGACCCCGACGCCGTCGGCTGATCTTGATGTGAGCGTCACAGTGGCAGTGACCGGCGATTTCGGCGTGACGGCAGGCGCCCGGACGGTGACCATCCCAACCAGCGGCACCGCAACGTTGACATTGACGACCACCGGAGACCAAACCGACGAACCAAACGGATCAGTCACCGCCACCCTCAACACCGGCAACGGCTACACCATCTCAACCACCAACAACGCCGCAACTGTGACCATTTCCGACGATGACGATCCGCCGGTGGTCAGCATCGCCGCCGGTGCTGATGTCACCGAAGGCACCCCCGCCGAGTTCACCGTAACAGCATCATCCGCGCCAACTGGCGATCTTGATGTCAAAGTGACCATCACCACCGCAGGCGACTACGGCGCCGCCACCGGACAGCGAACCGTCACCATTCCCACATCGGGCAGCGTCACCCTCACAGTCAACACCACCGGAGACCAGACCGACGAACCCAACGGGTCGATCACCGCCACCCTCAACACCGGCAACGGCTACACCATATCCAACACCGCTGGTTCAGCAACCGTCACAGTCACAGATGATGATCCGCCCCCGATTCCAGAAGTCAGCATCGTCGCCGGTGCTGATGTCACCGAAGGCACCTCTGCGGTGTTCACCGTGACAGCATCATCCGCGCCAACTGGCGATCTTGATGTGAGCGTGACCATCACCGCCGCAGGCGACTACGGCGCCGCCACCGGACAGCGAACCGTCACCATCCCCTCAGGCACCACCTCAGCAACCCTCACAATTGCTACTGTCGGGGACTCCACCGACGAACCAGACGGTTCGGTTACCGCGACTGTGAACACTGGTAATGGCTATACCGTCTCCAACACCGCGGGTGTCGCAACCGTAAACGTCGCAGACAACGACGATCCGCCGGTGGTCAGCATCACCGCCGGCAACGACGTCACCGAAGGCACCCCAGCCAAGTACACCATCACCGCATCACCCGCACCAACTAGCGATCTTGATGTGAGCGTCACAGTGGCAGTGACCGGCGATTTCGGCGTGACGGCAGGCGCCCGGACGGTGACCATCCCCACATCGGGCAGTGTCACCCTCACAGTCAACACCACCGGAGACCAGACCGACGAACCCAACGGATCGATCACCGCCACCCTCAACACCGGCAACGGCTACACCATATCCAACACCGCTGGTTCAGCAACCGTCACAGTCACAGATGATGATCCGCCCCCGATTCCAGAAGTCAGCATCGCGTCCGGCAACGATGTCACCGAAGGCACCCCCGCCGAGTTCACCGTAACAGCATCATCCGCGCCAACTGGCGATCTTGATGTCAAAGTGACCATCACCACCGCAGGCGACTACGGCGCCGCCACCGGACAGCGAACCGTCACCATCACCTCAGGCACCACCTCAGCAACCCTCACAATTGCTACTGTCGGGGACTCCACCGACGAAGCAGACGGTTCGGTTACCGCCACTGTGAACACTGGTAATGGCTATACCGTCTCCAACACCGCGGGTGTCGCAACCGTAAACGTCACAGACAACGACGACCCGCCGGTGGTCAGCATCACCGCCGGCAACGACGTCACCGAAGGCACCCCAGCCAAGTACACCATCACCGCATCACCCGCACCAACCACCAACCTCCATGTCAAAGTGACCATCACCGCCGCAGGCGACTACGGCGCGGCGACCGGACAGCGAACCGTGACCATCCCTACATCGGGCAGTGTCACCCTCACAGTCAACACCACCGGAGACCAGACCGACGAACCCAACGGGTCGATCACCGCCACCCTCAACACCGGCAATGGCTACACCATATCCAACACCAACAGCGCCGCAACTGTGACCATTTCCGACGATGACGATCCGCCGGTGGTCAGCATCGTCGCCGGTGCTGATGTCACCGAAGGCGCCCCTGCGGTGTTCACCGTGACGGCATCTCCCGCGCCAACTGGCGATCTTGATGTGAGCGTGACGATCACTGCCGCAGGCGACTACGGCGCGGCGACCGGACAGCGAACCGTGACCATCCCTACATCGGGCAGTGTCACCCTCACAGTCAACACCACCGGAGACCAGACCGACGAACCCAACGGGTCGATCACCGCCACCCTCAACACCGGCAATGGCTACACCATATCCAACACCAACAGCGCCGCAACTGTGACCATTTCCGACGATGACGATCCGCCGGTGGTCAGCATCGTCGCCGGTGCTGATGTCACCGAAGGCGCCCCTGCGGTGTTCACCGTGACGGCATCTCCCGCGCCAACTGGCGATCTTGATGTGAGCGTGACGATCACTGCCGCAGGCGACTACGGCGCGGCGACCGGACAGCGAACCGTGACCATCCCTACATCGGGCAGTGTCACCCTCACAGTCAACACCACCGGAGACCAGACCGACGAACCCAACGGGTCAGTCACCGCCACCCTCAACACCGGCAATGGCTACACCATATCCAACACCGCTGGTTCAGCAACCGTAAACGTCACAGACAACGACGATCCGCCTTCGGCGGATCTGTCGATGTTGCTGTCGTCGGCGTCGGCGGCGGTCGCGGAAGACGGCGGCGAGGTGAGGATCACCATCTCGCTCAGCCGAGCGTTGCGCAATGACAAATGGGAGGCCGAATGGTTGAGGGTGCCGCTTGAGGTGAGCGGGGGCGTCGAGGGGGTCCATTGGAGGCTGGAAATGCGCCGCCGCGACAATCCTGTTGGGGGTATTCAGTTCACGCGTAACGGCGCGCAGCCCAGCCTTTTGCTCTACAGCGGCGCCCAGACCGTCAACCTGGTGCTGACCGTGCTGCCCAACAGCGCCGGGCGGACCATCACGGTGGCAGTCGGCACAGGATCGCGAACGCCGAGCCTCGGCAGCACCGCCAACAAAAACCCCAGCATCCAGATCATCACCGGCACGGCCAGTGTGGATGTCGTCAACGACGACTGACCACAAACCCCGCTTGTGTTGGGGCACAGCAGAAGGTGTCGTCAGGATTAACCTGTGGGAACCATGACCCCTTCGTTTCGGTTAAGAACCGGAGTATTTCCCGGCCAAACCCCCGGACCTGTCGAAGTGTTCGATGTAATTGTGGAAAGAGCGATTATCGGGTCTTTCTACCAACTGGCCGGGAACCGGTGGGAGTTCCTCGGACCTTGGAGCGATGAACACAGAGTGCTGGAGGACAGCACGGCGGACTGTTTGTTGCGGGACAGCAGAACGTTTTGGTTGTACACCGATGGGGCTTCCCGGGAGAACCCGGCAAGCGCAGCTATCGGCGCCGTGTTGTATGATGCGCAAGGTCGGGTGGTCGACACCCTGAGTCGCAACATTGGACCTGCCACCAACAACCAAGCCGAATACCAAGCATTCATAGAAGGTCTCGATCTGGCCTTGCAGCATAAGGTCAGCGGTTTGGTGGTCCGGGCAGACAGTCAACTTGTCGTGAATCAAGTGCGGGGAACGTTCAGAGTGAAATCAGCCAAGTTGAAACCGCTTCATAAGAAAGCCGTTGAACTGTTGGGCTGTTTTCCGAAAACCCACGTCGAATATATACCCCGAAAGTACAACAGGGAAGCCGACCAGAAAGCCAACGCAGCGTTTTCTAACGCCTCATAGCCTGGAACCTCTCCAACAATTCAGGACCACCTAGACTGGGCGCGGATCACAGTTCCATGAACGGCACCCTTACCTCTTTGAACCAGCTACTCCCTCAGCAATTGGCTCTTTGAGATCCCATCTACCAGCGCGGCTATGCATGGAAAGAGGAGAACCTTCACGATCTGTGGGACGAACTCACCACCCGACGAACCCCCTACAAACCCGGGCACTCGCCGCTATCGGAGCCGACACCCGCACCTGGGACAAAGCCACCATCACCTAACCACCACACCGGCTCAAACACCGAATGTAGTGGAAACACCTTCTTCGCGTATGCCCCCTGACCTGGTAAAACACAAAACCACCCGCCAAACTCGGGTCCGACCGAACATGACTGGCGGTACAGCGGCGGCAAGAGGAACGCTCTCCCCACCATCGCCCAAGGACGGCTTCCTGACGGACGGAAACTGGAGGTGGGCTTGCGGAGAGACTTCCGATTCGAGAGGGAGATATGCGTGGTTTTTCACGCGCGGTTTGTGTAAAACGGGGATACTATGCCGGGTTATGGGGCTTCAGGTCCCGTATCTGCCGCTCAGGCGAGTTCGGAAGACGGGATCACCTTGGTCATCTCGGCGCCGGTGGTGGTGATGATCTTTACCGCCACGTCTTGGTCGGACACCTCGAAGGCTTGCGAGCGGATCGAGATGATTTGGTCCAGGGCGTCGGGCGTCGCCGATTTTTTCAGGGCCTTGTGGAGTTTTTTGAGACGGCGGTCGCCGCGGGCGGAGGGAAGGTAGATCAGGGTGGAATAGAACGACTCGCCGTTGTGACGGGTGTCGATCATCCAGGCGGCGATCTGTCCAGCGTCTCCCGAAGTCACTCCGCCGGTGGCGGGATCGTAGGTGTCGTATCCCAGCACCTCCACCGACACCTTTCTCTCACCCTCATGATGGATGGCCAGGTCGGGTTCTCCCAGGAGGGTATAGGACGATCCGGCGTCCTCGGGCTTGAGTTGGCCGATCAGAAGATCGCGATTGGCCTGGATGCGCAGCGCCGGGACGTTTCGATAGGTGGGGGCGATATCGGGGGCGAACGCCCACCCCACCACCACCAGATGCAGGTTCTTTTCGTCGGGCAGCTGTTGGCGGGCTTCCGACACCGCCCGCGACACCTGGTGGCCGATGACGGTGGTGTCGGGGTTGGCGATCATCAAAGCCACCATGAATTCGGTGTCGCGTCCGGGCGACTGACACCGGGCGCCGTGGCTGACCAGCCGCCCGTCGGGCCAGAGTTCCAGTTCGGTGACGGTCAGAGCTTCGCGGCCGTCGGCGTCTCGGACGGTGGCGCCCACCAGGCTGTCCAACACCGCCGCGCGGTCGGCGGTGGTAGCCAGGCCGAGGTCGTCCTCGTCGGCATGGGGATCGGTGAAGGGCGCGTAGGAATAGGGCGATTCGGTCTCCACCGTGAACGGCCCGGCCACCCGCAGTTTCTTCCGGTCTTCCCGAGGACGATCCACCAGCACGATGGTGTTCTCGGGGTCGTTCACCGTGTCATACGCCAAAGTGGCCGCCGAGACCCGCTGGATGGTCTGGTAGTCGAATCCCACCGCCGGGTCCACCGAGCCTTGGCGGGCGAGGTTCCACCACGGGTAGGCGCCGGTCAGAAGCCGCTGGCGGGCCACGGCCACCGCCACCGGGGAAGTGTCGATGGTGATCCACCGGCGTCCCCAGCGTTCGGCGGTATCGGCTGTCACCCCCGAGCCGCAGGTGGGGTCGAGCACCAGATCGCCCGGATCGGAGGCCATCAGGATGCAACGTTCGATCACCGAGGTGGCGGTTTCGACCACGTAGCGCTTGTCGCTGGGGTTCATCAGCCGGTGCCAGACGTTGTCGATGCGGCGTCCTGCTATCTCGTCCTCATACCACTTCCAATGAAGTGATCCTGTGGGACCAGTGCCTTCCAAACGACCTAACTCCGCGAGACGGTCAAGACCAGAGGCCCGTGTCACCCCCTCAGCAGAGGACACGCCAATGGCGCGTGTCCCCCCACCGGGCCCAGTGGTGTGTGTTCGCTCCTCGGGAGTGGACACACGCCAATGGCGCGTGTTGCCGGAGTGGTATCTCACACCATCGTACTCGTACCAACTGGTACGTCCGGTATTTGATGGTCCTTGCGAGGTCAATGCCATATGGCGGTAAATCCGAGCGCTTTTAGTGAGTGTTCTAGGGTCGGATTTCTCTTGAGGTGTCAGTTTTCGTGTACTAATGATCCCGGAGCGTTGATCCTTGATCTCTACCCTGGCATAGGTCGCCATGTGTTCAATGATTTCCTTGCGGCTTAGCTTCACATACAACTGGTGATATGTGGCTCTCTCTTTATCCTTGGCATACCACAGCAGATAGCTGGCGGACTCGGGGAGGGTCTTGGCCGAGGAGCCGCTGGTTGGCTTCCAAGTGATGGTGGCCATCTTGTTTTCCGGGCCGAAGACTTCGTCGCATATCAGGGCCAGGCGGTGGACGTTGTCGTCGCCGATTTGGATGAAGACGCTGCCGGTGTCGGCTAGGAGTTCTCGGATTAACAGCAATCGTTCCAGCATGGCGTCGAGGTAGGAGTGGATGCCGTTTCGGTAGGTGTCTCGGAAGGCTGCGATGGTGGCCGGGCTTCCCACCGGCACGTCCACCTTGCGATCGCCGGTGTTGAGGTTGTTGGTGGCGGTTTGGAAGTTGGAACGGAATCCGATTCCATAGGGCGGGTCGAAGTACGCCACCTGCACCTTTCCGGCCAGATCCTCGCGGGTTATCAATGACGACATCACCCGGGCCGATTCTCCGGAGATCAGCCGGTTCTGCCAGTTGTGGCGGTGTCGGTAGTGCTCGAAGATGTCCCGGTCGGCCGGGAGGCCGTTGTAGTCGTCGAACAGATTGAGTGCCATGCCCCGGTCGGCTTCGTGCATCTGTTCCAGGAAGACCTGGGGATGCACTTTCTCCCGCACCGACAACACCGGCGCCTCGTGGCCGTCCTTGGGTTCCCGATCCCAGGCCAGCACCGGATCGGTTCCCGGTCGCCGGGGCGCCTGATAGCGAACCCGCTTCACCAGGGTGGGGTCGGGCGGAGTTTCCTCGGTGGGGAGGTTGAGCCGATCGGCGGCATCGTGACGGTAGTAGCTCTCGGAACTCATGGGATTCCTCCGCTCAGAAGTTGGGTGATGGTCTTGTCCAACCGGCTCGGCATGGTGGGGACCTGAAGAAGCTCGACGAACGCCCAGCGGCGGTGGGGGAGGTCGGGCGTTCCCGCCACCGCCGGAATCCACCACTCGGTCACATAGTGCTTGGTGGCCTCCGACTTGTCGTCGGGAATTCCCTTGCACTCGATGATCAGATGGGTGCCGTCGGTGAGTCGGGCCACAAAGTCGGGGTGATAGGAACGCCAGACGCCCTGGAAGTGATAGGGGATCGACCATCCCAGCCCGAAATTGCGCGCCCATGCCTCGACCTGGGAGTGATTGTCCAACAGTTCGGCGCACGAACGCTCCAGCCCGGAATGGCAGGCGGCCAGGTTGAGTTCGGATTTTGCGGTAAGAGGCTGCTCGGTTTTCCCGGCTGATTGAGAAAACTCAGGTTGGGTCTTAGGGGGTGGCCAGATCCACTGGAGCGTGGTTTCGAACGAGATGTCGCCGGTGTCCAGCAGGGCAGGCTGCCCCAGCTTGGCGGTTAGATCACCGGAATAAGCTCTCTCTCTCTCTCTCTTGATGGTCGGCCTGGCAGGCCGCGAGAATAGAGCTTGACACCTTCTCGTAGTGCTCGGGACCCAGCAGCAAGGTGGGATCGGGGCAGGAGACTTCCGGATGATTGAGCCACTCCCCGGTGGCTTGGTAGAGATCGCGAAACAGAGCGGTCCGGCCCCGGGTCTGGGCGTCTGGATCGGAGTCGTCCTGCACAAAGCTCCGCACCATGCGCGCCGCCAGAGCCGCTCGGACCGTGCCATGGCGGGAATCGTCGGCGACCGAGATCCACTTCTCTTCCCCGGTCACCCCGGTTAGCACCGTGGTGGTGGGGAACAGATCGGGCTGCACCGTGTATGGGCTCACCTTCTTCGGATCGATCCGCAGGCGCTGGTGGGGCGGGATTCGCATGTATTGCTCCACCTGCGGGAAGCTGACCCGTAATTGCTCGCGGCCGGGTACCGATACAACCGTATGCGTCGGTTTTGGGTCGCCGCCGTCGTTAACTTTGCTACCCGAAGGCATGAACTCGAAGGGCACGCCCACCACTTCGGCGTATTCGGGTTCCAACAGCCGCCGCCCGTTTTCTCCCTCCCGCCACGACTCGTAGCTCGATCGGCGCAGTGCCCGTCCGGTGACCTGTTCGCATAGCAACTGGGTGGAAAAGGCGCGATACCCCAGCACATGGGTGACGGTGCGGCAGTCCCAACCTTCGGTGAGCATCGAGACCGACACCACACACCGCACCTGTTCGCCCGGCTGTCCCTTCTTGCCCACCGTGTTCATCATCAGCCGCAATGCCTCACCCGGTTTCATCGCCCGAAGCCGCAGGGCCTCCTGGCGATCCCGGGTTCCCCTCGCATAACGTTCCACCTGTTCCTTGGCCAGCTTGGCGATCTTGGGGGTGAGGTGGTCTCCCTGATCGATCTGGGAATGCACCAGGATGGTCCGCGGGTGGGCATACCAGTTCCCACTTTCGTCCACGTTGGAGAAGAGCGAGAACCTACCGGGTGTCCGAGGGCCGCCACCCCGGGCATGCCCGGCGATCCAGTCGAACAGCGTCTCGGCGTTTTGGATCGAATTGGCCACCACGATCATCACCGGCGGGGTAGCCAGCTTGTTTTCCCATGCCTCGAAGGTCTTCCGGTAGTCGTTGTAGAGGGCCCTAATGGAGCTGTTCAGGGGTTCCTGAAGGTGCTTTTCGAGCGGACCGACCTTCTTGGGGACGGTGTTTCGGTATAGGTTGCGCCACACGGTTTGCTCACTGCCGGAGTCGTCATCAATGGGGACCCGGGGGACCTTCACCAGGCCCGACTCGATGGCGTCCATCAGCGGGAAGTCCGACACTACCCACTCGAACAAACGAGGCCGCGACCGCGCCGAGGTGCCGATCCACATCGGGGTGGCCGAAAAGTCATAAACCACCGACTCCTGCCCGCCACCGGCCGCTTCCCGTCCCAGATGCCCGGCGTCCCGAAGCGCCCGAATGGCGTTGAACCACACCGCCGCCGACTTCTCCTCCTGTTTTTTCTTGGTGTCCGTGGGCGGCAGCCAGCAGTGATGGGCTTCGTCGTTGATCACCACGATGTCGCCATAGGCAGCCCCGCGGCTCAGGCCACGCAGCACCCGTTCGGCGGCGCGGACATGGTCTTCCCGGTTGTGCTCGGCGTCCACACGCAGCAGCTTTCGGGCGGCGCCGGTGGCGCCCAGGTGGTCGCGGCGGACGAAAGCCTGGAAGTTGACCACCTTCACCTGAGCCTGGTTGAGCCGTGAACGCAGAGCGGTGGGCACCAATCCCATCTCGTCGTAGATGTTCCGGGGATGGCCGGGCCGAAGGACTTCCAGGCGCTCTCGCACGGTCAGACCGGGGGCGAGCACCGCGAATCGCTGGCCGTGGCGGAGGTTGCGAGTGCGACGGGTGCCGACCGCGTTGAGGGTTTGCCAGGCGATCAGCATGGCCATCACCGCCGTCTTCCCCGAACCGGTGGCCATCTTGCAGGCGTAGCGGACAATCCCGTCGTTGTGTTCCCGCGAGGCTTCTTCGATCAGGCGGCGTTCCCTTGTTTGGCGGGTGGCGACTTCCCGCAGCCAGATCAGCGTCTCGATGGCCTCCCGCTGCGCGAAGAAAGGAGGCAGGCGACACTGGTCTTCTTCCGCCCAGTGGAAGAGCAGCTTGCGGGTGATCCCCGTAGTGCCCCGATATCCGGTGGTCCTCCACTCCTTTACCCGGTCTCGGATCGCCTCGACGGTCTGGTTCTGTTCGGCTATCCCCAAGTCCCATTCCTGCTGAACATTGGCCAGTTTCTTGTCTGCCGGCACCGGACGGGCCCGAAGCGAAGGCCGTCGCCCCGCCGACGGCATCCGTCCGGGTAGCGCTCGCCCCGAAGTGTCGAGCGTCCAGTGAAGATCGGGCGCCCGGTAGGGATCGCAGATGATCGGGTCGGAGGCGGGATCATAGCTTTTCACTGCTACCAGGGAAGGTTGACGGCGGGGTGTGACACTTGTTTCAGCCACCCAGAGCCTAGCTCGCTATTCCTTGCAGTTCCGGAAAGTAGGTTGTGAAAAACCCCTGATCCCTGGTCAAGAAGGAATCAGATCGGATGAGGGCATGAGCCCCGATCAAGAAATCGGTGATGATTCTGCTTCTTGACCTGCCGGCCTGACGGTACTTCCACCAACGGACTCCTGCTTCAAAGGCAATGTCGGTGTCGATTGGAGAAACTGTTGCGCTGATCCTGCGCAAGGCCTGGTCAAGCGGCGCTCGATTGCCGAACAGGGGAACCAGCTCTGCATAAACCACGTCGGAAACCAGGATGGCGCCTCGGTCGTAGGCATTTTTGAGCGACAGCTGGGAGCGGGGTCCGTGGGTTTTGTCGGGAAGGAACACATCAAGCAAAATGTTCGTGTCGACTGCGGTGATCAACGGCCTCGTATCTCCTTCAGGTAATCGTCGGTACTCCACTCCTTACCCAATATCCCATATACGCGATCTACGGGATGTTGAGCAGCCGACCTTTTGTGAATGAGCAGGCCGTTTGGTGTTGGCGTGAGTTCCACCTCAACATTGTGGTGCATACCGAAGCGTTCTCTTAACCGTTTGGGAATGGTGATTTGACCTCGTTCTGAGATACGCACAGAACCTCCTCGATATGAAATACGTTGTCAGAATATCATGCCGGGAAAGTATGAGGAGGGAGATTGTCAAGGGAGAATCCCAAGTCAGAGCAAAGGGGCTGATCCTCGCCCTACTCAAGAATGCCCTTGATGGCTGTAACCGCGGTGCCCTGGCCGACGAAGAGCAGCATCGACCCTCCCACATTCTCCATGTCCAGGCGAATGCCCACCACTCCGTTGGCGCCCATCTGTTGGGCTTCGGACGCCAACTCGTTCAGCGCTTCTTTCCGAGCCGCTTGCAGGTCCTTTTCGAGTGATTTGCTCCGGCCACCGAAAACATCCCGAACTCCTGCCAGGACGTCTTTTCCAAGATGGCGACCGGCGGTCACTTGGGAGATAACCATGCCCCGGTAGCCGGTGATGGTGTGGCCGGGTATTTGGGAAGTGGTGGATAACAACATGGAGCGCAATGATAGCTAAGGGAAAGATTTGGGATCCGCCACCGTCAGATCATGGGTTGTATCCGGCCAAGGGCCGAGGCAGCAGAAAACTCCCGCTTCCCACAAAACCGCCCAGGCCAACGGTTTTCTCCTAGATTTAGAGTTGGATCAAGGAGGTATACAACGAACCGTCCCTTTTACCGGCGGAGATCAGTGCAAGTCGCAGCGGCAATCGTGGCTCTTGGAGTCCTGGCTGTGGCGTGGTGGTTGATCTCTCCCCTCTTCATCGACCAGGTGGTGGACGAACCCTTTCCCAGGGCGGCGATGGCGGTGATTCCCCAGGACATGACCCCCGCCGAGGTCGAGGAAGTGATGATGGAGGCCGAGTCGGAAGACAATCCGGTCGATGAGGCTATGCCGGAAATGACGACGTCCACGGTAACCCGGGCGGCTTCCGACTCCACAGTGGAATCGACCGAGACGACCGTTGTTGAGCAAGCAGAGTCTCAGCCGGAGGCCACCGGTCCGGTGGCGGTGGCGACCGGCCAGTTGATGGATGCCGACGATTTCCACCGGGGCTCGGGCGAGGTGACCGTTTACCGGCTGGAGGACGGTGCTCATGTGCTTCGACTGGAGGACATCGAGGTAACCAATGGTCCCGATCTGCATGTGATCGTTGCGCCGGCGCATGGGATTAACAACCGGGATGCTCTCCAGTCGGCCGGCTACATCGATCTGGGATCACTGAAGGGCAACATCGGCTCCCAGAACTACGATTTCCCTGCCGACTATCAGATTCCCGGGCAGATGACGGTGGTGATCTATTGCGTTCCTTTCCGCGTCATCTTCACCACTGCCGCATTGAGTTAGACACCCGCCCCAAGTCCAAGCCGGCGCCCCAAACCCGTCAAGGTGGGGTCAGTCGGGCGGGGCCGGGGGCGGCTGCTACCCGACCGTGAAGTGATCGGGCGGGGCGGGGCCTTATGTGACGCCACGCCGAGTGACCCGGCTGCCAACCGGGTGTTCGGGTGGGGAGATCCCGATTGCCCTCGATGTACTACGGGTCCATCACCAGGGGAGGATTGGCCGCTTCCGAGGAATCGATATCGACAGTTCCATGGTCGTTCACTTCCACCACGAAGTCGTCACCGATCCGCTCTATAACAGTGACGGTCGTTTCTCTCCAGGTGAAACCATCACCTACTCCCATCACATGCGCGACGGGATCGTCCTGGTCGATAGGGCTGGTCGGGTCGGCAAAGATTGCCCGAGTGGGTCTTGCCGTGCCAATGCAGGCTTCGTAGCCCGGGTAGTGGAAGCAGATCGAGGACTGCTGTTCTATCAAATACGATTCGACGCCTTCTTTGGGCAATCCGGAGTCGTACCCCTTTCTGACCCGTGCTCCCAGGGTGACAAAACTACCGTCATCCGATCCGAGCACCAGCATTTGGGTGCGGTGGTCGCCCGGTGGACTGAGTGTGTATCGGGAATTCCCACCTCCTTCATAGATCGCCACCTCTTGGGCGTCCATCCATCCGGCTGCGTATCGGTTGATGGCGATGGTGCCTATTTGCAGGCCCAAGACCGCATCGTTGTCGCCCATGATTTCCATCGGGTTGTCATAGCGAGTGAACCGATAAGAGTGAGGGAAACCGACGGCATGTCCAAGTTCGTGGGCCACCGTGAACAAATTTGGCTGAGTGAACCTATCAGCCGGACGCGACGACCAACTGCCCGGCTCGACCACTGATCTACCGTCAAGGTATACAAAGCGGTTGTTGGTCGGGAAGGTAGTTGTGCGCAAGGCCGCCTCGACCGGCGAGATATAGGAGATGGCCCCCAGGCTGCCAAAGCTGGCGTAGGATGCCTTGTTGACGATCAATATTGTGCCCTCCGCTCGGTCTTCAGGCGCCTTATTAATGGAGGTCTTCCAAACCGAGCGGAAGCAGTCGGCCCGATTGTCGAAAGAATCGACCTTCATGGTCCCCCCCACCCGGAATACCGGGCGGTAGCGACCTTCCGACAGCCAATCGAAGTACGGCGTGATTTCTGACTCCAGCAAGTGGACCACTTCATCAAGAGCCAGATCCAAGTCTCCTTCGGCCACCTCGCAGATCCACACATCCCAGAGGTCCTCGTCCAGGGTGTAATGAGTGGTCAGATCGTATCCGGCGATCAGTTCCAGCGGATCCGCTCCGTACAAGGCACTCAAAGGCTTCGGAGGTCGCTCCTGCCAGGCGAGGCTCCTGCTTTTGGAAATGGGTAGAGAAAAGAGGAGGGCTAAGCCTATGAATAGGGTTATATACAACCCGAGCGCAGGCATACCCCTTCTGGCCACTGCTTCGGCCACCGGTCCCAATGTTGGCCACCTTTGGGTTGTTGCTTGTCGCCGATACTACCCGGCGGCACAGGGATCTCCCGAAGGTGATCGAATCCGCCCTCGACACGGGAGTGAAGCCGATATGTCCGCCGGTCTCACTGCCGACGCCACGGCGCCCGGAAGGCCGTCGATTGGTTCGGGGCTTGGTGGGTTACGATATTCCTAACGGCCCACTACAAGGAGGTCCCATGACGGTGGTCGATGCCCATCTCCATTTGTTCGAATCCATTTCCGAGCAGTTTCCCCGCGATGTGTTTCCGGGTTTGACCCCTCCCGAACGGCGTGCGCCGATGGACGAGTATTTCGGATATATGGAGCGGGCGGGAGTGGACAAGGCGGTGATCGTGTCGGTCTCCCATCATGACGAGTATGTGAGAGACGTGGTGGCCACCCGGCCCGATCTGTTCGCCATTGTGGGAGTGCAGGATGTCTCGGCTTCCGATCAGCTCGCCAACTATCGGGAACGTCGAGAGGCGACGCCTTTCCAGGGTTTCCGTCTGTTCAGCCTTGATGACGATCCCTCCCAACCTGCCGACCGGATCGCCATGTTCCCGGTGTTGGAGCAGATGGCCGCCGAGGGGGTGAAACTGTGGTTCTATGCGACGGAAGAGCAGGTACTGTTGCTGGATCGGGTGCTGGATCACCTTCCCGATTTGTCGGTGGTCATCAACCATCTGGGGTTCTGTCCCAGCATCTGGGATGAGATCAGAGCCGATGAATGGGGTCGTCCCCGTTTCAACCTGGCGCTTCCGCCCCGGTCTTTGCAGGCCATCGAGGTGATCGCCGCCCGACCCAACGTCTATGTCCACCTTTCCGGCCAATACGCCTTCACCCAAGAGCCGTATCCCCATCCCGATCTCCAGACCACCGTGGACGCCATCTTCGGCATGTTCGGCTCAGATCGGATGATGTGGGCCTCGGACTATCCGTGGATCGCGGTGGAGCCCGGCTATCCGGAGCAGTTGGCCCTGGTTGATCACTATCTGCCCCACCTGTCGGCGGCTGATCGGGATGCTATCCGGGGAGGGAACGCCCTGCGTTTGTTCGACTTCCCCTGACCTCCCGGCCGAGTGCAAGTGGATGATCCCGGCGTCGCCGATCGACGTTTCCAGCCGATAACCCTGCCCGACCCGCGCCGTTTTCCCGCGCGGCCCATGACCATCTTTGGGCTGGAAGGCCGACCATCCGCCTGGATCCTGAGCCGCCACGGGTCGGGGCCGGCTACTCGACTGTTGGAAGCGTCGGCGGGTTGGGGGACATCTCGGCCCGGTTCCTTCACCGGCGACGTGGAACTGTTCGTGTTGTCCGGGCAGGTGGAGGCCGATGGGCAGGTGTTGGGTCCCCGGACTCTGTGGAGCGCCCGCGCCGGGACCCTGGTTGAGGGGTTGGGCAGCCGAGCGGGGGCTTCGATGCTGCTCTTCTCGGGCGCCCCTCTGCGATTCATGCCGGAGGAGGGCAAGGAAGATCCCGACCGCCCGGCGCCGCTGGTGGCGGGTGACTGCGTGTGGACCCAGATGCTCGGAGCCCCTTCCAATTCTCGACAGCGGGAGTTGGGCCCGTCGCGGCGGGGTGGGGTGTTCTGGCAGACCGCGGCGTTGGATTTGAGTCTGGACTGCTGGTATGTGGATGACCATCCCACCGAGGTGTTCGTGCTGGAGGGCGAATGGCGGCAGGCCCGTCAGGGGCGAGAAGGCGTGGAGGTCACCGAACTTCCCAGAGGCGGGTACTTTTACCGACCACCGGGGGTCTGGCATGGGGGATCCATGACCGGCACTCCGTCTGTGGCGCTGCTCTTGATTCGAGCCTTCCCCGAGCCTTCCCGCAAGGCCCAAGAACCAGGGGAGTATCCGGCCCATCTGCGCTGAGAGTCGAATTCCGTCCTTAAGGCGGCGGGATGTCCTGCTCAGATGATCATCCCAGCATGCGCCGCCAATATAATTTCGGGAAGCCCGCGTCGCCGCTTCGTACCGAATCTGTGGCGCCGAACCCAGGAGAAGCACATGAGAATTCGATTCATTGAACCTGTCGGCAGTGACATGCACTCAAAACGCATGCAGTCGATCCTCGACAGGCACGCTTCGGCCGGTGTGTCCGTCGAAGTGCGCCATTTGGAGTTGCCTCCCGAACTTACGGGGCCCATGCTGCCCCTCGAACCGCTTTACATGAATGAATTGCTGTCAGCCGTTATTGCAGCCGAAAGAGACGGCGCCGACGCCGCCATCATCGGATGCTGTGCGGATCCGGGATTGCTCGACGCCCAACGATCGGTGGGGATCCCGGTGATCGGTCCGCTCCAGGCCGGGGTGGCGTTGGCCGCCGCCCGAGGGACCACGGTGGGTATGCTGTCGCCCGACGAACATGGCCGGCGCCGGATATCCAACTTGACTCACCGTCTGCTGCGGGCTTACGGTCTTTCCGAGGTCTTCACTTCGGTGGTGTTCGTGCCCCTGCATGTGGAGGGCGAGGATTCGCTGATCGGCGACACCGACGTGACCGGTGAGATAGTCGAAGAGCAGTTCCGCCGCCAGCTTCATACGGAAGGTCTGGCGGCGGCCCGCGCCATGATCGAGCAGGATCGGGTGGAAGCAATCTTTTTCGGATGCACCCTGTGGGGAGGTTTGGTGGGAGAAGTTGATCACCTGATCGATGCCTTCTGTATCGACCCGGTGGTGGCATCCCTTCACATGGCCGAGGCTCTGGTCCGAACCTCCCGCCTGTCCTGACCGGCCCACCGACGGAAGCGTGACGCACGTTGCCCTCTCAAGACCAAATCGGTGGAAGGTGGCGTTGGTAGAATCCGGTCCCGGGACAATACCTGAAAGGGGGCGGAAAGAACCGAATGATTGCAAGGATACCCCTGGTACTTGACCCTCAGCCTGAAGGGGGGTACACCGTCACCTGTCCGCTGTTGCCGGAGTTGATCACCGAAGGCGACACCGTAGCCGATGCCATGGCCAACGCTTGTGATGCTTTCGCGGCGGTGATGGAGATCTATGAGGACACGAGCCGCCCTCTGCCGTCGAGCCTTTACTTGAACGATGCCAACGGCCCGGTGTCCGTTGATGCCATAGTCTCCGTCCACTGACTTACAAGGACGCCACTCGCAAGCTGACCAGGCTCGGATGCCACGAATTGGCGAGGCGTGGCGGCGGCTCTCATAGAAAGTGGTTCAATCCCCGAAACCAGAGGAAGGTCGTGTTGCCCGACTGGGGCGGTCGAGATCTCAAAATCGGCACCCTGCGCTCAGCAATCAGACAGTTAGGAATAGACTGGAAGGATTTCTTGGAGATATAGCCCCGCAGGCGTACAGATGCGGCGTCTCCAGGGAAACGAGAGGGCATCACCCGGCCTTGTTTCGCCTTTGTGGGACCGGTAGGCCGCGTGTGGCTATCGGGAAACCGGGGGCTTTCAGTGGCGGAGGTTGAGGTCACGCCGGGTTAGGGTCGTTTTGGGGTAGTTTTCCAAGTTGGTATAGCCTCTGGAATCAGGTGGGTGGTACCCCACAAAGCGAGCGGAGGCCTATGAAGAACGTCATCGAGGCAACGGGTCTGGTGAAAAAATACGGCGAGGTGATCGCTTTGGACGGGCTTGACCTGGCGGTGTCCGAAGGGTCGATCCTGGGTCTTTTGGGGCCTAACGGAGCGGGAAAGACCACTGCCGTCTCCATTCTGACCACCTTGTTGCAGCCTGATTCGGGATCCGCCACCGTAGCGGGCGCCGATGTGCTGAAATCTCCCGGAGAGGTGCGGCGCAGTATCGGCCTGTCGGGCCAGTATGCCGCCGTGGATGAGCATCTCACCGGGTATGAGAACCTGGATATGATCGGCCGCCTGTATCGGCTGGGTCGGCGCCGGTCCCGGACCCGGGCTCACGAATTGCTGAAGATTTTCGACCTGACCG
This sequence comes from Acidimicrobiia bacterium, assembly GCA_963665765.1. Lineage (GTDB taxonomy): Bacteria > Actinomycetota > Acidimicrobiia > Spongiisociales > ZC4RG35 > Bin76. The sequence goes on from OY762464.1 coordinate 1,906,840, forward strand.
AGGCGGGAGGACGTCCGGTCAAGACCTATTCGGGAGGGATGCGACGTCGGCTCGATCTGGCCGGCGCCCTGGTGGCCGATCCTCCGGTGCTTTTCTTGGACGAGCCCACCACCGGCCTTGATCCCCGCAGTCGAATCGAACTTTGGGGAGTCATCCGGGACATGGTGGCCCGGGGATCAACTCTGTTGCTCACCACCCAGTATCTGGAAGAGGCCGAGCATCTGGCCGATCAGATCATGGTGATCGACCACGGTCGGGAGATCGCCTATGGCACTCCCGATCACCTCAAGACCTTGGTGGGAGGCGAGAGGATGGAGGTGACCCTGGCCTCTGCCGAAGACATTTCCCAATCGCAGGAGGTGCTGGGGCGTTATACGGTGGGTGATTTGACGGTGGATGAGCGGACCCGCAAAGTGACCGGCCCGATTTCGGGCGGAACCCCGGTGTTGACCGAGGCGCTGGCGGCGTTGTACGAGGCGGGAATCGGTTTGCACGACGTCGGGTTGCGGCGTCCCACCCTCAACGATGTATTCCTGTCTCTCACCGGAGAAGCCGCCGAGCCGACGGAGAACTCCGCCACTGCGGGAGACAGCGTCGAAATCAAGAAAGGTAAAGGGTCATGAGACGGATTTTTCACCTCCGGCCGATTCTGCGGTGTTGGCCAAGCGAAACCTGATAAAGATCAAGCGAGTTCCGGAGGTGCTGGTGTTCGTCCTGATTTCTCCGATCATGTTCGTCCTGCTCTTCGCCTATGTCTTCGGCGGCTCCATCGACATCCCCGGCGGTTCCTATCGGGAGTTTTTGATTGCAGGCATTTTCGCGCAGACGGTGGTGTTCGGCGCCACTTTCACCGGGGCCGGGTTGGCCGAGGACATGCAAAAGGGAATCATCGACCGTTTTCGTTCCCTGCCCATGTCGCAATCGGCGGTGCTGGTGGGTCGGACCGCCAGCGATATCGCCTATAACGTTCTAACCCTCACCATTATGGGATTGACCGGACTGCTGGTGGGATGGCGAATGCGTGGCAGCTTTTGGGACGGGCTGACCGGATTCGGGCTTTTGTTGGCCTTCTCCTATGCCTTTTCCTGGGTGATGGCCTATGTGGGTCTGCTGGTACCGAGCGTGGAAGTGGTCAACAACGCCAGCTTCATGGTGATCTTTCCGCTGACATTCATTGCCAACACTTTCGTGCCGGTGGAGAATCTGCCTTCCGTCCTGAAGACTTTCGCCGAATGGAATCCGATCTCCTCGGTGACACAGGCAGTGCGGGATTTGTTCGGGAACATTCCTCTCGGAACACCCGATCCCACTGCCTGGCCTCTGCAGAATCCGGTGCTCTACTCGCTGATATGGTCGGTGGTTATCATCGCCATCTTCGCCCCTCTGTCATCGGCCCGCTACCGAAAAGCGGTGAAGCGAGGCTAATCTTGCGTGGGAGGCGATTCAGATGCGGGGAGGGGGCCTTTGATTTTGAGACGGGAGATGATCCAAGACATGGTGTGGCGGGGAGGCGCTCGGCGTCGGCCGGCGGGATTGCTGGTCGCCGTGGCAGTTTTGCTCTTGGCGGCGGCGATAAATTCCCCACCTGCCGCGGCATGCAGTTGCATGGACGGTCCCCTGTCAGATTACGCCGACGAGGTGGTGGCGGCTTTTGATGGACGCCAGACCCATCGGATCGAGGGCGATATCTCAAGCATGGTGGACGGGGGTAAGAACGTCGTGCTGGTGTTTGAGGTTTCCCGGGTTTACAAGGGCCGGATCGGCCCTCGCGTGGCTGTCAGGACGCACCTTGACGAGGCAGCCTGTGGGGCGAACTATCCACCTGTCTCAAGGGGCGTTGTTGTTTTTGGTCAAAACGGCGATCTTATCGTGGATTATTGCAGTTCCCGGGCATGGAATACCACAGAGATAACAGAGGTGTTCGGCGAGGGCTACCTGCCGGATGATGCGATGGAGCTGACGCTTCCCCAGAATGCTGACGTCACAGTAAAGGAGTTTGAAGCTGCGCCGGGAATCGAAGACGAAAACGATTCGTCCGTCCCCATCCCGATCAGGCTGGCCGGGGTGGCGTTGGGGCTGCTTTTCTTCATGATGCTGGTGGAGCGGGGTCTGGTGAGAAAAAGGGAGTAGCCCGCCGAGCAGTATCAGCCCGACCGGACCGCCCTGATGAGACGCGAGACGCCTTCGAGCAGCAGATCCGTGTCGGTGGCCAGGGAGATGCGCACATGGGTGTTGCCATTGGGGCCGAACACGGTGCCCGGCACCACCGCCACCCGGTGATCGGTGACCATCCGGCGGGCAAACTCGGTGTCGGGCAGGAGGCTTTGCGAGATGTCCACCCACATGTAGAAGGCGCCTTCGGGCCGGGCGAAAGGGATGTCGGCCGCCACGAGCCGTTCCATCACCCGGTCTCGGCGGTCCCGGTAGGCGTCCCGCATCCTCCCCACTTCATCCTGGGGGCCGCGCAGGGCGGTCAATGCCCCGATCTGGGAGAGGCTGTTCACGCAGGAGGTGATGGGTTCCTGGCTTTTGCTGATTTGTCGGGCAATGTCGGGCCGGGACACGGTGTAGCCCACCCGCCAGCCGGTCATGGCGTAGGTCTTCGAGAAGCTGAAAACCGAGATCACCCGTTGGGGATCGGCTTGAAAGGCCGAGTAGGCGGGTTTCCCGAACGTGATGGCGTCGTACACCTCGTCGGAGATAACCCACAGGTTGTGTCGCCGGGCCACCTCCAGCAATGGCAGCATCAGCTCTTCGCCGATCACGGTGGAAGTGGGATTGGAGGGAGAAACCAGCAGCAACACCCGGCAATTGGGGGTGATCTGTTTCTCTATCTCATCCGGATTGGGAAGCCATCCGTCTTCGGCGCGCAGGGTGTAATAGCGGACCTCCAAACCTTGCAGGGCGGCCATCATTGCGTAATTGGGCCATGTCGGATCGGAGAGCAAGATGGCGTCGCCGGGATCGCACAGGGTCAGAAGCGAGGTGTAGATCGCTCCGTTTCCTCCGGTGGTCATGATTATGTTTTCCGGTCCGGCATCCAATCCGTTCACCCGGTTGACCTTTTTGGCCACCTCCCGGCGCAGTTGGGGGATTCCGGCGTTGGGGGTGTAATAGGTGAAACCGTCCAGCGCCGCTTCGCCCGCCGCCCGACAAATATGCTCGGGAGTGGCGAAATTGGGCTGGCCGATCTCCAGATGGATGACGTCGGAATATTGGGAAGCCAGGTCGTTGATCTCCCGGATTCCCGATCGCTTCATGGAGCGGATTGTGCGGGAAGGGCCGAGCATCACACCAAAGGAAAGTGGCAGGCAGCCATGTGCCCGGGGTGTTTCTCTTCCAAGCGGGGCTCTTCGGAGCGACAGATCTCCCGGGTCCGCCCCACCGGACAGCGGGGATGGAATCGACAACCCGACGGGGGGTTGATCGGAGAGGGCACCTCTCCTTCCAGCAGGATTCGGGTGCGCTGTCTCTCCAACACCGGGTCGGGGAGGGGAGCGGCCGACAGCAGAGCATTGGTGTAATGATGCAGAGGCTGCTGGAATAACCGCTCGGAATCCGCCAGTTCCACCACCTTGCCCAGATACATCACCGCGATCTGTTCGGAGATGTGGCGGACCACCGCCAAGTCATGGGCGATGAACAGATAGGTCAACCCCAGATCGTCCTGCAACTCCCGCAAAAGGTTGAGCACCTGGGCCTGGATGGAGACGTCGAGAGCGGAAACCGGTTCATCGCAGACCACGAAGCTGGGATGAAGAGACAGGGCCCGCGCCACTCCCACCCGCTGCCGCTGGCCTCCGGAGAATTCATGGGGGAATCGGTCGGCGTAGCGCGGGTTGAGCCCCACCATCTCGAGGAGTTCCCCCACTCGCTTGCGTCGTTGCTCCCGGTTCATGTCGGTGTGCACCGCCAATTGTTCGCCGATCGCCTCGCCGATCCGCATTCGGGGATTGAGCGAGGCGTAGGGGTCCTGAAAGACAATCTGCATTTGCTGGCGGAGTTGACGGAGGGTATGACGGTCGGCGGTGGTGATGTCGATCAACTCCGATCCCTCGTCGCCTTCGATCTCTCTTCTCAGCAGCACGCTTCCGGAGGTGGGTTCGATCAACCGCAGGATGCACCGGGCGGTGGTGGATTTGCCGCAGCCCGACTCTCCCACCAGCCCCAAGGTGGTGCCCCGCGGGATATCAAAAGAGACTCCGGAGACGGCAGAGACCACTTCCCGGGGTCGGTTGCTGAGGATTCCCCCTCCTATCTCGAAGTTCTTCACCAGGTTGCGGACGGAGATGGCCAGGTCGGTGTCCAGGGTGATTGAATCCGAGTCGGTCTGGTTCATGATTCTTTCTCGTGACACCGGAGGGGTTCCCGCCTAAAAGCTTATCGCCTTTGATGTGGGCTTTGTCAATCTCTTTTGGTATCGTGATAGTTCGATTGTCGAATTGAAGGAGCAAAGCAATGTCCGACGATTTCCGCGGCAAGATAGGCGCCCTCAGTGGTAAAGAGGTGGAAGCTTTTTTGGCATCCGATGCTCTGGCGCGATTTGCTTGCCTAAAGCCCGATGGCGCCCCCTATGTGATTCCCCTGTGGTATCAGTGGGACGGCGAGGCTCTGTGGTTCGTAGGTAGACAACGGGCAAGGTGGTGCGATTTTGTCGCTAATGATCCGAGAGTGTGCGTGGTGATCGACGCAGCCCACAGCCCTCCGGACGAGTCGGGCAAGTCGGCCGAGATTCCCAAGGTGTTTGTGGAAGGCCGCGCCGAGATAGCTGAAGAGCCCAATATCGGTGGCGAATGGGTCGGGGTCGCCGAGGAGATGTCATTGCGTTATTTGGGTCCCAACGGTCCCTCTTACCTGGTTCCCACTCTCCAACAGCCGCGCTGGCTGATCAAAGTGGTCCCCGAGAAGGTGCGCACCTGGCAAGGCGTGGCCTGGGCACGTCGCTATTGGGTGGAGGGAACCGGAAGCCCCACCTACGAAGAGGTCAACACCTAAACCGATTCTTAGAAGTGTGCGCGGGTAGTTGTTCGGTTGGTGGGGGGCGGGTTCGCGAAACAAAAACGGCGGCGGGGGGTTGTTTTTGTCGCAGGCCCGGGCGCATATTGAGGAGGTCGGACACCTCCCGGTCCTCTCCGACGTCGTCAGGACCGCACCGGAGGTCATAAAAACTTTTCGGGAACGATGCTTCCCGCCACCAACCCGTGGCGGAGCGCGTCCCGATCCTGGTGGTGAGCGGCGGGGGAGGGGCCCGACGGGCGGAAAACGGGTCAGCCGAATTTCGCGGGATAGCGGCTGGTTTCGCGAACTCACCGCCATAGACCCGCTCACCTGCTGGATCGCTTATCCCAATAATCGCAAACGGCTTGAATCGTTGTCGCATCATGCTGACGGGAGGTTCGAGCTGTCGGCGGAAAGGTCTAACCCACTGCTGGAATTCCCCCGGTTTGGTTTAGGTCAGTCCACCACTGAAGGGTCGGGCAGGTGGGTCAGGACGGCATATTCGTAGGCGGCCAGGGCATTGGAGGGATGACCGATCTCGGTGGAGGCGGTGGCGGCGGCTTGGTCGGAGATGGGCCGGGCGTTTGGTGCTTTGATATGGACCTCCGCCACTCTTTCGGCCAAGAGAAGCCAGCCGATGGCCTCTTCGATCGACTGTCCCACGGTCACCGGCCCATGGTTGCGCAGGAACACCAGCTTGGCTTCATCGAGCGCCGCGGCTATGTGTTTGCCGGTGTCGGCGTCGGACACCTGCACTTGCTCACCCTCGAAGATCGCCTGGGACCGAAAGAAGGCGGTGGCCTCCTGGCAGATCATCCGGAAAGGTCGCACGTTGGCCGCCCAGGCCGTGGCATAGGGGGTGTGGGTGTGGGCCACGGAAACCGCCTCGGGGCGGGCCTCGTGAATCGGGCCGTGAATGTAATAGGCGGTCATGTTGATCGGACCCTCCCCCTCCAACACTTTGCCTCCGGGTCCCACCAGCACCAGGTCGGCCACCGTGGCCTGTCGGAAGGACACCCCATATCTCAGCAGCCAGAAGCAGTCGGTCCGCTCCGGGTCACGGGCGGTGATGTGACCGTCGCCCAACGACCCCCACCCGAACGCCCCGAACAGTCGGTAGGCCAGGGCCGTCTGGCGTCGGCGGTGGCGGCGAAGTTCCGCGGCGGTGTCGAAGACGGGTTCGGCGGTTGACTCGCCGGTTCCGCCGGCCCATATCGCCAGGTTTCTGTTCATGGTGCGATCCCGGGGTTCAGAAAGGGGTCGTTCGTCCGATGAGATTGGGTAGCAAGGAATTCTAGACCCCCATGGCCAACCGGGCCTTGCTGAGATATAATCTCGCGGGTAGAACAGCGAGAATCACGGAGGCCGCGGGCAATGAGAGAAGAGGCGCGCTGTGTGATCGTGGGCGGGGGCGCCATGGGAGTGGGATTGCTCTATCACTTGGCCCATGAGGGTTGGACAGACACCGTGCTGGTGGAAAAGGACGAACTGGCCTCGGGCTCCACTTGGCACGCCGCCGGTTTGATCCCTCATTTCATCGGCAGTCTCAACATGGCGAAAGTCCATTCCTATGGAGTCGAGCTGTACAAGCGGCTGGAAGAAGAGACCGGGATGCACAGCGGGTGGCACAGTTGCGGGGCGGTGCGTTTGGCCACCAATGTCAACGAGGCCGACTGGTTCCGCTATGTCCACGGAGTATTGGAATTGGTGGGAGTGGAGTCGCATCTGGTGGGACCCGCGGAAATCCGTCGGCTCCATCCGCTGATCGACACCGAGGGAGTAGTGTTGGGCTTGCACACCCCCGATGACGGATGGACCGATCCTTCTTCGGCCACCAACGCCATGGCGGCGGGGGCTCGCCAATTGGGCGCCCGGATCGTTCGGCGCAACCGGGTGATCGATATGAATCGGCTCCCCGATGGGCGCTTTGAGACCATCACTGAAAAGGGACGCATCGTCTCCGAACACGTGGTGAACGCCGCCGGTCACTTCGGGCCGCAGTTGGCGGCCATGGTGGGTCTGGAGACGCCCATCGTCTCGGTCATTCATCATTACATCGTCACCGAGGCCATCCCGGCGGTGGCCGCCCTGGACCGGGAATTGCCGGTGCTGCGGGATCCGCGAGCATCCTGCTATTACCGACAGGAGCACGATGGGATTCTGATCGGGCCCTATGAAACGGAGGGGGCCCAGACCTACGGGCTGGAGGGCATCGATTGGGACCTCACCTTCCATCTCCTCCCCCCCGATGTTGAAAAGTTGCTCCCGTGGCTGGATCTGGCTGCTCGTCGCATCCCGGCTTTCTCGGAGGCCGGGATCAAACAGGTGGTGTGCGGTCCGATCACCCACACCCCCGACTCGGGATATCTGATGGGCCCCGCTCCCGGAATGCGCAACTACTGGATGTGTGTGGGTTCTTCGATCGGCATCTGCCAGGGACCGGGGGCCGGCAAGTACCTGGCGCAGTGGATGGTTCATGGCCAGACCGAAATCAATGTCGCCGAAATGGATCCCCGCCGTTTCGGACCTTATGCCCCCGGGGAATACACCCGGGTCAAGTCGATCGACGAGTATCACGAGATGTACCAGGTGCGGATGCCGGGGGAATACCGGCAGGCGGGGCGTCCGATGAAGCGCACTCCCCTCTATGACACCCTGGCCGAAAAGGGCGCCCAGTTCCAGGAGATTTACGGATGGGAGCGGGCTCGCTATTTCTCTTCGGACGGCGCCCCCGAAGAGTATGCCTTCCGGCGCTCCTCGGCTTTCGGGCCGGTGGGCGAGGAAGTGGCGGGAGTTCGAAACCGGGTGGGCGTGGCCGACCTGACGGCCTTCACCAAGCTGGAAGTGACCGGCCGCGATGCGGCGGCCCTGTTGGATCGGTTGGCGGCCAACCGCCTGCCGGCCCGGCCGGGCGGTATCCGGCTGGCTCACCTGCTCACCACCCTGGGGGGCATCGAAGGGGAGGTGACCATCACCCGGCTGGGCGACGATCGTTTCTATCTCAACTCTTCGATAATGGCCGAACAGCATGATCAGGACTGGCTCCGCCATCATGTGTTGCCCGGTGAGCAGGTGACGGTCACCGATCTCACCAACCAAACCGGCATCCTGGCGGTCACCGGTCCCCGATCCCGGGAACTCCTCCGGCAGCTCACCGGCGCCGACCTCACCACGCCCGGCTTCCCCTGGCTCACCGGACAAGAGATCGAGGTGGCCGGTGTTTCCTGTCTGGCGCTGCGAGTCAGCTATGTGGGGGAACTGGGCTGGGAATTGCACCATCGGATCGAAGAGATGCCCGGGCTGTACGCCGCGATATGGGAAGCCGGGAAGGGATTGGGTTTGACCGACTTCGGCGCCTACGCCATGAACGTCATGCGGATTGAAAAGGCCTACAAGGCTCATGGATTCGAGCTCACCACCGAGATCACCCCGGTGGAGGCCGACATCGAACGCTTCGTCGATTACCGAAAGGACTTCCAAGGCAAAGCCGCCACTCTGGAGCGGCGCAACGGCGAGTTGGCCTGGGTATTGGTGTACGGGGAGATGGATGCCGTGGATGCTGACTGCCGGGGCAACGAGCCGGTCTACGGCGAGGGGAACATGATGGGTCTCACCACCTCGGGCGCCTATGGTTATTCGGTGGGAAAGAGCCTGTTTTTCGCCTATGTTCATCCCGATTACCGAACGCCGGGATCCGAATTCGAGATTCGGGTTATGGAGGAGCGTCGCCGGGCCCGGGTACTGTCCGGTCCGGCCTGGGATCCTCGTTCTGAAAGGTTGCGTGTGTAATGGCCAGACGAACTCGCCGATCAGGGGGGAGAGCGGCCCGGGTGGCGGCTCGCGCCGCGGGGCTCAAGAAGGTCGACCGTCCGGTGAGGCCCGGTCAGCAGGGCGGTGCCTACCGTCCGCTGTCGGAATCGGACATGGAGAGCATCTACCAGGCGGCTCTCAGTCTTCTGGAAGAGGTGGGCATGGGCAATCCGATCCCCGAATTCATCGAGGTGGTGGTGAAGTCGGGTGGTTGGGTGGACGAGGTCGGACGGCTTCGCTTCCCGCAGTCTTTGGTGAAGCAAGCCATCGACATGGCTGCCAAGTCATGGGTATGGCACGGTCTCGATGAGAGTCGTTCCATAGAACTGTCCGAAAAGAAAGTCCACTTTGGAACGGCGGGGGCGGCGGTTTTGATGTTTGACCATCTCACCCAGTCCTACCGGCCTTCCACCACCCAGGATCTCTACGACCTTTCCCGCTTGGTGGACACCCTCGAACATATCCACTTCTATGTGCGCTCGGTGGTCCCCCGCGAGGTGGACGGCGCCCGTGAACTGGATATCAACACCGCTTACGCCACCATGATGGGAACCACCAAGCCGGTCGGAACTTCTTTTTTTCAGGCTGACCATGTCTATGAGGTGGTGGAGATGTGCGATATGGTGCTGGGAGGAACCGGGGAGTTCCGCAAGCGCCCGTTCATTGTGGCCAACAGCACCTTTGTGGTCCCACCTCTGCGGTTCGCCAAAGAGACCGCCGAAGGAATGGTGGCGCAGGTCCGAACCGGAATGCCCATCAACCTGCTGTCCGCCGGTCAGGCCGGGGCCACTTCCCCGGCCACTCTCGCCGGATCCTTGGTGCAGGCTTTGGCCGAATGCCTGTCCGCCCTCACCTGCGTCAACCTGTTGTCTCCCGGACACCCCTGCGTGATGGGTATGTGGCCGTTCGTTTCCGACCTGCGCACCGGGGCGATGAGCGGGGGCAGTGGGGAGGAGGCGGTGCTGGCCGCCGGGGGGGCGCAAGTCGTCAATTGGATGGGGCTTCCGTCGGGGGTGCCGGCCGGAATGACCGACTCCAAGCTGATTGACGGCCAGGCCGGGCACGAGAAAGGTCTCACGGTGGCCCTGGCCGCTTTGGCCGGTTCCAACCTGCTCTACGAGTCGGCGGGGATGATGGCCTCCATTCTGGGGTGTTCGCTGGAGATGATGGTGATCGACAACGACCTGCTGGGAGCGGTCAATCGCACGATACGCGGCATAGAAGTCGATGCGGACAGCCTGGCCACCCAAGTCATCAAAGACGTGGTTTCCGGTGAGGGGCATTTTCTGGGACACGAACAGACGTTGCGGGTTATGCAACGGGAATACCTCTATCCGCAGGTCGGCGACCGGCTCAGTCCCGACGATTGGAAGGACGCCGGAGGGCTTTCGGCCTCCGATCGCGCCCACGCCTATGTAATAGAGACCCTGGCCGGCCATTTTCCCGATCATGTCTCCCCGCAGACAGACGCCCAAATACGCGCCCGCTTCCCCATCCGTCTCCCCATCGAATCGGTGAGGGGCGGGTGATCGCCGACCCGGAGCCGAAGGTGGCCGCCCGGAAACTGCCCGATCGGGCCCAGGTAGTGGTGGTGGGCGGGGGGATCGTGGGGTGCAGCGTTGCCTATCACCTGGCCCGACGGGGAGTCACCGATGTATTGCTCCTGGAGCAGGGGAAGCTGACCGGAGGAACCACCTGGCATGCGGCCGGGCTGGTCAGCCAACTCAAGTCGTCCCACAGTCTCACCCGCTTGGCCACCTATTCGGCTCGGCTGTTCGAAGAATTGGAGGCCGAGACCGGGCAGGCCACCGGATACCGGGCGGTGGGCTCCATCTCGGTGGCCTCCGACGAGGAGAGATGGGAGGAGATCATGCGGGGTCTGTCCATGGCGCGGACCGTGGGAGTGGAGATGCGGCAGATGGACTTCGACGAGTTGCGGGAAAAGTGGCCCCTGGTCCGAATCGATGATCTGGTGGGAGCGGCCTGGATTCCTCACGATGGGCAGACCAGTCCGGTGGACACCACCATGTCGCTTGCCAAAGGCGCCAAAGATCGGGGGGTGACGATTCGGGAAGAAGTGGCGGTGACCACGCTGGTGGTGGAGAACGAACGGGTGGTGGGAGTGGAGACCGAACAGGGGTATGTGGAGTGCGAGACGGTGGTGCTGGCGGCGGGGATCTGGACCCGCCAGTTGGCCGCCACCGCCGGGGTGCGGGTTCCCCTGCAGGCCTGCGAACATTTTTACCTGGTGACCGAGCCGCTGGACGGCGTGCCCCCGGGGATGCCCACCCTGCGCGATCCCACCAACTACACCTATTTCAAGGAGGAGACCGGAAAGATCATGGCCGGTTTCTTCGAACCCCGCGGCAAGGTCTGGAAGCTTCGGGGAATTCCCCGCGACTTCAGCTTCGAGAAACTGGCGGAGGACTGGGAGCATGTCGGGCCGATCTTCGAACGCTCCATCCACCGGGTTCCTGCCCTGGGTGAGGTGGGGATACAACTATTTTTCAACGGGCCGGAGGCTTTCACTCCCGATGGCGTCTACTACCTGGGAGAGTCGCCCGAGGTGGATCGGTGTTTTGTGGCGGCCGGATTCAACTCGGTGGGCATTCAGTCAGCGGGCGGGGTGGGGTGGGTGCTGGCCGATTGGATCATCAACGGCTATCCCCCCTGCGACCTGTGGCCGGTGGACATTCGCCGAGCCCAGCCCCATCAAACCGAATTGGGGTTTCTTCGGGAACGCATCTCGGAGAGTCTCGGTCTGCTGTATGCCATGCACTGGCCGTTCTATCAGTATGAGAGCGCCCGGGACGTCAAGCGTTCGCCGCTCCATGATCGGATGGACGAGGCCGGGGCGGTGTTCGGGGAGATGTCGGGGTGGGAGAGGCCCAACTGGTTCGCCACCGATGGTATGGAGCGCCGCTACGAGTATTCCTACGGGAAGCAGAACTGGTGGGAGGCGTCCGGCGAGGAATGTCGGGCGGTGCGCCGGGCCGTGGGGCTATTCGACCAGACTTCTTTTGTCAAGTACCAGGTGGAGGGTCCCGACGCGGCCCGGCTGCTCGGCTGGGTCTCCGCCGGTCGGGTCCCCGGTCCCATCGGCAAGGTGGTGTACACCCAGTGGCTCAACTCCCGAGGCGGGATAGAGGCCGATCTAACGGTGACTCGTCTTGCCGAAGATCGGTTTTTGGTGGTGTCGGGTTCGGGAGCGCCCATCCGGGACTGGGCGCATCTGCGCCGGGCGGCCCGCGGTCACGATGTGAAGATCCGGGACATCACCTCTTCTTTGATCACTTTGGGGGTGATGGGTCCCCGGTCAAGGGAATTATTGTCGGCTGTGTCGGACGCCGATCTCGGTGATGAGGCGTTTCCGTTTGGCGCCGCGCAGGAAATCAACGTGTCCGGGCATCGGGTGCTGGCCATGCGGGTCAGTTATGTGGGCGAACTCGGCTGGGAGTTGTATGTCCCGGCCGCGGAGGCGGTGTCGTTCCACGATGCGGTGGTCGCCGAGGGCGCCGGTCATGGGTTGCGCCACGCCGGCTATCACGCCATGAACTCCCTCCGGCTGGAGGGTGGCTATCGCCACTGGGGACACGACATAACCGACGAGGACACCCCGCTCGAGGCCGGTTTGGGCTTCGCGGTGGATTGGGACAAGCCGGGCGGGTTCTGCGGTCGGGAGGCGCTTTTGTCCCAGAGAGGTCGGACTCCCACCAAACGGCTCGTCCAGTTTCGCCTGGAGGACCCCGACCGGTTGCTCTATCACGACGAGCCCATCTTCCGCAACGGCGAGCTTTCGGGTCGCACCACCTCCGGCATGTGGAGCTACGTCGAGGAGCGGTGTTTGGCCATGGGCTACCTGGTGCATCCCGACGGCATCGATAAAGCCTGGCTCGAGGCGGGCGAATATCAGATCGAGGTGGCCGGGGAACGCCTTCCCGCCACCGCCTCGCTGCGTTCCTTCTACGCTCCCCGCACCCGGAGCGGGTAGCACTCTTTTTGGTGTCCGATCCTTCCCCAACGGTGAGACCGATGATGCCCGCCGCGCTGATGCGCCGGGTGGTTTCCGACCGGGGAGACCGGTTGGTGGAAATGGGGGAGATGCCCCGTCCCGAGCCGAGCGGACCTCACGACGTGGTGGTCCGCATCAGTGGGGCGGGGGTATGCCGAACCGAGCTTCATATTCTCGGCGGTGAGATCCCGGTGGAGCTTCCTCATGTGCCGGGCCACGAAAACGCCGGTTTCGTGCAGGCGGTGGGTGAAGAGGTGAGTCGGGTGGCGGTGGGCGATCCGGTGCTTTGCTACCCCTTTGTCTCGGATGGTTTGAGCAATGCCGAGCGAGACGGTCTCGACCAGTGGGCGCCGGGGCGCATCACCCCCGGCATCAATTCGCCGGGTGGTTTTGCCGCCTATCTGCTTTCCCACGAACGAGCCATGGTCAAGTTGCCCGAGGGAGTCGATCCCACTGATCTGGCGCCTCTCACCGACGCGGGGCTGGCCGCTTATCGAGCCTGCACCAAGCCCGATCTCCATCCCGGCGATCGGGTGGTGCTGTTTGGGGTGGGGGGACTGGGGCATCTGGCCATCCAGATACTTTCGGCCATTTCCCCGGCGGAAGTGGTGGCGGTGGATGTCCGGTCGGAAGCTCGGGCGCTGGCCACGGAATGCGGCGCGGCGGCCGCCTTGCGGCCCGAGGAGCTCCGTTCTTATCCGGGTGACCGCCGGCCGGCCGCGGTGTTGGATTTTGTCGGTTCCGATGAGACTGCCGCCGCCGGGATCGGCCTGTTGGGATTCGGGGGGCATTATGTGGCGGTGGGAGTGGGAGGGGCGGTGAAAGTGCCGATCTTCGACCTGGTGGGGAGCGAAAAAAAGATTGAGGGTGTATATGTGGGCAGCTATCGCGACCTGACTGAAGTCACCGCCCTGGCTCTTTCCGGCCAGGTGATCACCCGGGTTACGAGGTACCCCTTGGAAGAGGCCGACCAGGCTCTGCGCGATCTGGCTTCGGGACAAATCCTGGGTCGGGCTGTTTTGGTTCCTTGACAGCGCCCATCAGGGGAGAGCTATTCGGAGGCGGGTCGATGTTCAAGGTTGGTCTCGCTCTGCCCGGTGTGGTGGGCGATTTGACCATCACCGGATCGGCGCGACCTGGAAAACGTCGTCGGCGGTTAGGAGGTACATCTCCCCGGAGGTGTCGATGCCGAAGGAATACATCCTGATGAGTTTTCCCTCGTCCGGCGTCCAATCACGGATATCCACCGCCAGGGCGCCGTTCCAGCGAAAGCTGCGGAGAAACCCGCCGCACGCGTCCGAATAGAAGTAGTGGCCGTTCAGCTCCGGTATATCCGATCCCCGGTACACCACTCCACCCACCACCGCGCAAATGTCAGGGCCATGCGCCATAGCCAGGACGGGGAGTGTGTATCCACTGATGTCGCAGGATTCGGGGTCTTCCCGGCATTCGATCCCCTCCCCGAATGGCCCCCATTGGTGGCCCTCCCGGATCGACCACCCGAAATTGGTCCCGGGTGTGTCGAGCGAGGTTATGTTGACCTCTTCGAATGCGTCGGCCCCGACATCGCCGATGTAGATCAAATTGGTTACCGGATCTATCCAGAACCGCCAAGGATTGCGAACCCCATATATGAACACTTCGGGGGCCTCGGATGTGACCGGAGGGTGATCGTCGGGGATGGCATAGGGATCGCCCCGGTCGACGTCGATTCGGAGAATGGCGGCGAACAGGGAGGTGGGGTCCTGGCCTTGGTAGTTGAATCCGTCGTCGCCCACTCCGATGTACAGATAGCCGTCCGGCCCGAACGAGATCATTCCGCCTTTGTGGAAGTCGCTTCGGGTGGGGATCTGGAGTCCCTCAAATCCAGAACCGGTGGGTTGGAAAAAGGTGTTCTCTTCGAAGATCCACACTCTTCCCTCGCGGGTGATCATGTAAGTCGGAATAGGCCATACCCGATCCCCAATCGGTCGCCCGGTCGGCCCCGCCGCAGGCGGCTGCCATCAGGAGTAAAGCAATCCAAAGGGTTGGGCAATGGCGACGGGTTATGGGATTTCCTTAACTGTTGGCCAGTGCCAAGGATATCTTTGCGCCCACCCCGGCGTTGTGCCGGACCAGGGCGGTGTTGGCGTGAAGCGAGGCGCCGTCGGTGTGCTCGAACACGGTTTGCAAAAGAAAGGGGGTGGCGGCCTTGCCCACAATGCCGCGTTGCTCCAACTTCCCCAAAGCGTATTCCACCGCCTCCCGGGTGGTCTTTGCATCCAGCGCGTGCTCGGCGGGGATGGGCACTCCCAACAGCATTCCACCCTCGTACCCCAGCTGCCGTCCCGCTCGGAAGGCCGCCGCCAATTGGCGGGCCTCGTCCACCCGCCACTCCACCTCCACCCCGCTGTCGGGACTGTAGAACCAGGGAAAACGGTGGGATCTCCACGCCGCCACCGGAACGCTGGTCGTCTCCAGGTATTCCAGAGTCGCCGCCACATCCATGAAGGCCTTGGTTCCGGCGCACACCGTGATGCAGGGATGGCCGGCGATGGCCCACAGGTCGGCGGAGATATCGAAGGAAACACCTGCGCCCGGTGATACTCCGCCGATGCCACCGGTCACGAACACCTCGATCCCGCAGCGGGCGGCCGTGAACAGAGACGCCCCCACTGTCACGCCGCCATCTCCCCCCTCGGCAACAATCCGAGGCAGGTCTCTTTTCTGAACCTTGGCCGCCTGGTCGGAAGTTGCCAGGCGCTCCAACTCGCCCTCGGTCAAGCCGCACACCAATTCACCGCCCAGCACCCCGATGGCGGCGGGCACCGCGCCACTGCGACGCACCGCCTCCTCGGTGGCTCGGGCGGTCTCCAGGTTGGTGGGAAACGGCATGCCCTGGGTGACGATGCTGGTCTCCAACGCCACCACCGGTCCTCCGGTCCGAAGAGTTTCCCGGACTTCTTCCCCCAAGCGAATCGGAGTGTTCATCCCGGGTGACTCCGGCCCGGGCCGACCCGGGCCGGAACAGCCGGCGTTTGCACCGCTTCCAGCAACCGGGGATCTCCCCACCGGTCCGCCAGTCGTCGCAAGTCATGGGCAGATGGAGAGCCGGTGTGTCCGCCCGGTTGGGCTATCACGTGGGCGGCCACCAGGTTTCCCACTCGGCACGCCTGGCGGGGGGATCCCCCGGGAAGCGTCACCGCCAGAAATCCCCCGGCGAACCCATCCCCGGCGCCGGTGGTGTCCACCACCGGCCACTGCGCGAAGGCCGGAAAGCGGGCGACTCCGTTTTCATCCCTGAGCAAGCAACCATCGGCACCCATTGTTATCACCACCGTCTTGACGCCCAAACCCAGGCAAGCTCGCGCCGCCTCCTCGGGTGAGGACGCGCCGGTGAGGGAGGATGCTTCATGGGCGTTGGGAAACAGATAGTCGATCCCCTCCAGCCAACCGGATTCAGGATCGAAATGGTCGGCGAACAGCGGGGAGGGGTCGAGCGAGGTGGGGATCCCTCGGCGGCGGGCTTCTTCCAGAAGATGAAGAGCGGTGGCCCGCGATCCCTCTTCTTGGAATGAATAGCCGCTCACATGCACCAGGGAGGCCCGATCGAGCAGGGGAAGGTAGCAGTCAGCCGGAAGACGTCCGGCGGCCGGTCCCCGCGCCGACACGAAAGTGCGTTGTCCCCGGGGGTCGATCAGGGCCACTACCAGAGCGGAAGGCCCTTGGGTGGTCTCCAGTCCTGAGATCCCCACTCCATGGGTCAGCAGGTCATCGGTGATGATCTGCGAAAAGAGGTCGTTGCCCACCCTCGCCGCCAAATCCACCTCGATTCCCAATCGGGCGACTGTCGCCGCGCAATTTGCTGCCGACCCTCCGGCGGTCACCAGAGGATGGTGGGCGGCGGTGTCCGTCCCGGCCGTGGGGAGGCCGGTGATCCTCAGGCTGATGTCGACCGAAGCGTCGCCATAGACCAGAAGAGACGAGGGTTTCACCCTATGCCCTAGCCGCCGCTCAGAGCCGGAAGAAAATGTATCTCGCTTTGGGGTTCCAGCCTTTCCAGCCAGGCGCCCGGGACCACATCTCCGTCGATGGCCACCGCCGCCGAGGCCAGTCTCGCCCCGAGGCCGGGAAAGGCTTCTTCGAGGCGGGTGGCCAACTCCCGCATCGAAGAAGCCTCCACTTCCCATTCCTGGGCGCCTCCGGTCAGATCGTGGAGCGCCCTGGGGAAGAAGACTTTGGCCATCAGCCCGAAAGAGTCAGGACTGCCGCGGTAGGCAGCAGCGTCGCCACCATGATGGTCACGCCGGTGTTTGATCGGCCGGAGATGATTTGGGGATGCCCGTGGGCCAGGAGCAAGGGCAAAAAGGGGGGAGTTTTGCCGGGTATCACTCAGGGGATTCGATTAGCACCGGGTCGCCCACTCGTATCATCCCGCCTTTCACCACCCGGGCGGCGATTCCCGCCCGACCGGCCAGGGCTTCTCGAGCTTGGGGGCCCACGGTCTGGTACATCCGCTCGCAGGGAGGGCAGTCCCGCCACACTGACAGGGTGGCCTCTCCCATATGGATGAGCGATCCCGTCGTACGGGGGAGGTGGTCGGCGTCGATGGTGATGTTGCGGCGGGTGGCGCCTGCCGGGATGGGGTGTCCCAGTTCCCGGGCGGCGGACTCCAACTCTCCCTCGGCCACCACCGTTACGTTGCGGATGGTTCCCAGGTAGCGATCACCCTCCAGGCCTTGTTCTTCCACGGCCAGCACCTCGGTAACCTCGGTCATCCCGGCCCGATGAGCGGAGGCCAAATGGAGGTGGGTTACCGAAGGCATCTTGCCTAACTGCAACCGAGGGAGGCCCCGCAGTTGAGACAGCGGTAGCAACTTCCGTTGCGGATCGTGATGTGCCCGCACTCGTCGCACATGGGGGCGTCTCCCATCATCCGGCTGAGGGCTATCTGGGCCGAGGAAGTCGCCACCGCGGCGGCTCCTTGGGGAAACATCTCCGAGATCATCTGGGCAGAAGACTCCACGAACTCGGCCGCGGCCTTGACGGCCTCCAGGTTGCTCTCCTCCCGGGCGGCTTGCAGAGCCAACTGTCTCCCCTGGTCGCTCACCGCCGGATGGGGCTCTTCGGGGAGCTCTCTCGAATCAGGAGTCCTGACCTGACCCAAGTCCTCGCGTTCCAGATACTCGATGGCCAGAGCCCGAAAGATGTAGTCCACCATGGAGGAGGCCATCTTGATGTTCGGATGGTTCTGCACCATGCCGCGGGGCTCGAAGGTCTGGTAAATGAAAGTGTCCACGTACTCCTCCAGGGGAACTCCGTACTGGAGGCCCTTGGAGACCGCGATGGCGAAGCAGGAGAGAACGCCCCGCAGGGTGGCGCCTTCCTTGGCCAGGTCGATGAATAGCTCGCCCAGGGTCCCGTCGCTGTATTCGCCGGTGCGGATATACAACTTGTGTCCCCCCACGCGAGCCTCTTGGGTAAAGCCCCGTCGGCGGGAGGGGAGCAGGAACCGGGGAGGGTTCATTCCCTGGGCATACGCCTCGGAAGGGGAGATCCCCTCGGGGAGCGGTCCGTAGGCCAGGCGATGCTCAATGCCCAGCGCCTCTTCCAGAGCGGGATCGTCCTCGCCCGCCGAGTCGTCGCCAAGCGACGAGAGAGGCTGGGAAGCTTTGGATCCGTCTCGATACAAGGCGATGGACTTGAGTCCCAGCTTCCAGGAAAAGTGGTAGGCCTCCCCGATGTCGGCGGGACTCACGTCGTTGGGCATGTTGATGGTCTTGGAGATGGCGCCGGAGATGAACGGCTGGGCGGCCGCCATCATCCGTATGTGGCCGTTGTGGTGGATGAAACGCCGGCCGTGACGACCGTTGCGGTTGGCGGTGTCGAACACCGGCAGGTGCTCCTCCGCCAAATGGGGAGCGCCTTCGATGGTCTGGCGGCCGCAGATGTAGTCACTGGCCGCGTTGATCTGCTCGGCGGTGAAACCCAGAAAGGACAGCAGGTCGAAATCAAGCCGCTGATACTGGTCGGGTTCTGCTCCCAGACGCCGGAGAGTATGTTCACCGACCGCCAAGGCGTTGAAAGCATGGCGCAGTTCGAACACCTCGGGCAGGGAAGCCTCGATCCTGTCCAACTCGGGGTCGGCGAAGCCATGCGCCCGCAGGCTCCGGCGATTGACGTGGGGAGCGCTGCTCAAAGACAAGGCGCCCAGCACATACTCGATGATGTCCTGCTTCTCCCGGGACGAGTAGCCCAGCGCGTCAAGAGCCGGACCCACCGACTGGTTGACGATCTTGAAGTATCCGCCCCCCGCCAGTTTCTTGAATTTGACCAGAGCGAAGTCAGGCTCCACCCCGGTGGTGTCACAATCCATCAGCAGTCCGATGGTTCCGGTGGGAGCCAGGCAAGTCAATTGGGCGTTTCTGTATCCGTGGCGATCGCCCATAGTCAGGGCGTTGTCCCATGCTTCTCGGGCAGCCTGGGCCAGGTCCGGCGGGCAGTGTCGCCGGCTGATTCCCGCAGGCGCCTGGGAGATTCCCTCGTACTCGGAGTGGGACGAGTCGTAGGCGGCGCGGCGATGGTTTCGAATCACCCTCAGCATCGCCGAGCGGTTCTCTTCATATCGAGGGAACGGACCGACCGCCGAGGCGACCTCCGCCGAGGTGGCGTAGCCGTGTCCGGTGAGGATGGAAGTCAGCGCCCCGGCGATCGCCCGGCCCGGGGGGGAGTCGTAGGGAATTCCCTTTCGCATCAGGAGCGAACCGAGATTGGCATAGCCCAACCCCAGGGTGCGGTAGTCATAGGATCCCTGGGCGATGGCCCTCGACGGGAAGTGGGCCATGGTCACCGAGATCTCCAGCACGATGGTCCACAGCCGGATGGCGTGCAGGTAACCGTCGATGTCGAACGCCCCGGTGCGGTCGTCATAGAAGGAAACCAGGTTCAAAGAGGCCAGGTTGCAGGCGGTGTTGTCCAAGAACATGTACTCCGAGCAGGGATTGGACCCGTTGATGCGACCGCCCTCGGGGCAGGTGTGCCACTCGTTTATGGTGGTGTCGAACTGCACTCCCGGATCGGCGCAGGCCCAGGCGGCCTCGGCGATGGAGTTCCACAGGTGCTCGGCGGAGACGGTCTTCATCGCCTCGCCGGTGGTGCGGGCACCGAGCGCCCAGTCCTTCTTGGCCGCCACCGCCTCGATAAAAGCGTCGGTGACCCGCACCGAATTGTTGGAGTTCTGTCCCGAGATGGTGGCATAGGCATCCCCGTTGAAGTCGGCGGGGAACCCGCCTTTTTCGATCAGGATGCGAGCTTTGTCCTCCTCGACCTTCTTCCAGTTGATGAACTCTTCCACGTCCGGATGGTCGATGTCGAGAATCACCATCTTGGCGGCCCGTCGAGTGGTCCCCCCCGACTTGATGGCGCCGGCGGCCCGGTCGCCGATTTTGAGAAACGACATCACTCCCGAAGAACTCCCCCCACCGGAAAGTCTCTCGCCCTCCGCCCGGATCGCCGAGAAGTTGGATCCGGCCCCCGATCCGAACTTGAAGATGCGGGCCTCCCGAAGCCACAGATCCATAATTCCTCCCGGGTTGACCAGGTCATCCTCCACCTTGAGGATGAAGCAGGCGTGGGGCGCCGGACGGGAATAGGAGTCGGGCGAAGGGGTCATTTCCCCGGTGGTCGGGTCAACGAACCAAAAGCCCTGCGCCGGTCCGGTCAGGCCGTAAGCCCGGTGCAGGCCGGTGTTGAACCACTGGGGAGAGTTGGGAGCGGCCATCTGGTGGCAGAGCATGTATTTGAGCTCGTCTTCGAAGGTTTGGGCATCCTCGACGGAGTCGAAATACCCGTGGTTTTCTCCCCACCATCTCCAGGTGCCGGCCAGCCGATCAAAGACCTGCCGGGCCGAACGCTCCGGGCCCAGCCGGGGCTGGTGGTCTTCGTCGAGGAGGGTCCCGTTCTCGTTGTATATGGGCACCCCCGCCTTGCGGAAATACTTGGAGACCATGATGTCGGCCGCCACCTGCGACCAACCGGCCGGGATCTCGGCGTCTCTCATCTCGAATACCACCGACCCGTCGGGGTTGGTTATCCGGGTGTCCCGCTTGCTCCAGGCCACGGTTTCGTAAGGGTCCTCCCCGCCGCGGGTGAAGCGCCGGTCTACTCTGAGTCCGTTGCTCACTTGTCTGCCATCCTCCTCATCAGGGGTCCTCTTTACAGATAATGATGGCCTCCCGGGACGCCCCGATGTGCCGTCCGCTGGGGAATCACATTAATGTAACAATACCCAAGGCCGATGCCAAGCCTTTCCTGATCCGAGGCTCCGGACAGGAACAAACATCCAGGTCAGAGTCGCCTTTCTGGCGGTTGACATCTCACTGGACCGAGGATCGACCCACCGGGGACATACCGTTCTACCTGGTAGTTCCGCCGCTGGTTTGGTCCGTTCCGGCCCGGTGGGATCAAGGGGACGATCTTTCCCAACTTTCACCATTTTTTCGCGGTTCCGGTGTTTTTGGGGAACATCGAACCCAAGCGGCCTCGTTGGGCACCGGGCGGGGCTTGGGATAGTTGCGCCGACGGCGAGCGTAGAATGGGGGTTATGTTCTTTCCCACCGGCACCGCCCGGACCCAGCAGCCCCGTCGTCGTCGCTTGATGTGGGTGTTGGTGGGAATCGGGGTCATATACGGCCTCTTCACGGCCTTGTCCCGGGTCTGGACCGACTATCTGTGGTTCGATTCGGTGGACCAGACGGGAGTCTGGTGGATCCGATGGGTGTGGGTGGCCGCCTTGGGATTGCTGGGCGCTCTGTTGGTGTTCCTGGTGATCTGGAGCAATATGAGGCTGGCCCGATATCTGTCGGTGCGTTTCGCCTCCTTCAGCACGGCGCCCGAGGATCCATCGGTGGCTCAGATCCGGCAGGCGGTGAGCACCAGGACGCCTCTGTTGGAGTGGCTGGGAGCGGCCGGAGCGGCAGTGTTGCTGGGCCTGGGGGTTTCCGCCTGGCGTGACCAGGCTCTGCTCTTTTTGAATGCCCAGCCTTTTGGGATCAGCGACCCGCAGTTCGGTTTGGATCTGTCATTTTTCATGTTCAGGCTCCCTCTCTGGTCCACCATTGTCGGCTGGTTGACCGGGGTGGCGATCGCCACTCTGATCGCCGCGGGGATCAGTTACTTTGCGCTGGGTGGGATCAGGTTCCCGATGCGCCGCCTGCCCCGTTTCGACACCCAGGCCAAGGCGCACCTTTCGGCTCTGGCGGCGGTGATCGCCCTGCTCAGAGCCCTTTCCTATCGCCTGGACACCTACCAACTGCTCTTCACGAACAACGAGAACGTCTTCGGCGCCGGGTACGCCGACGTCAACGCCCGGCTGCCGGCTCTCAACCTGCTTATCGCGGTCTCGATCTTCTCCGCCATCCTGTTCGTTATCAACATCTGGCGACGGGGATGGGTGCTGGTGGCGGTGTCGGTGGCGGCCTGGGTCTTTGTCTCCCTGGCCGCCGGGGTGGCTTATCCGGCCATAGTCCAGCGATTCCAGGTCCAGCCCAACGAGTTGATCCGGGAAGGTCCCTACATCGAGCGCAACATCTCGGCCACCCGCGCCGCCTACGGTCTGGACGAGGTGGAGGTCCGCCCATTCGAAGCTTCCTTCGATCTGGATGCCGCCGACATCTCACGTAACGCGCCCACCATCTCCAATGTCCGCTTGTGGGATCCCGACGTTCTCAACCGCACCTACCAGCAACTCCAGGAGATACGAACCTACTATCGGGTGGATCACGTGGATACCGACCGGTACCCCATCGGCGGCACCGACACTCAGGTGATGCTGGCTCTTCGCGAGATGGACGAGCCCAACATTCCCGCGCAGGACTGGCAGAACCAGCGGCTGGTCTACACGCACGGGTTCGGGGCGGTGCTCAGCCCCGCCAACGTGGTGGCGGTGGACGGCCAGCCCGACTTTCTGCTGCGGGACATCCCGCCCGAGACCACCGAGCCGATTTTGGAACTGACGCAGCCTCGCATCTATTTCGGGGAGACTTATGAGCAGGATCGTCCGGTGATCGTTCGCTCGGGCGACCAATCCCAGGAGATAGATTATCCCGCCAGCGAGGAGGGGGGATCGGCCGACAACCGATACAACAACTATGACGGAGAAGCCGGAGTGGAGATCTCGGGAGTTCTCCATCGGCTGGCTTTTGCTCTCCGGTATGGTGATCTCAACATCCTGATTTCCAGTCAGATCAACCCCGACAGCCGGGTGCTGATGCAACGGAACGTCCAGAGCAGGGTGGAGGCGGTTGCGCCTTTCCTGGTGGCCGACGCCGATGCCTACCCGGTGATCCTGGACGGACGGATCCTGTGGGTGGTTGACATGTACGCCATTAGCGGGGACTATCCCTATTCTCAGCCGATCGGGGTGGGCCTGCGAGGCTTCGACACCGCTCGCCTGTCGAGTGCTTCCCAACTTCCCCTGTCCGGGTTCAATTACATCAGGAACTCGGTGAAGGCGACGGTGGACGCGTTCGACGGCACCATTCGGCTGTATGTGACGGACGAATCCGATCCGCTGGTGGCCACCTGGCGGAAGGTGTATCCGGACCTGTTCGCCGACGCTTCCCAGGTTCCGCCGGGCCTGGGAGAGCACTTCCGCTTTCCCCAGGATCTGTTCAAGATCCAAAGCGAGTTGTATCTCGACTATCACATGGTGGATGTCACCCAGTTCTTCCAGCGCAACGACGCCTGGTCGATTCCCTCCGATCCTTCCACCATCCGTCGGCTCGAGCTTTTGCGAGGGGATCAGATCGGAGGGGTCGATGGGGCGTTTCTCGACTATCTCGAGGAGATGCTTCCCTACTACCTGCTGATGACTCTCCCGGGCGAGAACGACACCTCCTATGTGCTTCTGCAGCCCTATAACCCCTTGGAGAAGCCCAACATGTCGGCCTTTTTGATCGCCGACTCCACTCCCGGTCGATACGGAAGGCTGATCGACTACCGCATGCCCCAGGGGTCACTGGTGGAGGGAACCGGACAGGTGGGAAATCGCATCGACCAGGACGACGAGATCTCCCAGCAGTTCACCCTTTGGAGAGGTCAGGGCTCCTCGGTGGTGCTGGGGGACATGCTGGTGGTTCCGATCGACGAGGAGGTGCTCTACGTGCA
Source organism: Acidimicrobiia bacterium (assembly GCA_963665765.1). GTDB lineage: Bacteria > Actinomycetota > Acidimicrobiia > Spongiisociales > ZC4RG35 > Bin76. Next base: position 1,930,805 of record OY762464.1, read on the forward strand.
GCCGGTGTATCTGGAAGCCGAGCAGGGAGGGCTTCCGGAGTTCCGGCGAGTGGTGGTGGTGCACGGGGACGATATCGAGTGGGATGACACTTTGGAGGGGGCTCTGGCCAAGATATTCGGGACGGACGACAGCCCGGCGTCGGCGACCGACGACCAGGAAGAGCCGGAGGCGCCCGCGCCCCAGCCGGAACCATCCATCACCGGATCCGAGACGGTGCAGCAATTGCTGTCCGATGCGTCCGAGGCCTTCGATCGCGCCAACCAGGCGCTTCGCTCGGGAAATCTGTCCGAATACCAGCGACTGATCGACCGGGCCGCCCAGCTGGTGGAGGAAGCCCTCAACTCCTCCGGTTAGGCCGGGCCCACCACCGGCAACATCCGGTTGTCCGTTCCGCGGGCAGGACCCGTCCGGCCGTGCCGCGGTTTTGGCGTATCAAAGCTAGAAGATAACTTGGCCCGGGTTGTGGCTAGTGTTTCTTGGTCGCTATTATGAGGCATTACACCGCGGGGTGGAGCAGTCAGGTAGCTCGTCGGGCTCATAACCCGAAGGTCGTGGGTTCAAATCCCACCCCCGCTACCAAACTCTCGGTTGTGTGAGTTAGGCGAACCGGGTCGGAGGGAGTGCTGGGGGTGAGCGTATGACTTCCGGGGTGGCCCTTTGGCTGTGAAGGTCGGTCCGGTGCCCGTGGAAGCGTCGATGCGACGTCGTCGACACGATCTTGATGCTCTGCGAGGGTTCGCCATGCTGCTGGGGGTGGGGTTGCATGCCGCTTTGGCCTTTTTCCCGGCACCCTGGTGGGTGCAGGACCGGACTTCGAGCCTGGAAGGCCCCTTCGACGAGTTTCTGTGGGCGGTTCACGGGTTTCGTATGCCGCTTTTCTTTATGATGAGCGGTTTTTTCACCGCCATGCTGTGGCGTCGCCGTGGATTGGGTTTCCTGCTGGGGCATCGTCTGCGGCGGGTGGCTCTGCCCCTGGCGATCGGCCTGGTGACCCTGGTTCCGGTGGTGGACTGGGTGGGAGAACGGGCGGTGGCATCCCAGGCGGGCGTCCTGGTGGACCAGGAGGACATCTTCGCGTTGGTGTTCACGGGGTCGGTCTCGGGTGTGGAAGCCCTCTTGGACCAGGGTCTCGACCTCGAGCAGAGGACGGAGCCGGGAGGCTGGACCCCCCTCCATGCCGCGGCTTTCACCGGAAATGCTGAGATGGTGAGGTTGCTCATTTCCCGTGGCGCCGAACCTGCCCCGGTCGCTTATGCCTCCGAGGGCGAGACTCCCCTGGCTCTGGCCTTCCACTATGGGCACGAGGAGGCAGCCGATCTGCTGGTGGTCTACGAAGGAAACGATCCTCTGCCCGAGGGGGTGGAATGGTCGGACATCCCTGGTTGGGGGGAGGGCGCCGAGGGGTCCGAGGAGGATCGGCTCACCCGGATCGAGCATCTGCATCATCTCTGGTTTCTGTGGTTTCTCCTGTGGCTGGTGGCCGGATTCGCGGTGGTGGCGGCGGTGGCCGACCGGATTGGTTCCGGTCGGGGAGTCTGGCCGGGGCGGGTCATGTGGCTGATGGCGCCGCTGACCCTGATTCCGCAGCTGAGCATGGGCGATGGAGGCGCCTATCCGGTCTTCGGCGCCGACACGTCAGATTCGCTGCTGCCGTTTCCCCATGTGTTGCTCTACTACGCCACGTTTTTCGCCTTTGGCGCCCTGATATACGGCCGTCGGGGTCGCGGCGGCGAGTTGATGGTCGACACCATCGGACGACCTTGGTGGCTGTACCTGCCGATCTCGTTCCTGATTGTGCTGCCCTTGGGGTTGTTCTTCACCTTCGTGGATTTTCGGTGGACGGTGGCGTCGGCGCTGGCTGTGCTCTACGCCTGGGGGATGTGCCTGGGCTTGACAGGTTTGTTCCGGGTTTTGATTCCCCGGGAGCGTCGCGGGGTGCGCTACTGGTCGGACTCCTCCTATTGGGTGTATCTCATTCACCTGCCTTTGGTCATCGCCGCGCAGACCATGGTGTGGGACTGGAACCTGGGAGCCGGGATCAAATTCTTGATCGTCACGGTGGGCGTGACGGCTGTTTCTCTGCTCAGCTACCAGGCCTTGGTCCGCTACACCCCCATCGGGACCATGCTCAACGGAAAGAAGGTTCGTCCCGGCCGGCGCAACCCTGCCGCCTCGACCTCCACCTGAGTCAGGGCGAGGGATCAGGGGGTTGGCCGTGGGCGGTCTTGGCATAGGATCCGGCCCTGACATAGGATTGCAGGTTTGGCATAGGGAAAGGACTCTTGTGCTGGAGTTGAGCCGACTCTCCAAGCGTTACGGTGAGGTGCAGGCCTTGGACGAATGCAGCTTCCGGGTGGAGCGGGGGAGGATGCTGGGGTTTTTGGGTCCCAACGGAGCGGGCAAGACCACTGCCATGCGGTCGGTTTTCAACCTGGTGCGTTTGGATCGGGGATCGGTGAGCTGGAGAGGTCGACCCGTCGGGCAGGAAGAGCGGCTGCGGTTCGGGTACATGCCCGAGCAACGGGGTCTTTACCCGAAGATGAGGATCGGTCGGCAACTGGCCTATTTGGGTCGCATTCACGGAATGGCATCGTCGGATGCTGAAACGGCGGCCGGGCGCTTGCTGGAAGAGTTGGGTCTGTCGGACAGGATCAAAGATCCGTTGGAGAAACTTTCGCACGGAAACCAGCAAAGAGTCCAGTTGGCGGCGGCTCTCATTCACGATCCCGAACTGCTGGTGTTGGACGAGCCGTTCAGTGGACTGGATCCCTTCGGGGTCGAGACCATGACCGACCTTCTCAGGGCCCGAGCCGCGTCCGGGACCGCGGTGGTGTTCTCCAGCCATCAACTGGATATGGTTGAGGATCTGTGCCAGGACGTGGCCATCATCAACCGAGGCAGGGTGGCTTTGGCGGGAGAGGTCCGTCAACTCAAGATGGACTCTCCCTACTGGGTGATCGAGCTTGAGACGAGGAGCAGGGCGCCCGAGCGTCTTGGTCGTTTCGAATCGGTGGTCTCGGTGGATTTTGATGGTTATCGCTACCGGATCGTGGCCAAAAAGGGCGTGGATCTGAGCGAACTCATGTCCCGGCTCGACCTGGGAGGGGACGTGCGCCATTTCACCTTCTCGGCGCCTTCCCTTTCCGAGCTCTTCCGGGAGGCGGTGACCCGATGAGTTCCTGGCAGGCGATCCGGTTGGTGATGGCCAGAGAGATCCGGGAGCGGTCCCGGTCGGGGGCGTTCATCACCTCGGTGGTGATAACGTTGCTGCTCGTAGCGGCGGTCCTGTTCCTTCCTCTGATCTTTGCCGATGATGATGTGCGCTACGAGTTGGGGGTGGTGGGGGAGGGAAACCAGGCGATTGTCGATGCCGCCTTGGCCCTCGCCAACCACGAGGGAAGGGAACAGAACACCTTGATCGAGGTGATCGCCTACCCCTCCCTGAACGCCGCCGAGCGAGCGGCCGACACCGAGAAAGTGGATGGGGTGCTGGTGGATGGCGAGGAGTTGGTGGTGCGGGGGGCGGGCGGGGATGCCGGAAGTGACTTGGAGAGGCTCCTTCAGAGCGGCGCCCGTTCGGTCCAGATACAAGGGTTGGTGGCGGAGGGACAGGGCGAGGTGGTGGGCATTCTCACCTCCGCTCCACTGGGGGTGCGGCCCCTGTCCGGCCCGGATCCGGCGGAGAACGCCGAACGGTCGGTGGTGGCCTTCGGAGGTTTGTTCCTGCTGTACATGGCTGTGCTCCTGTACGGATCGTTGATTTTGACCGGCGTGACCGAGGAGAAGACCAACCGAGTGGTGGAAGTGCTGCTGGCCGCCTTCGAGCCGTGGCAGCTGCTGGCCGGAAAGATCATCGGCATCGGCATTCTCGGGTTGGGCCAGTTCGTGGGGACCGTGCTGGTGGCGTTGGTGGGTGTCGAATTGACCGGGGCTTTCGATTTGCCGCAGTTCCCGTTCGACAGCGTGGTGGTGCTCGTGCTGTGGTTCATCCTGGGGTACTCCTTGTTCGCGGTGGTGTTCGGGGCGGCGGGGGCGCTGGTTTCCCGGGCGGAGGATGCCCAAGGCGTGGTCGCCCCCATCTCCCTGGTGGCGGTGGCCGGCTTCTTCATCGCCATCCAAGCGGTGAATAATCCCACCAGCACTTTGTCGGTGGTCACCACCTTCATTCCGCCCGTGGCGCCGTTCGTGGTGCCGGTTCGATTTGCCTTCCAGGCGGTTCCCCTGTGGCAGTTGGCGGTTTCGGCGGGGCTCACGGTGTTGACCATCATGGTGATGATTCGCTTGGCAGGGCGGGTGTATCTGGGCGGGCTACTTCGTTTCGGCAGCAAGGTGGGCATCCGGGAGGCTTTCCGCTCGGCCGAGCTCTGAGATCACCCGCAGGTCCCGACGTTTGGGACGCCCGGGACGCCAACTGCTCGGAGTCCCACCGATGCGGCGGGGTGGTGGGCGATGGGTGGTACACTGGGTGTCGCCCGGCCCAAACCGGCCGGTGTGTTCGCAGCCAAGTTCGGCGCTGATCCTGTGTAAATCACCCGAAATACCGCGTTGTTGCCTCGCCGACGATTTCTTAGGCACCAACGATTTCCAAGTGCTTTCCGCACAGGAGAGGAGAACCATGTCCCCCACTTTTGCCGAGCTGGGCGTGCCTGAGGCAATTTGCCACGCGCTTCGGCGAACCGGCATCCATACCCCCTTCCCGATCCAAGCCGTCACTATCCCCGATGCCCTGAAAGGCGCCGACATCTGCGGACGCGCCCCCACCGGATCGGGCAAAACGCTCGCTTTCGGCATCCCCTTGGTGGCCAACACCCCCCGGGCCAAGTCCAGACGACCTCGGGCTCTGGTCTTGTCTCCCACCCGTGAACTCGCCGCCCAGATCGCGGCGGAACTGCGTACCTTGTCTCCGCGGGTCCGGATCGGGGTTATCTACGGGGGGGTCGGCTACGGCGCCCAGATAAAGCAATTGCAGCGCGGTATCGAAATTCTGGTAGCTTGTCCCGGTCGACTTGAAGACCTGATAGACCAGAATGTGGTCAGCCTGCACGAGGTGGATAAGGTGGTTGTCGACGAGGCCGACCGTATGGCCGATATGGGTTTTCTCCCCGCGGTTCGGCGTCTTTTGGATCAAACCGCCTCTCGCTGTCAAACGCTGCTGTTCTCTGCGACCCTCGACCGGGACGTGGCCAAACTCACCCGCGACTATCAACACAATCCGATCACCCACCGGGTGGGCAACGCCAAGCCCGACATCAAAGCGGCCGACCATCGGTTCTGGAAGGTTGCCAAGGCGGAGAGGGTCACCGCTTGTGTCGACCTGATCACTTCCGAAGGGTCGGCGATCGTGTTCTGTCGGACTCGCCACGGATCGGACCGCCTGGCGCGTCAGCTTGCCCAGCGCGGGGTCAAGGCGGCGGCCATCCATGGAGGGCATGCCCAGAATCGACGCTCCCGCACGTTGCGCGGATTCATAGACGGCCGGATCGAGGCGCTGGTGGCCACCGATGTCGCCGCCCGGGGAATCCATGTGGAAGGGGTGGCCACGGTAATCCACTACGACCCGCCCGATAATCAGAAGGCCTACCTGCACCGTTCGGGTCGCACCGCCCGCGCCGGGCAGACCGGGCTGGTGGTTTCGCTGATCCAGCCCGACCAGGTGGCCGGCGCCAAACGGATTCAACGTCAACTAGACCTTCGGGGAGCCATGACCCGCCCCGGCCGATTCGATACGCCCGCGGTGGACAGGCCCGGTAGCCGAACCGACGACCGGCGTGGTCGGAATTCCCGGCGCCAACCGGCAAGCGGCGGTCGGCCGACCGGTCCTCAAAGAGTGAACCGCAATGGTCAGCGGGCGTTGCGGAGTCGCCCTCATCAGCGAAACCGAAGAAGATCGAGGGCCACGGTCTACTCCCGATAGGTCCCGCCCCTCGGTCAGGCGGCCAATTCGTGGCGCTGGCGGGGGTCTTCGGGCAGATGGCCGAACCGGGGTTCTTGGGCTCAGAACACCATCCCGGCTCGGTCGGCATGGTGTTGGGAGGGCAGGTGGACATGTCCACCCCGGCGCCACACCAAGGGAGACCCGCAGCCGTCGTCGGCAGGGAATCGGAAAGTGTCACACTCCCCTGGTTATCCTCCGGTTGATTCCCGCCCAGGATTGGCTCATTTGACCGACTACCAGCCGTCCTCTTCGCTGGGGTGGCTTGATTTCGATGCCGCTTCGGCCGAGAAGGTGGCGACCTTGTTGCGGGCTCTTCAGGAGCCCACCACCCTGGATGTTCTGGGTCTGCTGTCAATCCGGAACGCCTTCGCCAATATGCTGCACCCCGGTACTTCCACCCTGCAAACCAGGCTGCGGTACTTTCTCTTTGTGCCGTGGATATTCCGGCGTCTGGAGGCGGAGCGGATTGCGGCCGGGGATTTTTCTCGCCGGCTTCGCCATTACGAATCCCGGCTGATCGATTGTCTGCGTCACCTGGGACCTGGCCAGGGCGTGATCGGCTATGTGGCGGGAAGACGGCTGAAGACGATGCCGAGTCGAATCTACTGGGGAGGCCTGGGGGCTTTTGGATTGCGCCGTTTACCCCTAAGCGTTTCCGAATACGGCCGTCGAGCGGGCTCGTGGGGAAAGCGCGCGGTGCGCGACGACGACGGGAACGTGACCGGCGGGGCGATTGAGATGTGGGGGTCGCTTCCCGATCCCCCCGAGAGCTTTTTGGACACCGAGATCACATTCGAGCTGACCCGAGATGAGGCGCAGGCCATCGTGGACAACGTGCAGCGCAACCAACCAGAGAGTCTGCTGGCGGTGCTCTTCGCCCAACCCGGCCTCGTCGCCGAGCAGTGGTTTCCCTGGGACGTACCTCAAATCGCTCTACCCGGAGGGGTAACCGAGGTGGTGCGCCATGCCCGGTGCTTTTCCGAGGTGACCGCCGGTTCGCAGTATGCCTACAACCTCTTGGTGGCGCGCCGAGCCAGACGACAACTTGGCTGGGACACCGTCAAAGTAGAGGAGAGTCAACTCGGCCGACTCCGAAGTTGGATCGAGCTGGTCCACGAGCGTCACGCAGAACTTTCCTGCTGGGCCGATGATCTTCCGGCTTTGTGGAATCTCTTGGGTGGGCACAGCATTCCCCAAAGCACCCGACAGTTCATTGCGACCATGGCGGCGGCCTTGGTGGATGATCCCCAAAGAATCGAGAACGACCAGGGCGTTCACGAACAGATCCGCCTTCGGGAGATGCAGCTCAAGGGAAGGCGCGCCCGGCTGGGTCACCGGGGCGCTTTGGAGAACTGGAACAAAACCCCGGTCGGCGGCCAACATGGCTACCGATGGTCGGTCGTTCGGAGGCACCTGGCCGATCTCACCACCGCGTTGGGGACGGACTGATGCTTGCCCCCTCCAACCGGCTGACACTGATCGACGCCATGCGCCCTCCGGCGGGATTTCAGTTGGAGTCGGCCATGGCGGTGACCTTTACTCTCAATTTGCAGACACTCTTGGCGGTGCCGGCTGCTTTCACTATCGCCGGGTTGGGAGAGGTCGAGGATGATGGGGCGGGGGCCAGGCCGGTGGAACTGATTCACGCCCTCCGGGTGAACGCTGGCAAACTGACGGTGTTTAGCGAGGCCGGGTACATCAGCCTGCCGCCGGCCAGCCGGGCTTTTGGCTTCCTGGAAAGGGCGGTGGTGCCGGTCAGGGCGCCCCGAGGGGGCATCGTTCACCCCAAGGTGTGGGTGCTGCGCTACCAGGAGGCCACCTCCGCAGAGGCCGGCCAAGCCGCAGGAAGCCGCCTGCGGGTGTTGATCTCAAGCCGCAATCTCACCTTCGACACCAGCTGGGACACCATGCTGAGGCTTGACGAGACCCCCAACCGGAGGGGTGCAATGCTTGATGCGGTGGGGAAGTTGTTCACCGGGTTACTCGACAGCACTGTCACTAAACCTAGAGCCGCGTCGGCACATCGGACCAGGGTGGGTTCACTGGTGCAATCCCTGGGAACTGCACGCTTTGGGTTGCCCGAAGGCGTGGATGATCTTCGCGTTCATCTCTTGGGCATCGATAAGAATGGCCCCTCGCCGGCCCCCAACAGTCCGTTCCCCGACAGTCCCGACCGATGCATGATCATTTCGCCCTTTCTGACCAATGGATTTTTCACCGGTGTTCACCCCGGTCCGGTACAAATTTTGGTTAGCCGGCAGAAATCGCTGGACGGCCTGAGCAGGCACACTCTTGAGAGCATCGACCGCAAATACGTCTTCGATGACGGCGGTAGTTTCGAGCCACCCGACCGGCTGGACGCCGACGCTTCGACAGGCTCCGGGCGGTCACGGGTTCCTTCTCCTGACGACCCCGGCAGACCCTTGGTGGGGCTCCATGCCAAGGTGTTCGCCTTCGAGAAGGGAGCGCGCGCCCACCTGTTTGTCGGTTCGGCCAATGCCACCGGGGCGGCGTTTGCCCACAATGTCGAGATCCTGGCCGAACTACACGGGCCGGTTGCGGAGTTGGGGATCGACCGCCTAATGGCGGGAGATGAAGACCAACCCGGCTTGGACCATCTGTTCCACGTCTACCACCGCGTCCCGAATGGGGGGTCTAATGGAATTACGGTTCTTGATCGGATTCGTCGGGAGATCGCCGCTCTGAAGATCAAGGGGACCGTGGAACAGGGCAGCCCCGAAGGGCAAGAGTGGGCCGTCACCTACCGTTGCGAGGCGCCTTTGCCCGGGGGAGAAGACCTCACGATCCGGTGCTGGCCGGTGACCTCCCCCGGACATCGGCGGCGCATCGAAGCAGCCCGACCGTTGGAAGCCCGCTTTGCCACCAGCTTGGAGAAGATCAGTGGCTTTTTGGCCTTCGAACTGACACATACCTGCGGTGAGAAAACCAGTTTCGTGGTCCCCGTGCCGCTTGAGGGAGTGCCTGGCAATCGAGATCGGCATCTGCTGAAGGCGCTGATCGGCGACGCTCGGCGATTCCTGCGATATCTCTTGGCGCTCCTCTACGAGAACTCCGATCATTTCGACCCGCGTGAAATAGCAAGGGTCGTGGAGGGGTCGGCAGCCGGGAAGAGCGGTTCGCTCAACCTGGCGGTGCTCGAACAGCTGTTGAGAACCATGAGGCGCGATCCTTCCAAACTGGCCAGACTTGCGCCGCTGGTCACCGACCTTCGGGCCGACGATGCCCTTCCGCCGGGATTCGCAGAACTTTGGGACGCCATCTATGACGTGGCGATCGGAGACATCCGATCCCAGGGTGTTCACGCGTCATGACCGAACCTCGGGTGAATGTGGCTGCCACCCTGGCCAACCTGAAGGACTTTCAGAGACGCACGGCCCGTTGGGCGTTTGAAAGGATGTTCGATGAACGCGATCCGGTTTTTCGTTTCTTGGTGGCGGATGAGGTGGGTCTTGGCAAAACTCACGTCGCCAAAGGGGTGGTGGCCCAGGTCATCGACTACCTGGGACGGACAGGCGACCGACGCCATGACATTGTCTATGTGTGTTCGAATGGGGCCATCGCTCGGCAAAACCTGAGAAAGCTCACTCCCGAAGGTATCGAACCAACGATTGTGCAGGCCGACCGGCTCACCATGCTTCCGCTGGTAAAACTGCAAGAGCAGCACGAAGGCCGGCCCGGGATCAATCTCTTGGCGATTACTCCCGGCACTTCCCTGAGATTCGGCCGCAACACCGGGACATTCCGAGAACGTGCCCTGGCATATGCTTTTCTTCGCGCCGGTTGGGGTCGGCAGGCTTTCGGGGCGCGCCGCGCCCGGTGGATATTCTGGGCCGGGATAACCGCCGGGGATCCCGATAGGCGGCTCAAGGAGTGGGAGAGGTATTACCGAGATCGGGTCGAACGGGCTTTGCCCGAGTTCGCCAGAAGACTGCAAGAGCTTGACTCCGAGCGGAACAGTCGGGGAAAGGAGACTATTCGGGAACTCTTCGACAAACTGGTGGATGGTCTGCGGTACAAGCGGGCTATACGGGGTTCCATGTGGAGTGGGCGGGTGGAGTTGATCGGGCAGGTGCGCCGAGTCATGGCGATTGTCGGAATCGACGCGCTTCGCCCCGACCTGGTGGTGATGGACGAATTCCAGCGCTTCAAGGACTTGCTGCACGGTGACCCGGCCAATCTCGCCGCCGAACTTGCCAAGCGCCTGTTCGATTACACCGATCCGGAAACCAACCGGCCCACCCGAACGTTGTTGTTGTCCGCCACCCCCTACCGCATGTACACCACCGCCGACGACCCTGTCGACGACCATTACCGGGACTTTCTGGCCACCGCCCGGTTCTTGTTCGGAGACGATGAACGCGTGAATCAACTTGAGATGCGTTTCGCGGATCTCCGTGGCTCGCTGGCTGCCCTGGCTGCCTTCGACGACCCCGAAAGGCCGTTATCCACCGCGAGCCGCCTCTGCGGGGAAATCGGGTCGGAACTACGGCAGGTAATGGCCCGCACCGAGCGGCTGTCCGCCACACCCGATCGCGACGGGATGCTTCAGGAGCCCGGGGCGGCGGTGTCGGTGGAACCGGACGACCTCCGCTCCTATATTCGCCTCAGTGACTTGGCGCGGGCCGTCGGGCACCACGAACCCACTGAGTACTGGAAGTCGGCGCCCTATTTGGTCAACTTCATGGAGCGGTACAAGCTCAAAAGAGCTATAGCAGAGGCGGCGTCTCGGGGTCAACTCGGTGACGGTGGCCGACTCGATTCCGGTCCGGGGCTGCTGAACTGGGAGGACGTGGAGCGTTACCAGGCGATTGATCCTCAGAACGGGCGGCTCCGGTGGCTGATCGACGACCTGAAAGCCTCCCGGGCGTTCGATCTTTTGTGGGTGCCGCCCTCGATCCGCTATTACAACACCGGTTCGGTCTACGAGAGCGAAGAGAGCCTTCGGTTCACCAAGCGTCTGATGTTCTCGGGCTGGCGGGTGGTGCCGAAGGTTGTGTCCTCGTTGGTCAGCTTCGAGGCTGAGCGCCGCGCCTACCGGGATCGCGATCATCATTACACGGCCGACTATCGACGGCGGGGTGGCCAGACGCTCACCTTTCGCACCAGCGAGCGGGCTGTCGAGGAGATCCGAGCCGGGGAGGCTTCGGGCGCCCGGCGGGCCGCCTCGATGACCACCTGGCTAATGGTGTGGCCCAGTCTCAGTCTGGCCGGGTTGGGTGATCCCCTCGGCATGGGGCTTTCCCGGCCCGATCATGCCGAGTTGATCGAGGTCATCTCGCAAGCAATCAAAGCCGAGGTGGAACCCCTGGTCAGCGGGGCGCCGTCCGAGGGAACAGTCGATCAACGTTGGTACTGGGCTGCCCCACTGTTGTTGGATCACCAGCGTCATCCGGCCGTTGTTGATCGGCTGCTGGCCCACCACTCATGGTGGCTGGAGGAGGGGGGAAAGCCGGATGGAAACTTTGCCGCCCATCTGGCTGAGGCCCGAGCCATGGTGGAGCACGGCGCCGGGGCGCTTGGCCGACCCCCCGACGACCTCTGCGAGGTGTTGGCCGAACTGGCCCTTGGTGGACCCGCCCAGTGTGCACTGCGGGCGGTGGGAAGGGTGGTGGGTCTTCCCGACGGTCATGAGGCGGTGTTCGGGTCGGCGGCGCGGATCGCCGACGGCTTCAGAAGTTTCTTCAACGCTCCGGAGATAAGGGCCATGGTTGTCGGACAAGTCGTTCTATCAGACTCCGAGCGGGGCACCGGGAGGTCGGGTCGCTACTGGCGCGAGGTGGTACGTCATTGCATAGGCGGCAATTTGCAGGCCGTGCTCGATGAACACGCTCATGTTCTACGCGATTGGCTCGGCTATGTGAGTCTGGCTGGCGCCCAACAACGAACCGAGGCTGCTCGCGACATTGCTTCGAAGGTCAATGGGGCACTTCGGCTTCGCACTTCCGCCTTGAGTGTGGACATTCCCGTGCCCCGGAATGGTGGAAACGGCGCCGAGTTGTCTTCTCGGCGCATGCGCACCCGTTTCGCGGTGATGTTTGGTGATCAGGCCCTTGACGAGGGCGGTCAGGCCCGGGTGGGGGCGGTGTCGGCGGCTTTCAATTCTCCCTTCTGGCCGTTTGTGATGGCTTCAACATCGGTTGGACAAGAGGGATTGGATTTCCATCTGTGGTGCCATGCGGTGGTGCACTGGAACCTTCCCGCCAATCCCGTCGACCTCGAACAGCGCGAAGGTCGTGTTCATCGATACAAGTGCCACGCCGTTCGCCGTAACATTGCCCAACAGTTCGGATCCGATCTCCTTTGCGAACCGAAGGTGGAAGGTGATCTTTGGCAGGCCCTCTTTGAGCGCGCCGCGGCCGAAAGAGGGCCCGACGATGGGGAAATGGTGCCGTATTGGGTGTTCAACCAGGGCCGGGCGAAGATCGACCGTCTGGTCCCTGTCCTGCCGTTCAGTCGCGAGTCGGCCAATCTTCCCCGGCTGCGTAAGTCTCTCGCCATCTATCGCCTGGCATTTGGCCAGCCGCGCCAAGACGAACTGGTTGAGTTCTTGAGCGATCGCATCGACCGAGAACTCTTGGAACGTTGGCTGCCCCGGCTTCGGATTGACCTATCTCCTCCGCGCCGGTCCGTCGAGAGGGCCAACTCTCATGACTCCGATAACTCCGAGCCGCAATAGCGACATTTGACCGCTTCGGCCCTGACCAGTTCGGCGCAATAGGGACATTTGGAGTATTCACCGCTTCCGATGGCCTGTTCCTCCAGGTCGGCATGGTCGGATGGCGTAACCAAAGCCCATATCAGCCCGAGCGGTCCCAGCACCATCCCTACGACGAGCCAAGCGCATCCGCTGCGTCCTTTGTTCCCGGCCACCACCGCACTGATCATGCCGCAAACAATCCAGATGAGTACGATCTCCACGGAAGGGGTCCCCTGATGGCCGTCCTGCATCATGATAGATGAATGCTGGGCGGCGAGTATGTTTGCTGGGATGACACGTCCCGCGGTTTCAAGGAGGTGAGAAGTGGGAGAGATAGTTGGCCATCATCACACGGGGATTCAGGTAACCGATCTGGAAAAATCCCTGACGTTTTATTGCGATCTATTGGGTTTGGAGTTACTGCTGCGGTGGAACCGAACCGCGCCTTACATAGAAACATTTTCCGGATATCCCGGTGTCGACATGCACGGTGCTATTCTGCGGATGCCCAATTCAGAGGCCATTTTGGAGATCTTGGAATATCGCAACGTGGAGAGGCAGGCCATCGATCCGTCCACTGCCAATCCCGGAACGGCTCACATCGCATTCCGGGTGGACGATTGCGATGCGCTCTATGACAGGCTGACCGCCCAGGGTGTGAAGTCGGTCTCTCGGCCGGTAACTCCCTCGATCGGACCCAACCAAGGGGGTCGAACGGTGTTGATACTCGATCCGGACGGGTTCCGGGTGGAACTCCTTCAGCCCCCGAAATGACCGGCAGCCGGACCCTTCTCACCGAAGAGGAGATCGCGCAACTGCTGGCGGCCCATCCGGATTGGCGGCGGGACGGGGCGGTTTTGCGACGTTCCTATGAGTTCGCCGACTTTCGGGAGGCCTTCGCCTTCATGACCGGGGTGGCGTTGATTGCCGAGCGGCTCTTTCATCATCCGGAGTGGTCGAACGTCTACAACCGGGTGGAGTTGGCTGTCACCAGCCACGACGTGGGCGGGTTGACTGCCCGTGATCGCAGCTTCGTGGCAAAGGTAGACGCCATAGGTTAAGGGACGAGCGGTCGGGTGTCGGACAGCAGAAGGCGGGTCGCGAAAAAACCATCCCGGCAAGGGGTAACTTTGTCGCCTGCCCGGACCCATATTGTTGGGAGTCAAACACCCCCGGTCTTTTCTGACGTCGCCAAGACCGCTGCGAATAGTTAGGGGTCATACTTTCTCGGGACACGCCTCCGCCGGACCCTGGCCAAGCGTGCCCGGACCAAGGTTGGTGGATGGTGGGGGAGGGTCCCAGCGGGTGAGAACCGCCAAGCCGGTTTTCGCGGGATAGCAAATGATTTCGCGATATATTTTGCTCAAGAGACTCCCTACCCGCGCCGCCCCTAATCCTGTGGACGGGTTGCCGGTGGCCTCCTTGGCCGAGTGGTACGCTTCTGAGTGGGGTTGACAGGACGAGCGAGCCTATGAAATACGACTTCCAAGCCCTCCGCGGAGATGTCCTCGGCGGGATCACGTCGGCGGTGGTGCTGTTGCCGATGGCTTTGGCTTACGGGGTGGTGTCCGGGTTGGGGGTGATCCCCGGTCTGTACGGGGCGGTGGCGGTGGGGCTGTTCGCTTCCCTGTTCTGGGGCACCAAAGCTCTGATATCGGGTCCCACCGGTCCCATGGCGGTGGCGATGGCGGTGGTGGTGGGAAGCTACGCCGAAAACCTGACCGAGGCGTTCACGATTGTGATCATGGCCGGCGTGATCCAGATCATTTTGGGCTTAATCAAAATGGGTAGCTTCGTTGCCTACACACCCTATTCGGTGATTTCGGGCTTCACCTCGGGGGTGGGGGTGATCATTGTTCTGCTTCAGATTCTGCCCTTCTTGGGCGCCTCTTCATCCGATGGCGGCACGGTGGGTGCTCTTCGCGCCATGCCCGGGGCGATGGGGGGAGTCAACTTTCATGCTCTGGTTATTGCGCTGGTCACTCTGGGGGTGACAGTGGTTTGGCCGACCCGACTTCGACGAGCGTTGCCTCCCAGCTTGGCTGCTTTGGTCGTGGGGACCTTTTTGGGGGTGCTTTGGTTGAAAGATGCGCCGCTTATTGGTGAGGTGCCCACCGGCTTTCCCGACGTAATCGACCTCCACACCTTCCCCCAGCATTTGGTTAGCTCCTTTCAGCCGGCCTTGGTGCTTGCCCTGCTTGCCTCCATCAACACCCTGCTCATGTCCCTGATAGCCGATTCCATGACCCGCGCCACCCACCAGCCGAACCGGGAATTGGTGGGTCAGGGCGTTGGCAATATTTTTTCGGGTCTGTTCGGAGGTATGCCGGGAGCGGGGAACATCCCGGCCACGGTGGTGAACGCCCGGATCGGCGGGAGAACCCCGGTATCGGGGGTCCTGTGCGCATTGGTGCTACTCACCCTGGTTCTAGGTCTGGGAAGCTATGTCGGGGAGATTCCCCATGCTGTGTTGGCCGGAATCCTGATGAAGGTGGGCTGGGACATAATCGATTGGAGGTTCATCAAGCGCATCAATCGGGTTCAACGTGAACACCTGGTGGTCATGCTCATTACCTTGGGGCTGACCGTGTTTGCCGATTTGCTCACTGCCATCATGCTGGGTCTGATCGTGGCGGCTTTGGTGAGTGCCCGTCAGTTCGAATATCTAGAGCTGGACCGCGTGATTTCTGTGCCCCTGTTGGACATCAGTTTCCTGGCCGAAGACCAGGAGGCGGACGGTGACGACGCCGAGGCCGGCGGCCTCGATAGCCTGTTGAGTCTGCTGGGTGACGACGATGGCGAGGATGACGAGGAGGGATTTGATCCGTTTTCTGCCCGGTGTGGTCTGCTCTCTTTCCGGGGAAGCTTCACAGTGGCCTCATCCAATCGGATGTTCAGCACCATCAGTGTGGATATCCGGGACCATGAGGTGGCGATTCTCGATTTCACCGAGACCCATCACATGGACGACAGCGCCGCTTTTGTGGTGGAGAGGCTGATCGATGTGGCCATCGAAGAGAACACCGAATGCATCGTGATGGGGCTGGAGGGCTCGGTGGGAAAGGGCCTGCAGAAGCTGGACATTCTGCGCCGGATTCCCAAGGATCGCTATGTGAAGGACATGGACGAGGCCAGAGAAGTGGCCCGCCGCATTCTGGGGGTGTAGTGATGCCCTATATGGTTACTCAGGATCCTGATCCCGAGTCCATGATCCGGTGACATATGAAAGAGCAGTGGCAGACCTCCAAACAGGCAATTGACGGCGCCATCCGCGCCAGTGTCCGTTCGCGCCCGCCGAGACAACTGCTTCACTTTGATACTCACGACATGGGGATTCCCAAGCTCGACATCACAAAGGCTACGCGATTGGCCGGCGAGCTGGAGGATCAGCAAAAAATGTATGTATCGCGAGATACACCTACCAGGTGATGAATTGTTCCGAATGGCGTTCTCGCGATTGTGCGACTTATGTTGTGATGTTTTACCCGAGCCCCCTTGGAAGGGTGCCCGCCCCCACCACCGCCACCATTTGTCTGTTTCTGGTCCGCCCAGGGTGGAATCAACGGTTGGAGAGTTGTTGATGACCCCGCTTGTTGGGCACGGTTCGGGCTGAGCTCAGAGGTTCCCGTTCCGGGGGTATTTGGTATGTTGATTATTAATGTTGTTCTCGGTCTTGTGCATATAGCAAGTGCGGCAACGCCGTTTTTTTGACACTTTCGCGAAGGTTCTAAGTTGGGGTCAGGGCGGTTGGAGGGTGAGTTTCCCGTTTCGGGGGTTTCTGCTTATGCGCCATTTCTCGTCGTGTATTTGGTGGTGGCATCGGCTGCAGACCAGGCACATGTTTTCGAGGGTGGTGGGGCCTCCTTCGGCCCAGGGAATAATGTGGTGGGCTTGGCACCAGGAGGGGTCGGCGTCGCAGCCGACACATCCGCGGTCGCGGGCTACCAGGGCGATTCTCTGGGCTACAGATGCCACGCGTCTGCTTCTTCCCAGCCACAGGGGCTGTCCGTTGCGGTCGAAGAAGGCGGGCACTATTTTGGCGTCGCATGCCAGGCGGGCGAGGGTGCCGATGGGAAGGGGGGTGTTGTCACCCAGCCGCAGGCCGCGGATTTGCTGTGTGACCGTGTCGTAGTCGGCGATCAAAAGCAGGGTGGCATTGCGTCCTCCGGAACCATTCCCGTTCTCTTGGCGGGAAGAAGGGGTGTCCAGTATTAGTTCGGCCAACCCGTCGGCCATGCGCTGGGCGGTGGTGGGACGATTATTGGGGTCTTCTGCTCTCCACAACTGTTCTACTCGTTGGGAGAGGACTTGTTTGACTTGGGCGCCGGTGACCGGATCGAACCGGGCAAACAACACGGTCATCCCATCCGAAAGATCAACCCGTACCGACGCGGTGCGGTTGCGGCGTTGTTTCTCCAACAAGCTCATACCGTCATCGTCGGAAGCTTGGAGCACGTGTCGTCGAGCGGTTTTGGCGAACGTGTCGGTGGGCTGATGTTTGGCCCGTTCCACCAGCTTGCGCTCGTCGACGTTGGGAGCCTGCTGTGCGGAGCGGGCGATTACCTCCGCATGCCGATAGGAAATATCCCCATTTTCCAATGCTTTGCTGGTGGCGGGTAGGTCTTGCAACTTGCGGGCGGTTTCTACGTCTCGTTTGGTCTGGCGGGTGGACTGACCGGTCTCGTTGCGTATGGTTTTTTCGGTGATAGACCGGCCCTCACGTCGAGTCAACTCTGCGACCGCCCGAAGCCGTAAAGCGGTGATCTGTGTTTCGGCTCGGCTGGCCGAAACGATCAGGTCTTGCAACCGCTCGGAGGAGAATGCGGTCACCGGTTGGTCCGGCATCAGCACCCTCACCTGACAGGCATTCCCTGCTCCGGTCCGTGTTTGTGTCATATCAACCAATATAAACCATCGGTGTGACACTTTAAGTTCCAACCCTTCTAAGTTGTGAAAAAAATCCTTATCCAAACCAAACAGAGCTGCGCGAACCCTGCGTCGGCCCTCTCCAGCAAGCCACTGTCACACCCTGGCGTGTAGTCTGAAGAGGGCGTGTCGGCTTCGGATCGAGACGCTATAGCCTTCCCCCACGAGATCCAATGAACAACGGCGACCTGAATTGGATAACCAACTACATCTGGGGCATCGCCGACGATGTCCTCCGAGACATCTATGTCCGGGGCAAGTATCGAGATGTGATCCTCCCGATGACGGTGCTTCGACGCCTCGATACGGTGTTGGAGGGCACCAAGCAGGCGGTTTTGGACATGAGGGAACGCCTTGACGAGGCCCAAGTGATCGAGCAGGATGCCGCTCTGCGGCAGGCTTCCGGCCAGGCTTTCTATAACACCTCCAAGTTCACCTTGCGGGATCTGAAAGCCCGGGCCGGCCGGCAGCAGCTTCGGGCCGATTTTGAGGATTATCTGGACGGGTTCTCACCCAACGTGCAGGAAATCCTCGACAACTTCGAGTTTCGCCATCAGATCCCTCGGCTGTCGAAAGCCGATGCTTTGGGGACCCTGGTCGAGAAAATCACCTCCCCGGAGATCAACGTGAGCCCTCGTCCGGTGCTGAACACCGACGGCTCCACCAAGTTGCCCGCCCTTGACAATCACGGCATGGGGTCGATCTTCGAGGAACTGGTGCGGCGCTTCAACGAGGAGAACAATGAGGAGGCCGGCGAGCATTGGACTCCTCGGGATGCCGTCCGGCTGATGGCCAAGCTGGTGTTCCTGCCCGTTGCCGATCAGATCACCTCGGGTACCTATCTGGTGTATGACGGGGCTTGCGGCACAGGCGGGATGCTCACCGTGGCCGAGGAAACCCTCAAAAAACTGGCCGCCGACCACGGCAAGGAGGTTGCCATTCACCTGTTCGGCCAGGAGATCAACCCCGAGACCTACGCCATCTGCAAGGCCGACCTGATGCTGAAGGGAGACGGGGAGGCGGCAGACAACATCGTGGGCGGCTCCGAGCATTCCACTCTTTCCAACGACGCCTTTCCCACCCGGTCGTTCGACTTCATGCTCTCCAACCCTCCTTATGGAAAGAGTTGGAAGATGGATCTGGCGCGCATGGGCGGGAAGAAGGGGATGCGGGACATGCGGTTCGTGGTGGAACATGACGGCGATCCCGAGTTTTCGCTGGTCACCCGTTCGAGCGACGGGCAGCTGCTGTTTTTGGCCAACCTGGTTTCCAAGATGAAGCAGGACACGCCGCGGGGAAGCCGCATCGCCGAGGTCCACAACGGCAGTTCGCTGTTCACGGGCGATGCCGGGCAGGGCGAAAGCAACATTCGCCGGTGGATCATCGAGAACGACTGGCTGGAGGCGATCGTGGCGCTTCCCCTGAACATGTTCTACAACACCGGGATCGCCACCTACATCTGGGTGCTTACCAATCGGAAGCCCGAGCACCGGTGGGGGAAAGTGCAGTTGATCGACGCAACAGGGTGGTTCCAGCCCTTGCGGAAGAACCTGGGCAAGAAGAACTGCGAGTTGTCGGATGAGAACATCGCTCGTATATGCGATGTGTTTCTTGCATTCGAAGAGACCGAAGAGAGCAAGATCTTCGACAATGCCGATTTCGGGTATTGGAAGGTGACGGTGGAAAGGCCGCTTCGGATCAAGGGAATCGACCCCCACCGCGCCTACAAGGCGGCCGAGATCAGAAAGCTCAAGCAGGACCACCAACCCGACCCCGATGCGCCGCCGGTGATTCGCAGGATCCACAGACGAGGGACCAAGCCCGACCCGCTCTGTGGGCGTTTCGAAGTTATGGCCCGGGGGGGGGGGGCCGCAGGTGGTGGAGTACGAACCCGATACAGCACTGCGGGATACGGAGCAGATCCCGCTAACTGAAGAGGGAGGGATCGAGGCTTTCATTCGGCGGGAGGTGCTGCCCTACGCGCCAGATGCCTGGTATCGGGCCAACACGGTCAAGATCGGGTACGAGATCAGCTTCACCCGCCACTTCTACAAGTCCGAGCCCATGCGAACCACCCAGGAGATCCGCGCCGACATCCTGGCACTGCACCAGCAGACGGCGGGTTTGCTAAGTGATGTACTGGGAGGTGTGGGTGCTTAAATCCGGTGTTCTGGATCTGAAGCCCTATCCCGAGTACAAAGATTCGGGAACCAAATGGCTGGGCAGGGTGCCTAACCATTGGGAGGTGGTGCCTTTTAAGAGATTCGCTCAGTTTACGAGCGGAGTGGGGTTTCCTGTAAACGTTCAAGGGGATACTGATCAGGAAATATTATTTGTGAAGGTTTCCGACATGAATGCATCTGGTAATGAACGACACATACTAGGTGCTGCGAATACCGTTTCTCTAGAACGAGCGAAGGAACTGGGAGCTAAGGTGTTCGGCGTCAACACGATCATCTTTCCAAAGGTAGGGGGGGCACTACTGACCAATAAGCGGCGCCTCTTGGTACATCAAACCTGTATCGACAACAACCTTATGGCTTGTATAGTCCTGGCAGCCAACACAGGGTTTGCATTTCGTCTGCTGCAATGGCTTGATCTGGGTGGAATGGCCAAACCAGGACCAGTACCTGCCATTAGCGAAGGAGAAGTCAAGAACATACGGATATCCCTTCCTTCATCAGAAGAACAAAATGCCATTGCTCGGGTTTTGGATTATGTGGATGGGCAGCTCAGGCGGCTGATCGAGGCTAGGGAGCAGGGGGGGGGCTTATTGGAGGAATATAGAGCGGCTGCTATTTCGGAGGCGGTTACCGGTCGCGTAGATGTCCGCACCGGCAAACCCTATCCTGACTATAAGCCTTCCGGCATCGAATGGCTAGGCGACATCCCAGCCCATTGGGAGATCCGGCGATTAGGACATGTTGCGAACGTGCAATCCAGCAATGTTGATAAACACTCAAGAGAGCAGGAAATCCCTGTCCTGCTTTGCAACTATGTGGATGTATATAAAAACGATGCCATCACTCAAGACCTATCGTTTATGGTAGCTACTGCTTCGTACGTGGAAATTGATCGATTTCAAATAGAGGCTGGGGACGTACTGCTTACAAAAGACTCCGAGGCATGGAACGACATTGGGGTGGCTTCTCTTGTAAGAAACTGCGAAGACACTGTAGTGCTGGGTTACCACTGCGCCTTGGTTCGGCCTAATCTTAAAATAGTTGAATCTCGCTATGTGTTTCGGGCGTTGCAGAGTAGCAGCGTTGCGTATCAGTTCCATGTGAGGGCGAAGGGTGTCACGAGGTATGGATTAACCCTCGGCGCAATGCGAACTACGGCAATACCTCTCCCGCCCCTTGCCGAGCAAGTTGCCATTGCCGAATATCTCGACCGCCTCACATCCAAGATCGACACCGCCATCGCCAACACTCGTCGGGAGCTCGAACTTTTGGAGGAGTATCGCACCCGGATGATCTCGGATGTGGTTACCGGACAGGTTGATGTGCGAGAGGCGGCGGCTTTGATCGAGGTTAAGCAGGAGGCCGCACCATGACCACCGACACTTCCGAGAAGGGCCTTGAGCGTCTGATCTGCACGATCCTGGCCGGTCATCCTTGCGATCCGCCCGCTCCGGGGTCTCAGTCTTACATGGGTCAGGGAGGGGTGGGTTGGACGGCCGGTGATCCCCATGATTACCACCGCTCCCATTGCCTTGATCTGGCCCAGCTCACTGACTTTCTTCGGTTCACCCGGTCGGAGGTGGCTGCGTCTCTACATCTGCGCAACGACAACCCCACCCGGCGCAAATTCTTGGCCCGTTTGGAAGGGGAAATCACCAAGCGGGGCACCATCGACGTGTTGCGTCATGGCATCAAGCACGGCGCCCATCATGTGGAGCTCTTTTACGGAACCCCCTCGCCGGACAACGAGAAAGCCAAAGATCAGTTTGAGCAGAACCGCTTCACTGTCACCCGTCAGCTTCGTTACAGCAAACACGAGGTTCAGCGGGCCTTGGATTTGGTGCTGTTCATTAACGGTTTGCCGGTGGCGACCTTTGAGTTGAAGAACAAGCTCACCAAACAGACTGTGCATGACGCCATCCATCAGTACCGGGTGGGTCGCAATCCCCGCGAGAAGCTCTTCGCTCTGGGACGTTGCGTAGCCCATTTCGCGGCGGATGAGACGCAGGTCTTTTTCTGCACCCATCTGCGGGGGAAGGGTTCGGTGTTCTTGCCTTTCAACCGGGGGCGGGGCGACGGTGCGGGTAATCCTTCCAATCCCGATGGGCTGGCGGTGGAATACCTGTGGCGAGAAGTGCTGTCCCGCCCAAGCCTCACCAACATCTTGGAGAACTACGCCCAAATAGTGGGTAAAGGCGGACGGAGAATGCAGATCTGGCCCCGCTATCACCAACTGGACGTGGTGCGCAAGATCTTGGCCGCCGCCGCCGCCCACGGTGCAGGCCGCCGTTACCTGATCCAGCACTCGGCAGGCAGCGGCAAGAGCAACTCGATCGCTTGGCTGGCCCATCAATTGATCGGGCTGACTCGTGACAACCGTCCGGTGTTCGATTCGATCATCGTGGTGACCGACCGGCGTATTTTGGACAGTCAAATTAACGCCACGATCCGCCAATACGCGCAAGTGAAAGCCACGGTGGGGCACGCCGACCGCTCGGGTGACCTGCGGCGGTTCATCGAGCAGGGCAAGAAGATCATCATTTCCACCATCCAGAAGTTCCCGTTCATCCTGGAGGAGATCGGCGATGCCCAGCGGTCTCGGAACTTCGCGATCATCATTGACGAGGCCCATTCCAGCCAGGGCGGCCGCACCAGCACTGCCATGTCGCAGGCCCTGGCCGAAAGCGGCAAAACCGCCGAGGACGAGACCTATGAGGATCAGATCAATCGGCTGATCGAATCGCGCAGGCTGCTTCCCAACGCCAGTTATTTTGCTTTCACCGCCACGCCCAAGAACAAAACGCTGGAGCTGTTCGGCGATCCCCAGCCGCAGCCCGACGGCCCGATCAGCCATCGGCCTTTTCACCATTACAGCATGAAACAGGCCATCGAGGAGGGGTTCATCCTGGATGTGCTTTCGCATTACACGCCGGTGCAGAGCTATTACAAGCTGGCCAAGACGGTCACCGAGGACCCCGAGTACGACACTCGCAAGGCCCAGAAGAAACTGCGGCGGTATGTGGAGGGGCACGACTACGCCATCGGCCTGAAGGCCGAGATCATGGTCGATCACTTTCATTCCCAGGTGTTGGCCCAGCAGAAAGTGGGCGGGCAGGCTCGGGCGATGGTGGTGACCAACGGCATCCGGCGGGCGATCCAGTATTATCACCATATCCGCAGTTATCTGGAAAAGCGCCGCAGCCCCTATCGGGCTCTGGTGGCCTTTTCCGGTGAACATGAATGGGATGGGATCACGGTGACCGAAGCGTCTCTCAACGGTGTTCCCTCCGGGAAGATCGCTGAACGGTTCCGAGAGGACCCCTTTCGCTTTCTGGTGTGCGCCGACAAGTTCCAAACCGGCTACGACGAGCCGCTTCTGCACACCATGTATGTCGATAAGACCCTCTCGGGGGTGAAAGCGGTGCAGGCCCTTTCTCGCCTCAACCGTTCCCATCCCCGAAAGCACGATGTTTTCGTGCTGGACTTCCTCAACGATGCCGAAACCATTCGCCGGGCTTTCGACCCTTATTACCGGGCCACCATCCTGGCCGATGAGACCGATCCGAACAAGCTTCACGATCTGGTGAGTGACCTGGACGAGGCCCAGGTGTACTCCACCGATCAGGTGGAAGAGTTGGTGAAACTCTACCTGGACGGGGCGGATGTGGACCGGCTCCATCCCATACTGGATGCCTGCGTTGCGGCGTATCTGGATGACTTGGACGAGGACGCGCAGGTGAAGTTCAAGAGCGGCGCCAAGGCCTTTGTGCGCACCTACGGGTTCTTGGCTTCGATCCTTCCCTATGGCCACGCCGAGTGGGAGAAGCTGTCCATCTTCCTGACGTTCCTGACACCCAAGCTTCCCGCTCCCAAAGAAGAAGACCTGTCCCAGGGGATCCTGGACGCCATTGACATGGAGAGCTACCGGGTGGAGAAGAAGGCCATGCAGAATATCCTCCTGTCCGATGAGGAGGGAGAGGTCGGTCCGGTCCCCCCTTCCGCCGCCGGGCACCGCCCCGAAACTCGCCTGGATCGGCTCTCCAACATCATCTCGGTCTTCAACGACCTGTTCGGCAACATCGATTGGAAAGATTCCGATCACATCCACCAGCTGATCACCGAAACCATCCCCGCCAGAGTGGCCGAGGACCGCGCCTTCAGCAACGCCCGCCGCAACTCGGACGCCGAGAATGCCCGCATCGAAAGCGACAAAGCTCTGGGACGAGTGATGACCGAAGTCATCCACGACGACATGGAACTCTTCCGCCACTACTCCAACAGTCGGAGCTTCAAACGGTGGCTGGCAGACACCGTGTTCGACCTGGTCTACCATCACGCCCCCGACCCGCAGGGCGGCTAACCGGCGGGGATAGCGGAGGGGTTCAGAGGAGCCCTTCTCTTCTTTTGAGGCGGTGGTGATTACTCAGAGAGTCAAGGTACGATTGCTGTCCATGTCATCGGGCAATGGATACCTCCCCATTCTCCCCTCCCGAGAAGACTACGTTGACCACTTGGAGGGCTTCACTCGCTCCGACGGTGACCAGGGTTCAGGTGGTAGACCGAAGCGCACGCGGATAAAAACGTACATGCTGGAGACTGCTCGGTCCGGGCTGGTTGACGCGGAATTAGGCAATCTCTTCCCAAGTTCTATGTCCCTTCATCGACTGGATGACACCCTTTACCGCGTGCAGGACGCAAACCATGGGGGAAGGGTGGTGGGGCTCATTGAGACCCTTGATGCTCGGCATCCCGTCCTGTATACGACATTGCCGGTAGCAGAGAGCGACAAGTGGATTCGAGGGGCTGTGGATCGCAACCCTTGGCTGGATCGTCTCTGGCTGTCTTCGCCCATCCTTTTCGAACTCTGGAAATATGTGCAACGCAACACTCCGACCCATCGCTATGTGCGACTCGGCTTTGAGCACGAGGCGTGGTATGAAACAGTTTCTGATCTGGATGCAATTGATGAAGACTTCTCGGACGAGCACGAGAACATATCTGGCGAAGGCGAGGATATACCCGCCAGCCGTATGGAGCGTCGCCGGTCCAGGGTTACGCTCACCGAGCGGTTGGCATTGCTCAACACGAAACTGAAACCGCTCATGGATCTGTACGATCCGTTGCACTCGCTGGTTCAGATGCAGATCCCTGGTGGGGATCGTGGGGGGCACCGCTTCTATTACGACGGACGCGCTACCGATTGGAGTGACTCATTCGTTGAACACCGGGCAACAGTCGAACTGGTGGTAAAGCTATACCGGAAGGTCACCTCGTTTGCCGAGGAGCGACTTTGGGTAGAGACAACCCGGGTTGGGGAAGATGGCCTCTCCTTGAGTGGAGCCCCGGTGATCATCCGTTTTCGTCAACCACTCAGTGAGGCAACCTTTAATCGTTTCGTGAAGTTGGGTCTGGAGCGGCGAAGAAGCAGATTTCGGATCGGTGGCTACATCACCCGGCGGGGCCCCACAAAAATCCATTTGGCAGGAATCGACCACCACCTCTGGCAACCCTTCCTCTTAGAGGCGACAAGCAAGCATCTGATCGGAGTTCTCCCACGAGGAACCTGTGGTAACACGATCCACCGTCTCGTTACGAATGTCCAGCGATATTTGGACCCAAGGGTTGATGTCTGGCTTGGAAGCGAGAAATATGAACATACGGTGGCGAAATCGATGATTGCGTCGTGAGGCACGAGATGGATCTCCTGTCAGATCAAGTCTTCCAGCTCAATGCGTTTCTATGGGCTGTTGAGGATCTACCTACCGAGGGTCCAATTCGGCCAGTGCTTCGGGAAGCGGGTTATTCCTTAGTTGCTATAGGACGCAAAGTTCTGTTACCTCCCGGCAACGCGGTCACGGTCGCACTTAACCAACTTACTGGATCGCCTGACCGCTCTGCCTGTCGCCCGGACTGCCGTCGATGTCGTGGAAAAGGCACTCGGCTCTTATCCGAAGGTTCACAGGGAAGGACAGCGACTCGACATCAATCTCGACAACGCAGAGGACCGGGACAAGGCTATCAAGTGCTTGGAGACTACCGATCCTTCCGATCCGGAAGCGAATCTAACAAACGTGTTTCCCGAGCAGCCTCAGTTATTTGGCGGTTGAAACAACCTGAGGCTTCGCGAATTGGGGCACTGATGTGGACGGTCCGATACTCCGGCTACTGAATCTCTGTCACCTTGAATCTGTCATTTGCTCGGTGTTTCAGGACTGCCGGGGGTCTTTCGGTGGGAGGTGTGGGTAATTGATCCCGGTGAGTTGGGCGGATGCCTTCCAGAGCTGTTCCGCGGCTGTGGCATTGCGGGAAGCGGCGGTTGAGGACACCACTCCCGGATGTCCCCTTTGACCGGCGAATCCCAATGGACCGTAAAAATGACCCCCTTCGGCCTGCGGATCGACCGCGGCGCGGAGGGTGGGCAGGGCACCCATCGAGGCGCTCTGGACAATTCCTGAGGTGAGCATTCCTGAAATACGGAAGGTCCGGTTGTCATGAAGATGGTTGCCGATGTTGGTGGTTGCCATCCCCGGGTGGGCCGCCAGGGCCAAGGCATTGGCGCCGGTATTCTCGAAGCGGCGCTGGAGGGAAAGGGTGAACAACAGGTTGGCCAGTTTCGACCGGCAATAGGCGCGGAACGGAGAGTACCCCCCGTTCTCAAACAGCAGATTGCCATAGTCCATCCGCCCGGCGCGATGAGCGGTGCTGCTCACATTCACCACCCGAGCATGCGGCGTGCTCAGCAGTGGTTGCAGAAGTCTCCCGGTCAGTGCGAAGTGCCCAAGATGGTTGATGCCCATCTGGCTCTCGAAGCCGTCTTCTGTCACCGAGTAGGGAACCGCCATGATGGCGGCGTTGTTGACCAACACGTCGAGCCGCGAGCAGGTTTGGGTGAAGTCTTGGGCGAACCGTTCTATGGAGGCCAGACTCGCCAGGTCGAGCGTCATCAGATGAACCTGGGCGTTGGGCAACTCCTCTCGCAATTCCCCGACGGCTCGTTGGCCTCTTTTCTCCGATCGACAAGCAAGGATGGTGTGGGCGCCCTTCCGAGCGAATTCTCTGGCAGCCTCCAGCCCGATTCCACTGTTGGCGCCGGTCACCACGACAACCTTGCCGGCCAGGTTGGGGATCTGCTCGGCATCCCATTTTGTTTTTGTTCTCGCACCCATTGGTCTTCTCAACTTAGCGGTCATGGATGAATGAGGGAAGACGGAGTCGCTTTTCAACCAGGCGGACTGCCTGATGGGCGGCGTGGTCGGCAGTGTTTTCCGCACTGCACTTCATCTTGATGCCGGGTACCGTTGCGCCTCGCCCCCGGCAGTGAAGCCGGACCGAGCAGCCATGGCCGCCAGCGCCTGTTGCAGCCAGCCAATATCAAACGCGGTATCCCAGCCGTCACGAGGATGCTCTCCGGTGGTGATGGCCGTGTGGAAAGCGTGCAATTCCCTGACAAAGGCCGTCACTTGACCTCCCGGAAAGTTGGTGGTTTTCTGCTGATTGTGGAGGGTGAGGGCGGCGGTTCGGTGACGGAGATAGGGCTGCGGCAAGGACAGCTGCAGCGATCCTTCGGTTCCGTGCACTTCCAGAGTTTCTCGGTAGCCGGGGTGAGCGGGAACCCACAGCCAGTTGAGTTCCACCCGGATGTCTTCGGCCAGATGTCCTCTGACAAAAAGGCTGGGAGGTTGATCGTCCGGCCGGGGAGGTGAAGCCGGCCACCTCTCGGCAAAGGTGATGCGGGGAAGTTCTCCCCAGGCGGTCCGCAACAAAGCAACGGTGTGGATCACCGATCCCACCAGGAACTTGCGGTAGATCCGACCCCACTCCGAAGGAAGGTCGCCGATCGCTTCGGTGGCGCAGGCCGATTCATAAGCCTCGGCTGCCTCCAGCACCAGTTGGTCCGCATCGTTGAAGCGAATGATTTCCAGGTGACTCAACTGGGATTGGTGGGTGGGATGACAGACCGTGTGGCGGATCAGCCGATGTTGCCCGATCGCGTCCAGTCCTGCCACGAAATGGGGGAATACCGGTTCATGCAGCTTCATATAGCCAATCTGCAACACCCGCCGGGTCTCCTCGGCCAGCGCCGCCAGATACCGGGCGCCCTCCACAGTCAGGGAGAGGGGCTTTTCTGCGAAAACGTGTTTTCCCAACCGAAGGGCCTCTTCGCTCATCCTCTGGTGTGCCCCGGGGGTGAGCAGCAACACGGCCTTCACTTGCGGATGGCGGCAGACCTCTCGCCAGTCCGTGGAGGTGAAAACCTCGCCGGGGAGCCGGTCGGCGATATGGGCTGTGAGCCGCGGGGACAGGTCGGCCACCGCCGTCACCCCGAAGAGATCATCCAACCGGAGAAGGTTGGGCAGATGCTGAGCCTGGGCGATGGTTCCCAGCCCCACTACCCCCACCCCAACTCGTTTCGCCGTCGCGTCGCCCGGTGATCTCATCAGACCGGCCGGCTTTCCGTTGCCCCCGGGGGAACCAATTCGGACCGCATTTCCGGGGCAAGGCCGCAAAACTCGCGAAAATCCCCCCTTTCGGGCCCACCCCCTGCCGCCGCCGTTGGGAAAACGGGCTTTCGCCCAGCCTCTGACAGAGGCTTGTTCCGCAGAGATTTGATCCCTTGACGCGGTCCGAACGACGTCGGAACGGACCGTCTCGGTGTTTGGTTATCCATCACTATGCACCATCGGTGGGACAAATGCAATCCCAAAGCCCCGATATTTGCCGATTGAGGCATTTAATCGTCACCGAAGGCAGGAGCTAGGCAAGTTCAGGGCGGTGTCTGAAGTTGTCGAGTGCTTCGGGGTTGGCCAGGGCCTCGGTGTTTTTGACCTGCTCGCCGTTTACCACCGCGGTCACCGCCAGTTCAGTGATCTTTCCCGAGCGGGTGCGGGGGATGTCGGCGGTCTGCAACACCAGGTCCGGGACATGCCGGGGCGAACAGTTGTGGCGCAGGCGGCTTCGGATCTCCGACGCCAGATCGTCGGTCAGTTCCCGGCCCTCCTCCAGCCTGACGAACAGAATCATCCGAGTGTCCCGTTCCCACTTTTGGGCCACGCAGATCGCCTCCACCACTCCGGGCACTTGCTCGGCCTGCCGGTAGATCTCGGCGGTGCCGATGCGGATGCCTGCCACGTTGAGCGTGGCGTCGGAGCGTCCGTGAATGACCATTCCGCCCCGAGGTGTCCAGTGGGCATAGTCACCGTGCGTCCAGACTTCGGGATGTTTCTCAAAGTATGCCGAACGGAACTTTGATCCGTCCGGGTCGTTCCAAAACCGAAGCGGAATAGTCGGGAAAGGCACCCGGCAGACCAACTCTCCGGTCGGTCCCTTGACGGGGAGGCCCCGGTCGTTGTAAACCTCCACCGCCATTCCCAGGGTGGGGCCTTGGATCTCTCCCGACCACACCGGGAGGGTGGGGTCGCCGCCGACAAAGCATCCGCACAGGTCGGTGCCGCCCGAGATGGAGGCCAGATGCAGGTCTTCCTTTACGTCCTGGTACACCCACTCGAAACCCTCGGGTGAGAGGGGTGACCCGGTGGAGCAGATGGTGCGCAGACTGGACAACCGATGGGTCTGCCGGGGCCGGATCCCGCTCTGGCGAGCCGCGTCGATGAATTTGGCCGAGACTCCCAGCAGGGTGATCTCGTCCTGGTCGATCTGGTCGAACAACCGGGTGGGGGAGGGGTGGAAGGGATCTCCGTCGTAAAGCACGATGGCGGCGCCCGAGGCCAGGACCATGGCCAGCCAGTTCCACATCATCCACCCGCAGGTTGTGAAATAGAACACCCGGTCGCCGGGGCGGATGTCCAGTTGAAGTTGATGCTCTCCCATGAGCTTGAGCAACACCCCCGCCCCGCGATGAACCATGCACTTGGGTGGTCCGGTGGTGCCCGAGGAGAAGAGAATGAAAAGCGGGTGGTCAAAGGGGAAGGGCTCGGTGGCCAACTCGGCGCCTTCGCCTGCCGCCAGGAAATCGTCCCAAGAGATAGCTCCGGGGATGGATGTCAAATCGGGTTCGGGATCCAGGTTGGGGACCATCACCACCTGTCGCACCGAACCAAGCGCTTCCCGGATCTCTTGGAGCTCCGCCATTCGGTTGAACGGCTTGCCTCCATAGGGATACCCGTCCGAAGCCAACAGCAAAACCGGATCGATCTGCCCGAAGCGATCCACCACGCCGGCCACCCCGAAATCGGCCGAGGTGGAACTGAACACGGCGCCGATGGCGGCGGCGGCCACCATTAATACCACCGTCTCGGGACGATTGGGCATCCAAGCCGCCACTCGGTCTCCGGCCCCCACCCCATGGGCGCGCAAAGCCCCGGCCGCGGCGGCCACCTGCGACCGCAATTGGTTCCAGGTCAGATCCTGACGGTAACCGTCCTCACGTCGATACAGAATGGCAACCGAATCACCGTCTGCTCCCCGGCCCTCCAACAGGTTCTGGGCCACATTGAGATGGGCTTCGGGAAAAAAGCGGGCGGTGGTCATCGAATCGCCGGGCAAAAAGATCCGATCGCCTTTGTCTCCCAACACCCCCACCTGGTCCCAGCAGGTGTCCCAGAACCGGGCGATGTTCTCCACGCTCCACCGGTGCAACTGCACCGAGTCGGCCAGCTCCAAGCCATATCGCCGGTTGACCTCCCGACGAAAGGAAGTCATGCCGGAGTCCGCAGTCCTGTGCGGGGAAGGGGTCCACAGGGGCCGGCCGCTCATGGGCAACAAAGATTATCGCCGTTCAGCAACCGGTGTCGGGGGGCAGGCGGCGACTCAGCCCGACAATTGCGCCTCAACACCCGGCCGACCGTGCTGCGAATAGGCGCCCAGGGTCCATCCACCATTGCCGGCGGCGCCGGTGTCGGGCCTTCCCCGCAAACACAAGGTGTCTCCGCAATAGAACGGGAAGCGGGCGCGGAACGAAAACTTCGCGGGCCGGCCAACTCCGTGGCGACGGGCCAGCTCGGCCAAGAGCAACGCAGTCAGCGGACCCTGGACCACCAAACCGGGATACCCCTCCACCCCGGTGGCGTAGGGATGGTCATAGTGAATCCGGTGGGCGTTGTTGGTGAGGGCCGAGAATCGAAATAACAGGACCGGGTCGGTGGGAATGTCCCAGACCCAGGGTCCGGTGGGGGGCCCGGGTTTTCCCGAGGGCTCTTGGGGCGCCGCCGGCGGAGAATCGGTGTAGATCAGGTTCTGAGTCTCGGTGAGCGCCGGACCACTGCCTCCGAAGATTTGGTATTCCACCGTTACTACCACCAGGGGGCCGCTTCGGCCCTGTTTATGAAACAGGCTCTTGACGGTTGCTCGCTGCCGGGCTTCTTCGCCGATCAGTAGGGGTCGATGAAAGACGGTGGTTCCTCCGGCGAACATCCTTCTTCTTTGGGGTACGGGGGGAAGGAAATCTCCCCGCCGGGGATGTCCGTCGGTTCCGGTCTCCGAACGCCGGGCGGCGGGCAAAAAGTAGAGCCAATGCCACATGGGTGGGAGAGGTTCACCCTCCCCGGCGGCGGGGGAGGGCAAGTCGAGCAGGGCCGAGAGGGCCGCCACCGGCCAGGGGTCGATGCGCCGGCGGATGGTCTCGGTTTTGCCCACCCATTCGGACAGGTCCGCGGTCTTCATGCCATTTCCAGGGGTCGATGGGCTTGCAGCTGTATGCGCACGAAGGGTACGACATGGCGGTCGGGTCCTGTCCTGGTCAGGTCCGCCACCTGTTGTCCGACAGTCTCCACCAAGTCTTCGAAAACCCCGGGAGGCAGCAGAGTTCGGTAGCCGGTCAGGGTTTGGGTGCGGAGCCACCCCAGGAGTCGGGTATGGGAAAAGGACCGAGGCTGAATCTCGGTCCGCAATTCTTGGGCACCCTCGAAGGGTGAGTCAGCCACAATCCGCCGGTATTGGTCCAGTGAAGGCCAAGGGTGATGAGGAAGGCGACCCTGGACATATTCTGCGAAGGGAGGCCGAGTGGCGGTGGCAAAGATCACTTTTCTGATTTCCGCGATGTTCTCCTGGGCGGCGAAACTGGCGATTAGCCTCCCACCCGGGACCAGGGCAGAAAAGATCTGCGCCAGGACCAGAGGATGTTCCGGGACAGGGATCCAGTGCAGGCAGGCGATGGAAACCACCGCCCGAAAGCGCTCCCTCCACCGCAGGTCCTGAACTCGGCAAACCTCGAAGCGGACCCGGGGGTGGCCATGCCGGCGCGCCTGGTTAATCTGACTGGGCGAAGCGTCTATGCCGATCACCTCAGCGTCCCGGTAATGCTCGGCCAACGCCAAAGTCAGATCTCCCACCCCGCAACCCACATCCAAAAGGGCGTCGCCGGGCGCCATCCCCAAATCCCAAAGAGCAGGCGGATCAAAGGCGCGGTGATGGGCGGTGTTTTCCTGGTATTCGGAACCCTTCCAATAATCAGGGCGGTGATCGGGCCCTTTCACATCTGCAATCTTCCCATCTGCGCCGACAGGGCTTGTTTGGCCTGACTACTTACTGCCAGCAGAAAGGTGTCAAATGGCAAAGTCCCGATGCCCGAGTCTGTCTTCTCCGGGTGAATAACCGCGGCCTGTGGGGTAACAAGATAACTATTGCCGTGAAACCGGGGATGGTGTTGGACGAGGGCACGCAAACCCCGTTGGCTGTGACGGATCGAAGAGCCGATTTCGAAAGCCAGTGGCTGTTGGGAATCATCATAGATAAGGTCCACTTCGTAGTTGCCGCTACGCCAGTAATGGAGGCGAGCCATGGCTTGGACCGCCAGGGTGCGCATTGACGTGACTGCCAGGTTCTCGAGCAGCAATCCGAGTTCGTCAGGATCAAAAAGGGGAGCGATCCCGCGTTGCAAGGCGGCGTTTCTTACCGCGCTATCCACAAAATAGAGTTTGCGACCCCTCCTCTGTATCTTCGATTCGCTTCCTGCGTAGTTGGTTAGGGTGAATACCAGGAAAGCGCGGTCAAGATACGAAAGGTATCGATCAAACGTGGGTTGGGCGATGCCTAGATCGCTGCTAACACCGGAGGGTGACAGAATGCCAGTCATCTGGCCTGCCATTACGTAAAGCAATCGTTCCAAGTCCATGGGATTGTTGACCCCGAACGATTGGGGGATGTCTTTGTAAATGGTGCGTTCAATGGCATCTCGACGCAAGACCTGCTGAGACCTGAGTATGAGTTCTGCAGCGTCGAACTCCCCCCCTATTGCCTGGTGGGGATTCAAAGGGATCAGCAGTTCGGGAAAGCCACCGGTCAGCATGAATAGCTGCCGCATCTCCTCAAGTTCTATGCGGGCGGGTTGGCCCATAGGTTGGCATTGCAACGTTTCAGCCAATGTGTTGCCTAGGTCAAGAGGTCGCTGCTCACCGATCAAATCGAGAAACTCATCGAACATGAAAGGCATCAGGTATTGCTCTTCCCAGCGTCCCACCCCGCTTTCGTGACGGCGTTCCCGCAAAGCGGCGGTGGCGCTTGAGGTTGCTGCGATCCGAACAGGCCAATGCTCGTCATAGAAGGTCTTCAGCCACAGATCCCAAGACTTGGCGTAAACCAATTCATCCAACATCAGGAAAGCGGGACGGTCACTGGTGGCATTGGCTGAAGACAAGACTGCTCGTACCAAGTCGCCGAGGTCTGCCTGGATAAGCAGGGGATGGTCCATCCTCAGCCACCAAATCCGCTCCGCAGGTATTCCCTTGTCGAGCAGAGCCTGCACCGTCTGGTATAGAACTGTCGTTTTCCCCACCCGACGAGGCCCGAGCACCAATTGGAATCTAGGGGGACGGTTGTCGAGGAGCCTTCGCCACAGCATTTGGGCAAAGGGACGCTGGGTTCTCGGGGCTAGCGAAAGCGGCACTGATCCATGGCGGAGCCAAGGGTTCTGTTCGGAGAATACCTGCGACCAATCACTTGGGCGTGGCGCCCATTTAACCATTTGTGTAGCACCATATATTTGCTAATGCGCCAATAGCATACACCAGCTATATGTTATATGGCAAATAACAAATATGGACCCCTCCCCGAATTGGTTAGAGAGAGTCCTACCAGGTGAAGGGGCGGTCCACTCCGGCCAGCTTGACCCCGGTGAGGGCCGAGGAATCGAGTGACAGGGCGCGCAGGTCTTCGGTTTCCAGGTTGTGGACGCTTGATTTGCCGCACGCCTTGGCCAGCATGGTGATCTCCATGGTCATGGCGGTCAGATAGCGAGCCACCCGGTCGGCGGCGGCGTCGGTATGAAGACGAGTCTCCAGCACGGGATCCTGGGTGGTGATCCCCACCGGGCAACGACCGGTGTGGCAGTGGTGGCACTTTCCCGGTGAGGTGCCGATCTTCTGATAGTCCTCCAGATACCGGGGCGAGTTGCAGCCCAGCGCCATCAGGGCGGCGGTTCCGATCATCACCGCATCGGCCCCCAGGGCGAGAGCCTTGGCCGCATCGGTGCCGTTGCGAATCCCCCCGGCCGCCACCAGCTTCACCTCGCTCGACATGCCGCTTTCCTCCAGGGCTTCCCGGGCGGCGGGGATGGCCGTCATGGTGGGTATGCCGGTGTGGTCCAGCAGCAATTCGGGAGAGGCGCCGGTGCCTCCCTCGGCGCCGTCCAGCACGATCACGTCCGCTACCTTGGCGGCCATGGCCACATCGAAACGGGGGCGGGTGGCACCCAGTTTCACGAAGATGGGAATCCGGTAGCCGGTGGCCTCCCGTAGTTCCTCGATCTTGATCAGCAGGTCGTCGGCGCCCAGAAAGTCGGGATGGCGGACGGTGGAGCGCTGATCGACGCCCACCGGCAGAGAACGCATCCGGGCCACCCGGTCGGAGATTTTCATTCCCAAGAGCAACCCGCCGGTGCCGGGCTTGGCGCCCTGGCCGATCACGATCTCGATCCCGTCGGCCTGCCGGAGGTGCTCGAGGTCCAACCCGTAGCGGGAGGGGGTCATCTGATAGACCATGGTCTTCGACGCTTCCCGCTCTTCGGGCAGCATGCCTCCCTCCCCGCTGCAGGTCATGGTGCCCACCTTGGACGCCCCACGCCCCAGGGCGGTTTTGGCGGAGGCCGACAGCGCCCCAAAGGACATGGAGGCGATGTAGATGGGAATGTCCAGTTCTATGGGCTGGGACACCAGGCCGGGCCGGTCGCCCAGCACGGTCTTGGTTTCGCAGCTTTCCCGGTATCCCTCCAGGGGAAGCCGGGTGGCGGTGGCCGGGACAAACACCAGGTCGTTCCAGTTGGCCATCCGCCGGTTGGCGGTGGTGAAACCACGAATCTGATAGCGCCCCAGCCGTGACATGGCGTGGATGTCGGCGATGTCCTTGGGGGTCCAGCGGATGCTGTCGCCATGGTCGTAGGAGGAGGGGATGCCCGCCGGGCGACCGTCGGCGGCGCCGTCCCGGAGAGCCACCAGGTCCTCGTGGGAGAGTCCGTTGGGAGAGTTGGCCACGTTCAGATCATCAGCCATGCGGTGGAGTCCCTGCTTTCGAAATACCAGAGTCGCTGTCCCGACACGACTTTCTTCCAGTCCCGGGTGGAATCGCCCAGACCCATGCCGGCCAGCAACTCTTCCACGTCGGACGCCTCTTCGGCGGAGGGCTCCACCGCGTGGCTGTCCACTCCCAGTGATTTGATGTCGCCCGCCACCCACACCGCGCCTTCCCACAAGGAATCGCCGGTGGCGTCCCCGGCGTTGCCCAGGGTGATGATCCGGCCGGTGTGCGCCATAAAGCCGCTCAGGTACCCGATGTCGCCCTCCACCACAATATTTCCGCCCTTCTGCGCCACCCCGCAGCGGGGTCCGGTGCTGCCTTTGATGTGGATCAGCCCTCCCCGCATCGAGGCGCCCACGCTCATCCCGGCATAGCCGTCGATGGTGATCTTTCCCCGGGCCATGGCCTCTCCCACTCCCCATCCGCAATCTCCCTCCACATGAATCACCCCGCCGCTGTTGAGCCCACCGCAGTAGTAGCCGACATTGCCCAGGATGCGCACCGGCGTGTCCTCGGTGAGGGCCACCGCCAGGTTGTGACGGGAGAGAGGATCGGTGACCACGATCTCGGTGGCGGTGGACGCCCAAGAGCGGATATCGCGGTTGACATCCCGAAGAGGGCGGTCTCCGGCTTCGACGGTGACGACGGTCATGCCGCGACGGCCCGGGCCGGCCGGCACGCCCAAGTGGTGTATTCGGCAGGTCCGTCGTAGTTGGTCACCGGATGGTGGCGGCGATAGACCTTGCGCACCGCCTGCTCCTCGGTGGCGGTGGCCATGTTGCCGTTTTCGGAGATCTCCGCCAACGGTTTGATCGCCCATTTGTCCTTGGCCATGCCCATCTGATCGGGGGTGGCTGCCAGAAAGGTGAACACCCCGTCCATTTCGGTCAAAGAGAGCGCCAGAGCCTCCTCCAGGGTGAATCCGCGGTTCATCTGGTCGGAAATCCACACCGCGATCATCTCGGAGTCGTTGTCGGTGAAAAAGCGATAGCCCTTTCGGATGAGGCGGCCGCGGGTCAACCAATAGTTGGTCAACTGGCCGTTGTGGACGATGGCGATGTCGGGAAACGGTCGGGCCCAGAACGGGTGGGAGGCGGTGGGATAGACCTTCGATTCGGTGGCCATCCGGGCGTTGGCGATCCCGTGGGTGCCGATGTACCTCCCCAGGTCGTGCTTTTCCATCACTTCCTCGGCGTTGCCGACATCTTTGATGATCTCCAGGGTCTTTCCCACCGACTGGATTTCGAATCCTGCGATGGCGTCGGCCTCTTCCAGCCATTCATCCAGCTCGGAGGTGGGTTCGGCCATGGTCATTCTCACCGAGACATGCGGCTGTTTCAACCCGTCCCAGGTCGGGTCGGAGAGGAAATCGGATCCGTGGTCTTTCAGAATCGAATGGAAAGTCTCCAGATCCTGGTCGAGTCCACGGCGGTTCATGCTCACCACCCGTACCACGAAACCCTCCGGCAAGGCGGGACCATAGAGGGCAAAGCCGGTGGAGTCGCTTCCCCGATGGGCCATGGCCTGCATCATGGCCACCAGATCGGCCCCGACCGGCCCTGGCTCACGGAGGATTCTTCCTGCTATTCCGCACATAGTTCCGGCTCCTTGCTCGAGCGGGCCGCTCCGCCCCGAAGGAACGGAGCGCTGCGGGGGATTTTACCCATCGTGGATCTCGGTTAACCGAAGCAATAGTTGAAGTTGGGCATCCGCCTCTTCTTGGCGAATGGGAACCGAGTAGGGCGGCACCGGCGGCAGAAAGATGGCGGTGATGGTTCCCGGCAGCGGAATGATCTCGACTTTCTGGCCCCGGGGGGCGAACAACAGGCGTACATGCTTCAGTTCTCCCTTTGGGATCAGTCTCTGCACTTGGGAATCCCGGCCGGCCCTTGCCGCCGCGGCCAGCACGTGTTCCTTTTTCGACCGGGTGACGAAACGCTTCTTGGTGAAGTGATAGGAAGCCAAGTCCAATTTGGCGGCGCTCAGATCACCCTTGGAAGTCACCCAAGTGGTGTCCAGCAGTGCCCCGAAGATGCGGACTCGACCGGTGAACCCCACCGCCAGCTGTACGTGGTCGTTCAGACTGGCGCGCACCTGACGATGGCCCTCGGTCACCTCGTAGTCGATGTCGAGTTTCTCCAAGGCCGCCCGAGGCTCCTCCAGGATGCGCCGCCGCCGCGTTTCGTACAGCCCCGACATGCGGTTCCGCATGTTGAAGACTGAAGCCTTGCGAGGCTGGTGGTTACTCATATCGGGAAGGCCCTTGGGTCGTATCTGGATTGTATCGCACGAGTCATAGGCAGGGAACTGTTCCGGGTGAAAAAAGGGAAGGCTCACGCTTGATGCGTGAGCCTTCCCTCAGAAGAGAATGGGTGAAGGTCAGCCGGCTTTCATGCCCGCGCTGCCCTTAAGCGCGTAGGAAATCACCGCCGCGACCAAGGATCCCACCAGGATCCAGATGGCCATGGGGAGGAAGACTTCATGAGCCCCGGCGAAGGACTGATAGATGCCGTAGATGGTGGCGAGCGCCCCGATGATGGGCACTATCAGCGGCAGACGGAAGGGACGCTCCGCATCCGGGTCGTTCATCCGGCTGATAATCACCAGCAGGTGGTACACCACATACAGGATCAACCAGACGTAGGCGCCGGCGAAGATCAGGTCCACTACCGAACTGGCGTAGTTCCCCACAATCACGTAGATGACGGCGGTCATGATGATGGCCGTCCACGGAGTGCGGTACCGCGGGTGCAGGTACGAGAAGATCCGGGAAAGCGGCCCGAAGAAGTGGCCGTTGCGGGAGATCCCGTACAGGATGCGCGGCATGCCGGCATATACGATGGTCATCGAGGCGAAGGTGGCGAGCACGCTGGCTACCGCCATGAGCAGACGCCCTCCGTCTCCCCAAAACTCGCGTCCCACGAACAGCTGGGTGCAGTTCCCGGCGCACCCTGAGGCTTCCAATCCGGCCTGCCAGGTGGAGGTCGAGTCGGTGCCCAGCACGCCGAATCCCATGAAAAGCGAGGTAGCCAGGATGGCGACCAGACCCCACACGATGCCCTTGGGGATCATGCGGCCCGGATCCTTGGTCTCCTCGGCGAGAGGACCGACAAACTCGATGCCGATGAACGACCAGATGGCGATGATGAGCCCGGCGGCTATCACCCCCTCTGAGCCGAACCAGTCCCACATACTGAGTCCCGCGTCCCAGTTGCTCGCGCTCCAGCCTCCGGTGCTTCCGGCGCCAAAGTACCCGAACAGACCGAAAATCCAGCGGATGGCGAGCATAACTACCACCACCAGCAACTCCACTCTGGCGAGGATTTGGATCCCCAGCAGATTGGGGATGAGCGCCAGGATGGTCATCCCGATAATCCAGGGAAGCAGGCTTTCCTCCATGATGCTCAGGTCATCGGAGACGAACAAGGCTCGTAACCCGAAGGCCCCGGCATTGGTTTCCAAAGCGCCGACGAATCCGAACATTGCATAAAAGGAGAACCCCAAGAAAATGCCGGTGATGGCTGCTTTGGCGCCCCTGCCCCCGAAAGCGGCCGTCCCGTAGTCGTAGAGCGCGCCGGCTTTGGGATAGGCAACCGCCAACTCGGCAGCAGAAAGGCCCAAAAGCAGATTGATTACAAAGGCCATTATGAGCGCCATGGCAAAGGCGGTGCCGATGCCGATCCAACCCTCGAAGTCCGATACCAGGGTGGAACTGGCGACTACTAGACCAACTCCGGCCATGAAAACATCCCGGGTGGAAAGTGCCTTGATAAGGCCCTGATCTGTGTTAGAGGTCAATTTGTCCTCCTTATAGTCACTTGTTTGCCCGCATGGCGAACCGCGGCCCGCCGCACCGGCTGTTGCAAATCACTATACCCACCCGACCCTGGTACCCCTGGGTAAAACGCGGTTCCTCTCAGGATCCCAAGGCATCCGCCAACACGGCGTCGACTTCGATCTCAACCATCATGCCCTCCACCGTCAAACCGGCTTCCACCCCGGTCAGCACCGGCTCGATCCCCCGAAAACGCTCCCCGTGAGCCCGGATGAACCCTCCGGCGGCCGCGACGGTGTCCGAGAAAAAGGCCCGGGTTCTAACCACATCGGAAAGAGATGCGCCCACTTCTCCCAGTGCTTTTTCGATGCGGTCCAGAATGTAGTGGGTCTGGGCGTAGGCATCCCCGGGCGCGTGGAGCTTGCCGCTCGGCTCCACCGCGGTGGAGCCCGCCACGAACACGAACGGACCCACCCGGCGCGCCCGCACATAGGACCCGATCTCTTCAAAACGCCCTCCCCCCCGGGCAGTGCGTATCACGACCATCACATGTCCTTGCGTAGAGCCGGTTTCCTCAAAGTTAGCGCCAACCGGCGCCGTGCCAAATGGCTACTGGTTGGGGAGGCGCTAGACAAGACGCACGGGAAGTTGGCAGCCTGACCTGACAGGCCGCTATCGACATCAAGCCGGTGACGGCCCCTCAAAACAATTCTCTGAGCGCTTCGGCAGGAAGGATTGGACGGATCGGTGAGCGCCGGTAGTCCTGTGTGTTCCTTGTGACTATGTATCGGGCGCCGCACGCCCGGGCGCTAGCCACCTGCAAAGCGTCTTCGAAGTCCCTCATAGGCAGTTGGGCGGCGTAGCGAACCGCCTCGGTGCCCGTGGTCGCTACTCGAACGATCCGGGTGAGATCCACTATGAAATCGCGAGTCTTGGCGCCGCCGTGCGCCGGGGTCACGATGTAGTAGAAATTCGATATGGAATGCCAGGCTACAAAAGCGCGCTTTCGGCTTTGCTCGATCCGGTCCAGCAAGGAAGCGGCCGAATCCGCGAACGGGTTTCTGTCCAAGGCGATGTCGATGAGTACGTCTGTGTCAAGGAGCATCAGCCCAGGTATTTGCGAGCCAGCGCCTCATAGCGAGGGTCGCCCCGCTCAGCCTCCTGGAACTTTCCTCGCCACCTGTGAGAAAAGATCTCTGCGGCCTCCTGTGTGATTTCTCGCAGAGACTCTTCTATCAGGGACGAGAGGGATACACCTTGGGATCGGGCGTACCTCTTGGCGACCGGGATCAAACCGGCATCCACGGTTATCGATAGTTTCTGTTTCATGTGTCCTTCCCGTATACGTATAATCAAACACAGTATACGGACTTGACCCTGTCAATGGACGCATCTTTCTTGGTTAGCGGATTGCCTGGCAGCCAAGCGCCGGCCACCCGGTCGGAACGGGCTGTGGTTGTCAAGAACCAGCAGCCCAGGCCTAGGGCCTCCAGGATTGGGCTCGCCGGAGGAAAACCTGTGGGTCGGAGCGCCACTCCGCAAATCCGATCCGGCGGTTATCGGTGAGATAGTCGAGCTTGTCGTTGAGGCAGGCGATCAAATCCTGTTCGGCCACCGGCAGCACCCATCCTCCCAGTTCCGCCTCTGCGTCATGGGCGGTGACAGCGAAGACCTCTTCCTCTTCGTGGGCGTGAACGGCCTCCAGGTTCCCGATCTCCTCGCCGGCGTAGGCATCGATTAACCCGGTGCGGACGGCCTCCTGCATGGCTGCTTCGCTGATGCCGTCTTCGGGGTAGACCACCACCGGCATGTCCGGGGAAGGGGGTTGGATGAGTTGACGACCTGCAAGATTCGGGGTGGATCCGGCGGCGGTGATCACGAACCGCTCGGATCCGTCGGCCACCACGGTCCCCGATTCGGTCACCACACGGGTTCCGGCGGCCAGTCTCCCCTCCGAATCCCTCAGACCCGTAAGCAACAAAAGACGCCCCTCGCCGGTGGTCGATGCCGCCACCCCTACCCGGACATCGGAAGTCAGGTCGCGGTGGGTGGGGTAAAGGTCGGCGTCCTCGGCCCGCACCAGCAAGGACTGCCGGAAGGTTATATGGCCCGAGGTGAACTCCACCACCTGGTCGCCCTCCGCGTTGACGGTACGCGTCTCCCGGATCGTGATCCCTCCCCCCACGATGTCCAGATCCGGCCCGGCGGCCCGCAGCCAGATATCGGGCCACTCGTCGATCGGTACTCGTTCAAATCGCAGACCCGCTCCCTCCATCGCCTCCAAAGCGGTGAGCAGGTCGGCCTCGTAACCGAGGTGCTCCCCAAATCCCGGGGAATCGGGGTCGGGGTCGGCGTTGTAGCTGACCGGTTCATATAAGGTAAAGAAGCCGAAACGGAGGGCGCGTCCCTCGGTGCAGGCCTGCGAAGGGGTTGGGGGCGGTTCGGTGGTGGGTGAGGGGCCGGGATCCTCGGACCCGCAGGCCGCCGACCAGATCAACCCCGAAAGGGCGGCGAGGGTGGCGAGACACCTGCTAAAGGATCGCTGACGCATCTTGATTCGAGAGTGTAATGATCCGCCCCCCGGGCAGGGCGACGGGGGCACGCAGGTACGATCACCGGCGACGGGGATGACC
The DNA here is from genome assembly GCA_963665765.1 of Acidimicrobiia bacterium. GTDB lineage: Bacteria > Actinomycetota > Acidimicrobiia > Spongiisociales > ZC4RG35 > Bin76. The sequence goes on from OY762464.1 coordinate 1,972,441, forward strand.
ACGTGCCAAACCGGTGGGCCGGGGGGAGTTTCGGTCTCAGGGGGTGGTTTGGCCGCGGGTCGGTAGAGTGATGGTCAGGAAATCCCGACCGATCCCACGTTGTTGATGAACGACACCCAACCCGAGACCACTTCCGGTGTGCCGCTTCGGCTTGTCTATGGCCCAGACGACATCCCCCCGGGCATCAGAGAAGCCTTGAACGTCCCGCCCGGGCGGGCGCCGTATCTCCGGGGAGCCTATCCCCGAATGTACCGGGATAGAGCTTGGCGGATCTTCCAACTCTCGGGCTACGGCAATCCCGAGGATATGAACCGGCGCCTGAAGTTTCTTTTGTTCGAGGCGGGTGAGACCGGAATCATCATCAAGCACGACCGGATGACCGACGATCACCTCTATGACGTCGATCATCCCGAGATAGTGGAGAGACGGGAGGATGTGGGCCTGACGGGGACCGTCACGGTGGGTTTGCGGGACTACGAGACCATCCTTTCGGACCTTCCCCTCGATTCGATCTACGCCAAGCCGGGCGGGGGCGTTCCCCAGTCGGCGGTCTACACTTTGCCGTCCTATTGGTCGGTGGCCCAAAAGCGGGGCATACCGCTTGACAAGCTCTCGGGGACCGGGCAGAGCGATTTTTTCCTTACCTACCTGGGGTGTCCCACCAAAGAACAGATCCCGCCCGAGGCCGCCATCCGCTTCAATCTTGATCTGATCGAGTGGTGTTCGGAGCGGATGCCCCGCTGGGTCCCGGTCTCGATCGCCGGCTACAACGCGGCCGACAGCGGTCTTTCCGCTCATCAGGAGTTGGGGGCGGTGATGGCCAACGCCGTCCAGTATCTGGACATGATCGCCGCCCGCGGCCAGGTGGATGTGGAGCGGCTGGCGCATCGGATCGGGGGAGTCAATTTCCGAGTGTCGATGGAGGTGTTCGAGGACGCCGCCAAGTTGCGGGCGGCCCGCAAGATGTGGTCGGACCTGCTCGGTCGGCGTTATGGGATAACCAATGAAAAGGCTCGGCAGATGAGGATCCATGTGGTGACCGCCGGCAGCGCCATGACCTATCAGGAGCCGTTCAACAATATCGTGCGAGGGACCCTGATGGCGTTGTTCTCCGTGCTGGGAGGGACCCAGTCCCTGGGGGTTTCCGGGTATGACGAAGCCATGTCCATTCCCTCCGATCACGCCCATCTGATGTCGATCCGCATCCAGCAGATTCTTCAGAACGAGATCAACCTGCGGGAGGTGGCCGATCCTCTGGGCGGGAGCTTCTATATGGAGTCGCTCACCGGGGAGCTGGAACAGCGGGGCTGGGAGTTCTTCGAGCAGATTCAGTCACGGGGAGGGTTTCTGGCAGTACTGGACGACGGGTTCCTGTTGGAGTGTGCCGAAGAGAACAATCAGCGGATCGCGGCGGAGATGGAGAGCGGTGAACGAGCGGTGGTGGGCGTCAACACGCATACCATCGACGATCCCATCTTGGAGGTGGAGGCTTTCGAGGGCCGGTCGGGCGCCCAGACCTGGGAGATGGCGATGGAACGTCTGGCCGACCTGCGCCGTACCCGCCACCGGCGAGGGGCGCTTGGAGCACTGCACCACTTGGAGGAGGTGTGCCGCAACGAAACGACCAACGCCATCCCCGCTTTCATGGAGGCGGTGAGCGCCGATGCCTCCATCGGGGAGATCGGAGACGTGTTGCGGGAGACTTTCGGAGACTGGCAGGCGCCCATCAGTGTCTGATCATCTGTCACCGCCCGCTCGAGTGCTGGTCGCCAAGAGCAGCCTGGACGGCCATTGGCGGGGAGTGGCGGTGGTCTCCCGGGCCCTCCGGGAGGCCGGGTTCGAGGTGATCATGGGCGGGATGCTCCGTCCCAGCGAAATGGCTTCGGTGGCGGCGGCGGAGGATGTCGCGTTGGTGGGGATCAATGTCGGCGGGCGGGTGGAAGTGGTGGAGCGGGCGCTGGACGAGATGGAATCCGCCGGGGTGGGCGACGTGCCGGTTTTTGTGGGGGGAACCGTCCCTCCCCAGGCCGTCCCGCGCCTGACCGAGCGAGGCGTGGAGGTTTTTCCTCCCGGTAGTTCACTGGGTTCGATCGTGGCGGCGGCCCGTCGTCTCACCGGCCGGGATACCCCTGCTGAGCGGCTCTCCTAGACGCCGGCCTGGTAGTTTTATTAGTCCCAAGTTCCCGAGGTGAGGCAGGAGAAAGTCCAAAATGGTGATGACCCCCAGCGAAGCCCTGGTTGAGACTCTACGGACCGAGGGGGTAACCGATGTCCCCGGAATAGTGGGATCGGCCTTCATGGACGCGCTCGATCTGTTCCCCGCCGCCGGCATCCGGTTCGTTCCGGTTCGGCATGAGCAGAACGCCGCCCATATGGCGGACACCTACGCTCGGGCCACCGGCCGTCCCTCGGTCTGCACCGCTCAGAACGGTCCGGGAATCACCAACATGGTCACCGGGATAGCGGCGGCCTATCACGCCCATTCTCCGGTGGTGATCATCACCCCGTCGGCCACCTCCGGGTCGGTGGGGCTGGATGGATTCCAAGAGGTGGAGCAAATGTCCATCTTCCGCACCATCACCAAGTTTCAGTTGCAGGTTCCCCGCCCCGACCGGATGGCCGAGTCCATGAGAACCGCCTTCCGGATGGCCATGGCCCATCTGGGGCCGGTGCAGGTGGACATTCCCCGTGACTTTTTCTATGGCGAGTCCCGGGAGCAGGTGCTCTCCCCCCATCAGTACCGCGCCACTGGGCGGGGAGCAGGGGACCCCGCCCTTTTGGACCGGGCCGCCGCCCTTTTGTCGGAGGCCCGCAACCCGGTGATCGTGGCCGGATACGGGGTGGTGCTGTCGGACGCCTACGGAGAGACCGCCCGGCTCGCCGAACAACTCAGCGCCCCGGTGGCCACCTCCTATCTGCACAATGACGCTTTCCCCCACACCCATCCGCTGTCGGTGGGGCCTCTGGGTTACATGGGTTCCAAGGCGGCCATGGAACTGATGTCCGAAGCGGACGTGGTATTCATGTTGGGCTGCCGGATCAATGTGTTCGGAACGGTGCCTCAGTACGGGCTTGATTTCTATCCCCAATCGGCCAAGGTGGTGCAGATCGACATCGACCCCGAGCAGTTGGGCCGCTCCAAGCCCATCGAATTGGGGATCATCGCCGATGCCCGACAGGCGGCGGAGGCCATCTCCGCCCGGTTGGCGGCGGCCGGGGAGCGTCCGGCCGACCAGGTTCGGTTGGATCACATCGCCGCCGCCAAGGCCCGCTGGAAAAGGGAGCTGTCGGCCCGGTCCGCCTCCGACGGCACCCCCATCAGTCCCCGCCGGGCGCTTAGTGAGTTGGCGGCTCAACTCACCGACGACACCTTCGTCACCACCGACATCGGCAACATCTGCTCGGTGTCCAACGGCTACCTGCGTTTTGCCAAACCGCGCCGATTCATGGCCGCCATGGGCTTTGGGAACTGCGGCTTCGCCTATCCGGGGGCGTTGGGCGCCAAGCTGGCCTCTCCCGGATCGCCGGCGGTGGCGATCATCGGCGACGGAGCGTGGGGGATGAGCGTCGCAGAGGTGATGACCGCAGTGGAGGAGGATCTGCCGGTGACGGCGGTGGTGTTCAACAACCAGCAGTGGGGGGCGGAGAAACGCAACCAGATCGATTTCTATGACAATCGCTTTGTGGGCACCAACATCGGGCACCAACTGGGGGGATTCAATTTCGCCGAGATCGCCACCGCCATGGGCGGGCGGGGAATCAGGGTGACCGACCCCGCCGACCTCAAGGATGCCTTCGGGGAGTCGCTTGATCCCGAAGTGGCCACCGTGGTGGAAGTGATGGTCGACCCCGAGGAGTTGGCCGAGCCCTTCCGCCGCGATGCCCTGCAACAGCCGGTCCGGCACTTGGAACGCTATCGGCATCTGGCCGCCCAGCATTAGAGGAGAACTCAACATGACCACCACTCTCACCACCAACCGCCTGGCACACACCGCCTTGCACTTCACCCCTGCCGCACTGTGGCGAAGCGGAGGAGCGCCGATCTGGGTTAGAGGAGAGGGCGTCCGCGTCTGGGACCAGGATGGGAACTCCTACATCGACGGTCTGGCCGGGTTGTTTTCCGTCCAGATCGGCCACGGGCGGGCGGATATCGCGGCCGCCGCCGGAGAGCAGATGAAGACCCTCGCCTACATGCCGTCGTGGTCGGCCGCCATTCCGGTGACCATCGAGGCATGCGACCTGATCGCCTCCCTGGCGCCGGGCGACCTCGACGTGGTGTTTTTGGTCTCCTCCGGCTCGGAAGCCGTGGAGTCGGCCATCAAATTCTCGCGTCAGTACCACTCGGCCCGCAACGAGCCCCGACGGGTGAAGGTGATCAGTCGCCACCTGTCCTATCACGGAACCACCATGGGCGCCTTGTCGGCCACCGGCCTGCCCGGCATCCGGGAGGCTTACGGCCCGCTTCTCTACGGTTTCCGCAAGGTCCCCAACACCTTGGGATTCGATGACGGAGTGGCGGCGGCGGCCGCGGTGGAGCAGGCCATCATCGAAGAGGGCCCCGAGACGGTGGCGATGGTGCTGGCCGAGCCGGTGCAGAACGGCGGCGGGTCGATCGTTCCCCCGGCCGGGTACTGGCAGGAACTGCGACGTATCTGCGACCGCTACGGGGTGCTGTTGTGCGCCGATGAGGTGATCAACGGGTTCGGCCGTCTGGGAGAATGGTTCGGTTCGGGGCTGCTGGGCGTGGTGCCCGATCTGCTCACTTTCGCCAAGGGCGCCACATCTTCCTACGCGCCGATCGGAGGACTGCTGATCCGCCGGCCGGTGTTTGAAGAGTTGATGGATTCCCATATCGGCACCTTCAACCACGGCGCCACCTGGGGAGGCCACCCGGTGGTGGCGGCCACCGCGGTGGCGAACCTCACCGCCCTCCGAGACGAGGACGTGGTGGGCAATGTTCGACGCCTGGGCGGGTATTTCCGTCAGCAGTTGGACCGGATGGCCGCCGGGCATCGGATGGTAAGCGAGGTGCGCGGAATCGGGTTCTTCTATGCGGTTGAGCTGACCGCCGACCGGGAGACCGGCCGGAGATTGACCACGGAGCAGGCGGATGTGCTGCTGAAACAGACCCTTCCGCCCCTCATGATGGAGGCAGGACTCTACACCCGCGCCGATGACCGGGGAGAACCGAAGATCCTCCTCTGCCCGCCCTTGATCTCCACTCGCTCTGACATCGACGACATGGTGTCGATGGTCGACCGGACCTTGGACCAGGTCGGCGCGATGGACTGGTAACCCCCCTGCCGATACGATTTGCGTTACACACGTCCTAGATACGATTTGCGAAGCTCTTCTAATAGTCACCGGGAGTTGTCCTTATGAGCATCACCAACATTGCCGGAGTGGTCCGGCGCCACGCTTCTGCCCAACCGGATAAGACCGCCCTGGTCTACGGATCGGAGGAGGTCACCTTCGCCGAACTCGATGCCCGGTCCAGTCGCACCGCCAACGCCATGGCGGCGGCCGGGGTGGGGCACGGCGACCACGTGGGGTTTTTGGACAAGAACTGCATGGAGTTCTTCGACTTTCTGTTCGGTGCGGCCAAGCTGGGGGCGGTGCACGCCGGCATCAACTGGCGGCTCGCTGCACGGGAGATCATCGGGGTGGTCAACGATGCCGAGATCAAACTGCTGATCGTCGGGGAGGAGTATGTCCCGGTCCTGGATGAGATTGCCGGAGATCTGACGACGGTCGAAAAGATTCTGGTGGTGGGCGGCCATGACACGCATCAGGACTTCGGGGAATGGCGCGACGGCTACCCCGACACCGATCCGGGAGAAGGCGCCGAGGGAAACGACACGGTGTTCCTGTTGTACTCCTCGGGTACCACCGGATTTCCCAAAGGCGTGATGATCCCCAACGACGCCTTCATGGAATTGAAGCGGGCCTGCTCGCCGATGTGGGGCTTTGATGGCGACTCGGTCAATCTGGTGAACCTCCCCATGTTCCATATCGGCGGGGTGGGGTGGTCGTGTCTGGGGTTGTACAACGGCAACACCTCCATCGTCGCCCGGGACAACATCCCGCAACTCCTGGTGGATCTGACCGTGAACCACCGGGTCACCAACGCTTTTTTGGTGCCGGTGCTCCTGCAGTTCATGCTGACGGTTCCCGGTGTGGAGGATGCCGACTTCTCATCGCTGCAAACCATTGTCTACGGAGGATCGCCCATCTCCGAAGAGGTGCTCAACAAGTCGATCGAGGTGCTGGGCTGTGAATTCGCCGGCGCCTACGGCCTCACCGAATCCTGCAACGGAGTGACCACGCTGTTCCCCGACGAGCATGATCCCGGCGGTCCCTACGCCTACCGGATGCTGTCGGTGGGCCGGCCGCACCCCAACGTGGAGGTCAAAATCGTCGACCCGGTGTCCACCGAGCCGCTCGGGGTGGACGAGGTGGGTGAGATCTGGCTGCGCTCCCCGCAGTTGATGAGCGGTTACTGGAAGAATCCCCAGGCCACTGCCGAGACCATCAACGCCGAAGGATGGATGCGCACCGGAGACGCTGGATCGGTCGACGTCGACGGGTTCGTGTATATCCGAGACCGTATAAAAGACATGATCATCTCCGGTGGGGAGAACATCTATCCCGCCGAGGTGGAGAACGCGCTGATGGAGCACCCGGGGATAGCCGACGTGGCGGTGATCGGGGTGCCCAGCGCCAAGTGGGGTGAGACACCGCGGGCGGTGATCGTGGCCGCCGGCGAGGAGGCGCCCCCGGAGGCCGAGATCATTGAATTCTGCCGAGGCCGCATTGCCCACTACAAATGCCCCACTTCGGTGGGAACCATCGATGTCATTCCCCGCAACCCGTCCGGCAAAATTCTCAAGGGCGATCTTCGGGACATGTACCTGGCCGAACAGGCTTAGGGGAGAAGCCGTCATGCACCTGGGAGTCGTGTTTCCCCAGATCGAGATCGGCGCCGATCCGGCGGTGGTTCGCGCTTTCGCCGAGACTGCCGAGGGCCTCGGTTTTGACTCGATCCTCACCTATGAACATGTGCTGGGGGCCGACCCTGCCCGCCATACCTTGGTGGGGCCCTACACCCATGTCGATGCCTTCCATGAGCCGTTCGTCCTGTTCGGGTACATGGCCGGAATCACCACCACCATCGAGTTGTGGCTCGGGGTGCTGGTGTTGCCCCAGCGGCAGACCGCGTTGGTGGCCAAACAGGCGGCCACTTTGGATGTGCTTTCGGGAGAGCGGTTCACTCTGGGAGTGGGAGTGGGCTGGAATCAGGTGGAGTACCACGCGCTGGGACAGGATTTCCGCACGCGGGGCCGCCGGTTTGAAGAGCAGATTGTGCTGCTGCGCAAGCTCTGGGAAGAGGACTTGGTCACTTTCGAGGGCGAGTTCGATCAAGTGGAGGCGGCCGGGATCAACCATCGTCCCAACCGGCGGATTCCCCTGTGGATCGGGGGATGGGCCGACCCGGTGCTGAGACGGATCGGGTATTGGGCGGATGGCTGGCTGGCCTCGGCCGGCTCCCCCAAGACCGCCCACCTCCCGGATCGGACCGGCAACCCGGCGGGGTTGCGATACCGCCTGAAGCAGGTTGAGGCCGCTGCCCGGGAGAAGGGAAGAGATCCTTCCGAGATCGGGGTGGGGATGCTGATCGGCGATGTGGGATTCGATGGACTGGTCTCCTGGGATCCCGCCGAGTTCGCCCACCGCACCGGAGTGTGGGCAGATGCCGGGGTCACCCATGGCTTTTTGGGGACCATCGGCCAAGACTTCACCCCCGACCAGCATCTGGCCGCTATGGAGGACTTCATGACGGCCTACCGCAACGGCGGGTGATTGGCGGCCGGGAGCGCCGCGGGTTAGATTGGTGAACCTATGAACCGGACCCCTGTTCTCGAAGGCTCCTTCGTGTCCGAGCCCGAACCCGCCCTGGTGGGAAGCCGGTGCCGCTCCTGTGACACGGTGGCCTTCCCGGCCGGCTTCACCTGCCCCAATCCCCGCTGCATGGAAAAAGATGTGACGCCCACCCCGCTTTCCCGCACCGGACGGCTGGCCAGCTGGACCACCGTCCATTTCCCGCCTCCGCCGCCTTTTGTGGCCCCCGATCCGTTCGTCCCGATCACGGTGGTGGAAGTGGAATTCGTCTCGGAAGGCATCCAGGTGGTGGGTCCTCTGGCCGGGACTTCGGCTAGCCGGTTGAGAATGGGCATGGTGATGGAGACGGTGGTTGAGCCCTACTACACCGATGAGCAGGGAGAAGTGATCGGCTGGAAATTCCGGCCCTCCGAGGAGAGCAAGAGTGACTGATGTGATAGTGGCCGGAGTGGGCCTTCATCCCTGGGGAAAGTTTCCTCACAAAAGCTGGGTGGAGATGGGCGCCGAGGTGGCGCTTGAGGCAGTCAAGGACGCCGGTGTGGAGTGGACGGATGTGGAGGCGATGGTTTCGGGCGCCATGCAGTGGGGAGGGTCGACCGGGATGAGGTCGGGGAACACCATCGCGGCGGCGTTGGGGGAGACGGGCATTCCCATCGCCAACATCAACAACGCCTGCGCCTCGGGCGGTTCTCTGATGCGTGCCGCCTATGCGATGATCACCTCGGGGATGCATGACTCGGTGCTGGTGATCGGCACCGACAAATCTCCCAAGGGATACTTCCCCAGCGTCCCGGTGTTGGCCGACGAGCCCCGTCCGCCGGTGGACATGGTCCGTTGGCAGGTCGGGGTGCCCAATCCCGCCTACTGGGCTCTCGAAATGCGCAAGCGCATGGAGGCCTACGGGTCCACCGAAGAGCACCTCGCCCAGGTGAAAGTCAAGAATTCCAAGCACGGGTCTTTGAACCCCTATGCGCGCTATCGGAAGGCCTTCACCTTGGAACAGGTGCTGGCCTCGCCCATGGTGTGCGACCCGCTGCGACTGCTGGAGATCTGTGCCACTTCCGACGGGGCGGCGGCGGTTCTCCTGACAAGCGGCGCCCAGGCCCGCCGGCTCGGAGTCAGTCCGCTGGTGAAGGTGGCGGCGTGCTCCCTCGCCAGTGGAGAGTTCGGCGACCCGACCATCCGGATCCCGCTGCTGTCGGCCACCTCGGACGCCGCGGCCGGCGCACCGTTGCTTTCCGAAAGCCGCCTGGCGGCGCACATGGCCTACGAGCAGGCCGGATTGGGACCCGAGGACATGGACTTCGTGGAATTGCCCGACAACTCCTCCTGGCACGAATTGCAGTACCTGGAGACCATGGGATTCTGTGAAGCAGGAGAATCGGAGAAGTTATTGGACAACGGCGCCACCACCCTGGGCGGAGAGTTGCCGGTGTGCCCCAGCGGAGGATTCTCCTCCTTTGGCGAGGCCACCATGGCCCAGGGCGTTCTCCAGATAGTGGAAGTCACCTGGCAACTGCGCGGAACCGCCGGCGCCCGCCAAGTAGAAGGCGCCCGCAAAGCAATAACCGAGGTCTACGGCGCCCAAGCCAACAATTCGGCCTGCATTCTGACCACCTGAACCCGACGGCCGAGTACAGGAACTCCGCGGAATAAGGAGATCAGGCGCTGCATCAAGACTGCTTGCGCACGACGGCGAAACAGGGTACGGTAGAAGGGTCATGACATGTTCTACCCTAGGGAAGCGCCAAGGATGGGCCTAAACATAAAGAATGAGGAGACTTATCGGCTAGCGGGGGAGTTGGCGCGGCTGACCGGCGAAACCATGACCGGAGCCATTACGGTTGCGCTCAGAGAACGGTTGGAGCGAGAAAAACGGGAGCGCAGCGTTGAGAGACGTGTTCAGGAGTTGCACGCTATCGGGCAACGTTGCGCCCGTCTTCTTCGTGAGGGTCCTTCCGCGGTGGAACACGGTGATTATCTATATGACGAGCATGGCCTACCGAAGTGATTATCGATACGTCGGCGGTATTGGCGGTGCTGTTCGGTGAGCCAGACGCCGAGCGCTTTGAAAGGGAAATAGCAGAGGCCCACCGATGCAAGATGTCGGTAGCCAACTTTCTAGAGGCGGCCATGGTTCTTGAAGGTCGCGCTGGGACAACTGGGGGGTATGAGCTTGATCTTTTCTTGGAGAAGGCTTCAATGGAGTTGGTACCGGTCAGCCTCGAGCAGGCGAGGGCCGCGCGCCGAGCATGGCGTCGATTCGGCAAAGGGAACCACCTGGCAGGTCTCAACTTTGGAGACTGTTTCGCGTATGCTTTGGCGGAAGTCACCCAAGAGCCCCTTCTATTCAAGGGCCGCGACTTTTCGCAAACCGACATCAAGGTGGCTTGATCTCCTCCTTGACTGGGTACTCGGATTCGAGGCCCCTTGGCTCTTACGGTTCGCTTCTGTGCTCAATGTTTCGGCGTTCCTAAACTCGGAAGACCTTCATTACTTCGTCTCCCAGATGGTTGATGACCTTGACTGCTACACGGCCGGAGGTGGGTTTGGGGAAAGGGCGGGAGGTATCGCTGTGGAGGGTTTGCCAGGCTTCTTGATTGATTTCGGCTTTTAAGGTGGTCTTCAGGGACTTGTAGGGATCGTTGGCGCCGAGGAAGTAGGCGTGGCGCACGAAGAAACTTTCTTCGTTGTAGTCGGTGTCGATGAACCAGCAGGCGATGCCGTCAGCGTTGTCGCTTCGGATTTGTCCAGTGTTGGGGTGGTAGACATCAACTCCGTTGAGCTTTATCTGGATCTGGTCTTCGGCAGCTTCGAGGATGTCGATGTCGGGTTCGCCGAAGATGACGAATAGGTTGCCCTTGCCGGTGTTTTTCAGGTCGTCCGCCATGTGTAGGTCGGCGTTCATCCGAGCTTTTAGGATCGGAACGACCCCCAACTTTGCCAACTCAGTCGACCGGGCGTCGTAGCTGAAGGCGAGGGAGATGAGGATGTCAAACCCGGCCTCGGCCGCCTCGCGGGCGGCTGCCACTAAGTCGGGACGGGAAACGGTGCCGAATTCGGGCCCGATGAAGATGGCGGCCCGTATCTTTGGGCCGGATTCGTGGTCTCCTTCGTAATAGGTGCCTTCGGCACCGATAAGATCTCCAGGCCACGGCTGAATAGCCGAGAACGCAATCTGATCTTCCTTGTGCGCCTGCTGCACGCCGGAGGTTCTGAGATGGTCGAGGATCATGGCGTCGAAGTCGGTTTTGTCCCCAAAGCCGAGCTTCGCATCGGCGGCGTGGTCGATCAATTCGTCGTTCTCATCCACTCCCAAGGTCCGGTGAGGGGAGATGCTTTCTACCGTGAACGGCCCGGCCACCCTTACCTTGCGCCTGTCTTCATATGGCTTGTCGTACAGGTATTCGTAATCGGCGTTGGCGGCGATGGAAGCGTCGATTTCACGCTGGCGAGCGATACGATGCTCCCACCAGGCGGCGTGAAGCTCCCTTGCTTCTTCGGGCCAAGACAAGTTGACATCACGTGGGATTTCCCATTCCTCCCAGCTCTCGCCGAGAGTCTTGTTCAGGTGCTCACGCAGAGGTTCCAGGTTTTCTTGGAACTCCTCATATATGACGTCGATCTCGGTGTTGTTGGCGATAGCACGGAGAGTGATGTGCGGTACCCGCCGGTACACGAAGCCCTGTCGGACATCGCCTGAGGGGGGGGGGGGTCTTCGGAGGGTATCTTCCTCTCAATCTCAGCCTGCTTCCGTTGTCCCTCCGAGCTGTCAGCCAGTAGGTAGTAGGGATAACGAGCACCCATGAGGCGAGCTCGAGCCAGTGCCAAGGCAACGCGGGATGTATCGATGGTGATCCATCGCCGGCCCCACTGCTCGGCCACATAGGCGGTTGTGCCAGAACCGCAAGTGGGATCAAGGACAAGGTCGCCGGGATCGGTTGACATCAGAATACAGCGTTTAATCACTGGCAAAGCGGTTTGGACTACATAGACTTTTTTGCCACCAAATTGGTTTTGTCCAACAGTATCACTCCAGTTATTGACCAAAGGGAAGACTCCAAAATCATCCAAGAAACGGATATATGACAGGGTGGTTCCAACTATGGCGACGCGTTCCGCATATTTTAGACGCCTTATTCCTTCTGTGTTGGTCTTCCAATGTAGATGTGATCTGGGAGGGAAAACCCGTCCTCGTAATACTATGGGTTTATCGTGTTGGGACGCGCCTTGTGACGTTAGATCAGTTAACGTCACAAGGCGCGTCCCAACAGACGCATAACCATTCAATGTATGATATCGAGTAGCAGACTTGTAGGATTTAGCACCTTGTTTACCTGCCGTCTTTGGTAACCAAAGTGGACGATATTTTAACTTAGAGGGCTCTTTCGCATACCAAAGAATATGATCGCTGACATTAGCTAAGGTATCTCCTGAGAATCCGGTAGTCTTTGCAAAAGATATCTGGCTAACAAACCTCTTTTCTCCAAAGACTTCATCCATCAATGTTCGAACACGGTGAACATTCTCATCCCCAATCTGAAAAAAGATAGATCCTGATTCGGTTAGAAGGTCTCTGGCGACCGTTAATCGATCTCGTATGTACGTAAGGAAAGAGTGAATGCCATCCCGCCAAGTGTCGCGAAATGCTTTGACCTGCTCTGGCTCTCTGGTGACATGGTCCGTCTTCCCATCTTTGACATCTCGACTGGTGGTGGACCACTGGAAATTTGAGTTGAAATTGATGCCGTAAGGAGGGTCGATATAGATGCACTGAACTTTGCCTCGTAATCCTTCCCGCTCGGTCAGGGAAGCCATTACCTGCAGGCTGTCGCCCAGGATCATCCGGTTCGACCAGTTGGCGGCGTGTTGGTAGAACTCGGTACGGGCCTCACTGGGCAGTCCGTTGAAGTAGGCGAAGAGGTTCGGATGTGCAGCATCTTTGTCGATGTCTCTGCTTCGCTGAACCAAGTCGTCGATTAGGACTTTGGGGTGAACTTTTTCCTGGATGAAAAGGGGTGGTGCTTGGACCACTACATCCGACCACTCCAAGACGTCCTTGCCGCGCCACACCAACTGCGGATCAAGGTCCGGATTGCGGCGCTCGTAGGCCACTCGGATCGGTGAGCGGTCATTCTCCGTCAGCACTGCCTGGTACTCGGACGTGGGAATATGAACTCGCGAAGCCTCGTCGTGGGTGAGGGTGGCGACAGTCTTTGGCTGTTTTCGTTTAGCCATATCAGCTTGCCTTGGTGGCGCGGAGTGGTAACGAATCGGTTTCCAACGTGTGCAGGTCTAGACGTGCGGACGCATGATCGATGTCAAGTCCGACCACTTCGCCATCGGCATCGAGATCAACGTTGAGTCCATCTGTGACCTCAAGGGTCTCCGTGCCAGGCGTTGCCTTGAACTCGACGTAGAGGCTGTCGGTTTCGGGATAGTAGTGAAGTTTCATTGATCGTCCTTTCGGAAGCGCCGGTCGAAGAAAGCATTGTGGACAGTCTCGCCGTCGGCCAATGTAATCACCCGGAGAAACCGAGGGGAGGTTTCACCTGGGCGGATAACCTCACCCCAGAACCGAATGCGCCCATTCGGTTGCTCTTCTCGCCGAAGCGGTGTTGCAATTATCCAAGCACACCAAGCCGGATTGATGTATGGTCGCTTTCGGAGCACTTGCTCCTTGAAATATCGGGTCGTTTTCATGAATGTGCATTCTGTGCGAGCACGCTGTTGACGACCCGGTTGAACTCGGATTCGATCTCGTAAAGATCGGTAAACTCGGCGAAGGCCCAGCGGCCGAATGAGCCGAGGTGATTGACGCCCGGTATCCAGTAGGTGTCCATGGTGGACTTTTTGTCCTTGGCGTCCTCTCCCCGGAAGCCCTTGATCTCTACTATGAGATGCAAGAGGTCATCAGCGGCCCGCCCGTCGTTCACCAGCACCACGAAGTCGGGGAGATAGGTTCGGGATGTGGAACCGTAGCGGTAGGGGACGTATAGGCCTAGACCGTGGTTCTTGACGTAGGCCCGCACCCGGGGGTGCGCTTCGGCTACTCGGCAGAATTCGGCTTCCCAGTTGCTGTCGCAGATCACCCAGTTGATGTGACAGCGATAGGGATCGGTTTTCCATCGATTGGTTTTGGAGGTGGTGAAGGCGACGTGCCTGGTGGAGCCGAGGGGATTGTACGGATCGAGAATGGCTTTGATCGGTCGAGTGCCGATCTCCGCTCGGGTGATTGCGGCGGTGATTCGTTCGCAGGCCATGTCGCTCAGTTGGAGGTAAAGCAACTGAGCCGGGTGGGTGTCGCCCTTGCAGATCAGATGGTTATCCATCCACTGGCGGGCGATTCTCTTGAGTTGGCCGAACAAAAACAACTTTGGCTCGTTGCCCTCATCGCGCCACTTCGTCTCCAGTAAGCGCTTGGTCAGGTGATAGAGCACCGTGGATTGTCGCATCCCATTGCGGTGGGTGAGGTCCAGATTCACGCCCTCGCCGATTATGCCCTCAATGCGGGTGATGGAGGGGCCCACCAGATCGGGGGTGAGCACCAGGGTCGAGTCGTCATTGAAATTGGCCGAGAGACGCTCTTCCGGCAACTCCACCCGGTATCCGGCCACCCGCGGGAAGAGAATCTCGCAAGAATCTCGTTCGGGGGTGACGGCTTTGACCGAGATAGTTTCCTGGGGCTTCTTAGGTAGCGCCACAACCGGTTTGGCAGTGAAGTCGAAAGGGATCCCGAGCACATCGGCGTACTCAACGTTGAAGAGGTCTCCTTCGTTCAAGTCGTAGGACTGTCGCCGCAACGCCCGGCCGATCACCTGCTCACACAGCAGTTGGGTGCCGAAGGCCCGCACGCCCAGAACGTGGGTGACGGTGTTGGCATCCCACCCTTCGGTGAGCATGGAGACCGAGACGACACAGCGAATGGAGTCGCCCAGCCGACCCGGTTTTCCGACCGTGTTCATGACTTCGCGGAGCAGGTCTTGATCGGTCAGGTCCTCAGCCTGCTTACGGTCTCCGGTCCGTTCGATGATCTCTCGGCGAAACCGGGCTATCTCGGCGGCCGCCATCTTGCGGAACTTCCTGTCCAAGGCGTCGCCGGATTCCAGTTGCTTGCTGTCGATCAGAAGGGTACGCGGCCGGGCAAGGCGGTTTCCTTGCTCATCGAAGTTGCGAAACAACTCCAGGCGCCCATTTTCCAATCTCCTCGCGCTGTCGCCGTTCAGGCGATGGAAGCCGGAGATGTAGTCGTAGACCAGCTTGGAGGTGGCAGTGTTGTTGCAAACCACGATGAAGCATGGAGGGACTTCGATCCCGGCTTGTTTCCAGAGCTCGTAGGTCTGGGCATAGTGCCCGTACAGGGCCTCCAATGCCGTCTGTAGCTCAACGGGGATTTTCAGAGGGTCGAGGTTGACTCCCTTGCGCCTTCCCGCCCTCGGCATATCGGGTCCGATGTGTTCCCACAGGTTGCGGAATTTCGGCATTTCGCCCCCGGGGATGTTGTCCGCCACCGGCACGCGGGGCAGTTTGACGATGCCGCTCTCTATGGCGTCCATTAGCGAAAAGTCACTCATTGTCCAAGGGAATAAGGTCCCTTCGGCATAGCCTGAACCGCGCAGAAAGAAGGGAGTTGCCGAGAGGTCGACAACACGGTTCAGAGCCAGGCGCCTACCGACAATCTCCAAGCCCGAAATCCAAAGCCGAGCCGCCTCCCGGTTCTCTTTTGCTTCCTTGCTGTCGTCTCCGATGAGCTTCGACTCTTCGCTCTCGCCCGGCTTTTCGCGGTAACAGTGATGCGCCTCATCATTGATGGCCATCACCCTTTTCAAACCCAGCAGTTCGGGCATGACCCGTTGCAGCATCTGGCCCTCTGTCTCCAATGTCTTCAGTTCCTCGCCCCGTCCTTGGAGCATTGAGCGGCCGCCCTTGCTCAGTTTCAGGCGTTCTCGGAGTTTGAACGAGTGGTAGTTGGTGATGACGATCCTCGCCCTCTCCAAATCGGGAAGAAGATCGCTCGGAACCAACTCGCGACTCTTGTAGTAGCTGTCAGGGTCGTTCGGCTGCAGCACGCGCAGACGGTCCTTGATGGTGATTCCGGGTGTCACCACCAGAAAACCACGAGTGAACCTGCGGCTCTGGGGCCGTCGGACCGCATTGACGGTCTGCCAGGCGATCAACATCGCCATTACCGTGGTCTTCCCGGTGGCCGTGGCCAGCTTGAGAGCCAGACGGGACAGTCCGGGATTGGCCCCGTCGTTGGCGTTTTGCAGATAGTTGATGAAATCTCTGCCGACGCGACTGCTTTTGGGGGCGACCTCGGTGAGCCAGATAACAGTCTCCACTGCTTCGAGTTGGCAGAAAAAGGGACGTATGCCACCAAAGGGGTGGTCACGCCAATGTTGGAGCAGGCGGGCGGTCTCGGGGGTCACTCGCCAATCACTGGGATTAGGTATGCCTCGCCACTGGTCGACCTCTTGTCGAACACTGTTGATTATCGCGATGTGCTCGTACTGTTGCTCCTCTGTGGATAGCCCTTTTCCTTCATCGAAAACAATGACGGCCTGCTTGGCCCCTGACTTCTTACGCTTTTTCGGCTTGGGAATGGGGGAGATGAATTTGGCCGGTCGCCGGTTCTCGATGATCTTCAGGGTTGGCTGTCCATCGTCATCTAACTCCCAATGCCGGACGGGGGGATGGTAAGGGGAGTTGAGGACGGGTTGCTCGTAGAACTGGTTGGCCAAGGTGGGCAGGATCCGAGGTAGGTGCTTGGGAGTGTAATGTTGGCATGCGGCATGCGGGGTTTCGCTTGAGCTGGACCCCTTTTGTTTGGTGGCGGGGGCAGGATTAGAACCGCGGTGATTTTCGCTCCCCGAACATCAGTGCCGGTTGAGTCTCGGTCGGCTTCGTCTTGATTGGGGTTTGGGCCGGCGCCGGTTCCCTCGAATCAGGAATACATACCCAACGGGTCCGTGAAGGGTCGGCTCATCGGCACTGGTGTAGGTGTCGGGTTCCGAGGAATGGTGTCTCGCACGTTGATCGCCATGCCGATAGAGAGGCGCTCAGCCAGCCAGTCGGCGTCTTCGAGAGTAACTCTGATACACCCATGGGAGGCAGGATAGGCGGGGACGCTGGTGGAGCCGTGGATGGCGAAACCTCCCCTGAAATACCAGGGTTTGTAGAGTCCGCCCAGAGGTGCATAGCGCCATCTGGGGATGTGGTAATAGAATTCGTAGTTTCCTCGAGGGGTGTTCGCTCTGGTCAATCCCACTCCGGGCCGGTAGCTGCGGTATAGCTCCCCATTCCCGCTGGAGATGGGCAGGGTTGATACCACCACTCCCTCATTCACGAGGTACATTACCTGCCTTTCAATGTCCACTTCCAGGCGATCGGGTTGGTCCGGCATTTCGGGAACCTGCGGTTCCCAAGCCTCCAGGATGCTCAGATCCCCGGGCGTCAAAGTGGTTGTGCGCTCCAGATCGGCGGCCTTGTGGAAAGCCAGGATGGCATGTGTCATCGCCTCCCTCTCGGTTCCGTCCACCGGTCCTCGATAGAAGCCCTTTTCGGCCAAAAGGGCCTGGGTCCTAACCACTTCAAATTCGAGCAAATAGTCGTAGGGAGCACTTTGAACCGAGTTGAACTGCGCCAATCCGGGCGCCGCCACCATTGACAAGCACAGGGTCACCGCCAGCGCCAAAATCCCTTTACGCCCGGTTGTATGAAACATCCGGTGGCAGTATAGAGAAAAGTTGTGAAATTCTCCAAAAGAATTTTGATCTCCCTCGAATTGTTGCCATTTCTATGCCTTCCAAACCGGGTTTCGTGGGTGAGGTGGGAGGTTTCGTGGTGTTGTGGATCGGAATTCGGGGTGTCTTCTTATCTGGGAATGGCTGTGGGCAAGGGCCGGTTGACAGACCGTGAAGCTGCACTTCGAGGAGACGGCCGCAGCCCTTACCCCCAGGTTTGAGTATTCGAGACGCCTGGTTTTCCGAGCAGGGCGCGGGAGGAATGGGAGGCGGCGCTTGCCGTTCGTCGTAGGCACAGACTGATCGACCAAGGCCGGATCTGCTCTCCGAGATGGAGTCTTTGATTACTCTCGCGTAGATGGAACCCGGTGCAGTGGTGCGATGGTTGTGCCCCGGTAGACCGTCGCCATGATCGACAAGCGGGCCGCCGATCCGGGGGAGGCTCTGGCCGGGGTGGGTGACGGAGAGGCGGTCATGATCGGCGGTTTCGGGGAGTCCGGCAGCCCGATCGAACTGATTCATGCTCTGATCGACCACGGGGCCACCGGGCTCACGGTGATCAGCAACAACGCAGGCAACGGAGAGGTGGGGCTGGCGGCTCTGATACGGGCCGGTCGGGTCGCCAAGATTATCTGCTCGTTTCCCCGCTCCGCACGTTCGACGGTGTTCCCGGCGCTGTTCCGGGCCGGTCGGATCGAGCTCGAACTGGTGCCGCAGGGCACCCTGGCGGAGCGGATCAGAGCCGGGGGTGCGGGCATCCCTGCCTTTTACACACCCACCGCCGCCCGCACCGAACTGGAAGCCGGCAAGGAGCGTCGCCGGTTCGATGGGCAGCTTTACCTTCTTGAGCACGCGCTGGTGGCGGACTGGACTTTGATCAAGGCCCGGGCGGCCGACTGGCACGGCAATCTCATCTATAACAAGACCGCCCGAAATTTCTCTCCCGTGATGGCTATGGCCGGCCGGACCACGGTGGTGCAAGCCTCCTCGGTGGTCAAGCCAGGCCTGCTCGATCCCGAGACAGTGGTCACGCCGGGCATCTTTGTCGATCACGTGGTGCAGGTGGCGAACCCTCTGCACGAGTCGGAGCTGGTCGCCCGGGGCGCCCGTTACCCATGAGCGCCACGGGCCGGGGATTGGTCAAGTCTCAGATCGCCCGGCGCGCCGCCCAGGACATCTCCAATGGTTCCTATGTCAACCTGGGGATCGGCCTACCCGAACTGATCGCAGGGTTCATCCCCGAAGGCCGCGAGATCGTGCTGCACACCGAAAACGGCCTATTGGGGATGGGCCCTCCGCCCGTGCCCGGTGAGGGTGATCCGGAACTGATCAATGCCGGCAAACAGCAGGTCACCGAGCGGGCGGGCGCCTCATACTTCCACCAGGCGGACAGCTTCGCCATGATCCGGGGCGGCCATCTCGATCTCAGCGTGTTGGGGGCCTTGGAGGTGGCCGCCAACGGCGATCTTGCCAATTGGTCGACCGGCCGAAAGGATGCCATCCCGGCTGTGGGGGGCGCCATGGATCTGGTGGCGGGGGTGAAGGCCGTGTATGTGCTGACCACTCACTGCACCCGGGATGGGACTCCCAAGCTGGTGGAACGCTGTTCGTATCCTCTGACCGGCCTCGGGGTGGTCAACCGGATCTACACCGATCTGGCCGTCATCGACGTCACCTCCCACGGGTTCGAGGTCATCGAGCTTTCCCCGGGAGTCTCCTTCCACCAAGTCGCCACCGCAACGGCGGCGCCCCTCGGAGATGGGCGTTCCCCGGAGAGCGGAATCTGATCTTTGGCCGAGGCCTAGAGAATTATCGGGGGCTGTGATTCTTTGACGTACTGCCGCGTCACCACTACGAACCGGAACCCACCGCGGTGGAATTGGGGCGATGGATGCGACAAACCGAGGCGTTCCTTGGCCGGGTGTCACCCTGAAAACCGCGCAGGTACTACTTGACAGGTCGCCTCGGGGTGTTAGAGTAGAACGTGGAGGGTGGCCGTAACCGGCTGAGAACGAGAATAAGGATTTGGCTGAGAACGAGAATAAGGATTTGGGCTCGCAGTCCGCGCGCCTATATACTGAAAGTTTCCCCGTTCACGCCCGCATTTTCTTAAGGAGGACCGCCTTTTGTCTGCGCGTCTGCCCGAGCGTTTTTCTTTCTCCCGTATCCCGGCCGCCCACGAACTTCCCGATCTGATCGCCATCCAGCGAGATTCTTTCAACTGGTTCCTTCATCAGGGGATCGACGAGGTTTTTCAAGAGGTGTCTCCCATAGAGGACGTCACCGGGTATTTGATCCTGATGCTGGCCGACCATGCGTTCGGCGAGCCCTCCGCCACTGTCGAAGAGTGCAAATCTCAGGACAAGACCTACGGGCGTCCCCTCACCGTGACCGGTCGCTTCCTGAACCGTCACACCGGGGAGATCAAGGAGGAAAAGATCTATCTGGGCGACTTCCCGATGATGACCCCCAAGGGCGTGTTCGTGATCAACGGCACGGAGCGGGTGATCGTTTCCCAGTTGGTCCGTTCCCCGGGCGTGTATTTCAACCGCATCGTGGCGAAGAATTTCGACGGCTGGTTGTACAACGCCAAGGTGATACCCGGGCGGGGCGCATGGCTGGAGATGGACACCGACCGCAAGGACACCATCGGGGTTCGGGTCGACCGCAAGCGCCGTCAGTATATGTCCTCTTTCCTCAGAGCCATCGGGGTGAAAATTCCTGGAACGGACCAGATGATCGAGACCGACGAACAGATTCTGGAGGTTTTCGACGGCGCCGAGCTAGTGAAAAACACTCTGGAACGGGACACCGTTCCCTCTGACCGTGAGGCGGCGCTGATCGACCTGTACCGCAAGCTTCGGCCTGGTGAGCCGGCCTCTGCCGAATCCGCCCTGGGCCTGATCAAGAACTGGTTCCGCAACCCCAAGCGATACGACCTGAGTCGGGTGGGACGTTACAAGCTGGCGCAGAAGTTCAACGACGAGACGGTGCTCGACGACCAGGATGCCGCCAACAACGGAAACCGGGCCAGCCTTCAACTGCTCCGGGACGAGGACATCATCGA
Source organism: Acidimicrobiia bacterium (assembly GCA_963665765.1). GTDB lineage: Bacteria > Actinomycetota > Acidimicrobiia > Spongiisociales > ZC4RG35 > Bin76. Next base: position 1,993,150 of record OY762464.1, read on the forward strand.
CACCCTTCGCTACGTGGTGGCGCTCCATGCCGGCCAGCCCACCATGACCACCCACCGAGACGCGGAGGTGCCGGTGCTCACCGACGATATCGATCACTTCGGAAACCGCCGGGTCAGGACCGTGGGAGAACTGGTCCAGAACCAACTGAGGATTGGCCTGGCGCGGTTGGAGAGAGTCGTCAAGGAGCGCATGTCCACCAAGGACCACCATTCCATCACTCCCCGAATCCTGATAAACAGCCGACCGGTGACCGCCGCCATCATGGAATTCTTTGGGACCTCGCAACTGAGCCAGTTCATGGACCAGCCCAACGCCCTGGCCGGTCTCACTCATCGGCGCCGGCTGTCCGCCCTGGGTCCGGGAGGACTGTCGAGGGAGAGGGCCGGTTTCGAGGTTCGGGACGTGCACCCCTCCCACTACGGTCGGATGTGTCCCATCGAGACCCCCGAAGGTCCCAACATCGGGCTGATCGGCTCCCTGGCCACCTACGCCAGGGTGAACCGTTACGGATTCATCGAGACTCCCTACCGCAAGGTGGAGGACTCCCGGGTGCTGGACCAGATCGACTACTTGGCAGCCACCGAAGAGGAACGTTACGTGATCGCCCAGGCCAACGCTTCCCTTGATGAGGACGGGGCGTTCGTCAACGACAGCGTGCTGGTCCGCCGGGCGGGGGGTGAGGTAGACCGGGTGCACCCCGGAGAGGTCCACTACATGGATGTCTCCCCCAAACAGATCGTCTCCCTCTCCACCTCTTTAATTCCCTTCCTGGAGCACGACGACGCCAACCGGGCGCTGATGGGTTCTAACATGCAGCGCCAGGCGGTTCCCCTGCTGCGATCCGAGGCGCCGTTGGTGGGGACCGGCATGGAAGAGGTGGCGGCTCGCGACTCCGGTGACATGATCGTCTCTCCGGTGGACGGCGAAGTGGTGCAGGTAACCGGCCAAGAGGTGGTGGTGCGGGAGAAAGGAGGCGCCCTCCACCCCCTGCCGTTGGATAAGTTCACCCGCTCCAACCAGGGGACCTGCATAAATCACAAACCGGTGGTGCAAGAGGGAGATCAGGTGAGCAAGGGTGCTCTCTTGGCCGATGGCTCGTCCACCAGCGAAGGCGAACTGGCGCTGGGCAAAAACCTGCTGGTGGCGTTCATGCCCTGGCGGGGATACAACTTCGAGGATGCGATCGTGCTTTCGGAGCGCCTTGTCAAAGAGGACATACTGACTTCCATCCACATCGAGCAACTGGAGACCGAGGCCCGAGAGACCAAACTGGGCGACGAGGAGATCACCCGGGACATCCCCAACGTCCCCGACGAGGTGCTGGCCCATCTCGACGAGAGCGGAATCATCCGAGTGGGTGCGGAGGTGAGTCCCAACGACTACCTGGTCGGCAAGGTGACGCCCAAGGGGGAGACGGAATTGACTCCCGAGGAGCGACTCCTGCGCGCCATTTTCGGCGAGAAGGCCCGGGAAGTACGGGACAGTTCATTGAAGGTCAAGCATGGGCAGGGGGGCAAGGTCATCGATGTCAAGGTGCTGCGCCGTTCCGAAGGCGAGAACCTCAAGTCCGGCGTGAATGAGCAGGTTCGGGTGTACGTGGCGCAGCAGCGCAAGATATCGGAGGGCGACAAGCTGGCCGGGCGACACGGCAACAAGGGCGTGATCGCCAAGATACTCCCCGAGGAGGACATGCCGTTTCTGGAGGACGGGACTCCGGTGGACATCGTGCTCTCCCCGCTGGGGGTTCCTTCCCGCATGAACCTCGGTCAAGTTATGGAGACCCACCTGGGATGGGTGGCGGCCTCCGGGTGGAAGGGCTTCACCGGGGCCGACAGTCCCCTTCCCCCCGAGGGCGACACTTGGAGCCGGTTGGCCACCCCCGTGTTCGACGGGGCGGGCGAGCAGGAGATAATGCAGCTTTTGCAAAAAAGTCTCCCCAACGCCGACCGCAAGAAACTGGTTGACCGAACCGGCAAGGCCTATCTGTACGACGGCCGGACCGGGGAGCGATTCGACAACCCCATCACGGTGGGCTATATCTACATGCTGAAGCTGGTCCATCTGGTGGACGACAAGATCCATGCTCGTTCCACCGGACCGTATTCCCTGATCACCCAGCAGCCCCTGGGCGGAAAGGCCCAGTTCGGAGGCCAGCGCTTCGGCGAGATGGAGGTCTGGGCCTTGGAGGCCTATGGCGCCGCCTACGCCCTCCAGGAGTTTCTCACCATCAAATCCGATGATGTGCGGGGCCGTATCCGGGTGTATGAGGCGATCGTCCGCGGGGACAACCCGCCGGAACCGGGTGTGCCCGAGAGCTTCCGGGTGCTGGTGAAGGAGATGCAGAGTCTCGGGCTGAGCGTCGAGATGCTGTCGGCCGGTGAGCGGGTCGACCTGCGTGAACCCGACGAGGACGCCTACCGCACCACCAGCATGCTGGACGGGATCGACATATCACGTCCCGAGAGACCCGAGGAAGCCGTTTCCACCTCTTTGTATTCCTAGGCGACGTTCGACGGGGGAGATAGCCCATGACCATCACCGATTCCAAATATCAAATTGCGCATCGCCGGATCGTTTTCGACGAGGTGCAGATCAGCTTGGCCTCCAGCGACCAGGTCCGCTCTTGGTCCTATGGGGAGGTGAAGAAGCCGGAGACCATCAACCACCGCACTCTCAAGCCGGAGCGCGACGGACTGTTCGACGAGCGGATCTTCGGCCCTCAGCGGGACTGGGAGTGCTATTGCGGCAAATACAAGCGGGTCAGGTACAAGAGCCTGGTCTGCGAGAAGTGCGGAGTGGAAGTGACTCGCTCCAAAGTGCGGCGGGAGAGAATGGGCCACATCGATCTGGCCGCTCCCGTGGCTCACATCTGGTTCTTCAAGGGAGTGCCTTCCCGCTTGGGCTACCTGCTCGACATCTCCCTTCGGGATCTGGAGAAGATTATTTACTTCGCCGCCCACGTGGTGACTTCGGTGGACCGTTCCCGCCTGCTCCGGGATCTCCCCGAACTGGAAAAGACCTATTTGCAAGAAGTGGAAGAGGCCCGGAACGACTTTGATGAATGGAGGATGAACCGGCTGGAGGCTTTGGAGATCGAACTTCGGCGTATGGAGGAGGGTAAAGCCAAGCCCGCCGAGATCAGGGGGGCCGACAAGAAGGCGCAGACCGAGATTGCCGACCGTCAGCGGAGAATGGAAGACGAGTGCGAACTGGCGGCGGAGGCATACGAGGCCATTCGCCGCCTGCAGGTGAAGGATCTGATCGAATACGAACAGCTCTGGAAGACGATGGGATATAACTACGGCGAGTATTTCAAGGGAGGGATGGGCGCCGAGGCGATCCGGGACCTGCTGGCCAACATGGACATGGACGCCGAGATGGAAAGGCTCCGCGGCGACATGGACGCCACCTCCGCCCAGCGTCGGCAGCGGGCGACGCTCCGCATGAAAGTGGTTCGCCCCTTTGCCGAGGGCTTGAACAACCCGACCAACATGGTGTTGCACACCCTGCCGGTGATCCCTCCCGATCTGCGGCCCATGGTGCAATTGGACGGGGGGCGTTTCGCGACCTCCGACCTCAACGATCTCTACCGCAGGGTGATCAACCGCAACAACCGCCTGAAGAGGCTGCTGGACTTCGGGGCGCCCGAGATAATCGTCAACAACGAAAAGCGCATGTTGCAGGAAGCGGTGGATGCCCTGTTCGACAATGGTCGCCGCGGTCGGGCGGTCACCGGCCAAGGCACCCGCGCCCTCAAGTCGCTTTCGGACATGATCAAGGGCAAGGCGGGTCGCTTTCGTCAGAATCTTTTGGGCAAGCGGGTGGACTATTCGGGTCGATCGGTGATCGTGGTCGGCCCGCAACTGCAGTTGCATCAATGCGGGCTTCCCAAGGAGATGGCGTTGGAACTCTTCAAGCCCTTCGTGATGAAGGGCTTGGTGGACAACGACAAAGCGCCCAACATCAAGTCCGCCAAAAGAATGGTGGAACAGCAGCGCGATGAGGTGTGGGACGTGTTGTCCGCCGCCATATCGGAGCATCCGGTGTTGCTCAACCGCGCTCCCACTCTTCACCGGCTGGGAATCCAGGCCTTCGAGCCGGTGCTGGTGGAGGGGAAAGCCATCCAGATCCATCCCCTGGTGTGCGAGGCGTTCAACGCCGACTTCGACGGCGACCAGATGGCGGTCCATCTTCCCATCTCTCCGGAGGCTCAGGCCGAGTCTCGGATGCTGATGCTGTCCCGCAACAACGTGCTCTCCCCCGCCTCGGGCCGTCCGATCGTCACCCCCAGCCAGGACATGGTGATCGGGATCTATTACCTCACCGAGTTGGAGCCGGAAGCTCGGGGCGCCGAGCGGACCTTCGGCTCGGCGGACGAGGCGATCATGGCCTACGAACTGGGTGAGTTGAATCTCCACGCTCCCATCGGAGTGCGGGTGGGGGACTTGGCGGGAGACCCTGGCCATCACCTGGACCTAAAGGACGAGTTGGGGGAGTTGATCACTCCCGAACCGGTGGACGGCAACGCCTTGCAGGAGACCACCGTCGGTCGGGTGATCCTCAACACGGCTTTTCCCGCTTCCATGCCCTATGTGAACGCTCCGGTGATCAAGTCGTCGATTCGCCGGCTGGTGGAGGTGGCTATCAACCGGTATCCCCGCACGGAGGTGGTGGATACGTTGGACAAGCTCAAAGAGCTGGGATTCCGTTATGCCACGGTGGCCGGTCTGACCATCGGCTTGGATGATGTCAAGACGCCCAAGAAGAAACAAAGGATCCTGGACCAGCATTCCAAGAAAGCCGACCTTGTTCAGAGTCTCTATGAAAAAGGGGTCATCACCGACAGCGAGCGGCGCTCCGAACTGATTGAGATCTGGAGCGAGGCCACCGAAAAAGTCAAGGACGAGATGGAAAAGACGCTCAAGGCCGAGCGGTTCAATCCCTTGGAGATGATGGTCGGGTCAGGCGCCCGGGGAAACACCATGCAGGTGCGGCAGATCGCCGGGATGAGAGGCCTGGTGGCCAATCCTCGAGGAGACATCATTCCCAGTCCGATCACCTCCAACTTCCGGGAGGGCCTCTCGGTGCTGGAGTACTTCATTTCCACCCACGGCGCCCGCAAGGGCTTGGCCGACACCGCGCTGCGGACCCGAGACGCCGGATACCTGACCCGCAAACTGGTGGACGTTTCCCAGGAAGTCCTCGTGAGAGAGAAGGACTGTGGAAGCGACCGGGGAGCGTGGTTCAATGTGGTGGCGGTTCGTCACCTCCGTAGCCATATTTTCGGAAGGGTGCTGGCCGAGCCGGTGAAGGTCGGCAGAAAAGTGCTGGCCACCGACCGCGGGGATCAACTTACGGCCGGCCGGTTGATCGATACCGATGTGCTGGGCGCCATCATCAACCGGGCGGCGGAGGTGGGGAAGGTCAAGGTGCGGTCGGTGCTCACTTGTGACACCCGCGCCTCGGTTTGCCAACTCTGCTACGGGATGAGCCTGGCCACCGGCAAGATGGTGGAGGAAGGCGCCGCCGTGGGAATCATGGCCGCCCAGTCGATCGGCGAGCCCGGCACCCAACTCACCATGCGGACCTTCCACACCGGAGGAGTGGCCGGATCCGACATCACCCAGGGATTGCCTCGGGTGCTGGAGTTGTTTGAGGCAAGGAGCCCGAAAGGTAAGGCGATCTTGGCGCCCATCAGCGGATCGGTCGAAGTGATCGCCGCCGAGGGCCGCCGCATTCGGATCATAGGTAAAGACGAATTCGGGTCCCCCAGTGAAGTGGAGATCCCGCTTTCCCGTCATGCCCGACTGAATGTGAGGAATACGGATGTGGTGGAGGCCGGAGATCCCCTCACCGAGGGATCGCTCGATCCCAAGGAGGTGTTGGAGTATCGGGGGGTCAGGGATGCCCAACAGTATCTGGTGACCGAGGTACAGAATGTCTATCAGTCCCAAGGTGTGGAGATCCACAACAAGCACATCGAGCTGGTTGTGCGTCAAATGCTGCGCCGGGTAAGAATCGTGAGGACCAACGACTCGAGCTTCCTTCCCGCCGAATTGGTGGATGGACAGGTTTTTCGGGAAGAGAACCAGCGCCTGCGGGAGGAGAGCAAAACTCCCGCCACCGGACGCCCGGAACTGATGGGTATTACCAAAGCTTCCCTGGCCACCGAATCGTGGCTGTCGGCGGCTTCCTTCCAGGAGACCGCCCGGGTGCTCACCGATGCCGCCATCTTTGCCAAGTCCGACTACATGAAGGGCCTCAAGGAGAACGTGATCATCGGCAAGCTGGTGCCCGCCGGAACGGGCGCCATCCAATACCATGGCCATGTTCCCGATGTGCCGGGCTACGAACGGCCGGTCACCGCCGAAGAAATGGAGTTCGCCACCTCGATGACCCCCTCGGAGTTGGGAGGATCCTTCTCTCCGGTGGACGATCTCGCTCGGGGACTGGGCGTGAGCGAGGACCTCCTGAGCGCGGTGTTCGGGGCGCCCTCACCGGCAGGCAAGGTACTAGCGGGAGCGGAGGGCGACGCTCCGGTCTGAGCACCGAAGGGAAGATGGGTCGGGCGGCGTCAAAACCGGGGACCGGTGGGGCGGCGTGATCTACGGATGCCCGCGGCCAGCCCCACGGCCAGTCCCAATCCGTTGGAGAGTTGCATGATGACGGCCGCTGACCACCGCCGCGGTCTTGCTCCGGTCACGGTTGCCAGATAACCCAGCCACGCCCCGGCCACGACCGGCGGAATCCACCACCGGCCCAGTACGGCGGCGACGGCAACCGAGACGGCCAAGCCGCCGATCAGGGCCAGGGGGGCGCTGGGCCGGAGGCTGGGCAGCCCCCGGTTGGCGTAGAGCATCTCGGCCTTTCCCCGGCCGTACCGGTAGAACTGCTTCCAAAGTCGGGCCGGGCCGGGCCGCGGTCGGTACCGGGAACGGATAGCGGGGTCCAGCACCACCTCCCCTCCCCGTTTCCGGATGCGGTAAGCCAGGTCGGCGTCCTCGGCCACCCCGCTCGGAAAGGCCCTGAATCCCAGTTCCTGCAAAGGCGGGCGTCGCATGGCGCCCAGGAAGACGGTGTCGGCCGGCCGGCGGGTAACCGATCGCCGGTAGGGAGCGGGACCCACCACCCAGGGGTTGACCATCACCTCGGCCACCGCCCTCCCGAAGGCATTCTCACCCCGGGGACACATCGGTCCTCCCACCAGGTCGGCGCCGGTCTGCTGCAGGGCCTCCACGTTGCGGCGAAGGTAGTCCGGCTCGTAGACCGTGTGGGCATCGGCTCTCACCACGATCTCTCCCCGGGCCGTTGCGACGGCCAGGTTGAGACTCGCGGCCAGCCCGCGGCCCTCGGTGGGCGAAGTTATCACGATCAGCGCGGTCATTTCCTGCTGCCAGGACCGGAGAAGGGAGACCGTTCGGTCCATCGAGCCACCGTCCACCGCCACCAACTCCCAAAATCCCCGATAGTCCTGATCCCGGAGGGACGCCATCACCTCTTCCAAACCCTCGGCCTCGTTGAGAAGGGGCATCAGAACGGAGACGGTCGGCCACTGGTCTGTCACGGGTTATCACCATAGCCGGTGGGCCGTTTCGGGAGGGATAAATTGATCGGGGGCGGGTGCTTACCATTCTTGGTGATGCGCAGCAGGTTCATTCTGTCGATGGTGGTGACCGACCTCATCCTCTTGGCGGGATCCGTGGTGCTTTCCTCGGTTCTCTTGTATGGGAGTCCCTTTCCGTGGAACGCGGTCGAAGTGGGTCCCCGGGTGCTGCCCATGCTGACGTTGGTAATGCTGTCGGCCTTGGGCGCCTCCGCGGTGATCCTGTCGGCGTCGAGCACCGGGGTGCCTCGGCCCAGCTACGGACGGGGAGTAGCGGTGGTGCTGGCCACCCTCTCGGTGGTGGCTCTGCTGGTGCTGGCCACCCGGATCTACTTTTCTCGGTCCCTGCTGCTGGTCACCATGACGGCCTGGGCGGCGGGAGTGATTCTGCACCGGGCGGTGCGCCGCCACCGACCCTGGAGCGAGCCGATGGTGGTGTTCTCTTCTGATCAAATCATGGTGAACGGACTGCGGCTGGCGCCGCACGCCGAGGTGCGGGCGGTGATCGATCCCTCCTCTTGCCCCGATCAAAAACCGCTGGATCCGGGGGTGACTCTGGTGGTGGACATGGGGGCGGCCTTTTCTCCGGAGGTGGCGAGTTTGGTGTCCGGGCACGATTTGGCGGGCCGGGTGGTCAAGCCCTTGATCTCGGTGTATGAGGAACACACCGAGCGAGTGCCGCTGCCTCGGCTGATGGACGACTGGCAGCTCACCGCCACCCTGCACCGGGTTCGCAACTGGCTGTGGGGCAAGCGACTCTTCGATTTGACGGCGGTGATCCTCACTTCGCCCCTCTGGGCTTCATTGGCGGTGGCGGTGGCGGTGGCGGTGGCGGTTTCCTCGCCCGGGCCGGTGCTGTTTCGCCAGGTCCGGGTAGGGAAGGCCGGGCGGCTCTTCACCATGTACAAATTCCGCACCATGCGCCCCGATGCGGAGGCGGATGGCCCTCAATTCGCCGAAGTGGATGATCCCCGGCTGGTGCGAGGCGGCGGTTTTCTGCGTCGTTACCGGCTGGACGAGATACCCCAGTTGTGGAACGTGTTGATCGGCGACATGAGTCTGGTGGGACCCAGAGCCGAGCAGGCGCCCTTCGTGGAAAAGTTCTCACAGCAGATACCGTTCTACTCCCGGCGGCATCTGCTGAGGCCGGGTGTCACCGGCTGGGCGCAGATCAACGCCGCCTACGCCGCCGACCTGGAGGAGACGGTCCGCAAGCTCACCTACGACCTCTACTACATCAAGCATGTCGCTCCTCTGCTGGATCTTCGGATCCTCTGGTCGTCGGTGTGGACGGTGGTGACGGGGTCGGGGTCCCGATGAGTTCTGATCGGCGGGTGGACAACGGTTCGGATGAGCGGGGGACTCCCATGATGGTGGTGGGGGCTTTGGTGGGGGGAGTGGCCGCCTATCTGTTTCATGCCTGGGGTGGGAGGGAGTTGGGGCCGGATGCTTTTGCTCCGATTGGAGTGATGTGGACGGTGGCGTTTATTACGGTGGCGGTGTGGTATCTGCCTTTGGAGCAGTGGGTGACCCGGGAGGTGACTCGGCGGAACCGCCCGTTTGGGGGTGGGCGGGTTTTGTTGCTGGGGGTGATGGGCACGGCTACGGCGGCGGCCGGGTTGGCGACTGGTTGGACCCTTCCGTCGTTGACTTCTCGGACGGGTATTCATGTGGTGCAGATGTTGGTGTTGATTTTGGGTCACGGGTGTTTTTGGACAGGGAAGGGGATGCTGCAGGGGAGGGGCCGGTATGGTCGGGTGGGGTGGATGTTGTGTGTTGAGGGGTTGGTTCGGTTGGTGGTGGAAGGGTTGGTGCTTTCGGCGGGGGGCGGGGCGGTGGGTTTGGGATGGGCGATGGCCGCTTCTCCCTGGGTGGTTTTCGTTTTCTTTTTCCGGGCGGGGCGGTGGGTTTGGGATGGTTCTGCTTTGGGGGGAGGAATGTTTGTCCGCAGGTATGTGCTGGGGGCGGCGGCGGCCCATATTCTGGTGGCGGGGGCGCCCTTGGCGGTGATTTACATGGGGGGGACGGCTTCGGAGGTGGGTCTGGTGTTTGTGGTGTTTGTTCTGTTCCGGCCCCCGCTTACCCTGATGTACAGCTTGCAGGGTCGGTTACTTCCTCCGCTGGTGCGGATGGTGGGACGCGGCGAGGACGAGCCATTGCGTCGGTTGGCCGCCCGGCTGTGGGTGGGGGCGGTGGGATTGGTTCTCTTGGCGGCGGCGGTGGGATATCTGGCGGGTCCGGGGGTGGTGAGGCTGCTGATGGGTTCCGAGTTCGTCACGTCGTCGGCGGTGGCTGCTCTGGTGGCATCGGGGACGGTGACGGCGGCCGGTGTGCAGTTGGTGGGTCAGACCCTGGTTGCCTTATCGCGGACGGGCAGTTTGGCGGCGGCCTGGGTGGCAGGTCTGGCCGTGGCCGTGGTGGTTATCTGGTTGAGTGGGTGGGGGCCGACCGTCTCGGTGGCGGTGGGATTCTGGGTGGGGGAGATTACGGCCCTGATGGTGGTGGGAAAAATGGCGCTGTCCCGTTCGACTCTCCGCACAACCGGAGGCTAGGGTTCGAAGCGACGGTGATCGAAGCGCAGACCGGGATTGAGACGCGCCACCAGTGAGGAGTGAAGGAGCGGCACCCGCGAAGGTATTGTGATCCGGTCTTCGCGCACCTCCGCCAGACCGGACGAGAGCAGCACTCTCAGGTAGAAAGGCTCGGGAACCGTTCGTTGTCGCAGGCCGGCCAGGAACAGGTCCAAAAGGTCCCGGATCGCCCCCTTTCCGATGGCGGCCGCCCAGAAGCGGCGGACATACTCGTGTCCGGGAGAAAACCCCTCAACCTCGGGATGGATCAGATCCACAGTGAAGGAACGGGTGTGGGGAAATCGGCCGGTGTTACCCGTGGTTAGCGGCCATGCGGTGGTGGTGTTAGCTGTTGACATATATCAACCAAGATAAACCTCCTCCAACCAACCTAACCTTTTTTAGAGCAGGGTTCTTTCGCGTTCTAGTGAAAAGAATCGCGCCCGGCGTCGCGATCCGGGGCTGCTTCAGCTGGGGTCGTCGGGCGGCTCGCCGGTCGACAGGACGATGGTCACCGGGGCGCCGGATGGGACGTCGGTGCCCGGGGCGGGGTCGGTGCTGACCACTCGCTCCGCCTCCAGATCGGGGTGGGGAGCGTAGACCACAGTGGGTACCAGTGTCACTCCCGTCTCCTCCTCCAGTTCCCGGATGTTGTCCCGAACCTGGGCGATGGTGAGCCCGCTCCAATCGGGAAGCGACACCGTCTCGGGGGCTGGGCCGGAGGAGATGACCACAGTCACCTGATCGCCGGAGAAAACCTCGGTGCCCGGGGCGGGGTCGGTGCTGATCACTTGCTCGGAAGGGACTTGCGGATGAGGAGCATAGATGGCGTCCAGGATGATCAGCAGGGCGACCTCCTGTTCGAGTCGACGGGTGTCGTTGAGCACTTCGTCGATGGTTAACCCCGTCCAGTCGGGCAGCGGCGCGGAGGGGGGCGTGCCGGTGGAGACCTCCAATCTCACCGGTTCGGCTTGAAGGGCGGAGGTGCGGGACAACGGTTGCTGGGAAACGACCTCTCCGGCGGGAGCGGCGGAGTCCACGTCTACGATCTCCCAATTGAGTCGGGATCCGACCAAGGCGGTTTGGGCCGATTCCAGATCGAGTCCCACCACCCTGGGCACCAAGGTGGAGGGTCGCAGCCGGTAGCGGGCCAGCCCGGGGGGATCGGGTGGAAACCCGGTCGCTTCCACGTCTTGCAGCATCACCTCCATGAACTCCGCCCAGATGGGAGCGGGGACCGATCCTCCGTATACCCGCCGATGGGTCTCCCCGCCGATCACCACATTTTCGAGCGGTATTTGGTTGTGCTCGTACCCGACCCAGACCGCGGTGGTATGGGTGGGGACGAAACCCACGTACCACGCGTCCCGAAAACCCTGGTGGGTGCCGGTTTTGCCGGCCTGGGGGCGTCCGATGGAGGCTCGGGAGGCGGTTCCCTCGGGAGTGGGTACCTTGGTGAGCGGGATCCGCACTGCGGCGAAGGCGGCGGGGTCTCCCTTGCTCTCGCGCTCCACCTCGTGCTCATAGAGAACGCGACCGTCCGGGGAGATCACCGAAGAGATGATGTAAGGCTCCGCCCACACTCCGTTGGTGGCGAAATTGGAGTAGGCCGACGCCATCTCCAGGGGACTGACCACCCCCGTGCCCAGCACTATGGAGAGCACCTGAGGAAGTTCGGATTGCACTCCCAGGCGGTTGGCGACCTCCGCCACCTTGACCGGTCCGATAATCTCCGACAGTTGGGCGTAGACGGTGTTGATGGAAGCGCTGGTGGCGTCTTCCAGAGTGAGAACCCCGTAGTTTCGGGTGCCCACATTGCGGACCGTCCAGATATCGGAGTCCTCCACGCACACGGTCGGGCACTGGATCTCAACCACCGGAGGGGCGGGGAAGGCGGTCCCCAGGGAGATATTGCGTTCCAGAGCACCCAGCAGAGCGAAAGGCTTCATACTGGAGCCGGGGTTGCGTCGGCCCTGTATGGCCAAGTCGAACTGGAGGAAGTCGAAAGGCAGGCCCGAGGCCATCACCTCCACCGCTCCCGTGTAGTTGTCCACGGTCACGATCGAGCCGGTGGGCGCGCAGGAATGCTCGGTGGAGTAGCTCTCCAAAAAAGAGAGGGGATCGGAAGGGAACAGCGTCTGGCAGAGGAGCAAATTCTGCTGGTAGTCGGGAAGGGGCATCCACCTTTCCAGCACCCGATAGGCTTCCCGCTGGAGAGTCAGATCCACCGTGGTCTCGATGCGGAGTCCCCCGCCTCCCTGGCATTCGGGATTGTCGGCGGCGCACCCGAAAATTGCCTTTTTCCTCTGCTCGGGGGTGTCTCCCAAAAAGGAGAAGCGGGGATGGTGGAGAAGCTGGCGGTTTACCTCGGCCACCACATGATCCGCCCCTCCCCGCAACGGCAGGTGCTCGGCAATCCCGAGGGGGGAATTCTTCGCCACCTCTGCTTCCTCGGGATTGGCCCAGCCATTTTGCACCATCAGGTCGATGATCAGATCCCGTCGATCTTCGACCCGTTCGGGGTGCGATCGGGGGTTGTAGAAGGCGGGATTCCTGATCAGCACCGCCAAGGTGGCCGCCTCCCCCAAGGTGATCTTCTCGATCGGCTTGGCGAAAAACTCGCGGGCGGCGGCGCTCACCCCGTAGGCGCCGGATCCGAAGTAGACCGAATTGAGATAGAACTCCAGTATCTGGTCCTTGTGGTAGGTTCTCTCCAGATCGGTGGCTACGAAGGCTTCCCTGATCTTGCGCTCAATGGTGACCTCGTCTCCCACAAAGTGGTTCTTGGCCACCTGCTGGGTGATAGTGGACCCGCCCAGGTTGGTTTGATAGAGGAAGTTGTACACCGCGGTTCGGGCGATGGCCGTGAAGTCGATGCCCTGGTGCCGGTAGAAGTCGTCGTCCTCGGCTGCCAGCACCGCCCCGATCACCACCTGGGGAATCTGGGCCAGGGGGACGGGTTCCGAGACGCGTCCGTCGTGCAGTTCCGCCAGCAGTTCGCCGTCCGCCGCGTACACCCGGGAGACTCGCGAGAGGTCGGGCAAGGTGAGGTCTATTCGGGAAACGTCGGGGTCGATCCTTCCTCTGACCTCCTTGAATACATCGAAGGCCGCGGTCACTCCCAAAAAGCCGAAGAGCACCACCCAGCCGGCGGCGATCACCATGATCGCCAGCAAGCCGGCCAGGGACGGCATCCATCGATCCCTGCGGTCCAGGGACTCGGCGCGGTGGAAGGGCGAGGGGCGCAACATATAGGTAAAGGCCGGGGGTCGGGTACGATTCCCCTAACAACCGCGAGCATATAGGGGTTATGGACAAAACCGTTATTACCCCGGGAGGAGTGGTCCCCAAGGAGGTCTACACCCGCCCGGCCGACCCCGCCCGGCTCGGTCTGCCCGGAGAGTACCCCTTCACCCGAGGGCCCTATCCCTCCATGTATCGACATCGTCCTTGGACGATGCGCCAGTATGCGGGCTTCGGCACCGCCGAAACCTCCAACCGGAGATTCCATGCCCTGCTGGAGGCCGGGCAGACGGGCTTGTCGGTGGCTTTCGACCTGCCCACCCAGATGGGCCTCGACTCCGACCACCCTCTGGCCCGAGGGGAGGTCGGGCGAGTGGGGGTCGCCATAGACACCCTGGCTGACATGCATCGCCTCTTCCGGGACATTCCCCTTCAGGAAGTATCCACTTCCATGACCATCAATTCCACCGCTCCGATCCTGCTGCTGCTCTATGAATTGGTGGCCGAATCGCAGGGGGCGAAATCCGAGGCTCTACGAGGCACGGTGCAAAACGACATGCTGAAGGAATACATAGCCCGAGGCACCTACATCTATCCTCCCGGGCCGTCGATGAGGCTGGTCACCGATCTGATCGCCTATGCCTCCTCCCATCTTCCGCTGTGGAACCCCATCTCGGTGTCGGGATATCACATCCGCGAGGCGGGCGCCACGGCCCCCGAGGAATTGGCGTTCACCATCGCCAACGGGATCGCCTACGTGCGGATGGCGATGGAGGCCGGATTGGCGGTGGACGACTTCGCTCCCCGCATCTCCTTTTTTTGGAACAGCCACAGCCATCTCTTCGAGGAGGCAGCCAAATTCCGCGCCGCTCGCCGGATCTGGGCGCGGACCATGAAAAAGGTCTTCGGCGCCCGCTCCCCGACGTCTCAGCGGATGCGTTTCCATGCCCAGACCGCCGGGAGCAGCCTCACCGCCCTACAACCGGAGAACAACATCGTCCGCACCACCGTGCAAGCCTTGGCGGCGGTGTTGGGGGGCGCCCAATCGCTTCACACCAATGGTTTCGACGAGGCTCTCGGTCTTCCTACCCGGCATTCGGCCACCCTGGCGCTGCGCACTCAGCAAATCCTGGCCCACGAGTCCGGGCTCACCGACACGGTCGATCCCCTGGCGGGTTCTTTCTATATCGAGTCTCTGACCGACGCCTTGGAAGAGGAGGCCACTTTATTGCTGGAAAAGATCGAACAAATGGGTGGAGCGGTGCACGCCGTGGGATGGATGCAGGCTCGAATCGAAGAATCCGCCTACCGCGCGGCGCGGGGTGTCGCCGACGGCACCATTAAAGTGGTGGGGGTGAACAAGTTCACCGACGACAGTTCGCCTGATCTTTCGATCAGCCGCTCCGATCCTCGACTGGAGGCGTCCCAGTTGCAGCGGTTGACAACTCATCGCGGCGATCGCAACCAGAGGGCAGTGGATAGTTCCCTGCGAACCTTGGGGCAGGCAACCCGGGGAGACGGCAACCTTCTGTACCCCATGAAAGGGGCATTGGCGGCCGGAGCCACTCTGGGGGAGGTTTCCGGTGTGCTGCGGGAGGCTTTCGGCTCGCACCGGCCGGGATCATGATTCGTTTCGGTGGTTCCCACGGTCCCACTTTCGTAATCGTGGGAGGAGGGCCGGGCGGCGTCATGGCGGCCACCACGGCCGCTTCTCTGGGCGCCAGGGTGGTTTTGGTGGAGGACTCGGTGGTGGGCGGGGGCGCGCATCTGTGGGATTGCATTCCCTCCAAGACGATGGCCGCCACGGCCGCCACCAAGGCGCTGGTCGACCGGGCCGAACGTCTGGGAGTGGTGGGCGCCTCCGGATATGTTGATCAGAAGCGGCTGTCGGAACGCATCAAGAATATCTGGAGCGACATCAACATCGGCTTTCTGGAGTTGCTGCTGTCCCAGGATGTGCAGATCGTTCGGGGTCGGGGGCGTTTGACGGGCAAGAATCGGGTGGCGGTCGATACCGAAGAGGAGACCCTGGAGTTTGGGTTCGATTTCTGTTTGATCTCCACCGGTTCCGCACCCCGCGTTCCCGACTGGGCGCCGGTGGACGGGGAGCGGATCCTCACCACTCGTCAGGTGTATGACATGGAAGAGGTCCCCGATCACTTGGTGATAGTCGGGTCGGGGGTGACGGGAGTCGAATTCACCCACATTTTCCAGTCTCTGGGCAGTGAGATCACCCTGATTGTCAGCCAGCAGCAGATACTGCCCCACCGCGATCCGGAAGTGGCGTCCGTGTTGCAGCAGGAGTTTCTCAATAGAGGTGTGAAAATGGTGATCGGCGCCTATGCCAGCGGCGTTTCGCGCACCGAGGACGGGGTGCTGGTGGAGTGCAATGACGGGCGGCGGGTGGAAGGAAGCCATGTCTTGCTGGCGGTGGGTTCGGTGCCCCTCACCAGGGGAATCGGTTTGGAAGAGGTGGAGATAGAACTCTCAAGGAGCGGCCATATAAATGTGGACGCCTACCAGCGCACCTCGGTCAGGAACATCTATGCCGCCGGGGACTGCACGGGGCGTATGCCGCTATCTTCGGTGGCCTCCCTGCAAGGTCGCAAAATCGCGCACCATGCCCTCGGATATCCGGTTACCCCCCTTGACTATTCCAATGTGGCGGCGGCGGTGTTTACCTCTCCGGAGATCGCTTCGGTGGGACTGGAGGATGTGACGGCCGCCGCCAAGGGCCGCAAGGTCCGAACCACCAAGGTTCCGTTCGCCACCAACCCTCGGAGTGTCCTGCAGGGAGAGGAGAAGGGATTTGTGAAAGTTATCTCCGATCCGGCTACGCGGGTGGTGTTGGGGGGCACCATCGTGGGACACCGCGCATCGGATTTGATCGGCATTTTGGCCTTGGCCGTCCAGGCCGATGTCACCACCGATAACCTGTTGGAGGCCCTGATGGTGCATCCCTCCCTTTCGGAAAGCATCAGCGAAGCCGCCGAATAACCGCCGGCCGGCCGCCTTACCCACCCCCGCGGCCTCGCCCTCCCCAACCTCCCAAGCCTCGCGAAAAATCGAGGTCATCAGCGGTTGAATCCCTCCCGATCATATCCCATAATGTTCAATAGCCGTATCACCTCTCGGTCCCCCCCGACGTCGTTGGGACCGTTTTGAAGGGATCATCTCTCTGGGACAAAAGTCCCCGCCGAGCGGGCAGTCGCGTCCCAACCATGGCTAGGTGGATGGCGGGGGCGGGCCCTGAGGTGAAGTGCGGTTAGGCGAAATTCGCGAGATAGGACGGTGAAATGGGGCTGTGGGCGGTGGGAGCGAACACGGCCCCGGGGCGGGCATCCGGTGGCCGGCCGGGGCGGGTTTGATGACACCGCCGGGATCGTCGGTTCTTTGTCGGGTGCGCCGCACAGCCAACCTCCTCGCGGTGGTCGGTTGGGACGCCGGTGCCTGCTGTCGGGCCGAACCACCATCATCCCGCACATGGGCCGATCCGCGGGTAGCATCTTGGGCGATGGAGCGGCGCATCTTCGGCATCGAAAGTGAGTACGGGGTCACTTTCACTTTGCGCGGACAGCGGCGGCTCAGCCCGGACGAAGTGGCCAGGTATCTGTTCCGGCGGGTGGTCAGTTGGGGGCGCTCCTCCAATGTCTTCTTGGAGAACGGCGCTCGACTCTATCTCGATGTGGGTTCCCATCCTGAGTACGCCACTCCCGAATGCGACTCGATCGATGACGTGATCGTTTACGACCGGGCGGGGGAGCGGTTTCTGGAAAGCCTGATCAACTCGGCAGAGGACCGTCTGTCGTCCGAAGGGGTCAAGGGCCAGATCTTTTTGTTCAAGAACAACACCGACTCGGCGGGCAACAGCTATGGGTGTCACGAGAATTATCTGATCAGCCGCGCCAAGGACTTTGAGCGCACGGTCAGCATTCTCCTGCCCTTCCTGGTAACCAGACAGATATTTTTGGGGGCGGGCAAGCTTCATCAGAGCCCTCGGCAGGTGAGTTATTCGATCGCCCAGCGGGCCGATCACATCTGGGAGGGAATCTCGTCTGCCACCACCCGCAGCCGGCCGATCATCAACACCCGGGATGAGCCTCACGCCGATCCCGACCGATATCGTCGGCTGCATCTGATTGCCGGCGACTCCAACATGAGCGAGTATGCCACCTATGTCAAGATAGGAACCATGCTGGCCCTGTTGCAGATGGTCGAGGGTGATGTGGTGTTTCGAGACCTTACTCTGGAGAATCCGATCAAGGCGATCCGACAGATCTCCCACGATCTGACCTGCTCCACCAATGTCCGGCTCCAGAACGGAAGGCTGATGTCGGCCCTGGACATCCAGTGGGAATACTTCGATCGCGTAACTCGGTACGCTCAGCAGCCCGGGTTTCCACCCGAGGTCCAAAGGGCAGTGGATCGCTGGGAACATCTGCTGACCGGCTTGGAAAAGGATCCGTTCAGCCTTGATCGGGAGGTCGACTGGGTGATCAAATATCGGCTGTTGGAGGAGTACCGAGAGAGGAGGGGGGTCTCGGAGAAGGATTCCCGGCTGGCTTTGGTCGACCTTTCCTATCATGACGTGGATCGCAGTCGAGGCCTGTATTACCTTCTGGAGCGACATGGCCTGGTGGACAAGATAATCACCGATGACCAGGTGTCACGGGCACAGACCCGACCTCCCCAAACCACCCGGGCTCGGTTGAGGGGCGCCTTCATCAAAGCGGCCAAGGCCCGCCGACGGGACTTCACGGTTGATTGGATGCATCTCAAATTGAACGATCAGACCCAGCAGACCATGCTGTGCAAGGACCCCTTCCGCTCCCACGATGAACGGGTCGAGCGGTTCATCGAGTCGCTCTAGGTGTACCGATGAGGAAGAGAGAACGCCTGCTCAATCTGCTCTGCCTATTGTGGTCGAGCAAGCGCCGGTTCACCCGCGAGGAGATATTCCGGCACATGGCCCCCTATCGGAATTACGCCAATCCCGAAACCGCCCGGCGGACCTTTGAGAGAGACAAGAAGGCCTTGCGGCAGGTGGGATTTGACATTCAGACCAGCCCGCCCGAGGAAGGACCGGCCACCTACGTACTTGTCCAACCCAACGATGCCCTGGGTCAGATGGAACTGACCGAATCGGAGCGGATGGCCCTGGCGGTTTCGGTGGCGATGGTGAATCTGGGGGGCGCCCTCCCGGTGGACCGCACGCTGGTCAAGCTGGGCGTCGGAACCTCGGGCGAGATGGAGGCGATGAATCTTGACATGGGCGATCTGGAGACCGAGAAGGTACATGACCTGCTCAACGCCGTGCAATCCCGGTCGCAGGTTTTCTTCGACTACAAGGGACGCCGGCGCCGCCGAGTGGAGCCGCTTCGGATACTCAATCACCGGGGCCGCTGGTATGTGCAAGCTCGCGAAGACGGCACCGACAAGGTGTTTCGGATCGACCGCCTGAGTGGGCTATATGTCTCCGGCCGGGGGAATATGTACGACCTGGGGCCTGTTCCCGATGGGCCGAATATCCTCACCGCCGAGCCGTGGGAGTTTGGAGAGGAGGCGGCGGTGGAAACGACGGTTCGTTTCGATGCCGAATCGGCTTGGTATGTGCGACCCCGAATTCCGTCCAACGCTCGGATCACAGAGGAGGGCGACGGGTCCCTGACGGTGGTAACCGAGGTCACCGACCGGGCTGCCTTTTTCTACTGGATGCTGGATTTCGCTTCGGATGGGGAGATCGTTTCCCCCGAATCGATGCGCCGGGAGATGGTGGAGTGGGTGAGAAAATCGGTGGAGGACGCCCGCCCGTGACCTACGCGCAGCCCTTGGGTGGACTTGGTCGGCTGTTGATGGTGATTCCGTGGCTCATCACGGAAAGGGAGGCGCCGATCGAGGAGATGGAGAGGCGGTTCGCCATCAAACCGGAGCAGTTGGTGAGGGACATGGAGGCCCTCAACGAGGTCGACTTCTTCGTCAGCCCCGAGCAGCGATTCACGGTGGAGATAAGCGGCGAGCGAGTCAAAGTGCTGGAAGCCCCCAATTTTCCCGCCACTCCCGGGTTGCTTCCTTTCGAGGCCCTGGCTTGCCTGGTGGCCGCCAAAGCCGCCCTGGAAATGAATCCCGAGGCCCCAGATCTGAGGTCGGCGGCCGAGAAACTGGAGAAAGCGATCCTCCCGGAGGCGGCCAAGGCTCTGCGGATACTGGCCGGCGCCAGTCCTCCCTGGGTGAGCCAATTGCGGGAGTGGACCAAGGACCGCCGGGTAATCGGGGTGCGATACCGTTCCACCGACAAGGGCGAATTGTCTGATCGGGAGGTGGAGCCCTGGCAGGTGTACCGGTGGATGGGAGTCTGGTATCTGTGGGGATACAGCCGCACCAAGGGTCAGCCCCGGCGCTACCGGGTGGACGGGATCCAACGGGCCAAGCCCACCGGCGAGAGTTTCAGTCGTCCCCGGCGAGTTCCCTCTCCTCCCACCGCCTATCGTCCTGCTCCCGGCGACCACCGGGTGGTGTTCTGCATCCGGCCGGAGGGACGCTGGATCACCGAGCCCTACGCGATGCGGATCCTTTCCGAAGACCAGGAGGGGGCGGTCCGGGCCGAATTCCACACCCGCGATCCGCGGATCGCCGCCCGCCTGGCCCTGCGACTCGGACCCAACCTGAAGATTGTGGAGGGTGACGCGGCCCGCCAGGCCTTGGCCGAGATGGCAGCATCCGTGCTGCAACGTTATGAAGGGGCCGGGTAGGATTGCCTTCTAATGAGCATCATGTCACGGTTGCGCAAAACCCTGCCGGAAGGGGTTGACCCTTCCCGCCTGCCTCCCGGCCAATACCACACCAAGCGTTTCCCGGTGCTGCATGTTGGCCACACCCCCAAGGTGAAGCTGGACAAGTGGGACTTTCGAGTGGATGGCCTGGTCGAGACCCCGGTGGCGTGGTCCTTCGAAGAGATGACGTCGCTGCCCTGGGCGCAGAGAGTGTCCGACATCCACTGTGTCACCAAATGGTCGAAGTTCGATACTCGCTGGGAGGGCATTCCGGTGACCGAGGTGCTTTCCCGATTGGAGCTTGCCCCCGAGGCCACCCATGTGATGGTGCTGGCCGAGCATGGCTTTACCTCCAACCTGTCGCTGGGGGATTTTTCCCGACCGGAGAACCTGTTCGCCCTCAAATTCAACGGTGAGGATCTGGAACCCGATCACGGATGGCCGATGAGGCTGGTGGTGCCCCATCTGTACTTTTGGAAGTCCGTGAAGTGGGTGCGGGGCCTGCGGTTCATCGCCGGCGATCAACCGGGTTTCTGGGAGAGAAACGGCTATCACATGCGCGGGGATCCCTGGGCCGAGGAGCGTTACTGGGGCGACTGAGAGGGTCGGAAGCCTGCTCCTTTCAGTGAAATTCGATTCCCTTCTAATGACAATCAGCGGTCAGCCGGCAGAGGCAAAGAGTCTCGCGTATTTTCGTTCGAATCTCTGAGAGTGAAAGACGCACTCTCTCTTCATGTCAATTAGAACGACCATGGGAAGATTTCCTTCTTGGTAAACCCCCCTACGGCCAAGCATCCCTCGCGGGGAAAGTCAGCGATGTGGCCAGTGGGATAGCGCAACGCGAACCGCACATCTTCCTCGGAAAACCGCGTGGTTGCTGATGGGAGAACCGGTTCTTGACCTGTGGGGCCGATCAAACAGCCACCACAGGCAACAGCGATTGAATGTCCTCCGACAACTCGCTAGGCAAACAGGACAGTATGTGTTCTGTCTCCGTTGTGGACATTTGCGCTAGCAATCTGGCTGAAGCATGGGTGGTCAAGGAAAGAATGTCGTTAATCTGCTCATCTGGGGAACAGCGAAAAAACATGGCATCCGCGATGTGCTCCACCATCGCTGCTTCGTCGGCGGTGGGTGGCCGACCTTGCACGTCGCTGAAGTCTTCGTTTGGGTCTTCGCAGAGGGCGATGATTTCCGCGTGTTCCTCATCAGTCATGTCACTAAATATACCTATGGACGGGGGCGGGGGTCTTGGCATACAAGGGGGTCCCCGTAGGTCGTAACGGGATAGCCGCTTGGGTGATATGGCAGCCGCATGGGGGCGGCGCCGTTACCGGTCGGCCAGAGCGGGCCGACGATCGAACCAGGGGCGGGCCTCTTCGAGTTGGGCGGCCAGCCCCAAAAGCCGTGCCTCATCTGCGTATCGACCCAGAAAATGCGCCCCGACCGGCACCCCGTCAGGAGTCCGGCCGAGGGGGACCGACATGGCCGGTTGCCCGGTCATATTGGCTAGGGAACAAAACGGGCTGAATCTTCCGATCAGTGATCGAAAACGGTCGGTGTCCTCCGAATCGGTGTCGAAGGTGCCCAAAGGAGGGGGAGGCGAGGCAGTGGTGGGAGTGAGCCACATGTGATAGGTGTCGAAGAAATCAGCCACCTCCCTTCCCACTTGGTGCACGGTGGCCAGAGCTTTCAGGTACTCCACGGCCTCGGTGCGGTTGCCGTGCTGCACCCGCTGTCTGATACCCGCCTCCAGATCCTCCGGTCCGGGAAGTCGGCGGAGTTCCCGGGCGCGGTCGGCCACGGTCCGGGCCACGTTGGCGTTGACCACCGTGGTGTAGGCCGCTCCTGCCTCGGTCATGCTCCAACGAGGAGAAGCTTCTTCGACGATGTGACCCAACTCCTCGCACAGCCGGGCGGTCTCCTCCACCACCCGGCGGCAGTCGGGGTGGAGATCATGGCCCCGCGGAGTGCGAAGGGAGAACCCGATCCGCAACCTCCCGGGACCGGGGCCGACCCTGGAGAGAAATGAATCTGTGGGGGCGGGGGGATGATAGGGGGCGCCCGGGTCGGGTCCGGCAGTGAGGTCGAGCAGCAGTGCCGAGTCTCGGACCGAGAGGGTGACGGCATGCTCCACGCTCAGCCCGCCCCAGCCTTCTCCCTGGTCGGGTCCGGCCGGGTTGCGACCACGGGTGGGCTTTAGTCCGAACAGACCGCAACAAGCGGCCGGAATTCTGATCGAGCCTCCTCCGTCAGTGGCATGCGCCAGAGGGAGGACCCGGGCCGCCACCAGCGCCGCTGCTCCGCCGCTTGAACCTCCGGGGATCAAAGTGGTGTCCCACGGGTTGCGAGCCGGGCCTCCGAAGCGGGGTTCGGTGGCGAGGTTGCAACCCAGTTCGGGAGTCTTGGTCTTGCCGAAGATCACCAATCCGGCTGCTCGGTGGCGGCGGACCGTCTCGGTGTCATGGTCTGCCATGGACCCTGCGAAGAACCGGCTCCCCGAGGTGGTGGGGGTGCCGGTGTAGAGGGCTTTCAAATCTTTGAGAGCGAAGGGGATCCCTCCCAGGGGGCCCGCCGCCTCTCCCCGGTCAATTTGCTGTCGCGCCTGCTGCTCCATGGACCACACCATGGCGCCCAACCGGGGATTCATAGTCTCGGTTCGCCGGAGCGCCTCATCGAGCAGTTCGGTGGGATGTATCTGGCCACTTTTCACCAAGGCCGCCCATCCCATCCCGTCATGGCGCAGATAGTCACGGCCCAAGCTCATGTCCGGCCCGCCTGCGCGATGGCGTCCAGACAACGTCGGAATCCCGCTCTGTCCTCCAGTCCGCCGGTGAGGGGGAACACCATCACCTCGCTCCAGCCGGCCAATTCCGACAGTTGCAAGCTCACCTGCTCGACCGATCCCGACACCACCAACTCGTCCACCAACCTGGGGGGCAGGGTTTCTGATCCGGGCGGAAAACCGGCTGCCAGGAACATCTCCCGGTAGTACTGGAAATGCTGATAGGGCGCCACGTATCGCTGGGCGGCCTGACGGACGGACCGGGGGTCTTCGGAGACCAGGGTGGGAACGCAGAGAACGATGGGGGGCGGAGGGCGGTTCCGGGAGGAGGCCCCGCTGCGCAGCGCCGGCCGACCCACCCGCTTCACATAACGAGCGGGCGAAACCCAGGTTATGGCGCCGTCGGTCGCTTCCCCACACAGACGAAAGGCGCCCGGCCCCAGGGCGGACGTCAGCACCGGGGTGGGCAGCGGGGTGGGGATCCTGCCTTTCGCCCGGATGAATTCACCCCGAAAATCCACTTTCCCCTCACTGAACAAGGTGCGGAGACAGGTCACGTATTCCCGGAGGTGGCGGAGGGGACGGCGGAAGCTTGCTCCGTATTGGGACATCGCCGCCGAAGTGCTCGGTCCCAGACCCAGTCGGATCCGCCCCGGCGCCAGGGATTCCAAGGCCCTTATCTGCTGGGCGACGGCCAAAGGGTGGCGTGGCCAGATGGGGACGACGGCGGTCCCCATCCTCACCCGGCGGGTGATCCGGGAGGCGGCCGCCATTATGGTCAAGGCGTCGGGCCGAAGCCGCCCGGCGGTCAGCCACACGGTGTCGGCGCCCGCCTGCTCGGCCATTCCGATCATCTCCAGGGTGGTGGAGGTCTCATCAGGCTGAACCACCATCCCGATCGACGTCTCGTGGTGGGATACCGAGGGCATCCTGTCAGATTACCTGTGGAGACACCGCCCTGTCGGTCCTTGTAGATTGGCTGTCATGCTGGGAAGGTTGCCCCGAGGCCGGTCGGTCGGCGGATATCGGCGGATCTTGATGCTGGGCCTTGGAGTCCTGTGGTTGACGACCGTTTCGGAGCCCGTCTCCGCCGCCGTTGCGGAGTCGGACCTGGTGTGGATCGTTGAAGATGAAGTAGTGCCCGAGGATCTCTATGCGGTGGGAAACGAGGTGCGGATCGCGGGCCGGGTGGAGGGCGACCTGGTGGCAGTGGCGACGGACCGGCTGGTGGTGGAGGGAGTGGTCACCGGATCGGTTACGGCACTGGCGTCACGAGTGGTCATCAAGGGGGAGGTCGGCGGGTCGGTGGTTGCCGCGGCTGCCGATGTGACCATAGACGGCCGGGTGGCAGGTGACGTTGTGGTGGGCGCCTTCGGTCTGCAGGTGGACGGATCGGTCGAGAGGGATATCCTGGCCGCGGCCTGGTCAGCGGATGCCCGGGGCAGGTTGGGGAGGGACTTGAGAGGCCTTTACCGGTCGCTGAGCATCGGTGGCGAGGTGGCGGGAGATGTGGAGATCCGGGCCGACCGCCTCCATGCCGAACAAGGCATGTCGGTTCTGGGTGACATGGACTATCAGGCCTCCCTCCTGTCGGGCCGGCAGTTCCTGGATGCCGGCGTGGCCGGCTCTCTGGTCAACCGTCGAGCGTTGCCTCCCAACATCCGCATCCAGGCGTTCCGTTTGATGACCCTGGTGCTGATGTCGCTGCTGACCATGGTGGGGGGTCTGGCAGTTATCCGGCTGGCCTCCGAACCGACGGCCGCCGCCGCCGGACGGGTGCTGGGAATGCCACTGCGAAGCCTGGGCAAGGGGCTGATCGTGGCGGTGGCTCCCCTGGTTGGGCTGGCGGCGATACTGATGGCCATGGTGTGGCTTCCCCTCTACATCTGGGGTCCGCTGCTGATAGTTGGAGTTCCCTTTCTGACCATTGCGGCGGGAGGGTGGTTGCTGGCGTTGCTCGTCTCCCACATACCGGTGGCGGTGGCCACGGGACGGACACTAGGCAAACTCTTGGGCCGCCAGTGGGATATGACGGTGGCCTATGCGGTCGGTGCGGTTGTCTACTTGTCGGCGCTGCAGATCCCGGTCTTCGGGTTGCCCCTGGTAGCGACCGCTACGGTCCTTGGAGCCGGGGGGTGGCTGGGGAGGAAAAGCCGGAGTTCCGCCACCCACCCCCGGTCCCCACCCGGCCTTTGAAAGTGGGGGATCCGGCACGACGGGGATCCCTGCCCTGTTCGGAATGACTCCGTAGCGCTGGCGGCGAGCCGCCTGGCACGTGTCTTGTCAACGGGAGGCCAACAGAGTCTTTAGTTCATCGCAGAGGCGGTCGGTGTCCTCCTGATCCACTCCGAGGTGGGTCACGATTCGTATCCGCCTCTCCCCGAAGGCCCCGACCAAGCAACCCCGCAGGAGTAACCGGTTGGCCAGTTCGGCCGCGGTGGGGCCGTGTGGGGAGATGTCGAAGATCACGATGTTGGTGTCTGCCGGCAGGACGTTTGCCACCAACGGCAGGTCTTCCAGTGTCGAAGCGATCTGGGCGGCGTGTCGATGGTCGTCCGCCAGTCGCTCCACGTTGTGATCGAGAGCGAACAAACAGAGAGCCGCCATGAATCCGGACTGTCGTAATCCTCCTCCCAGGAGCTGCCTGAGGCGCCAGGCGCGCTGGATGAACTCCTCGGATCCGACGAGAAGTGCGCCAAAGGGACAGCCGAGGCCCTTGGTAAAACAGATCGTGACGGAATCGTAGCCCTGTGCGTAATCCTCGGCCGATATTCCGGTTTTGACCACCGCGTTCATGATGCGAGCGCCGTCCATGTGTGTCGCAACACCGGCTTCCGCAGCCACTCCGGCCACCTCTCTCAACTGCTTCAGTGGCCAAATTGCGCCACCCCCGAAGTTGGCGGTCTGCTCAACAACCACCAATGAGGTCTCAGGAATGTACAGGTTGCCCTTGGGTCGCAAGGCAGCCGTAACCTGTTCCGGACCGAACATGCCGTTGTTGCCGTCCACCATGTGGGTCTGCACCCCCGCCAGCATCCCTGGGCCGCCGGCCTCGAAGTTGACCAGGTGCGAGGCCCTTTCACATATCATTTCGTCGCCCGGGCGGCAATGAACCGCGACCGCGATCTCGTTGGCCATAGTTGCCGAGGGCATGAACAGGGCATCTTCCTTGCCGAGAAGTTCGGCCGCCCGCTCCAAAAGCCTGGTGGTTGTCGGGTCTTCACCCTTTTGCTCGTCGCCGATGGGTGCGTCCATTGCGGCTTCTCGCATCTGGGGGGAAGGCAAGGATTTGGTGTCGCTGAAGAAGTCGGCGGTGCCCGGCGGCAATGGGCCTGTCTTCTTACCTCCGAAGGAACCTGCCATCTCCTACTACCTTTCTAAAAGCCCCCTCACCGCACAATCTTGCCAACCACAGCCTACCGGTGAGGAAATCCTGCTGCGACCCGAAGATGATCAAGGCGGGCATAGTCGCAGCATTTGTCGCCCCCGGAAGGAACAAACGCGCCAGGCATGCTTTGGAGCCGGTCATATCAACAGGGGGTGAGGAGAGTCTCCAATTCCGCGCACAGGCGGTCGGTGTCATCCTGATCGACACCGAGGTGGGTTATGATTCGTATCCGCCTCTCGCCGAAAGCGCCCACTGCAAAACCCCGGGAGAACAACTCGGCGACCAGTTCGGCGGCAGTCGGACCCTGAGGGGAGATGTCGAAGATCACGATGTTGGTGTCTGCCGGCAGAACGGTTTCCACCTGCTCCAAGCCTTCCAGGAATGATGCGATCTGGGCGGCGCGTCGATGATCGTCTGCCAGTCGTTCCACGTTGTGATCAAGGGCATACAGGCAAAGGGCCGCCATGAATCCGGACTGTCGTAATCCTCCTCCGATGAGTTGTCTGAGGCGCCAGGCGCGCTGGATGAACTCCTCGGATCCGGCGAGTGCGGCCCCGAAGGGACTGCCAAGGCCCTTGGAGAAACAGAACGTGACGGCGTCGAAGCCCTCTGAGTAGTCCTTGGCTGATATGCCGGTCTTGACCACCGCGTTCATCAGCCGGGCTCCATCCAGGTGGGTCGCAATTCCGGCCTCGGCGGCGACCTCGGCCACGTCCCTCATTTGCCGCAGGGGCCAGATGGCGCCACCTCCCATGTTGGCGGTCTGCTCCACAGACACCAAGGCGGTCTCGGGCAGGTACAGGTTGCCTTTGGGTCGCAGAGCGGCCGTAACCTGTTCCGGGCCGAACATGCCGTTTTCACCGTCCACCATGTGGGTCTGCACTCCCGCCAGCAGACCGGGGCCGCCGGCTTCGAAGTTGACTATGTGCGAGGACCTTTCACAGATGATTTCGTCGCCCGGGCGGCAAAGAACCGCAATGGCGATCTCGTTGGCCATCGTTGCCGCCGGCATGAACAGGGCATCTTCCTTGCCGAGCAGTTCGATTACCCGCTCAAGGAGTTCGGTGGTCGTGGGGTCTTCACCCTTTTGTTCATCGCCGAGGGGTGCGTGAAGCGCTGCTTCCCGCATCTCGCGGGGAGGGATCGACTTGCCGTCACTGTAGAAATCGGCAGTTCCCGGCGGCAGCGGGTTTGCCTTCGTTCCTCCATAGGTGCCTGCCACTTTGCCTCGCCCTCCTCTGATGGGAGTGGTTACGATATGTCTTTCAAATACCATCCTATAGGCATTCGACATCCCGAAGGCCGCCGCCGCGTCGTCTCATTCAAAGACCCTTTTGCCCTACCGTGGTCGGCCTGCGCCCCGTTCCTGCCCGGAGCCGCCCACTGCCTCGCCACCACTGACACGACTTGGCGCATCAACAGGCTGGTAACCGGTTTGTGGGGGCGTCTGAATGGCACAATTCGCAGGGGAGCGGGTCTTGTCGTGTCAAGCCACCCTGGGGCGCCTAGACAATCGGCCAGCGTGATGGGAACCCGACACCGGTGACCCTGCGTACCCGTTTGCCGATCTCTTCGACTTGTCGGATCAGCCCCCACAGGTCATCCACAAACCGCGGGGTGCCCGCTTCCACCACCACCCGGCCTTCGACAATCACCGTATCCACCGATTCGCCGGTGCTGGAGTAGACCAGATTGCGGACCGGGTCCACTAAAGAACGCCACTCGACGCGGCGGGTGTCGAACAGAACCAGATCGCCCCTCCTCCCCACCTCGATGACGCCCAGCGAATCGCCGGCCTGCAACGCGGCGGCGCCGGTCCGGGTCGCCAACTCGAGTGCCGTCTCCGCCGGTATGAGGCTCCTGTCTCCCCGAGCATCCTTGTAGACGGTTGCGGCGATGTTCATACAACGCACCATGTCCGAGAAGTTGGAGCTGTTCACGGAGTCTGTTCCCAGGGACACCGGCACTCCTGCGTTCAATAGCTCGGGAAGTCGTCCGCCCCTGCCGGTGTTGCCCCCGCCCTTCATCACCGTGCTGGGACAGATCACCACGGCCGCGCCGGATCCGGCGATGAGCTCTATTTCGAGTTCGGTCAGGTTCATGCAGTGCGACAGCACCACGTTGGGACCGAGAATCCCCAGCTCCTCCAGTCGTTCTGTTGGCGCTGGGACCCTCGCCCCGGCGCCACCCGAATGATGGAGAGTCATGGCGGTACCGTAACGGTCGGCGATCTTCTTGGCGCCGATCAGAAGCTGTGGGGTACAGAAGTCGAGCGAAAAGGGCATGGCCCAGGCCCGCACCCGTCCCGAGAGACGACCGTCCAGTTCCGTTATGGAGGCCTCCAAGCGCTCCAGGGCCGCGGTGGTGTCATATACCGGAAGATTCAGCCGGTTCTGCAGATCCTGAACCTGCTCGCCGATCACCACCCGGCATCCGGCCTCCTCGTAAGCCGCCAGGCACGCCCCGGGATACTTGGTCGTGCCCGGATCGACGAAGGTGGTGGTTCCCATCCGGACCAATTCAGCCAAACCGAGCAAGGTGGTCAGGTATTCCTCCTCCTCGGTCATGACCGATTGCATGGCAAAGACATGTCTCAATCTGTCGGGAACGTCGTCGGGAAAGACGCCACGGACCGAATGGGCGTAACTGATATGCATGTGACCGTTGACGAACCCCGGTGTCACCACCATGCCGGTGGCGTCGATCACCCGGTCCGCCCGGACATGGCGAAGATCGTCGGCTTTGCCAACGTGAGTTATCTGTCCGTCCCGGATCACGACCGAGCCGTCCTGGACAATTCTCCTCTGGTCATCAACCGTAATGACGTATTGAGCTTTGTCTATCTTGATACTGGCGTTAGTCACATGGTGCTCCTAACACCCTGGGCTGGCAAGCTGTCTGCGGCCCGTTGCGAGGTGACACCGGAACGAAACCGGCCCCGCCCCATCAATGGGTTTGCCGTACCCATGTTCTATGAGGTCCCGGCTCCCTTCTTGGCCAGTTCGCCGGTGTCCGCCAGGTCTTGTGTCGACAGGTAATCGGGATCTTCGTAACGGCTGAGAAGAAACGTCTCCGCATAGGCGGGGAGTTCGCTTCCGGTCAGGTGGCAGCCGACGAGTTCGGCGGCGCCTGTGCAAATCATCACCCCGTATCCCGATATGGCGGTCACCAGATAGAACCCCTGGGGTCCCGCCGGTCCGATCAGTGGAAGGTTCTCCGCCGTTTTCATTACATAGCCGCCATCGACGGCTGAATGAGGCAGATGATCACGGTACCGGGTGAGAGAAGGCACCATGGAAGACATGCCGCGCATGACCGCCTCGGGGAACATGAAGCCTGGTTCAGGCACCGGCCAGATTGGCTCATCTTGAACAACGGGTCGGTAGTTCCAGAGAGCTTCGAAAAATGGTGAATCGACGCCGCCTTCGGGCCGACCGAAAACCGGGGTGGTTATCTCATCCAGCAACTCATCGAACCCGCCCGCACCCAGAGCGGATCGTTCTTCATCGCTCCAGTCGATCCTTATGGGATCGGTCCACAAGAGCATGGGAGCCTTGCGGGGAAACACTCGGAGATGGTCTCTGAACGACACTTTGTGGTGAAGCGACGCATAAATGGGCAAATCAACTCCCACCAGGTTGGCCAGTTGCCGGGACATCGGCCCGGCGGCGTTGACCACGGCCGGGGCCGAGATGCGCTCCCCCGACTTCAACAAGACGCTTGAGACGGCCCCCCCGACGATCTCGATGTCAACCACCTCATCGACGATCACCTCCGCTCCGTGGCTTCTGGCCACTTCCAGCATCCAGGCCCCCAGTTGCTGAGCGCTGAACCAACCTCCTCTCCGGACGAACAACCCGCCGAGCACTTCGCCACTCAGGTAAGGAAACCGGTCCAGGAGGGCTTTGGGAGTCTGGTAGATATCGAAGCCCGACTCCTCCTCTGTGGCAGGAGGGCGCCGGTCGAATCGAACCGGGCCCGCTCCAAAAACCGAACTCGCTTGGGCGGCCTTGGTGAGAGACCCCAGTTGCTCATGATCACCCGTGACGAACAGGTACCCCTGCTTTGACATGTTGAAGAAGTCGTGCGATTGCTCCTTCATGACCTCCAGGATGTCAATGGAGCGGTTGGTCAAGTCAACCATCGGCTTGTTGGGGAAGAAATTGCGATAGCACTCCGAAGATTTGTCGGATGTGAGGGACAGTGGTGGCCGTGGGTCAACAACCACCACCCTCTGCACTCCCTGCTTTACTGCCAACTCATAGCAGGTGGCGACACCCGCGATTCCGGCGCCAACCACCACCGCTCCTGCCTGCCGTGCCATCTCAGCGCTCCGGGAAAGTGTTGGTGACGGCCGTCTGCGAAGCTGGGAAGAGCGTTTCCGGTCGATTGATCATTGGTTGCAAAATCCCCGTCTTGCCATGCGAGACTTACCCGCCCAAACGATAGTTGGCCCCCACTACCGAGGACGCCCGCAACTGTGCGGTTCGAGGCGTTCCCACTGCTGACTCATGGAGTCTTGGCAGCACACATCTGTTGGCTGGATTCGTCTGACCGCAATCCCGCCCGGTGGAAATTCCCGGCGGGGAGGGGCAAGAATGGTTCCGAAGTCTTGGGCGGCAGTTCACTGGCGAGGAAACCAAGGCGTGGATTCGCTATCGCCGGTGCTGGTCGGCCAGCACCTCAATTGCCCACGAAAAATGCCTGCTATCACTGGCAATAGCGACAATTGGCGTTAGCATCCGTAACCACGCTTCAAGTTGGGAAAGGCAAATGCCCCGGAAAGTACCATCACGGACAGCTTCATCGCCGGGTTGCCGGTGGTGCAGAGCAGTTGTCTAACAAACAACCGCGCATTAGCGCGCACGGGATGGTCTCCGGGCCGGACTCAAGGTGGATTGGTGCACCTTGCCGCCACCCAAGAAGCCCTAGGCAACTCCCATGCCTTCAATCAATGAGGCTCTAGGCCCCGTAGCGCAGATCCAAAGTGCCCCATTTGGCAAGTTGGATACAGACAAGAAGGAGAAAGACTATGAACAGAGTCAGACGACCAAGCCGAAGATGGCTGGGGCTGGTGGCGGTATTTGCCCTGGTGCTGGCCGCGTGTGGAGGTGACGATGACGCCACCCCGGCCACCGAGGCGCCCGCTACGACCCAGGCGCCGGCTACGACCGAGGCGCCGGCCACCACTGCTGCTCCGGAGGAGCCGGAACCGGCGGAAGTGGGGGTTGTGGTCGGGTTGGGTACCGAGCCGGGGTCACTCGATCCTCAAGCCGTTGACCAGTTCGCCATGTTCACCATCAACGACAATGTCTTCGACAAGCTGGTGACGCGTAATGCGGACGGCGACTTGGTGCCTGGTGTGGCCACTGATCTAGGCACTCCTCTGGACGACACGACTTGGCAGTACACCGTGCAAGAAGGAGTCAGCTTCCACAACGGAGAGCCTCTCAATGCCGATGCGGTGGTGCACAGCGTCCTTCGGATAATCGATCCGGACTATGCGACGCCGCTCAAGGACAACCTTGGAACGGTGGTAGGCGCGGAGAAGGTGGACGAGTACACGGTGAACATTCTCACCAGCGGTCCCGATCCGCTGATTCCGACCAGGATGACCTTGCTATACCTGGTGCCGCCCGGAGCTTCTCAAGAAGCGGACTTCGGCGACAATCCGGTGGGTTCAGGTCCATACCGGTTCGTTTCCTGGGAGCGAGGCATTGCCGTCGAACTGGAGGCCAATCCTGACCACCGGGGTGGAGCTTCGGCCGTAACCAATGCGCGGTTCACTTTCATCGAGGAGTACGGGACGCGTTTGGCAGGAGTCCTGAACGACGAGATCGATCTCATGGTCGACCTGCTGCCCGAGGACAATGCCCGGGTGGATCAATCGTGGACCACACCCACCGGGCTCAAGCAGTTCATCGTGTCTCTGAACGCCCGCGCCGGAAGTCCCGTAGAGGACGTGCGAGTGCGCCAAGCCCTCAACTATGCGGTGGACAAGGAAGCAATCGCGCAGGGTCTGTTCTCGGGGACCGGTGAAATCCTGCAAGGTCAGATGCTGAATCCCAACTGGTTCGGATTCAATCCCGACCTCGATCCTTATCCATACGACCCCGACCGTGCCCGTGCGTTGCTTGAAGAAGCCGGCGCCACGGGGCTGGAAATCCAGCTCGTCTCCCTGGTGGGCAATTCGCTGCTCGACCGCGAGACCACCGAAGCGGTTGCCGCCTTCTGGGCCGAAGTGGGCGTGAATGCCGAGATATTCATCCCCGAGTTCTCGGAGTACATCGACCGCCTCATCGATCGCGAGAGCCGTCCCGACGCCATCTTCGTGCCGCACGACAATATCCTGTTCGACGGTGATCGGACGCTGTCCGCCTATTACCACTCTCAGGGTTGCTGCGGTTCCATGGACCCGTCAGAAGCGGATGATTGGATTGACGCCGCCAGAACGGAAATCGACCAGGCCGAAAGGCTGCGGCTGTACCAAGCTGTCGGTCAGGCGGGACACGACGAGGCATGGTACGTCTGGCTCATCAGCATTCCCAACGTCTTCGCCGGGACAGACCGGATCGACTGGTCCGCCCGTGCCGACGGTTTGATCCATCTGGTTGACGTAGGAGTGTCTTCGTAGGACCCCAACCCCATTCAACACCGGGCGTATCATCGGATAGGGTGGTGCGCCCGGTGTTGAAGCAAACCGAACGGAAGTAACAATGGGCAGGTACTTGCTAAAGCGCCTGTCCCAAGCGGTGCTCGTGGTCATTTCGGTGATGGTGGTCGTGTTTGTGGTGACCCGCCTCATCGGGGATCCGGTGGCGGTGATGCTGCCCCTGGAGGCTACGGAGGAAAATCGCGCACTTCTCGAAGCGCAACTCGGTTTGGATAGACCGATCCTGGTTCAACTGGGCCATTACGTTGTGGATGCCGTCCAACTTGACCTCGGCGACTCCCTGTGGCAGCGGCGCCCGGCCATGGACATCGTCTTGGAACGGCTGTCTCCCACCATCGTTCTGGTCGTAGCCGGCTTTGCCCTGGGGGTGCTTTTGGGCGCTCTAATCGGAGTCGTATCAGGGATGCGGCCCGGGGGATGGGTGGATCGGGTTGCCGTTACTCTCGGCTTGCTGGGAGTCTCCCTCCCACAGTTCTGGATCGGGTTGGTCTTTATCGTTTTCTTCAGCGTGGGTCTCGGGTGGTTCCCGACGTCCGGTTCGGGTGGAATCGAGTTTCTGGTGCTTCCCGCCATTGTGCTTGCCTTGCCGATCGTGGGACGCATCGCTTTGGTCACCAGATCCTCGATGATCGATGAATTGAACGCTCAGCACGTCAAGGACGCGGTTGCTCGAGGAGTGTCTCGGGCCCGTATTGTGATGGCCCATGCTTTCAAGGGGGCCGGTATTGCCACCATCACCATCGCCGGCTGGGAGTTGATCGGCGCGCTGGCCGGGGGAGCGGTGGTGGTGGAGACGGTCTACGCCTGGCCGGGGATCGGCTTCACCGTGATACAGGCCATAGAGCGGCATGACATCATCTTGGTCCAGGCGGTGGTGTTCGTCGTGGCGATCATGGTGGTCACGATCAACATCATTGTTGACGTCACCTATACGGTGCTCGACCCCCGAGTGAAATTCGGTAGGACGCGGTGAGTTCCGGCCCTTCCACTTCTCGGGCCGGCCGCCGCCGATCAACCGGTTGGCTCCGAAGAATCGTCACCGATCCCATGGCCCTATTCGGGATCTTCGTTCTGGTACTGCTGGTGGTCACCGCCCTGTTCGCACCGATCATCGCTCCACTCGATCCCAACAAACAAGATCTGGGGGCGCGGCTGATTCCGCCCTTCTATGCGGAGGGCGGCTCCTTCGCACACGTTCTCGGCACGGATCAACTTGGCCGGGACGTGTTCTCCCGCCTAATCCACGGCACCAGGATTTCTCTCACCATCCCCTTGGTGGCCGTGACTCTGGCGGGCATCGTCGGGATAGCGGTGGGCCTCTTGGCCGGTTACCGGGGCGGACGCACGGATTCGGTCATCATGCGCATTGTCGACACGCTGTTTTCCTTTCCCGGTCTCCTCTTGGCCCTGACGATTCTGGCGGTGGTGGGGCCGAGTTTCTGGACTCTTGCCATCGTGCTGTCACTGCGGATCTGGATGGTATTCGCCCGTATGACCCGCGGGCTCGTCCTGTCGGCGCGTGAGGCCGAGTACGTGGAGGCGGCGGAGTTGATCGGCGCATCACCGGTTCGCATCATGATCCGCCATATCGCTCCCAACCTCACCGCACCGCTTCTGACCTTGGCTGTCCTCGAGTCTGCCCATGTGATTCTGTCGGAGGCCGCTCTCTCGTTTCTCGGGCTGGGCATCCAGCCGCCGCAGACCTCGTGGGGCCTCGAAGTGGCGATCGGTCGACAGTACGTATTTTCTGCCCCCTGGCTGATCATCTTTCCCGGACTCGCCATCGCAGTGGCGGTGTTGGGAATCAATCTCTTGGCCAGTTGGCTGAGGGTGGCGGCCGACCCCAAAGAAAGCGCCAAGCGCTTTGCCGGAGCAGCCGACGCCCCGGCCGGCTGGTCGGGATGAGCAGCCCCGATCATCTCCTGGAGATTCGCAATCTCGAAGTGGTGTTCCCGACTCGGGCGGGGACGGTCCGGGCGGTCCGAGATGTCTCCTTCGCGGTCGATGCCGGCGAATCCCTGGGGATCGTCGGTGAGTCGGGGTCCGGCAAGAGCACCATAGCAAGGGCGGCCCTCGGTCTGATCGAATTGCCGGGCAGGATTGTCGGCGGCGAGGTCCTGTGGAAGGGCCGATCACTCCGGGACAAGAGGGTTGCCCGGCGGGTGCGCGGCAGGGAGATCAGCATGGTGTCCCAAGACCCCATGGCGTCGATGAACCCGATTCTCACGATCGGCACTCAGATGACCGAAGTCATGACGCGGCATCTGGATCTGGGCAGAAAGGAAGCCCTCACGAGAGCCGCGGATCTGTTGGAAAAGGTGGGGATCCCCGACCCCGGACGCCGTCTCGGCCGGTATCCGTTCGAGTTCTCCGGTGGCATGCAGCAGCGAGTGGTGATTGCCATGGCGCTGTCATGTGATCCCATGATGCTGATCGCCGACGAGCCCACCACCGCTCTCGACGTCACCACCCAGGCGCAGATCCTGGAATTGGTTTCCTCTCTTCAGAGCGATCTGGGTCTTGCGCTTCTGCTGATCACTCACGACCTGGGGGTGGTCGCCGGGGCCTGTGACCTTCTCAAAGTCCTGTACGCCGGGGAAATCGTGGAGTCGGGGACGGCGGATGAGCTGTTCCACCTCCCTCATCATCCCTATACCGCGGCTCTTTTGGGCTCAACGCCCCGCCTCGATCAGAAGGCCGAACGTCTCGTGGCGATCGAGGGCCATCCTCCCGATCTGCGGCATATCGACGCCGGCTGCAGCTTCTCTCCTCGATGTCCCTGCGCAACGAACCATTGCCGGTCGGTGTCTCCGGTTCTTGAGTCCTCCTCGGAAAGCCGGACATTTGCCTGCTTCCATCCTTTGAACAGTCGATCGAGCCTTTCAGCCACCGATGAGCGGTCTGGGCATGGCTAGCGTTCTGCTCGAAGTTGAGGGACTCACGGTCACATACAACGTAGGCCGCGAGGGGTTTTGGGGTAAACGCCAAACGCAGCTCACCGCGGTCGACGACATTAGCTTTTCGGTCAAGCGCGGTGAGACGTTCGGGCTGGTGGGCGAGTCGGGCTCGGGCAAGACCACCACCGGACGCGCCATTCTGGGTAAGGTGCCCATTGCCGCAGGTCGGGTTAGATTCGCCGGACGCGACATCACTGATGTGGAGGGCCGAGAGCGGCGGTCGATACGCCGGAACATGCAGTTGATCTCTCAAAACCCCTACGGGAGCCTCAATCCTCGCATGAAGGTTCGAGAACTCATTGCTGAGCCCCTGGTGGTGCATCGCCGGGTCAAGAGCGCCAAGCAGGCCGCCGAACGAGTAGCCGAATTGCTCGAATTGACAGGAATGAACCCCGACGACATGCACAAGCACCCGCATGCTTTTAGCGGTGGGCAGCGTCAAAGAATCGTCATCGCGCGGGCCCTGGCCCTGAATCCTGATCTGATCATCGCCGATGAGCCGGTGTCGGCCCTGGACGTATCGATTCAAGCCCAGGTCGTCAACCTGCTGCAGGACCTGCAGCGGCGGCTCAATCTCACCTACATATTCATAGCGCACGATCTGGCGGTGGTGCGCCACATCTCCCACCGCGTCGGAATCATGTACGCAGGCAAGCTTGTCGAAGTGGCGAACGGGGAGAACGTCTACCGAAACCCGGTCCATCCTTACACCGAAGCCCTGCTCTCATCCGTCCCCATCCCGGATCCGAGGATCGAGCGTGGTCGGGCGGTGCGGGTGATCCCTGGCGAGCCGCCGGATCCGATACACCCGCCCTCGGGTTGCCGCTTCCACACGAGGTGTCCTCTGGCCGAGGAGGGCTGCCGCCAAGCGGCCCCGCCCCTGGCAGTCAGGACACCCGCACACAAGGTCGCCTGTTGGTTGCGATAACCGCTCGATCGCCTCACACCGAACCCGGGTCTGCACACAGCCGGGGCGGGCATGGAGCAACTCCGCGATGAGACGGTTGGGCCCCTCGTATAACGGATTGCTGGCCGCCTACTCGATCTCCAATGTGGGAAACGGGGTGCTACTTGCGGCGTTGCCGTTGTTGGTGGCTTCCAATACCCGGAACCCCCTGGCGATCAGCGGACTCATGGTGGCCGCCGGGCTACCTTGGCTGTTGATCGGGCCTCTCTCGGGGGCGATTGTGGATCGGGTGGATCGCCGTACTGCGATGGTTCTGGCAGAAGCGGGTCGGGCGGCAGTCTTGGGGGCGGCGGTCCTTTATGTCTTCGGAGGCGGGGATTCGATCGTTGTCTTGTATGCCCTGTTGTTTGTGGTCGGAGTCGGTGAGACCTTCTTCGATGCTGCCGGTCTTGCTCTGGTACCCGTTTTGGTGACGCCTGGGCAGTTGGAAACTGCCAACGGTCGGCTGTTTGGCGCCGAGACCTTGGCTCAGCGGTTTGTGGGGCCGCCACTGGGCGGATGGCTCTTTGTCTTCGCAGCTTGGGTACCCCTTGGGGTAGACGCGGTGAGCTTCCTGGCGGCCGGTCTCGTCGTATTGTGGCTTCCGAGAGGTGCTCCCCGCGAGGTTTCGGAACATCCCGGCCGCGGCTTGCTGGCCGAAACGATCGAGGGTCTGCGGTGGGTGTGGCGGGATTCTGTGTTGCGGGCCTTCGTAGTTGCAACCGGGGTCCTTCATTTTGCCACCGGGGCCGCCTTGTCGGTCCTGGTGTTGATAGCCCAGGACCGCTTCCAACTGACGGGTTTCGGCTTCGGGCTCACCCTCAGCGCGTTGGCTGTCGGATTCGCTCTGGGCTACGTCGCCGCTCCCCGGGTTGCCACCAAGTTCTCCCGCGCCAAGGTCTGCGTGAGTTCACTGGTGGGCGCGGCAGTTGGCTTCCTGCTGGTGGCGGTTGCGAGCGTTCCCCTGATCGGTTGGCTCGGACTGGCTGTCGCAGGAACTTCTGCTGCTCAGTCGGCGGTCATCTCCATGTCCTATCGGCAAGCAGGAGTGCCGGACCGGATTCTCGGACGGGTTATGGCGGGCTTTCTCTTCGTCGGTCACGGAGCGACTCCGATCGGCGCCTTCGTCGGTGGGTTGGTGGCGGCATGGGCCGGAGTCGGCTATAGCTACGTAGCCGCTGCCCTGACCTTAATGGTGGCAGCTCCCTACCTGTGGGTTGCCCTAAAGGACGTAGAACTCGATCCCCGCCGCCTGCGAGGAGAATCATCGGAGTCTTAGCCGGACCCCTCGTCATGTAAGGGGGGTGTTCGGGGGACACCGTAGCGGCGGAGTCCTTCTTGAAGATCCTCGGGGGTGTCCACCGAATGCCAGGACCGGCCGTCCTCGCCCCATGATCTCCACTGCTCGGGAGCCACTGCCGTCCCACCCAAGCGGGGGATGACCGGCTGGAGAGAGCGCTCCTTTCGGGCGGCTTCCTCCAGTTGGGGAAGGGACCGGGGCGGATAGGTGGCGCAGGTGACCTGCAGGCGCCTGTCCAGGGGCGCCGCGGGGGAGGGACGGACCTCCAGCAGAGCAGCCAGGGTGGAAGGCTGCACCCAAGGCTGATCCACCCCCACCACCACCACCGGTCTTCCCCCGCCTTCACGGAGAGCGGTAGCTATGCCTGCCGCGGGGCCGCGGATGCCCGCCGGCGCGTCGGCGATGGCCCGAATCCCTTCCGCATGTTCCCGGCCCACCACCACCACTTCGGAGACCACCTTGGACATCGCCCCGAACACCCAGTTCAGCAGGGTTTGTCCGCCCAGGGTGACCTGTGCCTTGTCTCTGCCCATCCGAGCAGACCGCCCTCCGGCCAGAATCACTCCCAGGGTTTCGGTGTGGAGGTGGGGTGGGGGTGGTGATGAGGGGTGTTGCAAGGTGGGGGACCGTTGGCCAATACAATCGGTAGAAGTGCAACCACAGGCTACCGAGCGGAAACTGTTCCGTGTTCGACGTCGGTTGCTCTATGTGCTGTTTGCGGGCGCCACTATGGGCTGGATAGGTTTCATCGCCACCCTGACGGTAACCACGGTGGCGGCCCGCTCCCTGACCGGCTCAACCGCCCTGGCCGGAATCCCCCTGGCAGCCGGTGCTTTGGGTCAGGCGTTGGGCACCAATCTGTTCGGGAGGTGGAGCGCGCTTCGGGGTCGTCGTTTCATAATGCTGATGGGTCCGCCTCTGTCCGCTTTGGGGTCATTTGGGGGAATGGTGGGGGTGAATATGGGTTGGTATTGGGTCTTGGCGGTGGGGTCGGTGCTGGTGGGGGTGGGGCTGGGTTCTCAGCACCTGGCTCGGTATGTGGCTGCCGAGCTGGCCGAGGAGCGTCGTCGGGGATTGGCGATGGGGATTCTGATTTGGTCCGGGGCGGTCGGCTCGGTGGTGGGGGCCAATCTTGTGGAAGGGGTGGGGCAGCTTTTGGAAGGTAGTTTGGGGACGCCGTATGGCGGAGCCTTTGTGCTGGCGTTCGTGGCGTTCCTGCTCACCTGGCTGCTCTTCTGGGCGGCGCTTCGCCCCGATCCTTCGCAGGTGTCCACCGCGGTTCACACCGGGACGATCGGGGGACAGGGAAGTTCGGTGGGCGGCGCCTTTCGGATGCCGTCGGTGCAGGTGGCGATCCTGGCTTTGATCTCGGCCCAGGTGGTGATGGTGGCGGTGATGACCGCCACGCCGCTTCGCATCGAAGACGCCGGACACGGCCTGGACGTAGTGGGGGTGGTGATCTCCACCCACACGGTGGGAATGTTTGCCTTCGCCCCCCTGGTTGGGAAACTGGTCGACCGCATGGGCTATTTGGCGGTCCTGGCAATCGGATTGTTGGTTACCTGGGCTTCTTTGCTGCTGTCGGGGGTGGCGCCCTATGACGGATACGGGATGCTCAACCTCGGATTGTTTCTGCTGGGTCTGGGCTGGAGCTTTACCTTTGTGGCAGGCAGTTCCATGTTGTTTTCTTCCACGCCCGAAGATGTCCGACAGGTGGTGGAGGGGCGGGTGGATTCGCTGGTATACGTTATGGTGATGGTCGGTAGCGCCGGAGCAGGAATCCTGATGAATGCGATTGGATTCGGTTTGCTGAACATGGTATCGGCCGGATTTTTGTTGGCCATACTGCTGTTGGTGGTGTTCAACCACCGACTGCGGATGGAGCTCTTGGGTTAGCCCGGGATACTTGGGTGGGTCGGTTCGGCGCCCCGGGATAGGTCTTTGTTCGATACAATCGAAGGAATTGGATTCTGCGGTCACCGACCTTCAACTTAAGTCTGTCCGGCGCCGTTTGGTTTATGTGCTCTTCACCGGGGCGATGCTGGGTTGGATTGCCTTTGTGGCTACTCTCACCGTGGCAACGGTGGCAGCCCGTTCCCTGACCGGCTCAACCACTTTGGCCGGGCTGCCCTTGGCCGCGGGCGCGCTGGGTCAGGCGGTGGGAACCAACCTGCTCGGAAGATTGAGCCACAGCCGTGGCCGGCGGTTCATAATGCTGGTGGGGCCGCCGCTGTCGGCGATGGGCGCCGCATTGGAGTTGGCCGGTGTGGTGGGAGATCGTTATTGGATGCTGGTGGGGGGAGCCGTGTTGGTTGGTCTGGGGGTGGGATCCATCCATTTGGCTCGGTACGCCGCGGCCGAACTGTCCGACCACCAAAACCGGGGCCGGGCGGTGGGAATCCTGGTTTGGTCGGGCACGATCGGCTCCTTGGTGGGCGCCAACCTGGTGGACGGCGTTGGACGGGCAACCGAAGATGCGCTGGGCACTCCCTACGCCGGCGGGTTCATGTTGGCTGTGGTTGCCTTTGCTCTCTCCGGACTCACCTTTTGGGTGGCGCTGCGTCCCGATCCTTCCCGGGTGGCCGTCGCCGCCCCCCGCTCGGCCGACAGAGGGGGCTCGGTGGGCTCGGCTCTCCGGCGACCCTCGGTCCAGGTGTCGATTCTGGCTCTGCTCTCCGCCCAGGGGGCGATGGTGCTGGTGATGACCGCCACCCCGCTTCGCATCGAGGATGCCGGGTACGGCTTGAACATCGTGGGCATCGTTTTGTCGTTTCATGCGATCGGGATGTTCGCTTTTGCTCCCCTGGTCGGCAGATTTGCTGATCGGCTGGGCAACCTGCCCGCCTGGGGAGTGGGTGTGCTGTTGACCTGGGTCTCCCTGGTGCTAACGGGGACCGCTCCCTATGACGGTTACGGAAGACTGCTGGCCGGCTTGTTCCTGCTAGGGCTGGGTTGGAGCTTCAGCTTCATCGCGGGTAGCTCCCTGCTGTTTGTTTCGGCGCCGTCGGAT
This sequence comes from Acidimicrobiia bacterium, assembly GCA_963665765.1. Lineage (GTDB taxonomy): Bacteria > Actinomycetota > Acidimicrobiia > Spongiisociales > ZC4RG35 > Bin76. The sequence goes on from OY762464.1 coordinate 2,034,396, forward strand.
GTTCGCCAAGTGGTGGAGGGATGGGCGGATTCGGCCATCTGGACCATGGTGATGGTGGGAAGCGTCGCCACGGGATTTTTAATGAACTCCGTCGGGTTCGGGCCGCTCAATCTGGTGGCCGCGGGCCCTCCGTTGGTGATTGTTCTGTTGGTGCTTGCGACGCCGAGATTCCGGGTGGAACTCTCCCGCTGATCGGATGGGGCTCGGTTGGGCTTTTGGCCAGCCGGTATCCCCACCAGATCAGGACGGCGGCGGCCAGCAGGGAGATCGAGAAGGCGGAGGACTCGTGGAGGAACCCCAGGAGGGTGCCCCCGAGGGCGGCGGCCAGCACTCCGGCGGTGATCACCAGGTTGGCCACCGCCCGCCGGGGATTCGATTTGCGAAACCGGATCGCTCCCCACAGGGCGGCCCAGATCAGCACCGTGGTGCCCAGCCCTCCTCCGATCGCCGCCAACAGCCGCGGGCCGAAACCGGCCTCGGCGATGGAAGGGAAGATGTCGGCGGGAATGCCTCCCGTGGGAAGAGGACGAGCGAAGGGAGTGGTGGTCACCAGGGTGGTGGCCATGGCGGAGTAGCCGAACAGCCCCACCACCATGATGTGGCCCGCTCTTTTGCCCACCGACAGAAACACCGACCCGAGCGCCAGGAAGGGAATGTTGAGAACTGCGCCGAACAGAAAGAAGACTCGATAGTTGAAACCATTCCATCCCCAGGTCAGGGCAGAGAACAGAGCCCAGGCGGCGATGGCGAACATGGCCATGCCGGCGGTGTAGGCTGACAGATGCGGCCTCGGTCTTCCCCGCAGATCACGGGCCAGATCCAAGGTAGCCGCGGTGGCGGCGCCGGCGGCCGCGGCGGCGAGACCCAATGTGGCGATGTTGCCCACCGAAGGGATGCTATCGCAGTGGAAAAGGAGGTGCTCCGATGAGCAGGCCGCGGCCCTGGCCCGGAATGCCTGACGTAACCGTGGAGTGGGATGTCCCTGCTCGGATGCGGGACGGGACCACTCTCTATGCGGACATCTATCGGCCGGTTACCGACGCCCTTTTGCCGGTGCTATTGATGCGCTCCCCCTATGACAAGCGCAACGCCACCTCACCATTCGGTCACGCCCACCCTGTCTGGTACGCACAGCAGGGTTATGTGGTGGTGATCCAGGACTGCCGAGGTCGGGTCGCCTCCGAAGGGGAGTTCTACCCCTACCTGCACGAGAGCCGCGACGGTTGGGACACGGTGGAGTGGGCCGCCGGGCTTCGGGGATCCAACGGCCAAGTGGGGATGTGGGGATTCTCCTATGTGGGGGCCACCCAGTTGCTGGCCGCAGTGGAGCGCCCTCCCAGCCTGACGGCGATCGCTCCGGCCTTCACCGCCTCCCAGTATTACGAGGGATGGACCTACAACGGTGGGGCGCTTTCCCTCGCTTTCGTTCTCTACTGGGCGAACCTGCTGGCCCTGGACACCGCCCAGCGGACCGGAGACCGGGCGGCCTTCGAGTCGCTGGGAGCTTCCCTGGCCGAGGCGCCCGGTTGGTTCTGGTTCACGCCGCTCAAGGAATATCCGCCCCTGTCGGATGGCTACGCGCCCTGGTTCTACGACTGGCTGGAACACCCCACCTATGACGGTTACTGGAAGAGGTGGTCAATCGACGAGGACTACAGCCGGATAACCGTCCCCGCCCTGCATGTGGGTGGCTGGTACGACGTTTTCGTCTCCGGCACGGTGCAAAACTTTTCGGGCTTGCGTTCTCAGGCCGGCGCCCAAAGCGCCCGGGAGGGCCAAAAACTTCTGCTGGGACCGTGGACCCACATGCCCTGGAGCCCGCTGGGGTCGGCGGAGGGTCATCTTCCTGCCACCCTCGACATCGACGATTGGCATGTGCGGTGGTTCGATCAGATGATCAAAGGGCGTGACACCGGGGTGCTGGACAGCCCGGTTACTGTCCACCTGTACAACGGGGGCTGGAGGCACTACGACGACTGGCCGCCTTCGGCAGTGAAATATCAGGACTGGTTCATCCACTCCGGCGGCCGCGCCAATTCCAAGTTCGGGGACGGCAGGCTTAGTAGGGAGGGGCCCGGGGAGGAGCCGGCCGACCTGTTCGTATACGATCCGGGGATGCCCTCTGCAAGCCAGGGCGGGCACTCATGCTGCTTTGACACCATCACCCCCATGGGTCCCGCCGATCAGCACGACTCGGAGTGCTCGCGAATGGTGTTGGTTTACACTTCCGAGCCGCTCCCGCGTCCGATGACGTTGGTGGGAGACGTCACAGTTGACATGTGGGCGGCCACCACCGCCGCCGATACCGATTGGACGGCCCGACTGTGCGTGGTGGATCCCGGCGGAATCTCCACCAATCTGCAGGAGGGGATCATCCGGGCCCGCTATCGCCGGTCGCGGTCGGACCCCACTCCCATTCGGCCCGACCGGGTTCACCGGTACGCCATCGAACTGGGTCCGGTGGGGGCTTTCATCGAAGCCGGGCATCGCCTGCGATTGGTGTTGGGGAGTTCCGACTTTCCTCAGTGGGACCGCAATATGAACACCGGCGGTCCGCTCTTCACCGAGCCCGCCACCGCCGGTAGGCCGGCCACCCAAACCGTGCTTCACAACATTTCTCATCCCACCCGTATCACTCTCCCCGTCTTGGAAGGATAAGATGTCTCGCAGCATCAGGACCCAGACCCACCAATCCGCCCCGGATCAACCTCGATCTCATCACCGCGACCGTTTCGGCGGAAAGAACGTGTTGGTCACCGGAGCAGGCAGCGGTTTTGGACGCCGCACCGCCGAGCGTTTCGCCTCCGAAGGGGCGGCCAACCTCTACCTGGTGGACCGCCGCTCCGAGCGTTTGGAGGAGGTGGTGTCCGCCATCGCCGAACTGGGCGCCCACCCGGTGCCCATCTGTGTGGACCTGGGTGAAACGGCCGGATGCGAGGAAGCGATAGAGCAAGCATTGGCGGTTGACCCTCGCCTGGATGTCCTGATCTCCAACGCCGCCGCCTGGGTGCAGGTGCCTTTCATAGAGATGAGCAACAGTGACTGGCGACGGGTGATGTCGGTGAATCTGGATGCGTACTTCACCCTCTCCCAGCGGGCGGCTCAGGCCATGAAGGAGACCGGTGGCGGGGTGATCCTTTTCACATCCTCCATCAGCGCCTTGGGACATGGACGGAACTTCACCGCCTACTGCGTGGCCAAGGCGGCGATTGTCTCCCTCGCCAAGGCGATCGCGGTGGAACTGGCGTCCTGGAATATCCGGGCCAATTGTGTCAGCCCCGGCCCGGCCGACACCCAGCAGTCGGTGGATATCGCCGGGGCGGAACTAATGGACAAGTGGCGGGCCGAGGGATTTCCGGTGGTGCCCATGAACCGGCTGGCCGCTACGGACGACATCGCCTCGGCTTTCTTGTATCTGGCCTCCGACGACGCCCGCTACGTGAGCGGAGTCAACCTGGTGGTGGATGGCGCTTACACCGCCCAGGTATATGACTTGCCCAAGAGCTAGATGGTCTCTCACAGAGTAGTTCACGGTCGTGTAGTCGAGCGGCTGGTTGACCAACTCTATGACCGGGAACTCATTAACAATGTCGACCGCGGCGTGTATGTGGAATTCATGATTGAAATAGCTTTGAGAGCATTTGACGAGGAGTGGGAGTGCATGCCAGGATGGTCAGAGTGGGACCTGCAGCACCAACAATCCAAAGCTCGAATCGAGGTTAAACAATCGACCAGACTACAGCCCTGGTCGGAAGGGTCACCGAGACCAGAGTCGGAATCTAACTTTAGAATCTGCCCGACGAAGCGTTATGACAAAAAGATGCGGATGTATGTAGGGGAACCCCAGCGGTGGGCCGACCTTTACATCTTTGCCTATCACCCGGAGTCCGTTAGGGCGGTTGCTGATCATCGTCTCCCTGATCAGTGGGAGTTCTATCCCGTGCCGGAGTACAAACTCCTCCCGTTGCAGAAAACCATCGGGATCAACCCCGTGCGCTCCAAAGGGTCGCCATGTAGCCTCGAAACGCTTGCCGTGGAGGCAACTCGTCTAGCCGTGGAGGCAACTCGTCTAATTGATGAACTTCCCAGACTGAAGGCCGAATCGACTCCGTCTTAGGTGCCGGCCAACAGCACCGCAGTTTCGGCGATGATTTCGGCCGCCAGGGCGGTGTCCTCGATTTCTACCCATTCCTCGTCGGAGTGGGCCTGATCTATGGAGCCGGGCCCGAACACCACCGACGGTATGCCTGCGGGGGCAAACCAGGCGCCGTCCGTTCCATAGGGAACGCCGATCGGCCGTCCCGGCTCACCGAGGATCGACCGGCGGGCAGTTTGCAGCGTTTTCACCAATGGGTGGTCAACGGGGGTGTCCAGAGGTTTCATGTCCAAGGAGCCGGGGCGCAGACGGGTCTCGATGCCTCTTTCCGCCAGACCGGCCAGCAGTTCCTCGATGTCGGCCAGGATTTCCTGGGAGTCTTCTCCGGGATTGACCCGACGGTCCATGCTGATCACGCACTGGGCGGGAACGATATTGAGGGCCGTACCTCCCCGGATCAGCGAGGTGTTGATGGTGGGGTTTCCCACCAGCGGATGGCTGATCTCTGCCAATGTCGGAATGTATTGGTTTTCCAGGGCGTCGAGCACCCGGGACATGTGGTGGATGGCGTTCACCCCCAGATGAGGTTTGGAGGAGTGGGAGGGAGATCCCACCGTTTCGATCTCAAAGCGGAGCACCCCCTTGTGGGCGGTGGCCAACTCCAAGCCGGTGGGTTCCCCCACGATGGCCATATCGATGTCCGAACGCGCCGCGGTTAGGGCCATGGCTCCGGTGCCGGCCACCTCTTCGTCGATCCCTCCGACGAACAGGATGGAACATCGTTTGCCGGGATGCAGGTCCCGCACCATGTGCAACGCCTCCACCATGGCCACCAGGGAGCCCTTGGTGTCACAGGCGCCGCGTCCGTGTACCCGCGTTCCTTCCACCACCGCTTGGGGCCAAGCCTTGCCCGAGGGCGTCACGGTGTCGAGGTGAGCTTGCCACATCACCAAGGGGGCATCCGAGACGCCCTCCAAGCCGGCCAGAATGTTGTCCCGCCCGCCGGGATGTACCGCTTGGCGGCGGGGGTTCATGCCCTCGGCCTCGAGGTAGTCGAACAGGGCAGAAGCCAACTCGGCTTCACCGGGACCCCCGTCGAGGGCGGGATTCACCGAGTGGATACTGACGAACTTCTCGAGGAGAGAACGGATGCGAGCGCGGTCGGCGGCGCGTTGGATTCTGGACATGGTCATGATGCTACCGAGGTGGCCGGAGACGAAGCTTTTCGCGCGATAGGTTTACGACCGGGGGTAAGTTTCATTTCCACATGAGACTTTTGGTGGTGGAGGACGAGGTTGATCTGGCCAACGCCGTGGCGCGGGGTTTGCGCCGCAGCCGTTATGCGGTGGATGTGGCTCACACTCTGTCAGAAGCCCTGGTCAAGCTGGCCTCGGCCGGATACGATCTGGTGATCTTGGATTGGAACATGCCGGATGGCAAGGGAGTGGACTTCTGTCGTCGGCTGGTGAACGGGTCGCTTGACACCTTCGAGGATCGACCACGGGTCTTGATGCTCACCGCCAAGGACACGGTGGAAGACCGGGTTGAAGGTCTCGACGCGGGCGCCGATGACTACCTGGTGAAGCCGTTTGCCTTCGCAGAATTGCGGGCCCGGGTGAGAGCGCTTTTGCGTCGGGACGAGGAGCGGAGCCCCATTCTGCAAGTGGGGGACATCCGGCTGGACACCACCCGCTTCGAGGTGTTCCGGGCGCAGCGGCCCATTCGATTGACCGCCAAGGAGTTCTCCCTGCTGGAGTATCTGATGGCCAGGGCGGGTCAAGTTCTTTCCCAGGAGACTCTCTTGGAGCACGTGTGGGATGAGATGGCCGATCCCTTCACCAACACGGTGAGAATGACCCTTTCCAACCTGCGCCGCAAACTTGGAAAACCGGCGGTGATAGTCACCGTTCCGGGTCGGGGCTATGTGCTGGGAAACGACTCGCCGGACGGGCCGGGATCATGAGGCTGCCGCCGGTTTTTTCCTCCATCCGCTTCCGACTGACGGCGCTCTCCTCATTGGTGGTGTTCGTCCTGGGGTCGGCGACGGTGATCACCATCTTCTTTGTGATTCGCCATGGTCTTCGCAACGAACGGCTAATGGGGCTGGTGCTCGCCCCCGGGGAGATCGTCATCCGGGGAGGGGTGCGCTACATCATCCCCCAACTGGAGATGCGGCAGTTCCAAACGGTGGAGACGGTGTTACGGGAACGCATCCTGGAGGACATCACCGGTCTCATTCTGTGGGGTCTGGTCTGGATGTTCCTGGTCAGTCTGGTGATGGGATGGTTTCTGGCCGGCCGGAGCCTGCGGCCCATCAACCGGATCGTCGAGGTAGCTGAGAACATCCAGGTCCAGGATCTGACCGAGCGGATCAATCTATCCGGACCCGACGACGAACTCACCCGGCTGGCGGGGACTTTCGACGCCATGCTCGACCGACTGAGCGGGTCGTTTCGGTTGCAGCAGCAGTTCCTGGCCTCCACGTCCCATGACATTCGGAACCCCTTGGCGGTGATCCGCTCCAACCTGGAGGTGACCCTGTCCGACCCGGAGTGCACGGTGGAGGACTGGAGGGAGACCGGCGAGGTGGTTTCCCGGGCGGCGCGGAAGATGTCGGAGATGATCGACCGTTTGCTGGAAGCGGCCCGTCTCGAAATGGGGTGCTCCAAATTCTCCGAGTTGGATCTGGTCGACCTGGTGACTTCCACTGCTCAGGCGGTGACCGCTTTGGCCGAGGAGCAGGATTTGCGGGTGGGGGTGGAGGCTCGGCCCGCCCGGGTGTCGGGGGATTCGCTGGCGCTGGCCCGAGTGCTGGAGAACCTGCTGGATAACGCCATCTCCGCCTCTCCTGCGGGCACCTCCATCGAGTTGGGGAGCGGCGAGATGGAGGGCTGGGCGTGGATGACGGTGACCGATGGCGGTCCGGGTCTCGATCCGAATCTGATCTCGGGCGATTCTCATGCCGGTGGGGGTCTGGGGCTGGCCATCGTCCGGCATCTCACCGAGTCCCACGGTGGGCGGTTGGCTACGTTCCCCGCCGAGGGGGGCGGGACAACAATGGTGGTGTGGATCCCCTCGCGCGACGATTCCGGCGACGAAAACCCCCCTGACGTCAATCCCCTGGAATGAGTGATTGTCGCGGCTTTACCCCAGTTTTAACGTCTTTTGCCACCATAGACTTGAGTATCACCACCTTTCATGACAAAAACCCCTTTGCCCCCAGAGCCTGATCGTGCTCCTTCACCATCACCGGTGGAGAATCCGGCTGAAATTGCGGACTCTCCCGACCTGACCAAGGCACCCGCCGGGGCGACGGATGAGGAGTCTGGCGGACAGGCCGGCTCGGCAGAGGAGATGACCGCAACCGAGGCGAGTCAGCCGTCATCCCACGAAGATGTCTCTCTTTCCGAACCGACTGACGAGGTCATAGAAGCCCCGGATGAGATAGCCGAGCAACCCCTTTCGCCCATCGGGGAAGTTTCGCTGTTCGTGGCCTCCGACCAGGATCACCCCTCTCCCTCTCCGAAGTCGGGCGCCCGACGGGAGATGGGATGGAAGATGATGGCGGTGGCCGGCATCCTCCTCCTGTCAGCCGGATTTGCGGCCGGGATTTTCTTCCCCGAGGCGATCTCCCCGGACGAGGAGATGTCAACCACCACCGCCACGACCCCCGCGGCCGAATCATCTGTTCCCTCCACGTCGGCGCCCGCCGTGACCGCCCCTTCCACTCCCGCCGTCACCGCCGCCCCTTCCACCACTGTCGCCCCCGCCACCACGGTCCCGGACATAGCGGCGGCCGAGGTGGAGGCTGCGGTGGTTGAGCCGCCGAAGTTGGTGATCACCGACGAACCGGTGGGGGATGTGGCCAACCGGCTCGTCCCCTCGGTGGTTCATCTGGAAATACAGAGTGACAATCTGTTCCAGCAGGGGGCGGGAAGCGGCGTTATCTTCGACAGCCGAGGTTACATTCTCACCGCCGCCCATGTCGTGTCCGAGGTGGCGGAGGGAACCGCCGAGTTGACCGTGCGACTATCCACCGGCGACCGGTTGCCCGGGGAGGTGGTGGGCACCGATCCCGACTCTGACATCGCGGTGGTCAAGGTGGAACGAAGCGGATTGACGCCTGCTGAACTCTCCATGGAGGACCCGCTCAGGGTCGGCCAGCTAGTGGTGGCGGTGGGAAGTCCGTGGGGATTGGAGTCGTCGGTGACCTCCGGTGTGATCAGCGCGGTGGATCGGATCGTGGAAGGCAAGCTCTTGACCCAAAGCGACGCGGTGCTGTATCCCGGCAACTCCGGCGGCGCCCTGGCGGATCGGTATGGACGGCTGATCGGCATCAATGTCTCCATCTTCACCGACTCCACCTCCTTGGAGTCGATCGAATTTCAGGGGGTGGGCTTTGCGGTCCCCATCGACGTGGCCTACCGGGTGGCGCAGGCGTTGATCGCCGGGGAACCGGTGCACACCGCCTTCCTGGGAATCAGCGGTCGCGACACCCAGGGCGACGCCGGAGTGGAGATCATGGAGGTGTTTGCCGGCTCGGGGGCCGAGCAGGCGGGACTGAAGCCCGACGACGTGGTGGTGGGAGTGGGAGGTCGCCCCGTGACGGGGATCGCCGATCTGGCCGCCAGAATAAGACACTTGTCGCCGGGAGACGTGATCATTCTCGATGTGCTGCGCGGGGAGGACAGGCTGACTCTGGCGGCCACTCTGCTTCCCAGAAGCGAAGTGGTGTCCAGCCAGGATGAACCTGCGGAAGACTCGCCGCCGGAGTAGGGCTCTCGCGTCGCCTTCCCATTCGGGGAACCGACTCACGGTCCCCCATGCAACCTATCCCGGCGGATGCTATAGTGGGCCGCGATCGCCGGGAGAAAACGGCGAGTTTATCCTGGGATCAGCGAAATCCGGTGGAAGTCCGGTGCTGTCCCGCAACTGTCAAGCCCTCGAAAAGGGGGATAAGCCAGGACGCCTGGTTCCGGGATGACGGATGAACCTCGGATGAAGGTGTAGTTCGTCAGCGGGCTTCCTGTCTGACACTCTTCTCCTTCATCCTCCTTACCAAGGAGGATGTTTATGTATACGCACCCCCGATATGCGGGTGGAAAATGGCTGCTGGCTCTGGCGCTTTGGGCATGGGTCTTGGGCGCCTGCGGAGGAGGGGAATCTTCTGTCGCCGGTTCGAGCGCCGCCACCCAAGCTTCCCCCACCACGGCCGCTCCCGCTACGAGTGCGGCGCCCACCACCACCGAGGCGGCCGTTGCCGCCACCCAAGCCACCACCACCACGGGGGCGCCGTCGGCTTTTCCGGTGGAGGTGCAGGATTCGCTGGGCACGGTGACCATCGCCGCCCGACCGGAGCGGATCGTCTCCCTATCGGGATCGCTCACCGAGATGCTCTTTGCGATCGACGCAGGACCTCAAGTGGTGGCGGTCGACAGCTATTCCTACTATCCACCGGAGGCCCCGCTAACCGATCTGTCCGGGTTCAGTCCCAACATCGAAGCCATCACCGCCTTCGATCCCGACCTGGTGGTGTTCAGCTACGATCCCGGCGATCTGATGTCGTCTCTGAGAGCATTGGGAATACCGGCACTGATCATGTTGGCAGCCGGTTCTCTCGACGATGTGTGGGATCAGATCGAGCAACTGGGTATCGTCACCGGTCAGGTGGAGGAGGCGGCCCGGCTGGTAGTTTCGATGCAAGGGGATCTGCAGGAGATACTGGCCGACCTCCCGGATGCTTCCTACACCTACTACTACGAACTGGATCAGAATCTCTATTCCGTTACCTCTGCCACCTTTGTGGGCCGGGTGCTGGGTCTGCTCGGTTTGGAGAACATTGCCGATCCCGCCGACGAGCAGGGCTACGGATATCCCCAACTCTCCTCGGAATACATCATCGATGTGGACCCCGACCTGATTTTCCTGGCTGACACCCTTTGCTGCGGGCAGAACCAGGACACCGTGGCCGAGCGTCCCGGTTGGTCGGGACTGACCGCGGTGGCTAACGGGGCGGTTGTGGAACTCGATGATGACATCGCCTCCCGATGGGGCCCCCGGATCGTGGATTTACTGGAGGTGGTTGCGGACGCCGTTGCTGAATTGTCCGCCCAAAGTTGAATGCCATGACGCCGCTCTCAGCCCTGGCGCAGCCTTCCCGGGTGGGACTGGGGAGAATGATGCTGGCGCTGGCGCTGGGAGTGGCGGTTCTGGGAGTGGCGCTCTTGGTCGGACCGGCCGGGTTGGAGATGGGGGAAGTGTTGGCGGCACTGGTGGATCGGCTGCCGCTGGTGGAGGTGGAAAACTCTCTGACCGAACGGGAATTGACCATTCTTTGGGAGATTCGTATGCCCAGGACGGTGATGGGCGCCCTGGTGGGGGCCACCCTGGCCTCGGCAGGGGCCGCCTACCAGGGAGTTTTCCGCAATCCCCTGGCCGATCCCTATCTTTTGGGGGTGGCCGCCGGCGCCGGACTGGGGGCTACGGTGGCCATTTTGCTCCGCGCCCGGGGATTTTCCTCCCTGCCTTTGGCCCCCCTCGCCTTTGCGGGGGCGGTGGTGGGGGTGGCTCTTTCCTACGGGCTGTCCCGGACCAGGGGAAGGGATCGGCGGTCGTCCACCACCCTGGTTCTGGCGGGAGTAGCGGTGGCATCCTTTCTCACCGCAGTCCAGACCTTTCTGCAGCTGACCAATGTCACCACTCTGCGGGAGGTTTACAGTTGGATATTGGGTCGCCTGGTGACAGTGGGATGGAATGACCTGTACGCAGTGTTGCCTTACATGGTGGTCAGTTGGTTGGTGTTGCTCATTTTTCGCAGAGCCCTCGATGTGATGACCGTGGGAGACGACGAGGCGTCCACCTTGGGTTTGTCTCCCCGCATGGTGAGGTTGATCGTGGTGTCGGCGGCCACGTTGGGGGCGGCCGCGGCGGTGTCGGCCAGTGGGCTGATTGCCTTTGTGGGGATAATCGTCCCCCACACCGTTCGGCTTCTGGCCGGTTGGAGTTATCGAGTGATCATTCCACTGTCGCTGGTGATGGGAGGCGCCTTCCTGGCCGCCGCCGATGTGGTGGCGCGTACCGTGGTGTCTCCGGCCGAGTTGCCCATCGGGGTGGTGACCGCCTTTTTGGGTGGTCCTTTCTTCCTGATGGTTCTTCGCACCTCCGGAGATCTGGAATGACCAGGCTTTTGATCCGGGATGTGTCGGTGATACTCGGTGAAACGCTGGTCGTCGACGCGGTGAATCTCTCCGTGGAAGAAGGAGAGTGGTTGGGTCTGGTGGGTCCCAACGGCGCGGGTAAGACCACCTTGTTGCGAGCCATTATCGGCGCTGCCCGTATGGAAACCGGGGAGGTGGTCTACGGTGGACAAAACCTGGCCCGACTCGGCGCTCGGCAACGGGCCAGGTTGATGGCGGTGGTACCTCAGAACCCGGTGGTGTCCTGGGGGATGGGGGTGGCCGATTACGTGTTGCTGGGTCGGACTGCTCACATCGGATGGCTGGGTCGGGAGATCCGCACCGACCTGGAGATCGCCCAGCGGTCACTCAAAGCCCTGAGCCTGGAGAACCTCTCCCACCGGCGACTCGATGAATTGTCCGGAGGCGAGTTGCAAAGAGCAGTGCTGGCCCGCGCCCTGACCCAGGATGCCCCATTGCTGATCTTGGATGAGCCGACTTCCTCGCTCGACATCGGGCACGGACAGCAGATGATGGAAATGGTCGACCGTTTGCGACATGAAAAACGCCTCACAGTGATCAGTGCCTTGCACGACCTGACCCTGGCCGCCCAGTTCTGCGACCGTCTGGTGATGATGTCAGGAGGTAAGGCCATTTTGGATGGGCCTCCTCGTTCCGTGATCACCGAACGTTCGCTGCGTGATCACTACGGAGCGGAGGTGCGGATCATCTCGGGTCCGGAGTTCGGGGTGGTGGTGATTCCGCTCCGAGCCGAAGGGGTCTCTGATGCGAGGGATGCCAAACCGGCCGCCGGCCGGCTATAGGATTTCGAAAAAGGAGAACTCGATGACCGCACAGGACCAGCCACCCACCGAAGGCCCCGCGATGGGAAAGGAGCGTGTCTCTTCTTTGGTATTGGTTCACACCGGTCACGGCAAGGGTAAGAGCACCGCCGCCTTCGGCACCATGTTGCGGGCGATTTCGCGAGGATGGAAAGTGGCCGTGGTGCAATTTCTCAAGTCGGGCAACTGGAAGGTGGGAGAAGAAAAGATCGGACGCAGTCTGGGCGTGGACTGGTGGGCCTTGGGGGACGGTTTCACCTGGGATTCGGACAACATGTCCGAGACCGAAGCGGTGGCGCGGCAAGCCTGGTCTTTCACCCGCCGTCTTATCTCGGAGGGGACTCACCGGATGGTGGTTCTCGATGAAGTAACCTACCCCCTCAACTGGGGATGGATCGAAGAAGAAGAGATGCTGGAGATGATCAGGGAGCGTCCCTCCCACGTCACTTTGATCCTGACGGGCCGGGACGCCCCTGCTTCTCTGATCGAAGCGGCTGACACCGTCACCGAGATGGTCAAGGTCAAACACGCCTTCGACCAAGGGATCGGGGCCCGCCGGGGGATCGATTTCTAGCAGTGATCGAGCTCTGGTTGGTTCGGCATGGAGAGACCGACTGGAATCTGCGGCACCTGCTGCAAGGTTGGGTTGACACCCCCCTCAACCGCACCGGGCGCCGGCAGGCCCGCCGGCTGGCCGAGGCGCTTTCCGGTCGGACCTTTGTCGGGGTGTGGAGTTCCGACCTGACCAGGGCGGTTGAGACCGCCCGGTTGGCCTTCGGTGAGCCCTCCCGGTCGCAGGCCCTTCGGGAGCTCGATTTTGGGGATATCCAGGGTCTGAACTGGCAAGGTCTGTCTCCGGAGATACGGAACAAGATGTTGGCATTCGATGACTTCGCCGCTCCGGGCGGTGAATCCCACCGGCAGATGGAGACCAGAGTGGTCAAGTTCCTGGGTGGGCTGTCGGATGGGGCCCATCTGGTGTTCACGCACGGAGGGGTTATCCGCATGCTGCGTCGCATGTGCGGAGACGATCGGTTTCCGAAATCGTGCGAGATAGCCAGGTTGGACTGGACCAACCGCCGGGCGCTTCATGCGGACTGAGACCCAGCCCGCCCCCGGCAACTTCGGGAACGCCGACCGCAAGCCTCCCAGATAACCTCAGGACAAGTGCAGGCGTCCAACTCCCGGGGTCGATGGACCATTCCCGATCTGGCAATAGTCGCCTTGGCCGGACTGGCCGGTTCGGTGCTGGTGGTGGTGACCGGTGGGGGAGGCGACGTAACCCTGCTTTTGATAGGTCAGTTCCTGCTCACCGCCGTGGCCGTGCTGGCGGTGGGCAGGTTGCGCCGAAGGGACTTCCGGCGGCTGGGCTTTTTGGTGGAGGCCAGAGACGGGTTGATGATCTTGCTGGGGATGGGGCTCCAATTGCTCTTCGCATTCTTGTTCCTGCCCCTGGCGATGCTGGTGGGGCTGGAGTCCGAACCGCAGTCGCTCACCACCGAAATCACGGCCACCCGGGGCGCCTTTGATCAGGTGGCGCTGTTAGTGCTGGTGGGACTGATAGGTCCCATTCTGGAGGAACTCATGTTCCGGGGCATTCTGATCGACGCTCTGGTGGCCCGCTTCCGCGTCAAAGGAGTGATGTTCGGTTCAGCGTCGGTTTTCGCCGCCTTTCATCTGATGGGGATTTCCATGGTTCAGCCGCTGGAGTCGGGGTTGGTTCTGATTCCCCAACTGTTCCTGTTCGGGGTGGTGCTGGCCTATCTTCGTATCATGCGAGAGCGCTTGGGACCGGCCATTTTCGCCCACGCCGGCTTCAATCTGCTGAGCCTGTTGGTCATTCTCTTCTATCCCGAACTGCTGTAGCCATGGCCCGAGAGGCAATACGATCAAGAAGGCGGGAAGGCAGGGGTCCTTGATGGGGTAAGCGGATGCACCGTTTCGACGACGTTGGTAACTTCTCTATGATGACCGCAGGCCGACTTGACGAGGGAAAGCCCGGCCTGACTTTCGTGAGACCCGAGGCCCGGAGGGGAACGCTGCTGGCGATTGTGGTGGTGTTGCTGTTCGGTTACTTCGCGGTGGTCGTCATCGATCTGCTCGAGTATCATCGATCCATCGAGTTGGCCCAGCGTCATCAGTTGATCGCTGGGCTGGTGCTGTTGGTGGCTGCCCTCCGGAAAGGGCGCTTGCATCCTCGTGGTCGCCTCGGAGTACTGGTCGTCACTGGCGGCTCTATGGCGGTGATGGCGATGTTGTTCTTCACCGCCCTGGAGAGACTGGGGGCCGGTCCGGCCATGACATTGCAGTTCGTGGCGGTGCTGGCGGTGATGGTCTGGGCACAGGTGGTGAGAGGGATCCGGGCGCCGTTGGTTGCCTGGCTGGCGGGACTGGTCACTATGTTGGGTATCTCCATGGTGGTGGAGGCTTGGGCATGGGAACAGGTGGATCTGATAGGGATAGCGTCGGGTGTGGGATCAGCACTGTTCCTGGCCGCCTACTTCCTATTGGTCGACCATCTGGCAGAGCAACTCCCACCGCTCACCATCGCCACTTACGCTTTGGGAATAGCCGCCCTGTTTCTGACCCCCGGCGCCGGGTTGGGTCCGTTGGATCTGCCGATCCCCAAGTGGTGGTGGCTGCTGGCCTTGGGTGTGGCGGGGACGGCCATCCCGATGCTGATGGAAGTAATCGCCATCCGCCTGGCGGGTCCGGGCCCGGTGGGGATGATCCTCCTCACGCAACCGGTGGTGGGAGGGGTGGCGGCTTGGGTTATGTTGGGACAATCCCTTTCTGCGGTCCAGATCTTGGGGATTGCCATTTCGCTGGCGGGGGTGCTGTTGGTTCAGATCAAGTTGGCCGAGGCGCGTCTGTAGCCCGATCTCCAGATTCTAAGGGCAAATCACGTTCCCGAGCGCCATCCTGATATGTATTCTCGTTGCTCCCCGGTCGACTCTTCGAGCCTGCCTCCCAAGGCCTCGATCTTGATGCGGGCCACCATCTGGTCTATTTCGGTTGGCAGGACGTAAACCTGGGGTGCCAAAGAGGAGCGATTGTCGACCAGCCAACGAAGCGCCAGGGCCTGGTTGGCGAACGACAGGTCCATAACGTCGGCAGGATGCCCTTCGGCGGCGCCCAAGTTGGCCAGTCGGCCCTCGGAGACCAGGAACAATCGGCGACCGTCATCCATCCTGAATTCCTCCAGGTTGGGACGGACGGTTCTTCGCTCCACCGCTCCACCGGCCAGAGCCTTCACATCGATCTCCACATCGAAGTGGCCGGCATTGGCCAGGATCGCTCCGTCTTTCATCGCCGCCAAGTGTTGTTCGGCCAGAACGTGACGGTTGCCGGTCACGGTAATGAAAATATCCCCCCGCGAAGCCGCCTGTTGAGCGGTCAACACCCGGTGGCCGTCCATCAACGCCCGTAACGCCCGAACCGGGTCCACCTCCACCACGATCACTTTCGCTCCCAACCCGTCGGCCCGGATCGCCACCCCCTGTCCACATGGTCCATAACCCACCACCACCACGGTGGAACCGGCCACCAGCAGGTTGGTGGAGCGGATGATTCCGTCCATAGTGGACTGGCCGGTGCCGTAATAGTTGTCGAACAGGTGCTTGGTGGCCGAATCGTTCACTGCCACCACCGGAATCCGCAGGGCGCCCTCCCGGGACATCGCTCGCAGCCGGTTCACCCCGGTGGTGGTCTCCTCCGTGGCGCCCAGGGGATGCAGATCCGGATAGTCCTGGTGCAGGGCGGAGATCAGATCCCCTCCGTCATCCACCAGCAGATCGGGTCGCCGGTCGAGCACCTCCCGGATATGGCGGTGGTAACGGTCCGCATCCTCTCCTCGGATGGCCATCACCTCGATGCCCTCGGCTGCCAGGGAGGCGGCCACGTCGTCCTGAGTGGAGAGGGGGTTGGATGCACACAGGGAGAGCCGGGCCCCGGCGTCGCGCAGAGCAAGCATCAGATTGGCGGTTTCGGAAGTGACATGGAGACAGGCGCCCACTCGCAGACCGCAAAGCGGCCTATCGGCGGACAGGCGTTGGCGCACCGAGGACAGAACCGGCATCCGGCCGGCCGCCCATTCCACCCGCATCCGGCCCTGGTTGGCCAGCCCGGGATCGGCTAGGTCATTGGGCACGGGAGTCGGAGGAGCGCATCCCCACCTTGAGGCGGTCAATCAACTCCACGGCCATGGGATCGGCACCGCCGTGTCGGGCCATTTCCAGAGAAAAGAGGTCACCCATCGCCACCAGGCTAATCAAGCGGGCCAGGGCGGAACTGCCCTGGGATCTGACTTCGCCCACCCACGTCACCCGCTCCGCGGTCAGGGCCTCCAGCAACTCGAATCGGCGGGTGACGCCCCGATGATCGTCCCGGTCTCGCAACGCCACGATCCCCACCCGGCGGCGGGCCAATCCCTCGGGAATGTCCCAGCCCACTATCTCGTTGTGGGTGGTCTCTGGCAGGGTTCCCCAAAAGGCCGGGCGTTTGGCGTTCTCGTTGGTCTGGGTCTTCCAGCGATAGGCAGCCACTGCGGTGAGCGGCGCCGATCCGTAGATTCCCACCATCCGGTCTCCCATCCCCTCTGCCAACTCCGAGGCGAGAGCCCTTCCCTTTCCTTGGGAACCGGACAGAAGGTCAGCCATCTGGGCGGCTTCTTCCAGTGAGGGCCGGGGGTCGGCGATCACCCCGAGGTGCGCCGCCACTCTCAGAAGCGCCGAGAGCCCAAAGCCCAAAGCCGACCGTGGCTGGTAGCCTCCCGGAACCATCACCAGCCGGTGACCCGCCAGGGTCGCTCTCTCCGCCAACTCCCCGCCCGAGGTGATGGCGGTCACCGGCAGTCCCAGGTTCCGCGCCGCCCTCCAGGAGGAAAGCGCTTCTGCGGTGTTGCCCGAATAGGAGACCACCGTCACCGAGGGTCGGTGGTTGACCGCCCACCCGGGCAGTCCGTAATGTTTGTGAACCGCGGTTCTCCGTCCTTCGGTTTCCGCCACCGCCCGAAGGAAGTCGCCGGTGATGCCTGATCCCCCCATGCCGCACACCAGCATTTCCCCCTCGTCCTTGCTCTCCGAGTCGAGCAAAAGATCCGCTCCCCAGCGCAATTGGCCGCCCAGCGCCGACATTTGGAAGCGCATCTCGGCCAGGGAGGATCGGTGTTCAATCATCTTTACTGCCATTATGGGAACGCCTCTGGGATTAGGCAAATGCCCGGCCAATCGCCTGGATAACACTCGCCGACAAAGGAAACAAGAACCATACTCGACAGACTCAAGCAAGGGCATCCAAGGCTAACGTCCACATCAACATCAGAAAGATATGATCTGGTGTCCTGCAGTTCGATTGCAGCCACCCGATGCCCTTCTACGTTCATCATGTCCCAGGAGCCGGTTTCGCGGGCGGGCCGTCTCTCGATGGTCAGCTGGGCCGTTGGTACAGAGGTGCTATTGAATGAGGGTTCCCGACCTCTCTGCTTGTGTTCGGGGCGATCAATTCGCGGTTGGTTTGACGATTCGGAGTCCTTGGTATAAGGGGAGCACCTCGGCGGCGCTTTCCGCATCAGCAAAACCGCCGAAGGTAGCGATTTGTTCGGGGTTATAGGCGAGTTGTCGGAAGGTCTGGACGATGGCGGTGGGTGTGGATGGGGTTTCCGGCGGCAGTTGGTGGCTGAGCGGTTCTCTTTTGCGCCATCCTTTGGCGCTGAGTGCTTTGTAGAGCGAGGTTCTCGATGTCCGAGAGACGGTTCCGAGATCGTGGGCTCGTTCGATTAGAGCGGCGATGGAGACCATCCATTTGCGTTTCAGGTTGGCCAAATGCCCCAGCGAACGGTTGCGGAGTTCGGGCCGGATCAGATGAGCGGGCATGAGAAGCTCCGCAGCGAAGGCCATCGCTTCCGCTTCGGCCTCTTCGGTGAAGTGTGCCGGTTCTGAATGCATGACGAGGTGTCCCAATTCGTGGGCCAGAGTGAACCGCTTCCTGTCGGTTGGTATACGAGCATTGATCATCACTACGGGATATCTGTCAATCCATTGGGAGAGGCCGTCCACTCGGGAGGTGCCAAAGTCCTGTTCGATGATCAGACAACCGGCTGATTCCATCCAGGCAGTCAAGTTCCGGACCGGTCCCTGTGGCATTCGCCACTGTGCTCTTGTAAGACGGGCGGCTTCGTGAGGTAAGTAATCGAGCGGGTCGAGTCTGGGCAAGCTGTTCGGCGCCTGATAGTCGATGGAGGAAAGAAGCAGATGCAGCTGTTCTCTGAGCACATTGAGACGCGCCTCCAGCCGGATCCATGCTCTTGCGGGCGCGGTGGCGCGTCGACGCATGTGGGCGTCTGTTGCTATGGCGCCCGTAGCTCTGGACAAACTGGTGAGAAGCTGCGTATTCACGCCGATCGCCGAAGCCAGGCGGGCCAGGGTCGCCGGGTCCGGCTCGCGTAGTTCGTTTTCGTACCGGGAGAGAGCCGCCTGAGTGACGCCGGTCCGCTGGGACAACTGCGCTTGTGTCAGCCCCGCGGCGATCCGCGCCGTGTGAATGCCTTCACCCAACCCGGTCATCTCTCCAGATCCCGCCTGGTTTTGAGCCTTTCGGTCTGGAGTTCAAAGATGGGCGTGGGGGCATCCGGTTGGGAAGGGGTTATAACGTGAGAAGGTGGGGGCGGCCCTATTTCACGTACCCAGAGGGACCTCTCTCTGCTGATCGGGTAAGACACCGTGGCCGCGCCGATTTCCCCCAACTCGCGATCCCAGATGTAGCCGAAGACCAGGTTCGTCATCTCAGGGAAATTTTCGAACAGCACCAGTTGCCCCTTTGATGGGTGTTGGCCATAAAATCGAAGCGCCTCCTCGGTTGGATATGTGGCGATCGCGCCTGACCCGTGGTGCCGCTTCAGACGGACCCGGACCTGATTGTTGACGATCAATTCTCGCAGTGGGCCTTTGTCATGGATGAGTAGCTCTTCCATGTCGTCGACTTCGGAGCAGAGATGAAACCACAACCGGTCGTGGATTGAGTTAGCCAGTCCACGGGGGCTGTTGGCTGCCGCCTGAGACGGCAGAGTGGTTCTGTAGGCGGCAAGGTCGAGTGCCGCCTTCCTAACTGCGGATTCCCATGCGCCGAGTAGTTTGTCGCCTAAAAGCTCCAGTGCACTATCAAAATCAATGGAATAATCTTCAGAAATAATACCAGAAAATATACCGTTACCCTGAAATAAACCAAATTGAGTTCCGCTCCCTGTTGCCGGGGGGACTTCTCTGCGAGGCGTCTGAGGGCAGGCTGGTTGTCACAGAGACCGATCCGGGGTGGCGCGGTGAGGCGGGGCGGTCGATCCTGTTTGGTGCGCCCCGAAGCCGATCGCTACCTCAAGTCCACCGCCATGTATGCGGAGTATTACCCTGGGTTTCAGGGGTGGCGGTGGAGCTCATCCACAGGGTACGAGGTAGCTCGGTGGGCTAAGACCAACGCCTTGAGATGAAGCATGGATGCCGCCGAACCCGAGGTTCAGATAATTTATCGGGCCGGAAATGCCGTCTGAGTCCCCTGGAAGGCGCGGTAGCCTGCCTCATCCAGGGAGGTAATTGCTATGGAAGTAGTCGAACTTAGTCAAGCTGAAGCTGACACACTCCTGAATATGGACAAACGTGGACTCGACGCAAAACAGTGGGAGCTTCCAGATCACGGAGGAGCCATTAGCGTGCCTCTGGTCTCCTATGACAAACGAGAGAAGTTTCTTCTGGATATCCGGCGTGCCAGAATAGACCTCTCCAAGGTCGTCTACCAGACCCGAGGACGCCAGGTGGTAGTGCTTGCCAGGCTTGATCTGGGTGGCAAGATACACCGCAATCCTGACGGCGAAAAAATAGGCACGCCACACCTGCATCTTTACCGTGAAGGCTATGGCGACAAGTGGGCATTTGTGCCTCCGGAGAACCACTTCTCCAACCTGCATGATTCCTGGCACACCTTGCAGGACTTTCTGAAATATTGTAAGGTCGTCGAGCCCCCTAAGTTCAATCGGAGTTTGTTCACATGATTGACGACATCCGCCTACTCGTCGATCAATACCGAAAATGGCTTGAACAGGAGACCAGCTTAAGAGAAATAGATGACTGGGTAGAGATTACGACACCTTATCTCGATCGGCATAATGATTATCTGCAGATTTATGCAAGGCGCCAAGGCAATGGATATATATTGACCGACGATAGCTACATCATTGAAGATTTGGAGCAATCAGGTTGTCGACTTGACACGCCGCGTCGCCAGGGTCTTGTCGATATGACACTCAGGGGTTTTGGAGTTGGCATAAGCAAAGATACCCGCGCTCTCGAAGTCAAGGCATCAAGGGGCACTTTTGCATTGCAGAAACACAACCTCATACAAGCAATGCTAGCGGTGAATGATCTTTTTTACCTTTCCTCCTCGACTATCCGCAGGCTATTCACTGAAGATGTGGCTGCCTGGTTGGATGTGTCTGACATACGTTATACACCCAGTGTAAAATTGTCAGGCACCAGCGGTTTTGACCATCGTTTCGATTTTGTAATACCTAAATCCAGGTCCCGCCCAGAAAGACTGCTGAGAGCCATCAACCGCCCGAACCGGGAAAACACACAGTCTACTGTTTTTTCCTGGATAGACACGCATAATGCTCGCGCTGCCGGATCCTGTGCATACGCGATCCTCAACGACACCGATCAGCAAATTCCATCAAACGTGGAGGATGCCCTGCAGAGTTACGATGTGCGACCGGTGTTGTGGTCTAAGCGCGAGGAATCGAGAGAAGAGCTTGCTGCATAGCCAAGGTCTGCGAGAGCAATGTGATGTTACCGAGCATCCGAGAAAGGCAAATTCACAAGCGCATCTCGGCCAGGGAGGATGGGTGTTCAGTCATCATTCACCATCATTATTGGCACCCCCTCGGCCCTAACCAAGTAGGAGCGATCGCATTTTGTGCATTCCAAAGTTTGTTCCGACTCCACCGCCACCAATCCGCCCTGGCACCATGGGCAGGCCAAAATGGTCAGCAGGCGGGGATCGATGAAGGGCATTTCAGGGACTCACCAGGCTTTTCACTTGGTTGACCAGGCGGCTCACTGAGGAGGGATCAGGACCTTCGGCATTGAGCCGGAGCAGGGGCTCGGTGTTGGAGGGTCGCAGGTTGAACCAGCGATCGATCCAGGATACCGTCAGCCCGTCCAGCCGATCCTGTTCTGCCGAGGAGAACGCCTTGGCGGTTGCAGCCAAAGACTCCTCCCGATCGGCCACTTCCAAATTGATCTCGCCGGAGGCGCAGTAGGGAGTTGCCTCGGCGTGCAGTTCCGCCAGGGGGCGGCCTCGTTCGGAAAGAATGCGGAGCAGGGTCAGGGTGGCCAGCATGCCGGAATCCGCCCCGTAATGGGCGGCGAAGTAGTAATGCCCCGAGTGTTCTCCGCCGAAGACGGCGCCGGTGTCGGCCATCACCTGCTTCATGAAGGAGTGCCCCACCCGGGAGCGGACGGGGACGCCGCCTGCAGCCCGGATGGCTTCGGGAACCGATCGCGAGCAGATCAAATTGTGTACCACCGTGGCGCCGGGCCGGGAGGCCAGCATATAGCGGGCGATGAGAGTGGCGATGGCGCTGCCTGACATGGGCTGTCCCCGGTTGTCCACGAAAAAGGCCCGGTCGGCGTCACCGTCGAAAGCCACACCCAGGTCGGCGCCGACCGAGAGCACCTTTGCCGCCAGTGCGGCGAGGTTGGCGGGGTCGATGGGATCGGGCGGATGGTTCGGAAACGATCCGTCGGGAGTGAGATACAGGCCGGTGAGAGAAACCGGCAGGCGGGAGAAGACCGGTCGGACGATGGTCTCGGCCATGCCGTTCCCGCCATCCACCACCACTGCCAGCGCCGAGAGCGGCGCCGGTCCGGTGACCGAAAGCACATGGTCCACGTAATCCTCGGTGACGTCCCATGCCGAAACCAGGTCCGGCCTCGGGGCGCCGGTCGCCGGGGAGGCCGCCATCCGGCGGATTTGCTCCAAGCCGGAATCGACTCCCACCGGAGCCGCGCCCGGCAGGCACAGTTTTATCCCGTTCCACCGGGGCGGATTGTGAGAGGCGGTAACCATCGCCCCAGCCACCGATCGGGCGCCGGAAACGTAATAGACCACCTCGGTGGCCACCTCTCCCAGGTCCAGGACGGATGATCCTGCCGAGGTGAGGCCGTCGATAAAAGCGGTGGCCATAGCCGGCGAGCTGGCCCGGCAGTCACGGCCCACCGCCACCGCCCGACCTTCCGCAAAGCGGGAGAACGCCGCGCCGATCCGGCGGGCGTGGTCGATGGTGAAATCGCCTGCCTCCACGTTTCCCCTGATGTCGTAGGCCTTGAAGAGGTGCTTTATGGCGCTATTTCCTTCCGGCCCGGCCTCGGGGAGGGGATGGCCCAGTCCACCACCCGCCGTCGAGCGCGGGGGATCGCCAGCAGAGCCAACCCCGACAGGGTCAGTGCCCATCCCAGCCACTCGGCCCAGGTGTTGCTGAATTCGAGCACCACCTGGGAGTCGGTCGGGACGACCATCATCAAAGAGGGGGCGGCGAGATAGGGACCTTCCGCGCCCTTGGCCTTCCAATTGGGGAAATAGGAGACCTTGATCAGGTGGGGGGTTCCCACCGCCTCGGTTTGGAAAGAGATCTGGTGATCTTCCACTACGACGTTGCTCACCGCCCCCTTCTGTTCGGGTAGAACGACCGGCCGCAGCCGCGACGGATGGGACACGGTTGCCCATCCGTGCTCGGGCGGGGCTTCGGCCACCACCCACAGGTCCGCCTGGTTCATCATCTCGAACCAGGCCAGGGAGAAGTTGAAGAAGTCCGGTTCACCGTCGGGGTCTTCCACGAACACCGAAGGCTGGAAACGCGCCACCTCCACCAGGTCGGTGGGCGGCGCCTCGTATATATGGAAAGGACCTGCCACCCCAACTTCGGTCAACTCGGGGTACCGGGCGGCTTCCTCGGTGGCTTCGGGGGTGAACGAGATGTAATAGCGCACGCCGAACATGTCCAGATGCCGCAGCCCCCGATCCATGGTGAGATTGTGATACTGCAGCCCCGGCACGGGGTTGGAGCCCTGCTTGCTCATCTCCGAGATGGTGATGAAAATGAACGGCATGCTCATCGACGATTCGAAGAACAGGCCTTCCATGGAGGGATGGGACCACTCCGACCAGTAGGGGATCAGCATGGGCGCCATGGGGGTCCCGTACTGGTTGAGATCCCGATTGTTCTCCCACAGCACCCGCCCAGGTTCGAGCCCCGCCACCAGGGTGTTCATGCTCCGATACTCGTTCCACCCCTCCTTGTTCTCATATCCGGAGTAGTTCCACCTCGACCACCCCGCCAGATAGGAAACTCCCGCCAAGGCGCCGACGCCCATCCCCAGCGCCACCATGGCGGCCAGAAGCCGCTTGAGGGGAACCGGCCCCTGTCGGACATATAGTGCGATGACGACCGCGGACGCCACCAGCACCGAGCCGATCACGATCGGCCAGCGGCCCCGGGAGTCGGAAGCGGGGATCAAAAGGGCGGCCACCAGGCCCACGGAAGCAAGGGTCGTGACGGCGGCTGTGGTGGGGGAGATGGATTGAGGAAGGCGTCGGGCGATCACCATCAGCAGGGCGCCCACTGCCAGCATGGCGAAAAACAGCACCCCGAAATACCAATAGGGCAGAAGCCGTCCGTTGTAGAGCTTCCATCGGTCGTCCAAGAACAGTTCCGGGAACTGGCGGGTGAGCCGGATGGGGAGCGGAAAATAGACGAGGGGGGCCACGGTGGCGATCAGAAGCGGCGTCAGTTTCCATATTTCGCCGATCCGGCGGGCGCGGCGGAGAGCCAGGATCAGGCCGATCAGGGCCAGAGGGAGCACCAGCCACAACTCGACGGGGACGAATTCCCGCCATTGGGTGAGAGGACTCCAGGCCAGGTCCGAGCTGTACGAAAGGTGGGCCAGAAACGGGACCGACCAAAAGCCGGTGAGCGCGAATGCCCAGATCGAGATCACCGTCAGGGGACGGCGGGATCTTCGCAGGCCCAGGAGCGCCAAGGTCCCCAACACCAACAGCAGAGTGGTGAGGAGATGGCAGAGGACGGTGACGCAGAACACCCCCGCCGCCCAGGGGAGCAGGCGGGATTCGCCGTCGATCACCCGGATCAAAAGTCCCAGGTAGATAAAACCCAGGCTGAACGACCAGCTGTAGGTGAACTCTCCCGCCAAGGTCGAGGCCACGTTCCCTCCGTAGATGGTGAAACTCTCCATCAGGGCATACACCGTGCCGCCCGCGGCGGTCATCAGGGCGATCACCCGATGAAACCCCAGGGCGCGGGTGAAGTAATAAACCGCCGGGGGGAGCAGCAGCAGGCCACCGACCGTGACCAGCTTGAAGGCCACCCCATAGGGCAGCACCACATCCAGCCCCACTATGACCAGGGCGGGCAGGGGGAAGTAGAAGTAGAACAGGGGAAATCCGGCGAACCAGGCGTTGGACCACCCGAGCAGGCGCCCGGAGGGCAACAGAATGTCCCGCATGGCGGCCGGTCCCAGGACATGGGCACCCATGTCCCCGCCGGAGGGGGTGTTGTCGACCAGCAGCAGATGAGGGTTGAGCACGGCCAAAACCATGGCGGAGAGCAACGCCAGCACCCAACCCGGGTACCAGAAAGCAGAGAGGCGCCTCATCGGAGATCCGGATGAGACGGGGAGGGGTCTGCCGCCCGTTAGGCGGCGCCCGACTCTTTGGAGGATTGGAACATCTCGGTGACGTTGCGACGGTCGAATAACGTCCATTTTAAGGGAGGCGAGAGACGATCAGCATGCTGTCGACAAATTGCCGAGAGCACCTCTTGGGAGGCCGAAATGCTGATATCCCATAGCCACACTCGACGGTTTTGATAGTCGATGGCCATCCACGAGGAGGCCGTTTTTCCACACCGATAGCAATTGGGGGCCATAACCCACCAACTGTAAGGCTTCACCGCAGGTAAACAAAGGATTTCCATTTCCGCAGGAGCCGCACCGACGGCATTCCCTCCCACAGCAGCCCCTCTCCATCGGGGCCCACCGCCACCACGGTGGGCACGCGGTCTATCCGGTGATCGGTGAACAGTTGCGGCGACTCCGACCACTTGATCTCCCGAAAGCCCTCCGGTCCCAGCACTTGCATCAGACGGGACCGCACCGGATCGCAGCCCGGGCATCTTTGGGAAGTGAACAGCGCCACCCCCGATTCCAATCCCGTCAGGGAGCGCCGCTTCGGACGGCGTTGCGCCACCAATCTCGCCACGGCCGCCACCGCCGCCGAAATCACCAGGACCGCCAGGGGGATCACCAGTCCCACGGTGTCGGTCTCCGTCATTGCTCGGTTTCCGCAACGCCCACCCGGGCCCTCATCTCATCGGTGAGGTTCCTCAGGCGGCGGCTTTGGGCGACAGGGTAGGGGGCCGGGTCGATCAGATCCCGGTGCTCCGAAGATAGTCGGGCCAGGTCGGCTCGGCATCTGGTTCGGGCGGTTTCCATCGTTTCGGTGGTCCCCACGCCGTCTTTCCACACCTCGTCCAGCAGGGCCCGGTGGGTAGTGGCGCCTCCCCCGGGTTGCTCACCGGCCAGGGTTACCAGGTCCCCTCGGGCCATCCCGTCCGATGCGTAGCGACGCCAAAGCCCTTTTCGACCGGGTGGCGCGCTCTTGGCGGGATCGTCGGTGAGTTTGAAGGCCGGCTTCCAGTCGTCGTTCCGGCGGATCGCCGCCAGTTTGTAGACCCCGTCGAGGCTCGGTGAACCTTCGGAGGTCACCAGCCGGGTTCCCACCCCGAACACCAGCCGTCCGATAAGTCGGTCGGGGTCTTCGGCGCGGCGGGCGAGGGTTCCGATGATCCGGGCGATGGCCAGTTCGTCGAGGCGGTCCGACAGCACGATGGCGGCATCCTCGAAACCGGCCCGGTCGAGGATCCGGGCGGCCTGCAGGGCCAGAGACGCCGGGTCTCCCGAATCCAGGCGGATCCCCACCGGTCGATGGCCCCGGCGACGCAGTTCCTTGAACACCGTGACCGCGTTGGGAAGGCCGGATTCCAAGGTGTTGACGGTGTCCACCAGCAGCACGCAGTCGTCGGGATAGACCCGGGCGAAAGCCCGGAAGGCGTCTAGTTCATCGCCGCCCGACGCCATGAACGCCTGCACCAGGGAATGGGCGTGGGTGCCCCGGGCGGGAAGTCCGGCCCGGTGCGACGCCCCCGCGTTGGAAGAAAAATCGGCGCCTCCCACCAGCGCCGCCTCGGTGGCGAGGTTGGCGCCGGTCCCGGCCGCGCGACGCATTCCGAACTCCAGAACCACTCCCGATCGGGCCGCCTGCTTGATCCGGGCGGCTTTGGTGGCCACCAGAGTGGCGAAATTGCGATGATTGAGCAGTATGGTTTCCAGCAGTTGCCCCAACGCCAAGGGCCCTTCCACCACCGTGATGGGAGTGTGGGGGTGGACTACCCGCCCATCGGGGGCCGCCCGAATCCGAAGGCGCGCCAAGTCGCCCCGCTCCACCAGCCAGTCCAAGAAATCCGGGCGGAAGAGCGCCGCGCCCGATCCGCCGCGCATACCGGCCAGAGCGGACCGTTCGGAATCGCCGAATCTCAGAGTGGGCAGGCGGTCCAGAAGGGCAGTTACTCCGGCTGAGACACAGTATCCGGCCCGGTGTTCCCCATAGTTGGGGTAGGTGCGAAAATAGTGCTCGTAACCGGCCTCCAGGTCGGCCATCCCGTAACTGAAGTACACCTGGGCCATGGTCAACTGGTAATGGTCGGTGAACAGCGCGCCCTGGTGGAGAGAGGTGGTCATCTTCTGTGAAAGATAGCCAACCGGCCGCAGCCCATTCCGGTCGGTTCCCTCACCATCTCCATCCACCCTTCCCCGGCTTGGTTCCGAGTCGAGAGGCTTGCGTCTCTCGGTTGCCGGTGGATCAGATGACGGAACCGAGGCTTGCTTCGATCATCGACGGGGTGACCGCTCCGGCGGTTCGGCGGCGTTCTTCCCCATCACGCAGG
The DNA here is from genome assembly GCA_963665765.1 of Acidimicrobiia bacterium. Lineage (GTDB taxonomy): Bacteria > Actinomycetota > Acidimicrobiia > Spongiisociales > ZC4RG35 > Bin76. Next base: position 2,061,573 of record OY762464.1, read on the forward strand.
TAGATCAGGGTGGGTGTCCCTTTCACCGACCATGCCTCAACCAGTTCGGGACTCTTTTCGACGTGGACGGCGACGAATCGCCACGCCTCGACATGATTACGGGCGAGGCGTTCGAGATGGGGACGGAGCACCCGGCACGGGCGGCACCAAGTGCTCCAGAATTCCATCACTACGCCCCGGCTTTCGGTTCGGATCAGGTGGTCGAGTTCCGCGGACTCCGATATCTCCGGGATGGCAGTCCCCGATCCCATCCCCACGTCTCAGGCCAACTCTTCTTTGCGATACTCCATTCCGTTTGGGTATTCCGACTCGGGACTCGAGTCGAGGTTCATGGTGATGTTGAATTTGTTGCCCCAGTTGAAGATGGAACAGGCGAACACCATTTCCACGATCTCGTCCTCGCTGAAGTGCTCCTTCAACGAGTCGAAGAACTCGTCGGTGACGGTGTGCGGATCCAAGGCAATGCGCTCGGCAAGCGAGACGGCCAAGGCTTCTCGCACGGTCAAGGCATCACCCGGCTGGGGCTGATGCTCGAAAACGGCCTCTTCTTTCGGCCCAACGGCACCGCTCACGGCGGTGGTACGAACCGTTTGTCAGTAGGCGCAGTCGTTGATCTGCCCGGTTTTCAGCCTCATCATCTCGTGGATGTGTGGTTCGACCGAGCCTTGGGCGAAGAACGAACCGAACACCGGGATGATGGCTTTCAGCATTTGGGGGTTCCGTCCGATGACGCCGAACATGGCGGCGTCCTCCCACCAGCCGTCCCGCCCATCGGCGAGTAACTGGTTGACTTCGGGATCCGGACTCTCCCCGTGGGACAGGGGGCTTATTCGTGTCGGCATGCTATCACCCTTCTAGTGGCGGTTCCGACCCAACCCATCCTACCCCGCACCGCCGCAACTTCCCGGACTCCGGGGATGATATTGGTCGGCTGCCTGCTCGGCGGCACCCTCAAGGAGGTCGGATCCATGCGGGAGGGACAGTGATTGATCGGTAGGTTGCTACCCTGCTGCTGCCTGGATGGCCTGCCAGACTCGGGAGGGGGTTAGGGGCATATCCAGGTGGTGGACACCCAGGGGGCGCAGCGCATCGATGACTGCGTTCTGGATGGCGGGGGTGGCGCCGATTGTTCCGGCTTCGCCGATGCCTTTGACTCCCAGGGCGTTCTGGGTGGTGGGAGTGATGGTGTGGTCCACTTCGATGGAAGGCAGGTTGGAAGCGGCGGGCAGCAGATAGGTGGTGAGATTGGTGGTGAGCGGATTGGAATCTTCGTCGTAGAGCACCTGCTCCAGGAGAGCCTGACCGGCGGCCTGGGCCACCCCGCCGTGCACCTGTCCGTCCACCATGCGGCGGTTGAGGATCTTTCCGCAGTCATCCACCGCGATGTGACGGAGGTAGCGGGTGTCTCCGGTATCGATGTCCACCTCCACCACCGCGATGTGGGTTCCGAAGGGAAAAGTGGCTTCGGGTTGGTCGAAGGAGAGCTGGCCGGCCAATCCCTCGTCAGTGACGCGGGCCAGTTCTCCCCAGGTCATGGCGATGTCGGGCGATCCGGCCACCGATACCCGGCCACCCTGGAACACCACCACGTCCTCGGGGGCGGCCTCGTTGAGGGCTGCGAACAGCATCTTCCCCTTTTTCACCACCTCTTGTCCTGCTTTCATGATGGCCGTTCCGCCCAGTTGCAGGGATCGGGACCCCATGGTTCCCCCACCGCTCGCCACCCGGCCGGTGTCGCCCTGGATATAGATGATCCGCTCCATGGGAACTGCCATCAGTTCCGCCACTATCTGGGTGAGGGAGGTCTCGTGTCCCTGGCCGTGCGAGGACAGGCCGGTGGCGATCTCGATGGTGTCGTCGTCGCGGACGGTGACCGATCCCCATTCGCTCCTTCCGGCGGGAGCGGTGATCTCCACATAGGTGCTGATCCCCACGCCCAGCCGCCATCGGTCTCCTCTTGCCAGGCGTTCGGATTGTTCCCGACGGACCGAGGAGTAGTCCACCATTTCCAGGGCACGGTCGAGAGCCTGCTCGTAGTCTCCGGTGTCGTAAAGTTGATTGGTGGGGGTTCGGTAGGGGAACTGGTGGGGTTGAATGAAGTTGCGCCGCCGGATCTCGATGGGATCGATCTGGAGTTCCTCGGCCAAAAGATCCATGCACCTTTCCAAAAAAGAGGTGGCCTCGGGCCGTCCGGCGCCCCGGTAGGCGTTGATGGGGCAGGTGTTGGAGACCACCGACTGGTAGGTGAACTGCACCTTGGGGATGTGATAGGCGCCGTTGGCCACCATGATGCTGAATTCGGGTAGGAAGGCGCCGAAATAAACGTAGGCGCCGGATTCGGCCACCACGTGCACCCGGAGACCGGTGAGGGTTCCGTCCCGGAGAGCGCCCATTTCGACGGTCTGGTGGTGCCCCCGACCGTGGGGGAGGGTCAGCATGTTTTCTTCGCGGGTTTCCTGCCAGCGGACCGGACGCCCCAGACGGTGGGCGGCGGCCGCGCACAGCACCTGTTCGGGCATGGGGGCTATTTTTACCCCGAATCCCCCGCCCATGTCGGGCACCCGAAATCGCACCAGGTCGCGGTCTATCCCCAGGCTCCGGGCAATGGAATTGCGGTGGACAAAGGCATTCTGGGAGCCCGCCCAGACATCCAGTCGATCCCCGTCGGGAACCGCCAGGCAGTTGCTGTTCTCCAAAGGCGCCCCGGCCAACCGCTGGTTGTAGAATTTGGCCCGGATCACCACTTCCGCTTCGGCCAGGGGATCCTGGGCGGGTTGGGTCAGAGAAGTATCCAGGGCGATGTTGGTCCCCACTTCCGGAAACAGCAGGGGAGCGTCGTCCGCCAGGGCGTCGAGGGGCGAGGTGACGGTCGGCAGTGGGTCGATGTCGACCCAGACTTTGCGGGCGGCGTCGGCGGCCTGTCGGTCGGTCTCCGCGATCACTACCGCCACCGCCTCTCCGACGAAGCGAACTCGGTCGGAGGCGGGAACCGGTTGGGTGAACCGGTGGTCGGCGCCCGGGGACCCCACCGAGAGATCGCGGAGGCCCAGATCGGCATGGGTGAACACCGCCACCACCCCCGGAGATTCGGAGGCCTCTTCGGTGTCGATGTCGGTGATGATTCCGTGGGGCAAGTCGGAGCGCACCACCTTCATCCACAGGGCGTCCGGTCTGCTGATGTTGCCGACATACCGGCCTTGTCCTCGGATGAGTCTGGGATCCTCCACCCGCTTTACGGCCGCGCCGATGATTGAACTCTGCATGCCAGAAATAGTAGGACTTTCGCAAGGCCGTTCGGTCAAGGCGGTCGGCTTCGGCTGGGACGATAGTCGGCAAGCTCAGAGAGTATTGGCTGCGAATCTGCCCCGGTTAGCGTCAAGTTGATGCGCTTCAGGTGGGTTTTGTGATCGAAGCCCAGGCCCTGCCCGGGGAGTGCCTGGGAAATCCCGATGGGCGGATGGTGGCGCATTTCTCGCGAAAATTCCCCCCCCTTCGGGCCCTCCCCCGCCGCCGCCTGGCCTTCGGTTGGGCAGGCGCCGGCCAGGTTGGAACGATGCTCACGTTACAACCGGATCAGGGCTCCTGTCCTGTCTGATGAAGTCGATGTGATCCCTTGATGCGGTCCGCACGACGCCGGAGCGGACCGCATCTCGGTGCTTGGCTCCTTTCACTATGAACGGTCGGTGGGACAAGGTCAATGCTTTTGACCGGGATTCTTTCACAATCTTTAGTCGGAGAGGAGCCGTTCTAATAGGCGACCAGAGTGGCGGCCGCCTTGGCGATCTTTCGGGCGTTGGGTCGATAGGCGTCTTCGAGGGGGGGACTGAAGGGGACTGGTGTGTCAAGTCCCCCCAGGCGGGTGACCGGTGCGTCCAGCCATTCAAAGCACTCTTCGGCGACGCGGGCGGTCACTTCGGCGCCTACTCCCACCAGCCGGTTGGCCGAATGCACCACCAGCACTCGGGAGGTCCGAGCCACGCTCCTCGCCACAGTGTCGAAGTCGAGGGGTTTCAAAGTCCGCAGATCCACCACTTCCGCCTCAATGCCCTGAGCGCTGAGCGTCTCGGCGGCCTGTAGCGACTGGGGAACCTGGGCGCCGTAGGTAACCACGGTCAAATGAACGCCCTCTCGCACTACCCGAGCCTTTCCGATGGGCACCAGATGCTCCCCGGCGGGCACCGGTCCCCGCAGGGAGCGATACAGGGGTTTGGCCTCGAAGTAGATCACCGGGTTGGGATCGCGCACCGCCGAACACAAAAGCCCTTTGGCGTCGGCCGGATTGGAGGGCGCCACCACTTTCAATCCGGGGGTGTGGACGAACCAGGCCTCGGGGTTCTGACTGTGAAACGGACCCGAGCGGATCCCGCCGTCGGACGGCGCCCTGATCACCCACGGAATCTTGCCCCCGAAGCGGTAATGGATGGTGGCGGCGGATTGAACGATGGAGTCGAATCCCGTGGAGATGAAGTCGGCGAACTGCACCTCAACGATGGGACGAAGGCCCATGAGGGCCATTCCGTTGGCCATGCCGATGAAAGACTGCTCGGCGAGGGGAGTGTTGAGCACCCGTTGGTCTCCGAAGCGCTTGGCCAGCCCTTTGGTCACTTTGAAGGCCCCTCCGAATTCGCCTCCCACGTCCTCGCCCAACACCAGCACATCGGGGTCTCTTTCCATCTCGTGGCAGATGGCGTCGGAGATGGCCTCCAGGTAGGTGAGTTGCTTCATGCGTACACTCGCTCGGTGACCGTGTCGGGGTCGGGGAAGGGCGCCGCCTCGGCTTCGGCCACCGCCTGTTCGATCTCCTCCTGTGCCCAGGCCTCTATCTCCTCCAACTGGGAAGTCTCGGCTCGCTTCTCCTCCAGTAGCCGTCGGCGATAGATAACCAGCGGATCGCGAGGTTCCCACTCCTCCAGGAGTTCCCGGGGAACATACTCGGCGCCGTCGTGGATGGCATGGCCCAGCATTCGCATGGTCCGGGCCTCGATCACGGTCGGCCCTCCGCCCGCCCGAGCCTGCTCGACTGCCTTTTTGATAGCCCGATACATGGCCTCTGCGTCGTTGCCGTCCTCGCTTCTGGCCGAAAGCCCGTAGCCGGCCGCCCGCTCGGCGATGGCGAAAGTGGCCATCTGCTGGCGAAGGGGGGTGGAATAGGCGTACTGGTTGTTCTCCACGATCAGCACCAGAGGGGCTTGGTACAAGGCGGCCATGTTCAGTGATTCGTGGTAGGGGCCGGTGGTGGTTCCCCCGTCGCCACAAACGGTCAGGGCCACCCGGGGCTCTCCCCGGTACTTGAAGGCCATCGCCATTCCCAGGCTGAGGGGGAGTTGTTGGGGAATGTGGGAAACGTACCCAACGATCCCCAAGCTCAGGTCGCCCATGCCATGCAGGTTGGCGTCCCTGCCCCGGCTGGGGCCGGTCTCGCGGCCCAAAAGATTGCCGAACACCCGGGCGGGAGTCATCCCTCTCACCAGATAGGCACCCACGTCGCGATGCATGGGAGCGATCACGTCGTCGGGTCCGAGCGCCATTCCCATCGACACGCTGATTGCTTCGTGTCCCCGGCCACTGAAGGTTCCTCCCAGTCCTCTTCCCTGTTTCCACATGGCCACCATGGTGTCGTCCAAAGTGCGGGTGAGACACATCCACCGATAGAGGTCGAGGCGCAATCGGTTGGTCAGGGTGCTGTCTTCCGGAGTAGCGAAGAGAGCCTGGCGGATCTGTTCACCGAAGATGTCGTGGCTCATTTCAACAGGGTTCCCACCAGACGGCGGGAGATGACCGCCACCGCCACCGACCCCATCAGGGCCAGCACTCCGATGTGCGCCGTCAGTGTCCAGTCGAATTGTCCCAGGGTGAAGGCTCTCAACAGTTCCGTTCCGTGATAGAGGGGAGAGATCTGCATGATGGGCTGAAGGAATGGCGGGTACACGCTTAGAGGATAGAAGGTTCCTGAGAAAAGGAAGAGAGGCAGAATCACCAACTGGATCATGTCGAAGTCGTGCCAGGTGCGCATGAAGGTGACGGCGGCGAATCCGGCGGCGGAAAACGTGAAACCCACCAGCAGGGCGCCGAGCACCGCGCCCGGGGCCCAGGGGGAAGAGGTCAATCCGGTGAGGTACATGAGCGTCAGGAACCCGCAGGCGTAGATGCCGGCTCGCAACTGCGCCCACAGGATCTCTCCCACGGTGATGTCCGCCACCCTCATGGGGGTGGCCAGCATCGCGTCATAGGTGCGGTTGTAGTGGAGCTTGAAGAAGATGGGAAAGGTGGACTCGACGATGGCGCCGTTCATGGCGGACGCCGCCAGGAGACCGGGCGCTACGAAAGCGGCGTAGGAAAGAGTTTGTCCCCCCGTGGTGACCTCCCCCACAAAGCTTCCCAGACCTATTCCCACCGCGAAAAGGTAGAAGACCGGCTCGCAGAACCCGGCGATTATCACCAGCCAGATGCGTTTGTAGACCAGCAGGTTGCGTTGAAGAAGCCGACCGGCCCGTCGGGTGGGGCGGGATTGGGGCGGAAAAAGCCGGGCCAGTAGCAGACTCATACGAGCAACCGTCTGGTCAATTGCCTGCCCGCCGCCCACCATCCGGCCGCCAGGGCGGCCGCCAGGTAGCCCACCTCGGTCCAGACCGGGAGGGTGAGGGGGATATCGATGATGATCCGCCGGCACAGTTCCACTCCGTGCCAGGCGGGACTGATCATCGCAATGGGCTGCAGGAAGTTGGGCAGTTGGTCGATCGGGAAGAAGGCGCCCGAAAACAGGAACAGGGGGATGATGCTGAAGCGGAACAAGGCGACCATGGTTGAATCTTCTTTGATCCAGGCCGCCAAGGCGGCCATGGGGGAGGCAAAGGCCATGCCGGTCAGCGTGGCGGCCGGAACGGCCGCCAGAGCCTTCCCGAAAGGCGCCGCTCCGAATATCCAGATCACCACCGCAAAAGCGGTGGAGACGAACAGCAATCTGATGAATATCCAGATCATCAAGCCGGTCAGGAGGTCTCCGGGGGTGAGGGGAGTAGAGATCTGCGCCCAATAGTTCTTTCGCCATTTGATCCCGGTTCGAACCGGCCAGGACGATTCGGTGATGGCGGTTTGCATGGCGGAGGCGGCCATCAATCCCGGAGCGATAAAGGCCAAATACCCGATGTCTCCCAAGATCTCGTTGGTGTTGCGGTCGATCAGAGTTCCCAACCCCATTCCCATGGCCACCAGAAAGAGGATGGGACGCAACCAGGTGGTCAGCACCGTGCCGCGCCACGTGCGGCGGTAAAAGCGATATTCGGCTTCCACCACCAGCAGGGGCCGGGGGGTGGTCATTCGATTAGCTGGCGTCCGGTGAGCCGCAGGAAGACGTCCTCCAGGGTGGAGCGTCGAATGAGGGTGGAGATGGGGTGAACTCCCCGACGGGATAGGCGGGCTACTGCCTCGTCGGCGTTGTCGGTGTAGATCATCACCTTGTCGGGCAGATTCTCGGTTCGTACGGCCACCTTCACGATGATGGGCATGGCCCGCTCCTGGTCTCGGTCTTCGAATCGCATCTCCAGCACATCCCTGGTGGAATAACGTTCGATGAGCGCCTTCGGCGATCCCTCGGCGACGATCCGGCCTTTGTCCATCACCACCAGACGGTCACAGAGTTGTTCCGCCTCGTCCATGTAGTGGGTGGTGATGATGAGGGTGACGCCTTCCTGTTTGAGCTGGTAGAGGCGATCCCACACCACATGACGCGCCTGGGGATCCAAACCGGTGGTGGGTTCGTCCAGGATCAACAGCTCCGGTTGGTTGATCAGACCTCGGGCGATGATCAAGCGCCGCTTCATGCCGCCGGACAGCGGATCCACCCGGCTGTCGCGACGTTCGCTCAGTTGGACGAACTCCAATAGTTCACTGGTTCGGAGATCTATGTCGGCTCGGGATATGTTGAAGTAACGGCCATAGGTGAGCAGGTTCTCGTACACGGAGAGTTCCCGATCGAGGTTGTCTTCCTGGGGAACCACGCCCAGCCGGGCGCGGATTTTGACGCCCTGGGTCATGGGATCCATCCCCAGCACCCGGAGATACCCGGAAGTGGCGGGGGAAGTGGCGCCGATCATTCGCATGGTGGAACTTTTGCCCGCTCCGTTTGGTCCGAGGAAACCGAAGACTTCGCCGGCCTGGATTTGGAAGTTGATGTTGTCGACCGCGGTGAACTCCCCAAAATTCTTGCTCAACCCGCGCCCGACCACCAGTGATTCGACCATTAGAAATAGGGTACCGGCCGCAACCGGGGCCTGGTTCCCTCTTCGGCTGCCCCGTTCATTCTGACCAACTAAGTCGCGAAATTCGCCTGGTCCCTCCCCCGACACCGTATGAGAGGGTAACTGCCCAGGTCAATGCCTAATGTGTCTTTGTCAGTACCAGTTATAGTATCAGCAAGGCGTTTCTTACTCCTGAAATGTGTGCGGCCGCAATAGAGGGGGAACCACCAGCCTCACACCCGCACAAACGAACACTGAATCTCACCGGGTTTGAGAGGAAATGTGTTCGCCCAGTCATCGAAAGCGTGAGGGCATGGGGAAACGAGGAGGCATCGCAGATGCCCCCTATCTCTTGGTTGCTCCCAACGTATACTCTAAAGATAGATGAGAGACCCGAACGCCATCATAGGGAAAGCTCCACCGAGCGAAGACGTTCTACGCATGCTGGAGGCCGAATCCGCTGAATGGGCCGAGAATGGACCCATGGGTCCCTACGACACCACCTACTCGGTTCCACACCAACATGAGGACTGGGAAGTCGAGTTCGATCTGCTCACCGTCACCGTAGATGACATCATCACTCAATGCGGGTACCCCGAGAGCGCGAGAGCAAGACTTTCCGAGATACATCGGCGGCTAGCGGAATACAGGCTCAGCTACTACAAGGGTCCTATCAATGGCAGAATTCCCCTATTGGAGGCCACCCACACGGGCGTTGCCTGAGTGGCGAAATATTGGCCCACAGGCCTGTCTGAAGAAGATATCTTTGTTGCGCCATCAGCATCTCGCCGTGTTTCTCGGAAGCACATTCTGGATATTGCGGCTCTTCACAACCGCCATTTGCATGAAATCGAATATGGCAAAAGGAACGAGAATCGTGACCGTTTCTATGGGAGCCGCAGTGTCTTCGGGACGGGAACGACCAGGGACGAGGTTCTGGTGACATTAGGACTGCGCGAAGATGTCAACAACACAACCGACTATGAGTGCTTGATCTTCCATGCCCACTACGCCTAGTCATGTGAATCACACCGGGTTTTTCGGAGGGGTTTGGTGTGACCGGTGACGAGGTTGTCTGGGAAGATGTCTCCCAAACAGGTTACGCTTCCGTTGGTTGTGAGGATGATGGCCCTTTTCGGTAACGTCGTGATATGACCTGGGGAGGTGGCATGAAGCCCGATGACGAATATTTGGTGAAGCTCGGCTTGGTTCCAGGTCGGTGGGTAGGCTGAGGATATGACTTCAGCCGTTGCTCTCGGACCGGTGGAGGTGGTCAATCTTTAATCCCGGCGGCTATTACTCCCGCAGCGATATAAGTGAGGTTCTCGGCCTCGGTGGTAAAGCGAGGGGAGGCATCTGGGTGGCGGGGATCAGAGAACACCATGGAGAGTTCTTCATTTTCCCCAATGTGGGAACGGCAGGCACCTCCGGTGACGATTATGGTAACCGCTGGGAAGGTAGCAGGCTTCGCTGGTTTCACCAGAAGGCTTCCCGCCCGGATTGGCCAAGTGTCAGGAAACTGCTGGCCGCAGGGCGGGCTCACGTCTTCTGGCGCAGGTCCACCCAGGATCTGTTCGAATATGCGGGTTACGGGCGGATCGAGGAGGTATTCGGAAGTTCTCCGGTTGGAATCCTGTGGTCTTTTGACAGCCCGGGCTCTCACTCCGATCTCCTCCGGCGCTTAGGCAAAGGCTCCGGGGCAGTGGGAAGGGAAACTGTTCCACAGCACGAGTTCAAGATAGGAGATCGGGTGCGCCATCCCGACCTGGGGTGGGGCCGGGTGCTTGCGATTTCTGGAAGCGAGGCTTCTGCGTCGGCCACCATGTACTTTGCGGCGTTGAAGGAAAGGCGGGAAATTCCCCTGTCCGAGGTGGAGAGGGTGCCGGGGTTAGGTCCTGCTCGTCTGTAGATCCGGTCCCCCATTTGCGGCCAAACGCCGGTCCGCCACCAACACGGCTAGAACTTCGGACAGTACCACCCCATCAAACGGTAACCGGGAACTGTTCGAATCCGCAATGTTTTGGTGCGATCGGCTGGGATCAACCAGGTCTGTTGGTGGGTGTTGATCTCGTCCCAGGTTGCGTTCCTTACTTCGCCGGAGCGGGCTGCTGCCTCGGGCCTTTCCGATCGGTCTTATCCGGACAATGCTTCCAGCACCCGCACGGGTGACATAGGCAGTTCTCGGATCCGTTGACCCGTGGCGGCGTAGACGGCGTTGGCCACCGCCGCCAGGGGAGGGACGATCCCCACCTCTCCCACTCCCCGCACTCCGTAGGGGTGGTCGGGATTGGGGACTTCCACCACCACGGTGTCGATCATGGGCAGATCGGAGGCCACCGGCATCCGGTAATCCAAGAATCCCGGATTTTCCATCACTCCGTTCTGATCGAAGATGTACTCCTCTCCGACAGCCCACCCGATGCCCTGCACCGCTCCTCCCTGCATCTGTCCCTCAACGTAGTCAGGATGGATGGCCCGCCCGGCATCCTGGGTGACCGTGTAGCGCAGGATGGTCACTTTCCCGGTGTCCGGATCGACCTCCACGTCGCAGATCTGGGTGGAAAAGGCCACTCCCACTCCTCGGGGATTCACCGTCTTGGTGGCGGACAGAGGGCCTCCGGTCCGCGCCGACCCGGCGGCCAACTCCTCCAGAGTGAGGGGAGGGAAGGCTCCGGTCACGCTCTGGGCGCGGCCATCCACCCACTCCACCTCGGTGCGGGGGACGTCTCGAAGTCGAGCGGCCCGGGAGCACAGGTCGTCAATCAGTTGGCGGGCGGCCTCCACCACGGCGATCCCCACCGCGAAGGTGACCCGACTCCCTCCCGTGAGGTCGTTGTACCCGATGGAGTGGGTGTCTGCCACCACCGGTTCGATCCGGTGCACGTCGATCCCCAGTTCCTCGGCGGCCATCAGCGCCAGGGATGCCCGGGAACCGCCGATGTCGGGGCAACCCGACATCACCACCGCGGTGCCATCCAGGTTGATACTGACCGTGGCGGTGGTCTCTCCTCCGTAGTTCATCCACCATCCCGAGGCCACTCCCCGTCCCTGCCACGGGCCGAGCGGCGCCGAGTAGTGAGGGTGATCGCGGGCCGCTTCCAGGGTTTCCACCAGTCCGATCTTTCGGTACTTCGGCCCGTACACGGCCCTTACCCCCTCGGTGACCGCGTTGCGAAGCCTCATTTCCAGGGGATCGATCCCCAGTTGCTCGGCGAGTTCGTCCAGCACCGACTCGGCGGCGAAGGCCGCCATCGGAGCTCCCGGCGCCCGGTAGGCAGCCACTTTCGGCTTGTTGAGAACCACGTCATAGCCTTCGATCAGCACGTTCGGAATGTCATAGGGGGCAAAGACCGACATAATTCCGGGGCCGATCGGCGATCCCGGGAAGGCGCCGGCCTCATAGGCCATGTCTGCGCGGGCGGCCACCAGTTTCCCGTCGCGGCGGGCGCCCATCTTGACTTTCATCACCGCTCCGGAGGTGGGGCCGGTGGCTCGGAACACCTCATCTCGGGTCATCACCATCTTCACCGGCCGTCCGGATCGGCGGGAGAGCAGAGCAGCCAGAGGCTCCAAATAGATGGTGGTCTTGCCTCCGAACCCTCCTCCGATCTCCGCGGGTATCACCTTCATGTCTCCGGGATCCCAACCCAGCACGTGGGCGGTGAGGGTCCGGATCACAAAGTGTCCCTGCGATGAACACCACAGGGTTGATCGCCCGTCCTCTCCGGCCTGGGCCACCACCGCGTGAGGTTCTATGTACCCCTGATGAACGGCCTTGGTGGAATACTCCTGTTCCACCACCACCTCCGCCTCTGCCCAGCCCTGGTCGAGGTCACCGCGGTCAATGACGTGGCGAGCGGAGACGTTGGAGGCCCGGTCGGGCGGAGAATCGAGTCCTGAGGTGAAGAGGTCGTCGTGCAGCAGGGGGGCGTCGTCCGCCATTGCGTGCTCCAGGGTCAGCACCGGCGGCAACACTTCATATTCGACTTGAATAGCCGCGGCTGCTTCCCTGGCCAACCGCAGGGTCACCGCGGCGACCGCCGCCACCGCATGACCCTCGTAGAGGACCTTTCCTTGAGCCAGAATGTTGCGGGAAAGGTCCCGATAGGTGGCGTCACCTTCTCCTCCCGCTACCTTGTCGTCGCCCAGTTCGGGCAGATCGGCGCCGGTGATGATCGCTTTCACGCCGGGGAGGCCCAGAGCTTCCGTGAAGTCGATCTGCTTGATCCGGGCGTGGGCGTGGGGGCTTCGCAGCACGGCTCCATGGAGCATGCCGGCGGTGGCGTAATCGGCCCCAAAATGAGCCCGTCCGGTCACCTTGTCGAGCCCGTCGTGCCGAACCGGGCGGGTGCCCACCCATTTGTAGCCGTTCCCCGCAGTGCTCATGTCATCTCCTTTGGGCGTCCGAGTCTCTCATCCGGGCGGCGGCATCCAGGATGGAGCGCACGATTTTGTCGTACCCCGTGCAACGGCACAGGTTCCCGGCCACGCCGTATCGCACCTCGGTCTCGGTGGGAGAGGGGTTGTTCTCCAGCAGAGCCTGGGCAGCCATCAGGAATCCGGGTGTACACACTCCGCATTGGAAGGCTGCTCCTTGCAAAAAGCTCTCCTGCAAGGGATGAAGATGCTGACCGTTGGCCATACCTTCGATGGTCCCGATGCTCCGGCCCTCCACTTCGGGGGCCAACACCAGACAAGAGCACACCAGCCGGCCGTCCAGAATCACCGAACAGGCGCCGCAGTCTCCGGTTCCGCAGCCCTCCTTGGTTCCGGTCAGGCCCAACTCGTCGCGCAGGGCGCTGAGCAGCGTCTGGTGGTCGTGGCACAGAAAGTCCACCGGATCGCCGTTGACCACGCAGGTGACCACTGTTCTGGTCATAACGACTCCCGGGCGCGGCGGGCGGCGGTGGCCACGGTCCGACAAGCCAGGACTCTGGCCACCCGCCGTCGAAATTCGACAGTGCCCCGTTTGTCGTCGATCGGGTTGCAACTCGCCTCGGCCGCATTGCCGAGTTCTTCCCAGATCGGATCTTGGTCGGGCGCCTCGGGGATCTTTCGGCCTCCCAGGATTTCTGTCGCCGCCCCGACCTCCACCACGGTGGGCGCCACCGCTCCCAGCACCACCGCCGCCTCTTGGCATCTGCCCTGGGTGTCCACCCGGATGCGGGCGGCTGATCCCACCACCGCGATATCCATCTCGGTGCGGGGGATGAACCGCTCATAGGCGTCTGCGGCCCCTCGGAGGGGGGTGGGGATACGAAACTCGGTGATGAACTCAGCCTGATCGAGGGAAGTGACACCCGGGCCGATCACCACTTCCGACACCGGTAGGGAACGCTTTCCTCGGGGCCCGACAATCACTGCTTCAGCGCCGAGGGCCACCAAAGGGGGGACCGAGTCGGCGGCGGGAGAGGCGTTGCACAGGTTGCCGCCCAAAGTTGCCCGGCCCTGGATCTGATCGGATCCGATCAGCCCGGTTCCCTCCGCCAGACCGGGGAAGGCAGCCACCAAGTGCCGGTCGGAGGTCAAACGAGCGGCGGGCACGGCAGCTCCCACCCTCCAATGACCGTTTCGGTTCTCCAGCACTCCCGTTTGGGGAATGCGCTTCAGATCCACCACCATCGACGGCTCTGGTCGGCCCGCCTGGATCTGGGGGATCAGATCGGTGGCGCCGGCAAATGCCCGAGCCCCGGAATGGGAAGCCAAAAGCTCCACGGCTTGCTCGATCGAGGTGGGAGCCCGGTATTTCACTGCCGTGCGCGGCCTTTCGCTAAAGAAAATTCGGTGGGAAGGGGCGAAGCGCTTTCCTTCGGATCCAAACGCAAGTTTACCTCACAGGAGGACCTTTGGCTGAGGGGGGAAACTTCCGGCATTGAAGATGTCGGTCTCGGGCTGACGGGGGGCGGAATCGGCGTTCCGGGCGCCGGAAGGCCACTTCACAGTTGGGACTCCACGATCCAATCAGTGGGAGGCGACCGGCGGGTCCCGGAACATCTTCGGGTCGTACGGCTCGCCACACCGCCCCAGGGCCGCCTTCCAGGCCGGGCTGTTGCGCATCGCCCACCGGAGTCCACTAACCAGAACCGCGGTTCCCGGCCGGGCGCCGGGCACGGTTCGCAGTCCCAGGACCCGCCGAATCTCGGGAGGGATGGTGGTCACAGCTCCGTGCATCAGCACTTGATATCCCCATCGCTGGGGAGTCGGGATAGGGGGGCGTTGCAGAAACCCCAACGCGGCTTCCATTCCGGGGCTTGGTCCCAACGCCGGATGTAGTGTGATCCAATCGGTGAGTTCCGGGGCGGTTTCAGGGAGCGGAGCTGCGCCCATCATCTTTCCGATTCGGGTTTGCTCCAGCACGAACCGATCGGCTTGTTCGGCGGTTAGCCCCGGCCCGAATTCCTGGTATGCAACCAGGAACGACTCGGTGAGTGTGTTGTGCACCCAAGCGGCCAGGTCCGGCATGGAGGCGCGGTAGGGACGGCGCCGAGACGAGACACCGCTTACGTTCTGATGGGCCGCCCGAACCAGATCGACGGCTTCTGCCACTTCCGGCATGGCGCCGAAGGTGGCGGTGGTGACGAAAAAGGAGGTGCGGTTGAGCCGTCCCAGCGGATCTTCTCGATAGCGGCTGTGGTCTTCCACGCCGGCCGCCACCTCGGGATGGGCGGATTGAACGAGCAACGCCCTGATCCCGCCCAAAAAGGCCGAGATGTCTCCGATGATCCTCCAACTCACCGAGCCCGGACCGCACAGGCCCGGATCTCCGACGAACCGGGCCGTTTTCCGAAGGGGCGTCTCTCCATGGGCAAACAATCCCGCCACCGAGTCGCTTATCCGGGTTTTGACCAGCTTGAGCACTTCGTATGGCACGGTACTGCGCGGTCAGTCCTGGCCCCCTTCTGCGGGCGGCTCAGCGGTTGGTGTGGCTCCTTAGCCAATCCAGAGTGAAGAAGTTCCACTCTTCGGGCATTTCGTGGAAGGCGATGTGGCTGGAACGGGGTCCCGAGAAGATATGCAGTTCCGAGTGCGAAATCCGGGTATGCACCTGCCGTCCATATCGGGTGGGCACTTGATGGTCCATCTCACCGGAGGTGATCAGGGTGGGAACGGTGATCTGGCCGAGCCGATCCAGGGTGTCATGGGTTTTGTCCGCCCGAAAGTGTCCCATCATCCCCTCCTTTGAGGGCGGATAGGGGTTCTCCAGGATGAACCCGGTCTCGAAAGCCTGAACGTCCTCGGGCCGGTGGTTGACAAAGTCCGGGCTGGCCACCCACATCAGCGCACACCGGATGTAAGAGGCAAAGTCATCGTGAGCCACCATGAATTCCATGGAGTCGATCATCCGGCGGAACCACTCGTCGGAATACCCCCAGGTGCAGTGCAGTTGCAGCGACTTGACCTTGTCAGGGTGGTTGATGGCCAGTTCCTGAGCGGTGGCGCTGCCCAGGGACAGCCCTGAGACATGGGCCGGACCCAGGTCCAGATGGTTGAGGAGCGCGGCGGCGTCGTCGGCCAGCACCCGCATGGAATAGGTGCGCGGATCGGGCGGGTGGGTGGAGCGTCCGGTTCCCCGGTGGTCGTAGGTGATCACCGTGTAGCGATCCCGATAGTCCTCCACCTGCCGGGCCCAAGGGGTGTGGTCTGCCGCAGTGCCCATTATCAGCAGGAGAGGTTCCCCGTTTCCTTCCACTCGATAGAACATCTCGATCCCGGTGGCGAGCGAAGCGAGCGGCATCGAGTTAGCTCAGCCGGAGACCTGCTCGGTGGTCATCAATACCTTCACCTCCAAGATGGCGCCGGTGGCCAGGTCCTCGAAGGCTTGGGGAAAGTCCTCCATCCCGACGGTCGGCCCGATCAGGGCCGTCGGGTCGAGGTCGCCTTCGGTTAGTCGGCGGGCGGTGTCGATGAAGGTGGCGTCGGAATAAGCGTAAGAACCCACCATGGTGCGCTCTCCGGTCACTATCGAAAAGAGCGGCACGGTCACCTGAGGCATGCCCAATCCCACGATGCCTACCACCCCGCCTTTTCGAGTGGCGTCCAGAGCGGCGCTCACCGTGGCCGAGATGGCCACCGCATCCATCGCCCGGTCGAACGGGGCGGCGGCGCCCACCTGATCGGGATGAAGAGTGGCGAATCCCGCCGCTTCGGCTATCTCTCGCCGACGGGGGTGGGGCTCGGAGATCACTATCTCCCCGGCGCCGAGCGAGCGGATGGCATGAGCGGTGCACTGTCCGATCATGCCCCCTCCCACCACCAGGACCCGGTCGTCTGCTCCGGCGTCAAGCTGGAGGGCGGCATGAAGCCCCACTGCCATCGGCTCGATAACGGCCCCCTGCTCGGGGGTCAGATCGGGGATCGGAACCACCCGGGCGGCCTTCACCACCAGGTAATCGGCGAAGGCGCCCACGATATGGGGGGTGACCCCCACCACTTCCAAACGCTCGCAGCGGCTTGCTGTGATGTGCCCGCACTCTCCATCGCACGGCAGAGCAGGATTGAAGGTGACGAGTGTCCCCGCCGCGGGCCCCGGCACTCCTTCGCCCAGGCGGTCGATCCAGCCGCTGGCCTCGTGTCCCATCACCATTCCCGCCACCCGGCGGCCCGACTCGCCGGTGTAGCCGTGCAGGTCGCTTCCGCACAGACCCACCCGGGCCACCCGGATGCGAATTTCGCCCGGTCCGGGCTCGGGCACCGGGACATGTTCGATGGTGAATCGCCCCTCGGGAGGTTGCTCGGGGCCGTGAAAGAGCAGGGAGCGCATCCGGGTCATGCCGGTGTATCTTATCCGGGCCGGCATCTTGGTTGGCCCGGTGCCGGCGCCCGGGGGCAACCCGCTCGACGGGAGCAGGTCCGAAGGCAAGTAAATTGGGTGGTCATGCGTTTAGTGACATTCAAACAAGCAGGTACGATCAGGCTCGGGGTCCGGACCGACGACGGTGTTGTCGATCTCGGTCAGGCTGACCCCGGTTTGCCTACTGAAATGGTGATGTTGTTGTCCGGCGGTCCGCGGATGTTGGACAGAGTCGCCGCGGCGGTCGATGGTTTCGGCGGGCGTCCCTGGTCGGAGACGGAGATCGAACTGTTGGCGCCGATTATCAATCCGCCCAAGATTTTCGGCATCGGGGAGAACTACGCCGCTCATGCGGTGGAGACGGGAAACACCCCGCCGGAGAACGTAATCGTGTTCGCCAAATATTCGACCACCATCATCGGGCCGGAGGCGCCCATCGTGCTGCCCAAGATCAGCCACAAGGTGGATTTTGAAGCCGAATTGGGTGTGGTGATCGGCGCCGGGGGCCGCAATGTCCCGCCCGAGCGCGCCTATGAGCACGTGGCGGGGTATGTGCCCTTCCACGATGTCTCCGCTCGGGACTATCAGTTGCGCACCACTCAGTGGACCCTGGGCAAGAATTTCGACACCTTCTCGCCCATGGGGCCGGCGCTGGTGACAGCAGATGAGATTCCCGATCCCCATGATCTGGGTATTCGGTGCCGGGTTAGCGGGGAGACTCTCCAGGAGGCCAACACCGGAGAAATGATCTTCGATATCCCTACCCTGATCGCCGAGCTCAGTTCGGTGATGACCTTGCAGGTAGGCGATGTGATCGCCACCGGGACTCCGCCCGGGGTGGGTATGGCGCGGACACCGCCCCGCTGGTTGCGCCCCGGCGACGTGGTCGAGGTGGAGATCGACGGAGTGGGTCTGCTGCGCAACCCGGTGGTGTCGGAGGAATGAGCGGCTTGGCGCATGACGCAGGGCTGCCGGTTGCTCCAATGGTCGTCTGATCGGGAGCAAAATCGGCGATGACCCTCCAGATGGGATTGATCGGCTATGGACGGATCGGGGCGATGCATGCCGACCTGCTGTCCCGGTCGGTGGACGGGGTGGAACTGAGGGCAGTCTACGAACCCGATCCCGACCGAGCCCGGCAGGCCCACTCCGCAACCGGTATAAGGCCCTCGTCGGGGGAGAGTGAGCTTTTTGAGTCCGGGATCGGGGCGGTGGCGATCTGTTCTTCCACTCCCACCCATGCCCGCTACATCCACATGGCCGCCCGGGCGGGCGTGGCGGTCTTCTGCGAAAAGCCCATTTCGCTCGATCTCGCCGAGGCGTCGGCGGCGGTGGAGGCCGCCGATTCGGCCGGGGTCCCGTTGGTGGTCGGCTTCAACCGGCGCCTGGATCCGGCGCACCGGGCGGTGCGCGACGGCGTGGCCCGCGGCGAAATCGGTGTTCCCTGGCAGGTGCTGATCATCAGCCGCGACCCCGAGCCTCCCCCGGTCGATTACCTTCCGGTTTCGGGTGGACTGTTCCGGGACATGACCATCCACGATTTCGATATGGCCAGGTACCTGCTGGGCGAGGAGGTGGTGGAGGTGCACGTCACCGCCGCCGGCCTGGTAACCGAGGCGGTGTCGGATTTGGGAGATGTGGATGCCGCCTTCGTGGCCCTTCGGTATGAAAGCGGAGCGCTCGGCATGATCGTCAACTGCCGGGCGGCCGCCTACGGGCACGAGCAGCGCATCGAGGTGAACGGCTCGAAGGGTCAAGTGTCGTCGATTGATCCTCCCTGGCGACACAGTCGCCTGGCCACCTCCGAAGGGTTTGTCACCCCCGCCCTTCACCATTTTTTCCTGGAGCGCTATCGGGAGGCATATCTTCGGCAGTGGGGGGAATTTTTGGCCGTAGTGCGGGGCGAGCAATCCCCGGCCGCCACCGGACAAGACGGCTACCGGGCTCTGGCCTTGGCCGAAGCTGCCCAAAAGTCCCACGACACCGGTCGCCCCGTCCGGGTCGGCCCCGGCTGAACCGACCACCGGTCGGCGCCCGCCGCGCCCGGTCCGGGAAAAAGACCACGGAATTTAGGGGCCTCACCCCTCCACTCCTGAGATGGTTCCACTCAGGCGGGTGAGCCACGGTCCTCAATGGGCAGGTGGATGAACACCGCCGCCACCGACAGCCCGATGGCCAGCAGCCACATCGGTTGGTATGAGCCGGTGGCGTCGAACACCCTGCCCGGCAGCCACCCTCCCAAGGACGCTCCGATCTGATGGGAGAAGAACACCACGCCGAACAGGGCGGACAGATATCGGGCGCCCAGCAGGTGAGCGACGGTGGCCGAGGTGAGAGGCACCGCCCCGACCCACACCATCCCCATCAGCGTCCCGAACAGGAGAACCGAGGAGGTGTGCAGGGGAACCATCAGCAGGCCGGCGAGCAGCAGGGCGCGGATTCCGTACAGCCACATGAGGAGGGTGCGCTTTCGGTGTTGGTCGCCGAGCCGTCCCAGCAGGGGGGAGCTGAAAATGTTGGCGGCCCCGATGGCCGCCAGGGTGAGCGAGGCCACCGCCCCCGTGACTCCGCGGTCGATCAGAAAAGCGGGCAGGTGCGTCACGATCATCCCGATGTGGAATCCGTTCACGAAAAAACCGGCGGTGAGCAGCAGGTAACTGCGATTGCGGCGAGCCTTGCGGAGCGCCACCCCGAACAGTTCTTCCGCGGAATCCGCGCTCTGGGCGCGCAGGTCGGAATGGCGGGGAAAGAGGAAGGCCAGGCTACTCATCGCCAGAGCGATCACTCCCATCGCCGCGAAGGATGGTCGCCATCCGAAGACCTCCAATCCCCACTGGGCGGCGGGCGCCACCAGCACCATTCCCAAAGAGGTTCCCGCCGCCACCACCCCCATCATGGCGGCTCGACGTTCGATGGGAACCAGCCGGCCAACCGCTCCCATCAGCACTCCGAACGCCAGACCACTGGTGCCCAGGCCGGCCATCAGCCCCAGGTACAACACCAGACCCGCCGAGGACTGGAGACCGGACACTATCAGCAGGGCGACTCCATAGGCGAGGGCGCTAATCAGGATGACTCGGCGGTGATCGAAGCGGTCGGCCAGGTATCCGGCCACCGGGAGTCCCATGAACAGGCTCAGGATGGCTACGGCCAGGCTGAAGGGCTCTCGTCCCGGTCCCAGATCCGCGCTGACGGCCAACAGGAAGACGCCCAGGGACTGGCGGATCCCCATCGAAAGCAGGCCGATGCTTCCCGCCGCCAAGGCAATTTTCCACGGACCTCGCCAGGAGGGGGAGGCCGGGTACGCCCCACCCTGGGTTGAGTCGGCCCCGGGTGGAGGCGAGGTCATCTGGTCACGTGGACCCTTCCTCCCCTGCCCCGGCGTCCGAAGCCTGCTTTTGATCCTGGATGGGGAGATGGATGAACACGGCTGCCGCGGCCAAGCCGATGGCGATCAGCCAGATCGGCAGGTAGGAGCCGGTGGCGTCGAAAACTTTACCCCCCAGCCATACCCCCAAGAATCCCCCCACCTGGTGGGAAAGGAACACCACGCCGAACATGGTGGTGAGATAGCGGGCCCCCAGCAGGTGAGCGACGGTGGCCGAGGTGAGAGGCACCGTTCCCAGCCACACCGTTCCCATGGCGGCGCCGAACAGAAGGGCGGTGAGAGAAGTGAGCGGCACGATCAACATAGCGATCATCAACAGCCCGCGAATGGCGTATAGCAGACACAGCAAGGTGCGTTTGCGGTAGACATCCCCCAGGCGCCCGAAAAAGGGCGACCCGAAAATATTGAACAGGCCGATCATGGCCAACGACAGAGAAGCCACCCGGCCGCTTAGGCCGCTGTCGGTCAAAAAGGCCGGAAGATGGATGGCGATGAAGCTCACGTGGAAACCGCATACGAAGAATCCCGAGGCAAGCAACAGGTAGCTGCGATTGCGGCGCGCCCTCCGGAGAGTCTCGATGAACGGCTCGTCGATCGTGTCCTGGCTTCGGGCAATTTGGCTTCGGTGACCGGGAAAGAACAGGGCCAGGGCGGCGATCAGCAGACCGGAGATGGCGATCAGTCCGAAACTCCACCGCCATCCGATCCTCTCCACCCCGATTTGAGCCGCCGGCACGGTCAGGAACATCCCCACCGATGCGCCGGCGGTTATCACGCCCAACGTCGAGGAACGCCGCTCGGCCGGCACCAGCCTGCCCACCGCTCCCATCACCAGGGCCAGGGAAACCCCGCTGAAACCGATGCCGCCCAAGATTCCCAGAAAGAACAGCAGACCCGCCGCCGAAGTCAGGCGGGAAACGCCCAACATGGCGATCCCGTAGATGAGCGCCGACCCCGTCAGCACCCGCCGAGGGTCGAAGCGGTCGGCCAGGTAGCCGCCCACCGGCACTCCCATGAGCAGGCTGAGAATGGCGACCGCCAGGCTGTAGGGCTCCCGCCCCGAGCCCAACTCGTCGGTGACGGCTGTCAGGAAGATGCCGAATGTTTGACGGGTTCCCATCACCAGGAAAGCGATGGCCGCCCCGGCCAGCACCACCGCCCACGGCACGGGGTTCTCCGAAAGTCGAAGAGGAGGTTTCCTATCCCGGAAGCGGGTCATGACCGGAGTGGAATTCCAAGGGAAGGCGAAGGACGGACTCCCCGGCCGATGGGTGGTGAGCCCACCGGATGGGATTCGTATCAGGGTCGACAGGCGATGAGCGATCAGGATCCTTTCCGGTAAGTGCGCACCGATGGTATATGTCAGTTTTCCATGGCCCAATCGAGGGATAATATGAGATGGGTGGGATCACCGACCGGGCCGAAGGTGACCGGCGGTTTCGAGTCGGTGGTGGTTTTTGGAATTTCGGTGAATGGGCTAAAGCCTTGGAAGGGCGGGACACTATGTTTACCCTCTGGCGGGTAAAGGTTCTCCTAACGCGAGAGCATCAACCTCAAGTTTAAGTATTGATATGCCTAGCCGTTTTGCGCTGGCGGCGCTGTCCTTTTTGGCCTTGTCGGCGCTAATGCCCTCCCAAATCTCTGCCGCTTCCCAATACGCCGACCTCGGTGGGGCGGGAGTGCACCGGACGACCATCGAGGCGTTGGAGGAGGCGGGGGTCTTGGCGGGCACCGAATGTGGCGCCGAGCGTTTCTGTCCCGACCAGCCGCTGCCTCGCTGGGTCATGGCGGTTTGGTTGGTCAGGGCGCTTCAAGGAGACCGGACTCCGGCGGTGGGCGCTTTCACTTTTGCCGATGTTGACCGCGACGCCTGGTGGGCGGGTTACGTGCAACGGCTGGCGATTCTGGGAGTCACCCGGGGGTGCGCTGTGAATCCGTTCCGGTACTGCCCCGATCAACCGGTGACCCGTGGCGAGATGGCGAGCTTTCTCACCAGGGCGTTCGACCTCGATTCCAACACCGGCCAATCCCTCCGGTTCACCGACACCGAAGGCAGTCTGCACGCCCGGGACATCGAGGCTCTGGCTGCTTCGAATATCACGGTGGGATGCGCCGCCGACCCGTTTCGCTACTGTCCCGACCGGTGGGTCACTCGGGGTGAGATGGCGACCTTTTTGGCCAGAGCGCTTGATCTGGCGCCGACGGTCGAATATCTATTGGACACCGACGGCCGGAGGTTGTTGCATCTGGTGTCCCAGTACACCACCTATCACCCTTGCTGCGACCTCCGGGTGACGAACATCCACTTGTTCGCCGATCGAATTGATGGTGTGGTGGTGCGCCCCGGAAGGTTATTCAGTCTCAACCGGCATGTGGGGCGGCGCACCACCGAAAAGGGTTACCTGGCGGCCGGGACCTTGATAAACGGGGAGCTGGTGGACTCGGTGGGAGGGGGAGTCAGCCAGGTCGCCACCACCCTGTACAACGCGGTTTTCTGGGGCGGCTACCAGAATGTGAGCCATCAACCTCACAGCAGGTATTTCTCCCGGTATCCGGAAGGCATCGAAGCCACTCTCGACTGGCCCCGGGTGGACTTGATCTTTCGCAACGACTCTTCCCGGAATGTGATAATCAAAACCGAGTACACCCTTACTTCCCTGACGGTGAAGCTGTTCGGAGACAACGATGGACGGATGGTGGTGGGGGAGTGGAAGGGCGGCCGGGGCCACCTGGAAGTCATGGCGGAGGGTGGCGGTCGTTCCAAAGTGGTGACGGCGGAACTTTCCGGGCGAGCCGACGTTACCTCGCCCCCTTCTCCGCTGTATCGCTCCAACCGGGATTTGGGTTTCGATGAAACAAAGGTCCGGCAGCCGGCCATGGACGGATGGACAGTGAACGTCACCCGCGTCATCGAACAGGGAGGGAGTCGGACCGTTGAGCAGTGGAAAGTGCGATATCTACCCCTTCGGGCGATCATCGAGGTCCACCCGTGTGCTCTCGTCCAATCCTGCCGGATAACGAGCACCTAGACCGGGCAACCGGCGGGCGTACTCCCTGGGACGCACCACCCGGCGCGGTCATTTCCCCGGAATTGACGCCGCGAACCCAACCGATCGGTCGGAGATGGTGCGGATATCCCCTACAGGCCGATGGCGCAGCCGTCACCCCGTGGATCGGAACCTCCCCACAGGACACCGGTGGTGGGATCGCGCACGATGATCTGTCCCTGGCCCACCACGGTGGAGCGAAGGGCGCCCGAAGCGGGACGGACGGGGTGCCCCAGTTGGGCGAGGGCGCTGATGGTGGCGGTGGGTATCCGGTCCTCCACCCAGATGTCTCCGTTGGGAGGGTCGGCGAAGATCGAAAAGCGAGGTTCGTCGATGGCCGTTTGTGGGTCCATGTCCCGGTCGACCAGGTTGCTCACCACCTGAGTGTGTCCCTGCGGCTGATTCCAGCCGCCCATCACTCCGAAGGGAGCAAACAGCGACCCGTCGGCCCGGGTGAGCATGGCGGGCATGATGGTGTGGTAGGGCCGCTTTCCTCCGGCCAGGGCGTTGGGATGGTCGGGGTCGAGTGCGAACCCCGCGCCGCGGTTCTGCAGGCTGAAACCGCAGTTGCGCGGCACGATACCGCTGCCGAACCCGTGGTAGTTGCTGTTGATGAAAGAGCAGGCGTTGCCGTCCCTATCGACCGCGCACAGGTACACCGTGTCGGATGCGCCGGGCAGTTCACCCGGCGCCGCCCATGGGCGGGCGGCATGAAGCGAGATGAGGTTGCGTCGCCCCGCGGCGTATTCCTTGCTGAGCATGGTCCTGATCGGCACGCGGGCATGGTCGGGGTCGGCGATGTGGGCGCGAGCGTCGGCGAAGGCCAGGCGAACCGCCTCGATGGTGAGATGGAGAGCCTCGGTGGAGCGGGGGCGGAGGGAGGCGATGTCAAAGCCCTCCAAGATGTTCAGGGCCATCAGGGCCGTGATGCCCTGGCCGTTGGGAGGGCATTCGTAGAGGGTGTGACCGCGATAGGTGGCCGAAACCGGAGCTTCGAAAGTGGAGCGGTGGTCTCCCAGGTCATCGGAGGTCATACACCCGCCGTGCCGGTCCAGGGCTTCGATGATCGCCCGAGCCGGGGCGCCCCGGTAGAAGGCGTCAGGACCGCCGTCGGCCACCGCCCGCATCACGCCGGCGATGGGCGGGTTGCGCCAGATCTCTCCCGCACGCGGAGCGCGTCCGCCGACCAGCAGATCATGACCGGCCGGTCCCCGGCGTCTCAGAAGCTCTTCCTGCCGTTGCCAACCCCGGCTGATGATGGGGGTGACCGGGAATCCGTGCTCGGCCAAAAAGATGGCGGGCGCCAGCACCTTGTCCAGGGACATCCTCCCGAAACGCTGCACAGTGTCGGCCCACCCGGCGATGCTGCCCGGCACGGTCACGGCCTGGGCGCCCTGCGGGTCGAAGCCCCGCTCTCCGGTCACCGACTCAAGCGTCAGTTCCCGGGGGCTCTTCCCGCTGCCGTTGACCGCTTCCACCACTTGATCCCTCGCCCGATAGAACAGAGAAAAGCAGTCGCCGCCGATGCCGGTGGCGCCCGGTTCGACCACCGCCAGAGCGGCCGCGGCCGCCACCGCTGCGTCGGCCGCGTTGCCGCCGGACTGCAGGGCCGTGATCCCGGCCATGGTGGCCAGTGGCTGGCTGGAAGCCACCATGCCCTCGGTGGACAGGATGGGTGAGCGGCGGGACTCCCAACGGATCGGGTGTTCGTACACGTGAGTGTGGTGGGCCGGCGCGGAAGAAGAGCTAGACGGGTTCGAGCACCACCACCGGGATCCGACGGGATGTCTTGGCCTCATACTCCGCGAAATTGGGAAAGTCCTCTTTTTGTTTGGTCCAAATCCGTTCCCGTTCATCTCCATCGGCCACCCGGGCTCGGACCGCCACGGTCTGCTCTCCGACCTCCACCGAGATGGAGGGATTGGCGACCAGGTTGTGATACCAATCGGGATGGGTGGGCGCTCCGCCCTTGGAGCCGAAGATCGCATATCCACCATCGACCGCCTGGTAGGCGAGGGGGCTGATCCTGGCCTTTCCGGTCCGGGCGCCGGTGTGATGCAAAAGCAAAAGCGGCATCCCCTCCAGCATCCCCCCGGCCCGCCCGCCCGTGGCCCGGAATTCCTCGATGACTTCTTGGTTCCACTCGTTCCATCCCATGACTCTTCTCCTCTCGATCAGGTCTGGTGGGTCTGAGGCTAGAGAGATTCTGGTGATACAGATTCTTCCTGTCCCCGAAGATCCGATGGGGAAACCGTCATTTCTCTTGAGCCCGCCAGGGGTTGGTGGCCAAAACCGGCTCGGGGCGTTGTTCGGAGATTCCCCCCGGACGGGAAGGCCGACTTTCGGAAGGGACCGCTTTCAGTCGGCCACCAGCAGGGGGATTTCCACCTCGGCGGGGGTGAGACCACCGTGATGGCCGGTTTTTTGGTTGTCCATGCCTTTGGGAAAGATCCCGGTGCGGTCGGCGGCCGGCAACAGGGCGTCGGGCAGGCGGGATTCCAGGTCGGGATGGGGTTGGCCCCGGCCCAGCCATCTGCGAAGGCTCTGGTCGGGGATAATCTCCGAACCGGTTCGCTCCGCCAGTGCCCTGATCCTGTCCTGCGGCCCGCGGAGCATGAGGGATCGGCTGTCGCCCCACCAGAGCATCCCGTGGGTGTCGGCCCTGGTCAGGTTGATTTTGCCCTCCGCCGGGATGTCAAGGTGTCCATGGTCGGCGGTTCCCACCATCACTGTGTCGGGCGGAAGCCGGGCGGCCAGCCTCGCCCAGAGCCGATCGGCGGCGGCGATTGCCCGCCCGTATTCGGGGGAGGGCTGACCTTTTTCGTGGGCGGCGACATCCACGGCGTGGTGGTAGACCATCGCCAGGGTTCTTTTGGAGCGGGTTACGAGATAGGTCGGGTCCACCTCCGATGGTGACGAATAGCCTCGCATTTCGGCGCCCCGGTAGAGCATTCTGCTGAGCGGCGTGTCGAAAAAGGCCGCGGGTTGAACGACCACTCCCCGGACCTGGCGGGTGTTCAGACGTTCCCACAGGTTGGGAGCGGGGAGAAAGGAAGCGGTGTCGTATTCGACCGCCTTGCCCATCAGGTCGGTCCAACGAAGCAGGCTCACCACCTTGCCCAGGTCGGGCAGCCACTGCCGATATCCGATCACCCCGTGCTGGAGGGGGGTCAGACCGGTGGAGATCGAAGAAAGACTCACGGTGGTGGTGGTGGGGAAGGGGGCTTCCAGGTTGCCCCGGCGGGAAGCTCGCATTTTTGAGGCTTGGGGATGGGACAGTTGACTGGTCCCCAGTCCGTCGATGATCACCAGCAGGTAGTGGCGAGCGGCCGGAATTAGGGCGGCCAGATCGGATCGCAGCCCCCGGGTGGGAGATTCCCCGGTCAAGCGACGTTCCAAATCCGCCACCAGATTGACCAGATTGTTGCCTGCGTAGGTAGGTATTACCCGTTCCATGGAAGCCTCACACCCAATGCGCCTTGCCTAAAGGTATTATCCCAGGTCAGAAGGTCACCCACACATCCCCGCCATTGCGAACGGTCGCTTGGTTGGATGAAACCATTTGCAGGCGAAAGGCGCCAATGATTGATTCAGGTAGGAATTCGCCCGGTTCTTCGGGTCTCCCCATTTCGGCTACCGGAGTTTGGAAGGTTTTCGGAAAACGGGTGGAGGACGCCATGGGGATGGCCAGGGACAAGGTGGACCAAGCGGTCATTTTGGAAAAGAGCGGATGTGTGGTGGCGGTGCAGGATGCCACCTTCGAGGTCAACCAGGGGGAGATCTTTGTGGTTATGGGACTGTCGGGAAGTGGAAAATCCACCCTCCTTCGGTGTCTCTCGCGCCTGATCGACGCCTCGGCCGGCCGCATCGCTATCAACGGCCAAGACCTCGGAGAGATGCCCGAGGAGGAGTTGCGGGAACTTCGTCGCCACACGATGAGCATGGTTTTTCAGAACTATGGGTTGTTTCCCCACCGGAAAGTGATCGACAACGTTGCTTTCGGACTGGAGGTGAGGGGGGCGTCCAAGGAGGAGCGATACCAAAAAGCCGCGGAAATGATCGAAATGGTGGGGCTGGACGGCTGGGCCTCCAAGTATCCCTCGCAGCTGAGCGGGGGCATGAAGCAGCGGGTGGGCCTAGCCCGGGCCTTGGCGGTGGACCCCGAGATGCTGCTCTTTGACGAGCCCTTCTCCGCCCTCGATCCGCTGATCCGCCGCGACATGCAGGATGAGCTGCTGGGTCTTCAGGAACGTCTCCGATGCACCATGGTGTTCATCACCCACGATTTCTCCGAGGCCCTGAAGTTGGGCGATCGGATCGCCATCATGCGTTCGGGCGCCATAGTGCAGGTGGGCACCCCCGAAGAGATAGTCGCCCACCCGGCCGACGACTATGTGCGGGACTTCACGCTCGATGTTCCCCGGCACAAGGTGTTGTCGGCGGCAACGGTGATGGCTCCGGTCTCGCCGGGAGTGGTGCCGGATGGAGAGCCGGTGGCGGCCTCGGCCCGGTTGGAAACCATCCTTCCCCGCCTGTTGACCGAGGGAAGACCGGTGCCGGTGGTGGACGCCCACGGTGTCCGCTGCGGAATGCTGGAGCCGGCGCTGGTTTCCCAGTACCTCTGGCCGCGATGACCTCTCTCACCGCATGGTCGGTGGGCCGGCGCCGCCCGGTCGGGTATCTGGGGATAGCCGTGCTGGTGTTGGGTGGGCTGATAGTGGTGTTGCCGGAAGGAATAGGGGCATTTCCCTCCGAGTGGGACATAGGTTTTGGGTCGGCGGTCAACGAGGTGCAGCAGTGGTGGATCAGCAACCGCCGCGACCTGGGGATATACCTGTATTTCTTTGATCCGCTCTCCGATTCCATCGACTGGTTGCTGCGGGCTTTGGAGAACCTGTTGCTGGCTATCCCCTGGTATGTCCATATAGCCGGGGTGGGAATCCTCTTCGGACGTTGGCTGGGGAGGGCGGGGGGTGTGGCCGCGGGAGCGGGCATGGTCTACTTTGTGGCGCTCGGGTTGTGGGAGCAAAGCGTTCAGACTTTTGCCTTGATGACCGTGGCGGTGGCCCTGGCGGTGGCGATCGGAGTGCCGGTGGGAATTTGGGCTGCGGGAAGCGATTTGATCAATCGGGGGCTGAGGCCGGTGCTCGACTCCATGCAGACGCTCCCCGCCTTCGTCTATCTCATTCCTGTTCTGCTGTTCTTCGGGGTGGCGCGGGTGCCGGCTTTGATCGCCACGGTCATATACGCCTTGCCTCCCGTCATACGGCTCACCAATCTGGGAATACGCCAGGTTCCCACCGAGAGTCTGGAGGCCGGATGGATGTTCGGGTCAACCCCTGGCCAGTTGCTTCGGAAAGTTCAGTTGCCCCAGGCCGCCCCCTCCATCCTGGCCGGGATAAACCAGACGATCATGATGGCGCTGAGCATCGTGGTGATCGCCGCCATGATCGGGGCGGGAGGTCTGGGCCAAGAGGTGCTGCTGGCGCTTCGCCATCAGGAAGTGGGGAGGGCGATAGAGGCGGGCATGGCCATCGTGTTGATGGCGGTGATGTTGGACCGTTTCTCCCATTCTCTGGTTGGGCAGGACCGTCCGGGGGCGGTGAATCTCCGCGAGGGTCGGCCGGCCGGTTGGTGGATGGCGGGAGTGGCCCTGGCGGGCATGGCGGCGGCCGGATGGGTGCTGGGATGGACAGATTATCCGACCGCACTGCAGTTCACTTACGCGGCCCCCATCGACGAGGCGGTGGACTGGGCGCGGGACAACCTCTATCAATTGGGCAGCCTTCCTTTGGGAACCGGCCCCTTCAGTGACTTCCTCACCACCTATGGGACCCGTCCGCTGCGGCTCTACTTGAGCGAGGAGGCTTGGCCGGTGGTGATGCTCTTCTTCGGGTTTGTGGCCTGGTGGGCCTCCGGCAAAAGGCTGCTGCTGGGGTCGGTGGTCGGGACCTTCGTCATCGGGTTGCTCGGCATGTGGACTCTGACGTTGGATACCTTGTCGCAGACGTTGGTGGCGGTGGTGATGGCGGTGGCGATCGGGCTTCCCTTGGGGGTGGCGGCGGCTCGTCGAGATTGGTTTGAGCGGAGTATGAGACCGGTCCTGGATACTTTGCAGACCATCCCCAGCTTCTGTTTTTTGGTTCCGGTGGTGATTCTCTTCAATGTTGGTCGGATTCCGGGGATCATCGCCTCGGTTCTCTATGCCCTGCCGCCCGTGGTGAGGCTCACCAACCTGGGCATTCGCAGCGTCGAGAAAGAAATAGTTGAAGCTGCCGATTCTTTCGGGGTCACCAGGCGCCAGAAGCTGTGGAAGATCCAATTGCCGCTGGCCATGCCCACTGTTCTGGCGGGTATAAACCAGACAGTGATGTTGGTGCTGGCCATGGTGGTGATCGCCGGGCTGGTGGGAGGGGCCGGATTGGGCTTGGAAGCAGTGAAGGGACTGGCCAGGAGCGACACCGGCCTGGGGTTCGAAGCGGGCGCTTCGATTGTGATCCTGGCCATGATTCTTGACCGGATCACCCAGGGTTGGGCGGCTCGCTTTCAAGCGCTTTCCGCCGATGGGGAATAGATAAGGTTGGCCGCCGGGGTGTCTTCCACCGGTGGGCATATCTAAACTCCGGAAGAAGCGCTGCTAATCGAAAGGAATGTGTTATGAAGAGGACCAAGACTTTGAAGGCTGCCCTTCTTCTGGTGGTTGGTTCGTTGATGATTGCTGCCTGCGGAGGTGACGATCTTGGCGATATCGAGACCATCAAGCTGGCGGTCAACCCCTGGGACGGCTCGGCGGCCAACGTGGCGGTGGCCACGGCGGTCCTGGAGGGTGAGGGCTACACCGTGGAAAGAGTTGACGTAGATGAAAATGCCCAGTGGGCGGCCATCGCGGCGGGGGACCTGCATGCCAGTTTGGAGGTTTGGCCTTCGGGGCATGCCGATAACGTGGCTGCCTATATCGACGGAGGCGGCGGAGTGGTCGATGGTGGCGATTTGGGAGCAGTGGGAAAGATCGGCTGGTGGATTCCCTCCTATGTGGCGGAACAAAATCCGGCGGCTGCCACCTGGCAGGGTCTGCAGGATCCGGCCGTAGCCCAGCTGTATTCCACCGCCGAGTCGGGAGACAAAGGCCAGTTCCTGATCGGCGATCCGAGCTGGGTCTCCTATGAGCAGGACATCATCGACAACCTGGGGCTCGACCTCGAGGTGGTCTATGCCGGCTCCGAAGAGGCGATTCTGGCGGCCTTGGACTCGGCTTCCAGCCGCGGCGAAGCGTTGCTGTTCTACTTCTGGACGCCCCACTCGGCATTCAGCAAATATGACATAGCCCCGTTCGAGTTGCCGGCCTATTCGGATGACTGCTATGCCTCCGACGCGGTGGACTGCGATTATCCCGCCGACATCCTGTTCAAGATCATGTGGGATCAGTTGGAGGACCAAGCGCCGACTGCTTTCTCCATTCTCTCCAATTTCAACTACACCAACGAAGATCAGATCTTCATGTTGGGCTTGATGGATGAGGGCCGGTCGGTTGATGAGGCCGCCGCCGAATGGATGGCTGCCAACGAGTCCACCTGGCAGAGCTGGATAGCCGGCTAGGAGAACTTTCATCTAGCGAACCCAGCGGCGTTCGTCCTCTGTAGCCGAGAGGCGGAACCGCTGGGTTCCTTTTAATGGAACAGTGGTGTCGCTATTCGGTATGCGCCCACCCGCATGTGAAAGAGTGCCAGTTTTCTGATCCATCCAAGTTGCCAGGGGCCAAAGGTGTTGAGGGTTCAACCGGGGTGTTTGCGGTGCAGATTCGGGTTATTGGGTGCTGTCTCCACTCATACCTCGTCCGACCAAATAGTTCATGCTTCACGGTTCCCCGAGCATCGAAAGGAGTTCAGCCTCATCCCTTAGCTTCAATCTCTCAGATACCGCTTTGCGGGCCTCGGTTCTGAGTTGCCGGCGCGAAACTCCTTGATCCTTGGCAAGGATTCCGAGATTGTCAGAGGCTTTTTCGAGGTTCTGTTTGTTCAGGCGGGGTGCTGGCAGGAGCACCAGAGAGGGTCCATGCTGTTCAAGCAACCGGCGGATTTCTGGAAGATAGGCAAGTAGT
Source organism: Acidimicrobiia bacterium (assembly GCA_963665765.1). Taxonomy (GTDB): domain Bacteria; phylum Actinomycetota; class Acidimicrobiia; order Spongiisociales; family ZC4RG35; genus Bin76. The sequence goes on from OY762464.1 coordinate 2,093,134, forward strand.
TGTCCCCACTCGCGAATGGGATCGGAGAGTGGTTTCCGCCAGGTTATCAATGAGAGCTTGGTCTTGGAGATGACCCGGAGTTCCTCTGCTTGTCTCAACTGTCCACGGTCATGGGTCACCAGTGCGTCAAACCCTTCTTGTTCTGCTCGCAGGTACAGATACCAGTCAGGGGTTCTTGTGCTGGTCAGGGCGGTATCGAAGTCGCGAAGAGCTACTGCCTTGACGCTGCCGTCTACGATGCTGACGTCAAACCCGGGAGGTGAAGGAAACCCTTCATCAAGCAGCAGTTGCATTACCACGGGACTCCCTAGAGCGAAGGTTCTCCTCTAGTCCGATGGCGTCTTTGATGGCCGCAACCCTTATGTGCGGGTATAGCAGCTGGATCTTTTCGACAGGGAGACTGCGCTTTTGACGAAGAACAAAGAGGGATGATGTAGGGATTCGGGAATGGGCTACACAGGGTTCGCCTGACAACACCCATGGAGAAATGTGGGTATGGGTAGATGGGTAAACCAATCCGGGTCCCCACATTGCCGACCGCGATACCTCATTAATCGGTTGCGCGACCTCGAAAACCGACAGAAAGAAAGTCATGCCGGCGAAGGTTTCTTGTCCTGAGAACCGGTCCGAGGTCTCATCACTTAGGAAAGCGTGTTGACCGTCGGAACGGATAGTTGGATCAATATGCTCCAGAGCCAGCACATCACGGATCAGTCGTACCCTTTGGGAAGCCCCGGTGCTATCCATGCCTCTCTTCCGCAGCCAGGCGAAGAGACGCAGGTAGAGGAGATCGCGATACGACCACCCCCGAGGACGCAAGGAGTTCCAATCTGGGGTGAGCCTTCCCGACCTTGCCCATTGGTTTGGTGCTTTGAGGTACGCCTGACAGTTGAGATGCCCGTTTCGCGTCATAGAAACCACGAGGGCGGCGGAGGGCTCGCATAACCACAGATCGGTCTTCGTCCCTGATGTCTGGGATATCGGCCATATGAGTCAAAGACTAGTTTCGATTGAGAAGCGTTGAGTCTATTCACCTCCGGCGGTACCACCGGACATGTTCGGGAGCCGGTGGGGTGTTGCCCAGGATGGCGTCGGCGGCTTTCTCGGCGATCATCATCACCGGTGCGTAGATGTTTCCGTTGGTGATGGTGGGCATCACCGAGGCGTCCACCACCCGCAAGCCCTTGACGCCGTGCACCCGCAGGTCGCCGGGCGACACCACCGCCCGCTCGTCGATCCCCATTTTCAGGGTGCAGGAGGGGTGAAGGGCGGTCTCCGCGTCCCGGGCCACCCATTTTAGGATCTCCTGGTCGGTCTGCACTCCCGGCCCGGGTGAGAGTTCCCCGCCGTCGAACTCCTCGAAAGCCGGCCGGCTGAGGATGTGGCGGACGGTTCGGACCGCTTCCACCCACTGGCGGCGGTCTTCGGGAGTGGACAGGTAGTTGAAGCGCAGCGCGGGCTTGTCGAAGGGGTCGGCCGAGCGAAGCGTGATGTTTCCCCTGACATCGGAGTACATGGGGCCGACGTGCACCTGATAGCCGTGCCCCCGGGCCGGGACCGAACCGTCGTAGCGGATCGCCAGCGGAAGGAAGTGAAGCATCAGGTTCGGATAATCCACCCGATCGTTTCCCCGCACGAACCCTCCCCCCTCGAAGTGGTTGCTGGTGGCCGGGCCGGTGCGGAACAGCCACTGCAGTCCTATCCAGGGCATCCGCCACTTGGCGAGGTGGGGTTGCAGCGACACCGGTTGCCGGGAGGCGTGTTGGATGTACACCTCCAAGTGGTCCTGCAAGTTCTGCCCCACTCCGGGAAGGTCGGCTACCACGTCTATACCGAGGGATTGGAGATGTTCTGACGGACCCACTCCCGAAAGCATCAGCAGTTGCGGCGAGTTGATGGCCCCCCCGCACAGGATCACCTCGCCGGTTTTCGCCTGCCGAAGTTGGCGGCCTTTCCGATATTCGACGCCCACCGCCCGGGACCCCTCGAAAAGGATCCTGGAGATGTGCGCCCGGGTGATCAACGACAGATTGGGACGGTCCAAAACCGGATGCAGATAAGCGCGCGCCGCGCTGAGGCGTCTTCCCCGGTGACGGTTGGCGTCGAAAGCGGCGAAGCCCTCCTGCCGGTAGCCGTTCACGTCGGTGGTGTTGGGGATCCCGGCCTGTTCCCCGGCTTGGAAAAAGGCCTCGAACAACGGATTGGTGGCCGGACCTCGTTCCAAGATCAATGGTCCTTTGTCTCCCCGGTACTGATCGGCCCCCGCCAGGGTGGTTTCCAGACGTTTGAAGTAGGGGAGGCAATGGGCGTAATCCCACTGTTCCATCCCCGGTTCGGCCGCCCACTTTTCATAGTCCATGGGGTTTCCCCGCTGGAAGATCATCCCGTTGATGGAACTCGACCCCCCCAGCACCTTGCCTCGGGCGTGATAGACCCGTCGCCCTCCCATGTGAGGTTCGGGCTCCGACTCGTATTTCCAGTCGTAGAACTTCGATCCGATCGGGTAGGTCAGGGCGGCGGGCATGTGGATGAAGACATCGAAGCGGTAGTCGGGACGTCCGGCTTCGAGCACCAGCACCCGGGTGGAGGGGTCGACGCTGAGCCGGTTGGCGAGGGCGCACCCCGCCGAACCGCCGCCGATTATGAGGAAGTCGTAGCTGGCCATCGCAGTTCTCTGGACCGTAGTTATCTCACGGAAGGGGAGCTTGATAGGGAGGGAATCGAGATTGCTCTTCCAGAACGCCGATCGGCAGGTGGCTGCGTATGTATAGATCCTCCCCACCGAATCTGGGGGTGAAGTCCCATTTGACTCCCTGGGTTTGCATGACCCGGCTCACAAAAGCGCGCCGCCGTTGACTTTCCAACACTTGGTCGGTGAGTTGGGCGCTGTCCCATCGTTGGTTTATTTCCTGTTTGATCGCTCCCAGGCCGACGTCGGTTCCGGCCAGGTTCCGAAGCTCTTCGGGGTCGGTCTTTACCTCAAAAACCTGGTCGGGGTCTCCCTCGGCCACCACGTATTTGGCCCCCTTCCTCTGCACCATGAAAATGGGAGAGATGGCGCCTTCTGCGTAGTGTTCGCCGATCACCTCATCGTGTCCTCGGTCGCCGAACAGATGGGGGAGCAGGGACCTTCCATCAAGTTGGGTGGGGTAGTCGATGCCTGTGTTATCGGTGGTCAGGCCCACCATGGTGGGGCCCAGATCCACCAGTGAGACCGCTTGGGACACTCTGGCAGGCTTCAACCGGCTCGGGCACCAAAAGATCAGCGGCACCCGCACCGATCGCTCCAAAAAGCTCATTTTGAACCACATGCCTCGTTCTCCCAGCATGTCGCCGTGGTCCGACGTGATGATCACAATGGTGTTGTCGGCCATGCCGGTCTCCTCCAGCGCCTGGCGGACCAACCCCACACGCCGGTCGAAATCCGATACCGAGGCGTAATAGGCCCGGCGGGCCGCTCGGATTTGTTGCTCCGACAACTCGATGTCGGAGGCGCCGATTGCCCCACGAAGGCGGTCGCTGTGAGGGTCACGGGGCGCCTGTTCATAGGTGGTTATCGGCATGTCGATGTCGTCGTCCCGGTACAGATTCCACGTTTCGGGCCGGGCCAGGTAGGGGTCGTGAGGTTGGATGAAGGAGACGGTGAGCATAAACGGGCGTTCACTTCGGCGCGCCTGGTCATACAGCCAGCGCTGGGCTCGGAAGGTCACCTCGTCGTCGTAGTCGATGTTCACCGCAGCCAGGGTGCTCCCCGCTTCTGTCACCACTTTCATGGTGTGGAACCAGTCCTGCTTCTCATAGGGCTTGTCCCAGCGAGGATGCCATACGAAATCGGCGGGATAGGTGTCGGTGGTGAGGCGTTGCTCAAATCCGTGCAGTTGATCCGGCCCGATGAAATGCATCTTGCCCGACAGGCAGGTGAGATAGCCCCGATCAGCCAGATAATGGGCAAAGGTGGGGATTTCCACCGACCACTCCGCGGCGTTGTCCCAAGCGCCGATCCGCGCCGGGAGACAGGAGGTCATCATCACATACCGGGAGGGCCCGCACAGGGGCGAGTTGGTGTAAGCCCAATCGAAGGTGACGCCTTCGTCGGCCATGCGGGAAATGTGGGGCGCCAGCACCACCTGGTGTCCGTAGCTGGGCAGAAAGTGGGGTGCCAACTGGTCGGCCATGATCAAAACGATGTTGGGTCCCCGCACACCTCAAAATGTTAGGAAGGGTTCCCATTGCCGCTGCTGCTGATTTGAGGAGTGCTCGGGTACACCGGTGACCTGATCTCTGCAAGGTGATGGATATTGGGGAGGTTGGGCGGGTTCCTATAATGACATTCGGGTGCCTGGTTCAAGTTTTGTTGCATGACCTCATATTTTGAGAACTACCTTTACGTGGCTGCCTTTGCCCTGTTGGGGGTGGTTTTGGTGCTGGTGATGCTGGGCGTGGCCTCGATTCTTCGGCCCCACAAGCCCACCGCGGCCAAGCGGCTCACCTACGAATGCGGGGTGGATCCGGTGGGGGAGGGATGGAATCAGACCTATGTGCGTTATTACGTGTTCGGCTTGCTGTTCGTGATCTTCGATGTGGAGGCGGCGTTCATTTTCCCTTGGGCGATCCTGGCCGAGGATCTGGGAGTGTTCGGCCTAGTGGCGATCATTATCTTTATGCTTACCCTGGTGGAGGGCCTGTTCTACGCCATCAAGAAGGGGGTTCTGCGGTGGGAGTGATCGGGCGGTTCGGGGTTCCCAAACCGGTTAGCTGGCTGCTCAATTGGTCGCGGCGGTATTCGCTGTGGATGTTCCAGTTCGGCCTGGCCTGCTGTGCCATCGAGATGATGGCGGCGTCGGGACCCCGTTATGACTTCATGCGTTTTGGGATCATTCCGCTTCCTGCCTCGCCTCGGCAGGCTGATCTGATGGTGGTGGCGGGCACCGTCACCGACAAGATGGCGCCCGCCGTACGGCGGCTGTACGATCAGATGCCCGAACCCAAATATGTGATCTCGATGGGTTCCTGTTCCAACTGCGGCGGACCGTACTGGGATTCCTATTCGGTCACCAAGGGAGTGGACCAGATCATCCCGGTGGATGTCTATGTGCCCGGATGTCCCCCTCGGCCCGAGGCGCTGATGGACGGAATCGTTTTGCTGCAGCAAAAGATCAAGGACGAGGACATCAAAGAGAAGTGGAACGAGCGTGACCTCCAGCCCGTCTGAGGTGGAGGAGGCCGCCGGCTCGGGCCCCGACCGGTCCCTGGCGGACCGGGCCGCCGAGGCAGTGGGAGGAGTCGTTCTGGCGGCGGTGGAGACCGCCAAGGTGGGCATTTCGGCTGATCGTTGGGTCGCAAGCCTGCGCATCGCCCGCGACGAGTTGGGACTGGGTTTTTTCTCTTGGCTGTCGGCTATCCACTGGGCCAACGATCCGCAGGTGGGTGACCCGCTGTCCGCACCGGTGATCGAACGCTTCGAACTGCTGTGCGCGGTTTCCGATCTGACCGGCGGCGACCTGGTGGTGTTCTCCACCGACCTGGCGGTGGTCGATCCGCAGGTGGAGAGTCTGGTTGGGGTCTTTGCGGGCGCCGACTGGCACGAGCGGGAGTGCCGGGAGATGTTCGGCATCACTTTCTTGGGTCATCCCCTTCCCGAGAACCTCTACCTTCCCAACGGATTCGTGGGCAACCCGTTGCTCAAGTCGTTCGCTCTGCTCAGCCGGGAGGTCAAGCCCTGGCCGGGTGAGGTGGATGTGGAGGACATGCCATCGGATGGGGGAGGTGGCTGAGATGACCATGGCGCCCGAGATGGTGCGGCAGTTGGCGGGGGCGTCGGTCTCCGTTGAGTTGGAGACTCCCGACATGACTCTCAACATCGGGCCGCAACACCCCTCCACGCACGGCGTACTGCGGTTGGTGGCCAAAGTGGACGGGGAGAGGGCGTTTGATGTGCAGCCGGTGATCGGGTACATGCACCGCGGCTACGAGAAGCTGTCGGAAGTGCGGACCTATCCGCAGATCACTGCTCTGATCAATCGCATTGATTGGGTCTCGGGCTATGCCAACGAGATCCCGTTCATCGTGGCCGCCGAGCGGTTGATGGGAGTTGAGCCGCCCGAGCGGGCCCAATTCATCCGCCTGATCCTCACCGAAATGGCCCGTATCTCTTCGCACCTGGTGTTCCAAGCCTCCTATCCCTTGGAGTTGGGGGCGGCCACCCCGCTGTTTTTTGCTCTCAGGGACCGGGAGCGGGTGCTGGATTTGATCGAGGCGGTGACCGGCGGGCGATTCCATCCCAACTTCAACCGGATCGGCGGGGTGAAGCCGGCGGTGGGCGCCGGACCGACCACTCGCAAAACCATCCAGGATCTGCCCTCCGGATTCCTGTCGGAGACCCGGTCGGCCATGGACCGGGTGCTGTCGACCGTCGATGAATTGGAGGATCTGGTGGCGGGCAACGAGATCGTTATGGCCCGCACCAAGGGCATCGGGATACTCCCGCCCGAGGTGGCGATGGCCTACGGGGTGTCCGGACCCAACCTGCGAGCCTCGGGCGTGCCGTTCGATCTGCGCCGCGTCTCCGACTATCTGCCCTATGATCGTTTCGACTTCGAGATCCCCACCGGTGAAAGCGGCGACTGCTGGGACCGCTGGTGGGTGCGACTCGAGGAGATCCGCCAGTCGGCTGCCATCGTGCGACAAGCGGTGGATTCCATCCCGTCGGGACCACTGCAGGCCAAGGTGCCCCGGATCATCAAGGTTCCGGCCGGGGAGATCTATGTGCGGGCCGAGAACCCCAAGGGAGAGATGGGCTACTACGTGGTTTCCGACGGGGGTTTGGGCCCCTACCGACTCAAGATCCGATCGGCTTCCTTTTCCAACATCTCGATTCTGCCGTGGATTCTGGAAGGGACGCTGGTGCCTGACATAATCGCCATCATGGGGTCTTTGGACTTCGTGCTGGGAGACGTGGACCGATGACCGGGTGGTGGCACTCCCCGGATACGGAAACAAATGCGGTTCCGCCGAAGGTCGGTGTGCCGCACCCCCATTTGTTGCGAAACGCCGCTCTATCCCGCGAAATTCACCCCGGCTCTTCTCCCGCTCGGGCCCACCCCCGCCACCGCCTGACCGAGGTTCGAGCGCGGATTGCCGGGGCCGGTATGGGGGCCGCCGGGGGAAGGGCTCGGGATGTGACCTGTGGGCGGACCGGCGACGTCGGGGCGGTCCGGCAGGTGTTTGTGGCTGGTATCAATTTGACTCGGGTCTGTGACGTTTTCAACCCTACGGGGCGTGTTTTATGCCAGATGGCCGACAATTCTTCGCGACTTGATGTGATGCACTGTCGGCGAACCCTTTCGGAAGGCGGCCGCCCATGAGTCCCTGGCTGGCCCTGGCGATCTGGCTGGTGGTGGTGGCCACCATCATCCCGGTGATGGGGATGGCGATCGGATACGCGGAGATGAAGATATCGGCCCACATGCAGAGCCGGATCGGGCCCTACTTTGCCGGAGGGCGGTTCGGTTGGGCGCAGCTGATTGCCGATGGGGTGAAGTTCTTCCAAAAAGAGGACATCATTCCCGACAACGCCGACCGCCCGGTTTTCAAGATGGCGCCGGTGCTGGTGATGGTGGGGACGGTGGGACTGTTCGTGGTGATTCCCTTCGGCCCGGGATTGACCCCCCAGAACCTTGATCTGGGAATCTTCTATGCCCTGGCCATCTCCTCGATAGGGACGATCGGGGTGTTGATGGCCGGATGGTCTTCGGGGAACAAGTATTCGCTGATCGGGGGCCTGCGCGCCGCCGGGCAGTTGATCGCCTACGAGCTGCCGCTGGTGCTGGCGGTGGTGGGAGTGGTGATCCTGGCCGGCACCATGAGCCTCGACGGAATAGTGAAGGCCCAGATAGGGTGGTTCTCCGAAACCGGTTGGGGGCTGGGGATGCCGTTTGTGATAGTGCAGGCGGTGGGCCTGGGGGTGTTCTTCATCGCCACTCTGGCCGAGCTGTCCCGGATCCCCTTCGACATGCCCATCGCCGAGTCGGAGCTGGTGATGGGCTATCTCACCGAATACTCCGGCTTCCGATTCCTTTTCTTCTTCCTGGCCGAGTTCGCCAACCTGTTCACCCTCTCCGCCATCGCCGCCACCCTGTTTTTGGGCGGTTACTGGGTGCCCGGAGTTCCCGACCATATCCTGCAATTCGTGGGACCTCTGGTGCTGTTGGGCAAGATAGCTCTGTTCGTGTTCGTGAGCATCTGGATGCGGTGGACCTTCCCGCGCTTTCGGGAAGACCAATTGCAGACATTGGCGTGGAAGTGGCTGGTGCCGATCTCTTTGGCCAACATCATCGTCACCGGGATCCTGAAAGTGGTGCTGTAAATGGGAATGCGGATGCCTTCTGTGCCCGGAAGGGGGCTGTTGAAGGGAATGAAGGTGACCCTGCGCACCCTTTTCACCCGCCCGGTCACGGTCAACTATCCCAAGGTGAAGGAGACGCCCTCGCCTCGGGCGCGGGGGGTGATCGCGCTTGATCCCGAGGCGTGCACGGTCTGCATGCTGTGCGCCCGCCAGTGTCCCGACTGGTGCATCTACATAGAGGGACACAAGGAGGAACGTCCCCCCTCCCGGCCGGGAGGACGACCCCGGGTGCGGGCCACCCTGGACCGCTTCGACATCGACTACGCCCTGTGCATGTACTGCGGAATATGCGTGGAGGTCTGTCCTTTCGACGCCCTGTTCTGGAGCCCCGACTACGAGTATTCCGAAACCGAGATGGGAGCGATGCTCCACGACCAGGATCGCCTCTTGGAATGGCTTCCGACGGTGCCGACCGCTCCCGCTTTGGAGAAGTGAAATGGGGTTTGAGGACTGGATCTCCGAGCCCCTCAACTGGGTGTTTGCGGTGGTGGCGCTGTTCACCGTGATCTCCGGATTTCGGGTGGTCACCTCTCCCAACCTGGTGCACGCCGCTTTGTTCCTGGTGGCTGCCCTGGCGGGGACGGCGGCGATTTTTCTATTGCTGGCGGCCGAGTTTTTGGCCTGGGTGTTGGTGTTGGTCTACATCGGGGCGGTGATCGTTTTGTTCCTGTTTGGGATCATGATCACCCGCGCTCCCACCGGCCGGGACGAATCCCACCTCGACCATTCCCGCCGGGGACCCGCCGTGCTGGTGTCCCTGGGGCTGTTCGCCCTCTTGATGTGGGGGTTGATCTCCCAGTGGGGCGACACCACCATCGATCCGATCACCGCCGGAACTCCCACCACCGTGCTCGGTGAGGGTCTTTTGGGGCGCTTCGTCCTGCCGTTCGAAGTGGTGGGATTTGTGCTGCTGGCCGCGCTGGTGGGCGGGATCACCATCGCCCGCCGGGATCTCAGCCCCGCCGAAGAGAGCGAGCGGGAATCGGAATGATCCTCAACCAGTTCCTGATTCTGGCGGCGATTCTGTTCGTGATGGGGGTCTACGGGCTCTTGGTGCGCCGCAACGCAGTGATGGTGTTGCTGTCGGTGGAGTTGATGCTGGCGGCGGTCAACATCAACCTGGTGGCCATGGAGGCCTTCTGGCAGACCGCCGAGGCTTTGGGACAGATCCTGGCGGTGTTCATCATCACGGTGGCCGCCGCCGAGGTGGGGATCGGGCTGGCCATCATCCTGCTGATCTTTCGCAACCGCCGCTCGGCCAACGTGGATGAGTTGGACCTGATGAGATGGTGAACCAAGGCCTGTCCCGGGCGATCCACCTGGCCGCCGAGGGCGGTGCGGCTCATCACGGGACCGGCGGAATATGGTCGGAGTGGGCCGGCCTGATGCTGATCGGGCCCATGCTGGCGTTTTTGGTGATTGTCCTGTTCGGGAAGAGAATGAAGCACCAGGGCGCCGAGGTGGCCATCGCGGTGATGGCCTTTAACCTGGTCTGGTCCACGGTGTTGATGATGCTCAACATGGGAGACCGGGGGGTTCTCTACGAGCGCAGCGTCGAGATCGCCTCGGTGGGCGGGGGACTGGTGTTCGAGTTGGGCTGGATGGTGGACGGCCTTTCGATCATGATGTACTGGGTGGTGGCGGCGGTGGGCCTGGCGGTGTTCGTCTACGCCCACGGCTACATGAAAGGCGAGGTGCGGGTCACCTTTTTCTTCGCCGCCCTGTCGCTGTTTGCCGGGTCGATGCTGGTGCTGGTGGCCAGCCCCAACCTGGTGCAGTTGATCGTGGGCTGGGAGGGAGTCGGGGTGGCGTCCTACCTTTTGATCGGCCACTACTGGGAGAAGAAGGAGAACTCCACCGCGGCCATGAAAGCCTTCTATGTCAACAAGGTGGCGGACGTGGGATTGGTCCTGGGGGTGGTCATCATCGGGGTGGTGCTGGGGTCCTTTCATTTCTGGGACCTGGCCACCGCCGCGGTCGAGCACCGCGCGGCCCTGGGGCCGGTGGCGGTGACCGCCGGTCTGCTGCTCTTCTTCGGAGCGATGGGAAAAAGCGCCCAGTTCCCTCTTCATATCTGGCTGCCCGACGCCATGGCCGGACCGACTCCCGTCTCGGCGCTGATGCATGCCGCCACCATGGTCACCGCCGGCATCTACCTGATGGCCCGCACTTTTCCGCTCTATCAGGAACTGGCCACCGCCGCCCGGCCCCTGATGATCGCGGCGGGGGCGGTCACCCTGTTCGGTATGGGGCTTTTGGCCCTGGTGGCCAACGACATCAAGCGGGTGTTGGCCTACTCGACGGTGAGCCAACTCGGTTACATGATGACCGCGGTGGCGGCGGGGGGATACACGGCCGGGCTGTTCCATCTCTTCACCCACGCCTTCTTCAAGGCGCTCCTGTTCCTCGCCGCCGGTTCGGCGATCCACGCCGTTCACTCCAACAACATGTCCGATATGGGGGGGCTGCGGTCTTACATGCCGCACACCTTCCGCACCTTCGTGATCGGCTCCCTGGCCCTGGCCGGCGTCTTCCCCCTGTCGGGATTCTGGTCCAAAGACGAGATACTGGCCACTTTGGGATATGAGGGATACAACCTGGTGATGTGGATTGCGGTGGCCGGAGCGTTCGTCACCGCCTTTTACATGGCCCGGGCGGTCTCGCTCACCTTTTTTGGTGAGTACCGGGGACACGGGACGCCTCACGAGTCGCCTCGTATCATGACCAATCCCCTGTGGGCCCTGGCCATTCCTTCGGTGGTGGTCGGGGTGGTCAACATCCCCGGTCTCACCCTGCCCTGGATCGGAAGTTTCACCTCTTGGCTCTCGGTGCGGAGCGTCCCGATGGGAGATCATCACGCCGAAGCCATCGACTTCGGATTGGCCGCGGCGGGACTGGCCGCGGCGGTGGCCGGGCTGTGGCTGGGTTGGAGGGCCTTCGGTCCCCGGGCCGCCGAGCGCCGCCCCGAACGCGACTGGGTGGAAGTGCCGATGCTCTATCCGTTGCTTCGCCGGAAGTACTACCTGGATCATGCCGCCCTGGGGCTGGTGTGGGCGATCCGCTCGCCGGCCGCCCGGGCGGTGAACTGGGTGAACGACTATGTGATAGACGGGATGGTGAACATGGTCGGCGCCCTCTGTCAGGGTTTGGCTTCCCTGGTGTACGGGGGTTTGGATCAGCGGGGCATCGACGGGGTGGTGCACGGAGTGTCGTGGGGCGCCTCGGGCATGGGGGGCCTGTTGCGCCGGATCCAGAGCGGCCGGGTGCAGCAATATGCCGGGCTGCTGGTGGCCGGGTTGTTGTTGTTGGTGGTCTTGGTCTTGTTCGTCCTATGAGATACGGTATGGGAGACTGATACATGGAACTGTTCGAAGCTTTCGCTCTTAGCCTGATTGTCTTCCTGCCGCTTCTGGGCGCCCTGGTGGCGTTGGCCATTCCCAAGGAGAGGGAAGAGGCGGTGAAGCGGTGGGCGCTGCTGGTCAGTGGGGTCACCCTGCTGCTGGCGGTGATAGTGACTCTCCGTTTCGACTACGGAGCGGCCGGCAGTTTTCAGTTTGAAGTGGATCTGCCCTGGATCGGGGCGATCGGCGCCAACTATCACATCGGCTTGGACGGGATCAGTCTGCCGCTTCTGGTGCTGTCCGCCCTGGTGGTGGTGCTGTGTGTGATCTATTCCTGGAAGCACTGGGACGAGCCTCGCAACCCGCGGGGCTTTCTGGTGCTCATGTTGATCCTGGCCACCGGCATGAACGGAACCTTCGTGGCCTTGGATTTGGTGCTGTTCTTCATCTTCTTCGAATTGGTGCTGCTTCCCATGTATTTCATGATCGGCATCTGGGGGGATCGCACCATGCGCAAGATCCCCGGGTTCGCCAAGGAAGTCGAGACCCGGCTGTATGCCGCCATCAAGTTTTTCATCTTCACCCTGTTCGGCTCGGCCTTCATGCTGCTCGGCTTTTTGGCTCTCTACTTCCGTTCGGGGTCCGCCGGACAGTCACCCACCTTCGACATACCCGAGCTGATCGCCCGCGGGCATCTGTTCGGGGGAACCTTTGCCTGGCTGGTGTTCGGGGCGATGTTCCTGGGGTTTGCGGTGAAAGTGCCGATGTGGCCCTTCCACACCTGGCTTCCCGATGCCCACACCGCGGCGCCCACCGTGGGATCGGTGCTGCTGGCTGCCATTCTTCTGAAGCTCGGCTCCTACGCCTTCATCCGGATCGCCATACCGATCCTGCCCGACACCGCCCGGCAATGGGCGCCCGCCATTGCGGTGCTGGCGGTGATCGGGATCATCTACGGGTCTTTGGCGTGTCTGGCGCAGACCGACGTCAAACGCCTGATCGCCTTCTCCTCGGTGGGTCATATGGGTTTTGTGATGCTGGGGATCGCCACCCTCACCGAGGTGGGGATCAACGCCGCCATCATCGGGATGGTGGCCCACGGGCTGATCACCGGCCTGCTGTTCTTTTTGGCCGGGTCCATGCATCATCGCTATCACACCCGGGAGATGTCCCGGTTGGGCGGGAACCTCAAGCTGATGCCCGTGCTGGGCGGCATTCTGGGCTTCACCGCCATGGCCAGCCTCGGTCTGCCCGGCCTGGCCGGATTCTGGGGAGAATTCATGGCGCTGTTGGGTTCCTACCAGCCGCTTGAGGGCCTTTCCACCGAGTTTTTCCGCACCGCCATGGTGATCGGCGCCATCGGCACGGTGCTCACCGCCGGCTACATGCTGTGGATGCTGCAGAAAGTCAATCTGGGTGAGCCGTCGTCGGAGTGGGCGGGCAAGACCTTCCCCGACGTCGACCGCTACGAGATGGTCGCTTGGGTGCCCCTGATCGTGCTGATCGTGGCGGTGGGGGTCTATCCCAAGCTGGTGCTGGGAGTGACCACCGACGCGGTGGTGGGTCTGGTGGAGACGGCTTTCCGAGCCGTCGGAGGCTGATTCGATGCCGCGGATCGACTGGCTGGCCATCGCGCCCGAGTTGGTGGTGGCAGTCACCCTTTTGGTGGTGCTGGCGGTCGATCTGTTCCTGCCCAGAGAACGAAAATATTACGTGGCCGCCCTGGCGGTGGTGGGAACCACCCTGGCCATGGTTCCGGTGATCCTGATGGCGGTGGCCGGAGACACCTATTCGATGTTCGACGGTTCCTATGTGGTCGACCCCTTCGCGTTGGTGCTCAAAGGAGTGTTCCTGGTCGCCGGCTACCTGGTGCTGCTGATCTCGGTGTCCTATGTGGAGTCGGATCGTTTCTACCAGGGGGAGTACTACCTGCTTTTGCTTTCGTCGCTGCTCGGATCCATGGTGTTGACCTCGGCGCGGGATCTGGTGGTGCTGTTCGTGGCTTTGGAGCTCACCACCGGACCGCTGTTCCTCTTGGCCGGCTGGCGCAAGGGCGACCTGCGCTCCAACGAGGCCTCGCTCAAATTTTTCATTATCGGGGTGCTTTCCACCGGGCTGATGCTCTATGGGATGTCGCTTCTCTTCGGGCTCACCGGGGAGTTGGCCTTCGAGGGTATCGCGGAGGCGATCGCGGCGGGCGACCTGGCTTCCGAACCGGTGCTGGGCTTGTCGGTGCTGTTGATCCTGGTGGGATTCGGTTTCAAGGTCTCCGCCGTCCCGTTCCATTTCTGGGCGCCGGACACCTATCAGGGTTCTCCGCCGCCGGTCACCGCCTACCTGTCGGTTTCTTCCAAGCTGGCCGGGTTCGTGGCCATGCTGTCGGTGATCTACCTGGCTTTACCGGCCGCCACCGACTTCTGGGGCCCGGCGTTGTGGTTGATGGCGGCCGTTTCCATGACCGTGGCCAACCTGTCGGCTCTTCGCCAGACCCATCTGATCCGGCTTTTGGCCTATTCCTCGGTGGCTCAGGCCGGTTTCATGCTGGTTCCTTTCGCCGGAGCGGCCATCGCTTCGGACGGGTTGGGGGAGGGCTTGGGCGCCACCGTCATCTATCTGGTTATTTACGCGGTGATGAACCTGGGTGCCTTCGCGGTGGTGATCGCCGGGGGCCGGCGCATCGGAAGCTATGAGATTTCCGACTGGAGGGGCCTGGGTTCCTATGCCCCGCGCCAAGGGGTGATGCTGGCGGTGTTCTTCCTCTCCCTCGCCGGGCTGCCGCCTTTGGCCGGGTGGTTCGCCAAGTTCGTGATGTTCCGGGCAATTCTGATCTCCACCGGCCCGGCCGGGGTGTGGCTGGCGGTGATCGCGGCGGTGAACGCGGTGGTGGCCTTCTACTACTACGCCCGGGTGGTGAAAACCGCCTGGTTCGATCAGGCCCCCGACACCGTCCCCGAAGACACCGAGACGGGCCCCACCGGACCTTTGAACCTGGCGATGGGGTTGTCACTGGTGGTGGTTTTGGTGGTGGGCGCCTTTCCGACGATCGCCACCTTCTTCGGCGACGCAGCCGCCGCGCTGGTTCCCTGAACGAATAGCTGACCTGTTTGCTCGACCCTTAAGGGTCTTTGGTGCACTGTTGCGGCTATATTCACATAAATATGCGCACAACTATTGAACTACCCGATGATCTGTTCCGCCAGGCCAAGATTACCGCTGCCAGAGAAAGAGTGACCTTGCGGTCGATTGTGGAGACCGGCCTGCGGGCTGAACTTGCCCGCCGCCAGGCATCCGCCTACCAAATGCCGGATCTTTCTTTCGGGGGCAGCGGTATGGCTCGCGGCATAGACGAGGGCGATTGGCCGACGATCCGTGACATCATCTATGGCGATCTCCGGGTATGATCGCGGTCGACTCAAATATATTGGTCTATGCTCACCGAGCGGACTCTAAATTCCACCACCCGGCGGCGACTGCATTAAAAACGATTGCTACCGGGAGGGATGATTGGGCGATCCCGTGGCCCTGTTTGCATGAATTTCTGTCGGTAGTCACCAGACCAGGGCTATATGATCCACCCACCGATATTGAACGAGCATTGACGCAAGTGCGGGTATGGGTGGCCTCGCCTTCCGTTAGGTTGCTGGGTGAGTCAGATGACCATTGGGAGGTGCTTGGTGGTTTGCTTCGGGGTTCGACTGCCGCAGGCCTGCGGGTTTACGATGCCCGGATCGCGGCGATCTGCATTGCCAACGGGGTGAGTGAACTCTGGACCTCGGATCGCGATTTCAACCGCTTTCCGATCAGGATCAAGAACCCGGTAGGACAATAGGGACATTCGAGACTCGGCTAAGAAAAGGGGCCGGGGCGGTTGATTGCCGAGGCTTCGCGTCTTGATTGGAGGGTCGATGCCCCGGGGCCTTGCCATCGAAGGCTTTCAGAGGGGGTTGCGCCACCGAAGGCCTCGAAAACGAGCGAAGTCATGATCGTTCGAGTGGACCTCAGCCTGGTGTTCGATCGCCAGCGCTGCGATGTGTGCATCGGTAACCAAGTTGCCTCCGACGCCGGCAGATGTCAACAGGTCTCCGAAGATCCTGAGGTGTTCAACACCCGGGCTCAATGTATAGACGTTGGGGGATTGAAACCATGCCTGCACCATTTCAACGGCCTGCGGGGGTGTAGCCGGATGGGTTTGCACGGCGGGATGGGTCATAATCCGTACGAAGCCTGTCGCCACGATCCACGGCATGCCGATACGCTCTCTGCCATTCACCAGGCTCTCCCACCACTTTCGGGCGACCGGGTGCAGAGTGCTCTCGGTACTGTGCGCGTAGACAAGCAAGTTAAGGTCGGGAACGATCATTCTGACCTGGTGAACCCGCCCACCTCCAAGGCGTCATTCAGTTGGTTCAGGCGAAGAGGATCGATCCCTACTCTCAGCCCGGTCCGGTGAGGTTTGACCCGGTAGGTGGAACGTGGATTTGCCGGACCTGGCGACAGTCCCCTTCGCAAGGTGTCGTTGACCACCTGTTTGAATGTTTGATCGAGTAGGCGCGCCCGTTCTTTCAGGCTTGCGGCCAGGTCGTCGTCGAGTGTCAAGGTCGTTCTCATTACAGAGCATCATAGTGCTTTAGGAATATGATGTCGAGATGTCTCATCCTCCGGCATCGGCTGGCCAGGGTGGATGTTGCCGGGTCGGACCAGACTCTGATTCGCTCGGGGGTCCCGCCTTCCCGGTGATCGCTACCTTTTTCGGAGAGGCATCCGCCGCGCTGGTTCCCTGATCGAACCGGCTACCGTGGTGGCTTCGGGACTGTCGACAAATGAGTCTGGTGAAACGGGGCCTGTGGATGTTGATTATTCCTTCAACAAGGTACAATGAGCATCTTTGAAGGGGACTTGAATGAGTGGTGCGGAGAGGTCATCGGAGGAACAGGAAGGGGTGGACAGGAGGCTTCTAATCCGGCCGAAGGAGGACGTCGCCCGCATGGGCAGGGAGATCTACCAGCGGGACATCCGGTGGCAAGTGGAGCCGGACCATATTGGAGCGGTGGTTTCCATCGATGTGGAGACCGGTAGTTGGGCTATGGGGGATGAATCGCTGGAAGCGGTGGATCGTCTGCGGGAGCAGCGTCCCGAGGCGGTCAACATCTGGTGTGAGTGGGCCGGGTACAAAACCTTGGCAAGCATGGGGGGCGGCATGCGGAGGACCAAGTGATACGGGGTGTGGGACGCGTCCTGATCCAAGCCGGGGAGTAGCCGAGGTCCGGCCAGCCTAGAGTGCCGGGTCTAATCCTCGAAGGAGAAGTCGTCGAAGCCCATTTGCTGGGCGTTTTCGCGGACGGTGCGCATGGTGGACTCTCCGTAACCCGATGATTGGGCGTTGATCTCCAGAGTGAGGGTGACATCGTCGCCGGCCGATTCCAGGTGACGGGTGATCTCTTCCATGATGTCGGTTATGTCTCGCACGGCTCGCAGCCGCGACAGGCGGGTCCGGGCGTAGAAACGTTTGGGCGACGAGGGTTTGCCTTGGCCATCGTCGCCCTTGTTGTTTTCTTTCGGTGTTTCGCCGCCTATTCCCGCCCCGTTTTCGTCAGGCTGTGCGGCTTCATCAAGCTGCCGTCGGGCTCGCTCGGCTTTGATGATCACGGCCTGGTGGCTGTCTCCCACGCCCACATGCTCGGCCATCTTCAACCCCCGATAACGATCCTGGTCCGGGTCGTAGGCCTCGGCGAAGGCGAAGGTGTCCTGTTCCCAGTTCAGTTGTGACACGCCGTTGGACACCGCATGGGCCAACACCCCGAAATCCAGCAGGCGAGGCATATACAGGTGCTGGGCATAGTAGCTCCACAGCTTCTTGATGCCGATGTGATCCGCGCCCCTCTCCCACAGCTGGAAGCTGCCGCGCTCGATGTCCATCTTCACCCGGATGCCGCTGTAGGAGGCGATCATCTGTTCGTCGGAGCGGAGCTTGGATTCGGATCGGCTGATCAGGGCTTGGCTTCCCCCGGCCGGGGTGCGATGCCACTCGATCTCGGCGCGGCCGGCTTGCTTTCGAGGGGTGAGAAGATGGGTAAAAGTCTCGTTGATGCGCATCTTCACCGTCCGGTCGGCATCGGCCTGGCGTTCTTTCACCTGCTCCACCGCCGCCGGAGAGAGGTTGAGCCGGGTGGCCTCCCGATCGTCGTAGATCGACTTCCAGGCCAGCCAGGCCGCCATCCCCTCGCGCAGTTCCTCCACCCGATTGTGCTCGGCGGCCATGAACACCAGCAGATTCTGGTTGATCCGCGGTCCGCCGTGGCGTTGGGTGAGGATCGCCTCAGCCATCTTCACCGCCGGGCTGTTGGTTCCGTCTTTGGTGCGGTGCGGCGCCGTTGGCGGGAGGATCACCAGCCGCACCCGGCGGTCCTCGTCGGGAACATCGCCCGTCCCGTCGGGAAAAACATGCACCCCGGCAAAGGACCCCCGGCCCATCCCTTGGATTCTCTGCTGGATTTGTGGGTCGGTGTACGGCTCGCCGAACTCGGCGGCCCGCTCTCGGGCCAGCTTGGTGAGAGTGGGGTTGGTGTCGAACCAATAGCGGGTGTCCTGGTTGTAGAGATAGGTGGCGTCGCGGGCCAGACGCCGCAGGGCATCGTGAAAGGCGCCGGGAGGTTCCCCCGGCTGAGCGGACCCCAGCACGATCCGGCGGGCGTCGATGCCGCGCTGTTCTCCCACATGGGGCGCCGAGCCCAGAAAGGCGGTGCGGGCCACTCGGCGGGTGGCCGAATAGCGGCCCAGGTTGCGGGCCTGCTGATCGATCCGGGTGGGCAGGCTGTTGGGTCCGTCCACGTCGGTGTGGATGATCGGATCCCAGCGGTCTTCCAGATATTTGGTGATTTCGGCCAGCACGTTGCCGGTTTCCATGGGAAGGATCCCGGGCATGATCATGGCCGAGGAGTCGCCCTGCTCCCACAGGCGAGAGATCACCGCCGCCATCAGCCGCAGCATCCCCCGGGTGCGCTGGAAGCGCTCCAAGGTGGCCCAATCCTCATAGAGCCGGTCGAACAGTTCGGGGTGGATGGGATAGGCGCCTTTCATCCGTTCCCGATAGGAGGTTTCCCGAACCTCGGGCGGGAAGTCGTCGGGGTGGCTGCGATACAGATCGTGATACGCCCGGATCACCGCGTCGCGTTTTCTGGCCGACCCATGGGGGAGAGTTTCGAACAGGCGCCGTCGCACGATCTCGAAGGCCTCGTCACTGGTGGCCGGTCGCCACTGGGCGGCTCGGCGAGACACCACGTTCTTGAGCTTCTCCAGGGCCTGCTGTCCCTTTTCGCCACCCACTTCCATGTTGGAGGAGGGAATGGAGATCAACACCAGGGTGTTCTTCACCGCTGCGGCGGCTTCGGTGAGAGCTTGGGCGAAAGTGAACTGGGTGTCGAAGTCCCCGCCCGCTCCTCGGGTCTCGTCGGCCCGGGTGGGAAGATCGCGGGCATAGGCCACCCATTCGTCGATCAGCACCAGCGTGGGCCCGAATCGCTCGAAGAGTTCCACCAGCTTGGCGCCCGGGTTGGTGGCGTTGCGATCGTCTTCGGCCACGATGGCATAGCCTTCCGGGCCGCCCAGTTGCCAGGCGACCTCTCCCCACAGGGTGCGCACCGGGGTGCCGTCGGGCTTGGGAGGGGGGTCGGATGCCGAAAACGACTGGCCGATGAACGCCGCTCGACAGATGTTGTGGGGGATGGTCAGGTCTTCTTGAGACAGAAGCTCGTCCACCCCGGCCAAGTGCTGGGCGGGGGTGTTGGACGCCAGATGATAAAGAGCGATCAGGCTGTGAGTCTTGCCGCCTCCGAAGCTGGTCTGAAGCTCCACCACCGGCTCGCCTCCCTGTCCCGAGAGCCTGCGGGCGGCGATGCGGATCAAATCGGCCAGCCCCTCGGTGATGAAAGTGCGGGCATAGAAGGCCCGGGGGTCCTGGTATTCCTCTTCGGCCCGCTGATGGAGCACCTGCCAAAGGTCGGCCGCGAACTCGGCCTGGGTGAAGCGGCCTTCCCGAACGTCGGGGTGAGGCGCCACCACCTCTCGCCAGGGCGGGTATTGGCTGCTGGGCCGGCCGTTGGCGGAGTCGGTTTTGATAAGCCGCTTCCGCTCGTTGCGGCTTTCCTGTTCATACACCTGCCGTTGCAGGGCCTTTTTGAGATTGCGAACCTGATCGGCCTGTTCAGGCGCCTTGAAGTCCTTCAGCACTACCTCGCACTGATCAAGGATGCGGAGGGTGTCGTCGGAACTGAAAGGTTCGAGATGCGCCCAATCGTTGCGGGCATTGCGCAAAAGGGATATGTAGTTGCGAGTTTGGTGAGGAAGCACCTTGCCGAAAATGGGCTTCCAAGTTGCCTGAATGCCCTTGACCAAGAAAGCCAAATCATCGGCGGAGGGGGAGTGGTCGGGCTGATAGAGAACACTGTTGACCTGTTGCATCCAGTTGGGGCCGTACATGGCTTTCCAGGCTCGCTCCACCCCCGGCCTGATCCCGTCACGGAGCAGGGTGAGAGCTTGCCCCACTCGTTCGTGGTTGGAAACAGCCATGATCTACCTCAGCTTTCCAAGAGACTGGCCTGCTCAGTCACCGGACGGGCGGCCAGTTCGGTGAGAGTGGGCCAGACGGTGACCAAGGTGTTATAGGCCACTGCTTCCTGTGTCCAGCCTTGCCGGTCGGCGGTTTGATATAGCAGATAGGCGAGTTGGCGGGCGTGGTCGCCGTATCCCGGGCCGACCTCCCGAAGCAGAGCGGCGGCCTCGGCCTCGGATCGCTCCAAGCCGGCCAAGAGGTGCTGGGATATCTTCCACACTTTTGGGTTAGGATCGGTTTTGGGGTTGTAGTGGTCGAGGTTGGAGCTGGGGATCAGTTGCACCCTGCCGCCCTCCGACGTGGCAATCCCGGCCTTCACCACCCCCGACACCGAGGTGTTCTTTGCCTGTGACAGGGTCTCGGCATCGCCATAGGGTCCGGCCTCGGCACCGTACTGCTGATACCAGGTGAGCGCCCAGCGAGTTTCGTAATCGAACTCGGTCTCTTCTTCCGAAAGGGTTTCCTCCAAGATCTGGTTGATCAGAGCCAAAGCCGAACGGACCGGCATGGCGGTTCCGTCCGCTTCCAGCACCCGGGAGTAACGGGAGAAGATCGCCATGCCGGGTCCGATCATGGACTGGGCCATATCCACCGGCGCGATGGCTTGCTCTCGCAGCAATCGCAGTGCCGAGGGGAGTTCGGAACGTAAGGCCGCCAGCAGTTCACCGCGGGTGGCCATTGGGGCATCGGGAGGTCGGGGGCGACAGACGATGACTATAGAGGAAGCCAAGGCTGCAGAACGACTTGCCCTGAGCCGGTTGGCCAACTCGGTTCTCATCGGCCAGGTACGTGTTACGGTCAGACCGGAATCATGAAGGGCCTGAAGGAAGGTTTCCCAGCCAGTGGATACGGTTGTCCCTCTTTTGGTTTCGGCCTGTTTAAATGCGTAGAAAATGGAGAAAGGGAAGTCAGAATTCTGGGCCTTGGCTGTTTCCTTTAGTACCCCTCCCATTCCCTTCTCGAAATATTGTTGGGCAGCTTGCCTTGTTCCATACCGTTTGGCGTCGGCCACTAATTCTTCGGTTTTGGGAGTGACCACCGTCGAAAGCTCGTCGGGCCAGATATCACTGAGATTGTGCCGCATCCAGACATAAAAGAAGTCGGAGATATCGGCAAAGGGAACATTATCGTAGTATGGAGGGTCGGTTGAAACTACCGAGATGGGCACCGATTGAATGCGTGCACGTGCGTTCCGCTGCAGGATCTCGGCTGACCCTTGGGACGGAAGGCACTCGAGAACTTTGGCAACCCATGTGACCTGCCCTTTCCAGTTTCCTGTTGATGATGAGAACGGATTCGCCTCCACGAATGCCCACGCCATTGACAACGCCTGACGGGCAAATGTGTTGCGGTGGTGTTCTTTACCTGTATCCCAAGAACACAGGAGTGAGTTACGGTCCGCCAACTTGTCGACCACAAATGCTAGATATGTGAGAACGGCTTCAGCATATGCCACTGTCCCGCTACCACCATCCCGCAGCCGAATTCCATCCTCGATCAAACTTGCGTTGCGGGCATGCCCTGCCACGATCGGACGCAATCTGTCTAATAAGTCGGAAAAAGTGGTCAGTGCCACCAGTTGCCGATCCGTGAATAGATCGTCAGAGTGGGTCATTCCGTAAGGGGGAACCGACATGTATTGGGGATGGGTCGACAAGCGAATCGAAGGAACATTTCCCGGAACGTTCACATCTGGAAGGCTGGTGGTTGATGGTGGAAGATAGATTCGTTGACGGTTGCCTTCGGCTACCACAGCAATGAGCTGGGTCTTCATCCTGCCTTTCTGACCCTGATCCCTTATGTAACTGTTGGGTATTACTGACCCGGTTGCGATACAGGTTCCAACCGCTCGTTTGATGGTGCCGGAGGCCGGACTGCCTCCTTCCATAATCTCATATGAGATAGTTTGAATACTGCGATCTATCCGCGGCTCTACCCAAACGATCGGTTTCTTAGGCCGCTTGCGCAGCACCCACGATCTGACCAGGGGGACGTGCCCGTCCCAGGCCGGATCGGGTGACTGGACGGTACGGGCCCAGATCCAGGCAATAACTGTTGCGCCCCTGCGCCCCTGCGCCCCTGCGCCCCTGCGCCCCTGCGCCCCTGCGCCCCTGCGCCCCTGCGCCCCTGCGCCCCTGCGCCCCTGCGCCCCTGCGCCCCTGCGCCCCTGCGCCCCTGCGCCCCTGCGCCCCTGCGCCCCTGCGCTATTATTAGGTAATTCAGCCTTCGGATAGAGATGCCCGATCTTCTCGAAGGCGCGGTCTCGCATCCACTGGCCGTAGTAGCGGATGTCCTCGGCCAGGCCCCGAGCACCCTCCCATGACTCGGAAGTCAGGCGCTGTCGCGACTCGGGATTGACCGGCGGCATTCCGGCGAACCGGGGTGGGATTTCCACCATGGCCTTGCTGATCAACACCGCCACCGGATTGAGGTCGCCCCCATAGGCCGGCAGCCCCAGGCGCTGGGCTTCCAAGGGGATGGTCCCGCCTCCGCAGAACGGGTCCAAGATGTTGGGCAACTCCCCGTCGCACGACTTGACGATCTCAGCCTTCGCTCGGCCCAATATGTCCTGGTTGTTAGTGTTTTTCCACTTCACCAACTCGGTGAGGATGTCGAACAAGCGTTGGCGCTCGGCAGCCTGATCCTCCTCGGTGGGAAAGCGATCGGGATGCGCAGAGGGGTCGTCCACCAGCGACGCCCACAGCACCGCCCGCGCCGCCGCCAAAGGCCGCCGCGCCCACCACAGATGCAGGGTGGAGGGATGCCCATGACGAATCGACTTCTCCCGCGCCGCCTCTTTGCTGATGGCCTGCAGTGGCAACGCCACCTCAATTAACTTCTTTTTATAGCTCACGGGGGTATTTTCGTGCTTGAAACCGGGACAATTCGTGTAAGGGAATAATAAGCAGGCCCGAGGGAGGCCCGTCCGGGGAGTAAAGCTGGTGTGTAGAAGAGCGGTAGAGGGGCCTATGTTTGGCAAAACCACTTAAAAAATAGGGAAACTATTCTGGAAGGGGTGGCAGCAGGGGCGCTGAAGGGCATCTACAATCCGCACTACCCCCGGCAAGGACAGCGAGTTATGACAATACTGCGGGCTCTTGCCTGTGCATTCAAACCACTAGCGGGCAGATCTTGCTCACACAGCTGGGATGACTACCTGGATGGAGCTGCGGAGGCTCTGTACTTCGATGGCGAAGTGGCCGATGACCAGGCTTTACCCTTTGGTCCCGAAGGTCTTCAAGCTGATGCCATTGCGATCCGAGGGGACTGGATCAAGGTCGGCCAATACCTCCGTTCGGCCATGGAAACCATTGAAAATTGACCATATCTGAGACACCCTCGGACCAGCCATTGCCAGAGAATCCTCCAGTCCCGGCGTCTCTGCAGCTTGAGAGTCATTGGATTGCGCCGCTTCCTCGCCCGGAGGATTTTGAGCACTACGAGACAGTCCATCCCGGGTCAGCCAACCGAATACTCCGTATGGCTGAAATGGAGCAACAAGCACGGATTCATGCCAACGACTTAAGAGAGCAGCGCCTAAGTGCCGGTATGCGTTTTGGCGTGCTGGTGCCCCTCTCGACCCTGGCCGCTGCCATTCTGGCAATGATCCTGGGAAGATCCCCAGACGGCATCATACTGGGCGGGCTAGCCGTTTTGGTGCCAGTGGTCAACGCGATATTGCGCAGGATCAGTTCGAACGGCTCTTCAGGATCGAACGGTACTTCATAGCATCCATCCGGGATAGTCGACCTAGCGAAGATCGTCAACGTAGGGTGGTGCGTTAGCCAGAAACGGGCCTACGACGGCTTTGTAGATATAGCCAGAAGCTCTTTGAGGGGGAGGTTGACCGAGTAGGTGCTGAAGGGGATGGTCATGCCTGCGAAGGGATGGCGCACATAGCGGACTGTCGGCTCGGTGTTGGGGTGATCCGGCACTTGGACCACCGCCAAGATGAAACGCTCCGGGTGATTTTGACCCTGGCGGATCTGACGAGACTTGACGTTGACGGTGGTGGCTCCCTCGATCCGGCCCTTCACCTCGATGAAATACAGGTCACCCGACTTTGGGCACCGGGATTCGATGTCATAGCCCGGATTGTGATGCGCCATCTCGGTCGGCTCTCGCCCCAGGCGCCGCTCGGCGTCCATCACTGCCGCCACTGCCCGGCGGTCGATTTCTCTTCGGGCAGCCGGGTCGGGCAAGGTGATGGCTGGTTGGTCCTCCAAAACCCCTTGGGGGATGATCAGAGCGGCGCCCACCACCCGGGGAGGGTGGTTGGAGAGGTCGAGTTCCCGGTCGAGTTCATGGTTGCGTCGCCGCAGCCTCGCTTCCAGGTTGTCGGCGACGTTGCGGGCGTGTCCCGAAGTGAAGCCACCGGTGGATTTGCCGGCCAACTCCTTGGATTTGAGCTCGTCAACTCTTCCGTCCCAGTAGCGGATTTCTCTCTCCAGACGCTCTTTCACCGCGGCCCGCACCTTCCCAACCCGGACGGTCACTACTTGATTGATCTCCCGAAAGTGCCCCGTCGCCAGGTGTTCTATCGCGTAGCTTTGGGCGGTGTCGGCCAGAGCGTGGGAAATCCAGTCACCTGCTATCACTTTCTTCACGGCGGTGCGTTCTTCATCGGTTAGAGGTCGATAATCCAGGTAAGGGGCGTAACCGGCGGAGGCAGGGGTTCCGCCTTCCGGTATCTCGATGTATTGATAGCGCCGAGACACCGGGCGGCGACCGTTGCGGCTAGCCGTGCCATCGGTGATCCGATGCTCCAGATAAACCAATGCCCTGGGCGTGGCGTCGAGATCGTTGGGATCAACCAGCACCGTGCCTCTCTGCAAGAGGGCCCCGAACTGTGACTCGATGGTGCCGATCACCGCATCGAGCAGCGGGTGGCCGGGCGCCAGCAACTCGGCGGGCGCTTTTCCCTCTACGATTTCCAGGCTCGGCTCGAAGGTGACCCGCTCGTATTCTCGGGCCACGGCCAACCCGCGATTGGTCCGCAGGCTCAGGGGCACTCGGGTGATCTGGAATCGCCCTTTTTCCCGTTCTGAGATCCGGCCTCCCAACCGGCGGAGAGCATCGATAAAGAAGGCCTGAATGAACCCGGGCTGGAGTTTGCGAACCTTGGCCCGCTCCATCTCATCCCGAATGTCGGACAGCTTGTCCATGCCCATCCACCCCTCGGTGAGTTGCTGGTGCTCCACCAGATCTTTCAGCCGCTCTCCGACGTCGGCGTCGATCACCTCCTCCATTCGAGCCCTGACCACCGGGTCGTCACCATATCGAATCGCCTCCACCAAGAGTTCCCGCAAGGACTTTCCGATGGTGGAGTCTCCCAGCACGTCGTACACCTGCCCGCCCAGAGCCTGTCGCTGCTGTTCGATCTTTTGGAACAGGCGATGGAACACCGCCCCCTCCCGGGTTTGATGGGCCACCAGATTCCACAGGGTGCAAACCTCGGTCTGCCCGATCCGGTGAATACGCCCGAAGCGCTGCTCGATGCGATTGGGATTCCACGGCAAGTCGTAGTTGACCATCAGATTGGCCCGCTGCAGGTTGACTCCCTCACCGGCGGCGTCGGTGGCCACCAGCACCCGGAGGTGAGGATCGTTCACGAAGGAGTGCTGCACACGGCGGCGGGCCTGTCTGTTCATCCCGCCGTGGATAGATGCCACCGCTTCCGAACGTCCGATCAGGGTGGAGATCCGGCCCACCAGGTAATCGAGAGTGTCGCGATGCTCGGTGAAGACGATGATCTTGCGATCCACCCCACTGCCGGATGTCATCTCATCGGAAGTGAGGATCGACCGCAGCTCCTCCCATTTGCGATCGGTTCCCAACTTCCGCAGGTTGCCGGCTTGTTTTTCCAGCTCGGCAAGCTGTGCTATCTCGATCTCCAACTCGGGTACCGTGCGCGCGGCGGTTGCCTGATCGATGACCTCATTTTCGATCCTCTCCAGTTCCTCGTCGCTGAAGTCGTCGGGGTCCAGATCTTCGAAGTCGACGGTTCTTCCCCGGTGTTTGACGAAGGTGACCGGCCCCCTCTCGCCGGAGGCAACCTGTTTCAGCTTCGAAAGACGCTCCTCGAGGCGACCCCGGCGGCGCTGTAGCGAACGGAAAATGGCCTGGGGAGAGGAAGCGAGTCGTCTCTGCAGCGCAGCCAAAGCGAAACCTATCGCCAAACCCCGGCGGCGGTCTCCCTTCTCTTCCATCTGCTTGGCGCGGTTCATGCCCTCTCGCACGTAGGCGGTGACCCCCTCGTAGAGGTCCATCTCCGGTTCGGAAAGTTCATATTGAGGTGAGATGGCTCGCCGCTCTGGGAACAGGCGGCGACCGTCGAAAGTGAGCAGCTTTTCCTTGACGTAGCGGCGCATCAGATCCGAATAGTCAGGAATGACCTCGCCATTCAACCTTCCCTCGAATCGGTCGGGATCCAGCAGGGCCAAGAAAAGATGAAACTCCTCTTCCTTGCCGTTGTGGGGAGTGGCGGTGAGCAACAGGAAATGGCGGGTGATTCCTCGCAGAATCTCGCCCAGCCGATAGCGTTTGGTCTTTTCCAGCTTGCGGCCATAGAGGTGGGCGGACATCTTGTGGGCCTCGTCGACCACCACCATGTCCCACTCCGATGTCTGGAGCCGTTCCAGCAACTCCTCGTTGCGGGCCAGCTGATCGATCCGAGCGATCAGGCGAGGACGTTCGATGAAGGGATTGCCGGTGTGAGCAGCCTCGGCCATGTCGCGGGAGAACATGTCGAAGCGCAGCTGAAACTTCTGATAGAGCTCATCCTGCCACTGTTCTACCAGGGACCCCGGCGCCACGATCAGCACCCGGTCGGCGTCTCCCCGGATGTCCAGTTCGCGGATCAGAAGCCCCGACATGATGGTCTTGCCCGCCCCCGGATCGTCGGCCAGCAGATATCGAAGGGGCTGCCGGGGAAGCATTTCTTGGTAGACCGCCTCGATCTGGTGGGGGAGAGGGTCGATGTTGGATCCCTGGACCGCCAGATACGGATCGAAAAGATGCGCCATCCGGATACGAAGGGCTTCCGAAGCCAGCTTGAATTGGTGGCCGGGGGCGTCGAGGGTCCAAGGACGCTCGACGGGCGCCATCGACAGGCGGGCCTCGTCGGCCCGAGACAGCAATCGCTCCGCCACCACTCCGGATGTGCGGTAGACCACCTGAACAGTGCCGACTCCGTGCCAGGTGACCGCCACCACCGTGGCCCGCCGGCCCACCACTAGGCCATCCACCACCGTTCCGGGGGTTAGGTCCTCCAACTGCACTTTGTGAACCTGCTCCTCGGGTGGGTTACCCCGGCCAGACTATCCACCGAGTGCGACAGTCATGGCTGGAACTGCCCCGGGCGGGTCAGAGCCCTTTTCCCACAATCCGACGGCAGGGGGGATCCGACGTCCGATTGGCGGCTGTTAGCTGTGAAGAGCCTGGCGTAAGGCGGCCTTGGTGATCGCCGCCCACCTTTGGCTGGTTTCGGACATCGGCACCATGGCGTCACTTCCGTGGAATGCCCCGGGGAAGACATGCAACTCGGTTGGCACACCCGCCTGGATGAGCCGTTGCGCATACTCGAGGTCCTCATCCAGGAAGAGGTCGAGTTCACCCACGATGATGAACGCCGGGGGCAGGCCCGACAGATCTTCGGCGCGGGCGGGCGAGGCATAGGGGGAGACGTCGTCGGCGCCGGCCGGCTTTCCCAATAAAGCGCTCCACCCGGCCAGGTTGGCGTTTCGGTTCCACACTTTGGGGTGCTGGACATAGTGGCTGGAGTGGGTGATGTTCCGGTCGTCCAGCATGGGATAGATGAGTTGCTGGAAGATGATCTCCACCTCTCCCCGGTCTCTTGCCAGAAGCGCCAGAGCTGCGGCCAACCCGCCCCCCGCCGAAGCGCCGCCGATGGCAATCTTTTCTTTATCCACTCCCAGGCTCTCGGCGTTATCCGCCAACCACTTCAGCCCTGCATAGCAATCTTCTATCGGGCCGGGGTGGGGATGTTCGGGCGCCAGCCGGTATTCCACCGACGCCACCACACAGCCCATCTCGACGGCCACTCCCTTGCAATCGAGATCGTTCATGGAAACATCCCCGAGCACCATTCCCCCGCCATGAATCCAATACATGCCAGGGACCGGTTTCTCGACACCGGTGGGGGTGTAGACACGGACCATCACATCGGGGTCTCCCGGTGCTCCCGGCACCCAGTGATCTTCCACAGTTACTCCCGGAACATCAGGAGCGGAAGCGAACAGGACCGCCATTAGACCGTCGATCGCCGCCCGGGCGGCCGGAATGTCCGACAGATCAAGGAGATTTTCGGGAATCATCTCCAGCACGGCTTTGCTCTGCTCATCAAGACGATCTTCGAACTTCATGGCAACCACCTTTCGTCAGGTTCGGTCTTTCTGATGGCTGATGTTAATCGAGCCACTTGCCCCGCTACCCGTCCCCGTCTGGCCAAGGGGCACAGCGGTGTCGGGTTTGATCGCCCCGGTGGATTACAGCACGCAGAATTCGTTGTCCTCCGGATCGGTCATCACCACCCATTTGCCCACCGGTTCATCGAAACGGGCAACTTCGGTGGCGCCCCTGGCGATCAGAGCCTTGATATGGACTTCCCGGTGGTGGTTTTGCTGTTCTTCGGGCACTGAGCGGTCGATCAGGTCGATGTCCAGGTGCCAGCGGTTCTTGACGATCTTTTCTTCCGGCACCTTCTGGAAGAGGATGCGGGGGCCGATTCCTTGGGGGTCGATTACCGCCGCATAGCGCTCCCGGTCCTCTGCCGAAAGTTCCAAAGCGTCGGCGAAAGCCTCCCAGGTGTCGAATCCATCCGGCGGCGGCTGGAGGACATATCCCAGGGCGAAACCCCAGAACTCGGCCAGTCTGCTCGGATTGGCCGCATCCACGGTGACCGCCTTTATGCGGGTGGGGTGAGGGTGGGTGATGAGGGTCATCGGGTTGAGGATATCGGAGATCAACGCTCCAGTGGCAGGGTTCGATTGCCTTGGGCGACACCTGCCCAGACAACATTAAGAGAGAGTGGCTCTGTGCAAGGCCGCCCGGCAGGGCTCCACCACCGGTATCCCCAGCTCCTGGGCCAATCGGTCGGCCATCTCGACCATGCCCGCGCAACCCAGCACGAGCACTTCGGCGCCCGCTTCCCGAAGCCGGATTCCGGCGGCCAGCACATCCTGGTAGGCCTCTTCGCTCTCCAGATCGAGCACTCCTCGCCCGCAGGCGATCTCTCCGACGATATTTTGGGCGGCGCCCAGCTTTTCCCAGTAGACCTGATGCCGGGGAATCGCCTTTTCCATTCCGGCGATGATCCCGATCCGGGGCGAGATCCGAAGCGCCGCCCGGATGGAGGATTCGGCGATGCCGAACACCGGGGCCGAGAATTCTTGGCGGGCCTGTTCCAGCCCGGGATCCGAGAAGCACCCCACCACATAGGCATCGGCCGGGTGCTGCCGCAGGGTCTCCATCATGGAGGTCACCGAGTCCAGCACATCCTGATCGGATTCGATGGCCGCCGGCCCCTCCCGGTTGGTGATCACCTCCACTGCTGATGGGTCACTCACCGTCTGGGAGGCGGCATGGGCGAGCTGGCGGGTGATGTAATCGGTGCTGTTGGGGTTGATCATCACCACCCTTGGGCCGGCACTCATGTCGTCTCCCCGGTTAGCCGGTTGATCATTTCCCACAGGCGGTGGACGTGGCGTTCTCCGGTGTGGGTCTGCCCGATCGACACCCGGATGAACGGCTGACCGTCGAGGATCGAGACGGTCACATAGGCCCAGCCGGAGGAGTTGATCCCCTCGGCCAACCGGGTGGTTTGCTCGGCGCTCTCCGCGTGACGGAAAGAGACCAGGGAAAAGGTGGTGGGCGCCACCATCTCGAGCGCGGGATGGGCCTCGACCCGTCCGGTCAGCCGGCGGGCCAGGCGAACGTGTTCACGAACTACCGAGCGGATTCCCTCGGCGCCGTAGGAGCGGAGCACAAACCACAATTTGAGAGCCCGGAAGCGCCTGCCCAAAGGCACCTGCCAGTCTCGGTAATCGATCACCTCCCCCGCTTCGCTGGCCTGGTTGCGCAGATAGGGAGGGGTGATGCTGAGCGTGTTGATAACCGGCCGCCGGTCGGCCCAGTACATGGCTGAACAATCGAAGTTGGTGAACATCCACTTGTGCGGGTTGAAAACGTAACTGTCCACCAGATCCAATCCGTCCTGATGGTGGCGGAATTCGGGGCAGATCATGGCCGTTCCCGAAAAGGCGGCGTCCACATGGTGCCAGATACCCTCCGATCGGGCGATCCGTCCGATGGCCCGCACCGGGTCCACCGCGGTGGTTCCGGTGGTGCCCACCGTTCCGGCCACAAAAGCCGGAACGAGCCCACTCGCCCGGTCGGAGTCGATCATCCGTCGGAGAGCCGGTGGATCCATGGCCTGTTGGGAGTCGGTTTCCACCAGCCGCAGGTGCCCGATGCCCGCCACCCGGACTCCTTTCTCCACCGAGGAGTGGGCCTGAGCGGAGGTATAGGCCACCATCTGGTCTGCGGCGGCCTCCTGAGATTTGACATGCCGGGCGATCACCGCCGCCAGATGGGTGGCTTCCGAGGAACTGCCCTGGATAACGCCTCCGCCCGGACCGGTGGTCTTCCATCCCTGGGGAAGACCCATCAGATCGACCATCCAGTCCATCACCTGGGCTTCGATCTCGGTGCAAGCCGGGCTGGTGGCCCACAACATTCCCTGCACTCCCAATCCGGCGGCGGCCAGTTCTCCCAGCACCGCCGGTGGGGAGGAGTTGGCCGGGAAAAAGGCGAACCATCCGGGTGACTGCCAGTGGGCGATTCCGGGCATCACCACTCGGTCGAGGTCCGCCATGATGTCATCGAAAGATTCAGGGTGCTCGGGGGCGCGGTCCGGCATCATCGAGCGGATCTCTCCCGGTCGCACCTGGGGAAGGATCGGCATCTGCTCAACACCCTCCCAGTAGTCGGCAATCCAGTCGATCAGTTGGTAACCGTGCTTGCGGAACTCTGCGGTATTCATCCGCCTCAGGTTAATGGCCGGACCGGTGCTTAGAACCTTCCTCGATTCGAGAGCCGGCGTTTGGGTATTTCTCCTGTGAGTCGTGAAGATTCACCGGTTCGGCATATACCCAAACGTGTGCCAGGGATCCACAATTGGGGGATGGTGAAGATCAAGACCCACTCCACCGCCACGCGGCCATCCATCAGCGGTGGTACCATATATGGCATGATCAAAACAACTGTCTATTTGCCGGAATCATTGAAGAAAAAGGTGGAGCGCGAAGCCCTTTTTCGTTCCTGCTCCGAAGCTGAAGTCATAAGACAGGCGATTCAGGACGCAGTGGAGCGTCCCAAGCCCCGATCTGGGATCATCCACGGTGACGACTTGATAGCCAGGAATGTCGACGAATACCTCAAAGGTTTTGGGGAAAAGTGATCATCGCCGACACGAGCGGTCTGCTGTCCAGCTATGTCGAGTCGGGCCCCCAGCATGAAGCGGTAGTGGAGTGGATGGAGAAAAGGGATCCGGTGTTGGTCGTTTCCCCGTTCGTGGTGGCTGAGGTCGACTATTTGGTGGCGACTCGCAAGGGCGTGGAGGCGGAGTTGGCTGTTTTGCGGGAACTGGCAAGCGGCGCCTATGAGTTGGCGACCATGGATGCCGATGATCTTGCCGCGGGCGCCAGGTTAGTGGAACGCTATCGCGATCTGGGAATCGGGATCACCGACGCCTCCCTGGTGGTGCTGGCCGAGCGTTACCGAACCAGGACCATTCTGACACTGGACAGGAGGCATTTCGGAGTGTTGCGCCCGCTTTCAGGCGGTCGTTTTACCCTGGTTCCGTAGGGAGGGCCTAGATTCAGCGGGGGATGGCTACCCGCCGGGGGATTGGGATCTCGGACGGCGGGTGTTCCTTCCCGAGCCATGTCAGTTTGATTCCTAACATACATACATGTAATACAGAATTAGTAGACAGCCTGCAACTGGGGATGTGACAAGGGCCAAGTGGGAGATCAGATCGACACAGCATCTACTAGTTGCTACTAATATCTACTAATTTAGTAGATATACTGGGTTACCATGAGGATTCCAGCCAAAGGCCCGGCCGTCGAGGAGATTCTCCAAACGCTCACTCGAGATCGAGCGGCGGCAATCCTGCTAAGTGGTCATTCTCGGCCTTCTGTGAAAGGTCGCTATTACCACTGGGACGAGCTTCGCCGGCGGACACCTCCTGATGGCTATGCAACAGAGGAATGGTGGTTTGGTGTCAAGATGGCTCGTTCGCAGCTACGCAGGCTGTTGCCATTCGCCGACACTGCCGGTCGGCCATTCAGCTACGTCCTAACCGATGAAGCGCTCTCGATGCTGCACCGGATCGACCAACAGATGTCAGGTCGAATCCAGATGCCGGAGGTGGTGACCAATTCGGCGACCCGGGATCGCTACATCGTGGCCGGCCTCATCGAGGAGGCCATCAACTCCAGCTTGCTCGAAGGAGCCGCTACGACCCGCCGCCAGGCAAAAGAACTGCTTCGCTCAGGAAGGTCTCCGAGAACCATCGATGAACGGATGGTGTTCAACAATTACCGAACCATGCGGAGTCTCCGCAACGAGTTAAAGATGCCATTGACGGTAGACATGGTCCTCGACATCCATCGAATGGTGGCTGATGGAACCTTGGACCGCACCGAGGAAGTTGGTCGCTTTCAGCAAAGTGGTGAGAGGAGGGTCTACGTAAGTGGTCCAGATCCCAACGACATCTATCATCGTCCTCCTCCTGCCAACGAACTGCCCAACCGGATGCAGGAGTTGGTGGACTTCGCCAACGCGGAGGAGGACAGAGGATTTGTGCATCCAGTGGTGAGGGCAGTTGCCCTTCATTTTCAACTGGCCTACATCCATCCCTTTGTGGACGGCAATGGCAGAACGGCACGAGCGCTGTTCTACCGTTCCCTTCTGCAGCAGGGATACTGGCTGGCAGAGTTTCTATCCATTTCTCGCTTGCTCTACCAAGCTCCGGTCCAGTATCAGAGGGCCTTCCTCTTCACGGAGACCGACGATGGGGATTTTACCTACTTCCTATTGCACCAACTGGACGTCCTATGCCGGGCAATAGAAGACCTTTTCAAAACTCTGGAAGAAAAAGTGGCGGAGGTGCGTCAGATAGAGAGGGCTTTGCGTAAAGAGCCCGACCTTAACAATCGCCAGGTGGCGCTGCTGAGTCACGCTCTTAGGAATCTTGATGCCGTCTATACGATTCAAGCCCATCAGACCAGTCACAGAGTCGCCTACCAGACTGCGCGGACCGATCTCCTGGATCTCGAGAGACGAGGGTTCTTGGAGCTTCACAAAACGGGCAAGCGATATCGCTTCTTCCCGGTGGTTGAAGCGCTGGAACAGAACCTGGCGAGCTGATGAGACTGCGCGGTTTTGTGGGGAGGTTTGCTGAAATCCTCGGTTAGGGGTTTGAGGCCTCGCTGGAATGGGTGGTGTAAATGGTCGCCTATTTCGAGGAGGCCTCAATGAGTGGCAAGTAAAAGAAGGTTCGGTTTCCAACCGGTATCTTCGGAATGGCCAAGTGGACCGAGTTGGACAGCGAGTTCAGGTAGCCTGTGGTCCATGAGTCGTATTGCTGTTTTCGCCAAGTTGGTTGCCGCTTCGGGGAAGCGGGAGGAACTGCGGGCCCGGTTGTCTGAGCACTTCTCTCGGGTGGAGGAAGAGGAGGGTACGTTGGTGTTCTCCTGGCAGGTTGATTTCCGCAACCCCGATGCGTTCTGGGCCTATGAGGTGTACGCCGATCGGGAGGCGTTGGGAGTCCATGCCGAGTGGGCGGCGCAGGCGGTGGCGGACATGGCGGGACTATTGGCTTCCGATCCCGAGATTTCCTTTTGCAGGCCGCTTTGGGCCAAGGGGCTGCCTGATTGAGCAAGACCCGCCGGATGAGGAGGCTACCGATCGAGGCCGAGTAGTTTTTCGGGGTTGGTCTTGACCATTTTGCGGAGGTCGTCCTCCAGGATGCCCAGATCGAGAAGAGAGGCGATGAAGCCGCGCAAACCTTCCACCGGATCGGGCAACGTGTAGCCGCCGAAATCTGTCGCCAGGATGCAATGATCGGCGCCCACCGTTCGGATCTGTTCGGCAGCTGCTCTCAGACTGGCGCCCACACCTGTGATCTCTTCGTCTGCCGCGTATTCCTTCTCGGCGTAATAATGAGTCTTGGGAATCGACCTGGTATGCGTGTAGGCGCCCATGGTGTATTCGATGAAGGCGCCCTTGCCCGCCATGTATTGGAGTTGGTCCGTCGAAGCAACCTGGGTGACAGCCGTGGCGACCAAGACCTTTCCGATTCCATACTCAAGGCTGAGATCAACCAATCGGATGGCCTCCTCCGGCGAAACGTGGCCGGTGTTCAAAAAGATATGGGGACGGTGGGAGATCAGAGTGAGGATTTCATCCAACTCCCCTCCGATTGGCCCTTCCACGGGTATTCTGATGGCCCGAGCCACTTCTTCTCTTTCGAATTCCGGATACAAATCCTTCAGCGGCGTGAAGGTTCCGTCCACTATCCGGCCCTCTCTCGTAGCTTGAAAGTAGGTCGAATGAGCGCCGAAGCTGATGAACTTGGCGCCGTCGCCATATGCGATGGCAGTTTTGACAGCTCGAGGAT
This sequence comes from Acidimicrobiia bacterium, assembly GCA_963665765.1. Lineage (GTDB taxonomy): Bacteria > Actinomycetota > Acidimicrobiia > Spongiisociales > ZC4RG35 > Bin76. The sequence goes on from OY762464.1 coordinate 2,128,194, forward strand.
TCAAACCCCCGTACGCAGTATTGAGGATCAGGCCGCCGAACACCCGAAAGTCCGGGACGGCCCGGTTAACGATCCAGGCGATTCCGTTGGTCATCTGAAAAACATCCATGAGCACAATGGTCTGCATGCCGGCATCCCGCGCCTCGATGGCCGCTTCTATCGGATCGAGTCTTCTCGGGCTGCTCGGCAGGTGTGGAGTGGCGTGCACATGGATGTCGATCGCGCCTTGAAGAAGGTGCTGGGACAATTCAAAAGAACGATCTTCGGGCAATATCATGCAACCTCTCCCCATCCGTGATTCTTGAGGCGAATCATGATGAGACGCCGATAGTCATTCTACTCTTCCGGTGTAGGGAAAAACTGTTCAAACAGGTGGGCGCTCCACCCATATCCGGACGGACCGAGACCGTGGCTCAGTCGGCCGACCAAGATCGCATCCGCTCGATTTGCACCCGGATGACCGGGCCGGGGGGCGCCCCGACGGCATAGGGTTCGTATTTGGCGGTGAGCAGGGTGATGGCTTCTTCGAAGGTGGCCCCCGATTCTATGATCTGGGCCATCCCGTCGATCCTGACCCACCACAGCCGGATCCAATCGTCGTCGTAGTAGTCCACCAGCACCGAGACGTGGGGGTGGGCTGCGATGTTTCGGAGCCGCTTCAGCCGGTGAGTGGATTTGGGCTTGCGGTCAACGGCGGTGTAGAGATTCCCCCGGTTATAGGCGAACACGATGGGAACCAAGTGAGGATTGCCCCGCTCGTCCACCGTTCCCAAAGTGGCCGATCGGGCGGTACGAACCAGCCGTACCATCTCTTCCCGGTCGATCGCGCACCTCCTTGTTCGAATTCTGCCGGTTGCGGTCCGCCGCAACTTCCCATTCTGGCTCACCCCGACGGGCAGGCGGTCAAGATCACCGGTCTATCTTGAGCTTTCTCCCGGCTCTCCTCCGTCCCTATCTACAATCACCACCGACCCCCGCGGAACCCCGGAGGCCTGTCGGCCAACACGAGGATTTGTGGAAAACCTCTTCAGGAAGGGAGGACGAAGGTGGATTTCGCTCTGGCCGCCGACGATGATTCCCGCCGGCTCCGGGTCCGGAACTGGCTGGCGGATAACCCCGACCCGAGTCCGGAGAATCTGGCCCGGGCGGGCTACGTGAAGCCGCGTTTTCCTGCTCCTTGGGGTCAGGGAGCGGATGTGCTCGAAGAGTTGATCATCGATGAGGAGCTGGCTTCGGCGGGCGTGAGCCGTCCCGACAATGTCATCGCTTTGGGTTGGGCGGCGCCCACCCTGCTGAACTTCGGAACCACCGAGCAGCGGGAGCGTCACCTGTGGCCGATCCTCACCGGCGCCGAGCAGTGGTGCCAGTTGTTTTCTGAACCCAACTCGGGGTCGGATCTGGCTTCCCTGCAGACCCGGGCGGAGCGGGACGGAGACGAATGGGTGATCAACGGACAGAAGATCTGGACCAGCGGCGCGGAGCTTGCCCGCTTCGGAATGCTGTTGGCCCGCACCGACCCCGACGCGCCCCAGCATCGGGGCATAACCTGGTTCATCTGTCCGATGGACCGGCCCGGCATCGAGATCCGTCCGATCATCGAGATGACCGGCAACCGTCATTTCAACGAGGTTTTCTTTACGGACGTGCGCATTCCCTCCGACAACGTGGTGGGAGAACTCCACACCGGCTGGCGGGCGGCAAAATTCACTTTGGCCAACGAACGGGTGGCGCTGTCAGGAGGGGGAGCGATCTGGGGGATGGGACCGAGCGTTCACGATCTTTTGGATCGAGCCCGCGCCGCAGGAGTCGCCAAGAAGTCTCACCGTCAGGAACTGGCCCACCTTTATGTCGAGGACAAGATCATTCAATTGATCGGACTGCGGATTCTCACCGATCTGGTGGCCGGACGGGAACCGGGCGCCATAGCCGAGGTCAAGAAGCTGATGGCCGACCGGGCCGGTCAGCGGATCATGAACCTGGCCAAGGACCTGGCCGGACCGGACGGGATGCTAACTGACCGTGGCCCGTTCGGCGAGGCGACCGACACCTGGAATTGGGGCTTTCTGTTCTCTCCGGCGCTCACTATCGGGGGAGGGACCTCTCAGATTCTGCTCAACGTCATAGCCGAGCGAATGCTGGGTCTGCCCCGCGAACCGAAGGCTCGGACCTCGAATTGAGCGCAGGCGCCCCGCGGTTGATGACCGATCGCATACTGGTGATCAACTGCGGGAGTTCCTCTGTCAAATACAAGCTGTACGGGATGCAGGCAGGTTCCCCGCTGGCGGCCGGGATCGTCGAGGAAGTCGGGGCCGGTCGGGGGCGTCACCGTCATCGGGTCGGTGATCGGGAAACCACGGTCGAGGCGGCGGTCACCGACTACCGCTCGGCAGTGGTCAGGGTGGTGGAGGCGTTGCGCCGGTGGGGTTCTCCCCCGGCGCTTGATCACCCGTCCCAGATCGTCGGGGTGGGTCATCGCGTGGTCCACGGAGGGGACAAGTTCTCGGAGTCGGTGGTGATCGATTCCACGGTATTGGAAGCTATCGAGGCTCTGGCCCCCTTGGCGCCGCTCCACAATCCCGTCAATCGGGCAGGCATCCGGGCGTCTCAGGAACTCCTGCCGAGGGCGACCGGGGTGGCGGTCTTCGACACCGCCTTTTTCGCCACCCTCCTCCCGTATGCCTATCGGTACGCGGTCCCCGACCATTGGTGGCGCGAGTTCGGGGTGCGGCGCTATGGGTTTCATGGAATCAGCCACCGCTATCTGATGGAGCGGGCGGCTCGGCTGTTGGGAAAGCCCCGTCCCAACCTGGTCACTTTCCACCTGGGTAACGGGGCCTCGGCCGCCGCGGTCCGGCAGGGCCGGGCAGTGGACACTTCGATGGGACTGACCCCTCTGGAGGGGCTGGTGATGGGCACTCGCAGCGGCGACATCGACCCGGCGGCAGTGTTCCATCTGATGGAAGCGGGGTTGTCCGCCGCAGAAATCCGCCGGGGCTTGGAGAGGGAAGGGGGGCTCCTGGGACTGAGCGGGAGCACCTCCGACTTCCGGCAGCTGAGCCGGTCGGCCCGGTCCGGTGATCCCTCCGCCCGTTTGGCGGTGGAGGTCTTTGCGCACCGCATCCGCCGCTACCTGGGCGCCTTCCTGGTGCAGGCGGGACCGTGTGACGGGGTGGTCTTCTCCGGTGGAATCGGACAGAACAGCCCCGAAGTTCGGCGAATGGTTCTCGACGGTTTGGAGCACCTCGGGATAGTGCTTGATCGCTGTGCAAACGACGGGAAGGGCCACAGACGCATCTCCACCGATCACAGCTCTATCCCTATCTGGGTGATCCCCACCGACGAAGAATCACTGATCGCCCACGACACGGCGCGATTGGTGAGGGGCGGTCAAGAGCGTGAATCCAGGGAGGCAGACTCTTGACCGCTCGCGGGTAGGTAGTGATAGCCTCGGCCCCCTTTCTCGGGCCGGCTTCCCATCAGCAAACCTCGGTCGGCCAAATCGCTGAGCAGCTTGCCCGTGTAAGGAACACTCAGGCCGGTTAGGTCCGATACCTCGGTACTGGAAGCCCGCCCCCGTCTGCGTACCCAATCAAGAATCAGTGTTTCTCGTATCTGGGCCGCCCGTAGGTTCCGGCACCGGTGACGCAACCTTTTTCGAGCCAGGTTTCCTAGGCGGAAGGCTGGGGAGTGATCAACGGGAATTCCGCCACCGGAACTATAAACGGTTGTGAGTCGGCCGTGACCCGTTTCACGCGTTCCAATGCTGCTCTGGTTTCCGCTACCGGGCGCTGCAGAACGGGAGAAGCTGTCTTTTCGTCAACCCATCCATGATCCGCAAGGTGGTCCAAGACAAGCAGCAGGTCGATGTCTTGGGAGGCTGTATCCGGGTTCAGAGAGTGAAGAAAATCGATCATCTTGACGTCAGGATCTCCGCCGAATAGTCCGATCCTTACATAGGGGCCGCTGATTTCTGAGATCTCGGGTCGGGGACGGCCTATGGTCAGCATCTCGCTGACCATGAGGTCCATGCCGTACCCTTGGCGCTCCGCCAGTCCGAGTGAAGCCATTGCCTCAGCAAGACTACGATACCGGGGTACGGCTGGGTGGGTGATGATGTTGGAGGGTGTTATGCCTCCGATAAACCCCCCTGGCGAAGTCACGGTTATTTGGTCCCCGACGTGTTCGACAGTAGTGGGGTGTGGACTCATCCAGTCGCGATGGGTTACCCCGTTGACCAGCGCCTCGCGGAAGGCACGAGATGGGATGGCCGGTATCTGTCGGTTTACCAGCCCGCGGGGGAAATGTATCGTGCGATTGGCGGCACCAAAAGCGTTTTCAACTTTGTAAATTTGTTCCAACAGTGGCCGAGATTCCAATTGCTCACGGTGACTGCTTTCCGCCCCTGGCACGACTCGGCGGATGTAGTCCAGACCATCCCCGGGAGTGGCTACGAACAGCAGCGATCCGGCGTTGGTCAGCTTGCCGTCTCCACCCACCAGATTCAGCCGCCGGATCATGTCCTCCCTGGTTGTCCCGGCCAGCCCGGTTGCATCGGACGACATCAAGTAGTTACGAGCGACGTCCACAGCTAAGGAAGATACGTCTCCAAGGGTGTGCCCCGATGCTTGGGCTGACCAGTCGTAGCCGGATCGGCTCTGGTTTCTGGCATGCCAGCTAGTGGGGTCGATTTCAACACAACTCCGATTGACGCGCCACTTGAGCTTGTTGCGGTAGTAGATGGGTTCGATGGCGTAATCAGTCCGCAAGACGAGAATCCGGGTCCTGTCGTCGAGGACGGCTATTCGAACAGATATGGTTAGTTTTTGGGCGGTGAGCTCCCAAATTCGATGGCGAAGCCACTCAGGATCAAGATAAGTGCCTATATGGAGCCCATCGTCGGCGACACCGAGGACGATGGCACCTCCACCTGGGGTGTTAGCCATGCAGGCCATCTCTCCGGCCAGGAATTGGGCGGCATCTTCGTTTTCGGTCCCCCCTGACAGCACTTGGCCGTTCCTGCGGCGGCCCGGTTCCTCCTTGACGTCGACCTGAGTCAATTCAATCTGTTGCGGAGGATCACCGCGGTTGAGGCTATCAAGGATATGCTGGATTTGCTCCTGCAGAGGGTCCGGGCCGAGGAAGGTCATGCTTGCCAATGGGGCTGTTTGGGGTCTGCTTTCGAGGGGAAAGTGTAACTTTTGGACGGGTCGGGTGGTTTTGTTTGCTTTTTATCCTATAAAGTATAACTGTTGTGCTGATCGGTGGTTTTGGTTTGCCTTTTGGGTAAGAAAAATAAACTGATGCCACCAATGGGGCTGTTTGGGGTCTGCTTTCGAGGGGAAAGTGTAACTTTTGGACGGGTCGGGTGGTTTTGTTTGCTTTTTATCCTATAAAGTATAACTGTTGTGCTGATCGGAAGTGTGGGTGTGACAGCCTCCTGTTTCTCACGCTGGCAGTCCTGACAGTCCCATGGAACAGATCACCCGCGATTCCGATCTGGCTTGGCCCTCTTGGTCGTGACGTGGTTTGGCCAGGAACCCGTCCCTCCAAAGTTGAACCAGCAGCGCCGCCAAGTCTTCGTCGGCCACCCCCGCGTCGAGGGCTTTGGCCAGTTCCTTGAAGGCCAGATCGTGAGGTTCATGCAGATCGTTCAACGCCTCGTCCAAATCGGCGGCCGTGTATCGCAAGTTGGGAGGAAGTGTGTCCCGATGCCGGGATAGGCGTCTCCAGCACTTGCCGATCACACCACCCTGCTTTCCCATCAACTGTTCGGAAGGCGCTGATCGCAACGGTCCCCGGATTGCCTGTGCAACCATCTCGAAGTGCCCGGTCAAACGTCCGGTCGACGGTGTGTCGGAGGTGCATTCCGACAGCCGCAAGGCCTCCTGTGGAGAGATCCCCCGTGGCCGGCCCCGGTGGGGCACCAAGGCAAAAGCGTCGACCCCCAGAGCGGTTTGGGAGTGGACCACCACCGCGGTCTCCCCGTCTGTTTTCGTGGAATAGACCACATTGGGCATGGATTCCACCTGAGTGGCGAGTTCGGGGTGGTTCACCTGGGCATTGCGCCATATCTCATAGGCCTTCGACACGGGATCGACCTTTTCGTCGTCCAACCGGTAATCGGAATGCTCGTCGTAAAGGCCGCTGATGATCGCCCGTTCCTCGTCCCGGCCGAAAAATTGCTCATCGGATCCCAGAAGATTGGCATTCTCTCGAAGTCTTGCCAGAATGCGTCGGCGAAGGCTGATCTCATCCTCCAGCGTGCCTGCCGGCATCAGTGAGTACACGAAAACCTCCTCCGACACCTGACCGATTCTGTCCACCCGCCCGGCTCTCTGCACGAGTTTCACAACTGCCCACGGGAGGTCATAGTTAACGACTACCCGGGCATCTTGGAGGTTCTGGCCTTCCGAGAGAACATCGGTGGAGATCAGCACTCGCAACTCGGGTTGACTGTGAGGAAGTCCGCCTGGATACGATCCTGGGGAGAAGCGTCGGGCCAGTCTGGTGGGTTTGGCGACGTTGCCGCTGGCCGCCGCTACGCCTGTGATGCCTCTTTGGGTCAGGGCCTGGGCAACATAGTCGGCCGTGTCGGTGTACTCGGTGAACACCAGCACCTTCTCGTCTGGATGGCGCCGGGTGATTATGTCCATCAGGGTGTCGATTTTGCCATCCCGAGTTTGGTCCCAATCTCCGAATCGAGCCAGCATCAGTTCGATTGTCTGAATGTCGGAGGTGAGGTCTTGGACGAATCGTTCCCTGAACAAAGATGGCCGGAGCCATTTCAAGGTCGGCGGAGGGTTTTCAACCAGCTTGTTGTAGACGTCGGAAACCCCTGCGTCTGAGGTAAAGAGATCGAACAGGCCGTCTCCTTCCAGGTCGGCGGCATCGGACCACAAGCTGTTGTTGACCGAGCCAACCGGCACCGCTTGCCCGGATCGCACCGCATATCGGGAGATGCTGTCCCGGAGCCGATGGCGACGAAGGGTGGCCAAGAATGCCGGGCCCGAAGAAGAGAGGCGCTTGAACATCATCACCCGGTTGAGTCCGCTCAGGTTGCCCTGAGCGGATTTCCGGAGGTCGGCCACTATCGGCTGTTCGTGGTCGGCGAATTGCGCCTCTTTGCTCAAATATCCGTACATTCCGTATCGGGGTAGCCGGAGCCGATCAACCGCGTCGAGAGTCTCATCGGAGATCATCTTCTTGGCCGGATCATCCTTGCCCACTTTCCTTTCGATAGTTTCGGGCACCCTGGTTGGGAATCGGAAGCGCTGGCCGTCACCGTAGGTCAGGTATCGGCGACCCTCATCGTCTGTCAGGGCGTAGTTCTCCTCGATGTAGCGGCGAGTGCGTCTCACCATGAACTGGGAAAGAAGAGCCTGCCAGTCGTCGTGCTCGCTTGACCGCTTGAAAGCCGCCAGGGTGGACAGACCTTCCGGACACTTTGCCGCGAACCGGGTTTCGCCCATCGCAGAAATGGCGACGTTGGGCCGGATGCGCAGGTGGGCATCGGCGGGCAGGAACAAAGAGAGTTGGGCCCACAGGTCGGTCAGGTTCTTGTTGTACGGTGTGGCGGAGAGCAGCACCACCCCCGCCTCGTTTTCCGCTATGTACTTCTTGAGTGCCTGATAATCCTGACGGGTGTGGGTGCGCAGGTGGTGAGACTCGTCAATGATCACCACACGATGGCGTCCGAGGTCGGGCAGTTTTCTGGTGACCATGGACAGAGATATAACCTGACCGTGCAGGTCGTGGTCATCGACGTAGTCCTGCCACATTTCCACCAAGTTCTTGGGACACACCACCAGGGCCTTCCCGCCTCGTTCCATCTGCACCAGTCGGGCGACGGCGGTGGCCACCAAGGTCTTGCCCAATCCAACCACATCTCCGATGATCACCCCACCCCGTTGGCTGAGAATGCGGGCGGCCAGCTTCACTGCGATGGCCTGGAAGTCGAGCAGTTTGTCGGTTAGTGATTGCGGAAGTTCATAGGCCACCAATCCCTCCCGTGCCTGACGGGACAGGTGGTAGGCCATCTTCAGGTACACCAGATAAGGGTCCAAGGGGTCGGGAGAGGTCCAAGAGCGCCGGATCACCTCCTTGAGCATGGGCACGGCATCCAAGCACAACTCGTTGTTCCACCGATCTTCGAACCAGTCGGCCAGCTTGAGGGTGGCGTCGCCGTCGGAGACGCTCACGTTCAACTCCCCTTGTCCCACTAGCCCGGCTCCGGTGAGATTGGACGAACCCACGAAGGCTGCCCGAGGAGCGAACGGGTCGTTCCGGTGGCACAGGTACAGCTTGGCATGCAGTCTGTGCTCGGTGAACACCTGCACTTGCACGTCACCGGCGGTTATCTGTCGCAGCAGCGAACGCAGGGCGGCTTCGTCCTCGCTGTTGGGGAGGCCCACCTCCAGTTGGCGGGTCATTTCCCTGCCGGTCGCCGCCCGGCGCTCGGAAGCAGTCTTGGAAGTGACGGGTTGCGGGGACTCATGGGCCTGTAGTCGCTTCATCTCGGTTTCGGGGGATTCGGTCATCCCCACCAGCACCCGGGCCTTGGGTGTTCGGTCGGCAGGTGCAGGTAGTCGGTCGACGGCTGCGGTGATCAGTTTCCAGCCCCGCAAGTTGAAATAGCCGACCACCGTATCGAGGGTTTGGGAGGGTGGACCCAGGATTTTGACCAGGCCTTTCTCCATCGAAAGGCCGATGTTGTCCAGAATCTCGGGCATCAGCTGCCTGCCGGGCCGCCGGGTCGGGTTTTCTTGTTCCCGTGCACCGATGGCTCGGAACACCACATGTGTCGGAGGCGGGCGATGCCCTCCACCGCGGGCGCGGGCAGATGAAGCACCCTCTGCGCCAATGCTCGGTCCAGATCGGCCCGCGCCGGGTCGCGATAGGCTTCGTTGGCGGGCAGAAACTCACGGTCGGCGAAATCGTCGAATATATCGGCGGTGGCTCTCAATCGATGAGGCGTGAGCCTCCTCAAATCCAAGGCGGGGATGTTGCCGATGGTTGTAACGCTCAGCCTGGCCCTACCCGGTTGCTGGCGTGATGACATCCACCAGCGACCCACTAATCCGAGAGTCGAGTTCAGCCACACACAACTGGCCTTTTCCCATTGCTCACGGTCGTCTGGGTTAGATGGCTCCACTTGAAGAGAGGGCCATGCCATCCCCCCAATTGCTGGGACTGGAGTGAAGCAGGCCCCAAGAGCTTGCGAAGTCAGTCGGAATCCTTCATTGATGTGTAGTCGGGTGGCTGCGGCGATCCTCTCTCCCTTGGCATTGGTGTAACCATTCCAGAGGGTGCGAGCTTGGTACTCCATGCCGGGTCGGACAGCACCCTGTGAACATGGTAGAACGGTCATCTTCTTTTCCTGGATGTGGTCATGACGCCACAAAACGGGAAAACAAACCTCAGGGGAAATCAACCGTCGGGTTTGTTTGACGACCTCAAAGGGTCCTCTGCCTCCGCGGCCGTTGATGTCCAAGGAATAAGGTCCTCGGATTCCCATCTGGCCCAGGTTCGTTATCGGTGCTTGTATAACCCCCGAGATTTGGGGGAGACGGATACGCCCCATTGTCAGAGCAGCGCTGATTCCGCACAGTTCAGGATTCACTACGCCGCTTGGATTGCCCCTTGCATCTGGTGAAAAGCTGGACGCAATGGCAAAACCCAGTGGTGACCCCCCTGGCGTGTCCAAGTCCCCTTGTGGTCTGACTGCTCTTGCGAGGTCTATGCCTGCGTCGGGGGTCTTCGGGCGATCTCGCAGGCAGATATAACGCGCTGACCGGGATTGCCGTTCGTTGGGGTTTCGCTTGATGGCAATAATGACAGCTTCGGCCATGCCGGTGCTATCAGAGAAGGCCCTAGCTTCAGCGCTATCGGTGGAGGTAAGGGTGACAATATGGATGTTCTCGTATTGGCCGGCCAGTAGTTCCCTCATCTTCGACCAGGCAGTGCCGGAGACGAAGGTAGCCGGAACGATGAGAGCCAAGACCCCACCTGGCCTAAGCTTGAGATGTGCAAGGTCCATAAAATTGGTTGCCATCCCTGCGTTGCCGTGTCTTGCGGTGAGACCAGGGAAAGTCTTGTACAGATCTTTCAAGGCAGTGCTCATCAAAGCTTGGGTTTGATCGTCGTTTCCCATTCCGGCGAATACCGGTATGGGAGGCATCGTTCCGTCTTCTGCCGCACCTGGTTTCCGCTCATGGTTAGTGGGTCTTCCGAAGGGAGGGTTCATGATTACCAGGTCCATCTTCCCGTTGGGAACACGGGCACGGCTCCGGATCGGGGCATCCTTAGCCATAGTTGTGATTGCGCCGTCACCGTAAAGAGCTGTTTTGTGGCTGCCACCCAGGAGATCCAGCGAGCCGACCCTGGGCTCTTCCCCCATTCCCACGTTCAACATCCCGAACGGCATTACCCACGTCTTGGTACGGTGATAGCCGACCTCCGGGTGCTCACCGGAAAGCGTCGCGGCCGTTAGATGTACCGATGCTGGCATGATGTCGCATCCGATGAACACCTCTTCCATCATTTGTGGGTGGATGGCGGCCGGATCGCCCCCGGCTTCCTCGTGCCGAGCCGCAATGCGTCGATAGGCGGCGGTGAGCAGCGCCCCCGTGCCGCAGGCAAGGTCGGCTACTCGAAGCCGGGTGATTTCCTTGGGATCGGACCAGTCCAAATCCAAACGGTCGACAGCCATTTCCGCCAGAAAGGCGGCCGATCCCAAGCGGGTGAAGTGGGTCTTCAGGAAAGAGCGATCTGCGACCAACCGACCGTAGAGTTCGCCGATGATTCCCTGCGTATCGCGGTAGGCAGTGGTCTCTGCTGCGCGGCCGAACAATTCTCTCAAGACTCGATCAGCTACCGTGTTGTCCGAAATGGAATCCAACAAGCTGTGGGCGATGCCATAAATCGGCCAGTAGTTGACCTTTAGTACGGACTCCCATGTTGTCTGCACATCGGCCCGGCTTAGACCCTTGTTTCTCAACTCCTCTGGTGAAGGTATGCCTTCATGCCGGCCCGCGATATGGTGCTGGAACACCACGGCGTTGAAGAGGATCGCTATGGCCATCTTGTCGGTCTGGCGGCCTGATTCCTGGCACAGGATCTTGCCGAATTTCCGCGAGGCTGGGGAATCTATGCCCAGGTGCTTCACGGCGGATGCGATGGTGTGCTCAACCTCTTCTTCCAGTCCCGCCAGGTCCACATCCAGAGAAAGGCGCACCCTTTCCAGCACCACGGTGGGGGTCAGTTGCTCCTCCTCCTCCGGGTCGAACCGCAGATCAATCAGCCGATCCAGCATTTCGGGGCCCACGGAGTTCCGGTGGGATGGGTGCTCCACCAACTGAAATCCGTTGCCCGTTCTCTGTTGTTCGGGCCAGAGCCACAGCATCTGGCCGTCGCGGGCCTCGAACACGATCAGCATCTCCAGGCTGTGGAGCTTCCGAAGAGTTGTGACCGTCTTTCGGATGGCCTTTCTGGGAGGGATGGACTCACAAGTGATACGCCACAGGTCCACAACTCGCTTGCTTGCCACCGGAAAGGCAATCAAATCAGTGCTTGGGATCTCTAAACTCACCGAGTCGTAGAAGTTGGGTTGAAGGGAGTGCGGATTGTCCCAGTGGAGTCGCCTCAGAAAAAGAGTTGCCAGGTCTCCTGCGGCGATCAGGTCCTGTATTTCCTCCCGGGTGACCCCCACGTCACCCGCTCCGGTCTGCCCAAATATCGCATGGGCTCTTCTTCCGCTTCAGGCAAGTATCTAACCTATAATGATAGTTAAGAGTTTGTAAACCTAGTTGATAACAGTCGGGGGGGGGGGCTTAGGAGTCATATTAGAAAAGTCTATATATGGTTTATTGGGTGACTCCGGTGAAATCCGATATTTCGGTGCTGGAGATCCGGGTTGGTGTTTGGGCCTTTTGTTTGCTTTTTCTCTTGGAAAATATCACTGCAGGCCGATTTCGAGCGGTTTGTTCGCTTTTCTGGGTGAAAATGTGAACTGGGGAGTCGCGTTACGGTGACCAGTTCACATTTTGCGGACGGGTGCCATGTCGCCCGTCTGGGGGGTCGTAACCGAACGAGGCCTTGATAGCCGGGACGGGGTGCGGGTGGATCAGGAGGGCGGATCGTATAGTAAGGGAAGCGCAAATCATATAGTTTTAGTGCCGCAGATCGCATAATACCGTCCAAAGAAGCATTATCGTTCTTGATGCCGTGGCCAAACGATATCCGCGAATCATCGAACGTCTACTCCAACAGGAACTGCTGAGGGTCTACCCCGCGGTGCTGCTGGTTGGGGCTCGGGGCGTCGGAAAATCTACCTCGGCCGGTCGATTCGCGGACACCACCATCGACCTCTCCATGCCCGGCCCGAGGCTGGCTGCCCATCAGGATCCTGATGGGCTGCTGGCCGCTTCCCGGGGAACGGTAGTGATAGACGAATGGCAGGAGGCGCCCGAGATCTTGGGGGCGGTGAAACGAGTGGTTGATACCGTAGGGGCCGGCGCCACGGTCCGCTACATTCTTACCGGCTCGGTACGGGCGGTCCATCAAGTTGCCACTTGGCCTGGCACCGGGCGTGTCATCCGAGTGCGGATGTCAGGACTTACCCAAGGCGAAATCGAGCACGACCATGTCTATAACCCGATCGAAAAGTTGTTCTCGGCGGACGAAACACCGTTTGGAGGTGCCTGCGACCTAACCAGGGCTGACTACCTCAAACGTATAGTCGCCGGTCGTTTTCCGTACGCCTTGCGCTTCTCCGGTCGTTACCGGGCCCGTTGGTTTGCGTCTTATGTTGACCAGCTGACGGAGTACGACGCCCCTCAGATCGCGGTCAAAACTCCCAGGCCCACCAAATTACGATCCGTACTCGCGTCGTGCGCGGCTCGCACAGGCCAGGTGCTCAACCAAGTGTCCACCGCCCGGGATGCAGGTGTAAGCAGCATAACCGCCGAAGCTCACATACGCCTATTGGAGGATTTGTCGATAATTGCCCGCGTACCGGCGTGGCACTCCAAACGACTGTACCGCCTCATTAGATCTCCGAAAGTCCATGTTGTCGATCCTGGTCTCGCCGCTCATCTACTGCACGCCGACGAAGACACCCTGGCCCGGGATGCGAGTCTGGTGGGACAGCTTTTCGGAACCTTCGTAATAAGCGAGCTCCGTCCCCATCTTGAGGCGGTATCGACTACAACCGATATGTTCCACTTCCGAGATCGTTCGGGACGTGAGATCGACTGCGTACTCGAACGAGGAGGTCGGGTTGTAGGGCTGGAAATCAAATCATCGACCAAAGTGGATCGTCACGACGCCAAGAGCCTCATCTGGCTACGCGACCAGTTGGGCGATCGCTTCCATCTGGGTGTGGTTCTCTACACGGGACAGTTTCCGTTCCGAATCGGCGACCGCCTGTGGGCGGCGCCCGTCGGTGCATTGTGGCGCAATACCGCATAGCCGGGCCGGCTTTTCTCACAGCCACGACGCTCCGGTCTCCCTTTTGGGTATCCTCGCGGGGTATGAGCTATTTCGCAGGGAAAGAATTCGTGGTGACCGGGGCGGGGCGGGGAATCGGTCGGGCGACGGCGGAGAGACTGGTGGCCGAGGGGGGAAGGGTTTGGTGTTTCGATCTGGCCGCCGAGCGTCTCGATCAGGCGGTGGCGGAGATGGAGGGGCCGGGCACGGCGATGGGGGTGGTGGTGGACATCTCCGATGACCGATCGGTGGAAGAGGGCTACCGGCAGGCGGCCGAGGCAAGCGGGGGAGTTCTCCATGGTCTGGCGCACTGCGCGGCCATCGGCCGGGCGCGGGCTTTCGAGCAGATGACCTGGGAGGACTGGGAAGTGGAGCTCAAGGTCAATCTGTACGGCACCTATCTGATGACCAGGCAGGCGGCCCCGCTGATGCGGGCCGCCGGTGGAGGGAGGATCGTCAACATCGCCTCCAATGCCGCCAAAGTGCCCGGCCCCTATTCGGCGCCCTACAACGCCTCCAAGGCGGCGGTGATCAGCCTCACCCGCTCTTCCGCCAAGGCGTTGGCGCCGGAGATCGCAGTCAACTCGATCTGCCCCGGTCATGTGGATACCCCCATGCGGAGCGGATTCGGCGAGGAGGCTTCCCGGTTGGTGGAGGGAGTTGATCTCGAGGCGGCGGCGGCCACTGCTCAGTTGGGCAGACCTGCCCGGGCCGAGGAGATCGCTTCGGCGGTGCTTTTCCTGCTCAGCCCCGAAGCGGTGTTCATCACCGGCGAGGATCTGAACGTCAATGGCGGGATTGTTATGTACTGACCCCGGGCGCCGGAGGGGGGCGGGCCCCGAAGATTCTGCGGTAAGGTGTTGGGTGGCAACCAACCGGGTGAAGACCATGACCGCCATCGACTCCACAAAGCTATTGGAGCTGTATGAGTCGATGGTGACCATGAAGCTGTGGGATCAGACGGCTCTTCGCCTCTTGCAGGAGGGACGGGTGCTGGCCGGATACCACTCGGGAAGGGGGCAGGAAGCCATTCCGGCGGGCGGGGTGGCGCCCCTTCGCCGCGACGACTACCTGATGTACGCCCACCGGGGATTCGGATACACCATCGCCAAGGGAATGTCCATGGTGGCCATGTTCGGCGACCTGATGGCCAACACCGCGGGCGCCACCGGCGGGCTGGGAGCGGGCATTCCCCATTTCGCCGATCCGGAGCTGGGCATCCTCGGACAGGGAGGCACGTTGGGGAGTTGCTTCGGCATCGCCACCGGCGCGGCGTTCAGCGCCAAATACCGGGGGACCGACCAGGTAGTGGTGTGTTTTTTCGGAGACGGAACCGCCAATCGCGGGGCGTTTCACGAGTCGGTGAACGCCGCGGCGGCGTGGAGGCTGCCGGTGGTTTGGATCTGTGAGAACAACGGCTATGCGGTGTCGGTGCCGGCGTCTGACTCCATCGCCGGCCGGATAGTGGACCGCGCCATCGGATATGGGATTCCGGGGGTGAGAATCGATGGCATGGATGTCACCGAGGTGTACCGGGCTACCTGCGAGGCGGTGGCCCGGGCCCGGGCCGGGGAGGGGCCCACTCTGATAGAGGCCATGTGCCATCGATTCCGGGGGCACTATGAGGGTGATCCTCAGGTCTACCGCACTCCCGACGAGACGGAGCGCCTGAGGGCGCTCGATCCGATCACCAATCTGGCCGACCGCCTGGTGGCCGAAGGCGTGGTCACCGAGGAGCAACTCGCGGAACTGGCCAGTCGGGTGCAGCGGAAGGTGGACCAGGCGGTGGAGGAAGCGGCGTCGGCGCCCATGCCCGGCCCGGAGCGGCTGTACGAAGGTCTGTACGTGTGAGCCGGACCACCGCCACCGCCACCCGCACCCTGACTTTTTCCCAGGCCATCCGACAGGCGTTGCACGAAGAGATGGAGCGGGACGACCGGGTGTTCGTGTGGGGAGAGGACGTGGCGGTCTACGGCGGCATCTACGGGGCCACCGCCGGGCTTTTGGATCGGTTCGGACCCCGGCGGGTGATCGACACGCCCGTCTCCGAGACGATGATCGTGGGAGCGGCGGTGGGCGCCGCCATCACCGGCCTGCGACCGGTGGCCGAACTCCAATCGAGTGGCTATTTCGGGATCGCCATGGACGAGCTCTACCACAAGGTGGCTCGATGGCGGTACATGCATGGGGGAGTTTTCACCGTACCGCTGGTGATAAGGCTGCCGGAAGGCGCCAAGGGGGCCGGTCCCGAACATGACGTCAGTCCCGAGGCGCTGTTCCTGAGCGCTTCGGGCGCCTATGTGGTGATTCCATCGGATCCGGCCGACGCCCTGGGGCTTCTGAAGTCCTCGATCCGAGACGACAATCCGGTGCTGTTTTTCGAGCATGCCGGTTTATATGCCCACCGAGGGGAGGTTCCGAGCGGTGATCATCTCGTGCCGCTCGGGAAAGCGGCGGTTAAACGGAAGGGGAGCGATGTGACGGTGATAGCCTGGTCGCGGATGGTGGGCGAGTCGCTGCGGGCTGCCGAGCAGTTGGCGGCGGAGGGAACCGACGTGGAGGTGGTGGATCCGCGGGGTCTGCGACCGCTCGACATCGACACCATCCTTGAGTCGGTGGCCAAGACGGGGCGGGTGGTGATTGCCCACGAGGCGCCCAAGACGGGTGGCGCCGGCGGCGAGATAGCCGCCATTATCGCCGAGGAGGCCCTCGAATATCTGGAGTCGCCCATCATTCGGGTGGCGTCCGCCGATGTGCCGATTCCCCAGAGCCGCTACCTGCAGCAGTTTCTGATCCCGACCGCCGCTTCGGTGATCGAGGCGGTAGGAAGGCTCGACTGACCCTATGCACATTCTGAGACTGCCCGCTCTGGGAGAGACCATGGAGATGGGGGTGATCGTGGCCTGGCACAAAGCCGAGGGAGAGGCGGTGGCGGTGGGGGATCCTCTTTACGAGGTGGAGAACGAAAAGAGCGCCATTGTGGTGGAGGCGATGGGTCCCGGCCTGTTGGTGAAGATCGTGGCGCCGGTCGCCGCCGAAATCCGGGTGGGCGAGGCGGTGGCAGTGATGGCCGAAGCAGATAGCTCCCCCACCCCCGGGGAGATCACCCGCCTGCTGGCTGGGGAAACGAGCCCCCGAGCCCCAGCCACGGCCCCGGCCCCAGCCCCGGCCCCGGTCCCGGCGTCTCCCGCCCAACCGGAGAAGAGACAGAAAGAACAAAAAGACCATATTCGAGCCATGCCCAAGGCTCGGGCTCTGGCCAAGAGCATGGGGGTGGATCTTCGGTCTGTTAGGGGGACGGGGCGGGCGGGGATCATCACTCCCGACGATGTGGAGGCCGCCGCGGCGGCTGCGCCTTCCGGCCCGAGGGTGAAGGAGCGGCGACCCCTGCGGGGTTATCCGCGCGCGATGGCGGCCGCCATGGCCCGCAACTGGACGGAGATCCCTCACTTTTCCCAAACACTGTTGGTGTCGGCCCTTCCCATGATGGCCCGAGTGAAAGCGCGCCGAGCGGCGGGTGAGCGGGTTTCGCTCAACGATGTAATGGTGTCGGCGGTGGCCAAGGCCTGTGAAAAAACTCCGGAAGTGAATGCTTTTTTGTCGGGCAAGCAAGTCGTGCTGTACGACGAGGTGAATGTGGCGGTGGGAGTGGATACCGAGCACGGACTGGCCGCTCCGGTGGTGCACGGCGCCGACCGGCTGGGTCTGGGGGAATTGTCGGCCGAGATACGTCGTCTGGCTTCGGCGGCCCGTCGCCGCAAGCTGACCTTCGAAGACATCCGAGGGGCCACCATCACCACCTCCAACCTGGGTCCGCGGGGGGTGGACTTCGGTACCCCGATCATCAGTGTGGGGACCTCCGCCACCATCTATTTCGGCACGGTGGCCGACCGCCCCGTGGCGGTGGATGGGCAGGTGGTGGCCCGACCCACCTGCTATGTGTCGGGCGCGTTCGATCATCGGGTGGTGGACGGGGCCACCGGCGCCCGGTTCCTCCGCGCTCTGGGCGACATCTTGGAGTCGGAGTAGGCCTGCCTGCCTCGATCATGACCTCCCCCGGCAAGGCCGAAGAGGCGCCCGCTCTGGCCGAGAACCTGTTGCGCCGGGCGGCGCTGGGAGACATGCTTCGTCGTCAGGCGGCCCGACAGGCCCACAAACCGGCGGTAATCGTTCGTCCCGGGGATGGAAGCCGTCGGGTTATTACCTATCGGGAGTTGGATCGGTACTCCAACCGGGTGGCCCATGGGCTGGCCGGCCTGGGGGTGGGACGAGGAGACCGGGTGGCGGTGATGAGCCGCAACACCTGGGAATACGTGGGGATCTACTACGGAATTCTCAAGCAGGGCGCGGTCTTCACGCCCCTCAATCCCTCCTACACCCCCGCCGAGGTGGCCCGGCAGGTCGACCACGTCGAGCCCCGGGTGGTGGTGGTGGGCCCCGGAATGGCCGAAGACGCCCGGTTGGGAGTGAGCCGGACGAAAGCCGAGGCGGCGATGGTGGTGATGGACGACCAACCGCAGCCGGGGGAACTCAGCCTGGCGCAGATGCTGGAAGAAGCATCGAACCGGATGCCCCGGGTCTTGATAGAGGAGTCCGATCTGGCCATGGTGATGTACACCAGTGGCACCGAGAGCCTCCCCAAGGGGATTATGGTGACCCATCGGGCGATGATGATCTCCACCACCCCTTCGTGGTCGTACGAGAGGTACGTGGAGTCCACCGATGTCTTTCTTTTGCTGGCGCCGGTCTACACCATGGCGGGAACCGGGACGGTCACCAACCTGATATCGGTGGGTGGGACCCTGGTGATGATTCCTTCCACCGAGCCGGGCGGGGCGCTTTGGGCCATCGAGGCCGAACGGGTGACCAACACCTCCCAGACTCCCACTTTCTATTTCCGCATGGCCGGACACCCCGATTTTTCGAAAAGGGACCTGTCCTCGCTGCGCCAGGCCCATGTTTATGGCGGCCCCATCCCCTTCGGAGTGGTGTCGGAGTTGCGACGACGCGCCCCCGAGGTGGTGTGGGCGACCTACTGGGGCCAGTCGGAACTGAGCCAATTGGGGGTGATCGGGTTCTTTCGGAGGCCTTCGGAGGTTCCCGAGCGTGACCCTCGCTGGATCGGCCGCCCGGCGCCCCATGTGGAGGTGCGGGTGGTGGACTCCACCGGCGCCGATGCCGAGGTGGGGGAGCTCTGGTGCCGATCACCGGGGGCCATGGTGGGGTACTACCGGAACCCGGAGGCCACCGCGGCGGTGTTCGGTGAGGGATGGCTGCACACCGGCGACCTGGTCCGGACGGACGGCCGGGGAAATCTCTTCTTTCACGACCGCCTCAAGGACATGATCAAGACGGGAGGGATGAACGTCTCCTCGGCCGAAGTGGAGGAGATTGTCAGGAGTCACCCGGCGGTGGCCACCGCCGCGGTGGTGGGCGTCTCCCATCCGGAGTGGACCGAGGCGGTGACGGCGGCGGTGGTGCTCGGGGAGGATTGTTCGGTCACCGAAGCGGAGTTGATCGACTATTGCCGGGAACGGCTGGCCGGTTACAAGACGCCCAAGCGAGTAGAGTTTTTGGCGGGTCTGCCCATCGATCCGCAGGGAAAGGTCCGCAAGCGCCTGCTGCGAGAGATGCTGGAAGATTGCCGGAACGCCCGCCTCCGAGGAGATTAAAGATGACCGACGGAATGCGGCCTCTACTGGAGGCGGAGGGTCTGCACAAGCACTTCCCCCTCACCGGGTCGCTGGGATTCGGAGGGAAGGGAGTGGTGAAGGCGGTCAACGGCATCGATCTTCGGTTGTGGCCGGGGGAAACACTGGGTCTGGTGGGAGAGTCGGGGTGCGGGAAAACCACCCTGGCGCGGCTTCTGTTGCTATTGGAACCCCCCACCGAGGGTCGGATTCTCTTTCAGGACGCCGAAGTGAGCATCGATCAAAAGGACCTGTCGGAATACCGCCGCAATGTCCAAGTGGTCTTCCAGGACCCTTTTTCTTCGCTTTCGCCCCGTATGAAAGTTCGGGAAATCATTGCCGAACCCATCCGAGCGGCCGGAGGGATGGGCAAGGAGGACACCGTGGATCGGGTGGGCGAGGTGATGAACCAGGTGGGGCTCGACTACGGGGCTCACGCCGGTCTCTATCCGCACGAGTTCAGCGGTGGGCAGCGACAGCGAATCGCCATCGCCCGCGCCCTGGCGCCCAGCCCCAGGGTGGTGATCCTGGACGAGCCGGTGTCCGCTCTCGACGTCTCGATCCGCGCCCAGGTGATGAACCTGCTGTCCGACCTGCAGGAGGCCTTCGACCTGGCCTATTTGCTCATCTCCCACGACCTGAGCGGCGTGGCTCACCTGTCGGACCGGGTGATGGTGATGTATCTGGGCAAAGTGATCGAATTGGCCGGGGCCGAGGCGCTGTTTGCCGCTGCGGCCCATCCCTACACCGAGGCATTGCTCTCGGCGGTCCCTCCCGCTCATCCCGATGTGGAGAGTCAGGAGATCATCTTGGAGGGGGAGGTGCCCAGCCCCATCGACCCACCGGAAGGGTGCACCTTCCATCCCCGTTGTCCCTATGTGATGCAACGTTGCTCGGAGCGGTTCCCCGAAACCGGTGAGCTGGCGCCGGACCATGCCGTCTCCTGCCATCTCTATCCGGGGGCGGGCACGCGGTCCTGGCAGCGGGTCTCCGTTGGGAGTTGATCGCCGGATGGAGTTTGGAATCAGCATCCCCAATTTCCGGGGAGCGGCCCATGCCGGAACCTTTCGGCGCGTCGCCGAGGCCGCCGAGGAAGGGGGCCTCGATGATGTGTGGATCGGGGATCACATCGTCCTGGCCCGCAACATCACCTCTCCTCATCCCTACCGCGGCCCCACGGAGATGACCGGTCCCCGCCCGTGGAGCGAGGTGGGGATCGGGGACATGAAGGCTTCGGATCCGGTGTACGAGCCCTTGACCCTGCTCGGTTTTCTTTCCGCCCTCACCGAGAATATCCGGCTGGCGCTGGGCACCCTGGTGGTTCCCCTGCGGCATCCGGTGGTGGCGGCCAAGATGCTCTCCACCTTGGATGTCCTGTGCGGGGGAAGGCTCATCCTGGGAGTGGGGGTGGGTTGGATCCCCGAGGAGTATGCCGCGGTGGGCGCCTCCTGGGATGACCGGGGGGCGGTGACCGACGAGTACCTGGACGTGATGACCGCCCTTTGGCGAGAGGACCATCCCGGGTTCGAGGGGCGCTTCTACCGCCTGCCTCCCGATATCTGCTTCTACCCCAAGCCGGTGCGAGGAACCATTCCCATCTGGGTGGGAGGCAACAGTCGCCCGGCCCGGCGGCGGGCCGCCCGGGTGGGAACCGGGTGGCATGGGGCATTCGTACCTCCCGAAGGCATCCCGAGGATCAGGGAGGACATCATCGGAATGCTCGAAGAGAGGGGCCGGGACCCGGAGGGATTCGTCTATTCCAACCGCGTCAACCTGGCAGTCACCGACCGCTCCGATCCCGATCACCCCTGCCGGGGTTCGGTGGAGCGGATCGTCGATTCGATGGAACGATACGCTCAGGCCGGAGTGACGCATTTGCAGGTCGCCACCCCTCCCGGTCCGGAGACAGAAGACATCCTGGAGCAGTTGGAACTGTTCGTCACGGAGATACGCCCCCGGCTTTCTTGGGAGACGGGGGCTTTTATATGAACTATCGGGAGATCTTTTCCCAACTCTCCAACCGGGGCCGCTTCGGCGCCGACGACCAGCGTGGCACCCTCAACTACATAACTCCGGCCAAGGTGAAGGAATCCTTGGGACTGGTGCGCTCGGGGCGGGTGGTGTCGATCGGGAGGGATCTGGACACCGTTTCGGGGCCTTCCAACCCCCGGCCGGTGGTGCATCAGCTTCTCTATGCCGGACACCACGCCGAGTCCACCATGGATTTTGTGGGAATCGCCCCGCACGGGTTCTCGGTCACCCACCTGGACGCGGTGGGTCATGTCTATTTCGAGGGTGAGATGTACAACGGCCGCCGGGCAGCGGACGAGGTGGATCGCTTCGGGATGAGGTTCGGTTCCATTGAAGCCATGGCAGAGGGAGTGGTGACCAGAGGGGTGCTGCTCGATGTGGCCGGGGCCCGGGGGGTTGATTATCTCGATCCGGCGGCGGCGATCGGCCCGGCCGACCTGGAGGCCGCCGAGGAGTATTGGGGAGTGGAGGTCGGCCGGGGCGACGCGATGCTGGTCCGCTCGGGAAGAATGGTTCACGAGAAGCAGGCTGATCCGCCCGATCCCGGACATCGGGCGGGGCTTGACATCGAATCGATCCGGTGGCTCCATCGCAGGGAGGTGGCAGTCTACGGAGGGGACTGCATAGAGAAACTCCCCTCTCCCTATCCCGGCCTCCCTCTGCCCCTCCACTCTCTGGGGCTGGCCGGGATGGGGCTGGCCCTTCTGGACTGGCCGGACACCGAAGCCCTCCGGTCGGCATGTCTCGCCGAAGGACGGGCCGAGTTCGTGCTTATGATCGCGCCTCTCCGCATTGGCGGCGGGACCGGGTCGGCGGTCAATCCCCTGTGCATATTCTGAGCACGCTATGACGCTTTTCCCCACCGGTGGTGTCCCGCCCTCTAATCTTGAGACAGGCGCCCCGGGCCGCACTGATGACAGGGGAAAGGCGACTGTCGGATGAGACGATTCATCATGAGAAGACTGCTGCAGGCAGTCGTCTCCATTTTTGTGCTGGTCACGGTGGTGTTCTTCTTGGTTCGTCTGACCGGGGATCCGGTGGAGAGGATGGTTCCCATCCAGGTGACCGAGGAGATGGCCAACCAACTGCGCGCCGCCTACGGATTGGACAAGCCGCTTCTCGTCCAATACGGGCTTTTTCTGAAGGGATTGCCGCAGGGTGATTTCGGCCAGTCCCTTTATTTCCGAGGCCGCACTGTCCAGGAACTGTTATGGCTGCGCATACCCGCCAGCTTGCAACTGGCGTCCGTCTCCATGCTGGTGGCGCTGTTGATCGCTCTGCCCATGGGGGTCTATGCCGCCAAATACCGGGGCAGGGGCAGCGACTATTTCACCCGGATTTTCTCGATTCTGGGAGGGGCGGCGCCTTCTTTTCTGGTGGGACTGGTCATGTTGCGACTGTTTGCGGTGCAGTTGCAGTGGTTTCCCACCGGAGGGAGGGACGAGGCGCTTTCGATCGTGCTCCCCACCGTGACGCTGGGGTGGTTTGTTTCAGCAGGAATAATGCGGCTCACCCGCTCCTCGATGCTGGAAGCTCTCTACGGGGAGTTTGTGAAACTGGCCCGCATCAAAGGTGTCCGGGAATCGGTGGTGATCTGGAAACACGCTTTCAAGAACGCCGCCCTGCCGGTGATAACCTACTCAACGGTTATTTTCGCGGCGGTGTTGGGAGGCGCGATTGTCACCGAGTATGTCTTCGCCTGGCCGGGCCTGGGAAGTCTTTTGATCCGGGCGGTCATCCAACGCGATTTCCCGGTGATCCAGGGAGCGGTGATCCTGATCGGAGTGGCTTACGTCCTTGCCAATTTCCTGGCTGACCTGGCGTATGCCTGGGTCAACCCCAAAGTCAGGTACGACCAGTGACCGCTGCCGGGTCTTCGGGTTTGTTCAAAAGGGGCGTGGCCAGGGTCACCAACCGCGGCGCTTCGACCAGAAGCCGGTTTCCCTATATCTCGATAACGGTTCTGGTGGTGGTGGTGCTCGTGGCGATTTTCGCCCCTTTGATCGCTCCGCACAACCCTGAGGTTGGCCAGCTCTCCAACAAGCTGATTCCTCCCATGTGGCAGGAGGGGGGCACCGGCGATTTCCCGCTGGGCACCGACACCTTGGGCCGCGACATCTTCTCCCGGATCCTGTACGGCACCCGGATATCTTTGATGGTGGCGGTTTTGGCCACCGGTTTGGCCGGCGTGCTGGGGACGATCGTGGGCCTGATCGCCGGTTTCTATCGGGGGTGGACGGAGACCATTCTGATGAGATTGACCGACATCACCTTGGCTTTCCCCCTGATGCTGATGGCCATTGTCCTGGTCTCGGTGCTGGGCGCCAGCCTCACCAATGTGATGTTGGTGATCGTTTTTCTGCTCTGGCCCTACTACGCCCGCCAGATCAGGGGTGAGGCGTTGGCGGTGAGCGAAGAGGACTATGTCGACTTGGCCCGGGTGGCGGGGGTCTCCAATAAGCGAATACTTTGGAGGCACATCCTTCCCAACGTGATGCCCAGCATCGGGGTGCTGGCCACGTTGCAGGTAGCCCTGATCATTCTCCTGGAAGCTTCGCTCAGTTTCCTGGGGGTGGGGATTCCACCGCCCACTCCCGCCTGGGGTCTGATGGTGGCTGACGGGCGTGACTTGCTGGGCCGGGCCTGGTGGGTTTCGATCATCCCCGGGATAGCCATTTTCGCGGTGGTGCTGGCCGCCAACCTGTTCGGAGACTGGATGCGAGACCGTTTCGATCCCAAGCTCCGCCAGTTATAGCCATGCTGCTCCAAGTCAAAGACCTGCGCGTCCAGTTCCACACCCGCCGGGGAGTGGTGAAGGCGGTGGATGGAGTGAGCTTTTCGGTGGACCGGGGAGAAACCCTGGGACTGGTGGGTGAATCCGGTTCGGGCAAGAGCGTGAGCTGCCTGGCCTTGATGCGACTGGTGGAAGCGCCGGCCGGGCGGATCGTGGGGGGAAGCGTGACGCTGGACGGGCAAGAGTTGTTGGATCTGTCGGAGAAGCGAATGCGCCAAGTGAGAGGGGGACAGATCTCCCTGATCCTGCAGGATCCGCTCAGTTCCCTGAATCCGGCTTACACCATCGGCAACCAGGTGGCGGAGGCGATTCGGATCCATCAGGGTCTGCGAGGGGCGGATCTGCGGGACAGCGTGGTGGACATACTGACCGCGGTGGGTATCCCTCAAGCCGAGCAGCGGCTGAAACAGTACCCCCACCAGATGTCGGGCGGGATGCGTCAGCGGGTGGCAGGCGCCATCGCCTTGTCCTGCCGTCCCTCCCTTTTGATCGCCGATGAGCCCACCACCTCTTTGGACGCCACCGTTCAGGCGCAATACCTGCGGCTGCTCTCGGAGTTGCAGGAGAAGTTCCGGTTCGGACTGATCTTTGTAACCCACGATTTGGGAATAGTGGCCCGGCTGTGCGACCGGGTGGCGGTGATGTACGCCGGTCGGATCGTGGAGACGGGAACCACCCGGCAGATTTTCAACCAGCCCGCCCATCCCTACGCCCGGGCGCTTTTGGCCACTCTTCCCAGCCTGGAATCCCGGAAAAAGCGGCTGCTGACCGTCGCCGGCCAGCCACCCATTCCCATCAATCTCCCACCGGGGTGTTCCTTTGCTCCCCGCTGCCCGGAGGTGATGGAGGTCTGCCGCCGTGAGTTTCCCCCCGAGGCCTCCACCGGCGATCGACATCGGGTGTTGTGCTGGTTGCATGCGTCCTCCCAGATACCGCCTTCCGGGGCCGGTCGCAGCTGAGGTCGTTCTGCTGACGTTTCCCAAGACGCTCTCGGTGGGACCGGCCGAGGAGGAGCTTCGCCAGGAACTGCGGGCCTTTATTGCCGCCAACGATCCCGGGCCGCCCCCCGCCGAATACCGGGCGCGCATCGAGACTTTGGTCGGTTGGCAGGCCGCCCTGTGCGACGCCGGGTTCATGGGCCTTTCCTGGCCGGTCCGCTACGGGGGGAGGGGGATGTCCCTGGCCGCGGAGGCGGTGCTGGCCGAGGAACTGGCCCGGAGCGGCGCGGCGGAGATCATCAACCGGCTGGCGCTGTACACCTGGGGCCCCACCCTGATGGACCTGGGCGAACCCGAGCAGATGCGGCGGTTCCTGCCGGGGATGCTGGACGCCTCGGAACTGTGGTGTCAGGGGTTCTCGGAGCCCGACGCCGGTTCCGACCTGGCGGGGGTGCGCACCAGAGGGGTTTTGGACGGAGAAGAGTTGGTGATAACCGGCCAGAAGGTGTGGACGTCGCGCGCCGAGATGGCCACCTGGAACGCCCTGTTGGTGCGAACCGATGGGGATCCCGGTGAGCACCGGGGTTTGACGCTGGTGATCACTCCCATGAAAAGCGCAGGGATCACCATACGCCCTCTTCCCCAGATGCTGGGAGAGCCGCATTTCAGCGAAGTCTTCCTCGACGAGGTGCGGGTGCCGGTCGCCAACGTGTTGGGCGGACTGAATCAGGGGTGGCGGGTGTCGATGAAGGCCATGGGATACGAGCGAGGGATCTTCGTGCTGGAGCGCTCAATCCGACTGCGCCGAAGACTCTCCGAACTGGCTGCTCGGGTGAGGGGTGAGGGGAGACCGGACCGGGCAGCCTGGGCGGGGATCGGGCGCGTCCACGCCTCGTTGGAGATGCTCACCGCCCAGGCTTACCGGACGCTTGCCGAGCAGCAGGCGGGGACTTTGCCGCCGGGGGCCACCTCGGTGGACAAGCTCTATCTGGCCGAGGTCTACCAGGACCTGTTCGCCACGGCGGTGGAGATACTGGGACCGGAAGTGACCTTGGTCGAGGACGGCTGGACTCACGACCTTTTGGAGTCCCGTTCGGTAAGTATCTATTCGGGCACCTCGGAGATTCAAAAGAACGTCATCTCGGGGCGGCTTTTGGGGCTGCGATGAGCGACATCGCCGCGGCTTTCGACCAGGCCCTGGAAGACCTGCTTCCCTTTTCCGACGTTCTGGCCCGGGCCGAGGCCGACCGGTCTCTGCCCGCCGAGGTCCGAGCCGAGATAATCGGAATGGGCTGGAACGCCTTGGTGACGTCGGAGGAGTCAGGCGGGCTGGGATTGGCTGTTGGGCAGATGATGGAACTGTGTGCGGTGGCCGGGCGTCATCTGTTGCCGGTGGCCCTTCTGGACGAGTCATTGCTGTTGGCGCCCGCCCTGGCCCACGCCGCCCGCCCGGCCCTGGCAGGAGTCTTGGAGGGGACGGTGGCCGGGGGGGCCGGATACGTCGCGCCGGGTTCCGGGACGGTTGACTCCTCGGGAAAACTGTCGGTCTCCGGGGTGGGGGTGAGACTCTCTCCGGGCGCCGAGTGGGTAGCCCTGGCCCATCCTCATTGGACGGCCGTGGTTTCCTTGGACGATCCGGCTATCCGGCCGACGCCGGCCGACGCCTTGGATAGGGGCCAGGGCGTTCATACCCTCTCGATCGGGGGGACTCGACCCGAGCTGATACTGGATGGCTGGACGGCCGGCGAAAAAGTGGCTGCCCGATGGCTGGCAGGCCTTCTTTCCGATCTGGTGGGCGGCGCCCACCGGGTGCTGTCGATGTCAGTCGCCCATGCCCGAGTGCGTCAACAGTTCGGGCGTCCCCTGATCCGATTCCAAGCGGTGACCCATCGCCTGGCCGAAATGAAAGCCCGCCTGGAGTTGATGCGTTCCGCCCTGGCCCGACTGGCTTTCCTGATGGAGAGGAGAGCCTGGGATGAAAGCTTCTTGGCCGGGCTTTTATGGTCGGTCCCCGCCTACGCCCGAGAAGTGTGCGAATCGGCCATTCAGGTGCACGGCGGAGTCGGTTTCACCTGGGAATACGGCCTCCACCTCTACTACCGCCGGATCCTTTCCCTCCAATCCATGCTGGGCGGCGCCCTGGACACCGCCGCGGCGGCAGGCCAGGCGTATCTGAACTCTCTCGCAGACGGAAGCGTCACATCCTAGCCCATAAGATGGGCGCCAAGAAGTCAATTTGCCGAGGCAAGGATGAATCGAACGCAGAGGGTTGAACTCGCCGCCCAAAGATGGCGCAAGCGGCTCGGCTGGCGATTTTGCCGCATTTGGTCCACCAGTTGGTTCAACGATCACCGACGAGAAGTGAGTCGTGTCCTGGCCGAGTATCACCGGGCGATTGCGGAGACCGGCTTGGCTGCCGGCCGGGCGGAAGTCGAATCCGCCAAGGAATCTGAACCATCTGATCCTGCGGTTGCGGAAGACCCGACGAGGAAAGGTCGTCCCGAAGTTGTTCCGGGACTGCCGATAGTCGAATATGATCCGCAGGAGTTGGATGGGCTTGCCCGATGGGTGATGTCGGACGGCTTGCTGCGAACCGACACTCAGATCTTTGAGGAGATGTTTTGGGAACTGGGCTACCGACGCCGTGGCCCTCGTATCAAAGAAGCCCTTTACAAGGCCATTGATCGGGCCAAGAAAGAGCGGTAAACCGGTATGTCGAACATAGCCGGCGCGGCACACGTCGATAGGCCTCCGGGGAAATGACGCTGCCTCACAGTGACGAGTCGATCCGCCGTCGGCTGAGGCTGGGCGAGGACAGCTATTGGGAGTTCAAAGAGGTCGAATTCCGCGACCACCGACCGGCTGGACGCCACCGCCAGGCGTGGGCCGACGAGATCGCCGCCTTTGCCAACGCCCGGGGCGGGGTTCTTCTCGTCGGTGTTAGCGATGCGGGGGTTGTGTCAGGCCTGTCCCGGCCTCGCCTGGATGCGGTGGAGAGGCTGGTGGGGGAGTTGTGCCGGGATTCCATCAAGCCTCCCATCCGACCACAGATGTATCGCTTCGAACTGGATGAGCGGGCTTTTCTGTTGGTTGAGATTCCAGAGGGACATGCTCAGCACGACAGCCCTGGCGGCAGTTACATTCGCGTTGGCGGCTCAAAGCAGCCGATGGCGCCCGACGAACGGATGGGTCTGGCCCAACGAAGGGGACAAGCCCGGTTTGTGGGCTTCGACGAGCAGGCAGTGGCCGGAACCGGATTCGAGACGCTCGACAAGCGGCTGTGGAAGCCACTTCTGAGTGTGGAGAGTCTGGCCGATCCCAGGTTAGGTCTGGAGAAGCTGGGCCTTCTTGCCACGGACGAGCATGGTGATACACGCGCCACTGTGGCGGGAGTCTTGGTGTGCACTGAAAACCCGGAGCAGTTTCTCTTGAGTGCTGTGGTTGGCGCCGTGCGTTATCGAGGGGCGGATCGATCCTCCGGGCAAGTGGATGCGCAGGAGATCAGCGGTCCGATCAATCGTCAGATCAAGCAGGCTCTCGCATTCGCCAAACGCAACATGCGCATTGGCGCCCGCAAGGATCCCGATCGTGAGGACCTGCCTGAATACAGCATGCGGGCGCTGTTCGAGGGTCTGGTGAACGCGGTCGTTCACCGTGATTACTCGATCCGCGGTAGCCGTATACGCCTTGCTATTTTCTCCGACCGGCTGGAGCTTTGCTCTCCAGGCTCCCTTCCCAACAATCTGACCGTGGAAAGCATGGCGGAACGCCAATTCACCAGAAACGGGGTGCTGGCTTCGGTTCTAACCAGAATGAGCACCGGCGAAATCGAGGGCGCAGCAGGCAGACGGTTCTTCATGGAGCGTCGCGGCGACGGGATCCCCATCATCCGCCGTGAGACCAAGGATCTCACCGGGCAAGAACCACTTTTCCGGCTGATCGATGATTCGGAACTGTGTCTCACGATACCGGCAGCCGAGACCGAGTTCGGACCGGCGACCGTCACGATCACGGTGCGTCTGAACCAGACTCCGCTGGCGGGAGCGGATGTTCTGGTGTTGTTCCCAAACGGGACATGGAAGCGCGGATCCACGGATATCGACGGAGAAACACACCTCGATCTGCACGCCGTGCACCTGCCGATGACGGTGTTCGTTGCTGCTGCGGGCTGCGCCGCACACGCCGAGCGAGAGTGGCTTCCGTCGGAACGACCCCTAGCCATCGATCTGGCGCCGCTGCCCGATGGTGGGTCGGCCGTGTTCGCCGAAGCCACAGGTCATCTCCCCGGCTTGGCGGGCCGACTGAATCCAATCCTGGACACCAGCAATCGCACATACCTGTACGCTTCCAATATTGCCATCAACGGGGGGAGGCGCCAGCCGGTCTCATTCGTCCCCGGCGAGGAGGAACTGCACCTCATGGATGCCGACGGCAGACAATCATTGGTCCGGGTGGTCGCCATCATGGGCCGGTCATCACTGTTGGAGTACCGACCCTCTCCCCGCGCGAAAAGCTCACCGGCAGCCCGTCGCTAACCGAGCAGTCCCCGGTTGTCGCTCCCAAGGAGCCAAACTCCGGCGGATTGGTAAGGGAGCGTCCCAGTTGTCTCCCCAGGTGGTTCCTCGATGGTGTCGAGTCGTTGCGCGAATTGGTAGCGTTGACGAGAAATAGTAGGGTTTATGAGAAAAGGTAGCGTAAACGAGGAAAGGTAGCGCAGATCATGGTGGCGCCCTTCGAGTATCAGCCGCGTATCGCAGATGACGAGTTGGGTGAATTGCTGGGTGTTTTGCCTGCGATCAGTATTGAGGGGCCTCGGGCGGTAGGCAAGACGCGGACGGCGCTCCGGCGGGCCAACACCGTTTACGCGTTGGATGATCCCGAGGTGCTCGAAGCGGTTCGGGCGGCCCCGCAGATGCTCACCCGAGGCGAGCCACCAATACTCATAGACGAGTGGCAGCATTATCTCCCGTCCTGGGACATTGTGCGCCGCGCAGTCGACCAGGACTTCAGCCCAGGCCGCTTTATTCTCACCGGGTCCACTCGTCCACAGGAGCGGCCGGTCCATTCCGGCGCGGGTCGGATCGTCACGCTCCGCATGTGGACGACCGCCTTGGCGGAAAGACGTTTTCCCCGAGGCTGCCAAGTGGGACACACCGTGAGTCTGCGTGCTCTCTTGTCAAGGGACCGTCCGGGTATCAGTGCTCACGCCGATCTGGGGGTGGAGGATTATGCCGAGGAGATCGTGGCGGGTGGGTTTCCCGGCTGGCGCCACGTAACCGGCCGGGCCCGTCGGCTGCTGCTCGATGGCTATCTGCATCACCTGGCCGAATATGACTTTCCCATGGCAGGCCACCGAATACGCAATCCGTCCGCCCTCCGTCGCTGGCTGAGGGCCTATTCCGCGGTGATCTCCACCACTGCTTCGTATGAGGCGATCCGCGACGCCGCTACCTCCGGTGAAGGTGACAAGCCGGCCAAGACCACGACTCTGGCCTACCGCGACACCCTGGAGGCCATGTGGGTACTTGAGCCTCTTCCGGCCTGGCTTCCCGGCGGAAGTCATCTCAGCAGACTGAAACGGGGCGCCAAGCACCATCTGACCGACCCGGCGCTGGCGGCCCGATTGCTGAACCTCTCGGTTGATTCGTTGCTAAGCGGACAGCCGGCGGTCTCGACCGGGGGCCGCCTGGGATCGGGTGTCCTCTTGGGCGCGCTGTTCGAGTCGCTCGTCACCCACGACCTTCGGATATACGCTCAGGCTGCCGATGCCCGCGTCTCGCATATGCGCACTTGGAACGATCAACGAGAAGTGGACGTCATCATCGAATACGAGGGTGGGGTGCTCCCCACCGAGGTCAAACCGGGAGCGGAGGTAACCCGTCGTGACACTCGTCACCTTCGCTGGCTGCGCGACCGTTTGGGGCCGGGGTTGATCGACGCCATGGTGGTCACCGCCGGCCAGGAGGCCTACCGGGATGAGGACGGAATCGCCATAGTTCCCGCCGGACTGCTGGGACCCTGATTGGCGCTTTTGAAACCCCGATGACTTCCTGATTCTCCGTTCGTCCGCCAGGTCACCGACCGGCCCCTCAGCGTCCCTGGAAGTTCGGTGGGCGCTTTTCGGAGATGGCGTGGAGGGCTTCTTGATGGTCGTCGGAGAGAAAGGTAACCAACTCCAGTCCGGCTGCCGAGTCGAAGGCCACGTTGAGAGCGTCCTTGATCAGTTTGTTGACCGCCATTTTGGTGAACCGGATGGCCAGGGGGGCGCCTCGGGCCAGTTTTTGGGCAAACGCCGTGGTTTCCGCCAGGAGGCGGTCGGCGGGAAACACCCGATTGACCAGACCGATTCGTTCTGCCTCTTGAGCGGACAGGGGATTCCCGGTCATCAGGTACTCCTTGGCCCGGGCCGGGCCCACCAGGAGCGGCCAGATGGCGGTTCCACCGTCTCCCGCCACCAGGCCCACCCGAACGTGGGGGTCGGAGATGATGGCGTCGGAAGCCATGAAGATCACATCGCAGAGCAAGGCTACCGAAGCCCCCAGCCCCACCGCCGGGCCGTTTATGGCGGCGATGATCGGAATCTCGATGTCCACCAGGTCCCAGATCAACTGCTTGGCGTCCCGGCGGAGGTGATCGAGCCGTCCGGTGTCCCGCAAGGTGGGAAACCATGCGAAATCTCCTCCGGCTGAAAAGGCCTGGCCGCTTCCGGTGAGTATCGCCACCCTCGCCTCATTTTCCCGTTTCAGCATTCTGAACAAGGCGGTCAGGTCCTCGTGCAATTGGCCGTCCACGGTATTGAGCCGGGAACGAGGGTTGTCAATGACGGCGGTCAGCACATCTCCGCAGCGTTGGATGCCGATGGTGGGGAGTTGATTATCCATGTTGCTCCTTGGGAAACGGGCCGGAATCAGGGTTGATGGTGGGAAAGTTCGCTGTCTCTGCCAAAATAACACCAAGATGGACGAAAAGAAGGAGCCCCTTAGGTGTTCGAGTCTTTGAATGAGCGGTTCTCCAAGATATTCACCCGGCTCAAGGGGAAGGGACGGCTGTCCCATGCCGATCTGAGGACTGCCCTGCGGTCGGTGCGGCTGGCTTTGCTGGAAGCCGATGTCAACGTGGAGGTGGTCAACCGGCTGTGCGAGCGGATCCGAACCCGGGCGAGGGGCGCCGAGGTAGCCCGAAGCCTTACCCCCGGTCAGCAGGTCATCAAGATCGTCCAATCCGAGTTGGTGACCATCCTGGGCGCCGAACCGGCGCCGCTCACGGTCAAAGGATCGCCGCTCACCATGATGCTGATGGGGCTGCAGGGTTCGGGAAAGACCACCACCGCCGCCAAACTGGCGCTCCATCTGCGGGAGCGATATGGAAAGCGCCCTCTCCTGGTGGCGGCGGACCTGAAGCGCCCGGCGGCGGTGGAGCAGCTGGTGACGCTCGGGGAGAGAGCGGGAGTGGATGTTTACCGCCGGCCGGGCGCTTCCAATCCCAAAAGGGTGGTGCGCTCCGCCCTGCGTCATGCCCGCGCCGAGGGATACGACGCGGTGGTGATCGATACCGCCGGGAGGCTGCAGATCGACAAGCGCCTGATGAGCGAACTGGCCGGTATGGCGGAAATCGCCCGTCCTCAGGAGACGCTGCTGGTGGTGGACGCCATGACCGGTCAGGATGCGGTTAATGTGGCGCGGGGATTCGCCGAGCAGGTGACCTTGACCGGCATCGTCCTCTCCAAGCTGGACGGCGACGCGCGGGGAGGGGCGGCCATCTCGGTGACCGAAGCCACCGGCCAAAAGGTCAAGCTGGTGGGTGAAGGGGAGGAACTGTCCGCTCTGGCGGTTTTTCATCCCGACCGGATGGCGTCTCGCATTCTGGGGATGGGAGACGTGTTCACTTTGATCGAAAAGGCGGAGGCCGTCACTGCCCCGGCCGACGCCGACCGGTTTCTGCGCGACGCCGCCGCCCAGAGTCTGGGATTGGACGCCTTTTTGGATCAACTCCACAACCTGAGGAGGATGGGAGGTTTGGACTCGGTGCTCGCTATGATGCCGGGTGGGGCCCGGTCAGGCGTCGCCGGTTTGAGCGATGAGGAAATGCGTCGAACCATCGGGATAATCCACTCGATGACCCCCGAGGAGCGGCGCAAACCCAAGCTGATAACCGGCAGCCGCCGACGCAGAATTGCGGTCGGATCGGGCACTACCGTGTCGGCGGTGAACCGGTTGCTGAAGAGGTTCGCCGACATGCAACGAATGATGAACATGATGTCCGGCGGGATGCAGATTCCCGGAATGGGGATGGAAGGGCTTTTCCAGCCGGGTATGACCCGACGAAGACGACGTAAGAGGTGAAATAGCCATGGCGGTACGCATCCGTCTGATGAGGATGGGAAAAAAGAAAAAGCCGAGCTACCGGGTGGTGGTGACCGATGGTCGGAAACCCCGCGACGGGCGATACATAGAACAGATCGGTCGCTACGATCCCCTGGCGGAGCCATCTCTGATCGAGATCTCCAACGACCGGGCCGTGGACTGGCTGGCGAAAGGCGCGCAACCTTCCGACCGGGTCCGCAAGCTGATGGAAATCTCGGGCGCTTGGACCCGGTACCGGGTGGCAAGCGGCAAGGCCCACCGGGTGGGTGATGACCCTTCGCCGGCAGTCGGCCCGGTTTCGGATGGGGCAGAGAGTTCCCGGGACGAGGTCCACAGCGCCCTCGCGGTTACCTCTGAATGAGCATGCGCGACACCGAAAGGGTGGAACGGTTGATCGGCTATCTGGTGCGGGAGATCGTCGAGCGGCCATCCGATGTGAGTGTGAACATGGTCAGGAACCAGCCCAAGAAAGTGCTGGCCGAGGTGCGGGCGGCCAAACAGGACATGGGCCGGCTGATAGGACGCCGAGGCAGAACGGCCAACGCCATTAGAACTCTGGCTCGACTGGTATGTGATGATGACTGGATCGTCGAGGTCGAGTTCCTCGACTGAACAGGTGCCGGTGGGCCGGATAGGGCCGCCTCACGGACTGGACGGCACGGTCTACGTCTGGCCGGACACCGACGATCCTTCCCGGTTCGCGCCCGGCGCTCGTTTGCTGGTGGAGGGGAGGCAGATGCGGGTGGAGCGTACCCGCAGGAACCCCGATCGACTGTTCGTCAAGTTCGCCCAAGTATCCGATCGGTCCTCCGCGGAAAAGCTCCGGGGTCGGGAGATCTTTATCGAAGACCGTCAGCGTCGGCCCCTCGATTCGGAGGAATTCTGGCCGGATCAACTGGAGGGTCTGGAAGTCAGGACGCTTTCCGGTGAGTTGTTGGGCCGGGTAACCGGGGTGACGTGGGCCACCGTTCAGGATCGACTGGTGATAGAAACCGAAACCGGTCTGCGGGAGGTGCCGTTCGTGGATGAACTGGTGCCGGAGGTGAACCTGCCCGAGGGCTACCTCACCCTGGCCGACCTTCCGGGATTGCTCTGAATGAAGAGTGGTTAGGGCCGGCAATTCGGTGCATAGCGCCCTAAAAGGAGAGAGTGGGCGCGCCGGGCCGCACGACGCCCGGCAGAACGGGTCGCCATCAGGCAATTAGGCTCTGGGGTCGGCGCCGAGTCATTCGCCAAAGAACAAGCTGGCGCGGGCCCCCTCCACTTCCAGGGTCACCCATCCCGGCGACCCTTCCAGGAAGACCGCCGCGAAGCTCGACCACACGTCATCGGCGCCCGCCAGAGGGAATCGGGACTCGGTGGTCGATCCTGCCGCATCGGTCAGAGTGGCGACCGACTCTTCGATGCCGGGTTGCAGGTATCCGTTCACGGTGAACGGGTATTGGAGGGTCTCCTCCCGGGGCAGGAACAACACTGCCCGGGGGGCGATGACCGGAGGTTGGGAGAAGGGTGTACTTTCCGGGCGGAGGTCTACTGTCAGGGTGGCGGGAGTGGAACTGGGGATGAGTCGGGCTGCGACCGGTTCGGCCAGGTGGAGATCCACCGTCAAACCGCCGTCGGAGGATCTCACCACATACAGGTCTTCCACCAAGGGGCTTTCGATCAACTGGTGGGCCACCGCCGAAGTCTCTATCTCCGGCCCCATTTGCAGACGGAGTACCCGCTGGTTCTCGAAGAAGACCAGGGCCACAGTGGGCGGAATCAGGGTGGGAGCTCCCTCCGTGCTGGCCAGCGAGAACACAAAGCGCTCGCACTCCTCCCAAAGATGCCAGTCGATGGAAGCCAGGAGAGCCGAGTCCGAACCGGCGGGAACGTAGCGATCGATCTCCCCGGTCGAGCCGAAAAGAGGTTCGGGAGAAAGGCAGGGAGGGATGGGTCGGATGTTTGGAGTTGAAGGCCGGGTGGTAGTCACGACGATGGGCGGCGCAGAGGAGGTGGTGGTGGCGGGGATGGTGGTCGTGATTACGGTCGGAGCGGACGGGGCCGCGGAAACCGTGGTGGTGGAGGGAGCCTCCACTGTGATACAGGAGGACAGGGCGATCAAGAGCCCGGGCAGGATCCCCCGACGAAGCATCCCTTCAGGGTAGTTGGGGCTGCCGGAACGGCGCCGCCGGGCGGTGCATCAGAATGGATGGCCCCATCGTCCCGAATGCGCCACCTCCGAACGGGGGCGTTTTCCCCGGTAAAGAGACCGGGAGCGACGGTCCGGGGCGGCATAGCCGATCGTCACCACCCCCACCGGGGTGACGCCATCAGGAATGTCGAGCAGTGCGGAGAGTCCGGGTAGAGCATGCGATCCGAGGAAGCCGGCGGCCAACCCCTCGTCCACCGCGGCCAGGAAGATGGCCATCAGAGTGGCCCCGGCGTCCACCCACCAATAGGGAACCGGCCACCCCGTCTCCGACCGGCGCCCTCCCCGTTTGTCCTCTTCCCGGTAGCGGCGGTGATAGGCGTCGGCAGAGACGCACACCACCAAGTGGACCGGAGCGCTTGACAGCCACGGGTCGAAGCCGCGGGCCGTGTACCGGGGTTCGTCGGCCAACCGGGCGATTTGCGTCCGGCCCACGCGATCGGTGATCACGATCAGGGACTGACCTTGGGAGTATCCGGCCGATGGGGCGGAAAGGCCGGCGGACACGATCCGGTTCACGGCTTCCGGGCAGACGGGGCGGGACTGGTAGTTGCGGACCATGCGCCTTTTCTTGATTGCTTCGCTGAACTCCATCGTTGTCCCTTTTCGAGTTGGCCGACCGCCCGGAGCGGGAAGGCGGTTAACCTCGATAGTGTGGCAGGTTTGTGATCGGTGGATGGGAGCGCGTTGGTTTTTCCTCGCACAGGTTTGGAAAATCCGGTTCTATGGACACGGGGGCAGGGTTGTCGGGATTTGGCAGGGTTGCTCGGTGCCCGCCGGCCTGCCCGGGTGGCCGGCGATCTGCTGGAAATGGCGGTGAAGCACCGATCCGCCATGCTGGTGTCCCGCCGGCTTCCCAATTCCGACCTGTTGCCGGTGGCGGTGCCCATGGATGTGGACCCCGCCGGGATGGGGTCGGTGGTGGCGGCGGTGGCCGGAGGCCCCCATTCCCGGACTGCTGCCCTGGTGGCCCGTCGTCTCGGGGAGAGGCTGGGAGTGCCGGCCTCCATGGTGTGCGCCTATCGCAGTCGGGAATCGCGGGAGAAGGCGGTGTCGGTGGTGGAGAGCATCTTTCCCCATGTTCCCGATCTCGAGTACCGTCTGATGGGCGCCGACCATCCGGGTCGATTGATTTCCCAATTGCCCGAGGACTGCCTGCTGGTGATTGGCGCACCGGGCGGGAACTGGTTCCAGAGGGTGCTGTTCGGACCAGGCGCCCGGCTCCGGCTTAAAGCGGCCGGAGGGGTGGTGATCACTCGCTCGGCCCCCTCTCGGCTCTTTCAAATCATGGAACCCCCGCGCTTTGTAAGTCCCTATCATCAGGCCGCCGATGTGTTGCGCCTGCACTTCCATGAGATACTGGCGGTGGCGGAGAACGGGTTGCTGGTGGGAATAGTGCGGAGATCGGTTCTGGCCAAGGTGGGGAGGGAGAGCCCGGTGGGGCGGGCGATGGAGGCGCCGCGTTCGTCCGGACAGGTTGATTCCGTCTCTGATCTGGCGGTCCACGGGGATTGGTTCGGAGACTCTCCCGTGCCGGTGGTGGATTCCCACGGCCGCCTGGTGGGTTCGGTGACCCGGCATCCCGAACCGGTGCGGGGATGATGGAGGACAGCTCCCCGGACGGGCAGTCCATGATTTCTTTGAGGGAAGTCTCCAAGACCTACGGGGACTCGTCCTCCCCGGCGGTGGCATCCCTGACTCTGGAGGTGCTCAGGGGAGAGATTGTGGCTCTGGTGGGACCGTCGGGATGCGGGAAGACCACCGTTCTGAAAATGATCAACCGTCTGGTCGAGCCCACTTCCGGGGACATCGAGGTGAACGGGAGTTCCATCCGGGCCGGTGAACCGCACCTTCTCCGTCGTGAGATCGGATACGTCATACAGCAGGTGGGGCTCTTCCCTCATTGGACGGTTCGCCGCAATATCGGCACTGTTCCCGAGCTGCTGGGCTGGCCGGCCGAACGGATCTCGGAGCGGACCCGGGAGCTGGCTCGTTTGGTGGGTTTGGAGGAGTCGATGCTGGATCGATACCCGGCTGCGCTGTCGGGAGGTCAGCAGCAAAGGGTGGGAGTGGCCCGGGCCCTGGCGGCCGATCCGCCCGTCCTGCTGATGGATGAGCCGTTCGGGGCGGTCGATCCCATCATCCGTCATCGACTGCAGGACGAGCTTTTGGACCTGCAGAAGAGACTTCGGAAGACCATCGTGTTCGTCACCCACGATATTGAAGAAGCCATCAGGCTCGGTGACCGGATCGTCATTCTCAACGTGGGCGGAGTGCTGGAGCAGGAAGGCGCCCCGGCCGAGATACTGAGCCGTCCCGCCAATCGTTTCGTGGAAGACTTCATCGGTTCGGAACGCAATCTGCAGCGTTTGGCGCTGCGCACGGTGGCGGAGCTGCGTCTCAAATGGGGGCCGGTGGTGGAAGTCTCCACCACTCCCCGGGCCGCCCGCCAGGCGGCCCGGCGAGAGGGAACGGATTGGGTGGGTTTGCTCTCGGACGGATTGCTCACCGGTTGGATCCCGGTTTCGGAACTGGGAGGGGCCGCGTCGCTGCTGCAAATGCGACCCCGTCCTTTCGGTATGACGATCGGGCGAAGCTTTTCCCTGCGCCAGGCGGTGGATGCGTTGGTGGCGTCCCGTCATGAGATGGCGGTGGTGACCGAGGACGGCCACTACTGCGGTTTGGTGGACTTCCGGATGGTCTCCGAAGCTCTGGGGAGTGGTCGGGCAACCGAGGACGGCAGGTGAGCTTTTTCAATTGGGAATGGGTCGCCCGCAACTGGACCACGATCTTGGAGAGAACTTGGGAGCACATCTTCCTGACAGCCGTGGCCGTGGCGGTGGGCACTCTGATCGCGATGGGGCTGGCGGTGGTGGCGGTCCGAAGACGTCGCTGGTACGGACCCATAACTTCGGTCACCAACATCCTTTACACCATTCCTTCTCTGGCGCTGTTCGCTTTCCTGGTTCCCTTCACGGGGTTGTCCACCCTCACCTCGGAGATAGGACTGGTCGGCTACACCCTGCTCATAATCGTCCGCAATACGGTGGCCGGCGTCGACGGAGTTTCCCCGGGGGTGAGAGAAGCGGCGGATGGGATGGGCTTTACGCCCGCCCGCCGGTTTTGGAAAGCCGAGTTTCCCTTGGCTCTGCCGGTGATCATGGCCGGTATCAGGATCGCAGCCGTCACCACGGTGGGACTGGTCACGATTACCTCGATTCTCGGACAGGGAGGCTTGGGCTATTTGATTCTGGCGGGCATGCGCAGCTTCTTTTGGACGCAGATCATCATCGGGACGGTGGGTTCGGTGATCCTGGCGGTGGTGATCGATGTCTTCCTGCTGAGGGTTGAGCGGTTGCTGACTCCCTGGAGCAGGCGGGTGGCGCGGTGACCAATCGTCCGCTGATCGAGGAAATCATCCTGTTTCTTTCCGACCCGGACACCTGGTGGGGGAGGGCGAGCATCCCGTTGCGACTGGGGGAGCACCTGTTGTTGTCCGTCGCGGCGGTGGTTATGGCCGCAGTTCTGGTGATCCCGCCTGCCCTGTGGGCGGCCCATCGGCGCAGGGGGGTGGCGGCCGCTGCGGCGGTGGTCAACATCGGACGAGCGGTTCCCACCTTCGGAATCTTGGTGGTGGTGGTGGTCTGGCTGGGGTTGGGGCCCTGGCCCGCCCTGGTTGCTCTGGTGGCGTTGAGCGGGCCGCCGATGTTCACCAATACCGTGGCGGGAGTGCTGGCGGTTAACCCGGCGGTGTTGGAGTCGGCTTGGGGGATGGGAATGACTCCCATGATGGTTCTGACCAGGGTGGAGGCGCCCTTGGCGCTGCCGGTGATCGCCGAAGGAATCCGGATCGCGGTCTCCCAGGTGATAGCGACCGCCACCCTGTCCGCTCTGGCGGCGGGTGGAGGCCTGGGCCGCTTCATAGTGGACGGATTCGCCCAGCGGGATCAGGGAGAGTTGTTGGTGGGCGCCGTGCTGGTGGCAGCCTTGGCGGTGGTGGCGGAGATGGCTTTCACTGGCGGTCAACGTCGATTCACTACCGCGGGTATCTCCGCGCAGGACGGCCGCTAGCGCAGGACGGCCGTTAGGAAGGATGCCGGCCAGCGTGGGGTGTTTTGGCGCCGGTTAGCATTTGACGGGTGGCGGGTGGTCTGCTGGGATGTCCCGCGATGATTCCTGCAAAACAACCTCAATTTATTAGGAGATGAATGCTTATGTGGCAGTTCTTACGCAAAGGGGCGGTGTTGTCCACCCTTCTGGCAGTGGCTCTGGTGATCGGCGCCTGCGGCTCGGATGACGACGCTGACGGCCCCACCATCGTGGTGGCCTCTTTCAACTTTGGCGAAAGCCTGATTCTGGGTGAAATCTATGCCCAGGTGTTGGAGGAGGAGGGTTACCCGGTGGAGCGAAACCTCGGTCTGGGCTCTCGGGAGGTAGTGAAACCTGCCCTGGAATCGGGTGAGATCGGATTGGTCCCCGAGTACACGGGGAGTCTGGGGAATTTCTTGGGTGTTACGCCGACCGCCGATGAGCAGTCAACTTGGCAGGCCGTCAAGGATGCCTTCGAACCAGAGGGCGTGACCCTGCTGGGCTACGCTCCGGCTCAGGACAAGAACGGTTTTGTGGTCACGGGCGACACTGCTGCGTCCCTTGGTCTGGCCAAGGTCAGCGACCTGGGGCCGGTCGCCTCGGGTCTGGTGTTCGGAGGACCGCCGGAGTGTCCCGAGCGGCTCAATTGCCTGCCCGGTTTGGAGAGTGTGTATGGCCTGACCTTCGCCGAATTCAAACCTTTGGACGTGGGCGGCCCCCTCACCGTGGCCGCTCTGGAATCGGGCGATGTCGATGTCGGCGTGCTTTTTACCACCGACGGGGTGATCGCCGCCAAGGGCCTGGTGCTCCTGGATGACGATCAGGGCCTAAACCCGGCGGAGAACATTGTGCCGGCGGTGCGGATGGACATCGTAGACGCCTACGGGGACGACTTGGTGGGACTGCTGGATGAGGTTTCCTCGGCCATTACCACTCCGGATCTGACCGAGATGAACCGTCGGGCGGGGATCGATCAGGAGGATCCGGCGGCGATCGCCGCCGATTGGCTGGCAGAGAAGGGATTCGTTTCCGGTTGAGCCGGTCTCAGAGGAACTCCAAGACTTAGGGCGAGCGGGGGTCTTCGGGCCCCCGCTCCTGGTATTCGCGCCACTCGGCGATAGAACGGGAAACCAGGACCACTATCACGGTCATACCCACCAATCCCAAAAGAAACCCCAGGACGCCCCAAAAGATCGATCTTCCCACGCAGGCCGACCCCAGATCGGAGCGGCAGGCTACGTCGTTGACCACCCATCCCAGGCCACCTCCGAACATGGCAGCCCCCAGGGCCGGGGCAACGATCCACGGGTTTGGTCGACGTCTCATCCCGATTCCGGTCGGCGGTACTCCTCCGCGGGGCGCGGTCGGGGCGATTGCGCCGCCGATCTGATTCGAAGAGGAGTGAGGATGGGAGTGGGGCGCGGTCCGGTCTCCACCAGGGGTTGCACCGCCAGCCGCGCCTCGGCCGACCAGGCAGCCCAGGTGGCCGCTCCGCCACCCACCACGGCCGCTGTCCACCCCGGCCAGGGAGTGGTGAAAGCGGCTGCCGCCGAGGCGGCGGGGATCAGGAAACGGGCGGCGAACAGGGCGGCCGGCAGGGCTTGGGCATAAGCCAGGGCGGTGACCCCGGACAACCCCGCCAGAACCCACCCTCCCCCCAATCCGTTGACCGAGACCGCGGCCAGGGCCACCGGCAGGCAGGCCAGGAGGCAGAGGAGCAGCACGGCGGTGGGAGGAGGCCCGAGTCGGGCCACCCGGCGTCTCTCCGAAGCCGTCATCCACGGTCCTCCCACCAGCGCCAGGGTCGCCCCGGCCAGTCCCACTCCCGCCCACCACCAGGGGGAGAGGGGCGCCAGAGTGGCCAAGCCCAGACAGCCCACCGCCAAACCTCCGGCCAAACGGCGACCCCACCGGGAACCCTTCACCACCATGCCCACCAGAGCGGCGGTGGCCAAGACCAGCAACCCTCCGGACACAATCAGCGACTGAAGGGGATTCCAGTGTTTGGCCCGGTCGCCGGCCTGGATTGCTCCGGCCCATGCCAGGGCGGCCAGCAGACACAGAACTCCCGCGGCGGCGGCGGGAAGTTTCACGGCGCCGATTATTTGCGGCGGGTGGAGCGCCGCCGGCCGCGGGGGGCGGTTCCCCGCCGGCGGCGGGTTTCCAGCAACTCAGAGGCCCGCTCGACCGTGACGTTGTCCACGGTGTCCATCTTGCCCAGGGAAGCCGAGATCTTTCCGTCGTTCACGTAAGGGCCGTACCGGCCGTCCCGAAGCTCCACGGTCTTCCCGGTTCGGGGGTCCTCTCCCAGCACCCGCAGCGCCGAACTGCGGGTCCGAGCGGGTTGGGAGGCCAGGATGGGGAGGGCTTGCTCAAGGGTGATGTCAAAGAGCTGCTCAATGCCGGACAGGGTGCGGTTGGTCTTGCCTCGGGACAGGTAGGGCCCGTAACGTCCGAACCTCGTGTAGACCTTTTCGCCGCTTTGGGGATCGACTCCCACCAAGCGGGGGAGACTCAACCATCGCAGCGCTTCGTCAAGGCTGATTCCCCCCAATTCCGTGTCCTTGGGAAGCGAGACCCGTTTGGGCTTGCCTTTCCCCTTCCGGGTTTCCCCGAGCTGCAAGTAGGGCCCGTATCGACCGTCCAAAGCCAATATCTCCAGTCCGGTCTGCGGGTCGGATCCCAGTATCTTGCGGTCCTGGCCGGAGGAACCCGAAGCCAGCATCTCAAGCGCCTTCTCCACGGTTAGCTCATCGGGAGGCAGCCGGTCGGGGATGTCGGCGGTTTGGTCTTTCCGTTGCAGGTAGGGGCCGAATCTTCCGATCCGGGCGGTGACCTCTTCTCCGTCGGGGTCCTGTCCGATCAGGATTTTTCGAGACAGTCTGGTGTCGACTTTATCCAGGCTTTCGGCGACCAGGGATTGCAGACCGTCCTCTCCGAAGTAGAAGCGCTCCAACCAGGGTTTGGTGTGTTCTTTCCGATCGGCGATCCGGTCCAGGTCGTTCTCCATCTTGGCAGTGAACTGGTAGTCGACCAGTTTGGGGAAGCTGCTCTCCAACAGAGTGATCACCGCGAAGGCGGTGAAGGTGGGAATGAGGGCTCGTTTCTGGCTCCAGACATACCCACGATCCTGAATGGTGCTCATGATGGAGGCGTAGGTGGAGGGCCTTCCCACCCCGAGCTTCTCCAGGGTCCTGATGAGCGAGGCTTCGGTGTACCAGGCAGGGGGTCGGGTCTGATGATTCTTGGGGTTGAGCCCGACGGCGCGCAGTTGCTGATTCAGAGCGAGGGGCGGCAGGATTTTTTCTCCCGTTTCCCCTTGGTCGAAAGCCGGACCGGATGCTGTTCCGAGGGCTCGGAGGAAGCCGCGGAAAGTGATGGTGCGGCCCGTGGCCCGAAATTCCACCTCCTGGCCGGACGACGATGTCCCGCCCATCGTGACCGAGAGAGTCTCCCCGACCGCGTCTTTCATCTGCGAGGCCACCGTCCGGCCCCAGATCAACCGGTACACCCGGGAGGCATCCCCCTCGCCCAGGGTGGCCGTCAACTCTTGGGGGCTCTTCCAGATGTCGCCGGCCGGTCGGATGGCCTCGTGTGCTTCCTGGGCGGACTTTACCTTGGTCTTATAGGACCGCGGCCGGGCGGGAAGGTAACGGTCGCCGAAGCGCTTGCTGATCAGGTGGCGGGCCGTGGCGACCGCCTCGGTGGAGATGGAGACCGAATCGGTCCGCATATAGGTGATGTGGCCCTTTTCGTAGAGTTGCTGAGCGGCCCGCATGGCGCGGGCGGGCGCCATCCTCAGCCATCGGGAAGCATCCTGCTGGAGGGTAGAGGTGCGATACGGCGGAGAGGGGGAACGCCGGTAAGGTTTCTTCCGGAGGGCCTTGATCGCCCAAGGGGAGTCGGACAACTCGGCCGCCAGGCGCCGGGCGTCGGCTTCTCCCAAATGCAGGACCTGTGGGTTTTTCAGTTCGCCGCGGGAAGTGAAGT
Organism: Acidimicrobiia bacterium; assembly: GCA_963665765.1. Classification (GTDB taxonomy): domain Bacteria; phylum Actinomycetota; class Acidimicrobiia; order Spongiisociales; family ZC4RG35; genus Bin76. Next base: position 2,171,765 of record OY762464.1, read on the forward strand.
CCCGTCCGGTGGCCACCGTCCGCCCTCCCACCGAGGCGAGTTGCGCTTCGAAAGGGTTATCGGGATGGTCAACCGGGTGGAAGACGCCCAGGATGTCCCAATATTTGGCCGATGTGAACCGCATTCGCTCCCGCGCCCGTTCCACCACCAGCCGAACTGCCACACTCTGCACTCTTCCCGCCGAGAGGCCGGTCTTGACCTTCCTCCACAGCACAGGTGAGACCCCGTATCCGTACAGCCGGTCCAGGATGCGTCGGGCCTCCTGGGATTCGACCAGGGCGGTGTCCAATTCCCGGGGGTTGTCGAAAGCCCGGCGAATGGCCTGGGGGGTGATCTCGTAGAAGACCATCCTCTTCACCGGCACCTTGGGTTTGAGCAATTGAGTGAGATGCCAGGCGATGGCCTCGCCCTCCCGGTCGCGGTCGGTGGCCAGATACAAAGAATCGGCCGAGGCCAGGGCAGTCCGGAGTTTTCGGACCTGGTTGCTCTTGCCGGGAGTGGTGACGTATTTGGGTTGGAATCCCTGTTCGACGTCCACTCCCAACTCTTTTTGAGGGAGGTCGCGCACGTGTCCCATCGAGGACTCCACAATCACATCCGGTCCCAGGTAGGAGGAGATGCTGCGGGCCTTGGTGGGAGATTCGACTACTACCAGTGCCTTGCTCATCGGACTAACAAGTTACCCTCCTCCGGCCTGATTTGCCTAACCGGTGGACTATTTATGATCGTAAGTAGTGTTGGACGGGTGGATTCGGTGGAGCAAATACGTGGTCGAGATCTGATTCGCCGCGGGCCCTTTGCCAAATTGTGGTGGGCCAACAGCATCTCCAGTCTGGGAGATTGGGTGAACATCTTCGCCACCTTGGCCCTGGCGGCCCGCATCGGGGGTGGAGGGGACGCTTCCACGGTGGCAATCATCGTTCCTTTGGCGGCTCGCTTTCTGCCGGGGATGCTGGTGGGGATGCTGGGAGGGGTGGTGGCGGATCGCTGGAACCGGAAGATAACCATGGTCGTTTCCGACTTCGGACGGGCGGTGCTGGTGGGAACCCTGCTGTTCGTCTCCAATCTCTCCCAACTGTTCATGGTGATCGTTTTTGTGGAACTCCTCGGGTTGTTTCGTCAGCCGGCTCGGGAGGCGGTGGTGCCCAGCTTGATCGCGCCCCGGCATCTGGCGGCAGCCAACAGTCTCAATCTGGTCTCGATGTACGGCACCGCGCCGGTGGGCTCGGCCATTTTCGCGCTTTTGACCGAATTCAGCGAGTGGCTTCCCGAATTCGGGCTGTTCGGGGCATGGGTGTTGCCCGCCTTCTTGTTCGACATGGCCACCTTCGCAGTTTCGGGACTGATAACCCTGACGATTCCCATCAAGGCCACCACCTTGCCGGAGCGCCGCCGCATGCGGCGTGGGGGACGCTCACTGGCCGCCCCGATGCGGGATCTGGCGGAGGGTTGGGCTTTGGTGGGTCGCCGAGGACCGGTTCGGCGGCTGGTTTGGGGAATGGCGATGGCGCTATTGGGAGGGGGAGGCCTGTTTGTTATGGGCCAGCCCTTCGCACAGCAGGTTCTGGAGTCCACCGAGAGCGGGTATGGGGCCCTGCTGACTGCGCTGGGTTTGGGGGTGGCGATCGGAATGGTGCTGTTGGCGGGGTTGGGGAAGAACCTGCTTCATCGGGAACCCGTTTTCGCCTTGGGCTTGTGGGCGGCCGGGGGAGGAATCATCTTCACCAGCTTCTCCCGGTCGTTTTTTTCCGCGGTGGGCTGGGTGCTGATGCTGGGAATCGGGACGGGAATGGCCTACGTCAGCGGTTTCACCCAGCTCCATTCGGTGGTGACCGACGAGATCAGGGGCCGGACCTTCGGACTCCTGTACACCCTGGGCCGCCTGGCGCTTCTGATCTCCCTGGCCGCGGCGGGAGTGTCGGCGGTGGCTCTGGAGGGGGCGTTGCCCGGTCTTTTGGGTAACGGGATCCGGGCCGTGCTGTTCATAAGCGGGTTGGCAGTGTTGCTCACCGGCCTGGTGGCCCTCTGGTCGGCTCGCCGCCAGTTGCGCATGATTTTCGACCACCACGCGGTGGTAGCCATGTGGGAAAGAAGTCAGGCGCTGGGTCGTTTGAGAAATCGCCGCTCCGACAAGACATGAGCCGAGCACGCTATATCGCATTGGAGGGCACGGAAGGGGTGGGCAAGACCACCCTGGTCCGACTCTTGGGCAAACGTTTGACGGAGCGAGGCGTCGAGGTGGTGAAGGTGCGGGAACCCGGAGGAACCCGGTTGGGCGAAGCAGTCCGGGACATCTTGCTGCACGGCGAGGATATTTCCGACTGGACAGAGGCGCTGCTGTTCGCCGCCCAACGGTCCGAACTGGTGTCACGGGTGGTTCGCCCGACCCTTTCCGGGGGTGGCTGGGTGGTGTCGGATCGCTGCCTCTATTCCTCCCTGGCCTATCAGGGACATGCGCGCCGTCTGGGGGTGGATCAGACCTGGGCCTCCAACGCGCCTGCCCTGGGAGACACCCTCCCTGACCTGGTGGTTTGGCTGGAGACTGGTCTTCGGATCGGTTTGCTTCGCCAAGAGGCGCCCGACCGGATCGGCGCGGAGGACATTACGCTTCATCGCAAAGTTTGGAAGGGCTATCGACGCCTGTGGGCCGGTGGGCCGGGACGGATACTGAAAGTTGATGCCTCCGCCCCTCCGGAACGGACCGCCGAGCTCTTGGTGTCAATCTTCGAGGAGCGAGGGTGGCTGAGCCAATCCTGACCGACCCCCGGGCTTCCACGGGCATCATCGGACACCGAAGGATCTGGGACAGGCTGGTGGCCGACGCCGATTCCCCGGCCGGGGCCTATCTCCTGGTGGGGCCTCCGGGGATCGGCAAGAGCCTGGTGGCGCGCCGCTTTGCCGAGCGGTTGGTGTGCCCCGTAGGCGGGGCGCACCCCGGTGAGTGCTCGGTGTGTCGAAGAGTTCGATCGGGAGTTCACCCCGATGTCGTGGAAGTGAGTCCGGTGGAGCGGCAGCGGATCGGAGTGGGTGACGCCCGGAGGGTGGTCTCCCAGGCGGCGCGGACTCCGGTGGAAGCTTCCCGGAAAGTGTTCCTGATCGATCGGGAGATGACCGAGGCCGCCGCCAACGTACTGCTGAAGACCTTGGAGGAAACCTCCGATTCCACCGTTTTCCTGCTGGTGTCCGCCTCCCCCGAGGATCTTCCCACCACGGTGGCCAGCCGTTGCCGCACCTTCCATCTCGGAAAGGTGGACCCACAAGTTTTGATCGAGGCGTTGATCGAGAGGGGGGTGGAGCGGACCGAGGCGGAGATGGTCACCGCGGTGGCGGGTGGACGGCCCGGAATGGCGCTTCGGTTGAAAGGCGAAAAACCCGCGGCCGAGTTTCGGGCGGCTTGGTTGGAGAAGGCGGCGCAGCTGGCCGAGCGCCACTATCTGGGCGCCGGTGAGGCGCTGGTCATGGTGGACGAGATCCTGACCTACGGGGAGCGAATGCTCGATCGGGTGAGGCCGGGCAGGACCGCTTCCGGTGGGCAGAGGGAGCAGGCGCAGCGGGAGACTCGCCGACACCGTCGCCTGCTGTGGGTCTCGGGTTTGGAGATCATGGCCGCCTGGTATGTGGATGCGGCCGCCCGGGCCCTGGGCGGGTCGTCCCGCCACCTGGGAGAAGGGGTCCGCCGTCACCCGGTGGATCCCGCCGGGGCGCTTCGCTCGGCCGATCTCATTCTGGAGGCCGGAGCGGAGCTGGCGGCTATCAATCTGCGTCCCCGGACGCGGCTGGCGGAACTGTTCTGTCGGGTGGCGGCCCTGTGAGCGGGGACTCCGCCGATCGCCTCGGCGTGTTCACCGTGCCCAATGCGGTTTCCCTCACCCGGATACTCCTGGTGGGGGTGTTCTGGTGGCTGGTGTCGGACGACCGGGCGGCTTCGGCAGCCGGGCTTCTGGTGGTGATGGCGTCCACCGACTGGCTGGACGGTTGGCTGGCCCGACTACTGGACCAGGTGTCGCGGGTCGGCGCCCTACTGGATCCGATAGGCGACGGACTCATGATGATCTCGGCGGTCCTGGCGGGGATGATCAAAGGTTGGGTGCCGGTGGGGGCGGGGGTATTGATACTGGTCAGGTCGGTGCTGGTGGCGGGCTGGTCAGGATGGGTGACCGCCCGAACCGGGAGGACCATTGCGGTACGCACAACCGGCAAGGTGGCCATCACCTTTCTCTTCATCGCGATTCCCGCCTTCTATTGGGCGGTCGGCGCGGATGGCGCTGTGCAGACCTGGTGGCAGGTGGTAGCGTGGCCGGCGACCGCCGTGGGCCTGGTTTTCCACTGGTGGTCGGGCCTGGGTTATCTGCGAGATGGGCTATCTGTGATTCGCCGGGAACGGTGAGAGTTCCCTCCCCGGCCCCAAAATGCGGGTCGGTGAATGAATCTCGGATGGAGGGGGAGATCTTGGTGATAGTGATAATGTATGGGGCATGACAGACACCAACACCGATATTCCCGAACACCTTTTCTACACCTCCGAACACGAGTGGATCCTGGTCGAGGAAGGAAGGGCCAGATTGGGAATCACCGACTATGCACAGGATGCGCTGGGCGATGTGGTTTATGCCCAATTGCCCAGGGAGGGAGATGAAGTGTCGGAGGGGGAGATCGTCGCCGAACTGGAATCCACCAAGTCGGTGGGAGAGATATACGCTCCGTTCGAGGGGGTGGTTTTGGCGGTGAACGAGGAGTTGGAGACCCGCCCGGAATTGGTCAATCACGATCCTTACGGGGTGGGCTGGATCCTGGATCTGTCTCTGGCCGGTCCGCCACCCCCCACCCTTTTGGATGCCGCCGGTTACCGGGCATTGATCTCCTGAATCGGTCGGAGGCGCGGTACCGGACCCGGGTCCGGTGGCAGAGGGGCAAAATGGGCTTATCCAGGGTTTATCGGCGAGCGCAGAGTAGACGCGGGGGAACTTTTCAGGCCGGGCGCGGCTCGGCAAGTTACAATGGGGGATGTGTTTTTTGTGCCCTTGTCCGACCACCGGCCGGCGGGTGCCGGGATGTCGCCCGGCAGGTCTGAGGCCCATCCCACCGCCATCTTCCGGCCGGAAGAACTCTACTCGACCTTCCGACGGGATCTTTTGGGCCACCTGGAGGGATTTTCGGGGTGGGGCCTGGTGGTGGAAAGGGGATCACAGGCCGGCAGGGCCTATCCCCTGCCGGAGGGCGCCACCCGGGTGGGTCGTCATCTGGAGAGCAGGATTCTCCTGGATGACATCACGGTTTCCCGGCGGCACTGCCGCTTGAAGGTGGACGGGGACCGGGTGACGGTTGAGGACGAAGGCTCCACCAACGGGACCTATGTAAACGGGGCCCGGATCGAAGTTTCCCTCCTGCATCCGGGGGACAGGCTGGTGGTGGGCCGCTTCCACCTGGTGGTAGCTCGCGGCCCATGACTAAGAATCGAAGTCTTTCCATCGGAGAGACGGTGCAGGCCCTCAAAAAAGAGTTTCCCGAGATAACAGTCTCAAAGATACGTTTTCTGGAAGCCAAGGGTATGATTTTGCCCCGCCGCACCGAAGGAGGATATCGTCGCTTCGACCAGACGGATGTGGCCCGACTCCAGTACATCCTCTCCCAGCAGAGAGACCATTTCCTTCCTCTGAAAGTGATCAAGTCCAAGCTGGCTTCCTGGGAACGGGGTGACGATCCTCAGGACCCGCAGAGTCTGGGCGCCTCCCTGCTGGGAGAGGTGGGCGAGCCGATCACCCGGTCGGATCTACTAAGACGCAGCGGATTGACTCCCGACCAACTGGATGATCTCATTGCCAATCGGCTGGTATCACCCTGGCCGGGCCAGGACCAGGTCTTTTCCCCCGAGGCCGGGATGGTGGCCGCCGAGGCGAAGATCCTGATGAACCGCGGTTTGGAAGGTCGTCATCTGCGTTCGATACGTCTGGCGGTCGACTCGGAGGTGGCGTTGTTCCGGTCGTTGTCGGGGTCATTGCTCAGAGTGCAGTGGCTGGGCGAGGGGGGAGAGCACGTCCAAGAGATACTGGTCGGCTTGGCCGATGCCCTGGTGAGTATGCATCGCTCCCTTTTCCTGGCGTCTCTGCGGACGGAGTTGCGCCGCTGAGGTCCTCGAAACGTCTCGGTCGGAGGGCGGCGTGCCTGGCGGTCTCCGTGGCCGGGTTGCTGCTGGTGTTCGCCGGCGCCGGGGCGTGGGCCAGCCCGCTGTGGGTCGAACCGCCTCCCATTCCGTGGATGCCGACGCCGGTTCCTCCCGTTCTCGACGCGGAGTCATGGTTGCTGTTCGATGAACGGAACCAGGTGGTGCTGGCGGAGCGCGACGCCGATGTTCGTCGGGCGATGGCTTCCACCACCAAGCTGATGACCGCCCTTCTGGCAGTGGAGATCGGAGATCTGTCGTCTCCGGTCCAGGTCAGCGGCGAGGCGACCGCGGTGGGCGAGGCCGAAGTGGACTTGGTGGAAGGAGAGGTGTTTCTGCTGCGCACCCTGGTGAGGGCGTTTCTTATCCGCTCCGGCAACGACGCCGCCTTGGCTGTCGCCGAAAACGTGGGAGGCAGCGTGGAGGAATTCGTGGCCTTGATGAATCAGCGAGCCGAAGAATTGGGTATGGAGAACACTTCCTACGCCAACCCGCACGGTCTCGACCATCCCGACCAGTTCTCCTCGGCGCGGGATCTGTTGATCCTCGCCAGAGAGGTGCTCAAGCATCCCGAGTTGGCCGAAGCGGTGGCCACTCGACAGATCTCGCTCCGGGAGGCGCCCTCGGGAGAAGAGCGGGTTTTCTCCAGCACCAACCGCCTGCTCTTTGAATACGAGGGCATGGTGGGAGTCAAGACCGGATACACCGACGAGGCCGGAAGAGTTCTGGTGGGCGCCGCGGAGCGCCGAGGAAGGCGGCTTCTTTCGGTGGTGATGAAATCGGATGACCACTTCGCCGATACTCAGGAACTGCTGGACTACGGGTTTGATTTCTTCGGGTCGGTTCCTGCGCTGGTATCCACCGAATTGCGCATAAGCCGCGAACAGGTGTTGGCGGCCTATGCTGCCTCCACCACCACAATCACCGCGGCGGCGCCCCTTCCCGATCCGGTCGTGGTAGCGGAAGCGGAGGTGGTCCGCCAACCGGTTTCGGTCCGGGTGGGCCGAACCCCGACCGGGTTGAGAGATCTGCTGGGTTGGATGGGGCGTCTCTTCTCCTCGGGGAGTTAACGTCCACACCTTCTGAGCAGCAGCCGGGTGTCGGTGGTTATGGTGTGCCAGTTGAGTTTGGATTCCCCCGCGGTCCGGTCCCGGATCACCGTGTGGACTCCGGTGGCCCGCAGGCGACGGTGCATCAGCAGGGCGACCAGCACCTTGAAACCGTGGGGCGCCAGGCCCTCGAGAGCCTCGGCGAGGATCAGTCGGCGGGTGCCGAAGAAACCTGATTGCGGGAATCGCAGTCCTCTAGTCCGGCGGGGCATGCGCAGCCGGGTGAGCAGGATGGCGATGCGGGTGAGAGCCATCCGGTACCACTGCTTTCCTCGCTGCTCCAGTTCTCCCACACAGACCTGCCAGCCATCGGCCAGGGTTGAGACCATCTCCGCCACCACCGCCGGGTCATGTTGTCCGTCGGCGTCCATCACCACCACCAGATCGTGGCGAGCCGCCTGTGCGGCGTTACGGACGGCTTCGGTGAGTCCTCCTCCGTCGCACACCTTCACCCGGTGATCCCCCACGCCCAGGGCGGCCCCGCCGGTGGGGCAGTTGGCGCCCTTCAGCAATTGGTTTTCCTGGCGGTCGGCGGCCGCCACCACCACCTCGGCACAGTCCGGCAGGTAGGGCAACAACTCGGTGAGGGTGAGTTCGATCACCGCTTCCTCGTTATAGGCGGGCATGAGGACGGAGAAGGGGAGGGCAGCCCCGGACCGCTTCTCCGGTTCAACCATGACCACGGGGTGATGTCGGCATCATGTTGAAATGCTAGACCCTTCCCGACCGAGGGGGAACCGAAGGGGGAGTCGGGAGGCCACGGGCGGTGGCCCCCAACCTCCCGGCGACCGTATGATATGCGCCAATATGATGGAAGCGCAATGAGCAAGGCAGGACGACTATTCGGTCCGGGCGTCGTCTCGGAACTGTTCACCCCGCAGCAGATCGCCGAGCGGGTGGCCCGATTGGGCAGGAATCTGGCGGAGGAGTACCGGAATCGATCGCCGGTGATGGTGGGAATCATGTACGGATCGGTCATCTTCTTGGCGGACCTGGTCCGACATATGGATCTGGAGATGGACATCGAGTTTCTGATGATCAACCGCTACGGGCAGGGATCGAACATCAGCATCGCCATGGACCTCTTCTCCGACATAGGGGGACGGGATGTGATAATCGTTATGGGTTTGGTGGACACCGGCCACGCTTTGGGCGCCATCCGCGAGCTGTTGGCCGGTAGATCACCGGCGTCGTTGGCCACGGTTGCCCTGCTGGACCGGAGGGTTTCCCGGCAGGCGAACATTCCGCTCGAATACTGCGGTTTCGAAGTGGGCAATAGCCTGTTGGTGGGTTACGGTCTGGACTGGGAGGGACGGTACCGGGGGCTTCCCTCCGTCTATGAGGTGCTCGATCCGGGGGCGCTTCGAGCCGACCCGCACATTCTCGACGGCTCGGTCTTCCCGGCCCGGTAGTATCGATGACCATGCCCGAAGAGATCCCCATGTCCATCGACGGCGTTCAGGTGGGGTTTTCCTCGGCTGCTCCGGTGGTGTTGCTCCGGGAGGCGGATGGGGATCGGTATCTTCCCATCTGGATTGGGGCGGTGGAGGCCACGGCCATAGTGGCGGCGCTGGAGGAAATGGTTCCCCCCCGTCCGCTCACCCACGATCTGTTGAGATTGGCCCTCGAGTCACTGGGGGCCGAGGTGGACCGGGCGGTGGTCACCGAGGTTCGGGACAACGTCTTCTATGCCGAACTGATATTGATTTCGGGCGGTGGAGAGATCACGGTTTCCTGTCGTCCTTCCGACGCCATCGCTCTGGTGGTGAGAACCCAGGCGCAGTTGTTTGCCTATCCCCAGGTGCTCAACGAGGCCGGAGTGATGATCAAGGAGGTGGAGGAGCCCGAACAGCAGATAGAGGAGTTTCGCCGGTTCTTGGAGGACGTCACCCCCGAGGACTTTTCCCCGGGCACGGGAACCGACGAGACCCGATAGCTTTCGCCATATCTTTGGTCCCCTTGGTGCACTCTCCCAAGATCCTTGGGTTCAGGGATGGGGGTTGGTATCCTGGCATCGGGCGGAATTACTAGCCTGTAATCACAAAGGAGTAGCCCGGTGAAGGACAAAGAACGGGGATATCGCGCACCGCAGGTGTGCCGGATCGTAGGCATCACCTACCGGCAGTTGGATTATTGGGCTCGCACCGGGTTCATGGTTCCTTCCCTGCAACGGGCCCGGGGATCCGGCAGCCAGCGGCTTTATTCCTTTGACGATCTCGTGCAGCTCAAGGTGATCAAGCGACTGATCGATGCCGGGATGGACGTCAAGAGGATCCGCCAGGCGTTCTCGGAGTTGTCCCGTCAGGACAAATCCTGGAATTGGGAGGACGGCCGGATCACCCTGGTGTCGGATGGCCGCTCGATCTACGCTTTGAAGAGTCCCGAGGAGATCATTGACATATTCAAAAAGGGCCAGGCCGTCTTGGGAGTAGTGCTGGGTCCACTGGTGGAGGAGATCTCCGGAGAGGTTCACCAGTTGGCCGAGGCCGCCTTCGACGAGGGATACCGGCCGGCTGTCCCGCGGGCAGAGGTAGTCTGAGAGACGGGACCCGGAGAGGTCGTCTGCCAACTTTCCGGCCTCTCGATCCAACAGAAAGCCCTCATACCAAGCAATATGCCGCGATCCCCTCTGCACCGATATCACCAGGAACTGGGAGCGCGGCTGGTGGACTTCGGCGGGTGGGAAATGCCCATTCACTACACCTCGGTTTTGAAGGAGCATCGGGCGGTCAGGGATTTGACCGGGTGGTTCGACGTCTCTCACCTGGGGCGGTTTTCCTGGAGCGGGGAGGGCGCCGGCTCGGCCTTGTCGCATCTTTTGTGCAACGATCACGAACGGATCGGTTCCGCCGCCGCCCAGTATTCCCTGATGCTCAATTCCCGCGGGGGAGTCGTCGACGATCTGATCATCTGGAAACGTACCCCCGAGGAGATCATGGTGATGCCCAACGGGGTGAACCATCGGCGGGTGATGGAGGCGTTCGGGGCGGCGGCGCCCCAGGCCCGATTGCTTGATCTGCGTCCCCGCACTGCCGGCCTGGCCATCCAGGGACCTGACTCTCTGGAGCGGGTGAGGGGCCTTTTGGGAGAGGCGCCCGGCCACTTCCGGGTGATCCGGACCGCCTATCGCGGCCGGGAGGTATGGATGGCGGGCACCGGCTACACCGGCGAGCCGGGGGTGGAGTTGGTTGCCGACCCGCGGACCGCCGAAGACCTGGCGCGGGATTTGACCGGCGGGGGCGCCCTCCCCTGCGGGCTGGGGGCGCGTGATCTGCTCCGGCTGGAGGCCGGGTTCCCTTTGTGGGGACATGACCTGGATGAGGAAACCACCCCTCTGGAGGCGGGTTTGGGGTGGGCGGTGAGATTCAATCGAGACTTCGTGGGCCGCGCTGCTCTGGAAAGCACCCGGAGGGATGGTTTGAAACGTACCCGGGTCTTCTTCCGGATGGGGGATCGTCGGATTCCCCGCGAGGGTTGTGCCCTCCGGTCGGGCGGTTCGAGGGGAACGGTAACCAGTGGCAACTTCAGCCCCATGTTGGGAGTGGGGATAGGGATGGGGTACCTGTCCAATCCCCGGGACGCCGGCCGGCCGGTGGAGGTCGAGATCCGCGGCCGGTGGATCACCACCGAGCCGGTGCCGGGGGCCTTCTACCGTCCGGGTTGAACCGGCCGGGACCGTCCGGCCCGGCGGAGGTGTGGGTCTCCGACGGCCTCCCTTCGGTGGCGTTGGAACGTTTCCTGACTTCGGTCGGCCCGAGCCGGCGGCGGTTACCCCTGGTGGGCGGGGTGACGGTGTGGGACGATCCCCCGATGGGGAGCGTGCAGGCGGCGGTGGCCTGTCCCAACCGTCTGGGGGTATTCGAGCCCCTTCCTCCCCCCGGGTGGCAAGGGAAAGTGTGGTGGTGGTCTGACCCCTTGAGCATCGACCACTCCCGGTACCGCTCCCTCCCGGGGGCGGACCGGATCTCGGCCCGGGCGCCTCTTCCCACGGATCGTTCCCTGACGGAGGCTGTCGACCGTTCCCGCCGCGCGGCCGACTATCTGACCCGTCGCCTCCGGCACCTGCGGGGTGTCCGGATTCCCTCGGTATCCCATGGGCGGCGGTTTCCCATGTTGCTCCCGGTGACTCCCGATCCCCTGTTGCGGGGAGTGGCGGAGGAGCTGATCATCCCCCGCCCGGTGGACGGGTGGCCCGGCTTGGTGGTCTGTGAAGTGGGATGGTGGCAGTCCAAAAACCGCCTGGACGCTTTGGTGAAGACCGTGCGCCGGGCGGTGGAAGGAGAGCGTCCGGCGCCGCTTGACGCCGCGAAACGGGTCTGGTCCTCTCCCGGTCCGTGACTTTGGTCAACGCCACGACGTGACGGTGGCGCCGGCTTGCCGGTAGGCCGGGGCGATCCGCCGTTCCCAGAGTTCTTCCTTGCGAGGCTCGTCACAGAATGCCCCGTCCAGGGCTCGGCGGGTGACCTGGGCCAGGTCACCGATTTCGAAGCCGTGATGGGCGGTGGCCAAAGAGAACTCGGCGGTGGGGGTGGTGCTGCTCATCAGCCGGTTGTCAGTGTTGAGGGTCACCGCGAACCCGGCCCGGTGCAGCAGTCCGAGCGGATGGCGTCGGGGTTCCCATCCTTTGGTATCGAGGTTCGATTGGACACACACCTCAAGCGGGATTTGCCTCTCCAGGATCTCGGTGGCCACCGGTCCGGTGGCCCGAATCTCGGCGGAGGCCACCTGGCAGTCCTCGATCACCTCCACCCCGTGGCCGATCCGCTCCGCGCCGCAGATCAGGGCGTCGGCGATGCTGGCCGGGCCGGCGGCCTCACCGGCGTGGAGCGTGACCCTGACGCCGGCATCAAGCGCCCGTTCGATGGCCGGCAGGTGCTCCACCGCCGGGTAGCCCTTCTCGGGGCCGGCCAAGTCGAACCCCACCACTCCCAGCGCGGCGGTCTCGGCCGCCAGGCGGGCGGTCTGGGGAGAGGTGGGGGTGTTTCGCAGCGAGCAGAGGATCAGGGACCAATCCAGGCCCGTGCGCCGGGCGCCGATGGTCAGGCCGGTTGACACCGCCTCCACCACTTCGGTGAGACTCAGGCCTGCCCGGGTGTGAAGATGGGGAGCGAACCGGATCTCGGCGTAGACCACGCCATGGGAGGAGAGGTCTTCGGTCGCCTCGATCGCCACGGTGGTCAGGGCCCGGGGGGTCTGCATCACTGCCACCGTGTGCGAAAAGGCCTGCAGGTAACGCTCCAGGCTGTGGGCCCCGGATTGATGGAACCAACTTCCCAGGCGGTGGGGATCGCTCACCGGAAGCTTCCGGCCGGCCTGCTCCGCCAGCCGGTGCACGGTCGAGGGGCGCAGACTTCCGTCCAGGTGTTCGTGCAGGATTACCTTGGGAAGATGTCGTAGCATTTCGGCTTGGGGGGTGGGGCGGATCACGCCAACATTAGGGCCATGGGATTTTTGGCGGGACGTCTGCTGGTGGCCTCACCCCGATTGATCGACCCGAATTTCGCTCGGACCGTGGTGGCCCTTCTGAATCACGATGAAAAGGGGGCCATGGGGCTGGTGATCAATCGCCCCTCCGATATGCCGGTGGCGGATCATCTCCCCGAATGGGTGGTGGAAAGGCTGGTGTCCCCACCGGTGGTCTTTTACGGCGGCCCGGTGGAGCAGGCCGCGGCGATCGGACTGCGGGAGAGCTACCAGGCCGGAGGGGCGGTGACTCCGATTCGGGGAGTGAGCATGATGAATCTGAGCGAGGAGGAAGAGGCGGCCCGGACCCAGGGTCGGGTCAGGGTGTTCGCCGGGTATGCGGGATGGGGACCGGGCCAGTTGGAGGAGGAGTTGGAGGAGGAGTCCTGGATCATCCTGCCGGCCTTCGCCGGGGACGTGTTCTCTTCTGCTCCCGCCTGTCTGTGGGCGGAGGTGTTGGGCCGTCAGGGTGGACGGATAGCCCTGCTGGCTTCCATGCCGCTCGACCCCCAACTCAACTGAACCCCCCGGGGTGATCCGGCTTCGGGTCCCGCGTCGGCCCGTCGGCCCGTCGGGAAGACCGGCGCGGCCGAGACGGCTACGCCTATGCTGGGAGTTGTGGTGGCGACCGTCCCTCGGCTGCGGAAATCTCTGGTGGCCCGCGCCCCCGGTTTGAAGTACGAGCGCCAAATGTGGGAGAGCGGCCGGGAAATGGTGGCGGGTATGGACGAGGTGGGAAGGGGCGCCTGGGCCGGTCCGCTCACGGTGGGGGCGGTGGTGGCTCCCACGGACCGTCGGGTGTACAAGATCAGAGATTCCAAGCTCCTGCGCCCGGTCGAGAGGGAAGCGTTGTTCGAACGGATCGCCGGTTGGTGCGTGGCCTGGGCGGTGGGACACGCCAGCGCCGCGGAATGTGATCGGTTGGGGATGTCGGATGCCCAACGTCTGGCCGCCCGGCGCGCCCTGGCCGGGCTGGGAGTGGCGGTCGACGGCGTGTTGCTGGACGGACGGTGGGATTTTGTGGGTCATCCCAACACCCGGCGGTTGGTGGGAGGAGACCGGATATCTCTGTCCATCGCGGCCGCTTCGATTCTGGCCAAAGTAACCCGCGACCGGATCATGATTAGCGAATCCGCCCATTTTCCGGCTTACAATTTCGATGCCAACAAGGGATACCCGTGCCCGGTTCACCGGGCCGCTCTCCATGCCTGTGGTCCCAGTGTCATCCACCGCCGCTCCTGGGTGTTTATGGATGGTCTGGTGTGGACCGGCGTTCCCCGGTTTCATCGTGCCTCTCCCCAAGGCGTCTTGCCTTTCGAGGACCCCAAGACCTCAAGCTGATTCACCGGCCGGTAGTGGTTCAATTTGAATCAAAGGCGGGTTGGAATCCTCCCGCAGGGGCTTAGCTATAGTAGTGCCAAAGCGGGAACACGACTAGGAGGGAGAATGCCACTGCACAGGAGACCCGGAGATTTCACGCAACGGGCCAAGTACGTAGGAGACCTGGCCACTGGGCGGATCATCCAGGAGGACATCGACGAACTTCCCCCGATGGGCAGGGAAATAAACCCCCAGGCTCGTAACGCATCGTTCACTCGCCAAGAACGAGAAGCAACGGGTCGGGCCGGGGCTCGCAAGCGATGGGGTACCCAGAGTTGACTGTATGCATCGCTGCGCTTTACGGCAGCGGCCAGAGTGCGGTCTTAGCCTCCGACAGAATGGTCACTGCCCATATCCCGATGGGCTACGAGTTTGAGCGGTTGGAAGACCCCAAAATCCTCCGACTGCTAGACGAGAGATCCATTTATGTGCTCTTTGCTGGTGATGTACTACGCGGACACGAGGTTCTGGAGGCAACGCGACAGCAGTTGAAAGGATCTGGCAACCCTAGCGTCTCAGAGACCACAGAGGTTATTCGCTCTATCTACCAAGAGATCAGGCGCACGACCATCGTCCACAAGGAAATAGAACCAAGAGGACTAACTCTGGACGAATTCAAGGAGACGCAGCAACAATTGCATCCCACAGTCGTGCAGGTGATTGACCAAGCTCTCGCCAATGCCGATCTCGGAGTCGAAATTCTGGTTGCTGGAGCCAACGAAGAAAATTACAATATCTATACGGTGAGCAACCCAGGCACGGTCACTGACCATCGCGGAATTGGATATGGCGCAATAGGTTCCGGTGCCCCCCACGCCCTGGTTTCTTTCATCGAAAAATCCTATACGCCATCCATGACAAGAGAAGAAGTCACAGAGATCGTCAAAGGGGCTAAATCAAGAAGTGAGGTCGCTCCCGGAGTCGGGGAAGCAACCACCATCCTCGTGATACCCGATAAAGGGGATGCCGGCCATGATTGAAAGACAGAACGAGAAGAAGCCCTACAAGATCCGGTGGATTGAGGCAGAACGGGAAATAGCAATCCGGTCCTTCCACAACGATTACCTTTGGCGTAAAGGGTGGCCCCTCCCCTATGTTGTCGATACGGTCAAACCCAGGAAACGGCGCGTAAAGCCCTTATAAGCCGGGCCGGGCCTCGTCCAAAGAGTCGGTGGGGTGAGAGCTTTCATCTAGAATGCACTTGAGAAAGTGACTACACGGACCCCCACCCGTCGTCGGAAAAGCGGGCGGAGGCGGGTTTCCCCACAAAAGACCAAGAAGCCGGCCAAAGGGAGATCGGCGCCCAAGCGGCCGGCAAAATCTCCCAACGCGCAATTGCCTTGGCCGCTTCGTCTGTGGTCGGCTGCCAGGTCCCGCCTGGATACCATGTCATCGGAGGCTTGGGGCGGGGCGTTGCTGTTGCTTGCTCTGCTTTCTACCTTGTTCTTGGTGGGTGCGGGAGGATGGGTGGGGGAAGTGGTCAGGAATACGTTCTCGCTGTTATTCGGCAAGTGGACGGCCCTCGGCCCGCTGGCTTTGCTGGGCATGGGGTTGGTGTTGATCTTGGGCAAGCCCGCTCTGAGCAAGCGACGGCTCTTTTCCGGAGTGCTGGTGCTGTTTGTTTCCACCCTGGGACTGTTTCACCTGCTGACCGGCGCGACGTCCCTGGCCAGTGGCGTCGAGTTGGTTCGGGACAGGGGGGGCGCGATAGGGGCGCTGACTGCTTTTCCTCTCAAGCGGCTGACCGGCGGGGCCACCACCTTTTTCTTGTTGGTGGTGGGGGTGACCACCAGCATCCTGATGCTCACCAGAACCTCCCTTCGGGATTTCGTGTTGGCCATGGGAGATCTGGCCAAGTGGGTCCGCCGGATGTCCCGTCGACGGGCCGTCCCGGTCGGCGTCCCGAATGGGGAACTCCCGCCGGACGCCTCCGGCGATCCGGTGGCCTCTCGTCCCGCCCGGTCCCGGCCAAGACGACAACGCCGCGGTTGGCGACGGAAAAGAAAGGCTGCCAACCGGGGTCCCTGGCCGATCGCCACGGTGATCCGGGTTCCCCCTTCGGATTCGAAGCCGGGACCGTCGCCGGTCCCGGACCGGCCGTCCGATCCCCGGGCAAGCGCATTCCCGGCGCCCACTGCTTCAGACCACCCTGGGGAAGCGGACCCCACCGGGGAGGTGGAAATCCCCTCTCCGGAACGAACCGGCCCGCAGCCCGCCCGGTCCGGGGTTGCCGAGACGGATGGGAGCAACGGGCGCCCTGAGGAAAAAGGAACCGCGCCGTTGGAAAGAGGGTCGGGGAGTGACGCTGCTTCCGATCTCTACCGGACTCCTCCCCTGGACTTGTTGAGCAAAGGCCAAGAGCGGGAGGGAGACGTAAAGGGTACGGAGGCAACGGCCGGAGCATTGCGGCGGGCCTTGGCCGATCACGGGGTGGACGCCCGGATCACCGGCGTGGTTTCCGGTCCCTCGGTGACTCGCTTCGAGATCGAGCTTGCCCCCGGCGTCAAAGTGCAGAAGCTCTCGGCCCTGTCAAACGACATCGCCTACGCCCTGGCTACACCGGACGTGCGGCTGCTGGTCCCCATTCCCGGTCGCTCGGCGATCGGCATCGAGGTGCCCAACGCCGATCGGCGTTTGGTGAGGCTGGGGGACATCCTCTCGGGCGGGCAGCCGAAAGCCCGACAGCATCCCCTGGTGGTGGGAGTGGGGATGGATATCGCCGGGAGGCCCTTCCTGTTGAACCTGGCGGAACTTCCGCATCTGCTGATTGCCGGCGCCACCGGGGCCGGCAAGTCATCCTGCATCAATTCGATTATCACCTCTCTTCTGATCAGAACCCATCCCGAGGACCTCAAGTTGATACTGGTGGATCCCAAACGGGTGGAGTTGGGGCAGTTCCAAGATGTCCCTCACCTGCTCACTCGGGTGATCACCGATCCCAGAAAAGCTACCGAGGCGCTCAAATGGGTGGTGGCGGAGATGGACCGCCGTTATGACCTGCTGGCCGAGGCCGGGGTGCGGGACATCTCGGGGTATGCCTCGAAATGGGGGACGGGGTCCCTTGACCCCGAAAGGTTCGACCGTTTCCCCTACCTGGTGGTGGTGGTGGACGAACTCAACGACTTGATGATGGTGGCGGGGCGGGAGGTCGAGATGGCCATCGTGCGCATCGCCCAGATGGCTCGGGCGGTCGGCATCCATCTGGTCCTGGCGACGCAGCGCCCCTCGGTGAACGTGATCACGGGAGTCATCAAGGCCAACGTTCCCTCCCGGTTGGCGTTCAGCGTGGCTTCTCAGACCGACAGCCGGGTGATCATCGACTCGGTGGGGGCCGAGAAGCTGGTCGGGCGGGGAGACATGCTGGTGGTGACCGCCCGGCAGCCCCGGCCCCGGAGGGTGCAGGGCGCCTGGGTGGAGGAGTCCGAGATCGCCCGGGTGGTGTCCTGGATCAAGACTCAGAGCCAACCCGAGGATGATCTGCAGCAGTCGCTCGACCAGGCCCTGACCGTGGCCTCGCCGGTCACCGAGCCCGAAGACAGCAAGGATGAGAAGCTGGTGCGTCAGGCTATGGAATTGGTGGTTCGCTCCCAGTTGGGGTCCACTTCCATGCTGCAGAGAAAGCTCCGGGTGGGGTTCGCCCGGGCCGGACGTTTGATGGACATTTTGGAACGGCGGGGAGTGGTGGGGCCTTCGCAGGGTTCCAAGGCCAGGGAGGTGCTGATCTCCCCCGAGGAACTGCCCTAGAAGTTTGCTCCCAAGATTGTCTTTTCTTCGACCATCGACGGGTAGTGTGATAGCAACTGAACTAAGGAAGCAGCCGTTTGAATGCACCTCCGTTTCTGCAGCGGGTAGGCAAAATCACCGACTCGGTAGCCGGAAGGTACCTGCGGGTCGCCGATGGCATCACCGAGGTGGCCGGGTGGATATCCCGGGCGCTGGTCCTGATCCTCATTCCGGTCGGGTTCCTGAATGTCTTCCTGAGGTACGTGGGTCAGTATGTGGAGGCGCGGCTGGTCAACAACACCTGGATAGAAGCGCAGTGGTATCTGTACGGCGTCATTTTCCTCCTGATGTTTCCCCACCTTCTCCTGCACGACGGCAATGTGCGGGTGGACTTTTGGTACTCCGAGCGCAGTGACCGGGCCAAAGCGTGGATTGATCTGATCGGGCATATCTTCGGCTTGATCCCTTTCACCATTCTTGCTCTGTGGGTGTCCTGGAAACCGGTGAGAGAATCGCTGGTGTACTGGGAAGTTTCTCCCGATCCCGGCGGTTTGGCCAGAGGCCCCATCAAGTTGATGATTCTGGTGGCGTTCGTGTTGCTGGCAATCGGGGCCTTGGCTTCCCTAATTCGGATAGTCGCCTTCTTGTCCGGCCGGCAGGCGGAGCTTTTCAGAAAGCGACATGAAGCACCGCTCCGAATCGAATGACCCGAACCGAATACCCCGCCGGACCCAGGAGAGACCCATGAGTATCGAATGGTTGGCCATCATCATGTTCGCGGTGTTTTTGGTGTTGCTGCTGGCCGGCTATCCGGTGGCTTTCTCCTTCGCAGGCACCGCCATCGTTTTCGGGGCTATCGGGATACTCACCGGCCAATTCGATTTCAATCGGTTCATCGTGCTGTTCAGCCGTTGGTTCAAGGCAGTGGACAATTTCACCCTGCTGGCCATCCCCTTTTTCGTGTTCATGGGCGCCATTCTGGAGAAGTCGGGCTTGGCGGAGCGGATGCTGAGCACCATCGGCATGGCGCTGGGCCGCCTGAAGGGGGGTCTGGGCTTGACGGTGGTGTTGGTGGGCGCCATGCTGGCCGCCGCTACCGGAGTGGTGGCCGCCACGGTGATCGTTATGGGTCTGTTGTCCCTTCCCACCATGGTTCGGTACGGATATGACCACCGCCTGGCCACCGGCCTGATCACCGCTTCCGGCACCCTGGCGCAGCTGCTTCCCCCCTCTCTGGTGTTGATTCTGCTGGCCCAGGTAGTGGGAGTGTCGGTGGGCGATCTGTTTCTCGGCGCCATGGTTCCGGGAGGCATGCTGGCCGTGATCTATGGACTGTACGTCCTGTATCGGGCATACCGGGATCCGAATGCGGCGCCGGCCCTCCCCGAGGAGGCGCGGACCATCCGCGGCGCGCGGCTGTTCAGAGAATTGCTCATCGCGGTGGCGCCGGTCATATTGCTGATTCTGGCGGTTCTGGGATCGATCTTCGCCGGCATCGCCACCCCCACCGAGGCAGGGGCGGTGGGGGCCACCGCCGCGGTGGCCTTGGCCGCCGCCAACCGCAACCTGAACCGGTCGGTGCTGACCGGAGCGGCCCGATCCACCTCCAACATCACCGGTCTGGTCCTGATGATCCTGTTCTGCTCCACCTTTTTCCAATTGGTGTTCGATCAGCTCGGTGGTCAGCGGCTGGCTCAGGAGATCCTCACCGGCCTGCCCGGCGGGTTCTGGGGTTTCATCATCATCGCCAACATCGCCGTGTTCCTGCTGGGGATCAATCTGGAGTTCATTGAGATCACCTTCATCGTCATGCCTATCTTCGTGCCGGCCGTGAAGCTGCTCTTCGAGACGGGCGTCACCCCCTTTGACACTCTCCCTGCTCTGATGGTCTGGTTCACGGTGATGATGGCCATCAACCTCAATATGGCCTTTATCTCCCCGCCGGTGGGATTCTCACTCTTCTACCTGCAGAGTGTCGCCCCACCCGAAGTGAGAACGGTTGACATCCACCGGGGCGCCCTCCCCTTCATGGTCTTGCAGGGTGTGGCCCTGGTGCTGGTGATGGCCTTCCCGGCCACCGTTATCTGGTTGCCGAGCGTGGTGGGCTGATACGCGACCCCGGGCTACCGGTCCGGTCCGGGATCGCCGCTCCGACCTGCTCGTTCCATCCATACTCATCAACTTTCCCGGCTGGAATTGAATGAGGGGCGGGCCCGGGCCCGCCCCTCATTTTGGCTTGGGGATGATCCGATTATCGTTGCCGACCGGTCCAACTGAGCATGGCGGTTTCGGCCAGACCGTGCCAGCGGGTGATGCCGGAACGGAAATCCTTCCAGGCATCGTAGATGGTGGCAAAGTCGTCATCTTCGGCGGCCGTCTCGTCGAACAGTTCGAAGGAGGCATCTTCCGACGCCTGCATGACGTCATCGGGGAAGGGACGCAACTCGACATCCGACTGGAGTATCTCGGCCAGGGACACGGGGTTCTTGGCGTCATAGCGGGCCATCATGGTGGCGTTGGCGCCATAGGCCGCCGCCTCCACGATTGCCTGGTACTCCTCGGGCAGTTCATTCCACCGGGACAACGGAAAGAACACGTCGAGCTGGGGGCCCGGCTCCCACCACCCCGGGTAGTAGTAATACCGGGCTACCTGGTCGAATCCCATGGTGGTGTCGTCGTAAGGACCGACCCACTCGGTGGCGTCGATGGCGCCGGTCTGAAGGGCCTGGAAGATCTCGCCTCCGGGCAACACCTGGACGGTGACGCCCAGCCGCTCCATCACCCTGCCTCCCAGACCGGGGATGCGCATGCGCAAACCCTGAAGATCGTCCACGGAGTTGATCTCCTTGTTGAACCAACCCCCCATCTGCACTCCGGTGTTGCCGGCGGGGAAGTTGATCACGCCGAAGCGGTCGGCGTAGAAATCCTGCATTATCTCGAGGCCGCCGCCCTCGTACATCCAGGCGTTCTGCTGGCGATAGGTGAAACCAAACGGAAGGGCGGTGGAAAAGGCCGTCGCCGGGCTGAGTCCTACGTAGTAATAAGCGGCGGTGTGACCGGCCGGTATGGCGTCCTGCTGGACGTTCTGAAGAACTTCCAGTCCGGGGACCAGTTCGCCCCCCGCTCTGGCGGTGATGCGGAAACGTCCACCGGTCAGGGCGCTCACCCGCTCGGTGAAGTCGACCGCGCCGCCGAAGATTGTGTCCAGGGACAGAGGCCAACTGGTGCCCATCTCCCATTCAATCTCGGGACCGCCTTCGTCCGCCACCACTTCGGCCGCCTCGGCGGCGGCGGTGGCCGGGGTCTGGGTGTCCGCCGACTCCTCCTCCGCGGCACAGGCGGCCACGGCGGTCAGGATTCCGCCGGCCGCCACGGTCATTCCTGCCTTCTTCAGGAAGTCACGGCGGTCGACTCTGGTCTCCAGGGTCTCTTCCAGGGAAGGGCTATGCTTGTTTTCTGCCATATCACTCTCCTTCGGTTGTTACCTATCCGAAACCGGCCCCATATCTTCGATGGGGTGGGAATATCTTACCCCGCACCGCCCGCCCGGGCCCACCAAAACCAACAAACATTTGATGCCCGGCCCGGCTCTTTCGATCGTCGTGCCCTCTTTGACGGGGCCTCGGCCAAAGGGCCGGGAGGCGGGAAAATGATCCAAGATTCCGGTCCGGTTTCCGTAGTCTGAGGGAGGTCATGATCAGGTCCGGCGTTCTGTGGTCCACGGGGGTCACGCTCTTGGTGGTATCCCTGGGTTTGGGTTCCACCCTCCCACCTTCGGCGCCCCGGTCCTCCTCCCCACCATCCCCGCCGGCGGTTTCCCCGCCGGTGGCGAACGCCGATCCCGCCGCCCGGTCGGCGCCGGTGGTCTACCTCACCTTCGACGACGGACCTCATCCGGTCTACACCCCCCAGATTCTGGAAGTCTTGGCTTCCCACGGCGTCCGCGGCACGTTTTTCGTGGTGGGGAGCATGGTCCGAAATTGGCCGGACACCACCCGGCGGATCGTCGAGGCGGGGCACTCCATCCAATTGCACTCGTGGCGGCATGGCAATCTCACCAAATTCACCCGTCAGGAGTTCATAGCTGACACCGCCCGGGCACAGGCCGCCCTGGCGGAGGTGGTCAGCAAGCGGGCAACTTGCTTGAGGCCCCCGTACGGCATGATGAACGCCCAACTGGAGGAGTGGGCGACCGAACTCGACCTGAAGATGGTGATGTGGAGCACGAGCGGCGCCGACTGGCTGGACATCTCGGCGAGCCAAATTGCCCGAAGAGTGGTGAACGGGGTGCGACCAGGTTCGGTGGTGCTGCTACATGACGGCGGCGGACCCCGCCATCGCACGGTCACGGCCCTCGGAATCATCCTCGAGGAACTGACCGAGGCGGGTTACCGGTTCCGGCCGATTTGTTCCTCGCTTCCGATCACCGAGCAGATCCGGGTCTGCCGGGATTTCTACGCTTGGCCGGCGCCCCGTCCCTGCCCCGATGATTCTCCAACGGACACGTAGCGCCGGGACGTGGGGGGAAAGGCCAGTCCGTGGGGACTGATCACAAAACCCTGATCAGTCAAAGGTCCGGCCAGGGGGTGCTCGGAGGCGGGTTGGTGGTCGATACGATCGATCCGGAAGCGGCGGCGCCGGGTGGCGAGAACGGACAGTCCCTCGGCCAGGGTTTTTGGAGACAGACCGTCGGCGCTCAGCACGGTCAGGCGACGGTGATCCACAAAGGCGGCCAGTTCCCCGTTCCACAGCGCCACATGACACCCCGCCGCCCGAGCGAAGCGTACCTCGGGAAGCTTGGGCCAGGATAGGGCCGCTCCATAAGGATTGGCCGGATCGGTGGCGGACAGCATCACCAACCGGGGATCGGGTTTCTCCCGGAGTCGGTCGACCGCTCCCGCCAAGGCGAACTGGGCGCCGCCCAATCCTTCCACAAAATACCCCCGACGGGCCTGGCCGGTCTCCTCTGCCTGCCGGAGCACCGGATACAGGGCAGTAAAACCCCCCGGAATCCCTTCGGAAGCCACCACCGAGCGGGTCACTATGCCGTGTCGTTCCAAGAGTTGGACGCCCCACGCGGCATACTGCTCGGTGGGGGAAACGGGGTCGGTTAAACCCGGATGGCGGACCAGGGACCACCGGCCCGCCGTGTCGGGTGGGAAGACCGGGTTCCGGCCTCCTCCGGTGCGGGACCGACGGATGCGCAGGTGGGCTCGGAGGGGGTGGAGACTGTCGTTGGTGACGATCCCCGCCCACACCAGATCCCACAGTGCGTCGATCGCTTCCGCCAGGTCGCCTCCCCCCAAAGCCGCGAAGATCTCCCCGAAAAAAGAAGCGCCCCGTTTCACCAGGTGTTGGCGGATCACCTGGTGGATGGGCAGATCCGGAGGATCGGCGCCGGGTCCCGGATCCAGTTGGGAAAACCGCTCGCGCAGATAAAGCGCCACCTTTCCGTCCCGACGGCCCAAGCTGCCCCTTCCCACCCAGATCACCCTTCCCTGGGCCAGGAGTTGGTCCAACCGGGGAGCGGGGCGCCGGTGGCGGGCGGCCAGGATGTCGCTTTCCAGCGCCGAAGCGGGAATCGGGTAGCCCTGGATCCGGGAGATGGTGTCGAGCAGCGAGCCGGCGCCCGGAGAGGGACGCTCCGCTATCTGATGCCAGGCCACCAGCAGCCGGGAGAGGGCCGCGGGATCGACCGGTTCCACCTGACGGCGGAGAGTCGCCAGGGAGCGCCGCTTCAACCGGCGCAGCACCTCGGTGTCCACCCACTCCTCCGGGCCGCCCGCCCGAAAGACCCCTTTGGTCAATCTCTCCTCCCGGGCCAGCCGGGCGAGCACTTCCTCCACAACCGACACGGGCAGTCCCAGAGCGGAGCCGGCCGCAGACGCCGGGAACGGGGCGTGGGTGCGGGCATAGCGCCCCACCACGTCTCCCAGCGGGTCGTCCACCGGCTCGGTGAACACGGCCGGGATACCGGGCGGAATTTGGCAACCCAAGGCGTCTCGCAGCCGGGCCGCGTCCTCCACGACCGCCCAGGTAGGCTGCCCCGCTACCCGCAAGGGGATCACGCGGCGGGCGGCTTGCAACGCTTCCAGGGCAGAGTGGGCGTCGGCGCACCGCAGTTCCAGATCTGCCGATGTCAGGGGCCCCAGATCTGCCAGAAGATCGCGCATCCCGTCCGGCCCCTGTGCCTGCCGGTCGTCGGTAAGACGTTGGAGTTCCAATTCCACCGAGGCGGCCACGTCGGGGGAGATGAGTTCCCCGATCTCCCCTTCTCCGAGCAATTGGGACAGAAGCCGGCGGTCCAAGGTGATAGCCATGGCTTTCCGTTCGGCTGTCGGGCCGTCCGTCTCATAGAGAAATCCCGCCAAAAAGGCCTGCATCAGGGAAGAGGCGAAGGGTGAGGCGTGGGGCAGATCCACCTCTCGAAGCCGTAGCTTGCGGCTCCGCAGATCGGCCAGCAGCGACTGCAGATAGGGAAGGTCGAAGTCGTCCTGAAGCACTTCCCGATAGGTCTCCAGAATCATCGGGAAAGAATCGAACCGGCGGGCCACCGCCAGCAGATCGGCGGAACGGCGCCGTTGGAGCCACAGGGGCGTGCGGTGTCCCGGTCTTCGACGGGGCAGGAGCAGCGCCCGCCCGGCTGCTTCCCGAAAACGGGAAGCGAACAGCGCGGTGTCCGACAGGTTTCTCATCAGCAGATCGGAGACCCGGTCGGGGCTGAGGAGAATGTCCGCAGCGGTGGGAGCTTCGTCGGCGTCGGGGAACCGAAAGATGATGCCGTCGTCCGACCAGGCGGCATCGATTTCCACTCCGAGACGAGACCGGAGGTGATCGCGGGCGGCCATCGCCCAGGGGGCATGGACCCGGGCGCCCAGCGGTGACAGCACCACCATTCTCCAGTCCCCGATCTCGTCGCGAAATCGTTCCACCACCACGGTGCGGTCGGTGGGGAGGGCACTCCCGCAGCTGCGCTGCTCCTCCAGATAGGCCACCAGATTCCGGGCCGCCCACTCATCCAGCCCTTCTCGGTCGGTCAGATGCCGCATGGCTTGGGGATGGGACAGGGCGGCCATCTCCCGCAGGAACCGCCCGATCGCCACGCCGGTCTCAGCCGTTCGCCCGATGGTGTCTCCCCTCCAAAAGGGCATCTGTCCCGGCGTCCCGGGGGTGGGGACCACTTGCACCCGATCGTGGGTGATCTCCGCGATCCTCCAGGAGGATGATCCCAACATAAACACATCGCCCGGTCGGGATTCGTATACCATCTCCTCGTCGAGTTCGCCCACTCGGCTGCCATCGGGAAGCTGCACCCGGTAGAGGCCGCGATCAGGAATCACCCCGGCGTTGGTTACTGCCAGTTGCTTCGCACCCGCTCGGGGGGTCACGGTGTCGGCGATCCGGTCCCACACCACTCTGGGCCGGAGCTCGGCGAACATATCGGAGGGGTAGCGGCCGGCCAGCATGTCCAAGGTGGCGATGAACACCTTCCGGGGGAGGTCGGCGAACGGCGCGGCTCGGCGCAGCATCAGATAGAGCTGATCCACCGTGCGCTCGGCGGTGACCACCGCGGCCACCATTTGCTGGGCGGCCACGTCCAGGGGATTGCGCGGGATGACGGTGTGTTCCACTTCACCGGCTCGCATTCTTTGGGCCACCACGGTGGAGGTGAGCAGGTCGCCCCGGTATTTGGGGAACAGCTTGGCGCGGCTGGTGCCTCCCACCTGATGCCCGGACCTTCCCACCCGTTGCAGCCCCGAAGCCACCCCGGGAGGTGACTCTATCTGGACCACCAGGTCAACCGCCCCCATGTCGATCCCCAACTCCAGGGAGGAGGTGGCCACCACCGCCCGGAGCCGACCGCTTTTCAGACCGTCCTCGATCTCCAAACGATGGCGCCGGGCCACCGACCCGTGATGGGCCCGGGCGATGTCGGCTTCCGCCAGATTGTTCAGCTCCGCGCACACCCGTTCCGCCAGACGTCGGCTGTTGGTGAAGACGATGGTCGACCGATGCCGGTTGACCAATTCCAGCAACCGTTCATAAATGGAGGGCCAGATCGACGGGGTGCGGGTTTCGTCATCGGCCCCCACCTCGGGACGAGTCATGTCCCGGCTTGGAACCACCAGTTCCACTTCCAACCGTCGGGGCTGGTGGACGTCGATGACGGTTACCGGACGGGGCTTCCAAGGCCCATCCGGATCGCTCACCTCGCCCCCGCCCAGGAAGCGGGCGATGGTTTCCAGGGGGCGCTGGGTGGCGGAGAGGCCGATCCGTTGCGGTGAGGAGTCGGCGATCTCCTCCAGTCGTTCCAGCGACACTGCCAGGTGGGCGCCCCGCTTTTGGCCGGCCACCGCGTGCACCTCATCCACGATCACCCGGTTGACCGAGGTCAGCCGATGGCGGGCATTGGAGGTGAGCATCAAATAGAGGGACTCGGGGGTGGTGATGAGGATGTCGGGAGGCTGACGCAGCATCTTTTGTCGCTCGGAGGCGGGGGTGTCGCCGGTGCGCATGAAGGTGGAGAGCATCGGAGGCGGTTTCAGTCCCAGACGGAGGGCGGTGTTGCGAATTCCGGCCAGAGGCGCCCGCAGGTTCCGCTCGATGTCATAGGCCAGAGCCTTGAGGGGAGAAACGTACAGCACCCGGCAGCGTTGGGGGGTGGGCGGGAGCGGGTCGTGACAGAGGCGGTCTATGGTCCACAAAAAGGCAGCCAGGGTCTTTCCCGATCCGGTGGGGGCATGGATCAGGGTGTGTTGGCCCCCGGCGATGGCCGGCCATCCCCGGGCCTGGGCGGCCGTGGGCGCCTCGAAGGTTGCCTCGAACCACGCTCTGGTGGCGGGTGTGAACTGTTGCAATGCCGGTTTTGCCATCGTCAGAATCAGGGTAGAGGTTCTCGGTGACAAAGGGCATTGCGGTGGTGGCCCTGGTGGCCGGTGTTTTCCCCGGTACCCCGAGAGTCGGTATCTCGATCCTCGCAGGCTGGACCTTCCGGCGCCTGTCGATGTCGGCCGTTTCGAAATCCGGTGATGGGGCCGGCCGAAAGTCTCATTACGCCAAAGGGATGCTATGGTAACAAGCTTGAACTGAGTGTACTGTCCGGAAGGGATGTCGTGAACGCAAACCAAAGCACTTCTTCAACTCCTGATTACACCATGGGTTACGGCGAGGAGTACTTGACCTTCCTCTCTTATTTCGAAGCCGAGGAAATCGCCCGTTACTTTCTGGAGCGTCTCAAACCTGGCTGGCGGGTCCTCGACTTGGGGTGTGGTCCCGGTTTCGTGACGATGGGGGTGGCCAAAGCCGTGGCGCCGGGGGAGTTGTACGGCGTGGACATCGAGCCGTCACAGATCGAAATGGCTCGCAAGTTAGCCCGGGATCACAATTGCGAAAACGCCCTTTTCCAAGTAGCCGACGTGGTGGACCTTCCCTTCGAAGATGGTTTCTTTGACGCCGTCCATTGCAACGATATCCTCGCATACGTTCCCGACACCGCCGCGGCATTGGCCGAGGCGAGGCGGGTTCTCAAACCGGGAGGGCTGCTGGGATGTCGCGAAATAATTGTGGACTCCTCTTTCCTTCATCCGGAGCTTGGCGTTATGAAAAGAGGATGGGAGGTGTTCGCGGACCTTATGACGGCGGACGATGGTCATCCTCAAATGGGTAAAGATTTGAAGAGGCAACTGATGCAATCGGGATTTGCCGATGTCCGTGCGTCGTTTTCTTGGGAAACCTACAGTGAGCGGGAGCACATTGATCATATCTACCTTCTGGTCAAGGAGTGGTTCCTGTCGTTCGACATCACAGACGGGGCCAAACGCTACGGCGCCGCCACCGACAGCCTGTTTGAGTTGATCCAGGAGGCTGTCAAAAGGTGGAGAGCCGACCCGGCTGCTTTGGCGGCCATCGCTTTCGGCGAGGCTTTGGCCGTGCGCCCCGTGAGTTGAACCGGCTTCTTTGGAAACCGGCCCGGCACCTCATCCCTCCCCGAGGGCTTCTTCCCGCAACTTCCGGTTGCGTCCCGCAGATTCGACCATTGTGGAGGTCGGAGGGGGAAGGCTTACCGAGGTTCCCCCGACGGGTTGACGGCGGCGCCCATCTTGGTGATCGACGATTCCAAAGAGCTCATAGCCTTCTTGCTCAGATCCTTTGTGAGGAGGACGTGCAGATCCCACAAAGAATGGTGAAGCTCTTCCATCAGCTCCTGCCCGGTCTTGGTTAAACGCAACGTCACGAGGCGTCGGTCAATTTGTGATCGTCGTCTGGAGAGCAGGTCCTTGAGAACCAGGCGATGAACGATGCGGCTGACCGACGAAGGATCAACCGGCGCCCGCGCCGCGATTTCCACCGCGGTGCACCGTTCCAGCTCCAGGCACACGGCTAAAACCCGGAAGTCGTTGGACGCCAGGGAGTAGGGCGTCAGTCTCTCCGCCCAGTCTTTTTCCACCAACGCCGCCAAGTCCCAGATGCGGAGGGGAGTGAGACCCGCGAGCGTTACCCATGAGGTGTTGGGGTCCTGGTTGTGAGGCATGTTTGCTCTATTCCTCACTGGACCGAGGGGTCCATTCGGCGCCTAGGCGCAATCTTTTGGTTCGTAGCGGGCAGTTACTTGAAGCTTATCAGGTGTCCGGCTGATTGTCGTGAAAAAGGGTGAAAGTGCTATGGTATACAAAGATTGCGTACGCAACTAATATTTACGCAACCAATGTTATGGTAAACCATCAGTAAGACAAAGAGTTGAACTGGAAGTTGTTTCATGAACGTCAATGCACTCTTCAATCCGAGAAGGGGAGGAAGGTCGATCAATCCTCACTCGCGCCGCCCGGCGGTGTGCCTCTACCTGTTATTGGTGGCGGTGGTGGCGGTGGGCTTTTTGGCGCTCACCCCGGGGAACGCCGCCGCCCACGGCCACAACATCACCGTCGAGGAGCCCACGGCCATTGAAGGCGGTACCCTGACGTTTGCCATCAAGGGGGCCGCGGGTGCGAGAGGAACCCTCCGCTATGAGCTGGTGGGCTGGGGCGGCTCGGGCCCGATGGGCGACGTGCTGGCGGCCGGCGCCGCCAAGTTGAGCCAAGATTACTTTACCCCGGCTGTGACCAGCGGCTTTTCCGACGGCGTGAAATCCAATGCGGACGGCACAGGCGAGGTGAGGTTCGAGGGGGCGTCAGACGAACAGACCAGGGAGATCGAGATTCCCCTCCTTGAGGACAGCGTGGCAGAGGGGGATGAGGCCATCTGGATTAAACTGACCTTTCAGGACCAGAGAAACCTCGTGTTTCCCCGTAGCTCCCAAAACCTGGAACAGTCGATCTTCTGGGTGAAGGGCACGGTATCGGACAAGTACTATTCTGTGTCCATCACCAATGACGAAGGGAATGAAGGGGAAACGCTCACTTTCGAAGTCGCGGTGGAGGGAAAGGGGGCGGGTACTGTCGAATACGTGACCCGCGACGGGTTGGGCGCTCACCCCATCTACAATTATGCAAGCGCCTCTTCCGACTTTGAAGCCAAAACGGGCACGCTGACTTTTACCTCAGACGGACCTCGGAGGAAAACGATCACGGTCCCTCTGAAACACGACAGTCTGGTGGAGTTGCCGGAATACTTCCGGGTACAACTCGAATCTCCCACCGGATCTCTCCAACTAATCAAGAGCGTGGGTTTTTACAACCGCGCTGATCAGGGGATCGGGGTTATCCACTCCGACGACCAGGTCAAGTTGTTGGACACCCAGCCGGTGGAGGTGACCGAGGGGGAAACGGCCGAGGTGTCATTCAAGCTGGCGCGGCCTTTGGTTACGGGAGAAAGCGCGGAGGCCGTCGCCAGGGTCAGACGGATCTGTCAAAGCAGCAGCCACCAGGCAACGGAAGGGTTCGATTTTGTGACCACCCGGCCTCAGACGCTTGCCTTTTCCCCCGGCAACCAGACCGCAACCGTGATCATTCCCATTATCCAAGATGACGTGGACGAAGAACCCAGGGAGTGTTTCAAGGTGGAAATCGCCCAGGCGGAAACCATCGGCATTGATCTGTCACCCAAGTCCATTTTTCCCGTTGAGGTTTTCGTGGTCGACGATGACGAACCGCCTACCTTTGTGTTTTCCCAAGCGGAGGTTCTTGAACCCGACGCCCCCACCACTTCCCGAGGGAGTGACACAGCCACGTTGCGGTTTGGCGTCGCCCTCAACCGGCCCAGCGAACGAACTATCACAGTGGAATATTCCCAAGGCACAGGCGTCGGAGACGATCAGGCCACTTCCGGCACGGACTATGAGGCCATCATCCCCGGCACTCTCACCTTCCGGCCGGGGGAGGTGCTCAAGCACATAACAGTAACGGTGAAGGGCGACTATGACGAAGAGCCCGATGAGAAGGTGTGGGTGAATCTGTCCAACCCCGTAAACGCCTGTTTTCCCGGGAATGGATCTTGTGAGACAAGCGATAGACCTATTTTGGGGGACTATCAAGAACGAAGACGACAATATAAAAATAAGTTTCACCTTGAAAGACGATAGAGTGCCCGAGGGCGAGGATGCCGAGTTGATGGTTTCTCTCTCCAAGGCTCTCGGATCCTCCAAAAACTGGCGCGGCCACGGCTTGTCTCTCCGGCTCTATATCCAGGACCTGGGTCAGGGGACCACCGGAGGAGGAACCGCCCTCCTCGACTCCGACTATCGTCTTCCAAGTGGTGTTCACACAGATGGTGATGGTGAAAAATATTTCTCGATAGATTTTGAGCGAAGGGATGGGACTGAGAAGTCTGTAAAATTGCCGACCATCAAAGACGACGTAGACGGCGAGAGCGTCGAGACTGTCAATTTCAGGATAAAGCGGGTTGGACTCTGGATATTAGGTAGCGGTTTTATAGTAATTGAATCCAGCAACCCTGACAGATACAAAGAACTATTCGGCAGCCGCCACCTTCCGGCGCAGATCAATGAGGATATCACCACACCCGTTCTTCACATTTTGGATGGGCCGGTGCTTTCTGTTAGAGCGGTGAAGGAGAAGGTGACGGAGGGTAGCGTGGCCGATTTTGTGGTTACCCTCAATGAGCCGGTTGCCAATGATGTCACATTTTCTTGGAAGACCGTGGACGGCGGGGAAGGAGTTTCCGCCACCCGCACCGCTCGGGCCGGCGCCGATTATGTAGCCCAATCATCCCAACAGGTGACCATCCCGGCCGGTGAAACCCGGGTTGCTCTGCAGGTCAAGACTCTACAGGACACTGTCGATGAGTGGGATCAGAAGTTTTCGGTGGTTCTGGAATCGCCCACCGGAGCGACACTTGACGAACCTCGGGCGATGGGAATCATACGAGACGATGACGCCCGGCCCACAATGTCCATCACCGACGAGCAGGAAGATGAGGGGGAGACCCTGTTCTTCGATGTCACTCTGTCGACTGCTTCCGAAAAAGAGATCACAGTGGGATGGCACACCGAAGATGGAACCGCCACCGTCGCCGACTATGACTATGCGCGCGCCCAGCGGCAGTCGCTTACCTTTGCTCCGGGAGAGGTCAAGAAAACTATCGCGTTGGGGACCATAACCGATCACCGCAACGAAGCGGACGAACAGTTCCGTGTCGAACTGTTCCACGCCCCTGAGGCGGTGTTTGCCGACCCCACCGGCCAAGGGACGATTCTCAACGACGATCCCCTCGAAATTTCCATCTCCGATGCTTCCCTCGTGGCCGAGAACGCTGAGGCTGCCACGGCCACATTCACCGTCACCATGTCAACTCCCCAAAGCCAGCCCGTCACCATAAGGTGGCGCACGGAAAACGGCATCGGCGGCGAATACGACATCGCCAAGGGCGACGGGACCACTCCCAGAGGCACTAAGGACTTCCAGTCGGTCCCCGCCACCGACCTCACGTTTGCTGCAGGCGAGACAACCAAGACCGTTTCGGTGACCGTGCTGGATGACCTTCTTCCGGAAGTAGAGGAGAATTTCCGGGTTGTGCTGGAAAAGAGTGATGACACCGAACTCGTCTTCAAGCGATCCACCGCCTTCGGGACCATCGGGGACAACGAATCTGAGCGCATTTGGATCGATCAACCGCGTAGCTTCGTTATTACGGAGGGCGACCGCGCCGACGGCAGAAATTATGTGAATGTCACTGTACGGCGCACCCAACTGTCTCCCTATGCCACTTACTTATTTATAGTGTGCCTTATTGCGGAGGGCGAACACGCAGGAACCGCTACGTTGCCAAGGCCAAGCACACAGACTGTCCCGGGGAGTAGAGTAGATGGTTTTCTGAGATCCTCTACATACTTCACTAGCCAGCTATGTCATATCCGACATGAAACTAATGAAGTCGTGTACAAGGGCTTTCGACCAGGGCAAAACGAGTTTACCTTCAGGATAGGAACATTAGGTGACGATGATCCAGAGGAAAACGAAACCTTCACGGTTTGGATCCAAATGGCCGGTGCAGACTCGACGGTAACCTCCCCGGAGTATTACGGAGGTTTTATCCGGACCTTCACCATACTTGATGACGACCAACCTCAAGCCACCATTGCCGACGCCACTGTTAATGAATCCTCCGGCGAAGTCAATTTGACCATAGAGCTTGATAAACAGGCCACAGAAGATCAGGTGATCTACCTGGTTGCCCAGGACGGAACCGCCAAGGCCGGCCGGGATTACGTGTACACCAAACCCATCACGGTGCCCATCAAAAAGGGAGACAAGGGAGCGATCGAGGCATCGATCAGCATCCCGATCCTTCACGATACTGTCAAGGAAGTGGATGAAACCTTCACTGTGTCTTTGCTTGAGGACCATCCGGACACCGATACGGACGAGGCCGCATCATCGAAACTCAATGTGCATCCTGTCGACGGGACCGCCACAATCACCATCACGGACGGCCGCTCGCCGTTGCTGCTGACTCCCCCCGATACGGTGGTGTCCGAGGGCGATACTGCGCAAATACATTTCGAACTCACCCAGGTGATTGAGAAAGTGGGCGGAAATAACCCGAAATGGGCCCCCACCACCCAGGGGGTGAGCCAACCGGCCACCCCGGGCGCTGATTACGAATCTCAGGATCGGACACTGCATTTCCGATCCGGGCATGGTGTGTTTCCTTTTCCAGCACGATCCGATGTTGGGCTCCTCACCAAGGAAAACACCAAACCGGAACCCGACAGGAACGTCGGGATCGAAGTGAAGCCGACGGCCGGCGAAGATCTCCGGTATGGGGGCTATACGGCCTCCCAAACGTCAGGTCATCTCCCGCTCGTGATCATCCGCGACGATGATCCCGGTTCGCTGAAGATAAAGGGTCTCAAGAATGCCAAGGTGGAAGAGAACACCGCATGGAAGTCGGCCAAACCCACCGTTTCGGGCCATTTCGTCGGTCATGTCACCTGGACGATGGAGGGGGACGACGTATCTCTGTTCAGTTTCAGTCTCGACACCGGCGAGTTGTCCCTGCCGGCCCAGAACTTCGAGCAACCGGCCGATAAGGATAAGAACAACACCTACCAGGTCACCGTGCGAGCCACCGACGAAGACGGTAACACCGACACTCAGAATGTCACCGTCACGGTGGAAAACGTTACGACGCATTTCTTTGTTTTAGGAAAGATGACGAGGTCAGTGAACGAAGGGGAAGACGCCCTCATTCAATTGATTCCTGGCAAAGATATATTGGACCTCCAATACACCTTAGAGCGCCAAGTCCGTATGAAATGGGTAACCCTACCGGACGAAACGGGAACCCATTCGGCGGGTTCTGGTGATTACTCCGTGACAAACGATGGCAGTATATGGTTTTTGCCGGGAAAGGTTGACGGAACCTCCTTCAGAACCTTCCGGGTGAAAACCTCCGAGGACGAGCTGAATGAGCCGCCCGAGACCTTCTTGGTCGAGCTCAGCGGGCCAAATGACGATGTGGAGTTCCGTTTTTTTAATGATGATCGAACTTACAGTACTTATAAGACCCCCGTGCAATTCACCCTCACCATCAAAGACGATGATGAGGTCACTTTGTCGGTTGCCGATGCCACAGTGGTAGAAGGCGACAAGGCCCAAGTCGTCGCCAGTCTGGACAGGGCGTCTTATAAAGACGAGACCTTCAAATGGAAGACCACCGCCGACGCCGGGAAGGACGCCATCCCGGCCACGAGCGCCGACTACACCGAAGTCGCCCTCACCGACGTCACCGTCAAAGCGGGAGAAACCGAGGTAACCCTGGAGGTGCAGACCACCGAGGACAAGTCGGATGAGGAGGAGGAGACATTCCTGGTGACTCTGCAAGACCCCAGCGTCAAATCGCCCGCTGCGAATCGTTCCGCGGTGGTCGCCCTCACCGACGATGATGATCCGCCCACGGTGTCGGTGGGTGATGCGGCGGCGAAAGTGTCGGAGGGTGACGATTCGAAGGTGACTTCGGATATGTCGTTCACGGTGAGTCTGTCGGAGGTGAGCGGCAAACCGGTGACGGTGACTTATTCGCTGGGTGGTACTGCCACGGGTGGTTCCGATTACACCACACCGAACCTGCTGACGGTCACGATCCCCGCCGGGTCGCAAACCGGGTCGATCACGGTGCCGGTGAAGGGTGATGTGGTGGATGAGCTGGATGAGACGGTTGAGGTGACTTTGACCAAGGCCACCAACGCCACGTTGTCGACCACTGCGGCTGATCTGGTTGGAAGTGGAACCATTACTGATGATGATGCGGTGGTGGTGTCGGTGAATGACGCCACGGTGACCGAGGGTGGCAAGGCGCAGTTCACGGTTGTTTTGTCTACCCCGTCTGATCGGGCTGTGTCGGTGAAATGGGTGACGGCTGTTGATGCGGACGAGGATGCGGTTCCGGCGACGGCGGGGGTGGATTACACGGCGGTGAGCCCGGCGCAGACGTTGACGGTGGCGGCGGGCGCCACCAAGGGTGTGTTGGAGGTGCAGACCACCAAGGACAAGTCGGATGAGGAGGACGAGACGTTTTTGGTGGTTTTGTCGTCACCGTCCAATGCGGCGCTGGCGGATGACCCCAACGCCAAGGGGACCATCACCGACGATGATGATCCGCCTTCGGTGTCGGTGGGTGACGCGGCGGCGAAAGTGTCGGAGGGTGACGATCCGAAGGTGACTTCGGATATGTCGTTCACGGTGAGTTTGTCGGAGGTGAGCGGCAAGGATGTGACGGTGACTTATTCGCTGGGTGGTACTGCCACGGGTGGTTCCGATTACACCGCTCCTGATCCTCTGTCGGTGACCATCCCGGCTGGTAAGTCGTCCGGGTCGATCACGGTGCCGGTCAAGGGCGACGTAATCGACGAGCTGGACGAAATCATCAAGGTGACTTTGACGGGTGCCACCAACGCCACGCTGTCGTCGGTTCAGGGCGCCACGGTTGGTGAAGGGACCATTACCGATGATGACGCGGTGGTGGTGTCAGTGGGAGATGTCACGGTGACCGAGGGTGGCAAGGCGGAGTTCAGGGTTGTTTTGTCTACTCCGTCCGATCGGGCTGTGTCGGTGAAGTGGTTGACGACGGTTGATGCGGACGAGGATGCGGTTCCGGCGACGGCGGGGGTGGATTACACGGCGGTGAGCCCGGCGCAGACGTTGACGGTGGCGGCGGGCGCCACCAAGGGTGTGTTGGAGGTGCAGACCACCGATGACACCTTGGATGAGGAGGACGAAACGTTTTTGGTGGCGTTGTTATCAGTGTCTAACGCGGTGTTGGCGGATGGCATCACCGTTAAGGCCACCATCACCGACAATGACCCGGCGCCGTCGGTGTCGATAGCGGACGCTTCGGCGGTGGCGGAGGGTGATGATTCGAGTGCTACTACGAACATGACGTTCACCGTGACCCTGGGTGCGATCAGCGGCAAGCCGGTGACGGTGACTTATAGCTTGGGTGGTTCGGCTTCGGCGGGTTCTGATTACACGGCGCCTGATCCGTTGAGCGTGTCGATCGCAGCCGGGCAATCGTCGGGGTCGATCACCATTCCGGTGAAGGGCGACACGGTGGACGAGGCGAACGAAACCATCGAGGTGACTTTGACCGGTGCCACCAACGCCACTTTGTCGTCCGTTCAGGGTGCTACGGTCGGTGAGGGGACGATTACCGATGATGACGCCACTCCGGCGACTGCCAGTTTGAGTGTGGCACCCACAACTGTGGCGGAGGACGCCACCAATGCGGTTTCGGTCACGGTTACCGCCACGTTGGCCGGTGATACGACGTTTAGTGCGGATAAGACCGTGACGGTGACGGTCGGCATGGCCAGCGATTCGGCCAAGAGCGGTGTTGATTATGCGGCGGTTGATCCGTTCACCATCACTATTGCGGCCGGCAGCAGAACAGGTTCTGCCACTTTCGATTTGGATCCGACCGATGACACGTTGGATGAGCCCACCGAAACGCTTACCGTTGCCGGTACAGCTGGTGGGTTGACTGTCAGCAGCAGCTCGGTGTCGATTTCTGATGATGATGCGTCACCCACTGTGTCGGTGGGTGACGCTTCGGCGGTGTCGGAGGGTGATGATTCGAGTGCTACTACGAACATGACGTTCACCGTGACCCTGGGTGCGATCAGCGGCAAGCCGGTGACTGTGACCTATTCGCTGGGTGGTTCTGCCACGAGCGGTTCTGATTACACGGCACCTGATCCGTTGAGTGTCACGATCCCCGCGGGTTCGAGGTCGGGTTCGGTTGTGGTTGCGGTGAAGGGCGACACCGTTGACGAGCAGAACGAAACCATCGAAGTGACCCTGACGGGCGCCACCAACGCTTCGGTGTCGACTGTGGCGGGTGCTGATGAGGGTTCGGGGACGATCACCGATGATGACGCCACTCCGGCCGGGGCCAGTTTGAGTGTGGCTCCCTCTTCGGTGGCGGAGGACGCTTCTCAAGCGGCGACGATTACGGTTACTGCCACGTTGGCCGGTTCGACCACCTTCGACACCGACAAGACCGTGACCGTGTCGGTTGGCAAGGCCAGCGATTCGGCCAAGAGCGGTGTGGATTATGCGGCGGTCGACAGTTTTGATGTCACGATCTCGGCCGGCAGCAGGTCGGGTACAGGGTCGTTTGATTTGGATCCGACTGATGATGGGTTGGATGAGCCCACCGAAACAGTGTCCGTGGCTGGTTCGTCGACGGGGTTGACTGTCAGCAGCAGTTCGGTGTCGATCACTGACGACGACGCTGAGCCCAGTGTGTCGGTCGGCGACGCGGCGGCGGTGTCGGAGGGTGACGATTCGAGTGCTACTACGAACATGACGTTCACGGTCACGCTGTCGGCGATCAGCGGCAAAGCGGTGACGGTGACCTACACGCTGGGTGGGTCGGCTTCTGCGGGTTCTGATTACACCAAGCCCAACCCGTTGAGCGTCACGATTGCGGCGGGTTCGCAGACCGGGTCGATCGTTATTCCGGTGAAGGGCGATGTGGTGGATGAGTCGAATGAGACGGTTGAGGTGACTTTGACGGGGGCCACGAACGCTTCTGTGTCCACTGTGGAGGGTGAGGATGAGGGTTCGGGGACGATCACCGATGATGACGCCACGCCCACCTCGGCGTCGTTGAGTGTTGATGGTGGGTCGGTGTCTTTGGTTCCTGAGAATGTGGAGGAGGCGCCCACGATTAGCTTTACGGTGTCTTTGGATGGGACGGTGTTTGCTGTTGATAAGACGGTGAAGGTGACGGTGGGGAAGAAGGGCGATGCCGCGGTGTCTGGTGTTGATTATGCGGGGGTCGACAGTTTTGATATCACGATTGAAGCTGGGAAGTCGAGCGGTTCGGGGTCTTTTGTTTTGGATCCGGTTGATGATTCGTTGGATGAGCCGAACGAGGCTCTGACGATTGTTGGTTCGTTGGACGGGGTGACGATTTCCAGCATGGTGGTGATGATCACGGATGATGACCCGGCGCCTACGGTGTCGGTCGGCGACGCGGCGGCGGTGTCGGAGGGTGATGATTCGAGTGCTACTACGAACATGACGTTCACGGTGAGCCTGTCGGCGGTGAGCGGCAAGCCTGTGACGGTCACGTACAGCTTGGGCGGGTCGGCCACGGCGGGTTCTGATTACACGGCGCCTGATCCGTTGTCGGTGTCGATCGCAGCCGGGCAATCATCCGGGTCGATTGTGGTTGCGGTGAAGGGCGACACCGTGGACGAGGCGAACGAAACCATCGAAGTGACTTTGACGGGCGCCACCAACGCTTCGGTGTCCACTGTGGAGGGTGAGGATGAGGGTTCTGGGACGATTACCGATGATGACGCCACTCCGGCGACTGCCAGTTTGAGTGTTGATCCTGGGTCGGTGGCGGAGGACGCCACCGAGGCGGCCACGGTTACGGTGACGGCCACTTTGGCCGGTTCGACCACCTTTGATGCCGACAAGACCGTGACCGTGACGGTTGGCAAGGCCAGCGATTCGGCCAAGAGCGGTGTTGATTATGCGGCGGTCGACAGTTTTGATATCACGATCTCGGCCGGCAGCAGGTCGGGTACAGGGTCGTTTGATTTGGATCCGACTGATGATGGGTTGGATGAGCCCACCGAGTCATTGACCGTGGCTGGTTCATCGACTGGGTTGACTGTCAGCAGCAGCTCGGTGTCGATCACTGATGATGATGCGGCGCCGTCGGTGTCGATAGCGGACGCTTCGGCGGTGTCGGAGGGTGATGATTCGAGTGCTACTACGAACATGACGTTCACCGTGACCCTGGGTGCGATCAGCGGCAAGCCGGTGACGGTGACTTATAGCTTGGGTGGTTCGGCTTCGGCGGGTTCTGATTACACGGCGCCTGATCCGTTGAGCGTGTCGATCGCAGCCGGGCAATCGTCGGGGTCGATCACCATTCCGGTGAAGGGCGACACGGTGGACGAGGCGAACGAAACCATCGAGGTGACTTTGACCGGTGCCACCAACGCCACTTTGTCGTCCGTTCAGGGTGCTACGGTCGGTGAGGGGACGATTACCGATGATGACGCCACTCCGGCGACTGCCAGTTTGAGTGTGGCACCCACAACTGTGGCGGAGGACGCTTCTCAAGCGGCGACGATTACGGTTACTGCCACGTTGGCCGGTTCGACCACCTTCGACACCGACAAGACCGTGACCGTGTCGGTTGGCAAGGCCAGCGATTCGGCTAAGTCGGCCACGGATTATGCGGCGGTTGATCCGTTCACGGTCACTATTGCGGCGGGTTCCAGTTCGGGTACTGCGACGTTTAGTTTGGATCCGACCGATGATGGGTTGGATGAGCCGACCGAGTCGCTGTCTGTGGCTGGTTCGTCAGCCGGGTTGACCGTTTCGGGTGCGTCGGTGTCGATCACTGACGACGACGCGGCGCCCACGGTGTCGGTCGGCGACGCGGCGGCGGTGTCGGAGGGTGATGATTCGAGTGCTACTACGAACATGACGTTCACGGTGAGCCTGTCGGCGGTGAGCGGCAAGCCGGTGACGGTGACCTATTCGCTGGGTGGTTCTGCCACGAGCGGTTCTGATTACACGGCGCCTGATCCGTTGAGTGTCACGATTGCGGCGGGTTCGCAAACCGGGTCGATTGTTGTTCCGGTGAAGGGCGACACCGTTGACGAGGCGAACGAAACCATCGAAGTGACTTTGACGGGCGCCACCAACGCTTCGGTGTCGACTGTGGAGGGTGAGGATGAGGGTTCGGGGACGATCACCGATGATGACGCCACTCCGGCCGGGGCCAGTTTGAGTGTGGCTCCCTCTTCGGTGGCGGAGGACGCTTCTCAAGCGGCGACGATTACGGTTACTGCCACGTTGGCCGGTTCGACCACCTTCGACACCGACAAGACCGTGACCGTGTCGGTTGGCAAGGCCAGCGATTCGGCCAAGAGCGGTGTGGATTATGCGGCGGTTAGCAGTTTTGATATCACTATCCCGGCCGGCAGCAGGTCGGGTTCTGCGACGTTTAGTTTGGATCCGACCGACGACAGTTTGGATGAGCCCACCGAAACCCTGTCCGTCGCCGGCACGTCATCCGGGTTGACCGTTTCTGGCGCCACGGTTGAAATCACCGACGATGACGCGGCGCCCACTGTGTCGATAGCGGACGCCACGGCAGTGACCGAAGGTGATGACTCGGCTGAGACGACGAACATGACGTTCACCGTGACCCTGGGTGCGATCAGCGGCAAGCCGGTGACTGTGACTTATAGCTTGGGTGGGTCGGCTTCGGCGGGTTCTGATTACACGGCGCCTGATCCGTTGAGCGTGTCGATCGCAGCCGGGCAATCGTCGGGTTCGATCACCATTCCGGTGAAGGGCGACACGGTTGACGAGGCGAACGAAACCATCGAGGTGACTTTGACGGGTGCCACGAACGCCGGCTTGTCGTCGGTTCAGGGTGCTACGGTCGGTGAGGGGACGATTACCGATGATGACGCCACTCCGGCGACTGCCAGTTTGAGTGTGGCACCCACAACTGTGGCGGAGGACGCCACCAATGCGGTTTCGGTCACGGTTACCGCCACGTTGGCCGGTGATACGACGTTTAGTGCGGATAAGACCGTGACGGTGACGGTCGGCATGGCCAGCGATTCGGCCAAGAGCGGTGTTGATTATGCGGCGGTTGATCCGTTCACCATCACTATTGCGGCCGGCAGCAGAACAGGTTCTGCCACTTTCGATTTGGATCCGACCGATGACACGTTGGATGAGCCCACCGAAACGCTTACCGTTGCCGGTACAGCTGGTGGGTTGACTGTCAGCAGCGCGTCGGTGTCGATTTCTGATGATGATGCGTCACCCACTGTGTCGGTGGGTGACGCTTCGGCGGTGTCGGAGGGTGATGATCCGGCTAAGACGACGGATATGACGTTTACGGTGAGCCTGTCGGCGGTGAGCGGCAAGACGGTGACTGTGACTTACAGTTTGGGTGGGTCTGCTTCGGCGGGTTCTGATTACACCGCACCGAGTCCGTTGTCTGTGACGATCCCGGCCGGATCGCAAACCGGTTCGATTGTGATTCCGGTGAAGGGCGACACCGTGGACGAGTTGAACGAGACCGTTGAGGTGACGCTGGTGTCGGCCACGAACGCTTCTCTGTCGTCGGTTGCGGGTGCCACGGTTGGTGAGGGGACGATTACTGATGATGACGCCACTCCGACCGGAGCGTCGTTGAGTGTGGCACCCGCCTCCGTGGCGGAGGACGCCACGGAGGCGGCAACCATCACTGTGACCGCCACTTTGGCCGGTTCGACCACGTTCAGCACGGAAAAGACCGTGACCGTGACTGTCGGTGCGGCCAGCGATTCGGCTAAGTCGGGCACCGATTATGCGGCGGTTGATCCGTTCACGGTGACGATTGCGGCGGGTGCCGGCAGCGGTTCGGCCTCTTTCGATTTGGATCCGACTGATGACTTGTTGGATGAGCCCACAGAGTCGTTGTCGGTGTCCGGTTCATTGACCGGGTTGACTGTTAGCAGCAGTTCGGTGTCGATTACTGATGATGATGCTGCGCCGTCGGTGTCGATAGCGGATGCGACAGCGGTGTCGGAGGGTGACGACTCGGCCAAGACGACGAATATGACGTTTACGGTCACGGTGAGTGCGGTGAGCGGTAAGCCTGTGACTGTGACGTACAGTTTGGGTGGTTCTGCCACGGCGGGTTCTGATTACACCTCACCGAGTCCGTTGTCGGTGTCGATCCCCGCTGGTGAGGCGTCGGGTTCGATTGTGATTCCGGTGAAGGGTGACACGGTTGATGAGTTGAACGAGACGGTTGAGGTGACGCTGGTGTCGGCCACGAACGCTTCTCTGTCGTCGGTTGCGGGTGCCACGGTTGGTGAGGGGACGATCACCGATGATGACAGCACTCCGACCGGAGCGTCTTTGAGTGTGGATCCGTCGAGCGTGGCGGAGGAGGCTACGGAGGCGGCGACGGTGACGGTGACCGCCACCCTTTCGGGTGATACGACGTTCAGTGTTGATAAGACCGTGACGGTGACGGTCGGCGACAAGGACGACACCGCTAAGTCGGGTACCGATTATGCGGCGGTTGATCCGTTCACCATCACGATTGCGGCCGGCAGCAGTTCTGGTTCGGCCTCGTTCGATTTGGATCCGACTGATGACAGTTTGGATGAGCCCACCGAGTCGTTGTCGGTGTCCGGTTCATTGACAGGTTTGACTGTTTCGGGTGCGTCGGTGTCGATTACTGATGATGATGCTGCGCCGTCGGTGTCGATAGCGGACGCTTCGGCGGTGTCGGAGGGTGATGATCCGGAGACGACTTCTGATATGACGTTTACGGTGACTTTGAGTGCGGTGAGCGGCAAAGCGGTGACGGTCACCTATTCGTTGGGTGGTTCTGCCACGGTGGGTTCTGATTACACGGCACCCAGTCCGTTGAGTGTCTCGATCCCCGCCGGTTCGCTAACCGGTTCGATTGTGATTCCGGTGAAGGGTGACACGGTTGATGAGTTGAATGAGACGGTTGAGGTGACTTTGACGGGTGCCACGAACGCCGGCTTGTCGTCGGTTCAGGGTGCTACGGTCGGTGAGGGGACGATTACCGATGATGACGCCACTCCGGCGACTGCCAGTTTGAGTGTGGCACCCACAACTGTGGCGGAGGACGCCACCAATGCGGTTTCGGTCACGGTTACCGCCACGTTGGCCGGTGATACGACGTTTAGTGCGGATAAGACCGTGACGGTGACGGTCGGCATGGCCAGCGATTCGGCCAAGAGCGGTGTTGATTATGCGGCGGTTGATCCGTTTACGGTCACTATTGCGGCGGGTTCCAGTAGCGGTTCGGCCTCTTTCGATTTGGATCCGACTGATGACTTGTTGGATGAGCCCACCGAGTCACTTTCCGTTGCTGGTTCATCGACGGGGTTGACTGTTAGCAGCAGTTCGGTGTCGATTACTGATGATGATGCGGCGCCCACTGTGTCGATAGCGGACGCCACAGCGGTGTCGGAGGGTGATGATTCGAGTGCTACTACGAACATGACGTTTACCGTGTCTTTGTCGGCGGTGAGCGGCAAGCCGGTGACGGTGACCTATTCGCTGGGTGGTTCTGCCACGAGCGGTTCTGATTACACGGCACCTGATCCGTTGAGTGTCACGATCCCCGCGGGTTCGAGGTCGGGTTCGGTTGTGGTTGCGGTGAAGGGCGACACCGTTGACGAGCAGAACGAAACCATCGAGGTGACCTTGACGGGCGCTACCAACGCCACCCTGTCGTCGGTTCAGGGCGCCACGGTCGGCGAGGGGACGATTACCGATGACGACGCGACGCCCACCTCGGCGTCGTTGAGTGTGGCTCCCTCTTCGGTGGCGGAGAACGCTTCTCAAGCGGCCACGATCACGGTGACCGCCACTTTGGCCGGTTCCACCACGTTCAACACCGACAAGACCGTGACCGTGACGGTGGGAGCGAAGGGTGATTCGGCTAAGTCGGGCACGGATTATGCGGCGGTTAGCAGTTTTGA
The DNA here is from genome assembly GCA_963665765.1 of Acidimicrobiia bacterium. Classification (GTDB taxonomy): domain Bacteria; phylum Actinomycetota; class Acidimicrobiia; order Spongiisociales; family ZC4RG35; genus Bin76. Next base: position 2,215,062 of record OY762464.1, read on the forward strand.
TATCACGATCTCGGCCGGCAGCAGGTCGGGTACAGGCTCGTTCAGTTTGGATCCGACGGATGATGGGTTGGATGAGCCCACCGAAACACTTTCAGTTGCTGGTTCGGCATCTGGGTTGACCGTGTCGGGTGCGTCGGTGTCGATCACCGACGACGACGCGGCGCCCACGGTGTCGATAGCGGACGCGACGGCAGTGACCGAGGGTGATGATTCGAGTGCTACTACGAACATGACGTTCACGGTCACCCTCGGTGCGATCAGCGGCAAGCCGGTGACGGTGACCTATAGCTTGGGCGGTACTGCCACGGCGGGTTCTGATTACACGGCGCCTGATCCGTTGAGTGTCACGATTGCGGCGGGTTCGCAAACCGGGTCGATTGTTGTTCCGGTGAAGGGCGACACGGTGGACGAGGCGAACGAGACCGTTGAGGTGACCCTGGTGTCGGCTACGAACGCTTCGATATCGAGTGTGGAGGGTGAGGATGAGGGTTCGGGGACGATCACCGATGATGACGCCACTCCGGCCGGGGCCAGTTTGAGTGTGGCTCCCTCTTCGGTGGCGGAGGACGCTTCTCAAGCGGCGACGATTACGGTTACTGCCACGTTGGCCGGTTCGACCACCTTCGACACCGACAAGACCGTGACCGTGTCGGTTGGCAAGGCCAGCGATTCGGCTAAGTCGGGCACGGATTATGCGGCGGTTGATCCGTTCACGGTCACTATTGCGGCGGGCGCCAGTAGCGGTTCTGCCTCGTTTGTTTTGGATCCGACGGATGATTCGTTGGATGAGCCCACCGAAACAGTGTCCGTCGCTGGTTCAGCGTCCGGGTTGACTGTCAGCAGCGCCACGGTGTCGATCACTGACGATGATGCGGCGCCGTCGGTGTCGATAGCGGACGCTTCGGCGGTGTCGGAGGGTGATGATTCGAGTGCTACTACGAATATGACGTTCACCGTCACCCTGTCGGCGACCAGCGGCAAAGCGGTGACTGTCACCTATTCGCTGGGCGGCACGGCCACGGGCGGTTCTGATTACACCGCTCCGAGTCCGTTGTCGGTGTCGATCGCAGCCGGGCAATCATCCGGGTCGATCACCATTCCGGTGAAGGGCGACACGGTGGACGAGGCGAACGAGACGGTTGAGGTGACCCTGACGGGCGCCACGAACGCTTCGGTGTCCACTGTGGAGGGTGAGGATGAGGGTTCGGGGACGATCACCGATGATGACGCCACTCCGGCCGGGGCCAGTTTGAGTGTGGCTCCCTCTTCGGTGGCGGAGGACGCTTCTCAGGCGGCGACGATTACGGTTACTGCCACGTTGGCCGGTTCGACCACCTTCGACACCGATAAGACCGTGACCGTGACGGTGGGAGCGAAGGGTGATTCGGCTAAGTCGGGCACGGATTATGCGGCGGTTAGCAGTTTTGATATCACGATCTCGGCCGGCAGCAGGTCGGGTACAGGGTCGTTTGATTTGGATCCGACCGACGATGGGTTGGATGAGCCCACCGAAACAGTGTCCGTCGCCGGTTCATCGACCGGTTTGACCGTTTCGGGTGCGTCGGTGTCGATCACCGACGACGACGCGGCGCCTACTGTGTCGGTCGGTGATGCGACAGCAGTTGCGGAGGGTGACGATTCGAGTGCTACTACGAACATGACGTTCACGGTCACCCTCGGTGCGATCAGCGGCAAGCCGGTGACGGTGACCTATAGCTTGGGCGGTACTGCCACGGCGGGTTCTGATTACACGGCGCCTGATCCGTTGAGTGTCACTATTGCGGCGGGTTCACAAACCGGTTCGATTGTTGTTCCGGTGAAGGGCGACACGGTGGACGAGCCGAACGAGACGGTTGAGGTGACCCTGACGGGCGCCACCAACGCTTCGATATCGAGTGTGGAGGGTGCTGATGAGGGTTCTGGGACGATTACCGATGACGACGTTACGCCGAAGGCGGCGGTTGTCGCGGTGGTTGGTGGGTCGTTGTCTTCGGTTCCTGAGAATGTGGTGGTGGCGCCCACGATCAGCTTTACTGTGACTCTGCAAGGCACGATGTTCAATGTGGACAAAGATGTCGCGGTGGTGGTGGGCAAGAAGGGCGACACGGCAGTTTCGGGCACCGATTACAAGGCGGTGGCAAGTTTCACGGTGACGATTCCCGCTGGTGCCAGTTCGGTGGTGGGATCTTTCAAACTTGATCCGACCGATGACACGTTGGACGAACCCGACGAGATTCTGACTATTTCCGGCTCGTTGGATGGGGTGACGATTTCCAGCACGACGGTGACGATTATCGACGATGACGGTCCTCCCACGGTGTCGGTCGGTGATGCCACAGCAGTTGCGGAGGGTGATGATTCGACTGCTACGACGAATATGACGTTCACGGTGAGCCTGTCGGCGACCAGCGGCAAGCCGGTGACGGTCACGTACAGCTTGGGCGGGTCGGCTTCGGCGGGTTCTGATTACACCAAGCCGAACCCGTTGAGTGTCACGATTGCGGCGGGTTCGCAAACCGGTTCGATCACCATACCGGTGAAGGGTGACACCCTGGACGAGCCGAACGAAACCGTTGAGGTGACTTTGACGGGTGCCACCAACGCTTCCCTGTCGTCGGTTCAGGGCGCTGATGAGGGTGAGGGAACGATTACCGATGACGACGCCACTCCGACCGCAGCGTCTTTGAGCGTTACACCCACAACTGTGTCGGAGGGCGCCAGCGAGGCGGCGACGGTCACTGTGACGGCCACACTGTCGGGCTCTACCACCTTTAATACCGATAAGACTGTGACTGTGACGGTCGGTGCGGCCAGCGATTCGGCTAAGTCGGGTACCGATTATGCGGCGGTTGATCCGTTTACGGTGACGATTGCGGCGGGTGCTGGCAGCGGTTCGGCCTCGTTCGATTTGGATCCGACTGATGATTCGTTGGATGAGCCCACCGAAACGCTGACCGTCGCCGGCGCAGCTGGTGGGTTGACTGTTAGCAGCAGCTCGGTGTCGATTACTGATGATGATGCTGAACCCACGGTGTCGGTGGGTGACGCTTCGGCGGTGTCGGAGGGTGATGATCCGGAGACGACTTCTGATATGACGTTTACGGTGACTTTGAGCGCGGTGAGCGGCAAGCCGGTGACGGTGACATACACCCTGGGTGGTTCTGCCACTGCTGGTTCTGATTACACCGCTCCTGATCCGTTGTCGGTGTCGATCGCAGCCGGGCAGTCGTCGGGTTCGATAGTTATTCCGGTGAAGGGTGACACTGTTGACGAGTTGAACGAGACGGTTGAGGTGACGCTGGTGTCGGCTACGAACGCCACGGTGTCGGCTACTGAGAAGGTTGGTGAGGGGACGATCACCGACGATGACGCCACGCCAGCGGGGGCCAGTTTGAGTGTGGCACCTGGGTCGGTGGCGGAGGACGCTTCTCAGGCGGCGACGGTCACGGTTACTGCCACGCTTTCGGGCTCGACCACCTTTAATACCGATAAGACCGTGACTGTGACGGTCGGAGCGGCCAGCGATTCGGCTAAGTCGGGTACCGATTATGCGGCGGTTGATCCGTTCACGATCACGATTGCGGCGGGTGCTGGCAGCGGTTCGGCCTCGTTCGATTTGGATCCGACTGATGATTCGTTGGATGAGCCCACCGAAACGCTGACCGTCGCCGGCGCAGCTGGTGGGTTGACTGTTAGCAGCAGCTCGGTGTCGATTACTGATGATGATGCTGAACCCACGGTGTCGGTGGGTGACGCTTCGGCGGTGTCGGAGGGTGATGATCCGGAGACGACTTCTGATATGACGTTTACGGTGACTTTGAGCGCGGTGAGCGGCAAAGCGGTGACGGTTACGTACAGCTTGGGCGGTTCTGCCACTGCGGGTTCTGATTACACGGCGCCCAACCCTCTGTCTGTGACGATCCCGGCCGGTTCGCAAACCGGTTCGATAGTGGTTGCGGTGAAGGGTGACACGGTTGACGAGTTGAACGAGACGGTTGAGGTGACTTTGACGGGGGCCACGAACGCCGGCTTGTCGTCGGTTCAGGGTGCCACGGTTGGTGAGGGGACTATTACTGATGATGACGCGGTACCGGCGGGGGCCAGTTTGAGTGTGGATCCTGGGTCGGTGGCGGAGGACGCTACGGAGGCGGCGACGGTTACGGTGACTGCCACTTTGGCCGGTTCGACCACGTTCAGTGTGGATAAGACCGTGACGGTGACGATCGGCGACAAGGACGACACTGCTAAGAGCGGTGTTGATTATGCGGCGGTCACGCCGTTTACGGTCACGATTGCGGCGGGTGCTAGCTCGGGTTCTGCCTCGTTCGATTTGGATCCGACTGATGATGGATTGGATGAACCCACCGAAACGCTGACCGTCGCCGGCGCAGCTGGTGGGTTGACTGTCAGCAGTGCGTCGGTGGCTATTTCTGATGATGATGCGGCGCCGTCGGTGTCGATAGCGGACGCGGCGGCGGTGACGGAGGGTGATGATCCGGAGACGACTTCTGATATGACGTTTACGGTCACTCTGTCGGCGATCAGTGGTAAGGACGTGACTGTGACTTACAGTTTGGGTGGGTCTGCCACGGTGGGTTCTGATTACACGGCACCTGATCCGTTGTCGGTGTCGATCCCCGCCGGTGAGGCGTCGGGTTCGATCACCGTTCCGGTGAAGGGCGACACCGTGGACGAGCAGAACGAAACCGTTGAGGTGACTTTGACGGGCGCCACGAACGCTACGGTGTCGGCTACTGAGAAGGTTGGTGAGGGGACTATTACCGATGATGACGACACTCCGAAGGCGGCGGTTGTCGCGGTGGTTGGTGGGTCGTTGTCTTCGGTTGCTGAGAATGTGGTGGTGGCGCCCACGATTAGCTTTACTGTGACTCTGCAAGGGTCGATGTTTGATGTGGACAAAGATGTCACGGTGGTGGTGGGCGAGAAGGGCGACACGGCAGTTTCGGGTACCGATTACAAGGCGGTGGCAAGTTTCACGGTGACGATCCCCGCTGGTGCCAGTTCGGTGGTGGGGTCTTTCGTGCTTGATCCGACCGATGACACGTTGGACGAACCTGACGAGATTCTGACTATTTCCGGCTTGTTGGATGGGGTGACGATTTCCAGCACGACGGTGACGATTACCGATGATGACGACCCTCCCACGGTGTCGATAGCGGACGCGACAGCAGTGACGGAGGGTGATGATACGAGTGCTACTACGAATATGTCGTTCACGGTGAGTCTGTCGGCGGTGAGCGGCAAGCCTGTGACGGTCACTTATTCGTTGGGTGGTTCTGCCACGGCGGGTTCTGATTACACGGCGCCGAACCCGTTGTCGGTGACGATCCCGGCTGGTTCGCAAACCGGTTCGATTGTGATTCCGGTGAAGGGTGACACCGTTGATGAGTTGAATGAGACGGTTGAGGTGACTTTGACGGGTGCCACGAACGCCACGTTGTCCACAGCAGCGGGTGCTGATGAGGGTTCGGGGACGATTACTGATGATGACGCCACTCCGACCACAGCCAGTTTGAGCGTTACACCCACAACTGTGTCGGAGGGCGCCAGCCAGGCGGCGACGGTCACGGTGACGGCTACGCTGTCGGGCACTACCACCTTCAGTGCGGATAAGACGGTGACCGTGTCGGTGGGTGATACGGGTGACACCGCGGTGTCCGGCACCGATTACAAGGCGGTGAACAGTTTCGATATAACGATCTCCGCCGGTACCAGGTCGGGTTCGGCCACGTTCGATCTGGACCCGACCGATGACACGTTGGACGAATCGAACGAGACACTTACCGTTACCGGCTTATCAACCGGGCTGACCATCAGCAGCGCCACGGTCACGATCACCGACGATGATGACACCCTGTCGGTTTCTGTGGCTGATGCTGCGAAGGTGACCGAGGGTGACGACCCGGACACCACCACGAACATGACGTTCACAGTCACCCTTTCCGCTACCAGCGGCCAACCCGTGACGGTCACCTATTCGCTGGGTGGCACGGCCACGAGCGGCGCCGATTTCACGGCTCCGAACCCGTTGAGTGTGACGATCGCAGCCGGTGAATCGTCGGGTTCGATCATCATTCCGGTGAAGGGTGATTTGGTGGACGAGCCGGACGAGACGATAGAAGTGACTTTGACCGGCGCCACGAACGCTTCCCTGTCCACAGCAACGGGCGCCACGGTCGGCGAGGGAACCATTGCCGATAACGACCCTGTTCCGATGATTGCAATCGAGGAAGCGGTGGTGGTCGAGGGAGGCAAGGCTGTTTTCGTGGTCAGTCTGGCTAACCCTTCCTCTCAAGCGGTGACTTTCAAGTGGCAGACGGCTGATGATACGCGTCAGGACGCCAACCCGGCCACAGCAGGTGTTGATTACACGGCGGTGACTACCGCTCAGACGGTGACCATTCCTGCCGGCGACACCGCAGTTTTTGTGGAGGTGCAGACCCTCGAGGACAACATCAAAGACGGTGACGAGACTTTCATGGTGGTTCTGTCCAGTCCCGTCAATGCGGTTCTTTCTCCGACAAAATCCACAACCATGGGGACCATCACCGATCGTCCTATCACATTGATCGACAAGGATCGGCCAACTGTAACCGTGATTGCGGATTACGCGCGGCTTGAAGGTAACGCTGTGGTGGTGGCAGTCTTGCTGTCGGCTCCGTTGAATGTAGCTGTGGATATTCCGTTGAAGTTCCCTCCGCACACGGCGCATACCACGGCGGCGGACGAACTCCACCCGCACCGCACGTTTTACATTCCGGACGAGTACACGTCCCTCAGCTTTTACGACGATGAGTTGAATGAGATCCCCGACTCTGCGATGAAAACACGTTCCAAGTTCCCTTCTATCAGGGTCGAACGGGGGAAAGTGGCGGTTATCAACACTATCGAAAACCTTCCCCGGAACATCGGGGAAAACCGGAAGTTCACGGTGGAGCTCGACCTTCACAATATGCCGCCTTCGGTTCAATCCGGAATGCCGGATGCGGTTGAGGCGACGCTGGTCGACCGGGGTATGGCCGGCCCTGCTTCACGGTGGTGGAGAGTGTTGGCGGAGGGTGGCCGGACGGTGATTCTGGATGTCTTGGATGCTCAGGCCCGACGGTACATTCACGAGGCAACGGTCAGAGGGTCAGAGGAGGACGCGAATGATATCCGGGAGAAGCACAACCAGCGGATCGCCACTCTCGCCAAGCTGCCCTATGGCCAGATCGACAATCCAAGTCGGGCAGTGCTGGGCGCCGCGGTTGGGGAATTTCAGGAAGTGGCCCATGGGTCGGTGGAAGCATGGTGGGATGGGCTTGATTGTCGGTTGCGGCGGATGGCCGTGGGGGAAAGCCGAGAGGCCGACGCAACCAGTTCCTGGTGCAGCGACTGGTCGTCGCTCGACCAGACAGAGCAAAGCTACGTCCAATGCATTTATAAGGCTGTGTTCACCGACGAGGATCTCAACTGTGGTCCAGAGGTAAATGTGGACCGCATAACAGATATCACTGATCGAACAACGCCCACCGATGCGTCGTTGAGTGTGGCACCGTCGAGCGTGTCGGAGGATGCCGCCCAGGCGGTTTCGATAACGGTGACCGCCACCCTTTCGGGTACTGCGACGTTTAGCAAGGATGAGACGGTGACGGTCACGGTCGGCCATGAGGATGATTCAGCCGAGTCGGGTACCGATTATGCGGCGGTTGACCCGTTCACGATCACTATCCCGGCGGGCACCGGCAGCGGTTCTGCCACTTTCAGTTTGTATCCGACCGACGACAGTTTGGATGAGCCCACCGAAACATTGTCGGTGTCGGGCATATCCACGGCACTTACTGTCAGCAGCACGTCGGTGTTGATTACCGATGATGATTTGCCGCCGATTGATGATCCGCCGTCGGTGTCGGTGGGTGATGCGACCGCGGTGACCGAGGGTGATGATCCGAGCGCTGCTACTGATATGACATTCACGGTGAGTCTGTCAGCGACCAGCGACCGACCCGTGACCGTGACTTACAGTTTGGGTGGTTCTGCCACTGCCGATTCTGATTACAGGGCTCCTAACCCGTTGTCGGTGACGATCCCGGCGGGTTCGCTAACCGGGTCGATCATCATTCCGGTGAGAGGTGATGTGATAGACGAACCGAACGAGAAGATCGAAGTGACTTTGACGGGTGCTACGAACGCCACGTTGTCCACAGCAGCGGGTGCTACGGTCGGCGAGGGGACGATTACCGATGACGACAGCACTCCGACCACAGCCAGTTTGAGCGTTACACCCACAAGCGTGTCGGAGGGCGCTAGCCAGGCGGCGACGATCACGGTGACCGCCAGGCTTTCGGGTTCCACCACGTTTGACACGGACAAGACTGTGACTGTGACGGTGGGTGATACGGGTGACACCGCGGTGTCCGGCACCGATTACCAGGCGGTGAACAGTTTCGATATCACGATCTCCGCCGGTACCAGGTCGGGTTCGGCCACGTTCGATTTGGATCCGACCGATGACACGTTGGACGAACCGAACGAGACACTTACCGTTACCGGCACCTCCACTGGACTTACTGTCAGCAGTGCCTCGGTGTCGATTACCGATGATGACGCCGAGCCGTCGGTGTCGATCAATGACGCCACCGCGGTGACCGAGGGTGATAATCCGAGGGCTGCTACTGATATGACGTTCACGGTGAGTTTGTCGGCAATCAGCGGCCAACCCGTGACGGTCACCTATTCGCTGGGTGGCACGGCCACGAGCGGCGCCGATTTCACGGCTCCCAATCCGTTGAGTGTGACGATCCCAGCCGGTTCGCAAACGGGTTCGATCATTGTGCCGGTGAAGGGTGATTTGGTGGACGAGCCGGACGAGACGATAGAAGTGACTTTGACCGGCGCCACGAACGCTTCCCTGTCCACAGCAACGGGCGCCACGGTCGGTGAGGGAACCATTGCCGATGATGACCCTGTTCCGGTGATAGCAATCAGAGAAGGGGTGGCGGTTGAGGGAGGCAAGGCTGCTTTTGTGGTCAGCCTGGTGAACCCTTCCTCTCAAGCGGTGACTTTCAAGTGGCAGACGGCTGATGATACGCGTCAGGACGCCAACCCGGCCACAGCAGGTGTTGATTACACGGCGGTGACTACCGCTCAGACGGTGACCATCCCCGCCGGCGACACCGCAGTTTCTGTGGAGGTGCAAACCCTGGTGGACAACATCAATGACGGCAACGAGACTTTCATGGTGGTGCTGTCCAGTCCTGTCAACGGGGTTCTTTCCGCGACGAGATCCTCAGCAATAGGTACCATTACCGACGGTCGCACTGCATTGACCAACCAGGTTCGGCCAACCGTTACTCTGATTGCGGATTACGCGCGGCTTGAAGGTAACGCTGTGGTGGTGGCAGTCTTGCTGTCGGCGCCGTTGAATGTTGCTGTGGATATTCCGGTGAAGTTCCCTCCGCACACGGCGCATACCACGGCGGCGGACGAGCTTCACCCGCATCCCACGTTTTACATGCCGAACAATTTCACGTCCCTCAGCTATTACGACGATGAGGGGAATGAGTTGCCAGATTCTGAAAAACCGAAGAATTCCAGGATCCCTGCTATTAGGGTCGAACCGGGGAAAGTGGCGGTTATCAACACTATCGAAAACCTTCCCCGGCACATCGGGGAAAACCGGAAGTTCACGGTGGAGCTCGATCTGCATAATATGCCGCCTTCGGTTCAATCCGGAATGCCGGATGCGGTTGAGGTGACGGTGGTCGACCGGGGTATGGCCGGCCCTGCTTCACGGTGGTGGAGAGTGTTGGCGGAGGGTGGCCGGACGGTGATTTTGGATGTCCTGGAGGCTCAGGACCGACGGTACATTCACGACGCAACGGTCAGAGGGTCAGAGGAGGACGCGAATGATATCCGGGAGAAGCACAACCAGCGGATCGCCGCTTTCGCCCAGTCGTCCTATGGCCAAATCAACAATCCAAGTCGGGCGGTGCTGGGCGCCGCGGTTGGGGAATTCCGGGAAGTGGCCCATGGGTCGGCGGAAGCATGGTGGGATGGACTTGATTGCCGGTTGCGGCGGATGGCCGTGGGGGAAAGCCGAGAGGCCAACGCAACCAGTTCCTGGTGCAGCGACTGGTCGTCGCTCGACCAGACAGAGCAAGACGACGTCCAATGCGTTTACGACGCTTTGTTTACTAAAGAAGACCTCGACTGCGGTCCGGTCCCCACTTTCCCCACGGAACAGACAGTGCCGGACGGGTTGCGATTTCTGAGAGAGGTTGACACCGGCCTGAAGATAAGTTTGGCCGCCGGGTCGGCTGCTATCCCCGAGGACGGTGGCGCCGCCACCATCACCATCAAGCTGGACCGGGTGCTCAAGAGCGGAGAAACGGTGACTGTGCCCCTGGAGGTCACGGGCGCCCAAGCCGGTGTTCACTATACCCTGGCTTTGCCGTCGGACATCGCGGCCAATGCCAACGCCAAGCTATTGACCACCAATCCGCATAGTGCTCAGCATCCGGCAGTGAAACTCGGCGCCGGGGCGCGGACGGCCACTTTGAAGTTGGTGGCTCTCCCCAATGATGACACGGAGAAACGAACGGTGGAGATCGCCTATGGTCAAGGCTCGCGCGCTCCCAGCCGCAGTGGATTCGGCGGCGGCATTACGCTGTCAGGAAGCCCGGTGGAAGTGGACATTGTCAATGATGATGACGCTACCGACCAAAAAGATGATGCTGTTGATCCGGTGGTTTCTGTGGAGGACGCCACCTCGGTGACCGAGGGAGATGGTTCGAGCGCTACTACGAACATGACGTTCACTGTCACTCTGAGCCGGGTCGGTTCGAAAGCGATCACGGTCACTTACACGCTGGGTGGTACGGCCACTGGCGGTTCCGATTTCACGGCTCCGAAACCGTTGTCGGTGACGATCCCCGCCGGTAAGTCGTCCGGGTCGATCACCATACCGGTGAAAGGCGACGTGATAGACGAACCGAACGAAACGATCAGAGTGACTCTGACGGGGGCCACGAACGCCACGTTGTCCACAGCAGCGGGTGCTACGGTCGGCGAGGGGACCATCACAGACAACGATGACGCTCCCACCGGGATCGCCCTGAGCACGCGACCGGGCACCCTCTCCGAGGACGAGGGTGGATCCGTGAAGGTGACCGTAACCGCCACGGTGTCGGGCGGCACCACCTATGCAGAGGACCGTGAAATAACAGTCAAGGTGGGTCAAGCCAACGACAGCGCAGAATCCGGGGTGGACTATGGGGAAGTCAAGGATCTGACGGTCGTGATTCCCGCCGGAGCGGCCAGCGCTCGGGCAAGGTTCTCGTTAACCCCAACGGATAACAACGAGGACGAGGCGGACAAGACAATCACCGTGGCCGGGTCTTCTGCCGGTCTCACCATATCAAGTGCGGAAATCACTATCGAGGACGATGACGAGCCTCCACCTGAACCGGAGATTCTCCCCTTGCTCTCCGTCTCGGACGCGATCGACGAGGAGGGAACCTACCTGCTGGAGTTTTGGATCACTTTGAGCGAAGCATCGACCCGGACGATAACGGCTACCGTCAAAACCCGCGATGGTTCGGCTATCGAACCACTCGACTACTCCGGTTATTACTACGGGGAAACAATCACCTTTAAACCGGGTAAGACGCGGCGCCATCTCCAAATCGCCATAAGAGATGATGATCGGAAAGAAGGCGATGAGACGTTCGAGCTGGTGGTGACGGAGGCCGTGGGCGCGGAAATCAGTGATGGTATCGGCAAAGGCACCATCATCGACGACGACTAAACCTTGGGCAATTTCTTAAGGTGGTCATCTAAAGCCGAGCTTCACGATGTGGATTTGGACGTTTGAGAAGATATCTTGCGGACCTTTCGCCACGGCCTAACGAGGAACGTCCAAATCCACGTTGCATCGTATCGTTGGGAGGGGAGATTCGACCTGACGCGGTTTGTGGATGGCCTCAGTATATGGACACCAACTCCAAGGCGGTCCGGGCAACCTCGTCGGAGCATTGCAGTTGTGTTTCCGACGGTGTCAGACGGTGAACCGCCACTCTTGCCCACTCGGAGGCGGCTCCCTTAATGAGGTGGGGCAGGTCGTCGTCGCCATAGACCCACTTGTAATACTGCGGCCCGATCACTTCAACTCTTGTCGGGGGGTAGGTTTCCCCGCGCTCGGTGAACCTGGTGGGAAGGGTTTCCCATGCCAGCCGGCACACATGGCGTATCCGGGTGGTGTCCTCGTATTCTTCTCCCATCGCTTCGTAGATGTCCAGGCCGTACGCCCAGGTTTCGGTGAGCCGGTGGGTTGCCACCATCTGAGCCGAGACCGAACCCGTGAACCAGGTGATAGGGTCGGAAGAAGTCATCTCCGACAGGGGCTCGATGAGCTTGGCGCGTCCCTTTCTCCACCATTCGATGACATCCTGGGGCCTTATGCCGCGGCCGTGATGGACGCCCTCCCAGTACAGGTCGTTCAGTTCATCACCTGTGGGAAAGCCCGGTATCTCCCCGGCCACGGTCTGGGCGGTCAACTCCTCGAAGTGGGCAAGGTGGCTGACCATGTCGCGAATGTCCCAGCCTTCCACGGCAGTGGGGGTGTTCCAGTCTCGAACGGGGATCTTCTGCAGATACTGATCGAGGGACTGCTGTTCAGCCACCAGATCGGAGAGTATGGTCCGCACCCGCCCCATTCTATCAGATTCATCCCAAGCGGTTTGCGAAGGGTGGTTCCGCGGGGCCTTGCCGGACCACCGCTCTCCACACGGTCTCGTAGTGGTCCCGGTCATGGGAATCGACCCTGGGCAGGACAAACTCCTCCCATGCCCGGCGGAGAGGATCGGGGTGCTCGGAGAAAATGCGAAGTCCGGTGGGGAGCCGGTCCAACGCCCCGCGCAGCGACAGGGGAGTCTCCACTCTGGTGTCGGCGTCGGAAGCCTCGAAGGAGGCGTTGACGTCCACGGTGAGGCGGGCGATCGCCTCCACGAATGGCCGATTCATGGCGGGATAGCGAAGTTCCAACATTGATCTCACCTGGGACACGGTGGGAAAGTTTTTCTCCCAGATTATCCAGCGGTCGGCGAAGGCCTTGTTAAGGGTTTGGGTCCCGGCGTAGTCGCGCAAGTCGGTCGGGTTCATGGTCCCGAAGATGCGCACGTCGTCTCGGAGGCGGACGGTCTCCCCGGTGGGCAGGTCCAGGGCCGCATAGCGGTCGAGTAGCCCGTGAAGGGCGAAGAGGGTCTCGGCGCCGGCCGCGTTCAGTTCCGACAGGTTGACCAGGGCCGGCCCCCGCAAAGCGCGGGTTATGTCGCCGTCCTCCCAGCGGCTCTCCGTTCCTCCCTTGCCGTCCCCATGCAATCGGGTCGATCCGATCAGCGTCAGGTCTCTCACCTCTCCGGTCATGGGTATTCGGTAGTACGGCAGCCGCAGGCGGGCGGCGAACTGCTCGATATCGTGGTCCTTTCCGGTGCCCATGTGACCTCGGACCGCAATATGCAAGGGGAGATACCCCCGAGGACGGTGTCGATGCACTCTTTCCAGGGCTGCGAAGCGATAGAGCATCCCCATATCCACATAGAAAGGATCAGGATCGGGAACTTTCCGCAACCTTTGCCGGTGGTCCGGCTGGTCGGTGGACAACCGGAATGGCTCGAGACGGATTTCCCGTTCCGGCGCTCCCGAAGGGTGGGCGAAGATGGCCGGGTTGCTCATGCCGCCGGGACCTTCAGCTTGATCAGGCTCTTGCGCAACAGATCCTTGGTTCCGGCCACCATGGCCTGCGTCAACTCCCGGGGATGTTGCACCACTTGGTGGCGCGGGTAGGCGGCGGCCACCGTGTCGTCGCCGATCCCGATTCCCAGCACCGTAGCGCCGCCCCTTTCCACGGCCGCCACGGCTCCGGCCAGATTCCGAACCGAACCCCGGGTCATTCCATCTGCCAAGACCATCAGGAGTCGGGTCTCGGCGCCCTGGTCGGCCAGCCGACGGGCGGCGTGGATAACGTTCAATTCATCCACGTTGGCAGCCTTGTCGAACATGGAGACCGGTGGGGCGGTACGGGGGTTCCGAGCGGCATGCCGCACCGCTTCCCGGGGAGCAAAAGCAGTCCACAGCATCCCCGCCAGCACGGCCTCGGCCCGGGCCCAGCGCTTGTCGAAGGGTTTGATGAGATAGTGGTTGACGGTAGTGGCCAGTCTATCGGCCGATGTGCCGTAACTGGCTTTGAGTCCGGCGGACGACTGGCTCAAAGACCGCGTGTAAGACCACTCCGTGTCCGCTTCTCGGGCAGCGAAGGAACGGTTGAAGATGCTCACTTCGAAGTCGATATCCAATTCGTGGCAGAGGCGCGCCACTGTCCAGGCGCCCAGCAGGGCAGCGGCCATGCCCCACCCCGTCCGAGGGCGACCGTTGTTGTTTTTCGACTGGAGCATCGAGGCCGAGCCGTCCACCAGCAGGCTCACCGCATAGCGTCGGCGGTTGGGGAAGTGCCGACGCTCGTAGAGTCGCTGGTAAAGACCGGCGCCGATGAACAGCGCGGCATAGGGGGAGACGTCCCCCTGATCGAATCCGGACCGCAATCCCCGACGCTGATTGGCGGCGAACAGGTGGTAGAGCTCGCCGGAAACCCGCCGGGGGGCCACTCCCCACTGCTCGGCGGCGTCGCGATAGGATTGCCGGCCTTTTCCGGCGAACCGGGCGAAGGCGGTCGGCGCCGGGGAGACCAGCAGCCGCCCGCTCTGGCCATCGGGAAGATGGATCATCGGGGCGGCGCCGATCCGGAGCAGTTGGTCGGTGGTGGATTGGTCCGTCTCCCTGGTGAGTCGCCTCACCCGATCCGCGCTCTGTCGGGCGCCGATCGCCTGCCGGTAGGAGGCGGCGTCCGCCACCACCGGGCTGGGCAGACGGATCATGTCGAGGGATGCGGTCACCTTTTCGCTCAGAGCCGCGGCGGCGGCCGATTCTCGAGAAAGACCGGGGGGAACCAGTTGGTGATCCAGGGCGATACGCAGCATCACCAGGGCGGTTTCCCCCACTTCCCAGGGATCTTGCAGATGGGGGATCTCCGCCAGGCGATCCGCCGCCGCACCGAGCGCCACCCGGACGTCTTCCCGTATGAATTCGGGCAGTCGGCCGACGGGGTAGGCCTCGGTGACCGCCAGGAAGAGCGCGGTGGCGAACTGGGAGATGGCGGGCTTGGTCGCCATCGTGGGCGCCGCCGCCCGGTAGAGATCATCCAGAATGGATCGGGCGCCCGGGTAGTTGAGCAGCCCTCGTTGTTCCTGCCGGGCATCCTCCAGGGCGAAGAACATCAACACCGCCAGCTCTCCTCCGGCCCGTTGCAAGGCGGTGAGCAGATCCACCGGAAGAGTGGAATCCGGCTGAGGCCGGGCGGCGTCCGCGCCGACCAGAGCGGGCCAATGCGGCGGGAGAGGCTTTTTTTCCTCGAAGCTGCTGGAAAGAAGATGCACCACCTCGTGCAGGGCCGAAGCGACCGCCACCTCCTCCGCCGTGACCGGCGCCCGACGTTGATAGGCGGCCTGGAAGAGACGGGGGTCGCACACCACTTCGCCGGGAGCGCTGTGGGAGAAGGCGCCCAGTCTCACCTTGAGTTCGGGGTCTTTGGACAGAGTGCGGGCAAAACGGGTTATGGCAGGGGCCACCCGCTGATAGCGGCTGACCACCTCTTCAATGCTGGTCTCGTCCGAAGAGAGCAGCCGGTTTAGCACGGTGGGCGAGCGGGAGGTCATTACCAATTCATTATCCCTCATCCGGCTTCCCTACACTTGCGGGTTGGCATGGCTCATTATCGTCTCACCACCTTGCCCAACGGGCTGAGGGTTATCACCGAACCCATGCCGACTCTTCGTTCGGTGTCGGTCGGGTGTTGGGTGGACACCGGCGCCCGGGACGAACGGACCAACGAGGCGGGCGCCTCCCATTTCCTGGAGCACCTCCTTTTCAAGGGAACCGAGGAGCTTTCGGCTCGCCGGATTTCCGAGACCTTCGACGGGATGGGGGCCGAGTCCAACGCCTTTACCTCCAAGGAACAGACCTGCTACTGGGCGCGGCTGGTGGACGACGATCTTCCGGTGGGGATGAGACTCCTTTCGGAGATGCTGAAGCGCCCCGCCTTCCGGCAGAACGAGATCGATTCGGAGCGGCAGGTGGTGTTGGAGGAAATCAATATGCATGAGGACAATCCCCAGGATTCGGCTTTCGAGGCTTTCAGCCGGACGATCCACCACGGCCATGCCCTGGGGCGCCCGGTGCTGGGAACCCGGGAGTCGATCAGGGCGATGACCCGCGACGACCTGGCCGGCTACTGGGGGCGACGTTACGGTCCCCGTTCGGTGGTGGTGTCCCTGGCCGGGGCGGTCCGGCACTCGGAAGCGGTCGATCTGACCGGGGAACTGTTCGGGGAGTGGTCGGGAGAGGCGGTCGGCCATCACAGGTCGCCCACCATCCTCAACTCGTCGGTGGGACTGGTGGAGAGGGACACCGAGCAGGCGCATCTGGTGCTGGGAGGAGAGGGAATAGGTCGCTCCGATGAGCGGCGCTGGGCTTTGGGAGTTTTGAATATGGTATTGGGGGGTGGGATGTCGTCGCGCCTGTTCACCAGCATCCGGGAGGAGCGGGGGCTGGCCTATGCGGTCTTCAGCTTCAACCAGTCTTACGCAGACACCGGTGTTTGGGGGATCTATGTGGGGACCACCCCCGGCCAGACCGGCCAGGTCATGGAACTGATCTACCGCCAACTGTCCCAGCTGATGGAGGAGGGCATCACCGAGGCGGAGTTGGAGAAGGCCCGCGGCGCCGGGCGAGGGGCCTTGGCGCTGGCCATGGAGGATTCCCAGAGCCGGATGGTCAGCCTGGGTCGCCACGAGATCTGCGGGTTGGAGCATTATTCGATGGACGAGCGGCTTCAGCGCATTCTGGCGGTCGACCGCCACGACGTCATCGAGGTGGCGCGCCAGCTGTTTTCCGGCAAAAAGACCCTGGGGGCAGTGGGGCCCTTTGGCGAGTCGGATCTCGCCGTCTACCTTAAATGACCATCGGGGTAGGGGTGGCCGGCGCCCTGGGACGGATGGGATCTTTGATCGCGCAGACGGTGGCAGAGGCGCCTGACCTGCAGCTGGTGGCGGCTTTCGACCGTTACGGGGGGGAGGTGGCCGGGACCGAGGTGCAGACCGACGCGGGCTGCTTGGTCGGGGCGGAAGTGGTGGTGGATTTCACCCACCCCGAGGTGGTGATGGCCAACCTTTCCCGCTACCGGGAGATGAACTGCCATGCGGTGGTGGGCACCTCGGGTTTCACCACCGAGCGAATCGCGTCGGTCCGCCGCATCTGGCCCCCGGCCGGCGCCTCCAACTGTCTGATCGTTCCCAATTTTTCGATCGGGGCGGTGCTCATGATGCGCTTTGCCAAAGAGGCCGCCCGGTACTTTCGGGCATCGGAGGTGATCGAGCTTCACCATGACAACAAAGCCGACGCCCCCTCGGGCACTGCGGTCTCCACCGCCGTGGGCATGGCCGAGGAGGGTGGTCAGCACCGGAGCATCGAGTCCGAAGAAATACTCCCTGGCGCCCGGGGCGGCATGGTGGAGGGAGTGCCGGTCCATTCGGTACGCCTGCCGGGTCTTCTGGCTCACCAGGAGGTGCTGTTGGGAAATCCCGGTGAGATTCTCACCATCCGACACGATTCCACCGATCGGATCTCCTTTCTTCCCGGCGTGATGTTGGCGCTGCGGGGGGTGGCGAGCCTTCCACCGGGGGTCTCCGTGGGCTTGGAGGCCTTGCTAAATTAATACGGGTGATGGAGCTCATCAGCAGGGAGGAAGCGCGAGAAGAGGTAAGGGAAAACTACGGGGGTTTTGCCGAAACTCTGCTTGCCGACCTCCTAAAGGAGCATTCCGGCCAGTGGGTGCTGCTCCATAACCGAGAAGTAGTTGATGTGTTTCAGAGAGCAGGTCAGGCCTACCGTGAGGGCATCAGACGGTTCCCAGACCACAGATTCTCAATCCAGGAGGTACGAGGATCTTCCCAATGCAGCAGAACCCCTTGAGATCGTCGCGTTTGAGGGTGACGACGGCGACGATTTCGACATCAGGACCGCGGCCATCCGATGCACTTTGCTCCTGTGACCGGGGCTGACCACCGAACGGTTAGAGGCTGATCCGGTTGGTCGGGTCGAAGGCTATCCTCCCGATGGTGAGTTCTAATTCGCCGCCCTTCGGCCGGGTTCTCACCGCCATGGTGACCCCGTTCGCCGCCGACGGATCGTTGGACGCGGGTCAGGCCGGTCGTTTGGCCGGCCACCTGGTGGACAGCGGCTCGGACGGACTGGTGATAACCGGCACCACCGGCGAGTCGCCCACCCTTTCGGTTGATGAGAAGATCAAGTTGTACGAGGCGGTGGTGGGGGCCGTGGGGGATCGGGCGATGGTGGTGGCCGGCACCGGCACCTATGACACCGCCGGTTCCGTGAAGCTGAGCCGACGGGCGGCCCAGGCGGGGTGCGGGGGAGTGATGGCCGTCACCCCCTATTACAACAAGCCCACTCAGGATGGTCTGGTGGCGCACTTTCAGGCCGTGGCCGACGCCACGGAACTGCCCCTTCTGGTTTACAACATACCTTCCCGATCGGCCCGTCTGATCGAAGTCGCCACTCTGGCCCGGCTGGCGGAACACCCCAACATTGTCGCCACCAAGGACGCGGTGATGGATCTGGATTTCACCTCCCTGACGGCGGCGGCCGCTCCCGGGTTGACCATATATTCCGGTCAGGACTCGTACACCCTCCCCATGATGTCGGTGGGAGCGGTGGGGGTGGTGTCGGTTATTTCCCACCTGGCGGGCCCGACGGTGGCCGAGATGGTGTATGCGGCGGCGGCGGGGGACTACCGGAAGGCGACCGTTTTGCACCATGCATTGATGCCCCTGTGCGTGGCATGTTTTCTGGAGACCAACCCCGGCCCGGTGAAGGCGGCTTTGGAGGCCCGCTGGGATCGGGTGGGAGGGTTGCGACTTCCCCTGGTGGCGCCTACCGAAGCAACCCGCCGGGCGGTCCGGGAGGCTTTGGCCGGTTTGGGTGGAGGGTGACAGTACAAATCACCTTCTTGGGCGGATTGGGGGAGGTGGGACGCAACTGTGCGGCATTGGAGGTGGAGGGAAGAATCTGTCTGATTGACTGCGGCCTGATGTTTCCCGAGGCCGACATGCTCGGGGTGGACCTGGTGTTTCCTGATTGGTCGTGGGTGGTGGAGAGAGCGGACGATGTGGAGTGCGTGGTGCTGACCCATGGCCATGAGGACCACGTGGGCGCCCTGGGATACTTTCTGGAGCAGGTCAATGTTCCGATCTATGGAACCGAACTGTCCCTGCGGATAGCCGGGGAGCGGATCAAGGAACTGGGAGTGGTGGCCGATCTGCGCCCCACCCCCACGGGAGAGGATATTGTGCATGGGCCTTTCCGATTCACCCTGATCCCGGTCTGCCATTCGATTCCCGACGCGGTGGCGGTGGCCTTCGACACTCCCGAAGGGGTGATCCTGCATTCGGGGGACTTCAAATTGGACCCCACGCCGATCGACGATCGGGCCACCGACCTGGGCGCCTTGGCGGAGTTTGGGGATCATGGAGTTCGCCTGTATCTGGGGGACAGCACCAATGCCGAACGGGACGGGTTTGTCCCGTCGGAAGCTTCGCTGTCCAAACCCATCGCCGATATTGTGCGAGCCGCGGAGGGGAGGGTGATCGCCGCCTGCTTCTCCTCCCACATCCACCGGGTCCAGCAGATCGTCAACGCCGGGGTTGAGTCGGGGCGCAAGGTTGCCTTGGCCGGACGATCGATGCTGAGGAACAGCCGGATCGCCTCGGAATTGGGGGTTTTGGAACTGCCTGAGGATCAGGTGGTCAACGTCGCCGAGTTGCTGAGGCTTCCCGTCGGGGAACAGATGCTGGTCGCCACCGGCAGCCAGGGCGAGCCATTCTCGGCGCTGACCCGGATGTCGAACGGGACCCATCGGCAATTCTCGCTGCAAGAGGGAGATATGGTATTGATCTCCGCCACTCCGGTTCCCGGAAACGAAAAAGCCGTCTCCAAATTGGTCTCAGGCATGCTGCGGCTGGGCGCCACCGTCTATCACGGACTCAACTCGCCGGTGCACGTTTCCGGACATGCGGCCCGCGACGAGTTGGCGGTGATGCTGCGATTGGTCCGACCCGAGGCCTTCGTGCCGGTCCACGGGGAGTACCGTCACCTCCACGCCCACGCCCGACTTGCCCGACAGGTAGGGGTGGAGCAGGTCGAGGTGCTGGAGGACGGAGACCGGGTGGTGATGGAGGGAGATGATCTGTGGGTGGAGCGAGGAGTCGTGGACGCCGACTACGTGTTCTTGGATGGGTCTTCTCTGGGCGGTGTCCAGTCGCGGGTGCTTCGCGATCGAGGCCGCCTGTCCGAGGCGGGGGTGGTGACGGTCACTTTGGTGGTGGACGCCCACAACGGCCATCTCATCCTGGATCCCTTTCTGGAAAGCCGGGGCCTGGTCGATAATCCGGCGGCGGTGCTGGACATGGCGGCCGATGAGTTGTCGGAGTTGGTGGCGGCGCGGACACAGGATGGCTTGACCGATCCCGGTCCCCTGCGGGCGGTGGCCAGAAGAACTGTGGCGAGAGTGGTGAGAAGCGAGACCCGTCAACGCCCGGTGGTGTTGGTGGAAATAGTGACGGTCTGAAGGCCGCGGGCCTGAATCGGCCCTGCCGGACTTCGAGGGTGGGACAGGGCGAGGCGACGATCGTTCGGTGTCACATACTGGCCCCCATCCTGTGGACATGGTGTGGTGTCTTTCCTGTGGCCGGCGAAGCGGCGCCGCGGTTTGCCGCCGATGTGCTCTTGCCATGTCCCCCGCGCCTCCGCGGAGGCTGGAATCGGGGGTGATGGTCTCCTCGGCGCTACTCCATCGGGGCGCGGCCCGCCGGTTGGTGCTGCGACTCAAATACCAGGGTTGTCGGGAGGCGGCGGAGGTGCTGTCCGCCATGATGGCGCCGCTTCTGCCCACCGATGCCCGGGTCCTGGTCCCGATTCCTCGGATCTACTACCGCCGGGTCAAGTTCGGAACGGATCCGGGCTGGCTGTTGACGCAGGCCCTCGGTCGCCGGTGCGGACTGACGGTGTCCCGGGCTCTCGGCCCACGGGTGCTGGGCTCGGCGAATGCCGGTCTGGCGAGATCGGCCCGGAAGGTGCGTTTTCATGGTCGTCGGCCGGCCCCGGAGGGACTGGTCCTGGTGGATGACGTGATCACCACCGGCATGACCCTGCAAACCGCGGTCGAGACGCTGGGCGGCGTCCGGGTCAGAGCGGGTGTGACCGCAACCGCTTCGCCGGCGGGTTGGCGGAAAAGCTAACCTCTAGGCATTCGAACGAGAAAGGGATTTTCAAAGTGGAGGTACGGATCAGTTCCCGGAACGCCGAAGTGTCCGAGGGTTTTCGCCAGACCGTGATCGCCAAGATAAACCGGACGGCTCGGGTGTTTTCCGACCTGGATGTCGTGGATGTGGAGATAACTCAAGAGGCCAATCCCCGCTTGGCGGGGGAGCGCTTCCGCATCGAATTGACTGGTCAGGCGTTGGGCAGGATTATCCGGGCGGAAGCCGCCGCGCCGGGTCCGGAGATGGCTCTTGACACCGCCGCCGACCGGTTCACCCGCCGTATTCGTCGGCTCAAGGAAAAGGTGATCGATCGTCACCGCCAATCCGGGCCGCCTCCCCCGGCGCCGTCGGTCTCGGTGTCGGATGAGATCGTGAGAGTCAAGAGGTTCATCATCAAACCAATGAGCATTGCCGAAGCTCAGCTGCAGATGGAGATGCTTGGCCATGATTTCTTTTTCTTCCTCAATGCCGCCGGCAATCGGCACAGCGTTCTCTATCGGCGACGGGACGGCCGGTTGGGGCTGATCGAATCCCACAGCTGAGTGCCGCGGAACCCGAAACAAGCGGCATAGCACCGGCGTCCATATAGAATTGAGAGGGCGGATGGGAATTTTCAGCAAAGTTCTCAAGGTGGGAGAGAGCCGATCACTGAAGCGTCTGACGGCGCTGGTCGGTCAAGTAAACGCCTTGGAGGGTGGCCTGCAACGGTTGGCCGACGCCGAGTTGGCCGCTCGGACCGGGCACTTTCGGAACAGGATCGAGCGGGGCGAAAGCCTCGACAACCTGATGCCCGAGGCTTTCGCGGTGGTGCGCGAGGTGGCTCGCCGAGTGTTGGGTCAGCGTCCCTATGACGTTCAGATCGTGGGGGCCGGCGCCCTGCATCAGGGAAAAGTGGCCGAGATGAAGACGGGAGAGGGAAAGACCCTGGTTTCCACCATGCCCGCCTATCTGAACGCCCTCGGCGGCGAGGGCGTTCATCTGGTGACGGTCAACGACTACCTGGCCGCTCGTGACGCGGAATGGATGGGAGCGGTTCATCGTTTTCTCGGTTTGCAGGTGGGTCTGGTCCAGTCCTCCATGTCTCCCACCGAGCGCCGTCCCGCCTATCTGTGTGACATCGCCTATGGAACCAACAACGAGTTCGGTTTCGACTACCTGCGAGACAACATGTCGATGAGTCCCGAGAACATGGTGCAGCGGGGACACAGCTACGCGATAGTGGATGAAGTCGACTCGATTCTCATCGACGAGGCCCGTACTCCCCTGATTATCTCGGGCCGAGTCTCCGACAGCGCCAAGTGGTACCGGGATTTCGCCCGCATAGCCGCCCGGTTGCAACGGGACCTGCACTACCAGGTGGACGAGGGCAAGAGACAGGTACTCACCACCGAGGAGGGGGTGGCCCAGGTCGAGCAGTTCTTGGGGGTGGAGAATCTCTACGACCATGCGGCGGTGGACTTCGTCCACTATCTGGAGACCGCCCTGCGGGCCAAAGAGTTGTATCACCGGGACCAGGAATACCTCCTGGACCGTGGGCAGGTGAAGATTGTTGACGAGTTCACCGGACGGGTCTTGGAGGGTCGTCGCTATTCGGAAGGTCTTCACCAGGCCATCGAGGCTCAGGAAGGGGTGAGGATTCTCGACGAGAACCAGACTCTGGCCTCCATCACCCTGCAGAACTATTTCCGGATGTACCGGAAGCTTTCGGGAATGACCGGCACCGCCCAGACCGAGGCGCCCGAACTCGCCCAGATTTACAACCTGGAGGTGGTGAGCATCCCCACCAACCAGCCGGTGATCCGTGAAGACCAGGGTGACCAGGTGTACAAGACCGAGACCGCCAAGTACCAGGCGGTGGTGGAGGAGGTGGGCCAGGCCAACCAACAGGGCCAGCCGGTGTTGTTGGGCACGGTCTCCATCGAGAACTCCGAGCGCCTCTCCGGCCTGCTGTCCCGGCGAGGCATTCCCCACCAGGTGCTCAATGCCAAACACCACGTCCGGGAGGCGGAGATCATTTCCCAGGCAGGCCGTCCGGGGGCGGTGACGGTCGCCACCAACATGGCGGGTCGGGGAGTGGACATCATGTTGGGGGGCAATCACGAGTCCCTGGCCCGGCTGGAGCTGCGCCGAGCGGGAATGGAGCCCGAAGACCCCCGCTACGAATCCCGGTTCCGGGATTTGGCGGCCCACCACCAGCAGGAACTGGCCGGCGATCGCCAACGGGTTCTGGACGCGGGAGGCCTGCTGGTGTTGGGAACCGAGCGACACGAGTCGCGCCGGATCGACAACCAGTTGAGAGGCCGGTCGGGCCGACAGGGCGATCCCGGACGAACCCGCTTCTTCCTGTCTATGAAGGACGATCTGATGCGCCGTTTCCAGGGTGAGCGGGTGGCTTCGATCATGAACCGGCTGAAAATCCCCGACGAGGTGCCCATCGAGCACAAGATGGTCACCAACGCCGTGGAGAGGGCCCAGCGACAGGTGGAGGCCCAGAACTTCGAGATCCGCAAAAACGTTCTCAAATACGACGAAGTGATGAACCGCCAGCGGGAGCGCATCTATGAATGGCGTAACGAGATCCTGGTGAGAAAAGAGACCGGCGCCCTGGTTTCAAGATGGATGGAAGAGACGATCGGCGGGGTGGTCACCGAAGAATTCGGTCCCCTGGCGCCGAGCGACTGGGATTGGGAGAAACTCAACCGGGAACTGGAGATCTACTACCCGAGCAGCCTGTCACCCCGGCCGGCGAGGGGACGGCTCACCCCCGAGCAGGTCACCGAGATGGCCATGGCGGAGGCCGGTGACGCCTATCGCGGACGGGTGGCGGAGTTGGGTGCGGAGACGATCGCGGCGGTGGAGCGCTCGGTGATGCTGTCGGTGATCGACAACAAGTGGCGAGAACACTTGGCGGAGATGGATTATCTGCGGTCGGGGATCGGTCTTCGGGCGATGGGACAAAGAGACCCTCTCACCGAGTACCAGCGGGAGGCCTATGACCTCTTTACCGAGATGGTGAACCTGGTCAAGCGGGATTCGGTCCGCTACCTCTTCCACGTCAAGGCGGCCCGTCCGGCCCGCCCGGCGGTGGCCGTTCCCAAGCCCCGCCGTCCCGTTACCCGGGCCAAGAGCGGCAAGATCGGACGCAATGCTCCCTGCCCATGCGGAAGCGGCAAGAAATACAAAAGATGCCACGGGGGCGTGGGGTGAGAAAACGGCGTCCGGGGGTCATGGTCTCCGTTAGCCTTGGGTTTCTGTCCCCCAGCGTCTGATCAGGAACCTGACCATGTTCAACGAGCATTTCGATCCCGAGGCCGTTTTGGCCGAATTGCGTTTTCGCCTGGATGAAGCCGGGAGGTTCCTTTGACCTCGACCAGAAGCGGTCGGAAGTGGTCATGCTGCGCCGCGCCTCGGCGGCGCCGGGGTTCTGGTCGAATCCCGAGCGCGCCCGAGAGACAGGTCGTCGCCTAGCCGGCCACCAGACCCTGATTGCCGCCTTCGACGGTCTGACGCAACGCCTGGACGACGCCGAGGTGCTGGTGGGGCTGGCGGACGAAGAGGGCCTGGACTCCGAGGAGGCTATGGCGGAAGCCGCCGGGGAACTGGCAGTCGCCAAAACGGTGTTGGCAGATTTGGAACTGTCCAGTCTCTATTTCGAAGAGTACGACGATTATCCGGCCATTCTCAGCGTCCACGCCGGGGCGGGAGGGGTGGACGCCCAAGACTGGGCAGAGATGCTCCTGCGCATGTACCAGCGTTATCTGAGCGACCAGGGCTATCGGTGGCAGTTGATCCAGCTGACCCCCGGGGAGGAGGCCGGCATCAAGTCGGCCACGCTCACCATCACCGGAGAGCGAGCCTACGGCAATCTGGAGTCGGAGAGAGGGGTGCACCGCCTGGTGCGCATTTCGCCGTTCGACGCCCAGAACCGCCGGCACACTTCTTTTGCCGGGGTGGATGTGGCGCCGGAACTGGGCGGTGATGCCGAGATTCAGATCAATGAGGAGGATCTGCGCATCGACACCTACCGTTCCACGGGTGCCGGTGGCCAGCACGTCAACACCACCGATTCGGCGGTTCGCATAACCCATCTTCCCACCGGGGTGGTGGTGCAGTGTCAAAACGAACGATCCCAATTGCAGAATCGGTCGCGGGCCATGGACATCCTTCGTTCCCGGCTGGCCGAGTCGGCCCGCCGCCAACGCCAGGCTGAAATGGATGCCATCCGTGGAGAGCAGGGAGAAGCCGGCTGGGGACGCCAGATCCGCTCATACGTTCTCCAACCCTTTCAACTGTGCAAGGACGTTCGCACGGGACTGGAGATCGGCGACGTCGGGCGGGTGCTCGACGGTGGGATCGAGCCGCTGGTGGAGTCCTATCTGCAGTGGCGGAGAGCCAATCACGAGAAGCGATCGCGGGCCGGATCGGGCACCGCGGAAGATTACTGATTTTTGAGCCCGGGTGGTGGTAGCATCCTTCCTGGGCCGGTTTTAGGGGCCTTTTCGCTGATTCATCGAAAGAGTTGACTTTGATCAGACTCGACTCCGTAACCAAGGTCTACAAGGGTGGGACGGTGGCCGCCCGCGATATTTCCCTCAACATCCGCCGCGGAGAGTTTGTTTTCCTGGTAGGTCCCTCGGGGTCGGGCAAGTCGACCTTGGTGCGCCTTCTGTTGCGCCAGGAGCAGGTCACTCGGGGAACCATCTGGGTGGCCGGAAAGGATGTCACCCGGCTCCCGGGATGGAAGGTGCCTTTTCTGCGTCGCTCGATCGGCACCGTCTTTCAGGATTTCAAGTTGCTGTCCACCAAAACCGTCTCCGAGAACGTGGCCTTTGCTCTGGAAGTCATCGGCCGCCCCCGGTCGGTGATCCGATCGCAGGTGGAGCAGGTGCTGGAGTTGGTGGGCCTCAACGACCTGGGCGGCCGGTATCCCGACCAGCTTTCGGGAGGAGAGCAGCAGCGGGTCTCCATCGCCCGGGCCTTTGTCAACCGGCCGTTGATCTTGCTGGCCGATGAGCCGACCGGGAACCTCGATCCCGCCACTTCGGTGGGGATCATGAGGATTTTGGACCGGATCAACCGTTCGGGGACCACCGTGGTGATGGCTACCCACGACCATGCCATCGTCAACGCCATGCGGCGCCGAGTGGTGGCCATCGACCAGGGGGAGATAGTCCGGGATGAACTGGTGGGAGGGTTCGAGGAAGCTCAGCAGGAGGAAACCCCGGCGGCGCCGACGCCGATCCTCCCGGATCTGTCCCTGCCCGAGGAAAATGCGAACGGCCCTGTTTAACCAGGTCGGCGGGACAGAACTCCATGGGTAGGTTTATTTTCCTGGTAGGGGAGTCCCTGACCAACCTGCGGCGTAACGCCCTGGTGGCCGCCGGGGCCATCCTGGCGGTGTTCATCTCGTTGACTTTGGCTCTGGGCGCCCTGGTGATCAATGAGTTGCTTCGTCTCAACACCATCGGGTGGCAGCAGGGCACCCATATCATCGCCTTCCTCAAAGATCCCGACCAGGGCGGCGCCGACCCGGCCGGACAGCTGGCTTACCGGGACGAAGTCGCGGATTGGGAGGAGGTGGAGGCCGTCCACTATGTCGACAAGGCGGGTGCCTACGAGGAGTTCAAGGAGATATTTGCCTCTCGCCCGGAGTTGATCGAATTGACCGATCCGCTCAAGTTGCCCGCCTCCCTGCGGATCGAGTTGCAGACCATCGATCTGTATCGCGACGTTCAGTTCCGCCTCACCGCCAACCCGGTGGTCAGGGAGGTGCGCTCCTTTGGCGAGCAGATCGAGCAGCTCTCCACCATCTCCCGGGTGCTCAATCTGCTGGGATGGGGTTTGTCCCTGGTGTTGGGCCTGGCGGCGGTGATTCTGATCTCCAACACCATCAGCCTGGCCATCTACGCTCGGCGCAACGAGGTGTCGGTGATGAAATTGGTGGGCGCATCCAATTGGTTTATCAGGGTTCCCTTTCTCCTGGAGGGGCTGATTGAGGGTGTGGTGGGCGCCGTTTTGGCGGTGCTGACCGTGTGGCTGGCTTCTCGCAATCTTCACAGTCTGGGCGACACTATCCAGCTGATCACCCTCAGCATCCCGGGGCAGTTCTTCCTCCGATGGGGAGTGGTGTTGGTGTTGTTCGGCGCCACAGTGGGCGTGGCGGGATCGATTCTGGGGCTGGGTCGCCATTTGCGGGAAGTGGACTCTTGATGGAAAATCGATAGTGAAGCGAGGATGGGGGGGTTGGGCGGCGGTGGCTCTGATGCTGGCAGTGGTGTCTTTTCCGCCCGGTGTCCCACTGGGGGCAGACACGGCCGACGAGATATCTCGGCGGATCACCGAATTGGAAGAGAAGTTGCAAGGGGTTCGGGAAGGGATCGCCGAGGTGGAGCAATCCGTGGACGCCAACCTGGGGGTACTGAGTGCCACCGAGACGGAGGTTGATGTTGCTCGTCGTCGACTCGAGGTGGTGAAAGTCGATTTTGATGCTGCCCGGGTGAGGGTGGTCCTGGTCTCAGAGGAAGTGGCTGCCGCCGAGCGCCGCCTGTCGGCGGTGGAACACCGGATCGCCGCGCTGCAACTGGAATTGTCGGAGATCCGGTCCCGGATACTGGAACAGACCCTTTCCATCGAAGGCCGGGCGGTCGACCTTTATATCGACTTTTTCTCGGCCGGCAGATGGGCGCTGCTCCAACAGGGGGATGTGATCGACCTGACCCTGGGGAGGGTCTATGGGGGAAATCTGCTGGCCGACGCCGACCAGGAAGTTCAGGATCTGTATGCCCTGGACCAGGATCGAGGGGAAAAGGAGGCGCTCTTGGAAAAGGAGCAAACCGTCGCTTCGGAGCAGTTGGCTTTGGTGGAGCAGCAGCAGGAGATTCGAGTCAACGACCTGCGAGAGGTGGAGAAACTCCGTTTGGAGGCGGCCTCGCAACTGGCGGTGGTGGAGGACCTCGTCGCCGGGGTGCAAGTTCAGATTCAGGCTTTTCGGCAGGAGAAGGAAGGTTTGGAAGATGACGCGGCTCAACTGACCCAAGAGATCGCCTACCGCAAGGTCCTCCTGCAGAGGGCACTCCGCCCCGGGAGGCTGTCCTGGCCACTGGACGGCCTGATCTCGTCCGGATACGGGTGGAGGACCCATCCCATCCTCAACCGTCGCATTTTTCACAACGGAATCGATCTGAGGGGATCCACCGGCACCCCCATCCGGTCTGCCGGGAGCGGGAGGGTGATCCTGGCCCAGTGGTGGAGCGGCTATGGGAATGCGGTGGTTATCCAGCATGGCGGGGATGTAACTTCCATCTATGGACACCTCTCCCGTTTCGGGACCTCGGTGGGAAGGGACGTGAGCGAGGGTGAAGTGATCGGATATGTGGGCTGCACCGGACTCTGCACCGGACCACACCTGCATTTTGAAGTACGGGAGAGCGGATCGCCGGTGAATCCCCTCAAGTATTTGGAAGGATAGGGCAGTGGCTGGGATAAAGCTGATCGCCGGCAACCGGCGGGCACGGTTCGATTACGAGGTTCAAGAGACCTTTGAAGCCGGTCTGGTGTTGCTCGGCTCCGAAGTCAAGAGCTTGCGAAACCACGGTGCTTCCATCGGTGAGTCGTTTGCCACCGTCAAGGCGGGGGAGGTGTGGGTGATGGGGCTGCATATCTCTCCCTATGCTTTTGCTCGGGACGGCGGACATGATCCGCTCCGGCCCCGCAAACTTCTTCTCCACCGCCGAGAGATCGAACGGATCACTTCTCGGGTCGCCGAGCGGGGGTTGACTCTGGTGCCTCTGCGGATGTACTTTCGGGATGGCAAGGCCAAAATGGAGTTGGCCCTGGCCAAGGGGCGCACCAAGGGGGACAAGCGGCAGGTCATCAGGGAGCGGGAAGAACGCCGGGAGATGGAACGCGGAATCCGCCGGGTGGGTCGCCGCCCGGGGGGTTTCTGAACCGTCTCGGCCAGAAAACCCGGCGCCGGTTGTCCCAGGGGGGTTGTATAGTGGGTTTGACCGACAAGACATGGGGGTGACTTGGCTTCGACGTTGAAGTGATCACCGTGTCGGAAGCGAGCCGAGGGTCTCGGTCCCTCGTAAAACAACCGGGCAAACAACAATAAGTGCCAAACCACAAATGGCGCTGGCCGCCTAATCAAAAGGTAGCCCGTCCTGTCCGGTGGGTTCCCGCCCCGTCGGTCCAGGGCGTCGCTAAAGCGGGATGCCCTCGGCGGGTCTCCGGGACCGCCGAGTCAAGCTAAATCCGGATGGGCTCGACACGAAAAGGCTGCCGTGATCGTTCGAACCGACAACCAACCGGCAGCTGCGCTCGGAGAATTCGACACGGAGAACTCAGCGGACCGGGGTTCGACTCCCCGCACCTCCACTAAGGCCTCTGGTCCACTTATTCAAAATAAGTGGACCATTTAGGCCATTTTTCTTGTCTTTTGCCTGTTTTCGGGCGTTTCTGTTGCCTGTTGGCGTGCTGTGAGAAGTTTTGGGTGCGTTGGGAGGCTTGGGTGGCTGGTTTGGGCCTTTTCGGGCGCGCTAAAGCCGACAGTAAGGGGGGTTACTGTCGGCGCTTGGGGTGCGGCAGAGTGGCTAGCCAGGCGGTGCCCGTGGGGTGAGGCTGTCGCCGAGGATGTTGCGGCGGGTCGGCTGATGACTCTTGGGCCTGGCCGGAGCGGCGGGTGTGTCGGTTTGGGATTCTTCGATCTCGATGGATTGTTCGACGTTGTGAGCAATGGCCAGTGCCAGCACGCCGATGGTGTGAGCGGCCAGACCAAAAGAGCGGCACCATCCGGGTTTCAGGGCGCCTTTGTCCTTGATCATGGAAATGATTTTCTCGCTGGGATTTCGACGTCCGTAGCTTCGTTTCCAAGCGGGAGTTCCGAACGGAATGTCCCTGGGTAGCCATCGAGCAGGTCGACTGGGACGCTGACCATGCCATGACAGCACTGCTCTTCTTCGATGGGCAGGAACGGAGCGGCCTCTTCGGAATGGTGTCAGGGTTGCAGGTTGGGGCGTTGGTGGTGACCCTCCCAGCGCACTGCGAACAGCCGAACTGGCCGCCGCCGTCGACGAGTTTGCGGTTTCGTGTCCACCGCCACAACGCACGGTTGATATACCAATCGGTCACATC
The DNA here is from genome assembly GCA_963665765.1 of Acidimicrobiia bacterium. GTDB lineage: Bacteria > Actinomycetota > Acidimicrobiia > Spongiisociales > ZC4RG35 > Bin76. The sequence goes on from OY762464.1 coordinate 2,245,643, forward strand.
TTTGGGTTTGGTGTCATCGGGTGGAATTGCGGGTAGCAGGGCTTCTGTGTCATAGGTGTTGTCACACAGCAGCAGTATCTTGCAGTGGTGGAACTCTCATGCTGCCAGCTTTGATCGAACAGGAAACCCCAAGACCCCCATCTGACGAAAACCACGGGGTGGTCCCGCGAAGGTGGCAACTGAACCGAGGTGGAATAGTCAATGTGTTCCAGTACATGGATGAGGTGCTCAACTTCGGTGATGGGCGGCTGTTGCTGCGTGGAGCGAACGGCGCTGGGAAGACAACGGCCATGAACATGCTTTTGCCGTTTTTGCTGGTTGCCCGACTGCGGGGCCTCGATGCCGCGGGGGAACAGAGCGGCACGCAAATTCTCAGGTCATGGATGCTGAATGGGAACGACGATCCGCAACGGGGCGGGTATTTGTGGGTGGAGTTTCGCCAAGGTGATGGCTTCTTCGTGTGCGGCTGCGGCCTGAAGGCCAACCGGTCAGCACAAAAAGTCAACCAGTGGTGGTTCACCACGTCCCAGCGCCCGAGAGTGGACTTCTCTCTGGTGGAAAACGGCGTGCCTTTGTCGGAACGCCAATTGGGCGATCTTCTGGGAGGGGGCCATGTGTTCAATAGCAGTCGCCGCGGCGACTATCGCCGCGAAGTCGAGAAGCAGTTGTTCGGAGGGGTGTCTATCAACCAGCACATCCGGTTGGTTAACCGGGTGCGGAACCCGCGCATCGGCGACCGCTTAGATGTAGAAATACCTCAACTGTTGAAAGAGGCCCTTCCCCAACTCCGCGACCGGATTCTCGATGAAGTCGGGGGTGCTCTTGACGAGTTGGAAGAACATCACCTCGAAGTGATCGAACTGGAACGCACATCAAAAGAACTCGACGGCATTTTCGGTGTGTACCGCTCATACTGTTTCTCCTGGCTCAAGGATGCCACTGACGGTGGGCACGAGCACCTGAAAGGAATCCGCAGGGTAGAGAGGGAGAGGGCCGGTCACCGTAGGGTGGCTGATGCTGCAAGACGGGAAGTGAAGCGGTTGGAGCATCGGATCGCTGGCCTTGAAGGAGACGCGCAACGACTCACTGCGAACATCAACGCTTTGAGGTCATCGCCTGCCTACCGGAACATCCGCGAAATAGACACCCAGCGGGAACTTCTCAAGGCTCGTGGACAGATGGTGGCGGAAAGCGATGCCCGTGCGAGTGCCGCCGAGGCCCGCTTGCAGGAGGATGTCGGGTTCTTGGAGGAACGAGAAACAGCTGCCCTCCGCCATCTGCGCAGAATCAATAGCCGATTCAGCAAGGTTGCGAAAGTGGCCCGGCGGCGCCAAATAGCGGGAATACCTCCCAGTCCTATGCAACTCCCCGAACCCGGTGGCCCTTCTACCTCCAGTGGCACGCTCGGGGAGATCGGCCAGTTCGAGGTCGATCTCCATCGAAGAAGCGGGCATGTCATCAAGATCGAAGGCCTACTTGACGATGTTCGGGGTTTGGATGAGGCACAGCGTCGCGCTGAGGAACTGTGGAAGAACGCCAAGGACCGGACTGCGGGTGCGGAACGGGACCTCCAAAAGAGAACCGAAGGGCTTGCCAGAGCTATCGAGAACTGGGCCAGACAGTCCCGAGAGTGGGCAAGCCGCGTTGCGGCCCTCACCCCAGATGTGCCGCGGGGTATGGCGGATATGGTCAGCGGACAGCTATCCGTGTCAACCCGGGCGGAGACAGAAACCGAAAGAGAAAGACTGTCAGCGGATACCGACGCTGTGATCGACAGCCAGCATCAGATACTCGCCAGAGCGGACCAGGATTTGTCCGACGCTCAACGGGCAGAAGACCAAGAGCAAGCGGTTGCTGACCGGTGGGCCGCCCTGACAGAACCCGACCTTCCCTATCAGGCGTGGCAAGCCCCCGGCGATTACTGCCTGGCCGACCTCGTGGACTTCTCGCCTTCGATTTCGGACACCGACCGCGCCGGTCTCGAAGCGGCGATCGAAGCGTCTGGTCTGCTATCCGCCCGTCCAGGCGATCAGTCCGTTGTGCTGGCCGACGGGGAACTCGTAGCTATTCCCTCGACACCGGCATCCGAACCGCTCAGCCGCTGCCTCATCGTTCGGATACCCGCCCACCTTCAACAAAGGACAGATGAAGGGGTTCTGGAGTCCCTTTTGGAGTCCCTCTCAACGGATCCGACCGACATGGAGGCCCCGGTGGTGGTTTCCACAGATGGAACCTTCCGAATCGGGTCGCTACAAGGTCGGCACTCCAAAGAACACGCTGAATTCATTGGCGAGTCAGCACGTCAGGCAACCCTCGAACGAGGCAGGAGGAAAGCAAACTCCCGACTGGAACGGGCCACTGCGGAGACTGTCACGGCAAGAAACCTAAGGGACAGCCATGCGAACACGGTGCGCCAACTCAAGGCTTTGCGAAAAGCACTTCCCGACTTAACGGTTGTAGTCGAGGCAGACACACGCCTGGCGGAAGCTCGGGAGGTGGTGGAAAAGGAACGTGCCCGCCTTCGGGAACAGACCGAGAGGCGGGACGAAGCCGCTCAGGCACTCGACTCCGCAAAGGACCAACTTCACACGATCGCCAGAGAGTTGTCCCTGCCTTACGACAGCAACGCCCTTGAGGAGGTCCGACACGACCTGGACTCTGCGGAACGCCACATCGGCGAATCCCGCCGCTTGTTGGAGAACGTCGAGGGAAGCGTCGATCTGAGGGACCGGGCCGCCCGTCGCAAGGAAGACTCGGAGAACGCCCTTGCCGACGCCCAAACTGCCTTGGCTCAGCAACGGGCAGAGTTGCTATCACAGGAAGATTTTCTGCGCGCCCTAGAGGACAGCATCGGAGAAGAAGAAAGGACAATCAGCGACCAACTCCGACAGCATCAGGCTGACTTGGAAGGCAAGCAAGAGGAACTGCGGGACATCAGGGAGAAAAAAGAGGGTGCGGTCGAGCGGCGAATCCGGGCGGACAGTGGTGCCGAATCCTCCGACGCCGAGTGGGGCCGGCTGACCAAGGGAGGCGAGACCCTGACGCACGATATGTTAGAAGCACTGGCAACCCCGGGGCTTTGGGAGGCCGTCACCGATGGTCCCTACCCATCCGATCAGTTCGCCTCTCCTATTGACCTTCAGAGGGTTCTCTCCACGCTCGCGGAGTATCTCCCCACCTACTCGGGCGAGACGGTCGGTACTGACAGTGTGTACAAGTCAGAGAGAGAACGGCGTGACAGGCTAGGCGGTGGTTGGGATGCCGAGATCCGTTCCCCTGACAGAAGGGAACTCCCCATCTTCATCGAGGTGACCGGCCCATCAGGGAGACAAAGCCTGACCGAGGCTACAGCGGCGGTTCGCCGGAAACACGAAAGGGACTCCAAGATCCTTGCGGAGGGTCAAGGAAGGGAACTGCGAGATCTCCTCCAGGGAGAAATAGCCAGGGAGGTCGCAAAGAAGTCACATGCCAGCAAGGAATTAGTGGATGCCATGAGGCGGCACGTTCGAAAGCTCTCAACCGCCAGCCAGATAGGGGTCGACATCACATGGAGTGTCGAACCGACCCTCGACTCGGACACAAAACGCATGGTGGATCTGTTGTCCATACCCCCCGACATTCGCACCAAAGAGCAGCAGGAGAACCTGGTTAGTTTGCTTGGCGATCATTTAGAAAAGACCCGCGCCGAGAAACCCGAGATGGGGTATAAACAAGCCCTGAGCGAAGCGCTGGACTACAAAAGTTGGCACAAGTTACAGGTGGTGATCAAGCGAGGCCAGCAGACCAAGTTGCTCAATCGCCGCAACGACTTGTCGGAAGGGGAAAAGAAGTTCGTCACCTACCTCCCGCTCTTCGCCGCGGTTGCGGCATCCTGTGACTCCATAGCCGATGCCTCCGAGAACCAGGGCACGGCGAGGTTCGTTCTCCTGGACGATGCCTTCGCCAAGGTTTCAGAGGACAACCACGCCCAACTGTTCGGACTGCTCACGGAACTCGATCTCGACTGGATCGCCACCAGCGAACGATTGTGGGGCGACCACGCCACCATCCCCGAATTGGAGATCGTGGAAGTGATCCGGGACGCCGAACTAAGAGCCATCCTTCTGGACAGATACAGATGGAACGGCCGTTCTCTTGGTCTGGTGGATACCCATGGGTGATATCGAACGAGCAAGGGATCTGCTGCGGTACATGACCGCTTCCGAATGGGAGGATTACCGCTCGATTCTCGGCGTGTTCGTAGACAGACCTCTAGCCGAGTTCACCCCCGAGGATGTCACCTCAGAGACCGGAATGGATCCCTCCACGGCGCAAACACGGATGCACAGTCTCCGAGAATGGGGCAATCTCGACGCGGTCGCCTCTATCCGAAATCCCAAAAGCCTCGAGGATTATTATCGTAGAAGCAAGACTTATGTGATCACTCCTTCTGGGCAGAGCGTATTCGCCGCTGTCGAGGAACTGCTCTCCAAGTTCGACCAGGTTGACGATCTTCAGGCCGGTCGCCTCCGCACTCTACGATCCCACCTTGAAACCGTGATCGAACAGGCCGAGCAGGGCGACGACCCATCTGATGCTGTCCAGGCGGCCTTCGACACGCATTTGCGGTTCGCTAACCAACTGCGGACTTTCTCGGCAGAGCTGAACATCTGGCAAAGGCGGTACGACCTCGATGTGGCAGAGATTCCTATTCTCGCTGGTGTTCTCATCAACTACTTCGCACAGCGACTCAATGAGGTAAACCAGGAAACTCCCAAGATCGCCCGATGCATACAAGCGTTGGATCCGCTGCTTCCAGCAGTGATGTCCCGGCTAGAAAGAACAGGACTGGCCGACCAACTCGAGGATGCCGGATTAGAGCAGCAAATAGCGGCGAGGAGGCGGAGGGGCACCAGACTCGCCGACTGGGAGGACATGCGAACATGGTTCGTTCCGTCATCCGGACACTCGGAGATAGAACGGATCGCCGAGCAGGCCTTGGCGGCGGTTAGGACACTCACTACAAACCTGACCCGCCTTTCGCGCGGCGGGTCGGCATCGGCATCCCGCCGAGCCGACCTCTTGCGCCTCGCCGGGTTCTTCCAAAAGGCATCCACACCCGAGAAAGCCCATGACATAGCATCAGCTGCGTTCGGCCTCGGGTCGTCCAGGCGACTCGGCTACCCCTCCGCAGATTCTGGACATCCCCACCCGATCACTACTTCTTGGAGGGATGCTCCCAAGGCCGAGGTTCCCGTATCCCTACGGGAAAGGGGCGACACCGCCCAGAGGGGATCTATATCTCCGATTAGGGACCGTCGGCAGGCGCAACAACGAATGAGAGACCTCCGAGAGCAACAACGCGCCGCCAGGCAACAGGCGGCATCCGAACTGATGGCCAGCATCAGGAACGGGCGGGTAGATGGCTGCAGTCTCTCCACCGCTCCGTTCCGAATGTTGCTGCGCATGATCGCCAACGCAACAAATGGCAGTTACACGTCCGATGGCATACGCTGCGACATCCGCGGGAAGATAGGCACCCACACAATCATCGAAACGACCGAAGGGCGGCTCCGCATACGCGACCGGGTCGTAATGCTCTCCGGGGAGGAATCATGACTGCCGCCGCCGAACTAAGAGAAACGGCTCGCTATCTGATCCGCCATCCCCTGGTGTTAGCCGAAGACAGCCCGGACATGTTCACTCTTATCCGCAGACACGCCCAAGAGCTGGACCAGAAATTCAGCCGACAGTTCGGTTATCGCCTGCGGGTCAAATCGGATGCCGCCCGCCTCGACAAAACGACGATTGTCGCTCGGAGACCATTCATCACCGAGACGAGCAACAAGCGACCATTCAAACCCAGGGAGTATGTCATGCTGGCACTGGCACTGGCCGCCCTCGTAGCCGGACAGAGAATCATAAGCTTGAAGGACCTGATAAACGGGATGCGGTCAGCCGCCGTCGAAGCCGATGTTCGGCAGATAGAAGACAGCCTGACCGACCGACGCGCCGTCGTCACGGCCCTGCGCTGGCTAATCAAGCACGGCATTGTGGAGGAGGTGGATAAGAATGTCGAGCAATACGCTGGGGATCCCCTCGCCGACGCGATACTCGCGATCCACCACGACCGAGCCAATCTGCTGACGCTGCCGGTGGTGGCCTCCGCTGAAACGGTCGAACAACTGCTGGACAGATCCCAACAGAGAGAAAGAACGAAAGTGAGGTCTTACCTCTTGGAAGAACCAGTGGTTTACCGAGAGGACCTAACTGAAAGCGAATGGCGGAACTACCGCAACTATCGCTCCGAGATGGAACAGATATTTGGGGAAATGTTCGGAATGCACATCGAGGCCCGATCCGAGGGCATGGCAGCCATAGACCCAGACGGACAACTAACAGATGTCCACTTTCCCCGCGGCGGAACCGAACCGCAGGTCGCGCTCCTGCTGATCTCCCATCTCGCCAAAACCGGCCGCAGCGAGTTCACCCGGGAAGAAATCGTAAACAAAGTAACGGAATTGACGGGACAAAACCGCAAATACTGGTCAGCCCGCGCCGACGATCCAGAACACTTGACCGGTCTCGTCATCGAGGTACTCGCGGGTCACAGACTCGCCGAAACTCACGGCGACACGGTGTGCCTGCGGCCCGCTGCGTGGCGGTACGCGGTCGAGGTCACATACGAGCAAACCACCATTCTGTGACCGGCAAGCACCCACTTCCCGATTCGCTGCTCGATAAACGAATGGAACCGGTATGGACAGCGGCACGGCAACGGCTCGACAAAGGAGGCCCCACCCGCCGGGGGCGCATCCGAGCCAAACTCAACCCTCACAGTCGCCATTGCCTGACGGGACTGCTCAGACGGAAACCGACAAAGACTATCGACCTCACCGATCTTGAACAGGCACTAATCGAACGTGAAATAGGTTCCGACTTGGACGCGGCTCTCAGCCGACTCGGGTATCCCCCCTCTCCCGAAGCGTACGCCAGACGCTCTAAGAAAGCCCGCTCCGCCGAAGTGCAGGAAATACTAAACACTCAGACCGCTTCATGGCCCGAACCGTGGGCTGTCCAGTGGGCGAAGACAGTCAAGAGCGCAGGATTGACGTCAGACCTCGACCGGCGAGAAACCACACGCCTAACCCGCCGAGTACGGATGCTCCTCGATCACCTAAACGACCACCCAGGTGTCGTGTTCAGCCGCACCGAGTTAGCCGCTCGTCTATACGGATCCTCGCATGCCTTAGACAACAAAGAGAAGCTATTCCGCTTCGTCGAGCATGCTTTGAAGCTGCGTATCGGACGGTCAGATCTCAGCGGACGGGAACTGTTCGAACATGTAGGCATCGAACATTGTTTGGTCTCCGCTCCTGTTTTGACATGGGCAATCCCCGCAATCAGAGACAACTTGCTGGGGAAACAGGTTCACGAGGCCAACCTGGGAAGACTTCCCCTTCACATCAACCTGTACTCCCTACGTCAAAACCGGATTAGTGTTCCACCCGACACGAGAGTGCTGGTCGTCGAAAACCCCCGATTGGTCGAAGCCGCCGCCCAAAGAAACCTTCCCGCATGCGTCATAGCCTCAAACGGGATGCCTACCACCGCGGTCACAACCCTTGTGAACCAACTCGCCGAATCCCGCGCCCAACTTTGGTTCCACACTGACTTCGACCCGGCGGGATTCAGAATCGGCAATCTTTGGTACAAGAACGGGCACCACCCTTGGATGATGACTCACACCGATTACCTTGACGCGGTATGCCACGCTGAGAAAGACGGTTTGGGTCTCCTAATCGATGACGACCCGCGATCATGCGGGGAAACCCCGTGGGACCCGAAACTCCGCACCACATACCAAAACAGGCACCTCAAGGTACACGAAGAACTCCTTACCATCAAAGTGCTTGACGGGTTCGCCAACCACGATAGCCGGGCAGGGTAGATCAAAGCGGAGCAGGGTTGCCGCCGGGGATAAATCAATCTTGGTTCGTTGAGAAGACGTGCCCCAGTGATATAGGAGATGGAAACAGGGCACTCCATCCGCCTGCTCTCGTCGAAGGGAAGCGTACGGTTCCGTGTGACCAATGTGGAGCCTTCCCGGTTTGAATGTGGAGCCCTGCTGCGCCGCAGGTCAGGGGTGGTGGTCCACAGGCCACGCCGGCTTCTGGTCCATTTATCTCAATTGAGTGGGCCAGTTAGGCCGTTTTTGTGTTCTTTTTGCCTGTTTTCGGGCGCGCCAATAGCCGACAGTAGGTATTTACTGTCGGCGCCGGGTACGGCGTTGTGGTGTGGGCGGCGCCCGGGGGCGAGGCTGTCGGTGAGGATTTTGCGGCGGGTCGGTTACGCCGAAGCTCGATTTCTACTCCACAAGGCGCCTCATCAGGATCGATGAACCCGACTGGTGGGAATCTCGGCAGATAGTGCAGCCCCAATCTAACTCTCTCAGCAACCCGCCGATGAGAAGGCCGCGTACGGCAGACCAGCCCTCTGAGACTTGGGCTTCTTATCCCAGAGGGAGTGTTTCTCCCTCCCAACAGGCGTGGTTCGAATCTGAGTTCTATGGCTTTGTGCGGGGCTACTACGAACTGGCTCCACTCATTGATGAAGAACCATGCCCAAACACCATTTGCTGTCCATCAATCATCTTGAGGGTGTTGCGCGCCGCTTGACGAGCTATCTCCGATTGTTGCTGAGCATCGTGTACGAGGGCCAGCTCGCCGTTCTCGAACGCTTCGAGGATTTCCTTCTCCGCGGGACTCAATTCGTAACTCACGGAATTACCCCCTCCCATATTCCCTCATCGCTTTTGCGACTAGGGATGATGGTCTTGAGAAATATTGTACCGTCCGGGTCTGTCACAAACGGCACGAGATACAGGTAATTGTCAATGTCCACGATATAGGACTGCGTGAGGTGATCCGCCGTGTCCACGAGGGGAACTTTGGGGAGTAGTTCGGCGTTCGGAAGGTGTGGCGGCAACTGCACCGGGATGGGATCCGGGTGGCACGGTGCACAGTCGGGCGTCTCATGCGTCTGGAAGGGCTAAAAGGCGTGGTCAGAGGCAAAAAGCGTCGCACGGACAGTCTCTGGGATCCTCCACGATCAGTTTCGCGGCGAGACCCCAAAAGCGGATGGCCCGAACCATGTTCTTACCTACCCCGATCAGCACTGGTACGGCAGCACCCTCATAAGCTCATCGGAATTGTTGAGTTTCTAAGGCAGGGGATCGATCTCAGGCAAAGGATCGTGGCGACTTCGAGCCTCCCACGCTTCCATGAGTTCCTCTTCGTGAAGTCTCGCCCACTTTTCTACCAGTTTCCAGGCTTTCCGGTTGAACCGAACCTCCCCACCGTCCCGGAAATCTCCTTCCCAGAGTATGAGGCTGAGAAATGAGGTTTGCGGTGCTCTTCTCTGTAGTACATGTAGATAACGATTCCATGGAACCTGCTCAAGGAGGGCATCAATCCACGAACCTGACTTGCGGACACACCTCATCCAACGCTTTGCCCGTAACCCGCATGTACAGAACTGTCGGGTCTATATCCATCAAGTGCCCTTCCCATGCCACGCCCCCGTAATCTGGGATGTGTGCTGTTTTGAAATAGTCCCTATCTTCCCATAGTTCCCTGACTCGGGCGGAGCCCTTCGCTAGGTCAGCAAGATCAACCTCACCCCGCTCTCCATCTCCGAACTCCACCCACAGTCGGTATCCCCCCAGCACTTGCACCCGGGTTACGCTGTGAATATCCGCCGGGGGCAAGGAGGGATCCACTATGTACCGCCTGCCATCCTCATGGACATAGATCTCTGAGGCGAGGCCGGTTCCCGCGGAGAGCATATCAGTGGAGTTCCTTTATAGGTGGCGCGGGGTGTCCTTCTCGGAGCATGTCCCATGCCTCTAGCAGTTCGTTGTGGTGCAGGTTGATCCACTCCTCTATGTGTTCCCAGCATATTTCAGACAACCATCCCGCGATGACGCGATGACGCGAGACGCTTACCTTGGCGTAGTAGGAGATGCCCTTTGACGCTTCATAGTTGATATGAACGAACGGAACGGCATCTTCCTCGTACTCCATCCGAACGACCAATCCGAAGAATTTGGAGACCTCTTGCATGCGAAGAGAATTATATGCTCCAACCTCTTGGAGTTCTTGATCGAATCTCCCACCAGCTCGACCAGGGAAGATCGCCCTCTCCGATCAGTATCAAATGCGGCCTGAACGCCGAAATCGGTGCCGGGCTTTCGGCCTCGCCGCTCAAAACCATCGGCGCCCTAGCCCTCGTCGTAAGCACACAACCTACAAGAAATAAAACGCATCCTCAGCCACCAAAAACGCAACGGCACCCTCCCCGAACCCACTCTGAACGGAACAAGCTCCGCCGATCCCGCTGATGGCGATCACTGAAAGCACCACTGCCGAGGAAGAACCCCCCGGCACCCCTGTCAACCTGAGGCTCGCCCTAACCACCTTAACAGGCCCCGCCGGCAGCACACTTTGAATCGCCCCGAAAACCCCGGTGCGATTCAAGGTTTGAGATGGGGAGTCCTATGGGGAGCCCCCATCGGGGTTGCAGGTCAGCGGTGATGGCCCACAGTCCACCAACCACCTAGCAACTGTCGGGACTGGGAATCTAATAGCTCGCCTGGGCTGAGAGGGATCTAACCTCGCATCCGTCGGTAGGCGCGGGCTCTTATACTAGAAACCCATGACCGATGAGGAACGGGCGGAGCTCATCGCTCTATGTCAAGACCCAGACGAAGACTTCAGCGATGTGCATGGGCGGCCCCCTACCACCGAAGAGGTCGCGATGGTGGCATCTTTAGCAGACGCAATGTTTTTCCGCCTGTCCCATGAGAAGCAGGCTGACGACATTCTCCACCTACCCGCACATGTTTCAGCGAGATTGCTGGCGCAGATGCCCACATCAGAAAGAGAACACCTCATCTCTTTATTGCCTAGCCAGTTGACAGCACCCATACGTTCGCTATTGCCTGTTGGGATTGTTTGAGTGCGCCTTCTGGCCGAGAGCCGATCCTTCCATCAGCCCTTGGACACTTCTCCGAGGAAGACGTTCGGTTCGCCTTGCTTTACCCCGCTGGCTTCATTGCGGACTTCCCGCGCAAAGGGTGTTTGACTGTAGGGGGTTTTACCAAAAGGCACAGCCTCCCGATACTCGTCCTGATCGATATGGATGAAGGCTGGGCCTTCCATTCTCAGAAGTACGAGAGGAAATACGCAAGAGTCTTCCGTTTGGGCCAATAACTCACCGCGAGGTCTTAATGCGGCGTCGTCAGCGTTTGGGGACCGACCGAGCCTCAGTGGAAGCCGACCACAGAAGAGCAGGCTATCGCACGGTGTCACCGGATGGGACAGGTACGGCCCGTTGAAGTGCATCGCCTTCTCACCGGGAACAGCGTCGGAACGCATGATCACAATCCTTGCTCGCAAGTCGGCCCTGTTCACGGACTACGTTCGATGGAGTGTCATCAAGGACGCCACGCCCGAGGCTATTGACGTAACCGCCGATAGGAGCACGATCAAGGTTGCCACTCAGGCTGTACAAGAGCGGCGCATTATTGAATTCGAGCGACGGGCGACTGGGGCTCGACGCATATCCGCCAACTTAGTATATCTGGTTGGATATACTGTGGGCGATGGAACCTGTTCGATTGATTCGTGCTGTGGCGGGTATGACTCAGCGGGATTTGGCTGATGTTGCTGAGACTTCTCAGCCCACGGTGGCGGCGTACGAGTCTGGTGCGAAAAGTCCTACTTGGCGCACTGTGGAGCGGATAGCGAGTTCGGTCGGTCTGGCGTGCTATCTCACTGTAGGAACGGCGCTGACTCGCGACCAGGAGAGAAGCCTGTTTCTTCATGCCGCGATTGCCAAGGAATTGAGGGGTCGTCATGCTGAGGTGCTCGAGATCGCCCGACAAAATATTTTCCGAATGCGGTCGGTCAATCCGCACGCTTCGCCGTTCTTGGATGAATGGGAGCGGATTCTCCAAGGCACGATCGACCAAATCGTTGTTTGCATGCTCGATCCCAGCGACCGTGGCCGAGACCTCCGACAAGTCTCCCCCTTCGCCGGGGTGCTCACTGCCGCGCAACGCGTTGCCGTTTACCGGTCGTTTAGGAGGGCGGTGTGAACCGAGAGGAGTTCGATCATGCCATCCGGGCTGCCGGTGCCATTTGGGCGAGAACGAACTCTTGGTGATTGGCAGCCAGGCCCTCCACGCATCGATCTCTGGTGCTGTCCCACCGGAAGCGGCCTGATCTTATAGAAGCAGACATTGCTCCGTTAGATGACCCCGGCGAACAAAAAGCTGACTTGATTGATGGAACCATCGGCGAAGTGTCGATGTTTCATAGAACATTCGGCTACTACGCCCAGGGCGTCACCCAGTCCACGGCCATCCTGCCCCGAGGCTGGCGGGACCGTCCTATCAGATACGAGACCCCAAATACCAACGGCGTGGTGGCTTGGTGCCTCGAGATTCACGACCTTTGGATATCCAAGGCCATTGCCTCGCGTCGGAAGGACATCGAGTTCTGTGCCGCGCTTATTACCGAAGACTTGGTGGATACTGACACCTGGGTCGCTTAAATAACCCCGGCGGTATCGAAGCAGAAAGGCGTGTCCATGTAGCCGGGCTTATTAGGCGGCTTTCGGGTTCTGGATAAGGGCGGTGTAATTCGTCCCGGCTGCCGCTCCGACCGACGCTCCCCTCGGTCAGAGGGTTTCAGAGTTCCAAGAGGGCCTGCTCGACCACTTCCGGCAGGGCGGGATGGATGTAGTACTGGCCGTGGGCTATCTGGTCGACGGTCAGATCGAAGCGCATGCCTTGGATGAGTTGCTGGATGAGGGTGGGCGACTGTGGGCCGATGATGTGGGCGCCGAGGAGACGGCGGGTTTCGGCATGGGCGATGACCTTGGCCACGCTGCCGGTGTCCTCCATTGCCCAGCCATAGGCGGCGGAGGCGTAGGGTTGGACATGGCTGACATAGGGTATGTCCTGTCGGCGGCATTCTTGCTCGGTGAGACCGACACTGGCGATCTGGGGATAGCCGAACACCGCGTGAGGGATGAACCGGTGGTCCACGGTGGCCGGGTCGTTTGGGTTGGTGAGGTTGTGGCGCACCACCCGCGCCTCGTGGTTGGCGACGTGTTTCAGTTGCACCGGGTTGGTGATGTCACCCAGAGCCCACACCCCTTCCACGTTGGTTCGGAGTTGCTGGTCGGTGATCACGAATCCCCGGTGGTCGACCGCGATTCCTCCTGCTTCCACGTCGAGTTGGTCGGTGTTCGGTCTTCGTCCGGTCGCCACCAGCAACTCGTCGCCTCTCAACTCAACCGGGCCGCCTTCCTCTCCGGCGATGCTGAGCACAATTTCGCGGCCGTCCCGGCGGGCCTCGAGGATCCGGGTATGCCTGCGCACGTCGAACCGGCGGGTGTATGCGGCGGTGAACCGGCTGCTGATGTCGTGGTCCTCCCGACGCAGGAAGGTATCGCCTCGCAGCAGGAAGGTCACCTTCGAGCCAAACGCTCCCATGACGCCGCCCAATTCGGCTGCTATGTAGCCGGCGCCGATCACCAGCAGTCGCTCGGGAAGGTCGTCGAGACGCATGATGGTGTCCGAGGTGTGGTATCCACAGTCCTCAAGACCCGGCACGCCGGGCACGGTGGGCCGTCCACCCGCCGCTATCACGATCCGGTCGGCGGTGATCACTTGGTCACCGATGATCACTTGTTTCGGTCCGACGAACCGGCCGGCGCCGGCGTAGACCGTGGTATTGGGAAGTTCCTCCCGGAAGGCTTTGCCCCCCTCGGCGATCGGGTCGATCCGGCCGAATATGCGATCGCGGATGGAGGGCCAGTCAGCTCCGTCGAAACGGGTGCGGACGCCTAGCCGCCCGCTGTCGGCGGCCAACTCGGCCATCTCGGCCGCGTAAACGAACATCTTCGAAGGTATGCATCCGACATTGAGACAGGTCCCGCCGAAGCGGCCTTTTTCCACGACGGCAATCTTCCAGCCGTCGTGCTCGGGGCCGATCACCGAATTGCCGGATCCGGTGCCGATGATCATCAGGTCAAAGCGGCGCAACTAAACCGAGCTCCTCTCGCGGGTGGAGGCGACGCCTCCTGCTGGTTTGGCCCATGCTACCGGTTGCCGAGCACTTGGTTCGGGAAGGCGGTCCCCGGTTGAGTTTGGCGCGTGAGCCGGATCGATCTCGGAAGGACGGTTGAAAGGGGTCGGCAAGATGTCGGTGAATCCCCCTTATGGAGCTCCCCTGGCACCGGTAGAATTTCCCCTAACGATCATCACCGCTACCCACTGATCTTGCCTGATTTGGCCAAATGACAGGCGAGGAGGGATTCATGAGAATAGGTGTTCCCAAAGAGATCAAGACCGAGGAGCGCCGGGTCGGGCTCACTCCGGAAAGTGTCGGAAAGGCAACCGACCGGGGCCACCAGGTGTTCGTGGAACGCCACGCCGGCGCGGGCGCGGGGTTCAGCGACGAGGAGTACGCCGGCAGGGGTGCGCGGTTGCTGGAATCAGCCGACGATCTTTTCGAGGCGGCCGAGTTGGTGGTGAAGGTCAAGGAACCGCTCGGAGTCGAGCGGGCCCGGTTGCGCAGTCACCACACTCTTTTCACCTACCTGCACCTGGCGCCCGATCCCGAACAGGCCCGGGATCTGCTCCAAAGCGGCGCCACGGCCATCGCGTATGAATCGGTGACCGACCGAGCGGGTCGGCTGCCGCTGCTGGCGCCCATGTCCCAGGTGGCGGGAAGGATGTCTGTCCAGGCCGGGGCCAGGTGTCTCGAGGCCTCGGCAGGTGGACGGGGGGTGCTCCTGGGGGGCGTTCCCGGCGCGGCGCCGGCGCCGGTGGTGGTGATCGGCGGAGGTGTCGTGGGAAGCAACGCGGTGGAGTTGGCGATTCGCCTCGGCGCCGATGTGACGGTGGTAGATCGCAACCAGGCGGTGCTGGAGTCGCTGTCCGCCCGGTTCGGGTCGGCCGTCCGCACCCTCTATTCCAGCCCGCTCGCTTTGGAGAATGCGGTGGTGGCCGCCGACTTGGTGATCGGGGCGGTGTTGCTGCCCGGCGCCCGGGCGCCCCGCCTGATCACGGCGCAGATGGTCAAGAGGATGCAGCCCGGTGCGGTCATTGTGGATGTGGCGATAGATCAGGGAGGGTGCGCCGAGACCTCTCGGCCCACCACCCACGCCGACCCCACGTACATCGTCGACGAGGTTGTGCACTATTGCGTGGCCAACATGCCGGGCGCCGTGCCCCGGTCCTCCACCCAGGCCCTCAATGACGCCACCCTCCCCTATGTGCTCAAGCTGGCCGACCTGGGGACGGTTGAAGCGATCCGATCCGACCCGGGCCTGCAGGACGGCCTGAATGTCCGGCGGGGTCAGATCACCGAGCCCGCCGTCTCCGATGCCTTGGGCCTTCCCTACACCGAACCACTTCATACCCTCAACTGACTCCCTCTCGCCGGGGTTCAAGCAGTAGCCGTGATGAGCCCCACACATCCGCTCGGCAGGGTGTCCTTATTCGTGGGCGAGGGCCTGGAGGAGTTTGATGCGGCTGGCTGAGCGGGCGGGAAGGATGGCGGCTATCACTCCGGCTATTCCGGCCAGCGCCACGTAGATGAGCAGTTGAAGCGCCGGAAGACTGAACACCTCCAAGCCGTCGTCCTCCAGGGCCAGCCGCACCGCCCAACCCAGAACGCCCCCCAGGAGCACTCCCAGCACGGCGCCGAAGACCGCCACCACCACCGCTTCCCAGCGCACCATGCGGCGCACCTGGCGGCGGACCATTCCCACCGCTCGCAATAGTCCGATCTCGCGGATGCGCTCGGTGATGGAAAGAGCCAGAGTGTTGGTGATGCCCAGGATGGCGATGACGATGGCCAGGGCCAACAGGCCGTTGAACACCGCCACCAGTTGCCCGATCTGGTTCTCGAATTGGGCGGCAAACTCGCTCTTGGTCTGGATCTGCACCAGGGGATAATCGGACGCCAGGCTCTGCACTCGCTGCTGTGCCCGGTCCAAATCGACCCCGTCCGCCACCGACACCAACACCAGGGCGGGAGAGGTCAGCGGGTAGTAGCGCAGGAACCGCTCCTCGGAGATGAGGATCCCCCCGAAGGCTTCGGAAGCCAGGGTGCCGGCCACCGGTAGCTCGATCGCCTCACCGGTGGGAAACTCCAGGGTGAGGACGTCCCCCACCGCCCATCCCCGGTCTTCGAGCAGGTTGGTCTCCACGACCATTCCTTCGACTACCGCCTCTATTCCCGGTTCGGCGCCCGTCGCCCACACCTGTTCCACGGTGGCGGGGTCGATGGCGGCGATGCTGGTCACCTCCTCCTGCGAGCCATCGGCGGTGGCGATCCTCACCGTTCCGATTCTTACCGGCGAGACGGCGGCCAGGTCGTCCACCCCGGAGAGATCCTCCACGAATTCATCGCTCACTCCGGTGGTGAAGTTGACCGAGGTGATGGTCAGATCGGCCGCGAAAGTCTCCAGCAGAGACTGTTCCACCGATTTGCTGATGGAACTGGAGAGCACCGCCACAAAGGAGACCAGAGCAATCCCGATCATCAGCGCCGAGGCGGTGGCGGCCGTGCGGCGGGGCTGACGGCGGGTGTTCTCCTTGGCCAGCAGACCCGGCAGGCCGAACAGTCGGGGCAGCGGCCAACCCAGAAAGGAACCGGCCGGACGAGCCACCAGGGGCGCCAGAATCGCCACTCCCAAGAACAGGAGAAGAGCGCCGATCCCCACCCAGGTGATTCCCAGCCATGCCAGGCCCACCACCAGACCCACCGCTCCCAGCCCGGTGACCGACGATCCGATGATGGCCCGGTTGCGAAGCGAGGCCCGCCTGGTGTGGCCGGCGCCCGCACGAAGCGCCGCCACCGGCGGCACGGAGGAGGCCTTGAAGGCGGGCAGAAGGGCCGAGGCCACCGTGATCACCACTCCCACCACCATCCCCAAAACGATGGTGCGAGTGCCCACCACCAGATCACCGCGGGGAAAGCTGAAGCCCACCAGGCCCAGAGCTTCCCTCATGCCATAGGCCAGCAGGATTCCGGCGCCCACTCCCACGGCTGACGAGACCACTCCCACGAGGGCGGCTTCCGTGGCCACCATCCGCACTATCTGACGGGAAGTGGCGCCGATTGCCCGCAGCAGCGCCAGTTCGCGGAGCCGCTGGGCGACGATGATCCGGAAGGTGTTCTGAATGATGAAAGCGCCCACCAGAATGGCCACCCCGGCGAACACCAGGAGGGCCGTGTTGAAGAATCCCAGCCCGGTCTCCAGTTCTTCGAGCACCGACTGTTCCAACTGTTCGCCGGTGGAGGCGGTCAGGCCTTCCGGAAGAACCGCCTCAATCCGCTCCAGCAGCACCTGCGGATCCAGACCATCTTCGGCCTGGATGACGATGGCGGTGATCTCGTTTTCCAGCCCCAGCAGACGTTGTGCTTCCCGGTGTTCGAAGAGCAGAATGGAACTTGCGCCGAAGTCGGTCTGTGTCACGGAAGTGGCCAGCCCCACCACGCGGAAGCGCCCCTTTCCGTTCTCGAACGCCACGTCCACCTCTTGGCCGAGCGTTATGTCGTAAGTCTCCGCGGTGGTGATGTCCACCGCCACCTCACCCGGTTCGGTGGGCGGTCGGCCGTCGCCTTCCAGGATGGTCAGCCGGTTCACGAGGGGGTCTTCCACCCAGGAGTAGGCAAACTTGGGAGGCCCGGTGATTCCCAGGAGCCGGCCTTCTGAGTCGAGCAGTTGAGCGAAGCCACTCACCGATGGCACGGCCACTCCCACCCCCGGGACCGCGGCGATCTGATCCAGCACACCCTCGTTGAAAGACGGGACAGTCTCCGCCTCTTGGGCGAAGTCGGAGAAGGCCGCCTCGACCTGCACGTCCACGCCCGCGTAGGCATCCCCGAACAGCTTGTTGAAACCGTCCCCGATGGTGTCGGTGAAAACGAAGCTGCCCACTACGAAGGCCACCCCCAGCACCACCGAGAGGGCGGTCAGAGTCAGGCGCAACTTGTGCGCCCACATGCTCCTGACGGCGGTTCGCAGCATCTACTCGCCCAGTGACTTCAAATAATCGAAGATGGCCTCGGCGTTGGGATCGTTCATTTGGTGGATGATCTTTCCGTCCTCCAGGAACACCGCCTGGTCGGCGTAAGCGGCGACGGTGGGATCATGGGTGACCATCACCACCGTCTGTCCGATCTTGTCCACCGCCTCCCGGATGAACCCCAGCAGCTCGTCGGATGCCCGGGAGTCGAGGTTGCCGGTGGGCTCATCGGCACACACGATGATGGGACGGGAAATCAGCGCCCGGGCCACGGCCACCCGTTGCTGCTGTCCGCCCGACAGTTGACTGGGAAGATGGTGGAGCCGATCCCCGAGACCGAGGGTCCTCACTATCTGGTCGAACCAGTCTCTCTCCACGTTTTCCCGGGCGATCGAGAGCGGCAAAAGGATGTTCTCTTCGGCGTTGAGGGTGGGGATCAGGTTGAAGGTCTGGAAGACGAACCCCACCTTTTCCCTCCGGAGCAGGGTGAGATCCCGGTCTTTGAGGGTGGAGAGGGGGATCCCGTCGATGTGCACCTCACCCTCCTCCAGGGTGTCCAGGCCCGCCAAGGTGTGAAGCAGAGTCGATTTGCCCGATCCCGAAGGCCCCATGATGGCGGTGAACCGGCCCCGTGCGATCTCAATCGAGACCTCCCTCAGCGCTCTGACCGCCGTTTCGCCCTCGCCGTAGATCTTGACGCCGTTCAGTATCGAGACGGCGGGTGCGTCCACCGCCGCGCCGTGGTGGGAAGTTGACATAACCGGTATTCTTGCCGGATGCCGAAACTATCCGAAATTACCGCGGGCGGGGTCTATGAGCCGGAGATCTGCCGGTGTTTGGAGAGTATCTCGACCAGATGATCGGCCGCCGACATGATGTGATTGGTAACCACCTCATACAGCCTTCCCCGATCGTTTTCGACAAAGGCTTCCATGATCATTTCGTGCTCCTGGTAGCCCTGGAGGGCGTAGTCGGGGTCTTCCCTCACGAAGTCGTCCGGGACGAAGGCGGACACCCGCTTCAGAGTGGTGAGAATGGGGGCGGAGTGCGACATGCGATTGAGTTGGAGATGGAAGTGCCCGTTCAGCCGGGCGCCGCGGGCCAGATTCCCGCTGTTGATCGCCTTTCCCATCTCCTCATGGAGGCTCTGCAGCCGGTTGCGCTCCTGGGGGGTTCCTCTGGTGACGGCTCGCACGGCCGCCAAAGCGTGGAGATGGGCGTTCACTTCGAACGCGTCGAGAATGTCTGCCAAGGTGATGCGGGCCACCACCGCATCGCGGTTGTTGGGCCGAGCGGCCAGACCGTCCATCACCAGCATGTTGATGGCGTCCCGAACCGGCATGCGGCTGGTGCCGAACCGCTCGCAGAGGTCTTGCTGGGTGAGGGGAGTGTCGGGGTGGAGGTCTCCGAACAGGATCTGCCGTCGCAACTCTTCAAATATCTGTAGCCCGAGGGGGGTTCTTCGAAGGGCAGTTTGTCTGGAGGTCATAAGCGCTATCAGATTATAACGGCGCTCATGGAATCTCATAAAAACCAGGCCGGCCGCCCGTTGAGCAGCCTCCCTGACGGTTCGCTTATACCTTGGGAGGAGGTTCGTAATGGGCGGAGACGGCCGTTTCCCCGATCACGTTGACCGCCCAAATCGAGCCCTTCTTGCAGAAGTAAATGGGGTGCGACAGGGTGGCGCCGGCCTCGGCCAGTCGGAAAATCGTGGAGGGGATTACGTCTCCATGGCTGGACAGGGCGACATTGGCGCCTGAGAGTTCCTCGATGAGCCGCATGGTGTCTCGGCCTCCGCCTTCGGCCAGGGCCGGGTGCTCCTCCACCCTGATACCCAGCCTCTCTCCGAGCGGCGCCAAGGTCTGGGTGCAGCGCACGTAAGGGCTCGAGATGAGCCTCCCGATCCCTTCGGACGCCAAACGATCGGCCAGGGCGCGCGCTTGTCTGCGGCCCTTGTCGGTGAGAGGTCGGAGATGATCGGGTTCGTTCCATCCTCGCCGGGCGCCCGCCGCCGCGTGGCGAACCACGAACAGGGTTCTGATCGATCTCAAGGTGGGGTAGTCGACGGTTTCCACCAACTGTCGATCATAGGGGTAGGTGAGCATCCCTCTTTCGGAGACCGGGATCCATCGGATCTCGTCCACTTCGGCGCCTGCTTCGAATCCGGTGGAGGACCAGGAGGTCATGGCGTAGTAGTCGACCTCTTTCCATCCGTCGGACGACGGGTAGTCGTGACGTCCGATCCGGGCCATCACCCGGCAGAGGTGGCCGGTCTCTTCCCACACCTCGCGGATGGCGGTGGTCTGCGAATACTCCCCCGGATCGCTCTTTCCCTTGGGCAGCGACCAGTCGTCGTAGCGAGGGCGATGGATCACCAGCACCTGTGGTTCGCCCTGCGGCGACATCCGGAACACCACACCGCCCGCTGCTCTGATCGGCTCGCTCACCGGGCGCCCTCCGATCCGAGGCCTCGCAGCACCACCCGGGCGGCTTCGGAGGCGGTGGGAACCCAGGTCATCATCTGAGGATCGGCGCCGAACTCCTCGATCATCAATTCGGCCAGCTTCCGGAAGCTGTCTCCCACCGCCACGTGGGGTTTGCGCTGGGAGGAAGGGGATAAGAAGGCTTCCCTCCAGGCTTCGGTGAACTCGACTATGGTGCCGATGCTGCCCGGAAGCGTGATAGTGGCGGACGCCGTCTCCAACAGGATGCGATCGCGCTCGTGCGCGTCGTGGGCAGGGATCTCGGTGCGGACGAAAGGGTTGGGTCCCGCCCGGTGGGGAAAGAGGCGGGGAGCGGTCACGCCGATCACTTCCCCACCCGCCTCCGCCGCCCCTTGCGAGACCGCCTCCATCACCCCTCCGTATCCGCCGGTCGCCACCCCGACGCCCCCCTCCGCCAGGATCCTGCCCAATCGGCGGGCCTCGGCGAACTCGGGATCCGAGGCTGGGACGGACGAGGATCCGAACACCGTGACCACCGGCCGGTCGCTCATTCGGCGAGGGTCCGCATGATTCCGGCGGTGACGTCGGGGACACCCGGCATTCCGTAGGACTCGAAACCGAAGGGAGGCAGCGGGGCGTCGAACCCGGTTACCCGAACCACCGGAGCGGCCAGGTCGTAGATCGCCTCCTCGGCCACGGTAGCGGCGATTTCGGCGGCCATCCCGGCGGTATGGGGAGGTTCCTGCACCACCACCAGCCGTCCGGTCCGGGTCACCGAGGAGAGCACCGTCTCTCTGTCCCACGGATAGAGGGTGCGAAGATCGATCACCTCCACCGAGGCTTGTTCGGCCAAAGAGTCGGCCGCCCGAAGCGCCACGGGAACCATTCCGCCATAGGTGACCACCGTAACGTCGCTTCCCGGACGCCGGATTGAAGCTCGTCCGATGGGAATCGTGTAGTAGCTGCCGGGGACCGACTGCCGGCCCGCCCGGTAGAGCACCTTGGGCTCGGCGAAGATCACCGGATCCGACGAGTCGATGGCGGAAGCCAACAGTCCCTTGGCGTCGGTGGGGGTGGAAGGGCAGATCACCACCAGCCCCGGCAGGTGGCAAAAGAGAGTTTCGGGGCTTTCGTTGTGGAACTCGTGGGCATTGATTCCCCCGCCGTTGGGAAAGCGCACCACCATCGGCAGATCGACGCCTCCCTGGGTGCGATAGCGCATGCGCCCCAAATGGGTGGCGATCTGCTCGAAACAGTTGTACAGGAACCCATCGAATTGAATCTCCACGATGGGCCGGGCCCCGGCGACGGCCATCCCAATGGCCGTGCCGACGATTCCTGTCTCGCACAGCGGCGTGTCGATCACCCGTTCGGCGCCGTATTTGACCTGCAGATCATCGGTGATGCGGAACACCCCTCCCGTGCGTCCCACATCCTCGCCCAGGATGATCGCCTCGGGATAGCGGTCCATCGCCTCTCCCAAGGCGGCCCCGATCGCCTGCGCCATGTTCCACCTTTGCGAAGGTTCAGGGTCGGCAGGAGTCTCCTCCTTGATCTGCCAGATCAGCGGGGACAGGTCATCGAGTGGCCGGCCGTGAGCCTGCTGGGATACTCTGAACCGCCCGGCCATTGCCCGGGGGATGCGCTGATAGACCTGGCTGATCGCCCGTTGTCTTCGGGGGAGGGGCCGCGCCTCGATCTCCTCCACAACCTCGTCCAGGGCTGATTCCAGTTCGGTTACGGCTCTTTTCTCCAGCAGGTCGTCCCACAGGTCGACGTTTTCCAGGTGACGCCGCATTCGGACCAGCGGATCAAGCGCCCTCCAGGAATTCTCCTCTTCGGAGGATCGGTAGCGGCGCGGGTCGTCGGCGGTGGCATGAGGCCCGAAGCGATAGGTGACTGCCTCGATCAAAGTCGGGCCCCCACCCTGACGGGCTTTGGCGGCGGCTTCGGCGACTGCGGAATGGACGGCCAGGGCATCCATGCCGTCCACCCGGACACCCTCAAACCCGTAGGCGACCGCCTTCTGCGAAATGGTCTCCGCCCCGGTCTGGGAACGGAAAGGGAGCGAGATGGCGTATTGGTTGTTGGAGCAGATGAACACCACCGGCAGATTCCATACCCCGGCGAAGTTCATGCCCGCGTGAAAATCAGAGGCCGAGGTGGCGCCGTCTCCGAAAAACACCGCGGTGACGTCGGTTTCCCCTCGGAGGGTCGTGTGGTGGGCCTGACCCACCGCATGGGGAAGCTGGGTGGCGATGGGAATGGTGTAGAGGCCGAGGTGGAGTCGGCGGACATCCCAGTTGGCATATCCGTGCCCCCGGAAGAACTCCAGCAACGAGCGGAGGGAAAGACCCCGGTTCAGCACGGTGGCGTGTTCCCGGTAGGAGGGAAACACCCAGTCCGTCGGCCCCAGGGCCCAAGCGGCGCCGACGCAGATCGCCTCCTGACCTTCCATCGGAGCGAAGGTGCCTATCCGGCCCTGGCGTTGCAACGCCATCATCCGCCGGTCGAAGGTACGCCCGGCCACCATCTCCGAATAGATACGCCGGAGGGTCTCGGGCGAGTAACCCTGAGCCACCTCGGGCAGAGCGACGGCCCCGTCGGGCTGAATGACCTGAAACATCGTGTCGGCTATAGGCCTCCATTCTAGAGACCGTGCCGGGACTAGTTCGTGGCGGAAGGGGTCGCCTGGCAAGTGATGGTTTCTTCGGTATGCTTGTATACCGAGCCTTCTTAACGTTGAACGACTACCCGGTGGTTTTCGGTTTGAGTGTCACACCTCTTCTTTACCTTTTCTCAAATGTCTGAATATCGATATGAGCCCTCCATGCCAGAGTCCCTTCGGGACAAGCGTGGGCTGTCGGGATCGGGCCGGAGGCAAAGTCAAGGATGGGTGAAGGGGCTGGTGATCGGCTGGTCGGGCGCGCTGATTTCAGCGTATCTGGCTTGGCGAACCGATGACATCCGACACTTAAACCTCCAAGACCCTTCTCTTCGAGGGGCGGTGATGGCCATTTTCATAGTGATATTGTTTTCCTTCTCCGGGTTCGCTTTGTTCAGGCTCCGAAAATTATCCCAGGGAAACTCTTGGGTGGAATCCCGATGGAAGCCGACCAGCCTTGCCTGGCTGTCCGTCGCCGTCTCTCTGTGCGCGGCCATGTGGTCCGGATACCTGATCGCCATCCGAGTGGCCAGGGACCTTACTCTTTGAGACGCATCATGCTCGGCTTCTGCTTGGTGACGGCAGTCGTCTGGTACGCCGTGTTGCCGGATACCGTCGTGGAGGCTCAGTTGTCGCCCACCTGTAGTTCTATCGACGTTTTGATTCTGCTTGATGAATCCGGGTCGATCGACCGCAACGATCCTCACGATCGACGTATAGAGGCGGCCAAACAGTATCTGGTCGACTTGGGAAAACACGAAGATATCAAAATCTCAGTGGCGCTGGCCGGTTTCGCCAGCACTTTCGAACTGTACAGCAACGGTTTCCTCTCTTTGGATAGCAATGCTGATCTCCTTGATCGGTTGGTGCATGATTTCGCCGAACGGCACGCTCAATACCAGTGGGATGAGGACCCGTATCGATGGCACACCGATTACGTAGAGGCCTTCCGGGGTCTATTGGACATGCCGTGGGACGCCGATTGCCGAAGAACGGTGTGGTTCACGGACGGACGACATGATCTGGATCCTGGGGGACCCCGCCTGGCTCTCACACCTCGGCCCTACGATTCTTTGCAACGGGATCTCAGCACTTCGAGCAATCTGAACGCGGTGGAGGATTTGTTGGCCCCGGCCATCTGCGGAGAGGAGGATTATCGTCCCGACATCCCTTCCGACTATTTCGGGCTGGCGGACCAGCTGGCGGCATCGCAAGTGGATACTTTCGAGATCAAGCTTTTCTATCTGACGACCAACAGGCCCTATGGGAAAACCTTGGATGTGTTTGAAAGACTCAATCGCAGGGAATGCGGGTCGATTCGTTTCGAACACCGTCCGGTTGATGACATCAACGAGCTCACCGATGAGTGGCTATTCGATGCTTCCTGTCAATCGCTACCGGGGCCGGCGCTGAACGTCTCTTCGAAAGATGATGTGATATGGGACGGTGCACTTCCCGTTGGGGTGATACCGGAAACAGTCCAAGAGGTTGAGATTCTGGCTAGTGGCGGATCTGCCTTTCTTGCGACCGGTCACACAGCATTTGTCGTCGATGACTCGAACCCGTCATTCACCAGGCTGACCCTTAGTTTTGACCGCGCCGCCATGTTCGATGCTCCTCGTGTTAGCGGAACGGGCGTGGAACAGGCATGCGGGACTGTCACTTTTCTGTCACCGGATTTGACAGCCGAGTCACTCACCTTCCCGGCGTTAGCGGGCCGGCCCCTCCAGTTTTCTTTGCGAGTGAATTCCCATCAGGGTGGGCTACGACCGCTCACTCCCGCGGAGCGCCAGGATTTGGTGGTGTTTCGTAACGGCCAGGTTCTGGATGTGGAGTGGATCGGAGATGGAAATATCCGGGATCCCGCTGCTCTCGCGCCGGGCCGGCACGAATACCTTTTCCGTGTGCGGTACGCTGATCCCGTCGGGGAGGTGTCGACATCCACAGCAGTGGAGTTGGATGAACTGGTGGTGACAGCCGAAATCGCCACTTCTCGGTCGCTGGCGGGACAGCCGTTGCGGTTCACTCTGCAGGCAAGTTCGACGGGAGCGCCGCGGCGGCCTCTCACAGCCGCGGAACGGGAGGATTTGGTGGTGTTTCGTGATGGCGAGGATCTGGACTACGTCTGGACCGAAGGTGCCGTCGAAGATCCGGCAGCCCCCCCACCGGGTGATCATGACTATCGTTTCGAGCTGCGGCACGGTGAACCTCCCGGCTGGGCGTCGGAGACTCTCGAAGTCCGGACCGAGGGATTGTCTTGGAAGGCTGAGCCTGTGACCTCACCGGTATTTGCCGAGCAGCCCCTCGATTTCGTTCTGGAGTTGGACGCAGGTCCGATCGACGCGGCGCAGCGAAAGGATTTGGTGGTGTTTCGTGATGGCGAGGAGCTGGATTATGTATGGATCGAGGACGGTGTGCTAAGGGATCCGGCTGCTCCTTTATCCGGTGATCACGAATACCGGTTCGAGTTGCGGTATGGCCATCCCAACGGTTGGGTGTCTGAGACTATCGAGGTGGAATCGGTCGTCCTGCCGCCCGGTCCGGTTATGGCTTTGGATCGCACCCGTCTTGAACCTCTGGCAGGGCGGGAATTCCCGATTCCCGTGCGGATCGACAATTCCCGGGGATGTGTGGCGCTTGACCCGTCGGTGACCGTGCAGGGAGGAGATGGCGGACCCGTTTCGGGCACAGTGGCCTTTGCCAACGGTGAAACCGAGTGGTGCTCAGACTCTGGGGTAGCGAATCCCGAGAACTTGCTTGTGAGTCTGGAAAGCCAAACCAACACCGAGTCCGGTGTGACCGTCGGCTATGTAAGCGTCTCTCCTCAGGATGAACGCCAGGCGGTGGCGCTGTCGGCGCCCGGCCCCATCGACCGCCTGCGCAATCAGAATCTGGAAAGGCTGATTGTCTCCCTGTTCTTGATGGGCCTACTCGCTCTACTGTGGGGGGCTATGTACGGTGTCAGCCGCTTCGCAGGGCGCCTTCCCCGACTGAGAGCCCGGTATGCCGAGTTTTTGATCACCGAAGATGGGTCGCTGCGGTTCGATATAGGAGAGTCCGATCACCGTAAGGCTCGGCGCAAGTCAGCGGGCAGAATCGATGCCGGGCGGTTGAGAGTGGTTCGCAAGACGCCGTTTTGGCAGATCTGGCGTGCCCCCTATACCGAGCTTTCGCTCGGTGGGGCATCCAGCCAGGGCCTGGTTGACGGTGAGGAAATAGCCATTGCTCGTTCGCACAAGATCAGCAAGCAGCAATTGAGGCGGCCGATCGTGCTGGTGGAAGCCACCGAGGGTCGGCGGCGGGGGGTAGTGATGGCGGAAATGGAGGGATCCGACCCGACCGGCCGTCAGCTCACCCGACACGCCGAGAGTACTCTGGACAGAATAAAGCACCGGTGATCCCGATGTCGAACAAGAAGGGAAAGAACCTATGCTACGCAAATTCTTGATACTGGGATTGGGAGGTTCGGGAGGTAAGACCATCCGCTATATCAAGCAAGCGTTGGAGGAGTGGTTCAGACAAGTGGGGTGGCAGGGAGGGATGCCGGATGGGTGGCAGTTTCTTCATATCGACACTCCCGCCTCCCAGGACTCTCCGATTATCCCGGGACGACCCAAACTCCTCAAGTCTGAGGAGTACCTGTCGCTCTACCAACCCGGAATCGAATTCGAGACGATTGTCACCATCTTGGGGCAAAGAGGATACGATTTGAGAGGATGGGGGGTCGATCCGGCTCTGATGTTCATTCCCATCGATCTGGGAGCGGGACAGTATCGGGCAGTGGGCCGCATGCTGGGGCTTTATCAGATCGGCGAGATCAAAGATAGGGTCAGACGCAAAGAGGCGGCTTTGATGACTCCTGGGGCCGCGGCGCAACTGGGTGAGCTGACTGAAACGGTCGATGGAGGTGTGAGTGGGGGCCAAGATCCAACTCCGATTGTGATGGTTATTTCTTCTCTGGCGGGAGGCACCGGGGCAGGGATCATCGTAGACGTATGCGACGTACTGCGAAGCGGCGGTGAACGGTGGATGGACGACTCGGTAGGCATCCTCTATTCCGCTGATGTGTTCAGCGAGCTGTCTCAGGCCGCATCCGAAGGGGTGCAGCCCAACTCGGCCGCCGCCTTCTCGGAGATACTTCATGGATATTACGGCGGCCGGGGGTTCACTGCGCCGGGCGGAGGTCCGGTGCAGCAAAGGTCGGGTCCTGCCTTTCCCTACTTGGTGGGGCAGTCCAACACCAAGGGAGTTCAATTCGGAAATCAATTGGAGGTGTACCGGGTTATGGGGCGTTGTCTGGCGGCAGTGATGTCCGACCCCTCCATCCAGGACAATTTTACCTCCTACTTGATGGCCAATTGGCAGTCATCAGCCAGCAAATTTAGGGAAACCGACGAAGGGATCGGACTTTTGGCGGAGCCCCCCAGCTACGGTGGCGCCTTCCAGGCCCTGGGATTCGCCGAAGTTGAATTGGGTGGGCAACGTTTGGAGGTTTATGCCGAGCGGCGTATCACCCGCGACGCGGTCGAGTGGGCGTTGAGAGGTCACAGGACACTGATTGACGACCGTCCTGATCTGGAGCCACTCTCCGAAGAAGAGCGCATCGAACTGCTGGCCAGAGAGTCATTCACGCGTTTTCTCAACACCTGCAGAATCAACGAGCGGGGCCGAGAAACCAACCAGATACTTGAATCCCTTGACCTTTCTACGAAACAACTGGACGCGGATCTGACCTTGATACGCGAAGAGATCTGGTCCACATGCCGGGACCTTTTGGGAGAGAAGGCTAAATCACAGGATTGGATCGACACGATCGTCGAAGAGTTGGAGGCGCGGCGCAACGGGATTCTCGAAAGGTGGGAAATCGACCTTCGCCAGTCTATAGCCGAGTGGGCCAGGGAGTCCCAGAGGAGGATCGTAGCCCAAGCGGGGAACTTTATCGCCGAAAAGGGAATTCCGGTAACTGTGGCGCTGCTGCGAAAGGCGGAAGCGGAAATGAAGGACGTGGCTGAGGAGCTTCGGGAGGAGAGCCATGAGGAGGAGCAACTTTCCCATCACCTCATCTCCGATGCGGGGTCGATCCTGCCCGCCGGGGGAACACTTCGAGCAGACCATCCCGATATCCGCCAAGCCATCATTAAGGCACTCAACACCGGGGTGGTGCGCCGCTATCAGAGCAAGTTGCGTCTTTTGACCGCTGACCTGGTGGAGGACTTCCGCGAGGATCTATTGGCCCGTTTGCGGGACGCCTTGGGGGAAGCTTGGGAAGTACTGAGCAACGACATAGAGGAAACAGACCATCTCATTGGCTCGTCGATATCCGAATGGCCGCGTCACTTTCCTCCCTCCGACCAGAATGTGCCGGAATCTCTGATTCCCGGACAAAACGTCAAGACCCTGCTCGATCCCAAAGACTTCAAGACCCTCTTCCGGGATCTTACCGCCCGTAGCCTCGGCGAGGAAGGGAACACCGAAAGAGGGGGGCAACGCCGGGTACGGGTACAGGCGTTGCTGGGCCAATCCGACCAGCAACCACCCCGATCCTGGATTGAGCCAACTGACCACTGGCATCCGCGTGACAGTCTCGTGCTAGGAGAGAATCCCAAGAACCCTGCCTCTTTTCGCATAGCAATGGGACGCGACGATATTCTGGCGCGGGCAAATGAATGGCTTCATACCGAGGGGTCGGAGTGGGACACTTTTCTTACCCAGGGATTGCGTTCGTATCTGTCCGACTCCCCGAAGGTGGGGAGTGGAGAGAGAACCAAGCGAGAAAAGCGGTTTCGCCGACAACTGGAGGCGGCCTTTGAGTCAGCAGAACCCTTGGCCTCGGTGGACCAGACCTTAATGGCGATGGTTCACCCCGCCACCGAACTGAAGGTGCGGCCTGTGCCGGGGGAGATACCCGTGGCAGGCCTGCCGGTGGAGGAGCAGATCGCGGAGTTTCTGACCGCCCGGTTCGACGGTGATCCGGAAAAAGCGGGCAGCCACCTCACCCAAAGCGAGCATCTCACCAAGATACCTATTTACTCCAGCCTGAGCAGAGCTTCCCATCCCATCGTGTTCGATTCTCTGATGCGTCCCATCGCCGAGGATTTCAAGCGGGCAAAAACTCTGTCCACAGTTCCCGACTTTTGGAAATGGCGCCGGTGTCGCACGCTCAACATGGCGGCGCCCATCCCGGCGCCGACCCTGCTGGCCATGTTGCGGGGCTGGTTCACGGCAAACTTGCTGGGGGCGGTCGACATCGATTCTCGGGGAGTCCGACTCCATTCTTCCGACGGTGTGCTGGAGTTTCCCCGATTGCTGCGGGGAGGCAGCGTCCGCTCCCACGAGGCCCTGGCGGAATTGGTGGAAGGGCTCGCTATTGCCCTGCCTGTGGCTGCTACTTCCAAAAAGTTCGAAGAGTACCTTGGAGCGTACCGGCTGCTGGTGGAATGGGGGAGAGAACCCGGCACGGCCAGTTCCAGCTTGTCCCGCTATCAGGTTCCCAGTCGGGTGCTGTCCAGGTGGCTGGAGAACGGAGAAAATATACCAGGCTGCCAAGCTCGGATAAAGGGTTCCGATCAGGTGGAGCGAGCGGAACAGGCGGCAAAACTTCTGGGCGCCGCGGTGAAGTCCTATCGCGAGACACAGAACTTGGCGGAGGAGCACAACTCCCGACCTGCCTGGCTCGGTTTGGCCGAGCCGATTAAAGAGGCCCTCAACCAACTCAAGGACTGCGTTGTCCATCATGCGTCCGAGGAACCTTTGCTGTGAGACGTCACTTCTCGATGCTCATCACCGCCGACCAGGCGATGGCCGAGTCATTGGAGACCCTGAGTCAATGGACTGGTTTGGGGCTGGTGCATCCTTTCATCCGAGCCGACTCTTGCGCCTTGACCAAATGTGAAGGCCGGTTGACCGGCCTGTTGTCCGACGCTTCCGGCAGTAGGGAGGTTGACATATTTGAAACGCTGGGGAAGCAGCCTTATGAGACGGTAAGGGTGGTGGCGTTAGCCGGACCGGATTTGGAAGATGCTCAACAACTCGGAGAAACGGTTGAACGCCTCCACTCCGAAGTGGAAGGGCTGGCGCCTCCGGAAATGCGCACCATGGAGGTCAGGATGTGGCATCCACTCCGACAGCAAATGGTGGGTAGTGAGACATCTTCCCCCAAGGGTCTCTTTTCGGCGCGCGCCGATGTCAATCTGGTGGTAATTCCCGAGGACCGATACGGCAGTGACACTCTTGCCGCACCCGTAGTCCGATCGGATACGAAGGTCTATTCGGAGCATGTCGCGGTCGAGACGGCCACTGTCCTGGGCCTGTGGCTGGGGATGGAGGAATCTCCGGTCGACGACCTGGAAAGAGGAGTACTCGGCTACGGCGAAGCCAAGTTGCACCTGGGCCGTTCTTTTGTGCGACTCGCCCAAATCGATTCTCCCCGGTTTCCCACTACCTTCAACCGAGGGGGTCGATTACCGGTTCCCCAAGACACAGTGGAGTCTCCCTATCCCGATGCGGCGGTGAGCGAGCTGGCCGACCGGATCACAAACAATTTGCTGACTCCGCTTCGGTTCTCGCCGCTTCCCGCAGAGGACAAAGAGGGCTGGAGAGCGGCGGTTGTCAGGCTGGCCCGAGGTATATCAGTATTTTTTCGCGAAATGCCGGGGTGGCTGTTCGATCTTTCTCGAGATCGAGTGGAGAGAAGGGTTGCCCGGGAGATGCCCGACTCGCCATTGCAACCATTTGTGATTCGAGTGCTGCGAGAAGGCGCCGACGCGGCGGAGACTTTCCCCAAAGCCGAGGAGGTGGAAGGGGCCGCCGCTCGCCAGTTCCATTTGGCGGGAGGGGCGAAGGTCGACCAACGACTCTGGAGGGATATGGGCGAGGCGATTATGGGAGCGGCCGACGCAGGAGATGAGCCCGAGACGATTGGGGTTTCCCGACCTCAGGCCCGCCGTGCGGTAATTGTCGACCTTACGGCCCTCTCTCCTCCCCTCGAGAGATGGCAGGAGGGTGACCAGCAACGGGGCTTGGGTCTTATTGTCGAGGCGCTCCGCAAGGATTCTCAAACTCTGTTGGGAAGAATCAACACCGCGTTGAGACAGATCGTCGGGGACAACCGGCGGAGCAGGGAGGATGCCGCGGCGAAATTCGACCAGGTGGCCGCCAATCTGGGTTGTCGCCCGCCATCCGACCTGGGATGGGTTTCGATGCTGTTCGCCGGATTGGGACTGCTGTTCATAGTGGGCCTTTTGCTGGCCACCGGACTGGTGGAGGATGTGGGGATAGTAAATATGACCGGCGCCCAAAGGTCATTGGGTTGGGTGGTTATCTCCAGCTTCTTGCTGGTGGCCCTGGTGACCGTCTCGGCATTTGGCTATCACGAACTCCGGAATAAAACGGACGATGCCGACGATGAACCTACCGACCTCAAGAGGGCTCTCAAGAAAGTGGTATTGGTGGCGGTCGGGGTAGTGGCCGCTACTGCGATCGGATCCGGAGTGAGTCGGTTGATCTTTCCGGACGATGCGCCGGGCCTGGCCGCGGCGGTCGGGGTACTGGCGTTGGCGGTCGGTTTGCTCTGGGCTGTTCGTTCTACATTCGTCTTCCAAAAAACGCTGCGGCGTTTCGCTCTGACAACCATGGTTTATGTCGGGGCGGGCATTATCGGGATGCTGGCTCGCCAATACGGGTGGTATGGTGAGGTGGCTGCCTCCGATCGCTTGGCATTGCTGGGCATACCGACCGCGGCGCTGGGGATACTGCTCCTAGGGCTGTCGATCGTGGCCGGATGGTGGGTGGGGCGGGAGGAACATTGGATCGGGATACGATTGCGAACCCTCCACTCCATGGAACGGGACATTGTCGGGGCTATGCACAGGGAAAGAGAGGCCGAGGAGGCGAGCGAGCAGTTTATTGGGTCGGCGGTAGCTTGGTCGGAGGTCCTTTGGCGGCCTTTTGGGCCTTCGGAGGAAAGTAACGACCGGAGTCTGCCCGCCCGTTCTTACAGGGTCCAGAAAATGACTTTCAACTCCTATAGGGTGGTCGAGCAGGTGGCGGAATTTGTGCGAGGGTCGTGGATAAGGCGCTTAGCCTCCCCTGGATGGCTCTCTCGGCAGTATGAAACGGCCGTTAGAGACTTTCAGCGACGGTTCGCCGGAGGGTCGCCCGCTCATTATTCAGAAACCATGCGCCCCGACCAAGATCCGAGAGTGGTTTCGAATCTCGAGGAGGAGGAACGTTCTGAAGTCAGCCTCCGTTGGAAATTCGGTTCTACTCTCCGCTCAGGCATCCACGACGGTGTTCTGGAGGAACGTCTGCGCGAGCATCAGGACCGGGAAGAATTTGAGTGGATTCTCAATGAGAGTGACAAGTTCATCCCCACCGGCCCCCACAACGTATCGTTGCAGGAGATGTTGTGCTCGGTGCTTCCTACGAGGAATTCGGAAGCTCATTATGCCTATTTCCGGCAAACAGCGCTTACCGACGACCTTGATCGGAGTTGGCAGCCGCAGGCTTGGCTACCGCTGATCGATTACCCCAATCCCCCGGGAGAGGTGAGAATCGAAACCACCGAGATTAAGGATCTGCCTGACGATAGCCATCTGGTATCCGCATTCCGTTATGACCTGGCCGGGCCCTTTCCCTTGTCTTCCCTGCTGGTGGGTCCCGCTTTCACTGCCGACTCCCAACCGGAGGCGGACATCGAATCCGAACCGGTTCTGTAACCGGGGTCATCGAAGACAGCCGGACAACCGCCACTGGAGCTTCCCTGATTGAGGGTGGATTCCAGCCTCGCCCAACAGTGCTATCGTGAGCAGTCGTGCCGGGTCTGTTGGCTTTCCATGCTCATCCTGATGACGAGGTGCTCTCCACCGGGGGGGTTCTGAGCAAGTATGTGGAGGCGGGTGAACAGGTGGTGGTGGTGACCGCCACCGACGGCGCGGAAGGGGAGGTTCACAACTACCCCGATCCCGAGGAGATTGCTGCCCGGCTGGTGGAGGTGCGGGCGGCCGAGTTGGCGGAGTCGCTATCCATCCTGGGAGTAAGGCAGCACGCCTGGCTTGGGTATCGCGATTCGGGGATGATGGGAACCGATCCCAACTCCCATCCCGATTGCTTTTGGCAGGCTGACTTCATGGAGGCGGTGGGTCGGATGGTGCGGCTGATCCGCCGCTACCGGCCCGAGGTGATGACCGTTTACGACGCGTTCGGCGGATACGGGCACCCCGATCACATCAATGTCCATCGGGTGGGGACCGCCGCCTTTTTCGGTGCTTCCGACCTGGGCCGGTTTCCACTGGAGGGCGGTGAGGAACTGTGGTCGCCGGTCAAGCTCTACTGGTCGGTCTGGCCGAGGAGCAGGATCGTCAACTACGCCATGATCCAGTATGAACGAGGGGAAATGACCGAAGAGGAACTGGAGCAGGCCCGCCATGCCGGGACTCCCGACGAGGACGTCACCTGTACTGTGGACGTCAGGGCCAGTATCCCCGCCAAGATGGCCGCTCTCAGGGCCCACCGCAGCCAGGTCCCCTCCGACTGGTCGTGGATGACGCTGCCCGAGGAGATGCTGCCGGAGGTGGTGGGCAAAGAGACCTTTCTGCGAGTCTTCAGCAGGGTGCGGTGTCCCCATCGGGAGGACGATCTGTTCGTCGGCTGTGGGGAGCGTCCCGGATAAAACGTCCAGTGGATTTTTCCTCCTCCCCGACTGCCCGATGGAAAGCAGAGTTGGAGGCTTGGGCCGTACCCGACCGTCTCTTGGAGCAGGCCGAAGAGTCGCCCTATGGATGGCCGGCGGAATTGTGGAAAAGGCGCACCCGGGAAAGTCGCTCCCGTCGAGAGAACACTCCCACCACTTCTGTGGTGGCGGAGATGCTGGGTGGAGAGGGGACGCTGATCGACGTGGGCGCCGGAACCGGTCGGAGTTGCCTGCCCATGGCCCGGGCGGGTCATAGGGTGACCGCAGTGGAAAAGAATTCCGGTATGGCCGCCGGTTTGCGGGAGGAGGCGGATGTCGAGGGTCTGGAGGTGGAAGTGGTGGTGGGCGCCTGGCCGGCGGTGGCAGTTGAAACTCCGATGGCCGATGTGGCACTGTCGAGCCATGTGGTGTACGACGTGCCGGAGATCGCTCCCTTTCTTTGGGCTTTGCACGAACGCGCCCGCCGGGCAGTGGTGGTGGAGATGACCGATATCCACCCTTGGACGAAGATGAATCATCTCTACCGGGCTATCCACGACCTGGACCGGCCCAATGGCCCTTCCGTCGAGGATCTGATGGAGGTGATCATGGTGGAACTGGGCGTCGAGGTGGGGGTGGTCCGATGGGAGCGGTCCCCGGACCTGTGGTTCCTGAGTTGGCAGGAGATCCTGGACTACTACGGGAAACGAGTGGTGGTCCCCCGGGGAAGACGGGCCGAACTCCGTCCCCTGCTGGAGGAGTTCGTGGTGAGAAGGGACGACCGCCTCTATGTGGATGAAGGTCCCCGGTCATTTGTCACTCTGTGGTGGTCGCCGGCGGAGTGAGCGTCCTTCGGGTGGCCAAGACCAGACGGTGATCGCCATAATCAGGGAGGTGAAAGAGAGTGATACTCCGCCTCGCGGCGGCGATGGGGACTCCGTCGGCCGGCCCGATCCACGGCTTTCCGAGGCGCGCCGACTGCTGCAGGAATTGGAGGAGGCGACCGGGGCCGAGGTGCTGGCTCCGGCTCGGCGACTGGCCGACTTGCTGGAGGATCTGCTGGAGGGAAGGGAAGGGGAGAAAAACTGAAACGGAGAAGGCTCGACCAGGAGTTGGTGAAAAGAGGGCAGGCCCGCAGTCGCACCGAGGCGCAACGTCTCATCACCTCCGGGGAGGTGCGAGTCCGGGGGGTGCTCTCGCCCCGGCCCGCCACCTTGGTGGGCCGAGCCACCTCTATCACCACGAGTCCCGCCGGGCCCCGCTTCGTGTCCCGGGGCGGGGAGAAACTCGATCATGCTCTGGTGGCTTTCGGCGTGAACCCGGCGGGTCGAAGGTGCCTGGATGCGGGGGCTTCCACGGGTGGATTCACCGATGTCCTGTTGCAGGGGGAAGCGAGGTCGGTGACCGCCCTGGACGTGGGCTACGGGCAGCTCCATCCCCGACTGGTCGCCGATCCTCGAGTGGAGGTAAGGGATCGGACCAACCTCCGATATGTGGAGGTTTCCGATCTGGGGCGATTCGAATTGCTGGTGGCCGACCTATCCTTTATCTCGTTGTGTGCGGTGGTGGATCGCCTGAGCGAATTGGCCGATGAGGGAGCGGATTGCTTAACGCTGGTGAAGCCGCAGTTCGAGGCGGGTCGTCGCTTTGTCGGGAAAAAGGGGAAGGTCAGTGATCCGATGGTTCATTCCCGGGTTATCAGCAAAGTGGGATCGTGCCTGATGAAGGCGGATCTGAGTCCCCGGCAAGCCCTCGCCTCACCGCTGCGGGGCGCCAAGTCGGGAAACCGGGAGTTTTTCATCTGGTCGGTGAAGGGAGGGGCGCTTATGCCCGGATGGGATGAGCTGTGAGACTCGGGGTGGTGCCCAACCGGCAGCGTCGGAGAGCCCTGGATTTTACGGCGGCGCTGGTGACAGAAGCCCGGCGACGGGGTTGGGAGGTGTGGGTGGACGGGAAGGACGGGGTGGATCTGCATCCTGAGTTGCCGCTCGATATGGTGATCGCCACCGGCGGGGACGGAACCATGTTGAGAGCGGTGAGCCTGGCGGTGGCGGCGGATCGGCCGGTGCTGGGCTTCAATCTGGGGACGCTGGGCTTTCTGGCGGCGGCCGATCCCGGCCGATTGGTTTCCACGTTCGACCTGCTGGAGCAGAACCGCTTCCGGTTGGTTCCCCGGATGACGATCATGGCCGAAATGAACGGGTTGATCGACCTGGGGGTGAACGATGTGGTGGTGGAGAAGATTGACAGTCAGCGGCTGGTGGAGTTGGAGGTGGAGATGGATTCCCAACCGATGATCTCCTATCGGGCGGACGGAGTGGTGATTTGCACTCCCACCGGTTCCACCGCTTATAGCTTCTCTGCGGGAGGTCCGCTGCTCGACAACCGGGTGGATGCCCTGGTGATGACCCCGGTGGCGCCTCATTCGCTCTACTCCCGGTCCCTGGTGCTCTGCCCCGACTCGGTGATTCGTTGCCGGGTGACCCGGGACCGCCCGGTTCAGGTCTCCGTCGACGGACGCAACACCGCTTCTTTGGGTGTGGGTGACGAGGTGGTGGTGCGTCGGGGGCCGCGTCCGGCCATGTTTGTCGCCTTCGAACAGGTCGCCTTCTCAGCGGTGGTCAATGCGCGGTTCGGACTCTGATCAGA
Source organism: Acidimicrobiia bacterium (assembly GCA_963665765.1). GTDB lineage: Bacteria > Actinomycetota > Acidimicrobiia > Spongiisociales > ZC4RG35 > Bin76. The sequence goes on from OY762464.1 coordinate 2,282,164, forward strand.
TGCTCGACGAACTGATCGTCAAGAACCTGGGAGTGATAGAGGAAGCGCAGTTTCGCCCGGGAGAAGGGCTGGTGGTGATTACCGGAGAAACCGGGACCGGGAAGACCCTGCTGTTGGGCGCTTTGCGGCTGCTGATCGGGAAAGCCGCCGACTCCGGGGCGGTGGGACCTTTCGGAGAGGAGACGGAGGTGGGGGGCCGATGGATTACCGCCGGCGAGGAAGTGATCGTCACACGCCGGGTCCCCAGAAAGGGGAGGAGTCGGGGATATCTGAACGGGATGGTGACGTCGGTCTCCGCTCTTTCCCGGACGGTCGGGGGTCTGGTGGAGATCATCGGACAGCAGGAGCATTTTCGCCTGCGGAGCGCCGCCCGGATTCGGCAGATGTTGGACGCCACCCTGGATGGCCCGGGCCGGAAAGTCTGGGCGGCCTACCGGAAGAGTTGGGGGGAGAAACGTCGGCTGGAAGAGATCCGTTCGGCGCTGGGCGGGGGCCGGGCCGCTTTGGAACGGGAACTGGACATGGTTTCCTTTCAGGCCCGGGAGATAGAGAGTGCGGGATTCTCCCCGGGCGAGGATGAACGGCTGATCAGCGATGTTCGTCGGCTGCGCAACCGGGAGGCGCTTCGGCGCCATCTGGGCGGGGCCGGGGAGGGCTTGGCCCAAGCGCGGGAGTTTCTCTCCGGGGCGGGCGGCGAACTCAACGCCGCGCTGCGGCTTGACCCGGAGTTGGGAGAGTTGATGTCGGTGGTCGATTCGGCGGAACAACTCATGGAGGACGCCGCCTATCAGCTGGAGGGGGCGGCGGAGAATCTGGAATCGGATTTCGGCACGTTGGAGGAGTCGGAGCAGCGCTTGGCGCAGCTGGGCGACCTGCGCCGCAAATACGGATCCACCCTGGCGGAGGTGCTGGAATTCGGCGCGGCGGCGGCGCGCCGGCGAGAGGAAATCGGAAAATTGCTAACTACCGCCGATGATCTGGAGTCCGATCTGGCGACGGCCGACCGACTGATTCTTCAATGGGGAGAGGCATTGTCCGATGCTCGGCGTCGGGCTGCCCGGCTGATGGACGAGGCCGCCTTGGGGCATCTGCGGGAACTGGGATTCGGCAGGCCGGTGCTTCGCTTCGAGGTTTCCGACTCTCCGCCGGCCGCTCACGGATGCGACCGGATCCGGCTGCTCTTTTCCTCCGATGAGCGGCTATCTGCGGGCGAGGTGGGACGGGTGGCCTCGGGGGGTGAACTGAGCCGGCTGGTGTTGGCCCTGCGGTTGGCGGAGGGGAGTGGATCGGCTTTGACCATGGTGTTCGACGAGGTGGACGCCGGACTGGGCGGGGCGGTGGCAGTGTCACTGGGCCGCAAACTGGCGGACGTTTCCCGCCGCGCCCAGGTGCTGTGCGTCACCCACTTGGCTTCGGTGGCCGCCTTCGCCGATCAGCACTGGGTGATCGAGCGTCAGGGAACGTCGGCCACCCTGCGACCGGTCCACGGAGAGGATCGGGTGGCCGAGTTGACCCGGATGATGTCCGGCGACCCCCATAGCGCCACCGGCAGAGACGCCGCCCGAGAACTGCTGAGAACCGCCGGTTCCCTGTAACGCGCATTCTGAAGGTATTACTTTCAAATTGCGCAAGTTAGAAGGTACAGTGTTTGGGCATGATTAAGCGGGAAATCACTCGATATTTGAAAAGGGCTTTTCAACAATATCCCTTCGTGACCGTTACAGGTCCTCGGCAATCCGGCAAGACAACCCTCTGCCGGGCGACGTTCCCTGAGCTCCGATACGCCAATCTGGAAGCGCCGGATCTGAGGGAATTCGCCGAATCCGATCCTCTGAGATTTCTTGGACACCTTGGAGAAGGGGCTATTTTGGACGAGATCCAGCGAGTGCCGGAACTGCTTTCCTATTTGCAGGTTATTGCCGACGAATCAGGTAGAAACAGCCTGTATGTATTGACGGGAAGCGAACAGTTCAGGCTGTCGAATGCGATAAGCCAATCGTTGGCGGGCCGGACCGCCCTTCTTCGTCTGCTGCCACTTTCTGTGGCTGAGCGGCGAAGGATGGGGGGAGGGGACCAAGTGGATGACATTCTCTACTCGGGGTTCTATCCCAGAATTTTCGATCACGACCTCGATCCGCACCAGGCGCTTGGTGACTATTTCGAAACATATGTCGAACGGGATGTACGCCGGATGGGAGGGATCCGCAACCTCTCCGCCTTTCAACGCTTCGTGCGTCTGTGCGCCGGGCGAGTCGGCCAGTTGGTCAATCTGAGTTCCCTGGGATCTGATGTCGGAATTTCCCACACCACCGTTCGTGAGTGGCTCGGAATCTTGGAGAGAAGCTACATCGTCCTGCAGTTGGAGCCTTACTTCGTCAATATCGGCAAGCGGCTGATCAAGTCGCCCAAGCTCTATTTCTACGATGTGGGGTTGGCCTGCTATCTCATCGGCATACAGACGGCCGAGCAGCTGGCTACCCACCCTCTCAGGGGAGCTCTGTTTGAAAACACGGTGGTGATAGAGGCCCTCAAATATCGATTCAACCGGGGTTACCGATCCAACCTCTCCTTTTTTCGGGATGCACGTGGTTTGGAATGTGACCTCTTCTATGAGATGGGTCGGAGCATCGGCGCCATCGAGATCAAGTCGGGCGCCACAGTGTCATCCGACTACTTCCGCTCGCTCGACCGGGTTGCCAACCTCGTCCCCGACGTGTTGTCGAAGGCGGTGGTTTATGGCGGTGCTGGATTGCAATCCCGAACCGATTGCGAGATTGTCCCGCTGAGCGGCTTGACCGCCCTTCTTCAACAATTCGAGGATCAAGAGAAGCGACAGCGGTAAGGGAACAGATGGTCCGCAGCAGATGGTCGTTCTGATATCGGGCCCCTTGATCTTGGGCGGTTTCTTGCCTGAGCTATCTCTTACATGGTCCTGAGCAGGCGGGCAGTTTTTGGTCGGTTGGTCTAATCTGGGGGGATGCGCTTTGTACTAGTTAAAGATGAGACCCCGGTTACCCGGATCGTCCTCAACAATCCCCTCCGCCGCAATCCGCTGGGAATGGAGACCATACGGGAGGTGATCGGAGCATTGAACAATCTCGACCCCGACTGCCAGGCGGTGGTGATCGCCGGGGAGGGACCGGTTTTCTCGGCCGGACATGACCTGAAGGAGATGATCGATCCGGCGCCCGGATTCGTGGAGGAACTGTTCGACGCCTGCACGGAGATGATGCTGGCCATCCACCGCATCCCCCAGCCGGTGGTGGCCCGGGTGCACGGTCCGGCTTATGCGGCCGGATGCCAGCTGGTGGCCTCCTGCGATCTGGCGGTGGCGGTGGACACGGCCACTTTTGCCACCCCGGGGGTGAAGATCGGATTGTTCTGCTCCACTCCCATGGTGCCGCTCAGCCGGGCGGTGGGACGCAAGAGAGCCTTGGAGATGCTGCTGACCGGGGAACCGATCGACTCCCTGACCGCCCTGCAGTGGGGTTTGGTGAACCGGGTGGTGAGTTCCTCGGAGTTGGACGACACGGTGGACGCTCTGCTGGAGCGGGTCACGAGATCAAGCCCCGCGGTGGTGGCGCTCGGCAAGGCAGCTTTCTACCGGCAGGTGGAGATGGCCGAGGAGGACGCCTACGGGTACACCAAGCGGGTGATGACGGCCAACGCGGCCATGGACGACGCTCAGGAGGGGATGGGGGCGTTCGTCGAGAAGCGGGTCCCGGTCTGGAGCGGGAGTTGAGCGAGCGGCGGGTCGACGAGACCCTGCTCACCCCGCTTCTCTACCTGGAACGGTCCGCCCAGGTGTTTGGCGACCAAACCGCCATTGTCCACGATTCACAGCGGATCACCTATCGGGAGATGGCCGACCACGCCACCCGGCTGGCTCAGGCTCTTCGGGCTTCGGGAGTGAGTCCGGGCGACCGGGTCGCCTACCTGTGTCCCAACCTTCCCCAGATGCTGATCGCCCACTTCGGGGTACCGTTGGCCCAAGCGGTGCTGGTGGCGATCAACACCCGTCTCTCCGGCCCCGAGATCGCCTACATTCTCTCCCACTCCGGCGCCCGGTTGCTGGTGGTGGATACCGAACTGCTTCCCACCGCCGCCCCCTATCTGGGCGAATGTCCCCGACTTCGGGAAGTGATCACCATTGACGAGCTGGGGATTTCCTCCGAACTCGATTCCGTCTCCTACCTCGAGTTTCTCGGGCGGGGAAGCGACGATCCCCTCCCGTGGCGGACCGACGATGAGTTCCGGACCATCTCCATCAATTACACGTCAGGAACCACCGGCCGTCCCAAAGGGGTCATGTACACCCATCGGGGAGCCTATCTGAACGCCATGTGCGAAGTGGTTCACTCCGGGTTCACCCGCGATTCGGTGTATCTGTGGACCCTTCCCATGTTTCACTGCAATGGATGGTGCACCACTTGGGGGGTGACCGCGGTGGGCGGTCGCCATGTCTGCCTGCGAGCGGTGCGACCCTCCCGGATCTGGGAACTGATCGCCGACGAGGGCATCAGCCATCTCAACGGGGCGCCCACCGTGCTGGTGGGAATGGCCAACCATGCGGCCGCCCTCCGTTTGGAGGCTCCCTTGACGGTTACCACCGCCGGGGCGCCACCCAGTCCCACCATCATCGGACAGATGGAGGAACTGGGAGCCAAAGTGGTGCATGTGTACGGCCTGACCGAGACCTACGGTCCCTACACGGTCTGTGAGACCCAACCGGACTGGGCCGCCCGCTCGGCCAACGAGCGCGCCCGGCTCATGGCCCGCCAGGGAGTGGCGATGGTGGGCGCCGACCCGATTCGGGTGGTGGATGCCGCAATGGTTGACGTGCCCCGCGACGGGGAGACCATGGGCGAGGTGGTGATGAGGGGCAACATCGTGATGTCCGGGTATTTCGACAATCCCGCCGCCACCGAAGAGGCCTTCGGTGGAGGTTGGTTCCATTCCGGTGACTTGGCGGTCTGGCATCCCGACGGCTACATAGAGTTGCGGGACCGAGCCAAGGACATAATTATCTCGGGGGGCGAGAACATCTCCACCATCGAGGTGGAGCAGGCCGTGGTCAGCCACCCCGCCGTGCTGGAGGGAGCGGTGGTAGCCAGGCCACACGACTACTGGGGAGAGCGTCCCCAGGCGTTTGTGGTGCTGAAGGAGGGCCATCGCGTCGAGCCGGAGGAGATCATCGCCCATGTTCGTGACCGTCTCGCCCATTTCAAGGCGCCCGATGTGGTGCAGATCATGGCGCAGTTACCCAAAACTTCCACGGGAAAGGTCCAAAAATACGTACTGCGACAGGACCTGTGGGAAGAAAAGGGCCGGAAGATCGGCTGATTGTGGTTATCTTGGCGATCGTGGCCCCAGAACCCGAGCCCCGACCATGACCCGTTATGTGTTCATCACCGGAGGGGTGGTCTCCAGTCTCGGTAAGGGCATAACCGCTGCTTCTTTGGGGAGGTTGCTGAAGAGCCGGGGCGTGCAGGTGGTGATCCAGAAACTCGACCCGTACATAAACGTTGATCCGGGCACCATGAACCCCTTCCAGCACGGTGAGGTATTCGTCACCGACGACGGCGGAGAGACCGATCTGGATCTGGGCCACTACGAGCGGTTCACCGGCGAGCACCTGCGCCGGCTTTCCAATGTCACTTCCGGGTCGGTGTACCTGGCCGTGATAAAAAAGGAGCGCCGCGGCGCTTATCTGGGCGACACGGTGCAGGTCATTCCTCACATCACCAACGAGATCAAGGCTCGTATACGCCGGCTGGGCGAGGAGTCCAATGCCGATGTGGTGATCACCGAGGTGGGCGGCACGGTGGGAGACATCGAAAGCCTGCCCTTTTTGGAGGCCATCCGCCAATTCGGGAAGGAGATGGGCCAAGAACACATTGCCTATATTCACGTCACCCTGGCGCCCTTTCTCAAGACGTCGGAGGAGATGAAAACCAAGCCCACGCAGCATTCGGTGGCCGAGTTGCGTTCCAAGGGAATCTCTCCGGACGTGATTGTGGTCCGCTCCGAACAAGAGATAGATGAGCCCATCCGCCAAAAGATCAGCCTGTTCTGCGATGTGGCGCCCAAAGCGGTGATAAGTGCGGCAGACACCGACAACATCTATCGGATGCCGTTGTTGCTCCACCAGCAGGGCCTCGATGAGGTGATCTGCGAACGCCTGTCATTGCACACCTTGCCGCCCTCGCTCGACCGCTGGGCCCGGATGCTGGCCAGAATGGACTCTGCCACCGACCCGGTCCGGGTGGGGATGGTCGGCAAATACGTGGACCTTCCCGATGCATACGCCTCGGTGGTGGAAGCGCTCCACCATGCCGCCGCCGGAGCGGACCGCCAACTGGAGATCGAGTGGATACTGTCGGAGAGCCTTACCGGGATGCTGGTCCCCGGGGTTTTGGCCGATTTGGACGGGATCGTGGTTCCGGGAGGCTTCGGGAGCCGAGGCATCGAAGGCAAGATCTCGGCGATCGGCTACGCCCGCCGGAACGGGATACCGTTTCTAGGTTTGTGTCTGGGTCTTCAGTGTGCCGTGATCGAATTCGCTCGCAACCGTTTGATGCTGCCTTTCGCCAACAGCACCGAATTCGACGCCGACACCCCCCATCCGGTCATCGACCTGATGCCCAGCCAGGAGGGAGTGGAGAACAAGGGGGGGACAATGCGTCTGGGGCTCTATCCGGCCACCCTGGCAGGTGGAACGGTGGTGCGGGAACTCTACGGGTCAGACTTGGTGTACGAGCGCCACCGCCATCGATACGAGGTGAATCCCCGCTATCGGAAGCCTCTGGCGGAAGGCGGGATGGTGCTATCCGGGCTATCTCCCAATGGGGTGCTGGTGGAATTCATTGAACTTCCCACCCACCCGTTCTTTGTGGCCACGCAGGCTCATCCCGAGTTCCTCTCTCGCCCCGATCACCCCCATCCGTTGTTTGCCGGGTTCATCGAACAGGCGGCCGCCCACCGTCCACGGCGAGATTCGGCGCATCCGGCCCCGCAGGAACCCACCCTTCGTCAGAGGTGAGCTTTCGGTTGCTGGGAGTCCGAACGGTGGGACGGGGCAGGATCATCGACTATCAGCGACAGCATCTGTTGACCGAGGATGGAACGGCAGTGATCCGCGATGTCATCCGTCACCGGGGCGGGGTGGGGGTGTTGCCGGTATGGGGAAAAGAGATCACCTTGATCCGTCAGTACCGGGCGACGATGGGAGGCGAGATTTTGGAAATCCCGGCCGGCAAGATCGAAGGCGATGAGAGGTCACCGGTGGAGGCGGCCCGGAGGGAACTGTGGGAGGAGACCGGCCTCCGGGCCGAGCAAATGACCAACCTCGGGGAGATCCTTCCTTCTCCCGGCTACACCGACGAGCGGATCAGGCTGTTCGCGGCACAGGGACTTTCGCAGGGGCGGAGGAACCCCGACGGCGCCGAGGAGCGGGTCGCCCAGGTGGTGCGGATGGGGTGGGAGAGGGCATTGGAGATGATCGAATCGGGAGAGATCTGTGACGCCAAGACCGTGGTGGCTCTGTTGCGGTGGTCGACCCTGACCGCCGCGGACGCCTGAGATCCGTCCGGGGGTCCGAAGAACCGGTGGGCTTGTGCCGGACATTCCCCGATTAGGGGAGCCTGTGCCCCAATAATCAGAGGTGGAATGGGAACCCAACCCTTGGACACGCTGGAGAATTACCTGGCCCTGCTGGCTTACGAGCGGGGCTTGGCCGACAACACCATCTCGGCGTACCGGCGGGATCTCCGCCAGTACCTGCGGTTCGTGGAAGAGGACCGGGTGAGCTCGGCCCGGGTGGAAAGATACTTGCAGTGGCTGACCGAGCAGGGCCTCTCTCCCGGATCGGTGGCCCGCAAACTGGCCGCGGTCAAGGGGTATCACCGTTTCTTGCGGGAAGAGCAGGGAGTAGAAGACCCGACTATCGGGATCACCGGCCCCAAACAGCCGCGGCGGCTGCCCAAGGCCCTCACCACCCATGAAGTGCTTGCGCTGCTGGCGACCCCTTCGCTTACCACGGTGGGAGGGCGCCGGGACGCGGCCCTGCTGGAGTTCCTGTACAGCACGGGCTGCCGGGTAAGCGAAGCGGTCGCCCTGGATTTGGGGAGGCTCGATCTGGAGGAGGGAGTGGCCCTGGTCACCGGCAAGGGGTCCCGTCAGCGGATCACGCTGCTGGGCGAGGCTGCCCGGCAGGCGTTGAGAGACTGGCTGGCGGATCGGCTGGAATTGGCCCGGGGAAGAACCGATGCGGTTTTTCTGAACCTGCGGGGCGCCCGTCTCTCCAGGATCGGCGCTTGGGGAATCGTCAAGCAGGCAGCCGGGCGGGCGGGAATCTTGTCCGACAGGGTCTCCCCTCACGTTCTGAGACACTCGGCCGCCACCCACATGGTGGAAGGAGGAGCAGATCTGCGGGTGGTGCAGGAATTGCTCGGCCACGCTAGCCTTTCCACCACCGAGGTTTATACCCGCGTTTCCCCAGGGTATTTGCAAGAGGTGTACCTACTATCTCACCCCAGAAGCCGATGAACGATATTGACCTAACTCAAGCCAAGTCCGTCTTGACCTCCGATCGGGAGGGTTTGGTGCACCAGCTCCGCGAGTTGGGCGCCAACGCCACCGGAGAATTGCGGACCGGTCTCAACCAGGACGACGGATTCTCTGATGCTCCGGCCATCACCGCGGAGCGCACCGAACGTCTGGGGCTGATCCGGGCGGTGAAAAGGCGACTCGATTCGGTGGATCGGGCCTTGTCAAGAATCGACTCCGGCCGGTACGGATCGTGCATTCGGTGCGGAAAGCAGATCAACCCCGCCCGCCTGGAGTTTCGTCCCGAGTCGGTTTACTGCGTTACCTGCAAATCATCCCGGGGCTGAGGGGCGTTGCTCGGAACCTGGTCGCATCTGGCCGGGCGGTTGTGGGAGGGGATGCGATTGGCGCCGCTTTGTTCTCTGGAACTCTTATGGGTGGAAAGTCGTTTGACCGGCCCCGAACGGACCGCCTTCTGCGAACAGTCCATGGCCGATCAGAGGCATGGGTACTCGGCGGCCCGGGCGGCGGAGGCAGCGCTCGGTGGTCACCCGGAAGCGGTGCGGGCGGCACTTCTGCACGACATCGGGAAGAGACATGCCCGGCTGGGGCCGGCGGGCAGGGTCTTGGCCTCGGTGGCCATCAAGATGCGGCTGCCGCTGTGGAAAAGCGCCCGGACCTATCGAGATCACGGACCGATCGGATCCCGCGAATTGTCTGAATGGGGCGCCGAGTCATTGGTGGTGGAGTTCGCTCGCGCTCATCACGGAACCCGCCCTTCGGGTATCGACCCCGCGGTGTGGCAGGCGTTGTGCGAATCCGATAAGCCTCACGAGCGGGGTTGATTTCGATAGCATCCGGGCTTGTGAGTTATCAGATTTTCACGGAGGCTTACGAGGGACCGATCGACCTCTTCTACGACTTGGTGGTGGCGGACCGGATCGATCCCTCGGCCGTGAACCTTTCCCGATTGGCGGAGAGTTTTCTCTCCGAGTTGGCCGATGGTGCTCCGGTGGACTTGGAGCACCTGAGCGGATTCGTGCTGGTGTTGGCGTTGCTGTGCCGCCTGAAGGCGCGGCGGATGTTGGGGTCGACGCGGGACGCTTTGGAGGAGGCGCTGGTGGAGAGTCCCGACCGGGATCTGTGGTATCGGTTGGCCCGGGTGACCTTTGGCGAGGCCGTTTTGGAGTTGGCGGACCTCTGGGAGCGTCGGGCCAACCTGCGGACCCGTGAGGCGGGGCCGGACTGGTCGAAGATGAGGGCGACTCCCGAACTGGGCTTCCGTCTTGACCCTGCCGGTCTGGCCGAGTTGGCCGGGCAGATCATCTTTCGAGCGCAGTCCGAGCCTGATCTTGATCATCTGGCTTTGGATTTCCCCACCGTGGAGGATGCGATAACCGAGCTTCGGCGCCTGTTGGACGACCTGGGAGAGGCGTCCTTCGAGGAGTTGTCCCACCACTGTGGCGACCGGGCGGAGGAGGCGGTTTGGTTCATGGGACTGCTGGAATTGGCTAGCCGGGGTAAAGTGCGGATCTGCCAGGCTCGGCCCGCCGAGGACATCCGTATCCGAACCGAAACGATTCCTGCTCCGCTGGTAGCCGCGGCGGGGAGACTGGGATGACCCCGGCCGCGGCTCTGGAGGCCGTCCTGTTTGTTGCCGAGGCGCCGGTGTCGGCCCGTCGGCTTTCGGAAACCCTTCGGATCAGCCGAGATGAGGTGCTTTCGGAACTGGAGGCGCTGTCTCGCCGTCTCGAGTCGCCTGATCGAGGTCTTCGTCTGGAAAAGGTGGCAGGAGGATGGCGTCTGTATTCCCACCCCGAATTGTTGTGTTACGTGGAGAGCTTCGCGGCCCGGGAACCGATCAAGAGGCTCTCGCTTCCTGCCCGGGAGGTGCTGGCGGTGATCACCTATCGGCAGCCGGTCTCCAGGAACCAGATCAACGAGATTCGGGGAGTGGATTCCTCCTCGCCGCTGCGCACCCTGGAGAAGATCGGTTTGATTGAGGCGGTGGGACGACTGCCGGTGCCCGGCCAACCCGTTCTGTATGGCACCACCGAACTCTTGCTGGAGAAGCTGGGCTTGGACAACCTCGGGGATCTGCCTCCGCTTTCGGATCTGGCGCCCCCATCGGAAGTTATGAACGATCTGTCGGTTGCGGCCTTCGGTGGCTGATACACCGGTCCGTCTGCAGAAGGCTATTTCCGCCGCCGGCTTGATGTCCCGAAGGGCGGCGGAGGATCTGATCGCCCAGGGAAGGGTGACCGTCGACGGTCGTCCGGCGCGGTTGGGCGATCGGGCCGATCCGTCCGGTTCGGTGGTGGAGGTGGATGGCGCCCGCCTTCCCTTGGCTCCCCATCTGATCACTTATCTGGTCAACAAACCTTCCGGGGTGATTTCCACCACCTCGGATCCGCACGCTCCCCGGAAAGTGGTTGATCTGGTGCCCGACTATCCGCGGGTGTGGCCGGTGGGCCGGCTCGACCGGGTTAGCGAAGGGCTGATCATGCTCAGCAACGACGGTGAGCTGACCAATCTGGTCACCCATCCCCGCTACGGGATCGCCAAGACCTATCGGGTGTTGGTGGAAGGTGTTCCCCGAGCGGCCACCGTGCGGCGGCTGACTCGGGGAGTGGATCTCGGGGACGGCCCGGCCCGGGCGCAGCAGGCTCGGCTGGTGGCTCGCACTGCCCGGGAGGCCCAGTTGGAACTGGTGATGAACGAAGGGCGAAACCGGGAGATAAGGCGGATGATGGAAGCGGTCGGTCATCCGGTTCGCCGGCTGGTGCGCATCTCGATCGGACCTCTGCGGGATGGAAGGCTGCGTCCGGGACAGTGGCGCAAACTGTCCACTCGGGAGGTAGCGGCCCTCTACCGGGCGGCGTCTCGGCAATAGTCTCGGCATGATGGAAATCGATTTTCCCCCGGTGATGGAAATTCCGCACCGCCGGCGTCCGGTGGACGGGGTGGTGCGCCCCCCCGGGTCCAAAAGCATTACCAACCGGGCACTGGTGATCGCCGCGCTCGCCAGGGGCGTCAGCCGGTTGGAGGGACCGTTGCAGGCTCGTGACACCGAGGTGATGCGCGCCGGACTGCGACAATTGGGGGTACTGATCGACGACGTTGACGATCCGTGGCTGGTGTTGGGGACCGCGGGGGTGCTGTCGGCCCCCGACGGGGTGCTGGACGTGGGCGCTTCGGGCACCACCGCCCGTTTCATCACCGCGGTGGCGTCACTGGCGCCCGGGCCGGTGAGGATCGACGGAACCGAGCGGATGCGGGAGCGTCCCATCGATGATCTGGCCATGGCCCTGAGACAGGCCGGGGCGCAGATTCAGACCACCGGAGGCTTCTTTCCCCTGACCATCGGGGGAGGCGGGCTGTCCGGCGGGGTGATCCACGTGGACGTGTCCCGGTCTTCGCAGTATCTCTCGGCGCTTTTGATGGTGGCGCCCCTGGCGGAAGCGGAGATGGTGATCAGCACCCGGGGCGAGATGGTGTCGGGGCCCTATGTGCAGACCACTTTGGAGGTGATGGAGGCTTTCGGCGGGGTGGTGCAAAGCGAGGGTGGGAGGTCCTTTCGGGTGCGGCCGGGAGGGTACCGGGCCACCCATCTTGAGATCGAGGCCGACGCCTCCGCCGCGGTATACCCGATGGCGGCGGCAGCCATCACCGGCGGAGTGGTGGGTATCGAGGGTCTGGTGGAGGGATCCACCCAGGCCGATTTGGCAGTGGGGGAAGTGTTGGAGGAGATGGGATGTCGGGTGCTGTGGCTGGGCGCCCGCCTGGTGGTGGAGGGACCTGCCGACGGGGTGCTGCGGGGGGCGGATCGGGATATGAGCAGCATGCCCGACGGAGCACTGGGCATCTCGGTGGTGTGTCTTTTCGCCCGGGGGCCGAGTCGGCTGCGAGGCCTGGGAACCCTGCGTCTCAAGGAGACCGACCGGTTGGCGGCCCTGGGAGCTGAGCTTTCCCGGGCCGGAGCGGAGGCGCAGGTGGAGGGCGACGACCTGATTATCAGACCCGGTCGGCTTCGTCCCGCCCGCTTCCACACCTACGACGATCATCGGATGGCCATGTCCTTTGCCTTGGTGGGCCTTCGCCAACCCGGGGTGGAGATACTGGACCCGGGTTGCGTCACCAAGACCTGGCCGGGCTACTTCACCATGTTGGAGAGGCTGCACACTGGCAAGGAGTGCGGTAGCGGCGTCAGTCAATAGTGGCTCGAGGCCAAACGCGAGTTGCGTAGGCAGCTAGGAATCGACCGCGGTCGGTGATGGTCTTCTCATTCCATTTATCCCATTTACTGTTTTGGATGAGGTCAATGTTCATTCTGAGCGTGGTGAACTGTTGAAGTGCTCTTCGTTTGTTGGTCCAGCTATGGTTAGATTGTAATTTGTTTAGTGGACTGTTAAGGAGCGTGAGGTTACCAATCCGGTGTATATGATCATTACGGCGTTGCTTGGCAAGTAGCAATTCGTTTCCTTCTGCTTTGATGCGCCAGTTGTCTTCCCACTTCTGCGGCATTATATGTTCGATGGTTAGATTATTGTAGTTGACTATAGCTTTTTCGATTTGCGGGTTTTCAGATCGTATTTGCTCTTCAATGCCGCCCAAGATAATCTTGATAACATATTGTGCCATCCGAGCATAAAAGTCATTTCTCTCGAAGCAATCAATGAGAGTCTTATCAGAAGGCCATCTAGCACTCCCTTCCAATCTGCAAAAGGCTTCACGTATGACTACATTGATTTGATCTGATGAACTCTGTCCAGGTTGTCGGGCCGTTTGGAGTATACTCCAGAAAATCTTCGCATATTCTCGAGTGCTATCCCGGGTAACGACGCGACGAATGAGATATGATTCAATGTCCAATACTGCTTGTTCGTAACCTGAAGTCTCAAGATTGCCGTACGTTGCTTGCTGCTTTAACCATAAGAGCAAAGGTATGACTGTAACATAACCCAGCTCTCGAATCCTGTGCAGTGCTGTTGCTATGCGAGGACTCTCTATCCTTTGGGCGTAGATGTCTTGATAGTGGTTGGCGTATTCCGATATTTCACTAAGGACGAGTTCCATCTCCAAGGCACAAGTAGCCAAGTATCGCCGCATCTGGCCATACAACCTCTTGGTGTCATACATTGGCTTGTCAGAGACTGCAGTCAACCACGCAGCCAGCAGTCGATCTGTGTGAGCTCGGGCGGCATGTCCGCTCCCTACTTTCTGCTTCCACCATTTGTCGTCGAATGATCCCCAATATTGATCGTACAAGTGGTTGATGTCATATTGTTCCTCCCGTTCTGCTCTCAGGAAGATCAGGTTTTTAACTAGATCGGACGCAGAAAGAGGCGTCTGCCTCCCATTAAGCACTTCAAAAATAACTTGGGCATCGTCTTCATCTTCTAGTTCAATGACAACGACTTTGAATAAAGTCAATAATGAATCCACAAGATCATCGAACGTCGTTTGGAGGCTAGATGTATTGGGCTCCTTGATGTAGTTGCTGATTTTGTTATAAAAAAAGGCTCGACCTTTATAGTACGGATGAGATATTGGATCACTGGGTAGTTTGTCCGCCATGACGTTCAACCACACTTTGCGGTCTCGTCTCCTAGGCAAGAGTTTATGTGTCTCTTGTTCTGACTCAACTAGGTCATCAGGATTGCGCAGCAATCTTCGCAACTGCTTGTCTTTAGTAGACCCGGTTTCCATTGCTATGTCAAGAAGAGCCCTAATCAACAAGTGGATAGTTGTCAGTCGTTGTTGACCGTCGATTACACTATGCAATTCTAAACCGGCTGCTTTATCCGGTGGCATTTGATCCAAGACAATCGCACCTAAGAAATGTGGTGATGCTTTATCTGTAAAGGTGTTGAGACGAGTGGCGGCGGCTATGAAATCTTCGATCAATAGTTCCCATTGGTCGTCCCTCGTCCACTCGTAGTCGCGTTGGAAGGTTGGGATGACGTAACGCCGCTGAAATAGCAACAACTTACCTAGGGTATAAGTTTCGGACTTCATGAAATACTCCTGTAGCGATAGTACCATTGTTGCGACGGTTTGTGGTAATCCTAGAATGTGAAGGATCGTCTATGTTGACTAAAGTGGAGTGTGGAAGCCAGGCACTATCCACACCATGGCGGGGAGTTATCGCCATCGATGGTCCGGCGGCCAGCGGCAAGAGCACCCTGGCGCGGCTTTTGGCCGGGCAGTTGGGGTTGGCCCATCTCGACACCGGGGCGTTCTATCGGGCGGCGGCCTTGGCGGCCCTCCGGGCGGGGGTGGACTGTGACAATGAGGTTGCTGTCACAAAAGTGGTGAGCGAGGCGGTCATCGCCCAAGAGGAAGGACGCACCCGGCTGGATGGTGAGGATGTGGAGACGGAGATAAGAACGCCCGCGGTGACCGCGGTTGCCAGCCGGGTGGCGGCGCTTCGGGCGGTGCGCCGGATCTTGGTGGAACGCCAGCGGATTTGGGTGGCGGAGCGGAGCGGAGCGGCGGTGGTGGAGGGCCGCGATATCGGCTCGGTGGTGTTTCCCGCCGCCGCGGTGAAGGTCTTTCTGACCGCGGCCGGCGAGGAGCGGACGCGTCGGCGAGCCGAGGAGATGGGCGAGGTCGAGAGAGCGGAGGAGGTGAGGGAAAGCCTGATTCGCCGCGACCGGCAGGACACCGCCCGGACTGCCTCGCCCCTTCGCCGAATGCCGGACGCAGTGGTGATCGACACCACTTCCCTCGGTCCCGACCAAGTGGCGGCCGAGGTGCTGAGGATGGTGGCCGCCCGTGCAGTCGTTTGATTCGAGAGAGAGACCATGAGTCTGGTGCGCATCGTGGGGGCGCTTGATCCCCATGTCCACCTGCGAGGTATGGAGTGGGCCCACAAGGGGGACTTCGCCACCGAGACGGCCGCGGCTTTGGCGGGGGGGTACACCGCGGTGTTGGACATGCCCAACACTCCTCCACCCACCACCGATCGCTTCGGTCTTCAGAGAAAGCTTCTCGAGTTGGGGGAAAGCGCCCGGTGTGATTACGGAGTGTGGTTGGGCGCCCATCCCACTGCGCAGTTGCCCGGGGCCGAGCGGTCCCGGCTGGCGTCCGGAGTGTGCGGTCTCAAGCTGTACTGTGGTCACACCACCGGGGGGTTGACCATCACCGCCTCCCAGATGGACCGTCAGGTGGCGTTGTGGCCCGGTCCGGGGGTGTTGGCGGCTCATGCCGAGGGGGACATGGTGGGCCGGTTCCTCATGTCACTGGCCCGGCACGGCAAGCGCGGGCATCTCTGCCACATCGACACTGCCCGGTCGGTTTCCGAGGTCGCCCGGCACAAGCGGCGAGGTACGAGGATAACCGCGGGAGTCACCCCTCATCACTTGTTTCTGACCGAACCGGACCGGGCGGAGTTGGGTCCCCGGGGGGTGATAAAACCTCCCCTGGGTGGGGCGGCGGATCGCGCGGCGTTGTGGGCGGGGATCCGTGACGGGGTGATCGATGTTGTCGAGTCGGATCACGCTCCCCACACGTGGGAGGAAAAACTCGGCTCTCCCACGCCCTTTGGAGTTCCGGGATTGGAGACCACCATCCCTTTGCTGTTCACCGCGGTCCGAAACGGCCGACTCGACCGGCAACGGGCGGTGGAATTGGTGTCATCGGCCCCTCGGCGCATCTTCGGATTGGATCCCGACCCGCCCGAGACCTACACGCTGGTCGACACCGGCGCCCGTCGGACCATCGGTTCCGATGATCTCTACACTCGGTGTGCCTGGACGCCGTTTTTGGGAATGGAGGTGTGGGGCGTCATCCGGAAAGTTGTCATCCGTGGCAGAGTGGTCTTCGAGGACGGTGAGGTGTTGGCGCCGCCGGGATTCGGAACAAATCTGTATGCCGACCTCACTTGAATTGGGCGCCGGAGAGGCCGTCTACCGGGCGCTTCGGGGGATTTTGTTTACCCGATCCGCCGATGATGCCCACCGCCTGGTGGTCAGACAGTTGGGGTGGCTCGATCAACGACCGGCTTGGTGCCGGGGTCTGGCTCGTTACCGGGCGCGTTCCCGGTTCCCTACCCGGGTGGGGCGGGTCGATCTCGACTCTCCGCTGATCTTGGCGGCCGGGTTGGTGAAGGGAGAGGGTTTTGCCACCGAGGACGTGGCCTTGCAGTCGGTGGCGGAAGGCCGCAACATCATTCCGGG
Source organism: Acidimicrobiia bacterium (assembly GCA_963665765.1). Taxonomy (GTDB): domain Bacteria; phylum Actinomycetota; class Acidimicrobiia; order Spongiisociales; family ZC4RG35; genus Bin76. The sequence goes on from OY762464.1 coordinate 2,298,891, forward strand.
ATGGCGGTCGGTCCCGGCCCTGCTGGGGCCGGTGGAGATGGGATCGTTCACCCCCCAACCCCGGTTGGGCAACTCCGGGCAGGTACTGTGGCGAGACACCGGGGGCCGGAATCTGCTCAACCGCGTCGGTCTTCGCAACCCGGGAGCGGCAGCAGCATCCGCTTTCTTGGCCCATCGGTCCGCCGATCTTCCCGACGTCTATGGGATCAGCATCGCCTCTGACCCCGACCAAACCGACCCGGTCCGCCGTGACATGGAGGTGGCGGAAGCGGTGCGGCGGTTCGTTCAGGCCGGGCTTCGACCCTCCTGGACGACGGTGAACATCAGCTGCCCCAATGTGCCTTTGGGCTATGCTCATGTCGAACTTCCCGAGGAGGTGGCCCGGCTGTGCCGCGCGGTCCGCCATGAACTACCGGAAGAAACGGCGCTGTGGGTGAAAGTAGGCCCGGACATCGGGCCCGGGCGGTACGGCCCGATCGCCCGGGCCGCAGTGGAGGGAGGCGCCGCGGCGGTCGTCGCCACCAACACCATGCCCGGGCTGGTGGCGGACGCCCCGGTCAGGGTAGGAGTGGGCGGTGCCTCCCTGCGCCCGCGGGCGCTCCGGGTGGTGGAGGAGTTGGCCGAAGCCCGTCGGAATTCGGGTGGGGAGTGGGACATAATAGGCTGTGGGGGAGTGCTGGACGGGGACGACTATCAGGCCTTTCGTGACCGGGGCGCCGCGGCCGTCCAATACTGGAGCGCCCTGGTTTTCCGAGGTCCGACCGCTCCGGCCCTGATCCTGTCGGAAGCGGCCCGGCAGTGAGTCGGGCACTCACCACCGCCGGCCGAATGGCGGAGGTAGCGACCCTGCGGGGTTCATCCCGGCCTGGTTGGCAACTGCGTCGGGCTCCGAACGTTTTCCCGATTTCTGCCGGGCACAGAGGGGCGCTCCCATTCCCGCCCGCGCCGGCCACGGAGCGTAGATGACCGGGTTTGAGGAGCGGCTGGCGGCCCGGGTGGAGGAGGTCCAGAGCCTGGTGTGTGTGGGTTTGGACCCAGGTTCGGGGGTGGAGATGGGCGAAGGCGAGGACCCGCTGTTGGAATGGGGGCGCCGGGTGATTTCGCAGACCCATCCCCATGTGTGCGCCTTCAAACCCAACTTGGCTTTCTATGAGGCTCGGGGTTCGTCGGGGATCGCTTCCTTGGAGAGAATTATGGGGTACCTGGCCTCTCGGCATCCTGACATCCCGGTGATCGGGGACGCCAAACGCGCCGACATCGGGGCTACCAGCGCGGCCTATGCGCGGTTTTTGTTCGACCGGCTGGGGTTCGACGCGGTAACTCTCAATCCGTGGCTGGGTAGAGACGCCCTCCGTCCCTTCTTAGACCGGGCCGACCGGGGATGCATAATCCTGTGCCGCACCTCCAATCCGGGGGCCGACGATGTGCAGGCTTTGCCGGTGGAGGGAGAGCCGCTTTGGCAACGGGTGGCTCGGATGGTGGCGGAGGAATGGAATGCGCTGGGCAACTGTCTGCTGGTGATGGGCGCCACCCGCCCCGACGATTTGCGAACCGCTCGCCGCCTGGTGGGAGACATGACCTTTCTGGCGCCGGGAGTGGGCGCTCAGGGGGCTGATCTGGAAAAGGTGCTGGCAGCGGGGCTCACCGGCCAGGGCAGGGGCCTGATTATCAACAGTTCCCGCGGCATTACCGGTGCTTCCGACATGGCTCAGGCGGCAGCCGATCTGAAGCGAGCGATCAATCGAACCCGGGAGGTCGTCGGTGGCAGGTCGTTCCCACCCCCTGCGTAGCGGTTTGGACGGGGTCGCGAAAAGTTTTCGGACAAACCTCGCAGAATGCCTTGCTTCTGTCCCACTCCCCCAGGCATATTGGGTGGACAAACATGCGTGTGCGGTCCGGATCGCCCTCATCAGACCACCCGGCCCACGGAGAGCAATCCCAGGCGAGTCTCCGGGGGACGGGAAAAACAGCCGACGACTGCATCCTCGGATTGAGGCGAGCCTGCTCTCGCACAAAATTTTCGACGGCCAGGTGGCGGCGGGTCGGGAGGGGAACCCAATCAATTAAATAGGTCTTGGTTGGCCGGCGGCGCTCTTGTTATTCGATCATTGTCGGGTCGCCGATTGAGCCGGGCGACTGCGGATCACAGGGTGGTTCCAGGGGTCTGGTGGGCATGAGCAGCAGGGGCCTGGCACATTCTTGGCTGACTCGGGCGGTCACCGACGACCACACTTGCGGTTCAAAGAGTTGGCGGGTGGCGCCCATTACGATCAGATCGGCCCGCATTTGGTCGGCTTGTTCGACGATGGCGCCTGCCAAGTCGTGACCGGACACGTAGGAGAGTTCCGGGTCGATCCCGGCCGATCGGAATCCCTCGGCCAGAGTGGTCACCGCCCGTTTTCCCCGCTCCCGGATGTAGTTCTGCTCGGCTTCCGAGGCTTGATGGGGGCAATCTTCGGGTGCTTCCGAAAAAAAGGATCGAGGTTGGCGATGAAACTTATCGAGCAATGATCGGGGTACCTGCACCACCGTGAGAATCACGACCTTTCCCCGTTTGCCCAGCAACGAGGAGCAAAAGTCGATGACCGGCGGCGCTTGCAACACCCCGGAGGTGCAAACCAAGATGCGCATACCTGCCAGAATACAGGAGATGCTCTCTAATCAACTACTAAACAAGGTCACTTGGAAAATACCCAATGCCCTGGCTCTGGTCGGCTCCGCTTCGGGCGAAACCTGGAACGGAATGACGACTTCCTGGATCACCCAGCTTTCTATGGAGCCGGTGCTGATCGGGATCGGGGTGGACAACAGTGCGGTCACCCATCGACTGATCACCGAGGGGGGTAGTTTCACAGTCAACCTGTGGGATCCCGCCGACAAGCGGGTCTTTGTGAAATTCTCCAAACCCGCCGTGCGGAGAGGGATGACCCTCAACGACCGGGCGGTGCGCCCCGGCAAGACCGGCGCCCCCATATTCGAAGACGCCATTGCCTATCTGGACTGTGAGGTCCAAAACGCGATCGACCTGGGCACTCATACCCTGTTCGTGGGCGAAGTGGTGGACGCGGGCATCCGCGATGACGCCACCCGGGCCGCGGCAATGAGCGACACTCGGATGAAATATGGCGGAGTAAAACGCGGCGGCCACTGAGATCCCGAGCGCTTGGGGGCGGGGCGCGGCTATTCGCTGCTCACGCCCCGGGGGGTGTCTGCCGTTGGGCGAGCAGGTCCACTGCTTGGAAATCCTCCGGGAAGGTGAGCTTTAGGTTGTCGGGATCGCCGGGAGTGGCTCTTATCTTCAGATCGCTGAACCGCTCCACGGTCTCCGCAGTGTCCACCCCCTCGAATCCCGCCTCCCGGGCCAGTCGATAGGCCGACAAGAGTTCGGACGCCGAGAATATCTGGGGAGTTTGCGCCCGGTGGAGCCGGTCCTGTTCTACCACCAGGTCGCCACTCTCGGACATTCGATAAGCGGACGGTCCCGCCGCCAAAGTGGGTATGGCGCCGCCATGAAGATGGGCGTGCCGGAATAACCGTTCCAAGAGGCTGGGGCTCAAATAGGGTCGGGCGCCGTCATGGATGGCCACCAGATCGACGCTTTTGCTTTGGATGCGATCAGAGAGGGCTTCCAGTCCCCGGGCCTCGCTGCGGTGACGGGAGCGGCCGCCGTTCACCAGGAGCATCGGAGTGGTCACCCCCGACCGGTCCACCACCCGCTCGGCCATCCCTCGGTCCTCGGGTCGGATCACCAGCACCAACCTTGCTATCCATGGGGAACGGTCCAGGGTCCGAAGCGGGTGGCTGATCATGGGTGTCCCGCTGATCTCCACGTAGGCCTTATTGGTCGAGAACCCGGCGCGGGCGCCCCGTCCTCCTGCCAGCAGAATCCCTGCCGCACGACTGCTCTGGTTTTTCATCTGCCCACCGGTAGCGTAGGTGAGTGATCCCAGCCGAAGCGCCCCATGTCTCCCACGTCACCCCCTTCAGCCGAATTCCGGTTCTCCGGTTCCTGGGCGATATTCCGCCCGCCTCGGGTCTCGTTTCGAGCCGCCTCCATGGAGATCGACGCCGGAGCAGTGCGTGACGTCTTGGAAGAACTGCCCCCCACCGTGATCCGGATAGGTTGGTTGTCCGACGCCGGATGGTCGCCCCAAAACCAGGAACTGCTCGGTTCGATGGGGGTGGTTCTGCAGGGAGGGGGAGAGGCGGTGGTCTCCGTCCGCCCGGTGTCAGAGGCCATGAAAGTGGTGCGAGAAGGTTGGGTGGTGGGAAGTGTCGACCGCGCTTTGGTGGTAACGGTGGCGTCTCCGGTCCTGTTTGACCGGGCGGCCCTGGCCGGCTTGCTGCGGCAAACGATCACCGAGGGGTGGATGAACCCTGTCCAGGAGTTGTTGAAAGCCGGCGGCAGGGTGCGGGTCTTTTCCCCACCGGCCTAGACCGCCACCCTCCCCGCAGTCCGCGAAAAATACCTGTCACTTTGGGTTGATCCCCCTCGGGCGATAGCTAACAGTGTATGACAGTGTTATTCAAACGTCGACTTTCGGAAACGGGGCGCCATCGGGTGCTGGGGTTGAGATGCGGGGCGGATCCGGTGCTCCACGCCCTGGCGCCCCTGGGTCTGGCGGCGGCCCGGGGCACCGCTTTGGTGGTGGATCTTGACCGGGATGCGCCTTCCTATCCCGGATCGACTTCTCTGGCCGCTTTGGTGGTTTCCCAGCCGCGACTGGATGACCTCCGGCCCCGACGGGCCGGGGTGGCGGTGCTTCCCAACGGGTTGGCGAGTCCGGAGGAAACCGCCGAAGTGTTGGAGGCGCTGGTCTCCGGGTGGCCGGCGGTGGTCTTGCGACTGGGTGCCTCCTCGGACCTTCCCCCTTCCTTGGCCGAGACACCGGTGATTCCGGTGGCGCCGCTTTTTCCTGGTTTTCTTTACCCTCCCGTCACCGGCCCGGCCGTCTATCAGGCGATGTCGGGAGGCCCGCCTCCCTCGGTCCGGGGGATTCTGTTGCCGCCTCTGAGCCGATCCCATGTCTATCGCATGTTGGGCGGCCGGGGATTGCCTCCCCGGCGTTGGGTGAATGCCTGGGAGAGAGCGTGGAGTTGGTCATGGCGTTGATCGATCGTCTGGTTGACACCATCCTTCTCCAGGATTTTCCCACCGACCGGGCGGCGCTGCACCGCCATGTGCGGAAGGTGGTGGCTACCGAAGCGCCGTTGGCGCCCCCCGGAGTGGTGGAAAAGGTGGTGGACTCCTTGATCGGAATGGGGCCGCTCGAAGAGTTGCTGCGTGACCCCGAAGTCACCGATGTCCTGGTCAACTCGCCGGCCGATGTCTGGGTGGAGAGGGCCGGGCGGCTGGAAAAAACCGATGTCTCGTTCGAATCAAGCCAGGCGGTGACTGCGGCAGTGGAGAGAGTGATCGCTCCCTTGGGCCTTCGAATAGACCGGGCGTCGCCGATGGTGGATGCCCGATTGGTGGACGGAAGTCGTCTTCATGCCATCATCCCGCCCGCCGCCGTCGATCACCCGATTGTGGCGGTGCGTCGGTTCGTCCCCCAGGCCGACAACCTGCAATCGCTGGTGGAGCTGGGCTCGGTCACTTCGGATCAGGCCAAAGAACTCCGCTCCATAGTCACCGAGCGTCGGAACCTGTTGGTGTCGGGAGGAACCGGCGCCGGAAAGACCACCCTGCTCAATGTCCTGTCGGGTCTGATCGACCCAACCGAACGGGTGGTGGTGGTGGAGGACGCTTCGGAACTTCAGTTGTCCGGCCATGTGGTTCGGCTGGAAGGTCGCCCGGCCAACTCCGAGGGGATCGGCGCCATCACCCTCCGGCAACTGATTCGTTCCGCTCTGCGTTTGCGGCCCGATCGGATCGTGGTGGGGGAGGTGCGGGGGCCCGAGGCGCTGGATCTGGTATCGGCGCTCAACACCGGCCATTCCGGCTCGATGTCCACTCTGCATGCCAACAGCCCGACCGAAGCTCTGTGGCGGCTGGAGACCTTGGCTCTGATGGGCGCCCGGAACCTGCCGGCCGAGGCGATCCGCGCCCAGATCATCTCCGCCATCGACGTGGTGATCCAGGTGGAGAGAACCGGCGGTCGGCGGCGGGTGGCGACCATCGAACACCGGCCGGGGAGATCGTGAGCGTCTGGGCGCCCCTGCTGGTGGGGTGGTCTCTGACCGCCGGGATGGACTGGCGCCTGGCGGCTCTGCTGGTCACCGCGGTTGTGCAGCCTTGGCTGGTGGCCGTGTTTCTGATGGGGGTGATCCTGGTGGACGCCCGTCGGATGCGTAGGCAGAGGGCCGGATGCTCGGAGGAGGCACAGGTGTTGCTGGGAGTAGCCGGAGAACTGCGCGCCGGGCAGGGAGTCCGCGCCGCCATCGCCGCGGCGGGGCGGCGGTCGTCGCGTCTTGACTTCCACGCCGTACGGCGGCTGGTGACTTCGGGCGCCTCTTTGGATCGGATCTCCCAGGCGGTGGCGGCGGCCATGCCGGTCCATGGGGCGTTGGCGGCGGCGGCGCTGAGGGTGGCGGATCGGACCGGAGGACGAGTGGCGGAGGTGTTCGACTCGGCCGCCGCTCTGGCGGTGGAAGAGGACGAGCTCCGCCAAGAACGGAGAGCGGCCACCGCCCAGGCCAGAACCTCGGCGGTGGTGGTGGTGGGAATTCCTGTGCTGGCGATTATCTACCGGATAATCAGCGGGGGTCTGGCTGCAAGCCTGTCGGCCAGTCCCATCTCTGCCTTCCTGACCATCTCCGGCGTGACGCTGCTGAGCCTGGGGGTGGCGGTGATGTTGATCCTGATCAAGAGGGCCACACCATGAGAACCGAGGCTGGACGGCCGGCTGCTGGTTTCTCCCCCGGACATTGGGCGATTCCGGGGATGGCGGCGATCCCTTTCCGATGGTGGTGGGCGGCGGCGGTGGTAATGGCCGCCTACTGGGCGTTGCGCCGTTTTCGGCGCCGCCCCCGCCCGGCCGGAGTGGAGGACATCGTCACGTTCGGTCGATTGCTGGTGGTCCCTCTCACCGGGGGGATGTCCCTGGCCAATGCTCTGCTCATGGCTTCCCGGGAAGCCCACCCGCAACTGGGGAGCGAGGTCTTGGGAGTGCTGCGCCAAAGTCGCCGGACGGGTCTGGCGCAGGCGCTGGCGAGCAGCGGAGGGCGCCTGGGGGAACTGTTCGGAAGAATGGCCGGCGCCCACACGTCGGGTAGTTCACAGGTGAGGGCGGTGATCACCCATGTTGAAAACCTTCATCATCAGTATCGCATGGACGCTCTTTCCCGCATTCGTTCCCTGCCGGTCACCCTGGCAGTCCCCCTCACTCTGCTGATCATCCCCGGTTTCCTTTTGGTTCTGGTGGGACCTCCGGTGGTTTCCCGGGTGACCGAGATGTTTACCGGGCTGATAGGCACATGAAAGTCCCCCTTCCCCCGCACCGGCCGGACGCCGGGAACAACGACCAAGGAGGTCTGGAAATGACGGCTCTATGGACCAGAATGATGATTTGGTTCGACCGCGACGAGCGGGGCCAGGGCACCGTGGAGTACATCCTGGTGGTGCTGGCGGTGGTGGCGGTGGCCACCGTGTTGGTGCAGTGGGTAAGGAAGGGATCGGGAGACAATCTCCTGGAATCCATTTTCCGCAAGGCGCTTGACTTCGTCAAGGGCAAGATCGGATTCGGTTTCTAGAACCGGTATCTGAGAGATGGGCGACGAAAAGGGTTCTTTGGCGGTGGAGGCGGTGTTGGTGCTGCCCGTGATCCTGTTGGTTCTGGTGGCGGTGGCCGAAGTGTTCCTCATCGCGGTCACCCGTCTCGAAATGGAGGCCGCTGCCCGGGAGGGCGCCCGGGTAGCGGCCACCCATCCTGATCCCGTCCGAGCGGCCGCCGCGGCGGCGAACGCCCTTTCTCCCGGCCTGGCGGCAAAGGTTCGAATCGGGGTGACCGGCGCCACCGCGGCCGGTGCACCGGTTCGGGTGGAGGTGTCGATGCGCTATCGCCTAGTCACTCCGCTTCTCGATCGGTTGGTCATCAGGTTGAACAGCCGGGCGGTGATGCAGCGGGAGGGGTGAGAGTCAATGGAACGAGCAGGCGAGCGAGGAGCGATCACCGTTTTGGTTCCGGTGGTGGTGGGAATGTTGCTGGTTATGGCGGTGGCACTGTTGGATGTAACTGCGATGCTTTCCGCCCGCATCCGCTCCCAGACGGCCGCCGACGCCGCCGCGCTGGCGGCCGCGCCGGCCACTTTTACTCGGACGGCCGCTCCCCGGGCGGCGGCGCAGCGGATGGCGACCGCCAACGGCGCCCGGTTGGTCTGGTGCCGCTGCCGGGTGGATCAGCGGCCGGTCGGCAGAGTGGCGTCGGTGAAGACCGAGGTGGTCGCCCGACTGTGGCTGTGGGAGGACGTCCTGGTTTCCGCCGTGGCGCGAGCCGAATTCACTCCCTACCCTGAGGAGCCATGAGTGTCAAACGGAAAGGTGGGACCAGGGCGACCCTCTTTCTGCACGAATCGGGGGTTTCGTTTCGCCTGCACTCCTATCGGGTGGACTTCGAGAGAGTGGATGACTACGGAAAAGCGGTGGCCGAGCAGTTGGGTGTTCCGCCCGCTCGGCTGTTCAAGACGCTGGTGGTCTTCGCCGATCACCGGCCCATGGTGGGTTTGGTGCCCGCTGATGTCCGGCTGGGCGTCAAGCAGATGGCCAAGATGGTGGGTGCCCGGCGGGTAAAAATGGCCTCCCCCAGGGAAGCGGAACGTCTCACCGGCTACGTTCCCGGCGGGATCAGTCCGTTCGGGCAGCGCCGGAGTCTGCCGATGGTGGTGGACGAGTCCGCTCTGGACTTTCCGACCGTCTGGGTGAGCGCCGGCCGGCGGGGCCGGCAGATCGAGATCAGTCCCCATGATCTGGTCAAGCTGCTGGGTGCCCGCACCGCTCCGCTCTCGTCGGGATAACCTTGGGGCCAGCCGACGAGCGACACTGCTTGGGTGTATCGGGAAGGAACCAGTATGCATGACGAGGATCGCCTCGAGGAGATACACGCCTATGTCAAAAAGATCTACCGCTGGGTGGTGGTAATAGGAGCGATAATCATCTTCATCATGGTGCTCAGTTTCTGCGGCGCCCTCGTGTCAACACCCGCTGTCTGACTCGGACAATCAACTCGCAAGAGACCATGGGTGAGAAGGATTCCGACTCGGGACGCGTCGGTGGGGTGGACGGCGTGTCCGGTGGTTGGGTGATGGCAGTGACCGGCGTGAAACCGGGAAGTCCGGTGGAGGCAATGGCAGTGTGGCGATCGTTCGGTGAGCTGTGGAGCTCCGCCCGCCAAATCGGCCTCCTGGCGGTGACAGTGGACATTCCCATCGGGCTGCCCTGCCGTGGTTCCCGGTCCTGTGATCAGGAAGCCCGCCTCAGACTTAAGGGGTGCCCGGGGCCTCCCAAGCATCCGGGCCGGGCCTCCTCCGTGTTTCCTGCTCCGCCGCGGTGCGCATTGGAAGCCCGGGAATGGGAGGAAGCCCTGGCGTTGGCGCGCGGGTGCACAGGAAAAGGCATCACCAAGCAGAGTTTTGCCCTCTTTCCGAAGATCAGAGAGGTTCGGGATGCTCTCGATCCGTCAGATTTCCGGTCCTCGGACCGTCCTCGGGCCGCTGAGGTGCACCCTGAGGTGAGTTTTCAAGAGATGGCCGGGTGTCCCATGTGGTTCCACAAGAGCCGCCAGGCCGGGGTCGCCGAGCGCTTGGAGCAACTTGAAGCCCACTTTCCCAACGTCGTGGACGCCACAGTGCGCACCAAGCGAGTCGGTCCGCCCCACCCGGGAGTGGACGACCTGCTCGATGCGGTGGCCGCGGCCTGGACAGCTCGTCGCCTGATCTCAGAAGATGCGAAACCACTGGGAGGTCATCAAACAGACCAGACAGGTTTTGAGATGTCCATCTGGGTGTAGCCGACCCACCCTGTTACGTTTCTGCCGATGGTCTCCAACCGACAGATCCTGGCGATGCTCGACGAACTCATCGAACTCACCACCCTGGAAGACGGATCGCCACAGTCCTTCCGGGTACGGGCCTATGAACGAGCTCGCCGGTCGGTGGAGAACCTGGGCAGAGAGGTGTCCAGCCTCGACGCCGCACAGATCCAGGCTATCGGGGGGATCGGCAAGAGCATCGCTTCGGGCCTTCGGGAGTTCTCCGAGACCGGAAAGTTGACCAAACTGGAGGCCTTGCGCTCCAAGTACCCACAGTCCTTCCGGGAGATCACCCGCATTCCGGGGCTGGGACCCAAGACCGCCAAGATGATCCGCCGGGAACTGGGAGTGGAGAATCTGGACGACTTGGTGGCGGCCCTCGATCAACAGCAGCTTCGGGACCTGCGGGGATTGGGTCCCCGAAGCGAAGCCAAGATCGCCCGGGCGGTGGAACGGCTGGGGCTGGCCGGTAAGAACCGTCGGACCCCCCTGGTGAGGGCGCTTCCGGTGGCCGAGACCCTACGCCGCCATCTGAGCGATGTGGCAGACGTGGAAGCGGTCGAGATTTGCGGAAGCCTCCGCCGTTTCCGAGAGTCGGTGGCCGACATCGATCTGGTGGTGTCGGCGCCTCCCGCCGCTTGGCCGGAGGTGATGAAGGCGGTTTCCGCTCATCCCCTGGTGCAGGAGACCCTGTTGTCGGGCAGGACCAAGACTTCGGTGGTAACCGGGGGCGGGCTGAGCGTGGACGTGCGGGTGGTTTCCTCCGCGCAGTTGGGAGCAGCCGTCCTCTATTTCACCGGTTCCAAGGCCCACAATGTAAAACTTCGCCAGTTGGCCATGGTGCAAGATCAGTTGCTCAACGAATATGGCCTGTTCCCCAGGGGAGAGGACCGTCCGGTGGCTTCGCAGACCGAGGAGGAGATCTACGCTGCTTTGGGAATGACCTGGTGCCCGCCTGAGATTCGGGAGGACACCGGAGAGGTGGAAGAAGCTTTGCAGGCCGCCGTTCCCCGGCTGGTTTCGGTGGAGGACATCAGGGGCGATCTTCATTTCCACACCGATCGGTCGGGCGATGGGCGTTCGTCTCTTCCTGACATGGTGAAAGCCGCGGTCCGGGCGGGATTCGAATACGTGGCCATCACCGACCACGGAGAAGATCTGATCATCAACGGGCTGTCCAGAGCAGAGATGGAGGCTCACCGCCGGATGGTCGCCTCACTGGGCGAGCGCCATCCCGAGATCGAACTGCTGTTCGGCTGCGAGTTGAACATCGGGGCTGAGGGTGGTCTCGATTATGACCTCGATTTTCGGATGGGGTTCGACTGGTGTGTGGCTTCGATCCACTCTCACTACGACCTGACTCCCGAACAGCAGACCCACAGACTCCTGCGGGCCATCGCCGACCCTTCGGTGTCCGTCATCGGTCATCTCACCGGCCGGATGCTGGGCCGACGTCCGGGAATCGAGCTGAAACTGGACCCGGTGCTCGAGGAGATGGCCGCCCGCGGGGTGGCCTTGGAGGTGAATGGGGCGCTCGATCGCCTCGACGCCTCTCCGGAAGTCATCCGCCGGGCGGTGTCCAAGGGGGTGAAGCTGGTCATCTCCACCGACTCCCATCATGTCACCGAATTGAAAAGAATGGCCTACGGAGCAGCCAACGCCCGCCGAGGCTGGGCCACCCCCGAAGCAGTTCTGAACACCCTGCCCCGAGCCGAGTTTCTGGCTCAGCTTCGTTCGAGGCGCTGACTTATGGTCACGTCGCGACGTTCACTTCGGAAATCAACTCCACGTCCAACACCCTCTGACGGTCTAGTGGTATGTCGGTCAAATAGTCGGGGTGGTGGCCCCGGGCGAAAAACCGCCCGCGAACAGGGGAACCTACGAACTCATACCCGCCAAATTGTTTAGCAGACATACACTAGCTTCGTCGCTTCCCGGATTACATCAAGCTCAAGCAGTCGCAACTCTCGATAGGCGATCACCAGGAAGTTGCCGCATCCGCATGCCGGGTCAAAAACCGCATAGCGCCCAGCTTTCGCTGGAAGCCTTTGAGCAGGATTGTCCGGTGGGTGTCTCGGCGGGTTCGGATCCGTTCGAACTCGTCCCACAGTTCTTCCAAGAACAGGGGGCGTATCACCTTGAGGATGTTCTCTTCGGTGGCGTAGTGCGCTCCCTGGGCGCGGCGTTCGGCCGGGTTCATCACCGACTGGAACAACGCTCCGAAAGCGAACCCGGCCGCTCTCACCCTGATCTCGTTCCAAGACAAACGGGTCAAATCAAACACACCTGCTGTACCCCCTTTCCGATCTGGGTCGCGAGGTTATACTTCCAATACCCATGACGATCTCCCGCGATACGAGAGTTGACTTGGATGGTCTCGTCGCGGAAATGCTCGAAACAGGACCTGATGAGGTTTCCTGCCCCTCCCGGCTACCTCAGTACGACTTTGAGTGCATTCGGGATATCATTCGGAGAGTTATCAGAATGTATCATCCCATGGAGCGCAATGTGCCTTGGCAACCGGGACCTCGGTCGATGAGCGGAGTCACCTTGATGGCCCTCATCAAGAATCGTGACTATCAGGCCGCCGACGACTACCTGGTTGTTGAGGGCAGTTTTCTCCCCGCCTGAGCACCTTCATTCGTGATATGGCCCTCCGTCGCCTTTGAGGGTGAGGCGTGGAGGCATTGCCATCCCAACTACGACCCGCTCAGTGGTGAAGGTGCGCGGAGGCATGGGGGAAGGTTCAATTCTCGTGGGATTCCTACTCTTTATCTCTGCACAACCATAGAATGCGCTCAAGCCGAATACAGCAAACAGGGCACCCATAGGTCGTTGCCCGTTAGCAATCTCTACAGAATCTCGGCGAACTTGTATCCGGTGCTGGATTTGACCAGAGAAGCAACCCGTGCCACTGTCGGTGTCATGTTGGATGATTTGGTCGCTGATGACTGGAGTGTCTGTCAGGATGTAGGCACAAGAGCCTACGATGAGAGATTCCAAGCCGTTCTCTCATGGTCATCCACTGGCCATGACAAGATAATGGCGGTGTTCACCGAGCGCGCCGGGAACCGTCTGGCATTGGTGGAAAAACTGCCATCAACATATGTTGGTTAGCTGGGCGGCAAGCGAAGGTAGCGCCGAGTCCAAGGTTAACTGACCGGTGCCGATCGTGGGATGAGGGGTGTTATCAGGTCCGGCTTCCTTTTCCTAAACTGACTGGTTGGCACGTGTAGCAGACCTATCGATTTTTTTCTGAGGAGAGGTGTTTCCCAATGGATCAGTCGTTCTTTTTGATCGCCGCCCTGGTTTTGGGCTTGGCGGCGTTGGTGTTGGCGGTGTGGTTTACCCGGCAGGTGTTGGCCGCTCCGATGGGGAATGAGCGGATGCGAGAGATAGCCGACGCCATCCGAGAGGGGGCGATGGCGTTCCTTCGGCGGGAATATCGGTGGTTGGCGGTGTTCGTGGCGGCGATGTTCATCCTGATCGGTCTGGTGTTGGACGATGGCTGGCTGCGGGCGGTTGCCTATGTGTTCGGGGCGGTTCTCTCCGCCGCGGCGGGGTTCGTGGGGATGAGGGTGGCCACGGCCGCCAATTCCCGTACTGCCGAGGCCGCCCGGCTGGGGGGCGTGCAGAGGGCCCTGCCCCTGGCCTTCCGGGGCGGGGCGGTGATGGGCTTCACCGTGGCCGGTCTGGGGCTGGCCGGGGTGGCGCTGGGATATCTGGTGTTCGTGGAGGCCACCGGCATGGAAGTCGCCCGGGGAGTGGACATTGTGGCGGCGATCGGTTTGGGAGGTTCCTCCATCGCCTTGTTCGCCCGGGTGGGGGGTGGTATCTACACCAAGGCGGCCGATATCGGCGCCGACCTGGTGGGGAAGGTGGAAGCGGGGATTCCCGAGGACGATCCTCGCAATCCGGCCGTGATCGCCGACAACGTGGGCGACAACGTGGGTGATGTGGCCGGGATGGGCGCCGACCTCTTCGAGTCCTATGTGGGCTCCCTGGTGGCGCCGATCGCATTCGCCGCCCTGGCCTTCGCCGGGGCTTCCTTTCAACTGGGGGCCATTGCCTATCCCTTGGCGGTGGGAACAGTCGGCATGCTGGCCTCCATGATCGGTTCGTTCTTTGTCAAGCCCCGCAGTGAATCTGACCTGGCTTCAGCCCTTCATCGGGGAACCAACATCTCGATGGGTTTGGCGGCATTGGGAATCCTGGGGCTTTCTTTTTGGATTTTCGGCGATGACCCGACGGTGCAGCCTTTCGGTTTGTGGGTGGCGGTGGTGATCGGTCTGGCGGTGGGATTCGTGATCGGAAAGATCTCCGAGATCTACACCTCTGACCACTACCGGGCCGTGAATGACATTGCCCAGCAGGCCGAGACGGGTCCGGCCACCGTGGTGCTGGCCGGGATCGCGGTGGGCAAGAAGTCAGCTGCCTACTCGGTGCTGGTGGTGGCGGCCGGAATCGGGGGGGCGTACACGGCGGGGGAATGGGCGCTGGGTGATGCGGGTGGAATCTACGGAGTGGCGGTGGCCGCCATCGGAGTGCTGGCCACCCTGGGCATCACCATCGCAGTTGATGCCTATGGCCCGATCGCCGACAACGCCGGTGGGATTGCCGAGATGGCGCATCTGCCTCCCGAGGTTCGCAAGGCCACGGATGCGCTCGATTCTCTGGGCAACACCACCGCCGCGGTGGCCAAGGGTTTCGCGATCGGGTCGGCGGCCGTCACCGCTCTGGCGCTGTTCGCCACCTTCACCCAGGCGGTGGGACTGGATGTGATCAACATCGTTTCGGTTGAGGTGACGATCGGGTTGTTCCTCGGGGGGATGTTTCCCTTCCTGTTTGCCGCCATGACCATTTCGGCAGTGGGACGGGCGGCGTTCACCATGATCGAAGAGGTTCGTCGCCAATTCCGGGAGATTCCCGGATTGCGGGAGGGCCGTCCGGAGGCGAAGCCCGAATATGCCCGTTGTGTCGACATCGCCACCGGCGGAGCGCTGCGGGAGATGGTGCTCCCCGGGGTCTTGGCCGTGGCCCTGCCGCTGGTGATCGGGTTCATCTCCACGTCCGCCCTGGGGGGATTTCTGGCGGGAGCGCTGGTGACGGGTTTCCTCCTGGCCATCTACATGGCCAACGCGGGAGGCGCCTGGGACAACGCCAAAAAGCATATCGAGGCCGGGAATCGAGGCGGCAAAGGCTCGGACGCCCACAAGGCGGCAGTGATCGGCGACACGGTGGGTGATCCCTTCAAGGACACCTCCGGTCCGGCGATGAACATCGTGATCAAGGTGATGACCATTGTCTCCCTGATCTTTGCCGACGCCTTTATCGGTTAGGCGGGTCCCACTTTCGGATCTCTGTCCACCGGCGCCCGGGTCGCAGGGTGATCACCGAGCCGTGCTCGGGGCGATCTTGGAACAGTCGGTGAAGGGACTGTCCGGTCAGGGCCAGCCGCCCCGCCTGGATCGGGTCCTGGTGGCCCACCACGGCGACCTCTCCGCCGGTGGTGGCGGCGGCCACCTGTTGAACCGCCCCGGCGATCCTCTCGGCCAATTCCGCCAGGGTCTCCGATGCGAAATCGAGGTCGGCAGGGTGTTGTAGATAGGCCTCGACCTCTCCGGGAAAAAGCTGGGGTAGCTGTTCCCAGCGATGCCCCGCCCATCGGTCCAAGAACTTCCATTCCGTCAGATCAGAGAGCACTTCAACCGGCAATCCATGAGGCGCCGCCAGGATCCTGGCCGTCTCCCGGGCTCTCTCCAAGGGCGACGACCACACCGCTCCAATGGGTCGGTGGGCCAGATAGCGTCCGGCCTCCCGGGCCTGGTGTTCCCCGAGGGTGCTCAGGTGAAAGCCGGGCAGAGATGCATAAGCCAGATGCTGGGGATTGTGGACTTCGCCGTGGCGCACCAAATGAACCAACTCTGCCATTCTCCGCTCTCAGCTTATCGGTACTGTGAAGGCAATGAACCCTCCTCGATTTCGGGAACCGATCCTCCATGTCGATATGGACGCCTTCTTTGTGGAGGTGGAAAGGCGCCGGCGTCCCGAACTGGTGGGTAGGCCGGTGGCGGTGGGAGGAACGGAGCGGCGGGGGGTGGTGGCTTCCGCTTCTTACGAAGCCCGCCGGTTCGGAGTTCATTCGGCCATGCCCGTTGTTCGGGCGCGCCGGCTCTGTCCCGGGTTGCTGATGGTCCCGACGGACCATTCTCATTACGGGCGGATTTCCAAAGAGGTGTTCGCGGTGTTCCGGTCGTTCACTCCCCTGGTGGAAAAACTCTCGGTGGATGAGGCTTTCCTGGACGTTTCGGGCCTTCGCCACCACTACCGACATGTGACCGAGGTGGGGTCAGGTGTACGCCAGGAGATCCGACGACAATTGGGTCTGCCGGCGTCGGTGGGGATCGCCGTGAACAAGACTCTGGCCAAGCTGGCCTCCCAAGACGCCAAGCCCGATGGCCTGTTGCGCATTCCTTCCGATGAAAGCCTGAATTTTCTTCATAACCTCCCGATTCGCAGATTGTGGGGAGTGGGAGAGTCGATCGCCCGGCGACTCCATGGATTGGGGATTCGTACCGTGGGAGATTTGTCGGAGATCCCCCAGGACCATCTGCGACCGGTGGTGGGCCGGGCCACGGCTCAGCACCTGGGGAAGCTGGCGGCCGGGGTGGACGATCGCCCGATAGTCACCCACCCGGTGGGGGTATCCCTCTCGGTGGAAAACACCTTTGAACGCGACCTCCATAGTCGTTCCGAGGTGGAAGTCAAGCTTAGGGACCAGGCTGAGCGACTGGCAGACCGGCTGCAAGATGTCAGAGCCCGAGCCTCCACCATCACTCTCAAGGTGAGATTCAACAATTTTGATACCATCACTCGAACCCAAACCCACCAAATCCCCACCAGGCTGGCGATCGACCTGTATCGGCAGGCGATGGTACTGGTCGACCGTGCGGAGTTGGAGGGCAAGGCGGTGCGGCTTCTGGGTATCTCGGCGGGCGGATTGATCTACGGAGAGGGTTTGCCGCAGTTGGATCTGGAGGGAGAGAAACGGTGGGAAAACCTGGAGGATGAGGTCTACCGACTTCGGCGTCGGTTCGGTTTCAAGTCCGTGATTCCGGCCCGACTCAGTCAAACCGCCAAGGAAAAGTAGCCGTCCGGCAACTTTGGGGAGAGGGCAACCTAATATACTGAGGCACGGAAGCGGATAATCGGAGGCTTGGGCTGAAGTGCCGTTAAACGAAGAGGAGCAGCGGATCCTCGAAGAGATCGAAAGCCACTTCTATGAAGAGGAAGTCGATCAAACCGATGAAAAGTCGCTGCTCTACACGAGCAAGGTTGCCTTGGCGATCCCGATCGGATTGCTGGTGGCAGGAATGCTGGTGGTACTGATTTTCTTCACCTCCCGGTTGTTGGTTGCGCTCGGCGGATTTGTGGTCATGGTGGTGGCTGCCACCATTTTGGTGCAAGGTCTACGGGCTCGCAGCGAGCTTCATTGGAAGGGTGTTCACGGGGGGAGCGACACCAAGGCAAGCGGGTTCGGGTCCTGGCCTCGATGAGCAGGCCCTGACAGGAGAGGTTGAAGAATGCCGGAAGCGGGCTTTACCTCAACGGAGGCGATGAGGTTCACAGGTTGTAGTTACAACCAGTTAAGGTATTGGGATCGGGTGTCCCTGGTCAAACCTTCTATAAAAGGGACCGGCGGCCGGCCGGGGGTTCGCAGGATTTACAACCTGCAAGACTTGGTGGCCTTGCGGGTTATCAAGAGCCTGATCGACAACGGCATGTCGTTGCAGAGGATCCAGCGGGCCTGGAAGTATCTGCGCCGCGAGGGTTCCCTGGATCAACATCTGGCCGAGGCCGGACTCTTCACAGATCCCTACGGGACCACCATCTTGGCGTCTCACCCTGAGAGCAACGTGGTGATGGACACCTTGGCCAACGGGCAGTTGGTTTTTGTTGATGTGATGGGAAAAGTGGTGGAGAGGGTGCAGGACGACCAGTCTCGATTCGAGTTCAACCGGGCGATTTTTCGCTCCATGCTGGATCGAGTCTCAGAAGACTTCCGGGACAACCCCTTCTGGGCGGCAGAAGGCTGACCGACCCTCACCCTGCGGATTTCACCTCCCTAAAAGGGTCCTGTGGCGGGGGGTGGCGCCGTCTAGTCTGACATCGGTGAGAGAGATCATGACCAAGGCCCTTGTCCTCAACGCTACCTACGAGCCTCTTTCCGTGGTGACTTCCCGACGCGCCTTGGTGTTGGTGTGGAGAAACCGGGCGACGGTGGTGGAGGTGCAAGAAGAGGTTTGGTGCTCCGCCCAGGAAACCTTCAAGGTTCCCTCGGTTGTGCGGCTGAATAATTATGTGAACGTTCCGTACCATCGCACGGTCCCCCTCACCCGTCGGGCGGTGTTCGGACGCGACGATCACGAGTGCCAGTACTGCGGCGCCGCCGCCGAGAACCTTGACCATGTCGTCCCTCGTTCCCGCGGCGGCCCCCACACCTGGGACAACGTGGTGGCCTGCTGTCGCCGATGCAACATCAAAAAGGGGAATCGTCTTCTCAACGAGGTGGGACTGGCGCTGTTGCGGTTGCCTCGGTCCCCGCGTCGATTTGGGTGGGTCTACACCAGTTCCGGGTACCGGGTCGATCCGTCCTGGCATCCTTATCTCTTGGCCGACTCGGCATAGCCCACCACTCCCAAGCGCCCCATCTGCTTGAATACCGGTGAATCCGGTTCGATCCCACCCGGTGTGGCTGGCAACCCCCGAGGTTGGAGGGTTGCTGCCCAAGGGAAGCAACACACGGGAATTGTCCCCCGAAATGGGCGGATTTACGGAATAGGTGGGGTAAAATGGTGAGCTATATAGGTTTTGTAGAGAAAAGTGGTATATAATGGAGATTCCTTCTAAGATAGGTGAACCAGTCAACCACCCGATTCCGAGGCCCGATGTTTTTAGGAACCACCACCCGCTCAGTGGACGAGAAAGGTCGGTTGCTGTTGCCTAAGCCCTTCCGAGGCGAATTGGCGCCGTCCTGTGTGATTACCAAGGGTCAAGATGGTCACCTGGTGGTCTACTCCCAGGATGGCTGGAACCATCGGGCGACAGAGGTTCGCGCCGGTTACAGCCGGGAAAATGCCGCCGGCCGAAGGTTTCGGCGGATCATCTTCGGAGCGGCCAGCCAGCAGTCCATGGATACCCAGGGCCGTCTCATGGTCACCGCCGAACTGCGGAAACATGCCGGAATCGAGTGTGGGGGGGAAGTGATGGTGGTGGGAGTGGATGATGAGATCGAAATCTGGAACGCTTCTGACTTCCAACGCCACCTGGAGGACGCGGAGATCTTCTCAACTGACGGTGATGAGAGGTGAAGCTTCACAGTCCGAAATGAAATACGACCGAACAGCTGTGGCTCATAGCCGGCTCCCTGGAGCTAATGAAGGCCCCAATCCGCCCGCTTCCACTAGGCGCCGATCTTCGGGGGGCCGGCTATGAGCCACACTGTCAGGCACGAGCCGGTCTTGGCCGACCTCGTGTGCGAACTTTTCAAGCCCATTCAGAGAGGAACGTTGGTGGATGCCACTTTTGGCGGAGGCGGACACAGCCTGCGTTTGCGGCAAGTGATCGAACCCGAGGTAAGCATCGTGGGAATCGATCGGGATCCGGGTGTGGCGGATCGGGCCACCGAATTGGGGTTTCCCTTCGTCTCCGGGAATTTTGCCGACCTGGATCGACTGCTGGAAAAGGCCGGCGTCGAGGAAGTGAGTGGGGTTCTGTTCGATTTCGGTCTCTCTTCGGATCAACTTGACAACCCGGAGCGAGGGTTCTCTTATCGACGGCCGGGTCCACTCGACATGAGGATGGATCCCGGTTCGGCGTTGTCGGCGAAGGAAGTGGTCAACACCTGGGAGAAGGAAGATCTGGCCCGCGTCATCGCCGAGTTCGGCGAGGATCCGTCCGCCCCCCGGATCGCCGAAGCGATAGTAGCCAACCGTCCGCTGCTCGACACTTTGGCCCTGGCCGAGGTGATCGCCGCGGCGACACCCGCCGCGCTCCGCCG
The DNA here is from genome assembly GCA_963665765.1 of Acidimicrobiia bacterium. GTDB lineage: Bacteria > Actinomycetota > Acidimicrobiia > Spongiisociales > ZC4RG35 > Bin76. The sequence continues at coordinate 2,318,916 of OY762464.1, forward strand.
CCGCCGCCATCCTGCCCGGCGCACTTTCCAGGCGATCCGCATGGTGGTCAACCGGGAACTTGCCGCGGTGAGCGCCGGATTGCAGACTGCTTTGCGGCTGCTGGGCAGGGGAGGGCGTTGTGTGACTATCTCTTATCACTCGCTGGAGGACCGTCTGGTCAAGCGCCGATTTGCCCGGGGCATCTCCGCATGTGTGTGCCCGCCCCGGTTGCCGGTGTGCGGGTGTGGCCGCCAAGCGGAATTGAAGTCCTTGGCGAGAGGGGCGGAACGTCCTTCCGCTCGGGAGGTGGAGCGCAATCGCCGGGCGCGCTCGGCCCGACTGCGGGCGGTGGAGAAGCTCGCCTTTTGACCGCCGGGACCGTGCCCGCCGCCCGATCGGGCGATCGCCTCTCACTGCGACTCATCTCGGCCGAATCCGATGCCAGACGGCAGACCCCGGCTGCGCTGTTGATGCTGGCGGCTTTTGTGTTACTGGTGGTCTCGGTGTTCTTGGGGATGGTCTGGAGCCGCACCCTCCTGGACGAGGGCGCTTTCGGGCTGGCTGAATTGCAAGTTCAGATCGAACAGGAGACCATCCGGAATCGGTTGCTCCGCTTGGAGGTGGCCCGTTTGGAGAACCCTGATCGGGTGGCGTCTTTGGCGGAGCCGCTTGGGCTTTTCTATCCCGAGCAGGTGATCTACATCAAGGTGCCGGGTGTGGCGCCGGCAGTGCTGGGTTTCGGCCCGTCCGGATAAAAATGGAGCACCTCTCCGCCCCATCACCTCGTTCTGTGGCCAGACGCTTGGCATTGTTGGGAGGTTTGTTGGTGGCGGCCTGGTTCGGGATGGCGTTCAAGATGTACACCGTCCAGGTGGTGGAGGATGACGGATACGCGGAGCGCGGCCTGCGGCAGCGTATCTCCATCAAGGAAGTGCTGCCCGAGCGGGGGGAGATTTTCGATCGCAACGGGGAGGCCTTGGCGCTCACCGTCCTGGGCGCCAGCCTGTTCGCCGTGCCGTCTGAAATCGACGATCCCGTGCTGGTCGCCCAGCAGGTGGGCGCCCGAGTGGGGGCGGATGTGGACAGACTGGTCAGAGACCTCCGGTCGGGGAAGGACTTCGTCTACATCAAACGTCAACTGGAGGTGGATGTGGTGCAAGAGATCATGGACCTGGGGTACGCCGGGGTATACAGTGAACCCGAGTCCAAACGTATCTACCCTTCTTCGGTCGCCTCCCATGTTCTGGGAATGGTCAATGTTGACGGGACGGGCATTGAAGGTCTTGAGTACTACTACCAGGAGGAACTGGCCGGCGAGCCGGGACGGGCGATGATTGAGCAGGATGTGCAGGGCCGCCAGATTCCGACCGGGCTCCGGGAGATAACCGAAGCAGTGCGAGGGTCTGATCTGATCACCACCTTGGATCTGTTGCTGCAGTACAGCCTGATGGAGTCCTGCTGGTCCGGAGTGGCTCGCACCGGCGCCCACCAGTGTTGGGCTTTGGCGTTGAGTGTGGAGACCGGGGAGATCCTGGCGCTGGGGGGCGTGCCCAGTTTCGACCCCGAACGTCGGGTTACCGAGGATGGATCCCCCTTCTCCAATTTCGCGATACGTGGCCTATACGAACCCGGTTCCACTCAGAAAACGGTTACCCTCGCCGCGGCGTTGGATTCGGGCACCTGGAAAGCTTCCGATCTGATCCCCGAGGTCCCCTACGAGATCGAGATTTTCCCCCAAGCGTGCGAAGATCCCGATGACGAAATATATGGGTGCTATCGGGACTTCGGTTTTCACCAACCGGAGGATATGACCGTGGCCGACACTTTCGTACGTTCCTCCAACGTGGGAACCATCATGGTCCAGCAGAGGCTTGCAGACGGTGTGCTGGCCGATTACATATCAGCATTTGGCCTGGGCGATCTCACGGGAGTGGATTTTTCGGGTGAAGCGGAGGGACAGATCAACCTCGACCCCTCCTGCAGCACCTGTTCGGCTTCGGCGGCGATCGGTTACTCGGTGGCGGTTACCCCTCTTCAGATGGCGGCGGCGTTCGCCGCGGTGGCCAACGACGGGGTTTGGGTGCAGCCGCACTTGGTGAAGGCGCTGCGGGTGGACGGAGAGATGCAGGAGGTGACCGACATCACCCGGCGCAGGGTGGTTGAGCCCGAGACCGCCCGGATCATGCACCGTCTGATGGCCGACACAGTCAGCAAGGGGACTGGTCTGAAGGCGGCGGTGCAGGGATTCGAGGTGGGCGGCAAGACCGGTACCTCCTCCAAACTGGGTTTCGACGGATATGAAGATCAACTCAATATCGCCTCCTTTATCGGAATGGCCCCCATCGACGACCCCAAGGTAGTGGTGCTGGTGCTGGTGGACAGCCCCACCAGAGAGGAATATCGAACGGGTGGCTCCGCCGCCGCTCCGGTGTTCTCCGAGATTATGGAAGTCGCCCTAAGACGATTGGGAGAAATCCCCGATGAAACCTCCTGAGATGACGGTTGGGATGCTGGCCGATCGTCTGGGCGCTTCCGTGTCGGGGTGCAGAGATGTCCTCGTGCGCGGCGTGTGTCATGACAGCCGCCGGGTGGAGGAGGGGGATTTGTTCGTGGCGATCAAAGGCGGGCGGTTTGATGGTCATGACCACGTCGGAGAGGCGGTTTCCCGGGGGGCGGCGGCGGTGGTATGTGAACGGCCTCTGAATCAGCCCGTGCCCCAGATCGTGGCGCCGAACGGGCGGGTGGCCCTGGCGCGGGCGGCCGCCGAGGTGTATGGCCATCCCTCCCGCCATCTGCGGTTGGTGGGAGTCACGGGCACCAATGGAAAGACCACTGTGGTGCACATGATCGAATCGGTGGTCCGCTCCGCGGGGGGCCGGACCGGGATGATCGGAACTCTGGGGGTTCGGATAGGTCCCACAGTGATGCCCACCGTCCTCACCACTCCCGAAGCTTCGGATGTCCAGCGGCAGCTTCAGACCATGCGATGCAACGGCGTGGACACCGTTCTAATGGAGGCCTCCTCCCATGGTCTGGCTACCAACCGGGTGGACCATCTCCGTTTCGAGCTGGCGGTTTTCACCAATCTGGGACACGACCATTTGGATTTTCACGGAAGCCGGGAGAGTTACTACCGCAGCAAGGAACGACTCTTTTCACCCGAGCTGTCTTCGGCGGCGGTGGTGTGGACCGATGACGAGTGGGGGCGGAGACTGGCGGCCGGCTGCCGGATTCCGGTGACCACGGTCGGATCCGGCCCCGAGGCCGAGGTGAGCGGAGAGATGGTTAGCCAGAGCCTCAACGGAGTGGTCATGGCCTGTCGGGCGGGGGGGACCACCTTCGAACTGGAGACGTCCATGGGGGGAGGTCACAACGGCGTCAATGCTCTGGTGGCGGCGGCCGCCGCTCTCCGGATGGGTTACTCGACTTCCGAGATTGCGGTGGGCATGGCGGGCATGGCGCCGGTGGAGGGACGCTTCGAAGTGATAGCCACGGCGCCGGCGGCCGTGGTGGTTGACTACGCCCATACCCCCGGAGCGATCACGGCGGTGATCGCCGCGGCCCGGGCGACGGCCCGGGGACGGGTGATCACGGTGATCGGGGCCGGAGGAGATCGCGACCGCAGCAAGCGAGCGGAGATGGCCGCGGCGGCCGCCGCGGCGGATCGGGTCATGCTCACCTCCGACAACCCCCGGACCGAGGATCCTCTGGCGATTCTGACCGACCTGGCGGTGGGATTGTCGGGGAAACGGCATGCGATGGATCCCGACCGCCGTAGGGCCATCCACACCGCGGTGGGATGGGCCCGCCCGGGCGACGTGGTGTTGATTCTGGGAAAGGGCCATGAGCGCCATCAGGAGATAGAGGGTGAACGCCTTCCGTTCGACGATCGGCAGTTGGCTCGGGAAGCGTTGGAGGCGGTTGACCGCCCCCTCGGAGGGGGGCGAGGATGATCAATCTCTTGGTGGGATCGTCGGTGGGATTTGTCCTCTCCATCGTGCTGACCTACTACGGAATCAAAGTGTTGCGACGACTCGACATCGGGGATTTTGTCCAGGAGGAGATCCGAAGCGCCCACGGTCATAAGCTCGGGACTCCCACTATGGGAGGGGTGCTGTTCGTGGGCGCGGCGGTCATCGCCTATCTGATTTCCCATATTCGTTTCAACTTTTCCGGTGGGCCGCTCACCGAGGTAGCGCCCATACCCACCGGAGGTCTGTTGTGTCTGGTGGCCCTGCTCGGGATGGCCGCCATCGGTTTCCTGGACGACCTGAAGAAAACCCGCCGTCGCCGGTCCCTTGGTCTGGGAAAGACGGCCAAGTTCGGGGGTCAGATCGCGGTGGCGGCATTGTTCGTGTGGGGCGCCCGAAGCTCGGACGTGGTCACCGAGCTGTCCTTCACCCGACCTTTGGGGATTGAACTGGGAGCGCTGTTTACGGTGCTGGTGTTGGTGATGTTGACCGGGGCGGCCAACGGCGCCAATCTGGCGGACGGGATGGACGGACTGGCCGGTGGATCGGCGATCCTGATGTTCGGGGCTTACATCGTGATTGCCTTCTGGCAGGTTCGGCATCCCGATATCTATGCCGCGGTGGACCCGCTGGCTCTGGCCACCCTGGCGGCGGCGATGACGGGCGCCCTTTTGGGGTTTCTCTGGTGGAACGCTCCACCGGCCAAGATCTTCATGGGAGACGTGGGTTCCCATGCTATCGGTGGTCTGCTGGCCGCCTTGGCGGTGCTGACCAACACCCAGTTGCTGCTGGTGGTGATCGGCGGGCTGTTTGTGGCGGAAACGCTGTCGGTGATCATCCAGGTGACCAGCTTCCAGACCACGGGCCGGCGGGTGTTCCGCATGGCGCCCTTTCACTTTCATTTCGGCCTGGCCGGCTGGCAGGAGCCGACTGTGGTAATCCGGTTCTGGATACTGGCCGGAATCGGGGTCACTCTGGGGCTGGGGATCTTCTACGCTGATTTCCTGTCGCTGGAAGGATTGCTGTGAAACGTTGTCTGGTGCTGGGAGCCGGGGTGTCGGGAAGGGCCGCGGCGCGGATCGGCGCCGGGCTGGGTTGGAAGGTCAGGGTCTACGATGCCCGACCCCAGGCCTTGACGTCTCTCAACGGAGCAGGGGAATGGACGGCGGTGACCGGTCGTTGGCGACGGAACCTGGTGACCGATTGTGACCTGGTGGTGACCAGCCCCGGATTCGGGGAGGGTTCCCAGCCCATCCGGGACGCCCTGGGGGCGGGAAAGCCGGTGTGGAGCGAGATAGAACTGGCCTGTCGGGAACTGAGCACCGAAATGACCGCCATAACGGGCACCAACGGCAAGACCACCGTGGCGCTTTTGGTGGGAAGGATGCTGGCCTTGTCGGGGATGGAGGTTCCGGTGGTGGGCAACATCGGAGATCCCCTTTCCAACCTGGTGGGAGGCGCCCATGAGCGGGCGGTGGTGGAGCTCTCCAGCTTCCAGTTGCGTTTCACCGGCACACTTTCGCCGCGAACCGCCGTGATCATCAATGTCACTGCCGATCACCTGGATTGGCACGGAACCCGCGACCGCTACCTGGCCGCCAAGGCGCGCATTCACTCCGCCCAGCGGGAAAACGATCTGCTGATTATCGACGCCGATGATCCGGGCGCCCGCCGGGCGGCGGCCGGGGCTTCCAGTCAATTGCATGGCGTGGCGATGTCTTCGGGGACCGCCCGATCGGGAAGGGAGGACGGCGATCTGGTGACCGGCGGGATCCGGATTCCGATCAGAGAGCTGGCGGTGAACGACCCTTCCTACCTGGTCGACTTGTTGATCGCGGCCACCGCCGCCCGCCGGTGGGGGGCATCGGACTCGGCAGTGGAGGAAGCGATCAGAGAGTTTCGTCCCGGTCCCCATCGCCGCTCCGTAGTGGGGGAGGTCGGGGGAGTGCGGTTCGTGGACGACTCCAAGGCCACCAATCCTCATGCGGCCCTGGCGGCCATCAACTCCTTCCGATCGGTGGTGCTGATCGCCGGCGGGCTGAACAAGGGTCTGGATCTTTCTCCTCTCACCATCGCCGCTCCGGTGAGAGGGGTGGTCTCCATTGGGAGGGCTTCATCCCAGTTGGTCTCCTCGGCGCCCCCCGGGCGGGTTACGCCCGCGCCATCCCTGGGCGAAGCGGTGGAAACGGCTCGGGGGCTGGCGCGCCCCGGGGACGTGGTGCTGTTGGCGCCCGGTTGCGCCTCTTTCGATCAGTTCGACTCCTATAAGGACCGCGGTGAGCAGTTTGGACGGATTGTCGCCCGGCTGGTGAGAGAAGAGGAGAAGAGGTTGTGAGCACCGACGTAACCACCACCTTCCAGGCGCGGGCCGAGCGGATCCAGAGCCAGACGCGCTTTCGGATCAACCGACAGATAATCATGCTGTTTGCGTCGGTGGTCTTCACTTTGCTGGTCATCGGGTTGGGCGCCACCATTTCCGCCTCCTCAACGGTGGGAATCAACTACGAATACGGTCAGTATCACTTTTTCGTCAGACAGCTAATGGGAGTGGGCTTGGGAACGATGGCGTTGATCGCGGCGTCCCAGATTCCCTACCAGTTGTATCGGCGCTATGCCAACCTGCTGTTCGGCGCCACTCTGGCCATGCTGTTTATGGTGTTGCTGTTCGGCGTGCAGGTGGGAGGTAGCTCCCGTTGGTTGAGGCTCGGCCCGGTGGGTTTCGAGCCATCCGAATTGGCCAAATTCGCGGTGATAGTACTGATGGCCTCGCTCATTGCCGGGGGAAGGGGGGTCTTCGATGACCTCAAGAGCTACGTTTCGGCCGTCTTGCTGGTGATGGGGAGTGTGGGGTTTCTGCTTCTTCAGCAGCCCGACTTCGGCACCACTCTGCTGATCGGCATCTGTTTGTTCGTGGTGCTGTGGGTGGGTGGAGCGCCGCTTGGCTACATAACGGGGTCGGTGGCGGTGGGGCTGGGCGTGTCGATCGTGCTGGCGGTGATCGCGCCTTATCGTCTGGATCGGCTGAAGGGGTTTCTTGATCCCTGGGCGGATGCCTCCGACACCGGCTACCAGCTCATCCAGTCGTGGGTGGCCTTGGGCACGGGAGGACTTTGGGGGGTGGGGCCGGGGAACAGCCGGGCGCGATGGTTCTATCTTCCCAACGCCCATACCGACTTTATTTTCGCCATCATCGGGGAGGAGATCGGACTGGTGGGAGGCCTGTTCGTCATCCTGCTCTTCATGGTGCTGGTGGTGTTGGGATGGGTGGTGGCTCGCCGGGCGGCCGACCACTTCGGACAGATGTTGGCGGCGGGGATCACCGCCTGGTTGGGCTTTCAGGGTTTGATCAATGTGGGAGGAGTGTTGGGTTGGCTGCCCATCACCGGCATCACTCTTCCCTTCATCTCCTACGGAGTTTCTTCCCTGGTGATGACCATGGGGGCTCTGGGAGTGTTGTTCAACGTGGCCAGGCAGGGGCGCAATCCCCTCAAGGTGCGGGAATGACCTTCGCAATCGCCGCCGCGGGAACCGCCGGACATGTCTATCCGGGTCTGGCGGTGGCCCAAGCCCTGGTGTCACAGGGAGTGCCGCCGGAAGATGTGCTGTTCATCGGGGGAGACCGGATGGAGGCGGCGGCCGTTCCCCAGGCCGGTTACCGGCTGCTCTCGGTTCCCCTGCAAGGGTTGGTGCGCGGCGCGAGCGTTCGCAACCTCACCATTCCCTCCAAGGTGTCGAGAGCCGTCCGGCGGATACGCCGGGAGTTGTCCGAGCGGGGGGTGGGTGTGTTGCTCGCCACCGGCGGCTACGTCACCGCTCCGGCCGGGTGGGCGGCGCGGTCTCGGAAAATCCCGTTCTTTCTCTCGGAGCAGAATGCGGTGGCGGGACTGGCCAACCGGGTCATGGAGCGGTGGGCCACCAAAAGTTTTGCCTCGTTTCCCCATACGTCGGGTTTGAGGAGAGCCGAGTGGGTGGGAAATCCCATTCGGGCTGAGATCGCGGGGATGGATCGGACTGCCCTCCGGGAGGAGGCCGGTCGTCACTACGGGTTGGTGGAGGGCATTCCGGTGGTGGGGGTGATGGGGGGAGGTTTGGGAGCGGCGGTGGTCAACCAGAGGGTCGGTCGGATGTTGGAGGAGTGGAAAGGAGAACCCGTGCAGGTGGTGCATCTGAGCGGCCCCGCCCACTTCCCGCAGATGTCACAGCGGGCTTCCGCCGCCGGCCTTTGCTGGCGAGTGGTGGGCTTTGAGGAGCGGATGGAACTGTTTTACTCGGTATGTGATCTGGTGGTGGCTCGCGCCGGGGGCGGGGTGGCCGAACTCACCGCAGTGGGATTGCCTTCGGTGCTGATTCCCGGGGAGTTCGGTTCGGCCGGCCATCAGGCGGCCAATGCGGCCGCCTTGGCGCAGGCCGGAGCTGCGGTGACCCTGAACGAGGAAGACTTAGATAGGCTGGGTGCGGTGGTGGAAGGCCTGCTGTCCGATCCGGGGCGCCGTCAATCGATGGCCGAAGCCGCCCGGGCGATGTCCCGTCCGGGCGCCGCGCAGATGATTGCCGCGCAGATGAGGTGCGCCCGTGTTTGATCTTGGGGGGCGCACCGGGATACATGTGGTGGGGGTCGGGGGAGCGGGAATGAGTGGGCTGGCCAAGGTGCTGGCCGAGTCGGGCAAAAAGGTGACCGGATCGGATCTCCGTCGCTCTTCCCGGTTGGACGCCCTTGCCGACATCGGTGTCGAAGTCTGGTCGGGCCACCGTCCGGATCGGATCTCCGAACTTACCGATTTGATGGTGATCTCCTCCGCAGTGCCTGAGCAGGATCCCGAGGTGCGGGCTGCCCGCCGCTTGGGAGTGGAGGTGTGGAGACGTCCCCGGTTGCTGGCCGCCATGAGCGCCGAGGTCACCACCGTCGGTCCCACCGGAACCCATGGGAAGACCTCATCCACGGCCATGCTGGTGGAAGCCGCCCGGGCCGCCGGGGAGAATCCCAGTTTTGTGGTCGGGGAACATGTGCTTGGGTTGGGAACCAATGCTGCCCGAGGCGCCGACCCCTGGCTGGTGCTGGAGGTGGACGAGGCGTTTCGCACTTTCGAGGAGATCACACTGGGGGGTCTGGTGATCAACAATGTGGAGGCTGAACATCTCGAGCATTTCGAGACCGTGGACAACCTGGAATCGAGCTTCGTCCGGGTGGCTCGGGGAGTGGACGGCCCGGTGGTGGCGGGAATCGATGATCCTGGAGCTCGACGGGTGGCGGTGAGAGCCGGTCTTCGGGGATTTGGATTGTCCGACGACGCCCACTGGCGGATCACCGAACTCTCCGAGGAGGCCGGAGGGGTCTCCTTCCGGCTGACGGGGGGCGCGATTGCTCCGAGGGTGACCGTGCCCTTTCCCGGGGTTCACATGGCCCGCAATGCCGCAGGGGTGCTGGCGCTGTGCGGCGAGATGGGTATTGATCTGGATCGGGCGGCGGCGGGGATTGCCCGCTACCGGGGAGTGCGGCGGCGTTATGAACATCGCGGGGTGGTGGCCGGCGTGACCATCATCGATGACTATGCCCATCACCCTTCCGAAATCTCGGCCACCCTGCGAGCCGCCCTGAATTCGGGGTATCGGAGGGTTTGGACCATCTTCCAGCCCCACCTCTACTCGCGAACCGCTCAGATGTTCACCGGGCTGGGGGCGGCCTTGTCGATGGCGGATCGCATTGTGGTGACCGATGTCTACGGGGCTCGGGAAGAACCGCAGCCGGGAATCAGTGGCGAGTTGGTGGCGGCGGCCGCCCGCCGCCTGGGAGGAAGAGCGGTGGAATACTTTCCCCATCGTTCCGAGGTGGCGCAGCGCGTGGCGCCGCAGCTGCGAGAGGGTGATCTGGTGGTGACCATGGGGGCGGGTGACATCACCATGGTTCCCGGGGAACTGCTGGCGCTTTTGGCCGAGCAAGAGCGCGCTGATGAGTGATTGGCAGAAACTGGTGGTGCAGGGGAGAGTGCGCAGGGAAGTGCGGCTTGATGAGTTGACCACCTACAAGCTGGGCGGCGTCGCCCGATGGTACGCCGAAGCAGGCAGTCGCGCCGATCTTGGGGCTTTGGCGGAGGCTTGGAGAGGCGGTGACGGCGCCCGGATTCTGGTTCTGGGCAAGGGGAGCAATGTGATCGTAGCCGACCAGGGCTATCGGGGGTTGGTGATCAGGCTGGTGGGAGATTTTCTCTCCATTCGGCACCTGCCTGATCGGATCGAGGCGGGAGGAGGGGTGGGACTCCCTCGTCTGGCCCGCTCGGCGGTGGCGGAGGGCCGACTGGGATTGGAGTTTATGGTGGGGATTCCCGGAACCGTGGGCGGAGGGGTGCGCCAGAACGCCGGCTGTCACGGAAAAGAGATGGTGGACGTACTGGCCGGCGCGGAGGTGTTCGACCTTCGCTCGGGCCGGTCGCAGGTGGTGCCGGCCGAGAAGCTGCGCTTGGGATACCGGAATTCGGATGTTCAGAACTTCCAGGTGATCACCGCCGCGTGGTTCGGGTTTGACTCGGGAGAACCCGCCCTCGGTTCGGAACGGATGCGGGAGATCACCCGGTGGCGGCGGCTTCATCAGCCGGGAGGAACGCTCAATGCCGGGAGCGTGTTCAAGAATCCGCCCGGCGACGCGGCCGGGCGGATCATAGACCACTTGGGTCTCAAGGGGATGCGGGTGGGGGGAGTCCGGGTTTCCGAGAGGCACGCCAATTTTTTCGTGGCCGACAAGGGCGCCACCTCCGAGGATGTGCGTAGGTTGGTAGCCGAGGTGCGCCGGCGGGTTAGAGCGGCTACCGGCATCGATCTGGAGCCCGAAGTGAGATTCGTGGGTTTCTGCGCCAGGGAGGCCACGGCTTGAGGAATAGAGACCCCCGGCGGGGAAAGAAGGCCAAAAAAAGGTGGTGGTCGGGCGCCTCGGGCAGCCGGCAGACTCAGAGCGACAAGAGAGCTTCGCCAGACTCCGGGAGACGGGCGCCGACCAGTGTCAGCGCCATAACTTTCGATCGGCCGCACCAATCGAAAGTCGGCTCTGCACGAGAGGAAGCAGGTCTTTCGCTGCCGGCCCCCGGCGGACGATCTGATCGGGATATGCCAAGTTCCTCCCCGACGTGGTCGGGTGGAAGAAACGGGTCGTCGGAGTCTCTCCGGTCCCAATCCGTCTCCCGCCGCAACCGGCGGGGCAAGAGCACGGCCGCCTTCTTTCGCAAAGGTAGGAAACGAGACCCCGTTGAACCTGAGGTTGATCCCCGCATCGCAGAGCGGGCCCGAAAGGTTCGGGACAAAGAGGAGCGGAAGGCATTCAAACGGGCCATTCTGTTGTTGTTAGTGATGACCTTGGTGGGCATTGTGGTATGGCTCGCCTACTCCCCGTATCTGGCAGTGCGCCACCTGGTGATAACAGGAGTGGTCTCTTCCTCCGTGCCCAGGCAACTGCAGACCGCCGCGGTGACCGAAGGAGTACCGATGATCTCGATCGAGGAGGAGTTGCTTCGCGAGAGATTGCTGGAGGATCCGTGGGTGGTGAATGTGGAGGTGGAAAAGCGTTGGCCTCACACTATTCGGGTGATCGTGGAGGAGCGGTCTCCGGTGGCTTGGGTGCGCACCGGCGGGGGATGGCAGGCCCTGTCTTCGGACGGAGTTGCCCTCGATATTGATCCGGAGATGGCCATGCCCCTGGTCACCGGACTGGGGGGCACCGTGCTGGATCTCCCCCACCCATCGTTGGAACCTTCTCTGCGTTTTCTTGAACACCTGCGAGCCGATCTGCACCTGGGAACGGTGGTGGAGATCCATGGCGCGCAGGTAACCGCCAACGTGGCCAGGCGGGTGGTCAGGCTGGGGCGGGCCGGCGATATCGAGGAAAAAGCCCAGGTGCTGGGAGTGCTGATCGATGATTACACGGATCCCGGTACGGTCATAAACCTGTTCTCGGCGCAGAGACCCGCCGTTTATCGAGGTATCGATCCCGTTCCCACGGGTGTCTCACCTTCTAGTTGAGCATTATATTCTCAATTTGACATTTCTTTTTGGCCCTATCAACCTTCTGGTTGAACCTCAACCGATCCTTCCGAAGGGACAATCCGATGCAGGACATTATATGGGAGCCGGCTAGCGCCTACGTGGCGGTGTTGAAAGTTATCGGGGTGGGCGGCGCCGGGGTCAACGCGATCAATCGAATGATCGAATCAGGTTTGCAGGGAGTGGAATTCGTGGTTCTGAATACGGATGCACAGTCTCTTATGGCGTCCGACGCCATGGTCAAGCTTGAGATCGGAGGAGATTTGACCAGGGGCCTGGGGGCGGGAGCGGACCCGGAAGTGGGTCGCAAGGCGGCCGATGCCCATCGTGACGAGATTGAGGAGATCCTGCGGGGCGCCGACATGGTGTTCGTCACCTGCGGAGAAGGAGGCGGCACCGGCACCGGAGCGGCGCCCGTGGTGGCGGAGGTGGCCCGCAATCTGGGGGCATTGACCGTCGGAATTGTGACCCGGCCGTTCGGATTCGAAGGTCGGGTGAGGTCGACCATGGCGGAGAAGGGAATCGCCGAACTGCGCGAGCAGGTGGATACCCTGGTGGTGGTCCCCAACGACCGGTTGCTGGAGGTGGCCGACCCGTCGGCGCCCATCAACGAAACGTTCCGACTGGCCGACGAAGTGCTGATGGATGGGGTGTCCGGCATCACCAACCTGATCAACACCACCGGGCTGATCAATGTGGATTTCGCGGATGTCAAGACCGTCATGGCCGACGGTGGTTCGGCAGTGCTGGGAGTGGGGAGAGCCCGCGGGGAGGATCGCGCCCTGCAGGCCGCCAAGCGGGCGATCTCCAGTCCGTTGCTGGAGATCAGCATGGACGGGGCGGCGGGGATACTGCTATCGGTGGCGGGTTCCCGCGAGATGACTCTCCACGAGGCGAATATTGCGGCGGAAACCATCACCGAACTGGCCTCCGACGAGGCCAACATCATCTTTGGCGCGATCGTCAACGATGCTTTGGGCGAAGAGATACAGGTTACGGTGATCGCCGCGGGGTTTGACAACCAGAAAGCCAACCGCCCCGGGCAGAGCGCCGCCATCCCCAGGTCTACGGGGGCGAGGTCGGCTTCTCGTGGTCCGGGGATCGTTTTCGATATTCCCACCGTTGCTTCCAAGCGGTGATCCGACCCATTCCGTGGCCCGGGGCCGCTTTCACGCGGGCGGTTGACGGAGACCAGCGAAACAGGGCGAACCGAGCAGCGGCCTCCGCGGTGCTGGGCATTTCCGGGGATTGGGCCAGGGTCAAACAAGTGCACAGCAACCGGGTGGTGGAGGTGACCGCGTCCGGTCTGGCCGCGGAAAAGGCCGACGGCCTGTTCACCAAGGTGCCCGGTCTGCCCGTGTCGGTGTTGACCGCCGACTGCCTGGCGGTGGTGATCGGAGGCGCCGGAGGAGTGGGGGCCGCTCATGCCGGGTGGAAAGGCATGGCGGCGGGAGTGGTGGCGAACTTGGGAAAAAGAATGCGATCAGCGGGCATCCACCTCGCCTGGGCGGCAGTGGGGCCTTTTATCGGACCATGCTGTTTTGAGGTGGGACCCGAGGTGGCGGTTCGGTTCCCCAAGCAGGTCACCCGGTCCCGGCGAGGAGAGATAGCGGTCGACTTGGGGAGGGCGGCTGCCGAGCAACTCGATGATCTGCCTATTTGGTGGTCGGAGAGATGCACTCTTCACCAATCGGGGTGTTTTTCGCATCGCGGCGGGGGGACGCCCCGGAGAATGGCGGCGATCGGCTGGTTTACCTCATGAGCTACCAGATGGTCTTGGAGAAAGTGGCGGAGGCGGCTACCAGAGTGGGGCGACAGCCCGAAGAGGTGGCATTGGTGGTGATCACCAAAGGCCGCAACGTGGCCCTGATCAGAGAACTGTACGATCAGGGTGTGCGTGACTTCGGAGAGAATCGGGCTCAGGAATTGGTTCGGAAGGCAAGCGAACTCCCCGAGGACATACGGTGGCACTTTGTGGGATCCCTTCAGACCAACAAGGTGAGGATGGTACGACCGGTGGCGCATCTTCTGCATTCCATGGACCGGGTGAAGCTGGCCAGACTCTGGAGCAGAGGCGCCGTCCGACAGGTGCCGGCCCTGGCTCAGGTCAATATCGGGTGGGAGTCCCAGAAACACGGGGTGGCGCCTGATCAGGTGGAGGAGATGGTCAAAAAGATCCGACAGGAGGGAGTGGAGTTGCGGGGCCTGATGGCCATGGCGCCCCATGGCCGGGATCCCGAGCTGGCCCGCCCCTTCTTCCGGCGTCTGCGCGGGCTGTCGGAAGTGCTCCGGGATCGTTACCCCGTCATGAGGGAACTATCCATGGGAATGACCGAGGATTACCAAATAGCGGTCGAGGAGGGGGCTACCATGGTTCGCGTCGGCCGAGCAGTTTTTGGTAAAGGATCATGAGCAACAACATTATGGGAAGAGTCTGGGATTTCTTGGGCCTGGTGGAGGATGAAGATGCTTGGACACCTCCTCCCCCCTCGACCGCCAGCGAGATTAGCAACCCTTCTTCGGGCAATGTGCGTCTGATTTCCAGCCGACCTGCCGAGCCACATCCCGTTCCGCCCATATTGCGGGATAGCCCCGGTCTCTCACGGGATCGTCGGGGGACTTCGACGCTGGAGGTGGAGACCGAGGTTCTGCAGATTGACGGTTTTCAGGATTGTTCACACCTAACGTCTTGGTACAAGGCGGGTGTTCCGGTGATTATGGACTTGCGGTTTCTCTCAGCTGCTGTGGCGCAGGGGGTGGTCTATTACGCCACCGGGCTGACCAGCTACAACCAGGGTGAGGTTTCTCAGGTGGGAGAGGGTTTGGTGTTGGTCACGCCCCCGGGCGCCCGGGTTTCCCCCAACGAAAAGATTCGTCTGTCCAAGATAGGGATGTGGCCATCCGCCACGGACCTCTGATTAGGCGAGATTGAGCAGAATCGTTTTCTGGATATGATGGCCGGTCTGCTCTGTTGGTTGCTTGATCTCACCACTTGGGGGATTCTGATCTGGGTGGTGCTCAGTTGGATTCCCACCACCGAAGGTCATCCGTTGCGTTCAGTCAAGAATCTGTTGGACCGGGTCCTGCATCCGTTGCTGAGGCCGATCCGCAATTTCATCCCGCCGGTGCGAGTGGGAGGGGCAGGTGTTGACCTGTCGCCTCTGGTGCTGATGATGGCGGTCTTGCTGTTGCAACGGATCATCTGTTGAGATACCCTGCTTGGTCATTGACAGCCGACGACGGTCTCCGGTTGCCTGTTGGCCCGATGCTTTTATAATCATTCACAGAGCCCTTCACCTACAGATCGGTTTGGATCATGCCCCTCACGCCCGATGACATCCAAGAGAAATTCTTCCGCACCGCCCTGCGCGGTTACCACTTGGAGGACGTTGACGAATTCTTGGATGAGGTGGCGCTGTCGCTGAAAGAGTATGAGGAGCTCTTGGGCGAGCGGGATCGGGTAATCGCCGAGATGAAAAGGAAGCCCCCCGCTTCTGACAGCGATCAGACCGCCCAGCTGTTGGGGCAAGCCCGATCCGATGCCAATCGGATCATCCAGGAAGCTCGGGAGAGCGCTTCCCAGTTGGTGGCGGCGGCCCGGAACGAAGCCGCCGACCTTGCCAAATCAGGGGGGCCGCCCGCCGACATCGCACCGATGGCGTCTCCGGGGCAAAACCGGGAGTTGGACCGCAAGCGAGAGCGCGCCGCCCAGCTCATGCTGGCCGAGATTGAGCGTTACCGAATAGTGATGTCGGTGGTCAAGTCAACCGTTACCGGCCTGCCCGGCGCCATGGAGGATCATATGAAGGAATTGGACGCGGCCGCTACTCAGATCCGCGGTCTCTTGTAGCAATCCCACTCCGGGTCAATCGGGTGTAGCCGGTTGACCGGCGCGAATCATGGTGATGGAGAGGGGGTGATTGCCCACCTGCAGGTTGGTGTCGCCGACGCCCCGCTCCCAGGCCGAGGCCAAAACTTCCGAGGCGATCATCTCTCCATGGACCGCCAGGGCGGCGATCACCACCGGGTGGCTTGAATCCCAGGTCATCCGGACTCGGTCGGTGACCTGCAGCTTTCGTTCCCGCCGCAGCTGCTGGAGCCGGGCGATGATCTCCCGAGCCATGCCCTCGGTTCGCAGTTCATCGGTAAGGTTGATATCGAGGGTGACAGTGAGGTCGTCCTCGACGGCGATGGCGGATCCCTCCGGCGCCCGGCGGCGCACCACCACGTCTTCGATCGTTATGTCAGTGTCGGCCAGTGGGAGGGTCTCGCCGTCCAAGAGCCGTTGAATCTCCGGTTTGTCGAGAGCCTGTATGGCGCGCGCCGCTTCCGGGGTGCGGGGACCCAGCCGAGGGCCCAAGCGGCGGAAATCGGCCTTGGCGGACAGTTCCATCGTTGCCTTCTCGCCGCTAACCACCTGCAGTGATCGGACGTTGACTTCGTCAAGAACCAGATCTGACAGCGCTTGCAGGGATTCGGTCCGACGTCCGCCCGCCAGATTCACCGACACGGCGCCCAGCGGCTGACGAACTCGGAGGCTGTGCTGCTTGCGCAGTCCGTGGGTAAGTCTCACCACGGTCCGAGCCAACTCCATACCCTCTTCCAACGCCCCGTCGATCAGTTCCCGTCGGGGCTCGGGGAAGTCCCGAAGATGGATGCTCGGAGCGGCTTCGAGGTCACAAGATGCCACCAGGGTCTGGTAGAGCTTCTCGGTGATGAAGGGGAGCACGGGCGCCAGCACCTCCGAAAAGGTGACCAGCACCTCGTAAAGGGTGGCGAAGGCGGCCAGCTTATCGGCTTCGTCCTCGCCGCGACTTCTCCAAAAACGCCGGCGGGATCGACGGACGTACCAATTGGTGAGATGGTCGATGAACCCGAGGGTGGGGGGAACCACCGCATAGAGGTAGTACCCGTTCATCTGATGGCGTACCTCGGTGATGAGGCTTTGCAGCACCGAAAGGATCCATCGATCGAGGGCAGGGCGTTGGGCGGGTGGGGGAGCGTCGGCGAGGTCGCACAATCTGATCCCGTCCGCTTCGGCGTAGGTGGTGAAAAAAGAAAAGGTGTTCCACAGAGGAAGCAACACGGTGCGCACCACCTCTTTGACGCCATCTTCTGAGAAGCGGAGCGGCTCGGCTCTGAGGACCGGGGAGTTGATCAGATAGGCGCGCAGGGCGTCGGCGCCGAATTTGTCCAGAACCGCCAAGGGCTCGGGGTAGTTCTTGAGTCGCTTGGACATCTTCCGGCCGTCGGCAGCCAGGATCATCCCGTTGACAACGCAATTGGAGAAGGCCGGCTGGTCGAAAAGCGCGGCAGCCAGGATGTGAAGGGTGTAGAACCATCCCCGGGTCTGGTCCAGTCCCTCGGCGATGAAGTCGGCGGGGAAATTGTTCTCAAATCGCTCCCGATTCTCGAAGGGGTAATGCTGCTGACCGTAGGGCATGGATCCCGACTCGAACCAGCAGTCCAGCACCTCGGGCACCCGGCGCATCACGCCGCCGCACTCCTCCCGCGAGCAGGTCCAGGTGATCAGATCCACCACGTGTTTGTGCAGATCCTCCGGGCGTTCTCCGGAAAGCTGTGCCAACTCGTCGAGGGAGCCGACGCACAGTTGATGGCCACAGGTTCCGCATTCCCACACCGGTATGCAGGAGCCCCAGTACCGGTTCCGGCTGATCGCCCAATCCCGGGCGTCTCCCAGCCAATTCCCAAAGCGACGTTCGCCTACATAGCGGGGGACCCAGTGGATGCGGAGATTGTGCTCCACCAGCCGTTCCCGAAGATCGGAGACTCTCACGAACCAGGTGGGGATCGCCTTGTAGATCAAGGGGGTGTCGGTCCGGTAACAAAATGGGTAGGAGTGACGAATCCGTTCGCGCTTGACCAGTTTGCCGGCGGTGGCCAACAACTCCACCAGGGTCTGGTCGGCGTCTTTGACGTTCCGTCCCGCCACCTCGGGGATCCGGTTGGTGAAGCGGCCCTCGGCGTCGATGGGATCCACCATCAGAGAGAGGCCGTTGGCCCCGAATGCATTGAAGTCGGCCTCGCCGTAGGCGGGGGCCATGTGCACCAGGCCGGTTCCCTCCTCGGAGGTGACCTCCTCGGACGGGATCACCACGAAAGCCCCCTCCGACGCCAGATCGGCGAAATGCCGGAAGGGAGGCTGATAGCGGCTCTTCACCATTTCTGCTCCCCATGCCCTTTCGACCGGAGCGGGGTGATCGTCCCATACCGAGGAGACGAGGTCGGCGCCCACCCAGTATCGGGTGTCCCGGTGGGGAATCGCCACATATTCTGAGTCCGGCGCCACTGCCACTGCCAGGTTGCCCGGCAGTGTCCACGGGGTGGTGGTCCAGATCAGCAGGTGGTCGCCGGCCCGCACCGGACCTCTCCCTTCTATAACCTTTAACTTAACGGTTATAGAAGGGTCCTCCACCTCTCGATACCCGCCCAGGTTCATCTCGAAGTTGGAAAGCGGCGTGGAGCATGCCCACGAGTAGGGCAGCACCTTGAAGTCCCGGTACACCAAGCCCCGGTCCCACAGTTGTTTGAACACCCACCAGACACTCTCCATAAACCCCGGGTCCATCGTCTTGTAATCGTTTCGAAAATCCACCCACCGTCCGATCCTTTCGGTCACCTCTTCCCACTCCTCGGTGGTGCGCTCCACCATGGCGCGGCAGGCTTCATTGAATCTGTCCACGCCCAGTTCGGCTATCTCTTGGGGCCCGCTGATCCCCAACTGTGCCTGCACCTCCATCTCCACGGGCAGGCCATGGGTGTCCCAACCGAAGCGCCGTTCGATCCGGTGGCCGCGCATGGTCCAATATCTGGGGACGATGTCTTTGATCACTCCGGCCAATATGTGGCCGTAGTGGGGCCTCCCGGTGGTGAAGGGCGGTCCGTCATAGAAGGTGTACTCGCGGTCCGCCGGACGGCGGCGGATCGACTCCGCGAAGGCATCGGTTTGTTTCCAGACCGAGGAGACTTCCGCGTCGAGTCGAGGAAAGTTCACTCGGGAGGGAATGCGGGCAAAATCAGATATCGGCATGATCTCTTGGGTCAGGGACTTGGAAAGTCGAATGGTACATTTGGCCGATGTCCGGGCGGCGCACCTTTGTCGAATGTTGGTCCGAGGCGGTTAGCTCCCGCGAGGAGGGGTATCGCCTTTGGGTTAAGGTGTCGCCGGGTGCGTCGCAGAATCAGGTGGTGGGGATGCACGACCGGTATCTGAAGGTGCGGGTCACCGCCCCGCCCGAACGAGGAAAGGCCAACCGAATGGTGGAAAAGTTCCTGTCGGCGGAGGCGGGCATGACCGCCCGGGTGATATCGGGACACTCTTCCCGGCTTAAAAAGGTGAAACTTTCGCCTCGGCGCGATAATCTCTAATCCCGATTAGTGGGTATGAGAGGAGTATCAATGACCCGGGTGCTACATGAAAGAACCATTTCTCAACTGCGTGCCCGTCTGGAGTCGGAAAGGTTGCGGATCGAGGGGCTCATCGGAGGTTATAGCCAGGCCATGGAGGAGGCCCGAATGGCCGAGGGCGCCGGCGAGCGAAGTCCCGATCCCGCCAGTGCCGAGGCGGGGGCGGCCGCCACCGACTACGAGACGCAGATGTCGCTCGAGCGCAATGCCATCCTGCTGTTGGAAAAAGTTAACTATGCCCTAGCCAAAATAGGTCGTGGTGAATACGGCGATTGCGATCTGTGCGGTAAACCGATTCCGGTGGCTCGGCTCCGGTATCTTCCTTACGTGGATAGTTGTATAGAGTGCGCCGCCCGAAACTGATCACCACCCTGGGGTTGGCGGCCGGGGCCGTCGCCACGGTGGTGGCGTTCGACCAGGTCAGCAAACGTTGGGCGGAGGGCAGTTTTGACGCGGGACGCCTGGAAGTGGTACCCGATCTGCTGTGGTTCACCTATGTGGAGAACCCCGGCTCGGCCTTTTCGATGTTCCAGAACGCCGGAGTTTGGCTGGGGGTGGCGGCCGCGGGGGCGGTGGGAGTGATCGGATGGTCGCTGCGAACCCCGCGCCCGGGAGTGGAAGTGGTGGGTCTCGGCCTGGTGATGGGCGGAGCGGTGGGCAATCTGGTGGATCGGGCCACCAGAGGAGAGGGTCTTTTGGACGGGAAAGTGGTGGATTGGATACAGGTCCCCAATTTTCCGGTGTTCAACCTGGCCGACACCGCCCTTACGGTCGGGGTGGGCTTGGTGCTCTGGTCTTCCCTTCGTCAAACCCTTGCCGCCTCTCGATCCTGAATCCCGGGCGGCCCCGCCGAAGGGGGCGGAGGGACTCAGGGAGTGGAAGGTCCCCGACAGCCTGGGGGGAACGCGGGCGGATCGGGTGATCTCGGCCCTGCTGGGTGTGAGCCGTTCCAGCTCTCGACGTCTCATAGAAGCGGGATTGGCCCGGTCGGCGGTCGGGCGGTTGAAGCCTTCCGAACGGGTGGATGCGCGGGCATCACTATGGCTGGGGGACCCCCCCGACCGTAAGCTGCTCCCCGAGCCGGTGGATTTTGAGGTGGTCTATCAGGATGACCATTTGGCGGTGGTGGTCAAACCGGCGGGAGTCATCACTCATCCCGGCACGGTGGCGCCGACCCAAAGCGGCACTCTGGCGGCCGGGCTTCTCGATCGTTTTCCGTGGATCGAAGGGGTGGGGCAGCCGGCCAGATGGGGGATAGTTCATCGCCTCGACCGGGATACCTCCGGTCTGCTGGTCACCGCCCTCTCCCCGTTGGCCTACCGGAAGTTGGGAGCGGCTCTGCGCAGCCGCGAGGTCAAGCGCCGTTACCAAGCCATGGTTCACGGGGTGATGCAGAACACCAGGGGGGCGATCGAGGCGCCGCTGGGACCCGATCCGCGTCGTCGGGGAAAGAGAGCGGTGGTGGTCGATGGCCGGTATGCCCTCACTCATTACCGGGTCGCCCGGCGTTTCGACCACCCGCCTCTGTCCCTGTTGGAAGTCGGGCTCCGGACGGGCCGCACTCATCAGATCAGGGTGCATCTTTCCTCGATCGGTCACCCGGTGGTGGGGGACCGCCTCTACAGTGGCCGGCCCGATCCCTTGGCGGCCGGTCGTATGTGGCTGCATGCCTCCGAACTGACTTTCGAGCATCCTGCCGATCCCGCCAAAAAGATGGAGTTTCGCTCTGCCCTTCCCGACGAGCTTCGTCGAGCTATGGAATACCGTTTGGGTGACGGAAAGTCCTACTCTGGGTGATGCCTTGAACTCTGTCCCCTCGGTTTCTTCCTGCTACCGGCATCCCGATCGACCCACCCGGTTGGCGTGCAGCAGCTGTGCCCGCCCGATCTGCCCATCCTGCTCCCATGACGCGGCGGTGGGACAGAGATGCCCTGCCTGCCTGGGAGGCGCCCGGCGGAACATTCGCAGACCCAGGCGCGAAGCGGGGCTTCCTCCCGCAACTGTCGTTTTGCTGGTGATCACCTCGGCGGTGTACCTGCTCTCCTGGTTGTTCCCGGAACTTGAAAACCGCCTGGTGAGGGAGTGGGCGATGGTGGGGGGGCTCTCCGAACTGGGCATAGGAGTGGCCGCCGGGCAATGGTGGAGGATGATCACGGCTGTTCTGCTGCACGTATCGATGTTCCACATTCTGTTCAATATGTGGGCGCTATACGCCTTCGGTCCGCAGATCGAGAAGGAGTCGGGATCGCTTCCGTTCCTGGCCGTCTACTTGTCCGGGGCCGCGGGCGGAAGCCTGTTCATCTACTGGTTCTCCGATCCGTTCACACTGGCCGTCGGGGCTTCGGGCTCCATCTTCGGATTGTTTGGCGTCTGGGTGGCGGGCGCCTACCGGCTGCGGCACACCCGGTTCGGCCGACGGGTGCTTGCGCAGTTGGGGATTCTGTTGGGCATAAACATCGTGCTGCCTCTGTTCATCCCCAACATCGCCTGGCAGGCTCACCTGGGAGGGTTAGCCACCGGGATGGTGATCGGTTTCTTGTGGTCGGTCCAGCGCCGAGGCGGCCGTCGGGGCTGGTGGTTGACTGCTTCGGCTCTTACGGTTGGGGTGATGGCGGTGGTCGCCGCGCTGGTGATGGACGGGGGTCTGCCGGGCTGATGAGCAATTCCGACGGTTTTGTCCATCTGCATCTGCACACCGAGTATTCCATGCTGGACGGCGCCTCCCGGGTGGGGGAGATCATGGCGGCGGTGGCTGCGGACCGCCAACCGGCGGTGGCGATGACCGACCACGGAGTGCTTTACGGAGCGGTCGATTTCTATCAGGCGGCGCAGCAGGCGGGGATCAAACCCATCCTGGGGATGGAGGCATATCTGACTCCCGGCTCCCGGTTCGACCGTCCCACCGGTGAGCGCAACATTCGCCACCACATCACGCTCCTGGCTTACAACGACGCGGGCTACCGGAACCTGATCAAGATCAGCAGCAAAGCCTATCTGGACGGCTACTGGTACAAACCTCGCACCGATCGGGAGTTGTTGGCGGACCACGCCGAGGGGATCATCGCCACCTCGGGATGTATGAGCGGAGAGATCGCCTCTCATCTGGTTTCGGGTTTGGTGACCGAAGAGGGTGAGGGCCGGGGAGTGTTCGATCCCGAGGCGGCCGCGCGGGCCGCCGGTGAGTATCAGGACATCTTCGGGCCGGAGAACTTCTTTATCGAGATCATGGATCACGGCCTGCCCCAGCAACGTCAACTGCTGCCCGAGCTGGTGAAGGTGGCCCAACGGGTGGGAGCGCCGTTGTTGGCCACCAACGACTCCCATTACACCAGGCCCGAGGAGTCGGAGACCCACGACGTGTTGCTGTGCATCAACACCGGGTCCAATGTGTCCGACGAAGACCGGTTGCGCTTCGACTCCCAGGAGTTTTACATCAAGTCGGCCCGCAGCATGCGACGGCTCTTCGGGGACGACCGGTATCCGGGCGCCTGTGATAACACCCTGCTGGTGGCGGAGCGGGTTGATGTGCGGATGGAGATGGGCAAGACGCTCCTGCCCGATTTTCCGACTCCCCCCGGCCACACTCACAGTTCCTATCTGGAGCAACTGGTGTTCGACGGCGCCCGCCAACGCTATGGCGGACAGGTCCCCGGTCCGGTCTCCGACCGGATCCGTTACGAACTGGGCGTCATCGGCGACATGGGCTTTCAGACCTACTTTCTCATTTTTTGGGATCTGATTCGCGAAGCCCGGGAGCGGGGCATCCGCACCGGGCCGGGCCGAGGTTCCGCGGCCGGTTCCATGGTCTCCTACTGCCTGAAGATCACCCACATCGATCCGCTCGAGTATGGGTTGATCTTTGAACGGTTTCTCAATCCGGGGCGGGCGGCCATGCCCGATATCGACATCGACTTTGACGAGCGTTACCGGTCGGAGATCATCGACTACGTGCGGGAGAGGTACGGATCCGACCACGTGGCCCAGATCGTCACTTTTGCCACCATCAAGGGCAAGCAGGCTATCCGCGACGCCGCTCGGGTCTATGGATACGAATATCGGGTGGGCGACCAGTTGGCCAAGCTGATGCCCCCCGCCATCTTGGGCAAGGAGGCCTCGCTCAACCAGTGTCTCAATTCCCCCTCTTCCGACAGCGATGGCATCGCCAAGGACTGGTACGCCAACGCGGCCGGACTGCGTGAGTCGTACCGCACCGACGCCGACTCCCGCAAGGTGATCGACGCCGCCCGGGGTTTGGAGGGTCTGCGGCGCCAGGATTCCATCCACGCGGCGGGGGTGGTGATCTCCCCGGCGCCGATGACCGAACTGGTCCCGGTTCAGCAGAAGGGGCGGGATGCCGAAGTGGTCACCCAGTACGAGATGGGGGCGGTTGAGAGCCTGGGACTTCTGAAAATGGACTTTTTGGGGTTGAGAAATCTCTCCACCATCGAGAGGACCCTCGACTTGGTGGAGGAGTCCACCGGGCGTCGGCCCGACATCGACCGAGTGCCTCTCGATGACGCCCTGACCTTCGCCCTTTTGCAACGCGCCGACACCATTGGAGTGTTCCAGCTGGAGAGCGAGCCGATGCGGGTGCTGATCGGGCGGCTCCGTCCCGACCGGTTCGATGACTTGGTGGCTCTGGTGGCGCTCTACCGTCCGGGTCCGATGGGCGCCAACATGCATACCCTTTACGCCGACCGGAAGACCGGGCGCGCCCCGACCGAACCCCTCCATCCCCTTCTTGCCGAGTTGCTTGATCCCACCTACCAGATCCTGGTCTATCAGGAGCAGGTGATGGAAGTCTCCCGCACCATGGCCGGCTACACCATGGAGGAGGCCGACAATCTCCGCAAGGCGATGGGCAAGAAGATCAAGGCGGTGATGGACGCCGAGGAAGAAAAGTTCATGGAGGGATGCGCCGCTCAAGGGCACAGCCGGGCCACCGGCCGCGAACTGTTCGACCTGATCTCCCACTTCGCCGGGTACGGTTTCAACAAGTCGCATTCGGCCTGCTACGGCATGATCGCCTATCAGACCGCCTACCTGAAGGCCAACTTTCCGTCCGAGTACATGGCGGCCCTGCTCACCTCCTCCAAGGCCAACCGGGACCGCACCGCCCTGTATTTGAAGGAATGCCGTCACATGGGAGTGCCGGTCAAAGTGCCGGATGTGAACGAATCCGGGTTGGACTATCAGGTCCATGCCGGGAGCATTCGGGTGGGATTGTCGGCGATCCGCAACCTGGGGGAGTCGGTGGCCGAAAAGATCATCGAGGCTCGCCGGGAAAAGGGGCTGTTTCAGAGTTTTGTGGATTTCTGCGAGAAGGTGGCCGTGGACGCTCTGCGACGCAACACCCTGGAGTCGCTGGTGAAGGCGGGTGGATTTGACAGCCTGGGCCATACCCGCCGAGGTTTGACCGAGGTGCTTCCCTTGGTGGTGGATTCAGTGGTGGACCGCCGTCGTCGGGAGCAGGCCGGCCAGTTTTCGCTCTTCGGCGGTGGAGGGTCGCCCGACCTCACCCTTCCCGAAATTCCCGACCGTCGGTGGGAGAAGCAGGTGCGCCTGGGATTTGAGAAAGAGATGCTGGGGTTGTACGTCTCTGATCATCCGCTGGCCGAAAAGGCCCGTGATCTGGTTGCGTCGGCGGCCATCTCCACCTCCCAACTGGACAAACATCCCGATCGGGCCAAGGTGAAATTAGCCGGACTGATCGTGGATTTGGTTCCCAAGTGGACTCGCAAGGGCGACCGGATGATGGTGCTGACCGTGGAGGATCTGGATGGGGAAGCGGAGGTGGTGGTGTTCCCGCAGGTGGTCAAGCGCCACGAGGACAAACTGGCCTTGGATCGGATGGTGGTGATATCGGGCAGAGTGGACCGGCGGGAGGACGGCGTGCAGTTGATCGCCACCAGCATCGAGCCGCTGAAGCCCGCTCCACCCTCTTTGGAGATCAACCTGAGTCAGAGTTTTGTGAACGAGCGCCGCAACGCGGTGAAACTCGGTGAGGTGCTCCGTCGCCATCCGGGCCGAAAACGGGTGATCTTCCATGTGCGGGACAATGGCGTCCATCGAAGATTCCACACCTCCGCCCCGACCGTGAACGGAAACCCGAAAATGATCGCAGAACTGGAGGAGTTGCTGGGCGCCGACGCGGTGGCGGGGTGAGAGCCTGAGTCCACCGGTGGGCGGATCCCTTAGTAGGAAGAAGGGGATAGGGGGCCGATAGGAGGAGGCTTCCTTTGGGGTCAAATCATTGGGTTATCGGAGGCAGACGCCTGTGTGGCTGATTCTTCCTTTTCCGCTCTCCCAAGGAGAACGGTCTATTCCGGACGACCCGCAGAGGATTATCCACCCCCATTCAGCCACTTGTCCCAGAAAAGGTAGGTGAACACCCCGAAAACTCCCAGGGCTACCAGGGTCGACACCCAGCGTTCGATTCGCAGATGCTTGGCGAATACTCGCCCACCCTGACGGAGCGCCGGAATACCGGCAACCGTGTCAGTTCTGAACGGAATGGTCCGGACGCCGGGTTGGAGCTTGGGCCAACTGAACATTGCGAACGCGATCAGTCCGCAATAGAGGATTGCCAGAGTGTCGACCAGCCATCCGGCCTGCCCCGTCAGGAGGGGGCGGGTAAATACCGCGAAGAAAACGGCCACACCTGCGAAGGTTCCCAAGACAAACATGTTCAAGAGGTGGTGGCCCCTCCGAGCAAAGGGCCGGGTGAGGTTTCCGGGATCGGCCCCGCCGAGAAGGGATGGGTGTTGGATGTGTCTTCCGGCGACTGCCCAAGAGTTCCGGCCGACACGAATGCTCAGCAGCACGGCAAAAAGAGCAGCAAATAGAACCAGGGCGACCAGATACTCCCCGCTTCCCCAATAAAGCCCTTGATCCCGCAAATATACGACGGCGCCGGTCGTCCAAAGCGCGGGCACGGCCGACCTCAACCCTGGCCCGATATCGGACTCCGAATTGATAAGGATGTTGGAGGCCACAATGGCGCAGGTTCCGATGATCAGATAGTCGATCCGCGCCACATGAACCTCCCAGAAGAGAAATAGCCACAGCACGGCAAAGACCGGTTCAGCATATCCCAGCGCATTGATTCCCAGGGCGTGGGTCATCAGGTTGGCCTTGCGCCAAAGAATCGAACTGCCGGCCCTAATGATCGATCCGACTATCAACCCGGCCATGATTACGTCGAGTTGAAACTCCTCGGAAGAGGCCAGGCTGATACCCATTTTGATCGGAACGGTGAATAGATTGCTGATGAAGATCACCACGGTGATGAAGAACAACTCCATGCCGTGGGCTCTCTTGGAACCGGGCAGGGCATCTGTTTTGACGGTCATATCCGCCGCCCAGGAAAACCCGAATATGTTCAGACTGATCAGGACTCCACTGATCAGAGCCAACAGGAGTCCCAGGTAGGATAGGTCCGCTGTCCAATTGAAACCGGTTTGATCGGTTGACTCGGCCAACACCACAAAGCCCAAACCGGCCAGGCTCATAATCATCAGAACCACCAGTGAGAGAGTTATTCGGCCATATCGCTTGGGTCCCCGCTTGCCGCTGCCGAAGATCCGCCGAAGCAAAAATACGAAAATGATCGGCCAGCTTCCCCACAAGATGGTGGCCACGGCGGCATCCAGAAACCGGGTGGACCAGGCGAAAAAGGTGAAATCGAAGGTGCCCACCAGGATGAAGAAGATCGGCAGGCTGACCAGGTTTTTGCGAAGCAGATCCAAAATGGCCGGGTCGCGCATTTGGAGGCGGTATCTGACATGGAGAAAGGCCAAGGCGCCCACCGACGTGCCAACCGACAGCGCGGCTCCGAACAGAAAGGGGCTGTCCGCGGCTCCCACCATCACCATCGACAGGGGCAGCACCGAAATGACCACCACCGCTGACAGCAGGTAGATGGCCGCTTTTCGGCTACGCGCCGCCTCAGAAGAGGCCCACGACATCAAAGTCAGATTAGTGGTTTTTGGTGGATTTCAGGCTGGCAGGGGTTGACTTTCTTACGAAAGGCCAATAGGGATATGTCCGACCGCGAGGTCCAGTGGACTACAGCACACAGAATTCGTTTCCTTCCGGGTCGGTCATCACCACCAGGACGTGCGGTCAGTAAGGGTTTCTATCCTCTAAACAAGAAGCTGGAATCTCAGCAGGGTTACGATGCCTTGGCGTGGGTAGGCGTGGCATCGGCCATTCATTGATTGTCCGATTGTCGGTGGTGTGGTTGGGAGGGTTGCTGGTGGGAGGACTGACAGGTCCGTCCGGGGTTGCCTCGGCGGTTTCCGAACCCGAAAGTTTGCAATCCTCGGGGTATTCCGATATTGGAGAGGCAGGAAGTCACCAAGGGGCAGTTGAGATTTTGAGGTCGGAGGGACTGTTCGATGGCACCGAGTGTGAGCCGGGATGGTTCTGTCCCAACGAGCCGGTGCAGCGGTGGGTTATGGCAGTGTGGTTGGTGAGGATTCTTGATGGTGGAGATCCGATCCTTGGAGCCGGCTCCCGATTCAGCGATGTCGATCAGAATCAGTGGTGGGATAAACACGTAGCGCGGTTGGCTGCGCTGGATATTGCGAGAGGGTGTGCCACAAACCCGGATCGGTACTGTCCGAATGAGTCTGTTACTCGCGCGCAGATGGCCTCGTTCCTGAAACGGGCCTTTGATTTGGCGAGCGCCCCGTCTGCGGGATTTGTGGACGTTGGCGGTAACACTCATGAGGCGAGCATCGACGCCTTGTTTGCGGCAGGGGTGACGGTCGGATGTGCCACGAGTCCGATGCAGTACTGTCCGAACCGTCTGGTGTCCCGTGGCGAAATGGCGACTTTCCTGGTTCGGGCTTCTGGTCTGGAGGCGGCCGGCAAGGCATCAACCACCGGCCGCATTTCCTTTACCCGTGACCGTTACTCCGAAGTTATGGTGATGGAGGTTGACGGCAGCAACCCCAGGCCGCTTACGGAGGATGTCAGCAGTTCCGACCCTGCGTGGTCACCCGATGGAACTCAGATCCTTTTTACCAGCCAAAGCTATTCCGATTTCCACTCCGAGCTCTTCGTTGTGAACTCCGATGGCGGCGGTTTGCGCCAACTTACCCGAGATCACGTGGACTCTCTCCCAGTGTGGTCGCCCCCTGCGGTGTGGTCACCCGATGGCAACCGTATCGCCTACGTTGGTCAAGACCAAGGTCACGAAGACAATGAAGTCTTTGTGGTAGGAGCGGACGGAAACAACCGGCGGCAACTAACCAACCTGGACTCGCGGTCAGTGGAAGACTTGCAGTGGTCACCTGACGGCAACCGAGTTGTTTTCACCGAAGGCAGCGGTTACGGCGGCGATATCTATGTGGTAGACACCCACAGCGAAAAACTTGCTCGGCTTGCCAGCGGCAATCCCGAGGCAGGCAGGCCGGCATGGTCACCTGACGGTACCCGCATTGCCTTCCAAAGTGACCGTTTGTCGGATGCCTCAGCCTCCTTGATTGACATTTATGTCGTAGACGCCGACGGAACCAACTTGCAACAGCTCACGCACAGTAGTGATCTGCAGAAGAGGGGCAACCGCCCCTACTCCGACCAGCGGCTACCGACATGGTCGCCCGACGGCTCACGT
The DNA here is from genome assembly GCA_963665765.1 of Acidimicrobiia bacterium. Lineage (GTDB taxonomy): Bacteria > Actinomycetota > Acidimicrobiia > Spongiisociales > ZC4RG35 > Bin76. The sequence goes on from OY762464.1 coordinate 2,347,942, forward strand.
ATCGCCTTCCAAGACGACCGTGACGGGGATCTCGACATCTTCGTGGTGGACGTGGAAACAGGGACTCTCACCCAACTCACTCACAACGATTACGTTGACTACGGGCCGGTGTAGTCGCCCGACGGGGCCAATATCGCCTTCCATGGTCGCCCCGGAGGGGAGCAGGACGACCTGGAGATCTTTGTGGCGAATGCCAGTACCGGAAACCTGAGCCAACTCACTAACAACCAATTCGACGACTACCACCCGGTGTGGTCGCCCGATGGCGCTCATATAGCCCATACCCGGATGTATCCAAGTGAGATATTCATAGTTGACGCCGATGGATCGAACCTGGTCCAGCTTACGGACAACGATTCGCGCCAGGTCAATGTCAACGATTACTTCTATACCAATCCGCTCTGGTCGCCCGACGGCTCCCGGGTCGCATATACCAGACTTGAAAACCCCTATGACCAGGTCTTAGTGGTGGATGCGGACGATCCGAGCCCCAGGCTGCTCATTTCTGACGTTTCCGCGATTAGAGACCTGTGGTGGTCGCCCAATGGTGATCTCCTCGCCTTTCTTAAATACTCCCCTGCTTCTGGCGACCTTGAAATCTTCGTAATGGATGTGGCCGACGCTACTGTCAGGCAACTCACCACCGACAACCATGGGTATCGTCATTTGGCGTGGTCGCCCGACGGTTCTCGCATCGCCTACACCGGGAAAGTCAACGACCGAAGAGAGATCCTCACTATTGATGCTGACGGCGCCGGCCCTCGACAATTGACCCAGGAAGGTGGCCATACGCCGATCTGGTCGCCGGATGGCAGCCAAATCGCTATCCAAAGATACTCCGATATCCATGAGTCCAGCATCTATGTGATGAACTCGGATGGCTCCCAGCCGAGGATGATCAGCGGCGCCATTCCGGACACTTGGAAACCGGGGAGCAGGGCAGATGGGTTGCCGCAAGCGCTGAGCTCCAAAGTGGCCAGGCCTCGCCACCGGCCGGTTACGCACCCTCGACTGGTCGCTGACCACGTGGCCACGCATTGATCGCGTGTTCCGGTTCATGCCGTTGCATCCACTTTCGCGCAGCAGCCTCGCTAAAGCCACGCGACCGGAGGAGGTCGAGGGTGGCTGTTCGATTTGCGCGTTTGCGATCCTGCTCATCCAGGTACGCTTTCATCTGAGCAACGACTTCACCGTGGTCGTAGTCGTAACGGCCATTGACCTTCTCGGCAAACAGCGGCAAGAGCTTGTAGTAGCGTCGCTCGCTGATCCCAACGTGCGTCCATGGATAACGGTCGGGGTGCTCGCGCTTCCTGTGTTCCATCACGACGATGCTGGCCATTCGGCGCACGTATCGACGGGTTGCCTCTGCACCTTGCGCTGGGTCGAATCCGGGGCGGATCAGCTGCTCAAGCAGCATCGCAACTGCCGACTCCCTGGTTGGGGCATCGGTCTGACGCTGAATGCGCTGTACAGATTTGGGGTGCGCGGTCGCGACGGCCTTTGCCAATGTTGGTTCATGGGCGCTGATGTAGCCGTGCCAGTATCCCTTCAGGACCACTTGACAGGCGATGTCCTGGGGGGTCGAGTCGGGGTCTACGGTGATGGTGGGTACGCCGTGGCCGTGTATCGCCTTCGCCAGGGTGCTCCACGACCGATCTTTCGGGCGCTGGACCTCGTTGGTCCAGATGCGAGCAGTGAAGGCCCACTCTACGGGTTGTTGTGTCATCGGGGCGGCGATCAGGATCGGTTCGGTGGCCCCCAGCGGGACGACCTCTTCCCTGCTCGTCGGCCTATCCAGCAACAGATCCAGGAGCCGGCCCTCGTCGTTCGTCTCGCTGGTCACCCAGATCAGACGCCGGGCAATTTGAAACCACCAACCCTTCTCCGAGGTGCCGAGAACCGGGACGTAGAACCGGACCGCAGGGTCCATCACGTGGCGGAACAGTTCCTTGCGCTGCTCGGGGTTGAAGTGCTCACCAAGCCAGCGAAGGACATAGTCACCCTTGAGTGCGCCGGCCGATGAGGCGTCGGCCACGATCTGGCCCGCAATCCAGAGGGCGTCGGCCGCGGGTGCAGCCTTGCGAACTGGGGAGTCGATGGGGGAGACTTGCAGGGTTGTTGCCAACTGAGGGTTGACAGGGTCGGGCACATCCCATACCCCCGCCGTCGTTTCCAGGGAACCGACCTGCAAGTCTGGTACGTCAACCAGAGGCAACCCGCCTGAGGTGATGCTCGCGGTAGCCCGGTGTAGCGGGCGGAAGCTCCGACCCGCCAACACATCGATCTCTTTTCCGGCCTCGGCAAGCAACTCCACTAGGAGGCGTCGATCAGGGCTCGCCTTGAAGCGCTGAGTGAACTCCTCAACGAGATCCTCAGACCAATGTCCCATTTGGGCAGTATATCTAAGTATGGAGGACAACCAAGAAGACAGTCAGATTCGAGAGCGAGCGAGCGAGACGGTGCGAGGCCAACTGACGCCACGCTTCAAGCTGACCTACGCCACGCTCGTCGCCCTAACCTTCCTGGCGCTGGCCTTGAACGTGCTGTTGGCGCTGGTCGGAGGCGACTCGGACCAGGTCAGGGCTGCCGCCGAGGCATGTTCCACGACATACAAAATGGGCTTCGGCGCGATCGCGGGACTCATGGCGCAACGACAGGAGTAGCATCCATTGAGGGAGGCCACGCTGCACGTCTGCCGCGGCGCCCCTGAGAGGTAGACCCGTTTGTGAGTCCAGGTGTGCCCGTCGGCGACTTGGGGCTTGTCCCATCGGCCGCTGACCGCGTCGGCTGCCGACGAGGCGCTGTTGGTCGCCAGGGTGACCGAGGCTACGACGATCCGTCAGGTAGCCGACTTGACGCTCAACACGTTCCTGACCGGCCCGCGAGGGTCGCGCAAGACGTCGCTGCTATGCCACGTCGAGCGGCCACCCGAGCAGCCATCACCCAGCTGGGCGGGGCGATGGAGGGGAGGGCTGGGAGTCTCCCGTCTCCTCGAGGCCGGCATCCCGCGGCTCCGGTCCTCTAGCAGCCGCCACCACCGCGTCCTAGAACGCCCCCTCTGCCTCGACATCATCGACAAGGCCCGTTACACGAATTACATGAGACCTCCGAGCGAAGGAGGCGTACCATATTCCTGGTCGTGAACAAACTTCCGATTAGGTAAGGGGAAGCCTCCATGTCCAATCCAGCACAGGTGGCGACCCAAGTCCGGTTCGCCCTATCGCAGCTTCCGCGCCACAACGCTCATTACGTGTTCGAACACATTTGCCGACACTTCACTAGGCAGTTCATTTGTTCCAATGTTCTCCCGGCTACCGGCCCGGTCTCGGCTGGCGGCGACCAAGGCCGGGACTTTGAGACGTTCCGCTCATACCTGAGGAGAGAATTGGGTCCCCACGGTGGATTCGTTGGTCTCGTTAGCGAAGGAACCATCGCATTTGTCTGCACTACGCAAGCTGACAACGTGGCGGGCAAGGTTGCAGAGGACATCGAGAAGGTATGCGCTTCAGGACACCCGATACACGAAATAGTGGCATTCACATTGGAATCTGTCCCCGTTGCCGCTCGCCACAAACTCCAAGACGCAACACGAGAGACTCACAACGTCAGCCTCCAACTATTCGATGCCGAATCCATCTCCGAGCAACTTGCCACACCGGACGGCTTTTGGATTGCAGAGCAGTACCTTGAAATGCCAGCAGAGGTGGCGCCATCACAGCCTCCATCCGATGAGCACCTTACGGATACGTACATTGAACGGCGGGGCAAGTGGCGAGACAAACAAACGCCCGCCCCGACAATCGGCGACTTCATAGACCTGAAGCTCGGTATTCGGTTCGCAACGTTCCGAGAAGCCGCCCGCCCGGATCTTCCTTTCTGGCTTGGTCTCATTAGGGAGCTGTTATCAAACGGTGCGCTGTCACCGCAGGTGCGGCAACGAGCGCGGTATGAACTTGTCGTTGCAAGCCTCAGAGGGCTTAACGACATGAAGCCCGTAGATCGGATCGCCAGAGAGTTCCTAGACGAGTCTCTGGGCGAGAGCGAACCTGCTCGTCTCCAAGACGCTGCGGCACTGCTCACATATGTGGCTGGCGCAGCGAAGAACGGTGTCACGAGGATTACTCCTGCCGAGCACACAACTTGGAATGCCGACCTGACAAGACGCGTTGAGGGTCTGCTTGATGGGGCTGCTCCTTATCGTCGAGCCAGCCTGTTATACACTCTTGGTTCTCTCGGGATACATCCTGCCCTTTCTGAAGATTCACTGCCGGAAGCGGACGATGCTCCGCTTGATGCGCCCCCGTGGCTGCTCGCTTCGGTAGAGGTTCTACCAGGGGAATTCCATTTGACCGAAGAGGACTTTGTGGATTTGCCGTCTGGGTTGGCTGCTTGGACCGAGCTTGCCAGAGGACTTGAAGAGGTCCCTCTTTTCCCGGTGGACTCACTGTCCCAACAGTTGCAGTTCCTCGCACCTGTTCTGGTGGCCTACCCTGAATGGCCAATCCTCATAGAGAAGGTTGACGAAGCCGTTGCCCGGGTCTTGGGACAGGCTGCTGTTGCAGGACGGGCACAAGACAGAGGTATGGCATTCTACGGAGCAGGTCGTCAGTTCGAGGCATTGGAGGAGTTTCATCGCGTAAAGACCGCCGGGTGGTCAGGTGACACGCTCCGCGGTGCACTACTCGCGGTGCTGATGATCTCAAGGATCTACTTGGAGATTCGGCTTCCTCAAGCTGCGAAAGCATACGCATTACTAGCCGGGTATGTGGCAGTACCAAATGGTGATGATGAACTGGCCGATTTAGTGCCCCGCTCCCTGTTTCAAGCTGCTGATGCTGACTACGTTTCAGGTGCATGGTGTGGCGCGGCTGAGTTATTCGAGTGTGGTTTGACTGCAACATACAACCTCGTGGGGGGTGGTCTTGAGTCGGAGGGGCCGGACGACATTGACCGCGCCCTCATTCACATGGCGCGTATCGCTGCTTGCGCACGGGATGTCGACTCAACTCTAGCTACGGCAATACATGCCGCATTAGGCGGCTTTGACCTTCAAGAGATTGCCGAAGGTGAAGTGGACTTTGGGCTACCGGCCGATGAGAACTCTTGGATGTCCTATGGTGCTACTGACCTCACTAGTCCACCTTTCTCTGATCTGGGGGAGGTGCGGTGTCTAAGGTTCTCTGGTCTCGGGACCGAGTGGGTCTTGCAGTTCGCAAATGACCAAGATTCGGCCATTGTGGCAGAACGGTTTGCTGCCGCCGCCCAAATCATGCTTGCCGCTCTGGCCCGAGAGGAACTCTGCATCATTCCCACACGTATCAATGTGCGCATTGAAAGGCGACTGCCTGACTGGTTGGGACCCTTGAGAAGCATCGAATACTCCCCTTCCGACCAGGGTCGAGGTTGGGTAGTGCGGCTGGTACCGGCCAGGATCCCCGGTAGTGCCGATCCCGAGCAGATACACACGGAACTCCTGGAGATGCTCGCACGGATATTCCGTGATGTTTCGCTTTTGCCCGAGGCTGAATTCTCTGCGGCGATAGAAAGGGTTCTTCAGCGCGGACTCAACCACAAGTTGGCCCTAGCGCGTCCATACGATGAGCTTGTGGCTATGTTCTCCGACCAACAGATCGACAGAAGCCGGTTCAACACACCTTGGGACTGCCTCGACGGCCACTACCCGGCACACAAAGATCTCCGCTGGCAGGACGGACCAGGACCGACTTTCTCAAGAGAAAAGGCAGACAGCCTCCTTGAAACACGGTATCGCAATCTCGAACACATCCTTCAGCAGGTGGTTCCTTACTTGTGTAGCGAAGGAACCTTTCGTCGCACCGTGGAGACTCTCCGTGATGAGGGATGGCTGGATTGGCACATCCTCACAGCCATTAGCAACATCATCCTAAGCCACCGTTTCAACAGGATCGCTCGCCGACTAGGTCCAGACAACGCACGCAAGATGCTGGAGCGAGTTATGAGGTCTCCCGAAGTGGAACCGGCGGACAGCGTTTCAGCCACGATGTTCACCCACGAAGCAATGCAAGACCATAGGAAAACCGCGATGTTGTCGTTGCTCAACCATTGGCGGCTAGAGCTACACCAGCCGACACCCGACTTCACGGGTATCGAAAGCGTGCTCAGAGCACGTTACGGCTATTGGGAAGATGACATTGAGCACACCAACCCGTTCCCAATGGCAACTGAATAGGAGGCGATCGACGGCCACACGCTTGGCGAGGCATGGCTCGGTGACTCTCGACAAAAAAAGAGAACCATCAACATCGAATTCGGCTATTATGCCAGGGTTCCAAACTGTGGTGTCCCCCCTCTCAGAATTGTGGTGTCCTCTCGGAACCCCCTGTTAAGCCGCAGGTCAGGGGTGGTGGCCAACTGCCCACCTTAAACTTTGAGCACCTTGCCATTGCGGACCGGGAGGTGTTCGACCCCACCAATATGCGTTCGGATCTGCGACAGGAACAACCCCACACCACCACCTCCTTTTCGCGACCCCCTCCCACACCCACCCGCCAAGTCTCCCAGTCCCGGATAGAGGGTTGAGACACCGCATACACTCAACCACATAACCGAACCGACCACCAGCCATACCCGAGTTTGGCGGGTCAAGGGGTTTGGTGGGATGTGATTGGTGTGTTGACCTGGGGTTTTGTGTTGTGAGGGGTTGCTTCTGCACGATATTGTAGGGGCGACAGTTGGTTGGTGTTAGGGAGGTGGTGCTGGTAGTATTGTGGGGTATGTTCGTTAAGACGACCCGCCGTAGGAGGGGCGACAAGGTTTACGAGTACTTGTCGTTGGTGGAAACGGTTCGCAAGGGGTCGAAGATCGGCCATCGGACCCTGTTGCGCCTGGGAGAAGTCACCGCTTTACGCCAATCGGGACAGTTGGGACGGATCATCGCCGCGTTGGAACGTCACCTGCACAAAGAACGCGTCGACGTTGACAGCTTGGCCGCCGAGGGAGCACCCGCGGTAGGAGCAGTAGCCGCAGCGGCCGCGGTATGGAAACAACTGGATCTCGGGGGGTTCTTCACAAAAGTAGGCGCGGAACGCCGTGCTGACGTTTTGGAACATGCAGTGTTCGCGATGGTGGCGAACCGGCTGGTAGCCCCGTGTTCGAAACGTCGTCTGCCCGAATGGACAGAACATGACGTGGTGATGCCCCAAGGCTGGTCAGCGCCGTCGTTGGACCAGTACTACCGGGCCTTGGACGCCGTCGCCGACACCAAGAACGAGACCGAGGAGCATTTGTATCGGCGGTTGTGCAACCTGACCAACCTGAACCTTCGGCTGGTGTGCTATGACCTGACATCCACCTATTTTGAGGGTTCGACCCAAAAGTCGGAAGCGTTTCCGTCGCGGGTGTTCGGGTATTCGCGGGATCATCGCCCGGACAGGCCCCAGATAGTGATCGGTCTGTTGTGCACCACAGACGGGATCCCGATAGCCCATCATGTGTTCTCGGGGAACACCAACGACGCCTCCACCCTACCCGGGGTGTTGGAAGACCTGGCGGGACGGTTCGCGGTGGGCAGGATCTGTGTGGTTTCCGACCGGGGGCTCATATCAGCATCTAACCTGGAAACGGTCACCCAAGCGGGGTTTGATCACCTGCTGGCCACCAGACTCCGCCGCGATCGGATCACCGCCCAAGCGCTTTCGGCTATTGACCAGGACACTGTGTGGGTGCAGCTACCCGAACACGGTTCCAGGGCCGCTGATATCACCCTCGAAGACGGGACCCGCACGGTGGTGGTCGAGTCCGACGCTCGTGCCCGTCGGGACACACAACGCACCGCCGAACTTATCGCCGCTGCCGAAACGCAGTTGTTGGCGTTGGAACATCGTGTCCGTTCGGGGAGACTGAAAGACCCCGCCAAGATCGGGAGAGCCGCCCAACGCATCCTCGGCACCGGGCGGGTCGGGCGACTGTTCGACCTCGAGATCGGACCAGGTCGCTTTCTCTACCACTACAACGAGGACAACCAGGCATATGAGAAGCTGTTGGCGGGTCGCTATGTGCTGACCACCAGTCTCACATCCGCACAAGCCGACACCGCCGAAGTGGTGGCCTGCTATCGCCAACTGCAAACCGTCGAAACCCGCTTTCGGGTGCTCAAAGACTTCCTACGACTACGGCCGGTGCGGCACTGGACCGAGAAACGAGTCCGCGGTCACGTCGCGGTCTGTGTGTACGCCGCTTTGATGGAAACGCTCATCACCCAGGCTCTCACCGCAGCCGATGTCCGCGATCCCGACCTCGAACACCAACACCTCACCGCCGCACGGGCCCTCCAACAACTCAACCGCGTCCGCCGCGTGGAACTGACCACCAACAACCACCAGATCACCATAACCACCCGACGCACCCCCCTACAAACACGGGCACTCGCCGCCATCGGAGTCGACACCCGCACCTGGGACAAAGCCACCATCACCTAACCACCACACCGGCTCAAACACCGAATGTAGTGGAAACACCTTCTTCGCGTATGCCCCCTGACCTGGTAAAACACAAAACCACCCGCCAAACTCGGGCCATAGGCTGAGACGCTACGCATGTCCCGTATGTCAGTCCATGGTGGCTTGAGTCTCTCGATCCCGGCTACGGGACGGAGGTCCATCAGAGGCCACTTCGAGACGGGACAACCCTCCAGCCTTGGCCAGGAAAGAGTCCGACTCGGTGGACTCCCTGCGGCTATTCCATCAGCTCTATGGCGCCGGTTGGGCAGGCTCGCGCAGCCTTCCTTACCTTTTCGATGAACTGCGGCGGGATCGGGTCAAGGCGAGCCGTCGAGTACCCGTCCTCGTTGACTTCGAAGGCTTCCGGTGCGATGGCCACGCATTGTGCTACTCCCATGCATTCCTCCGTGACTCGTGCCCGGGATGCTTCACCGGCCCTGGTCATTGTCGGATCCGAGACGAACGGATTGGTAGTGAGACCATTCCCCTGTGGGTGGTGACCGAGTGCCATTCCGGCTCGAAGCCCGGGTCAAGCCGTGGTGCGGGGACGTGGGCTAGGAGTGATTTGATCGCCACGGCAACCTCGAGCCTGGCGACGGGCGCCCCGAGACAGAAATGGATGCCGCGGCCGAAGGCGGCATGCTGTTGGGGTGTGTAAGAGCGGTGAATGTCGAACCTATCCGGATCCTCGAAGTGAGCCGGATCCCTGTTGGCCGCGGCCAGTACACAGACGACCCGTTCACCCGCCCCGATGATCTCTCCACCGAGTTCGCAGCTCTCCAAAGCTGTCCTTCTGTCTCTGGGGAGAGGGGATTCGAAGCGAAGGCTCTCCTCCACACAGTTGGCAATCAGGGTCTCGTCCTCTTCGAGGGAGGCCAACTGCTCCGGGTGCGAGAGGAGCAGGTATGCCGTGTTGCCGATCGATGCGGTGGTCGTGCCGTTGCCGGCGATGATCAGATGGAGGCAGGTGGCGATAGCCTCCGGCAGTGTGAGTTGGCCGGCGTCGATCATCTGGGCTGCTCGGGTCAGAACGTCGTCGCGAGGCCGCAGGCGGCGTTCATCAATCCAGGAGGTGAGCAACTCATGCCATTTGGCTAGATTCCGACCGAAGTGGCCGGCGCGTCCGGGGTCCGGCGGGGTAGTGCCGAAGAAGTGGCGCTGGTCCATGGTGACACTCGGTATGTCCCCCCGGCGAGACCGGGGAATTCCCACCACGTCGGAGACAACCTCGACGGGAAGCGGTTCAGCCAACCGCGACACGACATCCACCACTTCGCCGTCGGCGATGGAGGCTCCCATCAGGCGGTCGGCCGCCGCTCTAATCCCCCCTTCGAAGCTCGCCACCGCCCTAGGGACGAAAGAGCGTCCGAAGGCTCGCCGGATGCGGGTGTGTTCGGGAGGGTCAGTGATGTTCAGTTGAGCCACCCCGAAGTGGTCCACCAGCATGGTGTTCTCTTCACGCACAGCCGCGTCCAGGTTGTTGATATGGCCCATTTCGGCTCCCATGCTGGAGAACAACCGAGGATTGGTGAGCACCTCGTCCACGAGGTCGAAGGTGGTCACCAGCCATTGACCCAGAGCCGGGCTCCAGTAAACAGGTGATTCCTCCCGCAGCCTCCTGTAGATGTCGTGCTGCCGGTCGGCAAAGTCCCCCGAAACCAGGGCGTTCTCGACCTCGGCTATTGGCATGGGTTCCTACCGCGCCGACACAGCGGACCGTATCCGCGGTCGCATCCTATGCCGGGAAAACGGGATAATCATGAGTCGGGCCCCTCACACCGGGAACTGCGATGGAGGCTACCAGCCGTGCCGTCGGATCCGCCCGGCAAGCCCTAGACATACGGCCGTTTTCGACCACAGAATCGGGTGGTCAGACCATCAGGTCGCCCCCGTTGATGTCCATTGAAGCCCCGGTGATGTAAGCGCCGTGATCGGAGGCGAGGAACGCCACAAGGTCCGCCACTTCGGACGGTAGTCCCAGCCTTTGGATGGGGAAGCCGGAGGCGTACTCATCGGCCCGTTCCTCGGAGATCGTCCCCCTGGTCATCTCGGTGTCGAAGAGCCCGGGACAGATGGCGTTGACGGTTATGCCATCGGAGGCGAGTTCTTTGGCCACTGCCCGGGTCAGTCCGAGGACAGCGGTCTTGGCGGCCGTGTAGTGGGCGCCTCCCATAGTGCTCACGCTCTTACCAGCTGTGGATGACATGTTGATGATCCGTCCCCAGCCGTTCCGGGTCATGTCCGCAATCACCTCCTGGGTGCAATTGAACGTCCCGGTGAGGTTCACCCCCATCACCCAGTTCCACTCGCTCTCGCTGATGTCCACGAAGCGGGTGGGACGCAGGACCCCGGCATTGTTGACCAGGATGTCGATCGAGCCCAGTTGCTGTCGGGCGACATCCGCCATCCGTGAGACTGCAGCCCGATCGGTCACATCGGCGGCCACCGCCAGGGGTGCGGCTCCCATCTGAGAGAGTTCTTCCACCGTCGACGCCAGGTCTGCGATCTCCAGGTCATTGACCACCAGGTTGGCCCCGGCGCGGGCCAGACGGAGTGATATCGCCCGGCCCAGTCCCTGGGCGGCGCCGGTTACGATCGCCGTCTTTCCGGAGAGATCGTCGGACTCTCTGATCGGTTTGGTATTCATCCGGGATCAATCCTCCAGTGAGCGAGCTTCGGGGTTGACAAGGTTCCTGGGCAACCGACCATCGAGGTAGCGGAGCGCCTCCTTCGCGGTGTTGATGGCCAGTTCGTGGGAGGCGTCGTTAGACAACCAGGCGGTGTGCGAGGTCACGAGAACGTTCGGACGGCTGAGGATGGGATGATTCAGGTCGGGGTCGGGCTCGCCGTCCAACACATCCAAGGCCGCATACGAGACCACCCCCGACTCGAGCGCCCCATCGAGCGCATCCAGATCGATTAACCCTCCCCGGCTGGCATTGATGACCACCACGCCCCTGCGGACGGTTTCGAGGCTGCGGGCATCCAGCAGATGGTGGTTCTCCTCGGTCAACGGGCAATGGAGCGAGATGATATCCGAGGTTGCCAACAACTCGCCCAGGTCGACGGATGTCCCTCCGACCGCATGGTGCTGTCGGGGTGGCAGGAAAGGGTCGAATGAAACGACGTCCAGGCCGAAGCCAGCCGCCCGGCGCGCCACCGCTCTGCCGATCCTCCCGAGGCCGACGATGCCGAGGCGCCTGCCGTTGAGCCGGCGGATGGCGGGAAGGGTGGCGTTGACATGCCAGAGGTGCTGCCGCCGCCAGGTATGCATGGACTCGGGCAGCCTCCGCATTGCCGAGAGCACCAGGAGCATGGTGTGGTCGGCGACCTCGTCAACGCAGAAATCCGGTACGTTGGCAACCCAGATACCTGCGCCTGTGGCGGCCCTCACATCGATGACGTCGTAGCCAATCCCAGCCCTGATCAGCAGACCGGTCTCGGACAGTTTGGAGATCTCGGTCGATCGAAAGTGCATGTGCCCGATGATGACCACCGGTGTCCGCGCCGCTCGGGCAGCGGCCTCGACAGGGGTGACACCCGCGTTGAGTACGTGGACTTTCGCCGACGCTGCCTCGAGATGCTTCACAGCCGGCGCCAGGACTTCGGCTGCGTCGGTCACCAGGACCTCCCGCGGCTTAATGCTCATCGTTTCGCCTGCCCACTTTCCCTATGGCTCACGGAACCGGCGCCACGGCCGGCGGTCGGGAGACTCACAGGCGTCCCGCCTCTTTGAGCAGATGGATGACCTGGCGGGCGGCCAGGCGGTGCAGGTCGTCGAGCGCCCCGGCGGAGGCGCCGGCCATGTGCGGTGTCTGGATCACGTCGCTGCGGCCGGAGAGGGGATCACTCCCGTCGGGTGGCTCGGGGTCCCGGACATCGAGCGCCGCTCCGGCCAACCGGCCGCTGTTCAGCGCATCCAGGAGCGCCTCCTCGTCGACGAGACTCCCGCGAGCGATGTTCACCAGCACAGCGCCGGGCTTGACGGCCGACAGGGTTTGGCGGTTGATCATCCGCAACGAGTCGGGGTTCAGCGATGCACACACCACCACGTTGTCGGATGCGGCCATGAGGTCTTGGAGTTCCAGGTGCGGCAGCAGCGGGTCTGCGGCCGCCGGCCGCAGGTGGTAGTGAGCGACGGTGCGCATTCCGAAGGCACGGGCCCGTTGGGCCACCTCCCTTCCGACCCTCCCCGCGCCTATGATCCCGACGGTTTGGCCGTGGAGGCGGGGGATGTCCCAGATCTCGGGGAAGAGCCTCAGATCCCATTCGCCGGAGTCGGCGGCGGCCGCCATGGGAACCAGGCGGCGTCGCAGCGCCAGCAGCAGAGCCATGGCATGCTCAGCGACCTCCATGGTGTTGGCCTGTACGTTGGTGACCGCGATCCCGGCCCGCCTGGCGGCCTCGGCGTCGACCTGGTCCATGCCGGAGCTGTAACAGACGATCCCGACGCATCGCTTGAAGCTCGCAATGAGGCGGCTGTCAATGTGGACCAGGCTGCTCGACACCACCACGTCCGCCCTGGCGACAAGGGTGTCCCGGTGTTCCTCGTCCTCCGGCACGATCAACTTGACGCCATGCTCCGCCAGGATCGAACGCTCGATCTCGTACGACCAATCGTATGACCAGGTCAGCGGATCGAGAATCGTCGCCACCGGTGACTCGGACTTCATCAACACAATCGTAGGAAAAACGTCCGGTTGCGACGAGCGGCTTCTGCGACTCATCACTACAGTACGGAACCAGGCGACCGCAATAACACACAGTCGGACCAGACGGGACTGCAAATGAAACGTGTCTATGCCCAAGACGGGGCTGCAATCGTCCGTGAGGTCCCGGAGCCGGAGATTCGCCAGGGTGAAGTACTGATTCAGACGGCGTATTCCGCCATAAGCGTGGGCACCGAGATGTGGTTGATCGAAGGGTCGGCGGACCCCACCTTCACCAACCATGAGTACCCACCGAACCCGCCGCGGTGGCCGAAGACGCGAAGCCCCATCGGCCGGAACCATCCTCTGCCGCGCCCGCCCGATCCCGAAGCCATCTCATTGGGCTACAGCCTCTCGGGCCGGGTTGTAGACATCGAAGACCGGGTCACGGACCTACGGGTCGGTGACCCGGTGGCAGCCTCGGGGTCCCAGTGCGCCCATCACGCCGAAGTCGTGGCCGTTCCCAGGAACCTGGTGGCACGTGTCCCCGAAGGCCTGCCGTTGCATGAGGCAGCCCTGGTGACAGTCGGCTCGGTGGCCGTGACTGCGCTCCGGGAGACGCGCTGCCAGTTCGGAGAGAGCATCGTGCTCTACGGCCTCGGACTCCTCGGCCTGCTGGCTGCCCAGGTGGGAAGGGCCGCCGGGTTCAACCTGATCGGTGTCGAGATAGACGAGGGGAGGTTGGACCTGGCGCGGTCCCTCGGCCTCGAAGTCATAGATCCGAACAGGGCGGATCCCGTGAGGAGGGTGAAGGAACTGACTGACGGGTTCGGCGCCGACGCGGTCATCCTCGGCCTCAAGACGGCGTCCAGCGAGGCCATGAACATGGCATTCGACATGTGCCGCCAACGTGCCCGAGTTGTTGCCCAGGGCCTGTTCGGCATGGAGGTGGACCGCTCCCGGTTCTACGCCAACCAGGTGGAGTTGGTTCCGGTCATCGGTTACGGACTCGGTCGTTACGACCCCGTCTACGAGGAGGGCAACACCGACTATCCGATCGGCCTGGCGCGATGGACCGAGAACCGCAACCAGGAGTACTTCCTCCGGCTTCTGGCCGAGGGTCACGTCAACGCCGGCCTGATTGCCCCGATCTCCGTTCCCATCGAGCGTGCGCCGGAGGCGTACGAGATGATCCGAGGACCGGACCGTCCCCCGACCGTCCTGCTCACCTACAAAGGCGGGTAGTTGAGCAGGCGAAGACCGGTGTCCGCCGAGGACCTAGGGGCGATCCGCTGGCCCCTGGATCCTGCCCTGAGCCCTGACGGTCAGTCTCTGGCCTATGTCGTCTCCCGGGTCGACCTGCGCGGCGACCGCCTCTCCTACCAACTCCATATGCGAGACCTCGGCACCGGCGAGGAGAAGGTGGACAGCGGGAGTCGCGTCAGGAGACCTCTGTGGTCCCGTGACGGCAACTCGCTTGCCTATTTGGAGGAGACTCCCCGAGGCTGGCAGGTGGCGGTTCACGGTCGGGGAACCATCCTGACCGACATGGGGGGAGGAGTGGCAGCATTCGACTGGTCACCCACAGATGAACAGATCGTGGCTCTCCATGCCAGGGGAGACCCCGCCTGCCCCACCAGTGCCGGACCGCCGGACCGCACCACCGGAGCCTTGGTGGTCGATGCGGTGGGCGGCGAGGTGTGGCCTCTCCGGGCAGTCCCCGGTCCGGTCCGGGCGGCCCGATGGTCACCTTCGGGAGAGGAGATCGGCCTGGTGGTCGGCGATGCAGTCGGTGACTCGCTGTGGCTGGCGCCGGTCGGGGAGGGCGCCCCCAGGCGACTGATCAAGTGGGAGGGGCCCATCAACTCCTTCGACTGGTCTCCTGATGGCCGGTTGCTGGCGGTCGCCGGGAGACCAGAGGGTGTCGCGCCCTGGCTGAACCACGAGTTGTGGGTAGTGGGCGCCGACGGCAGCAGGCCTCCGCGGCAACTGGCGCCCGGTCTCGATCGCAGCATCGGCCTGGTGGTCCGGGGCGACGACGAGCGAGGCGTCATCCCCGTTGGCGTCCGGTGGACCGGATCGGGAACCCAAGTGCTGGCCGCCTACGCCGACGGTGGCGGAAGCCTCCTCGCTGCTTTCGGGCTGGACGGGGCCCTGCGTCCCCTCGCCGGAGGAGACCGTTCCATTCTTGACTTCTCGGCGCCCCGGGCCACCGATCGCATGGTCATCTCCTGGTCGGACGCAGAGAACCCGGGTGAACTCTCGCTTCTTTCTGGTGGAGTGGAGACCATGGTCACCGACCTCAATGCCGGGTGGCTGTCGACTGTCGAGTTGGCGCCGACCACCGCCATCGCCCCTCCTACAGAAGGAACGACACGGTTGGAAGGCTGGCTGACCTCGCCGATCGGAGCAACAGAGCCCTTTCCCCTGGTGGTCCAAGTGCACGGCGGCCCGCACTATCCGGTGGGATGGCGGTTCTCCTTCGATGCCCAGCGGCTCGCAGGCCTGGGGATTGCTCTCCTCCGGAGCAATCCCCGGGGAAGCCAGGGCTACGGAACTGAGCACGCTTCTGCGATCGCAGGGGACTGGGGCGGTGGGGACTTCGAAGACATCTTGGCGATCACAGAAGCGGCCCTCCAGGCCGCCCGGATCGATCCCGACCGGGTGGGCATCATCGGTGAGAGCTACGGGGGGTTCATGGTGAACTGGGCGCTGGGCCAAACCGGGCGGTTCCGCGCCGGTGTGGCCGAGAACGGCATCAGCGACCTCAACGCCATGGGGAGAGGGCCGAAAGGAGCGGCCTTCTGGCACCTGGAGTTGGGCGGTGGCCCCGACCAACGGCCGGATCTGTACTCCCGTCGGTCCCCACTCACACACGCCGACTCGATCGACACTCCCCTGCTACTGATCCACGCCGAGGAGGACACCACCTGCCCCATCGAACAGAGCGAGAAGATGCACGAAGCCATGACCGCCCTGGGTAAGGAGGTGGCGATGTTCCGGGTGCCGGGTGAGGAGCACCTCATCAACGTATTCGGCCGCCCATCCAAAAGACGGATCCGAACCGAGATCCTAGACTCGTTCCTGGTGGGGCATCTCGGTGTCGTTCCGTGACACTGCAGATGTGAAGAGCCATCCGAACGGCAGGAGAACCCGATGAGAGTCGTGGACTATGAGTGCTTTGTGGTGAGCCACGCACTCGACCCCCGTACCGGGCCTTCCATTGCCTACAGCACCACCCACGCCTACGTTGTCGTCAGGATTTCGGGATCGTCGGGCCATGTTGGGTGGGGCGAGACGTACCGCGCGCCGGGGGTGCTGGCCACCATTGAGGAGACGCTCCGGTCGGTCTGCGGAAGGGAGGACTCGCTGCGGTCGCTGTTGCGGGAGGTCCGCTGGATCGCCGGAGGGCTGGAGGGAGGCGGCTTCGCCAACTCCGCGATCGCCATTGCCCTTGAGGATCTCCGAGCCAGGGAACTGGGGGTGCCCATCAGCGAGATGTTGGGCGGCCCGACTCGCCGACAGGTCCGCATGTATGCGGCCAGCGGAGGCTACGTCGAGGGTCTGCCACCCGAGGAGACCTGGCCCCAGGAGTTGGACCGAGTGCGGGCAGCGGGCTTCACAGCCATGAAGTTGCGGGTCGGAGGGTACCCGATCGAGCGGGAGGTTCCCCTGTTGGAGCAACTGCGGGTCGCTGCGCCCGCAGACTTCGATCTGTGCGCGGACGGAAACGCCGCATACACCTTCAAAGAATCGGTCCGCATGGGAAAAGTGATGGAAAAGCTGGGCTTCCTATGGTTCGAGGAACCCATGGAACAGCGGAGCGGATACGTCGGATATGGACGGCTCCGCGACCTGCTCGAAGTCCCCCTGGCCGGAGGAGAGGCCCTGATGACTCGGGTAAGAGCGCGCCAACTCTTCGAGAACCGAGGTGTCGATATCGTCCAGCCGGATCCGGTGATAGCCGGCGGCGTCACCGAGGTTCTCGCCATCGCGGAACTCGCCACCCTGTACGGAGTCGTCACCGTTCCCCACACATCGAACTCAGCCATCGGCATTTCCGCCGCGCTCCAGGCCATCGCCTGCCTTCCCGACTACACGAGGTCGCCCTCAACACTCCAGCCGTTGCTCGAATTCGGGGTAGACGACAGTCCATGGCGCCGGGACCTGTTGGCCCACGAACTCGAGACAGCCGACGGATGGGTCACGATCCCCCCCGGCCCCGGTCTGGGGATCGAGATCGCCGAAGACCGCCTGCGCTCTGTGGCAGTGGATCGTCGATCCGGGCCGGGAAGCGAGAGCCGATGATCCACCGATGAGGAGACACCGGAGATGAAACCCCTTCCCGGAGCCAAGGCCGAGTGTTTCCTGCGAAACCAGTCCAATCTCGTCCTGGGCACCATCCGGCGGGACGGATCGCCCCAGTCCTCACCATTGTGGTACCTGTGGACAGGCGATTCGTTTCTCATGTCCACCGTTCCCTGGACAGCGAAATGGCAGAACCTGAAACGGGACCCGAGGTGCTCTGTGTGTGTCGACGATCCCGAAACCGGAAGGATGGTCGTGGCCTACGGACGGGCCGAACTTCACGAAGGCGAGGTTCGCGAGCGGACCAGGGGGATCGTCGAAAAGTACTACCCCCTCGACCAGGCGGCCGCCGACGCTCACATGGAACGGATCTTCACCTCGCCCGACCGCCGTGTCCTTATCGAGGTGGCGCCGATCAGGCTGATCGCCAGAAGGCTGGATCAGCCGACACCGGCGTAGGTAGGGTCTGGTAACCATGACTTCGAGCGTCTTCCCCGCCGTGAAGGGACAGCCTCCCGAGAGTTCTTCTCTCCTCCTGGTGCGAGACCTGAAGGTGCGATTCAGAACCAGCGAGGGCACTATTCACGCTGTCAACGGCCTAAGCCTCGACCTCGATCCCGGTGAGACTCTGGCAATCGTGGGAGAGTCGGCGTCGGGGAAGTCGGTGACGGCGCTGGCCATCATGGGTCTGCTGCCGCCGGAAGCCGATATCGAGGGATCGGTGCGACTGAAGGGTCGCGAATTGCTGGGCCTCCCTGATGGAAAGATGCGATCCGTCCGCGGTCGTCACATCGGGATGGTGTTCCAAGACGCCATGACCTCCCTGGATCCGGTTTTCACGGTGGGCAACCAGATCGTGGAAGCCATCAGAGCCCACCGAAAGGACATGTCACCGAAAGCAGCCAAATCTCGGGCAGTCGAACTCCTCGACACCGTCGGGATCGCTGCCGCCTCCAAGCGCATCCATGACTTCCCCCACGAGATGTCCGGCGGGATGCGGCAGCGGGCGATGATTGCAATCGCCATCGCCAACGATCCCAGCATCCTGATCGCCGACGAGCCTACCACGGCTCTCGATGTCACCATCCAGGCACAGGTGATGGACGCCCTCGCCCTGGCACAGGAGACAACCGGCGCCGCCATCCTGCTGATCACCCACGATCTTGGTCTCGTGGCAAGCCATGCCGATCGCGTGCAGGTCATGTACGGCGGGTTCACCTTCGAGGCCGGGGGATCCGATGAGGTCTTCTACAGGAGCAAGAACCCCTACACCCGGGGTCTGCTCAGTGCCATCCCGAGAGCGGACCGGCGCGATGAGAGACTGCAACTCATCCGCGGCTCGCCTCCCACGGCTGTGCTCAACCCGGTGGGCTGTGTCTTCGCGCCCCGGTGTGACCACGCCCAGGACATCTGCACGGAGAACCGTCCGGAACTGGTGGACGTCGGCGAGGGACTGGTGTCCCGGTGTCACTTCGCTACCGAGATCGACCAACTTGGCGGAACCCAATCCACCAGATCTCGAGAGTTGCGTGATGCACGGGACTCGGGAGCCACCCCACCGGTCCTTGAAGTCACCGATCTGGTCAAGCACTTCCCCATCAAGCGAGGCTTCCTCAGACGGGTCGTGGGATCTGTCAAAGCAGTAAACGGTGTGAGCCTGACAGTGGAACGCCAGCAGTCGCTCGGCATCGTTGGGGAAAGCGGCAGCGGCAAGACAACGCTTGCCCGCTGTATTCTCAGAATGACGGAACCGACCTCAGGATCGATCCGCTTTCTTGGACGGGAACTGACTGAGGCGGACGCGGCGACTATGCGCCATCTGCGGAACAACCTTCAGCTTGTATTCCAGGACCCCTATGCCTCGCTCAACCCTCGGATGACAGTACGGCAGATCGTCGGTGAACCTCTCAAGGTCCAGGGCTGGGACCGGACGGAGGCGCGCCGCCGGATCAGAGACCTGATCGAGGCGGTGGGCCTTTCGGCCAATCACCTCAACCGATATCCCCACGAGTTCTCGGGGGGGCAGCGCCAGCGGATCGGCATCGCCCGGTCTCTGGCACTAGGACCCGACCTGGTTATATTGGACGAGCCGGTCTCGGCGTTGGATGTCTCGGTTCAAGCCCAGGTCCTCAACATGCTCGACAGCTTGCAGGCCGAGTTCGACCTGGCGTTCATCTACATTGCCCACGACCTGTCGGTGGTGAGGCACGTCTCCGATGTCGTCTCGGTCATGTACCTGGGAAAGATCGTCGAGACCGCTGACAGCGATCAGCTTTATGAGAACCCCGCGCACCCCTACACCCAGTCTCTGCTCTCGGCGGTGCCGATTCCCGACCCGATCAATGCTCGCAGACAGCAGCGAGTGATTCTCAAAGGAGACATTCCCGACCCGTCGGAGTTGCCGCCCGGATGCGTGTTCCATACCCGCTGCCCCATTGCCCAGGACCTCTGCCGGGTCGAGACACCGCTCTTCAAAGAGGTGTCCCCGGGCCACTTCGCCTCCTGCCACTTCGCGTTGGGGCCGGGAGAGGCACTTGAGAAGAGTCTTTCGCCACAGCAGTTCATTTGAGAAGTTGTCAAAAAGCAGTCCAATTAATTGATGCGGGTTACCGCAGCTAGAGGTGCCTATACCTTTAGTATTGGTCGAGTTCCGTGGGATCACCGGACCGACTTCCAGTCGAGAACAAATGATCATCTCACGGGAACTCTCCTCCGTCGAGGTGCGGATGGATACTGGCCTTGATTGCGTCGTTCGCTTCACCATGACCGTCGATGAGCCGTTTAGCACGATTAGGAAAGGAGCTAGAAGACATGGCACTGCAAAAGATGAGAGGATGGGTTGTGGTCCTGCTGGCCTTCGCCTTGGTGGCAAGCGCCTGCGCAGCAGACGACGACACCGTCGAGACCACGGCCGCCGCGCCGGTAACCACGGCGCCGCCGGCCGATGACAGCGGGGAAGCCCCCGCTCCAGAGACCACCGCGGCTGCAATGGACGACGATGACGGCGAAGAAGCCCCCGAGTCTGAGCCCACCACCACTACCGCGGCGGCCATGGAGGAGGAAGAGACCACGGAAACGACCGCTGCGAGCGTTGAGCCCGCCATGGACGCTCCGGACACCCTCAACATTCATGTTGGCGAGTTCGCCACCCTGAACCCATTCCTCTCCAGCGGCATCGGACGAGGGACGGTCACAGCCGTGATCTACCAACCGCTGGTCTTCATAGGGCCTGACAACACCGTTCACGGTGGCGCCGCGGAGTCCTGGGAGATAAGCGCCGATGGTCTCACTATCACCTTCCATCTGCGAGATGACCTGGTTTGGAGCGATGGTGAGCCCTTCACGTCCGAAGACGTGCTCTGGAGCATGTCCAAGTATCTCACTGCCGACCTGAGCCTCTGGGCCAATCGGATCGGTGGGGTCCTCGGCCAGGGTGAAGGCGATGTGCCCGCGGGCCTGAGCGCCCCCGACGACCACACCTTCGTGGTCCAGTTGGCCGGATCCAATCCGCCCTGGCTGAGCATTCTGGCGGCGCAGGGTTTCGTGATCTCGATGCTTCCCGAGCACATCCTGAGGGGCATGTCCAACGAGGAACTCGCTACCACGGAGTACTTCAACGACACGCCCGTCACCCTCGGTCCCTACAAGTTCGGCCGTTGGGAACGAGACCAGTATGTGGAACTTGAAGCCGATCCGAATTGGCCCGCTCCGGTGGCGTTTGACAGGGTGCGGTTCAGCCTCCTCCAGACCGACGTTGCCACCGCGCAACTCGAGACGGAAGACCTGCACCTCTCAGCTCAGGTCGCCCCCCTTGATGTGGCGCGCCTCCAAGCGTTGGACAACGTCATGATCCAGACGACCACCGGCGTCTGGCCCGAGGTTCTGCAGTTCTTCGTGGATCAGCCGGAACTCGCCGACCCGCGTATTCGCCAGGCGATGGCCTACGCACTGGACCTTGAAGGCCTCTGCCGGGAAGTCCTGGTGGGATACTGCACGGTTACCAGGGACCAGGTCCGACTGCTGGCTCCTGCCTGGGCGATTCCAACAGAAGGCATGATCATCTATGAGTACAACCCGGACCGCGCCCGCGAACTGCTCGCCGAGGCCGGATGGGATTCCAGCACCAAGTTGACCCTCCTCAACATCGGCGGCCAGGACCGGATCCGCAACACCGAGTCGGTGATCATCCAGGCAAACTTTGCCGCGGTGGGCATCAGCTTGGACGTCCTGGCAACAGACGTGGGAACGCTGCTCGACATCGGACGCAATGCGGATCGCCGCGGAGAGATTCATATGTTCCTCAACCGCGGCGCCCACTTCGCCGCCGACCCGAACCAGGTGTCCCCCTACAACAGTTGTCATACCCACTATCCGAACGGCGCGAACCTGTCGTGGTTCTGCCGCGAGGACCTTGACGCCCTCTGGGAGCAAGGTCTCCAGGTGGCCTCGCCCGAGGAGCGGGCGCCGATCTACCACGACGCGTTCAGGATCCTCAACGCCGACATCGACTCGTTGAACCTCTACTGGCCCGAGACGATCGTGGCTCACTCGAGTTCGCTGACCGGCGTGGACCCGGTCGGTCAACCCGAGCACGTCACTTGGAACATCGCCGACTGGAACTGGGGAGGTTGAGCAACTCTCGTTGAACACCTAAACCTTGTTTGTCAATGTGGTTGGGGGCCTCCGTGCAGAGGCCCCCAACCCGATAGTGTTCCTTGTGAGGCTCCCACCGGCCGCCTACGGATGCAAGTTAGGTAAGAACTGATGGGCCGATACGTTCTCAGACGCTTGCTGACCTCCATTCCCGTCGTGACCGGCATCATGCTGCTCTCCTTCATCCTGGTGCAGTCGATGCCGGGAGACCCTCTCCTCATGCTGATCCCACCGGACCTCTTGCAAGGGGCCGAGGGGGAGGCCTTTCTGGCTGCGCAGAGAGAGCGATTCGGACTTGATGATCCGTTGATCGTCCAGTTCTTCCGGTGGGTCGAGGAACTGTTTCAGGGGAACCTCGGTTTCTCGTTCCACCTGGGAAAACCCGTCACCGAGATACTGGCCGACAGGGCGGGTGCCAGTCTGATACTCATGGGAGGATCAATGCTGGTGGCCCTGGTGGTCGCCGTTCCCACGGGACTGGTGGCGGCGCTACGCAGGAACAGGTTCTTCGACTATGTCGCCTCGGCCATCGGCATGTCGGTCATCGCCATTCCCAGCTTCTTCACAGCTCTCGCCGTCATCTACATCTTCGGCGTCAAGCTCCGCTGGCTTCCACCCGGGGGGATGGGAGAGGAAGGGATAGGGGACTTTCTCATACACGCCATCATGCCGATCGGGGTTCTCAGCGCCGCCCTGTTCGGTCCCTACATGCGATACACCCGCCAGTCGGCCCTGGAGGTGCTCAACGAGCCCTACATAACCGCCGCCCGCGCACGGGGCACTTCGCGAGCCATCGTCGTCGGAAAACACACCCTGAAGAACGCCGCCATTCCGATAGCAACCGTCACGGTGGTCCAGATCCCGCTGCTTGTCGGCGGGGCGATAGTAATCGAGAAAATGTTCGCTTGGCCGGGCACGGGACTGATCGTCTTCAATGCCATCACCACGCGAGACTTCCCGGTGATCATCGGCTTCACGCTGCTGGTGGCCCTCATCGTGGTCCTGTCACAACTCTTCTTGGACCTGTTCATTGGGTGGCTCGATCCCCGCGTGCGTATCGAGGGGGCGCAATGAACAGACCCGGCGGCCGTGGCCCGTTCCTTTCTTCCAACAACGTCCAGGAGGTCTCCGACGCGGTGATCGAGGAGATGGAGGCCGCCAAGAGTCACCAGAGCCCCTCGCGAAGGGCTTGGCGCCGGTTCCGGCGCAACAAACTGGCCATGTCGGGTCTCTTCTTTCTCGTCTTCGTCGTGCTGCTTTCGACCCTCGGCCCGCTGATCGCCCCGGACCCGCTGGCAGTCGATCTGGCGGCTGTCCTCAGGCCACCTGGTTGGGAGCATTGGCTCGGCACCGACCAGGCAGGCCGTGATGTCTTCGCTCGGGTTGTCTCGGGCGGACGGGTCTCATTGACCATCGGTTTCGCCTCGGCGATTTCCACCGTGCTGGTCGGCCTGGTACTCGGAACGATCGCCGGATATCGGGGCGGGGCCTTCGACTGGTTCTTCATGCGCCTCGTCGAGGTGGTCCTCTCCTTTCCCACCCTCGTGCTGATCATCTTCTTCGTCACGCGGTTCGGGCGCAGCGTCACCAGCATCGTCCTGGTGATGGCGCTGTTCCAGTGGCCGATAGCGGGGAGGTTGGTCAGGAACATGAGCGTCGCCGTCAAGGAATTGGAGTTCGTGCAGGCGGCGCGTGCGTTCGGCGCCAAGGGCTTCCATGTCGCGGTTCGACATGTGCTCCCCTCGGCGGTGGGCCCCCTCACCGTGGCCGGCACCCTGCTGGTGGCTCAGGCAATCCTCATCGAGTCGGCGCTGTCATTCCTGGGATTCGGGATTTCACCCCCCACCGCAACGTGGGGAACCATCCTGAACGAGGCCCAATCGTTGACAATCCTCGAGACCATGCCCTGGCTCTGGATCCCGGCGGGCCTGCTGATCACATTCACTGTCCTGGCCATCAACTTCGTGGGCGACGGGCTCCGGGACGGACTCGATCCGCGGGCCAGCGAGATGACCTGACTCGGATCAAACCGGGGATTCCGACAACTCCACCTGCTGGGTCTGTCCGGTGAGCATGGCCCGTTCTATGACCCGACTCACCACCACCGAGATCGTCCCGTCCCTCGGTCCCGGGCTGGGATGATCGCCGTCCAGCACGGCTCGGGCGAAGCGATCTACAAGCCGGTCCATCCCGACCGCGAACGGGTCCTCGACGTCATCGATGAAGTGAACCGGTTCCGACGCCGAGTTGTCGCGGAGGACCAGCCTGCGCCCGTGGTCGAAGACAGTGGCGTTCGTTCCCCGGCCGGCGGATTGGAACGACCAGACCGAAAGGAGGCCGCTCTTGCCCGCAGTCCCGTGGACCAACGACGCCACGGTGCCATTGTCGAAGAGGACGGTCGCAACCGTGTTGTCGGGGTCCGAAAGGCCTTCTATGGCGAGGGCGCCGCCTTCCGCTCCGACTCGGACCGGCTCGCTTCTCGAGAGGAACCGAAGCATGTCGACGGAGTGGACCAACGAACTCATCAGTCTCCCACCGCTCAGGTACCGGTCATTGACCCAGCCGGCGGTCTCCTGCTGCAGGTCGTACAGAGTGTGAGCAGTCAGAACGATGGGATCGGGGACTGCCCGTCGGGCCCGCTGTATGGCCGGGGCGAACCTGAACTTGAAACCCACCATCAGCATGACCCCCGTTCCCGCCACGGCCTCCTCGATTCTCCGGCAGTCATCGACGGAGGTTGCCATCGGTTTCTCCACGAGAATGTGCTTGCCGGCCTCGGCTGCTCCGATGGCGATCTCCGCATGGGTGTGGGTTGTGGTTGCGATCACCACACCGTCGACGTCAGGCCTCCCCACGACGCTCCTCCAATCCGGCGACCACTCGCCGACTCCGTTTGCCCGGGACAGGGAGATGGCGCGTTCGATGTTTCTGTCGCAACACACGACAAGATCGGCGTTAGGCGACCTTGAGGCGCCTCGGGCGTGGTATGCCCCCTGGAAGCCGCAACCGATCAGCGCCAGACGGGCCCTGGGAGGCCGGGCGGCATTCACAGGGATCCACCTCCCCAGGCGTTGGATGTGTTGAAGTCCGGTCCCTTCGGGTCGCCTCGGTCGGGAGCTTTTACGAGGACACCGTCCTTCCACACATGGGTGATCGAAGAGGGGTCTTCGAGGACGGTGATCTTCTCCAGGGGATTGGCCGACACTGCGATGGCGTCTGCCCGGGCGCCTTCCTCGAGCACACCTT
Organism: Acidimicrobiia bacterium; assembly: GCA_963665765.1. Classification (GTDB taxonomy): domain Bacteria; phylum Actinomycetota; class Acidimicrobiia; order Spongiisociales; family ZC4RG35; genus Bin76. The sequence continues at coordinate 2,373,275 of OY762464.1, forward strand.
CCGATCGGGCCTGGGAGCCGACCGTGAGAGGCCCGTGGGCAGTGGCGGCCCGGATCGCCGCACGCTCGGTCATGCCCAGGTCCACGAGGAGGGAGAGTTCTCTGGCGTTGCGGCCCCACATTTCACCACTGGTCATGATATCGGTGCCTGCGGCTATTGTCACTCCGGCCGCCAGAGCATGCTGTATCGCCTCGGCGCCCCGACGGTAGGTGACCTCCAGTTTCCGCCGGGCGAAATCAGGTAGTTCCACCGAGGAGTCCTCTGACAGCAGCGCTTCGCCTATGAAACGCGTCGACACCAGGATCGTCCCGGATTCGGCCATGGCTCGAGCGCTTTCGGCGTCGAGGAAGGTCCCATGTTCAATGGTCCGAACGCCCGCTCGGACGGCCGCCATTATGCCGGCCTTGCCATGGCAGTGAGCCGCCACCACACGATCAGCCCGCGCTGCCTCCTCAACTATGGCTGCCAACTCCTCGGGAGAGAACTGGGGGTGTTCCGGCCTGTCCAGTTCGCTAACCACTCCGCCGGTTGCGCATACCTTTATGACTGTGGCACCTCTCCTCAGTTGCCTGCGCACACCTCTCAGGCATTCCGGCACCCCGTCGCAGAGTTCGAGGTCGGGCAGCGCCTCCGACGACGCCACGAAGTCGAGCGGCAGGGAGTGGATGTCTCCATGCCCACCCGTCATCGAGAGTATCGCTCCGGAGCCGTAGATGCGAGGGCCGACCAAAACCCCCTCATCCACGGCGGCCGCCAGATCAACCCCCAGGCCGCCGACCTCGCGAAGGCTGGTGAAGCCGGCCTGCAGAGCCTTCCTGGCGTCCTCCGCGGCGCGCAGACCGCGTTTGACGACCGGTACCGTCGCCAACTCTCCGAGGCTGGCCGACCCTATTCCGAAGAAGTGGCAGTGGCTGTCCCAGAGGCCGGGCATGAGCACGGGCACCCTGGTGGTCTCGTCTCCGGATGGGGCGTTGGCCCGGGGCCCGGCATAGACGATTCGATTATCCTCGATGACTATTGACCCGTCCGCTATGGGCGCGTCCGCTCCGTGGACCAAGGTGTCTGCGTCGATTCGCTGCGAAACACCCATGGCTAAGGGATCCCTACGGCGCCGCTCATGGGTCGAGCAACCAGCCGGAGCGGGATCCGGTGATGGTGTCCTGCCTGACAGCCTCCTCACCGTTCACCATGACCAATTCGGCGCCCGAGGGATGGCGTGCAGGCGTCTCGGGAGTGCTCCGGTCGCGGAGAGATCCGGCATCGAGGACGACGATGTCGGCGAAGGCCCCTGCTCTGATCACGCCCCTGTCGGTGAGTCCCAGCGCCGACGCCGGCAGTGACGTCATGCGCCGAATAGCTTCTTGCAGGGTGAACAGCCCTACGTTCCCCACGTAGTGCTCGATGACCCTGGCCGCGTACCCGTATGACGAGGCGTTCCACACCAGAGGGCAATCGCCTTTCTCACCAACCGTGACCACGCCGTCGCTCTCGATGCTGCAGTAGGGGAGCGTTAGGACCCGTCGGAGGTCGTCCTCGGTGGCGTAGATGTGGCGGATGGCAATCGAACGAAACTCGCCTTCTGCTGCTAGGAGAAGGTCACAGCAGGCATCCGGGACACTTCGACCGGTCCAGCCTGCGATATCGGACAACGATATGCCTGCCAGTCCCGGGTTGGCGGGATTGTTCACGATGTAGATCTCCTCGTAGCCGGCCACCCTGGCCAGGAATCCGGGCGTCGACTGGAAATGGTCATCGATCGCCGTGCGCCCCGGCTCGGATGCCAGGAGAGCTAGCACCCGATCTGGTGAACCCTCGAAAGCCCATTCGGGGAATAGGTCGATCAGGAGCGCCGGTCCCCAGACCTCGGGGAAGGTGTCAACCCCTACCGGTTCTCCGTCCGCCACCGCCGCAGAGACCAGGCGGAAAGCCTCCTCGCTGGAATCCCGCGGCGCGTTGGGTCGCGATGCGAAGTGGGAGAGTTGCAGGCGCGCTCCCGAACCGCGGACGGCGCTCAGGGCTTCCGCGGTAGCATCTCCGTGTTCTTCGGCCCGCCCCCGAATGTGCGTGGCGTACAGCCGTGAACGGGCGCCGACCTCGGCGACCAGTGACGCGACCTCCTCGGGGTGGGCCCACATTCCCGGCTGGTACTCCAGGCCCGTGGACATACCGAAGGCGCCCTCATCGAGACACCGCGCCAGAAGTGCTCGCATCTGGCGAAGCTGGGCCGGGTTGGGCTGGCTCGCCTCCATGCCCATCACCGCGTTGCGAACCGCCCCATGGGGAACCAGCGGCGCAACGTTGACACCCGTCGAATGGAGTCGGGCTGCGTACTCGCCGAAACTTGACCAGTCGACTGTGACATCCCACTCCGATGAGTATCCGAATGCAACCGTGCCCACCTGGTCCCGATGGCGCAGGGGGGCCACTCCCCCACCGCAGTTGCCCGTGGCGATGGTGGTGATGCCCTGTCGAAGGGCGCTGTCCGCTGAGGGGAAGGCCAGAAGCGTGAAATCGGCATGAGAGTGCAGGTCAATGAAACCGGGACAGACCGTCATTCCCTCGGCCTCCACAACCCGCACCCCTTCCGCCACAGGCAAGTTTGGGCCGAGATCCACGATTCGCTCCCCCTCGACGAGCACATCCTGGACCAAGGGGGCGGCCCCGGTTCCGTCCAGGACCGTACCGCCTCTGAGCAGCCATCGTTCAGGCACGGTCAGCGGCCTCGCGGAACTCGAAGGCCTTGATGATCTCATGCTCCGATGACCAGTTGCCGGTGATCAGAAGCCCGATGCGCTCACCGGGGATCGAGTCGCTAAAGCGTTCCAGCGCCGCGATCGGTGAAGCCGCGGCACCCTCCAGCGCCATCCCGGTGCGGAAGATGGCCAGGGCCATGGCTCGATAGAGGTCGTCTTCTCGGACGAGCGCGATGGCGTCCAGGTACTCGATCATCACCGTCAGGGCCAACTCGCCCGGGCGGGTGGTGGCCAGGCCGCCTGCGAACGTCGAACACTCCGATTCGACCATCCCTCCACCGAGCCAACTGCGGGTTGCTCCACTGGCCGCTGTCGACTGCACACCGATGATGCGGGTCTGCGATCGGCGAAGTTGGCAGGCCAGCAACGACCCGGCGATCAGATTGCCACCTCCGATCGGAGCGACAACGGTGTCCAGGCCCGAATCGGATTCGAGAATCTCCGACACCACTGTTGAAGCTCCCGCCATCAGGTCGCCGTTTTCACCATCCTCGATGTACGAAATGCCATTGCCCGCTATCGCGGCGGCCGCCTCTTGGGATTGGGCGAGGTTCTCGCCTTCGATGCGAATCTCGGCGCCGAGACCGCGCATTGCCTGGAGTTTCTCCTTGGCGGTGGCTTCGGGCGCATAGACCACGGTATCGAGGCCGAACAGAGAGGCGGCGAAGGCGACACCCTGTCCGTGATTGCCCGTCGAAGCCGTCACAACAGTGTGGGCTCCCGGGTCCTCGGACAACCGACGGACCGCGACGAGGGCCCCCCGGTGCTTGAAGGAACGGATGGGAGAAGCAAACTCGAGCTTCAGGTAGACCTGGCGACCGTAGCGAGCGGAGAGCGACTGTGACAACAGAAGGGGAGTGGGCCGCTGGTGACTGCCGATCACCATCTCGGCGTCTCTCAACTCTTCGGACTGTGGCACCGGCGGGTCGGGCCACGTACGGGAGACTGGCCGCCTGCGATGGATGCCGGGACCGGGACTCTGCAGTGACGCTCCCATGCTCTAGCGGAATGCGGCCGCGAGGACGGACGAGACGTGTTCGAGGTCGGCGGTTGTGTGGTCGGCGTTGACCTGGAAGCGGATTTCCTCGTCGCCGCCGGGAACCACCGGGTAGGTGAGACCGGTTGCCAGGACACCACCGTCGAAGAGTGCCGTTACCAAACGGCGGGTCTCGTTGGTATCCCGGAGCAGGAGGGGGACGATGGGGTGCTCACCGGCTATGACCTCGCAACCCAGTTCCAACAGGCTGGACTCGAGCATGCGAGTGAGGTCTCGCAGGCGATCCAGAAGAACCAGCCCTTCGGGACTGTCCAGTATTCCCAGAGCGGTGAGGGCGGCGTTTGCCTCCGCGGCGGTGATGGGGTTGGAGTAGATGTAGAAGGGAGACGTCTCCCGGAGAAAACGGATCACCGGGCTTTCGGAGACCACGTACCCGCCGTTGACCGCCAGCGCCTTGCCCAGGGTGCCGATGAGCACATCGGCAGGGGGGCTACCCGTGCGTTCTTCGGTGCCCCGGCCCGTGGGTCCGAAAGCGCCCACACCGTGGGAGTCGTCCACAAACACCACCACGTTCTCGGGAAAGCTCTGATCATGGTGACGGGCGATGTCCATGATCTCATTCAGGGGAGCGTGGTCGCCGCGCATCGAGAAGATGCCGTCGGTGACAACTATCGCCCGCCTTGCCCGTCCGGACGCCGCGGTGAGTTGCTGATCGAGAGCCGCCATGTCCAGATGCGGGTAGACGGACTTGACCGGGGGTCGGGCGAGGCGGATGGCGTTGATTATGGAGTTGTGGTTCAGTTGGTCGGAGATCACGGCGGTGGTCTGGTCAATGAGGGAGACCAGGGTTCCCACCACGGCGGCGTACGCCGACGAGAAGATCATCCCACCCTCACGCCCCGTGGAAAGCGGCCAGGGCATGCTCCAGTTCCACATGGGGAGCGTGGGTGCCGACTATGAACCGGACCGCGCCGGGCCCGGTCCCCATCGCCCGGGCGGTGGCCTCCTCGGCGCGGATCACTTCGGGATGCAACGCCAACCCCAGGTAGGAGTTGGAGTTCATCCGGATGTAGGCACGGTTCCCGTGGCCCTCCAACAGGTATCTGGGTCCATTCTCCCCGTCGGGGCCAACGACCTGTCTTATCACCAGTTCCCTCCCCTTGGTCGTCCCCTGGTCCTCGAGGCGGGCGACATGGCGGTCAAGCGCAGGGGTCAATCGGTCCAGCGGCATGCCAGCCTAGTGGTAGTCAATTCCCTTCGTAGGTTATAGGCTCCTCCCGAACTTCGGTGCCCGTGGATGAGGGTTATCGCTCCCTGCATCCTGGCTTGAGCGCCTTCCTCTAAGACTGGACAGGGAGGCGGGGCAGGTAACCGCCGCAGAGGTGGCCCCGCGGCCACGAGTAGCGGAGATGTGCGACCGTCAGCGACTCACAGCCATTGTCGAGCCATGTGCCGGGGACGAGTCAGAGGAGCCTCCGCGCCAGGTAGTCGATCACGACCCCCGGGTAGAGGGGATCGAACGGGCGGGCGAAGTTCTGAATGGTGATCTTCTCCTGGACCCGGGTCTCGTAGTCCTCGGCGTCGAACTGGAAGGAGGGTTGCCGCCCGCGAGTATCCGAAGCTCGACATCCCGGTTCCCGGCGGCCCACAGGGTGCGGACGGTGTCGAAGGCGTTCTCCACCGGGACATTAAGGTCCTCCGAGGAGTGGAACACCAGAGTGGGAGCAAGTGAACTGACTCCAAGAAACCGGGTGACCATCACCTCCGGGAAACCCAGGGCGATTCAGCTCGGGCGTACAATCGCTCGTTGGGCCACCCAGATCCTCAACTGGCACCATTCGGCGGTGACCAACGGACCAACCGAGGGCTTGAACAATCTGATCAAGCGGATCAAACGAGCAGCGTTCGGGTTCCGGAACTTCGCTCACTATCGAATCCGAGCACTCCTAAATGCCGGGAGACCCAACTGGAAGCTCCTCACCACCATCACTCCCCGCCAATTTCCGATGACCCCCTAAATGACGGGCAATAGCCGAGATCGACCACCCCCGCTGTCTCAAAGCATGAACTTCCACGTACTTCTCCTGGACCAACATAAGGGGCAGGGCTCCTTTCCACAGCTGCCGGATTTGCTACCAAAGCAGCTTGGAAGGGGCCCTACCCATCAACGGGTATTACCCCCCCCAGGAGGTGGGCACTTTCAGTGATCGCCTACATGACAGCTAACCGAGAGCCGGCAGGGTTGGCGGTTCTTGAAGATTAGGAGAAAAGGCTTGAAGTGAGTCAGAGCATTAATGAAACTCAAAGCGCAATACCAAATGCGGCCACCGAGTCCTACTGAGACGAAACGCTGTATCCGCGCGATGCGAAACTTGATCGAGCTCGCCAAAGAAGTGTTGTGTCAAGATTAAGGGTGGGCAGGCCAGTGCGTGTCTAGTGGTTTCCCCCCAAGCCGGGCCATGGGTTCCTGATGCGAAGTGCCAGGCCTAGAGGATCAGGGTTCTGCCACCTCAAAACGAGAGTGGCCCCCCGCCACAAGCGGTCAACGAAACCGAGGAATTCTTGGTTAGCGACGGGTTCCCAATTGTGGTGTCCCCCTCTCGGAATTGTGGTGTCCTCCCGGAACACCCTGCTAAGTCCCAGGTCAGGGGTGGTGGCCAACTGCCCACACACACAGATACTGAACTTGACATTCTGTCCACGATCAGTCGGCTTTTGGTAAGGGCTGCGCAGTAACTAAACGCTAAGAGGGGGAATGCCAATGACCAACATCCTCGCCCTCATCAACCAAGACGCGAATCGAGCCTACGGTTCGGCGCAATGAGGGCCTGCTTCCGAACTTGCGACCGGGTACACGCCACCCAACTTGACCGAGACCCACCAAAAACAGGACAGCCTCACATTCTCCTATAGGCCAGTTTTGATTGGCGCTCTACTCTGGCTCGACCGGTGTGAGCGTGTAGGTGATCCGGTGGTAGTACAGGTGGGTGAGGCCCTCGAATCCGGAGTCGGTGCCCACGATCAGCCACGCGTTTCCCGCGTTGTCGGCCTCCACGGTCACGGGAGAGCCGGAGTTGTCCAGGGTCTTGATGCGATACTCGCTGTCTGACTCGTCGGGGTGGGTCAGGTCGCCGATCACCACCATCTGTGTCCCACTCCGGGCCTGGTTGCCCTTGTCGATGTTCATCCGGTAATGGCCGATGCCGTCGATCAGGCCGGCTGGACGGTGGAGGCTTCCGCCTTCACGAATACGCTCTCTCCGGGGGAACCACCGATCCCGAATGATGCCACCGCAACGTTGGTCGCCAGTTCTGCCGTTACCGCCACCTCGTAGGAGGCCATCGGGACCAAGCTGTCTACTCGTCGTTTCAGGTATATGAACAGATCGTCGCTGCGGTTGTGTCCTGAATGTAGATGCCTGTGCCTTCGAGGCCGTCGGGGAGGGGGCGGTGCCTGCTGTCCAATTCGTAAATCGACGGGTCGTGGTCCGTTGGTAGGTCCGCAAAACCGACCTCCCAGCCTTCGGAGTCGAACTCGAATGAGGAATCGAACCGGACCGGCTCCTAGCCAGGGGTCGAGTCGAAGGTGAGATCGAGGGCTCGGGTCAGGAAGGTGGCCATCTCTGCTCTGGTGACCGGCCGTTCCGGGCAGTAGCGGGGCGGGTCGGTTGCGCACCCCTTGGTGACGCCTGCTGCGGCCAGTGCGTTGATGTCGGCCTGGTGCGTGTTGCCCGAGGTGTCGGTGAATCCCGCCGGAGGAGCCGCAGGAAGGCTGAGGGCTCGGGTCAGGAAGGTGGCCATCTCTGCTCTGGTGACCGGCCGTTCCGGGCAGTAGCGGGGCGGGTCGGTTGCGCACCCCTTGGTGACGCCTGCTGCGGCCAGTGCGTTGATGTCGGCCTGGTGCGTGTTGCCCGAGGTGTCGGTGAATCCCGCCGGAGGAGCCGCAGGAAGGCTGAGGGCTCGGGTCAGGAAGGTGGCCATCTGCGCTCTGGTGACCGGCTGGTCGGGGCAGTAGCGGGGCGGGTGGGTTGCGCAGCCTTTGGTTACGCCTATCTCGGCCAGACGCTCCACGTAGGGCGTCCACCAGGTGCCGGGTTCCACATCCGCGAACCGCGTGAAGGCATCGGGGGAGTCGGGAACCTGGTCGAGGATCCGGATCATCCACACTGCCATTACCCAACGCAGGAGAGGTTCGTCGGGGCAGATGCGCCGCTCACCGCACTCGGTGCGGTCCAGGACGCCCATTTCTGCCAGGTGGTTGATGGACGGTTCGTGGACGTCGCCGGCATCGTCCTCGAAGGCGTCCGGTTCGGGGGGTTCCTCTTCTCCGTTGCCGTCGCTCGGGGTAGGATCGTCCGGGGCCACGCCGTCGATGGCGGTGATGTTGGAGGACTTGAGACCCAGGCCGGTCCGCAACCCGTCTCCGGCTATCGTGACCGACGCTGCTTCGCCGTTGCGGACCCCGCGGAACAGGACCCGGGTGGGCGAGGACACGGACGCTCTCGCCACCAGGACCGCTTCTGTGATCTCATCCCATCTCAGCCAACCGGCGACAGTCGCCGCGCTCACCCGTTCCTCCCAGGAGGCGTGCGGGTTGCCCACCGCCGGATCGAGATCCCATGGATCGGCGACCGGCCTCAGGTAGGGCCACTGGCGGGCCGACGTCTGGCCGTCACGCACGGTGCGGAACCCGTACACGTTGCTGCGGGTGATCCCCCCGGAGGAGGCGGAGAAGAAGGTCTGCACGATCCCCCCTTTCGTGACATTCTCCCAGTCGTCGCCGAAGTAGGTGAGCACCCGATCCCTGGTTGTCTCCACCCCGCCCAGCCAAGGTTGCGCGGTCGATCGGGCCTCCTTCGCCCAGCCTATGTAATTGATGTCCCGCCAGCTGTCGTAGAGATGGCACCAGCATCTGTCCTTTTGGGCATCACTGATTCCGGGGTCTTCGTCAGGATTGGCGGGACGGTCCCGGGTTTCGGACTGGAAGAACTTGAAAGCGGCGTAGGAGCGGGCGGCGACCGCCTGGGCCTCGTTCACTCCCGCCTCGGTCCAGTCGTCGGGAAGTTCGGCGACACCCCTCAGGTAGTCCTCGAGCCCGACCGCCAGGACCACATGGAATCCTGTCTCGACCGGATCGTCCCGTATCTTCAACTCCCCGTGCCGGTACTCGCACTCCTCGGTGGCCCGGGATGCGCACAGCTTGCTCCTGGCCTCCCCGTGGCGGAGCCGAACCCCCTTGGCGTCGGGCCACGAGATGGCCGCCCGGCAGTCGCCCGGCGTACCCTGCAACTCGCCCCCATGGAAGAACCCGCACTGGCCGGGGGCGATGCGGCGGAACTCCCATCGCTCACCCGACTGGGGATGCTGCGGCTTCGGGCAGGGACCCTCACCGTCCCCGGCCAGACACAGATCCAACCGGCCGCCCACCGCGGTGAACTCCAGCAGGGTGACCCGGGAACCCAGATTGACCCACAGCGGCTTGTCCAGCGTCAGCAACAGATCGTTGGGAAGAGAGAGATCCTCCAGGGAGGCCGGTTCCGAACCCGGGAAGTAGTGGGCCGCAATGTCCTCTCCCGACTTGGCGGGATCCGCCAGCGCCTGCCCGCGGGCACCCCACTGGCCCATACCGACACCATGGCCCCATCCCGAGCCTTGAAAGTCGAACCCGGGCGTGTGGTGGGCATCAGCGGCGATGGCGGGGACCAGGCACACCAGAACGGTCGCGAAGATCAGCCTGCGGAACACAAGCCGACTGTAGCGGGGACCCACAGGGAGACCTATGACCTTCCGGTGGCCGCAGAAGGCCAACGACGCTTACGTGGGTATCACGAGTAAAGTCACTTTCCTAGCAAGGAAGCGAAGTGGCGCCTAACCAGTATCTGAGACGGGACCTTTGCTGAGAGCGGATCTTTCTCGCGATCCAACGTCCGATGGGTAGGGGGCGGAGGCCGCGGTGGCGTCAGCGGCGGCCGGCCCACCATCCGGTTAGGCCTCCGAGGGTGATTCCCAATGCTGCTGCGGACAGGACCTGAAGCGATGTGACGTTGGCGCCTCCGGTGGCGGCCAGGGTGACCAGTATCCCGACTATCAGCAGGCCGGTGAGGGCGCCGTGGAAACGCTGGTGCCGGGCGGCGGCTCGCCCTGCCACCCATCCTCCCGCCGGCACTCCTCCCACCAAGCCGGCCACCGCGCCGCCGCCACGGCTGTCGGGGCTGCCGAATCCGGGGAAAATTTCCCAGCCCAAGGCGCCGAGCCACCACTCGACCAGAGTGACGAAGGCCACCACCAAAAGTCCCACGGCAGTGCCGGTGATGAGAGCCCGCAACCGGATCCGAGGAATTCTCACGGGTGTCGCCTTTCTGTCGGAAGATGGTCCCCGACCTGTAAGACGACAAGGGTAGAGTTTCGGTTGTTGATCGCCCAGCCAAGGAGGAGACATATGAAGCAGTCGTACATCGCCGAGTTGATCGGAACATTTATCTTGGTGGCGATCGGATCGATGGCGGCCTTTACGTCGGGAGGGAACTTGCTGATAGTGGCTTTCGGGTTCGGGTTTGCTCTTTTGATTGCCCTCTATTCGGTCGGGCACCTTTCCGGAGGACATTTCAACCCCGCGGTGAGCTTGGCGATGCGACTCGGGGGCGCTCTCAGTACCACCGACATGATCGGATACTGGATCGCGCAGGTCGTGGGAGCGGGGCTGGCCTCGTTGGCGGTGCTGGCAATGGCCGGGTCGGATGCGGTGGCCGCCACTATGAATACTTTCGCTGATACCGGCTCCGCATTCGGCGCCGAGATCATCCTCACCGGCGCCTTTGTTCTGTTGATCATGGTGGTGGCGGGCCAAGGTCTCGGTCATGCCCGGGTGGTGATCTCCCTGGCGCTGATCGGGATCCATCTGGCGGGGGTGCCCATCTCCGGTGCTTCGGTCAACCCGGCCCGTTCGCTGGGTCCGGCAGTGGTCGCCGGTGACCTGAGTGACATTTGGCTGTATATCGTGGCGCCCCTGGTGGGCGGGGTGGTGGCCTGGTTGATCACCAAGGTGGCGCGCACCGAGTCGGTGGAGAACTAAGAAAGTTCCCCTTATGGACTGGTCCGACGTTCTCGGGAAACTGGCGGGCGGCCAGGATTTGAGCCGTGCGCAGGCGAGGGCGGCCCTCAACGAAATTATGAGCGGAAAGGCGACGGCCTCCCAGACGTCGGCTTTCATGGTCGCTCTGCGCATCAAGGGCGAGACCACCGAAGAGATGGTGGGGCTGGTTGAGACCATGAGGTCGGTGGGGGTGAGGGTTTCGATCGGGGCGCCGGTGGTGGATACGGCCGGCACGGGCGGGGACCGCTCCGGCACTTTCAACATCTCCACTACGGCCGCCCTGATTGCGGCGGGGGCGGGCGCCAAGGTGGCCAAGCACGGCAACCGGTCGGCTTCCTCCCAGTGTGGATCGGCCGATGTCTTGGAGGCCCTGGGGGTGGGAATCGAACTTGAGCCGGATCACACCGCCGAGATGGTGAGGCAGGCCGGGTTCGGGTTCTTCTTCGCTCCCCGCTACCACCCTGCCATGAAGCATGTGGTCCCGATTCGCCGCCAACTGGGCATCCCCACCGTCTTCAATTTTCTGGGACCTCTCACCAACCCGGCCGGCGCCGCCCGCCAACTGATCGGAGTGTATGACAGCCGCATGGCGGAAAGGATGATCGGGGTGCTGTCACGTCTGGGAACCGAGCGGGCTCTAGTGATCCATGCTGACAACGGTTTGGATGAGGTGTCGGTCTCCGGTCCGACCCGCGGCTTTGAATTGTCCGGCGGTGAGGTTGTTCCGGTGGTGTTCACTCCCGAGGACTTCGGTCTGATGGCTTCGGATGTGTCGGATTTGAGCGGCGGCGACGCTCCCTGCAACGCCCGAATCCTGCGGGCCGTGCTGGCGGGCGAGGTCAGCCCCCGTCGGGATGCGGCGCTGGCCAACGCGGCGGCAACCCTGATGGTGGCCGGTTTGGCGGACAATCCGGCGGAGGGGACCGAAATGGCGGCCCGGTCGATCGACTCGGGAGCGGCCCGGGCGGTGCTTGATCAGGTGATCGAAATGAGCAAGTCTCCGCTCTGAAGCACTGCCGATCAGTCGAAGATATCGAGTCGGCCACAGTCGGATAAGGAGCCGTATACTTTTTTCCTCATGAGGTACCAGGGCCGCCTGCTGGGATTGGCTGTTTCGGCCACCATGCTTTTATTGGTGGGTTCGTGCGGCGCCACCGACCGCCGGCCGACGGGGACTTCCGCGGCCGAGGCTTCGGTGGAAACGACCAAGCCCCCTGCCGAGACTCCACCCGAGACCACCGTGGCGCCGATCCCCGAAGAGCCCTCATCTTCTGCGGTGTCCGAGACCACCACGATGAGCGCCCCGGCGCCGGAACCGGTCGGACCGCCCGCGCCCGGTTTCACGTTGGATTTGGGTACGGGAGGAACTTTTGTCCTCTCGGAGCAGACCACGCCGGTGCTGATCATCTTCTGGGCGGAGTGGTGACCGTCGTGCCAGCGGGAGTTGCCTGCTATCGAACGGTTGGCCGAAGAATACGAGGGCCGGGTGACGGTGGTGGCGCCCGCTTGGAAGTCGAGCCTGGAAAACACCGCCCGGGTGGTTGACAGATTGCTTCCCTCCGGTCGGGTGTTGTGGGGAATGGACTACACGCAGGAGATTTTCGGCGCCTACGGCGTGGGGTACCAGCCGGCGGGCGCCATCGTCTCTGCCCGCGGGGAGTTGGTGACCACTTGGCCGGGATCGGCCAACAGCGAGACCATCCGAGGGGTGCTTGACGCCCTATTGGAGGTGGCATGATGAACCGAGCTGATCCTCGCCTGATGTGGGGCCGGAGTGCCGTGGTGGTCTTGGTGATGGTCGGGATGGTGCTGGGCGGTTGCGGATCAGAGGACTCCCAGCCCGAGGAGCTCGCCTCGCCCACCGTTGCGACCGCCGCCTCGGCGGACGAGCCCGCTCCCTCCACCGACGACCGACTCGCTACCGAAGAGCCGGACGAGGTTATCGCTCCCGAGAAGGAGGCGGCGAGCGACTCTTCGGAGGAAGGGGTCACGACCACCAGAGCACCGGAGGTGCCCACGACGACTACCACCGAGGCCGAGCTCACCACGGAGGCGGTGGATTCTTCGGCTGACACGGAGGCGGCGAGCGACTCTTCGGAGGAAGGGGTCACGACCACCAGAGCTCCGGAGGTGCCCACGACGACTACCACGGAGGCGGTGGATTCTTCGGCTGACTCGGCGGCGGCCCCCGCCCCCACCACCACCCGGGCCCCCACGACTACCACTCTGCCTCCCACCACCACGACTACGACCCTGCCTCCCACCACCACGACCACCACTCTCCCACCCACCACTACGACTACGACCCTGCCTCCCACTACCACGACCACCACTCAGCCCCACAACCGTCCCGCCGCACCCGACTTCACTCTGCAGCTGGGTTCGGGTGGAACCTTCACTTTGTCTGCGGAGCCACGTCCCGTCTACCTGGTGTTCTGGGCAGAGTGGTGACCAACGTGTCAACGGGAGTTGCCCGTTGTGAATCAGTTGGCCGCCGAATACCAGGACCGGGTGGCGTTCGTGGCCCCGGCTTGGAAGTCCGGCCTGTCGGAGACCTCCCGCCGGGCCGATCAGTTGCTGCCGGGCGGGTTGGTCAAGTGGGGTCTGGACGAAAGGGAGCGAGTCTTTTCGGCGTTCGGAGTGGGGTACCAGCCCGTCACGGTCCTGATCGGCGCCGACAAGACCATAGTCAAACAGCTATTCGGAGGCCAAGGTCGATCGGCGATCCAAGCGGCGATTGAAGAACTTCTGTCCGTGGCCGGTTAACGGTCTCCCCACCCGGGGGGCTGTCCCAAGGTTCCCGGGGTGTGGGGGGACCTGAGTAATCACCGATGAGACTCTGGGAAGTACTGCTGACCGCCGCCAGTGTCCTGGCCGTATTGTGGCCGGCATTGGAGGGCCGGCGGCTTCCCCGAGGCGTTATGGCGGTTGTTCTGTTGGGAACCGTCATGGTCCAGTTCTGGGCGGAGGGATTCAGGTGGCAGATGTGGGGCCTGTACGCCGTGGCATTGGGTATGGCGGTGGGAGACCTGGGAGCTTCGGAGAGGCGGCTTGAATCCTACCGGCGCATCCGCCGAGTGGTCTTGGGTTTGGTGGGGGTGATCCTGGTGGTGGCGCCGATTTGGGCGCTGCCGGTGGTGAAGCTTCCGCCTCCCACCGGTCCCTATCAGGTGGCCACTGCCAGCTTCGAGATTGCCAGTCCCGACCGTTTGGAGGACTATGGGCCCAAACCGGGTGTCTTCCGGCGGATCATGGTCCAGTTGTGGTACCCGGGGGTGGTTCCCGAAGACGCCCTGCCGCTCAGCCCGTGGATCGCCGATCTGGAGGAAGTGGGTCCGGCCCTCTCTCAGACTCTGGGTATCCCGGGGTTCTTTCTGGACTACACCCGCTACACGCCCTCCCACAGCTTCGGGGAAGCCACGCCCTATCAGGGGAAGATTCCGGTGATCATCTATTCCCACGGATGGAGGCTGTTCCGCAACGCGGCGATTCACCAGATGGAGTCCCTGGCCAGCCATGGTTATCTGGTTATGGCCATCGACCATTCCTATGGGTCGGTGGCCACCGTCTTCCCCGACGGTGAGGTCGCCCGGTTGGATCCCCAGGCTCTTCCTGATCCTGATGAAGTGGGTGATGAACTTTTCCAGCAGGCGGCCACCGAGTTGCTGCAGACTTACTCAGAGGATATTCGCATGGTGCTCAGGAGTCTGGAGGAAGGGGTGAGCGGACCGTTCGGATTCTTGACCCAGATGGCGGATCTCGACCGTCTGGGAATCTACGGGCACTCTCTCGGAGGGGGCGCGGCGGTCAGAACCTGCCTCTTGGAAACGGGATGCCGGGTGGTGGCCGCGTTGGACGGGTGGGTGGAGCCGATCGTCGCTTCGGAGCTTTCCAGGGAATTGGACATACCCTCGATGTTCATCCGGTCCGATCCTTGGCGTGAACTGGAGAACGACCAGGTGTTGAGAGGTCTGGTGGAACGTAGCCGCCGGCGTTCCTACTGGATTGGCATCGAGGACACCGTGCACAGTGATCTGACCATCGGCCCCGCCGTCTCACAGGTGGCCGGGTGGCTGGGGTGGCGAGGGTCCATGCCCGCCGCCCAGGTCTTTGCCATTGTGGACCGCTACCTGGTGGGGTTTTTTGATCGGCACCTGCTGGGCCAGGGAGGTCGGGACCTCACCGAAACGCCGCCCGCGGGGGTGTTATTCGAGTTGATCCCGTGAGGACAGCTTCATCCTCAGCCGGTTGCTCCGAGGATGCGGTCGATCTCTTCACCCAGCCCGAGAGCGTCGGAGGGGCCGGTGATCCTTTTGGTAACCCGGCCGTCCGGTCCGATCAGGTAGGTCTCGGGGATTCCGAAAACCCCAAAGGAAATGGCGGCGCGGCTCCCGGGATCGGAGACATAGCGGACCAGGGGCGATACGCCCATTTCATTCAGGAAGGCTATGGCGTCGGTGGTCCGATCCTGGTAGGCCACCTGGATCAGACGGACACCGGCGCCGGAGAAGGCATCAGCCACCGCCAGAAGATCGGCATGTTCCACCCGGCATTCCAGGCACCACGAGGCGAAGAAGTTGACGATGGTCACCTGGGCCTCGGGGTCAGGGATGGTGACCTCGCCCGTCCCTTCCAGCAGAGGGAGAGTTACCACCGGGGAAGGGCCGCCGATCAACGGGGAAGAAGAGATCTGTGGATCGCCCGAGAGTCGAGCAGCGAACACCCCGGCGATCACCGCCATGGCGATCACCACCCCGGCGGCCAGGACAATTCCTATCCGGCCGGCCCTCTTGCTCATCGGCATTCCTCCTCCGCCCGGGCGGCGGCCAGTTCGGTCAGGACGGCGGTCTCCGAAGGCAAGGCCTCGGCCACTTCTTCCAAGAGGGGGACCGCCGTCAGTGGCTGTCCGGCGCCGCACCACAGGACTATGGCCTTGAAGTAGAGCGCCTGCGGATGACCGGGCGCCGCCGCAAGAGCGCGGTCCAGAGTTTCGATGGCCAATTGGGTCTCTCCTGAACCCGCCCAAGCCATCCATCCCAGGCGAGTGAGGGCTTCGGCCTCCTCACCGGGTGTCGGATTGTGTTCGAGCACCTCTCGATAGTGCACGAAAGCTTGCGGGAACTCCCCCGATCCGAAATAGCGCGCCGCCAAGGCAAGACGCATCCCGTTGATCTGAGGATGATCGGCGTTGGCCGTGATCACCGCCTCCATGGTTTCGTTGGAATACCGGGAGGGGTCGAATTCCTCTTCCTCCGACGACGCCGGGGTCTCGGTGCGGGCGAACCATCCCACCGAGATCACCAATGCCACGGCGGCGGTTCCCAGAATCGCCAGGACCACGATCCTCCCCGGGTTCCAGAAACCGGCGGAAGAACGCCGCTCGGCGCTCGAATCGGAGTCGGCGTCCTCGTCCGCGGTCTGCTCAGCCAGTCCCCTCCGAGCCTCCTCCATCTCTACCAGGTAGACCTCCCGCAACCTGAGGCCGGTGGCCACGGAAATCTCGCCCTCGGCGAGTTGCTGATCCAGTTCTTCCAGGTCACGGGCGGCCTGCGCCTGCCGCTGTTGCCATCTGGCCCTCTCAGGCATGGCCCTTCTCCGTGGGCGATCGAGGGGGATTTTTCCTCAAACGGGAGACGGCCAGTCCCGCACCAGCCACCAGCGCCGCGGCGGGAAGCAGCCACAAAAGCACGGTGGCGGCCCGTACCGGTGGATCGAGCAGCTGGGAATCCGGATAGGAGGCCATGAGCCGGTCCAGCACCTGCTGGTCGGACAGTCCCTGACCCACCAGATCCCGCACGTAGTCCATCATGTCCGTGGCATAGGAACTGGGTGACTCGGCAATCGATTCTCCCTCGCAGGCCGGGCAGCGGATCTGCTTTCCGATACGGTCGGATCGATCGTTGGGAGCCGGATCGGCGCCGATCACCGACCAAGCCACGAACAGCGCCAGAGCCACGGTGATCAGAGGAGAGACCTTTCCGAGCAGAGAGCGAGTTGCCATCGGATCATCCCTCCGGGTGAGCGTCCGGCAGTTGGGAGAAGCGAGCGCGGCGACGCTTCCTTCCTACAAGCGAATAGAAGCCCCCGGCCGCGCAGGTCAGCCCACCCAGCCACAGAACCCATTGCAAGGGGGCGGTGGCCGCCCTCAGGGTGACGCCCTGCTCGTCGATGCGGGTCAAGCTCAGGTAGAGGTCCTCCCTGATGCTTCGATGGATACCGGGGGTGGCGATGGGCAACGCCAAGGCCGGGAACTGGCTGAGGGATGGTTCCACCCATCCTTGGGGCTGTCCGTTTCGCCATATCTGAATCTGGGCGGAACTGGTCAGGCGGTTGGGGTTTCTGACGGTGGCCACTCCGGTGTGAACCAGTTCGTAGCCCGCGAATTCGATCCGATCGCCGGGACTCATGTCAACTCGGTCGAGACTCTGACCCAGGTTGGAGGTGGCGGCAATAGCAATCGCCACCAGCGCCACCCCGGCATGGGCGATTTGTCCGCCCCAGAAACCCCGGTCGGAGCGGATCACCCTCCCCAGTTGCTTCCGGACGGGCGTTTGTCGGGCAAGGGCGGCTCGGCGAGCCTGTGACAGCAGGCGGTGGGCGGCCACCGCCACCACCCAGCTGCCGGCCACCACTGCCAGCACCACATAGCCGATCCGAGTGGTGGTCATCACCACCAGAGCTCCGACGCCCAGGGCGATCTGCAGAGGGAGATGAACACGGGGCCACACCACCTTGGCGCGGGCC
Source organism: Acidimicrobiia bacterium (assembly GCA_963665765.1). Classification (GTDB taxonomy): domain Bacteria; phylum Actinomycetota; class Acidimicrobiia; order Spongiisociales; family ZC4RG35; genus Bin76. Next base: position 2,390,861 of record OY762464.1, read on the forward strand.
ACCCGCCAAGGGAGGGCGGGTCCCAGACCCATCGCCAGCAGCAGGGCGAAACTGAGAGGAACGGTCATCCGGTCGAAGAATGGTCGGCCCACTCCCACTTCCGACCCGGTGAACGCCTGGAGAACCAGGGGGTAGAGGGTTCCGGTGAGCACCACCATGGCGTACACCGACAGGAGGAGATTGTTGAGCAAAAAGCCCCCCTCCCGGCTGGAAAGCGACTCCAAACGGGGAGGTGAAGAAATCTGGGTGGCCCGCGCCGCGAACAGGGTGAACGATCCCACCACCACTAACACCAGGAACCCCAGAAGGGCGGGGCCGATCGCCGACTGGGTAAAGGAGTGGACCGAGGCGATCACTCCCGAACGGGTCAGGAAAGTGCCGAGGATGGTGAGGGAAAAAGCGCCGATCACCAGCACAAAATTCCATGCCTCCAGCATTCCTCTCCTCTCCTGCACCAGGGAGGAATGCAGGAAGGCGGTGGCGATCAGCCAGGGCATGAAAGAGGCGTTTTCCACCGGATCCCATGCCCAGTATCCCCCCCACCCCAGAACTTCGTAGGCCCACCAGGCCCCCAGGGTGATGCCGCTGGTCAAAAAAACCCAGCTGATCCTGGTCCAGGCGCCGCTGCGACGCAACCACCGCGCGCCGGGACGCCGGAGCGCCAGGGCCGAAATGCCGTAGGCGAAGGGAACGGTCATTCCCACATAGCCCAGATAGAGCAGGGGCGGATGGATGGCCATGAGGAGATGGTTTTGCAACAGCGGGTTGGGTCCCGCTCCGTCCGAGGGTCCCACCGCTTCTGAGAACGGAAAGGGGCTGGAGGAAGAGCAGGAGCGGGCGGCCGCCTCGATACAGACTTCGAAGGGATTGGCCACGGTGACCATCAGCCCGAAGAAAAACACTCCGACGGCGGCGATGACGGCCAGGGCGCCCCGGTCCAAGGCGTCCGGCCGGTCCTGGCGGGTGGTGACTCGCCGCCACACCGCGTAGGCATAGGCGGCCAGCACCAGTCCCCATAACACTATCGAGCCTTCCAGCGCCGCCCAGGCGGTGGCGATGTTGAAAGGGAAGGGGGTGTGGCGGGAATGGTGGTTGGCCACATAGGAGACGGTGAAGTCGTTGGCCAACAGGGCGGCGATCAACACCGCCATCGATCCCACGGCGGCCAGCACCATGATCAGCAATGGTCGGCGGAGGGTGGGGATCGGATCGGTGACCGCAGGGGACTGCCGCGCCGAATGCCAGGCGGCGATGGTCAACCAACCCGATCCGAACAGCCCCGCCCAGACCGTCAGGGTTCCGGCCAACGACAGCATCAGGGGGAGGGGGAGTCGGTGACCGCGGGGGCCTGGTAGTTCTCGTCATGGGAGATCAGCACCCCGTCGGCTCGAAAGTGATCATCCTGCCAGGCGCCGTCCAGCAGCACGTCAACGTCTTCGTCGAACAGCAGTGGGGGAGTTTCGGTGAGCACCACCGGGATGGTGGAGGCGCCGTCGGTGATCTGAAACCTCATCGGAGCACTGCCTTTTCGGAGCGACCCCTCCACCACCACTCCCGCCAATCGGAAGCGCCTTCCATCGGGGAAGTCGGTGCGTTGGGTGACCGCCTCATGGGGAGTGAGGTAGTAGACCAGGTCGTCTCCGATGCTCCGCACCAAAAAAAAGCCGGCAATCAGAATGGCCGCGCCCACCAAGATCAGAAATGGCCGGCGGCGGGTATTCATCAGTCTCGGTGACCGGTCGCCCTCCGCCATCGAACCGCCAAACGGAGCACATAGCCCGCCAGGATGGCTCCCGTGGCCAGATAGGCCGCCCACACCCAGCCGACGCTCATGTTTCCGCTTCGCCCAATTGTGGAACGGTCACCGGCCCCGGGACGACGAACCGGGCAGGGAAGGCGGCTTCTTCCAGTTGGGCCAGTCTGGTTCGGAAGGCGACCAGGGTCAGATACAGCAGAGTGAAGGCGCCCAGATTGGCCAGCAGCGCCACCGCCATGGCGCTGTCCATCTGGATCCCGTCGGGGCGGATGGTGAGACCTTGGTGCAAGGTGCGCCACAACTGCACCGAGAAGTAGACCAACGGCACCTGCACCACGGCCACCACTCCCAATACTGCCGATCGGCGGGCTCGAAGGTGGGGGTCGGTGGTGGTGCGACGCAACGCCAGATAGCCCAGGTATATGAAGAACATGAGGGCGGTGGTCGCCAACCGGGCGTCGCCCCAGTCCCAGTAGGTTCCCCAGACCGGCTTCCCCCAAATCATGCCGGTGGCCAGGGCGATGGCGGTGAACAGCACTCCGGTCTCGGCCGAGGCTTCGGCCAGTCGATCCCACCTCATCCGGCGGGTGAAGAGCCAGCCGATACTGCCCATCGCGGTAACGCCGAAAGCCAGGAAAGCCAGCCAGGCGGCGGGGACATGAAGATAGAGAATGCGGACGAATTCGCCTTGGAGCCGATCGGGGGGCGAGGTGAAAGCGGTGGCGAGCCCGACCGCCAACCCCAAGGCGGTCGACATGGCCAAGACTCTCGTTTTCACAAGGCGATTTCCTCCAGAGCCCGAGCTGATATCACTCCCGCCGCGGCCAAGCCCAGGTTGGCAATGACCAGCACCAGTACCCAAGAGATGATACTTCGTTCAGAGATCAGGCTTTCCAGGGCTTGGGAGGCCCCCATCAGCAGGGGGGTGGCCAGGGGCGCCATGAGAAGGGGGGCGAGGGCGGTGCGGGCCCGCATTCCCGAGGTGGCATCACCGGCCAAAGCGCCCAGCATGGCCAGTCCGGTGGCGGCCAGGGCAATAACCGGGGCCATGAGCCAGGAGCCCGAGGGAGGCCGGTAGTCGTAGAGCACTATGACGGGAACCACCAGCGCGCCCGCCACCGGGGTCAGGATCAGGGCCGAGGCCGCCGCCCGACCGGCGAAGCGGGCCGCCGGGTCGAGACCGGTGAGCGCCAGGACGCGCCGGTGGGTGGAAGTCTCGAGCGCGGTCTGTCGGAACACGATCATCATTCCGAACAGGAGCAGGATCAGCCAGTAGACCGGGGCGGCCAGATCCCGGAGCAGAGCAGGAGAGGCGTCGGTGGCGAGGGGCGCCGCCCAGGTGGCCACCACCGCGAAGGGAAACACCACCGAGACCGCCTCGCCGCTCCGCATCTCCACTCGGAGGTCGCGCCGGGCGATAATCACCGCGGATCGCCAGAAACCCACCTTCACGCCATCCGGCCTTCCCTGATTTCCACCACCCGGTCCACCCAAGCTCCCAACCGGTCGGCGTCGTGGGAGACGCACAGAACGCCCCCTCCGCGGCTGGTGGTTCTCCGAATCAGGTGACCTATGATCAAAGCCGCGTCACGGTCCAGGCCGGCGTCGGGTTCGTCGAGCAGAACCAGGTGAGGCCGGCCGATCAAAAGGCGCGCCAGGTCGGCCCGGCGTCGCATCCCGTTGGAACACCGCTCGGCCCGGATGTTTTTGGCAGCCCCCAGTCCCACCTTGTCCAAGGCGGAAAGGCCTTCTGCGGCGGGATGTCCGGTCAACTGCGCGGTCATGGCCAGGTTTTCCCCCAGCGTCAGGTCGGGATAGAGAGCCGGAATATGCCCTGACCACCCGATCCGGGAGCGGATCGCCAGAGTTTGATTAGTGCCCAACCGAGCGCCCAGCACTTCGCCGGACCCTTCGCCGGGAGGGATGAAGGCGGCGACGGTGGCCAGGAGAGTCGACTTTCCGGCGCCGTTCGGTCCGGCCACTCCCAGCGACTCTCCCCGATGAAGGGTGAGGTGGCAGCCTTTCAGAACGGGGACGCCGCTCAAAGAAACGGAAAGGTCGACCAGTTCGACCAGCGGTGCAGGTGTGGATGACGGTCGGGCCGCTTGGGGACGGGTCACGCGCTCTGAGTCTATGGGATCGGAGGACCATCCGTTCGAAGCCGCCGATCCGAGTGCGTCGAAGCGAAATTTAGTGCGCTACATCCATGGGCAGGCGAGCCAAAACCAGGTAGATTTCGGATGGCACGTCAGCCGGAAAAGGATAGGTGTGGTCATATGAGCAGCAGGACCGTCCCAGGATCGCCCCACGTAACGGGGAAGGTGGTGGCGAGGGGCGAAAAGATAGGTTTCGGCCTGGTCGGAACCGGTATGTCGGGTGGTTTCATGGCCAAGGAACTTGCCTTTGTCGAAGGCGGCGAACTGGTGGCGGTGTGCAGCCGGAACGAAGCCAACGTCCGAGACTTCGCCGCAACCTACGATGCGAAACATTGGTTCACCGACTACCGAGAGTTGGTGGAACATGAAGACGTGGACGTCGTGATCGTATCGGCGCCCACCGGACTGCACTCCGACATGACGATTGCCGCGTCGAACGCCGGCAAGCACGCGCTGGTGGAAAAGCCCCTCGACATCAATTTGGAGAGGGCCGACCGCATGATCGGCGTTTGCCGAGCGAACAACACCAAACTCGGAGTGATCTTCCAAATGCGTTTTGGCGTGGTGGCCCGCACTCTCAAAGAGGCGGTGGATTCGGGCCGTCTGGGACGGGTCTTTTTGAGCGACGCGGTGGACAAGTCGAGCCGCACGGCCGGCTATTACGCCTCCGCCGCCTGGCGGGGAACCCAGGAGCTGGAGGGTGGGGGTTGTCTGATGACCCAATCCATTCACATCGTCGATCTCCTGCAACACCTGATGGGGCCGGTGCGATCGGTGATGGGCCGGGTGGCCACCCAGGTTCACGACATCGAGGTGGAGGACACCGCCACCGCGGTGGTGAATTTCGAAAACGGCGCCATCGGAATTATCGAGAGCACTTCCTCGGTCCCAACCGCCTTCAAATCCCGACTGGAATTGCACGGCGAGCTGGGCACCGTAGTGGCCAACGCCCAGTATGACAAGTTCCTTCTTTGGGACGTGAAGGGCGATGAGGGCCGGGTGGAGGTGGAGCCGAGCTTAGAGTTGACCGACATCGACGACCCCTGGGCCTATCCGCAGACCCGTCACCGGGTGCAGCTCCAAGACATGGTGGACGCGATCCGCGAAGACCGCGATCCGGTCCTCACCGGTGAGGACGCCCGGGTGTCCCTGGCCATCATCATGGCCATCTACGACTCCTCGCGCGACGGCAAGGAGGTTTTTCTGGACTCCTACCGTCCGGCGGACTCGGCCCTCTGATTTCGGGGAGGCCGTTTGGGTATCGGCCTGAAATTGTCACCAGGCAATATGAAAGGCTCCGGGGTGAGAGCCATATCTGGGAATTTCAATGATCGCCAACACCACATGCCTCTTCCCGGGGATCACGTCCTCATCGAACCTGAAGAGCGCCCGACCATCTGGTGCCCATTTTATCTCGTATGAATCCGCTTTTCCCTGCACTGGTTTGACTCGCATTCCTGGGCGGTACCATGTCATCCGCCCATCCTCTATAGCCACGAGATCAGCAACAAAACGTCCTAGGGCTAGGCGAAAACGGTTTTGCAGTTTCTGGGGACAGCTTGTCGTACTCCCGTAAGAACAGAAAAGTTTCTCCGTGAGTGGGCACTTGTCAGGGAAGGTCGGCCCTGACAGCGTCCAGTTCGCGTTGAACTATGTCGGGCGGTACGGCTTCCGGTTCATGAGAGCGGGAGGCGAGACAATCGAGGAAATCCTCTCCTGTTGCATGGAAGTGAGCCTGTTCACTTAGACGATCCGCGGCAGGCCGAGGAAAATTTGGGTATTGGTCTACACCTTCTTGTTGTGTTTGAGCCATGTTCACCCCTGTGCCTGCCTTGGAGCCTAGCGGCCTTTGCCTCGGGCATCAACCAGATCGGTGCCTCCTGCCTCAGGTCTTTACTTGACTTCGCAGATCAAAACGCTAGGCAAGACCTCAGACGCAACATACGCCGTGGGTGGCTCTCATAGACGGCGAACTGGAACTTCACCGATTTCAGCGAGGCCTCAACCCCTTTCCAAGGATTTCACCCCACCCAACCCCACCCCTCCACGCAGGCCTACTAGGCTTTTCTTCATGAAAGAGTAAGGAGTGAAGCATGAAAACCAAGCTACGATATCTGTTCCTCTTTGTCCTCATATGTTCGTTGTCTCTTGCTGCCTGCCAGTCGACTGCTGAAGAACCAACACCCGCTGAGGAAGGCGCTGAAGAACCAACACCCGCTGAGGAAGGAGAGGAGGCCGCTCCGGCCGAAGAAGTAGAGCCTGTTACGCTCCGCTTTATGTTCCCTGAAGGCGCTGGTCGCGGACCCGGTTTTGATTCCGCAATCGCTGCCTACGAGGAGCTGAATCCTCACATAACGATCGAGACCGAATCAGTTCCGTTTAGAGAATACTCCGGTCTGCTACCTGTTCAGTTCGCTGGCGATAGCCCAGCGGATGTCGCCTTAGTTGATAGTTCTGCGGTGATCTCCTACGCGTATAACGGAGCTCTCGTTCCTCTGGATGACATTCTTGAACAATCCGATGTGGACGATTTCCTTCCCAGCCTTGTCGATCAAGCAACGTACGAAGGCCAAATGTATGCCGCCCCGTTCTTCGTATCAACGCAGGGTGTGTTCTACAACACGGATATGTTCGCGGCAGCAGGAATAGAGCCTCCGACAACCGTGGAGGAAGCCTGGACCTGGCCGGAATTTATCGAGAATACAGCTGCGGTAGTGGAAAGCGCAGGGAGCGATGCGGGTGATGTCTGGGGGCTGGTATTCCTGTCGAACCCTCCAGGAAGCATTTCGTGGTCGTTGCCGGTAATCCGCAGCAATGGTGAACTGGGCTCGAACACGTTCATGGCCCTCTCGCCTGACGGCACAGAAGCATCGGGGTATTTGGATACCCCTGAGGCCATGGAAGCCTATCAAGTCTGGCAAGATCTGTTTGTGGAACATGGTCTCGCGCCTCAATCCGATGTCCCGGACGCGTTCGGTAACGGACAAGCCGCGACGATGATCTCGTTCTCAGCCTGGGGCAGCGTTCTAGATAACGTTTTCCCGGACCTTAATTGGGATATCATGCCGATTCCCTATCTCGAAACGCACGTCGTCCATGCCAGCCACTTCATGCCTACGGTCGCGGTCAAGAGCGAGAATCAGGAAGAGGCCAAGGACTTTGTACAGTTCCTTTCAAGCACCGAGGGTTTTAGGGCTTATTATGAGGTAACAAGTGATATGCCCGCACGCATTTCCTTGCTGAACGAACTGGAAGATTTTCAGGTACCTCCGCTTAGCATCTTCAAAGATGAGTTGCTCACGGTTGCTTACGCAGCACCGGGTGGTCCCGGCGGCGCGATATACGGCGATATTGTCGGGGCCTTGTTGGTAGATATCGCGCAGGGAGCAGACATCGAGGCGGCTGTTGAGGCGGCTGTAACTGAACTCGATGCCCAGCTGACCCAATTCAAATAGAGTCCAGGTAAGCGCTATACCAAATTGCCGCTCTTCAATTCGATTGGGGAGCGGCAATTTGGTTAATCCAAGCTTCGTGATCCCTGTTCAGGCTCAAGGACCAACAACATGGAAATAAAAAGACCTGGTGCGCATGCGATCGAGCACTACCGGTCTGCACTGCTCTTGAGCTTGCCAGCTCTCATCGGCCTTGCCGTCTTTTGGTACTTGCCAACAATTCAGGCTTTAGTTCTGGGCTTTCAGGATTACAACTTAATGTCCGGCAGTCAAACATGGACTGGTCTCGAAAACTATCAAACCGCGGCAACCGACCCGTTGCTCTGGCTTACTTTTTTAAACACAGTGATCTATTTCCTGATGGAGGTGCCGCTACAAATCGGGCTGGCCCTTGCCCTGGCGTTGCTTGTGCAGCGTGGTCCGGCTTGGCTTCGCGCCGTCATATTGGTGCCAACGGTTACTTCAATGGTTGTGGTGAGCGTCATATGGGGGTTGATGTATCACCCAAACAGCGGGTTGATCAACAGCCTGCTACAAGGTGTTGGTTTGCCGCCTCAGCCGTTCCTCACCAGCCCGCAACAGGCCATGCCCGCCATTGCGCTGCTCATGATCTGGAAGAACGTTGGTTTCAGTATGCTATTTTTCCTGGCTGGCTTGGTGGGTATCCCGCGAGATTACTATGAGGCAGCCGCGACGGACGGGGCGAACGGCCGACAGCTCTTTCGTTATGTAACCCTTCCGCTGCTGCGAGGCACTGTCGTATTCTTGATTATCACAAATACGGTTACTGCGTTCAAGGTGTTTACGCCCATATTCTTGATCACCGAAGGGGGGCCGATCAATGCAACTCGGGTCGTTGTGCTCTATATATTTGAGAACGCCTTTCGCTTCAACAAGATGGGATATGCTTCAGCGATATCCGTTTTGCTCGCGCTGTTCCTACTGATCATAAGCCTCTATTCGCTTCGCGTTTCCAGAGCGAGGTAATCAACATTGATTCGAGCCTGCCAACCCTTATGTATTCGAAAATAATCGGGCGGCGATCTGATCGCTTTTCCGGCCCGTACATAGGTGCCCGCGCCCTGACCCGGCTGGCGGTATTGATCGGAGTGGCCTTCTTTTTTGTCTTTCCGTACCTCTGGCTGGCGGGCTCAGCCTTTAGACCCCGGGAGGAAATCTTTCGTTACGTTAATCCAGTGTCGTGGCGGACCTTCATTCCGGTAGAACCGACGCTTGACAACTTTCGCCATTTGTTTCTTGAGCTCAACTTTGGTCGGGCACTTGCTAACAGTTTTTTTATTGCGGTCGTCACAGTGACCATCACTTTATTCATCTGTAGCATGATCGCCTTCGCCGTTGCCCGAATTAACTTCCCCGGGCGCAACATTGTGTTCACGTTGATCCTCGCCACGATATTAATTCCGTTTGAGACGATCATGGTGTCTGTGTTCTTAACGATTCAGCGGCTGGGATTGTTCGATACCTATCCAGCGATAATCTTGCCCTGGGTTGCGGATGCATTTATCATCTTTTTGTTTAGGCAACATTTTCGAGAGATCCCCGATGAGTTGCAGGACGCCGCCATCGTTGATGGTTGCTCACTGTTCCGAGTCTACTGGAACGTGATGCTGCCAAACATACGCCCCGCGCTCGTCAGCGCCGCCTTTATCAAATTCGTGTTTTCATGGGACGCGTTTATCTGGCCGCTTATCGTCACCCGGGACCCGGATCTGACGGTGATCCAATTGGCGATCTCTCGCCTCTTCACGGACCAAAATGTCTTATGGGAGCTTATCTTTGCGGGTGCGTTCATTGGCACCGTGCCACTTATTTTGCTCTTTCTGTTCCTACAGCGTTACTACATCGAAGGGGTGGTTTCCAGCGGAATAAAATGAGTTAGTCAGGGCTTGCACCCTATGACGATATGGCGCTACAATGTGACTTGGTCAGCAAAATCTCGGATCAAACATGGTCTCTTTCATCTGACCTGTTGCATCTTTGCAACGTACCGAAGGGTAAATCATGCTTCTGATCACCAACGTGACGGCGGTGACGGTTGATGCGCAGCGGCGCATCGTCACCGACGCCGCGATCGCAGTTGAGGGTGATCACATCGCCGATATCGGCAAAGCATCCGATTTAGCCCTCCGCCACCCGGAGGCTGAGCGACTCGACGGCCATGGCATGCTGGCTTTGCCGGGGCTAATCGATGCTCACGCTCACTCGGATCAGGCGCTTCTGCGGGGCGCCGCCGACGACCTGCCCTGGCGACCCTTTCTCCAGGAGGTCATCTGGCCACTGCTGAGTCAGCGCACCCAAGAGGATGCCCAGATCAGTCTGAAACTGTGCATGCTGGAGATGATCAAATCCGGCACGACCTGTTTTGTCGACTCGATTGTGCCGAGCCACTATGACTTTGATGGGCTGGCGCAGGCGGTGGTGGACATGGGGATGCGTGCCGTGCTGGCGAAGTATGTTTTGCCGGACGCTTTGTTCGAGCGCGACGAGAGTCCTGTGGATACAGGCGGGTTCAGCGGGGAGGAAGAGTCTTTGGCCGACGCCGAGCGGGGGATCGGCGTCTGGCACGGTGCGGCTGGTGGCCGGCTGCAGGTCTGGCTTGGGCCTTTGGTGCCGCGGGAGGAGCCACTGGCCAGCGCCTCGCCGGATTTCTACCGCAGGGTCTCTCAGCTGGCGGCGAAACATGGGACAGGGATCACCGTTCATTTCGCCGGCACTATCGATGATCCTCCCTTCTTTCAGCGGAAATTCGGCATGCTTCCGGTCGAGTTTGCCCGTCGCTACGACCTTCTGGGGCCCAACGTGTTGCTCATCAACGGCACTTGGTTTTCTGAGGAGGAGATCCCGATTCTTGCTGAAACCGACACCCGGCTGGTCCACAGCCCCTCGGCCAATATGAAGATGGGAGAGGGTTCCGCCAGGGTGCCGCAGATGCGGAGCGCCGGGGTTACGGTGGCGCTGGGTTGTGATGCCGGAGCCAACAACAACTGCCATGACATGATCCGTGAGATGAAAGCCGCCTCGCTGCTGCACAATGTGACGATGATGGACCCCACAACGCTGACAGCCGAGGATGCCTTGGAGATGGCGACGATCGAAGGCGCGCGCGCCATAGGGCGGAGTGACCAGCTGGGGTCGCTGGAGGTGGGGAAGCAGGCAGACGTGATCCTGGTCGACCTGCAGCGGCCGCACACGATGCCGATCCATGATCCGATCGCCAACCTCGTGTATGCAGCGCATGGAGGCAACGTGGACACGGTGATCGTGGCAGGGCAGGTGTTGATGCAGGACCGGCAGGTGCTCGTGGCCGACGAGGCGGCAATCATGGAGGAGGCCCAGGAGCGGGGTCCGGCACTGTTGAAGAGGGCGGGAATCGAGGTGGCCCCGGCATGGCCCATGGAGTAAGGAGGAAGACATGAAAGATTATTTGACGGAGCGCTTCTTGCGGTTGCCGGACGGTTCGCTGCCGCACATGGGTGTAAAAGGCGATGGGGACGTTGCTCCGTATGTGCTGCTCTCAGGCGACCCCGGTCGCGTTGAGAGAATGATGACCTGGCTTGACAAGGCGGAGGCGGTTGGCAAGGAACGCGGCTATGTTGCTTACACCGGTTCATATCGGGGGACGCCGGTGACGCTGGCATCGAGCGGAGTCGGTGCCCCTTCCGTCGCAATTGCGATCGAGGAGTTGGCGCTGGCCGGGGGGAGGGTTTTTATCCGAGTGGGTAGCTGTGCGAGCATCGCCGAGAAAATTCCAATTGGTGATGTGGTCATCGGCACGGCCGGCGTCCGAGATGAGGGCTTAAGCCATACTTACGCGCCCCCCATCTATCCTGCGATCGCTGATCCCGACGTGGTCGCCGCCCTCCGGGCCACCGCCGAGGCGGAGGGTACGTCTTACCATCTGGGGCTGGTGCGAAGTACCGATTCGTTCTATGAAGGGGAGCGCAAAGTCGAGATCATCGACCAATGGCGGGCGCTACGCGTTCTCGTCTTTGAAATGGAAAGTTCGGCGCTTTTCACCGTGGCCATGGTCCGCGGCCTGCGCAGTGGCTCCATTCTCGTGCCCGGGTCCAACCTGGTAACGGGCCAGAAGAGTACCTATCAGGGCCAGCGTTTGGAGGAATATACCGCGGGGATCAACGCGGCGATCGCTACCGCACTTGGGGCCGTCGAGCGCCTGCATGCCGCTTCTGAGGAGAGATGAAGACCGCTTCTTCGATCCTAATCCGGAACGGGTTGCTCATCACGATGAACGCCGACCGCCAAATCCTGGATGGGAGCGTCTATATTGAGGATGGGCGTATCCTTGAGATCTCTTCCGCCCGGACGAAGGCCGATACGGTGATCGACGCGACCGATTGCCTGGTATTACCCGGGTTCGTTCAAACGCACGTTCATTTGTGCCAGGCTCTCTTTCGTGGGATGGCGGATGATATGGATGTGATTGATTGGCTTCGCCTGCGAATCTGGCCGCTTGAGCAGGCCCATGATGAGCAATCCACATACGACTCTGCTCGCCTGGCCATTGCCGAGATGATTCGCGGCGGTACAACCTGCGCACTCACGATGGAAACTGTCCACCATACCGAAGAGGCGTTCCGGGCTGTGCTTGAAACCGGCTTCCGGGCGATCAGCGGCAAAGCGATGATGGACCGTTGGGAGCCGGGAACCGAGATGGTCGGGGAGGAGACCAAGGCCTCGCTTGAGGTGAGCCTCGCACTTTTTGAGGAGTTTCATGGCGAGGGCGACGGCCGGCTGCGAGTTGCATTTTGCCCCCGTGGTTCACGCAATTGCACCGAGGGTTTATGGACGGACATCGTCGCGCTGGCCACCGAGCACGATACGCTCATTCACACGCACGCGGCCGAAAATGGAGCGCAGACCGAGCGTCTTGCCATCGATAGCGGGACCGATATCGAGTACCTACATGGCCTGGGTGCGACGGGCCCGCGACTGGTCGCCGCGCACTGCATTTGGGTGACCGAGTCCGAGATTGAGATCCTGGCCGAGAGCAGGACCAGGGTGGCCCATTGTCCTTCGGCCAACATGAAACTCGCCTCTGGATTCGCCCCGGTGCCAGAGTTCCTTGAGCGAGGCATCGTCGTCGGCCTCGGCGCGGATGGTGCCCCCTGCAACAACAATATGGATATGTTTCAGGAGATGCGTCTGGCGTCGCTCGTCCACAAGCCCCGGAGCGGCCCTCGTAGTATGCCGGCGATGTCCGTGCTAGAGATGGCCACTCTGGGGGGAGCTAGGGCGCTTGGATTGGAGGCCGAGCTCGGCTCGCTCGAACCCGGAAAGCGGGCCGATGTCATCGTGATCCGCCGCGACGGGCTTCACGCCCAACCCCAAGCCGGTGTTGACCCGATCGCGCAAGTGGTATACGAGCACAGGGCGTCTGATGTTGATAGCGTAATCATCGACGGAAAGGTCCTTGTTCGCGGGGGGGAGTTCACGGAGCTCGATCCGATGGAGATCCGCGCCCGTGCGAACGACTCTGCCGAGCGTGTTCTGGCGCGGGCCGAGCTAGCGAATGGATGACCCTCCGCACAAAGAAGTTCAAAGCTAGCCACAACAATGAACTAGCGGAGGCCGATATGAATCCGAAACGAGGAACTCCATGGTTACTCAGTGAGATTGGGTTTGCACCAGGACCACCCCGCTACCTGGCGCCTGAAGGGGTAAAAACACTTGTTGTTGTACTGGGTTCCGGAGGAGTAACACCCAACCCACATCGACACGGTCCTAGCGCGGCGGTCATCGTCAACGACGCGACTTACTTGATAGATGCCGGCGAGGGGATCTGGCGCGGCCTTGCCTGGGCTGCGGTATCTCATCCTGAGCTGATCGCCGAACACCTTGCCCCGCACAGGCTTACCAGGCTTTTTTTGACCCATCTGCATTCCGACCATACGATCGGACTACCGGCTGTGTGGCTCATGCCCTGGGCCTATGGGCGAGAGGTTCCTCTGGAGGTCTATGGGCCAGTCGGCACACGGACCTTGATGGAGCATTTAGAGGAGGCTTATCAGGGAGATTTACAGGAACGTAGGTTTGGCCCGGAGGCGAAGAAGAGGAAGATCGATGCACATAGGACAATTCCACATGAGATCAAGGATTCAGGCATGGTTTATGAAGATGAAAATGTGAAGATCGAAGCATTTCACCATAAACACGGCAATTTCAAACAGAACTTTGCCTATCGCTTTACATCCCAGGATCGAGTGATTGCTTGGGCAGGAGATGGCCGAGTAGAGGGTCAGCTTGACAAAGCAGCCCAGGATGCAGATCTATTCTTCTGTGAGCTTTCTACCGAAGATATGATTGCGAACGCAAACTGGGGCGGAGCGACTGTCGAAGAAAAATCAAAAACGATTTGGTCATATCACATTCGGCCTAAGGAGTTGGCGGATTTTGCAACTGAGATGAACGTCAAGCAGCTCGTGACTATGCATGAGCGAAACTACACAGACCCATATGAGCCTGACGCGTTAATGGAGGAATTCAAGCGTCATTATTCGGGCACCGTACATTCGGCGCGCGATGGCGATGTGTTTTAGATTTAACGAAAAGCGTCAACATTCATGAAAGAGTAAGGAATGGGGCATGAAAATTACGCCAAATTATCTGTTCGTCTGCTGACGCCGGGCCTGTTGCAGATGATTGAAGACACAGCACCAAGCTCTCCGGAGTTCGCTTTGGTGCCTGCCGCTGCCCAGGTGATGGGCAGACCCGATGGGGTGGCCACCGGATGGAGACGCAAACCCCAAAAGTGCCGGGAATGGGAAGCGCTATACCCATATTCGGCCCATCCGGACAGGTCAGACCGTTGGACGGTTTGGCGGCTGCGGCCGCATTCGACTGGTGTGGAGTCCACCAGCCACAGGTCATCATGCCATGACCGGGTGGACCGGGCCAGGTGTCCCATGACATGGGACATCATGGTGCTGCTGGCCCGTAGGCGCTTGTTGTAGCCCGACCTGTTAGGCAGATACGGAAACCAGGGTTTCAGATGAGCCTTGGCGTGACGGATGAAACGGGCTTCTGAGGTGTATCCCAACAGGGCTTGTATCACCGCCAGGGTGATCAGCTCGGCGTCGGACAGCTTCGGGGCGATTCCTACCGTGGGTCTTTCCGGTGTCCACCACCGATTCTCGTTCAGCAGATCATCGATCGTGACGTACAATCCAACAACAAGGGTGTCCAGGTCCGGGTTCATACCAGTCCTCCGGGATCGGGAAATTGTTTCAACCCCGGATTCTGGACACCCTCAACCCCAAAACCGTGGATTACCCCACAACACCCCTTGGAACTACCCATCTAGATCAGAGCATGTCCATATTCTGATCCCACCCTTGGCTTGTAGGCTAAGGTTGTTGGTAATGTTGTGGTTAGGTTGATTGGGGGTAAAGGTTGTGGGCCGGTATGTGTCTAGGTATTGGCATCCGCGGTTTGACGCTCCGGTGAAGCGGGAGAGGCGTGGGGGGCGATTTGAGGCGTTCGTGCCGGATGTGCTGTTGGGGTGGTCGCCGCGGCTGTCGGTGGGGGTGATTGCAACTTTGGGAGAGGCCGAGGCGGCGGTTGGGGCTTTGAACAGGAGTTACCCTGCGGAGGTGCCTCATCCGTTGGATGCGTTTGCGCATGTTTTGTTGCGGGTGGAAGCGACCGCGTCTTCACGGATAGAGGAGATCGAGCTATCACCGCGGAGGCTCCTGATAGCGGAGGCGGAGCATCGGGAGGGGGGCCGGTCGTCGGATCGTCGGGCGGTGGAGGTGTTGGCGAACATCGAAGCGATGGAAGACGCGGTTCGTTTGGCGTCTGTGGGAACATCGCTGCGAACCGACGATTTGTTGGAGGTGCATAGGCGGTTGATGGCGACATCTATGCATCCGGGTTTGGGTGGTTGGGTTAGGGATATTCAGAACTGGATTGGTGGTTCGGGTTACACGCCGGTGGAGGCTTTGTTTGTTCCGCCCCCGCCGGAGGAGGTTCCGGCGCTTTTGGGGGATTTGATGGCGTTTGTGAACCGGACTGATGTTCCGCCGCTGGTCCAGGCGGGGATCGCCCACGCTCAGTTTGAGACTATCCATCCGTTCGGTGACGGGAACGGTCGGGTGGGACGCGCTCTGGTGCATGCGGTGCTCCGGAGGAGGGGCGTTGCTCCGGTGTTCGTGCCGCCGATCAGCGCGGTGTTGGCGCGTTCTCGCGATTCGTACTTCGATGGTCTCGAGGCCTGGCGGCATGTGGGGGCAGCCGACGACCCGGGGAGGGACCGGGCTGCTGAGGAATGGTTGGGGGTGTTCGCTGAGGCTACCCACTCGGCCTGCCAGGAGGCGCACAGCTACCTGCAGGCCGTTTCTGGGTTGGAGACAGACCTGCGTGATCGGGCGGGTCCGGTGAGAAGGGGATCATCCGCGGATCTCCTTTTGGGGATGTTGCCGGCCTGTCCTATCTTCACCGTGTCGTCGGCGGCGGGAATGATCGGTCGGTCTGCTGTTGCAACCGGGTCGGCTGTGAACCAACTCACCGACGCAGGGGTGCTAAGACAGCGAACCGTCGGGAAGGAACGCTACCGGGTGTTCGAAGCACCCGATGTCATCCGCCTCATCAGCCGACTCGACAGAGAACTCTCTCTACAAAGCCCTCCCGCCAGAGACCCGACCAGCCTCCCCGAAGACCGGAGCCGAGCCCAACACAACCTCTCAGCCGGGTACGACTGAATCACACCGGGGTTTTCGGAGGGTTAGGTGTGTCCCCACTATGGTGGAGGAGAAGGGCGAGATTTCCTTGTTTGCTACCTAGTTTGCCTACAGAGGCGCGGTCCGCAGCCTCCTAGCAGAGCAACGCTCTCACTGAGGGGAAGGCTGCTATCCCGATGCCTAGAGCAGCAAACAGAACGGGTATCAATTGCTCGGTGCGGCTCACCGGTGCGTATCGATGTCGCTTCGACGATTTGTAATGCTCTTGTTCTTGGGCAAATACTGCGACCGGCAGGGCCTTCTCGATATCGAGGATCACCTTGAATTTTGCACTGTTGAGCGCCCGGTATGTTCCCAGCAGCCTCCACCAAAGCCAGCACACTAAGGCCACAGTTATGGCTACAGCCCACGTCCAGGTATGTACGTCAATTACCGCAGATGGATTCAGGCAGAGATTGCAATCGCAAAAAACACCTGGTCAGCTGTATGAACCAGCGACCTTCTTCGGAGAACATTTCCGCAGGTCAACACCTATCCGCGCACTCTCTAAGGTCGTCAGGGCCGGTGACGAGGGCGGACGCCGTCCAGACTCGGTCATCAAGGGCAATCTCGGTCCAGCTGGTGAGCCGGGTTTCTCCGCTTCGAGTGGTGGTCAAGGGTAAGGAACCGGATGCGAGGATGGTTGATCGGTGGCCGGGGGAGGCTTCATTGGCAGAGAGCCGCAGAAACGGCAGGGGTATCAAAAGTGGTAACCAGTTGGACTATTTGTCCTCTGACCTGGGCAAACATACCCAATACCCGCTCCGGGGGTGGGACTCGAACCCACAACCTTCGGGTTAACAGCCCGCCGCTCTGCCGAATTGAGCTACCCCGGAATGCCGGCGAGTCCGTTGTGATGCCGACCCGCCGAGTCAAGTTTATACAGATTAGGGGCGGACGGGATCTTCTTTTTGTGTGAGACGAAGATGATCCTTGAGGTCCCGGCGAGCCCGGGATGGTGGTTACCCGCGAAAAAAGGAGGTGGTGGAGTGTTGACCTTGTCACACCTATGACCCAATGTTTGATGGGATCGAATACCTCCCGGTCCTGCCCCGACGTCTCTCGGACCGTGCTCCGCTTTGCGGAGAGGGGGTCATAAGAATTGTGTTTCCGATCGGGGTTCCCCGAAGGACCGGCGGGCCGCGTTCGGACCCCTCGGCGGTGGCGGTGGGGGTGGGCCCGGAGGTTGGGGAGTAGCGGAGGCGGGTTTCGCGAGATAGTGTCTGATTTCACACCCGACGCTTCATAGAGGGTCTCGGCTCGCCGGTTCCTTACCCGCTCCTCCTTCGGGGAGTTGGGGCATAACATCGGGAGGGTTATGAACCGCAAGCTATGGTCGTTGGTTGCCTTGTTGGCGCTGTTGGCCTGGGCGTGCGGATCAGAGGAGACAGAATCAGGGGAGATAGGGGGGAGATCTCCCGCCTTCACCGGCGAGTTGATTTGGATCACACCCGAGGAGTTGTCAGCGACTCTGTTCTCCGGTCCGGCGACAGTCGTCAATTTCTGGGCTTCATGGTGCGGTCCCTGCCGGTCGGAGGCGCCGGTGTTGCGACGGGCTTACGACGAGTATGGCGACCGGGTCCGTTTCATCGGCGTGGCCGTGGACGATACGGCGGAGGGGGCATACGGTTTTATCGATGAATACCAGATACCTTTCGACAACTATCTGTCGGATGGGGGTCCCATGATGGCGCAATACGAGGCTTTCGGGATCCCGTTCACCGTGTTCACCGATCCGGCGGGAGAGATCCTCAACGTTCACCGGGGGATCATCGATGAGCAGGTACTCGGTTTGTGGACCGATGAACTCTCCCGGCTGGGCTGAGCCGGACACCGAGGATCCGTCCGCCGGGGAGGGTGCTCGGTCACCCACCCTCGCCGGGGTGAGTCGGAGGCGGCGGGGCAACCGTCTGATGAGGGCGCCGAGATGGATTTGACCCTGCCGGCGCGGGTGGTGGGGGCGTTGGCGGCGGCGGCCCTGGGGCTGTGGACCGGCCGGCGCAGGCAACCCCCGGACTATGAGGGGCCTTTCGGCGATCTTATGGGCGCCGTCCTGGCGGGGCTGGCGGTGGGTCGGTTGGTCTATCTGCTGGGGGAGGGAGTCGATCTTTTGGCTCGTCCCATGGATTTGTTAGTGCTGCGGGGAGGGATCTCGCCGGCGGCCGCGGCGCTGGCCGCCCTCGGCTATCTGGTGTGGACTTGTCGATCTGACCTGTGGGGGCGGATGGATTATCTGGCGCCGGCCGGGCTTTGGGGATTGGCGGTGTGGGAGGCGGGGTGCTGGTGGCAGGGCGTCTGTTTGGGGTCGCAGTCCGGCCTGTGGTGGACGATGGGGCTTCCGGGAAGCGATCTGACCCGTCACCCGGTGGGAATGTACGCGGCTTTGCTGTTGCTGCTGGGCGCCTGGTGGCTGGGTGGGTGGAATCTTCCCGGGCGGGGCGTGGCCACTTGGGCCGCACTGGGATGGGCGTCCCTTGTCCGGCTGGTGGTTCCGCTCTGGTCGGTGGAGACCTGGTCGCGCCCCACCTGGTGGTACCTGGCGGGCTTCTTGGCCGGTCTGGTCGGAACGGCAGCCTCGATTTACCGGACCGCCAGACCGACGGAGGACCTTCCCGCCGACTTGGGATGAGATGATGCCCAACCGGCTTTTCTTCCGTAATCGGTTGCCGCTCTTTTCGACCAACCATCCCCGACCCATGAGGTTCGCTCCGGGCTGAGAGTTCGGGGCGGGGGAGATGAAAATGGCAAAACAATCCTCGGGTTGGCAAAACCCCGATGGTGGACGGCGACTTCGGTGGCGAGGGGTGTCACATATTGGAGGAATAGCAATATCGAGCAATGGTTGGGCGGCCTGTAGGGGAAATCGCCGGTCGGGAGGCGTCGGGCCATTGTGTACCTCGACAAGGAGCAGGAACATGAAAGCAACCGTGGAACGTCATCGACTCAACAGCACCTTGCGCAGACTGTCGACCGGAGTGGGAACGGTCGCTCCGCTGATCGTGCAAACCTCGCCCGGCGCGGTGGAACTGGTGGCAGTGGGGAAAGATTCGTTGATGCTGGCCGAGGTGGCGGCCTCGGTGGAGGAGATGGGCGCGGCCGAACTCACCCTCAGACAGATAGGGTCGGTGGTGAAGTCGCTTCCCAACGGCAGGATGCTGCTGGAGGTGGACAAAGACGGGATGGCTCTGTCCGGTGGGGGCGCCCGGGTGGTGCTGGCGCAGAGTGACGACCTCTGCGGCGCCGAACTGCCCGAGCCGCCGGAGGGCGGAACGGAGATTGACGGCGAGTCATTGCGGGCGGCGGTGAGCGGAGTGATCCCTTCCGTAGCCACCGACAACCATCCCATCTTCGGATCGGTGCGTTTCGACGACTCGGACGGTGTCATGCGGCTGGTTGCCTCGGACACCTTTCGGCTGGCGGTGCGCGACCTGCCCGGAATCGCCGCCCAAGGTTCCTTTTCGGTGGCCGCCCGGTCCATCAAAAGGATGTTGCGGGCCTGGGGCAAGCCCTCTGCCTACCGGCTGAGGATCGACGACAGCTACGCCTGGTTCTGTGTGGAAGGGCTCGGCAAGATGGGGATGGTGTGCGATCGTTCCGACTATCCGCGGTATCGGGGCTGGTCGCCTCCCTGGGAGGGAAAGATGATCTGCGCCCGGAATCCGCTTTTGGATCTGGCCGATCGGGTGGTGGCTCTGGACAGGAAATCACCTGCCCCGGCCAAGCTGGTCTTCTCCCCGTCGGGGATCGAGTTCGTGGCCAAATCCCCGATGGGGATGGTCAGCGGGGCCGTGGAGGCCCACCACGCCGAGCTGTCGGAAGAAGTAACCCTGCGATTCAACTCGCGGTTTTTGGTTGACGCCCTCGCCAATCTGGTCTCCGACCAGACAGAGATCAGGCTGGCGGAGGACCCGTTGGCGCGACCGAAACCGGTGCTGATCGCCGACGCCCAATGTTCACAAGCCTGGAATCTGGTTATGCCGATGCGGGCCGGCTGACTTCTCGCAGCTCGGAGAAAGCGTATGGTTTGCCCAGGTTTGACAGTCGGGCGTTAATGTCCTCAGAGCGAAGGCCGGGTTGCCGAGTGATCGGACAGATCAGCGGATGAGGTCTTCCCCACTCCCCAGATAGGATTGTCATGGGCAGCACCGAAATGTTCCCGGAACTTCCCGACCGGAAGTTCGAGATAATCTACGCCGATCCGCCCTGGGACTATCGGGGACAACTCCAACACGCCGGGGTGGGATCGGGGGACACGGGTGGGGCAATCCGGCATTACCCCACGGTGAAGCTGGCCGATTTGAAGAGACTGGCGGTTCCCAACCTCGCCGGGGAGAATTGTCTGCTTTTTTTGTGGGCCACCAACCCCCATTTGGACCAGGCGTTGGACTTGGGGAAATCGTGGGGCTTCAAGTGGGCGACGGTGGCGTTTGTCTGGGACAAGGAACGAGTGAACCCGGGCTTTTACACCTTGAGCCAGTGCGAGTTGTGCCTGGTTTTCAAAAAGGGCAGGATCCCTCAGCCTCGTGGAGCGAGAAACGTGCGCCAGATGGTCCGGAGCAGGCGGGGTGCACATTCGGAGAAGCCCGATGAGGTCCGGAAAAGAATCGAGGAGATGTTTCCCCGGCAGGCCAAGATCGAGCTCTTTGCCCGCCGAAGGGCCGAGGGATGGAGCAGTTGGGGACTGGAGATGGCGGGAGCGTAGCCCGAACACAAAGGGTGCGGGATGTCCCGCTCATTCGCTAAAAACCACGGCAGGCCGGTCGCCCGAGGCAGGCCGGTGTTAATCTCCCATGAAAAGGCAATGGTGGCTTACTGTCGATAGGAGACGAGAACATGAATGATGCTTTGCATACTGCCGGCAAGCCTCCCAAATTCACCAAAAGGGGCAGGCTGGAACGCAAGTACTACGAACGGGAGCTACGGCGACTGCAAGAGGAGTTGGCGATGCTTCAGCGATGGATCACCTCGCAGGGCCTCAAAGTCTTGGTGGTCTGCGAAGGGCGGGACGCGGCCGGAAAGGGGGGCGTCATCAAACGCATCGTCGAACGCCTCAACCCGCGGGTCTGCCGAGTGGTGGCCCTGGGAGTGCCGACCGAACGCGAGCAGTCCCAGTGGTACTTCCAACGGTATGTGGCGCATCTGCCCGCGGCCGGGGAAATGGTGCTGTTGGACCGAAGCTGGTATAACCGGGCCGGTGTGGAAAGGGTGATGGGATTCTGCACCGAACAGGAATATCAGGAGTTTCTGATTTCTTGTCCCCAGTTCGAGCGGATGTTGCTCCGGTCGGGCATTCAGATCATCAAGTATTGGTTCTCGGTCAGCGATGAGGAGCAGGAACGCCGCTTCCAGGCGCGGCTCACCGACCCCCGGCGACGGTGGAAGCTGAGCCCTATGGATCTGGAGTCGCGGTCCCATTGGGTGGACTACTCGCGGGCCAAGGATGACATGTTCGTTCACACCGACATCATCGGCTGCCGGTGGCATGTGGTGAACGCCGACGACAAGCGCCGTGCCCGGCTCAACTGCATCAACCACCTGTTGCGAAGCGTTCCCTATCACCGGGTGGAAGTGCCGGATCTGAACCTTCCGCCCCGCCAGAGCGGAGAAGACTACGTCCGACCTCCCATCACCGACCAGAACTTCGTTCCCGATCTCTACGTACCACATCCGGGCCAGATAACGAAGAAGCCCTCCCCGGCCAAATGATCGGAACCAAGGGCGGCAGAAACCGGTTTAGGAGTTCGGTTCGCAGGTGATGGTTAGGTGACGGCTCTCGACCGGTCAGAGGGGCGACCGGGCGGGCGCGACGGCTACTGGCCATCTGCTTGGCCGGCAGAGTGCGGCGGCAACCGACGGCAGAAGTCCGCCACCGGACGTTTGGAGGCCGGCGCCCGCTCTGCTTCGGTGATCATCCGGCGCAATGGCCGCTGGAACGTCATGTTCGTGGAGCGGGAGCCGGGCCAGTGGTATCTCGGCGGGACGATGCCGGCCTTCTACGGCCCGGCGCCCTACGGTTGGGTGGAGCGGCTGGATTTGAGCGAGGGCGGATCCAGTCTGGAGACGCTTGATCCGGTGGCGGAATCGCCCCGGTTGGCCTGCGGGGATCATGTCTGGTGCGGGTCGATCCTGGCCCATGCCAATGGGTCGATTTACAGCGTCAATGGTTCCTATCTGCACAAGCTTCACCCCGACGACCTGTCGGTGTTGGCCGAGCGGCAACTGCCCGTTGATCGCTCGCACAACGGGATGCTGGCTTTGCGGGACGGAACCATCGTGACCAAGGATCTGCGGCTTCGGGGACAAGGGGGCACCACTCTGACCAGGCTTGAGCCCGACTCGCTCGAGTTGGTGGGAGAGCCGCTGGTGCTGCCCGAGGGATCGATGGGTCGCATCGCCGCTGACCTGGTTGATATCGACGGAGTTCCCGCCGAATTGATATACGTTCCCGGCGTCGAACACGTCTGGCGCCTGATCGTCACTCCCTCCGATGGGCCCCGTTACAACGGGTGGGAGGCGGGGTGCGGCCTGGAAATCGATCACGGTTGGCGGCCTCGCTATCGATTCGGTCATGATCATTACGGTCTGGCCTGGGACTGCTGTATCTCTGGCGGCCATTGCTGGATCATGGATTGCGGAGACATAGAGTCGGTGCGTGCTATTCACACCGCCCAACCCAACGGCCGTTTCGAGACCCCGCCCGGCAGCAGGCTGTCGTGGCGTCTCTCGGCGCCTTGGTCGGGTGCCCAGCGCCTGTGGCGCATGAGCCTCACCGATGATCGGGACACCGAGGAAATCGAACCGTTCGGCGTGCCGGGGGGAGGGATTATCGCTCCTCCGGTTCACATACCGCAGGTGAAACCGGGAATGGACATGGCGATCGCCTGGGATTCTGTCAACGGAGGCCTGGCGGGAATTGAGTTCGATGCTCGGCCTCAGGGTGGCCAAGAGATGACCGTGGCATGGCATCTGGATGTCCGGCCGTCCATGCAGCCGGTGGTTTATCCCGAGTCCGGCGAGTTGGTGATCAACGACTTCCGGGTGGGACCCGACGGCGGTCCCCCCACCGACGACCTGGTGGTGGTGGATATCGAAAGCGGCGAACTGATTGATCGGGTGGCGACCGGTTCACGGGTGGCCAACGGGATGTTTCTGAGCGCGGCCGGCGTCGGTCGGGTTCTGTACGCCAGCACTACGACGGTGGCGATGGTCACATGGGAGTAGCTCTTCACAAGGGGAGGAGTTGTCATCGCCAATCCTGACCATGTGTTGATAGTCGGCGCCGGGATCTTCGGTCTAACGGGTGCCCTGGAATTGGCGGAACGGGGTTATCGGGTGACCGTGGTCGATCGCAGCGCCGTGCCCCATCCTTCGGCGGCCTCCAACGACATCAGTCGCATGGTGAGAATGGACTACGGGGGCGACCGGTTGTATTGTCGTCTCGCGGCCCAAGCGATCGAAGGATGGCATGGGTGGAACTCGCGTTGGGGGCGGGATCTGTATCACCAAGACGGACTTCTCCTGCTCAGCAGCCGAATGTTGGAGGAGGGTGGTTACGAAGGGGATTCATACCGGACACTTTCCGAAGAAGGCTGGCCGTTGGAGAGGTTGTCGTCGCCGCAGATCGCCGCGCGGTTTCCGGGATGGAACTCCGACTACTACGTGGAGGGCTACTTCAATCCCCGGGCCGGTTGGACAGAAGCAGGGGCCGTCATTTCCCGATTGGCTTCAGACTCCCAGTCCAAGGGAGTCAGCATCCGGATCGGGGTGGTGCGGTCACCGATCCTCCAGGGTGGACGCGTGATGGGAGTGGTCACCAGCGAGGGCGAGAAAATCGAGGCCGATCACGTGGTGGCGGCGGCCGGAGTGTGGACGCCAACCCTTTTCCCCGAATTGGATGGTTTCCTGCGGCTGTCGGGTCAGCCGATCCTCTATTTCAAACCGCACGATCCACATCCCTTCCGAGCCTCGGCGTTTCCACCCTGGGGGGCAGATCTGGCCACCTCCGGCTGGTATGGATTCCCCGCCAACCGCGACGGGATAGTCAAGATCGGCCTTCATGGGCCAGGTTATGCGGTATCGCCCGATGCCCCTCGGGTGCTACCCGACCAACGAGACGAAGCCCGATGTCGAGAGTTTCTATCGCACTCCCTGCCCGAACTGGCGGACGCGCCCCTCGCCGCATCCAAAATGTGCGTCTACACCGACACCTGGGACGGCAACTTCCTGATCAGCCGCCACCCGGAAATAGACAATTTGACGGTAGCCACCGGCGGCAGCGGCCACGGTTTCAAATTCGGCCCGGCTCTGGGAGAGCTGATCGCTGACACCGTGGAAGGAACTCCCAGCCCCTATCTGAAGCGTTTTGAATGGAGACCCGTTGGCGATGTATCCACTGAGGACGCTCGATATACCGGATAGGTCAAGCCGGGGTTGGGTCGTCCTTGGTATGGATTTGCAGGTCATCCGGATCATGGCCGAATGTCCGGAGGAATAGACGTGCCCGCCTGATTTTGCCCAGTGCATCCAAATTGACATCCACCCAGTAATCTCCGACTCTGTCCTTGGTTTGAGCTGGGCTCAGGTCGTCAATTCTCTTGCTGATGTACCACCACTTCCTGCCTTTGAAGGCCTTGCTGTCACTCACTTGCTCAGCGAATTCGTCGGGATGCCGGGTTTGCATCTCTTCCACTACCGATGTGAGCAATGTCACATAGTTCTTGCATGCAAGGGGCTGACCAAACAAGGTTGCTCCTTTGAACCGCTTTAGCGTTTCGGCGGCCTTTCTTCCAGGAGTTACCTCGGAGTCTGTATTTGATTTCCTCTCAGAGACATCTGAGCCTGAGGGTTCCGGTTTTGGATCGGGATGTAGAGATGGATGTATTTCTCTGCTTAGATTTCGGCTGATCGCCTCTTCAACTAACGGCTCGAGAAAGGCAAGGTTCTTTTGGTTAAGAGGTTTGATTCCGGCTTTCTTGCCCACCAATTTCAAGAATTCCTGGGAAGGTGACTGCAATTCTTCAGCGACGATGCTGTTGATCTGGGCTTGATGTTTTTGCGCTGTAGCCTGCTCATGAACACTGTCCTTGCTGACCATGTTCCGAGAAAAGCAGTCCAGTTGGCACAGATCTTTATCGGTGACATAACGGATGTCAATCTTGCGATAAGGCTCGAGATCCATGACGTTGCTGGTGTCAAGGTCAGTGAACAGCCAATAATCAATGCCGTTAGTCAGAAGGGCAGCAACGGCCTTTGTAAAGGTGAAGTACTCTCGCAACTGTTGGATGGCGGCAGATGACAGCGTAGTACTGGCAGATTTGGCTTCAACTGCGATTTTGGCACTGTTTTGCCCAGTCAGCATGTAGTCAACCTTTTTCTTGCCGGTATCTGTAACGGCTTCCCGCATTACGTGTCCCGGATTATTCGGGTCATATCCGAGGCAACGTATCAAAGGGTCAATCAGGCTCCCCTTTGTTCGTTCCTCTATTTGGGCGATGTCTGGATGTTCCTCCAAAATTTTGACGACCCACTTGGAATGCTCTGCAATCTTCTCCCTAAACATGAGGCCATTGTATACCAACCGCCTCCTCCAGAGTGTGAAAAGCCGTTCGGTCATCCTGCTTGACCCCCGGATACCCGATACAGAGGTGCCGTGACCAGCCCTGTTAAGGTCCGAGTGCGGCGATCGGAGTCACCTGAACTCCATCGTGCCGACGGTAGGCGGCGCCGGTCGATGTCACGATCATGAGGGTGGCCAAATCGTCCGTCCGGGCCTTAGTCACCTTGTTGCGCAGACGAAGCAGGGACTTGGCTGCTTTGTCGAGGATCTCGGGCGCCGGATTGAGCTTGATTTCTACGGCGATCCAGACTCCGTCCTCCCTTTCAACGATGGCGTCGATTTCTAGTCCGGTTTCGTCTCGGTAGTGAAATACCTCACTGTGGTTGGGCTGACTGTAAATGCGAAGTTCCCGGACAACCAGTGACTCGAACAACAGCCCGAATGTGTTGGGGTCTGCCAACAACCTCGAGGGTGATGCGCGTAGCATGGCTGCTGCCAGGGACGGATCCACAAAATGCCGTTTGGGAGCCTTGCGCAGGGTTGCCCGCGACCTGAGACCCACCGACCATGCCGGTTGATCCTCCACCACGAATATTCGCTCCAGGGCCTCAAGATAGGCGTGAATTGTATGGCGGTGCAGGGGTCGGTCGCCACCTGCCTCCCATGCCAGTTTGGTCACCTTAGCCTCAGTGGCCACATTCCGGGCCAAAGATTGTAGAAGTCTCCTCACGGTCGCAGGATTGTGCATCACGCCGCTAACCAAAGGGATGTCCAGGCGAACGATTTCCCTCAAATAATCGCCTACCCCGCGGCGAGCCTGATCCTCTACCATATGGAGACCTCCCGGCCATCCGCCGACGCAAATTAGCGATGCGATGTCCCGCAATCCGAAGTTCCCCATAGGGAGGGCCGAGGTGGTTTCTCCCACAAATAGGCGGCGCAGGGAGACAGATCGGGTGGAATAACCCATCTCGGCAAGGGACATGGGTCTCATCAACACCCGGCTGATCCGGCCTACTCCCGTGTGCCGGGTGTGGTCATCCTGGGGAGATGCGGAGCCCGTTAGAAGGAACTGGCCGGGTTGGGATCGGTCGTCGCATTCTCTGCGCACCATGTTCCACAGACGGGGAGCGTTTTGCCATTCGTCCAAGAGTCGAGGGGTGGCGCCCACCAACACTGAGGCCGGGTCAGCCTCTGCTAACAAAAGCACGGCCGGGTCATCCAGGCGGGCCTCGCTGCGAGCAAAGCTTCGCCCTGTCCAAGTTTTACCACATGTTCTGCTGCCTTCGATCAATACGGCCCCTCGCCGTCCCAGAGCACCTCGGACTTCTCTTTCGACGATGCGTCGACGGTATCCAGGCATAGTCAGAGTATCGGGAATTTGCATCACCCCCGGAGCAGGGTCTTCTAGCTGTGATCGCACGTTATGAGAGATCAGCCATTGTACATTTTAGGAATCAATCATTGTACATTTTAGGAATGGATTATTATATATTTTGGGAATGCAACGGCCGGGGTGCCTTCCGGGAGCCCCGGGAGTGGCCCGTGATTCTATCCCACCAGGGTGCGGGCCAGTTGGCGGGACATGGCCACCAACTGTCCGTTGGAGTCCCAGATGTTGCAGTCTTCTTCGAAGGTGCCGTTCAGGAGGTGCCGGGCACTCAGATCCACCGTCAGCCATCCCGGGCAGGGTCGGGCGCGGAAATGGATGGTGAGTTCCAAGGTAGGCGCCCATCCATAGTGGCCCAGTTGGAAAATGGCGGGAGGAAAACCATCCGCGATCACCGGCATGGACAGGAGATCCGGTGGGCGTCCGTCGGCGAATCGCATCCGACCCCTGGCCACGGCCTGGCCGGTGGGCCGACCGAAAACGCCCAGCGCCATTTCCCGAGGCATGAGATAGTCGAACTGTCTAATAAAAGTTGAATCTATCGGCATGTCGAGACTGCCCTGCATCTCTGATTTATCCGGGAGTTCAGGAGGTGGCAGCAGTGGCCCGCTGGGACCGGCAAAGGCGGACAAGTCACCCCAAGTAATGAGGGAGGTCACTCCGACCCGTCCGTTTTGGATGAGATCCACCGCCGTGACCCACAGACTCCGGCCCTGCTTGATGATTCGGCTGCGGATCGTGGCCTCACCCGGTGTGGTTCTCCCCAGAAAGTGACTGGTCATGGACAAAGGATCGGGAAGGCCCACCTGCCGGCCCGAAGCATTCAAGCAAAGTGCCATCAACAAACCGCCGTTGGGCACCCCGTCGATGTTCCACTCACCGCTGATCTGAACCATCCACCGGCCGTCGGGCTGTGGGTTCATCGCGTCTTTGGTATCGCGGTCAAAGAGGTGGTTGCTCATGTCGCTAAGACGAGGTCAGCCTAGCCAAAGCTGAACGATCCAGCCAACCGCCAGCCCATACCCACCGGCCACCAGGTCGTCGCCGGTGATTCCCCACCCGCCAGGAAGGCGTTCCGCCCATCTCACGCCGGGGAATCCCTTCTTGAATATGTCCGCTATCCGGAACACCACCCATCCGGCCACCACCCCGGCCGGACCTAGTCCTACCACCGCCAGCGATGCTCCGGCGGCTTCATCGATCACCACCCATCCGGGGTCATCTGAGAATGGACGAGAACTCCATACGGAGACCACGGCCAAGAGAACTGCCAGCCCCAGTTGCGCAAACCAACCGGCGGTGCCCGCTGCCCAAGCCAGACCCAGCCCCACCGCCGCCCCCAGGGTGCCCGATCCGGAGTGCGCGCCCCGCACCCGATAAAGAAGATAACCCACGCCGAACAATGAGGCGATCCGTTCATGCATCCACGTGAAGCGTACCGGGGGCTGGAATAGGAGGATCGGGACGAGTGCGCCACCGCCAACCGGGAGTTGGATCAGGGCTGCATGGACGCACTTTCAGCGATTTGGGCACCCGGACCGGGGGCACCTGGAAGTAGGCTTTCAGCATGAAGAAGTGGAGGTAGACATGGATGGGTCAATTTGGAAGGAATGCGATGCCGTTGAGCGTCATCCCGATCGCCTCAGTGGGGACTGGGTATTTTCGGGTACCCGGGTTCCTATCTCTGCCCTTTTCGACAACATCAATGACGGGGCCACTTTGGAGGAGTTTTTGGACTGGTACAAGGGAGTCAAGAAATCGCACGCGGTTAGGGTCATTGATCTGCAGATGAGGCGATTTCAAGCTCTAACCGGTTCGTGAGAATCCTTTTGGATCACTGCACACCGGCCCCTCTCGGTGTGGAATTATATAGAACATGAAGTCGATACAGCGTGGGCGAGGGGGTGGGACACCCTCAGCAACGGCGCCCTTCTTGTCCAGGTGGGTTTGAGGGGTTGCGTTGTTGGTGAGACTCCCGAGCAGCCGGCAAAGTGGAATCTGTGGACCGAAGCAGAGGCAACCGAATAGTCGGTTAAAAGGACGGTCGAGTCTGCCAAACTAGGGACGCATGGAACCCTCACTTTATATCTGGATGGACGGAAAGCTCGTTCTGTGGGACGACGCCCAAGTGCATGTGTTGAGTAATGCCCTCCATTATGGAACCGGGGTGTTCGAGGGAATCCGGGCCTATGAAACCGAGAGCGGGACGGCTGTCTTCCGGCTGACAGAGCACATCGAACGGCTTCACCGTTCCGCCCGGGCCTACCGGGTTTCCCTCGAATGGTCGGTGGAGCAGTTGGTGGATGCCTGCCGGGCAGTACTGCGAGAAAACGGGCTCGAGTCGGGATACATCCGTCCCCTGGTCTATTACGGATTGGGCGCCATCGGTCTCAATCCGACCGGCGCCACCTCCCACACCGCCATCGCCGCTTGGAGATGGGGACCCTATCTGGGAGAGGAGGGGGTCTTGAACGGAATTCGGGTGGGCATTTCTTCTTGGCGTCGGATCAGTGCGGCGGCCTTTGTGCCGGTGGCCAAAGGGTGCGGCCAATACCTCAACAGCGTGATGGCCAAGATGGAGGCATTGAGCAACGGACATGACGAGGCGCTGCTGCTGAACGCCGATGGAAATGTCTCCGAAGGAAGCGGCGAGAACGTGTTCGTGGTCCGCGACGGAGTGGTGTACACCCCGCCCGTCTCGTCGGGGATCCTGGATGGCATAACCCGCCACACGGTGATGACTCTGCTGGGTCGGGACGGTGTAGAGATTCGGGAAGCCACCCTAACCAGAGGTGATCTATTCAATGCGGATGAGGTGTTTTTCACCGGCACCGCCGCCGAGGTGACTCCCGTCCGGGAGATCGACCATCGTCCGGTGGGCGCCGGCCGTCCCGGCCCGGTGACCAAGCGGGCGCAGGAGCTGTTCCAGCATCTGGTTTCGGGCCGTGATCCGGGATTGGCACACTGGCTCGAATATGTCTGAACGATCCACAACTGCACCGGCATAGATGACTCGCCAACCCAACATTGACCCTCCTGTCCAGGATCGGCCCCGGGCGGTCCCGATCCCCGCCGCGCCTGCCCGTTGGCGTCCCGACCGTCCCGGGATGATCACCGCGCCCGATCAGTTGTCAGTGGGGGGTTTGTTCGGGCGGCCGGGCCCCGATACGGGCTGGGCTTTTCGGATCATCCGGCAGGCCGGTCTCTCGGCGCTGGAAAGACAGGGTGTTCCGGTGCTGGCGACGTTGATGGCCGCTCGCGCCTCCCTTTTCGGGCGGGCGCCGGTCCCCGAAGATCTGGAGGTGGCCCGGATTCTGATGGGGTACGAACAAGGAACTTCGGGTTCGGTCTCACAACGACGTCGGCGCTGGTTGAAGAAGTCACGTCATGAGCCGGTACCGGGCGCCGGGGCGGCCGAGGAGATCGGCGCCGAACGTCTGGCTCGATCCCCCGCGGCCCTCCGGGCTGCCATCGCCGATTCGGACTGAGTCTCGTTGGCCAAGATCGTTCGGTTTCGTCATGGCGATGACATTGCCTACGGGGTGGCTCAAATGGAAGGAGTCACCTTGTATCAAGGCTCTCCCTTTGTGGTCTGGGAGCCGACCGAGACCATGCTGGGCTGGGATGAGATAAGGGTGCTGTCCCCGGTGCTGCCCACCAAGGTGGTGGGTGTGGAGGGCAACTATGTCGACCCCGACGGTTATCCCACCTCCGATCCTTATCTGTTTTTGAAGCCCACCACCTCGGTGGTGGGGCCGGGCGCCCCGGTAGTCCTGCCCCCTATGATCTCGTCGGTCAACCACGAGGCGGAGTTGGCGGTGGTGATGGGGAGGGTGGCCCGCCATGTGCAGGTGGAAGACGCGGGGTCGTACATTCTGGGTTATACGGCCGCCAACGACGTAACCTTGCCCGAACTCATGGAAAACCCCCGGTTGCTGACCCAATCCAAGGGGTACGACACCTTTTGCCCTCTGGGCCCGATGATCGAAACCGAATTCGATCCCCTGGAGCAGCACGCGGTGGAATGTCTGGTGGACGATGACCCACGGCAGTCGGGTTTCACCTCCGAGATGGTGCTGGGTCCCGGAGAACTGGTCTCCTACGTCTCTTCGGTGATGACTCTCCTTCCCGGAGATGTGATCCTGACCGGGACGACCAGCGGAGGGGCGCCGGTCTATCCGGGGGAGGTCATGGAGGTGCGGGTCGAGGGAGTGGGGGCTCTGGTGAACCCCGTGGTGAGAAGATGACTCCCCGTTTGCGGGTGGCGCCCTCTCCAACCGGCCTTTTGCATGTCGGCACCGCCCGCGCCGCCCTGTTCAACTGGCTGTTCGCCCGTCGGCACGGGGGGGTTTTCATCGTCCGGGTGGACGACACCGACCAACGCCGCTCCACCCCCGAGTTCGAGCGGCGGATCCTGGAGGGGCTGCGCTGGATGGGGATCGACTGGGACGAAGGAGTGGAGGTGGGTGGTCCGCACGGGAACTACCGCCAGAGCGGACGTTTTGAGCGCTACCGGGAGGTGGCGGGTCTGCTGGTGGAAAAGAGGGCCGCCTATCGGTGTTACTGCAGCCCTCCCGAACTCGCCGAGCGCAGGAAACAAGCCCAGCGGGCGGGGAGGCCGCCTGGGTACGACGGTCGCTGCCGGTCGATGCCGGCGGATGAGGATCAACGCCGCCAGGAGGCAGGGGAAAGCCATGTGGTGCGATTCGCTCTGCCCCGTCCGGGGATGACGGTCTTCACCGATGTGGTGCGAGGAGAGGTTCGCTTCGACCACCAGGTGATCGACGACTTCGTGATCCTCCGAAGCGACGGTTCCCCCACCTACCATCTGGCATCCACGGTGGACGACGTGGACTACCGCATCACTCATGTGGCCCGTGGAGAGGACATTCTGCCCTCCACCCCTCGCCACATTCAGATCACCCGAGCCATGGCGGCGCCCGAGCCCACCTATGCCCATCTTCCTCTTCTCCACGGCCAAGACGGCGGCAAGCTGTCCAAACGACATGGCGCCACCGACGTGGGGGAGTACCGTCGCCAGGGGTTTCTGCCGGAGGCCCTTTTCAACTACCTGTCTTTGCTGGGATGGTCGATCGGGCCGGAGAGAACCATTTTCAGCCGTGAGGAAGCGGTGGAGGACTTTGATCTGACGGACGTCTCCTCCAGCCCGGCCGTGTTCGATCCGGCCAAGCTCACTTGGATGAACGGTGAATACCTTCGCAACCATCTTTCTCAGGCCGGATTCGCGGAGCGGGCCCGGCCCTACACCGAGGAGTTTTTGGGACAATCCCTTCCCGACGAGATGTGGGATGGGTGCTCCGAAGTGCTGCCTCTGGTCCAAGAAAGGGTGAAATTGTTATCAGAAGTCGGCCCGCAACTCGCCTTTTTGTTGTCGGAGCGGATCGAATATGACCCCCGGTCGTGGAAGAAAGTGATGAGCAAGCCCGGCGTGGATGCGGTTCTCACCGGAGCGATTGCGGCTTTGTCACGGGTAGAGGATTGGCGAACCGAGAGTGTCGAGCAGACCTTGCGGGATCTGATAGCAGAACTTGGGATCAGCGCCGGCAAGGGGTTCCAGCCGGTGCGGGTGGCGGTCACCGGCTCCTCGATCAGTCCTCCTCTTTTCGAGTCCCTGGCCGCCCTGGGGAGGAAAAAGGCCCTGCAAAGATTGACAGACGCCCGGTCCAGGATCTCCTCCTGAGTCGAAGACAAGTTCGGTCATGACCAAACCCGCATCACATCTACCATTGGGCGTCGGCCAACGAGAAGGGATTTGATTCATGAGCCGACCGCAACGGGTGACGGTGACCGGCGCTGCCGGACAGATCGGATACAGCCTGCTGTTCAGGATTGCCGCCGGGGAGATGCTGGGACCCGAGCAGCCGGTGATTCTGCAGTTGCTGGAAATCGTCCCGGGTTTTCCAGCCCTGGAAGGGGTGGCGATGGAACTGGAGGACTGCGCTTTTCCCCTGTTGAAAGGCATGGTGCTGACCACCGACGTCGAACAGGCTTTCGCCGACGCCGACGTGGCTCTTCTGGTGGGGGCCATGCCTCGTTTGGCCCACATGGAAAGGGCCGATCTGCTGGAGGCCAACGGGAGAATCTTCACGCAACAAGGCAGGGCGTTGTCCGAAGCAGCCCATCCCGATGTGAAGGTGTTGGTGGTGGGCAACCCGGCCAATACCAACGCCTATATCACCGCCGCCAATGCCAAGGACATCGACCCCTCCCAAATCACCGCCATGACCCGCCTCGACCACAACCGGGCGATCGCCAAGGTGGCCAACCGGGTGGGGCAGCCCTTCAGCATGGTGAAGAAAATGAGTGTGTGGGGGAACCATTCCGCCACTCAGTATCCCGATCTCTTTCACGCCGAGATCGGGGACCGTAACGCCTACCGGATGGTGGGCGACCATGACTGGGTGGAGCACAACTTCATCCCCACGGTGGCCGGGCGGGGCACCGCCATCATCAAGGCGCGCGGCAAGTCGTCCGCCGCCTCGGCCGCCAACGCGGCGGTGAGCCACATGCACGATTGGGTGTTGGGCACTCCGCCCGACGACTGGGTAAGTATGGCGGTCATCTCCGACGGGTCCTACGGGGTGCCGGAAGGTTTGTGCGCATCCTTTCCCTGCGTGTGCCGGGACGGAAAGTGGGAGATCGTGAAAGGCCTTGAACACGGACAGTTCTCGCAGGAAAGGATCGACTTGTCCGTTGCCGAACTGGTGAAAGAACGAGACACCGTAATCGATATGGGGATAGCCTGACCCACGGTCACCCACTGCGGGCGATGTCGGGCGCCAACGAGGGATGCGGGTATGGATTGGGTGCTGTCGAGTTGTGAATCCGGACACTAACCCGCGAAAAACGCCACGGCCCTTTTATCCTCAGGGCCCGCCCCCGCCATCCACCTAGCCATGTTGGAACGCGAGACTGCTACTAAAGGGTAGTGGGTCAGTTTGGCTCGTCGATGAGGCGAACTATGTCCTCGAATGCCCATATTTGGCTGGTGACACCAGCCGCCATCGCAGGGGTAGCTCGTCCTGGGAGGGACCGGTGCCGACGAGCGAAGTTGTACACCAGATAGTACAGAGCCATCATGTGAGCGTGGTTCTCGACCTTCTTCGAGAAAGCGTTGGTGCGGCGTGCCATCCTGCGGATGCTCATGCGCATCGTGAGGTTCTGCCGTTCAACATGAGCAGTGGTGGAAATGTCCAGGGGGTGCTTGGGGTAGCGTTTGCGGAGGATCCGATGGTCCACTTGGTTACCGAACGCCCCTTCGACGGCTTCTAGGTAGGGCTGGTGTCCGTCGGTGACGAGCCGGACGGGGTTTGCGAGACGGGCGGCGAGGTCGTTCATGAACAGCTCGGCGGTGTCGATGGTGCGATCTCCCACCCACCATGCAGGGACGAGTTTGGTGTCCGGGCAGATCGCCACCCAGGTCCACACGTCACCGGCGCGGGCGGGTGGCTGTTGCGCCTGGGGCAGGTTCTCTTTCTTGGCGTAGACGAAGCTCCAGATCTCGTCGCACTCGACACGACGCAGTTTGAGGTTGCGCATGGTCTTGTCCTGGTAGTGGGCGGCGACGCGGCCGGCGTCCACGAGGAGTTTGGTGACGGTGTTCTTGGAACAGCCGATGATTCGGGCGATGCCTCGGATGCTGTTGCCCTCGGTGAGGAGGTTGATGATGAGAGCCCTTTTCTCCACCGACAACCTGTTCATACTGACCAATAGTAGCTATGGAGTGTGACAAAAGGGGATGCCGGATCCGCCCCTAGTGCTTCTGCCCTCCTACTACTGTTACTATGAAGAGGAGTATCTAATTGGGTAAGGATGACGACATCCGCAACGACCTCCTTGACTCGATTTGGAGCTTTGTTTCGGAGATCGGGTCAAATGTTCAGTACTACGTTGCACTGACAGACCGTTACACCTGGTACCAAACGTGGTTCGGCGCCGTGCTGATGGGTGTGGGTCCAGCAACGGTCTTGGCTCTCCACTACGCACCAGACGAGAAGGGACTGCATTTCTTGCTTGGGTTTGTTGTGATCTGCCTTGGAGCAATCCATTATGTGATGCAGATCCCTAGAAAAGTAACCCTGTTGAAACTGGTGCAGAAACGATGCTACGCCCTAGATGCCGAGGCGCACAGACTGTTCCGAGAAAGTGGTTTCATAGAGAACTCTGAAATAGTGAGGCGGCTCAACGAATTGGAAGACAGATTCCAGAAGGAAGTGGTTGCCCTGACCGCTGGCAACGATGTCCCCGTTAGCGAAAAGCTGTTCAGGAAGGCTGACAACGACAAGAACGAGGTCTTAGAGGCACGATACAACCTCCGACAACGCTCCCTTGTTGACTAGCGAGAGGGTCGTCTCGGACGCGTCTTAGAGGGGGGCTTTTGGCTCGGCTTGACTGGACGACTGCGTGTGGGACGCGGCGGCGGATTCTTGGAAGGCGGCTTGTGGCTACGCTTCTCGATGCCTCTGGTCATGATGTTTGGGACTGGAGGGTTTTGCGTGCATCCACACCCATGCGGGATATTTCCTTGCGTCGCTCGGGGCTGACCGCCCGGTTGCGTGCCTGCCCAGAGAGTTCCCTGCCCATCGGAGGCAACGCCTCCACATCCTCCTCGGTCATGTTCCCAGTCGAGAGTTCACCGACGATGAAAGCGCGCTGAGCGAAATCGCCAGGACGCCGGGGGAGTTTAGAGCCCATCTGCGCGGACCCTAGTGCCTGTGGTGGTCATAGCTTTCACTATAGCAACCCCTAGGGGACACGGGTTAGAGTTGGGAGTGATCTGTGTGGGTCATCGCGAGCAGTCCTGTCGGGCTCCTCGCTGAATACAACAGCCACCTAAGGGATTCTCGGGGTAGCTCCCCGGCGAATCTGTGGCGAATAGGCGAGACCTTTCACTCTCGCGGTGATCCACACAACAGCTTGACGCGAGAGAGGACGCCTTGACGCGAGAGAGGACGCCACCCAACATGGCTCGTGCAGCAACCTTGATCCTTCTGATAGCAGTGCTAATCAGTGGATGCACATCCGCAAATACCACCCGCACCACTCGTGCGGTACCCCGGACACCCGATGAAGCCGTGGAGAAGTGCTTCTCTGGCTGGGACGGTGACCACCGAGACTTCAAGAAACAGGTCGAGGCTCAACTGAACGATCCTGACAGTATGCAGGTTCACGGCACCTACTACAACGGTTCCGAAGACATCTCCGACGGGACAATGCTGATCCGCATGGACTACGGTGCACGTAATCGACTGGGAGGCATGGTCCGCACCGATGCCTTTGCCGAGATGAACATTCGCACCTGCGCGGTCACGATCATCGACTATGGAGGATGATGAAGACCTGTCGTGACTGCAAGGGAGAAATCTCCCGCTCCGCCAAGTCCTGCCCGCATTGCGGTGCTCAGAAACCCAACCAGAGCAAATTCGAGTACGGACTGCACCAAGTCGCCAACGGACTCATCGGCATCGGACTGATCGGCACGCTACTGCTAGCCTTTGTCTATTGTGCCTAGGGAAAGGAGGGCCTGGAGGGCTTGGTGTCCAACACTGTCGCACATTTTCCCGAGAGCGTGGTGGCTGATGGTGAAGCTGAAGTGTATTCCCCCGCCGTCGGGTTGTTGGGGGAGTCCAGGTCGGTTTGTGGTTTTTAGGACGGTGATGTCGGTTAGGTCCGAGCCGATCAGGTTGCCAGGGAGGTGCCGAAGGAGAGCGGCAAGGTGGGAAGACTGGTCTGACATGCTCGGCTATCATAGTTGGTATGACCACCACAGCCCTTACCAACGATCTGAGAGAGGTAGTCAGTCTCGCCGCAGCGTTGAAGATAGACGCCACGAACCTAGAACCAGATCACTGCAGTCCAGGACACACGGTCGCTTTCGTCAAAGCTGCCGTAGCCTTCCTCGGGAAAGACTGGGCAAAAATCAAGGCCGAACTGGCTCTTTGTTTAGGAGAGGGATGGAGTCGCGCTGATGTTGGCCAGCTGATTCGTGAGGAGGCTCGACACTTCTGCATCAACGACGGGCCAACCATAATGCTACAACCAGAGAGGAAATGTTGATTTGAAGAGCGGCACCAGCCGCTGCAATCCACCTTCCCACAAGTAGCCTTTAGCTTGGAGGAATGCTATGACCACCACGGAACGTATCCTTCGGCTTCTTCTTGATCAAGGCTGGTCCATGGAGAAAATCCGGGACGAAATCGGAGAGGAAGAGTTCGAAAAAGCCTTTGCTCTTCTCCGCCGGGCCTTCGCCGAGCAAGAGAAGCAACCCCCTCCTCTATATAGCTTCGAGTATCAACCGCGAGTGAAGAAACCAGAGACGATTTCTTACATGAGGTTCTTTGCCCGTGCTCGCTCTTGAGGTCGAGCAGGCAACATCCGGATTCTATGTTTGGTTACAGCAATACGGTGCTTTAACCGCCATCGCTTTCTTGACCATCCTTGCTGGCGGTTCTCGACTTTGGATCTTCTATGGATCCCGTAAGGAAACCAGAGAGGAGGCTGAGGCTAGGACGCTGGACTATCTTGCCAAAGTGCACAGCACCATTGCTCAAGATGCTTTCGCCAGTTATGATCGCGTTTACCAGGAGAACGAGCACCTTCGGGAAGAGAACGAGTCGCTGAGAGGCTTGATCCAAGATCTTATGGGCGGATGAGCTAAAGTGTCATACCCCATCCTGCCCTTTCATGGTGTGGTCAAGACGCCCAACAGGACCGCTTCTACATCTGAAACATTCAAAGCGGGACCATCGCAACAGACGAAGTGTCCTTCTAAGTGCCTGGTCGGTACCGATTACGACCGCCTCGACAGAGACAGAGACGGCAGAGCCTGCGAATGAACGAAGGATCGCTCAATGCGGTGCACCGTCACCGACTACGCCTTCTGAGCCAATAGCCGACGGTGTGTCCCACCCTCCGCCTACCCTTCCCAGCACGGTCAGGCGCCCCATGAGACCGCAACATTCCCCTGCGGGGGGCTAGCCCCCCGCAGCCTCTCAAATCCAAACTGACCCACTACCTACTAAAGCGGGACCTCGTGAACCCGAGATTTGACCTCTGTAACGGTCCGCGACGCCGGATCAGACCGGGAGGTGTTTCGACTTCCCACAGCATGCGCCGAGGTGGTGACAAATTCAACCCCTCCCATCCCCTATTTTTCGCGGACACCCTATCACCTATTCGCGCCGACTCTAAGACGTTCTCTCCGGTTGTCGGTTAGTACTCGACCTCTATGTGGCTCACCGCCTCCAGCCATTGCTCCACTCCGGCGCGATGGATCATGAGCTTGGCCAGGTTGCCTGAAACCTTGATTCGGCCGGAGATGAAAGCCGACTGAACGTTGAGTTCCCCCCGCATGATCGCCGTGGCGGTTTCGTAGTTCTGCCTGATGGTGATGTCGAGGTCCTCTCG
The DNA here is from genome assembly GCA_963665765.1 of Acidimicrobiia bacterium. GTDB lineage: Bacteria > Actinomycetota > Acidimicrobiia > Spongiisociales > ZC4RG35 > Bin76. The sequence goes on from OY762464.1 coordinate 2,429,354, forward strand.
CACCCCCAGCGCGATGGTGACCGCCTGCGGGGCGATGACCAGGTGATATCCGGTGTCTCCGGTGGGTGCGTCTGAGACCTCGAACTGGATACTCATCTCTATGCCGTGAATCGCTTCTTGAAATCCCTGGTGGTTTTCCAACGCCACCGTTATTGATGACAGCCATTCAGGGCTTAGAAACTTCACTGCCACAGGGGACTCCTTGCCATAGTTCTTTCGGATTTGAGGCTAGTGGCGGGATCGCCTATTTCGGCAATTCGGCCATATTGATCCGCTGGTTCTCGATCGATTCGATAATGGCCGCCGACTTGATCTTCCATCCGTGCTTCTCCAACAGTTTCCGACCGCCCGTGAAGGTCTTTTCGATGACGAAACCAAATCCGGCCACCCGATTTCCCCCCTCCTCGATCATGGAACCGAGCGCCTCGGCGGTGCGACCCTGGGAGAGAAAGTCGTCCACGATCACCACGTCCCGTTGCTCTCCCAGGAGAGCCTTCCGAATGGTGATCCAGGTCATCCCTCCCTTGGTGGGCGAACTTATCTGTCTGATCAGATGCAGTTGTGGGTCCAGTCGGCGGTTCTGTTTCTTGGCGTAGATGAAATTCACCCCCGCCGCCCGAGCGGTGGCATAGGCCGCCGGAATGCCGGATGCCTCGGCGGTGACCACCACATCGAATTCGCCGAGCCGCTGCGCCAGCCAGACCCCCACTCTGCTCATCAGATCCGGATCGGTGCGGTGATTCAGGAAACTGTCAACAATCACCAAATCGGAATGCACTTCCCCGGCTTCCAGGATTCTCTTGCGCAATTCTTCCAAAAGGGCCCCTTAGTGGAGAGAGGGGAGGTGCGGGGGGCGGGTCGACTCGAATAGGGTTATCTCCGCGGTGTGTCTGAGGGTGAGTCCGATGTCGTCGTAGCCGTTGAGCATCCGCCACTTGGTGAAAGGATCAATCTCAAATCGGGTGAAAAGGCCCGGCGCTTGTACGGTCTGCGCCCGAAGGTCGATGGTGATCCGGCTGTCGGGGTGAGTTTGGGCAAGATCGGTCAGGGTCTCCACCTCCGATGAGGAAAGTTGGATGGGGAGCAACCCGATCTTGGTGCAATTGGTGCGGAAAATGTCGGCCAGGGAAGGGGCAATAATCGCTTCCAAACCCCAGTCCTGCAATCCCCAGGGAGCGTGTTCACGAGAAGAGCCGCTCCCGAAGTTGGGCCCGACCACCAAGACCTTGGCGTTTTGGTACCGAGGCTGGTTGAAGGGAAAGTCGGGATCCGGTTCCCCGCCGGGTGTCCGCTTCCAATCCCAGAACAGATACTGGCCGTATCCGGTTCGCTCCACCCGCTTGAGAAACTGCTTGGGCATTATCTGATCGGTGTCGACATTGGCCCTCCGAAGAGGAAGCATGGTTCCTTGTATCAGCGAAATCGCCCGCATCAGTTGCCTTCCCATTGGCGGATGTCGACGAATCTGCCGGAGACGGCGGCGGCGGCGGCCATGGCCGGGGAAACCAGGTGGGTGCGTCCTCCTTGGCCCTGGCGTCCCTCAAAATTGCGGTTGGAGGTGGAGGCGCAGCGTTCCCCGGGCATCAGAATGTCGGGGTTCATGCCCAGGCACATCGAGCATCCGGCGTCCCGCCACTCGAATCCCGCCTGCCGGAAGATGACGTCGAGTCCTTCGGTTTCAGCCTGCGCCTTTACCAGGCCCGACCCGGGGACCACCATGGCCGAGACATTACGATGTACCTTCTGTCCGGCAACGATGCCGGCGGCGGTGCGGAGATCCTCGATGCGAGCGTTCGTGCAGGATCCCAGAAAGACCCGGTCGATGGTGATATCGGTGATGGGGGTGCCGGGCACAAGATCCATGTAGGCCAGGGCCCTCATGATGGAGTCGCGTTCCAGGGGGTCATCGAAATCATCGGGATGAGGAATTTGATCGGTCACCGCGGCGGTCTGTCCCGGGTTGGTGCCCCACGACACGTAAGGTCGCAGATCCCCGGCTTCGATCCGCACTTCGGCATCGAACTCGGCGCCGGGATCGGTGGGCAGTGATCGCCACTCGGCAAGCGCCCGCTCCCAGAGCTTTTTACGGGGAGCGTGGGGACGCCCTTCCAGATATGAGAAAGTGATGTTGTCGGGAGCGATCATGCCCGCCCGGGCGCCCGCCTCGATGGACATGTTGCAGATGGTCATCCGGCCCTCCATGGAGAGCCCTTTTATGGCGGTGCCTCGGTATTCCACCACGTGACCCTGGCCCCCCGCCGTTCCGATCCGGGCGATGATCCCCAGGATGATGTCTTTGGCGGTCACGCCGGTCGGCAGGTCCCCGTCCACCGTGATCGCCATCGAACGGGGCTGAGGTTGGGGGAGGGTCTGGGTGGCGAGCACATGCTCCACCTCCGACGTGCCGATCCCGAACGCCAGAGCGCCGAAGGCGCCATGGGTGGAAGTGTGGGAGTCGCCGCAGACGATGGTCATTCCCGGCTGGGTGACGCCCTGTTCGGGGCCGATGACGTGGACAATGCCCTGGCGGGGGTCATCCAATCCGTAGAGCGTGACGCCGAACTCCTCGCAGTTCGTCACCAGAGCGTCTATTTGCTTTTTGGAGAGAGGATCGCGGATTCCCAGTGCCCGACCAGTGGTGGGCACCCCATGATCGATGGTGGCCAGGGTCAAGTCCGGCCTTCGCACCGGTCTGCCGGCCAACCGGAGTCCGTCGAAGGCTTGGGGGGAGGTGACCTCGTGCACCAGGTGCAAATCGATATAGAGCAGAGCCGGCTCGCCTTCGGCTTCCCTCACCAAATGGCGGTTCCAGACTTTTTCGAAAAGGGTCTGCGGTGCGGTCATGTACTCCCGGGGAGACGCCGGATAAAGGATAGCGAGCCCCGCATTTCGCAGTGCCGACGAGGGGGGTTTTCGAAGGTAGGGGCTTGCTTGGTTGGGTACCCTTGCCCTGAAGGCGTCTCGAGGAGTTTTCTTGGCAAAGAGCATGATCGCCCATGTGGTGGGCACCGGCACGATTGGTGAGCCCCTGATCGGTTTGTTGGCCGACAACCGGGAGGCGTTCGGCCTTGATGAAGTCACCTTCCACAAACGGACCCCAATGCTGGACGAACGGGGCAAGGTGGAGGATCTGGTCCGTCGCGGGGCCATGCTGGCGGTTGATGAAGACCGCCGGATGGATTTCCGGGAGCTTGGGCACAATCCCAAATACGAAAAGTGGGAAGCGTTGGATCGGGCTTCGGTGATTATCGACTGCACCCCCGCCGGCAATCAGAACAAGACCGACTTTTACCAATCGCTATCCGGCCCGCGGGGATTTCTGGCGCAAGGGTCGGAATTCGGATTCGGAAAGATGTATGCCCGAGGCATCAACGACTCCGCCTTGGACCCCGAGCGAGATCGCTTTCTGCACATCGTTTCCTGCAACACCCACAACATCGCGGCGATGATCCAAAGCCTGGCGATTGACTCCGATGGCACAAATCACCTGGACAACGGCGAGTTCCTGTGCATTCGGAGAGCCAATGACATCAGTCAGGACCGTGGCTTTGTGCCCAGTCCTACGGTCGACCCTCACCGAGAACCCAGATTCGGAACGCATCATGCCCGGGACGCCCACCATCTGTTTGCCACCCTCGGGCACGATCTGCCCCTGTATTCTTCGGCGATCAAGCTCAACACCCAGTACATGCACACTCTGCACTTCTCGCTGACTTTGGACCGGGAGACCACCCGGGAGGAAGTGGCGGATCGTTTCCAGTCCAACAACTGGGTGGCGGTGACCCACCGGCGATCGAGCAATCGGGTGTTCTCCTTCGGAAGGGATCACGGGTACTTTGGGAGAATCCTCTCCCACGCGGTGGTGTCGATGCCGTCGCTTACGGTGCGCAACGGTGTGCAGGTGGTGGGTTTCTCCTTCACTCCGCAGGACGGAAACCCGCTGCTCTCGACCGTCTCGGCCATGCTGTGGTATTTATATCCCGATCAGATCGACCGGCGCATGGAAGCATTGCGCCCCTACCTTTTTCGGGAAGTGTGATGCGAAACCCCGGACGGCTGCAACGTCAGGCCCTGACGGCCGCGGAGCGAGCTATCGAGGCCTTGGGGCGAGGCGACCCGGTTTCCGCTCGGATGGCGGTCTCCACCGCTTTGGACCGGGATCAGACCGGGATGTATGTGGGCTTGGCCGACGCCGTCGACTTGGCGGCCGGAATGTTGGAGCGGGATGAGAAGATCACCGAGGGGGTGTGGGGCCATCTGGCCGACTCGGTGGGATCCGGTCCCCTGCAGGCGTTGGTGGAAGCGGTACGGGATTAGGGGCGGACGGACGGGACTGGTGGTGACGGGCTGTGAAAGTCATACCCTATCCCGCGAAAATCACCCCGACCGCACTTCACTTTCGGGCCCACCCCCACCGCCACCTCCGGAGATTTCGAACGCGGTTCACCGATCCCGCGGGGGGCGCATTCAAGAGCATGACCTCTTTGCCCCGCCTGGGGGCGACACGGTCCGAACGACGTCGGAACAGACCTGGAGGTGTTCGATTGCTATCAGCATGCACCATAGGTGTGACGAAGTCAACCCCAATCTCCCTTGATCTTGCGCCGCTCCGCCTATCCACCCGCACAAGATCGTAGAGATCGCTTTCGGCGCGCGGTGGGTTATGTCTGACTACCACTTGCATCTGTATCCCCATCGTCAACATCCTTCCGATCCCATCCCCGATGGTTTCTCGCCGGAGTTGATCGAGCGGTACTGCCGGGTGGCCCGGACCCGGGGCGTGCCCGAACTGGGATTCACCGAGCATCTGTACCGTTTCAGAGAGTCCGAACAGGTCCTGGGTTCTTTCTGGGAGGCGGACCGCCGCCGGGGACCGGCCCGGTCGGCGTTGAGTGAGTTCACGGCCCGCATGGTGGAGTTGGACAGGGTGTTTCGGATCGACCAATACGTGGAGGCGGTGCTGGCGGCCAAGGATCGGGGGCTTCCGGTGCTGCTGGGGCTGGAGGTGGATTTCATACCGGGAACCGAAGAGGCAGTGGCCGAACTGCTGGCGCCCTATCCCTGGGACTTCCTTTTGGGGGCGGTGCACTGGGTGGGTGGCTGGGCGATCGATACGTCGCAGTGTTCGGAGGAGTTTGAGCGGAGAGGAGTGCCAAAGGCGTGGGAACAGTACTTTCGGTTGGTGGTGGAGATGATCCAATCGGGCATCGCCGATGTGCTGGCTCATGTCGATCTGTGCAAGAAATACGGCCACCGGCCGGCCCGTGAGCCTTTCGACCTCTATCACCGGGTGGTTGAGTCGGCGGCCGATCGGGGGATGGCGGTGGAGGTTTCGAGCCAGGGTCTTCGCAATCCGGCCCGGGAGGTCTATCCCTCGCCCGCTTTTCTGCAGATGTTCCGGCAGGCGGGAATCTCGATCACTTTGGCCAGCGACGGCCACCATGCGGAAGAGGTCGGATGGGGGAGAAGGGAAGTGGTGGGGGCCGCCCGCGCCGCCGGATACCAGACCTACCTGAGTCTGGGCGGCGATCCCCGGCAGGTGCCCCTTCCCGATCCGCTCCCGGCCGGGGGGCCCTCGTGATCGTCGAGGTGATCACCGTGGGAACCGAGTTGCTGTTGGGCCAGATCGTCAACGGCAACGCCGCCACGATAGGCGCGCGGCTGGCCGCTTCCGGGCACGACGCCCACTACCAGGTGACGGTGGGGGACAATCCGGAGCGGATGGAATCGGCCATCGCCCTGGCTCTGGAAAGGGCGCAGGCTGTGGTGATCACCGGGGGGATCGGGCCGACTCCCGACGATCTGACCCGCGAGGCGATCTGCGCGGCGACCGGACGGACCATGCGTTTTTCCACCGAGTGGGCGGAGACCCTGCGGACTCGATTCGCCGCCCGAGGATGGGCGATGCCGGTGAGCAATCTCCGTCAGGCGGAGTATCCCGACGGTGCCGAACTGATCGAAAATCGCAAGGGAACCGCACCCGGTTTGGCTCTGTTCCACCAGGGCAAGTGGATTTTTGCTCTGCCGGGAGTGCCCGCCGAGATGGGGGAGATGCTCACTATGGGAGTGCTCCCTCGACTCAGACGGACGGACAATTTCACCGGAACCCTGGTCAGCAGGGTCATCCGGACCTGGGGAAGATCGGAATCGCGCACCGCCGAATTGCTGGAGGACATCTACCACGAATCGGCGAACCCGAGTCTGGCCTATCTGGCTTCTTCGGGGGAGATCAAAGTACGGATCACCGCCAAGGCGCCGGATGCGGCCGCCGCGCAACAGATGATCGCTCCCGTTGCCGAGAAGGTGTGCCGACGCCTGGGTTGGGCAGTGTTCGGTTTCGACGAACAGACCATCGAACGACAACTGTTGAAACTGCTGTCCGAACGGGGGTGGACCATCGGCACAGCCGAGTCCATGACGGCCGGGATGGTGGCTGCTCGGATCACTGCCGAGCCGGGAGCGTCACGGGTCTTCCGGGGATCGGTGGTGAGTTATGCCACCGATCTCAAGGAGAAGCTGCTCGGGGTGGATGCCGAAATGTCGGCGACTGCAGTGGTGTCCGCCCGGACCGCCCAACAGATGGCGGAGGGCGCCCGACAAACACTGGGAGTGGACGTGGGGGTGGGCATCACCGGCTCGGCCGGGCCGGACTCCGCTTCGGCGCCGGTGGGAGTGGCGTTTGTGGGTATAGCCACCCCCGAAGCCACCGCGGCCCGCCGACTGCAGATGCCCGGGGACCGGGAACGGATCCGCACCTACACCACCACCGCCGCTCTTCACCTGGCGCGGCTTGGCATTAGCGGTAAATGGTGGAATCGGTAGGTCGGATCTTTTTGGCGGTGGACCTCACGTCGGAGGCCCGGCAGATCCTAAGCCGCCGTGTGATGATGATGACCGGGGGGTGCGAGCTCCCCGGACGGCTCACTCCTCCGCGGAATTGGCACATGACGCTGTGCTTTCTGGGAGACATCCCGCAGGACAGGTTCGAGGTGATGGGCCATCTTTTGGCCCAGGCTCGTTTGGGCGGCTCCTTTCAATGCCGGTTCGGGAGCCTCGGGAGTTTTCCTCGCGACAGTCGGGCCACCGTGTTGTGGGTGGGGGTATCAGAGGGGGCCGAGTCCCTGGCGGCCTTGGCCGAGGGGGTGAAAGAAACAGTGGAAGCCTCGGGCTTGGCGGCGCCGGAGCGTCCCTTTTTGCCCCACCTCACTTTGTCTCGGATACGTCCTCCCCGGGACGTGGGCGCCCTGGTGGCGTCCGCTTCCCCGGTCGGGGTAAAAATGATGGTCCGGGAGGTGACGGTGTTCCGGAGCCATCTGGGCGGGGGGCCTCCTCGTTACGAGGTGATGGAGCGGATACCCCTGAACTGACTCCCGACAACGGGTGGGGGATGCGCACCACTCGTACGTTTGGTGTATCGAACATATGTTCGTTATTATTCGGTCTGTCAATAGTTTGTGAAAAGATCAGGCGCCGAGCGCTTGAAATGCTTTCGAGTTCGAAGCACAATGGTGTAGTTTTGTCACAGCGGTTCTATAGCTTTTGTCTATAACCGTTCACAAGAAAGGAACAACCGATGGACAGGGAAAAAGCCTTGGAGATGGCGGTGGGCCAGATCACCAGACAATACGGGAAAGGTGCGGTGATGAGGATGGGTGAATCGGCCCAACTCAGACCGGAGGTGATCTCCACCGGCGCCCTGTCTCTCGACGTGGCTCTGGGAATAGGGGGCATGCCCAGGGGGCGGGTGGTGGAGATATACGGCCCCGAGAGTTCGGGCAAAACCACTCTTGCCTTGCATGTGGTGGCCGAAGCGCAGCGCAACGGGGGAATAGCGGCCTTCATCGACGCCGAGCATTGTCTGGATCCCTCCTATGCGGGCGTTCTGGGAGTGGACGTGGACGAATTGCTGATTTCCCAGCCTGACACCGGAGAGCAGGCTCTGGAGATCGCCGATATGCTGATCCGCTCGGGTGCTCTGGACGTGCTGGTGGTGGACTCGGTGGCGGCGTTGGTGCCCAAGGCGGAGATCGAAGGCGAGATGGGTGACTCCCATGTGGGTCTGCAGGCTCGCCTGATGTCACAGGCTCTGCGGAAGCTGGCGGGGTCGTTGAATCGTTCCCGCACCACCGCCATCTTCATCAATCAGCTCCGAGAGAAGATCGGGGTCATGTACGGTTCTCCCGAGGTAACTCCGGGAGGGCGCGCCCTCAAATTCTTTGCCTCGGTTAGGGTGGATGTGCGTCGCATTGGTTCGATCAAGCACCGTGGTCAGGAAGTGGGGAACCGGATCAGGTCGAAGGTGGTGAAGAACAAAATGGCGCCGCCCTTTCGCAAGGCGGAGTTCGACATCATGTTCGGAAAGGGGATCTCCCGGGAGGGAAGCCTGCTGGATGTCGCCCTGGAGAAGGGACTGGTGCAAAGGAGCGGTTCGTGGTATTCGCTGGGGGATGACCAACTCGGTCAGGGCAGGGAAAATGTCAAGCAGTTTCTCTCCGAAAACCCCGAGATCGCCATGCAATTGCAGGCCAGGGTGTATAAGGAGGTGGGGTTCAGCGTTCCCGGATTGGATTCGGATCGTGAGGTGCGGGCAGTCTTGGATGCCATGGGAAGTCCTTCCGTTCGCTGATCGATCCCCCAGAGGTCCTCAACAACTTGCCGGCAGGGGCGGATTCGGATATCTACAATGGGGATAAGTCTGTTAGCAATACATGCCGAGCAACGGAGCGGTCCCCTCAGGCGGAGCGTTCTGTTCCAATAACTCGGGTCCGGAAAAAGCCCTCTGAAGATGGATTTCAATCAAATCACTTTGGTCGTGGCCTTGGTGGTCACCGTCGTTGTGGTAATCGTGGGTTTGATCATCGCTCTGATCAGGGTGCGGGTGGGTCATACCGCCAACCTGGAGGGCAACGTCGTCGAAGCCCGTCTGGAAGCCCAGCGTATCTTGGCCCGGGCCGAAGAGGAGGCGCGGGTTCGCTCCGAGGAGAAAAAGGCTGTCGAGGAGGAAGCTCTGGCCCGTCAGAGGGAGTCGGTGGAGGCCCGCGGCAGGCGGATTCTGCAACGGGAAGAACGCCTCGACCAACAGGCTGTCAATCTGGAGGAGCGGGAACGGCTCCTGATCGAGAGGGAAATAGAGGCCAAGCGGCTAAGAAGGGAAGCTCAGGAAGTCGAGGATCAGGCTTGGAGCGACTTGACCCGTCTGGCCGGGCTCGACCGGTCGGAAGCTCGTAAGCAGATCCTGGAGAAGGTCGAGCATCAAGCACGGCGAGACGCCATGATGTTGATCCGTGACATAGAGATCCGCTCTCGGGAAGAGGCGGAGTGGCGATCACGGAGAATCCTGTCGGGAGTGGTGCAACGGATGGCCCACCAAGTGGTGAAAGACGCCACCTCCACCACGATCGATTTGCCCAGCGAGCACATGAAAGGTCGGATAATCGGCAGGGAAGGCCGCAATATCCGCGCCTTTGAGGCCGTGACCGGGGTCAGCTTGATCGTTGACGACAAGTTGCCCGAGGCGGTGGTGCTCAACAGCTACGATCCGATCCGGCGGGAAGTGGCCCGTCTTGCTTTGGAGAAGTTGATCCTAGACGGTCGGCTCAATCCGACCGCCATTGAAGAGGCCGTTTCCAAGGCCGAATCGGAGGTTTCCCATTCCATCCGGGATGCCGGTGAGGGGGCGCTTTTGGAAGTCAACCTAAGCAAAATGCGTCCGGAATTGGTCGAATTGTTGGGACAGCTTCGCTACCGCACCTCCTACGGCCAGAATGTCCTCGATCATTTGATAGAGTCGGCCCACGCCGCCAGCCTGTTGGCCGGCGAGTTGGGTGTCGATCCGGTTCCGGTCAAGCGGGCCGCCCTTTTGCATGACATCGGCAAGGCGGTCAGCCACAAGCTGGAGGGATCCCATGCTCATGTGGGCGCGGAGATGGCTCGGCGTTTGGGAGAGGATCCCGAGGTGGTGCACGGTATCGAAGCTCATCACAATGAGGTGGCGCCCCGCACCGTCCTGGCGGTGCTGGTGCAGGCCGCCGATGCCCTGTCAGCAGCCCGCCCGGGGGCTCGTCGCGAGTCTTTCGAGCAATACACCCAAAAGTTGGAAAACTTGGAGAAGATTGCCGTCTCCTATAGAGGGGTGGATAAGGCTTATGCGTTTCAAGCCGGCCGGGAGGTGAGAGTGCTGGTCAATCCGCGGCGGATGGATGATCTGGCCGCCGGGGCACTGGCCCGACAGATCGCCCGCCGGGTGGAAAAGGAAATGCAGTATCCGGGCCGGATCGAAGTGACAGTTATCAGGGAGAGTCGCTACACGGATTACGCTCGATGAGCACCGTTTTGGTTTCTCGCCCGGTTCGTAAGGTCCGCCGGCCCGCCCGGACACCGGTGAGGGCGGGGCAGACCTATTACATTCGCACCTTCGGGTGCCAGATGAACGAACACGACTCGGAACGCATCGCCGGATTGCTCGAGTCGGACGGTATGGCACAGGCCGCCTCGCTTGATCAAGCCGATGTCATCTTTATCAACACCTGCACCATTCGCCACAACGCCGACAACCGGCTGTACGGCAATTTGGGGCAGTTGAAGGCCCTCAAGGACACTCGGCCCGACACGATGTTGGTGGTGGGAGGATGCGCTGCCCAAAAAGATCGCCAGATAGTGAGAGAGAGGGCGCCCTGGGTGGATGTGGTGATGGGCACCCACAACTTGGGACGGGTTCTGGACCTTCTGGACCATGCCCAGGAATGGGGAGGGGTGACCGAGATCTATGAATCGCTGCACGACATGCCATCGCAGTTGCCCACCCGGCGGGAAGTCGAACACGCCGCATGGGTCACCGTACAGGTCGGCTGCAACAACACCTGCACCTTTTGCATAGTGCCTGCCGTCCGGGGACCCGAGGTGAGTCGTCGGCCGGGCGAGATCATCAGGGAGGTGGAACAGTTGGTGTCCGAAGGGGTCGTGGAAGTCACCCTTTTGGGTCAGAACATCGACACCTACGGGCGGGACCTCGCTTTGGGGGGCCGCCGTCGCCCTATCTTTGCGGAGCTGTTGCGGCGAGTGGGAGAGGTGGAGGGCATCCGCCGCATTCGGTTCACCAGCCCCCATCCAGCTGATTTCCGGGATAACGTGGCGCGGGCCATGGCCGAGACCGAGGCGGTGTGCGAGCAATTGCACCTGCCTCTCCAGAGTGGAAGTGATCGCATCCTCGCCAGGATGCATCGCGGCTACAACGCCGAGCGTTTTCTGAATCGCCTGGCGATGGCGCACCGGATCATCCCTGATCTCACCGTGTCGACCGACATCATCGTCGGGTTCCCCGGGGAAACCGAGACAGATTTCGACCGGACTTTGGCGGTGGTCGCCGAGGCCCGGTTCGACCAGGCCTACATGTTCAAATTCTCTCCCCGTCCGACCACCGCCGCCGCCGAAATGGTGGACCTTTACGTTGACCCCAACGTGATAAAACGGCGGTTCGGTCGACTGGTTGAACTGCAGAATCGGATTTCGGAAGAGAATAACGCCGCAATGGTGGGAAGGAGGGTGGAGGTGATGGTGGAAGGCCCTTCCCGCAAGGATCCCAAGGTGGTGAAATCCCGAACGCGAGGGGGAAAGATCGTCCATGTCAGGGGCGAGTACCCACCCGGCGCCTTCCTTCAGGCGGAGATTGTGGTGGCCCGCCGGCACCACATGATGGGGAGGCTGTACTGACTCTCCTGATGGCGGTGGTGGGACCCACCGCTTCCGCCAAGACCGAGGTGGCGATGGGTCTGGCGGAGAGAGTGGGCGCCGAAATTATCTCAGTCGACTCGGTTCAGGTCTACCGGGGGATGGATATCGGCACGGCCAAGCCCAGCGCCCCGATGCAGGCCCGGGTACGTCATCATCTGATAGATGTGGTGGATCCCGACGAAACTTTTACCGCGGCGGAGTGTCAACGCCGAGCTCGCCAGGTCATCGCCACCTCGGCGGTTCCACTGATTCTTTGCGGTGGTTCCGGCCTGCACTTTCGGGCGGTGGTCGATCCTTTCACCTTTCCCCCGGCCGATGCCGCGGTGAGGGCTGCGGTGAATCGGCTGTCGTCCGAGATTGCCCGAGACCGGTTGCTGGCCGCCGACCCTCAGGCGGGCCTGCATCTGGATTTGGCCAACCCTCGGCGAGTGGCGCGCGCTCTGGAAATTCTGGGTCTGACCGGCGATACTCCCTCTCGGAGGGCCGAGGACCCGCTTCGCATTCAGGTGAGGGAATACCGGCCGATGATCCCTTTCCGAGCGGTCGGGCTCGATCCTGGAGAGGAGATGGGACGGCGAGTCTCCGCCCGATTGAAAGCGATGCGAACCAACGGGTTCTTGGAGGAGGTAGCCGCCCTGGCAGACCGAATGGGCGCCACCGCAGCCCAGGCGGTGGGGTATCGTCAACTGCTGGCGGTTGTGAGGGGCGAGATCGACGAGGAAGAAGGGTTTCGGCAAGTCGAGCAAGCCACTTTGGCCTTGGCGAAACGACAGAGGACCTTTTTTCGCCGCGATCCCCGCATCGAGTGGCTGGCCTGGTCCAAAGATCCCGATCAACTGCTGGAACAGGCCAAGGAAGTTCTCTTCGGAGGAGTCTCATGAAGTTTTGGAAAATGGAAGGGCTGGGTAACGACTTTGTGGTCGTTACCGGTCCGTGTTCCCTCTCTGCGGAGGAGGTTGTGGCCCTGTGTGATCGGCGTCGGGGAGTGGGCGCCGACGGGGTGCTGGTGGTTTCCAACCAGGGGGAGCGGGTGGGGATGGGTTATTTCAACGCCGACGGGTCGGCGGCCGAGATGTGCGGGAACGGACTGCGCTGTGTCGCCCGGCTGGCGGTGGAGAAGGGCATGGTGTCCACTCCCGATTTCGTGGTTGACACCCCGGTGGGTCCGCGGCGAGTGCAGGTCCGATCCTCGGAGGTGACCGCCGAACTGGGACCCGTGACTTTGGGGGAGCGGCGGCGGTTCGAGGATCGGGTTTTCCAGTTGGTGTCGGTGGGCAATCCTCACGCGGTTACCTGGGTGGATGATCTAGACAAGGTTCCCCTGACGACCATGGCCAAAAGCTTGCAGAGCCGGTTTCCCTCCGGCGTAAACGTGGAAGTGGTGACCGTGGACTCGCCGACCCGGCTGTCGATGCGGGTTTGGGAGAGGGGTGTGGGGGAGACGGCGGCCTGCGGAACCGGGGCAGTGGCTGCTGCCGCGGCGGGCCTCGCCCAGGGTCTTACCCGCCCTCGGGTGGAAGTGAGTTTGAAGGGTGGCGCGGCGCGGGTGGAACTTCGGGAAGGAACCTCATTCATCACCGGCCCAGCTCGGTTGGTATACCGGGGAGAGTGGATCACCTGACCCACGCCCCTTCCCGCCCGGGGTGCCGATGCGATGTTTCCGGCTTTGGTTTCTGCTGGGAGCCCCGAGACCCGGCTCTCATTGAGGGCGCCTCGGGAGACAGCAACCCAGCAATCAGTAATAGATCGTGGGTGCCGAAGAATGGCGAACCTCTAGCGTGTCGCCAAGTGGTTCCTGTCATAGAACCCTGATACATTTCCTGAGAGGATGAGCGAGGTGGGAGTGGCGCAGATGGAACGGACTGCTTTGTCGCTGCTGCGGAAGCTCACGGGTGACGATGGTGCGGTGTTTCGTCGGCACCAGTTGGAGGCGATCCGGCTGTTGGTGCGGGACCACAGGAGGGTGCTTCTGGTGCAGCGAACCGGATGGGGGAAGAGCGCGGTCTATTTCATCGCCACCCGGTTGTTGCGTGACGGCGGCGCGGGACCGACGATGCTGGTGTCCCCGCTGCTGGCTCTAATGCGCAACCAGATCGAGGCGGCCTCGCGTATGGGAGTGCGGGCTGCGACTATCAACAGCGCGAACCGAGACGAGTGGGACCAGGTTGAGGCCGACATCGCGAGGGGCCTAGTGGATCTCCTGCTCATCTCGCCGGAACGGCTCGCCAACGAGAAGTTTCGTTCGGAGGTATTGCCGGAGGTTGGGCGGCACAGCGGCCTGCTTGTGGTGGATGAAGCCCACTGCATCTCCGACTGGGGTCACGACTTCAGGCCTGACTACCGCAGGATTGCCCGGATTTTGGATCTGCTTCCACGGGGAGTGCCGGTGCTGTGTTGTACCGCCACCGCCAATGACCGGGTTGTGGAGGATGTGATGGATCAGCTCGGCCCGGGGCTGGTGGCGCTCAGGGGCCAGTTGGGGCGTGAAGGCCTCAGACTTCATGTGCTCAGGATGCCCTCCCAAAGGGAACGCTTGGCCTGGCTTTCCGAGGTCATACCCCGCCTGCAGGGGACAGGCGTCGTTTACTGCCTGACGATTCGCGACACGATGCGGGTGTCGTCATGGCTGCAATCGAGGGGCATCGATGCGGTCGCTTACAGCGGGGACACGGATCGGGAGGCAAGACTGGCCATCGAAGAGGATCTCTTGGCCAACCGCCGGAAGGTGGTCGTAGCCACATCGGCTCTCGGGATGGGATTCGACAAACCCGACCTCGCCTTTGTGATCCACTACCAGTCGCCCGGATCGCCTATCACGTATTATCAGCAGGTGGGACGAGCAGGACGAAAATTGGACCGGTCGTGGGGCATCCTCCTGAACGGATCCGAGGACCGGGAGATACAGGACTACTTCATCGAGGGGGCGTTCCCACCCCCCGACCTTGCGACGCAAGTGGAGGCATTTCTCCGGGACCGGGCGGCACCGATGTCCCCGACCGAGTTGCTCGGGGAAGTCAACGTCAGGCGGGGTCAGCTGAATCACTTGCTCAAGGTCCTGGAGGTTGAAGGGGCTGTCGAGCGGGCGGGAAGTCGCTGGCAGCGCACGTTGCGTCCGTGGGCCTATGACCGTGATCGGATGCAGGAGGTGACTGCCCTGCGTCGCGTCGAGCAGAGACAGATGCAGAGCTACATCTCCACCGATGAATGCCGCATGGGCCTCCTGCGGCAGTACCTCGATGACAACCCATCGGGACCTTGCGGGATCTGCGATGTCTGTAGCGGCGACCCTCTCCCCATCCATTACGATCCGAAAGAACTCGAGGGAGCGGGGGAGCACCTTCTCACCGTGGAGCACCCGATCAAGCCCCGGAAGAGGATTCCGGGCGGTGGGAACATCGATCCCGAACGGCGTTTGGGAGTTGGTCGTGCCCTCTCCGTGTGGGGGGACGGCGGCTGGTCCGATCTGGTCCGCCGGGGGAAGCAGGTGGATGGCCGCTTCGATGATCGGTTGGTCACCGCCGCTGCGCAACTGACCCGACAAACCCCGTGGTGCGACGGACCTCCGGAGTGGGTCACCTTCGTTCCGTCGCTACGTAATCCGGATCTGGTGACACACTTCGCGATCCGCTTGGCGGCATCCCTGGGTTTGGCATGCGAAGATGTGGTGATCAAGGTCCGGGAAACCCACCCGCAGAAGTCAATGCAGAACAGCGAGCAGCAGTACGCCAACATCCGTGGTGCGTTCACCATTCGCCCGCCGGTCCGTGGGGGACCCGTGTTGCTGGTGGATGACATCGTGGATTCACGCTGGACGATGACGGCGATCGGCTGGTTGCTGCGAAAAGAGGGGTCGGGACCGGTCTATCCGTTCGCTCTTGCCGACACCGCGGGGAGGTCGGTTTGATGCGGAACGAGGACTCGCTGGCGACCATCCTTCTGGTGAGCAGGATCGCGCGGGACGGGGTGGCGCCGCTCAATGCTTCACAGTTCTGGCGCCTGATCGGCCAGATCGGTGGACCGGGCGGCTTGCTGGGACGGACCGAGGGTGATCTGGTCGCCTCCGGGTTGGGGGTGGACGTTGCGGCCCGGGTGGTGGGACTCCTTTCACGGGCGGTAGCGATGGCGTTCGAGTTGGACAGGCTAGACCAGTCTGGAATAGCGACGTTGACGCCGTTCGACGACGACTACCCGCCGCGACTGCGTGCAAGGCTCGGATCGAAGCGCCCGGCGATCCTCCATGCCGTCGGCTCACTGGAGCTCCTCGCTCAGCCGGGAGTCGGTGTCGTAGGAAGCCGCAACGTCAGCAAGGAAGGCGCCGAAGTCGCCGAGGCGCTGGGTCGTCAGGCCGCTTTACTCGGGCTTCCTCTCATCTCAGGTGCGGCGCGGGGAGTCGACCAGCTGGCGATGAACGCGGCGTTCCAAGCCGGAGGAACCGTGGTCGGGATCCCGGCCCACTCGCTCATCCGGACGCTGAGGGCTCCCGGGGTGCGGAGGGCGGTTCACGACGGGGAGACGGTGATGTGCACTCCCTACGCTCCGGACTCCCCCTTCACCGTCGGCAAGGCAATGGGACGCAACAAGCTCATCTATGCGCTGTCGAAGGCAACGGTGGCGGTCGCCGCCGACCAGGGTTCGGGCGGAACATGGTCGGGCGCCACGGAGGCACTCAGAGGCAACTACTGCCGGGTGGTCGTGTGGAGGGGAGACGGAGAAGGCCCCGGCAACGAGCCACTGGAGCGTAGAGGCGCCCGACGCCTCTCCCGTCCATCGGATCTCAACGGGATCATGGATGCCGCCCAATCCGAGCACGAAAAGGTTTCGCCTCCCGAGCAGGCCGCCCTCTTTGATCTCCCCGAAACCCCCAAGCCTACGTGAGACCCGAACCGACGGCCACATATCCCCCGCCTACCCCCGGTGCCACCACGGATTGAACCTACAGGACCGATCCGAGTTCTGCATTCCCACACTGAGAGTAGAGCAGGGGAGCATAACCGCGCAGGACGGGTGCCGAGGTGGTCTTCACCATCAGCGGACCGCAGCGAAAGCGACCGGGGCGGAGTCGGATGCCGAGTGAGTCACCGGTAGGATCTTGCACTACGACGAACATCTGGATGACCTCAACCGTTGGGCAGCTTCTCGGGATGGCGATCTGGTTTACACATTGGTGAGGATCAACCAGCCAGCGGGGAAAGTTACGCAAGCAAGGGCACGATTTGAGGGGAAGGTGCCCAGAAAGTACCGTGAACCGCACTGGGTTTTTCGGAGGGTGAGGTGTTACCGCGGAGAGGTTTGAAGATGCGGGGTGGTGGGGTCGGTCGTTAGACTGGGCTAGGTGGCCGGGATCTCGGCGCGGCGCCCTCTCTCTTATCAAAGCCCTGGGTTATATGACCCATTGGCCGAGGTCATATCGCGCTTTTTGAACCATCACCCCCAAGGTGAGGTGGGGCTATTGCGTCAGGCCTATGAAGTGGCGGAAGAGGCTCATCGGGGACAAGTCCGCAAATCCGGCGATCCCTACATCGTTCACCCGGTCACTGTCACCCGGATTCTGGCCGATCTGGGAATGGATGAAGCCACCCTGGTGGCCGGATTGCTGCACGACACTCTGGAGGACACCGAACTCAGCTATAACGACGTCCGAAAGCGATTCGGCGCCCAGATAGCTGATTTGATCGACGGGGTCACCAAGCTTGATCGCATTTCCTACCCAAACCGGGAGGAGGCCCAGGCGGCCACTATCCGCAAGATGGTGGTGGCCATGGCCCGGGATGTCCGGGTGCTGGTGATCAAGCTGTGCGACCGCCTGCACAACCTGCGGACCGTCAGCGCCCTCCGTCCGGCCAAGCAGCGAGCGGTGGCCACCGAGACCCTGGATGTTTACGCTCCGCTGGCTCATCGGCTGGGAATACAGGAGATCAAGCACGAACTGGAAGATCGATGTCTGGCCATCCTCTACCCGGGTCCCTACGCGGAGATAGATGACAAGCTGCTGGAACTGGCGCCCGAGCGGCAGGTGGTCATTGACAAAATGATGGAAGAGATTTCGGGAATACTTAGCGATGCCGACATAACCGCCGAAGTGAGCGGACGGCCCAAGCACCACTACTCCATCTATCGCAAGATGGTGGAGAGCGGGAAGCAGTTCGAGGAGATCTACGACCTGATCGGCATCAGGGTGGTGGTTCCCCGAATTCGGGACTGCTACGCGGCGTTGGGAGATATCCACGCCCACTGGTCACCACTGAGCGGTCGGTTCAAGGATTTCATCGCCGTGCCCAAGACCAATCTCTATCAGAGTCTTCACACCACCGTGGTGGGGGTGGACGGCAAAGCCATGGAGATCCAGATCCGCACCGCCGAGATGCACCAGCTGGCGGAGCGGGGCATCGCCGCCCACTGGCGTTACAAGGAAGGCCCCGCCGCGGTGGAACTGGAGTGGGTGGGTGATCTGGGCGGATTGAGAGAGGAGTTCGAGGATCCCCGCGAGTTTCTCGATCACCTCAAGCTGGACTTGTATCGGGACGAGGTTTTTGTGATCACCCCCCGAGGCGAAGTAAAGCAGTTTCCTTCCGGCGCAACTCCCGTGGATTTTGCTTACGCCATTCACACCGAGGTGGGCGACCGATGTGTGGGGGCGCGGGTCAACGGGAGGCTGCTGCCGCTTTCCACTGCCCTTTCCTCGGGAGACGTGGTGGAGATAATCACCTCCCGTTCCCAGGGGGTGGGACCCAGTCGGGACTGGTTGAAGACGGTGAAGACCTCCCGGGCCCGCACCAAGATCAAGCAGTGGTTTTCCAAGGAGCGGCGCACCCAGTCCATCGCGGAAGGACGGGAAGCCTTGTGGGCGGAGCTGCGAAAAGCGAAACTGGGGCTGACCGCCGCCGGCCGGGATCGGCTGCTGGCTTCCATCGCCGAGGACTTGGGCCGGGACGAGGTGGATCATCTGTTCTTGGCGGTGGGGGAGGGGGAAATCGCGGCATCCACGGTGATCCATCGGTTGGAGCGTGCCGTCAGGCCGACCCCCACCGAAGACCGGGAAAAGATCGATTTGCTTTCGCCGCCCCTCCGCCGCAAACGGCCCGACGCCACTTCACCGGAGGTGCTGGTGGAAGGCTTGGGAGATACCATGGTAAAACTGGCCCGGTGCTGCGCTCCGGTTCCCTCCGATGAGATAATCGGTTATGTCACCACGGGTCGGGGGGTCTCTGTGCACCGGACGGAGTGCACCAACCTGGTGGATCGTTCCCCGGGCATGGAACGAATGGTCGAGGTGGCATGGTCCCTGGAGAGCATCAACGCCTTCACGGTGTGGGTGCAAGTGGAGGCTTTGGACCGAACCCGCCTGCTCAGAGACGTGACGGCGGCGATATCGGAGATAGGAGGAAATATCATCGCGGCAACTTCGGCAGTGGGCGAGGATTTGGTGGCGGTCTTCCGGTACGAGGTGGAACTCTCCGATGCCGGACAGTTGACCCGATTGCTGTCGGACCTCAAGGGGGTGGACGGGGTGTTCAAGGCTTTCCGTATCACCTCGGACCTGCCCTACTGATTGCGGATTCCGATGTTGGTGGACAGCGTTGCCCTGTGGCTTGCCGAGACCAACTGCTATGTGGTGGCCCGGGAGGCGGGGGGTCCCGGGGTGGTGGTGGACGCTCCTCCCGATCCCCGTGGAGTGGCGGAGTTGTGCCTCAAATATGACGTGGCGCCGGTGGCGCTTTTGGCCACCCACGGGCACATTGATCACATCGGAGGAGGGGGCGGGGTGGAGGATCTGCTGGGAATGGTCACCTACGTTCATCCCGATGACGACTTTCTGACACTTCACCCTCGCCGGCAGTTGCTCACTCTGATGGGCGGCATCCCGCCCGGCGATTATCGCCCTCCCACCGCCCGGCGGGATCTGGCGGACGGCGACGTCCTGGAGTTGGCCGGACTCGAGATCACCGTACTTCACACCCCCGGCCACACCCCGGGACACTGTTGCTTCCACCTGCCCGCAGAGGGCATTCTCTTCTCGGGCGATCAGCTGTTCCGCGGTTCGATTGGCCGGACGGATCTGCCGGGCGGTGACTTCGATACCCTCATGGAAAGCATGCGCCGCAAAATCATTGGCCTGCCGTTCGAAACAATGGTGCTTCCCGGACACGGGGAGGTCACTACCCTCGGCTTGGAACGCGGCAGCAATCCCTTCCTGATAAACCTGATCTAGATGCACTTTCCATGGACATTGGTTGACAGGTGCTCGGTTTGATTCGTGGGGTCGAAAAAATCAATCATCCGCTCTCCCAAAGGAACCGATGTGATCGGTCCGCCGCAATCCTCCCGATGGAGAGAGTCCTTGGCCCGGTGGGAAAGCCTGTCGGCCTCTTACGGATACCAATTGGTGATCACCCCGATTTTCGAGTTCACCGGGTTGTTCGAGCGGGGCGTGGGGGAAACCAACGAGATGGTGACCAAGCAGATGTACACCTTCCCCGACCGCCGGGGACGCTCGCTGAGCCTGCGACCCGAGGGGACCGCCGGAGTGATGAGGGCCTATCTGGCCCGAGGAGGGACCGGACTGTGGAAAGTGGCATACTCGGGGCCGATGTTCCGCTACGAGCAGCCTCAGGGGGGCCGTAGGAGACAGTTCTGGCAGGTGGGGGTGGAGTGCATCGGGTCGGCGTCGGCCACCGCCGATGTGGAGGTGATCGCTCTGGCCCACCGGTTTCTACAGGACGTGGGGGTGCCGACTGAGCTTTCCATCAACAGCCTGGGAGATCGGGCATGCCGCGGCGCCTACCTGGCTGATCTGAAGGTGGCGCTAAATCGCTCGCCGGCCGACCTGTGCCCCAATCATCTCGGTCTGGTGGACCTGAATCCGCTCCGAATCCTGGATTGTTCGACGTGCCGACCCGATCCTGATCTGCTGCCCGACATCGTGTCCTACTGGTGCCCGGAGTGCCGGGAGCATTTCGGGCAGGTCCGGGCGGGCCTCGATCGCCTGCAGGTTGAGTATCGACAGTCGGGACGGTTGGTGCGAGGGATCGACTACTACTCCCGCACTGCTTTCGAGTTTGTCGCCACCACCTTGGAGACCACCCAGTCCACCGTCTTGGGGGGTGGGCGTTACGATGGTCTGGCCGAACTGCTGGGCGGGAGACCGGCCCCGGGGGTGGGCTTCGCGGGGGGGATCGACCGGATGATGTTCGCGTCCTCCTCCCGGCGGGAGGCGGCCATGGATGTGTTCTTGGTGGGGGAGAATCAGGTCACCCCCGCCGATCTGTTGGAGTGGGCGAATCCCCTGCGGGAAGCGGGGCTCCGGGTGAATTTCGAGTTGGACAGACGCAGCGTCAAGGCCCAGTTCCGGGCCGCCACCCGTTCGGGGGCGAGGTATGTGGGAGTGGTGAACGGCGAGCGGGTGGAAATACGAGAGGGCCGCCATCGCCGGGAACTGTCCCGGGAGAAAATGGGATCGTGGGCTGTGACGACCCTGGCCGGAAGGAGCTCCACGTGAGAACCCACACCACATCACAGATCAGCGAGCAGATGGTGGGGGCAAAGGTCACCCTGGCGGGATGGGTGGATCGGCGTCGAGATCACGGAGGGGTGGTGTTTGTTGATCTGCGGGATCACACGGGGATCGTGCAGGTAGTGATGGAACCCGAGAGTTTTCCGGAGTCCGCCCGATTGCGACGGGAGTTTTGCGTGCAGGTGCGGGGAATGATCCGCCGCCGTCCCGAGGGCGCCGAGAACCCGGCCATGTCCAATGGGATGGTGGAGGTGGAGGTCGATGACCTGAACGTCTTGAGCCGTTCCGAAGAGCCTCCCTTCCCGATAGAGGACCGTACCTCTGCCGAGGAACTCCTGCGCCTGGAGTATCGCTATCTCGATCTGCGCCGTCCCCGGATGGCGCGCCGCCTGAAGGCTCGCTCGAAGGCCCTGCGGACTGTGCGGCGCACCCTGGAAGATCTGGAGTTCTGGGAGGTCGAAACCCCCACCCTGATCCGCTCCACCCCGGAGGGGGCGCGCGACCTGCTGGTCCCCAGCCGGCATAATCCGGGAAGTTTCTACGCCCTTCCCCAGTCGCCGCAGATATACAAACAGCTCTTGATGATGTCCGGGGTTCATCGCTACTACCAGATGTGCCGTTGCTACCGCGACGAGGACTTCCGGGCCGACCGGCAACTGGAATTCACCCAGATCGATCTGGAGGGCGCCTTCTGGGGCCAAGAGGAGGTACTGGCCACGGTGGAGAAAGTAGTGGGGGCGGTGGCCTCGACCCTTCGCCCCGACCAGGAGGTAATCACCCCTCTTCGGCGACTCACCTACTCAGAAGCAATGGACCGCTATGGAACCGACAAACCCGATGTGCGGTTTGGGATGGAGATAGTGGGGCTGGCGGATGTGTTCGCCGGCACCGGTTTCCGAGCCTTTGCGGGCGTCTTGGAATCAGGTGGGGTGATACGAGGGATCAATGCCGGGCCGATAAAGTGGAGCCGAGCCCGGGCCGACGCCCTGATCGCCCAGGTCCGCCGGTGGGGCGCCGGAGGGTTGGTGTGGATGGTGGTCCGCCAGGATGCTCCCCCCCGTTCTCCGGTGGCCAAGTTCTTGTCGGACGGAGAGTTGGCGGCGGTGACCGATCGTCTGGGGGGAAAGGCGGGAGATGTCCTGTTGCTGGTGGCGGACGCCGAGAAGGTGGCGGCTCAAACCCTGGGTCGGCTCCGCTTGGAGTTGGGCGCCCCCCAAGATTCCCAGGAATTGGAGTTTTTGTGGGTGGTGGATTTCCCGATGTTCGAGGAAAGCGACGGGGAGATCACTTTTCTCCACCATCCTTTCACTTCCCCCGCCTCGGTGGATCAGATGGTGAACCGTCCGCTTCAGGCTGTGGCCCGGTCCTACGATCTGGTTTTGAACGGGGTGGAGCTCGGTTCGGGGAGCGTCCGCATCCACGATCCCGATATCCAGCGGCAGGTGTTCCGAATCATGGGTCTGGCCGATCAGGAGATCGAATCCAGATTCGGCTGGTTCATCCGGGCGCTCGGGTACGGCGCCCCTCCTCACGCCGGTTTTGCGGTGGGCTTCGATCGTCTGGTGGCGATCCTGTGCGGCGCCGCCAGCATCCGCGAGATCATCCCCTTCCCCAAGACGCAGACCGGAGTGGAGCCGCTCAGCCGAACCCCCGCCTCGGTGGGCCGACGGCAGCTCGGGGAGCTGGGCATCGCGGTCGATCCCCGCCGGGTCAAAACCCCGCCTTCGGGGATAGGCAAGTCAGGATAGAGCAAATGCCCCACGGCACCGAGAATCTGTTCGCCGCCCGTAGGTCGGAGGTGCTGGCGGAGGTGGCACCTCTGGCGGAACGCATGCGACCGGTGAGTCTGGAAGAGGTGGTGGGCCTGCCCGCTCTTCTGGCGCCCGGAGCGGCCTTCCGGATGCTGGTGGAGTCAGCCCGCCCGGTGTCGATGGTGCTGTGGGGGCCGCCGGGAAGCGGCAAAACCACTCTGGCTCGCCTGGTGGCCTCCCATTGCTCGGCCGCATTCGAGACAATGAGTGCTACTTCTGCGGGGGTGAAGCAGGTGAGAGAAGTGCTGAGCGCCGCCCGACGTCGGCTGGAGGGGGACGGAGGCCGCACCGTTTTGTTTCTCGACGAGATCCACCGCTTCTCCAAAAACCAGCAGGACGCGCTGTTGCCGGGGGTGGAGAACGGGACGCTGATTCTGATTGGCGCCACCACCGAAAACCCGTTCTTTGAGATCAACACTCCTCTCATGAGTCGCCTGGTGCTGTTTCGCACCCGGCACATCCCCGATGACGCCCTGGCCCTTTTGGTGGAAAGGGCGCTATCCGACCGGCAGAGAGGACTGGGAAGAAAGAACTTGAAAATCGCCGACTCGGCGTTGGCCGCCCTGGTCAGCCGTTCGGGAGGGGATGCGCGCGGTCTGCTGAACATTTTGGAGGTGGCGGCCGGGCTGGCGGCCAGTCGGGGATCGGACAGCATCGGAACCGAAGATGTCGCCAATGCCTCGGGGCGGCGCATAGTCCAGTACGACAAGGGAGGCGATCGGCACTACGACGTGATCTCGGCTTTTATCAAGAGCGTACGAGGTTCCGACCCTGACGCGGCGTTGTACTGGTTGTTCCTGATGCTGGAAGGAGGAGAGGATCCCGAATTCATCGCCCGGCGGCTGCTGATTCTGGCTTCGGAGGACATCGGGCTGGCGGATCGATGGGCGCTTCCGGTGGCGTCGGCCGCCGCGCAGGCGCTTTCCTATGTGGGGATGCCCGAAGCCGCTCATCATCTGACTCACGCCACCCTGTTCCTGGCCTCGGCCCCCAAGTCGAATTCGGTGACTTCGGCAATGGCCAAAGCCCGGGAAGCGGTGCGCAGAGGGCCCGCTCCCTCGGTCCCCGTGCATCTTCGCAGCGCCGGTTACTCCGGGGCGGATAGGATTGGGCACGGAAAAGGCTATGTCTACCCCCATGACCATGCCCGCCACATCGTTCCGCAATCCTATTTTCCGCCGGAAGTGAATCCTCAAGTGTTCTTTTGCCCCAGTCAGAACGGTTTCGAAACTGAGATCGGGCGGCGGCTGGTCGAGATAGATCAGGTGCTGGGCAGAACGGGCCGCACAGAGGAGTAGCGGTGCGGGCTTTGGGAATCGACATCGGCGGCTCGGGAATCAAGGGCAATTTGGTGGACACCTCCACCGGAGAACTTCTCTCCAAACGGTTGCGGATACCCACCCCCCGCCCGGGATCCACCGCCGAAGTGGCGGCAGTGGTGGCGGAGATCGCCGAGCACTTCCGCGCGGTGAGCGGTGACCGGACCCTGCCGGTGGGATGCGGCTTTCCGGGAGTGGTGAAGTCGGGAGTGGTGCGCACCGCCACTCATCTGGACAAGGCCTGGCTGGGCGCCGAGGTGGTCGCCATCTTCTCGGACAGCCTGGGGGCGCCGGTGACGGTTCTCAACGATGCCGACGCCGCGGGTTTGGCCGAAGTTACCTTCGGGTCGGCCAAAGGTCACCCCGGGTCGGTGTTGGTGCTCACGTTCGGAACCGGGATCGGAAGCGGGATGTTCCGCGACGGTCGGCTAGTTCCCAACTTCGAACTGGGCATGCTGGAATTGGGGGGCCATCATCCGATAGAGAACCGGGTGGCATACCGCATCTACAAGGAGAGTTCGCTGAGTTGGAAAAAGTGGACCAAAAGGCTGAATCGCTACCTCCGCCATGTGAGCTCACTGCTTGCTCCGGACCTGATCGTGGTTGGGGGAGGGGCGGTCAACAAGTGGTCGCGCTTCAGCTGCTACCTGGATATTCCGGTGGAGACTGTGCCCGCCCGTTTCGGCAACCACGCCGGGATTGTCGGTGCCACCCTGGCTTCTGTCCGAGACGCCTCGATTCTGGGCTAGGGCGCGGCTACCGCGGCCGTCAGCCTTCGGATGGGGGCGCGATGAAGGCTGAGAAGCTTTCCACCTGATCGGGAGGGAGGGTGACCTCCATTTTCACATGGTCGGAATCGGCCGTTTTGGAGAGCACTTCGCCGGCCCGGTGAAGGGCCGCCACGGTGTCTCCCCGATGGTGGGGGATTCGCACCGAGATGGTTATCGATCGGGAGTTGAGCCAGTTGACCAGGGTATTCAGCAGATCGGTGATCCCGTCTCCGGTGAGAGCCGAGACCGCCACCGCCGGGTGGTTGCCTCCCAGCAGTCGACGGACCACCGCCGGTGAGGCGGCGTCGCTCTTGTTGATCACGGTGATGACGGAGGCGGCTTCGGCCTCTATCTCACCGAGAACTTGGCGGACGGCTTCGATTTGTCCCTCAGGGTCGGGATCGGACGCGTCCACCATATGCAGCATCAGGTCGGCCTCTCTGACCTCTTCCAGGGTGGACTTGAAGGCTTCGACCAGGCGATGGGGAAGTCGCCGGACGAATCCCACCGTGTCGGCCAGGAGCATCTCCCGTCCCCCCGGCAGTCGAAGCCGGCGGATGGTGGGGTCCAAAGTGGTGAAGAGCCGATCTTCGGTCATCACCCCCGCTCCGGTCAGTTGGTTCAGCAGGGTCGATTTGCCGGCGTTGGTGTACCCGACCAGCGCCACCACGGGAATCCCCGACCGAAGGCGGCCCCGCCGGCGGGTTCGGTTGTGTTTGCGGAGGGAGGCCAGGTCTTTTTCGAGAACCGCGATTCGCTGTCTGATGCGGCGGCGGTCGCTTTCCAGTCGGGTTTCACCCGGTCCACGGGTTCCGATGCCGCCCGCCTGCTGGGAGAGCGCCCCTCCTTTTCCTCTCAGTCGGGGAAGCCGGTACCTGAGCAAGGCCAATTCCACTTGGAGCGCCCCTTCCCGGGAGGTGGCGTGCTGGGCGAAGATGTCCAGGATCACGGCTTCGCGGTCCACCACGTCACATTCGAAGAGCTCTTGCAGGTTGCGTTGCTGGGCCGGGGTGAGAGGGTGGTCAAACACCACCACGTCTATGTCCTGATGTCGGGTGAGATCGGCCAGTGCGGCCGCTTGGCCTCGGCCTATCAAGAGGCCCGCATCGAGACCGGGGCGGCGGAATATCTCCTGATCCACCGGTTCAGATCCGGCAGTGTCGGTCAGAAGAGCCAACTCTTGGAGGGATTGCTCCACTGGCAACAAGGAGTCGCGTCCCAACCGGATTCCCACCAGGAAGGCTCTTTGGCGAGGTACCTCCAGATCTTCGACCGTAGCGGTGAGCCGCGGGCGTTCGCGTCCCAGGTGTCGGTAGGTCATCCCGGTGCCCGAGGGATGGCGAGCTTACAGATACTGGCCCTCGTCGAGAGGTTGGTCGGGTTCTTCTTCAGCGATGATCTGTGATTGACGAACCGCCACCACCGGCTTGCCGGTGGGCGGCCACATAAACCGCCAAGCTCCGGTGGGCACCGCCCAAAAGTGCCTTCCGGTGGTTACGTCGATCAGAGAGAGGGCGTCGTTCTGGCCATTTCCTCCGGTCGAAACCAGCAGCCCCGAACGGGTGGTGGACTCTTGGGGGACATGCCCCACCCGCCATCCGTTGGAGACCAGGTACTCGGCCGCTTTCTTTTGATTGTCACCCATGTTTTTTGGTTGGCTCGTCCTTGTTCGGTGCCTTGGGCGGCGGTCTGTCCTAGCCGCCGATATAGCTCATCTCTACCTTTTGCCTGATTCCCGCCGTCTCTCCGGAGCGGAGTTCGGAGTACTGGTCCATCCGCTCCGACCAGACTGCCGCGATCATCTCTCGCAGTTGCTGATCGGTGGCATCGGACCGTACTGCTTGGCGCAGGTCGGTCCCGCAGATTGCAAACAGGCAGGTGTAGAGCTTACCGTCGGCCGAGAGTCTGGCCCGGGTGCATTCGCCGCAGAAAGGTTGGGTCACCGAGGCTATCACCCCTATTTCTCCCTGACCGTCCACATAACGCCAGCGCCGGGCTACCTCTCCCCGATAGTTGGGCCGGAGGGGCTTGATGGGAAAGACTCGGTCGAGGCGGCTGATGATCTCATGCGCCGGGGTCACCTCGTCCAGACGCCATCCATTGGTGGCGCCCACGTCCATGTATTCGATGAATCGGAGTATGTGGCCGGTTCCCCGAAAATACCCGGCCATCTCCGGGATGGAGTGGTCGTTCACTCCCCGCTTGACCACCATGTTGATCTTGATGGGGGCCAGCCCCGCCGCGGCCGCCGCGTCGATTCCCGCCAGCACATCCGCCACCTTGGCGTCCACGTCGTTCATGGCGCCGAATACCTCGTCGGACAACGAGTCCAGGCTGACTGTCACCCGGTTGAGGCCGGCTTCGGCCAGGGCCTGAGCCTTGCGAGGGAGCAGAACGCCGTTGGTGGTGAGGGTCAGGTCGGATACGCCCGGTGTGCGGGCCAGCATGGCCACGAGCCTCTCCAGTCGGGCCCGGAGCAGGGGCTCTCCTCCGGTGAGACGGACCTTGCCGGCGCCCAATGAGGTGAATATGCCGGTCAGGCGGGTGATCTCCTCGAAAGTGAGCAGGGCGCTGCGGTTCAGGAACTGGTAGTCGCGGTTGAATATCTCCTTGGGCATACAGTATGTACACCGGAAATTGCAGCGGTCGGTCACCGAAATTCGCAGGTCTGCCAGGTTCCTGCCCAAACGGTCGAAAGGCTGTGCCATCAGGCTGTTCACTTGGCTATGACCTTAGCAAAATCCGGAAGGTCCTTGTTCTGTTCCCAGGCATGCGCCATAATGCGGGCAGGACACTCGTTAGAGGGAGCATCATGCGAAGCCACGAAATCGACTACCGGATACATGGCGAGGATCTTCAGTTTGTGGAAGTGTATCTGGATCCCGGAGAGACAGTGATCGCCGAAGCGGGCGCCATGATCTTCATGGACGAGGGAATCACCTTCGAGGCGAAGCTGGGAGACGGTTCCGAAGCCCAGAAAAGGGGCGGGTTTCTTCGGAAGGCGGCCAGCGCGGCCGGGAGAGTGATGAGCGGCGAATCGTTGTTCATGACGCATTTCACCAACTCGGGCGGGGGACGGGGCAAGGTGGCTTTCGGGGCGTCGGTGCCGGGCAAAATTGTTCCCTTGGACATGGCGCAGATCGGCTGTCCGGTGATATGTCAGCGGGACGCCTTCTTGTGCGCGGCACTGGGAACCAGGGTATCTGTGCACCTCAATCGCAGGTTCGGCAGTGGGTTGTTCGGTGGTGAGGGGTTCATTCTGCAAAAGCTGGAAGGCGACGGATTGGCGTTTGTCAATGCGGGGGGAATGATCGTGGAGCGTCGTTTGTCGGGGGAGACGATCCGCGTTGACACAGGATGCCTGGTCGGTTTCGAGGAGGGACTCGACTACTCCATAGAGCGGGCGGGGGGACTCAAGACCATGGCCTTCGGCGGCGAAGGCATTTTTTTGGCCACCATCAGCGGAGTGGGACGAGTGTGGTTGCAGTCACTGCCATTCTCCCGGCTCGCCGACCCCATAATCGCCGCGGCGGTGAGCCAAGCCGAAGCCAGAATCAGCAGATAACCCAGTATCAGCAGATAACGAGACCCACCCTCGCGGCGAGGGGAATGCGGGGGATTCCGGGTGGGGGCTCAGGGAGCGTGAGCTTTGAGGTCGTTCAGGTTGATCCACTCCAAGGCGGCTATGGAGGTGGACTCAAGCCGCACCGTGGGCGCCATGCCTGCTTCGAAGGCTTCCTGCCACCGGGAGGCGCAGAGGCACCAGCAGTCGCCGGCTTGCAGGCCCTCGAATCCGTAGAGGGGCATGGGGGTGCTGAGGTCGTTGCCCCGGGATTTGCTGAAGGCCAAGAATTCATCGGTCATCAGGGCACACACCGCGTGAACGCCGATGTCGTCTCCCCGGGTTTCGCATGAACCGGTGCGGTAGTAGCCGGTGAGGGGTTGCATCGAACAAGATTCCAACTCGCCGCCCAGTACGTTTACTCGCATAGTTCTCTCCGTATCGCTTTCGTATCTCGGCTCTGCCCAAGACCGGGTCAGGTGACTTCCCAGGTGCCGGCAGAAGCGAAGAGCTCATTGAGGTCTCCGGGACCCCGGTTTTGGGATTCCACGATCTGCAGTTGCATCTCGGCGCCGTAGGTGGGGCGACGCACCTTGCGGAACACCCCCAGCGGGGTGGGTCCGAAGGGACCGTGGGCCAAACGGCTCAGGGAATACGCCACGCTGGAGTTTTCCCGGGTGGGATCATGGACCAGTATCCGGTCTCTTGGGACCGAGGCGGTGGGTTTGATCCGGGCCTCGCCCTCCTCGATGACCACGCAGTGCTCTCCCGAACGGCCGAACACCACCGGCCTGCCCGCCTGGAGATTGATCCGGTTGGCGACCCGTTCGTTCTTGCCGGTCAACTGGATGAAAGCCTTGTCGTTGAAGACGTTGCAATTCTGATAAACCTCGATGAAGGCCGATCCCCGGTGGGTGATCGCCTCCTCCAGGATGTGCCGGGTGTGGTTGCGGTCCATGTCGATGGTCCTGGCCACAAATGATGCTTCGGCGCCCAGGGCCAGGCTCGCCGGGTTGAAGGGGTGGTCGATCGACCCGAAAGGAGTGGACTTGGTGCGCTTGCCCACCTCGGAGGTAGGGGAATACTGACCTTTGGTGAGCCCGTAGATCTGGTTGTTGAAGAGGAGGATCTTGAGGTTGACATTACGTCTGAGAGCGTGGATCAGATGATTCCCGCCGATCGACAGGGCATCCCCGTCACCGGTCACCACCCATACCGCCAGGTCGGGTCGGGAAGCCGCCAGGCCGGTGGCGATCGCCGGGGCGCGGCCGTGAATGGTGTGGAACCCGTAGGTCTTCATGTAATAGGGAAAGCGCGCCGCGCAGCCAATGCCCGAGACGACCACGATGCTCTCTCGGGCGATGCCCATCTGGGTCATGAAGGTTTGCACCGACGCCAGGATGGTGTAGTCGCCACAGCCGGGGCACCACCTCACC
Organism: Acidimicrobiia bacterium; assembly: GCA_963665765.1. GTDB lineage: Bacteria > Actinomycetota > Acidimicrobiia > Spongiisociales > ZC4RG35 > Bin76. The sequence goes on from OY762464.1 coordinate 2,459,493, forward strand.
TCCTGGTCGCTTTGGAAGTCGGAACGGTTGTAGGTCAGGGTGCTCATGATTCGATCACTTCCAGGATTCTGTCTCTGATCTCTCCGATGTAGAAAGGAATACCGGCCACCTTGTTCAGGCCGACCGCATCCTTGAGGTAGTTGGCGCGGATTATGTAGCGTAGTTGCCCGGTGTTGAGTTCGGGGATCAGAAGCTTGGGGTAGGAATGAACCACATCGCCCAGGTTGGCGGGGAGGGGATTGAGATAGCGGAGGTGGGCGTAGGCGATCTGGTAGCCCTCCCGGTTCAGGTTGCGGCAGGCGGCGCCCACCGTGCCTTTGCTGGAGCCCCAACTCAGCACCAGCAGGTCGCCGTCCGGTTGGCCGCGCACTTGAAGCGGTGGGATGTCATTGGCGATGTTCGCCACCTTCCAAGCCCGCGAGTCGGTCATCAACTGATGATTGTCGGGGTTGTAGGAGATGTCTCCGCTGATGTTCTCCTTCTCCAGTCCGCCGATGCGGTGTTCCAGGCCCTTGGTGCCTGGGATGGCCCAAGGCCGGGAGAAGGTGTCAAAATCTCGCAGATAGGGGAGATACCGGCCGTTGGCCCCGTTGGGCGCCGAGGCGAAGGGAACGCTTATGTCGGGCAGCGTTTCGGCGTCGGGGATCATCCAGGGCTCGGACCCGTTGGCAATGTGATTGTCGGAGAGCAGTATCACCGGGGTCATGTACTTGAGGGCGATGCGGACCGCTTCGATGGTGGTTTCCACCACATCCGACGGCGTGGAACAGGCAATGACCGGCAGCGGGGACTCACCGTGCCGGCCGAAAAGGGAGAACAGCAAATCGGTCTGCTCCGGCTTGGTGGGCATTCCGGTGGAAGGCCCGGCCCGTTGGACGTTCACCACCAGGAGCGGCAATTCGGCGGTGAGCGCCAAGCTGATCGCCTCGCTCTTCAGAGCGATCCCCGGCCCCGACGACCCGGTCACGGCCAGGCTGCCTCCGAAGGACGCCCCGATGGCGGCGCCCACCGCCGCGATCTCGTCCTCGGCCTGGAAGGTCCTTACCCCCAGGCGCTTGTGCCGGGAGAGCTCGTGGAGGATGTCGGAGGCGGGGGTGATGGGGTAGGAGCCGTAGAAGAGGGGCAGCTTGGCACAGTAGGAGGCGGCGATCAGCCCCCAGGCCAGGGCCGTGTTTCCGGTGAGGTTGGTGTAGACGCCCGAAGGGAGGCGGGCCGGCTTCACCATGAAGATGGTCCGGGACGCCTCGGTGGTGAGTCCGAAGTTGTATCCGGCTTTCAGGGCCGCCAGGTTGGCGTCCACCACATTGGGAAGCCGGGCGAACTTGGTGGTGGTCCACTTCTCGATGGGCGCCAGGGGACGCTGGAAGAGCCAGGCCAAAAATCCCAGGGCGACGAAGTTGCGGGAGCGAAGTACCGAACGTCCGGTTACCTTGTCCGACACGGCTTCCTTGGTGAGCGTGTTCATGGGAATCTGGATCATGTCGTACTGGTTGAGACTGCCGTCGATCAGAGGATTGTCGTCGTAGCCCGCCTTGGCCAGCCCCCGCTCGTCGAACGCCTCGTTGTTCACTATCAGGGTCCCTCCCTGGCGAAGGTCGGAGATGTTCGACTTGAGAGCGGCGGGGTTCATCGCCACCATGCAGTCCGGCTGGTCACCTGAAGTGGCGATGTCCCAATCGGCTATCTGGATCTGGAACGAAGAGACTCCCGGAAGAGTGCCGGCGGGCGCCCGGATCTCGGCGGGGAAGCTGGGGAGGGTGTAGAGATCGTTTCCGAAGGCGGCCGAGGTATCGGCGAAACGGTTGCCGGCCAACTGCATGCCGTCCCCGGAGTCGCCGGCGAAACGGACCGTGACCTGCTGTAATAGGGCGACATCTCCATTGTCTGAAGGGCCGGAGACGCCCGTCTCGGCATGGGTGGTAGGAAATGTCACAGTGGAGTAATCAAAGCTCTGTCGGAAGCCAATGATAACCCGTGACGCGGACTTGCGGGACTGTTTAGCACGTCCGCGGGAAAGTACATCTAGGGGCCGGCTCTGCCGGTGGCCGGTATCGAACGGGCGATGCCCGCTCCCTCCAGGGTGGCGGCTGCTCTCAGCAGCCGGTCCTCTTTCCACCAGGGAGCGATCAGTTGCAGGGAGAAAGGGACGCCGGTGGTCTGGTGCGAGCGCGGGACGGGGATGCTGATTGCCGGACAGCCGGAGGTGTTCACCAGGGATGTGAACCAGGAAAGCACCACCCGATAGAGGAGTTTTCCCCGGGTGGTTTCCATTTGCTGGTCGCCGATGACTTTACGAAGGGCGCCCGAGGTGGGGACCGCCAGCAGGTCGAACCTCCCGAAGGCATCCCGGATCCGGTTTTTGAGCAGGGCCTGCCAGGCCAGGGCGGCCAGCAGGGATTCGGTCGGGTGACTTCCTCCGATCGTCAGAGTCTCCCGGATCCGATCCGCCACCTCCGCTCCATACGGCTTTCCGGCTTCCCACCATTTTCGATGGACCGCCGCCACCTGGGGATAGAGGATTTGGTTGATCTTTCCCGGAGGCGCGATAACCGGGTCATCGAAGGGTTCGACCTCAAATCCAAGACCGCCAATCCGGCCCATGATGGCATGGAACCGCTCTTGCGCCCCCGCCGCGTAGGGGGCTGTGGCCAGCCATCGGGTGGGCAGGCCGATACGGATCTTGGGGGGGTGAAGGGGAACGGTCAGACGGGTCACCTGCGGTGACCGGGGCGCCGACCACCCATCCCGGGCATGCCGGCCGGCCAGGGCGGCGTAGGTCAGAGCCAGGTCTCCGGTGGTGGCCGCCAAGGGCCCCACCGTGTCCAGGGAGGGTCCCAGTGGGAAGACTCCGGTGAGCGGGACGCGTCCGTGAGTCACCTTGAGCCCGAAGATGCCGCACATGGCGGCCGGCACCCGGATGGAGCCGCCGGTGTCGGTGCCCACCGAGACCGGCGCCACTCCCGCCGCCACCGCCGCGGCCGACCCGCCCGACGACCCTCCCGGGGATGTGGAGGGATCATGGGGATTGCGGATCGGACCGAACCATTGGTTCTCGGAGGAAAAACCGAACGCGAACTCGTGCAGACCCGCCCTTCCCACCACCACCGCTCCGGCCTTTTCCAGACGTTGCACCACCGGGGCGGACTCCGGGGGGACGATCCGATAGAAGGCCGATCCGCAGGTGTTGGGGATGCCCGCCTGATTGATCAGGTCCTTGATAACCAGGGGAACCCCACCCAGGGGTCCGGGGTCCTCACCGGCGGAGACTCTTTTGTCCAGTTCGGCGGCTCGGTCGAGCGCCTGTTCGTCGATGTAAGTGGTGAGATTGAGATCCGCCTGACGTTGGTGCAGGTCCGCCAGGCTCTTTTGGGTGATTTCCCGAGCGGACAGCTTTCCGCTTCGGACCTGTGATGCGATATGCTGTGCGGTGAGGCTGGTCGGCATGCTCACCAGGTCACGGGGCGGCCTTCGGGGAAGAGGCTGATCCAGGGTCGGCCCGGGGGAACCGTGAGGGGAGTGCCGTCTGCCAGGGAAAGCATGAATGGACCGCTGGTTTCCGCCCTTTCCCACCGACCTTCAACCACCTGCCCCCCGGATAACACCAGCGCTCTCCCTTCTCCCGTGGTTTCCATGGTGGGTAGCGCGTACCCTTCTCCCGAAGGTGGTTTGGTATAGAACAACCCGGAGAACAGCACCACCAGGCTGTCGGCGGTGATGACCTCGGTGACTCCTTCGATCGGGGTCCACAGATGAGGGCCGTCGGACAGGTGACGCTCCCAGCGGATGCCGTTCCACCGCCAATTTACGACGTTATCGGGGGCCCACTCCATTTCCACCTGGTAGACCGATCCCAGAACGGCGTCCCCCGGCAGTTCACCAAATTCGAATAGGGGCGCAGGCGCCGTGTTGGGATAGAGCCGCTCGTCAGCCACCAGCCGAAGTTCGGCGGTATTGACGTAGTAGTTGTGAGGCGCCCGGCGGGAGGAGTCGCGATACCCCCCCACTCCGATCTCTCCTATCACCCCCACCCCGTTTTGGGGGAATGACCTCAATATCCAGTTCTGTCCGCCGCTGGTGAGCAGGGTGGCGTTGAAGTGTCTCAGCAGATGGGGATCGGTGGGTCGCACCGATCGGACCGGCCCGACCGAGGAGGAGTCGACCGTGTGAAAGAAGGCAATGAAACGGGTGAGTCCCCCTTCCACCAGAAGCTCGAAGACTGCCTCCGCTTCTCCGATCCCCGACTGGGGACGAGCATCCCAGTGATTGTCGATTTTGACTGCCATGGTGCGCCGATCGAGCAGATCAGGGTTCTCCACTCCCAACCCGGTGAGAGGACCGGGAGGAAGCACCGGTTCGGGGATGGTGGTGGAAGTGGTGGTGCTGGTGGTTGAACTGGTGGTGGGGGCGGGCTCGGTTACGGTGGTGTCGGGGGTGGTCTGGGCAACGGTGGTGGTGGGTCCGGCGGTGGTTTGGGGTACCGTGGGGGCGGTGGTCTGGGCCGCGGGGGCGGTGGTGTCGGGGGGGCTGGTGACGTTTTCGGGGACCGTGGTGGTCGGTGGCTCAGTGGTGTCCTCTGCGGTATCCCCACCGCAGGCTGCCGTCAGAACCGCCAACAGGACCAGCATCAGGATTATGCGCATGCCTGGAGATGCTAAGAGCCTGCGTCCCTAAGACCTGGTGTTTCATGGTCCGCATCCCGTTCCGCCCACCAGCGATACCAGTCGATCCTCGTCGTTTGGTCCGGTGAAGATTCCCAGGAGGTATCCCGGGCCGGGCACATCGACTTCCAGGAAGGTTCCCCGGGTGGAGTGGGCTCGGGTGATGGAAGACTCACCATAGATCGACGACGAACGGGCCAAGGTGACGCCCAGTTGCAAACCTTCGGAGGTTCTGAGAGAGGCCCCGTCGGGCGAGGAGGCGCCGTCGGGGAGAGAGTAGACGAACGAGAAGAAGTGCTCGTGCAGATTCGGTCCCCAGTCGGTGGGGCCATCGGAAAAGAAGACACTCAGGCTCCCCCAGGTGACCCGTCGGGCTCGGGCGCCCGGGCATTGCAGCTGCTCGACATTGGCCGGCAGCCACCCCGAATCGGTGTCGGGAGAGCCGAGGGCGCCGGTTAGCACGGTGATGGTGCGATTGACCGCCGTTCCGAAGGGAATCGGTCCCAGCCCCTCGGGCTGAAGGCGGAGATCAACGGCCCGGACGGCGTCCTCCACAAAGGGGGCAGGCGGGGGAGGCAGGGTGGACGTCGAGGTGGTCGGCGCCGGGGTGGCGGTGGGCTGGGTCTGCTGCGGCCGGGTTTCTGCAGAAGTGGTGGCGAGGGTGGGGTTTTGGGCGCCATTGTCGGAAGAGGCGCCCGGCGAGGGTTCCGTCCGTCCGGTCAGCCCGGAACTCCCCAAGGCGTTGCGGATCACCAACCCCACCGCCAAGACCGCCATCATCACCACCAGGGTTCCCAGGGTCACCAGCACCCGTCTCTGCCATCTCTCCATGGGGCTTCCGGATCGGCGCGCAGGTTGCATGCCCGATGTCCTCTAGTCGTCCATCCGGGTGGCGCCGGGAATAGATGGGCGGGTTCGCCTGGTCCGAGGAGGGAAAACCATCCGGTACAGGTTTGCCGCGCCGATCGGACCGAAGCCGCGGGAATCGTCGCGGGTCAGGGGGCGCTGATCGGATAACACGAACAACTCTCCGTCAGGGATCCTCCATTCTCCATCCGGCGCCGACCACCCATCGCCCCATCGGTCCACGCCCGACTTGCCATTGACCAACACTTCTCCCGTATCGATGGTAATCACCTCGCCACTCAGCCCCACCACTCGTTTGACCAGCCAGAACCCCGGCCGGGCAGGGTGGATGAATGCCACGATGCTTCCTCGGCGGAAGCGTCTGCTGCTCCCGGGGCGCCAACCCAGAAACCGGTCGCCGTCCCGGAGGGCCGGGCTCATGGAAACGCCGGACACCACGAAGGATCGGAGGCGCGGTCTGCTCATACGCCGCTATTCTGACAACAACAGGATTTGCTTTCCCACTAGATAGGAGATGACCATGGCCCCTTTCCGGCCGCCGACCGTCGTTTTTGCCCACTGCGATCTCTTTTGTGGAGTGTACGACCCCGCCCAGGCCATGATCGAGGCCCGTTCGGTGCTCAACGCCTGCACCAAGTACGCCGATTCCGATGATCCGGTTTTCCGGGATCGTTGCGTCATTGTCAAGGAGCAGCAGGCCGAGTTGGTGAAGCACCACCTTGCTGTGCTGTGGTCGGACTTTTTCAAGCCCCATCATGTTGAGCGTTTCCCCGGGCTGCACGATCTGTTCTGGCGGGCGCTGAAAGCCGCCGGCGACGCCAAGAAATCAATGGATCCGGCTGTTTCTCAAGGCCTGCTGGACCTGATAGCTGAAATCTCCGACATCTTCTGGCAGACCGACGAGTCCAAAGCGGCGGGGGTGTACCCGCCCGCCTAACCAGGGCGGTTCAGTTCACTTCCTCAAGCCTGGCCGGTGCGGTCGCGGGGGTTTTGACCCGGGACTCGGACATAGAGGAAGCGTAGGCCAGGCGCGCGGCGGTGATGAAATGGCGCCTCGTCAAGGGTTCCGAGAAGACCACCCGGCAGACGTAATGGTCACCTGCCGGGGTAGGGGGTTGGCTCGAAGTGCCGAGGTATGGCTGCCCTGCTTTGCACTGTTGCGGGCTATTTCTGTGGAAGATCAGTGGCTCGTTGATGTTCCCGGGGGTCTCCTCATGGGCAGGCGGTCCGCCGTCGCCGACCGTAGTATCGACCGGTATGGGCCGTTTTACACAGCCGCAGCTCCGCAGCTCAGGACGTCAGGTTGCACGGTTCGCAGAGGATCTTCGCCTTGACTGGTCGAGGGCTCGGGTGGGTGGGCTGTCGGCCGAGATCGCCTTCTTCGCGCTTCTCGGGCTGTTCCCGGCGGTGGTGGTGTTCGCGGCCGCGCTTGGTTCGCTTGACGTGGTGCTGGGCGAAGGCGAGGCTGCCGATATCGAGCAATGGCTACTCAACCAGGTGCATGAGATCTTCGGTGCCGACAACACCCTGCGCTCCACCATCGCGGAGCTCTTCGAACGGTCAAATGCGGGACTGATCACGGTTGGCGTCATTTTGACGGTGTACGCCTCGTCGCGGGGCTTTGTCGCCGTGATAGGCGCTCTGGACGTGGCATACGACCATGATCAGCGCAGAAGCTGGCTGTCCACCCGGGTTCTGGGTTTGGGCCTGACGGCTTCCACGATTCTGGTGGCCGCGCTGGTGGCCGCCATGGTGGTAGTGGGTCCCTTGCTGGGCGGCGGCGAGGAGGTGGCCGAGCGTCTGGGGGCCGGTTCCGCGTTTACCACGGCTTGGGGGTGGTTGCGGTGGCCGGTGGTGTTCGCAGTGGTGGTCCTGTGGGCGACCTCCGTCTATCACATAGCGTCTCGCAGGCGGGCGCCATGGCGAAGGGAGTTGCCGGGAGCGGTGGTGGGAACCGTATGGTGGCTGGTCGTGTCGGAGGGTTTCCGCGCCTACTTCGAGTTGGCCACGAGCGGTGTGAACGCGGTGTTCGGGTTGCTGGGTGGGGCTCTGAGCCTGCTGCTGTGGTTGTATCTTCTGGCGATGGGCCTGCTCGCCGGGGCCGGGTTGAACATGGTGCTGGCTCGCCGCCGGCGGTGATCCGGCAAGGGCGCCGGCTCTATTGGAGCAGATCCTCGTCCAGTTTGGTGAAAAGGGGGCGGGGGGCTTCCAAGGTGGCCTCGGCCAATGGGGGCCGTTTCCAGCCTCCGCCTGTCACAGTTCCCGGCTGTCCCATCAGGTCATGGAGTCTTTGCGAGGAAAAAGGCAGGTAGGGAGAGAACGCCACCTTCAGGCCCCCGATGGCGGACAGGGCGGTGTGAAGCACCGTCTCCGCCCGTTCGGGGTCATGGCGTCGCAAAAGCCACGGCGCCTGGGCGTTGAGATAGACGTTCACGGCTTGGGCGCCTTCCATTGCCCGCCGCAGCCCGGCTCGCAGTTCCACCCGTTCCAGCATCCCGGCGGCCTCCGTCAGCCCGGTGTCGATCTCCGCCAGCAGAGCCGCGTCCTCCCCGCTCGGGGAGGAATAGACGGGCATTCTGCCTCCGTACCAGTTGTGGGCCATCGACAGCACCCGGTGCACCAGGTTGCCCCAGGTAGCCACCAACTCGTCGTTCACCCGCCTGATGAGCTCGTCTTCGGAAAAGTCGGTGTCGTTCTGCTCCGGCATGGCCGAGGACAGCGCATAGCGGAGGGCGTCGGGCTGGACCCGGTCGGCGTACCAGCCCACGGAGCGACCTATCCCCCGGCTGGTGGAGGCCTTCTCCTGACGGAAGGTGACATACTGGTTGGCGGGGACGTCGGTGGGCAGGTTGAGACCTCCGTATCCCATCAGCATGGCCGGCCAGATGACCGCGTGAAAAGGGATGTTGTCCTTGCCGATGAAATAGTATGACTCGGCTTCGGGATCCTCCCACCAGCGTTTCCACTCATCGGGGACGCCCTGCCGCTCCGCCCACTCCTTGGCGGCGGAGAGATAACCGATCACCGCGTCGAACCAAACATAGATGCGCTTCCCCTCACCCAGGCGGTCGGCGGGCGGGGGGAGGGGCACGCCCCACACAAGATCTCGGGTGATGGCCCGTTGGGGAAGGCCCTCGTTGACCATGCCCATCGCCCAATTCTTGACATGACGCCGCCAGCCCTTTCGGGTGGAGAGCCATTCGGACAGCTGGTCGGAGAATGCGTCCAGCCGCAGGAAAAAGTGTTTTGTCTCCCTGGTGACCGGGGTGGCGTCCGACATCCCGCTGCGAGGTTCGATCAACTCCACCGCATCGAGAGTTCGGCCGCAATCGTCGCACTGGTCGCCCCGGGCGTCCCGGTAGCCGCAATTGGGGCAGGTGCCCTCCACATACCGGTCGGGGAGGAACCGCTGCACCTTTGGGTCGAACAGCTGGGTGGAGGCCCCCTCGGTGATATAGCCCTTTTCCAGCAACCGGGAGAACACGTCCTGGGTAACGGCATAGTGGTTGGGGGTTCCGGTGGAAGTGTAGAGATCCCAGGAGATGCCCAACTTTTCCCAGTCGGTCAAAAATTCGGCGTGATAGCGATCCACGATCACCTGCGGCGTCACGCCTTCCCGGTCGGCCAGCACGGTGATGGGGGTGCCATGCACGTCACTGCCCGACACCATCAGCACCCGATGGCCGGCGGTCCGGTGATAGCGGGCGAAGATGTCGGCGGGCAGATAGGCGCCGGCCAGATGCCCCAGATGACGGGAACCCGCCGCATAGGGCCATGCCACCGCCACCAGGATGTGACGCGCGGAACTCACCTCGGCCAGTTTACCGGGGGACGGACGGGCGGGCGGCGGCCCGGCGACGGTTGTCCTGTCGATCGGGCCGGTCGCTCACCACAATCCCGATGGCCACCGCCAGGATTCCCAGGATCAATTGCAGGGTGATGGGCTCGGACAGCAACACCACTCCCAGCGTCACTCCCACCAGAGGCGACAGATATCCGGTCAGAGCCGCTCGGGCGGCGGTGGTGATCCGCGAAGCCCACATAAAGGCGGTGAAAGAAATGGCGGTGGGGACGGTTCCCAGATAGATGATCAGCCACAAGCCCGTGGCATCGATGGTCGAATATCCTTCATAGCCGCCGAAGGGGATCGAGAGCAGGCCGAGGATTACGGCGGAAGTCAGGTATTGGGAAGTGATCAGGGGAGCATTGCGATGGCGGACCGCATAGCGGCGAGTCAGCGCCCCGGCCAGCCCGGCCGACACCGACCCGACCGTCATCAGAATGACTCCCAAAACCCACCGGGATGAGGGTTGTCCGATCGGCGCCCAACTCATGACACCGATTCCGATGATCGCCATCACCAGGCCGGGCACCCGGGCGATTCGGAACCTTTCGCTCGGCACCACCCAGTGGGTAAGGAGGATGGTGGTGAGAGGGATGACCCCCACGATCACCGCTCCGATGCTGGCCGGGATCACTTGAAATCCCAATGTGAACAAGATGGTGGGAATTGTCATGTTGAATACGCCGATAATGGCCCCGGCCAGCAACGTCTGCCGGTCCATTCTGAGATTGCGCCCCATCAAAGCCAGGGCGCCGATGATCACCACCGTTCCCACCACCTGTTTGAGGGGAAAGATGGTGAAGGGGCTCACTCCGCGCAAGAGAATCGACCGGCTGGCGGCCGGTGCGCTTCCCCAGGCCAGAGCGGCGATCATGATCGGGATCCAAGGGTTGTGAGAAATGGCGTACCGGAGTCCGCTCCTTCCCCGGGCGTCCGGACCTGTCTCTGCTGGGATCGGGGTCTGGTGGCCGAACATGGGTGGCTGGTGTATCTCCGGTTCTAGGGCGACGGGCGGGCAATAGGGGAGACATTCCGACGGCAGGTCGGGCTGGAAAAACTCGCCGAAGTCACCGCGGGCGCGGTGGCCCTGTTAGGTACCCCCATTCCCGCTGCGCCCGCCAATCGGGATGGAAACCTGCGGTTGACTTTAGCGAGACGGGCATTGACGAGCGGCGGCTCTTCGCCGCTCGTCCTGTCGATCGGGCCGGTCGCTGATCACGATGCCGATTCCCACTGCCACCACTCCCACCATCAACTGGATGGTGACCGGTTCCGACAGGAGCATCACGCCTCCCAGCGCTCCCAGCACCGGCACCAGATAACTGGTGAGGGCGGCGCGGGCGGCGGTGGCGATTCGAGACGCCCACATAAATGCCGCGAAGGAAACCACGGTGGGCACCGCTCCCAGATAGATAATCAACCACAAGCTGGCCGGATCGATATTCAGATAGCCGGCATAACCGTCGAATGGGATGGAAATGGTGCACAGGAGCACCACCGAGGTGAGGAATTGAGAAACGATCAGGGGACGGTTGGGAAGGCTGGCCGCGTAGCGGCGAGTGTACGCGCCGCCCACCCCGGCGCAGACCGCCCCGAGGGTGATGGTGGCCACCCCCAGAATCCACCGGGAGGAAGGTTCTCCCACCGGCGCCCATCCCATGATCCCCACGCCGAAAATCGCCATCACCAGACCCGGCAGCCGGTCTGCCCGGAACCGCTCTCCCGGCACCACCCAGTGGCTGAAAACGATGGTGGTGAGGGGGATGATCCCCACGATCACCGCCCCGATGCTGGCCGGAATGGTCTGGAACCCCACCGTGAAGAGAATGGTGGGAAGGGTCATGTTGAACACGCCGATCACCGTTCCCGCCCCGAAGGTGCTCTTGTCGAGTCGGGGGAGGCGTCGGAACACCGCCAGCGCTCCGATCATCACCACGGCCGCCACCACTTGCTTGAGGGGAAAAATGGTGAAGGGACTCACTCCGTTCAACAGGATCACCCGATTGGCGGCGGGGGCGCTTCCCCAGGCCAGGGAGGCGATGGCGATGGGGATCCAGGGATTGTGGGTGATGCCATGCCGCCACCCGCCGGTCGGGAGGTCAGGTTGGGGGAGGGTTTCTACAATCGGTTTTCTATGACCGAACATGCAGTGGCTCTCGCTCCCGGCCGAGGATGGACGGAGTTGTCAAGGCAGGATCTCCCGTCCTTTGTCAGGTCGGTGGGATCCACCGACGAGGTCATGGTGCATGAGCGAGTTTCGGGCCTCGCCACCCGTTCCATAAAACGCCAATCCAAAATGTGGGCCTTGAGGACTGCGATAGCCATGACCGATCTGACCACCCTGGAAGGGATGGATACTGTTGGGAAAGTGAGACAACTGGCATATAAGGCTATCAGACCCGATCCGCTCGATTCCTCGATTCCCTCGGTGGCGGCGGTGTGCGTTTATCCGAACCTGGTTGGCCCGGTGGCCGAGGCGCTGAGCGGCGCCCCCGTGCGGGTGGCGGCCGTTTCCACCTACTTTCCGTCCGGCCAGGCGCCCCTTGATCTCAAGGTGGATGAGACCCGACGGGTGGTGGCGGACGGGGCCGACGAGGTGGACATGGTGATCGACCGGGGGGCCTTTTTGGCGGGAGATTATGTCGGGGTTTTCGAAGAGATTCGGCAGGTGCGGGTCGCGGCGGGAAGGGCGTGCCTGAAAGTGATCCTGGAGACCGGGGAATTGGGGTCCTATGACAATGTTCGCAAGGCTTCCATGCTGGCCATGGCGGCCGGCGCCGATTTCATCAAGACCTCCACGGGCAAGGTCCGCCCGGCGGCCACCCCGGCGGTGACCCTGGTGATGCTGGAGGCGATCCGAGATTTTTACGCCATGACCGGGCGAGCAGTGGGAATGAAGCCGGCCGGGGGGATAAGCACCGCCAAGCAGGCGATCCGTTGGCTGGTGGTGCTCAATGAGACTCTGGGGGCAGATTGGATGACTCCCGAGCGGTTCAGATTCGGCGCCTCCTCGCTGCTCAACGACCTGCTCATGCAGATCAGATGGTTGCAGACCGGCCGATACCAGTCGGCGGATTACTTCACGAGAGCTTGAGAGTGGACACCTCCCTTCCCGTGGTTCCCGGTGCCGGAGTGGGCGTGGCGCGGTGGGAGTACGAGGAGTCGAGAGAAAACCCCGACCTGGCCCGGATTCGCGACCGGTACGGATTGTGGATCGGGGGCCGAGAGGAGGAGCCTCTTTCCCAAAAGTGGTTCTCTTCGATCGAACCCGCCACCGAAGATCATCTGGCCACCGTGGCGGAGGCAGGTCAGGCCGATGTCGACCGGGCGGTGGCGGCGGCCCGGGCCGCCGCGCCCCAATGGGCGGGTTCATCTCCGGTCGACCGCGCCAAGCTTTTATTCCGTCTGGCCCGACTGATCCAAGAATGCAGCCGGGAACTGGCGGTGCTCGACACCCGTGACGGGGGAAAGCCCATCCGGGAAGCGAGGGATGTCGATCTTCCCCTGGTGGCCGCCCACTTCTTCTACTACGCCGGTTGGGCGGACAAGTTGGAATACGCCTTCCCGGGCGCCCGGCCCGAGCCGCTGGGCGTGGCGGGACAGGTGATTCCCTGGAACTTTCCATTGCTGATGGCCGCCTGGAAGGTTGCTCCGGCCCTGGCCACCGGCAACACGGTGGTGCTCAAACCGGCCGAGACCACCCCTTTGTCGGCATTGCGGTTGGCGGAACTGGCCGACCAGGCGGGTCTTCCCCCCGGAGTGCTGAACGTGGTGCCCGGGCCGGGCGCCACCGGCGCACAGTTGGTGGGCCATCGGGGAGTGGACAAGGTGGCCTTCACCGGCTCCACCGAAGTGGGCAAGCAGATTAGAAGACGTCTGGCCGGCGCCGGTAAATACCTGACTCTGGAATTGGGCGGCAAGGGCGCTCATATCGTTTTCGAGGACGCCCCCTTGGATCAGGCCACCGAAGGGGTGGTGAACGGCATTTTCTTCAATCAGGGCCAGGTGTGCTGCGCGGGAAGCAGGCTCCTGGTTCAGGAATCGATAGCTCCCGAATTTGTGGATCGTCTTCGCCGTCGGCTAAACACTCTGCGGGTGGGGGACCCGTTGGACAAGAACACCGATATCGGGGCGATCAACTCGGCCACCCAGTTGCAGAAGATCACCGAACTGGTGGAGTCGGGTCGCCAGGAGGGAGCGGTGATGCACCAGCCTCCCTGCGAACTTCCCGAACGCGGGTATTGGTTTCCTCCCACTCTTTTCACGGAAGTGTCCCAATCACATCGCATTGCCCAGGAGGAGATCTTTGGCCCGGTGTTGTCGATTCTCACTTTCCGCACTCCCGAAGAGGCGGTGGAACGGGCCAACAACACTCCCTACGGGCTGGCTTCGGGGGTGTGGACCACCAAGGGATCGCGGATTCTGTGGATGGCCGATCGGCTGTCGTCGGGAGTGGTGTGGGCCAACACCTACAACAAGTTCGATCCGGCCTCGCCCTTCGGGGGAATGAAGGAGTCCGGGTTCGGAAGAGAGGGGGGTCGCCACGGTCTGGCCGCCTATTTGAAGGGGGTCGGCTGATGGGCGGACGGATCGGGGTCCAAAAGACCCACAAGCTGTTCATCGGGGGGAATTTCCCCCGGTCGGAGTCGGGACGCACCTTCCCGTTTGTGTCCCGGGACGGCGCGGTGGTGGTGCAGGCGGCGCAGGCTTCTCGGAAGGACCTGCGGATGGCAGTGCGAGCCGCCCGCCGGGCTCTGCCCGGATGGAAGGAGCGCTCCGGTTACAACCGGGGCCAGATTCTCTATCGGATCGCCGAGATGATCGAGGACCGGGCCGAGACTTTCGTCGCCCAACTGGCCCTGGCAGGGTCGGAATCGACCGCCCGCAGGGAGGTGGCCGACACCATCGACCTTCTGATCTGGTATGCAGGCTGGTGCGACAAGTACGTGCAGGTGATCGGAAACATGAACCCCGTGGCGGGACCCTATTTCAATATCTCCACCCCCGAGCCGGTGGGAGTGGTGGGAGTGATCGCTCCTTTCGAACCGGCTTTGCTCGGACTGGTGGGAGGGCTCGGGCCGGTAATGGCAAGCGGGAACACCGCAGTGGCGGTGGCGTCCCCCGACCAGCCCATGGCGGCCGTCGCCTTCGCCGAATGTCTGGCCACCGCCGATGTCCCGGGGGGAGTGATCAACATTCTCACCGGCTACCCCGCCGAACTGGCGCCCTGGCTGGCCGGACATATGGATGTGAATGCCCTTGACCTGTCGGGGGCATCTTTGGACATGACCGGTTCCCTGGAGGAGGCGTCCGCTCACAACCTCAAGCGAACCGGCCGGTGGGCGGGACCGGAGCGAAACCTGTACCGAATGGCCGCTTTCACTGAGATCAAGACGGTCTGGCACCCCAAGGGCCGCTAGAGATTTCCCGTTCCACATAATGGTGGTGATGGTGTTCGATTCAAGGAGGGGCGGGTTTGTCGGAATCTGTGGACCCCGCTCCTGATCGGGAGAGATTGATCGAACTGGATGGTCGGCCACTCGACCTGAGAGCCACTTTGGCGCCGCTGGGCAAGATGGTGGGCCGTTTCACCCGGAGTGGATGGTGGCGGGCGGCCCGGACCCCCGACGGGTCGGCAACCGTGCAGATCAGCCAACCCTCCGGGGACCGGGTATTGGTGCGCACCTGGGGCAAGGGAAGCGACTGGGTGTGCGAGCGGGCGGAACAGTGGGCGGGACTGGACGACCAGCCGGAGAGTTTCGTGACCGATCATCGGTTGGTGAAGAGGCTCCACCACCTGAACCCCGGTGCCCGGTTCGGCGACACCGGGTTGGTGAGCGAAGCTCTGTGGGGAGCGATCTTCGGCCAGAAGGTCACCGGGCGAGAGGCCGCCCGCAGCCTCCGCGCTCTGATCAGAAAGTGGGGCGATCCCGCCCCCGGGCCACAGGTGGGAGTCACCTTGTTCCCCGATCCCGACCGGTTGGCCTCTCTGGCCTACTACGACCTTCACTCTCTGGGGCTCGAACAAAAGCGGGCGGAAACCCTGTTGAGAGCGGCCCGTTGGCATCGCCGCATTCAAGCAACCGCCGACCTCCCCTCTCAGCAGGCCCGGGCATTTCTGGAACACCTACCGGGAATCGGAGAATGGACCTCGGCCAAGACGGTGGCAGTCAGCCACGGGGACGCCGACGCGGTGGCGGTGGGAGACTTTCACCTCAAGAACGTGGCTGCCTGGCACCTGGCCGGTCGCCCCCGAGGAACCGACGAAGAAATGCTGGAACTGCTGGAGCCCTTCCGCCCGCACCGAGGGAGAGTGCTGCGACTCCTGGAAAAAGCCGGCCACGCCCCAAAATTCGGCCCGCGCATGCCGATCAGGGACTTCCGGTATCAGTGAACGCACCGGGGCTATTACGTAACCCCAGGTCGACAGTGCTGATGAACGATTACTCTGGCTATCAGCATGCCATCGCTTGACTTTGCTCTTATCGCAGAACATGTACGGGTGGAAAAGAACCTGGCCTATGTCATTGCTGGTGGGACGGACGTAATCACAGTTTCCCAGCTTCCTATAGGTATCAACCTTGGTCTGTTGTTGAGGATCAGTTCGAAGAGGGCAGAGTGTGGTCGGCTTCACAGGGTTGAGGTATTGGTGCAGGATGAAGATGGGGAACGCCTCATCCATCTCACTGCTACCGGGACACCAGCATGGAAGGAAGAGTGGCCCATCACCTGGGAGTCGAAACAGATGTTTGGATTCAATTTCGGTCTCCCGGTTGCTCGATATGGCATACATGAATTTGTAGTCTTGATCAATGACAGCCAGGCCAAGACTCTCCCATTTGAAGTGGCGCGCGGTCATTCCTCTCATCAATCCGAAGACGCCGAATGATATGGAAGGAGCATGGTGGACGTTTCCTATACGCGTCACGCCCGAGTTCAGATGAAACGTCGCCATATAACCCTGGACGACGTTAATTCAGCCTTGCGCCGCACAACGGGTGATCCAGAGCCTGGATTGCCGGGTACGATTTGGATAAGAGGTGTTGCAGCCGGTGGGCGATTGCTTCGAGTGTGTGTATCTGTCGAAGAGCGATATCATGTGATCACCGCAGCATGGCCGAGCAATAGAGGAGGTCTTGCAAGGTGAAGTTCTCCTATGATTACACCGCCGACGCTTTGTACATAGAGATGTCGGATTCCTTGGTGGACGAGACGCATCAACTAGATGCCGGAACAATGGTCGATGTTGACATCGTCGGAAGGGTGGTTGGGATCGAAGTGCTACAACCGGCTCGTGAGTGGCCGTTAGATGACATCAAATCGCGATTCGAGCTGGGCCAAGACGAAAGGGCTGTCCTTGATGATCTGTGGGGCCAAAACCCACGGAAGCCCTATCCGTTTGCGAGACCCTTGCAGGTCACGGCGTAAGATCAAGAGGCGCAGACCGGCCTTAATCTCGTGCCACCGGGCTGGTGAGCGAGGCGCTGTGGCCGGCGATATTCGGCCAGAAGGTCACCGGTGGGGAGGTGGTCCGCAGTCTCCGCGCCCTGGTGCGAAAGTGGAGCGAACCCGCTCTCGGCCTGCAGGTGGGAGGGTTGGTTGACCCCAGAGGGTTCCCACTTCTTCTAACGACTGCGATCATCACGTAACCTCAGCTGGACGATTGCTTCGAGGGTTTGCGTGAGGCGAGGATCTGTAGAAGCTCTTCTGCCTGAGTTCTGACAGTTCGCCACCGAGCTTGCTGTTGGCGGTTGCTCAGGGAAGTGATCTTCTCCCATTGGGGGCCGTCGGGATGCAGGCGTGTCTCACCTCCCGCCAGCTTGTACAGCCCGGCAAAGGGATAGCCTTCCGAGCGGATCATCGCTCCGAGAGTTGCTTTCCCCACCGCAGGCGGGTTATCCCCAAATAGAGAGCCATTTCGAGCCGACCACAAGTAAGAGGCTGTTTCCAACAGGTGGCGCCCCCGTTTCAGAAGGGCAGACCGCTTTTCATCCTTGATCTGCTGTAGCCGGAGGTTGGCCCGTTCGGCCTGACGTTCGATGTGACGACGGAACAGCGTTTCCGCCTGATCCTTGGGGATGGGGTCGAAAACGGCGGCAGCCAGATGCTCCTGCATTTCGGCGAGTGACTCCACCAGGGAGAGTCCGGTGGGCGTATTGCGATACCACCCCACTCGGGGGCGCCCTTGGGGGGTGTGCTCCAGACGTCGAAGACCCAGGGCCGACAGGTCGGGGGAGTCGGATTCACTGAGCAGATGCTTGAATACAGGGTCTCCAAAGGTGAGGAACCGGAGGGTGTCCGGATGCTGATCGGCCAGCTTGGGACGGAAGGTAACCGTTTGCTCGGACTGCTGCATTTCCACGCGGTAGGCCCCCGGCAGATCAGGATGGGGTCGGAACCGCTGACCGAAGGTTTGTGATTTGGTGAAAAACTTTTCCAGTTCGGTGGGGGTGGCCGGTGGGGTTGACTCGGCCGGTTCGGTCGATCGGGATTGATATTCCTCCAGATCGAGACCTTCTCGTTCTGCCTGCTCGATTTCGGCGTTGATCTTCGCCAGGGCCTTTTCCAGATTGACACTGCGGATCCCAGGTGATTGCAGGGCCAGATCGCGGATGGTCTGCTCCACGCGTTGGAGAATGGGCTGGAGAGGCCCCACCACTCCCTCGAACCAGTCGATCCGGTCCCGAAGCCGCCGGTACACCTCTCCTTCGATGGTGCCTTCCAGAAAGTAGCTCCAGATTTTCACAGTGTTGAACTTTTGGCCGATCCGGTCCACCCGTCCAATCCGCTGCTCCAGCCGCATGGGGTTCCAGGGAACGTCGTAGTTGATCTCCACGCCGCAGGTTTGCAGATTGAGTCCTTCGGCCATGGCGTCGGTACCCAGAAGAATCTGGATTTTCCCATCCCGAAAGGCCTGCTTGATTTCTTCTTTGCCCACCCGCTCCCAATCCATGGCGTTGGGATTCCACCGTTCGCCGCCTCTGCCCGAGTAGCAGGCTATTCGCTTTCCGTAAATAGCGGAGAGCTTTCTCCGTAGATGATCCATGGTGTCGGTGTATTGGGTGAAGATCACCACATTGGGCCGGGTGGAAAGGGCCGCCAGCAGGTCCTCTTCCAATCGGGTGTATTTGGTGTCGGTTCCCAGCCGCCCCAGTTCGGCGAGGAAGTCCTGCACATATCCGATTTCCTGGGCGGCGATCGATCCCAGGTCACTGCGGTCCCCGAGCTCTTCGAGGGCATCGGAGGCCAGATCTTCGTCCTCCCCATCTTCCTCGGCGAGGCTCAAATCGTTTACTTCTGCCTGCAGGAATGCCAGACGGCGGGTCAGACTCTTTTCCAAGGCATGGAAAGAGCTGGTTAGACGACGCCGGTACACGGTCATCACAAATCCAAGACCCTTTCTCTTCTCTTCATATTTCCGGTAGAAATCGGAGATGTACTCCTCCACCCGGTCGTAGAGGGCTCGTTCTTGCGGTGTCATCGTCACCCAACGTGGCTCGGGTCGGCGTCCGGCCAGATTGGCGGGCAACAGGCCCTGATCTCGGTAGGACTTGAGCAGTTGGCGGCTGTGCCGATGCATGCGTCGGCGGAGAGGCGTCAGGTGTCCCAGGATTTTCAGCATCGCCGCCCGTTCATCAGGCCGGCGGAGGGATGCGATGCGGACTGGCCTTTTCAATAACCCTTTCAGCCGATCCCATCCGGCCCATCCCAGTGTGTCCTCCACCGATTTCCCTATTTGGGGCTCGATTCTTCCTCCATGGCGCAGTTCATCACGGGCCATTTCTGCCACGAGGCGCCAGTTCGCTTCCTTCCATTCCGATCGGGCGGTGCGCAACTGTTCGAAGTAGTCGAGAAAGTTCTGGTCGGTGGCGCCCCAGCGTCCGGGAAGTCCCAGCTGGATCAGCAGATCCCACACCTCCACCGGATGCACCTGCATGGGGGTGGCGGTCAGTAGCAGCAGTCCATCGGTCTTGGCGCTCAGACCCCCAGGGGACTCTTTGGTGCCTTCCAGCATTTCCAGCAGTCGGTTAGGCCGTCTCAGGTTTCGGTTCAGAAAGTCCTTGCGGCGGGCATGGTGGGCTTCGTCGATCACCACCAAGTCCCAATGCGGCCCCTGCCATAGCGCTTCACGGCGCTCCGTTCGACGGGCGAGTTGGCTCGACATAATCATGATGGGCGCCCTATCCCAAGGATGGCCGCCACCGAGTGGCTCGATTGTTTGTTCCGGCCCCACGCCGATAACCAGATCGTGGCCGTCGTAGACGGGAACCGTCATCCCGAATTTCTCTCGGAGTTCTCCCTGCCACTGCCACCGCACCGAAGCCGGAGTGAGAATCAGGCATCGGCGCACCTGCTGGGAGAGGGTGAGGTCGCGAAGGATCATCCCCACCTCGATGGTTTTGCCCAGGCCCACCTCGTCGGCCAGCAGGAAACGCTGTGGAAAAGCGGACACCACCTGCCGGGCCACCCGGGATTGGTGAGGCCATGGCTCGATGACCGAGGTTGACCCAAGTCGGCCCTCCATTCCCACGAGATGAGGAACATCCCGCAGCCAGGCGGCCAGGACGGCCTCGGAAGGAGTGGTTTGGGTGGAGTCTTCCGCCGGGTCGTGGGTTGGTGGATCGTCGGGGGTGTATTCCAGAAGTTTGCGGCGGACGGCTTCGGGAACGGGAAGGGTGATGTATCCGGCCAGGCTGCCACTCCAGGCTTGCTGGAACTCTTTTTCCACGAACTCGACGTGTTCTCCCATGTTCCAACTCTTGAACACCGAGAACTGCTCGTAGTTCCCTGTCCACCCGTGGGTGGTCTCGTTGTTGCTTCCCTGCCATGCGATCCGGTCGCCCCGTTGGTCGGTGGCGATGCCGTTCTTGGAGTGAAAGTACCCAACGCCTGGCCGGGGAACCACGACTCTGATCCGCAGTGTTCCGTCGGCGACCATCCAGGAGAGGGCTTTTAAACGTTCTTTCTCTACTTCATTTGGGTGGCCTCGTAACAGATCCAGAAGATGCTCGGTGACCACCGACTCCTGGTTCTCGCCCCGCTCGATCGCCTTGATGTCTTCGGGGTTCAGGTCGGTTCCCACCAGAAGCCGCATCCGGCCACTGTTACGGATCAGCGCGGCCAATCCCCGAGCGGCCAAAGCCAGGCTGCCGGAAGTAAAGTAGCCGGCCATCCGGTCCAGGGCGACCGAGTGGGACAGCACCGGGATGTAGAAGCTCTCGACAGGTCGGTCGGCGGTGGTGTAGCCAACCTTCAGGTCCAAGTCTCGGAGTCCGTCCCTTTCCCGACCGGGGGAAGGAGTGCCCTGTCCGGTTCTCACTCGCTTGGATCCCTACCGGTCGAAACCAAACTCGCCCTGAGTGGGGTCCAGGGCCGAGGGAGGGTCTTGGGGAATGCGCAGGTCGGGAAACAATACGGCCAGACTGTCGAGGTCCTCGGCCTCGGGACGAGCGAAGACGCCTTTGATCTTGGTGCGGGGGATGGCGTTCACCAGCGCTTGTAGGAGGGCTCGGAATCGGCTGTCCTCGCCAAGGCGGGTGCGGCGCAAGAAAGTTTCGGCGCCCCGGATCCCGTCTTCCCGATGGGCCACCATCAGGGCATGGGCGGCGTCGATCAGCCGCTCGAAAGATGTGTTTTCCGGGTCGGCCAGTCCTTTGCGGCGGCGGTGGATGGGCTCTTGAAGCACTACAGTGGAGGACTTTTTGGTTACGAGCTGGAGGCGCCGAAGTTCGCGATCGAGGTCGGTTCCCAGGGCCAGGGCCAGCTTGCGGGCTTCGTCGTAGGGGAACTCCACCGCTCGGAAGGAATCCCAGGCCAACAGATACCAGTCGGTGATCGGGTCGAATTGCGCCCCATGGGTGGACAGGCTTTCTCGGCGAAGGTTGGCAACTTCCTGGCGGGCGAGTTCCAGGGCCTCCTCGGGGCGGAGCGGCCGTGGCCGGCCGGTGTCAGGATCGACGTCGGAAGTCAAAACCGGCCACTGCTGGGAGATCACCGACAGGGCAGGGCCGAAGGAGGCAATATAGAGGTCAACGCCCTCCACCCCCTCGGCGCGGAACTGCTCGGCGCTTTCTCGTGCCGCCCGGCGCACTTGGGGCGCCAGATCGTCCCACCAGGCCGGTTCGCCCTGACCGGTTCGCTTGCGGCAGGCCAGGAGAATGGTGGAGGCCGAAGCGGCTTTTTTGGCCTGGTGGAGGGAATGTTCGGATTCGGTGTGGACCGGCCAGGACGATTCGATCCGAAAACCACTTTCGATCAGCGACCGACCCAAGGTGTCCCAGGCTTCGGTCTTCTTGTGATTGAACATCACGGTCAACACCCCGTCGTCGGACAGCACCCGGTGGGCCTCGGCGAAGATCCGAGTCATCTTGGCCTGGTAGTCGGCCTGTGCCAGGCGGCGGGCGTTCTTTTTGTTGAGGGCAGTGAAACGGGCCGGGTTGGCCACCGCCTCGGTGGCTTTCTCGGTGAGCTCGGTGGCGAAAAGGTCTGGATAGAGGTGTCCGGCGGTGCGCTTCAGCCAGACATAGAAGAAATCGGACAATTCGGCATATTGCACGTTGTCGTAGTAGGGGGGATCCATCACCACCGCTTGCATGCTTCGGTCCGCAAGGGGGAGGTCGGCGGCATCGCGGTTGTGGACCTCCACCAGATCGGCGGCTCGCTCGGGACGGTCGGCGAACAGCACCTGCCGAGAAGGTTCGAGCAGCTTGGCGATTCCTCGGTAAGCGTTGACGATTTGGTTTACCGCCCACGGCAGGAGATTGTGGGCACCGTCAAATTCCCCGTAAGACCAGACAAACGCGTAGTTGTGTTGGCTGAACACATGGGCCACCTTGCGATAGGTGGGGTCCCATGGGCAGAGCAGCGAGCAATAGTCAGCCATTTTGTCGACCGCGGTGGCAAGATAAGCACCCACCGCCTCGGCGTGGTGGCATTCGAGTTGCTTTTCCATCTCCCCTTGGAGTCGGCGTAACTCTTCCACCGCCACGCCCATCGTCAAGAGTTGACGGGGAGAGAAAAACCCTTTCCACTCTGACATTCCGTAGTAGTGGGGGCGCATATCACTGGCTACTTCTGGGAACCCTTCGTTGGGAACTACGCCATCCAATAGCCATCGGTTGATCACTCGGTCGAGTTCTTTTCCGGCAGCGGTCAACGCTTTTAGATCGGTCTGTTGGGGAAGTCGGAAGGTCAACTTGCGGCCCTTCTTGGCAGCGATGGCATAGATCTGGGATCCCATCCTCCCGGCCTGCGCCTCGGCTTTGATGTAGTCGCCCGGAATGGTGGCGCCGGTCCAGGGAGAACGTCCCACACCCCGCTTGACGGTGCCCAGATTGGGATCGAAATCAATGTGGTTTCCCTCAGCGATCTTGAACCGGCACTCGGACATGTTGGATTGGGCGACTAGCCGGACCGCCGCCTGATTACGACCTTTGCGAAGCCACCAATTGGGGCTGAGGGGAACGGGCTTGCCGGTCTCGGGGCACGCCACGGTGCGGGCGAACAAATAA
Source organism: Acidimicrobiia bacterium (assembly GCA_963665765.1). Classification (GTDB taxonomy): domain Bacteria; phylum Actinomycetota; class Acidimicrobiia; order Spongiisociales; family ZC4RG35; genus Bin76. Next base: position 2,482,373 of record OY762464.1, read on the forward strand.
GCGTGGATCGATTCTCCCTGGTGGCGGGGGAAGTGCTTTTCCAATCTCCCCTTCACCCGGTTTGCCCATATTTCACCCCATTTTGCAACATCTTCGGCCAAGTCCGGCCCGAACCGAGCGGGGAGGTTTAGGGTTCCCTCCAGCACGAAGGAAGCCACCGGGTTGAGTTCGTTGGCCAAGGTGGGAAGCCCGAAGCGGATGGACTCGAAGGGAATGGAGCCGCCTCCGGCGGTGGGGTCAAGCACTGTGGGAGAGTCGGTTCCCCAGCGATGGCGAAGCAGCTGTTTGAAGGTATCGAGTTGCTCGCCATCGGGTGCCAGGGTGAACGCGCGGGGGCCTTCGTAGGCGCGTTTCAGCCTGATTCCCTTCTCCTTGGCCTCCAGGATTCTTTTTCGGTCGGCCACCGGGTCGCCGCGGATGCCCAAGAGTTCTTTGAACCACTCCCGGTATTCCTTCTCTAAAGGGAACCGATCCAGCAGATGGCGGGGCCAGTCCTCCGACCAGGCAGGCAGGAGTGACCCCAGGACCGCCGCCCGGGAGGCGGTGAGCGGCCGCCGCGCCCACCAGACGTGGAGGAAATACAGCGGTGGTAAAGCAGATGACGCCCCTCGCTCTCTTTGGCTCTCCACGCTCAGTTCGGCGATCGGCAGCCAGTCCCAGATCAGCGACCGGTGATCGGTCATCGGTCGCTCACCAAGTCACGAAACGCCCGCTGCGCCCTCCGACCTGTTTGGGCGTCGGTGCACTTGGCATACCAGTAGTACGCTTCGTCGTCGCTCAGTTCTCGCACTGCCCAAGCCACTTCCTCCAGTCGCCGGACCTTGCGAAGCGGCTTGGTGGTCAGCAGGGCCAGACCCAGCCGAACGCCGGCCGAGTCGGCCAGGGCGAACGGCTTGCGCCGCGTTCGCTTCAGGTCGGAAGTCCGATAGCCGGAGGCCCGCAGGGCTTCCAGCAGGTGATTGCCCACCAAATGCAGGGCGGGACCCCAAGAACGCACCACCCGGTGGACCCCGGCGCCGTTGGCCTCTTCCCGAAGCTCCACTCCAAACTCTTCATCGCTGTGGGGAAACACCTGTAGCTCGAAGGACCGACCGTTGGCTCGTTTCATGAGCTGTTGTCGTCCGGGGAGGCGACCACGGTCACCCGTCCGGTGTTGAGCCGCACCAATACATCTCTAATGGCACTCATTTCCGGGCCATCGGGCGCCACTGGCTTGGGAAATAGGAGCCGAAGGCCCAATCGCCCCGAGCTCTGTCGGGCGTCTTTTGTCGTCCGGTTGGTGGTGTTGCCGATTTCCCGCCAGCCGACCCACGGACCCTGATATTCCACCCGCAGCCGGGCATCAGGCAGGTCGAATGACGCTTCCACTTCTATCTCGATTGCGGACTTGGGAAACTGGGGGACCGCCAGGGAGATGGCGCTGAGGTCTCGGAGAAAATCCGGACCACTTCCGGCAATGGTGAGATGAAGGTCCGAAAAGCCCTTCACGCCCTGATCGGTGGCGAGGTCCGCTACCCGCTGGAATACCTGGGCGGCGGTTCCGTCGCTCTTGATGACAGAAGGTGCAGGGCGATCTTCACCGCAACTGCATTGATCCTGGGGCTTCCGGCACACCGGACATTTTCCGATGGGGGGCGGCGGTTTCTCTCGACCGCAGATGGGAATACCCTCCGCCGCCTCGGGAAGGATCAGTTCCACCTCGTCGGTGATCTCGATCAGCGGGGACGTGGGAGAATCAGCGCGGTAGGCGCACCCTTGGCGAGGGTCGTAGTAGAGCCAGGTTCCCGCTCGGATTCCATCCCGGATGGCGTCTTTCAGGGTATTGATGTCGAGCAGGATCGGCAGGCCGATCCGGGAGGCGCATTCTTTCTGAAGCTGGCGGGGAGTGGCTCGGGTGGCGTTGGAAGGCCAGGCCTTCTGTCGGAGATAGGCCGGAGCGATCCCGAGATCGTCGGCGGTGCGCACCTTGCCCAGTTCCCGCAGGTAATGGACCACCACCTGAGTCTGGTCTCGTTGGATATTTCCCTGCTGTTGGGGGGGAAGGACCACCGAGGTCAGCTGCCCGTGTTTCTTGGGAGCCCCGGCGTCGGGATAGAAGAGGTGCCTGTAGAGCCGGGTGATCGCCACCCGCAGGGTCAGTTCGGCCTCATCCCCCAGCCCTTTGAGTTTCTTGCGGTTATCGGGGGTGTATTGAGAAAGACGTTGCGGATCGGCGGTGATCTGGCTGATGGCTAGATAGCGACGAGCCTCCTCGACCGCATGGTGGATTTGGCCATGGTCGGCACATAAGAAGACCAGGTGGTTGCGGAAATTTCGGAACCCTCCGACGGTCCCGGCTCGGTCGAACAAATGTTCGATGGGGGGGGGGGGTGCTGCTCGGTGTTAGCCGATTTAACCGCCGCCGCGTCGTAGTGGAGCACGACCAGCCGGGGAGTGTCGAACCGGTCGTCGATATCAGACGGCTCGGCCGGGAAGAACACCGGGCTGAAAGCACCCTTTTTCCAGATGGTGCGGATGCGGCGGTCGAGCTCGGCCTTGGCGGAGGCTCTTCCCACCAGCTGTTTTTCCTGGGTGATTACCGCCGCCAGTGATGGCTCGGTGGAGAAACGATGGCGGGTGGCGTCGGCATGAAAGTAGAATGCGCGGTCCAAGAGCTTGTCGGTCTGTCGTTCGATCAGGCCCAGATCGTCACCGGGGGTGAAGGCGGCCAGTTTGGCTTTGGCGGGGCTCACCCCCGAAGCCACCCCCTGGGTCAGGGAATGCAGGAAGACGGTGGTGGCGATCCGGGTGGCGTAGGCGGGCTTGCCGGTGTGAACCAGGTCCTCGTCCACCAGGGCGGCGTGCGCTTTGGCGCCCGCCATCGGATTGACGATGTCCGCTTCGATCACCTGCTTGAACACGGCCCGGCCCAGGCGGCTGGTGAGGTCGTTGGCGATTTTCTCCGAAGACAGATCCACATGATGGGGATGGATAAGAAAAGTGTCGGCCGGGCGCTCTCTCCACAACTTGCGCACCACCCGGGACAGGAGCCGAAGCGCACCCCGGGTCTTTTGAAAATTGGGAATGGTGGAGACCTTCTCGTTGAGACCGGTGAGGAGTTCGGGGTGGAATGGGTAGCTCTGTTCGATATCTTGGGCGTAGCCGGCCTGTCCGCTATGAGGGGGTATGTCGGCCTCCCGGTCGAGCTGGTCCAGGATGGCCCGATGGTAGGAGCGGGCAGTCTGCGATGCGGCTTCGCCATCGACCCTCTCGAACAGGCGATGGCGGACAATCGCCGATATCTCGTTTTCACCGGTGGGGGAGATGACATGCTCATGTCGAGAGGAGACAGCCTCGGCGTCCTTGAGGGCTCCGATCTTTTCCAGCAGTTTCTCGGTCTGAGCGGCGAAAGCGTCGGCGGAGCCGGCCAGAGTGTAGACCACTACCACGTGATTCACCGACGCGGCATATTCCAAGAGCGCCATCAGGAAGGCCACCGTCTGATCGGCGAGAGTGCTTTCTCCCACTTTCACGCCCGAGGCCACTTCCAGATAGCGGGCCATCTCGTCCAGCATCACGATCACCGGGGCGCCTTCGAACACCTTGGCCAGAGTCCTGACTCCAGGAGCGATCTTCTGCCGGTCTGATCGGGCAACCTGATCAAAGGCGCCCAGTCGATGGGCCAACTCTCCCCACAGGGTGAAGGCGGTGGCGTCGGGATGGCGGACTCCATGGGATGGTTCCAGCGCATTGCCCACCACCGCCGCCACCCGGACGGGACGGTGGGGGAGGAGAGCTGGATCGACGTAGCGTTCGACTCCGATCGGCCGGTGACCTTGAGCAAGGTGGTAGAGGGCGATCAGAGAGTGGGTCTTGCCTCCGCCGAAGGCAGTCTCCAACCGGATGATGGGGTCGGCCAACCGTCCGGCGATCCTGCCCAAAGCCTGGGTGAGGAGGGCTTGCAGTCCGGCAGCGGGGAAGGTATTGGCGAAAAAAGTAGTGGGATCCCGATACACCAGTTCACCTCGCCCGGAGATCACCTCCTCCAACGAAGCGGCGAACATTTCATCCCGAAGCTCACCCGAAAGCACATCGGCTCGGGGCTGGGCAGCTTCAAAGACGGTTCGCATTCGGTATCACGGGGGGGGGGGGGGTAATCCGATGATGATAGGTGCCTCGGCTTGGGTCAACTAACCGCTAACACTTTGGGCCTCGCAATCCCCGGCGATTATCGCCTGCTGTCATGATCGTAAAGGAGTATGTCAAGATTCCGTTGGTGTGGGGCGATGTGGAACACGGCCATTCTCTCAAGGTTGATCATCACATCCAAGGCGGTTCCGTCTAAACCGAATCCGATTATGGTGAGGGAGTCGTCATTTGGGTAGCCAAATCGGTGACCTATGCGCGTCGTGAATACGCGAGAAACGTCAAGATCGTCATATCCCCGTTTCAGAGCGGATTCCAGGTAGATTAGATTGTCGGTGGGGTCTCCGATCAGGCCGATAGGAACACCGGACTGTTGCTGGACCAAATCGATAACACGACTTGTTGGCGTTCAGCAGGAATCGAACCGAGCAACCGCCCACGCTCGGAGCCGTCCACCCATGTGAGGGCGACGGCGGCTTCTTCCATGGTAACGCTGTTGAGAAACACAATTTTGTCAGCTTCGGTCAGGCCAAGAAACGCCGCTTTTGCCAAGCGATCCAACGTTTCCTCCTCCCGGTCAGGGGAATAACCAGGTTGGTCATCCGGATCGGGCAGGTCATGAGCGAGCCTCAACATTTTTTCCATCTCGTGTTCGGTGAACACAACCTCTCCCGTGTGCGCGTCAATCCCGGGGCCGCTGGCGAAACCTGATGGGTGTGTCATTAGACCCGGAAGGTTAGCGGGCTACCCATCTACTGTCTTGGGAGGTTCAGTTATTTGGTGAGGAAGGTGATGATGACATCCGCCACCGTTTGCGGACCGGTCAATGCGAAGTGGTCGGCTTCGGGGATGGTGTGGGTGAGTACTCGGTGGTCCCCGGCGGTGAGGGCTTGGGCGAAGCGGGTGGAATGGGATGCGGGTATCACCTGGTCTCGGCCTCCGGTGATCAAAAGGAAGCTGCGTTCGGGGTGATTGTGGGCGTGGTGGATGGGGTTGAATGAGTTCCAGACTTCCGAGGTGTCGGGTGTTGTGCCGGTGAGAAGGTGAAGAAAGAGCTGCATGGCGGCCCGGTTTTGTGCCTGTAGGAATACGGCGAGTTCCGGAAAATTCTCCCGGAGGACTTCTGAAGCCAACAGGTTGGTGAGGATGTCTTCGTTCCAGAGCTCGTCGGGGTCGTAGGGTCCGGCCAGCCCGATCATTCCCCCGATCTCCGGGGAGTCATAGGGGCAAAGGCTGGACGGGGGAGGGTCGGTGAGGGTGGTAACCGCGGCCAAATGGGCGCCGGAGGAGAACCCCAGCAGCCACACTGGGTGGGCGGGCCCGGTTAGATGCGATGCGGCCAGATGGGGTGCGGCGGCGGCCAGGCAGCCCACCTCTTCCAACATGCCGGATAGCTGTTGTCCACTGAGCAGTGTTCGGTGTTCGCCATTGATCACCACCATCCCGGCGGAAGCCAGACGGTGGGCAAGGGCGGACAATTGAGTGCGATCTCCCACCGCCCACCCACCACCGAAGACCAGGGCGATCACCGGATAGTTCCCCGGACGCACCGGTGCATGGACATCAGCCCAGAGGCCCGGCATGAATTCCACGGTGGCCACCGAGATTTGGTGTGTTTGGGCGCCGATTTCACTGTCGGCTTGGTCTTCGGTGGGCTCCGAAGCCGTTGTGGAGGTGGTACTGGTGGATCCGGTGGTGGTAGTGGAGGAAGGCAGAGTCGTAGTGGCGGTGGGCACAGTGATAGTGGTCGTCGTGGTAGGTGGGAAAGTGGTGGTCGTCGTGGTGGTGGAAGGGATGAGGGAAGCGGTGGATGGGGTGGCGCTGGCCGGTTCAGCAGCCAAAGATGTGGTGGTGGTCGCTGCTGTGGTGGTCGAAGTAGGCGAAATGACGGCACCAGCTTCTCCAGGTCGGTCCTCAGGCGGGGTGGACTGACAAGATCCCAGTGCCATGACGGTCAAGGCCAAGGTCGCCACCCAGTTTTTGCTCATCTGTCCGAGCGTAGACGCCTTCTTGTGTCAGGTAGTCACGGGTCGGCGCCGGACATGTACTGTGGTGGGCAATGGAGACGTCCGCTATCAGATTGGAATGGACACCCGGCAGAAGCACCAGGGTGTGGACGGCAGGCGACCCCGAGAGCCACCCGGTGGCGATCCTGGCCCATGGAGCGGGAGCGGGGGCGGATCACCCGCTCATGGTGGGTCTGCGCGACCAGCTGGTGGCCGCCGGGGCCTTTTGCGTCACTTTCAACTACCCATATAAGGAGGAGGGTCGCCGGTGGCCCGATCACAAGGCACGGTTGCTGGCTTGCCATCGGGCGGTCGCCGAGTGGGTGAGAGAAGCGACTGGTCGAATTCCGGTGATGGCGGGACGTTCCATGGGGGGTCGCATGAGCACCTATCTGGGGGCGGAGGGGTATCCGATGCGGGCTTTGGTGCTGTACGCCTATCCCCTCCACCCGCCCGGTCGGCTCGACCGGTTGCGGTCCGAACATCTGGGGAGCATTGCAGTGCCGATGCTGTTCTTCCGGGGCAGCCGGGATTCCTTTTCCATTCCCGAGTTGTTCGACCGAGAGGTTAGATCCCTCCCGCTGGCCACGGTTGTAGACTTGGAGGGCCTCGATCACTCTTTTCGGGGGAGAGGCCGAACGGCCCGGGAGGTGAATCGGATGGTGGCTGAGCAGACGGTGCGGTGGCTGGGGCGCCTTCCCGAATGACCACTTTGGCAAACCCGTGCCTGCCACGGCATAATTCGGCGAGCAGGAAAAATATGGAGAAGCCCATGGAACAACGTACTCTGGCGGCCGCGGTGGGTCGCTCAACCGGGAGCAGGGAATCCCGTCGTCTCATCCGCTCGGGAAGGATTCCGGCGGTGGTCTATGGCGGTGGTCAGGATCCGGTGCTCTTGACTCTCGACTCTCGGGAGTTCGAGCGATTCTGGCGCGTTACCCCATCTGGGGAAAGAACCGTCACATTGCAATGCGATGATGGCAGCCGGGTGAAGGCCACACCCGTTCAAGTGGATCGCCACCCGTATCGCGACTTTTTTCGTCACGTGGATTTCCTGCGGCACACCGCTGCTTGAAACTCCGGCGGACGGCCGGCACAGAGCACAGGCCGGCCCGTTGTTGAGAGACTTGTGCGGATAATTATCGGGCTTCGCAATCCCGGGGAAACATATCGGGCAACCCGTCACAATGTGGGGGCCGAGGTTGTTTGCATCCTGGGCGAATCCCACCAGGCGTCCTGGCGGCGGCGGCCTTTGCGGGCCCGTTGCGAGACGGCGGGAGTGCGGTTGGGCCGTCAGAACGTGATGCTCGGTCTGCCCATTCGGATGATGAACCTGTCCGGCGCCTCGGTTGGTTACCTGGTGAAGTATCACCAAACCCCGGTGGAGGAGGTGTTGGTGGTCCACGATGACATCGATCTTCCTTTCGGACGGCTTCGGATCCGTTCGGGAGGAGGGGCAGGTGGTCACAACGGAGTCAAATCGGTGGCCCGGGCGCTGGGGTCGCCGGACTTCTGGCGACTCAAAATAGGGGTCGGGCGGCCTCCTTCCGGCCTCGATCCTGCCGACTATGTGCTGAAACGGTTCCGCGCCTCGGAACGAGACACGGTCGACCGAGCCGTCGAGAAAGCGGCCGAACTGGCCGAACTCTGGGCGAAAGATTCCCGGGCCGCCCGCCAAGCAGCGGGGGAGTGGAAACCCTGAGCCTGCCTGACGTAGCTTGACCCGGTTGATTCCGGCCCGAAACCGTCATCGTCGGGTAGAGTGAGGCGGAGAAGGCAACCCGGAGGCGCCCATCACAATTCCTGATGCAATGGCAGTGGCTCGGGTCCTTCTGGCGCCGGCCATCATAGCTTTGATCAGGGCGCATGACCGGCTGGAACATGCCTTCGGGTGGGCGTTCCTCTTGTTCTTGGTGGCGGCGTTCACCGACTTTCTGGACGGATATCTGGCCCGCCGCATGAAAAGCGAATCGGTGCTGGGCAGCTTTTTGGACACCACCGCCGACAAACTGCTGGTCACCGCCACCCTGCTGGCTCTGGTTTCGGTGTCACGGGTTTCGGTGTGGGCGGCTTTGGCAATCATGATGCGGGAGTTCGTGGTGATGGCGCTGCGGGGGCTGGTGGCGGTCAGCGGTGGTCTGATCAAACCGTCGATGTGGGGAAAGATCAAGACCACGGCCCAGTTTGCCGCCATAGCCCTGGCCATCATGCGCCTCCCTGACACTTGGGGCTTCTTCTATTTGGATCAGTGGGTGATGTGGGTGGCGGTGATTCTCACCATCGGCTCCGGCTGGAATTATCTGGTCGCCTACTGGAGTACCGTGAGATGGAAGGGCGCCTAGACGCCGGGCCGGGCTGGTGACGACCCTCATAACCGGCGCCACCGGAGTGGTGGGCACCGCGGTGCTTCGCCATCTCTCCGAGCAGGGAGGGGACCTGCGCGCCCTGGTCCGATCTGATGAGGGGGCAGACGCGGTGGCTGTCCGGGGGGCGGCGCCTATTCGGGGGGACATCACCGATCCCGCTACTCTGTCCGACGCGATGGCCGGCGTCGATCTTGTGTATCACGTGGCCGGGCTCAACCTGATGTGCCCCCGTCGACCCGAACGGCTGGTGCAGGTCAATGTGGATGGGGCGGTGAACGTCGTGCGGGCCGCCCGACGGGCGGGGGTGCGCCGACTGGTGTTCACCTCTTCGGCGGCGGTGCTGGGGGAGGGTCGTGGTGAGATCGGGAACGAAGATTCCGTTCACCGCGGCGTTTATCTCTCTCATTACGACCGCTCCAAGCATCAGGGCGAGCAGGCGGTGGCAGCCGAGGCCGCAGACATGGAATTGGTGATGGTCAATCCTTCCTCGGTGCAGGGGCCGGGACGAAGCACCGGGACGGGGAAACTGATCTTGGATTTGGTGAACGGACGCCTTCCGGTGATGGTTGACACCTGGGTAAGCATCGTGGACATCGACGACTGCGCCCGGGGACATCTCCTGGCCGCCTCCCGAGGAGAACCGGGCCGACGTTATGTGCTCAACTCCTTCAGTCTGCCCATCCGGCAGGCGGTGCAGATCCTGGAAGAACAACTGGGCCGGGCGCTGGCGGTGCGCTTCTTGCCACGGCCGGTGGCCTATGCAGCTGGAGCGACCATCGAAGGATTATGGCGAATGCGTTGGCGGCGACCTCCGTTCTGCCGGGAAATGGTCCGCACTATCAGCCATGGACACCGCTATGACGGGGGCCGGGCGGTGAGGGAACTGGGGATGTCCTACCTCGGCCCTGAGGAGTTTCTGAGCAGGCTGGTGGCCTGGTACCGGGAAGCGGGTTTGCTCACCATTTCCTGACGGGTTCAGAGTGTTCAGAGTGTGAGGCGGGGTAGGTGTTCGGGTAGCGACTTCGCGAAAAAAGCAGGTGGCGGGGGGTTGAATTGTCTCATGCCCCGGTACATATTGAAGGGGTCGAACATCTCCCGGTCCTCTCCGACGTCGTGAGGATCGCACCGGAGGTCATAATACTTTCGGGACGCTGCTTCCCGCTATGCAACCGCGGCGAAGCATGTCCCGATCCTGGCGGTGAGCGGCGGGGGAGGGGAGCCCAACGGGCGGAAATCCGGGCGAGGTCGATTTTCGCGGGTTAGTGGCCGGTTTCGCGAACTCGCCGGTAACCGGGTGTGTTTGCTGAGCCTCTATTATTGCTTGGGCTTGGTTTCACCGCCACTTTCCACACTGGTAGACAGATGGCTTCCGGCCCGCTTCCCGTCACCTCCGGGGCGCTGGGCGGTGGCCCCGGAGGGACGCGCCATGGCGCTCTCGGCGTTGGCGCGCCGACGCTCCGAGCCGACGTTGGTGATTGTCACCGAAGATCGGGAGGCCGAGGAACTGGCCGAGGACCTCTCCCTTTTCTGCCAAGAGGTCGTCTCGATACCGGCGTGGGAGACCCTTCCTTTCGAGCGCCTCTCTCCCAGCCTCTCCACCATGTCCCGGCGCTGCCGGGCGCTCCACGCGCTTTCCGACCCGAAACCGGGTCTGGTATTGGTGGCTTCGGTGCGATCCGCCACTCAAAGGCTAAGTCCCTCTGATCCTTCTCCCCTGGTGGTGACCCAGGGTCAGTCGATTGGTCTGGGGACGGTGGTCGCCACTCTGGCCGGGTTGGGGTTCGAACGTGTGGCCCGGGTGGGGGCGCCGGGGGAGATGGCGGTCCGAGGGGGAATCGTGGACGTTTACCCGGCGGCGGCCGGCCCTCCCACGCGGCTTGATTTCTGGGGTGAGGAGATCGATGAGATCAGGTTCTTCTCGCCCTCCAGCCAACGATCGGAAGGGGTCGGTCGGCGGGCGGTCTTCTATCCGGCTCGGGAGTTCCGCACCGACAGCCGGATCGCCGCCCGGGCCGCCGAATTGGTATCAGTTCAGCCTTGGGCGGCGCCGCAGTGGGAGCGCCTGGCTCAGGGAGAGATATTCGAGGGCACAGAATCGTGGATGACCTGGCTGGCGCCCCCCGAGTGCCTGCTGGATCGGGTGGGTCCCGGGACTCTGGTGGTGGTGGCCGACCCCCCGCGTTCGGTGGGACGATCCCGCCATCTCCTTTCCGAAGAGGAGGAACTGGCGGGCGAACTGGCCGCCACCTGGTCTGAGATGGCGGGACCCGGGGAAGAAAGTCCCCGGCTGTACCAGTCGTTGGAAAAGGCCCTGGGCAACCGCGCCATTCTGGAAATGCCCTCGGTTCCCATGGGGCCCGCCGACGAGGTGCTGACGGTGAGGGGTCTGGGCGCCATCCCCGGGAATGGTCCCTCCATAGCCGCGGCGCTCTCCGGATTGCGCTCCGAAAAGGTGAGGGTGGTGGTGGCCATCGAGGGTGCGGCGTCGGCTGATCGGTGGGCGAGGGTGCTGTCGGAGGAAGGTTTGGTACTGCCTCGTGGGGAGTGCCTCACCGATGAGGGGGCGGTGATCATCTCCCGGGGAATTCGTCGAGGTTTTGTCTTGAAGTCGCAGGGGGTGGCGGTAGTGGGAGAGAGAGAATTGGCGGGTCGGATGCGAGCCCACCGTCCGGCGTCCGGAAAGCGGAGGAGCGCAGTGGGCGTCCGGGATCTTGCGCCGGGAGATTACGTGGTTCACTATCAGCACGGGATCGGCAGATTCGAGGGTCTGGTGTCGGAAACCATGGCCGGGGTGGAGCGGGACTATCTGCTGGTGGCGTATGCCGGAGATGACCGCCTGTACGTGCCGGTCGATCAGCTTTCCCTGATCACCCGCTACACCGGCGGAGAGGCGCCGCGCCTCTCCCGAATGGGAGGCAAGGACTGGGCCGCCGTCCGCCAGCGGGTACGAAACGAGGTGGCGGTGGTGGCTGAGGAGGTGGTGAATCTCCACCGCGCTCGCTCGGCTGCTCCCGGATACGGGTTTTCTCCCGACACACCCTGGCAACAGGAGATGGAATCGGCCTTTCCCTTCGAGGAGACCGCCGACCAATGGGAGGCGATCGCAGACGTGAAGGCGGATATGGAGTCGGGCCGGCCGATGGATCGCCTGATCTTCGGTGACGTCGGGTTTGGCAAGACCGAGGTGGCGGTTCGAGCCGCATTCAAGGCAGTGATGGACCGAAAACAGGTGGCGGTCTTGTGTCCCACCACCATCTTGGCCCAACAACATCACCAGACTTTCTCCGAGCGCCTGTCCCCGCACGGAGTCGAGGTGGCGGTGCTGTCTCGATTTCTCACTCCCGGTCAGGCTCGCCGGGTGGTGGCCCGGTTGGGCTCGGGAGAGGTGGATGTGGTGGTGGGGACCCACCGGCTGCTGTCGAAGGATGTCCGGTTCAGTGACCTGGGGTTGCTGGTGGTGGACGAGGAACAGCGTTTTGGAGTGGCCGCCAAGGATGCGCTGCGGCGCCTGAAGGTGGGGGTGGATGTGCTGACCCTCACCGCCACTCCCATTCCTCGCACCCTGGAGATGGCGCTCACCGGCATCCGGGATGTCTCCCACATCCGGACTCCGCCCCGGGGACGCCGACCCATCCTCACCTATGTGGGCCCCTACGACGAGCAGGCGGTGTCCATGGCCATCCGCCGGGAACTGCTGCGCGAGGGTCAGGTGTTCTACGTCCACAACCGGGTGCTGTCCATCGACCATGCGGTGGCCCGGCTGGCGGAACTGGTTCCCCGCGCCCGGTTGGCGGTCGCCCACGGTCAGATGTCGGAAGCCCGGTTGGAACAGGTGATGATCGACTACTGGAACCAACGCTATGACGTGCTGGTCTCCACCACCATCATCGAATCCGGCCTCGACCTGCCCCAGGTCAACACTCTGATAGTGGAGCGGGCGGACCGGATCGGACTCGCTCAGCTCTATCAGCTCCGCGGTCGGGTGGGGCGGTCGCATCACCGCGCCTACGCCTACCTGTTTCACCCGGCCAACCAGGTGTTGTCCGAATTGGCCCACCGCCGATTGCAGGCCATCGGGCGCGCCACCGACTTCGGGGCCGGGTTCGATGTGGCCTTCCGGGATCTGGAGATCAGGGGAGCGGGGTCGATTTTGAGCAAAGTGCAATCCGGTCATCTGCAGGCGGTGGGGTTGGACCTTTACACCGAACTGGTGGCGGAGGCAGTCGGCGAATTGGAGGGACAGTCCGCCGACTCGGCATCGGAGGTCCCTTCGGTGAGGATCGACTTGGCGGTGGACGCCCATCTCCCCGAGAGCTATGTGTCCGATCACGAGCTGCGGCTGGAGGCATACCGTCGGTTGGCGGCGGCCTTCACCCATGAGGAGGTGAAGGAGGTGGCGGAGGGGTGGATCGATCGCTACGGTCCGTTGCCTGCCCAGGCGCAGACCCTGGCCGAGGTGGCCGCCCTGCGGGCGGAATGCCTGCGGGTGGGAATCGAAGAGGTGATCGTTATAAGAGGGGAGGTGCGGCTCTCCAGAGTGCAATTGAAAGCGTTCCAACGAGTGAGGTCGGAGCGATTGGCGGCGGGATCCTTCTATCAGTCCGGCGCCGGTGTGCTGTTCATTCCCGCTCCTCGCCCCATCCTGGCCGGGCTCTTGGATTTCATCGGTCGGATGTGGCCGGCCGACGACGGCGCCATGCGGACGAAGGGCTCGGCCGCCGCTCTACCCTTGAGGAAATGATTCGCGCACGCTCCGGGGGATACCGGCGCCCGCTTCGCTGGCTCTGCCTGATGGTATTGCTGACCTTGGGGGGTTGCTCCGGTGAGGGAGAGTCGATGGCCACCAGCGAGGGAGATCTGGTGGCAAATGTCAACGGGGTGAAGGTTTACATGGCCGATCTCGAAGAGATTTCACCCGAAGAGGGACAGGTGGTGGAGCGGGTGGCCTTTGAGGAACGGCTCTTGAGTGTGGTCATCACCCAACTGATACTCACCAAGGCCCAAGAGGAGTTCGGGATAGACACCGAGCAGGAACCCTACCTGACGGCAGTCGAAGAGGAATACCGGGAACTGAGAGATCAGGTGGCGGCCCAGAGCCCTGACTATGAGGCTTTCCTGGTGGAGCAGGGAATAACCGACCAGCGGGTGAGGCTGGTGGCCGCCCAGAGGGCAGTGATCGCGCAGGTGGGTAACGAACTGGCGAAAGATGTCCCGGAGATGACCGCCGGGGAGGTGGAGGAAATCTTCGAGGCCAACCGGGTGCGGCTCACGGAAAGCGTCTGCACCACCCATGTCCTGCTGGAAACCAGGGAAGAAGCCGAAGCCGTTCTGGAGAGGGCCCTGGCCGGAGAGGCGATGACCGAGTTGGCCAGACAGTTCTCCATCGAGCCGAGCGCCTCGGAGACCGGAGGGGACCTGGGGTGCCTTCCCGCCGACGCGTTTGTGGAGGAGTACGGGACGGCGGTGGTGACGGCGGAATTGATGACGCCGTTCGGACCGGTGGAGTCGCAATTCGGCCATCATGTCATTGTGGTGACCGACCGGACCGAACTCCGGCTGGCCGACCACGCCGAGAGCATCCGCGCCGAGGACGCCGAACTCCGTAGGTCCTTGGCCATCGAGGAGTGGTTCCTCTCGGTGGCATCCGAATCGGATGTGCAGATCGAACCGCAGTACGGGACATGGACCACCGAGCCGACCCCGCAGATTCTTCCTCCCTCCTGAACCTGGAAATAGTGGGACTGGGGCCCGGAGGCCTCGACCGGGTTTCTCCCTCGACTCTGGAGTTGCTCTGCGATCCGCGGCGTCGGGTGATACTCCGCACCAAAGATCATCCCGCCGCCCGGGAGTTGGCAGCCCGCCGCCCGGTGTCCGACTGTGACGATCTCTACGCCCGGGGCGAGGATTTCGAATCGGTGTATCGCGCCCTGGTGGCCCGGGTGGTGGAAGCGGCGCGATCAGAGCCGGTGGTGTATGCCACCCCGGGAAGTCCCCTGGTGGGGGAACGCGCCGTGGGCATGATCCGTTCCCAGGCTTTTGGGGAAGGAATGGGAGTGGTGGTTCATTCCGCTGAGTCATTCGTGGAGGCGGCGCTGGCGGAACTGGGGGTGGATCCCCTCGATCGAGGCTTGACGGTGCTCAACGCCCATCGGCTGCCAACTCCGCTTCTGCTGCGAGGACCCACCCTGGTGGCGGCGCTCGACACCCCGGTGGGACTGGCTGACTTCTGCGGCATTCTGTCCCGGCTTCTGCCCGACGGAACGGAGGTGACGGTGTTGGTCGACCTGGGCGGTCCGAGCCGGCAGGTGGTGCGGTCCGAACCTGGCCAGGTCGATCCGGGGCTGGCCGGTCCGCGCACCTCGCTATACCTGGATGCTCCGGCGGTGGGCCTGGCCGGGGCGGTGACGGTCATGGAGCAGTTGCGGTCGGAATGCCCGTGGGATCGCCGCCAGACTCATCACAGCCTGATCAAGAATCTGTTGGAAGAGACCTATGAACTGGTGGAGGCGCTCGGGTCTCTTCCTCCGCAGGCCGGTGTTCAGGGGGCGCCCCACTCCGATGACCCCGAGTTTTGGGCGGCTTGGGCCGAGGTTTCCGAGGAACTGGGGGACGTGTTGTTGCAGGTTCTGTTCCATGCCGTGATGGCCCGGGAGGTGGGGATCTTCGACATAGAGGACGTGGCCGAGGGTCTTCGCCGGAAACTGGTCCGCCGCCATCCCCATGTGTTTGCCGATGTGAAGGTGGACAGTGCCGAGCAGGTGAAGGTCAACTGGGAGCGCATCAAGCGGGAGGAGAAACCGGCCACCGAAGGCGGGTCCCTGTTGGACGGGGTGCCGGTTGCCATGCCCGCCCTGGCCCGGGCAGCCAAGATCCAGCGTCGCGCCGCCCAAGTGGGTTTCGATTGGACGGAAACGCCGCCGGTGATGGAGAAGGTGGCGGAGGAGTTGGAAGAGTTGCGGGAGGCCTTGGCGGATCGGGAAGCGGCTCGAACCGAACTGGGTGATCTGCTGTTTGCCTGCGTTAATCTGGCCCGGCATCTGGAAGCCGATCCCGAGACGGCGCTTCGGCGGGCCACCGCCAAATTCTGCGGTCGATTCAAGATGATGGAAGAGCGGGGACCCCTTGAGGGTCTCACCTCGGACCAATTGGAGCAACGCTGGGAACAGGCCAAGCTTTCGGAGGGATGAGGTGCTTTCGCCGGGGGAGGGCATCTGCCGGGAAGCCCCGGGAACACCTCCCTTCATGTTGTCCGGGTCGGTTGGTTTTGCTCAGATAGTTCGCGAATCATCCTGATGGCTGTTAGCGTTGCTCCGCATGGTTTCCACCACCATCTCAGGAGTGCGCGCCCGCCGTATTTTCGACTCACGGGCATTCCCGACGGTGGAAGCCGAGGTGGTGTTGTCCAGTGGCGTGGTGGGCCGGGCGGCGGTTCCATCAGGCGCTTCCACCGGTTCGCGGGAAGCTTGGGAGTTGCGGGACGGAGGCGAGGTTCTCTCCGGCAAGGGAGTGCGACGGGCGGTGGATAACGTTCGGCGGCTGATCGGCCCGGAGGTGGCGGGCCGCGATGCTCTCGATCAGGCCGGGGTAGACCAGGCCATGTGTGATCTGGATGGAACCCCCAACAAGAGTCGGCTGGGCGCCAATGCCATTCTGGCGGTTTCCCTGGCGACGGCCCGGGCGGCGGCGGCGGAAGTCGACCTTCCTCTCTATCGTTATCTGGGGGGACCCACCTCCCGAATTCTTCCCGTTCCGCTTCTCAATCTGGTCAATGGCGGCGCTCATGCCTCCAACGGCTTCGAGATCCAGGAATTCATGGTGGTGCCGGCCGGGTTTCCAACATTCGGGGAGGCATTGGAGGCGGGAGTGGAGATATACCACACCCTGAAGGGGATTCTGCGGGGGGAGGGCAGGTCGGTCAATGTGGGTGACGAAGGTGGATTCGCTCCCAACCTGCCATCAAACCGGGCGGCTCTCGAGGCGCTGAGCAGGGCGGTTGACCAGGCGGGCTTTCGAATGGGACGGGAGGTGGGACTGGCGCTGGATGTGGCCGCTTCGGAGTTCTACCACCGGGGCCGGTACACGATTGAGGGGCGGCGTCTCGGTAGCCCCGAGATGGTGGAATATCTGGCCGGACTGGTGGATGACTACGGGTTGGTCTCGGTGGAGGACGGTTTGGCCGAGGACGATTGGGAGGGGTGGCAGATATTGACCTCCGAATTGGGAGACAAGACCCAGTTGATCGGAGATGACCTGTTTGTCACCAACGACCTGATCTTGGCCGAGGGCATCCAAAGAGGGGTGGCCAACTCCATCCTCATCAAGGTGAACCAGATCGGCACCCTGTCGGAAACCCTGAGCACCATGGAGAGAGCGGTCCGATCCGGATACACCAGGGTGGTCAGTCACCGCTCCGGTGAGACGGAGGATGCCTTCATTGCCCATTTGGCGGTGGGCACGGGCGCCGGCCAGATCAAGACCGGAGCTCCGGCCCGATCGGAGCGGACTGCCAAGTACAACGAGTTGCTCCGCATCGAGGAGGAGTTGGGGGAGGGGGCGAGGTTCGGGGGGTGGGAGGCGCTGGGACGATGAGCAAGGACCGATCCCGCCCAAAAAAGGGATCTTCCCAAGCCGCCGGAAAAACTTCCCAACGGCTGAAGCCGTGGAGAGGCCGGCTGCTGTGGGTCGCCGGAGTGGGGATTTTGGTGGCTGGCGCCATCGTTTACACGGTGCCGGTTCTGGAACGTCTGGAGGAACAGCGCATCGAAATAGCCGAGTCCACTGCCGAATTGGATGAGTTGGTGTCCGAAAACGCCGAATTGCAGGACCGGTTGGACTCTTTGAACACCCCCATCGAGATCGAAAGGCTGGCCCGGGAGCGGCTGGGGTACGTCCGAGAGGGAGAGATCTCCTTTGTGGTGGTGCCCGCCCCTCCGGTCGAAGTCCCACCGTCTCCCACGCCCACCGAGGCGCCCGAGGAGGGGTTTGAGGCCCCGACCATCGAACAAGACCCCTGGTACGAGGAGTGGTGGAGCTACATCAGCGGGAGTGATCTGGCCGCCGACTCCTGATGGACTCGGATGGAGAAAAGGAAGGGATTCGGCAGGTTGTGGCCCTGCAGATCGGCCGGCCCCCCCGGTCGGACCTGATAGTCATGGCGGTTTGCCACTTGGGTTTGCCGGTCACGGTGCAGACCCCGCCCATTCTCGAGGATGGCACTCCCTTTCCCACCCGCTACTGGCTGACCTGTCCCCTGGCGGTCAAAAGAGTGTCCCGGATCGAGTCGGCCGGAGGAGTCAAAAAAATGGACGCCCGCTCAGAAAGCGACCCGCGGTTTTTCCGCCGTCTGAAATCGGCCCACCGTCGCTACGCGGCCCAGCGAGACATCGATCTGCCACCCGATGTCCCCTACGGTCCGTCGGGCGGGGTGGCGGGTTCCCGAAAAGGGGTGAAGTGTCTCCACGCCCACTACGCCGATCATCGGGCCGGGAACGACAATCCGGTGGGCGAGTGGACCGCGCCCCGGGTCGAACCCTTGGACTGCGATGTGCCCTGCGTGTTGACAGATCCCCAAGGTCCGGTTTCCAATCCCGATTGGCGGGCAGGCTGATGCGAGCGGCGGTGGACATCGGCACCAACTCGGTGCGGCTGCTGGTGGTCTCATCCGAAGGGGAGGTGGGACGATGGCAGACGGTCACCGGGCTGGGAAGAGGCCTGGGCGAGCAGGGTCTGCTCACCGATAATTCGATGGCTCGGACCCTGGCGGCGCTGAGTCATTACGGGGAGTTGATGTTGGAACACCAGGTCACCGAGAAACGGGCGGTGGCCACCTCGGCTGTAAGAGAGGCGCTCAACCGGCAGGAGTTCTTGGACCGGGCGGAAAGCGCCCTGGGTGTCAGGCCAGAGACCATATCGGGCGAGGAGGAGGCCCAATTGTCCTATGCCGGGGCTGTCACGGATCTTTCCGACCACGGAAGTTACATGGTGGTGGACATCGGCGGCGGCTCGACGGAGTTCGTTTGGAGGGATCGGGAAGGGATCGTGGCCGGGGTAAGTCTTCCACTCGGATCGGTGCGCCTTACCGAATCGGTCCTGGCGGATCGACCGCCCTTGCCTGAGCAGATGAAGAGGGCCTTTGCTGCAACGGTGGACATTCTGAGTGCCGCGAGCCTGCCCTTCCGGCCCAAGGTGGTGGGGGTGGCGGGCACTTGGACCAGTTTGGCGGCGATCGGCTTGCGGTTGGATAGATATGACCGGAACCGGGTGCATCACGCCACCATGCCGGCCGCGCAACTGGCGATCCTGGTGTCGGAACTGGCCGGTCTGACGGTTGATGAGACAGCAGCCATACCTTCCCTGGAACCCGCTCGGGCGCCGATGATCCTGGCCGGCGCCATAATCGCCCACGAAGCCTTGCGCCGTCTGGCCTGCCCGGAGGTTCTTATCTCCGAGTCGGATCTGCTGGACGGAGTGATTGCCTCCCTGTAAGGAGCGGCCCGATTCGGCTTACAATCTAAAAGAGCCTGGCCCGGGTGGCGGAATGGGTAGACGCGCTGGACTTAAAATCCAGTGTCGCAAGCGACGTGTGGGTTCAAGTCCCACCCCGGGCACTTAAAATGAGGCTGTTATCCCAGGTCACAGGGTTCCATGGTCGGTACACTATCAGTTTGGTACCGATAATTCATTAGCCTGGATCCACCGGTGGTTGTGGGTACCCGTTCCCTTGGGAGGAGATTCGCCTGCCGCTCCGGCTAACCGTTACATGTTGTCGGCGGGTCAACTCTGCCAGGACCCCTGCGCGGAACCCAGCCAGATGGTTCTCTGCCCGGATAGACGACTCCAACCAATCCTGAAGTTGCTGCAACGTCGCCTCGCCCACCGGCCGAGCAGGCAATACCACCCGAACCTCAGCGGCGACCCGCCGGTCAATAGCTGTCTTATCCATGTTTACAGTATGCCCACCCGGCGTGACAAAACACCCCCCAACATCACCAACCTGGCAAAACAAACACAAAATATGCTGGCCATCGAACATCCACCAGCTACCGGATCCCTCCTGCGGGCTATTGGGTTTGCGGGGTCTGCTCCTCGGCGTCCTCGTCGCCTCGACCTCCCTTGGGCTCCACCAATCGCCGCAGGGCGCCGAAGCTGTTGTTGGCAACTCTCCGGAAGTTGGTCAGCGCCTCCTGGAGTCTCTCCCGGTCCTCCTGGGAGGCTTTCATCACGGCTTCGGCTCTCAGTTCCCATCCGCCGCCGAGCCCCAGTTTCTTGCGGTCCTCCTGCCAACGCGCCAAACCCTCGATCACCTCGGCGATCTTTCCGGCCTGCTCGGTGAGTCGCGGCGTGAGTTGTCGGATGGCGCCGTGCCAGTCGGTCCGCGCCCTCTCCAGTTCTGTGAGCGCCTCGTCTCGATCCCGCCGAGCCTCGTCCAGCGCCGCCCGGACGTCGGCGAGTTCTTGGCGAGCCTCGTCCAACTTGTCGCGCACCTGGTCTCTTTGCTGCCGCATACCCCGGTAGGACATGTAAGCCACGATCGCCAGTACCAGCAGAACAACCGACACCACCGCCACGGCACCCACCACGATCCACTCCGGCTCCCCATCGAAACTCATCTGAGCAAGGCTCCCCTTCTCCTGGCGGTGCGGGACCGACTTGGTCCCCTTGGATCGCAGTGTAAGTCCCTTCGGCCACCGCGCGCCGAGAAAAGCACCATCCCCCGCTCAGCAGCTTCGAAAAGCCCGATCGGGGCGAATCTATTGAGGAGTCCGGATGGCTCATCGGGCGCCACCGCCGATGTCACCCAGTTCTTCAAGCCCGGTGTCTGCGGGCCTCTTGCCGGAGTGATCGGAGCGGGCTTGACGCTGCTGGACCGCATACCCTGAGTTGCCCTTCCGCTCCGAGAAAGGGCTTGTGAACTGCTAAAATAGACAAGTGGGGGTGTTGGAATATGACAGGCGTTCCTGAGAGATTCTGGAAGTCCTTTTGGAATCATCCGGATCCGGCCTTGCTTCGCTTGCCCGAAGACGCCGACTACGTGGCGGGGCGGATGTTCAACGGCCCTTGGCCGGACGCCGCCTTATGGGCTTCGGCGCATCTGCCTGACAGTGCACTCGAGTATTGCCTTACCTTG
Source organism: Acidimicrobiia bacterium (assembly GCA_963665765.1). GTDB lineage: Bacteria > Actinomycetota > Acidimicrobiia > Spongiisociales > ZC4RG35 > Bin76. The sequence goes on from OY762464.1 coordinate 2,502,997, forward strand.
CGTTCCACCAAACCCCGGACCCGGGACCTGATCGTCAACGCTCTGAATGCCCGTCGCTAATCGCGGTCTCACTCCCGAGGTGCAGCGAGTCTGGGACAGGGTGGGATCAGCGTCTCCACCGTCCGCTGAACTCTTGGGCGAGACTGCCCTGGCTATCCATCTGGAACATCGTCAGTCCGAGGATCTGGACATTTTCGTTCATAGCCTCCTTGATCCGCCGAGTCTGCTCCGGACGCTCCGGCGGTTGGGCAGGGTCGAAGAACCGTTCCTGGCAGAGGGCACACTCAACTGTGTGTTTGACAACGTCAAACTCCAGTTCTTGTCGGCCATCGGACAGCACCAGATAGCTGCCGGCCGGAAAGTGGGCGAGATGACCGTGGGCTCCCTTCCCGATGTTGCCGCCACCAAACTCAAAGTGGTGGGAGACCGGGGGGAACTGCGAGATTACTATGACCTCATGTGCATCGAGGCGCAAGGCGCGGCGGATGTCCCGCAGATGCTGGAGTGGTACTGCATCCGGTATGGACTCGAAAGGACTGATCAGACCGTCTATCACATTGTCCGCGCCCTGGGGTCTATGCACGACGTGGCGGATGACCCTTGGCTTTCAGAGAGCCTCGGCGATCCGAGCTTGTTCGGCAGCGTAACCGAATACTGGCGCCGTCGCCAACCGGAGATCGTGGACTGGTTCTTCTGATGGGAGACCAGTCCCAGGGAGGCACGGACGCTGCATCTGGTAGGTTCACCAAGTGGTGAATGAGAGGAAGATGATCCAGCGCCAGGGGCCTTCGCCTCTCTACTACGAGGCAAGCCCCCACAACCCGCCGACCCTCCGGGTGGAGCCGGGTGAGACATTCGAGGTGGTCACTCAGATGAATGTGGGCCCCGACCCCTCGGTGGTGCCTTCCGATCTCCGCGACGACTGGTCGAGATACCACTCCTATGGGATCGAACGCCCCAACCCGTCCTCGGGCGTCATCTGGGTGGAGGGCGCCGAGCCGGGGCATGCCATTGAGGTCGTCATCGAGGAGATGGAGCTGGCGCCGGTCGGTTACTCCGCCTTCCGGGGAGACAACTACCTGTTTCCCAAGACGCCCGTCACCGACCGCGACACCATCGCGGCCAGGGTGGTCCGGATCGGGACGGCCATGTGATCTGGGAGGAGGGGTTGGCGCTTGCGGTCCAACCCATGGTCGGTATGGTGGCCGTCGCTCCCGCTCACGAGTCCCAGTCGACCGTTCGGGTGGGGGAGTGGGGAGGGAACATGGACATCCAAGAACTCGGCCCCGGCGCCGCGGTGCGCCTGGCGGTCAATGTCCCCGGCGCCTTGGTGCACATCGGCGACGTTCATGCCCTCCAGGGCGATGGCGAGGTGGCGGGATCAGCGGTCGAGACCTCGGCTCTCCTGCGTCTGCGGATCGAACTGACCGACCGACCGGCCGAGATGACCTGGCCGCGGATTGTTACACCGGAGCGAATAATGGCGGTGGCCTCCGGTCGCCCGGCGGAGAGGGCTTTCCGGATCGCGGCCGGCGAGTTGGTCCGCTGGCTCCACGCCGACTACGACATCTCCCCGGAAGAGGCGGTCCTACTACTGGGCCAGGTGTTGGAGGCACGCGCCACGCAGGTGGTCAACCCGACCATCATCTACGTGGCAGGCGTCCGCCACGAGATCCTCAGGAGACTCAGAAGATGATGCAGCGCCAGGGTCCTGCTCCCCTCTATTACGAGACCGGCCCCCGTAACCGGCCGACTCTCCGGGTGGAGCCCGGCGAGACATTCGAGGTGGTCACCCACATGAGTAGGGGTCCCGACCTCTCGGTGGTTCCTCCCGACCTCCGGGAGGAATGGCTGAGCCACGAGCCCTATGCGGTCGAGCGGGGAAACCCGTCTTCGGGCGCCATCTGGGTGCGGGGCGCCGAGCCCGGCATGACGGTTGAGGTCGCCATAGAGGACATGGAACTGGCGCCGGTCGGGTACACGATGTTCCCCGGAGACAATCTGCTCTTTCCAAGGACGCCGGTCACCGCCTCGGACCTGCCCGCCGCCCGGGTGGTCCCGATCCGGGACGGCCATGTGATCTGGGACGAGAGGCTGGCGATCCCGGTCCGGCCCATGGTGGGCATGGTGGGCGTGGCGCCCGCCCACGAAGCCCAGTCGAATCTCCGGGTGGGGGAGTGGGGAGGGAACATGGACGTACAGGAGGTCGGCCCGGGCGCGAGGGTGCGACTGGTTGTGAATGTCCCGGGCGCCCTGTTGCACATCGGCGACGTCCATGCCCTCCAGGGAGATGGCGAGATAGGCGGGTCGGCCATCGAGACGGCGGGGGTCCTGCACATCCGCACAGAACTCACCGAGCGGCCCCAGGAGATGACCTGGCCCCGGATCATCACCCCCGAGCGCGTAATGACGGTGGCCTCCGGCCGCCCCGCGGAGAGGGCTCTTCGGGTGGCCGCCAGCGAGTTGATCCGCTGGCTACACGCCGATTACGGGCTTGAGCCGGAGGAGGCCCTGCTACTCCTCAGCCAGGTGCTGGAAGCACGCGCCACCCAGGTGGTCAACCCGACCATCACCTACGTGGCCGGCATCCGGCGCGAGATCCTCCGGAAACTCTGAGCGGGCCAGTTTCCGCCGGCGCGGATCGGGTCGGGGGCCGGGCATTTGTCGCGAAAAACCTGCCCAGAGGGCGGTAGTGGTTCACTTTGGCCTTACCCCGTCTAGGAAGCGGTAGTGAACGAGAACCAGTCTGCTGTGATCTTCAACAGTCCCAGACGAAGAACGTTGCGCCCGATCAGAACATCAAACCCGTCTTGAGGGATGCATTCCAAAGCACCGACTGGATGCCATGTGTTGGTTCGTGGTAGGCGGACAGTGATGAAGAACACCCTGCTTATGCCTTGACCGTGGGCACTGCGGACGGGTATTCGTGAAGGGGGCATGAGATTGAGATCCTGCGCTACCTCTGGGGGCAGTGCGCAGTAATCGCTACCCGTGTTATCAATCCTTTGACTGTGCGATGTTGCGGACTGAGTCGCCGGGCGGTCAGCGACTCTTCAGTATGTTGCGAATTCTGGCCCGGACCGACGCAGCTTCCGAGTCGCCGGCCCTGACCAGCATACGGTTCACCTCTTCCCGGTATCGCGGGAAACGAAGCGCTAGTTCATTGAATCCGTTAAAGGCCCACGCCCTGAGGAACTTGTTGTCGCTTTCGAGACAGGAGTCCAGAAACTGCTCAAGACCAGCGCTCTGGTCGTCGGGAATATCAAGATAAGGAAGGCATTGGAGGACATGCAGTTTGCTTTCCCAATGCTCCTGATCAGAGAGTGCGCCGAGGATCGCTCGGGAACCGCCGGGGGTAAGGGAATTGCCCACTTCAAGATGTTTCTTCAGCAACCAGGTCGTCGCTCGTTGCAATTCGACATCCGCAATGTGCTCCAGGATCGTCGCAAGGAAGTCTTCTTCATCGCTATGGCGCTCATATGTCGACCGCAACGCGGTGACGGACTTGTTATCCCAAGAGGCAATCTCTTCCAATAACGTCATTTCACATTCAGTTCCTGCGACATTCAGGGCAGTCTCACAGCAGCCTAACGCCGAGGCCGAGGACCGACTGGCGCGGACTTCGACAGCTAGAGCTTCCACGGAGCCGTTCTCGGCAACGGCGCCATCCCTTTGAGCGCACTCCGTTCCATCGTCACCGAGTGGCCGGACAGTCTCATATAACCGGGTCACGCTTCCTGAACGAACGGGTGTGACACGCTGGGTTTCGACGAACCGGGCAGCGCCGAGTTCCGGGCCTGGCCGGTAGGATTCTGGGTGGATGGTGGCATCGTATCGGGATCGGTTTGTGGATTTTCTGCGCTCGTTCTCGCTGGTGGTGGTTGTTATGTGGCATTGGGTGTTCACGATCCTCGTGGTCTCGCCGGAGAGGGTGTCGCCCGCCAACCTGATCGGCTTCACCCGTGGCCTTTGGGTGGCCACCTGGGTGCTGCAGGTGATGCCGGTGTTCTTCTTCGTGGGCGGGTACACCCATCACCGGTCCTTCCGCCATTACACCCCTGGGACCTCTCGTCGGTTCCTCAAACGCCGGATGGGAAGGCTGTTGGGACCGGCGATCGGTCTGGTGGTGGTTTGGATGGTCATCGGCTGGTTGCTGGAGGTCACCCTCGATCCGGCCTGGGTCTGGTCGGCCGTGATCCTGGTGCTGTCGCCGCTGTGGTTCCTGGTCGTGTACGTGGTGATGGTCCTCTTCGCTCCGATCGCGATCCGGGCTCATCGGCGGTGGGGGGAGGTTGCCGCCGTGTGGCTGCTGGGGCTGGCCGGTGTGCTGGACGTACTCCGGTTCGCCCATGGTCAGGGCTGGGCGGCCTGGGTCAACTTCCTGGTGATCTGGGGGCTGGCTCACCAACTCGGGTTTTTCTACGAACGGCTGGTGGCCGCGCCTCCCCGAACCGGCTGGATGATGTTCTGGGCCGGCCTTTTCGGCCTCATCGCACTCACCAATATGGGCTTCTACCCGCGTTCATTGGTGGGTGTACCCGGCGAGAGCTTCTCCAACGTGGGACCGCCGACCCTGGCAATTGTTGCCTTGACCTTTCTGCAGGTGGGCCTGGTGCTGGTGATTCGGCCCAAGGTGCTGACCTGGCTGGAACGGGGCTCGGTGAAGCGGGTGGTCGGTTGGATCAACGAGCACGCCATGCCCCTCTACCTCTTCCACTCCACCGGAATGGCCGTAGTGGTGGCGATCCTGTTCGGCTTCGGCTACGTGCCGCCCGCCGAACCCACCCTCCATTGGTGGCTGACCAGACCCATCTGGCTGATCGGTCCCGCCATCGCCACCTGGCCCCTCCTGGTCCTTTACCGGGTGACCAAGCGTGCACAGACAACAGCTGTTCCCAAAACGGCGGGCTAGACGCCTTCCCACAGGGGCGGGCTACGAGTCGGATGATGGGTGGTTGGTCACCGTGTGAACTGTAGGTCTTTAGTGATTGGGGGTGCGGAGGAACCTGGTGAGGCCGTTCTTGGCGACGGCGCCATTCCTTTGAGCGCACTCCGTTCTCCAGTTCTTTTGCCGAGAAGTATTTGACATCGTCGTTCAGCAGATCGCAGACGATTCTCATGTGTCGGCCGCCGTTGCGCCGATCCAACGGAAACTCGACATCGATTTTTTCTCAGGACGCTGGGCCAGTGCCACCGACCGGCAGCAGCAACTCCTGTGGGTGATCGCCAATCTCGAAAACGCTGACGGCGAGTTCACAATCTCCGAACTCCTGGAAAAGGCAAAGGTCCTGTTGGAAAAGGGCTTCTCTGCAAGCCACGCCGGCCAGATGCTGTCGACGCTGGCGAATCGCGGGCTGATCTACAAGAACCGCTTCGGAAAGTATGCGCTGGCCGTACCGTTGATGGCGCAGTTCATTCGTCGGAACTATGACGGTTCTACAGTTGTGGCGAGATGAGCGACGAGTCAACCAACAACTACGGCGCGTTCATCTGGTCGGTGGCGGATCTGCTGCGGGGGGTGTACAAGCAGTCCGAATATGGCCGGGTGATCCTGCCCCTTACGGTGCTGCGTCGGTTGGACTGTGTTCTGGAGCCGACCAAGGACAAGGTTCTGTCTGCTGCCGCCACCCTTCCCGAGTCTTTGGAGAACCGGGGTCCGGTGTTGGAGCATGTGGCGGGGGAGTCGTTCTACAACACGTCCCAGCACACTTTCAAGACCCTGCTCGGCGACCCGGACTATGTGGCCGGGAACCTGCGCGGCTACATCGCCGGGTTCTCGGAATCGGCCCGTGACATCATCGACAAGTTCAACTTCGATGTTCAGATCGACCGGTTGGCCGAGCACAACCTTCTCTATCTGGTAGTTTCGAAGTTCGCCGATTTTGACTTGGGAACCGAGGCGGTGTCGAACCTGGAGATGGGCTACATCTACGAGGAACTGATCCGACGGTTCTCGGAACTCTCCAACGAGACGGCGGGAGAGCATTTCACGCCGCGGGAGGTGATCCGCCTGATGGTCAACCTCCTGTTTGTGGAGGACGACGATCTGCTGACCAAACCGGGGATCGTCAGGACGATGCTCGATCCGGCCTGCGGCACCGGCGGGATGCTGTCGGTGGCCGAGGAGTATGTGCGCAAGCTCAACCCCGAGGGTCATCTGCATGTGTACGGGCAGGAAGTGAACGCCGAGACCTACGCCACCTGCCGGGCAGACATGCTCATCAAGGGCCACGACGCCTCGCGCATCCGGTTCGGCAACAGCTTCGACAACGACCAGCACCGGGGCGAGCGGTTCGATTACCTGCTGGCCAATCCGCCGTTCGGGGTGCAGTGGAGAATGGTGGCCGACACCATCAGGGCGGAGCACAAGACCAAGGGTTTCGCGGGACGGTTCGGGGCCGGTCTGCCGCGGATCAACGACGGGAGCTTTCTTTTCCTCCAACACATGATCTCCAAGATGAAACGCCCCGACGAGGGCGGCGCCCGCCTGGCGATCGTGTTCAACGGATCGCCCCTGTTCACCGGAGCGGCCGGTTCGGGAGAGTCCGAGATCCGGCGCTGGATCATCGAGAACGACTGGCTCGAAGCTGTGGTCGCCCTGCCGGACCAACTGTTCTACAACACCGGCATCTCCACCTATTTCTGGGTAGTCACCAACCGCAAATCACCCAAGCGCCGCGGCAAAGTGCAACTCATCGACGCCCGAGAGTCATGGACCAAGATGCGCAGGAGCCTCGGCAACAAACGCAAGCAGATCAGCGAAGACCAGATCGCCGAACTCACCCGCTTGTACGGCGCGTTCAAGGAAGGCCCGCGGGTCAAGATTTTCCCCAATGAGAGCTTCGGCTTCCTACGCATCACCGTCGAACGCCCCCTCCAACTCCGCTGGGAGATCACCGACGACACCCTCGCCACAGTCGCTACTGACAAGAAGGTCGCCAAGCTGCCAGCTCAGGATCGGAATCTGCTGGTTGACAAGCTCCGAGCAAACCATGTCTCCATTTACTCCACCGAGGAGGCTGTCAATGCCGTGGTCCAGGACGCGCTCGTGTCGGTGACGGGCACGAAACCGACCGCCCTGGTCAGCGCCGTCACCGCCGATCTCGCTATCCGCGACCCCGATGCTGTGGTAATCACCGACCACAAAGGCAACCCAAAACCTGACCCCACACTGCGAGACTACGAGAACGTCCCGTTGCCAGCCAAGCGGGTCATTTTCGAACCCGACACCACCGCCCGGTTCGACATGATCGAGTACCAGTCCGCCATTGATGACTATCTCCGCACCGAAGTCTATCCTTACGTCCCCGACGCCTGGCACGAACCCACCAAGGCCAAGATCGGCTACGAGGTGCCGCTCACCAGACACTTCCACACCTACACCCCACCCCGCCCGCTTCAAGAAATCGACGCCGAGATCAAGAGTCTCGATGCGGAGATACGGGCACTCGTCTCCGACATCACCAAGTAATGTTCCGGTTGAAGCATCTTGCGGAGTTCCGGTTGGAATGTATCTCCACGGGCGAGCGTCCGTATGTAGCGCTCGAACACATCGCGAGTTGGGAGGGTTCCCTCATTGAGGGTAAGGAGCTGCCGATAAGGACTCAATGCCGGACCGGTATGGCTTCAGTTGAACCTGGCGATGTCCTGTTTGGAAAGCTCCGGCCTTATCTGGCGAAGACATGGGTAGTGGACAGACCTGCACTTGCGTCGACAGAGTTGATGTGTTTGCGGCCCCGGCCGGGTGTTGACTCTCGGTGGCTCGGTTATCTGACCAACGCATCCCCTTTCGTCGAGTGGGCGGTTGCAACGTCGGAAGGGACCAAGATGCCTAGGACGAGTTGGGAGAAGGTGGGTGAGTTTCGCGCTTGGTTGCCATCGCAATCGGCGCAACGAAGGATCGCCGACTACCTCGATGTCGAAACAAGCCGTATCGACACCCTCATCTCCAAGAAACGCCGCTTGATTGATCTTCTGACCGAACGAAGGCAGGTACTAATCACCGCGGCCTTGACATGTGACATGTTCAACGGCGTGGCGAGGATACCTCTGAAGCATCTTGTTGGTATCAACCAACGAGTCCTACCAGAAACTACGGATCCGGGACGGGAGATTCGGTATGTGGACATCGGCTCAGTAGGAAGAGGTAGGTTGGTTAAGGAACCTGAGCGGATGCGCTTCTCAGACGCTCCATCTAGGGCGCGGCGCTTGGTGCGGCAGGGAGACACGATAGTTTCAACCGTTAGGACATATCTCCGTGCAGTGTGGCCGGTGGGCGGTGACACTGCTGACCTAGTTGTTTCAACCGGGTTTGCCGTGCTAACTCCTAAAGAGGTGGATCCTCGTTACTTCTCTTGGTGGGTTCTCTCTGATGCCTTCATTGAAGAGATGGTCGCTAGATCCGTAGGGGTTTCATATCCAGCAATCAATGCGTCGGAACTGGGCGATCTTCCTATCCAACTTCCGACATTAGCTGAGCAGCGTGCGATTGCTGATTATCTAGGTGTGGCAACCAGACGTATCGACGCTCTCATCTCCAAGACGCATCGGATTATTGCTCTCTTGGCTGAGCGTCGGCAGGCTTTGATCACAGCCGCCGTAACTGGTCAGTTGGCCATCCCGGGAGTGGCGGCGTGATGTCGGTGATGAGTCGGCGTTTGAGGTCCGGGTGGGTCAAGTGATGTCCGCGGCGTGTCCCTTCCGCCCACTGCGCTATGGCTATAATAGGTCTGACTAATCTAGCCACATCACCAAAGGAACGATGAGATGCCGGAGGTCGGAATCAGAGTGCTGCGAGACAATCTGAGCCGCTACATCAGCAGGGTACGGGAGGGTGAGGAGGTGATTGTGACCGACCACGGTAAGCCGGTGGCCCGGATCGCGCCCCTCGACCGACCGGGCCTGCTGGAGCGACTCGTAGCCGAGGGGGTGGTTACACCTCCACTTAACAGAGAACGTACCTCGCCTGGCAGGCGGGTAAGACCCGCAGCGCCCGTCTCCCCGCTGATTATCGAAGACCGGCGGTGATCGCCTACTTCGATACCTCGGCGATGATCCCCCTTCTCATTGATGAGCCTTTGTCCAAACTCGCGGAACGGGTTTGGAAGGGGGCATCATGGGTGGCGAGCGCCCGCGTTTCCTACGTTGAGGCTCGTTCTGGCTTGGCGCGAGCTTGCCGGATGGAACACATCTCGCCGGCTGAGTTGAGGGAAGCTGTGGAAGGTCTTGAAACACTCCACCGTCAGATGCATCAAGTGGAGATCACCGCGAACTTGGTGGAAAAGGCTGGCCAGTTGTCCGAGGAGTTGGCACTGAGAGCCAATGACGCCATCCAACTTGCCGCAGTGGCCTCCCTGGACATTGATGACGTGGTCGTGGTGACCGGCGATCGGCAACTTGCGGCGGCGGCGCAAGCTCTGGGGCTTGCTTCCATTTCCGAGCCGGGAACGTTGAGATGAACCCGGCGAACGAGTTGGCTTTCGAGGTCCATGTGACGGGGTGGCTATTCGAGCACGGCGGGTACCGGCGGGTCAAGATCGGCAATGTCGGCGGCGAGTCCGACTTCGATCCGGCAGATGGCGTGGACACCGTGGACCTTCTTGAGTTCATCACGGCGACCCAGCCAAAGGAGTGGAATCGGCTGGTGGACTCCGGGTATGGCGGAGATCCGGTTCTGACACGAGCCAAATTCGTGCAGCGGCTGGCTTCACAGCTCGATAGGCGGGGTACGGTGGACGTGTTGCGGCGGGGAGTGGTGGATCGCAACGTGACCTTCCGGTTGGCGTTCTTCAAACCGGCTCACGGATTGACGCCCGAGTTGATGGAACGGTACGAGGCCAACGTGCTGTCGGTCACCCGTCAGCTTCGATACGAACCGTCGGGCAACCGAACCATTGACGTGGGCTTGTTCGTGAACGGTATCCCGATGGCGACGGCTGAACTGAAGAATCCCCTTACCGGCCAGAACGTGGAGCATGCGATAGCTCAGTACCGCAAGCGCCGGGACCCGAAAAATCGCACGCTAAGTCGGGTTGGAATGGTGCATTTTGCGGTCGATCCGAACTCGGTGGCGATGACCACTCATCTGGCTGGAGGTCGGACTCGTTTCCTGCCATTCAACCAGGGCCACGATCTCGGGGCGGGCAATCCGCCCAACCCCAACGGGCACCGTACTGCCTATCTGTGGGAGCGGGTGTGGTCCCGGGATGCGTGGATGGACATTCTGGCTCGCTTCATTCATGTCGAGAAGCCGTCTAAGGGTTCCAAGGCCCGTCCGAAGGTGATCTTCCCCAGGTTTCATCAGTGGGATGCGGTATGTCGCTTGGAAACCGACGCCAAGAAGACCGGAGCGGGGAAGAACTACCTGGTGCAGCACTCGGCGGGATCGGGCAAGTCGAACTCGATCGCGTGGCTTTCTCATCGGTTCTCGTCGTTGCACGATGCCGATGACCAGAAAGTGTTCGACAAGGTGGTGGTGATCACCGACCGGCTTATCCTCGACCGCCAACTACAGGACACCATCAGCCAGTTCGAGCACGCCATCGGTGTGGTGCAGCGGATCGACAAGTCGTCGTCTCAGCTTGCGGAGGCGCTGGAGGGAGAGCAGGCGCGGATCATCGTCACCACCCTGCAGAAGTTCCCGTTTCTCGTCGACAAGATACAGTCCCTGCCGGAGCGGACCTATGCGGTGATCGTCGACGAGGCCCACTCGTCGCAGACCGGTGAAGCTGCCAAGGAACTCCGGCGTCTGTTGGGTACCGCCATCTTGGACGATGACGAATTCCAGGCCGCCACGGGTTCTCTGATCAGCGCCACCGAAGCGGCGACACTTCTGGCAGAGGAGGTGGTGGCGAGGGGTCGGCAACCCAACCTGTCGTTCTTCGCGTTCACAGCTACTCCCAAGGGCCGGACGTTGGAGTTGTTCGGCGAGTTGGGCGACGACGGCAAGCACCATCCGTTCCATCTGTATCCGATGCGCCAAGCCATTGAGGAGGGATTCATCGAGGATGTGCTGGCCAACTATGTCACCTACCACCAGTACTACCACCTGGAGAAAGCCATTCGGGACGACCCTCAATACGAGACCGACAAGGCCCGCCGGGCACTGGCGCGGTTCGTCGTTCTGCATCCCGAAAACCTGGCTCAGAAAGCCGAAATCGTGATCGAGCACTTCCGGGGGAAGATCGCTCATCGCATGTCCGGACACGCCAAAGCCATGGTGGTCTGCTCGTCGCGGCCACACGCGGTGCGCATGTGGGAGGCACTGCGCAAACACATCAACAACAACGGCTACGACCTGGGCGTGTTGGTGGCGTTCTCAGGTGAGGTGGAGGACCTAACCGAGTCCAAGGCAAACGGGTTTCCCGAATCGGAGACCGCCACGCGGTTCGACACCGATCAGTATCAGATCATGGTGGTGGCCGAGAAGTTTCAAACTGGTTTCGACCAACCCAAGTTGGTGGCCATGTACGTGGACAAGACCCTCACCGGCCTGGCAGCGGTGCAGACCCTGTCGCGGCTGAACCGGATCCATCCCGACAAGGACGGCACGTTCGTGATGGACTTCGTCAATGACAGCGACGACATCCGAGAAGCATTTGCTGTGTACTACGGCAGGACCGTGGCGCCTCCCACCGATCCGAACCTGCTGTTCGACACCCGCGATGCCCTGCACGACTTCGGCATCCTTGAGCCCGGAGAGATGCAGTTCGCTGCCGGTCTTCTGCTGGGTGGTGGAGACAATGCTCAGATCCACGCCGCTCTGGAGCCGGGAGTGGAACGGTTCAAGGCCCTCGACGAAGAGGAACAAGCCGCTTTTCGGGACGCGTTGACCCGTTTCGTGCGCGTGTACGGGTTCCTGGCCCAGATCGTGCCGTTCGCCAACGTCGATCTGGAACGCGACTACATCTATTGCCGGGCCCTCGCCAAGCTGATACGCGATCAGAAACCGGGTGTCGGCATAGATCTGGGATCCGAAGTCGAACTCACCCACCTGCGCCACGACAAGGTGTTCGAAGGTTCTATATCTCTCCCCGGCGACACGAGCGAAGTACAGACCATCTACTCCGGTACCGGGCCGATGGGCGATCCCGAAGAGGAACGCCTGTCGGAGATCATCGCCCGCCTCAACCAACGCTTCGGAACCGACTGGACCGAGGAAGACCGCCTTGTGTTCGAAGCCGCCGCTCTCGATCTGGTCAACGACGAAGAAATCCAGAACCAGGCCGTCAACAACGACTCGGCCACCTTCCGAGACCATGTATTCCCGGCCCGCTACGAAAAGGCGCTCCTGTCCCGCCTCGACCGCAACTCCGATGTCGTCTACGCCTACCTCGACGACCAGGATCTGCAGGCCGATGTATCAGCCCTCTACGCCGCCGCCGTCCAGAAACGCGCAACAGTCGCCCGCCAGCGAACCTGCCCCATCGGAGACCTCCTCGGTCCCGACCGCGAATCCCAATACCTGGAGTACAAATCCACTCTGCGCTGGGACATCAAACAACAGCAGAAGTCCCGAACCATCCAAGACGCCACCATCAAAACCATCGCCGGCTTCGCCAACTCCCCCTACGGAGGCACCGTCCTAATCGGTGTCACTGATACCGGCGCCATCCACGGCCTCGAAGACGACTATGCCACCTTCTCCAAACGCGGCCAAAGAGGCGACCGCGACCTATGGGGCCAACACCTCCAAAACCTAATCCGCACCCGCCTCGGCGACGCCGCCCTCACCATCATCAATTGGGAATTCCACAAAACCAACGGCAACGACCTAGCCCGCATCAACATAGAACCCTCCGACTACCCCATCTACGACCACAAAGCCAAAACCGAAACCTTCTGGCACCGAACCCCCGTCAGCACCATCTCCATAACCGACCCCAAAGAACGCACCCGCATCATCTCCCGCCGCTGGAACCGAAAAGCGTTCTGATCCATGTCGATACACAGCGCGCGCGAAACCGTGCCACCTACTCCACCGGACGCTTTGATCTCGCCAGACACATCGACCGGTCCCAGAAACAGGTCGGCGGTTTGGCCGTAGGTCCTGCAATACTTGAAGTATGGAAACCATTGAGCAAGTCTTGGATTGGGCCGAAGACCATGTTGAAGATCTCCGCAAAGAGATCCGGTGGGACCCACCGGAGGCAGGATTCGTGGGCTACTGGAAAGCTGTGGATCCCCAGGCCAAGGGCAGGATCCGGGCGCGAGCCACCGCTGCCTTGAACTTCCTAGAGCGATACACCGGTACCGGTTCCCGCTGGTCCCAAAGCGTTCAAGATGTGTTCGAAAGAGGAGGCGAGGGCCAATCGATGGAAAGCGGCGCTCGTGCGTAGGCGACGTGCTCACAGAGTGGATTCGCATGGTCCGCTCCGGCCGGGTCGAGCCCCGGCTCGCTCTCAGTACTCGTGCTGTCTCCTCAACGGATCTGCTCGAGCAGGTTCGGGCACTGAACGCGGACAGGGCAGTTATTCCGGCGGCCCCAATAGTACCCCCACAACTACGCCGCCCGAGCACTCCTCCTAACATGAACCCCACCACCCAAACCAGCGACCACATCCCACAAAAACGCGCAGAGCCATCTTTGGCGATGGCCAGATTCCTTCACACGGCTGATTGGCAGCTGGGGATGACCCGGTCTTACCTGGGAAGTGAGGCCCAGTCGCGTTTCCGTCAGGCTCGGATCGATGTGATCCGCCGGATCGCAGGGCTTGCGGTGCGGGAAAGATGTGCGTTCGTCCTGGTTTGCGGCGATGTATTCGAGTCCAATCAGGTGGAGCGGGAGATCGTCGTCAGAGCGCTGGAGGCGATGGGGGAGACTCCGCAAATCACTTTCTATCTATTGCCCGGCAATCACGATCCGCTGGATGCCGTGTCCGTGTACCGCTCTCGCACCTTTGCCGGGAAGGTGCCCCCGAACGTGGTGGTTCTCGAAGAGCCGGGTCCTCTGGAAGTGGCGCCTTGTGTGGAGGTGATCGCCGCCCCGTGGCACAGCAAGGATCCCCGCACCGATCTCGTGAACGCTGTCTGTGACCGGCCGGGATCTACGAATGCGATTAGGATCGCAGTCGGTCACGGACAACTCGACTGTTTCTTTCCCGGTCGTCACGATGCCGGGTATGTGTCCCTTGCGGGACTTGAGGAGAAGATCGAGGCGGGATTGGTCCACTACGCGGCGTTGGGAGACCGTCACTCCAGGACGGAGGCGGGCCGCACGGGACGGGTCTGGTATTCGGGCGCGCCCGAGCCGACGGCTTTCAGAGAGGTCGATCCGGGGAAAGTCCTGGTGGTCAGCCTTGGGGCGGATTGGATCAAGGTGGAGGAACGGTCGGTGGGCGAGTGGAGATTCTTGGAAAGAGAGTGGGAAATGATCGGTGACGGCGACATTGATGCTCTCGACGGGTGGCTCTCGGACCTACGGCCCAAGGAGCGGACCATCGTCAGAATGTCGCTGGGCGGCCGGATATCTCTCAGGCAGAAGGCGCGGCTCGATGTGCTGCTCGAAGACCATTCCGCTCCGCTGGCCGCCCTTGAGGTGGACGACCGGTCTCTGATTGCATCGCCCGACGAGACTGACATCGAGGAGTTCGGCTTCTCCGGTTTCGCCCGGAAAGCCTTGGCGGACCTCAGGAAGTTGGCCGATGAGGGCGAGGAGGCGCCGGTCGCCCGTGACGCATTGGTTCTGTTGCGTCGGCTGATAGGGGAGAGTCGATGAGAATCCACCGAGTGCGGCTTCGCAATTATCGCGGGGTCACGGACACATCTGTGGAGTTCCCCGCGGAGGGGGTCACCATCATCGAAGGAGCCAACGAGATCGGGAAGACCTGCATACCCCAGGCTATTGATCTGATCTTCGAAAAGCTCGACTCGTCTCGCGCCAAGGTGGTGAGAGACACAAAGCCTGTGCACAGCAGCGAGGTACCCGAGGTGGAAATCGATGTCTCATCGGGCACCTACCGGTTCACTTACCGAAAGCGATGGCTCAAACAACCTGAGACCGTTCTCGCGATCACCGCCCCGAACTCCGAGCGGATCGACGGCCGTGTGGCCCATGAGAGCGTGAGGAGGATACTCGAAGAGACGATGGATCCAGATCTTTGGCGTGCGCTGCGAATCGAGCAGTGGGCCGGAACTACCCGACAAGCCGAAACAATCATGCCGTCCTTCAATATACGCTCGTTGGTCGATGCGCTGGACTTGGCTGCGGGTGGAGATGTGGCCAGTGACAGCGAGGACAATCTGTGGAGGCGAATCTGTATCGAACGCGAGAAATACTGGACCCCTACCGGCCGGGTCAAATCGGAACGGAGCGCGCTGAAGAAAGACATCAAGGATTCTCGGGAAGAGCTAGCTGATCTGAAACGCCGACTCGGGGATATTGAACGCGACGCCGACAGGGTCGCACACCTTCGTTCCGACCAGGCCAGGCTCGAGGCGCTTCGAACGGAGTGTGATCAGAACGAGCGGGATTTGGAAGAACGACAGGCCGAGTCGGAGCGGCTGAGCAGCAGAGTGGAACATCTCGACAGCGTTCACCGGGAGACGATGGCACAGAGGGACCGGATCCTCAGCGAGCAGCGCCGCCGGAGTGATCTGGTGAGTGCACGTGACGCTCGAAACACCGAACTGGCCGAGTTGGAAGCCGAGGGTCGGCGGGCTGCTCCCGTCATGGAAGCGGCCGTGGCAGACGCCACAGAGGCTGGCGTTTCTCTCGAAGAGGCCGGGGCCGCGCTCGAAGTCGCCGAAGCCGGCTATCTTACCGCCCGCGGAGATCACGAGCACCATCGTTCACTGATCGACTTGGAACAGCTCGGAGAACGCTGGCAGAGAACCGTCGCAGCTCAGGGCAGATTGCGCGATGCGGAGTCCTACCTTGAGTCGGCCAGGGTGGACGATGACCTAGTGGCCCGGATCGAAGATGCCCATCTTGCCGTAGTGCGGGCCGAGGCTGCCGTCCAAAACGCCGGAGCACGGCTGGAAGGAAAGGCCCTGTCCGACATGGTTATTCGCATCGACGGCGAGGAGACCACCTTCGCAGCTGGCGAGGAGATAAGGAGGATCGTGCCGCAGGAACTAGAACTCCTAGCGCCGGGAGTCGCGGAACTGCGGATAAAGGCCGGGACCGAATCCAGGAATCTGGTGACTGAGTTGACTCGTGCCCGGCAAGAGTTCCACAACCTGTGCGCCTCGGCCGGAGTCCCCAATCTCGTCGGGGCTCGCCGGGCGGCGGCCGACCGGGAGGAAGCCGAACGAGACCGGCGGGAGGCGATCTCCACCATGCAGCATGATCTTCGGGACCTCACCCCCCGAGTCATGCAGAAAAAGATCGAGGGAATCCGCCAGCGGGTGGAACGCTATGCGGCCGAACGATCCTCTGGTCCGCGCCTGACTTCCACCTATGAGGAAGCCAAGCGGATCGCCGGGGAGAAAAAGCGCCTTCTCGACGAATGCCGAGCCCGGTACGAGATGCTGCAATCCGATGCCAAGTCTGCGGACAAGAGACGCAACGAGCAGGAAATCAGCAACGCAGTCCTGGAGAGTCGGATCCAAACCGCCCGAAGCGCCCTGGCAGAGGCCGAGCGTCTGCTCAGGCCAGCCAGGGAGGAACGCTCGGACTCCGATCTGGCAGAGGAGCTACGGTCGGAGCAGGACAGGGTCGGCGAGGCTCTCGGTTCGCTGGAACGGGCTAGGGAAGACCTGAGCGCTGTTGATCCCGTCTCCGTCGAGATTCTGCTCGACAACGCCCGCGCCGCCAACCGGCGGGCGGTCGAAGGCCTACGGCGCAACGAGGAAGAAGAAAGAGAACTGCGCGCCAGCTTGAAACTGCGCGGCGAAGAGGGCCTTCACACCCGGCTCGGCCATGCGGAACGCCGACTGAGGCGGGTCCGGCGCAACCAAGAGCGCCTTGAGGCGCGAGCCAACGCAGCACAGTTGCTCTGGTCCCGGTTCGCGGAACGTCGCCTAGAGAGCCGCCAACGCTACCACGCTCCTCTCACGGAACGCATCGCAGAACTGGGACGTGTCGTATTCGGTTCCGGTTTCGGAGTCGAACTCGGCGAAGACTTGGAGGTGGCCCGCCGCTCTCTCAACGGTGTCACCCTCGATGTGGACCAGCTCAGCGCTGGCGCCCGGGAACAACTGGGACTCCTCAGCCGACTCGCATGTGCGGTGATCGTCAGCCCCGACGGCGGCGGTGCCCCAGTAGTCATTGACGACGCGTTGGGGTGGAGCGATCCCGCCCGACTGAAACGCATGGGCGCCGCCATCGCGGTTGCCGGAAGACAGTGCCAGATCATCATTCTCACCTGCACGCCGGGCCGCTACGCTCACGTCGGCCACGCGCGGGTGATCACATTATCCGACTAACTCCCTCCAGCGAAGGTGTAGGCACATTCCAAGAGTGCTAATGGGTTTGGCGTGAGGTGTTACAGCGATGGGTAGGATTTTGGGTGGAATGGAGGGGGCTGGGTGAACGGGGGTGCCGTACAAGCGAAAGCTGGTCGAGGTGGACTTGCGGTGCTCACTGAGGGTGTCACACTTCCCAGCATCCGAACTGGCCGTACATATGCCTGGCGTTAGTAACCGTATGCGTTAGTATTATCGTCGGTGAACCGATTTAGACATAACGACGCACAGCGCATCTTTGCCGGGCAAATGGTCCGTCGGTTGCCATCCGACATCCAGCGGCGGGCGCGGGTGAGACTGCAACGAGTCGTGGCGGCTGCGGCGCTGACTGACCTTCAGGTGCCGCCCTCCCACCGGCTAAAAGCACTGCGGGGAGACCGAGAAGGCCGGTACAGCATCCGCATCAACCACCAGTGGCGCGTGTGCTTTATATGGACAGACCGGGGAGCGATGGAGATCGAAGTCACCGACTATCACTGAGGAGGAAACCTATGACCGCCACCGAACCCATCCATCCAGGGGAGCACCTGGCTGAGATGATGAAGGAACTGGGTATCACGCAGTACCGTCTGGCGAAGACGATAGGAGTGCCCCAGATACGTATTCACGATATCGTTCACTGTCGCAGGTCTATCACGGCGGACACGGCGTTGCGAATTGGGCGGGCGCTGGGTATGACCCCCGATTTCTGGCTGAATCTCCAGCGAATGTATGACTTGGACGTGGCACGCGCCAAGACGGACATCAGCGCCATCGAGCCGCTGGTCAGGGTATCCGCCTGAAGCGACCACAACCATGGCGGGTGGGTGTGACCCCCGAAGATATGGGAGCGGCTTAAACTGCCTCCAACCGGTGGGAAGGTCACATCAGGCCGAATATTCAGCAGCCTTCCGGTTGCCTGGTCGGTTGAGGTTCGATCGGAGTCCGCCGGTATTTTGTTACCGCGATTGGGGGCAGCCTGTTCCTAGCCTTGTCGGGTGTCCATTCCGCCCGTTGGAGCGGAAAGTGACGCGTTGAAGAGTCCTCCGAATGCATGGGCGGTCGATGCATAGAGATCCAAGTTCCGGACGTCGAGTCTCGATGGCTATGGGGGCTGTGACGGTCGTGTTGGTCGGGGCGATTGCCTGGTCCGCCATCAGCTTTATTGGAGGCGCCGAGAGATCGAATACCGCACGAGCCGGTGATACCACCCGGATTGACGTCTCCTCCCCGGACGACCCCGGCGAGGGGACTTCGGCTGACAAATCCCCGGGTACTTTGGTGGTTTCCGCTCCGTCTTCAACAACCTCTACGAGTGTGGAGGTGGTTTCCGCACTGTCTTCCTCTACCACTAGGGGCGTGCGGGTGGTTTCGGTTCCCTCTTCTTCCTCCTCTACCACTGTTCCGCCCACGACAACTACCACAACCACTGTCCCGCCCACCACGATCACCACCACAACCACCACTCTCCCCCCTACTACCACCACGACGGTTCCGCCCACCACCACAACCACCACTGTTCCGCCCAAGTCCTGCGAGGTGGACATGCCCCGGGCCGATGATGAGCAATCGTCCCCGAAACTGGTCAGTCTGACCACCGATGATCCGGTGTGCCTCGCCATTGCCATCTCCGACAGGGTCTTGTCCGGCGCCGACCGGGTGATAGTCGCTCACCTCTCCGATTTGTATGGGGCCACCATCGTCGCGCAACTGGCTGCTCGCCAGTCCGCTCCTCTGCTGTACTACCGGCAGGATTCGGAAGCTGTCCTGTCCGCCGAACTGGAACGATTGGCGCCCGCCGAAGTTTGGATGATGGCGGACGTGCCCGAATCGGTGGCGCCGGACGGCGCGGAGGTGGTGAGGGTTCCTTCGGCGTTGGTGGATCTGGTGGCATGGGTCGAGTCCATTCCGCCCAGGGTTGAGTCGGATTCTTCCCCGACCGCAGATGGTCGATCCCGGCCGACTCCGGAGATGATCAGCGGAGTGTTGGGACGAGCGCTGGTCCCATTCTTTTGGTTTTGGTCCCAACCCCCGGAGCAGGCCCCCCTGCCGGACCCCGCCGAGGCTCGGCGCGCTCGGCGTCTGTGGTTGGTCGACCCGGGACAGGTCGCCACCGAGTTGGCGGTGGCCGCTTTCGCCTCGATTGAGGGGGAGCAAGTGATTCACTGGGATCCCGAGGAGATAAGCGGCTGGAAGGAGGCGGGACAGGCCATCGAAGAACATGCGCGGGAGGTGGACGAGATCTGGATTGCGGGAAAGAGTTCGGAATCCGGCCGGTGGTTTGTGGAAACCACCCTGTGGGGAGAAGAACTGCCCGGCGGGGGACGCCTCCTGTTTCCCGACCGAAGGCTGGTGGCCTTCTACGGCGCCATCACCACCGGTGTCTTGGGAGTGTTGGGCGAACGGGACCCGGCGGGGACCTTGGAGCGCATGGGTCCCTATTTGGAGGCCTACTCCGAGGACGGGATCATGACCGTTCCGACTTTCGAGATAATCGTCACCGTGGCCGCCCGCGACGCCGGCCCGGACGGAGACTATTCAAGAGAGTTCAACGTCGACACCCTGATGCCGTGGGTGGAATTCGCCGCTCAAAACGGCGTGTATGTGATGTTGGACCTCCAGCCCGGGCGCTCGGATTTTCTGTCACAGGCCAAACAATATGAAAGACTGCTCAAATTGCCCCATGTAGGTTTGGCCCTCGACCCCGAATGGCGTTTGGGTCCCAACGAAAGGCACTTGGTGCAGATCGGGTCAGTCCGTGCGGAGGAGGTCAACCGGGTGATCGAATGGCTGGCCGCCCTGGTGAGAAGGGAAAGACTCCCTCAAAAGCTCCTGATAGTGCACCAATTCCGGCTGGACATGATCAGCAACCGGAAGTCACTTCAGACCCCGCCCGAGTTGGCGGTGATGCTTCACATGGACGGACAGGGTTCGCTCGGATCCAAATACAACACCTGGAATTTCTTGACCGCGGGCGTGCAGGATAGGAATTGGTGGTGGGGGTGGAAGAACTTTTTCGATGAGGACTCCCCCTTGGCCCGGCCCGACCAGGTACTCGACCTGCAGCCCACTGTGCACTTCGTCAGTTTCCAGTGACGCCGGGGACCCGGACTCCTCCCCCAAGACGGCGTTCCTCAACGCCGGTGATAACGCAGAGCCAGGGTCCAGGAAACCAAGGCCGCCAGCAGGGATTCCACTCGCTTGAGAACTCGGGGGTCCAGCAGTTCGAGGTTTTCGTCGAACTTGTCCCAGATGTTGCGAATCTTCACCGGGGGCGCCGGGAGTTCCCAAACGCCGGTGTTGCGCAACACGTCCCGCAGATGCGACTGGGCGCGATGACTTCCGAACCCTCCTCCTCCTCCCATCAGGGCGGCCGTCTTTCCCCGAAGCGGCGCGTCCGGCCCTCGCGACGCCCAGTCGAGGGCGTTCTTGAGCACGGCGGGAACCGAGGAGTTGTATTCGGGAGTCGAGATCAGAAGAGCGTCCGCCGCCCGCACTCCGGCCCGGAACTCGGCCACCGCGGTGGGCATGCCCTCTTCCTCGACGTCACCGTTGTAGAAAGGAAGGTCGGCCAGTGACACCAACTCCAATTCGGCGGTCTCGGGCAGGGCTCTGGGCGCCAACCGGAGGAGAGCACTGTTGAAAGAACCCCGGCGGAGACTTCCCGACATTCCAAGGATCTTGATACGGTCGCTCATTTTATTCCGATGATATCGGGCGATGTTCCCCTCAAGCCACGGTGGGTATCGGGGCTTTGGCAACCCCGTAATCTCTAGGCCTATGTCCGCTTGTGCAGGAACCCGCAGTTGATCGTCTTGCACGGCTCGCCTCTCAAATGGCGCCTGCCTTCCTCCACTTCCGGCGTGGCGATTTCCATCGGGGTGTTCGATGGCGTACATCGGGGCCATCAGAGCCTGTTGGCCCGATTGGTGGCCGAGGCTGCCGATGCGGGCCTCACCCCGGCGGTGGCCACCTTTGATCCGCATCCGCTGGAAATCCTGGCGCCCCACCGTGCTCCCAAGATGCTCACTTCCATCGCCCACCGGATCGAGATACTGGAAGAACTGGGTGTGGGAGTGGTGGGGGTGATGCCCTTTGCGCAGATCCGGGAGATGGAACCCGATCGCTTCACAGCCGAAGTGCTTTTGGAGAGGCTGAAAGCGGAACTGGTGCTGGTGGGAGAGAATTTCCAGTTCGGGAAAGGCGGAAAAGGGTCACCGAAAACCCTGCGCCGGGCCGGTTCGCAACACGGGTTTGCGTTGAGGGTGATCAAGCTGCTTCGCAACGGCTCTTCGCCCGTCTCCGGGGACCTTCCCGTCACATCTTCTCGGATCCGGCGGTGCGTGGCGGAAGGGAAGACCGCCGAGGCTGCCCTGCTGTTGGGTCGACCCTTCGAATTGCGCGGCGAGGTGATGGAAGGGGACCGCCGGGGACGCCAACTCGGAATTCCCACCGCCAACCTGGAGATTCCCTCCCGCATGTCCATCCCGACCAACGGCATCTATGCGGCCTGGGCCGACGTGGACCAAAAGACCCGTCCGGCGGCTCTCAACATCGGAGTTCGTCCGACTTTTGGAGAGGGCCGGTTGATCACCGAGGCCCATCTGCTCGACTTTTCGGGCGATCTGTATGGAAAAGAGATGAGGCTGCGCTTCGTGGGTGACCGGATCCGACCGGAGATCGCCTACGCCTCGGTGGACGAACTGATGGTGCAGGTGCACAGGGACATCAGGGCGGTGCGCCGGGTGCTGGGCGTCGGATGAGATTGGAATAGGTGTGGTCGTCGTCCGGTGTTAGAATAAGTTTTCGAACCAACCGGATCGGGCCCTTTGGGGGCGTCGAGGACCGGTTTACATACGAAGGGGATTTCCTTTGAGGAGTACATCTGAGTTGGTTTCCGAGTATGGCGCGCACGACACGGACACCGGTTCGTCGGAAGTGCAAGTGGCCGTACTGACCGAGCGGATCCGACATCTCACCGAGCATCTGAAGATTCACAAGCACGACCACCACAGTCGGCGGGGCTTGCTGAAGATGGTCGGTCAGCGTCGCCGTCTGCTCAAATACCTGCGAAATCAGGACGTTGACCGGTATCGCCGGCTCATCGCTTCCCTGGGACTCCGCAGATAAACGCCCGGCGTACGAAGTTACGCACGGGATGACCATTGGACGCATTGAGGAGCAATCTTGTCTGAACACATAGTTACCGGGATGGTGGGTGGAAAACAAATCACTCTCAGCACCGGAAAATTGGCCATATCGGCCCACGGAGCGGTAGTGCTCCGACTTGGAGGGGTGGAACTGTTGGTGGCGGCCACCGCCAATCAGGAGGGAAGAGAGGGACTCGACTTCTTTCCGCTCACCGTCGACTTGGAGGAACGCATGTATGCGGCGGGTCGCATTCCCGGGTCGTTCTTTCGACGGGAGGGCCGGCCCAGCGAGGGCGCCATCCTGGGTTGTCGGTTGATCGACCGGGCACTACGCCCGTCTTTTGCCAAGGATTACCGTTGCGAGACCCAGGTGGTGGCCATGCCCCTGTCGATCGACGGTGAGAATCCCTTCGACGTCCTTGCCCTGATCGGGGCTTCGGCAGCCCTTTCCGTGAGTCCCATCCCCTTCCGGGGTCCCCTCGGCGCCGCCCGGTTGGCCCTGGTGAAGGGAGAGTGGATTTCGCTTCCCACCCACGAGGAGATCGCCGAGGGGGTGTTCGAAATCACAGTGGCCGGCCGTCGCAATGAGTCGGGCGAGATCGACGTGATAATGGTGGAGGCCGGCGCCACTCCCGGAGGAGTTGCCCTGGTGTCCGGCGGCGACGCCCCCAGCGACGAGGCGGCGGTGGTGGAGGGTCTGGCCAAAGCCAAGGAGGTCATCGCCGAGGGCATCGACCTGCAATTGGAGTTGGCCGCCCTGGTCAATCCCCCCGATGTCGCCTGGCCATCCGTCACCGACTTCTCCCCCGAAGTGATGGAGAAGGTGGAGGAGACCGCGCGGGCCGATCTGGAGGAACTGGTCAAGATCGCCGATCGGCGGCAGCGGTCCGATCGCGAGCGGGAGTTGCGGAAAGAGACCGTGGCGGCCGTGAGCTCGGACGACCCCGAACTGGCTTCTTCTGCCAAGAAGGCCTTCAAGCAAGCTCTCAAAACCACCATGCGAAAGAGAGTGGTCGACGAGGGGGTGCGTCTGGATGGACGTTCGCCCACCGATCTTCGGCCGCTCACTGTCGAGGTGGGGACCGTGGAACGCACCCACGGCTCAGGTCTTTTCCAAAGGGGCGAGACGCAGGTGCTCAACATCACCACTTTGGGGATGTTGAGGATGGAGCAGATGCTCGACGATCTGGGTGTGGAGGAAGGCAAGCGGTATATGCACCACTACAACTTCCCACCGTTTTCCACCGGAGAAGCCGGTTTCATGCGCGGCCCCAAGAGGCGGGAGATCGGGCACGGCGCCTTGGCGGAGAAAGCCCTGCTGCCGGTTGTCCCCGGCCCTGAGGAGTTTCCCTACGCCCTGAGGCTGGTTTCCGAAGTCCTGTCTTCCAACGGCTCGACTTCCATGGCCGCGGTGTGTTCCTCGTCCCTGTCCATGATGGACGCGGGCGTTCCCATCACCGCGCCGGTGGCGGGCATCGCCATGGGTCTTATCTACCAGGACGGAAAATATGTCACCCTCACCGACATCCTCGGCGACGAGGATTTCATGGGGGACATGGATTTCAAAGTGGCCGGGACCGCGGAGATGATCACCGCCCTCCAACTGGACACCAAGATTGCCGGTCTTCCCACCGAGGTTCTGAGCCAGGCGCTATCGCAGGCCCGGGACGCCCGGCTTTTCATCCTCGAAGCGATGAACGGGGTGATCTCGGCGCCGCGGGAGGAACTGAAGGAGTGGACTCCGCGCATCGAAGCCATCGAGATTCCCAAGGACAAGATCGGCGAGGTGATCGGTCCCAAGGGCAAGATGGTGCGGGAGCTCGAAGAGGAGACCGGTGTTTCGATCGAGATCGAGGAGACCGAAGGCAAGGGGATCGTGCGAGTGGCCTCGGCGGACAGCGCCGCTCTCATGGATGCCATGGAAAGGATCAATCTCATTGCCTTCCCGCCGCAGCCCGAGGAAGGGAAGGAGTACGAGGGCGAGGTGGTCAACATCACCACCTTCGGCGCCTTTATAAATATCATGCCCGGACGGGACGGCCTGTTGCACATCTCCAAGATCGATCCCGACCGGAGAGTCAACCGGGTTGAGGACTACCTTTCACAGGGCCAAAAAGTGAAAGTGGTGGTGGAAGGAATCGACCGGGGCAAAGTCAGCCTGATCCTGGCCGAACGACTGTCCGGTCCCCCTCCTGGAATGGAAAGTCCTCCCAGTAAGGATCGTTCACGCGGACCCCGCCGGGATGGTGATCGGCGTGGCGGTCGTCCGGGCGGCGGTCGCGGGTCGCGGAGTGGTGATCGGCGTGGCGGTCGTCCGGGTGGCGGCGGCGGTCGTGGGTCGCGGAGTGGTGATCAGCGTGGTGGTCGTCCGGGTGGCGGCGGCGGTCGTGGGTCGCGGAGTGGTGATCAGCGTGGTGGTCGTCCGGGTGGCGGCGGCGGTCGTGGTCCCCGGCGCGGCTCTGGTGGGGGCCAGCGTTCTTCGGGCCCCAGGCGCGGTGGCAGGAAAGGCCCCGGTTCCGGTGGTCCCACCCAAGGAGGGCAACGTCGGCGGGCGAAGTCCTTTGGAGATCACCTCGGCCGCTAACCGTGGAATACCTGCGTCCCGATCTGGGTGACATAGCCGTCTACAAGCCGGGACAATCGATTGAGGAGATGGCCGGGGAATTGGGTTTTCAGCCCGAATTCCTGGCCAAAGTGGACGCCAACGAGAATCCCTATCAGCCGATGGAGCAGGTGGTGGAGGCGATGGCGAGGGCGGTGGCGGGTATCAACCGCTACCCGGACAACCATGTCTCGGACCTGCGCGCCTCGCTGTCTGGCCATCTCGATGTGAACCATGAGAATCTGTGGTTCGGCGCCGGGTCCAGCGAGTTGATCAGCCTGACGGCTTTGGCCGTGGGTGGCCCGGGACGGGAAGCGGTGTTCCCCTGGCCCTCGTTCGCCATGTACCCCCTGTGTGCCCGCTACGCCATGATGAACCCGGTCACCGCGCCCCTCACGGGTGACCACCGACTCGACCCCGAGAGGATCGTGGACTCGATCGGACCCGACACCGTTTTGGTGTACATCTGCAATCCCAACAACCCCACGGGTACCTATCTTCCCGAGGATCAGGTCTTGGGGTTGCTGGATGCCATTCCCGAGCGGGTGCTGGTGGTGCTCGACGAGGCGTATCACGAATACGTGACCGCCTCCGACTACCGGGGGACGGTCCACCAGGCGATCGAACGTCCCAACATGATCACCTTGCGGACCTTCTCCAAGATATACGGGATGGCGGCCCTGCGGGTCGGGTATGCGGTCGGTCGGGCCGAGACTCTCGACCAACTCCGCCGAGTGCAGTCACCCTTCACTGTCACCTCGGTGGGACAGGTCGGGGCGGCGGAGGCCCTTCGCCATCAGGATCAGATCGCCGCCCGGGTGGAGGGAAATGCCCGAGAGCGGGACCGGCTGCAACAGGGTCTGGCCGATCTGGGAATCAGGTTCGTGCCCAGTCAGACCAGTTTCATTTATTTCACTGTCGGTCTGGAACCCGAGGACAGCGCCGCGCGGTTTTTGTCCCGCGGGGTGATCATCCGGGTCTTTCCCGGGGAGTGGGCCAGGGTATCGGTGGGAACCTCCCGGGAAAACGATCGGTTCCTGGCCGCGGCGGCTGATGTCGTGGACCAGGGGTAGCCGATCCGTTATTCGATGATTATCTCAAGCTGAGAGAACCCTTCTCGCAAGGCCTGCTCCACCCCCGACGCCCGAGGGGCGGCGGCGAAGAGAAAGCCCAGATAGCGGTCTCCTTCGGGCAGGGCTTTGATCTTTTGTCCGGTGGGGGCGGTTATCTGAAGGTCCACGATCCCGGGGGTGCGCAGCGCCCGATCGGACCCTTCCACTCTCATCAGCCTTCCCGACCGGGGGATGGGCAGCATCATCACTCCCGTGGCGGTGGGTTGACGAACCGCCGAGGGCAACTTGGTCCCCAGCGCTTGACGGAGGATCAGCGACTCCCAGGAGTCCGCCATCAGCCCGAAGCGGAGCGATCGGGAGCAGAGCCCTCCGATCGAGCGGGCCGCCACCTCCAGGACACTCACCCGGTCGGGGCCGATGCGCAGTTCGGCGTGAACCGGACCCTCGTTCAACCCCAGCGCCGTCACCGCTCGCCGGGTGAGATGCTCCACCTCGGCCAGGACCGGTGATGGGAGACGAGAGGGGGCAATCAGCACCGTTTCTTCGAAGTACGGGCCCTGGGAGACTCCGGGCTTGTCGAAAATCGCCAGGATGGTGAGGCGGCCTTCTGACAGCAGACCTTCCACGGCCACCTCGCCCCCGGGTAGGAACTGTTCAACCAGGATGGGCTGGTTGGGGTTTTCTCCCTCCTCGGCCAGGATCCGGCGGATGCGTCGGGTGGCCGGTTCGGCCTGGGTGCCCCGGTCTACTCGGATCACTCCCTGTCCACCTGACCTGGACAATGGCTTGAAAACCACCGGGTAGCCCAATCGAGAGGCCACGTCGGCGGCACAGTCCCCGCTTTCGAGCACCGCGAATTGGGGCTGGGAGACCTCGTCTTGGGCTAGGCGCCGGCGCATCATGGCCTTGTTGCGGGTGGCCGCCGCCGCCGAGGGGGGATTGTGCGGAAGCCCGATCAGCTGGGCCGCCCGGGCGGCCATCACCACGCCTTGGTCGTCGAGGGGGACGATGGCATCGATGGGAAGCCGGGCGGCGTGGTCGGCCAGGATTTGCGACGACCACTCGGGCCGGGAGCAGTCCACCCGGATCTGCCGTTCGGCGGGCAGCAGGGGGAGTTCTTCCTCCGAGGCCACCGAGAGAGCGATGTCCAACTCGGTCGCTGCCTTCACGAAGTCCGTGGCCCGGTAGGTCTGGGTGGGAATGATCAGCAGGACGTGGGACATTGGATGGATCTCAAATGTAGACCTCGTCCGAACCTGATGCAGCAAATCGCCGAGGACGGCTACCATTGAACACATGTCGCAGAAAGTTCTGACCGTCTCCCCCGATGCGGCTGAGATGATCATCTCTCTTCGTGACCAGGAACCCGGTGACCAGGAATACGGCTTGTCCATCGAGGTGAGTGGCATCCGGGGGGCGCAGTTTCAATACGACCTGAGCTTTGTGCCGGTGGAGGATCAAACCGATCACCAGGTCCGTGAGAATCACGAGGGTTTGGCCATTCTGATTCCCCATCACGACGTGACCAAACTTTCCGGCGCTTCCCTGGAGTTGACCGCCCAGGGGTTGGCGATGAACAATCCCAATATTCCCCAGAGTCCCACCATAGCCGGGGCCGAGCCGCGAGGAGATCTCGCCGGACCGCTGGCTGATCAGATATCGACGCTTTTGAACGAAAACATCAATCCGTCCATTGCCATGCACGGAGGCGCGGCCGAACTGGTGTCGGTGGATGGCACCGTGGCCTTCCTTCGCCTTTCGGGGGGTTGCCAAGGATGTGGAATGGCCCAGGTCACTCTCCAGCAGGGCATCGAGCGCATTCTCAGAGAGTCCATTCCCGAACTCACCGAAGTGGTGGACGTCACCGATCATGCCTCGGGCGCCGATCCCTACTATCAGTCCTCCAAAAAGTAATCGGACCGTGGGAGGGGAGTGCCGGTCGGGGGCCTCGATAGGGAGGACTCGATTCAGGAAAGGGTGGGGTAGGCATCGTAACCTTCCAGCCCGACCGTGACCGAGGTGACCGGCTGGGGCGTTCGCTCCATTATGGCGGCCAGGCGTTTCTCCAAGTGTCCGTAGCCAACCACCCGAGTCTCTAGGGGAAGCTCCAGCCAGTCGGCGATCTCCCGGGCACGTTCTTTGAGTTTTTGGTCCTCTGTCTGGATCAGGTAGACCACCCGGCGGTAGTTCCCGAACAGCATCTCCCGAAGGTCGGGGTGGCGACCCAGTTTCAGGTCTTCCACCACCAGGTTCTTCCAGGACTTGACCAAAAAGTCGGTGAGGAAAAAGGTCCCGGGCTCCTCTTCCATCAGACGGACGAACTCTTCGCCGCCGAACATCTCGTAGCAATGAGGTCCGAGGGTGCGTTCCACTCCGGCGTCTTTCAGCAAGGGATCCAGATCCGGCGCTCCGCAGTGTCCGTACACCACCACCTGGCGGTTGAAGTCTTCCCGAGTTTCCGCCAACTTTTCCGCCACCGCGCCGGTGATCAACCGGGGGCGGTTGTGAAGCCGGGCGTTGATCACCCTCAATTCCACATCCCAGCCGTGTCGGTCGATGATTTCCCGCAGTTCCTTGCCCAGAGCGGCGCAGGCCACCATCACCGTCCGCTTCCGATCGCTTTCCGGGGTGTCCTCTCCCAAATGCTTTCCTTCGGGAGGGACCGTCATGGCCCTTCCTGCTGCGTCCGGTGGGCGGCGATAATCGATCGGCGGAGATCTGAAAGCCGCGGGGAGGGATATTCGGCCTCCAGTCGTTCGACGACTCGCTCCGCCACTTCGTCCGGCGCCCCCGGTTCGCTAACCGGATCCCCCCACGACCATCCCGCCATATACGACTCCTCGTCAGACCGTCCGGTGATGGTGGCCACCGAGTCCACCGCCATCTGAAAACGGTTGCTCAGATGTTTGCGCACCTGTCCGCGGCGCCCATCCCTGGTTGCTTTCACGCCCACCGGGATCTCGTCCCAATAGAGAATCTGATAAGTGGCCATCGGGCCTCCAATGGCAGTGGGAAGTTTGAATGAAGATGCTACCCGGTTGAGACCTGGTCCGTGTAAATTCGGGTATCAATGGGATCAGAGTCTTGGGGTGGTCGTGCGGCCAGGTTGGCTTTGGCCCTCACTGTGGGGTTGATGGCCATGACGCTGGGAGGATTGCTCTCCGCCCAGGAGCAGCGTCCGGAGGTGAGGCTGGAGGTGGAGGGCGGCATCGATGGTTGGGTGGAGCCCGGGTGGCCGATGACGCTGACGGTCCGTATCGAGGCCGACCTCCTCTTGGTGGGGGAGTTGTTGGTGGTGCAGGGGGAAGAATTGCTCAGGGTGGAGGTGGAGGTGCCGGCCAACGGGGCGAGGACCTATGAGGTGGTCACCGCGCCGCCCGCCGGTCCGGGAGCGATCTTGTTGCGGGTCATTCCGAACAGCGCTGACGATGATGAGCCGGTGGCCTCGGCGTTTTTTCGACCCAGAGTGGCCGGAGATGAGATTCTGGTGGGAGTGGTTGGCCTGCCCAGATTGGATCAGGTGTTGGGAGAAGTGCGGTCGGCGGTCAGCGGAGCGCCGATCACCCCGGTGACGGTGGAGGGGGCCGAGGAACTGCTGGAGGAGGGAGAATTTCATCAGCTTTCCTATCTGGTGCTGGACAGGCCGCGTCCTTTGCCTTCCGCCACCGTCTCCTGGCTGCAGGCGGGGGGACGGCTTATCACCACCTCGACCGCCTTTGAGACCATGCAGCTGGAGGCCGTTTCCTGGGGGAGCTTTCCCGGCGTTGCGCCCCGGATCGGGTGGCATGGGGTGGGGGAAGGAGAGGTGTTGGTGGCTCACAACCTTTCCGGCTTCGATTCGCAGTCGTGGGCAAGAATGCTTCGACCCACCTCTTTGTCGGTGGGACAGCAGGTCGCCTTTGAGGAAGGGCCGTCGTCCTCTCTGACCCAGGCCGCATTGTCGGTTGAGAACGAGACTCCCGGCTATCCCTGGTTGCCTCTGGTGGTGGTGGTGTACGCCGTGGTGGTGGGTCCGGTCAACCTGTGGATGCTGCGGCGCCGTCGGCGGCTGGAATGGGCCTGGTTTACCATCCCTGCCCTGGGTCTGATGGGGGTGGTGGCCTTCTGGATTGTGGGTGCGAGCGGAGTGAACCAGACTTTTTGGTCACATGGCACGGTTCAGGTGGCGGGACCGGATTCCCAAGTTCGCAGCGGTATGGTGGCAGCCACCAGTGGGGCCAGGGCTTTGGAACTGTCTTTTGACGCCGACTGGGAAGTCTTCCCCGAGAACTTGACCCGGGCAGTGTCCTGGGACACTCAACCCACCATCACCGGGACCGGTTCGTATCAATACGACCTGCCTTCCCTGGGTTGGCTGTCGGTGAATGCCTTCCGCCGGGATGAACCGGTGGACATGGGTGTCCGGGTTTCCGAAGAGGGGGTTGAACTGACCAATCTTTCCTCTGTCCCGGTGGTGGCCTGGGGAGTTCACGCCTATCCGAAGACTGCCATAGCCCGGGAAAGGGCGCCGGGTGACACCGGCGTGGTGAGTTGGGAGCAGGTGTTGGTCGCCGACTCGCGGTGGGCTTTTGGTGATGCGTTTTGGGAACTCGATGCCCTGTGGGAAGGGGAAAATCCCAACCAGAACTGGCTCAATGCGATCGGGTCGCTGGGCGATTTGGCGCGAACTTCGGGCATGGTGGATGTCCCTTTTTATGTTTTCGCAGTGACGGAGGAGCCGATCGACGGTGTGGAAGTCGACGGGGGCAAACAGGCAGTGCCGGGTTTGAAGCTGACGCTCTTTCCCGTTCCCGTTGACCTGATGGGCGAGAGGGGATGGGCCTTTGGCCGCCCGGTGTGGCGGGACGCCGCTTCCCGCGGTCTGGGTTTTGATGGCAATGCCGAGCAGTGGATTCTCAGCTACCGGTTGCCCCGTTCGGTCTCTTCTCCTCGGTTGATGCCGGGCGGATTGGATCCCGGCTTTGCCGGGTTCCCCCCGCTTCCGGCCCGCATCAACGAATCCGTCCTCACCAACGGTGAAGAGGAATCCCAGGGTTGGGAGGTATGGGATTGGGCAGTCTGGCAGTTTGTCCCGGTTGACGTCGATGGCGAACTCGATCCCCGGCGGTTCGTGGCGCCCTCGGGCGAGGTCCTGCTCAGGATTCCGGAGGCGGGACTGGGAATGCCGGTGCCCCTGGTGGGAGTGCTGGTGTGGGGTGATTTGCCATGATGATCTCCTTTTCGGGTGTGAAAAAGCGGTATCGGACCACGGTTGCCCTGGATGGAGTGGACATGAGCATTCCTCAGGGATCGGTGACCGGGCTGGTGGGTCCCAATGGGGCAGGGAAGACCACCGCCATTTTGCTGATCAGCACCCTGTTGTCGCGTGACGGGGGGAGGGTGGAAGTGGGGGGCCTCGATCCCGAACTTGATGCCCCCGGCGTCCGTCGCCTGATCGGTTACATGCCGGACTTCTTCGGGGTCTACGAATCGCTGAGCGCCAACGAGTACCTGAGCTTCTTTGCGGCCGGTCACGGGATACCCGCGGCTGCCCGGCCCGGCTTGGCCGCCGATCTGTTGGATCTGGTGGGTTTGTCGGACAAGGCCCGAGAGGATGTCAATAACCTGAGCCGAGGCATGAAACAGCGCCTCTCTTTGGCCCGGGCGTTGGTGCATGACCCGGACATACTGGTGTTGGACGAGCCGGCCGCCGGGCTGGATCCCCGGGCGCGGGTTCATCTGCGGGAACTAATCGCCGAACTGGGGCGGATGGGAAAGACGGTGGTGGTTTCTTCGCATGTTCTCACCGAACTGGAGGGTATCTGCACGGACATTGTGGTGATGGATGAGGGGAGAGTGGCCGCCCAAGGTCGTATGGACTCCATCCGGGCGTCTCTGACTGCCGACCGGGGTATCCGAATCCGCCTTCGGGATGAGGATGTCGACCAGGCGCTGGCTGTGCTGGAGGCGGATGCTCGGGTGTCCGGGCTGGAGGTGCAAAGCGGTCGGATCAGGTTTTCTTTCAACGATGTGAGGGACGAGGCTTCCGCCGAACTGCTGTCCCGGTTGGTCACCGCCGGGGTGAGGATCGCCGAGTGGCGAATCGATGAAATCGGCTTGGAGGAGTTGTTCCTCCGCATAACACAGGACACGGGTCAATGAACCCGGTGCTGGCCAGGGAATCCCGACAGCGTTTTCGGGGTCGTTGGAGTTGGTTGGTGATAACCGGGTGGGTGATGGTGGTGGGACTCTTGACCTATCTCTTCTACTTTGTAGGGCGCAACCTCAGTATCGACTTTTTCTCGACCCGCGGTCCGTTGTCCGGGTTGCAGCAGGCCGGCAAGTGGGTCTTTGACGGCATGACTCTGGTTTTGATTACTGCGGTGGCGTTCATGGTCCCCGGTCTCACCGCCCTGTCGGTGGTCGGGGAGCGACAACGTCAGACCCTTCACCTGCTGCAGATCACTCAGATCACCCCGTTGGGGATTGTGGTTGGGAAGCTCCTTTCCTCAATCGGATATTTCCTGGTATTGATCCTGGCGGTGACTCCTCTGCTGGGTCTCCCCCTGGCTTTCGGAGCGGTGGGGCTGGTGGAGGTGCTGGTGGTGCTGGCCATGCTGCTGTTGGTGGTGACCATGCAAGCATCGGTCTCGATTTGGGTTTCCTCATGGGCCAAATCCAACCGCGGGGCGGTGGCGCTGTCTTATGTGTTGGCGGTGGCGATCTTTTTCGGGTCCTTTGTGTTGATGGGGGTTGAAGCCCTGGTTATCCGGACCGACACCGAGGACAATGGGCGCGAGTTGGTGAGCACCTGGGTCAATCCCTATGTGGCCATGGCGGATGCGGTTTCCTTTCCATATGATGATCTCACGGGTTTGTTTGACGGTTTTGAGATTCCAACTCCCATGGATCCCTTTCAAGCTCTGGTGATTCTCCGCCAAGGTGAGGAGCGGGACGACCGGGGATTATTGGAGTTCCGACGGATACCGGGATGGATAGCCACCACGTTGATCTATGGGTTGATCATTGCCCTGAGTCTTTGGAGTGCTGCCCGTCGGGTGACGGCCCCGCGGGCGTTGCCGGTGCGACGCAAACGCGCCGGGGCGACTGATGCCTCCTCCTGAGTCGCTGCTCCGGCTGGTTGCTCTGGCGCGCCGGCGTTGGTGGACCTGGCGGCTGGTTGGGGAAATAGTCTTCGGGTTGGGAGTGGGAGGGGCCGGGGCGGCGGGAGTGTGGGGGGCTTCCCAGGTGTGGGTGTTGCCCTGGGCGGATGGCATCGCCACGGCTCTGCTGTTGGTGGCGGTTGCTTTCATGCTGGGATGGTGGGCCGCCCATCGTCCCAGCTCCGCCCAGGCGGCTCTGTGGGCCGACCATCGTCTGGGGGGAGAGGATCGGCTGTCCACCGCCTGGGAGTTGTCGCAAGCCTCTCGCCCAAAAGAGGCGGCGCTAAGGCAAATAGAGGCGGCGGGTGCATGGGCACAGAACGCCGATCCGCGTGGTTTGCGGGGAGAGTACCCCTCCCGGAGCATGGTGGGTTTGGCCCTGGCGGCTTTGGTCTCCGCTCTGCTGCTGGCAGTGGCGCCTTCCCTGACCGACCGGGCCCTGGCCGAATCGCGGATGGTCCGGGAAGTGGTGGACCGGGAGGTGGAGGCCATCGAAACCCTGGCCTCCCAAGGTCCCGAAGAACTGGCACAGCAGTTGACCGAACTGGCAGAACGCCTGAACGAGACGCAGAGCTTGGAAGAGGCATTGTCCGAACTTTCCTCGGCGCGGCTGGATTTGGAGGAGCGGCTCGGTCCCAATCGATTGGCGGAGAGCACCGCACTGTCGGGATTGGCCGCCCGACTGTCCCAGCTTCCGACTTCGGAAGGGAACGATCCGGCTTCCCGCTTGGAGAGTCTGGCTTCCTCCCTGGGCGCGCTCTCTTCGGCGCAACGGCAGGCGGCGGCCCAGGAGTTGGCGGATCGAGCGGCCGATTTCGCCGGTATCAACGAAGGGCTTTCTTCGGCCCTGGCCGAGGCCGCATCGGCATTGTCGGATAGCAATGCCGACCCGGGGTTGGCGTCGGAGGCTTTGAGGCGCGCCGCCGCCGAGGTTTCCTCCGCCCAACTCGGGGTAGCTCAAGCCGCCTCCTCAGCGGCGGC
The DNA here is from genome assembly GCA_963665765.1 of Acidimicrobiia bacterium. GTDB lineage: Bacteria > Actinomycetota > Acidimicrobiia > Spongiisociales > ZC4RG35 > Bin76. The sequence goes on from OY762464.1 coordinate 2,537,330, forward strand.
TGCCGCCCGGTTGGCCGAGGCCGAAGGACGTTTGAGAAATGCGCAACAGGGTGAAGGCTCCGGACAGGGCCAGGGTCAGGGTCAGGGGCAGGGGCAGGGCTCGGGCTCGGGAAGCGGTGGGGGAAGGCAAACGGGCGCATCGGGGGTGGGTACGGGATCGATGGGCGGAGTGGGAGACAATGATGCCCCCGAGACGCCGAGTTACTCCTCTTCTATCTTCGAACCCCCGTCCGGGGGATTGGGCGAGGAGGTGCGCGTTGCCATGGAAGGAACCGATCCGGGGGAACTGATGGGATCCTCCGCGGCGCCCTCGGTGGCCAATGCTTCGCTGGTTTCTTACACGGAGCGATTCGCCGAATACCGCTCGGCTGCCTTGCAGTCGCTGCAGAGACGTCCTCTGCCCTCTCATCTGACCGAAGTTGTCCGAACCTATTTCACGGAGTTGGAACCATGAGCCACAAAACCTCGGCAATGGACCCCGCCGGATTCGCCGCCCGCCTCGACGAGGCCCGCTCTGAGATCGCCAAGGTGATCGTGGGGCAAACCGAATTGGTGGAGAGGGTGCTGGTGGCGGTCCTCTGTGAGGGCCATCTCCTGTTGGAAGGAGTGCCCGGCCTGGGCAAGACCCGACTGCTGACCACCTTGGGGCAGGTTCTTCGGATTGGGTTCGGACGTATCTCCTTCACCCCCGATCTGATGCCCGCCGACATCTTGGGCACCAACGTCCTGCAAGCAGGTCAGTTCAGTTTCCATCCGGGGCCGGTGTTCACCAACCTGGTGCTGGCCGACGAGATCAACCGCGCCACCCCCAAAACCCAGTCGGCTCTTTTGGAGGCTATGGCGGAAAGAAGAGTGACGGTGGCCGGCGCAACCCGACCTCTTCCCAGGCCATTTTTGGTGATGGCCACCCAAAACCCCCTGGAGATGGAGGGGACCTATCCCTTGCCGGAGGCTCAGCTCGACCGTTTCATGCTCAAAGAGTTGGTGCCCTTTCCGCCGTCCGACGACCTGGTGGAGATCCTTCGTCGCACCACCGGCGATTCCCAACCCGAGCCTCACGGCGTCCTGGAAGGGAGTCATCTCACCCGGATGGCGGCGATGGTGCGGGAACTGCCGGCCGGTCGGCACCTGCTGCGATATGCCTCCACCTTGGTGGGCGCCACCCATCCCGATTTCCCCGGCGCCACCGACGGAATCCGCCGCTACGTGCGGGCCGGGGCCAGTCCGAGGGGTGCTCAGGCCCTAATCCTGGGGGGAAAGGCTTTGGCCGTGATGGACGGACGTCCCAATCTGTCGGCGTCCGACATACGTCGGCTGGCGCATCCGGCCCTTCGCCATCGGCTGGTGTTGGGGTATGAAGCGGTGGTGGACGGTGTCACTTCCGACCGGCTGATCGACGAGGTCCTCGAGGCGCATCCCGAACCGGTGGCCGAGGTCTGATGCTGGTCTCAGCCGCCCTGCGGAACAAGATCGGACGCTTTTGCTTGTCGGGCCGGGGCCGGGTGCCTTCCTCCCACGGTGGAAGACATTCTTCTATCCACAAGGGGGAGAGCATCGACTTCGTGGATTTCCGGGAGTACACCCCCGGGGATGACTATCGGCGCATCGATCACCTCTTGTGGGCGCGTCTGGGGACGCCGCTCATCAGGGAGTTCGAGGCAGAAAGGGAACTTTCGGTCCGGGTGGTGGTGGATCGTTCGCCTTCCATGGGCTTTCATCAAAAGCACCGCTCCGCGCTCCGGTTGGCAGGCTTGATCACCTATCTGGCCCTGGCGGGCGGGGACCGGGTGGAATTGTGGGGGGTGCCGGGTCATGGGGCAGGTGCAGCCGCCACCCGCGGGCCGACCGGCAGGCACTTGTCCTCATGGCCTCGGTTGGAGGCGTGGCTGGAGGGAATGGAGATCGAGCCGGGTGAAGGCGCCCTGGCCCCGGCTCTGGCGGCCGTGACGGCTTCCGGGCGTCACCGGTATACCGCCCTGGTGAGCGATCTGCTGGTCAAAGATTGGAGGACAGGCCTCGACCGGCTGGCCGGTTCGGTGGGAGGGGTGGTGCTCCACCTTTTGGGCAGCCCCGAACTCGATCCGGAGGTGTTGGGAGACGTACGGCTGCGCGACGCGGAGACCGGCGAGGAGTCGGATTTCTCCGGTACGGCCGAGGCGTATCAACGCTACCGGTCTCGTCTCGATGACCTGTGCTCGCAGATGGCGGCCCGCTCGGCCCGGACGGGTCTTCATTACCTGCTGGTGGAGGCTGGTCCCGACGCCGCCGAGGAAACCCTGGGGCGACTGGCCGGCGCCGGGATGGTGTCCTAACCCATGGAATTCGGACCCCTCGGGTTAGGTGGACTCTCCGAACGCCCCGGCAAGCCCTCCCCGATCTGTGAAAAAAACCCCGGGCGGACCCTGGAAAGTGTCGCAGCGATCCGACATGTTGTCTATAACCGCAAAGCACCTGCACGGATCGCACCGGCGCGCCGTCCGATCCACCCCAGGGATCAGTTTCTCGAAGGACGCACCTGGTCGGCGAATGCCCGATCGCGTCCTGATCAACGGCAGGGTGGTGGTGGGGGAGGGCCCGAGAGGGGCGGTCTCGATTTGGGGTTTTCGCGGGTTAGGGAAAGTTTTCGCGATCTGGGGATCGAGGATGGCGGCGTCCGGATCGGGTTTCGCCCAGATGGTGCGGGAGGGCGTCCGGATTCGGCTGGTGGGAAGTCTTGAGTTTTCTGGTACCGGCCGCTCTGGGGCTTTCTTCCCTGGCTCTACCACTGATCGCTCTCTACATGCTCCGGAGCCGTCGGGAACGGGTCGAGGTTTCCAGCCTGCTGCTTTGGGATCAAGCCGCCGATCCGCTTTCCTCGGCTCGCCCATGGCGGCGGCTGAAGATCACCCCCCTGCTCCTGATCCAGTTGGCGGTGCTGACCGCCTTCGTCATCTCCCTGGCTCGACCGTTCGGCGCCGAGGAAGCCCGGCTCGGCGCCCACACGGTGCTGGTGATGGATGTCTCGGGTTCCATGGGGATGGCGGGTCGCTTCGAGCGAGCCCGGGAGGAGGCGTTGGGCTGGGCAGATGAGATGTCGGGGGAGCAACTGGTGTCGGTTATCGAAGCCGGAGCCCTGCCGCGGGTGGTGGCGTCGTTTTCCCGACAGCGGGAAGAGGTGATCGACGCTATTTCAAAGTTGCAACTGACCGGGGGAGAGGCCGATCTGGCCGAGGCGATCCGGTTGGGAAGAGGATTGGCCACCCCCGAGCGCCCCTCCGATCTGGTGCTGTTCACCGACGGCGGCCCCGTGCCTTTGGCCGCCGAGCCGGTGGCGGCGGCTCGTCACCTGCCTTTCGACGAGACCGGACCCAACTGGGCGATCGATGCTCTGGCGCTGGAGAGGGATTCGGCCGGTCTGATCAGAGCGTTGGTCTCGGTCGCCAATCACGGCGGCCCGGCGCGGCCGGTGACGGTGGAACTGAAGGCGGAAGGCAGGGTCCTTTCCCATCTGGAGCTTTCTCCCGATCCCGGAGCAAGGGATCAGGCGATCGTGGCGGTTTCCGTGGGACCCGGCACGGTGGTGGAAGCCCGATTGATCGACGCCGAAGACTCGCTTGGGCTCGACGACCGGGCATGGGCGGCGTTGCCTGTTCCGTCGGTGAGGGAGGTGAACCTGGAGGGGATCGAGTCGCCCTTCCTATCGGCCCTGATCGCATCGATTCCCGATCTGATCGAGATCGACGAATCCCCGGATTCAGCTGAATTGTCGGTGGTGAATCGAGGAGACCCGGGCGCGATCGACCGGCCTTCCTGGCTGATCCGCACCGATCCTCCACCGCCCGGTCTGCGGCTGACCGGACTCGCCACCAACCTGGGTGTGACTTGGCAGCGACCCGGGGAACCCGTGCTCGACGACGTGAGCCTGGCCGGAACCGCAGTGGCCGAAGCGCAGGTGGTGGAGACCGATCAGTGGTTGCCGGTGGTCAAATCAGGAGATGTCCCCCTAGTGCTCCTGGGGCGGATCAACGGGCGCCGGGTCGTCTATTTCACTTTCGACTTGACCCATTCCAATCTGGTGGTGCAGCTGTCCTTTCCGCTGCTGGGAGTCAAGCTTCTGGAGTGGCTGGGCGGAGAAGCGGCGGGCGGGGTCGATCCTGCCTCGGCCGGGGTTCCCATCCCTCTCCTTGCCTCAGGAACGGGTATGGTCCGAGTGGAGAGACCCGATGGGGAGTCGGTCATCTTGGGCAATAACGTCGCATCTTTCACCCACACCGGCACTCCCGGGGTGTACCGGGTGGAGTATCTGGGACCTGACGACGCCATCGACCTTGCCGAGTTGGCCGTCCGCAATTTCTCTCCCCAAGAGTCTGCCGCCCGTCCCCGCTCGATAGCTGTTGAGCCGGGAACGTTCATCTCCGATCAAGGCACCGCCACCATCCGGGAGTGGGGTCTGTGGGTGGCGGCGCTGGCTGCTTCTTTGATGATCTTGGAGTGGTGGATGGCGCTGCGGGGACCGCGGGCCGCCGCCCGCCGGATTACCGGTCAGGCCAGGTTCTGGGCGACCCCGTTGGGAAGAGGGCGCCCATGAGGTTTGTGGTTCCGGAGCTTCTGTGGGTAGCTCCGCTGGGGGTGGCGGCCGTCTGGTATCTGGCCCGGCGGGGAAGATGGACGGTCGGACGCCGTCGCCGGCGGTGGGTGATCATTCTGAGAATGGTGGCGGTGGCGCTGGCGCTTCTGGCGTTGGCCCAGCCGTTGCTGACCCTGCCCCAGCAGCGGAGAGCGGTGTTATTCGTCCTGGACCGATCCCTGTCGGTGGGGCTGGAATCTCGGACGCAGCAGGAAGAGCTGGTTTCTCAGGCGGTGGAAGCCGCCGAAGAGGAGGACTTGGCCGGCCTGATGGTGTTCGGGGCCACGGCCAGGATGGACACCGCTCTCACCACCGATCGGTCGCTTTTGCCGGTGCGTTCGGTGGTGGACTCCTCGGCCTCCGAACTGGGAGCGGCCCTGCGGGCTTCCGCCGCGCTGTTGCCCACCGCCGGGTCGCGGCGGGTGGTGCTGATGAGCGATATGGCTGACACCGGGGGAGAGGTCCGGGAGGTGGTCGAGGAGCTGGCCGAGGCCGGCGTGGCAGTGGATGTGGTGGTGCTGGAAAGTGCATTGGGCGCCGAAGCCCTGGTGGAGGGGGTGGAGACCCCCGGTTTGGTGCGGGAAGGGGAATTGCTCTCCGCCACCGTGAGGGTTCGCTCCAACCGGCCCGGCCCGGCGCGGCTGACCGTCACTGCCGGAGACCATGTGGAAGTGCGGGACATTGAACTTGCGGCGGGCGTCAACCGGATCGAAGTGCTGGTGCCCATCGAAGGATCCGGCGCCGGCCGGGGAGGTCCCCTGGCGGTGGTGGCGCAGCTATTGGCGGACTGGGACGAGTACTCGGAGAACAACCAGGCGGTGGGGATCACCCGGGTGGAAGGTCCGGCGCGGGTGGCGGTGGTGGAAGATCCGGCCCGCCGGGGCGAGGGGCGCTTCCTTCAAGCGGCGTTGGAGGCCGCGGGGTTCAATACCGATCGGGCGGTGGGCATCCCCTCCAATCAGGGTCTGGCGGAATACGACGGAGTGGTGCTGGTCAACGTGGCGATCCGGGAAGGGGCGGAGGCGGAGAATCTGGTGTCCTATGTCGAGGACTTTGGAAGGGGTTTGGTGGTGGTGGGAGGGGATCGCAGCTTCGGGATGGGGGATTACCACCGGACTCCCCTGGAGAGTGTCCTGCCGGTCTCTTCCGATCCCGATGACCTGCTGCGACGCCAACCGGTGGCCGAGGTGTTGGCGCTTGACACTTCCGGGTCGATGGGGTCCTGCCACTGTGGGGGGAATGCGGTGCGCATCGAGGGAGGCACTCCCAAGACCGCCATCGCCCAGGCGGGCGCCTCACAGGCCATCGACGCCCTCACCAGCTCCGACCAGGTTGGAGTGCTGGCTTTTTCTTCGGGCTTCGACTGGACCATTCCCTTCGGTCCCCGGCCCGGGCCCGAAGAGGTCGCGGCCGCTCTGGCCGGGCTCACCCCGGATGGAGACACCGAGATCCGTCCCGCCCTGGCCGAGGCGCTGGCTGTGCTGGCCGGAGTGGAAGGATCGTTGCGTCACATCGTGCTGTTCACCGACGGTTGGGATCCCAACGAGGCGGGGCTATTGCCCATGGCCCGCCAGATCGCCGACCAGGGAGTGACCCTGTCGGTGTTGGGGACCGGAGAGGGTCCCGGTCCCACGTTGGAGCGGATGGCGGAATTGGGGGGAGGGCGATATTATCCGGGGACGGATCTGGAGATTGTGCCGGAGATATTTGTGGAGGAAACCCTGCTGGTGGCCGAAAACCTGGTGAGGGAAGGGGTCTTCTATCCGGTTCGCAGCGGGGTGACTCAAATAGCCGACATTCTCACCGAGGCGCCCCCTTTGCTGGGCTATGTCGCCACCAAGGCCAAGGGAACCGCCACGGTTTCCCTCAAAGTAGGCGCCGGGCACCCGCTGCTGGCCTCCTGGCAACGGGGACTGGGACGGGTGGCGGCGTGGACGTCGGACGCCACTTCCCGGTGGAGTTCCGAGTGGGTGGATTGGCCGGGCTATAGGCAGTTTTGGGGACAGGTGGTGCGGGACACGTTGTCGGTGCAAACCGACTCGACGCTGGCGGCGACCGTCGAGGGAGGCGAGCTTTCGCTGAGGATGGATCAGCCGGGATTGTCCCCGGAGGCGACCGCCGTTGCCCGAGTGCGGGGACCCGACGGGCAGGTGGATGTGGTGTCCCTTCGCCGGGTGGCGGCCGGGACGTTTCAGGGGCTGGCGCCGGCGGATGCGGCGGGGGCCTACTGGATCACCGCCGTGGTAGCCACTCCCGAGGGAGGAAGGACTTCCGCCGGCGTCGGAGCGGTCTCCACCTATCAGGAGGAGTTTTCCTTTCTGCCGTCCGACCCTTCCCTGGCGCAGGAGATTGCCGAGATCACCGGGGGAAGAGTCAATCCTTCGCCCGACAGCTATTTCGACGCCGCCCCCACCCGCGGAGATAACGACCTGGCGATCTGGCCATGGCTGGTGGGATTGGCGTTGCTGTTGTTCCTTTCCGACGTGGCCGCCCGCCGCCTGCGTTTCTCGATTGTCAAGACCGCTTCCCACCAAACCGTGGGCCGCCCCCCCGAAGGTGCATCGGCGGTGGTGGACGAACCCCGGGAGCAAGCCGCGCCCGGCCCTCCCCCCGAACCTCAACGCAGCGAGACCTTGGAGCGGCTGATGCGCCGCCGCCGTCGATGAGCGCATCCCGCCCCCGGCCCAGGTTCAGCCGCGCCGAACTGGAGAGTTTTCGGAACGCCACGGTCCCCGATCTGGCCGGTCCGGCCATACAGCTTCTGTTTGTGGGGATCAACCCGGGTCTGTGGACGGCGGCCACCGGGACCCATTTCGCCCACCCCACCAATCGTTTCTATCCGGCCCTCCACCGGGCGGGCGTCACCAGCTATGAGATCTGTCGGCAAAGCGGGTTCACCGCCGCCGATCGTCGTTATCTGGTGGAGCGAGGGGTCGGGATCACCAACTTGGTGGAAAGGGCCACCGCCCGCGCCTCGGAGTTGTCCGCGCCCGAATTGCGCTCAGGTGCGGCCACGCTTTCCGAAAAGGTGCGACTCTGGAGTCCCCGGGTGGTGGCGGTGGTGGGAATCGGCGCCTACCGGACTGCTTTTGGTCGTCGTTCTGCCAAAGCCGGTTTGCAGCCTGAGTTTTTGGAAGGCGCGCAACTGTGGGTGGTTCCCAATCCCAGCGGGCTCAACGCCCACGAAACCACCGCCACTTTGGCCGACTGGTACGGGAAAGTGGCTCGGGCGGCCGGTGTACTCCCGGGAAATAGATAGTCGTTCTGTGTTGCGGTCTCAGCAATCCGGTATAATCGGAGCCGTCGGATTTATTGATGAAATGGAGATATCATGACCGAGCCGCGAGCCATGACTGGGCGGGTTACTTTGGGCAACGGGGAAGTCAGGAAGCTTGCTTCCCCCGGCAAGCGCCTGGTAGCTAGGATTATCGATGCCGCCATCATGGTGGTGGTGATCATCGTTTTGGCCGCAGTGGGATTCGCCGGAGTGATTGCGGGATCCGATGGGGATGTCGACTCGCTGGACGACGCCGCCATGCTTGTGGGTTTTGGGGGCTTGTTCCTGTTCTTTGTGGTTGCCGTCTTGTATGAGACGACCCTGATCGCCACCCGAGGTCAGACCCTGGGGAAGATGGCCATGAGCATCATGGTCGCCCGAGCCGACGACGGATCAGTCCCCGGGTGGGGCAGGTCTATCGGGCGCTTCAGCCTTCCCGGGTTGTTGAATCTGATACCCGTTGCGGGTGGATTTTTGGCACTCTTGGTGTATCTGTCGTTGCTATGGGACGACCGCCGACAAGGATGGCACGACAAGATGGCCACCACGGTGGTAATCAACGCCTGAAACCATCCCGACGACTGGTGCGATCGGGTGATCGCACCCGGTCAGTTGAGAGGTTCGTCTCCTGTCCGTAAACCCAGGAGACGAGGGACGGCGGAGATCAGACGGTCGTGATATTCGAGCACGCGCCGCCACCGGGCGGGTATGGCCTCGGTTCCTTGCAGAACACCCACCAGTCCTCCGGCGATCGCGCCGGTGGTGTCGGAGTCATCACCACGGTTGACCAGGGCCACGACCACTTCTTCGAAGGGTGCGTCCTGCTGGATCGCCCAGACCGCGCAGCCGAGCGAGTGGATCACATAGCCGGAGGTGTGTAAACGGTCCACCGGAAGGCTCGGATCAATGTGGAGCGCCCCTCGGACTTGGGGGTGCAGGTCCAACGACTGGGCGGCCGCCAGAGCATCGGGAACTTCTGCTCCCTCCAACAGGGCATTGACGATCTCCCCGTACGCCACGCAACTGTCCGTGCACCGCACATGGGCATGGGTCACCGCCGATATCTCCTCCATTTCCCGGCGGCGGGCGGGGTGGTCGGATCGGGCCAGGGCAGTGGGGATGCACCTCATCAGTGACCCGTTCCCGCACGAGCGCTCCCCGGTGTTGCCACTGGTTCGAGGATCATCCGACCGTTCCAGGCGTCCCAGGGCCCCGGCGGTGGCGCCACCGATATCAGGGGGTCCGGATCGGAACCAATCGAGCATGTTGTCGGCCGCTTTTTCCAAGGTGTAGGGACCGTCGAGATAGGCGGCCAGCACCGCCCAGGTGAGGTCGGTGTCATCGGTCCCCTCACCGGGCCGCCAACCGAAGGGCCCACCTCCGATTATCTCGCGGTGCACTCCGACTCGGCGCTCGATGGCGGCAGGCGACATAAACTCCAGCGTCGCCCCCAGAGCATCGCCGGCGGCGACCCCCAGCAGGCCTCCACCGATCCGATCTGCCAATTCCAACATGAGCCCCTTGGCGTTTGGTCATCTTGGAGCCTATCAATTCTACCTTCGCCTCCTGTGACCGCTGGAAAACTTTGCCTGCTCCAGGATGGGGATCAAGGCGATTGTGGCCATCTCGGAACGGTTCGATGGAGTGGATGCCGGGTTGAGGCGTTAGCCTGGTTTGGGCAAACCGAGGCATTTCGGATCGCATTGGAGGACATCCTGGTTCCCCTCGACGTTGAGTACGCCCGAAGCCAGTTTCCGGCCTTCTGCGACGACCGTCTGGCCGGGTGGGGGCATTTTGAGAACGCCGGCGGGTCCTATGTTTGCCGCCAGGTCATCGATCGGCTGGCCGGGTTCTATCGCCGCACCAAGATCCAGCCCTACCATGCCTTCCCGGTTTCCACCCGGGCCGGAGAGGCCATGGATTACGCCTATGAGCGTCTGTCCGAATGGATGGGGGTCGGAGCGGATGAGATTCATTTCGGGCCTTCCACCTCGCAAAACACCTACGTCCTGGCCCGGGCGTTCCGAGCGATGTGGCAAAAAGGGGATGAGATCGTGGCATCCACCCAGGACCATGAGGCAAACGCCGGGGTGTGGAGGCGATTGGCGTCCACGGGAATCACGGTCCGGGAATGGCGGGTCGATCCCGAGAAGGGAACCCTGGACGTGGCCGATCTCGACGGGTTGCTGACCGAACGCACCCGGCTGGTGGCCTTTCCTCACGCCTCCAATGTGGTGGCCGCCATCAATCCGGTGGCCGAAGTGGTCGCTCGGGCAAAGGCGGTGGGCGCCAGGGTAGTGGTGGACGGGGTGTCCTACGCTCCTCACGGCCTCCCCGATCTGAGTTCTTTGGGAGTCGATGTGTATCTGTTTTCCGCCTACAAGACCTGGGGCCCCCACCAGGGCGTGATGGTGGTTCGCCGTGAGCTGGCCGAACGCCTGGGAAACGAAGGCCACTATTTCGCGGCTTCCGACCTCCGACACAAACTGATTCCGGCCGGACCCGACCATGCTCAGATAGCGGCGTGTGCGGGGGTGGTGGAATACCTGGACGACCTGTATGACCACCATGGCGGGCCGAAGGTTTCCCCGGTTCGGCGAGGTCGGCAGGTACATGACATGATCCGGACCCGCGAGATGAACCTGCTGAGCCCGCTGCTGCAATATCTGGCCACCCGTGACAACCTGCGGGTGATTGGTCCGATGGACGTCGCCCGGCGGGCGCCCACCGTTTCAATAGTCCCGCTGGGCCGTTCTCTCACCGCGGTGGCGGAGTCGCTGGTTCGCAGCAGGATGATGGTGGGAGTCGGAGACTTCTACGCTCCCCGCCTGCTGGAGGAGATGGGCATCGCTTCGGATCCGGGCGTGCTGAGGATGTCCTTCCTTCATTACACCACCGAAGAAGAGATCGACCGCCTCATTTCCTCCCTCGACCGCGCCCTTGGGTGAGGAGACCCCGCCCCACAGAAACGATGCCTATCACCCGTAACGGGGGTCATCAATCAGGCGGAACGAGCGAGCGCGTTCCGGTCGGGTGGTAGTCAGGAGGCTTCCCACAGTTGCCCGGTGGCGCCGAAAAAGGCGTGCCAGGCGAACCAGAACTCGTTGCGATGGGGGGCGAATTCCAACTGTGTGCCGGCCAGGGGTCCGTCGATGGCCTGGCCGAGCAGGTTCCAGGTGCTGTTGGTCTCTTGATCGCGGAAAAGATCTCCATCGGCGGGTATGAAGGTCAGGGGACCTTGGGGGGAGACGGCCACCAGGGCCACTCCCGTCCCGATCGGCCGCCCGTTGGGAATGTTCGAGTCGTCCAAGGCGTCGGCGGTGTGGGCCGCCCCCCACATCACCGCGATCGGCACCTCGTCCACCCGGTCGTTGATCACCCGCCGCGCGGCCAGGTCGTCGAAGGGGTAGGCCCGGTACTGGTTGTTGATGGTTACCCCCACCACCCGGGAGAGAGCCGGAAGCCGGTCATCCAGCTCTCCGTCGAAGAGAAAAGGCCGCGGTAACGAGGAGTAACCGAAATAGGGGTTGGTCCCGTAGGGAATGCCGGACTCCTGTTCCGGGCCGAGCACGCAACCTCGGGGATGAGAACCGGCGAATTCGGAGAAGGCCACGATCGCCGAGGGAAGGTAGGGAAGCGCCGGGCCTCCGGCATAGCTGCCGACGATCGGCTCTCCGGTGACTTGCTGCCAGAGCGAGGTGGTCTCCAGGTCCCACATCACCAGATCGGAGTTGCGCAACAGCCCCGATACGCCGAAGCGCAGATAGGTTCCTCCCACCACCGGGTCGAAAGCCACCGCAGTGTTGCACAGGGGACAGTAGGTGACGGTCACGGGACGGTCACCGAAGCGGTCGTTGACGATCTCGTGGCGGGTCAACACCCGCAGTGGATAGAAGCGGGCCTGCTCCCCGATCCGGACCAACATCCCCGGGTCCTGGTCAGAAAGCCAGAGGGCAGCCTCATCCACATCCACGAACACCGGCCGGTCGAGAGGAGGGATCAGATCGCGGGGATCGGCGGCGGGGATGCCCAGTCCCAGTTCACCCAGGTCGATGGTGGCCTGCGACCAGTCGGTGGGCCAGGCGGCCACCGCGTTCTGAAGATGGGAGGGGGGAGGGTGGGGATTGTCCTCCACCACCGGCCGGGTGGCGGGAGGCAGGTCGGGGGGTGGGGGGCATCCCGCGGTGACATCCAATTGCGGCTCCGAAGTGTCGGTGTTCTCCGCCGGATCGTCGGGTGAAAGGCTCGTCCCGGCCTCTTCGACGACGGTGGGAGTGGGAGTCTCCGTGGTGGGGGAAGACCCGGCGGGGGCATCGCCTCCACAGGCTGCAGTTGTCAGAATGAGCACCAAACCGAGGGCCGCAGCCCTTGGCCATGAGGGGCTGTTCAACATCTCCGCCAGTGTACCTTGAGGCCGGATATAGTTATGACCTGTCGGAAGCGCCCTTCCGATGTCATCCATGAACAATTATGCCCCCTCACTCTTGCCGGATAGACCTGCCGAACAGACCGTTTACACGGTTGCGCAACTGACCGAGCGGATCCGGGAAGCTGTGGCGGAGGCCTTCCCTGCCATGGTGTGGGTAACCGGAGAGGTGGCCAACCTGACCAGGTCCAATGCCGGGCACACCTATCTGGATCTGATGGAACGTGTGCCGGTGGGTGGGGGGAATGAACAAGCTTTGTTACGGGCCGTGATCTGGGAGAGCCGCAAACCGGCGATCAACCGGGCGCTCCGCCGGGCGAACTGGGGCCGGGTATCGGATGGGGACGAGATAAAGGTCAAGGTGGGGGTGGAGTTCTACCCGCCCCAGGGCCGGATTAGCCTCCAGATCCACGAGGTCGATCCCCACTACACCATGAGCAGGTGGAGCAAGGAGCGGGAGCGGGTGGTGGCGATCCTACGGGAGGAAGGGGTTTTCCGGAACAACCGGCAACTTCACTTGTCGTCCGCCCCCCACCGGGTGGGCCTGATCACCAGCGAGGGGAGCAACGCCCAGGCCGACTTTCTGACCACCCTCGCCGAGAGCGAATTGGGATGGCAGGTGGAGTTCCATCATTCGGGCGTACAGGGTGACGCGGCCCGGGTCCATTTGACCGGAGCCATCGCCCGGCTTTCCGAACTCGGTCCGGACGTCATCTGCATCGTGCGGGGAGGTGGTTCCACCACCGATTTGGCGGTGTTCGACCATGTTGAGGTGGCTCGGGCGATCGCCCGCTGCCCGGTGCCGGTCATCACCGGAATAGGACACGAGTTGGACCGGACCGTCTCCGATCTGGTTGCCCATCGCTCGGAGAAGACCCCCACTGCCTGCGCCTTCTGGCTGGTGGCTCGTAACCGGCTCTATCTCCGGGCGGTCGACCGAGTGGGAAGAAGGGTGGCGGAAACGGCCGGGTCGGTGGTGATGCGTCATCGGCGGCTTCTGGACCGCTCTCCCACCGAGTTGCGGGGAGCGGTGGACGGGGTGGTGGGTCGTTCCGGCCGGCGTCTGGGGCGCTCGGCTCAACTCTTGCCCGCGCAGGTGCTCCCTCTGTTGAGGCGGGTCGGCGCCCAACTTCTCTCTCGCCATGCCTCTTTTGACCGGGAGATTCGCCAAGGTCTGAGAACGGAACGCACCCGGCTCGAGGGCGCCGTGGCAGTGACCGAAGCCTACGATCCCCGGCGGAATCTGGCGAGGGGCTGGTCGCTCACCCGCCGCCTCGGAGGGGGATTGATCAGTTCCATTTCTGGGATTGACCAAGACCAGGTGATAGAGACTTGGCTATCCGATGGTACGGTGACGAGCAGGGTGTTGGAAACCGCTCCGGCCCGGCAACCGGGCGACGAAAAGGAGATGGCAGGCTATGAGTGAATCGGCCCTTTCGGGAAAGACTCCCGGCAGCTACGCGGAGGGATTGGCCGAACTGGAGGGAATACTCGAATATCTCCGGGGAAGCGAGGTTGATCTGGAGGCCATGGCCGACCGGGTGGAGCGGGCCGGACAGCTGATCCGCTTCTGTCGGCAACGGCTCGACGATGTCTCGGTGCAGGTCAACAGTGTCTTGGAGTCGATCAAATCCGATCTCGAAGGGGAGCGGTAACAGGAGCTATTCGGCCCCTCTTTGGCCCCAGTCCCAGACCCGGTGGGCGTCGGGTGGGGCCGCTAGCTTTGAGAGAAGTCAGGAGGCCGCATAGTTCCCGGCAGGGCGGTCCGATAATCGGCGAAGAGGGTTTGCACCGATCGGCCGATCCCGCCGCCGGTGTCGAAGAGTTGGGAGTGCCCCACCCCGCGACCCAGGTTGGCAAACCAGGACAGGGAGCGCATCCCCACCCATTCGCCCACCGGCATTCTCAGCAGATGGATGTTCAGATCGGCGTTCATGAACACCCAGGAGGTGGGGAGCACCGAGCTGACGCCGTTCCCGTGGTCGGCGCTGATCACCCCACGGAGGAGGGGGGTCAACTTCTCCCCGGCCACCAGAGGGGTGAGAATCCTGATCCACACCGCGCCCGGGCCGGGCTGATCAAACCGCCCTTCGGCTTGGCGCATCTCGACCGCATGGCGATGAAAATACAGCCTCCCACTCACTCCCACGCCCACCCGGTCCATGTTCACCGGGGAGGCTTCGGTCACCGGCGTGGGGAGCAGTGACCGGTCGGGCAGAGCGATGGCGGGAGGCGGACGGTCGGCGATCCGGAGCCGCATGGCGGTGGCCTGGGCCACTTCGGTGTTTCCGGCATGCATATAGGCTCGCACCAACTGGATGCGCTTTCCCTCTCGGAGCAGGGAGGTCGTTACGCGGAGCGGAACGGTGGGCACCACTCGGAAAATGTCGACGGTGATCCGGGCCACCTCCATCGGCGCCAAGGTGGGAACCGACTCCACCGCTCTGGCCAAGAGACCGGCCACCAGACCGCCGTGTTGGCCGTCCTCATACCATCCGGATTGGGAGAGAGGGGTTGATTCCACCACCTGAGGATCGGCGGTGGGCAGGTAGGGGGCGGGAGGAATTTCCATCAGATCGGAGAGGATATCACTTTCCGGTAGTGTTGGAACCGATGTCCGGAGACAAGACGTGGAAAGCAGCGGTGATCACCATGAGCGACGGGGTGATTGCCGGGACCCGTCAAGATCGCTCCGGTGAGGTTTTGTCCGAGATGTTGGCCGAAGCCGGCTATGAGATCGGGATACGCCACGCGGTGGAGGACACCGAGGAACTGATCGTGGCGGCGTTGAAGGAGGCCTGCCGGCAAGTGGACCTGGTGGTCACCACCGGAGGAACCGGACTGGGCCCCCGGGATGTGACCCCCGAGGCCACCAAGCGGGTGATCGAGCGGGAAGTACCCGGGTTGACCCACGTGATGATGGCCGCCGGGTTGGCCGTGACGCCCATGGCGGCCCTCTCCCGGGCGGTGGTGGGCGCCCGAGGCTCGACCCTGATCATCAACCTCCCCGGCAGCCCCAAGGGAGCGGTGGAAAACTTGACGCCGGTGCTCGGGATGCTTCCCCACGCCCTCGACCTGCTGGCGGGAGACACGGTTCATTAAAGAGCCGGCGCGGGTAGGTGATAGGGCGTCCGCGAAAAATAGGGGATGCGGGGGGTTGAATTTGTCACCACCCTGGCGCATGCTGGTGGAAGTCGAAACACCTCTCGGTCTGATCGGACGTCGCGGACCGTTGCAGAGGTCAAATCTCGGGTTCCCGAGGTCCCGCTTCAGAAGGCGGCCTCGCGTCCCAACCATGGCTAGGTGGATGGTGGGGGTGGGCCCTCGGGACAAAAAGATCCGTGGCGATTTTCGCGGGTTAGTGTCCGGATTCACAACTCGACAGCATCTGATCTCTATCCGTTTTCCCTCCAAGCGGCCTCCCGTTGCACTAATACCGGGAGTTGTCACACCCACTTTCCATACTTGTGGGCATGGAAGTTCTAATCATTATCTCCTTGTCGGTGGTGGCATCGCTGTTGGTGTGGGATCTCGTCGCCCGTCGTAGCGCACGACGGGCGAGGCAGATCCAACAGAGTTCTGAAGACACAATGAAAGCTGTGCTGGAAGTGCTGGGTCGGGATCGGCAGGAGCGGCAAATCGAGGCTCGGGCGCTCACTGAGAGGACCGCGTCGGTCGCCGCGGCGGAGGCCGCCCGGATGGCCAAAGCCGAATTGGAAACCCGGTCCCGGTCCAGCGCCGATCTGATGGCTCAGCAGCAGAAGAATTTCAGCCGCACCGCCGAGCAAATCGGGAAACAGATGGCAGGGATCCAGCAGGATCTTGTTTCCCGCCAGAGCAGTTGGTCGCAGCAATTCGGTCAGGTGAGTGAAACCCTGGCCAAGCTGGGCGGAACCACCGAATCGCTTACCAACATGTTGAACTCCTCCGGCCAGAAGGGGAGTTGGGGGGAAAGGGTCGCCGAAGACATTCTCCGGGCGGTTGGCATGAAAGAAGGGGTTTCCTACGAGGTGCGAAAGAGGTTGCCGGGAGGGCAGATCCCCGACTTCGCTTTTAAACTTCCGCGGGGACAGCTCCTGTGCATGGATTCCAAGCTGCCCTTCGACTCCTACCGCGGCTACCAGGAAGCCCCCGAACCTGAGAAGGAGAGGCACCGAAGGGAGTTTTTCAATACGGTGCGCGGGCATGTCAGGTCTCTTTCGGCTAAGTCATACGGGGACGCTGGTCTGGTGTTGATGTTCATTCCTCTCGAATCCATGTACTCCTTCATCTGGGAGAGTGAGCATGCCGTGTTGGATTACGCCTTCGAGAGAAAGGTGATGCTGTGTGGCCCCTCCAATCTCTTTGCGATCCTCACCCTGGTGAGGGAAGCCAACGTGGCGTTTGCGCTGGAAAAGACCGGAGACCAGGTGTTGGAAATCCTCAACCTGGTGAAAAGGGAGTGGATGGATACCCAGACGGTGATCGGTGTGTTGCAGACGCACGTCAAGAACGCCGACAAGAAGGTGGACGAGATCACCGGTAGGCGCTACCAGGCCATGGACAGGGTTTTCGCTCAGATCGATGCAGTGCGAATCGAGCGGGGCTTGACCCCCACCGACCAAGTCCCGGCCGGCGAACCGATCCCTCTGATCAAGGTTTCCTAAGGTCGGAGGAGGAAAGGGAGGGGTGCCTGACGGGAGGGCGGGTGGCCCACATCGGCGAGCCGTTCTCTATCCTCTGGCGCACATGTCGGATTTGGAGACCATCCTGCAGACCACCCTGGATTGGAGAGGGATGGGAAAGTCGTTTGCCCTCGCCACCGTGGTGGGAGTGAGGGGATCCACTTATCGGCAGTTAGGCGCCCGGCAGTTGGTGGCCGAAGACGGTTATTCGGTGGGGACTGTTTCGGGAGGGTGTCTGGATCAGGATCTTCACCGGGTGGTGGAGGAGGTGATTTCCTCCGGACAGCCGCGCCTGGTGGAATTCGATCTCACGGCGGACGATGAGGCGATTTGGGGGTGGGGGATCGGATGCAACGGGGCCACGGAACTTTTGGTGGTTCCGGCGGATGACGCGGGCCGATGGGCGGAGCAAATCACCTTGTCCCGGGCCCGGCGGTCCCCTCTGGCGGTGGTTCACGAATTGGTCGGACCCCGGTTCTCAAGACTCTACGTGCTCTCGGACGGGGTTCACTCGGATTCGCTGTCCGACCAGGTGGTGGAATCGGAGACGATTGCTCTGGCGAAAGGAGCCATCGCCGCGGGTGAGTCCGCCGCGGTCAGTGTGGAAGGGCGCCGGATGATGGTGGAAGTGTTGGGTGCGCTCCCGCGGCTGTTGATCTGTGGGGCGGGTCACGATGCCGATCCCCTGGCTCACTATGCATCCGACTTGGGGTTCGAGGTGGTGGTGAGCGACGAACGCCCCGCGCTCTTGAGCCCCGAGCGTTTTCCCTTTGCCCATCTTGTCCCCTCGCTTCCCTCCGAGCTCAGCCCTAATATCGAACTCGACCGGCGCACCTATGTGGTGATCATGAGCCACAACTATCTGAGGGACCTCGATTACCTGAGATCCCTGCTGGACACGGATGTGGCCTACATCGGCGCCCTGGGTCCCGGCGCCCGGCTGGAACGGTTGGTCGCCGATCTGGAGGAATCAGGGTGTTATCCCTCTTCCGATGATCTCGCCAAGATGCACGGGCCCGCCGGTTTGGACATCGGCGCCGACGGACCCAAGGAAATTGCCTGGGCGGTCATGGCGGAGATTCTGGCAGTCCGTCGCAGCAAGGCCGCCGGGTTCCTGCGGGATCGCAAGGGTCCGGTATTGGCGGATAGACTTCGGCTGACCAATCACTAACGGTTCCTAACCACAGGAGCATTCGAGCATGAAGATCAATAACCAATTCGAGGTAGCCCAAGCCCTTCCAGTGGTGTGGAGCTTCTTTCAGGACGTGCCCACCGTGGCGCAATGCCTCCCCGGGGCGGAACTCACCGAAGACAAAGGCGATGGCGTGTACGCCGGAAGGGTTTCGGCCAAACTCGGACCTCTCAGCGCCAGTTTCGAGGGCGAGGCCACGGTGGTGGCGGACCCGGCCACCCATTCGGCCTCCATCAAAGGCAAGGGGGTTGACAAGAGGGGCGGAAGCCGAGGTCGGATGTCGGTGGTGTATCGGCTCACGGAGACCGATCAAGGAACCGGCGTCGCCATCGAAGCCGATGTGACTTTGGCCGGCGCCGCGGCTCAGTTTGGGCGGAGCGGGCTGATACGGGAGATCTCCAATCGGTTGATCCAGGAGTTCGCCCAGTGTCTGGAAGGCAAGCTGAGCGCCGTTACCGCGGAGGAAGCTGCTTTGGTGCAGGCGGGTGAGGTGAAAGGATTGGGGTTGTTCTTCCAAACCCTGGGTGCTCGAATCCGGAGATTGTTCTCCCGGTCATAGACTGCCCTGGCCGGGGAGAGAGCGCAAGGCTGGGTTGGCGCCGGGCCTGGTTGGCGCCGGATTCAGCGTTTCCAGGAAGGTTCTGAGTCCGGGTCGATCAGGTAGCGGTTCATTGCCTCTGTGACCAGTGAAGTCCGGAGCCGTCCCTGAGCGCCGAGGGCGGACAGTACCGCAACCGTCAGGTAGCCGGCGTCGATCTCAAAGAATCTGCGAAGTGTCTTGCGGGTGTCGGAGCGTCCGAATCCGTCGGCGCCCAATGTGACATAGGGTGCCGGCACCCATCTGCCGATCTGGTCCGGCACCGCCCGCATGAAGTCGGTCACCGCCACGATCACGTCGCCGGCACCTGCCAATCGACGGGTGACGTACGGTTGGCGGGGGCGTTGGCCGGGATGGAGAAGGTTCCATCTTTCCACCTCCATGGCTTCGGTTCGCAGAGCCTGGTAGGAGGGCGCCGACCACAGTTCCACCCCCACGCCGAAGTGTTCGGCCAAGTCTTGTTGCGCCGAGATGGCGGCCCCCACGGTGGAGCCGGAAAACAGGATCGAGCCCTGCTTTTCCACACCTTCGGGGGATGGGGCGTAGCGGTACAGACCGGCCAGGATCCCCCCGTCCACTCCGGTCGGCTTGACGGGATGGTGGTAGTTTTCGTTGTAGACGGTGAGGTAGTAGGAAATGTCCTCATTCTCCTGGTACATCCTCCGGATCCCGTCTTCGATGATCACGCCCAGTTCGTAGGCGAAGGCCGGATCGTAGCTCCGCATGGAGGGGACGGTGGAGGACAGCACCAGACTGTGGCCGTCCTGATGCTGAAGTCCTTCTCCCATCAGGGTGGTGCGGCCGGCGGTGGCGCCCAGCAGGAACCCCCGAGCCCGGGCGTCGGCGGCCGCCCAGATCATGTCTCCGACCCTTTGGAAACCGAACATCGAATAGAAGATGAAGAAGGGAACCATCGGCACGCCCCGATTGGCGTAGCAGGTCGCCGCCGCGGTCCAAGAGGCAAGCGATCCCGCCTCGGTGATCCCCTCCTCCAAGAGCTGTCCGTCCTGTCGTTCCAGATAGGCCAGAATCATGGCCGCGTCCACCGGTTCATACAACTGGCCTCGCGAGGCGTAGATTCCCAGTTCTCGGAACAGGGGATCCATTCCGAAAGTGCGGGCCTCATCGGGGACGATCGGCACCACCCGAGACCCGAAGTCCGGGACTCGGCACAGATTGCGCAACAGGCGAACGAAGGCGGTGGTGGTGGACACCTCCACCTTGCCGCTGCCTTGATTGAGGATGTCGAAGGTTTCGGGGGAGGGAAGGGTAAGCGATTTTCGAGTCCAAACGGTGCGATCAGGGAGATAACCACCCAGGCGCTTACGACATTCCACCAGGTACTGATACTCGGGGGAAGAGACCGAGGGTCGAAAGTAGGGGGGATCGACATCACCCTCGAAAGCATCATCCGGTATTTCGTCGGAAAGTTCGAGGCGATCCCGCAGTTGCCGCAGTTGTTGGTTGGTGAGCTGTTTGATCTGGTGGGTGGCGTTTCTTCCCTCCACGTCGGGACCCAGGGTCCATCCCTTGATGGTCTTGGCCAAAATCACGGTGGGCGCTCCCGAGGCGCGGGTGGCCGCTTCATAGGCGGCGTACACCTTCAGAGGGTCGTGGCCGCCCCTGCGCAGTTCCCAGATGTCGCGGTCGCTGAGATGGCGGGCCATTTCCAGGGTCCGGGGGTCTTTTCCGAAGAATTTCTCGCGAACATAGGCGCCGCTTTCCGCCTTGTAGCGTTGGTACTCGCCGTCCAGGGTCCGGTGCATGACATCCACCAAGGCGCCTTCCCGGTCCTCCGCCAGCAGAGGGTCCCAACCCGATCCCCACACCACTTTGATCACGTTCCATCCGGCGCCGCGGAAAACGGCCTCCAATTCTTGGATGATCTTGCCGTTGCCCCGGACCGGACCGTCCAGGCGCTGCAGGTTGCAGTTGACCACCCACACCAAGTTGTCCAAGCCTTCCCGAGCGGCCAAAGACAGAGATCCCAGGGCTTCGGGCTCGTCACATTCGCCGTCGCCGATAAAACACCAGACCCGGGTGTCACTGGTGTTGTCGAGCCCTCGATTTTCCAGATACTTGTTGAACCGCGCCTGATAGATCGAGGTGAGAGGGCCAAGACCCATGGAGACGGTGGGATACTCCCAGAACCCGGGCATGAGTCGGGGGTGGGGGTAGGAGGAGAGTCCTCCGCCGCCAATTTCCATGCGAAAGTTGTCGAGATGGTGCTCGTCCAGACGGCGTTCCAGAAAGGCCCGGGCGTAGATGCCCGGTGCGGCGTGTCCCTGCAGGTAGACGGCGTCGCCGGGATGTCCGTCCTCTTTTCCCCGGAAAAAGTGATGGAATCCTATTTCGTAGAGCAGAGCCGAGGAGGCGAAAGTAGAGAGATGTCCCCCGATTCCCTTCTCCTGATGGTTGGCCTTGATTACCATCACCGCCGCATTCCAGCGAATGAAACGACGGATTCTCTTTTCCATCCACAGATCGCCCGGATAGGGAGGTTCCTCTTCGGGAGGAATGGAATTGATATAGGGAGTACTGATCGAACCCGGCGCCGCCAAGCCCTTCTGGCGGGCGCGGTCCATCAGTTTGGTGAGCAGGAACTCCCCGCGGTCGGCGCCCCCCTCCTCCACCACCGCATCCAGGGATTCGATCCATTCGGCGGTTTCTTCGGGATCGGCGTCGTGATGCTGATGGACGAATCCGTCCACATAGGAGAGACTGTAATCTTCCCAGTAGGTCATTGCTTAAAGGAAGGATACACCCCGTCCGGGAAGGGACGGTCGGGGCGATCGTTACCCCGTCGGGGGTGGAGAAAGGAGTCCTCGGTTTGCGGATACTGCTGATCTCCACCTACGAGTTGGGCCACCAACCGCTTCATGTCGCCTGGCCTGCCGCGGCGTTGACGGCCGAAGGTCATGAGGTGAAAGCCCTGGACCTGGCGGTGGAGGACTGGGACCGGAACCGAGTGGAGTGGGCGGAGGCGGTGGGCGTCTCCGTGCCCATGCACACCGCTATGCGACTGGGAGTTCAAACCGCCCGGCGGATCAGATCCGACCGACCACAGTTGCCGATCGTTTTCTACGGGCTCTATGCGGCGGCGGCCAGTGATCGGGTGGTGGGCGCCGTGGCCGACCGGGCAATCGCCGGAGAGTACACCGTCCAACTGGTGGAATGGTTTCAACAGTTGGACGCCGGCGCGGGGCGGGGGGCGACGCCTATCACCATTCCCACCGGCTTGTCTCCTTCTTTGGTGCCCGCTCGTGGACTGTTGCCGTCCCTGGACAAATATGTCTGTTTGGATCACGGCGGGGTCAGCAGGTTGGCCGGGTACGTGGAGGGAAGCCGAGGATGCCGCCACCGTTGCCGTCATTGCCCGCTGCCCGCGGTGTACGACGGGCGTTACCGGATCGTGGACATAGACAGCGTCCTGGCTGACATCCAATGGCTGACCGAGCACGGCGCCGAACACATCACTTTCGGCGACCCCGATTTTCTCAACGGCCCGGTTCACGCCCGTCGGTTGATCGAGGCGGCCCATCGCTGCTTTCCTGAGCTAACCTTCGACTTGACAGTTAAAGTGGAGCACGTCCTCGCTCACCGGTCCATCTGGCCGGGGATGGCCGACAGCCGGGTGGTATTCGTTGTGTCGGCCTTCGAAACGGTGAGCGACCGGGTGCTGGAGCTGCTGGACAAGGGCCATCAAGTGGCTGATCTGCCGCAGGCGGTGAGGATCCTGAAATCGGCGGGGATCGCGGTCCGACCCTCCTGGCTCCCCTTCACTCCGTGGACGGAGCTCTCCGACCTCGACGATATCTTCTCTTTTGTCGCCGACCACGATTTGATGGGCGCCACCGACCCGGTGCAGATGGGGATTCGTCTGCTGGTGCCGGAAGGATCATTGGTTCTGTCCATTCCCGGCGCCCGACGGATGCTGGGCGAGTACGACGTCGGTACTCTGGGATACTCCTGGGAATCGCCTGATCCGGCGGTGGACCGGCTCCAGCGGGGGATCATGGCTCTGGCCGAGCGGGAGAGCGGGGGAGAGATGAATCGTCGGGAAGCGCTCTGGGCCCAATGGTCCTTGGCCCGACAGGCGGTGGGACGACCACCTCCCGGGTGGGAAGAAGTGGATTGGGCAGGATCGGTCCCCGGGCTTTCGGAGTCCTGGTTCTGCTGCGCCGAACCCACCGAGTTGCAGATGGCAGGTGTGTCCCGCTGAGGCACCCTCAGCGGTGGGATCGGCATCGCTGTTCGAAGGGGCAGGTGCTACACCAATCTCCCACCCGATAAGAAGGAGAGGTGGCGTCGATCAGGTTCCATCGGGCGGCGGTCTCGGCGAGTCTCACCAACCGGGACGCCCATTGGCTGATCCGGTCTCTTTCCCAGACCCTTCTTTCACAGATCGGGTCTGCTCCGTGGTCAAATAGTCGGTGGATGTGAGTGGCGACGGTGGGAGCATCGCTGATTCGGAGTAAAGCTCCGAGAGCATAGATTTCCGCTTCACGGGGGTTGGTCCCTTCCGTGCTACCGGTCTTGTGATCGATGACCGCGGGGGTGCCGTCAGGTTCCCGTCCCACGGCGTCGGCCAGTCCGTAGGGCACCACCGAGATGCTGTGTTGGTCGGTCCGGAAGCGAACCGTGAATCCCAGCGGAAACTCGGTCGCCGTGATCCGGAGACCGTCGGTGCAGGGAAGCTCCAAATGCCGGCGGTAGGGAGCCTCGATCTCGGGGTCCCCGTCGAAGAGCGACCACGGGTCCTCCGAGAGAAGCGCTTTCGCCATGCGGAGGTGAAATCGGTTTCCCACCGCCAGCCCGGGGGAGGTTTCCCGGCTACGGTGGTCGAGATCGGCGGGAATGGAAAACCAGGTTCTCCAGGCCGCCCTTCGTTCGCATAGGTCCATCTCAACAAGCCGCGACTTGGAGATCATCAGCCGGTGGGCAGAGGGCAGGCGGCGCTTTCCGACCGGGGCGATTTCCCCCGACCACGGTTCGATGGCCGGGAAGGTGCGGCACAGATCGGCTACGTCGCACATGGAACAATGCAGACCGGCGTGGGTCTGATTCGGATCGGCTCCCACCATCTTTTGGTAGTCACGTTCCAGTTCCGCCAGGATCTGCCGGGCTTGGTGGCGGGGCATCTCCAGGCGGATCATCTCGCCGTCGGCGGTTCTTACCTCGTAGGCCTCCAGCGAATCGGGGAACCGAGGATCGGAGACGATGGTGGCTATCTCTTCGGGAGCGGAGACGAACTCGTCGTTTTCTCTGATCTGCGCCGTCTTCAACCGGTACATCTTCAGGAATCCGTCGTCGTCGGTGTGGGCGAACTGAAAGAAGACATCCAACTCATCGGGACCGATCGGAAAACTCAAATGGGGCCAGTCGAGGTCGAACTCTCCCCGGCCGGGGGTTGGCAAAAGGGGCCGGGCTCTTTTGATCTGCGCGGCCACGATGGCCGCCTGGACCGCATCCAAAGGTTTTCCGGAGGGGGCGAGGGGCTGTTCGCCGCGCAACTCGGGAGAAAGGGCATCCCAAGTCGCTTTCCATCGGCGCAGGGGAGGAGCGTTGCGGTTGGGGGTGGTCGAAAGGTGTCCCAGGTTGGCAAAAGAGCCAGGGCACTTTCGCGTGCTCGGCCTGCCCACCAGTTCTTTGGGGGTGCTCACGTTCGATGCTCCGGAGCAAAGAATCCTCGACGAGCGATCGCTTCGAGGAGGTTTCTACCATCATGGCGGAGATGAAAGCGGTGGTGCAACGAGTCTCTTCGGCGCGGGTGACTGTGGGGAACCAGACGGTGGGGGCGATCGATGGCGGTCTCCTGGTTCTGGTGGGCGTCACTCACGACGACCTGGTGGCCGACGCCCGGGCCGTGGCCGCCAAGATAGCCCGGCTGCGGATCTTCGCCGACCCGGCGGGCAAGATGAATCTGTCTCTGGCTGACATCGGCGCCGCGGCGCTGGTGGTCAGCCAATTCACCCTGTATGCGGATATTCGCAAGGGCCGCCGCCCCTCTTTTGTCCGGGCCGCCCGTCCTGGCACTGCGCAGCTGCTGGTGGATGAAGTGGTGGCCGAATTGCGAAGCAGCGGGATAGCAGTGGCGACCGGACGTTTCGGAGCGATGATGGAAGTTTCTCTCACCAACGACGGTCCGGTGACGATCGTCATCGAATCGAGCGGCGGTCGGATAGTCTGAACCCGCCCCGGGGTGGGCGTTTCGCCGGTTTATGGCTTTCTCCTGATGGAATCGATGAAAGTCTTGCCCTCGGGGCAAAGGTGAAAGAAGTCGCACTTTCGGCATTCTGTGGAAGGGGTGGGCGCCCATTGTTCCTCGGCGATCGAGCGGGCTATTCCCTCCAGGCGAGTGCGGGCCGAAGCCAGCCAGACGGCATCAACCGGTTCGGCGGCGGGGCTCTCGGCCAGCCGGCCTCCCCCCAGATAGGCGATGGTGACCGACAGGTTGGAAGGGGGCGGACCCAGTTCGGGTATCTCGCTCAAAGCCAGAGCGTAGACCTGCATCTGCGCCAGGCGGGCCGCATGGGGATCATCGGACGGTGGCTGACCTGATTTGAAGTCGACGATTTCCCAGGTATCGGAATCACTTCGGTACACGGCATCGATCCGCCCTCTCACCAGAAAACCCTCGTTCAGCCGGAGCGAGAAGGCCCTTTCCAGCCACTGGGTTTGCATGTCCGAGAATCGAGACCGGAGGAACACTTCGAAGGGTTCGGGACCGGACGAAGTTTCGACCGGACGGTCTTGCCCCGTCAGGTCGGGCGCCTCGTCGTCGGGTTCCAGGAGGGGAACTTTGCCCTGGTGATGCAACTCGATCTGCCGGTGGATGCGGGTGCCGCGTCGGGTGACATAGGAATAGCGGCGCGGGAGAGGGTCTACCGCCGTCCAGAAGTATTTTTTGGGACACTGGGCGTAGGTCACCAGGCCGGTGGCCGAAGTGGTGACCGTCTTGGGGCCGGTTTCCGGCAGGTCGTCGGGCAGATTGAACAAAAGACCCGAAAACTCCTCCATGGCAGTCTGATATTCTTCTTCCACTCCCTCGGCTATCTTGGCCAGCCCATCAGCATCCTCCAAGCCAAGGCGAATCCCCCCGGCCCAGCCTTCCGCTCCGAAAACCAGATCGGGTGCAGCATCCGATTGGACAGGACTGGCAAAGGTTTCTGGTCTATCCGAAAGCGGAAAGGCCTCTTCCAAGGCTCGATCAACGTCGCGGGGAGGCTTTTCTTGGGTGGCCAACCAAGCAGCCTTGAAGAACTCGCTTTGGTGAGGGAGTTTGGGCTTTATGGTCGGTTCGGGATATCCATACCAGTGGGCGCCTGACAGCAACAACTTTTCCTTGGCTCTGGTGGCAGCCACATACGCCACCCGCCATTCCTGTGAGAGGTGGGCGCTGCGGGCTTCTTCGGAACGCTGCTTCAGAAACCCCGTTAGTCTCTCGGGACTCATCTGTTGGTTGATCGGAGTATGAGTAGGTGGATCGAGTCGCCAGTCCCATGGCACAGTCTCGGCCTTCCGGTAGGGATTGTCGTATCCACCCACAGCTTGTGAAGGGAAGTTTCCCCGGTAGATGGCCGGAAGGAACACCACCGGCCACTCCAGACCCTTGGCCTTGTGAACGGTGAGCAGGGCAACTGCGTTCTCTCCCGATAACCGGGCCGCATCCAATTCTTCGGAAGGTTCTTCCATGATGGCATCCAGATAATCCAGAAAGCCTGCAACATCGGACGGCCCTTCCAGAGGAGACCAGCTTTCCGCTTGGTCGAGAAAACGGTAGAGATTGAGGCGAACGGTGAGCCGGGTGTTGCCCGACATGGACTCCACATCGGCCCAGGCGCGGGTCTTCTCCATAATGATTCGGGACGCTTCTCCGGCCGAGATGTTCTGGCATGCCGTGAGTAGAAACCGGTACTCATCATGGAATCGGCGAAAGGGGCGTTCCAGTTGGTCTGGGAGTTCTTTCCAGAACCGGCGGTCATCCAAACCATCCGGCAGAGCACGGGGAGTGCTGTCGGGTTTCTGATAGGCAAACCTGCTCAGGTGGCGGATATCGCCCATGCCCAGGCGGTATCGACTCCCGCCCAAAAGCCGGGCGACGGCCTCCCGGTCGTCGAATCGGCCCACCACTCTCAACCATGAGTGGATCTCCACCACTTCCGGCACCACAAGAAGCCCGCCCAGATTGGCTACCTCCGCCGGAATGTCATGGTGCTGCAGTTGCCGGTATACCCCGGCGATGTCCTTGGTCTTTCGAAACAAAACCGCCAACTCCGACCAAGGCCTTCCCGCTTGGTGGTATTCCTTCAGCTGTTGGGCGATCCACGCCGCCTCATCTACGAAAGTGGGGTGCCAGGCGGCTCTAACCTGGGAGGGCACCGCTTTGGGAAGAGCCTGCAGTTGCTTGGTGTCGGAGCCGATTTCGGTTTTGATTTGGTTGGCGAACCGGATGATCTCTTTCCCGGAGCGGCGGTTGAAGGTGAGAGAAAGCGTTTCAGCATCCTTTCCATCCGGGGTGGGAAAGTGGGTGGGAAAGTCCCCGAAGTTCTGGAGCGATGCCCCTCGCCATTCGTAGAGGGTCTGATCGGAGTCTCCTATCACCGTTAGAGGAAATCCCTCGCCGAACAGCTCTTGGAGAATCATCCGCTGGGCGGCGTTGGTGTCCTGGTACTCGTCGGCCACCGCCACCTGGTAGCGGGCTCTGATCCGCCCGGCAATCGGAGGCTCCTCGGTGAGAATCCGGTGGGCTTGAGAGATCAAATCTCCGTAGTCCACCACCCCCAGCCGCTGCTTGTGTTGCTGGTAACGGCGGGCGGCCTCCACTAGGCCGGGGCGCTTTTCCAGGGCATCCACCAGGCGTCGGTAGTCATTGAAGTCGCCCTTGCGCCGAAAATCCGACTGAGTGAACTCCGGCAGGCGGGCGTTCAGCATCGACTCATCCACCCGATCCGGATCCACCAGGTGGTCAGCCAGAGAAGAGCAGAATCGGATGATGGCGCCGGGGAGGTAGAAGAAATCGGTGTTGTCCAACCCCGGCAGGAGCGTCTCCCGGATGACCTGCTTCACCAGTTGCCGGGTCTGGGCCGGGCCGATGATGGGGGAGTGGCGTTCGATCCCCAAGGTCGCCCCGAACTCGGCGATGATCTGTGAACAGAAGCCGTGATAGGTGTAGACCGGCACTGTTCGGAAGGGATCGGTTTGATTGGCAAGCACTTCCTGCACGCGGTGGGATAGTTCCTGGGCCGCCTTGTTGGTGAACGTCAGTCCCAGGGCCTGTTCGGGGGCCATACCCTCCTTTTCGATTAGCCGAGCAATTCGATAGGAGACGGTGGTGGTCTTGCCGGTGCCTGCGCCGGCCGACACTCGCAGGGGTTGAAGCGGATAGTCAACCACGGCCTGCTGTTCTCTTGAGAGGATTATCCCTTGGGGAGGTGTCGGTGGTACAGGTGCGGTCATGATATGAAAGCTTCCCTGCCTTCCGGCCAGGCCGGGCACAATGTGCGGACCTTGCATTTTTTGCATTCCCCCGACGGTTTGGCCGGCCATGGCTGGGGTTCGGCTTTTTCGGAAACGATGGCTTGAGCAATCCCGTCCAGGAGATTCACCACCTCCGACAACCTGGCCGGATCAAAAGAACGCGTCCAAGAGCCGCCGTCTTTAAGGGGATGCCAGAATTCGGCGCTGCCGGCCCCGACATCGGGTTCGGCTTGGGAAAGGGCCCACAGATAGAAACCCAGTTGCAGGGATACCTTGGCGTCTTTGATCGGCATCGGAGTCTTGGAGGTCTTGTAGTCGATTACCCGTAGAGTTCCGTCTTCCATCCGGTCGATCCGATCGATCCGGCCTCTCCAGGTAACACCATTCAGATCGCAGTCCACTGCCCTCTCGAATTCGACCGGCGCCGACCCGTCGTCTGGCCAACGCTCCGCCAGCTGTTTCAGCAGTTTTTCCCCTCGCGCCCGCCAAGCCTGGTTGAGAACCGGAGTCCCAAAATCCATTTGAGCGCATTCTCGGGCCAGCACCTCCAAGGCGTGGGACAGGTCCAGGCCGACTTCCCCCCGTTCTGACGAGGCATTCCCACAGATTTGCAGCACGTGGTGTATCAATTGTCCAAATCTGGCATAGGGGTTCTCATCGGGGGGATAGATCCGCAGGCGTCTTTCCAACGCGTATTGTCGAGGGCACTTTTGATAATCGTCGGCCTGCGACGCCGACATGATGTGTCCTGGGTCGATCAAACCCCGATCCGATCCCGGGGTGGATACACCTGGAAAGTTTCGAGCGTCCCACAGATGGGTTTTGGCCGGGTGGGCCAGCACCATGGCGGCGGCCACCCGGCGAGGCCGGAGTTGTTGATTGTCCCTTTGGATCCGCCGGACATAACTTTCGACTTCCAGAGGCCCTATCGGGGATGCGGTTGGACTTGAACCAGGGGATCCCAGAGGTACTCCGGTTCTCTGCGCCAGTTGCCAGGCAAATCGGCTGACGGTGCGGTGTACTTCGTTCAGATCGGGGGTGGTGGAGGTCCATACCACTCGACGGCGGGCGCGGGTCATGGCTATGTAGGCCAGGTTGCGCTCTTCTTCCAACCGATGTTCCCGCAGGTGGGTTGGATCCGGATCACCCTGGGATAGGAACTGGGTTTCCAGCAAAGAGCGAAATGGACGGGTGTCGGGAAAGGTCCCCTCGATGGCGCCGAAGATGAATACCACCTCGAATTGTCGGCCCTTGGCCTGATGAATGCTGCCGATCATCACCTGTCCCTCTTCCGACCTTCCGGCGGGAAGCAGGGGAGAAGCCTCCAGATCCCCTTCCAGCGTCAGCTCCCGGTAGTCGATCAGAGAAGTGTCGGGTGAACGTTCGGCAAGTCTGCCGAGGGTCTGAGCGAAGGAAACCAGGGCGGAGCGGTAATCGCCCGGTCGGTCCGATTCGGCCAGCCGATCAAACTGGGGGACCCGGCTCCACAGTTTCCAAAAACCGCGGGTGGCGGGAGCGCTTTCCGCCCAGGAGCAATCTTGGAGCAGACGAGAAAGCGACGCCGCGGCGGGAAGTTCCTTCTCCAAGATCTGCGACCACGATTGACACTGGAGTTGGCGCTTGGTCCGCAGCTCGCGAGAGCGCCCCTCGGTCAGAGAAAACAGAGGTCCCAACAGGACACTTTCCATGATCTGATCGAGTTGGGCGGCGGTTTCTCGGGAGGGGTTCGGATCACGGTCAACCACCGCGCCCTTGGCCAAATCCAACACCAGGCGAACCGCCGGGTGGTCTATCAGCCGTGCTCCCGGGCGAGCATGGGGGATTCCCTGGCGGTCGAGCGCCCGGGAGAGACTGCTAAGAGGTTCGGTGGTACGAGTTAGCACCGCGATGTCGGAATAAGAAAAACGCTGTTCCAGATGAAGTCTTTTGATTTCCGATGCGATCCAGTCGTTTTCCGCCATTTCCTGGTCGAAGGCATAGAACTCGACTCTTCCGGAATGAGGAGCAGGAGAGGGGAGCGCCGCGCGGGCGTATTCAGGCAGCAGTTGTCCAGCGGAGGACAACACCTGCGGAGGAACCCGGAAACTTCGGGTCAGGGTGAACACCCCAACCGATGAGGCTATGTCTCCGAAAGTCTTGGGAAAGTCGCTCACCGAGGCCCGTTCGGCGCCCCGAAAGGAAAAGGAGGTCTGTTGTGGGTCGGCGACTGCGGTTAGGTGGCAGCCACCTCCAGCTAGTTTCTGAAGGATCTCCATCTGCACCAGGGTCGCCTCTTGGTATTCATCCACCAGTACATAGGGAAACCGGGCGGCGGTTCGGGCCAGGATCTCGGGTATGCCCAAGGCGTGGTTTGCTCTGAGTAAAAGGCCCGTGTAGTCGATCGTGCCTTCTGTGTCGAGCCGATCCACATACCGCTGGTAAAAACCCGGCAGGGCCTTCCAGGCGGGTCGTTCTGCCGCCCGTTCGGCCAGTTCCTCGGGGGTGATGCGCTGCTCTCCGCACCTCAACATGAAATCCGCCAGCTCTTCGGCCAATGTGTGGGTATGGAGCATCCGCCGGTAATAAAGGGGCCATCGGCCCGGTTCTTCATCGGCCAGGACACCCTTGACGAAATGAACCTGTTCAGGGGCGGTGAGCAGCAGCGGGGGTTGGGTGGTTCCAAACAGCGCCTGGCAGTTTTCTTCCACCAGCGACCGGGCAAAGGCATAGAAGGTGCCAACCTGCAACTCCCCGAAGGAGCGGCGGGCGGCTTCGGTGATCCGTGTGCGGAGATCGGCGGCGGTTTCCCGGGAGAAGGACAGCGCCAGCACCTGATCGGAGGAGACATCCGCGGTGTTTATGAGGTGAGCCGCACGGCGCGCCAGCAACTCGGTCTTGCCGGTCCCCGGCCCTCCGGTAACCAGTTGGACCCCGTCGATGTTCCCGACCAAACCGTCCCAGTCTTCGGGAGAGATCGATTGACCCCCAAGCGGTTCGCCCGTCGGTTTGGTCACCGAAGGGCTGTCCACGGCCTGATCAGGGTGTCAGGCGGCGGCATGCATCTGTGGGGAATGGCAGACGGAGCAAAGATCCGGCCCATCTTCCACCATTTCGATGGTGATCCCGGCTTCGGCCAGCCATTCGGCGATCGGTTGGGTGGCAGATTCTGGTTGGACCTTGCGGCCCATTGCTTCTTTATCCATAAGATAAAGCCTATGGCAGAGGTGTGACACTTCTACCCGGCGGCAGCAGGGGAGGTGGGGGATTTGGCCGGTGACTGGTTCTCCGAGCGGGGTTGGTCGGCCCAGGCAGGACAGATCGTCTGGTAGGAGCACCAATCGCAGAGTCGGGTCTTGCGGGTGGGGAAGGTGTCGGTGGCGATGGCCCGGTCGATGGCCCACCACAGCGCTCGGATTTGCTGCAACATCGCCCGCAATTGCCTCTCGGAGACCGGCAAACTGTAGGCCACCGAATTGCCGAGGTACACCAGTCGCACCGAGGCGGGGGTCCGGCCGGAATTCTGTTGAATCATCAGGGCGTAGATCTTCAGAGCGAAAAAGCCCGAGTCGGCGAACATGAGCGGGGGCGCCTTTCCGGTTTTGTAATCGGTGATCACCACCTCCCCTTGCGGACCGGTGTCCAGCCGGTCGATTATCCCCCGCAGTTCCAATTCCCCGGATTCGCCGTTTTGGACGGGGCCGTCGATCATCAGGGTGACGAACTGTTCTCTTTCGGCCGGTTCGATCCGTCGAGGGTCCTCCACTTGAAAATAGCGCCGGGCTACCTTCCGGCTCTCTTGATGGAACTTCTCTTTTCCTTCGGGATCCCCGGCGAAAAGCGGGCGGTATTCGTCGGTCGCGAGCGTCTCTTCCCAGGCCGTTTCCAGCAGGTCCAAGAGCTGATCAGGATGACGATCCGCCGCCGGGAAATCGAACAATCTCTCCAGGGCCAGGTGGATGGCGGTGCCTCTGGCCTGCGCCGCGGTGGGGACCGTCGGGATCTTCTCGATGTGGCGGAATCGGTAGAGCCGGGGACAGGTTTTGAAGTCCGACGCCCGGCTGGGAGAGAGATTCACCAGCCCTTCCGCTTGGGCCGCTTGGGCCTCTTGGTCCGCGGAGGGGGAATCGGGAACAGTGGCCGAGACCGGCAGTTTGGTCGGCGCTGGGGAGTCGTCACCGACCATTTTTTCATACCGAGGCGCGGGCGTTGGCTCCATCAAGCTTCGATCATAAGGAAACACCGGAGTCATCATTGGTCTCTTCGCCCCATATGGCGGGTTGCCGCGAAAAAAGGGTCCCGCCCGGGAACTGATTTGGCGCCCCGCCCGACTCTCGGGAAGTCTCCGCCCGCCACTCTTCGATAGGCCGAGTTCCCGACATTGCTACCCTGAGTCGCGAAACCTCCCCCACCTCCGGAATTCATGGAAAGCGCCCAGATCCGCCAAGCATTTTTGGACTTTTTTGCCGAACGAGGTCACGCGGTGCGCCCGTCGGCTTCTTTGATTCCTGTCGATCCCACTTTGCTGGTGACCAACGCGGGCATGGTGCCTTTCAAGCCTTATTTTCTGGGTGAGGAGACCCCGCCCTACCGACGGGCAGTGAGTGTTCAAAAGTGTGTGCGGACCATCGACATCGACATCATCGGCACCACTGCCCGCCACACCTCGTTCTTCGAGATGATGGGGAATTTCAGCTTCGGGGACTACTTCAAGCGGGATGCCATTCGGTGGTCCTATCAGTTGGTCACCGAGAAATACGGGCTTGATCCCGAGCGGCTGTGGTTCACGGTCTATGAGACCGACGACGAGGCGGCCGAACTGTGGGCCTCGGAAGTGGGGGCGCCCCGAGAGCGGATCCAGCGGGGAGGAAAGGACAATTTCTGGCAGATGGGGGTGCCGGGACCGTGCGGACCATGCTCGGAGATCTTCTATGACCGGGGGCCGGAATTCGGAGCGGAGGGAGGGCCCATCGGTGGGGGAGAAGGCCGGTATGTGGAACTGTGGAATCTGGTCTTCATGCAAAATATCCAGGATCGCCCCTTCCAGGTGGTCGGAGAGCTTCCCCAAAAAGGGGTGGACACCGGTATGGGCCTGGAACGGACCGCCATGGTGCTCCAGGGAGTGGGGAGCGCTTTCGAAACCGACGTGATACGCCCGGTGTTGGAGGCGAGCGCTTCCATTTGCGGCGTCCCTTACGGGCAGAGTCCGGTCTCCGATGTCTCCCTGCGGATCCTGGCCGATCACGGTCGGGCGATGACGGTGCTGATCGCCGACGGAGTGGTTCCTTCCAACGAGGGCCGCGGCTATGTGCTGCGGCGGCTGATCCGGCGAGCGGTCCGGCACGGATGGCAGCTCGGTTATGAGGAGTTGCTGATGCCGAGATTGGCCTCGGCCACGGTGGCGGCCCTGGGTCAGACCTACCCGGAGGTGATCGACCAGTACGACCTGATAATCAAGATGGTTTCTCAGGAGGAATACCGTTTCCTGCGCACCTTGGAGTCGGGCTATTCCATTCTCGAGCAAGAAATGGGCAGCCTGGCCGACGGGGAGAGTCTGGCCGGCGAGGTGGCCTTCCGGTTGCACGACACCTACGGGTTCCCCTTCGAGTTGATCATGGAGATCTCCGAGGAGAGGCAGTTGGAGGTCGACCAGGGGGGTTTCGAACGCCTGATGGAAGAACAGCGGGAACGGGCTCGCCGGGCTTGGAAAGGTGGGGAGGAATCGGCGGTGGCCGACCTTTATCGGGGCCTGCTCGACGAGATAGGGACCTGTCGGTTTATCGGTTATGACCATGAGCAGGGCCAGGCCCGGGTGCTGTCCATGCTCAGCGTCGGCGAACCGGTGTCGGTGGCCCGGAGGGGGGAGCAGGTGGAGGTGTTCTTGGATCGAACCCCGTTTTATGCCGAGGCGGGGGGCCAGGTGGGAGACACCGGGACCATCGTGAGCGACACCGGCGAGTTGGAGATCTCCGACACCCGCCATCCCTTGGTGGGGCTCTCCGCTCACCGCGCTCGGGTGACGCGCGGATGGGTGGGAACGGGGCAGACCGTCAGGACCCTAATCGATGCCCGCCGCCGGGAAGGGATACGCAAGAGTCACACCGCCACCCATGTTCTTCACTGGGCATTGCGAGAGGGTTTGGGAGATCATGTCCGTCAGGCCGGGTCCCTGGTCACCGACGGTCGATTGCGTTTCGACTTCTCCCACTACTCGGGGCTGGCGCCCTCCCAGCTGTCGGAGATAGACGAGTTGGCCAACCGCCAAGTGATCGGGAATGGGAACGTCAACACCACCGTGATGCATATTGACGACGCCCGCGCTTCGGGCGCACTGGCGTTTTTCGGTGACAAGTACGGGGAGCAGGTGCGAGTGGTGCAGGTGGGTAACTTCTCCCGCGAGTTGTGCGGAGGAACCCATGTCCCCACCGCCGGACAGATCGGCCCGGTGGTGGTGCTGGGAGAGTCATCCATCGGCGCCAATCTGCGCCGGGTGGAAGCGTTGACCGGCGAGGCTGCCTACGCTCATCTTCTCAAGGTACGGGACACCCTCGACCGGACCGGAAAGGAACTGACCGTCCCGTGGGCGGCGGTTCCCGAGCGGGTGGAGGCGCTGCTGGCCCGGGTGAGTGAGTTGGAGGATGAGTTGGAGGCGCTGCGATCCGCCCGGAGAGGCGACTTGGCGGTGGAACTGGCGGAAACGGCCAAGACCTGCAACAACTTCAAGCTGGTGGTCTCCGAGCAGGAGGGGCTCGACGCCCGGCAGTTGCGTCAACTGGTGCTGGGAATAAAGGACCGGGTCGCTTCGGGAGTGGTGATTGTGGGATCGGTCGGCGGCGGCAAGGGGGCGGTGGTGGGAGCAGTGAGCGCCGACCTCGTCCGGCAGGGAATATCGGCGGCGGAGGTGGTGGGTTCGGCGGCCCGGGTGATGGGTGGGGGAAGCTCCCGTGATCCGAAACTGTCCCAGGGGGGAGGCCCCCGGGGCCATCTGTTGTCCGATGCGCTGGAAGAAGCCGGTACATTGGCCGCCCGGGCTCTGGCGGAGGTTTGATCTGGGGCGGGTTCTGGCAGTGGACCCGGGCGAGCGGAGGGTGGGGGTGGCGCTGTCCGATCCGGAAGGGGTGATAGCCCAGCCCTGGGTGGTGATTGACCGGTTGGTCTCCGATGTTGTGGCCGAGGTGGGGAAGATGGTGTTGGAGAACGAAGTGGACACCATCGTGGTGGGTTTGCCGGTGAGCCTGTCGGGCCGCGAGGGAGCTTCCGCCGAAGCGGCCCGGGCGCTCGCCTCCCGGTTGCGAGAAGCCACCGGTGTGCAAGTGGTGCTTCATGACGAACGCTACAGCACGGTGGCGGCTGAACGAATCATGAGAGAAGGGAAGGCGTCTGCTCGAAAACGCCGTGATCAACGTGATAAGGTGGCGGCGGCCATTATTTTGTCCGAGTATCTCATGGGAAGACCCAGTGTGAAAACTCCGGACGAACTCCGATGACCGTTCCGTCGGACCCCGACTCCTATCCTCGCCCGTCCAATCCATGGTCGGTGCTCCGGGTGCTGGCAGTGACCGCCCTGGTGGTGGTCGGCGCAGTGTTGGTCATCAATCTGGGTTCAAGCATGGGCCGGCAGGTGAGTGAGAGACTACAGACGGAGGGGATCGCCTCTACTCCCACAGTAGCTCCGGGTCTTTTGGTGGAAGTGGAGATCCCTTTCGGCTCTTCAGCCACCCGCGTGGCCGAAATCCTGATGGAAGCGGGAGTCATCGCCCAATCCGGGTCGCTTTTGTCCGCCGTCCAGGACGCCGGGGTGGCCGGCTCTATACAAGCGGGCTCGTACCAGTTGACGGCGGGGACCTCCATAGAGGAACTACTGGTGGAATTGCTGGCCGGTCCCGTGGCCACCACCTATCGCCTCACGGTCTTTGCCGGCCTGCGCATCAGTGAGATACTCGACCTTCTGGCCGAGGCTTCCCGGATCGATCGGGCAGAGTTTGAAAACGCTCTCCGAAACGGGATGGTGACCTCCCCGTTTTTGGATCAAAGTGCTTCGGTCACCCTCCGGTCGTGGGAGGGTCTGCTCTTCCCCGACACCTATGAGTTCGCCAACGAAGCCGGCGCCGTCCAGATCCTGCAACGACTGTCAGACACCATGGAACAGCGTATGTCGCTCATCGACTGGAGCGGAATCGGATCGGTGGGATTCACCCCCTATCAGGGAATCGTTATGGCCTCGATTATCGAATCCGAAGTGCGGGTGCCCGATGAGCGGCCCCTGGTGGCCAGCGTTATCGTCAACCGGGTCGAAGAGGGAATGATTCTTCAGATGGACAGCACGGTCCTCTACGCGCTGAACACCCGCGACATCGCCGAATTTGACCGGAGGGTCGATTCTCCTTACAACACCTATCGTGAGGGCGGGCTCCCACCCACTCCCATCGCCGCTCCCAGCTTTGCTTCGCTGCGGGCCGCTTCGGAACCGGCGGACACCGATTTTCGTTACTTCGTGCTCAGTTCGGCCGATGGTCGGCACACTTTTTCGGTCACCGTGGAGGCGCATGAGGCGGCGGTGCAAAAATCCCGGGCCGAGGGCGTGCTTCCTTGAACGGGGATTCGGCGTCCGTCGCGCCGCCGGGCGGGTTTCGCCTGGTGGTGCTGGGAGACCCGGTGGAGCATTCTCTGTCTCCCGCCATGCACAACGCCGCCCTGGTCGCATTGGATCTGGAAGGGGTGTACTGTGGCAGGCGAGTGGACACGCAGGGGATGGTCGAAGCGGCCCGGCAGATGAGGTCGGGGCAGTTGCATGGCGCCAATATCACCATGCCCCACAAAGGAGTGGCCGCCGCACTGGCTGATCGCGTGAGTTCCGATGCCCGGCGGGCCGGGTCGGTCAACACTTGGACGCTGGAGGGCGATGGGCAGTTGATCGGACACAGCACCGACGTCCAAGCCGTACGCCGGGTGTGGGGCCAGGCCGGGCTGCCCATCGATGGTCCGGTGCTGGTGATCGGAGCGGGCGGGGCGGCCGCGGCGGCGATGGTCGCCTTGGAGGACCGGGAGTTGTGGTGTTCGGCGCGGCGTCCCGAAGCGGTGGCTGACCTGGCTGATCGGGTGGACGTTTCCTTCCGGGCCTGGCCGTGGGAAAAGAGTTTGCCCGCCGCGGCGGTGTTGAACGCTACTCCTCTGGGAATGAGGGGAGGGGAGTTGCCCGGCACGTTTTGGGAGGAGTCATCCGGTCTGTTCGACATGGCGTACCGGGCCGACCGGACTCCCACCGCCGCGGTGCGGTGGATGAGGGAACGGAAATTGCCGGCCTCCGACGGTTTGGCGATGCTGGTCGCCCAAGCGGAAGCGTCGTTTCGGATGTGGACCGGGCGCCGCTCTCCCTCCGGGGTGATGGAGAGGGCTGCCAGAACGGGGGTCGGACCCGGCGGATGATGAGACTGGGAGGGACTTTGGTGGTGGGGATGGCGATCGGACCGCTGGTGGATGCCTGGATCACCCGGCGGCTGGCCGGAATCGGGTTGGCAAGACCGAGGGCATTCCGATCAGCCGCCCGATGGATACTCACCGCCGCGTTGGGAGTCGGCTGGCTGTTGGCGTTGCGAAATGTGGGCTGGACGGCGGTGCTGGCAGCCCATCTGGTGTGGGTGACGATCACCGCCGCCCTGGTGATAACCGACCTGGAGCACCAACTGATCCCCAATCGCATCCTCTATCCCGGCACCGCAGTCACCGCCGCCTTGCTGGTGGTGGGCGCCGTTTTCGACCACAACCCCGGACAGCTGGGCGGCGCGGCGCTCGGCGCCCTATTGTGCCTGGGAGGCATGGGATTGCTGGCCGCGGCGGCCAGGGGCGCCATGGGCATGGGCGACGTCAAGCTATCGGCCCTGCTGGGCCTGATCTGCGGCTATCAGGGAATCGGGGTGGCCCCCCGAGCTATCCTGTTCGGGTTTGTGATCGGAGGAGTGGCTGCCCTGGTTATGCTCTGCCGCCGCGCCCGCCGAGATACTCAAATTCCCTTTGCTCCCGCGCTGGTGGCCGGCGCTTGGGTGTCCCTGTTTTGCATGCCGCTCTGATCCACCAGACCAAACGAGGTTGGCCGGTATACCCCGCGTCCATCAGCTTGCCCCACGGCCATCTGGCACCAACGCCCATCGGGCGGCCCCGTTCCCGCTGCCATGCCCTCATCGCATACCACCAACGAAACCCTGGGGACTTACCATTTGGGTCGGGATTCGGGTAGCCTGCTTTCTGTTGTGACCAGTATGGAAACCATCGTCAACCTGTCCCGTCGGCGCGGGTTCGCGTTCCCGTCTTCGGAGATCTACGGCGGCCTTCGGTCGGCCTATGACTACGGGCCGCTCGGCGCGGAGATGCTGCGCAACGTGAAGAATGAATGGTGGCGTTCGATGGTGAGGATCCGTCGGGATGTGGTGGGGATCGACTCGGCGGTTATCCAGTCTCGGAGGGTATGGCAGGCTTCGGGGCATGAGCAGGCGTTCACCGATCCTCTGGTCGAGTGCCGCAGTTGCCACCAGCGGTTTCGTCAGGACCGATTGGCCCGTCCCGACCAGTGCCCGTCTTGTGGGAATCGGGATACCTTCACCGAGCCTCGGCATTTCAACTTGATGCTGCGCACCCATATGGGACCGGTGGAGACCGATGAGAACCTGGTCTACCTTCGACCTGAGACCGCCCAGGGGATATTTATCAACTTTCCCAATGTTCTGCGGGTTTCCCGGCGCAAGCTTCCTTTCGGCATCGCCCAGATCGGCAAGTCGTTTCGCAACGAGATCACTCCCGGCCAGTTCGTTTTTCGAACCCGGGAATTCGAACAGATGGAGATGGAATGGTTCTGCCTGCCGGCGGAGGCGTCGGAGTGGTTCGAGTATTGGGTGGATGCCCGGCGTCGCTGGTACCTGGATCTGGGGATGAAGCCGGAGAATTTGCGGATCCGGCCCCACGGGGCTGATGAACTGTCGCATTATTCGCAGGAGACGGTGGACGTGGAGTACCGATTCTCCTGGGGTTGGGACGAACTGGAAGGGATCGCCAACCGCACCGACTTCGATCTGAGTCGGCATGCGGAGCACTCGGGGCAGGATATGAGCTATTTTGACCAGGCCACCGGCGCCCGGGTGATCCCCTGGGTAATCGAACCGGCGGCCGGGGCTACCCGCACCACCTTTGCCTTCCTGACCGACGCCTACCGGACCGAGGAGGTGCGGGGCGCGCCGCGGGTGGTGTTGGGACTGCATCCCCGCCTGGCGCCCTACCAGGTGGCGGTGCTGCCCCTCTCCCGAAAGCCGAAACTGGTGGAACCGGCCGCCCGCCTAGCCGACGATTTGGCCCGACGCTACCGGGTGGATTTCGATATGACCCAGTCGATAGGCCGCCGCTACCGGCGTCAAGACGAGATCGGCACCCCCCTGTGCGTTACCTTCGATTTCGACTCGCTCGATGATCAGTCGGTGACCGTGCGGGACCGGGACACCATGGGACAGGATCGGTTGGGGCTTCCTCGCCTGGGTGGCTACCTTGAGGAACGCTTGGAGATATGATGCGCCGCATCCTGCCGGCGGTCGGGGTGTTGCTGGTGGCGGCCGTCGCCGCGGGGGTGATCTGGTTCTATGCCGCCGGGAACGTGGGTGATCCCACCGAGGTGACCGCTCCCCTGATCACCGCCGCCACCCCGGACGTGTCCCCGGCCACCACGGAGTCTCCTTCCACCACGGCGAGGTCGGCCCCGGCGTCCTCTGAGTCCGATGACCGGGAAGACTCCCCTTCCACCGAGCCCGAACCCACGGCCGCTCCCTCCGAGGAACCGACCGAGACGACGGTGACAACTGCTTCCACCGAGACGACCGTCCCTGATGTCACGGTGGAGTTGGAACTGGCCGGGGGCACCGAGGCGCGGTTTTTGATTTTCGAGGAGCTTCAGGGCGAACCGTTCACGGTGGTGGGGGTGACCACGGAGGTGGTGGGCAGGGTGCGGGTGGATCGGTCCGATCTGTCGAACTCGCAGATGGGGGATATCCTGATCAATGCCCGCACTTTCGCCACCGACTCCTCCAACCGGGATCGGGCCATCCGGGGTCCGATCCTGGCCTCCGAGCAGTTCGAGTTCATCGTTTTCCGCCCCGGGTCGTTGATCGGCCTGTCGGGCGCCGCCGAGGAGGGAGGCGAATGGAGATTCGCGGTGGAGGGCGCCCTGACGGTGCGCGATGTGACCCGTCCCGTTATCTTCGAGGTGGTGGCCCGTTGGGGGCCCGGCGACGTCCTGGAGGGGGCAGCCTCGGCTGCGGTGCTCCGCTCCGAATTCGATCTCAGTGTTCCCCCGGTACCTTTTGTGGCCAACGTGGCCGACGAGATCATTTTGGAATTGGACTTCATAGCTCAACCGAGTGGGCTAGGATGACGGTCACTTGAATCTATCGCTTCGGGTGGGCACGGATTAGAGATGGTTTCCGATCGGGGGTGGTGATATGAACAGAGGGGACCAAGATCGGGATCGGGTGCGGGCGGCGGTCAACCTGGTGGAGCAGTTCGCATCCGTCACCAAGGTGAAGAGATCGGGACGAAGCCATATGGCCCTCTGTCCCTTCCATCAGGAGAAGACTCCGTCGCTTTCGATCGACGCAGCCCGGGGTTTGTTCTATTGTCACGGATGCCACAAGGGCGGTGACGTGTTCACCCTGGTTCAGGAGACGCAGGGGCTTTCCTTCCCCGAAGCGCTGCAGACCCTGGCTCGGCAGGCCGGGATCGTCTTGAGCCACCGGCCAGGGAGTGGACGGAGCGCGTCGGAGCGGGAGCGGCTGGTGGAAGTGATGCGTCGGGCGATGAACTTTTACACTGGCCGACTGCTGGCCGGCGCCGACGCCGGCCCGGCCCGGTCCTACCTGCGGTCCCGCGGCTACGATCGCTCGCTGGTCGAGAAATTCAATCTGGGTTTCTCGCCACTTGGTGAGCCCTTTCTGAGGACCGAGTTGCGATCGGCGGGAGTGTCCGACTCCGAGATGGTGCGGGCGGGCCTGATCATCAGGCGCGGGCCGTCCGGGCGAAGAGCCGGAGATGGTTTCCGGGATCGGTTCTGGGGTCGGGTTATGTTCCCCATTCACGATGTGCGGGGTGATCCGGTGGGTTTCGGCGCCCGATTGCTGAGCGGCGCGGGACCCAAATATCTCAACTCACCCGAGACGGCCCTCTATCACAAATCCCGGCTTCTGTACGGTTTGCATCTTGCCCGAAAGGAGATCGGCCGAGCAGGCGAGGCGGTGGTGGTGGAGGGATACACCGATGTCATTGCTCTGCACCAGGCGGGGATGGAGTCGGCGGTCGCCACTTGCGGGACGGCCCTGGGAAAAGATCATCTGGAAGTTCTGGGCAGGCTGGGAGACCGGGTCGTATTGGCCTTTGATGCGGATCGGGCCGGTTCGAATGCAGTGCTGCGAGGCGAGCAGGTGAGCCGCCGGAGCGGCGGGCAACTCGATCTGCGGGTGGCCGAATTGCCGGACGGAAAGGACCCCGCCGATCTGGTCCAGGAGGGTCGTTTGGAGGAACTCCGGGAGGCGCTGCGCCATGCCCGCCCGGTGCTCCAGTACCGGATGGAGCGGCGACTGGCGCAGGTTGATCCCACCGAGCCCGAATCGAGAGCACGGGCTGTGAACGAGTTGGCTGCCCTGGTGGCGGAGGTCGGGGATTCCACCACCCGGGCGGAGTACGAGCAGGCGCTCTCGCGGGGGACCGGGGTGGGGATCGCGGAGATCAGGTCGGTGGTGAGCCGGTCTGCCGGAAGTCGCCGAGTGGACCGGAAAGATCCCCGACCCCCACCATCGCCGCGCCCGAGACGGCCGAGACGCCCGGTACGCCGCGGGTCGCCGATGGAACGCGAGTTGCTGAGAGCGATCCTGCTCAATCATCCCGCTCTCCGAGAGATGAAGGTGGACGGGACCTTGTTCACCGAGGGTCTCCACCGCCGGATATTCGAGGCGATCGAAGCCGACTGGCGGGCCACGCCCCCGGGTGAGCCCACGCCGATTCGCTGGCAGGGCGGGGGGTCGTTTCCGCCAGACGGCGAAGAGAGCGGGTCGCTGCCGGAGGAGGCGCGGTTGGCGCTGTTGGAGATTTCTTCCGATCTGTCGTCTCCGGGCGATCCTCGACCCATGGTGATCAGGTGCCGCCGGGAGTCGCTCGGTCGGGAGGCGGCTTCCATCAGGGCGCGGATGGGAAGGCTGGCTACCGATGACCCGAAGCGGGATGAACTGCTGGAGAAATTGGGGCAGTTGGAGCGCCGTCGTCAGAAGTTGACGGGAGATCTTCGATGAGCGGGCGAGGAGGGGTGTTCGAGGAGCGGGTGCTGGTGGTCCTTGACCGGGGACGACGGCGGGGGTTTCTCACCGTTTCGGAACTGATGGCCGATTGGGACGATCTCAACGGCGATCGGACGCACAGTGAGCAGAGATGGGAGGCATTGATGGGCCGCTTGGCGGAGGAGGGGATCCGGGTGGTGGAGGAAGTGGAGAAGGTGGGGCCGGCGCGCCGCCGGGCAAGGGCATCGGCGTCGGGGCGGATTTCGGATCCGGTGAGTCTGTATTTGAAAGAGATCGGACGGTATCCCCTCCTCACACCCGAGCAGGAGGTGGAACTGGCGGTTCAGATCGAAAGCGGTGTCCGCTCCCGTGACAGGTTGGGCGCCAAGGGCCTGTCGGAGAGCGAGCGAGCGGATCTGGTCAAAAAGGTCGAGCAGGGCGAGAGGGCCTACAACCGTATGGTCGAGTCCAATCTTCGCCTGGTGGTGTCCATCGCTCGCCGGACGTTCGGATCACTGAATGGAGCCAATCTTTTGGATCTCATCCAGGAGGGGAACATGGGTCTGATGAAGGCCGCTCATCGGTTTGACCACCGAAAGGGGTTTCGTTTTTCCACCTACGCCGGATGGTGGATCAGACACCCCATGATCAAGATGTATGCCGAGCAGTCCCGGGCGATCCGGCTGCCCGCTCACCTCTCGGGTCTGATTCCCCTCCTCAGGGAGGCGCAGAGCGAACTCACCCAGCAGAAGGGACGGCCTCCCACCACCGCCGAGCTGGCCTCCCGACTGGAGCTCGACCCCACCCAGGTGGAGCGCATGCTGAGGATTTCCCAGCGGCCGGTCTCCTTGCAACAACCGGTGGGATCAGAGGAGGACGGCGCCACGGTGGGTGATATGGTTGCCGACCGAAAGGCCCAGGATCCGTTCGATGTGGCCACTTTGGCGTTCTTGCAGAGACACCTGGCTCATGTGCTGAAGAATTTGAGAGGGAGAGAGCAGGAGATACTGCGGCTTAGATTCGGCTTGGAGGACGGTCAGGTTTGGACGCTTGCCGAACTGTCCCGCAAATTCAAGGTGACCAAGGAGCGAATCCGTCAGATGGAGAGAAAGGCGCTCTCCAAGATCCGTCACCAGCGTCTCACCAGCGGACTGCTGGAATTTCTGGAGGATTGAGGGAGGGTAAGAAACTCCGACGCCGGGGGATAGTCGGATGGCAGGAGTTTCTTAGCGTTGTTTAGTGATGTTTTGTCACAGCCGTTTGGTATGTTGTTGGGATGACTAAAGGAGTCGAATCTGTGAGCGGCCGGGCCGTGGATGGCGTGTCCGGCAATCAGGTGCGGGTGGTGTTGCCGTCGGTACCGGTGGAGAGGGCGTCGTTGGCGGGTTTGAAGGAACAGATGCGGTCGGCCAGTCGGGCGGTGGCCCAGGCCGAAGCTGCCCGTGCCTGGGCCGCCGCGGAGTACAGTCGCCGGTTGGGCGATAGGGCCGCCGAGAAAACCTTGCGGAAACAGTCGGGTCAGTCCACCCGTGGATCTCGGACTGAGGTTCGGGTGGCCAACCGGCTGAAAGATCTGCCGGACACGAGGAAAGCCTTCGAAGAGGGCGAGATCACGTTTGGTCATGCCAAGATCATCGCCAAGACCTCCGAACGGGTCAACATCGACGAACAAGCGTTGG
Organism: Acidimicrobiia bacterium; assembly: GCA_963665765.1. Classification (GTDB taxonomy): domain Bacteria; phylum Actinomycetota; class Acidimicrobiia; order Spongiisociales; family ZC4RG35; genus Bin76. The sequence continues at coordinate 2,581,528 of OY762464.1, forward strand.
TGGCCCAGGCCAAAAAGCAACCGGTGGACATGTTTGCTCGTACGGCCCGCCGTCACGAACAGCAACAGTCGGGTGATGATGGGGTTTCCCGATTGGAAGCCCAAAAGAGGATGCGTCGAGCGTGGATCGGGACCGATCGGGACGACGGCATGACCGTGCTGTATGCCCGGTTCGATCCGATCACCGGTGCCCGAGTCAAAAACGCTCTTTCCACTCGTAGCGACTTGTTGTGGCGAGAAGAAGACCCCAAACATCGTCCCTCCACCGAACAGCGCCTGGCAGACGCCCTGGCACAGTTGTTGTGCGAGCCCCGCAACACCGGAAAGAACGGGAAAGGCAAATCGGGAGCGACCCTGTTTATCATGGCCAACTACGACACCGTGTCCCAGCAGTTGCGGGACGCCGGTCTGGTGGACGGAACCCCGATTCCGGTTGAAACAGTCAAGGATTTGGCGTGTGGAGCGGAGATCGTTCCTGCGTTTTTCGACTCTCGCCGTCAACCCCTGTGGGTGGGATCGAGCAGACGACTCGCCACCCGAACTCAGCGTATGGCCCTGTTCGCCCGCGACCGTGGGTGCGTGGGATGTGATGCCGACCCGGAATGGTGTCAAGCTCACCATGTGATCCCCTGGCAGGCCGACGGACCCACCGACATCGACAACCTATGCCTGCTGTGTAGCCGTTGCCACCATCAAGTCCACGACAACGGATGGCAAATCCGCCAAACCCCCAGCGGGAAACACGTGATGCTTCCCCCCACCAAGAATAACCGACCACCGCTACCCGTCACCGTTCCCCAACGGCGTAGGAAGCTCACCACCAACCTGAGACGGTAAAACCCGCGAAACAAACCCCTGCTCGGAGGTTGACCCCACCCCGATGCCGACACAAACTCGATAACAGCTACCAAACAACCAACCCGCCCGGCAACCAGAGCTCACCCCGGAACCGGAACAACAAACCAGCGAATCCCCGCAACCCAACCGCGGTAACTCGCGAAAACCAACGGACAGGAGGTGGCGGGGGAGGGCAACCCGAAGGGGGACAAAACCCGCGACACAGCCTCACTTTTCGCGACAAACTGGTTGGATAGCAAAAACCCGGATGGGCAGTGTCGGTCAGCGGATCCAGTAGGCGTCTTCGCCGTGTTGGGCGATGTCCAGGCCGATTATCTCTTCTTCGGCACTGGCGCGCAGGCCGATGGTCTTGTCCAAGGCCTTGGCCAACAGCCAGGTGGCGCAGAAACTGAAGGCCACCACGGCCAGCACTCCCACTACCTGCTTGCCGAAAAAGGAGAACCCGCCGTAGACCAGGCCATCGAATCCGCCATAGGCGGCCGAGGAGAACACGCCGGTGAGAACCGAGCCGATAATGCCGCCCACCATGTGGATCCCCACCACGTCCAAGGAGTCGTCGTAGCCGAACTTCTCTTTCAGGCCCACTACCAACGAGCAAACGTATCCGCCCACCACGCCGATGACGATGGCGGCTGAGGGGCTCACGAAACCGGCGGCCGGGGTGATGGCCACCAGGCCGGCCACCGCTCCCGATACCAGGCCCAGCAGGGTGGGACGGCGATGGCGCACCCAGTCGGAGACCATCCACCCCAACGCCCCCAGAGCGGCGCCCAATTGAGTGTTGAGCAGAGCCGTGATGGCTGCTCCGTCGGCGGCCAGGGCCGAACCGGCGTTGAAGCCGAACCATCCGAACCACAGCAGGCCGGTCCCGATCAGGGTGAGGGGAAGCGAGTGCGGGGGATGTTCTTCTCCGAAGTCCTTTCGAGGCCCCAGCACTCTGATAAGAGCCAGCGCGGCTATCCCCGAGTTGATGTGAATCACCAGTCCTCCGGCGAAGTCGCGAGCGCCCCACGCGTAGAGCAGCCCGTCACCGGCGAAACCCCAGTGCGCCACCACCGGATACACCAGCAGCGACCACAGGGCGGCAAAGATTACCCAGGAAGAAAACTTCATCCTGCCGGCCACTGCGCCGGCTATCAGGGCGGGGGTGATGATGGCGAACATCATCTGGAACACCGAAAAGAGGGTCTCGTCGCCTGACATGCCCTCCAGTCCCACCTTGCTCAGATCTCCAATGAAACCCAGGCCCCCTGCCGACGCTCCGAACGCCAGGGAGAACCCGACCAGCACCCAGATGACGGTGGCGATCGGTATGGTCACCACATTCATCATCAGCATGTTCACTACGTTCTTGGAGTTCACCATCCCGCCGTAGAAGAGCGCCAAACCCGGCACCATCAATAGCACCAAAGCCGATGCGGTGATCATCCATGCGATATCTCCGGTTCCCACAACAAGTCCTCTCTTTCCAATCTTTCCAATGACTGTGATACGCGGAGAAATGTTTGTCCAGCGTATTACCAAGACTCACAGGTGGATGATAACTGTGGAATCAAAACTCCGGCGCCGCACAGACAGTCGCCCGCCGGACGGTTGGCAGATCGGGCGGTTGCGGTCGGCGAGCCGAAGTTCAGCTGTCGGCGAGTTCCGCAATCAGCTTGGGCATCACTTGGTGGACATCGCCCACTATCCCCAGGTCGGCGATGGTGAAGATGGGAGCGTCGGGGTCCTTGTTGATGGCGATGATGGTTTTGGCGTCCTTCATTCCCACCAGATGCTGCATGGCGCCGGAGATGCCGCAGGCCATGTAGACATCGGGTTTGACCGTTTTGCCGGTCTGTCCCACCTGCTTGGCGTAGGGCACCCACCCGGCGTCCACGATGGCGCGGGTGGCGCCGGTGGCGGCGCCCAGGGGAGCGGCCACCCCTTCCACCAGTGAATAGTGCTCGGCAGCGCCCAGTCCCCGTCCACCCGACACGATCACGGTCGCCTCCTCCAGGTCAGGTCCCCTCCGTTCCCGGGTGTGTCGTTCGGTGACCACTGCCCCCGCTCCACCCACATCCGGCAATTCAACGGCTACCACCGGGGGCGGGTTACCTCCCACCGGCTCGGCCGGGAAGGACTTGGGTCGGACGATCACCAGATGCGGGCCGGTGGAGACAAAGGCCGCCTCGGCGATCTCCGAACCTCCCGAGATTTCGTGGCGGGTGCGTGCCTGTCCGTCGGATCCCAAAGTGACGTCAACCGCATTGGAGAGAACCGGCACGCCCATTCGGGCCGCCAAGCGACCAGCGACATCCCGGTCGGTATAAGCCTGTCCGAAGAGCAGCAGTTGGGGAGAGTGCTCCGCCGCCAGATTGGCGAGGGCCGCCGCCACCGGCCCGGCGGCCAACCGGTCTCCATGATCGAAGTGGAAAATCCGGGTCGCGCCGTGCTCTCCCAGGGTCTCCCAGGCGCGGGGGGAACCCGATCCGGTATAAAGAACGGTGACCTGACCCAACCGGCGGGCCTTGGCCAGCAGCTCCAGCCCCAAGGTGGAGGGTCCGCCGCCGCTTTCCTCGCAGAATGTCCACACCTCGGTCACGGCTAGATCACCTTCACTTCCTGAAGTTTCTCCAGGATCAGCAGATGACCCTCCCCCTCGTCCTCCGCGATCACTCCCGCCTTCCTTTCCGGCGCCGGAGAGATGGAGACGACTTGTTGCCCGACGGAGATCGGCACGTTCAGATCGGCGGCTGAAAAGGTCTCGGTCGGCTTCTTCTTGGCGCCCATTATTCCCCGGAAAGTCGGATAGCGGGGTTCCACCACCCCGGCGGTCACCGAGACAAGGGCCGGGAGGTCGGCAACCACCACGTCGTAACCGGCGCTGGTCTGCCGGTGGATGGTCACTTGACCATCGGCCACCTCCACCCCGGTGGCGTAAGTGAGGGCCGCCACTCCCAGAAGTTCGGCGAGCATCTGGGGAACCACGCCCGAATACCCGTCGGTGGATTCGGTTCCACAGATCACCAGGTCGAATCCGGTGTGACCGGCGGCGGCGGCCAGAATCCGAGCAGTGGTGAGGGCGTCAGCGCCTTCCAGTGTCTCGTCATCGACTATCACCGCCCGGTCGGCCCCCATTGCCAGGGCCTGACGTATCCCCTGGGCGCGGCCTGTGGGACCCATGGATATCAGGGTGACGGTCCCTCCGGTGGCTTCGGCGAGCCGCAGGCCCATCTCCACGCCGTAGCGGTCGGTGTCGTCGAGAATCTGATCTTCGGATCTTGACAGCCGGAATGTGTCCGGGTCGAACCGGGAAGGATTGGCCGGGTCAGGAATCTGCTTGACGCATACCACGATCTGCATAGGCGAAGCCGAGTTTACTCGGTCTTCCTCGGCTCGAAACCCGCCTCCGGGGGGCTAAATCCGGGGGAGAAGCGAGGCAAGCAGTCGACTGAAGTCCTCTTTTACCAATTCGGCGGTGGCCGCCACGTCCTCGTGGGTGAGCCGGTGAGGGGCGATGCCGGCCGCCAGATTGGTCACCACCGACAATCCGATCACCTGTCTTTCCATGTGGCGGGCGCAGATCACCTCGGGCACGGTGGACATCCCCACCAGATCGGCGCCCAGGCGCCGGGCCATCTCCACCTCCGCGGGAGTCTCAAAGGTGGGGCCCAGGAACCAGGCGTACACTCCCTCCGAAAGCGGGATGTTTTGCTCGGCCGCCACTCCGACAGCCAGACGGCGAAGCTCGGGGGTGTAGGTGTCCGACATGTCGGGAAACCGGGTCCCCAGCCGGGGATCATTGAGACCCACCAGGGGATTGATCCCCGCCAGGTTGATATGGTCGCGGATCAGAACTATCGATCCCGCCGTCATGCCCTCCCCGCATCCTCCCGCGGCGTTGGTCACCACCAGAGTGTGACATCCGGCCTGAAGGGAGGCTCTCACGGCAAAAGTCAGGACGTCCGGGTCGTACCCCTCGTAGGCGTGGACCCGTCCCGACAGCAGCAGGACGCGGTTGTCCCCGAACGACGTGGAGTAGAGAGTCCCGGCATGTCCCTTCACTGCCGGGACCGGAAATCCGGGGATCTCCGGATACGGAACGGCGACGGTTTTCGTCAAGTGTTCGGGGAAGTCCCCCGATGCCGAACCGAGCACCACCACCACGTCATGGCGGGGATGTCCGGTGGCTTCCCCAATGGCCGCGGCGGCGGCCTCAAGTCTTTGATACAGATCGGTCATAATGGTTTCAGCCCATCTCGGTGCTTCGGATTCGCTCTTTTATCAAGGCAGGGGGCGGTGGCGGCCGCTCGGAGATCGACCAAGCTCCCGCCAATTGACTCCGCACCGACTGCCATCGGCTCTCCTCCCGATAGGTTATCTCGGCCAGAGGCCGGCCCTTCTCCACTCTATCACCCGGTTTGGCCAGCACAGTGATGCCCACTCCCGGATCGATCGTGTCCTCTTTTCGCTCCCGACCGGCGCCCAAACGGGCGGCCGCCACTCCCACCGTCCGGGCATGGCAGGACTCCACCCATCCCGAGTCCGGTGCGGTCACCTGGTCCTGTCGGGGGGCGCTGGGCAGAAGGGACGGGTTATCCACCACCCGGGGGTTGCCGCCCTGGGCCTCCACCACCCGGGCGAACACCTCGAGAGCTTCGCCCGATCGAACCGCCGCGGTCAGCATCCGCCGTGCCTCGGCTTCGTCGGAGGCCTTTTTAGCCAACAGCAGCATCTCCGCCCCCAGTGTCAGGGTTATCTTCCACAGGTCGTCGGGACCCTCGCCGCGCAGGATCGCAATGGACTCGGCAATCTCGTTGGCATTGCCCACTTCCTTCCCCAGGGGAGATTCCATGCTGGTCAGAAAGGCGGTGGTCCCCACTCCGTGGGCCTTTCCCAAGGCCACCATGGTGACCGCCAGTTCCCGAGCCAGGGCCGGGTCGGTCATGAAGGCGCCCGCTCCGGTTTTGACGTCCAGCACCAATCCGTCCAGGTCTTCGGCCAGTTTCTTGGACATGATGGAAGAGGCGATCAGGGGCAGGGAGGGGACGGTGCCGGTGGCGTCCCGCAGGGCATAAAGCTTCCGATCGGCGGGCGCCAGGTTCTCCGACTGTCCTCCATAGACCATGCCGTGGGTCCGGAGGATGTCCATGAATCGCTCGGCGCCCAGTGAGGTGGTCAGACCCGGAATCGTCTCCAATTTGTCCCGGGTGCCCCCGGTGTGGCCCAACCCGCGTCCGGTCAGGGTGGGGGCCAGCACCCCGCAGGCCCGGACCATGGGAAGAAGCGGGATGGTGACTTTGTCGCCCACGCCTCCGGTGGAGTGTTTGTCAACCTTGGGGCCACCGAGCCCCGACAGATCCAGCGTCTCCCCCGAATGGAGCATGGCGTCGGTCCAGGTGGCCAATTCTTGGGGAGCAAGTCCCTGCAGGTAAACCGCCATGGCCATGGCGGCCATCTGGTAGTCGGTCACCTCCCCGCAGGTGAAGGCCGAAATCAGCCACCGGATCTGCTCGGCGGTGAGCGCATGGCCGTCCCTCTTTCGTTCGATCAATTCGACGGCTGTGAACTTCACATTATCTCCTTCCAAAAAGACTTACCCTGCGGGGCGCCGGTGAGACCGAAACCCTCGGTGATGGTGGCCGCTACGTCTGAAAAGCCCGTACGTACTCCCAGATCGATCCCGGCCGCGTTCCTCCCCGCCACCAGCAACGGAACGAATTCGCGGGTGTGATCGGTGGAATCGTCGGTGGGGTCGGTGCCGTGATCGGCGGTGATGAACAGCAGGTCGTTTTCCCCGAGAGCTTCCACCAGGGCCGGGATCCATCCGTCGATCAATCCCAGCGCCCGGGCATAACCGAAGGGATCCTGACGGTGGCCATAGAGCATGTCGAGATCCACCAGGTTGGTAAAGATCAGCCCGGCCTTTTCTTCGGAGACCATCTGGGTGATGGCCTTGGTGGTCCTGGCCAGCCCGTCCCGATCCCCTTGGGTGTGCTCGGCGCGAGTCAGTCCCCTTCCACAGAACAAGTCCTCGGTCTTGCCGATCCCCCACACTGTCATGCCGGCCTCCTCCACCCGGTCCAAAAGGGTGGGAGAGGGGGGCGGCATCGAGAAGTCCTTGCGATCGTAGGTACGTTGGAAGCTCCCCGGATCTCCCACGAAGGGACGGGCGATCACCCGGCCGATCAGATGCCGATTGCAGTGTCGCCGGGCCACTTCGCACAGCCGGTACAACCGGGAGAGGTCGAGCACTCGGGCATGGCAGGCGATTTGGAACACCGAGTCGGCGGAGGTGTAGAGAATCGGACGTCCGGTCGCCAGATGCTCCCTGCCCAGGTCTTCGATCACCACCGTGCCGGAGGCGGCATAGTTACCCAAAAAACGTCGGCCGAACTCCGCCTCGATGGGTTCGGTCAGCCGGGGGGGAAACCCCTGTGGGAAGACCCCGAAGGGCCGGGTGGTGACCAATCCTGCCAACTCCCAGTGGCCGGTGGTGGAGTCCTTGCCCGCCGAGACGGGAGCCATCCGCCCGAAGGCCATGGTCGGTCGGTCGGTGGGTGGTACCCCTGCCAGGGGGCGCGCAACGCCCAGTCCCGCCGCTTGCAAGTGGGGAAGGTGTAGTCCTCCCACGGTCCGCGCCACATTCCCCAGGGTGTCGGCGCCGATGTCCCCGTATCGATCGGCGTCGGGGGCTTCGCCCGCTCCGCAGGAGTCAAGCACCACCACCACCGCCCGTTCCAGGGGAGCACCGCTCATCTCGGGTTTCTTCCCAGGGTCAGCCTTCCGTTGCGGACCGCCACCCCCTCACGGCGCAGCAGCTCCGCCTGCCGTGCGGTGTCGGGGGCGCTCAGCCGGCCGTCGGCTCTCACCACCCGCCACCAGGGTATCGGTTCGACGGTGGTCCGCAACAGGTTGCCAACCGCCCGGGCGGCCCCCCGGTGACCGGCGGCGGCCGCCACCTCACCGTAACTGATCACTCCCCCCGCCGGCAGGTTGGCAAGGACTTCCAGCACGGCATCTTCGAAATCCGGCGCAACAGGCATGAAAGCGGTCAATGGGGGGTTCCGAACAGCCGATCTCCCATGTCCCCCAGCCCCGGCAGGATGTAGCTGCGGTGGTCGAGTTCCCGGTCGTGACCGGCGGTGAAAACGGGCGTGTCGGGATGGCGGCGGGTCATGGCACGCACTCCCTCGGGGCAGGTGACCATGCATAGTGCCGAGATGTCGTCGCCCCCCTCGGCCTTCACCAGATCGATGGCTTGGGACAGAGAACCGCCGGTGGCCAACATGGGCTCCAACACCAGAACCCGGGCGCCGGCCAGAGAGGGGAGCTTGGTGTAGTAGCCCACCGGCCGGACGGTTTCCTCGTCCCGCTGCAGCCCGATGTAGCCGATCGGGGAATTCCCCAGCAGGTCGAGGGCGCCGTCCAGCATTCCCACACCGGCCCGGAGCACGGCCACCAGGACGGTGGGCTTGCCCAGCCGTCCGCCGATGAAGCCGCCCTCCATGGGGGTGGCGATCTCCACCGGGGTCAGAGGAAGGTCAGCCACTGCCTCGGCCACCAGCAACCGGCTGAGGATGCGGCTCGAATTCCGGAACTGTTGGGTGGCGGTGCGCCGATCGCGCAGGATGGTGAGGTGATGGACCGCCAGGGGATGGTTCACCACCCTGAGGTTGGATGATTTCAAGTCGGTCACGGCGGTGATCTCCTTTCTTACCCGGTGTTGCGCATGCCGGCGGCGATGCCGTTGACGGTGATCAGCAGAGCCCGCTGCAGCAGGGGATCGGGGTTGTTCCGGGAACGGGATCTTTTGAGCAGGGAGACCTGGAGGAAATTGAGAGGGTCGAGGTATATGTCCCGCACTTCCAGGGTGCGGCGCAACACCGGGCTTGAGTGCAGCAGAGGCCCGCCGGTGAGCCGGGAAACCTCCTCGCTGGTGCGGTGGTGCTCCTCCCTGATGGTGTCGAAGATATGGCGGTGACGGGGTTCCACCAACTCGGACACGTATCGCTCCGCCACCTCCAGGTCGGTCTTGAAAAGGGTCATCTCCACGTTGGAGATAAAGGTATCGAGAAATGACCAATTCCGGTAGGCGTCCTGCAGGGTCTTGCCCAATCCGGCTTCCCGGGCGGTGGTCAAACCTGTTCCGAGCCCGTACCAACCGGGAATCACCTGCCGGGATTGGGTCCACCCGAATACCCAGGGAATCGCTCTCATGCTCTCCAGTTCTTCCTTCTGCCCTCCCGGTCGGCGGGCGGGCCGGGAACCGATGTTGAGATGGGCCAGTTCCTCAACGGGGGTGGACGATAGAAAATAGTCGACCATGCCGTCGGTTTCCATAAGACCCCGCCAGGCGCGGAAGCCGGCTTCGGAAACGGTGTCCATCGCCTGGTACCACCTCCGCCGTTCGGCGCCGGATGAATGGTGGCGGCGATGCAGGAGGGAAGATTCCAAGACGGAGCACAGCGCCAACTCCAGGTTCCGATCGGCCAGAGCCGGGAGTCCGTACTTGTCGGAGATGACCTCTCCCTGCTCGGTCACCTTCACCGACCCGTTCACCGTCCCCGCCGGCTGGGCCAGGATCGCCCGATGGGTTGGGCCTCCCCCCCGTCCCACGGTCCCTCCCCGGCCGTGAAAGAGCAGCAGGCGGACCCCGTGCCGCTCCGCGGTATCCCGAAGCTTCTCTTGGGCCTGGTAGATCTCCCACTGCGAGGTGGTGATCCCCCCGTGTTTGCTGGAGTCCGAATATCCCAGCATCACTTCCTGGAGGTCGCCTCGCAGGCTCACCAATCGGCGGTAGCCCGCATCCGACAGCAACCGATCCAGAATCTGGGGGGCAGCCCGCAGTTCGGTGATGGTCTCCAGCAGGGGCACGAACCCCAGCCGCGCGACGTTTCGGTGTAGATCCACCAGCCCCGCCTCCCGCGCCAGCGCGGCGGCCGCCAACAGATCGTCGGCGCCCCGGGTCATCGAGACTATGTAGCTCTCGATCACCTCCGGCCCGAACCGGTCCATGGCCCTCCGAACGGTGTGGAAGGTCTCCAGCACCTGATCCGCCGGGTCTCCCAACCGGGTGGCGGCCGTGGCCAGGGGCCGGGGACTGGCCAACTCCTCCGATAGAAGGCGGGTGCGGGACCGCCGATCCAGGGCAAGGTAGTCAATCTGCAATGGTTCGTACAGTTTGGCCAGGGTCATGTGATGCCGTCCGGCGTGTTCCCGGATATCCATCACCGCCAGGCTGAACCCGAAGGCCTCCACATTGCGGGCGAGCCGCCCCAGTGCTCCCTCGGCGATCAACTCGCCGGCGTTTTCTCGCAGAGAGCATTCCATGAGACGCAATTCCTCAAGGAGTTCCCGGGGATGGGAGTAGTCCATGCCCGGCAAGTGACGAGACCCGTCTTCCAAACGTTCCAGGGTGTTGTGGAGTCGCTGGTGGATAAAGGACAGCTTCAGTCGATAGGGCTCGGTGGCGTTGAGCCGGCGAAACCGTTCCCACACCTGCGGCAGGAGATGTTTGTCCTGCTCCAGTTCGGCCAGCAAATCGTCGGAGACCCCCTGGATAAGACTGGAGACGGAGAGTTCGGCGGCCAGTTCCTCAACGGCGGCCACCAGATTGCGCAGACCTTGGCGGTGCTGCCACTCCAGCACGTCCATAGTGATCTCCGGGGTGATGTTGGGATTCCCGTCACGGTCCCCGCCCACCCAGGTGCCGAAACGGATCGGGGGGCGGTTCCGGTGGGGGACGCCCAGCCGGGAGAGGTGATGATGGATCCTCTCACCCAGATCGGGAAGGACTTCCCGAAAGAGGTCGTTGAGATAATAGAGCACCGCGCCCGCCTCATCCCTGGGCAGGGGTTTGACCTCCCGGAGTTCATCGGTTTGCCACATCTGGTCGATCAACTCGGCGGTTCGCCGGTCGACCAACTCATGCTGGGTGGCGCTCGCCCGAGGGTCGTTGCGCTCCACCAGCAACCGGGAGAGAGCTTTCTGCTTGGTGAGCAGGCTGCGCCGGGCGGCTTCGGTGGGGTGGGCGGTGAACACCGGTCTCCATTCCAGCCGTCCGGCCACTTCCCGGATCAGGGAAGGATCGCATCCGCTGTCCAGAATGCGGTTGATGGTTCTGTCCAGTAGCCGTTCGTCCTCCTGGGAGGACAGATAGTCGATGCGGTGAACCTGCTCGGCGACATTGGCCAGATAAAAATAGATGCTGAAAGCCCTGGCCAGGTCGGTGGTCTGGCGGAGATCCAGCTTTGCCAAGAGCTCGTCGAGTTGCCCGACGGCGTGGGCTTCTTCCCGATAGCGGATGGCTTTCTCCACCGCTCTGACCTTCTCGACCATTTCCAACAGTTCCTTGCCCTGCTGTCGGACCAGAGTGTCTCCCAACTGATGTCCCAGTCGGCGGATGTCGTTTCGGAGCAACCTGGCCCGTTCGTCCTGCTGCAAGCTGATTGAAGCCGATGTCCGGCGCGCCATGGTGGGCGTTAGAGCCGAACCACCGGGCAGGTGAGAGTGCGGGTGATCCCCCGCAGCATTTGGATTTCGGAGACCACCAGCTTCCCCAAGGCGTCCATGTCGAGGGCTTCCACCTTAACCACCACGTCGTAGGGGCCGGTCACGTTCTCGGCCTCCTTCACCCCCTCGATCGATCGCACATTTCTCGCCACCTGCTCGGCCTTGCCTACGTCGGTTTGAATCAGTATGTACGCGGTAGCCACTATTCCTCCTTGGGGATCAGTATCCGTCCTGACCCATCCTCACGGTGTGGGCGACGCAACGGTTTCCATCCTGGTCAATCTCGAACACCACCCGCTGGCCCTGCCGGAGAAAGCGGAAGATGGACCCTTCCAAAGATCCGGGCCTGAGTATCGCGGCACTGCGGTTGTCGTCACGGATGATCACACCGATCCCGGTCTCGGGATCGTAGGTCTTGACGACTCCCTGCAGCACCTAGACTTTTTCCACCTTCCCTGCTTTGATGCAGGAAGTGCAGACCCGAGCCCGGCGAGTATTGGAACCCCGACGAACCCGCACACGCTGTATGTTGGGACGCCACCGACGGTTGTTTCTTTTGTGAGAAAAGGTCACGGTCTTTCCGAAGGACGGTTTGCGCCCGCAGACCTCACACTGGTATGCCATGATTTCCTCCTGGCGCAAAAGAATAGCAAAGTAATCGAGCACATGACTAACCGGACCGGACATTGAGCAAATCCGAGCCTTCCCCCCCGTCCCGCCCTCCCCGCATTCTGCCTGCGGAGCAAGGGCGGAGCCTGGCCTACCTGCACGGGGTGGGGGTGGAGCGGGTCCGCTATATCGGCTCGCAGCAGGTGGAGATCCTGGCCAAGGGAGGCATCGAATCGGTAGCCGATCTGCTTCAGCACTTTCCCCACCGGTATATGGACCGCACCCTGGTGGTCCCGATCGCCGAGCTTCCGATCGGCGAGGAAGCCACTCTCATCGCGGAAGTGATGAGAACCTTCCGACCCCGGGCAGGTCGCCGGGGTCCCAGGGAGATATTGAAAGTCACCGTCCGGGACCCCGATCCCCACCCGCCGGCGCCGAACGCCGCCCTGCTCACCGAACCGAGGCTGGAAATCACCTTCTTCAACCAGCCCTACCGGGTGCATCAACTCCCGCCGGGCGCGGTCGCCGCCTTCTCAGGGAAGGTGAGTCTTTTCAGGGGCCGCCCGCAGATGACCAATCCGGATGTGGAGGTGATGGCCCCCGGAGAGGAGGACTTTCGGGGAAGCGTGGTCCCGGTCCATTCGGCGGTGGGAGAGTTGACCCCGGGCCGTGTCCGGCTGGCGATGCGCAATGCCCTGGCCCGAGCCCGGCCGATCAGGGATCCGCTCCCTTCGTGGGTGGTGAGGAATAACCGTCTGATCACCCGGGATCAAGCCTTGGCTGACATTCACTTCCCCCCCGGCATGGAACAGGCGCAGCAGGCCCGCCGCCGGTTGGTGTTCGATGAGCTGTTCAGAATCCAGTTGGCTCTGGCCCTCACCCGCCATCGGCTGGTAGATGAGCAGCAGGGGGTATCCCAGCTGATGGATTGCTCGCTGGTGGATGCTTTTGTGGGAGGTCTTCCCTACGATCTGACCGGGGCTCAGCGGCGGGTGTTGGCCGAGATTGCCCAGGACATGGCCGGCATTCGGCCCATGCACCGGATGCTGCAGGGGGAGGTGGGGTCGGGCAAGACGGTGGTGGCGCTGGCCACGTTGCTGGCCGCGGTGGGGTCGGGCAACCAGGCGGCCATCATGGCCCCCACCGAAGTGCTGGCCGAGCAACTCTACATGGTGCTTCGAGAGATGCTCAGCCATGCCGGGCTTTCACCGCCGGTGACCCGTCCGCAGGGGTCGGGCCATCACATGGGGTCGCTTTTCCAGTCGGGCACAGAAGCCACCGTGCGGGTGGCGCTGCTCACCTCCTCCCGGGCGGACGCCAACTACCTGCAGGGCCCTCGTCGCCCCGCGGTGATGGAGGCGGTGGCCGACGGGGAGGCTCAGATCGTGGTGGGAACGCATTCTCTTATCCAAGAGGGGGTCCGGTTCCGTCGACTGGGGGCGGCGGTGGTCGACGAGCAGCATCGCTTCGGAGTGGCCCAGCGCAACACCCTCAAGTACAAGACGGTCGGGTATCAGCCGGATCTGTTGATCATGACCGCCACCCCCATCCCCCGGACCCTGTCGATGACCCTCTACGGTGATCTGGCTCTTTCCCGGATCGACGAGATGCCACCCGGACGTTCCCCGGTGAGAACCCGGTTGGTCGGCAACACCCCCGACGGTCTGAGCAAGGCCTACCGGGTGGTCAGGGACGAGGTGAGAAAAGGGAGACAGGCCTTTGTGATCTGCCCCACCATCGATGACAGCCGGAAACTGGAGATCCGGTCGGTTGCCTCCCAGTATCAGGAGATCCGAACGGTCTTTTTTGACCAGGTGGTCGATCGGATGCACGGGCAGCTGTCGAGCGCCGACAAGGAAGAGACGATGGCCCGGTTCCGGGCGGGAGAGACCGACATTCTGGTGAGCACCACGGTGATAGAGGTGGGAATCGATATCCCCAACGCCACCGTGATTCTGATCGCTGACGCCCAGCGTTTCGGGCTCTCTCAATTGCACCAATTGCGGGGCAGGGTGGGCCGGGGGAGGCACCCGGGTCATTGTCTGCTGGTGGCCGACACCTCCACGCCCACCGCCGAAAAAAGGATGAAGGCGATGGTGCGGACCACCAACGGTCTGGAACTGGCGGAGGAGGATCTGAGAATCAGAGGGCAGGGCACGGTGTTCGGGGCCCGGCAGTCGGGAATCGGGGACCTGCGGCTGGCGGACATTCTTCGCGACCGCCACGCGCTGGGACGGGCCCGGTCCGCCGCCGTCGATCTGATCCGATCCGACCCTGATCTGAGGCGACATCCCGACTTGGAGGAGGAGTTGGTGACCATCCTCGGCGAGGATGTGAAATGGTTGTTTGACTCATGAGAGTGATCGGCGGAAAGTTTGGGGGCCGCCGGTTGCGGGTGCCCCGAGGTCCGGGCACCCGACCTGCTACGGGCCGGGTTCGGGAGTCGGTGTTCTCGACCCTGGGCGCCACGGTGGTGGGGGCAAGAGTCCTGGACCTGTACGCCGGTTCGGGGAGCTTGGGGATCGAGGCCCTGAGTCGGGGCGCCGGCTCGGCGGTGTTTGTGGAGAACTCCCGTCCGGCCCTGGGGGCGCTGCGTTTCAATGTGAGGATGGTGGGGTCGGGGGGCGCTGTTCGGGTGGTCTCTCGGAGCGTAGAGCAGTTCGTTGCCCGCCATCACGAAAGACCTGGTTTCGATATAGTCTTCGCCGATCCTCCTTGGGATATAACATCGGAGAGACTGGCGGGAATACTCAGCACAGTCACCCCCCGGATGAACTCGGGGGCGGTGGCGGTTGTCACCCGCCGGGCGGGTGATGCCGTTCCGGCGGTTGACGGGTTGCAGGTCGCCGATCAGCGTCGCCACGGTGACGCCGAAATAATCAGATACGTCAAGGAGTGAGATGACTGTCGCTCTCTGTCCGGGGAGTTTTGATCCACCCACCAGCGGACATGTGGATGTGATCCGCCGATGCGCCCTGCTGTTCGACCGCGTGGTGGTGGGCGTGGTGATGAATCCGTCCAAACAGTCGTTGTTCACCTTGGACGAGAGGGTCGAGTTTCTGCGGGCGGCTCTCGCCGATCTCCCGCAGGTGGTGGTCCGGCGCCATCAGGGCCTGTTGGTGGACTTTGCTCGCCGAGAAGGAGCGCAGGTGCTGGTCAAGGGTTTGCGGGCGGTGAGCGATTTTGACAGCGAGTTGCAGATGGCCCAGATGAATCAGACGGTGGGAGGTCTTGAGACAATGTTCATGCCCACCCGACCGGCCTGGAGTTTTCTTTCTTCCTCGTTGATCCGGGAGGTCGCCTCCTTGGGGGGTTCCGTGGCGGGCCTGGTTCCCGAGAGTGTCGCCGAAGCAATGAAGGAGCGTTTCCATGAGCGATGAGCAGAGTTCCCACTTCCCACCATCGGAAGTGGTTCCGGTTCGTTCCTCGGTGGGTCACCTGCTCGGGCTGGTGGAAGAGTTGATCGACGAGGTTCGCAATGCCCGCTCCCTTCCCCTCTCCCAAAACGCTCTGGTGGACCGGGAGAAGATGATTTTCCGGCTCGACACCATTTTGCAGGACCTTCCCGAAGAAATGCGAGCCGCCCGGTGGATGGTGCGGGAACGGGAGAATTTCATGCGTCGCGCCCAGGAGCAGGGCAATGAGATCGTCAACCGCGCCCGATCGGAGGCGAGACGTCTGGTGAGCCAATCCCACATCCTGGAGGAGGCGGTGGCGGAGGCGAACGCGCTGGTGAGAAGGGCCGAGGGGGAGGCGAGACGAACTCGACTGGAAGCAGAGGATATGGCTGACGCGGTGATGGAGTCCCTCGAGACCCTGATCGGCGACTTGGCCGCCCGAGTGAGTTCCACGAGGTCCGCCCTTCATCGGGCCCGTCCGGCCGATCCGGCCCCTCCCATCTGAAATGAGGTCCCCGATCAAGGTGGACGTGAACCACTTCTTCAACGTTTTGGGCCGAAGTGACCGGCGTCGGTTCCTTTTGCCGCTGGGAGTGGAGATGCCGCTGGTCAGAGTAGGGGAGGCGGCGGTGGACATCCTGGTGGAGGGGATCCATGAGGGAATCCGGGTCAGCGGAACGGCCGAGATCAACCTCGAAGTCAACTGTTACCGATGCATGGAGGAGTGGCGGGGCCGCCGGATGGTCGGTTTTGACCGGATGGTGCGACGCTTTCCCGACTCCGATGGCTACCGCCTGCCCGACGACGGATGGCTGTACCTGGATGGGATTGTCGTCGATGAGGTGGTACTCTCTTTGCCCACCGCTCCGCTGTGCGAAGAGGGCTGCCGGGGGATCTGCTCCGGTTGCGGAATCCACTTGAATGCCGCGGTCTGCGAATGTGTACACGAGGATCCGAAGTCTCCGTTTGCCGTTCTGTCCCAATACCTATAAGAGAGTCCGAGATGGCTGTTCCCAAGAAAAAAAGCTCGAAGATGCGCACTAGGCAGAGGAAATCGGCTTGGAAAGTCAAACCTCCCACCCTTTCCCGGTGCCCGCAGTGCCATGCTCCCCGACTTCCCCATCGGGCATGTCGGGAGTGCGGCGCCTATCGAGGACGTGAAGTGGTCGAAGTCCAGTAGTGCCCACTATCGCTCTGGATGGCGGCGGGGGCGATTTCGCTCCCCGGGAGACCGTGGCGGGCGCAGTTTTAGCGGCCGACCGAGGAATAGATGTGGTGCTGGTGGGCAATCGGCCGGATCTGGAGACGGAATTGGAGCGCCACGGGGTGGAGTTGCCTATCGTCCATGCCCCGACGGTGATAGGAATGGGGGACTTTCCCATCCGGGCCATCCGGGAAGTGCCCGACTCGTCGGTGGTGGTTTGCGGACAATTGGTTTCCTCGGGCGAGGCGGCGGGCTTTGTCTCGGCCGGATCGACCGGCGCCTCCCTGGCGGTGGCGGCGGTGGGGATGGGCCGGTTACCGGGAGTTTCCCGCCCGGCTATCGCCAGCCTGCTGCCCGTGCCCTGGAATCCGACCGTCCTGTGCGACGCGGGCGCCAATCTGGCGGTACGTCCCAGTCAGCTGGTGGAGTTTGCGGTGATGGGATCGGTGGTGGCGGAGATCACCGCCGACGTGAACGATCCCCGGGTGGGACTGTTGAATAACGGTTCGGAGGATTCCAAGGGTCGGGAAATGGAGCGGGAGGGTCTGGCCTTGTTGCGAAGGTCGCCCATCAATTTCGTGGGAAATGTCGAGGGGAGTGACTTCGCCACCGGGGTGATGGACGTGATCGTCACCGACGGTTTCACCGGAAACGTGTTCCTCAAGACGGTGGAAGCCTCGGTGGGGATGGCCGCCAAGGCCTTTTTCTCGATTCTGGCCGAGGACGATCCCGAGGCGGAGGAGAAGGTGCGGCCTCGGTTCTCGGCGCAGGGTCGGCAACTTATGGAGGATCGACAAGCCGGCGCCCATTTGGTCGGTGCCCGAGGGATCACCGTCATCGCCCACGGACACGCCCGGGGGGCAGCCATCGCCAAGGCGTTGCAGATGGCTCACGAGGGCTCCGAGCGGCGGCTGTCAGAGCGGATCAAGGAGAGGTTCCACTGCCGGTAAGGGGCTTGCAAGAACGCCTGGGCCATCGTTTCAGACGCCAGGACCTTCTCTTGACCGCCCTCACCCATCGCTCTTACGCCTCCGAAAAAGGGACTTCTTCCAACGAGAGGTTGGAGTTTTTGGGAGATGCCGTGTTGCAATTGGCAGTCACTTCGCACCTATTCGGTGAGTATTCGCATCTGAGCGAGGGTCAGATGACCCGAGTGCGAGCGGCGGTGGTGCGCAAGGAGGCGCTGGTGGGGGTGGCGGAGGCTTTGGGGGTGGGAGGCGCCTTGCGGTTGGGCAAGGGAGAAGCCGGGTGGGAAAAAGCAGGCATTCTGTCCGATGCCTGCGAGGCGTTGATCGGGGCGGTTTATCTGGACGGAGGATGGAAACTGGCCGAGAAGCTGATTATGAGGCACTGGGGCGCCATGATCGAAGAGCGGGCGTTGGTGCCCGACGCCCGGGACGCCAAGACGGAACTGCAAGAAAGATTGGCTGCGGAAGGAAAGGCGCCGGAGTACCGGATGGAAGGAAAGGGGCCGGCCCACGCTCGACGGTATCAGGTGGAAGTCTGGGTGGGGCCTGCACCTTGGGCGCCGCCCGACGGAGGACCCACGAAACCAGGGCAGATGTGGGGGGAGGGAGAAGGATCATCCCGTAGGTTGGCGGAGCAGCAGGCCGCGGCCGCCGCCCTCGAAAAGTTGTATTCCCTCGACCAAGTGATCCCCCTCCATCCGACGCCCCCGGTCCCGGCGCCGGCGGTTTCCGCTTCTTCCCCCATGCTCGAACGTATCAGACGGTGGAGCGACCGGAGAAGTGGGCGAAAGCCCTGAACCGGGCATCGATGCCTGAACTGCCCGAGGTGGAGACGGTGCGTCGGGCTATCCGGCCTGTTCTGGTGGGTGCTCGGGTGTCCGCCGCCCGGGTCTGCCATCCTCGGGCGGCCCGGCGTCAGGCCCGGGCCGCCGATGTGGAGGATCGTTTGGTCGGCCGTCGGATCCTGGGGACCGATCGGATCGGCAAGTTTCTATTGATCGGGTTGGACTCCGATCTGACCTGGGTGGTGCATCTGGGGATGTCCGGTCGGATCGGTCTGGTTCCGCCCCTGGCCCCGATGGCGCTTCACACCCGGTTCTGGGCGGATACGGCTTCCGGCCCTTCGGTCCGTTTTGTGGACCCGCGGACCTTCGGGTTCGTGGCAGTGTTCACCGCTCGTGAACTGGCCGAGTCGACCCTGGCCCGGCTGGGTCCCGACGCCTGGCGGGAATTGCCCTCCCCCGATCGTCTCTCCGAACGGATGGAGAGCCGCTCGGTGGCGGTGAAGAGCCTGCTGCTGGATCAACGGTTCGTGGCGGGTTTGGGGAACATCTACGCCGATGAGGTGCTGCACCGGGCGAGAATCCATCCGGCTCGCCCCGCCGGCAGCCTTTCCGACCGCGAGGTGGGGATGCTCCATTCCCAGGTGCATCCCGTTCTCTCGGAGGCAATCGTTCGGGGAGGAACCAGTCTGGACGACCTGGCCTATCTTCTTCCCGATGGCCGGGCGGGGGACTTTCTTCGGTATTTGCGGGTATACGGCCGGGAGGGCCGATCCTGCCGATGCTGCGGCGCGGCAATCCAACGAATGGTGATCGGGTCGCGGTCTTCTTTCTTCTGCCCGTCCTGCCAGGTCTCCCCGGGACGGTGAATAAACCACTGGTGGAAGGTCGGATCGGGTAGGTTGGGTTTTCGATGTTCTTGAAGTCCATCAGTTTGACCGGGTTCAAGTCCTTTGGCGTGCGGACGACCTTGGAGTTGGATCAGGGCATAACGGTGATAGTCGGTCCCAACGGCTCGGGGAAGTCCAACATCGTGGATGCGGTGGCTTGGGCCACGGGCGGTCATTCGACCCGGGGCTTGCGCGCCGACCGCACCGAAGAGTTGCTCTTCTGCGGCGCCGCCGGCCTTCCACCTGCCTCCCGGGCTGAAGTCACTTTGGTGTTCGACAACCGTTGCGGTCTGTTGCCCATCGATCGCCCGGAGGTGGCGATCACTCGCCGTTATCACCGGTCGGGGGAGTCTCGGTTCGAGATCAATCGGACCCCCTGCCGACTGATGGACATCACCGAGCTGTTGGCCGAGGCGGGTCTGCGCCGCAGCCGTTATGTCCTCTTGGGGCAGGGGCAGGTGGAGCAGGTGCTCAACGCCTCGCCCACCGAGCACCGCCAGGTTTTGGAGGAGGCGGCCGGGGTGGGCATACACCTGTGGCGGCGAGACCGGGCGATACGGCGTCTGCGGTCCACCCGGTTGGACCTGGAACGGATCGGGGAGCTGATCGCCGAGAAGGAACGCCGGCGCCGCCCCCTTCGCCGCCAGGCGCAAGCCCTGCAGCGACATTCCCGGCTGGCCGAGGAGATCAGGTCGCTTCGTCTCTTCTTGGAAGGTGAAAAACTACGAGGGATCGAAGAGCGATTGCGGTCGGCCGGCCAAAGCCGAGCCAGGTGGGAAGCAACCCGTTCGGAGGCCGCAGACCGGCGGGCGCGGCGTTGGGAGGCGCTTTCGGCCATCGAATCCGCCCAGCGGGCGTTGCGGGCCGAGTCGGTCGGCGACCTGCGGCGGGATTGGGAAATGGTGTCGGAAAAAATGAAGCGCCTCGCCGAGGTGTCGGCCCTGCGAACCGAGGCGCGAAGACATAGGGAGCGCGCCGAACGCCGGCGACAGGTTATGACCGAGGAGCGGGTTGCCCTGCAAAACAGCCTGGCGGAGTGGGATGGGCTGCTTGCCTCTGCCGAGGAGACCGTCGAGCAATCTCGGCTGGCGGTTGCCCGGCTGGCCGACCGGGAAAGGGAGCTTGCTGTTCTCAAAAACGCCGCCGGCGGGGAGGAGATGAGAGTTCCGCTCGGGGAACGGGCCACTTTGCGGGCGGCCGCCGAGCGGGACCGGAGGGAGCGTGAGGCGGTGGCGTCTCGACTGGCCGAATTGTCGTCCGCCGGTGAGCAGCTTCACTCCGAGGAGAGGAGGAGGGAAGCGCAACTGGCCGAACAGCAGAGGGCGTTGGCCCGGTGGGGCAGGGAGATGGACCGGGTCAAGGCCGAGGTGGTGGAACAAAGGCGGGCTCTGCGGGCCGCCGAGGCCCGGGCTGCTTCGGCCCGGGCGACGATGGCGGAGGCGCAGGGAAAGCGGGAAGCCGCCCGGCGCACCTTGAATCCGGGTGATTCCGACCGCCGGAAGCGATTGGAGTCGCTCACCGGCTGGGCGGGATGGGTCTCCGAGATTCTCCAAGCGCCCCCGGAGTTGGCCGCCGCGGTGGAGGCCGGGCTGGAGGGATGGGCTGAGGCGGCGGCCTTTGAGGGTCCGGTGGCCCTGGGCAACGCGTTGGAAAGGCTGGGAAAGATCCCCGAGGAACAGGGACCGGTGTCGATGGTGAGCGCCCGTTTTCCCGGGGTGGCCGACCTTCCGGCTCGGACCGTGGCCGCCTCGGGCAGCCGGGTGACGCCCTTGGTGGATCTGGTGACCGATGGTGAACAGTTCGCTTTGGCCGCTCGCCTGCTGGGTGATGTGGTCCTGGTGGAGAACTGGAGAAGCGGTTGGGAGGTGGTGGGAAGTCATCCGCGCCTGCGGGCGGTGACCCGACAGGGAGATCTGATCACATTGCGCGGGATTTCCCGGGGTGGGCGGAACCGTCTGCCCGATCTGGTGGCGGCCAACGCCGAGGCCGAAGCGGCGACCGTGGCTTTCCGGTCCCTCCGCATCAAGGTGAAGAGCCTGCGGGCCGCGGCGGAGTCACTGGACGAGAGTCGCGAGAAGCAGTTCAGCAGTCTGCAACTCGGTCGTCAGAAAATGCTGGAATCCCAACGGGAGGTCGAACGGATCGCGGCGCGTCGCCGGGAGATCGACCACGAAAAGGGCCGTTTGAGAAGGCGTCTGGAATCTTTGATGCAGGCCGAAGCCGCCCGGGCGCGGCGTTTGGCCGAGTTGGAAGACCATATCACCCGACTGGAAGGCCGGTCGGCGACGCCCGATGAGTCGGACAGGCTTGCCCGACGGTTGGAAGAGACCTCCCGCGCCCGGGCGGCGGCCGAGGAGGAGTACCGGTCCGGGAGCGCGGCGCTCACCGGACTGGCGGAGCGCCGCCGGCTGGAAAGAGCCAGATACGAGCAGTTGGCGGTGGAGGTGGCGGAGATGTCGCGGCTTTCCGACGGCTTTTCGGCAGGATGGTCGGAGGAGGTGTCGGAGATTGCCGCCGCGGCGCTACGGCTGATGGCGACCCATCGCGCCTCGTTGGTCGAGCTGGACCGGGCTTCCCGACGGCGCGCTCGGGCCCTGGGGGAGGAGGCCACCGAAGCGAGGAGGGAAATCAGCCGCTCCGATCAGCAGGAGCGGGAGGCCACCGGTCATTTGGAGACGCTGATCTCCGAGATTTCCCGTCTGGAAGCCCATCGTCAAACCACCGTGGAAGCACTGTGGGAGATGGGCGCCGATCCTGCCCAGGCGGTCGGCGCGCCCCGGCCCGAGATCAGTGATCCAACGGCGGCCCTGGCCTCGGGGGTGGCCGAATTGGAGCGGATGAGGCCCATCAATCCCTATGCCGCCGCCGACCTCGCCGCCCTGGAGGAAGAGTTGTCGAAACTGTGCGACCAGCGGGATGACATCGTGGGGACCGATCGACGCCTGGGAAAAGTGATCTCCGAATTGGAGAAGGAAGCCACCGAGCGGTATCTGGCCACCTTCCGGGAGACCGCCAGAGCATTCGAGCAGGCCTTCGGGCAGGTGTTTCCCGGGGGGCGGGGGAGGCTTCGCATCGTTGATCCGGCGGATCCGCTCGGCTCGGGAGTGGAGATCCATGCTCGACCGCAGGGCAAGCGGGTGTCTCGGCTGAGCCTGTTGTCGGGAGGGGAACGGGCACTGGGCGCTCTGGCTTTTCTGTTCGCTCTGATGAGAACGCGGCCCTCTCCCTTCTATCTGCTGGATGAGATGGACGCCAGCCTGGACGCGGCCAACCTGTATCGGGTGTTGCAGGTGGTCCGCCAACTTCGCTCCCATGCCCAAATCCTGATCATCACCCATCAACCGCAGACCGCCGAGTTCGCCGAGGTGCTGTATGGGGTCACCATGCCGCCGGGAGGAACCACCCAGGTGGTCTCCCGCCGCATGGAACGAACCGAGGCTCCGGTCGAGGCATTCCCGGCCCAGGGCCGCTCCGCGTAGGAGCAAGGTGGGTTGCTATCGGGCCGGTGAGCCTGCCCGTGGGTCTTCGGGGTGGTCGCAAGGGTGGGTGTCACAGGCGCTCGGTATTCTGAAAGTGTCCCGCAGAAGGCGTTGGCTACGGGTGGAGCGATGGAAATAGCAATGGAATCGGTGGGCAGGGTGCTGGGCACCGATGAGTCGACCCCTCTGGCCTTTTGGGTAGGGGTGGCCGAGGATCAGCATCTGCAACTTGACGACATCGTGGCGGTTGATCGGATCCTGCCGACCGGAGA
Source organism: Acidimicrobiia bacterium (assembly GCA_963665765.1). Classification (GTDB taxonomy): domain Bacteria; phylum Actinomycetota; class Acidimicrobiia; order Spongiisociales; family ZC4RG35; genus Bin76. The sequence continues at coordinate 2,604,484 of OY762464.1, forward strand.
GATCATTTCGATCTTTGGAGTGGTCGGGCAGATGCGCGCCCGCTATGAGGGCGCCCGGTTCGACTCGGATGTGTTCTTGATCGCCTCGGGGATTCTGCCGGCCGACGTGTCGGAGGCAGCGCAGGTTCAGGTAACGCGGATCGTGCCGGAAACCTTCGTTCCGCCCTTGCCGGGGTCCGAGGTGCGTCGGGCGGTCGGCGACGAACGGGACGCCGCCCTTGACATGACCGAGGTGGAACGAAAGTTGCCGGCCGGCCTGACCCGGGACGGACGGCAGGCGGTCATGCTCGACCTCGATTTCCTGGACGGCACCAAGGGCGCCCATGTCAATATCTCAGGAATCTCGGGGGTCGCCACCAAAACCAGTTACGCAACGTTCCTGCTCTACTCCCTGTTCAATTCGGGTGTGCTGGGCGCCGCCGCGGCCAATACCAAGGCCCTCATCTTCAACGTCAAGGGCGAAGACCTGCTCTTCTTGGACCATCCCAACAACCGCCTGGACGAAGAACAGCGGTCACACTACGCAACGTTGGGACTGCAGGCCGCGCCCTTCCGGTCACTTCGGATCCTTGCTCCACCACGCATCGGCGACCCCAATGGCACACCCCATACCGGCGCTCGGGTTACCGGTGTTCGCCCCATGTACTGGACGGTTGCCCAGTTCTGCCGGCAAGGGCTATTGCCCTTTTTGTTCGCCGACGCCGAAGACGAACGACAGCAGTACACGATCGTGGTGCATTCGGTCGCCGCCCAGTTGGAACGCCACGCCAAGAATTTCAACCCTTCTGACGGTGCGGTCCGTATCGACGGCCGGACGGCCCGCACGTTTTCCCAGCTGGTCGAGATCATCTGCGACAAGCTCCTCCCCGAAGACCCCGACACTCCCCCCGACCCCCTGTGGACCGGACGATCGGTCCACACCGGGACGATCAGGGCGTTCGTGCGCCGGCTCTCATCGTCCGAGCGCCACGTTGCCCATCTGATCAGGGCCGATATCGACAACGCCGAAACCCATGCTCTGGACCTCGACTCCCAGCAGGTCACGGTGGTCGACCTGCACCTGCTCCACGACCGAGCGAAGCGGTTTGTGGTTGGGGTGGTGCTCCGACAAGCGTTTGAGGCCAAGGAACAATCCGGTACGGCCGAGCCCCTGCAATTCGTGGTGCTCGACGAATTGAACAAATACGCCCCGCGGGCGTCGTCGAGCCCCATCAAGGAAATTCTGCTGGATGTGGCCGAGCGGGGTCGCAGCCTGGGAGTCATTCTGATCGGCGCCCAGCAGACCGCCAGCGAAGTGGAACGGCGGATCGTTTCCAATTCGGCGGTGCGGGTGGTGGGTCGGTTGGATACCGCCGAGGCCGGACGCGAGCAGTATGGTTTCTTGCCCGCCGCCCAACGCCAACGGGCCACGATCCTCAAACCCGGCGCCATGTTCGTCTCCCAGCCGCGCCTTCCGGTGCCGGTGCTGGTCGAGTTTCCTTTTCCGGCATGGGCCACCCGGTTCGCCGAAGCCGATCTGGACGGAGGGATCGGCGGGCGGGGCGGTCAGCCTGACGACCCATGGGATGGTCTGATTTGAGGCCGGCTTAAGTGAGGCTGCTTCACACTTCCGACTGGCATGTCGGAAAAGCCATCCGAGGGATTTCCCGGGCGGATGAGCATCGGGCGGTACTGGCGGAGGTCGCCCTGATCGCCGAGCAGGAAGAGGTTGATCTGGTGATCGTCGCCGGTGATGTGTTCGACTCGTCGGCGCCCACCGCCGAAGCAGAAGAAATTGTTTATCAGGCTCTCCTCAACCTCTCCGAGACCGGAGCCGAGGTGGCGATGATCGCCGGCAATCATGACAATCCCCGCCGGTTGCGGGCGATTACGCCCCTTTTGCGGCTCGGGCGGGTGCATGTGGTTGCCGAGCCAACCCGACCCGACGACGGGGGCGTCCTCCCATTGAGAGCTCGTAGCGACCGAAGCGAGATTCGTCTGGCGATGCTCCCCTTCGTATCCAAGCGCGGCATCGTGCGCGCCAAAGACCTCATTGGCAACCAAGCCTTCGAGCACGCCCAGCAGTACAGCGAGCGTATGCGCCTGCTGATTGCGGCGCTGTGCGATTCGTTCCGGGGTGACACCGTCAACCTGCTCACCGCCCACACTTTCGTGCTGGGTGGCGCGATGGGAGGCGGCGAACGACCGGCCCACCTGGTTGAAGAATATGCCGTTATGGCACAGTCCTTCCCGGTGGCGACCATGAGCTACGGGGCGCTCGGTCATCTCCACCGGCCCCAACGGGTCGGACCGGCGCTCTATTACTGCGGTTCTCCGCTGCAACTTGACTTCGGCGAAACCGATCAGACCAAACAAGTCAATATCGTCACCTTGGAACCGGGCCTACCAGCCGATGTCCAAGCCGCGCTGCTCACCTCGGGGCGGCCGCTTCGGACACTGAGCGGGACGCTCGACGAACTTGCCTCGATGAGCACCCAAGACGATGCCTGGCTGAGGGTGGTCGTGAAAGGTCCGGGCCGGGCAGACCTGGCTCGGACTGTGCGCCAAGTACTCGGCCCCGGCGTGGTCGACGTACGGGTGGAATCACCCCAAACGGCCGGCAGGCAACGGCGATTCGATCATCGCAGCCACTCGCCACAAGAGTTGTTCGGTGAGTATCTCACGCACCAGAATGTCAAAGACACCCGGGTCAGTGACCTGTTCGGTGAGCTGTTGGACGTCCACGGCGACGGGCCGGCGGGACGGCAGTCATGAGACCCTTGCAACTATCTATCAAGGGCTTTGGGGCCTTCCGAGAGCCGACCCACATCGACTTCACCGACATCGACCTGGTAGCGCTGGTGGGCCCCACCGGTTCGGGCAAATCAACCATCATCGACGCCATCACCTTCGCGCTGTACGGCACGGTCGCCCGCTACGAAGACAACCGCTTGGTGGCGCCGGCGATCAACCAAACCAGCACCGAGGCTCGGGTGGCCCTCGACTTCGAGCTCAACCAACAGGTCTACACGGCCGTCCGGGTGGTGCGCCGCACCACCGGCGGTGGGGCAACCACCCGGGAGGCGCGTCTGGAACAAGCAGAGCGGGTTCTGGCGGGTGACGCCGCGTCGATGTCGAAAGAGGTTGAGGAGCGGTTGGGACTGAAGGTTGGGCAGTTCAATCGGACGGTGGTGCTTCCCCAGGGCAAGTTCGCGGCCTTTCTCCACGACAAGCCCGGCGACCGACAAACCACTCTGGTTCGGTTGCTCGGTCTGCAACTGTATCGGCGGATAGGCCAAGAGGCGCGAAGCAGAAAAGCGAAAGCCGGCAACCATGCCGACGCCCTCCGGTCCGAACATGCCAAAGCAGCCAGGGAGTTGACCGACGAACAGAGGGTGGGACTGGAGGGCCGCATAGCCGCCCTGGCCGCCGCATCCGAACGGTGGCGCCGCGACCGCGCCCAAATCATGGCTCTCGAAGCCGAAACCGGCGACCTCAAAGATCGTATCGGGTCGCTGGACGAGAGGATCGATCGCATGAGGGAGATGGCGGCGCCCGCCGACCTGGACGACTTGGCCGATCAGATCACCACCGCCGAACAGTCTCAGTCAGAGGCAGAGGCACTGCGTTCTGAGTGGAGCGTGATTCGAAGACTGGCGGACCATGCCCTCAAGTCCGGTCCCGACCCCGTCGCCGTGCAACTGGAACTGAGCATCCACACCGAACTGGCGGAACGAGCCCGGGCTCATCAGATGATCGCCCGGAAACTCTCCGAGTCGATAGCCAAGTACCGGTCCGCCTCCGGCGAAGCCGATCGAGTCAGAGAAACGCAAGAGGAACTGAAGCGGTGTGTGGAGGAAAACAGAAAGATCGAGGCAGACGCTCGCGCGGCCCGCGACGCCCAAGTCACAGTTGCGCAAATCGAGGGTTGGGAAAGGTTGCATAACCGTCACCAGGCGGCGGTTGAGAAAGCGTCCGTCATCGATCAAGCCGTCCGATCCGTCGAGGAGGCGCTGCCGTCGCGGCGCGCGGCCTGCCAAGATACTGCATCAACCGCCGCGGCGACTTCGGCGCGGGTGGCAGATCTTCAGCTCCGAGCCGGGGTCCTCGGACACCTCGACCTGCTGGAAGTGGGCCAGGACTGCCCGCTGTGTTTGCAGGAAGTATCCCGGTTGCCGGCGCACGACTTCCAAGACGCTGATCTCCGCCGGGCCAAGGAACAAAAGGACCTCGCCCAGGCCGCGGCCGCCGCTGCCCAAGAGGCATACAACCAGGCGGTCGTCGAGTTGAAGGGCCGGCAGGCGGCCGCTTCCTCAGCTCGTTTGGCCGCCCAAAACTGCCAATCCGATGTTGCTTCCCTTCCACCGGCCGAGCAACTCGACGCCCTTTTGGCAGAAGCGCAGCAGTTGGCCGAGGCCGCGGTCTTGGCAGAAAACGCCACCCAAAAAGCTGAGATCGCCGCTCGGCGGCACCTGTCTTCCCCGGCCTATGCCGAGGCGCTGGGCACCGAGAAACAAGCCTTTGAACAACAGACCCTCCTCATTGTCGAAGAGCGCACTCTTGAAAAGCAACTGGCGTCCTTGCGGGTCAAAGTAGATGCTATCCCCGGAGAGGAAGAACTGCGCGCCCGATTGGCGGAGGCCAACCGCTTACGCGCTGAACTGGACGAAGCTGATTCCCAACTACAGAACGCCGAAGCCCGGCACAAACATGCCGCCGACCAGCTTGGCAAAATGAACAAACGGCGCCAACAGGCGACCGCGCTGCTCAATGCTGCCCGCGATCGAGTGGCGCCATTCGGGCCGCCTCCCATCGACCCATCCGATCTGGTGGCTGCCTGGGCAACCCTGACCGATTGGGCCGATGAGCAAACCCGGGCCGCCCGGGTGGAACGGCGATCCGTCATGGAGAGAAGGTCCGAGCAGGAGAAGCGACGAGCCGGGTTGGCCGAGAGCCTCAGGTCCCTGTGCCATGAGGTGGTGGGCCCAACCGATCCCCTCGCCGACCCCGAGGAACTCGGCCGTCTGCTGACCGATAATCTGGCTGCCACCAAGACCGAACTCACCCACTTCGACCGACGCATGGTTGAGCTCAAGGACCTGGAAAAGCGCATCGAAGCGCGGGACGAACAGGCCCGGGTTGCCCACCATCTCGGCCGGTTGCTGCGCACCGACGGCTTCGAGAGATGGCTGATGGAAACCGCACTCCATCGGTTGGTGGAACAGGCGACCAAGCAACTCTTCGAACTTTCCAACGGTCAGTACTCCCTGGAACTCCATGGAGGCGACTTTTTTGTCCGAGACCACACCAACGCCGACGAGTTGCGCCGCGCCCGAACGCTGTCAGGTGGCGAGACCTTCCTCGCCTCCCTTTCTCTGGCTCTGGCGCTGGCCGACGCCACCGCCGAGATGTCCACCGGAGTGGTTCCGGCCATGGAGTCGATCTTCTTGGACGAAGGATTCGGAACACTCGACCGGCACACCCTCGAAACGGTTGCCACCGCGGTTGAGGAACTGGGCGCCGGCGGCCGGCTGGTCGGAATAGTCACTCACATCCGGGAACTAGCCGACCGCATGCCGGTGCGACTGGAACTAACCAAGACCGGCGGGTCGGCAACGGTCGAACGGATCGATATTTGATGCATTTCAGCGTGGAGTCGTGGGCGCCTCAATACGGAGCTTCGATCACCTCACCGTCTGCCGAAGACGCCGACCATCAAGTTGATGTCACTGTCGAGCGGCCGCTCCACGATTGGGCCCCGATCGACACGGGGCCGGTCACCATTCCCGATGAGATCGTCTTTATCGATGGGATCCAGCGCATCGATGCCCGAATCTGGATCCACCACGACGGCATCCCCATACCGGCCGTTTGCGCCTCCTTAGCGGCCGGGGCCGTGGTCTGTTGGCCGGACGGAGCGGTGACCGAAGGCGTGCGGATCGCCCGGGCGTTGATCGCGCCGGCCTCCTCGATCGCCACTCCGATTATCACGCGGCACGCTACCTACGAAATGACCCCCGCCCGGGATGCGACTCCCGAAGCTGCCTATCTGACGATTCACAGCATCCGTCAAGAGCTTGAGACCAGTGTCGCTCGTTCGATAAATCACGACCTCATCGTATTCGACGGTCCACTGCGGGGACATCACCCCCAGTTCGGGGTGGGCTATGTCAAGACCCACCACAAGATCTACCTGCCGCAGCAATTGCAGCCGCTGCTCGGCAGCCTCAACGAGGGACAACGAACCCCCATCTTTTTTCTCTCCAGTGGCCCGAGCGGCGCTCGCTGGTCCTGGTATCTGCGCCTGCCCGGCCCGGCAGTTCACCCTTTGGCCGGGATCGTGCGGCTCGAACTACCCGGTACGGGAAGCGCCGCGGTCGCCGCCCGACGCGCCGCCTTGGTAAGTTCCAGTCTGCCTCGCTATGCCAGTGAACCCCACAAGGAACCCCGAGCGCCGCAGAACCTATATCCCATTGCCGGCCTCGAGCAACAACTTAGCCGACGACTCGGGGATCCGTTGCTTTTGGAACGGGCCCTGCGAGTTGCGGCGACACCTCAAAGTCAAAGAACCCGGATCGGATTGTAAATGGGTAAGATCCAGAGAAGGTGATGGCCATGACTGACACCGTGAAGAATGGGAAGGCCGGATTGTATTCCGTCGGCCATTCGAGTCATCCGTTCGAACGCTTTTTAGAGCTCCTCAGCGAATATGAGATCGAGGTTGTAGCGGATGTGCGCACCTCTCCCTATTCGAGATACAGTCCCCAGTTCGACCAACGAGATCTCCGATACGGCTTGAGGGAAGTGGGTTTGCACTACATGTTTCTGGGGAAGACGCTGGGAGGCCGTCCTGAGGGGGATCGATTCTATGACTCAGAAGGGCACATTTCTTATGGTCGGGTAGCTAAAACCGATTGGTTCCGATTGGGACTGAATCGGCTCCGTGAAGGGGGCGCCAAGTTCCGGACAGCCATGCTATGCAGCGAAGAAGACCCAAAAGATTGTCATCGCTTTCTTCTCGTCACACGTGCTCTCCACACGGTTGGTGAGAAGGTTTCCCACATTCGCGGCGATGGCTCTCTCCAGAGCAGTAGAGACATCTCCGCATTTGATCCTGAGCACAGGGTGTTCTCTCTATTCGGGGAGGAGGTGAAGAGTTCATGGAGATCTACACGATCGGCTTTACCAAGAAGGCCGCTGAGGACTTCTTCGCGCTCTTGAAACAAAATGGCATCCGGCGGCTGGTGGACGTGCGGGTCAGCCCTTCCTCACATTTGGCCGGCTTCGCCAGGCGACGTCACCTTGTCTATTTTCTCAGAGATTTGGTGGGCGCAGACTATGTTCATGAGCCGATATTGGCGCCCACCGAAGAACTTCTCAAGTCTTATCGCAACCGGGAAATAACTTGGGCCGAATACGAGGAAGCCTTCTTGGAACTCCTATCTCAACGCAGGGTCGACAATAAGATTTCGACTGACCTGTTCGCTCTAAGAACAGTTCTCTTGTGCAGCGAACCAACCCCTGAGTTCTGCCATCGGCGGCTGGTGATAGATCATCTCGCCCGGCATTGGGGTGATGTGCAAGCTGTTCATTTGTGAAAAGTGATGTATTGTGCGGATCGTTATAAATCATCTGACTCGCATGGAAAAGCCTTATGTGTGCGTGGCGGGAATTCGCTCGGATGGGTTGCATGTCCGTCCCGTGCTTGAAAGTGGCCGGCTGGGACGTGATCTACTCTGCAGCAGGGGCGGCCCTTTCGCCCTGGGAGCCGTCGTAGACCTTGGTAGCGCACGCCCACGTCCGGTTGTGCCCGAAGTGGAAGATGTTGTCTGTTCACTATCACGGGTTCGATCGGAGCAAATGTTGAAGGGTGTTACCTTCGGGAACCTCCTGAAAAGGTCGGCGAAAGCCTCCCTTAGCGAGATCTTTGGTGATGATCTCCTTCGTATGAGCCGAACCGCGACGGCAGTTCCCAAAGGAGCAGGCATCGCTTCTCTCGGAGTCCTCCAAGTGCGTGGCCGGGTGTCGCTCTTTTCCACTTTATCGTTTGAGAAACCTCAGATAAGATGCACCTTTGCTGACCAGGGTCTTGGTGAACTATCACTCAAAGTAACCGACCTCCGACTTTGGGAGGTAGATCATAAAACTCCGGTACTATCCCGACTCAAAGCTCTTGAAAGCCGCCTCAGCGACTGTCTGGTTGCGGTCGGGCTCGGAAGAGCTTATCGTGTTCCCACCTATCCGGGGAGTTGGCACTGGCTTCAGATCAACAACATTTATCCGCTTGAGGACCCGCTCTGGGCTAGAGAGTGAGAACACTACGTGGGCAGCCGGTTGGAGGGGAAGGAAGCCACCGCGGAGGTCTCTGGACTGTGAAGTACGAATAGAATGCCGCGGGTGGGTTGGCTGAATAGCTGGCGGAAGAGCCGTGGCTCTTCTGGCCCGAAAATATCAAGGGTTCAGGCTGATCCGGCCGTCTCCGCCTTGGCCAAGACCCGGGAAGCCTTGTGGGGGGTGCTCCGGTCCATAGCAGGGGGCGACCGTCCGGATCAAGACTTCTGGGACGGATTGGAAGAAGCGTTGGTAGCATCCGACATGGGAGTGGATATCTCCGCCGAGGTGGTGGCGGCGGTACGCATGGGAAAGCCCGGAGACCGAGCCGGAGCGCGGCGTCTGTTGGCCGGGGAGATACGGGCGCTGTTCGGCGCCGGGCATCGAAACCCGGCGTGGTCAGGTGTCCCGTCTCCGGACTTGGTAGTGGTGATGGTGGTGGGCGTCAACGGAGCGGGGAAGACCACCACTGCGGCCAAGATCGCCCACCTGCTGGTCTCCCGCGGTCAGCGGTGTCTCTTGGGCGCGGCGGATACCTATCGGCCCGCCGCGCAACGTCAGCTGCAAATCTGGACGGAGTCGATCGGGGCGGACATGGTGGGTGGTAGGGAAGGCGCCGATCCGGCGTCCGTGGCCCGCGACGCCTGGTCGGCGGCACAGAGTCGAGGTCACCAGGTGGTGGTGATCGACACGGCGGGCCGGTTGCATTCCAAGACGCATTTGATGAGCCAGTTGCAAAAGATCAAACGGGTGCTGGTCAAAGCGGCGGGAAAGGTGGATGAGGTGCTCTTGGTGCTGGACGCGTCGACCGGCCAGAACGGTTTGGCCCAGGCCCGGGAGTTCTGTGACCGGGTGGGAGTGACCGGGGTGGTGCTCACCAAACTGGACGGAACCGCCCGGGGGGGCGTGGCCGTGGCTGTGGAGCGGAGTCTGGGAGTTCCCATTAAGCTTGTGGGGACCGGTGAGACGCTTTCGGATCTGGCCCCGTTCTCCGCGGAGAAATTCGTGCAGGCCCTGCTGGGGGAGGAGTCCTCATGATCGGGGATGAGGCCTTGGTGGAAAGAGCCCGTCGGGCCGCGCTCAACTCCTACTCACCCTATTCGCGGTTCAGGGTGGGCGCCGCCCTCCTGACCGGCGAGGGGGAGGTCCACACCGGCGCCAACGTGGAGAACGCCGCCTACCCGGTCTCCAACTGTGCGGAGGTCACGGCAGTCAACACGGCGGTTGCCTCGGGAGTCAGAAGCATCGAAACCGTGGCGGTGGTGTGCCTCGAGGCGGTTTCGATCGACGACTCCTACCCGTGCGGACGTTGCCGGCAGGTGATGAACGAATTCGGGGTGCAGAGGGTGCTGGTGGCGGCGGGTGAGGGTCCACACCGGGTGCATGCCCTCGCCGAGTTGCTGCCCTATGGGTTTTCGGGCGAGTCCCTGCCGACCTAGGAACCGGCGGGGGTAAAGAAGGGCCAACCGAAGGGGGTAGAATTAGGTGGGTCATCGCCCCATGGCAGGTGATAAACCCGGCGGAAGGAATCCCCATGATCGACATGCGTCCTCTCTCGGAGGCGGATCCCCGCACGGCCGGTCTGATCCGTCGCGACGTTGAGCGCCAGAACAGCCACATTCACCTGATTGCTTCCGAGAACTTCGCTTCCCCGGCGGTTATGGCCGCCTCGGGCTCGATCTTCACCAACAAGTACGCCGAAGGGTATCCGGGACGCCGGTACTACGAGGGCTGTGGGGTGGTGGACGAACTCGAGACTCTGGCCATAGAGCGAGCGAAGACGCTGTTCGGCGCCGAGGCCGCCAATGTGCAGCCCCATTCGGGCGCCCAGGCCAACATGAGCGTATATTTTTCGCTGTTGAAACCGGGAGACCGGGTGCTGGGCATGAGGCTTGACCAGGGTGGGCATCTCACGCACGGCTCGCCGGTCAATTTCTCGGGTCTCTATTACGACTTCGTTGCCTACGGGGTGGATCCCGGCACCGAGCAGATCGATATGGACCAGGTGAGAGCATTGGCTCGCCAACATCGTCCCCGAATACTTCTGGCGGGATACTCTGCCTATTCCCGGCATCTTGACTATGAAGGGTTCCGGGAGATCGCAGATGAAGTGGGTTCGGTTTTCATGGTGGACGCCGCTCACTTCATCGGGCTGGTGGCCGGCCGGGCGTATCCCAATCCGGTTGCCTGGGCCGACATTGTCACCGGCACCACCCACAAGGCCTTGCGTGGCCCGCGCGGCGGTTTGGCCCTGGCCAGAGAGGAATACTCCGGGGCCATCAACAAGGCGGTCTTCCCCAACACCCAGGGTGGGCCGATCATCAACCAGGTGGCCGCCAAAGCGGTGTGCTTTCTGGAGGCATCCACGCCCGAGTTTCATTCCTACGCCACCCAAATAATTCGCAACGCCGCGGCCATGGCCGACGCCGTGCAGGAATCCGGCGCCCGGGTGGTGTCGGGCGGCACTGACAATCACCTGTTTTTGATCGACCTGCGGTCGATCGACGAGGACCTCACCGGCCGGGTGGCCGCCCGTCTGCTGGACGGGTTGGGCATAACGCTCAACTTCAACACCATTCCCTTCGATCCCCGCCCTCCCTACCGGGCGTCGGGTCTTCGCATCGGAACCCCCGCCATGACATCTCAGGGCATGACCGAACCCCAGGCTCAGCAGATAGGTTCTCTGATTGTCAAGGCCCTCCGGGAACGTCACGAACCATCGGTGTTGGGGGACGTGGCCGGCCAAGTTGCGGAGCTGGCTGCTTCCTTCCCGCCTTACCCGCGCGGTTTTCGAGGATACGGCGATTCCGTATAACCTTTGACTTTGGTGACCGGAACACAGGAGAGGACTTGGACGTAGAGGCAATAGTCGGACGTCGCCTGGCGGGGCGGGCGCTGCTTATCGCGCCCTTGGCCGGAGTGGTCTCTTGGGCGATCTGGAGCGCCGCCGCCGGTGGATGGGCTATGGCGGGGGCTCTGGTGGCGGCGGGATCCTTCGCGGCCACCGGGTGGGCATTATCCTTGGCCGCTCGCCGTTCTCCCCTCACCCTGGGGGCGGTGGCTTTTGGGGGTTTTGTGGTCCGGCTGGTGATTATCACCCTGATGGTTTGGGGGGCGGTGTCTGTGTGGGACGCCCATCTGTACGGGATGTTCCTGGGGGTGGGGGCCTCCTGGTTGGGAGCCTTGATCGCTGAGTCCCGCCGACAGGTGGCGGCCCGATGAGTCTTCCGGTGCTCGCCCAGGTGGTGGAGGTCCCAAGCAACGTCAACCACCTGTTCGACTGGCCGGAGGTGTTGCCCCTGGGGATAAACCGGGTGGTGCTGCTCATGTTCCTGGCCACCCTGGCCACCTTCCTGTTCCTGTATCTGCCGGTGCGCAAAGCGCGGGTGGTTCCCACCAAAATGGGATTGGTGGTGGAGACCATGGTGGATTTCGTCCGCAACGGCATTGCCCGCGACACCATCGGGTCGCAGTCAGCCAACTACGAATGGCTGCTGATTCCCATGTTCTTTTGGCTGCTGTTCCTCAATCTCCTGGAAGTCATTCCTCTGGTCAACTTTCCGGTGACCTCCCGCATGGCCATCCCGGCTTTCTTGGCCGCCCTGGTGTGGGTGGTTTTTGTGTTCGTGGGGCTGAAAAAGCACGGATTGAACTACATCCGCCACTCGTTGATTCCGCCGGGGGTTCCCAAGGCGCTATTGATCCTGGTGATCCCCATCGAATTGATCTCGACCTTTCTGATCCGCCCGGTCAGCCTGGCGGTTCGGTTGTTCGCCAACATGATCGCCGGTCACATCATGCTCACCGTATTCTTTTTGACCTCCGCCTCCTACTTCGTGCTGGAACCGAAGGCGGTGGCGTTCGTGGTGCCCCTGGCATTTGCCATCGTGATCACCGGATTCGAGATTTTTGTGGGGGTGCTGCAGGCCTTTATTTTTACCTTGTTGACCGCTGTCTACATTGAAAGCTCCATATATGTGGAGCATTGAACCCGAGCTCCGAGTAAAAAGGAGAGGAACCGTTGGAAGCTGATGCTGCTGCACTGATAGGTGCAGGACTTGCCTACGGACTGGCCGCCATCGGGCCGGGCGTAGGAATTGGAATAGTGGTGGGCAATGCCGTACAGGCAATGGTCCGTCAACCGGAAATGGCCGGGCAGGTGAGAACCACCATGTTCTTGGGGATCGCCTTCACCGAAGCGCTTGCCCTGTTCGGGCTGCTGCTCTTCTTCATCCTGTTCGGCGCCGGAGGTTGAGAATGGCGCCGGATCTCCTCATTCTGGCCGCCTCGGAGGAAAAGTCGGGCCTGTTCCTGATTCTTCCCGACCCGGCCGAATTGATTTGGGGAGCGGTGAGCTTTGTGGTGATCGTCTTGTTGATCTACAAGTTCGCCATGCCGGCTTTGGACCGGACCCTGGAAGCTCGCCGTTCGGCGGTGGTCGCCCAATTGGAAGAGGCCGAGCAGGCCAAGGGGGCGGCGGAACGCTTGCGTGAAACCCGTCAACGAGAGCTGGACGAAGCTGCCGGGGAGGCCGACCGGATCCGGGAGTCCGCCCGGTCGGACGCCGATGTCCTCAGACAGGAGGCGATTGACCGCGCCGGTGCCGAGGCCGCCCAGATAGCCGAGCGAGCTCGCGCCGAGGCCGCCAACGAGCATGCCCGGATCCGCGAAGAGGCCCGCCGTGAGATAACCGCTCTCTCCCTCGATATTGCCGAGAAGGTGGTGGGCTCTCAGATCGACGCCCATGCTCACCAAATGCTGGTGGATGACTACATCCGGGAGCTTGGGAGAGAAACGGCCGAATGAGTCAGGTCACCGACGGCTACGCAGACGCTCTTTTCGGTCTGGCTTCGGCGGAATCCCAGCTTGATCGGGTGGAGAGAGAACTCTATGGTCTTGCCCGGGCAGTGGAGGGTTCTCCCGATTTGACCGACGCTCTCTCCGATCCGCTTCTGCCGCCGGATCGCCGCTGGGCCTTGATGTCGGAACTGCTGGATGATCGGGCCTCACCGGTGACCGGGGAGGCGATCCGTCTGCTGATTCGCATGGGCAAATTATCGGATTTGGTGGCGATTGCCGACCGGCTCGCCGAAAAGGTCGCCCTGGTACGAGGTCGCAAGATAGCCGAAGTGCGCTCGGCCGTGTCGATGTCTCCGGAGACCATCCGTCGTCTGGAGAAGGTCCTGTCCAAAGTGGTCGGCCACCCGGTGGAGGCAAGAGCGGTGATCGACCCACAAGTTCTGGGGGGAGTGGTGGCCCGGGTGGGGGATTTGGTGGTGGACGGAACGGTCCGCTCCCGAATGAACCAGGTACGCGCCCTGTTGGCTGATGTTGGAAGCTAAGGAGTAGCCAATGGCTGAGATGACAATCACCGCCCAAGACATAACCGAGGCGCTCCGAAAGGCCTTGGAGGAGTGGAGTCCCTCTCTCGCTCGGGAGACCGTCGGTCATGTCTCCGCAATCGCCGACGGAGTGGCCCGTGTGAAGGGCCTTCCCCGGGCCATGTCTTCGGAGCTCTTGGAATTCGAGGGCGGCCTGCTGGGAGTGGTGCTCGACTTGGAGGAGGAGTCGATCGGCGTGGTAATGATGGGAGAATCAAACCATGTGGAGGAGGGAGATCCGGTACGCCAGACCAACCGGGTGCTGCAGATCGGAGTGGGAGACGAGCTGTTGGGACGGGTGATCGATCCGTTGGGCAACCCCATCGACGGTAAGGGGCCGATCAACACCACTGCCCGTCGCCGTCTGGAAGTGCAGGCGCCCACGGTGGTGGAGCGGCAGCCGGTCCATGAGCCGATGCAGACCGGCATCAAAGCTATCGACGCCATGACCCCGGTGGGACGAGGACAGCGGGAACTGATCATCGGCGACCGCCAGACCGGGAAAACCGCCCTGGTGGTTGACACGATCATCAATCAGCGGGAGACGGGCGTCAAATGCGTGTATGTGGCGGTGGGCCAGAAAGCTTCCACCGTGGCCGAGGTGGTGGAGTCCCTCAAGGAGCACGGCGCCATGGACTACACGGTGGTGGTGAACGCCTCTGCCGCGGCGCCCCCGGCTCTTCAGATGTATGCGCCTTATGCAGGGTCGGCGATCGGCCAATACTGGATGTACAACGGCGAACACGCCTTGGTCATCTTCGACGACCTCTCCAAGCAGGCGGTGGCCTATCGGGAAATCGCTCTGTTGTTGCGACGTCCGCCCGGCCGGGAGGCCTATCCGGGGGATGTGTTCTATCTGCACAGCCGGTTGCTGGAGCGTTGCGCGAAACTCTCCTCCGAACTGGGAGGGGGCTCTATGACGGGGCTTCCGATCGTGGAAACCAAGGCAGGAGATGTCTCGGCGTTCATTCCCACCAATGTGATCTCCATAACTGACGGGCAGATCTATCTTGAGACCGACCTTTTCTACTCGGGGGTCCGTCCGGCTATCAATGCCGGTATCTCGGTGTCCCGGGTGGGAGGCGCCGCCCAGTTGAAGGCCATGAAGAAGGTGGCGGGCACTATCCGGATCAACCTCGCTCAATTCCGGGAACTGGAGGCGTTCGCCCAATTCGGGTCGGAACTGGACGCCGTTTCGCAGGCGCAGCTTGAGAGAGGCGCCCGGGTGGTGGAGGTTCTCAAACAGCCACAGTTCCGTCCTTCGGCGGTGGACGAGCAGGTTGTTTCTCTGTACGCCGTCACCCAAGGGTTTATGGACGGCATCCCGGTGGCGGACATTTCCCGATTTGAGAGAGAACTGGCCGGGCACATGCGCCGTCGCCATGGGCATCTGCTGCGCGGCATTGTCGAAACCGGGGACCTTCCCGAGGTTGAAATTCTCGAAGCGGCGATAGGGGAGTTCGCCGGAGCTTTTCGCTCGGGAGACTGAGGGACCTTCTATGCCTTCTGCCGAACTGCGTCTCATCCGACGACGCATCTCCAGCGTGTCGGCCACCCGGAAGATCACCCGGGCCATGGAACTGATCGCCGCCTCGCGGATCGTGAAGGCTCAGCAGAGGGTGATTCAGTCCCGTCCCTATGTGAATAGGTTGATCGAAGTGATCAGCAATGTGGGGCGAGACGCCGGGGGATCGGGGCATCTTCTCTCGGAGGTGCGCGACGTCTCCACCGTGGGGATGGTGATCATCAGCTCCGATCGAGGCCTGGCCGGCGCCTACAGCGCCAATTTGATACGAATGGCGGAAAAAGCCATCGGCCATCACACCTTGGAGGGGCGGGACATCCGCTTGTTTGTGATCGGCAAGAAGGCCCGGAATTATCTGCGGTTTCGCGGATACCGGCTGGAACAGACCTTCGGTGGGATGACCGACCGGCCCCACTACGGTCATGCCCGGGCAGTGGCCAACCTGGTGATCGAGTCCTACATAACCGAGGAGGTCGACGCGGTGGAGGTGTTTTACACCAACTACCGATCGGTGCTCCATCAGACTCCCACCAGGGTGGAGTTGCTGCCGGTCCGGCCTTCGGCGGAAAAAGATTCACCGGAAGGGGGGTCGGTTTCGTACAGCTACGAGCCTTCTGCAGAGGAGATCCTGAGCAGGATTCTTCCCCGCTACATCGAGGCGGCCATCTTCGGGTTCCTGCTGGAAAGCTCGGCGTCCGAGCACGCCTCCCGGCAGCGGGCGATGAAGGCGGCCACCGACAATGCCTCAGAACTCACCAAAGTATTGACCAGGGTGGCCAATCAGGCCCGGCAGGCCGAGATCACCACCGAGATATCCGAGATCGTGGGTGGCGCCGAGGCGCTCACGGCTTCCGAACGCTAGACGAACAGAAAAAGGAGCGGACAACGTGGCAGATGCGATCAGCGCGGGAAGGGTGGTAAGGGTAACCGGCCCGGTGGTGGATGCCGAGTTCCCCCGGGGAGAGTTGCCCGAGATACTGCACGCTTTGGAGATCGACTTCGAGGTGGGCGGGGACCGGCAGACGGTGGTGTGCGAAACGGCTCAGCATCTGGGCAACTCCAAGGTGCGAGCGATTGCCATGCGCTCCACCGACGGGCTGGTGAGGGGAACCGAAGTGCGCAACACCGGCCGGCCGATCACCGTCCCGGTCGGTCCGAAGACTCTGGGGCATATCTTCAACGTTTGGGGGGATCCGTTGGACGTGCCGGCCGATTCGTTGGATTTGGATGAGTTCTGGCCGATTCACCGTCCTCCTCCCGCCTATGAAGACGTGGAGCCGCAGAACACCCTTTTTGAGACCGGCATCAAGGTCATCGATCTGCTGGAGCCTTACATTCAGGGAGGCAAGGTCGGAATGTTCGGGGGTGCGGGGACCGGCAAGACAGTGATCATCCAGGAGATGATCAACCGGGTCGCCACTCAGCACGGAGGGGTGTCGGTGTTCGCCGGAGTGGGGGAGCGAACCCGGGAAGGAAACGACCTGTTTTTGGAGATGACCGAGTCGGGAGTGATCGACAACGCCACCCTGGTGTTCGGGCAGATGGACGAACCACCGGGAGTTCGCCTCCGGGTGGCGTTGGCGGCTCTGTCCATTGCCGAATACTTCCGTGACGAAATGCGCCAGGACGTTTTGTTGTTCATCGACAACATTTTCCGCTTTTCCCAGGCGGGATCGGAGGTCTCCACCCTGTTGGGCCGGATGCCCTCGGCCGTGGGTTATCAGCCCACCCTGTCGGACGAGATGGGTCTTTTGCAGGAGAGAATCACTTCTCTGCGGGGCAAGTCGATCACTTCCCTGCAGGCCATTTACGTGCCCGCCGATGATCTGACCGATCCGGCGCCGCACACCGCTTTCGCCCATCTGGACGCCACTACCGTGCTCTCCCGGAAGCTGGTGGAATTGGGGATCTACCCCGCCATTGATCCGCTTGACTCCACCAGCAGGGTGCTCGACGCCCAGTACGTGGGAGAGGAGCACTACCGGGTGGCCACCGCGGTGCAGCAGATCCTCCAGCGCTACAAGGATCTGCAGGACATCATTGCCATTTTGGGAATCGACGAATTGGCCGAGGAGGACCAACTGGTGGTGTCGCGCGCCCGGCGGATCGAACGTTTCCTCTCCCAGCCGTTCTTCGTGGCGGAACAGTTCACCGGTATTCCCGGCCAGTGGGTTGATCTGGCCGAGACGGTCTCCGATTTCAATCGGATCATCGAGGGCGAAGTGGACCATCTTCCCGAGCAGGCCTTCTTCATGGTGGGCAATCTCGAGGAGGCGGAGGCCAAGGCCAAGGGGTTGTCCTCCTAGCCGTGGCTCGCCCTTTCAATGTTGATGTGGTTTCTCCGGAAGGGACTCTTTGGTCGGGCGATGCCAAGTTCCTGGTGGCTCGCACCACCGAGGGCGAGATCGGAATCCTGGCCGGCCACGAGCCGTTGATGGCCGCCCTGTCCGCCGGGGCAGTGCTGATCGAACACGATGAAGACCAGCGGACCACCATCGCGGTTCACGGAGGTTTCATGCAAGTGGTGGAGAACCGGGTCACCCTCCTCACCGACCGTGCCCGGATCACCGCCGGGGACCGGTCCGAGGCCATTGAAGAGGCCCGTCGACTGGCCGAAGGGGATGCGTCGGAATTCGATTGACGCTCGACGACCGGGGGTAAAATGCCGACTCGAGGCTTTTCGGCCGTAGGTTGGCAAAAATGGTCCGATCCCGGAAGTTGACTTTGTCCACCGACCGACACATACTGACAGTAGTGGGTCAGTTTGGAGCAACTTGAACGGACACTGCAACAAGGTGAAGGGTGATCGGGGCATGGAATATTTGAAAGCCAAACTGCGATTGGCCGCCTAAAAAGCGGACAAGTAACGTTAGTATTACCGTTATCTAGAGGACGGAAGGAGCCACCGATGCCGCTACCGCGACGGCCCGGGGATCTCAACCAGCGGGCCAAGATGATCGTAGACCTGGCCACTGGGGAGACCACCCAGGAGGAGATCGACAAGCTACCTCCGATGGGTCGGGAGATTTCTGCGCAGGCTCGTAACGCTTCCCTTTCGCCGGAGCGGCGGCGGGAGATTTCTGCTTTGGCTCGTGCTGCTAAGGCCAAGAAACGGGCTAGTCTGGCAACATAAAAGGATTCCTCGGGTAGCGGTCGAGGAGTAGGCCCCGTACGCTGTCGGGGTCCGATCACGAGAAAGGGGCCGACCGGCGGGCTGTTCGTTCGGTAGGTCGGCCCCGGACTCAATCCTAGATGTGTAGTTCCAAGGGTTCAGTGGTCGTAGGCGATGAGGGAGCGGGCTGGTCCTGGTTGAGGGCTTTCTCGAAAGCTTGGCTGCGGTAGCCTTTGTCGGGATGATGGTCTGTCCCTGTCGGGCCACTCGTGCGTGGTGGATCATTTCCAAAGCGGTGGTGCGTTCGTCTGTTTTGGCGCCTGCTACTGCCCAGGTGATGGGTAGACCCGATGGGGTAGTGATGAGGTGGAGACGCAGTCCCCAAAAGTATCTGGAGTGGGAGGCGCTATACCCGCTTTTCGGCCCATCCTGCCAGTTCAGAGCGTTGTTGGATCGGTGACCGGACGCTGTGGACCGCCAAGGTGTTCATGGACGATCTGGCGTCGCGCCTTGCCCATCCCGTGCAGTTGACCACTGACGGACTCAAAGCCTACGTGGAGGCCGTGGACGAGGCGTTCGGCGACATGGTTGACCATCGCATCCTGCGCAAAATCTATGACGGAGGGGCCACGGCCCGCACTGGTTACATCAAGCGCCAGAACCTAACTCTGCGGATGAGCAACCGCCGCTACGCCCGGTCCACCAACGCTTTCTCGAAGAAGCTGGAGAACCATGCCCATGCTGTGTCGTTGCACTTCATGGCGTACAATTTTGTGCGCACTCACCGTTCGCTGGGCAGGGGCGGTACTCCGGCGATGGCGGTGGGATTGGTGGACAGGCCGTGGACGCACCAGGGCATCATCAACCTCGTGGACTCAAACTGACCCACTACCGGTTGCCTCATCAGCGCCCCGGCGGAGCTTGTCTAACGTGGAGTTGTACGGAGCGGTCTCGCGTTCAGCGAGAGCTAGCGCTCGGTCACTGTCGTTTTCGGCTTTGCGTTTCTCAATGTCAGCGATTTGCTTTTCGTCCGCTTTGGCTTGTTTCTCGCGTTCGGCTTGCTCTCGTGCCTCGGCATCGTTGTCCATACTTTTATCACTTTCGTGTAAGTGGAGACATCATGCTATCACTGCCGTCGTGCCCGCTGTGCCCACTCGATCAGATCATCACCCATGGAAGCATTTTACCCAAGGGGTATGACAATATCCCCGGTCGTCTACAGGCTTGGGTAATTAGGTATGTAATTCCCAAACCAAACGTCGGCGACCGTCCCGGACAAGATCTCATCGAGGCGGGCCGGAACAAAAGGAGCGATTTTCCAAGCCGCGCACCGGGGCGCGGGTTTTCGCGACCAACCCGGATTAGGTGCGGCGGGGGCGGGGAACCCTTTTAGGGGACCGTTGAGACTGCAAAAACTGCCACCTCGGTTATCGGGATAGGCAGACCCTGCCCATCACTTTCCGGTCGGCCAGGTAGGCGAGACCGGTCGGGGCTTGCTCGAAGGGA
Source organism: Acidimicrobiia bacterium (assembly GCA_963665765.1). Taxonomy (GTDB): domain Bacteria; phylum Actinomycetota; class Acidimicrobiia; order Spongiisociales; family ZC4RG35; genus Bin76. The sequence continues at coordinate 2,624,318 of OY762464.1, forward strand.
TAGACCTGGTCGACGTGGGGACGGATCAGGCCCTGCTCAACCCATTGTTGGAGTTGAGCGAGATTGGCTCGGTTTTGTTCGGGGAAGTGTTCCACGAAGGCGCCCCAGAACACCCCCACCGCCGAGGCCGATTTCAGCAGAGCCAGGTTAAGAGGAAGTTTCGGAATCTTCCCGGCGGCGAATCCCACCACCAGTAAACGCCCGTTCCAGCCCAGTGATCGGAAAGCCGGTTCGGTGGCCGCGCCTCCCACCGGATCGTAGACCACATCGGCGCCCCGGCCGTCGGTGAAGTCGCGTATCACGGAGCGCAGGTCGTCGCGGTCGTAGCGGATGGCCAGATCCGCTCCCTTCTCCAGCACGAACCGGGCTTTTCGGTCCGAGGACACAGCCGCCGCCACCCGGCAGCCCAGTTGCTTGGCGATCTGCACGGCGGCGATACCCACTCCTCCGGCCGCTCCGAGCACCACCACTGTCTCGCCCGCCGACAAACCGGCCCGGTCAACCAGAGCATGGTAGGAGGTGCCATAGGCGGTCATGAAAACCGCCGCCTCCACGTCGGTCAAACTGGGTGGGGCCGGGGCCGTCCGAGAAGCATCCGACACCACCATCTCGGCAAAACATCCCATTCCGGCGAAGACCATCACCCGATCCCCCACCCTGACGGAACTCACGTCCGGCCCCACCTCGGTGACGGTTCCCGCTCCCTCGAACCCGGGAACGAAAGGCAGGTCGGGCTTCACTTGATAGAGGCCCGACACCATGAGGATGTCGGCGAAGTTGAGACCCGCCCCGCCCAAGGCAATTTTGACCTGTCGCGGCCCTGGAACGGGATCGGGAACCTCTTCGGTTCTTAATCCGGACGGCCCGGTCCAGTCGGTGCACACCACGGCTTTCACAATCGGATAGATTACTGCGTCGGCGCCGGGTTCGCCCCGCTTGGAGACAATCCCGGTAACGCCACGCGGTCCCCGGCGTCTTGATGATAGAAGGCGGGTTTAGAAGGAATATGAGCATACCCCCGGATGCTTCCGGAGACATTCTCAGGGCAATAGCCAGATCTTACCGAGAGGAACTTGGCCCGGCGAGGGCCGAGCAGTTGGTGAACCGGGCGATGGCTCGGTCCAGTGCCCGCTTTTCCCGATCCACCGCGATGAGGGTGTTGGCGCCCAGCCTTGCGCTGGCCGTCTCCCTGTTGGCGGTGGGGTGGTTCGCTCTAGTGGACGATGGCGGTCCCCCGGTTGCAGACTCCGATCCTCCGGCGCCGGTGGCCTCCTCTCCGCTTCCGAGCGACTCGACAGACGAACCAGTCTTCTCTCCGGTGGTCTCCATTCCCACCCACGAGCTGGAAGAGGCTTTGGACCTCATCGACCAGCAGAAAGAGTTGGAAGCCGCGGAAGTGGTGGTGCGAGCCCTTTCCACGTTTGTTACGCCGGTGAACGTTGAGAATCGGGACGAAGTCGCTTTGCCGCCCTCCACCGCCGACGTTGAAACCGAGCAGAGTTCGCCTCCGACTTATTCGGTCACGGGCGGGGTTCCGCCGGAGCAAGGTACCTTTCCGCCGGAGCAGGGCACCTTTCCGGAGGGTGACGCCGCTTCGGAGCCCGCCGAATCTGGGACAGAGACGACAACCGGGCAAACCGATCCGCCACCGCCCGTCATCGAATCTCCGCCCACTATCACGGAACTCGGTCAGGCTCTGAAGGTGGAGGTGGAGGAACTGCTGTCCGCCGATCCCCAGGACTTGGCGGAGGCAGCCGAAAAGGCGCGGAACGCGGCCACCCCGATTCTGGAGTACGGGAGTGAGCCGAGTATTCTTCTGCCGCCCGACCAATGATCCAAGCGACCCTGCCGACTGCCGGTATCCAACCGATACCAGCCGCTATCTGAAACGTTCTCTTTCCAGATAGACTTCGGCATCGCGGCCCTTACCCAGACACCAGACGCCCCGGCAATAACTTAAAGTTCAATGCTGCCCACGGATTCCCCTGCATGGCCCCCTTCCCTTACTGAGGCCACCGCCGCGCGGGACGGGGACCAGGATGCCCTAGCATCCATTCTCGTCCAGGGACTGCCTCGGCTGGTGGCGTTCTATCGCGGCCAGGGTTTGAACCTGTCCGATGCCGAGGACGTGGCGAGCGATGCCTGCGAATCGATCATCCGTTCCATCGGACGTCTGAGGTCTCCACAGGCTTTTGAAGCATGGTTTTGGAGGGTGGCCCGTTCCAAATTCCATGACTACCTGCGCAGGCGCCACCGGCCGCTGCCCGCCCCCGAGATTGAGACGACCCATTCGCTCCCCGATGAACACACCTTGGACCAAGAGGACTTTCAAACGGTCCGCGCCGCCTACGGAAGACTTGGCGCACAAGACCGGGAGTTGCTCTGGTTGCGGGAAGTGGAAGGTCTGTCCTATGCGGCGATCGGAAGTCGCCTGTTCAAGCGGGAGGGTTCGGTGAGAGTGGCGATGCTGCGCGCTCGCCGTCGATTGGAGAAACTGATCGAGGAGGAGAGAGAAAAGCCCTATGCGGAGCCGCGCTACCGAACCCCTTCCGTTCTGTTCACCGAAGCCCAGGATGCCTGCTGTTCGCAGATGGCTGCCGCGTTGTTGCGAACCATGGCGACGGGATCGGTGAGGGTGTTCAATGGGGGGTTGGCTCCCGCCGCGGCGGTGGACCCCGGGACCGTGCAGGTACTGGCTGAACGGGGCATAGACATCGGTGGGGCGCGTCCGGTCCGGTTGAACAAAGGCATGGTGGAGGCAGCCGAGGTGGTGGTGTATTTCGGCGGGGAGCAATTGCCGATCACGGCCGATAAGCGTTACCTGAGGTGGCAGATCCCCTCGCCTGAGGGAGAGGGGCTGGAGGGAATGAGAAGAGCGTTTGATGAAATAGAACGGCGAGTTTGGGAATTAATGGTCCTTTTGGAGATAAAACCTCGCCGGATAAACCCTTGAATTTGAAAAAAGGGGTTCCCCATTTAGGGTTTCTGTTGCATAATGAATGGCGGGTGCGTTTTATGAAGAATCACCTTGAGCGACCACTCCGAGGCGGGGCTAAGGATGGTTGCAAGAAAACGCGCCGGAGCCAGAAAGGATCTAGGAGTGCGACTCACCAATGAAATAACGGATGAGCGGGGCCGACTTACCTCCGATCTGGTAGCTCAGTACCTATCCGCCATCAGCCAGACCGATCTGCTCGATGCTCAGCAGGAGGTGGAGTTGGCACAGTTGATGGAGCGAGGTCGCCAGGCGAAGGGCATGTTGGAAGAAGGCGAGTTTGAGACCTTGGCGGACAAAAGGATTTTGGACAGGCGGAGGCGTCGGGGGGCGGACGCCAAGAATCAGTTTGTCCAAGCCAATCTGCGCTTGGTGGTGCACAACGCTCGGCGCTATCAGGGAGTCCGGGGTATCGATTTTCTGGATCTGGTTCAGGAAGGAAACCTGGGTCTGATCCGGGCCGTGGAAAAATTCGACTGGCGCAAGGGTTTCAAGTTCTCCACCTACGCCACTTGGTGGATCAAACAGGCCATAACCCGCGCCATTGCCGACAAGTCTCGCACCGTGCGTATCCCGGCTCATCTTCACGACACCTTGGCCAAGGTTCGATTGGCCCAAGGGATTCTCAAAGGAAAGCTGGGTCGCATGCCCGAGCCCGACGAGATCTCGCAGGAGACGGGTATCCGCATCGATCATGTGGAACAGGCGCTGGTGCTGTCCGACACGGTCTCTTTGGAGGAGCCGGTGGGAGAGGACGGAGCGCAGCGGGGAGACTTCATTGAGGACGGCGACGCCGAGAATCCCGAAGCCATCGCCGAGGCGACCAGTGTGGCCATCGCCATGCGCAATTCCATCAGAAAACTACCGGATCGTGAGCGCAAGATCATGGAATTGCGGTATGGATTGGATGACGGGATTCCCAAGGGTCTGGATGAGATCGGCAGCCACTTCCAGTTGACCCGGGAAAGGATTCGCCAGTTGGAGAAACTAGCCTTGTGCAGGCTGAGACACCCCTCCTACGGGATCCGGCAACAGGACTTGATATAGGAAAATTTCCGCCGGTCGTCTGCTAGTGTCCTGATCTCAAAGGGGTTTAACCGAGTGATTTTGTGAGACACCGTCGGACCGTGCAAGGCTTTCCGTTCAGGCTGGCGCTGGCCGGTCTTGCGCTGGTCGGGACGGCTCTTTTTATGGTCCTTCCGGCTTTGGGTCAGTCGTCGGAGACGGTGGGTACCCGGTTGCGATACCAGAACGAGGAGGGAAACCGGGTGCCGGTGGGGGGGGCGAGTCTGTCCGTGTCCACCCTGGATGGGATCGAAATCGGATCGGGGGTCACCGACGCCGACGGAGCGTTTTCCACGCCGGTTCCCGGGCCCGCCGTGTATGCGGTGACCATCGATATCGGTACCCTCCCGCCGGGAATCCGGTTGCGTGAGCCGGACCGGATCACGGTGGAGGTGGAGGTGCTGGAAGGCCGGGATGGGCGAGCCATTTTCTCCTTGACCAGCGGGGCGGTGGAGATGGTCGAAGAGAGTGGGGGGATATCTCTTCGGCGGGTGGCGCAACTCACCACCGAGGGAATCAAACTGGGATTGTTCCTCGGCATGGCCGCCATCGGGCTTTCGTTGGTATTCGGAACCACCGGCCTGGTCAACTTCGCCCACGGCGAGATGGTTACCTGGGGAATGCTCTCGGCCTATTTCTTCAATTACTTCGGCTTGGCCGGAGCGTTCGGTTTCATGGCCGGCTGGTGGCCGCCGTTGGGGGACGGGGTCAATCTGATTCTGGCGGCGGTGTTGGCGGTGTTGATCGGGGGGTTGACCGGGTATTTGATGGACCGGTGGATTTTTCGACCCCTACGTACCCGGGGCGTGAGCCTCATCGCCCAGATGGTGGTGACCATCGGGCTTTCGATCCTGGCCCGCTATGTTTTCCTTTTCATATTCGGAGGGAATCTGAGGTTCTTCAGGGACTACTCCGCCCAAAGCGCCCTGCAGATCTGGATAATCGAGATCACTCCCAAGGACCTGATCACCGTGGTGCTCTCGGTTCTGATCCTGCTGGGTGTGGGGTTGTTCCTGCAGCGGACCCAAACCGGCAAGGCCATGCGGGCGGTGGCGGACAATCGTGATCTGGCTGAATCTTCGGGCATCAATGTCCAAGGGGTGATCCGCACCGTCTGGATCGGGGCCGGCGCCCTGGCCGGGCTGGGTGGGGTGTTCATCGGGTTGGCCGAGCAACTGAGTTGGCTGATCGGGTTCCGGATGCTGCTTTTGATCTTCGCCGGGGTGGTGCTGGGCGGGCTCGGCACGGCCTACGGAGCTTTGCTGGGATGTCTTCTGGTGGGGATCGGCATTCAACTCTCCACTCTGTTCATCCCGGTGGAACTGAAAAACATCGGTGCCCTGGTGGTGCTGGCTTTGGTGCTGGTAGTGCGTCCCCAGGGCATTTTGGGCAGGAGGGAGCGGTTCGGGTAGCTATGACGGTGGCAGCGATCGACTGGGGTTTCATCCTGATCCAGACGGTGGAGACGTCGTTGGGTCTGGAGGCGGCGGTGTATGCCTTGGCGGCGGTGGGTTTGAATATCCACTTCGGTTACGCGGGGTTGCTGAACTTCGGACAGGTGGGTTTTGTGGCCGCCGGGGCCTATGGGATGGGATTGTCCGTGACCTTGTGGAACCTCAACCCGTTCTTGGCGGTGCTGGTGGGCATGGGTTTTGCCACCGCCTTCGCCCTCATCCTGGGACTCCCCACTCTCCGTCTGAGAGGCGACTACCTGGCGATCGTCACCATCGCGGCCGCCGAGATTATTCGTCTGCTGGCTCGCTCCACCACTCTGGGCGACATCACCCGAGGCGCGGAGGGTCTCCATGCCTTCATCGGACCCTTCCGGGAGTTGAATCCCTTCGATCCCGGCGTCGAGTACGGGGTCGGACCTTTTCAGGTGGGCGGCAACCAGTTTTTCGCCATCGTGCTGGGATGGGGAGTGACGGCGGTGGCCCTGGTGGTTATCTGGCAGTTGATGAGAAGTCCCTGGGGCAGAGTGGTGAAGGCCATCCGGGAAGACGAGGACGCGGCTCGAGCGCTGGGTAAGAACGCCTATTGGTACAAGCTGCAGGCTTTGATCCTGGGTGGAGTGATCGGGGGATTGGCCGGCATGGTGCAGGCGGTGGGGAAAGCCACCATCCAGCCCGATTCGTTCGTTCCCGCCTACACGTTCTTCTTTTGGACAGTGCTGATCCTGGGTGGAGTGGGGCGCATCTGGTCGCCGGTGGTGGGCGCCATGGTCTTTTGGGCCATGCTTACCTTCTTCCAGGGAACCCTGGCGGCTTTGGTCAATGAGGGATGGATCCCCACCGCTTTGATGGACCCGACTCAGGTCAACCAGATCCGGTTCATGCTGGTGGGGGTGGGATTGGCGTTGCTGATGGTCTTTCGACCACAGGGAATCTTTGGGTCACGAGAGGAGATGATGCTGGATGTCCGGTAACCACCGCTCCGATGGGGGGCATCCTCTCGCCGATGTGGAGCAGGTCCCCGGCGTGGCCAAGCCCGACCCGATCCTGGTGGTCGAAAACATGCGCCGGGCCTTTGGGGGTTTGGTGGCGGTCGACGTGGACCATTTGGAGATCCAGCGGGGGATCATCACCGCCTTGATCGGACCCAACGGCGCCGGTAAGACCACCTTCTTCAACCTGCTGACCGGGTTCGACAGTCCCGACGCGGGATCGGTGATGTTCGATGGAAAGGACGTTCAGCGCCTGAATTCGCACCGACGGGCGCAGGCGGGGATGGTGCGGACTTTCCAGCTCACCAAAGCGTTGACCAAACTGTCCGTGTTGGAGAACATGAAGCTGGGCGCCAAGGGCCAGGTCGGCGAACGCTTCCTGCCGTCGCTGTTGCCACCCCTTTGGAGGTCCCAGGAGAAGGTTATCGAGGAGCGGGCCCACCAACTGTTGGAGCGGTTCAGCCTCCATCACATGGCGGAGGAGTATTCGGGGACTCTGTCAGGAGGCCAGCGCAAGCTGTTGGAGATGGCCAGAGCCCTGATGGCCGCCCCGGCGGTGGTTATGTTGGACGAGCCGGTGGCCGGTGTCAATCCTGCTCTGACCCAGTCGCTGCTGGAGCATGTCAAGCGGCTCCCCGATGAAGGCGTTACGGTGATTTTCGTGGAGCATGATATGGATGTGGTGTGGGATATCTCCGACTGGGTGGTGGTCATAGCCGAAGGGGCGGTGATTGCCGAAGGTGTTCCCGAATCGATCGGGAAAAATCGGGCGGTGATCGATGCCTATCTGGGATCGGGCCAGGATGTCCTCGAATCCGAGGAGGTATAGGCCGGTGAGCGGAGATAACAGTTCGGGACGCCCGCTGGTGGAGTTGCGCCACCTGGTGGCGGGCTACCTGCCGGGGGTGGACATTCTCAAGCAAGTTGACCTGACCCTCTACCCGGGGGAGATGATCGGAATCATCGGTCCCAATGGCGCCGGCAAATCAACCTTGCTGAAGGCGCTGTTCGGACTCTTGGATGTCCGTTCGGGAGAGGTGATCTACAAGGGAGAATCCATCAAGGGGCTGCGGGCTTACGAGTTGGTTGCCAAAGGGGTGGGATACGTGCCCCAGCTCAACAACGTGTTCGCGGCGCTCACGGTGATGGAGAACCTGGAGATGGGGGTGTACCTGCAGCCGGACAAAACCGCCGAGCGTCTGGAGAGGGTGGTGGAGTTCTTTCCCAGGTTGGGGGAGCGTCTCGGGCAGCGAGCGGGGCTTCTTTCGGGAGGGGAGCGGCAGATGTTGGCGATGGGCCGGGCTCTGATGATGAATCCGCAGGTGTTGTTGCTGGACGAGCCCTCGGCGGGGCTCTCTCCGGTTCTGCAAGATCAGGTATTTGCCCGGACCGGAGACATCAACCGCTCCGGGGTGGCGGTGATCATGGTGGAGCAGAACGCCCGGCGGTGCCTGCAGATCTGCCACCGGGGCTATGTGCTGGACCACGGGCGCAACGCCTACACCGGCACCGGGCAGAGTCTGCTGAGTGATCCGAAAGTGATCGAACTCTACTTGGGGACCTTGGCCCGGGGCGGCTAAACAGGCTAAGGTTTCGGACAATAGATGGGTTCTGCCGTCCCTTGGGTGCCACCCGCCAACTATTGAGATAGCCACTCTTCCCGTGAGATGTCGGCTCGGTTGAGAAGATCTCTGAGAATGTCCACACGCACCTCTCCGGGGTTTGGGATGCGAAGGGTTCTCTGACCCTTTCTCATAAAAGGATGATGCGTTCCCGTTTCGGGTCCGGACCAACCGTTTTTCCGCAGGCGCTTGATCAGGTCTCTTTGGCTGATCGGGGTCAGCCGCAAGCTCATGCCATCGCGTACGCGAGATTTATGTGTTCCATTTTGGGGATGTCATTATCACGGTTGGATAGCTTCAAGTCCAGCCATTCAGTTAACACCGATTCCAGTTCCACCAGAGCATCATTGCGTGTTTCTCCAAACCCCCATGCTCCGTCTACTCCGGCAATGGAAGCGATGAACCCAACGGGGTCTTGGATAGGACGACAGATCGCATGGAACATGGCGATCCTTATCCACCTTTTAGCCAACTCTTCGGATGAAGGGCTTGAGACATTGTCGTTAGTTAAGACATGCTCTGGTACCTCGGGGCGAAGCACTCGAGTCTTTTCTGTGTTCCCTGGCCAAACATGCGGGCTGTAGGTTAGCAAGGTCATATATCCTCCTCCGGCACTGAAATGGACATCACGTTGGTTGATTCGAACATGTAGACCGGGCGACCTAGAGGGTCCTGCTGACCTTCCATGCGAAATATGTTGGTTAATGCCAGTTTCACACGCAACAGAGTTCCATCATCAAGAAGATAACTCATCCAAGGCTCCTCGCCTTCAGCGCGGAACCCGAGTTCAACGGCATCAATCATCTCGCCGTTGGGAGATCTAATCTTCCGTTTCCTTTCCATGGTGGTAAACACTCCTTTGACCCGCTTAACTGTTCGAACCAGGTGGGGACCGGGTAAAACCGGCCCCCACCTGGTCATTTTGGTTAGTTTCGTTTGACTCTATCCACCCGCAAAGACGTACTCGTCGAGGGATGAGTCGGGTCGGTCGCCGCCGTTGTAGGTGGCGATGCGGAAGCTGGCTGCGGCGGGTTCGCCGGCGTCTACGAATTCGTAGGGTCCGCCTACTCCGTCGTAGTCGGGGTCGCCGCCGTTTTCGATGATGTCTTTGCAGTCGGCGAAGCTGGTGCACTTGGTGCCGCCGCGGGTGACGTCGTTGATCTCGGTTCCGATGTCCACCGGGTTGTCGCTGTTGGCGGCCAACGCGGCCAGGGCCACGATCACGATGGCGTCGTAGGTCTCGGCGCCGTAGGCGTACACCTCGGACAGGCCGCCTTCGTAGGCGCCGTCCAGTCGGGCGGTGAAGTCGGAGATGGAACTGAGATCCACCGAGGGTTCGGTGCCGCGCATGCCTGTGATGATGGAGGGATCGGAAAGCTCGGCGCCGATACCGCCGATGTTTCCGTCAACTCCGTACACGTTGGTGGCGGACGTTGCGCCGATGTTCCGTTCGTGCATGGTCACCAATATGGTGGCCGATTCTTGGAACCCGATCACCACTACCGCGTCGGGGGAGGCGTCTGCCAACTGGTCGACCTCGGCGTCGAAGTTGTCGGTGCCGGGGGCGTAGGCGATGAACGGATCCACCGTGCCGCCCTGGCTCTCGAAGTTTTCCTTGAACGAGTCGGCCAGACCCTGCCCGTAGGACTCCTGTCGGTAGATCACCCCGGCGATCTCGTTGCCTTCCGACGCCACCAGGTCGGCCAGGACCTTGCCCTGCAACAAGTCGGAGGGGGCGGTGCGGAAATACAGGCCGTTGTCGTCGTAGGTGGTGAAGTCGGGGGAAGTGTTGGCCGGGGAGAAGTGGATCACGTTGTTGCCGGTGATCTTGTCGATCACCAGCTTGGAAACAGCCGAGCTGGCGGCTCCGATGATGGCGTCCACGTCCAAGGCCAGCAGCCGGTCGACCTCGGGGTTGGCGATGTCCTGGTTGGTGTCGCCGGAGTCTCCCTCATGCAACACCACATCGTTGCCCAACACACCTCCCGCCGAATTGATATCGGCAATCGCCAACCGGGCGCCCGCCACCTCCGGCGGACCCAAGAAAGCCAAATCACCGGTAACCGGCAACAACGTACCAATCACCAACTGACCGGTGGCCATTTCCGTCATGGCTGCGCCGTCGTCACCGGACCCGCCGGCGAAGACATATTCATCCAACTCCGGGTCGGGTCGGTCGCCGCCGTTGTAGGTGGCGATGCGGAAGCTGGCTGCGGCGGGTTCGCCGGCGTCTACGAATTCGTAGGGTCCGCCTACTCCGTCGTAGTCGGGGTCGCCGCCGTTTTCGATGATGTCTTTGCAGTCGGCGAAGCTGGTGCACTTGGTGCCGCCGCGGGTGACGTCGTTGATCTCGGTTCCGATGTCCACCGGGTTGTCGCTGTTGGCGGCCAACGCGGCCAGGGCCACGATCACGATGGCGTCGTAGGTCTCGGCGCCGTAGGCGTACACCTCGGACAGGCCGCCTTCGTAGGCGCCGTCCAGTCGGGCGGTGAAGTCGGAGATGGAACTGAGATCCACCGAGGGTTCGGTGCCGCGCATGCCTGTGATGATGGAGGGATCGGAAAGCTCGGCGCCGATACCGCCGATGTTTCCGTCAACTCCGTACACGTTGGTGGCGGACGTTGCGCCGATGTTCCGTTCGTGCATGGTCACCAATATGGTGGCCGATTCTTGGAACCCGATCACCACTACCGCGTCGGGGGAGGCGTCTGCCAACTGGTCGACCTCGGCGTCGAAGTTGTCGGTGCCGGGGGCGTAGGCGATGAACGGATCCACCGTGCCGCCCTGGCTCTCGAAGTTTTCCTTGAACGAGTCGGCCAGACCCTGCCCGTAGGACTCCTGTCGGTAGATCACCCCGGCGATCTCGTTGCCTTCCGACGCCACCAGGTCGGCCAGGACCTTGCCCTGCAACAAGTCGGAGGGGGCGGTGCGGAAATACAGGCCGTTGTCGTCGTAGGTGGTGAAGTCGGGGGAAGTGTTGGCCGGGGAGAAGTGGATCACGTTGTTGCCGGTGATCTTGTCGATCACCAGCTTGGAAACAGCCGAGCTGGCGGCTCCGATGATGGCGTCCACGTCCAAGGCCAGCAGCCGGTCGACCTCGGGGTTGGCGATGTCCTGGTTGGTGTCGCCGGAGTCTCCCTCATGCAACACCACATCGTTGCCCAACACACCTCCCGCCGAATTGATATCGGCAATCGCCAACCGGGCGCCCGCCACCTCCGGCGGACCCAAGAAAGCCAAATCACCGGTAACCGGCAACAACGTACCAATCACCAACTGACCGTCTGTCATACCCATGTCATCGGGGGTGTCATCGGGGGCCGCGGTGGTGGCGGGAGTCTGGGTGGTGGGAGTCGCTTCCGTCACTTCGGTCGCTTCGTCGTCTCCGCAGGCGGTCGCCACCAACGCCATGATTGCCATGATGGCCACCAGCCTGAGATAACTCTTGGTTCTATTCATCACTTTGCGCCCTTCCTTTTCTATCACAAACAGTGTGATGTCTTGCGTCACGGAGTTTACAAGTAAACCAACCGCAATTGTAGGCCGGTCCCCCACCGCCGGAGCCCGGATATGCCCGGCGGCATAACCAGGTACGGGTGTCTATCTGATCAGGGCCACCACCGCGCCGGCCGCCACCGAGTCTCCTGCTTCGATGCGCAGCTCCACCACGTTGCCCTCCTTGCCGGCCGTCACCGCGTTCTCCATCTTCATGGCCTCCAGCACGCAGACGGTGTCCCGGGCGCCCACCCGGTCGCCCACCTTCACGTTCACCTTCACGATGGTGCCCTGCATGGGAGCGGTGACCGCTCCGTCAGTGGCCACGGCGGGCTCTTTGACGGGTTTGGACGGGCGTCGGCGTACCTTGGGTCGGGTGTCCTGGCCGATATCGGGCTCCCAGTAGGAGACCACGAACCGTCTGCCCCCGATCTCAACGGTCATGTCCTGGCGAACGACGCTTTCCTCTTCGGGCAGTGAGGCGGCCACCTCCGGGTCGGCGGGAGACAGGAGGAACTCGTTCTCCAGCCAACCGGTGTGATGGCGGGCGGAGATGAAAGCCGGATGATCGAGCACCGCACGGTGCACCGGGATCGTGGTGGGGATTCCGGTGATCTCATACTCGTGCAGCGCCCGCTTCGCCCGGTTGATAGCCTGCGTGCGGGTGGGTCCCCACACCACCAGCTTGGCCAGCAGATTGTCGTAGAAGCGAGGGATGGTGACGCCCGCGCTCACCCAACCGTCCACCCGCACCCCCGGTCCGGACGGTTCCCGGTAGGTGACTATCCGGCCCGGGGTGGGCAGGTAGTCTCGGTGGGGATCCTCGGCATTGATGCGCATCTCGATGGCGTGCCCGTCCGCTCGCAGGCCAATGGCCGAGGTGGGACGTCCGGCGGCGATTCGCAACTGTTCTCGGACCAGGTCCACCCCGGTCACCATCTCGGTGACCGTGTGTTCGACCTGAAGCCGCGTGTTCATCTCCAGAAAATAGAAGGATCCCGACGGGTCGGCCAAAAATTCCACTGTTCCGGCGTTGCGATAATCGCAGGTGCGGGCGATCCTCAGGGCGGCGTCTCCCAGTTCCCGGCTCTGGGTGAGGTTCATGATCACCGAGGGGGCCTCTTCGATGAGCTTTTGGTGCCGCCGCTGCACCGAGCAGTCCCGTTCTCCCAGGTACACGTAGTTGTGGTGGTCGTCCACCAGGATCTGCGCTTCGATGTGATGGACGCCGGTCAGTTTTTTCTCCAGATAGACCTGCGGACTGCTGAAGTAGGCGTCCGCCTCCCGTTGGGCGGAGGCCAGGGCTTCTTCGATCTCCGAAGGGTGACTCACCGTTCTCATGCCGCGTCCTCCGCCGGCATGGGACGCCTTGATCAACACCGGATAGCCGAGTTGGCCGGCCGCCTCCCTTATCTCTTGGGAGTCTTGCAGGGGGGATTCGGTTCCCGGCACCACCGGCACTCCGGCCTCGATCGCTATCCGGCGGGAAGCCACCTTGTCTCCCATGGCGGCGATGGCGGCCGGGGGGGGTCCCACCCAGATCAGTCCCTGGTCGATGACCGCTTGGGCGAAGTCGGCGTTCTCCGACAAAAAACCGTAGCCGGGATGGATAGCCTCGGCGCCGGTCTCCCGGGCGACCTTGAGAATCCGCTCCGCATTGAGGTAGGACTGCCCGGCGGGAGCAGGTCCGATGTTCCAGGATTGGTCCGCCAACTGGGTGTGATAGGCGTCCCGGTCCGGTTCGGAATACACCGCGATGGTCCGCAGGCCCATTTCCCGGGCGGTGCGGATGATCCTGACCGCGATCTCGCCGCGGTTGGCGACCAGCACCGATTTCACAATGGAATGTTTCCGTGTTTTTTGCTCGGCAGGGCTTCTCGTTTGGTGCGGAGCATCTCCAAAGCGGCGATGAGTCGGGGCCGGGTTTGGCGGGGCTCGATCACCGAATCCACCAGGCCGAGTTCGGCGGCCTTGTAGGGATTGTTGAACTCGGACTCGTATTCCCCTATCAGGTCGAGTCGCCGCCGGTTCGGGTCCTCGGCGGCGGCGATTTCCCGGCGGAAGATCACGTTCACCGCTCCCGAGGCGCCCATCACCGCGATCTCCGCCGATGGCCAGGCGAAGACCACATCGGCTCGGATCCCGCGGGCGTTCATCACCAGATAGGCCCCACCGTAGGCCTTGCGGGTGATCACCGAAACTCGGGGAACCGTGGCTTCGCAGTAGGCGTAGAGCAACTTGGCGCCGTGACGGATGATTCCCTGGTGCTCCTGATCGACTCCGGGCAACACCCCGGGGACATCCACGAAAGTCACCAGCGGGATGTTGAAGGCGTCACAGAACCTAACGAACCGCGCCCCCTTCTGGGCGGCGTCGATGTCCAGAGTTCCGGCCAGAACCGCCGGCTGGTTGGCTACCACTCCCACCGTGTGGCCGTCCAGACGTCCCAATCCCACCAGCAGGTTGCGCGCCCAGTACTGATGCACCTGGAAGAATTCGCCGTCATCGAGGACCGTTTCGATCAGGGTGGTCATGTCGTAGGGTTGGTTCGATGAGTCGGGAATGATCTGGTCCAACAGGTCGTCGGTGCGGGTGGGAGAGTCGACGGGAGTGAAGTAGGCAGGCAGTTCGAGGTTGTTCTGGGGGAGAAAAGAGAGGAGATACCGGACCCCGTCGAGGGCGAGCGCATCTTCGCTGAAGACGAAATGCACCACCCCCGAGGTGGAAGCGTGCACCATCGCCCCTCCCAACTCCTCGAAGGTGACCTCCTCGCCGGTCACCGCTCTGATCACGTCGGGGCCGGTGATGAAGAGGTGGCTGGTCTCGCTCACCTGGATCACGAAGTCGGTGAGAGCCGGAGAGTAGACCGCGCCGCCGGCGCAGGGTCCCATGATCACCGAGATCTGCGGTATGACCCCCGAGGCGCGGACGTTCCGCTCGAAAATCCTTCCGTAACCGTCGAGCGACGCCACCCCTTCCTGGATGCGGGCGCCGCCCGAGTCCTTGAGCCCGATCAGGGGAGCGCCGGACTGCATCGCCATATCGGTTATCTTGCAGATCTTGTCGGCCACCGCCACGCCCAGGCTGCCCCCGAAGGTGGTGAAGTCTTCGGCGAACACGAACACGGTCCGCCCATCAATCTTTCCCCATCCGGTCACCACCGCGTCCCCCAGCGGCCTTCGGTTCTCCACCCCGAACCCGCGCCCGGAATGACGGACGAAGGCGTCGACCTCACAGAAGGTGTCCTGATCCAGCAGGTGGGCGATCCGCTCGCGAGCGGTCAGCTTGCCCCGTTCATGCTGGCGGTCGATAGAGCGGCGGTCGACGGTCACCGCCTGGTGCCGCATCCGGCGCAGTTTTTCTATTCGTTGTTCAGTGCCCAACCGTTACCTCTCGGATAAGCTTTCTGGTACTTGGACTTGAGGTTTACCTCTTTGGCTACACCGTATTGGGTCATCCGGCTGTCCGCGACAGCTTCCACGCAGGACGACGCCCGCCGAGCATACCGGGGAAGGCCGGTGGTGGTGGTCGCCGACCGTCAGGAGCAGGGTAGAGGAAGACGGGGAAGGAAGTGGATCAGCGCTCCCGGGGCGGTGGCGGTTTCGGTGGCATGCGAACCCCGGTGGCCCAAGGATCGGTGGGGCCTGCTCCCGTTGATGGCGGGCTGGTATGCGGCGGTGGCGCTGGGCGGACAGGTGGCACTGAAATGGCCCAATGATCTGCTGGTGGGAGAGGACAAGGTGGGGGGAATTCTGGTGGAGGGGCGAGGGTCGGTGGTGGTGGCGGGATGCGGGTTGAACCTGTGGTGGCCGGATCCCCCTCCGGGAATGGCCGGTTTGGATGGCGTTGCGCCGGGATCCGCCCGGCGAGAGGAGATCGCCCATGCTTGGGCCGGGGGTTTTCTGGAGTCCGCATTGGATCCGGCCGGCGGCGGTTTTTCGCTCGACGACTACCGACGCCGCTGTGTGACGGTCGGCCATAGGGTGGGTTGGGGCGAGGGCCGGGTCGGACGGGCAGTGGATATCGACCCTCAGGGAGCTTTGGTGGTGGAGGATGCCCGGGGACGCAGCCGGCTGCGCTCCGAAGAGGTGTTTCACGTCCCAAGATCCGATCGGGAGAACTAACCGGTTTCCACGATCCGGGGGGTGGGGAGGGCGGCGGCGAAAAACTCCGCCAGCCGGACGAGGGCGTCGTGGGCGGCCCGCTCGTCGTAGTTGGCATGGTTTTCGTCTACGAATCCGTGGCCGACTCCCTGGTAGAGCAGCCACTGCCCGCTCGGGTTGCGATCCTGCGCGGAGTCCACCGAAGCGGGGGGAATGAGGTCGTCATCGGCGGCGTAGATGCCCAACACCGGTCCGCTCAGGCGCTTCAGTTGTCCGAGGGCCGGATACCGCCGGTGTTCATCGCCTTCGAGCGGACCGTACAACACGGCCGCCGGTCCCACCCATCTCCGCAGGGAGGCGGCCAACCAGGCCAGCCGGCCACCCGATCCGACTCCCAGTACGCCCATCGGTTCGGCCAGCACCCAATCGAGGTCTTCGTCGGAAAGGAAGCGATGGGTGTCGTCCAATTGCGCCAGGACGTCGGTGTCGGTATCGGTGGGTCCTGTTCCCTTTTCGAAACGACCCGGGCGGCGGGGCGCCAGATTCAGCGCCAGAGCCACCATTCCTCGTCGGGCCAAAAAGCGGCACACACCCTTGAGGTGGGAGGAGGTCGGACCTTCATCCGTGAGGATCAGCACCACCGGGAAACAACCCACCGCGTCGGGTCGCGCCAGGTAGTCGGACCGGTAGGAACTCCCGGCCGGGGTGGAGTATGTACCGTACATGACGGGGTAAGTACCCTCGTGGGGCAGGACCGCCAAAGCTTGCTCTCCTGGGGTCGATGGCAATTGGCAAGGCTAGCACTCCCACGTTCGGCTATTTTCACAACATGGCGATGGAGTCACCTATCTGTTTTTTGACAAGGAAAAGTCCCGGGGAACTGCCATGATTCGCCGGGCGGTGGTCACGGGCGGGGCGGGGTTTGTGGGAACGCATCTGTGCGAGGCCCTGGCCGGAAGAGGTTGGGAAGTGGTGGCGCTCGACGACTTCTCCGCCGGGGGACGGTCGAGGACGGAGCGAGGCCGCCCCGGGGGGATCGAGACGGTGGAGGTGGACATCACCGATCCGGGCCTTGGCGCGGTGATGATGGGGGTCGGGCCGCAGGTGGTGTTCCATCTGGCGGCGGTGTCTTCGGTGCCCCTTTGCCAAATGGATCCCCGAAGATGCGTGGAAGTGAACGTGGAGGGAACCGCTCGGGTAGTGGATGCCGCCCGTCGTAGCGGGGCCGGCCGGCTGGTGAATGTCTCCTCTCTGGCCGCCCATGGGATTCCATCCCACGGGGCCCGCCCTTCCTATGGGATGAGCAAGCGGGCTGCTGAGGACTTGGTGAGCCGGAGGGCGTCGGCGGCGGGAATCCGATGGGTGACTCTTCGGCCCGCCAACATCTATGGACCGCACCAATACGCGGACGGGGAGTCGGCGGTGGTGGCCACTTGGTTGAGGGCCATGGCGAGCGGCGAACCTCTGTTTTTGGATGGCGACGGTCGGCAGACGCGGGATTTTGTCTACGTCACGGACGCGGTGGAAGCCATGATCCTGGCTTCCGACCGGGCGGACGGCTTGACGCTCGACCTGGGCGGAGGAGTCGAGACGTCTCTTCTGGCCCTGCTGGAAACGATGCGGGAGGTCACCGGTTGGGAGGGTGCCGTCCGACCACGGTCGGCCAGGGCGGGAGACATCCGCCGCTCGGTGACCGATCCCCGACCCGCCCGCGCGGCGCTCGGTTGGAAAGCCCACACCGACCTGGTAACCGGACTCGAAAAGACCTGGGAGTGGATCAATACCCGCTAACCAACCCGGGAAGGCGCCCGACTGCTGTTGGGGCTTGAGCTAGGGCCTGTTCACGCTTCGTGGGGTGTCGTGGATGAGGGCGAAGGTGATGAATGCGAGGAACATGATGTCGAGTTTGTCAAAAGCGGGAGAAGATCCTTCGGTAGCCTTTCAGCCGTCGGAACAGCCGCTTGATCCGGTTGCGGGTCTGTACACTTCCTGGTCGTATTCCCAAGGGTCGAGACGAGTGATTTTGGGAGGAACCACCGGGATGTAGCCCAGGTCCAGGGCCAACTGGCGGGTTTCGTCGCCTTCGTAGGCGCGGTCCATCACCAAATCGCGTTTTTTGTGACTGTGCTCCCAGGCTTTGGAGCAGTCGGCGTCCCTGTGGGGCGTCGTGGGCTTGGCCGGGCGAAAGACGAAACGCTACTGCGGTGCGATCATCCGCGGCAACCATATGAATCTTGGTGGTCCACCCACCCCGCGACTTCCCGATCGATTGGGATCCCCCTTTTTCAGGGCTCCGGTACCGTCGGGATGCACCTTCACAACAGTGCTGTCCACCGACACCGTTTAGTGTGCCGGTCCGGGTCGTGAACATGGCCCGGGTCCCTCCCCACAGTTGGCGCCTTTACGCATTTTGCGAAAGACAGCGGAAAATACGCAATTAGCCGGATTTTTGTTCGTATAATGCACGAGAATGCTACCGATGAGATCCCGGCACTATGACCGTCGATTATTGGAGGTCGGTCTCCGTCGGTTTCGCAGCTTTCCGGTGGTGGTGCTGGAGGGTCCCCGTACTGTGGGCAAGTCCACGCTGCTACGTGAGATTGCCCAACGCTTGTCTGCTGACATAGTTGACCTTGACGATCCTACTGTCAGGGACCAAGTCAAGGCGGATCCAAACCAGTACCTGGCTGGGCAGCGTCCGGTTCTTATAGACGAATACCTTCGCCTCCAACTCCTTGATCACATCAAGGCCCAACTGAACAGGGAGGGTTCTCCCGGTCAGTTCATACTGACCGGATCAGCCGGCCGCCAGGCAAACCGGAAAGAGCTGAAGGCACTGGTTGGTCGGTTGTCCGAAATAGAAGTCCTCCCACTTTCCCAGATGGAGATAGAAGGTTTGGGGGAGAACTTTGTCGTGTCGGTATTCGGGGGCATGGAGGGTGTGATGTCCTGGGGTCGTTCCCGAACGACCCGCGAAGATTACGTCGAAAGAGTGTTGGCCGGTGGGTTTCCCCGTGTTCTGTTGAACGAGGACACTGCCGACCGTTTCCGGATCTTCAACAACTACATCGAACAGTCCCTTAGTTACGGGCTCGCCGCTGTCCGGAACGTACGTCAGCCCGAGGATGTGCAGAGGCTGTTGTTCCGGTTAGGGGCGCAGACAGGGCAGCTTCTCAACATTGCCAAGGCTGCTCGGGACATCGGGATTGCCGAGCGAACCGCTGAGAACCACACCCGCCTGCTGGAGTGGCTCTTTTTCATCTTTCGTCTACCTGCCTGGAAGAAGACGGACAGAGGTCCTGTGGCACGACCAAAGTTGCATCTGGTCGATTCGGGTGTGGGCGGGCGCCTCCTTCGACTTACATCCGAGAGGGTTATGAGCCCTGATCCCTTGTTCCAATCCTTATTCGGAAACCTGGTCGAAACGTTCGTGGTGGGCGAGATTCGCAAGGCAATCGGATGGCTGAACGAACCATATCAGTTGGGGTACTGGCGGACGCGTCAGGGTATTGAGGTAGACCTCGTGGTGGAACGCCTTGACGATCAGGCAGTGGTCGGCATGGAGGTCAAATCGGCCTCTGGATTGTCAAGGGACGATTGGAAAGGTCTTGTCCGTCTGCGCACGGAGCTAGGGAGTCGCTTCCATGCCGGGATCGTGTTCTACACCGGAGACATGCCTTATGAAATAGATGAACGAATCTACGCTGTGCCGATCGATAAGCTGTGGCGCGGTGAGCCCGAGACCCCCGATCGACCGCAGGCTATGGCCCCGAGCATATTGACTGCCGACGGTGACCCCCTCTCTCCGACAGTGCGGGCGGCAGCCGATGAGATGCTGGAGAGGCTGGCATTCGGTGGGGCTGCATGGTGGGAGCTGGCGATCGTCCCCTCGTCGAATGTGTCCTTCAGTGACTTCTATTCGTCAGAAGGGGTAATGGGCGAGCTGGCCAAGGTGGTAGAGAACTCCCTTCGACTCGATCGTGGATACGGGCTGGGTAATGGCATTGACTTTCAACCAGTGGGACAATGTGTTTCTCTGATCGAAGAAGGCACTCGCGGCGTCCTCATTGACCCTCTCGGAACGATGGTGGCCATAGCAGGAAGCACCTTCTTTCGGGATCCCCGCTACCAACACAGCAGTTCGGTGACGTTTGTCGATCACTTGGCGTTGGGGGAGTGGGCGCTGGAGTTTGCTCGATTCTCCTATCGCGTCTTGTTACCCCAAGGGCAGGGATTGTCTTGGACCTTTTGGTCACGGGGCCGGTCTCTAAGGGAGGGACAACCACCACTGCAAATCCGGCCCCTCAATAGACAGGCGGTGGTGGATAACCCTCCCCATCGCGGGATCCCTCTGACGGGCGATCCGGAGGTCGATGCTTTCTATTTGATTTCCTCCTTTTATGAATGGTTCGGGATCCCGGCTGCAACCCTTGCCGAAGCGAAAGAAAACCGTGTCTCGGCCGAGGAAATCCTAAGGGCATGAGAACACCCAATCTCCACGACGAAACCGCTCGGCGGTTTGGGCGAAAGGCCTCCCCAAGGCGAGCCCCCGCCACCATTGACATCAGGGAGTCAGGAGTCACTGGACCGGGGGTACCCCCCACAGCGTGAACAGGCCCCAGTAGGCAATAGGGTTCGTGAAAAATAGAGTGGTCGCCCGGTTGACTTTGTCACAGCGAAGATACATATTGATGGAGTCGAACACCTCTCCCGGCCCGATCCGACGTCGTTGGGGCCGGCCCAGAGGTCACAATTCTTGGGATCGCGAAATCCCGCTTGGTAGCGCGGATCCGCGTCTCACACCCCGCCGACCACGAAAACCGCTACCGTCAACCACCCGAACAAACAACCGATTACTCAAACTTATCGGCACACCCCTCGTCGAGTAGGATGTCCGCAAAAATGGTACTGGTTTAGGTTGACCTAAACCAGATCACCAGTCTGACTTAGTTCGTTGGTGGCGGATTGGGGGAGTCAGCGATCGGCGGCATCACTGGTGTCTGGTGAAGGATAAAAGCCTTACCTTCGTGATTCTCGATGATCTTTATCGCGTTTGTGCCACTGAGGGTGTGCATAGTCGTGTGGTGAATGCTTAGAACGACATCTTGGAGTTCGTTGTCGTCTTCAAGACGTTCGACAACGATGCCCTTGTTTCCTGCCTGCTCTCGGTTGATTCCTTGCGAATGGGAGAGGTGAGTATTGAAATCGTTGAACCACTCAGCGGCTTTCTTCGCCTTTTCCTGGTCGTCTTTGAGCATCCACGTTGATAACCATCGTTCCACAAGAGACTCGGCCAATTGTTGGTGAGCCTCACATTCAGCAAGGAGAGAAGTTCCGTATTGTCCCAGAATGGGAGTCCACACGGCGAGGGCTGAAATGTCCTTTTTGATTTCTTCCTGTGCCCTCGCGAATTGTTGAAAAATGGCTTGGGTTGGTACGTAACGTATTATGCCGCCGGATTGTTGAGGGATCTGCGGATCAGTTGGCCCCAGTTGGGAGTGCTCTCCCATAACGATCTTGTCGCACCCCAATGCCAACATGGTGCCAGCCGACATGGAAGCAATCGGCACAAATGCCCGGATCTCTCCAGTGAATTTGGCTCTCAGGTACTCGACGATCCGGCAGGCTGTCTCTGCTTCGCCTCCTGGCAAGTGCAATATCAGATCAATACCCCTATCGTACTCCAATCCCCTGACGGTCTCCATGAATCCTTGGATGTCTGCAAGTGTGATCGCAGTTTGGGGGTCGGGGTTTTGTAACCACGCGCTGTAATAGATAATGACAGGTCGTTTAGTAAGGCGATACAAATTGCTGAGGTATTTACGACGCACGCCGTCAAAATCTGGGCTTTGTCCTGGATCCGATTCGTTGAGTTCGTTAAGAATCTCACCCCAAGAAGGCATGCTTCAGCGGACGGGGTTGGCGTCGGTGGCGTAGCTGGTCACCATTATGGCGGGAGCAGGAAGTCTTTCAGGCACGGTTTTCCTAATACGCTTCCAGAAAGTCATAACCTCAGCCACTCCTGGTTCCTTTAGAGCCCTTTCAAGCAAATGCTCATGCTCTCTCTGCGTCTCATTCAGATTCGGGACAGTTTCTCTTCCTGAGCTCTCCTCTCCGTGTTGTTGCGCACGCGAGACGGTTGTCGGTGCCATGGATCGTCCTTTCGAAGTGTTACATCCTACACCAGAGTATATGTACGGGGCTGGGACGTTCGCGGTGAGGCAGGGGTCATTGTTCGTATTGCCAACTGTGCTCGGGACAAACTGAACCGCTACTCGAAGAATGGGGTCGGCTTCCTCTAAGCGGGGTTCGACCATGAGACACCTCTCTGGTTGGGGGAGTTCGGGGCTAAGCCCCTAGGTGGCTGCTGATCTATGTGGAATTCCACGTCGAAATAGCGTCTTTTTTCACAATCCGCTACTACCAAATGCCTGCCAGTGCGCTCTCTTGGCACAATCAACCCGTATCGTCTGCCAGGGTGTGTGGCGGGCCGGGTGAGATCGAGACCCCCCAACCTGCCGGAGGGGCGGATCGGCGGACGGTTAGCGGAATAAGTCTTCCGACGCTCCGCGGATCAAATCGCCGGCGGTGCCTTCGCCTGCCGGGAGCGACAGGCCCCGGATGATCGCCACCGGGATTGACCGGGCCTTGCCCTTGACCAGATCGGCGGCGGCGGCGATCTCATCGGCCACCGCGATCTCGGTCACTTCCAAGATGCGGTTGTGATCGTCGGGCTTTCCCCGCAGGTCCGAAATTGGCTTGAATCCCGCCACCCCGATCGCCACGTCGGTCAATCCGCGGCGGAAGGGGCGCCCGAAGGTATCGGTGATCACCACCGCCGCCTCCACCCCGAAGCGCTGCATCAATCGGAAGCGAATCCGCCGGGCGGAACGGTCCGGGTCCAGAGGCAGGAGCACCGCCCGGCAGGGACCCGCATTGGAGCGGTCCACTCCCGCATTGGCGCAGATAAACCCGTGCCTGGTCTCGGTGATCACCAGATCGCCTCTGCGCCGCAGGATGGCGACCGTCTCGGCTTCCACCAGATGCCGATGGCTGTGGGGACCGTCATCTTCCAGTTCCACTATCCTGCCCTCCGCTTTGGAGACCACCTTGTGGGTGACCACCACTACATCGCCGGACTGCAGACCCATCTCCGAATCCGCCAGGGCGTCGCCCAGCAGGAGAGCCAGGTCATCCCCGGCGGCTATTTCCGGTAGCCCGGTGACCGGATGGATGGTGATCGTCATATCCGCTCCAATAGCCAGGTCGCCAGTCGGGCCGCGGCGGCCGGCTGGGCGATCCTGGTGTTGGTGGCCCACCCTTCCAGGCCTATGTCTTTCAGAAGGGCGAGATCACCGGCGTCGCTTTGGTCCACCACCAGGCTCGAGAGTAGACCCTGGTAGGCGTGGGCAACTCCCGGGTTTCCCGCTGGCATGCCGAGCCCGGCCATCACTTCGGCGGCCGGGCCTTTCAGAGCCTGGCCGCCGAACAGGGGACTCACCGCGATCACCCGGGGGGCGGCTTCCAGGGCCGAGCGGATACCCGGAACCGCCAGGATCGGCCAGATGGATAGAGGAGGGTTGGAGGGGGCGATGATCACCGCCCGGGCGCCTTGAATGGCTTCTACCACCCCGGGAGCGGGGCAAGTGAGATCCGCTCCGTCAAACCGGAGGCGGGTGATTTCATCCCGGTGCTGTCTTCGCACGAAATAGTCCTGAAAGTCGAGCCACTTTCCCGAGGCGGTGCGCAGCTTGGTGCGCAGCGGCTGATCGGTGACCGGAAGCACCTTGGCTCTCACCCCGAAGGCGGCGGCTATCTGGGCGGTAATCGAGCTGAGTGACTGACCTTCTCGAAGCTGCCGAGTCCGGAAGAGGTTGAGAGCCAGATCGGCGTCTCCCAGTTGAAAGGTGGTGTCTACGGGAAACCGTGACAGGGCGGCCATCACCCGCCATGTTTCGCCGGCCCGTCCCCAACCTTGCGGCCCTTCCTCTTCGGCCAGTGTGTAGACCACCGTATCCAAATCGGGAGAGACGAAGACTCCGTACACCCAGTCGTCGTCTCCGGTGTTCACGACCACCGTGGTGTCGCATCCCTCGATCCGGGCGAATCCCCGCGCCAGCCGCGCTCCTCCCACTCCTCCGGATAGAAGCACCACTTGGGGATGGTCAGATGATGTATTCATATGGTGGATGGTTCTTCCTAGCATTGTCGCTTGTTGATGGAAAGCACAACTTCCTCTTCGCAACCCGTCGTACGGACCGTTCGCACTCCGGGAATTGCGGTAGTGATAATGGCGGAAGGGGAGGAATTCCGCTCAGCGGTCGAAGGGGTGGGCGAACAGGATCCGGACACCTGGTTAATAGTGGTCGGCCCCGACTCGCGGTCCAAGCGGAGCGCCGAGGAGGCGGGTCTGACCCACCGGTCGACCTTCGAGGAGGCGATCAAGGCGATCCCGGCCGACATTGACTATGTGTGGGTCCTGTCGGGCGGGGCCCGGCCGGAGCCGGGGGCGCTCACTGCCTTGTGGCAGGTGGCTCTGAACCACCAGGCTTCCCTGGTGGGATCGAAGATACTGGCGACCGAGAACCGGGAGCGGCTTTTGTCGGTGGGAAGCGCCACCGATCTGTTTGGGGTCTCTTCCTCGGGGTTGGACGAGTCGGAACTGGACTTCGCCCAGTACGACGTGATCCGCGAGGTTTCGAGTCTCTCCACCGTGTCCATGCTGGCCCGACGCCGGTTGTGGGCGGTGCTGGCCGGATTCGACGAATCCCTTCCTCCCATCTCGGCGGGTCTGGACTTTTGCCAGCGTGTCCGGTTGGCGGGAGGGAGGGTGGTGGTGGCGCCTTCCTCTCGGGTGCTGTATCCCTCCGATCGTTTTCCGCGCTCCGAAACCTGGAGAGAGCGGGCGGGGCGCATGCGGGCCATGTTCAAGGTCTACCGGCTGATGACCCTGATCTGGGCGATTCCCCTTGACATCGCTATCAATGTGCTGGAGGGAATGTACAGCCTGGTGCTGGGCAGACCGGGCCGTTTGGCCGGCTTCCTGGCCGCCCTGGTGTGGAGTTTCGGGAGACTTCCCTCCACCATCTCGGCTCGGATACGCACCCAAAAGACGCGGGGGGTCGGCGACGAGGATCTGTTCCGCTACCAGATGTCGGGTTCGGTGATCCTGCGGGACATGGGTTACGAGATCGGAGGGAGGATAGGGGAGGCCGGTCCCGGGGAGAAGATCTGGACCGCCGCCCTCTCCTCCCGGCTCAGGGGGGGCGCCCCGTTCGGTGTCCTTTTGGCTTTGCTCTACACGGCGGCGGCCTCTCGGAGTCTGTGGATCGGAGGGTTGCCCGCCGGCGGTTTTTCGTTCTCTCCCGGAGACGACCCGGTGGGGGTGTTGTCCGCCTACGCCGGGGGATGGAACGACGTGGGGCTGGGAACCCCCCTTCCCCCCCATCCGGCGGCGGTTATGGCGTCCGGCGTCCATTGGCTGCTGCTGGAGTGGTCCGGATCTCAACTGCTCCTAACCGCCCTGGCCCTCTGGGCGGGTCTGGTGGGATCGTCCCGGCTGTTCCGCAGTGCGGGTATCGCCGCCGGGCCGTCATACCTGGGAGCGGTGGTATATCTGCTGGGTTCCGCGTCCGCCATGGTGGTTTCGCAGGGTTATTGGCCGATGGTGGTCGCTCTGGGCGCCCTTCCCTGGCCGGTGGTGGCCGCGGTGCGACCGTGGCCAAACGGCCGACGGCACCGCATCGGAGATCTGGCCATGATCTGCCTGGCCACCGCGGTGCTGGCGGCGGCCGCTCCGGTGGCGGCGGCCGTTCCGGCGGTGGTGATCATTCTGGGGTGGATGGCGGGAGTGGGATGGTCTCTCTGGTCGATAGCCAGGGCGTTGATCGGGGGAGTGATCGGACTGTCGACGGTGGGCGCCTATCTGTGGGCCAATGCCTCAGATGTCTGGTCGAACGGTCCCTCGTGGTCGTTGCCGGTGGAATGGGTGGTCTGGGCGGTGGTGGGGGCGGCCGGCATCCTGGCTCTGCTGTTCGGCGGGGCTCGTCTGCGAAGCGCCGCCGGTTTGGGGCTGGCGTTGTCGGGCGTGGGTCTGTGGGTGGGACAGGCGCTTTCCTGGGAGGTGGCGGTGGGGGGAGCAGCGCTGGCGGCGGTGGGATCGGGAATGACGGCATCGGCGGCGGTGGGATCGGTGGGTCGCCAGAGTAAAGGGCTGAGGAGGCTGGGAGGAACGGCGGCGCTTTTGTGCGGGGTGGTGGTATTGGGGTTGGGAGCATCGGTGCTGGAAGGCGGAAGGGCGGGGCTTCCTGAGGATCAGTGGAGCGGCCGGCTGGACTTTGCCTCCAGTCTGTCCGATCCACGGGCGGGGAGCCGCATCTTGCTGATAGGTGCCGACGGCGCCCTGCCGGGAATGGAGAGACAGGGAGAGGGATACTCCTACCGATTGCTGAAGGCCGGACCTCCCACTCTGGAACAAGCCTGGCTGGCGCCCCGGGCAGTGGGCGATTTGGCGTTGGCCGACGTTCTGTCCAAGATGACCGCCTCGGGGACGCTGCGACCGGGCGAGTTGCTGGCGCCTTTCGGGGTGCGATGGGTGGTCGTGGACCAGGAAACCGGGTTCTCGGAGAACTTCACCGCCCAACTCGACCTCCGCATCCTGGCTGCCACGGAGGACACGGTGGTTTATGAAAACCTGATGGCTCGTCCGCGGTCGGACGGCCCCTACGTGGGCGCCTGGGAGTCGGTGGGGCCCGCCCGGGTGCAGGGGCCCCAATTCCAAGGCAGGATCCGGATCGGAGACAATGCCCATTCCCGGTGGGATCCGGAATGGTCCCAGCATTCGTGGTGGAACACCATCTCCGGCACCCAGGGGACTGGTTATTTCACTCCGTACCCGATGGGGCGGGCGCTGGGTTGGTGGAGCGCGGTGGCGCTGATTGTCCTGACCGGTCTGGTCTGGTGGGGCCGGGGTGCTTTCCGATGAGAGGGGTCTCGATCGGGGTATTGGGTGTGCTGGTGGGAGTTTTGACCTGGGCGGTCAACGCCGGAACCCCGACCACTTCTGCCGCCCCCCCGACCCGGTCGGACTCCGCCCGGGAGAGAGCCGATCATCTGATCTGTCCCTTGGCCGAGTTCATCCGCTCCGATACCCAGATCGCGCTTTTGGCTGGGCGGGGAGGATCGGTGGACCTGCAGCGTGTGTCGGGAGGCGAGTGGTCGTCCTACCGGAAGGTCGACCTGGGAGATGCCGGAGGTTGGATCGGCGGCGTCCCGTCGGGTTCGGGTGTGCTGATGGCGGAGAGCGGCGCCGGATGGTCGGGAGCGGGGATGGTGAACACCGCTCCCGGGTCGAAATCCACCTGGATGTGCGGGGAGTCGTCTGACATGCTGATGGCTCTGGGTGGTTCCACCCTGGAGGAGGATCATCTCGATCTGATCCTCTACAACCCCTATATCTGGGACTCCACATCGCGGGTGGCGATCATCAGTGAGCTGGGCGAAGACACCCCGGCGGGGCTCCGGGAAGTCTATGTGCCGGCGGGGAAGACGGTGAAAGTGAGTCTGGACGAGCCGCTCCGGCTGCGCAGATTCTTGGGCGTCCACGTCGAATCCTCTCCCGGGAGGGTGGCGTTTTTGCTGCAGCAGGCCGGAAACCAGGAGACGGCGATCATCGAAGGAAGTATTCCCCATACCGAGTGGTGGCTGCCGATCCCCGACCTGGAACAGACAGAAACCCACCTGCTGGTAGCGTCCCCATCCGACGCTCCCTCCTCCTACCGTCTGGATCTGATGACCGAAACGGGGCCTGTCTATGGTTTCGTAGAGGATGATTTGCTTCCCGGCCAACTGATTGCGGTCCCCCTCTCCGACCTGCCCGCCGACGTCACCGGAATACGGGTTTCGGGCACTGTGGGTTTGGTGGCCGCTTTACGGATGGAGTCCGATGGGCTGCTGGCGATCGGTCCCGGCGCCTCGGGGACTTCCCGACGTTGGTTCCTGCCGGGGGCGGGCGGCGACGGGAAGAGCCGCAACCTGGCTTGGTTGCTCAATCCCTCGGTCCTGCCGGTTTCGGCCACGGTATCAGCCGTCGCCGAGGGCGCCTTTTCGCTCCAGATCACCATCGCCCCCGAATCGGTGCTGGCCTTCGACCTGGACCTGCTCAGCGGGCTGGCGGAGAATCTCCCCGGTTACCTGGTGGAGGCTGAAGAGGAGATCGCCGTGGTACGGACCTCTCAAACAGAGGATGGCGCCGCTTCCTATTCGGCCGGCGCACCGGTGGATTGATGACTGTCGCCTCCCCCTGGTACTCCCACCGCCTCTTGGGGCTGGGAGAGCGGAAGGAAGCGATCCGGCGGTGGGAAGCGGGCGAGCTGGTGGAAAGACTGTGGGCCCGCGATGCGTCTTTGTGGGGAACAGGAGCGTCTGGCGCGGACCGGTGGCTGGGGTGGCTCGATCTTCCCCGGACCATGCACCCCCAGTTGGAGGGAATCGCTCAGATGGCCGAGGAGGTGGCTTCCGAGGGAATAGAAGACGTGGTTCTGATGGGCATGGGGGGATCCAGTCTGGCGCCGGAAATGTTCTTCTCCGTCTTCGGCGCCGCTCCGGGCCGCCCCCGACTTTGGGTGCTCGATTCCACCCATCCGGAAGCGGTGGCCTCTCTGAGGAACCGCATAGACCCATCCCGCGCCTTTTTCGTGGTTTCCTCCAAATCGGGGACCACGGTCGAGACACTGTCGTTCTATCGATACTTTTGGGCCGAGTGTCTCGGCGAAGCAGCACGGTTCGCGGCCATCACCGACCGAGGTACCCCCTTGGACGGCCTGGCTCGGGAAAAGGGCTTCCGATCGGTGTTCAACGCCCCCGCCGATGTGGGGGGTCGATTCTCGGCGTTCAGTGTGTTCGGGCTGGTGCCCGCCGCTCTGATCGGGGTGGATCTGCCTACCCTGCTCTCCCGAGCCGAAGAGATGGCCCGGCGCGGGCGCCGCGGGCCATCCGAAAATCCGGCGGTGGGTCTGGGCTTGACATGGGGATCGGCGGCGGTGGCCGGGAAGGACAAGCTCACTCTCCACACCTCGGAAAGCCTGTCCGCCTTCGTGTCCTGGATGGAGCAATTGGTGGCCGAAAGCCTCGGCAAGAACGGTCGGGGAATAGTGCCGGTGGGTGGAGAGCCGATCCTGCCGTCCGGCGCATATGGCACCGATCGGGTGGTGTCGGTCTGGCAGGTGAAGGGCGATCCCCCGGTGGGTGCGCCGGGCTGGGGAGACATTCGCATCGAGTTGGCCGATCGGTTGGATCTGGGCGCCGAGCTGTTTCGAGCCGAGCTGGGGGTGGCGGCGGCGGGCGAAGTGCTGGGAGTAAACCCTTTTGATCAGCCCGACGTGGAGGAAGCCAAACGCTTGGCGTCGAAGGCGATGAGCCGTCCGGGCACCTCGGCCCAAGCCCATCTGGCGGCTGCCCAATCAGCTCATGCCCAGGAGACGATCGCCCGGTTGGTGGGGGAGTTGCAGCCCGGCGATTATCTGGGGGTGCAGGCCTACTTGCCCCCCGATCCCGAGATCGAAAACGCGATAGGCAAGTTCAGGCGCCGGGTCACCGAGATGAGCGGCGCGCCCACCACCTTCGGATACGGCCCGAGATACCTGCATTCCACCGGGCAGGCGCACAAGGGCGGACCTGCGGGTGGGGTGTTCATTCAGATAGTGGACGAACCGCACCTGGACATCAGGGTCCCGGGGGTCGAATACGGCTTCTCCAAACTGATCTCGGCTCAGGCGGAGGGTGACTACTTTGCCCTTCGGAAAGCGGGCCGTCGGATTGCTCGAATCAGCGTGGGCTCGGACAGATTAGGGGGTTTGCAGGCAATAGTGGAGGCTTTGGCGTGAAAACCGGAAGAAAAAGTGAAACGAAGACGTTAATAGTAAGTCATACTTAAGCACAGGCAATGAGAGAAGGCGAAGGCCCCAAGTGAGAGAGGAGAGGATTTGAAGCATTCCGTAGCACCGACAACCGGATCGTCGTTTGCGCATGCCCGGTCGATCCTGTCCCCCGGCCATGCCACGTTTCCCGCTCCCGGCATGGTGTGGAGATTTTTGCAGATAAGAGAACGGTCACCGTAAGCCAATGATCTGACCAGCAGACAGTTCATCGCTTGCGGAGCCGCCGGAAGGCGGCTCTTTGTTTTGGAGACAAGGAAAATGAATCAAGAAAATCGACTTGAGATATTGAGAGACACCCTGGAAAGCCGGGGCGCCTGCTACGGCACCGGCGACACCCACAGCTTCTTCACCAATGGGAGCGAGGCGGTCCGGGTGGCTCAGATGATCTGTGCCTCCTGTCCTCTGGACGTCCGGTCGGCTTGTCTCGAATACGCCCTCACCACCGGCATGGAATACGGGGTGTGGGGAGGTATCTTCTTCTGGGACAGCCAAGCCTATTACCGCAAGAGACCCCCGGGCCGTCCCCGCGCCGATGAGGCCTCCCTGCCGGTGGAAGCTTCGAAAGCAGAGCTCTGGGACCTGGTGCACAAGCTGTCACCCATGGAAAAGAGCGCCTGATCCGCCGAAGTCGTAATATGAGAGTCAACGAGGGGCGTTTAGCTCAGATGGAAGAGCGCTTCCCTTACAAGGAAGAGGTCGGCGGTTCGATTCCGTCAACGCCCACACCGAGGAGTCTGCGATTTATGACGCTGATAGGCTGTTTTTCCCATTTGGGTTGGTTTTGGGGGTTTTTGACCGTTTCGGAGGGGGCTGTGGCCTAGCCGGGGGGCTGTTTGGTGGTTGTCGGGACGAGGTTCCCCCGGTTTGGCGGACTGTTTTGGTTGGTTGTTCATGCCACCAGTTTTTGGTGTTGGTGGCGGTAGTTTACGGGGCTTTGGTAGTTGTTGGGTGAGTGTCCGGCAACGGGATATATAGCAGTGAACTCAAGGTTCATGGTGAAGGAACTGCCGAGGAGTTCCCGAATCGCCAGCGACAGCCCAGCCTGTCCATCTGCTCACCAAGAAACCTCATGGCGGCAATGTGTGCTATTCTGGCGGTATGTCAATGACCATTGAGGTCGCCAACGTCGGCCCGATCCGGCACGCTCAACTGTCCCTTGGCAACCTAAATGTGCTGATCGGCACAAATGACACTGGTAAGACCTTTTTTGCAACGGTAGTCCATCGCCTATTGGCAGCGAGCACCGACGCATACTTCCCCGACACGGAGCCAGCGGACTATATCCCCAAGAACATACACGATTATGTCAGGGAATTCAAAACCACTTCACGGCGAAGTGGAGGCCAAGACAGTGAGAGGGAACTTGTCATTGACGATGAGATGCGGACATGGGCGAATGGAATAAACGAATCCACACTCCAGCGGTTCGGTAAAGCCGCACGCCGTGGGATTTCTTACGCGTATGGTGCGCCTACAGAACGTCTCCTGCGGCAACCGCTTCTATATTCGAGGCACGAGTCGTACATGTTCATAAAGAACCTCGAACCGCGATGGAGTGTCAGAATAAAGATGGATGGTGATAACGAAGCCGACGATTATGTTTGCGTATCCCGCCCGAACCCCGACACTTGGTTGCGTGATGTCTTCAATCCTGCCCTTATCCAGCGGCTGTCTGCACATTACGAATTCTTCCAGTCAAAGAATAAGAACAATGAAGTTGATCCCATTCAAGACATCGAAGAGCTATGCCAGTACATACTGTACATGACAGGAGATGTAGCCTTGTTTCGTCAGTGGCCAAAGGAATGTCTTCATCTTCCCTCTGAGCGCGGCGGCATTATGCAGAGTTACCGCGGAATCACAAGCGCAGCATTGCGGAAGAGCGCCTTCGCCGGAATTGAGCCTGTCGAAATCGAACCCCTTGACGGTACCTCTAGAGATTTTTTGTCCTTCGTCGTTTCGTCTGGAAGTGAAAAGCCTCGGTTGACTTCAGATAAGAGCTATGCAAACTGGGCAAAGAACCTTGAAAAGAATCTAAGAGCAAAGATTGAACTTCTCAAAAACCCAAGTGGTCTAGACCGCATTGTAGCGACCACGCCGGAGGGCCAATTCGAACTCAATCAAACTTCGTCAATGATCTCCGAAGTCTCGCCATTCGTACTTGCGTTAAAGCATCGGTTGGGAACTCGAGACTATCTCACGATCGACGAGCCAGAGGCACACCTGCATCCGGAAATGCAAATCGAGATCGCTAAATGCTTGGTGGATCTGGCTTCAAAGGGTTTGACGATCACATTCACAACTCACTCCAATTATTTCGTTGAACAAATAAGCAATGGGATACGCAGCAGTGAACTTGAGACTCATGGCGAGGAGGAGTTGCCGCCGATTCCTCGAATTGATCCTGAAAATGTTCGCGCGCTCCTATTTGTCCGCGATGACAATGGCTGCGCCGCTATTGACGCTACGGGTGACAGTATTGACCCGATAAAGGAAGAAACCTTCACTAAGGCTGCTCGCGCTCAATATGAGCAATCGGTTCCGCTCATTAATCGACTACTCGAGCGAGTCAACGCGACGGGCGAAGTGGCCGATCAATAGGTCGCGATGGACACCCTGGGTTCACCATATATGAAGCCCTGTGGTCACGATTGCCAAATTTGCCGGTTTCATAAGGCATTGGTTGATGCAGGAGCCCAATTCAGTTATTCTGACACACTACGTGAGGCCGAGTGTTCATTTACAGTTAGCACCCCCGCATACCCTTGCTGTGTAACCAAACTCAAGGTGGATACAGATTACGCGACGTATAGACAGAGGGTGGATCCGCCGGGCCTCACAAAAATGTGCGACTTTGTGGTGGCCTTTTCAACATGCAAAGGTGCAAGATATAGTGCCATCGAGTTGAAATCGCGAGAGCCATATCTGGAGGATGCAGCGGAACAACTGAAAGAAGGACTTCATCTGATTGTAAATCACCTGGTTGACGGTCCCCTTAGGCCTGTGCTGCGGGCATACCTTGTCGTGGGTGTGATGACCACGAGGTTGATAGATATTACTCGTACTGAAGGCAGATTGAATGTAGATGGCAGGCTCGTCCAAATTGAACTCGTTGAGTGCCTTGAATCGCTGGAAGGCTCGCCAAGTCGTGGGGAGGGTGGTGGTCCGAGGGTTCAAAGAAGCGGGTTGTGACCGGGGGGTATTGAGGACTGGAGATTCCATTCCGACCCATGGATGAGGCGTAGGCAACGTTTCGTGCCAGTCCGGACGCTGCTCTGCGAGACCGTCCCGAACCGGTGTTGTTGGACGAGTGGCAAATAGTGCCCGAGGTGCTGGCCGCGGTGAAACGGGCGGTGGATTCCGACCGTCGTCCGGGACGATTCCTCATAACGGGTTCCAACCGAAGGGACACATCTGATCGGTTCTGGGCGGGGACCGGGCGGGTAGTGATGGTCTACATGCAACCTTTGACAGTGGCGGAAATGCTGTGCCGCCCGAGTGGTGGGTTTGTGGATCGGGTGGTTTCGGGTGATGCGCTTACCGCCGCGGCCGGTCGAGTGTTGGATCGCGGCACGTAACTGTTCATATGCAACATATGTTATTCCCGCTCTCACGCGGGACACACTTCCCATATCACGCGCGTCCACCACCAGAAAGCACCGGCAGAGATTCGGACCAGCGGGGTATATTCAGAGGTTGTGGCAGTTGCGCCCGAGTTCCTGGGAATGAAGTTCGGGGTGGCTTACGAAAAGGACACGGAGTCCCACATCCGCATTATCTACTGGGACTGGGCCGCCCAGAACTGTCAGCCCAGAACTGTCAGCCAATATGGGATAAACAGCCGGGCTGTTATAGAGGGATGGCTGCCGCAGCTTGGCATGTGGGCAATCAACGACTGGGTAGAAGCACACCAGCCCGAATTGCAACAAGCCTGGGAAGACAGCCGGATGGGAAGAGTCCCCGCCTTGATCGAACCACTGGAATAGAACCAGGTGAACCCGCCCCCGGGACACCAGGAACTGGCCGGTGGGCACTTTCAGTGATCGCCGACAGTTTGTCTTCCCCACTCACCGGCCGGTCCAGGCCAAAGGTTTGAGGTTGCGCGGACCGATAACCCTGCCATCAACCCTGCTGCTGCCCTTAGGGACGCCGTGGAAATGGAGGCTCAAGTCGGGCGGTCAGCGTCTCCATAAAGCGCCGGAAGTGCGGTAGCCAGCGCTCGAGTCTGCTCGGGTCCACGAGTCCGAGCAGTACAAAGAGTTCCGTCCTTTTTGGTACCCGCCTTTGCGGAAGGATGCGGTGGCATGTTTCAACGCTTGGATCACCTCCTCTTTGCGACGCTCCTCAAGTCCCTGAACAGGTAGCAGTCGATCCGGATTCAGGTCGGGAAAGTAATCTCGCAGGGCGCTGTGATCTGCAATCAGCCACGTTTCCATGCATGTGGCCATTAGTTGAGCCTGGTCATCTGAAGCCTGCCTTGGTCGTGTCCATTTGTCGTTCGCGACCAAATGCTGCCATGCGCCGGAGGAACTCGGCGGCTGATGTTGAGTTTGAACGATGGCCTCGCTATCGACCAAAGGATGGGGTAACCATCCCCCTCCCGGAGCGCTGTCCTAAAGTTCCGGTAAGCGCGGGTCTCGGGGGCCGCAGGCGACCACCTTTGGCAGTCGCCCGACAAAGCCTGCTTGGACGAGCAGATCCCGAAAACCTCTGCGCAATTGGCTCTTGAGTGCGGCTCGGTGCCCCCGCCTCCTTCCGCATACAATACGACATTCACCAGCGAGTGCCGCCTATTTGTCCAGTGGTCCAGAGCTCACCCAGTCGGTATTCTTCTAGCCATCTGCTTAGACCGTCCTGGCTAAAACGCTCCATCCGTGTGCATCCATTGTGATTCTCGAACACCACGATCGCCTCTGGTGTTTCAGATAGGGCGTCGACCAGAATGTCAGAGTGGGTGGTTACAACGACCTGCATACGTTCGCTGGCCGCAATCAGGTGCTTCGCCAGGCCCGCCACAATATCGGGGTGCAGTCCGAGTTCGGGCTCCTCGATGCAGAGCACCGGCAAGGCATTGGGGTTGTACAGCATGGTCAGGAGACACAGATAGCGAATGGCCCCATCCGACAGCCTGGTCGCGGGAATCGAACGCCGTCCGCTTTCGGTAAAGAAGATCTGAACCGACCCACCGCCGATTACAACTTCATAGCTCGTGAAGCCTTCGTAGAGTTCCCGTAGACCATTGATGACCTGCTGTTTAGCCTCGGGAAAAGCACCCATCTGATTGAGAACCAACCCGAGGTTGGAAAAGTCCTCTTCGAGGCGATCCGAACGCCCATCAGCAGGTTGCGATCGGCGCAGTGGAGCACCTCGGCCGAACGCCCACCCGTCGTATATCTGGATCGAGTTGTAGACGCTGGCCAGCAACGCCAGGTGGGGATAGTCAAACGGTGACCGGAGCTGCTGAAGAATCGACTGATTTGTCACATCGGGATAGGAACGCCGCGTGAGAGGCCCTGCCGGAGCATGAACGGAGCCCAACCGTACCCATCTGAGACCTGGCCCCGGGCGCAACGGCGGACGATCCTCAGGGGAACCCGACAAGACGTCATCCTCAGACCGAGCGCGAATCTTTGCCTCCCTCGAATCCAGACAAGACTCATACAGAAGCGTGTCGGGCTGCAATGTGACCAGCTCTTTGGTCGGCCACAGTTCGGAGTCAACTGTGCGAAAGGAAATTTGATGGCCAAGTTGCATGCCAGCCGGGGAAACAACCATGTCGAGCTGCGGTGCCCCGGTCACCTCGCTCTCCCATAACCAACTTCTTGGTCCCCCACCGCGACGGACAACATCCTGAAGCTCGGTCGGAATGCTGCGTATCAACCTGAAGACATCAAAAAGGTTGGACTTCCCAGAAGCGTTCGGCCCGATGAGCACATTGAGCATCCCCAGATGCACGGGTGAGGTCTCGGGACCAAATGAAAGCAACCCTCTTGGCCTGATCGTCTGGATCAAAGGCTGATTGAGCATAGATCCCCGGTGGGTGACTGACGTCCCGCTCAGTATAAGCTCTCAATTGTCAGGGGGTGGAGATTGGGCCGGCGACTGTGCTTATATTCACATAACGCCAAATGCCGAGGCGATAGACAAGCTTAGATGACACTATTAAAAGCGGTCTTGCCTGTCAATAGGTGTGCCGCCTGGGTGAGTATTCTCCCCAAATTACGGGTGGGAGTTCCTAAAAGAGCGTCAGTTTCTGCAAAGCTTTAGGCGCAAGAGACGCCTGTGTTTTTCGGTCAGTGCTTCCCTTTTGGAGGACGCGTAGATCTTGCCGCGGGGCATGTCGATCAACTCCTTTTTGCTGAAATCGACCCTCAAATCTACGTCGTAGGAATAAAGTAGCCTGGCACCGCTTATTTGCGCCAAGGCTAGGATGTGCCAATCGTCAGATCGAATGCGCCTATCTTCGGCTAACTTCGTTGTGAGTTCGTTGACTCTGTGGTCATCCTCGTTCCGGACTAGACCCGCGTTGATGGCTGCCGAAAGCCACTTGCGCATGGCATTGCCGCAATCCCAATACTCCTTCCGAAGCTTTTGACCACCCAGCACAACTTTGATCTTCCCATCTTCAACCTGGCTCAGGAAGAACTTTCCGGCAGTACCCACGTCCTTGAATAAGTCCTTGACGACATTCGCATCAACGATTGCGCACATGGCTCAGGCGGACATGGAACGCCGCAACTCCTTCATGAAGAACTTGCGGTACCCCGCAGGGGCACCGTCGATGTTCCCCAGACGGTCCACGCTGATGGAATGGACCTGTACGGCTTGTTCCTCTCGCTTGAAGTACAGAATCGACACGTCTCGTGGCCGCAGACCCACCGAATTGTCTCGGACAGCCATCCTTACTCGGTCGATGATAAAGTCGCTGTGAGTCTCCACCACAAGTTGCCGACTGGCATTCCGCCTACGCCTAGAACCTGCGATCTCGCTGAGAAGGCTTCCGAGAGCGGCCGACGCTTTCGGATGCAGATGGACCTCGGGTTGCTGCAGTAGCACCAGCCGCCGACCGTCATGGCGCAGGAGCTCGGTGATGAGCGGAAGCACCTGACTCACCCCGTAGCCCATATCGACCAGATTGCGCATAGGACCCTTACGCTGTTTACCGGATTTTCGTAGGCGAATCTGGAACGGAGCACTCTCGACCTTGCCGAGCCGACGTATCTCAATCTCGGTGAAAAGGCCAGCCTGTCTACCGAACTCCTGAATCCGGGTCTTGAGCGAGTCCCACTCTTTTGGTTCCCGCAGGGCCAACTGGGCGAGGTACATCGGCACATAGTCGCCCTCGGGATCCGGGGTGGTCCGAGCCGGATCGTAAGTTCGCTTAGGCTGCGAACGTACCGGAGCACTGGCGAACACCCCTCCGACACCCATGCCACCCCCTACGACACGAGGCCTTGTGCGCGCATACTTGAGGTGTTTTTCGATCTCAGACAAATCTTCAAATGAGATGGGGGGTGAACCCTTGATCGGCTTGAACCATTCTTCTAATGCCAAGTTGGTCTGACGTTCGGTGTCGAGCGCCCGTCTGAGAACCCACATTGGGGAATCAACCATAGGCAATCTATTGCTGTCGCGTCCTGGGAGATGAGGGAGATAACCATCTCGGGCGTCCGCCCAAGCTCCACGGGGACCGCCGTAGATGATGTGGGGCCCATCATCTTCACTGAACCTTTGCTCAACCCAAAACTGACCTTGTGAAACCCGACGGCGTGTGGGAACCGGTGCCGACAGATAATCAGTGAAGTCAACGTGTGTCGCCATCGCAGAAGCCTTTGCGGCGCCTTTCCGGATAGCCAACTCCATGACCGCGCCGAACTGCTCGGGTGGCCCACCCCTCGCGCCACTGCGATGGATGATCTCACTAAAGCTGCCCAGATCATAGGGAGGCTCTTTGAAATCCGGTACACGATTGAGGTACGCAATATCGACCATGGCACGGAGCATTGCCAAAAGCGAGGTCTTGCCAGTGTTGTTATCTCCGACAAGTAAAGTCAATGGTGCCAAGCGGGCGGTCTGCGAACCAGCAAAGCAACGGTAGTTGCGGACCGTAATGCTCTTGATTATCTCCAATATGCAGCCTTTCCCGTGCTGGCCCCTTGGAGAAAGAGGCTACTCGCCCACCGTGCCGAAGCCAGTCGGAATTGGTTGCTATGCGCTATTTGTCCCCACGGAAGGCTGGCGGGGCATACGCCGCCTCGGTGGAGGGAAAGGCCACCGTCAATACCCAGAAGTGCCCACGGCGACCGTCAGGGTCGTAACATCCCCTGGCATCTGATTTCCCAAGAATAGCCCTATCAGGGATCGGGCGGTCGGTCGCAACGCCGATGGGGTGGGATGGTTACAAAGACGCCTTGACGGGCAAGGTTCACGCAGGGCCTTATAGGCTAGGAACTCAGTCGGTGTCACGGCTAAGACCCAGACGTTGTTCTTCCACCGTGGTGTCGATTCCCCGGGCTCGCTTCCACGCCAGTCTCCGTTCGAGATTCCTGGTGGTGGGTAGTCCAGCTCTAATAAGCTGCTGTTTAGCTCGCCGCGCCCGCGTCACAGCCTCTTCCATTGTCAGGACTTCCTCCGGCGGGGGTAAGACTTCTGCAGACTCCATAGCCAACTCTCCCTCTACTCATTGTACCGGGGGCTGCCTTCGGGATCGGTCAGGATACATTGTCGCTCGCGAGCGAGGAACCGTTTCAGGCAGCGGATGATGTCCTTTTTGGAGAGGTCTTCGGTGGTGCGCCGAGCGACGTAGTCGATGGTGGCTGGTGGAATCGTATTCGGACTATGGCTACCCGGTATAGCGCCGCGTTGGCTTGTCGGTATCCGCCTCTGTAGAGGCAATGCCGGTTGGTCTGTCCTGATGAGGCTGGAATCGGACAGGTACCGCGCGGAGTTTGACGAATGCGGCCTCAGAACGGATCCGTTGGGGGTTGTCGCCGAACACGATGAGAAGCTCTGCTACGGAGTCGGCTCCGATGTCGTAACCGTCTCGTAGTGTTGGGGAGGCTTGGGCGGTGAGGTCATCGAGCACGGCATCATGGGAGCGGATCTCGGTGTCGAGGTGGAGCCTGGTTCGAGACCGCGGTCAATCAGGTCCTGGCGTCGCCAGTTGTAGATGGTCTGGTCTGACACTCCAAGGTCCTTCGACTGAGATGCAACTGACCTGCCGGTTGCCAGCAGATCCAGGGGCCTGCGACGGAACTCGGGTGGACATTTCGATACGGC
This sequence comes from Acidimicrobiia bacterium, assembly GCA_963665765.1. Lineage (GTDB taxonomy): Bacteria > Actinomycetota > Acidimicrobiia > Spongiisociales > ZC4RG35 > Bin76. The sequence continues at coordinate 2,663,257 of OY762464.1, forward strand.
ATGAAGACCCTCCTTTTCGGGGTCGGTCACACCGTCAATTCGAATAACCCGACTCCACCAAAGTGGGGGCACACCTAACCCTCCAAAAACCCGGGGGTGATTCACGCGCATCCCCCTGACCAGGCAAAACACAAACCACCCGCCAAATTCGGGTCCGAGTTAGAAAAACTCCGGGCGAACTGGCCGTTCACCCAGCGAGTGAACCTACTCGGATGATTCAGGTTCCGTTAGGAAGCGATGGTAATAGTGGCATTGGGGGTGTTCATGTTCGCCTATGTGGTCGCAAGGATGGCACAGTGGCTTACCCGAGGTTGAACGGAGATTCGAAACCAGCGGTCGAGCCTCCGGATGGAGCTTTCATCGCGGTTAGCGCCAGCCTCTCCCATGCCTACCGCTCCCAGATTGGTGGGGCGGTCCTGAAAAACAACTAGGCGCTGTGAGTCGGCCGTTCAGAGAGGCCGTCTCGTCATGGGGGTGTGGAAGAGTGGAAGATTGGTTTAAATGGAAGGAGGCTCCTTGAGGGGAGCCTCCTTCTGATAGTCGAAACGTTTTTCTGTTTACGAAGCTTCTGTTGCAACGCGGAAGATGCTGGAACCGTCGTCGTAGGACACGACCACGATGTTGGCCTGAGTCGTCGGTTGTTCATCAAGGTTGGCACCGATCAGCTTCTCGAACGCGGCCACACCGTCGACTACCTTGTTACCTGCAGTTGTATCCGTGTCCAGGAAGACGTCGTCCGAGTCGTAGCTGTACAACAAGCCGTCGATCAGGAACCGGTCCTCGTCACCATAGACCATATCTATGTCAGCGGCGGGGTTGGAGCTGTCGTCCGGAGCATTTTCCACCGCCAGCACCGAGGTGGCCGTAACGGTTGGGGCACCAGTGAGGTCCTCGCCGTCGGAATCCTGGATTGCTGTGTAGGTCACCCCTACCTCGCCGCCCAAGGCCGCTTGGACAACCGTAGCACGCCAACTGGCTATGCCTCTGCTGCTGATCGTCCGACGGGCGGGATCGTCATCATCTGCGATGGTGATCAAGACCGAGTTGCCCTTGCCGGCGGGGTTGCCGTACTGGTCGTAGAACGTCACCGTGGCACGGATGGTCACCTCGTTCTTGCTGTTCCTAAGAGCGTAGTCAGGAGTACTGCCCTCACCCTTACCCGTAGATGCCCGAGAGATAGCGACGTCGTCGGCGTTGGTGGTGGCTACGGCCGAAGCCAGCGTCGGATTGGAGTCCGTCCACACGATCGTCGCTGTCACACTCTCAGATGGATCACTCGCATCGGTGGTATCAGCTTCTCCAACAGTTCCGTCGCCGTTCGCATCGGCACTGAACTCAACCGTGTCGGTCCTGTCAACATCGGTAGCGCCCTTGGTCGACTTCGGACCACTAGTGGTGTAGGTCACCTGACCGTCGTCATCGGTCTTCATCTTTGCAGGCCCCGGATGGAGGGTATTTGCACCCTGCATCACGGTCAGACTGACTTCCACGCCAGCCTTGGCCACCGGCTCACCGTCACCGTCTACCAACTGCGCGGTGAGAGTGACATCGTCACCGGAATCAATGTCCACCGTGTTGCCATCAGTGGAGTTCTTGCTGATGTCGGTCGTGACCTTCAGGTTCACAGCATCGGTGGTGGAAGACAACGTGACAGACACATGGGGGGACGTGTCAACATCGAAGTCGTTCTCGTCGGCGTCGGCATCGCCCATCCACGCATAGTACGTGTTCATCTTCCCGTCTTCGACGGTACCTTCCTCGTAGATGTTGCCCGAAGCGTCGGTCAGCGACTCGTCATCGGTCCACGCACACTCATCAGCCTCTTCGCAGCCGCCGTCCTCGTCGAACTCACCAACCGTGTCGCTGTCGAAGGTCTTGACGGACACATCAATCATCGGAGCGAAGCTGTCATCCCGATACGACACAGCAACAGTGGGACTGAAGTCACCGAAGTCCCAGGTTTCGGAAGCCTGGATCGTCACACCGGCCGGACGTGCGTTGGAATGATCCAACACACCAGCCATGAACTCAGCCATGACAGCCCGGGTGATCGAAATATCCGGAGCATAAGACGTATCGTTGATACCCGAAACAACACCCAACTCCCACAACGCGGTGATCGCGTCATACGCTTCCTTGGTCGAACTCTTCAAGTCGGTGAACGGAGACTCCACCTTCTTGGTCTCGTCCACATCAGTGTCGTCGTCGTCCTCGGCAGGTTTCACATCTTCGGGGGTATACCCGAACACAGTGTCGCTGTCCTCGGCCATCGGGTCCATTTTGTCCATCAACCTGGCAACGAACAACGCCATGTGACCACGTCTCACCGCATCGCCAGGCGAATAAGTAGTCGCCGAGGTGCCCTGGGTGATCTCCAGATCGGCCAACTGATTGATGGCGGTCTGCGAATCGTCGGACAAATCACCGATGTCGGTGAAACCCGCATCATCAGGATCGGAAGCCATGTCAATGCCCACCAGACCAGCCAGACGGGTCAAAAACAGGGCCATCTGCTCACGGGTGACCGACATCAACGGCGAATAAGTAGTCGCCGAGGTGCCCTTCGTCACTCCATAGTAGGCAATACAGTCGATGTCACCAGCGTTGGTATGACCTGCGGGAACATCGGTGAAGTCCGACGAACCCACACCCACGCACGCATCGAACGTAGCCTTATAGTCCATCTTCGGGTCGTCATCAGCAGCAACAGCAGGCACCGTCACCAGCACACTGGCCAGCAGCGCCAACGCCGTCAGCACCGCTACCCGACGCCGGGAACGGCTTAGAAAAGTAAACATAAGTTCACATAAGCACAGTTGGCGGCTATGTGAAGATGTTGGAAATCAGTTCTGATAATTACGGAGCCATCGGCGCCGCGTCGCAGAATCGGATTAGAAGGCGGTGGACGGCGCCCGAGCCTTGCTGCTGTCCACCCGGAAACGCCGCTGGGCGGAGGAGTTGACCAGGCAGGTGACTCACGTTGAGCTCGAAACCGTCGAGCAACGCCGAGCGATGTCCTGGCTGGTGGGTTACGTCCGGTCGGTGACCGCCCTGCCCATCTCGGTTGACTCTTCCGACATATCCGTCATCGAAACCGGCTTGGCGGCGGCTACCCATGAACTACATCACCGCCTGGCGCAAAGGCGCTCTGAGCCTGTAGGGAACACCGTCCGCCTCGCGGCGATCTGGCTTGCCCGGCCTGGTGCAGAGGTTTGGGAGGCATCGAAGTGCCGGCCCGAGAGATGTTACAGACGAAAGCGGTTGACTTTGGCATGCCCGGTGGTCTATATTTAATGGTTGTAGGGTGTCTGGTGGAGGGCACCGAGACCAACTCAAGGAGGGACTTTTATGGCAGCAACTGAGGTGCATACCGGGCGAGATCCGGTGGGTCTTGGGACGGAGACACCTGTCCCGGTGGAGACCACCGAAGGGTTGCGCATCGAGTTGACCAACCGGATTGATGACCTAAAGGACCGGATCCATGCAGTTCGTCTGGAGGTTGAGAAGGTTCGCTTCGAGGTAGCCGAGTTAGCGAAAGAGTTGCATTCTGAAGTGGCGAAACTGCGGACGGAGATGGCCGAGCTAGCGGCCGAACTGCGAGCCGAGATGGCAGAGCTAGCGGCCGAACTGCGAGCCGAGATGGCAGAGCTAAGGACGGAACTGCGAGCCGAAATGGCGAAGCTGTGGGTGGAGATGGCCGAGCTGAAGGCGGAACTGCGAGCTGAGATGGCCGATTTGAAGGCGGAGTTGCGGGCTGAGATGGCCGCACTGCGAGCCGAGATGGCCGAGCTGAAGGCGGAACTGCGGGTGGAGATGGCCGATTTGAAAGTCGAGTTGCGGGCTGAGATGGCCAACCTCAAGACAGAGCTCCGGGCCGAGATTCGGGAAGACCTGCTGGATCTGAAGAAGAGCCTGCACCGTTGGCTGGCTTTCGGGATGTCCGTTATAACGCTGCTGATAGCTTTGGTGGCTGTGATCGGGTAAAGGGGAGGGTCTGGCCATCCAATCCACCGCGGCCGCCAGCCCGCGGGTTGTTAGACTCGCTTCTTGCTTCCGGTAGGCAAGCCCGGATGCATTTACCAGGCTGGTGAGGGGGTGGTATCGTTGTTTTGCGCTATTTCAGGACTGGTTTACGTTTGTCTAACACATCTCTGGGGGATAAGTGACACTTCCCTCTCGAGGCCCCACCGCCGGACGGAAAAGGACGGAGGATCACAAGTTCACATATGCTCTCCGAAACTGCCGTCCAGTCTCAACTACAGGTTGAGGTATGCATCGGTAACGACTAAGCTAAGGGCGTGTCTTGAAGGACATATGAGCAACCTCTCTGGGCATTCGTAGGCTCCATGGCGGTTGCTTTTTGAAAGAGATAGCTATCTATGAAAGGAGATAAGTGAACTTATGTTTACTTCTCTGAGCCGTTTTCGGCGTCATGTAGCAGTTCTTGCGGTGCTCGCTTTGATGGCCAGTGTTCTGGTCGCGGCGCCTGCTGTTGCTGCTGATGATCCAAAGGCGGATTACACGGCTACGTTCGATGCGTGCGCGGGCGCTACTGCGTCTGATTTCGAGGACGTTCCCGCAAATCATGACAACGCTGGTGACATCGACTGTATCGCCTACTATGGAGTGACGAGGGGCACCTCGGCGACTACTTATTCGCCGTTGATGTCGGTCACCCGTGAGCAGATGGCCCTGTTTTTGACCCGCTTGGCTGGTCTGGTGGGCATTGACATGGCTTCCGATCCTGATGATGCGGGTTTCACCGACATCGGTGATTTGTCCGACGATTCGCAGACCGCCATCAATCAGTTGGCCGATCTGGAGATCACCCAGGGCACCTCGGCCACCACTTTCTCGCCCGGTGATTCGGTGAGACGTGATCACATGGCGTTGTTCATCACAAGGTTGATGGACAAAATGGATCCGTTCGCAGATCCTAATGCGGCAGACGACGCAGCTGCGTTCGCGTACATCCCCGAGGATGTGATTGTTGTAGACGCCGCGGACGATGATGACGACATAGCAGTCAATTCTCCGTTCAGCGATCTGGGTTCGACCACCAAGCAGGCCTATGACGCGATCACCGCGTTGTGGGAGTTGGGTGTTGCTTCGGGTATCAGCGATACGTCCTATAGTCCGTCGGCTTCGATCACCCGGGCTGCTATGGCTGAGTTCATGGCTGGTGTGTTGGATCATTCCAACGCACGTCCGGCCGGTGTGACCATGCAGGTGTCGAAGACCACCGACTTCGGCGCTGTTTCGGCTGTGAGGGCGATTTCTGTCCGTGATGACAGCTTCGCTCCCCTGGGCGATGTGTCGGTCAAGGTCTTCGCCGCTTCCGATTCCGGTGGCATCGACGACGACACCGGCAAGTGTCTCACTGAGGATGTTTGCGACTGGAGCGACAACGATGAGATCACCAACGACGACGGTAACGACTTCGCGACGAGCGATGTCGACACCGATGACGGCGATGGCGGCACTGGCAACATGGAGAACAGCGAGACTTGGTATGCCTGGATGGGCGACGACGAGAACAACGAGTTCGTCAAGGGCCAGTCCGGCGAAGCTTCCGTGACCCTTACCGCCAAGGCTGATGCTTTGGGAATCAGGGTTACCGCGGACATCAACGAGAACGCCACCACAAATCAGGTGGACGTCGGCAAGGACAGGTCGGTTGTCATCACCGCACAACTGATCGACACTGACAGTACCGATGCTACCGTTATCGCTGACGCTGATGCTGTGGCGAAGGAAGGCGTGTCACTCGCTATTACTCGGACCCGCGGCGACGATACCGACGCTCCCGGTCCTGACGCGATGAAGACCGATGCTGATGGTAAGGTCACCTTCACCATCATGGGACCGGAAGATCCCGACGACGATACGGCCGTTATCAGGGATGACGACGTGACGTTCACCGGCGATGTCGACGGCGATGGCACCGCCGACGCTCCTAACGATGAGACCGGCACCATCGAGGTCCAGTGGAGGAACGCCGACGCAGCGGCGGCCACGGGCATGGCAAAGACCGACGGTAGCTATGTCATCATCGACGATGACAAGGTGCGCATCCAGGTGACGGTCAGCTACTACGACCAGTACGGCAACCCGGCCGCTTCTGGCGAGAGGCTCACCATCACGGTCAACAACCCTGACGACGGCAGCGATGACGGGACGGACACCAGTGGTGAAAACGGGGCCCGGGTGAGAAGCAACGGGGCCGCCAAGTTCACTGCCAACCTGAAGGCCGACGCCGGCTCCGAGATCGCCGTCACAATCGCAGATCAGCCAACCGTCACCGGCACGGCGCCGACGGCTCCCGATGCTGTGTTGGCTGTGAGGCACGCTCACAAGAACGACGACGGTAAGTCCGGCAACCAGCTCGCGACTAGTAGCCAAGTCATTGTTGATGCTGATAACGACCGGTTCATCATTGATACCGGATCCGCCGATACTGACGTGGTCGGTGTGTTGTACAGCTATGACTCGGGTGACGAGTTCATCGTCGACGATGCCAGAGTTGACATGGACAAGTTCGAGGAAGTGATCGCCGAGAACGGGAAGACCGTCACTGTTGTGTTCTACAGCACCGACGGGGCCAGCATCTTCTCCGTCGAAGACACATCCTAAACCCGTTTCTCAACTAACCATGAAGGAGGCTCCCCTCGGGGAGCCTCCTTCTTTTATTCGGGCTTGTTTCCGGTTGCGCAAGAAGCGCCTAAACGCTCCAGTGCCCGAGTCACCCACTCGGTTTAACCCAAAGCCATCAACCATTCGAACCCTGCTGTTCCTACACACACCTGAGAGACTTACCTCCGGTTATCGCCGTGTTAGTTAATCTGGCGCGTCCTATCACCGGTTTGAGCAGTGACGCGGCAGTCGCCTCAGTGGATGTCGGCGGCGTTGCAGGGGTTATTCAAAGGGGCGGCACCAGATGGCAACCGTTTGGTAGTTCCTTCAGGCTCATGTCGGTGGGCACCACATGGTTCTGTTGCCCTTGATGCCCTTCAGGTCTTCCAGCGACAGGTCTCGGTTGCCGAGCAGGCCGCCGGATCGTCCACCAGTGGCGACGTGGATAGGATTCACCAACAGGTTGGCACCCTTTGACACTTCAGGTCCTGAAATCGGATCGCGTGCGAACCGTGGGGCTGGCGATAGACCAACACCTTGCCGGTCCCGGATGGTAGGTTTACGGGCGGCTGTCGTCGGCCGTTCTGACGACCTTGAACACGCTGGTTCCTTCCCGGTCATAGGTCACAATGTCAATCACCGCCTCGTTCTCCTCGTCACTGAACGGGGTGAGTAGCGTTTCAAACTGCTCGATGGTGATATGGTCGTCACCGGCAAAGAAGGTGTCTGCCCGCTTGTAGTAGAAAAGCAACTTGGCGTCGGAGTCGCCCCCGCCCGCCTCCGTGGTGAACCGGTTGAGGTGAAGGAACAGGGTGTGGACATTGATGTCCTTATCGGCATCTTTAGAGGTGGCTGCTGTCACCACCTGAACGACGGCATCGGGAGGATCATCCACTCCGGCATCGAGATCGACACCATCACCGGCGGGGTCCGCCGTGAAGCTCACCGTCACAGGAGAGCCGTGTCGTTGATCTTCCAACGTGACGCCACCGGACGCGGTGCCTGACGGACTTACCGACGGATTGAGTTCCTGGCCATCAACGGTTATTCCCACCTGCTGTCCTGAGCCGGTGCGGTGGCCGTATCCGTACTGGTCGTACAGGGTGACGGAAGCCCTGATCGTCACCTCCTGGGCGCTGATGCGCACGTAATCGGGCACCTTTACGACTGCCTTATGAGTCTGCGAAGATTCCTCGATCCACTGGATACTCACAAGAGCATCAGGCACCAGCAAACCGGTGAGATCCCCGCTCACATATCTAAAAGTGAAGCGGTCGGTCCTGTTCTGATCGGCATCATCCTCGTCGTCCTCGAGTCCTTCCACCCGAAACGTCGCCTTACCCTCCTTATCGGTGGTCAGCAGCAAGGGTTCATCGCGGTCCCTGATCACCGGAGTATCGCCGACTAGTTGCTCCAGGCTCACCTGGATGCCGATCCCCGGACGGTGCACAGCTTTCTCCTCGAAGTCCACCAACTGCACCGTGAGCGCCACCGACCTCATGCGGCCAAGGTGCACCTTATTGCTTTCGGCATGCTCCCGGATATTGGAGGTCACCATCATCGCTGACTCTGCCCGCTTGGGGGTAATAGAAACGGTTGCCTCGTCCACCTCGTCGGCATCGAAGAGCGCACCCTCCCGGGAGCCGACCCAGGCGTAGTACACCGCAGTATCGCCCTCCTCAACCCGACTGGTGACCCAGATGTTTCCCCGCCCATCGGTTACGCCGTCGTCCACGCCCCACATGCAGTCTCCGGACACCAGTCTGGGGACGCAAGCCCCCTGCTCGTCGAGTCCCCCGTTCTCCTCGTCACTTCTGAACACGTCCACCCCCCGGCCCCCCACGGGACCGAAAACCGAGTCTCTCAGGGAGATCATCAGGACCACTCCGGTGCTCCCGAACTCCGTGGTCCTGGCCTCCCTGATGTTCAGACCGGCCGGACGCAGGTTGGAATGGTCCATCACCGCAGCCATGAAATCGGCCATGGTGGCACGGGTAATGTCGGCCGCAGGCTCATACTTCGTCCTTGAGGCTCCGGTGACGACACCCAATTCGTACAAGCCGGTGATGGCGTCGATCGCATTGATCGTCAACTCCCCAAGATCGGTGAACGGCGCAGCCACCTGCCTGTCCGCGGTTGCCACCACATCAGCCGGGGTGTAGCCAAATGCTTGCTCGTCGTTGCCCACCGGTTCCATCTTGTCCATCAGCCGCTGTATGAACAGGGCCATCTGACCACGGGTAACCGGGTCGGCGGGCGAGTAGGTTGTCGGGGAGGTGCCTCGGGTGATATCCAACCCCGCCAATTGGTTGATGGCAGCCCTGGATCGGGAGCCCAGGTGGCCGATGTCCGAGAATTCAAAGTCACTGGTAGAAGGAATGGCAATCCCGACCCGGCCGGCCAGACGTATCAGGAACAACGCCATCTGCTCGCGGCTCACCGGATCGTCGGGTGAGTAGGTGGTGGCCGAAGTCCCCTTGGTAATCCCGAAATAGGCGATGCAGTTGATGTTGTCCGCTTGAGATTGATTGCTTGGCAAGTCATCGAAGTCGGAGGGCGGTATGTCCTCGCAAGCATCGAATGAAGCCAGATAGCTTGGCGAGGGCGGAGGGTCATCCACAGCCGAGACCGGTGCAGCGAACGTAAGACCGGCCACCAGCAAGGAGGCCGTAATAATCGTGGTGTGACGTTTTGGAGAGAGAGACATGGGTTCCCGACCTGTTATCTTTCTCTGGCACTATACCAACCCCTCAATGCCGTGGCACGGAGTACAACTTACCTATCGCTCTGACTTTCTTCCGGGTGTTTACCTTTCTATCTGGCTACCCCAGCATTCCACGGTGTGGTTGAGCCTCAGGCCGCAAGCGTGATCGTATGCTACGCTGACCGCGGTGAAGACGCCATCGGGAGGAGTGAAGTCGAACCACCGGTCGTGGCCCCAGCAAACCACACCACCGTTGGTGCGGATGGCACAGTTGTTGTACCAGCCGCCGGCAACAAACCTGTACTGGTCCGGCGGCGGTTGCCAGGTAGTCTGGCCGCTTCGCATGTTCCAGCAGGTCGCGCTTTGATCGGGCCTCAGTCCGCATGCATAGAACGCTCCCGAACTGACGGAAGCAAATTCCCCGGCTGGAGTTGACAGGTCGGCGCCCCATTGTGGCGTCCCCAGCATTCGACGTTGCGGTCGGCTCTGATACCGCAGGCGTGGGAGAGGCCGGCGCTGACCGAGATGAAAGTTCCATCCGGAGGCCGGACAGCCGGTTTCGAATCTTCGTACAGCCCCAGGCAAGCCACTGTGCCGTTTTTTCGAAGGCCGCAGGCGTGGTGACCCATGACGCTGACCGAGGAAAACTCTCCGCTGGGAGGTGGCATTCCGTCATAGGACAGTCCCCAGCATTCCATGCCGGCGTCGGTGGCCCTTATGCCACAGACCAGGTATCCGAGCCCGACGGATGTGAAGTCTCCCTCCGGAACGTCTTCCGCGCCGCCCCAGCCCCAGCAAGACACACTCCCGCTGAACCGAATCCCACACACTCCGGGGTTGCCCACGTCGATGACGGAAAACCCGTCTTCGGCGACATGAGTCTGTTCTACCTCAACGGTGTAGGAACGACCCTCCCGATCGGTGACTGACACCCTCATGTCGGTCTGAAAGTGCCTGCCATCGCTAATCGCGGGGATGCGCTCGCTCCAGGAATCTCCAACGCCGAGGACTACCGGGTGGATGGAAGCGGTGCCGGGAGGCAGGAACACCTCTTTGCAACCCGGTTGCCATCCGCACATCCGTATCTCATATAACTCGACTCCTTCCTTGATAATGGCCTCATCGAACCCTCTATAGACCCGGGCTCCAACACTGAGGAGCCTGTTAGACCCCAGAGGCAGCACCAGCAGTTCGGTACCTTGCTCTGAGTGAGGCGTTACCAGGGTGTAGATGGCGGTGCCTTCCGAGTGAATCTCCACCTTCTCGGGTTCTATCCACCCCGACTGAAACAGGTTGTGGGCATTGGTACCTATGAGTTGTCCGTCGGTGGCCATGATGTCCATCTTGGTCCGCAACGCTTCGGTGGCGCCTGGGCCGGCATGGTTGTGGGGCCACCCGAAGGTGTGGCCGATCTCGTGTGCATACCCGACAGTGTTGTACACGGCCCGTCTATCCATCCAGACATTCCGAGAGAAGCGTTGGTTCTGAGTGTCGAACCATCCGCCTCCCACGCCGACGACACCGTGTCCGAGGGTCCACAGATCCCCTCCAATGAAGACGTTGTTGCCGGCAGGTCGGGAATGCAGTTGCTCTATCTTTGTGCAGTTATCCAAAACCGCCGTGACCTCGGGAGAGGGGTCGGTGCCGTATCGGAACCGTATCCGATAATTCCCCCCCGACAGCCAGCGAAAGTAGGAAGTGACGTCACGGTTGAGATAGTCCACCAGGTCCTCTCCCACCGGGGCATTCTCGCAGACCCAAACATTCCAAGTGTGGGTTCCGATCGTGCCGGCCCGAAGGATCTCCCGGCCGGGCGCGAGGTCCAGCACCCGCCGCAGATCGGCTCCTCGGAGCGCCCTGGCCAGAAAGGCGGCCATGGTATCCCTCTTCACCGTGTCGTCCGGGCAGTAGCGAAGCGGATCCACCCCGCACCCCCGGGTGATTCCCGCTTCCAGGATGGCCTCCGCCGCCCCCGAGTAGCCGGCGTCTGCCGGGATGTCTCGGAATGAAGAGACCGAAGCATCGTCGGTTGATGCGAGTTGGAACGCCTTTGCCAAGAAGATCGCCATCTCCGAGCGGAGCATGTAGTCGTCCGGTCGGTAACTTCCTGAAATCCGGGTGTCCGTAAGCCCGTATGCCCCCATTGCCTCCACAAAAGGCGTGTACCAGGCGCCTTCCGCAACATCCGCATACACCCCCAGATATGGCACTTTGGTGTCGAGGCGGAGAGCACGGGTCAGGAAAGTGGCCATCTCGGCCCTGGTCACGTCCTGATCAGGACAGTAACGAGGCCCGGTAAGGTCACAACCCACCGTCAGCCCCCGTTCGACGATGTAGCGAATGTCCTCCTCGTGGATGTTTTCCACGATGTCCACGAACCCACTCCCGTCTTCGGGAGTTTCCTGCGCCAACGCTCGCAAACCCACTACAGCCACCAGCCCCATCGCCAGCGCACCCAGCAACAGGTGCCGCCTCACGGTACGGAAGTTCACCCTTGCATACATTTGCCGGTAGCTAAGTCTCAATCCACCGATGGGGTTTGGCGGATCTGTTGGATGAGACGGTGAGGATGGGTGGTCGTGTCGGGGGATCCCACCCGGGCCGGAAGATATTGTCCCTGATGGTTTCCATGCTGTTGGGCGGGTCTCATATTGGCAGGTTTGAGATAGGTAGCCTTTTGAGGGAATGGCAGAACTTACGGTAACGGCGGCGCTTCAAGAACTTTCCTCCTCCATACCTTGGCATCAGGCGGCTGATTGGGATGTGAGCGGTTTGACCCTGGGTGATCCGCAACAGCCGGTGAGAACGGCGGCGGTTTGTCATGAGGTGACCCTCGAGGTGGCCGCGGCTTTGGCTGAGGAACCGGTTGATCTGCTGGTCACATATCATCCGCTGCTGTTTCGACCCGTTCGTACTTTGCGGGCCGGTGGCGGCCCGGAGGGACTGGCTTTTCGCCTGATCAGGATGGGAACGGCTCTGGCTGTGGCCCACACTGCTTTCGACGCCTGCCCGGGCGGCGCCGCCGATGCGCTGGCCGACCGTTTGGGGCTTCGGGAAACCACCGGGTTTGGCCCGATGGAGACAGCACCCCAAATCAAAGTGGTCACCTTTGTCCCTGCGTCACACGCCGAGGAGGTGGCCGAGGCCCTGGCTTCGGCGGGCGCCGGGCGGATTGGGAATTATCGGGGGTGCAGCTATCGCAGTGAAGGTGTAGGGGCGTTTGTGGCGGCGGCCGGCGCCGCTCCGGTGGTGGGCGAGGCGGGAGAGGACAATCGGGTGCCCGAGGTGCGGTTGGAGATGGTTGCTCCCGTGTCCGCTCGGGACAAGTTGGTGGCAGCCCTGGCGAGAGCCCATCCTTACGAGGAACCGGCCTTCGATATATATCCCGTGTCGGCCAACCTTCCCAGGGTGGGGAGGGTGGGTTTCTTGGACATGAAGCTCTCACCGGAGCGGTCCGCCCGCCACGTGGCGGGGACGCTGGGGTTGGAGGCCGTACGATGTGGGGGTATGGACGTGTATTCCGAGTATGGGGCCCAAGTGGCCGTGGCGCCTGGTTCGGGAGGCGCCTGGTTGACGTCGGCGGCGGCCGCCGGCGCCAGGCTGGTGGTCACCGGGGACGTCTCCCATCATCAGATGGCGCAGGCCCGCCACTTGGGGATGGGAGTGATCGATCCGGGACACGCCGCCACCGAGGCGCCGGGCATGAAGAGGCTGTGGAAAGTGGTGAGCGAGGTGATACCGCACACCCTGGACCTGACCGGGCTGAGTCCCGGCCCCAGGATCAGGATCAGAGGATCATGGAGATGAGCCTTCTGTATGACCTGGTCGGTTTGCAGGCCGTCGATCTGGAGATTGATCGGGTGCAACGACAGAAAGCCACCCTGCCGGAGTTGCAAGAGTTGCGGGGGTTGGTGGAGCAGAAAAAAACGGTCGAATCCGAGCATGGGGAAACATCGGATGAGCTCAGAACGATGGATCTGGAGTTCGACCGGGCCAACGGGGAGTTGCAAATCATGGAGCAGCGATTGGAGGTCTCCGAAAAGAAGTTGTTCGGAGGGGGCATGAGCTCCAAGGAGACCGAGAATCGCCGGTTGGAGGTGGAATCTCTGCGAATGCGGATCGAGCAGCAGGAGTCTGATGCCCTGGATCTGATGGAACGCCGGGAGGAGACAGACTCCCGGATGGAGGAACTGTCAACCCGTCTGGCCGAGATTCGCCGAGGGGAGAGCGATGTGGGTGGGGTGGTCCGCCAAGCCTGGGAAGTGATGGACGCCGAGTTGGCGAGACTGCAAGCAGAACGGGCCGTGCTGATTCGCCCGGTGCCTGCGGAGGTCATGACAATGTACGAGAACCTGCGAAAGGATAAGGGAGGAGTGGCGGCCGGTCGGCTGGAGGGAAGCATCTGCGGCGGTTGCCACTTGGCCCTTTCGGAATCAGAGCGCCGGGAGGCTGCCGAGAGCGATCCGGCCCGGTGCATCCACTGCCGGAGAATCTTGGTGTTCTGACCCTTGCCGGACGACCTTTACCTGCTCTACACGGATGGGGCCGCCCGCGGCAATCCCGGCCCGGCGGCGGTCGGGGCGGTGCTGTACCGGGGATCACCCTCCCGGCCACAGGTGGTTGCCGAGTTGAGCCGCGCCATCGGTCGGACCACCAACAACGTGGCCGAGTATCGAGCGGTGATCGAAGGACTGCAAATGGCGGCTCAGCACCGCCCGCCCAGTTTGGTGCTCCGCTGCGATTCGCAATTGCTGGTGCGACAGCTGTTGGGCGAATACCGGGTGAGGGCGGTGGGATTGAAACCCCTGCACCGCAAGGCGCGGATGCTTTTGGAGGGTTTTCCGGAGGTGCGGATGGAGCACGTCCGCCGAGAAAGCAACCGGCATGCCGACCGGTTGGCCAATCAGGCGCTTGACCTGTGATCCTGTGGCATTTCGCCACGGCCCTGTTCGGCTTTCGTTGGGTGTTCCGCGACCCGGAGGCTGATTTAAGGTGGCTGTTGGTCGGGGCGTTGGGCCCCGACCTGGTTGATATGCCGGTGGGGACCCTGATCTGGGCCGAGGTTTACTCCTCGGGAGAGATCTTCGGGCACACATTGATCGTGACCATGGCCGCAGGAATCATGGCGCTGCTGATCACCCGGCGCCACAGTCGCGCCCGCCGGAACGCGATGGTGATGATGGTGGGTTGGTTGATCCATCTGCTGGCGGACGGGATTTGGTTGCAAGCGCGGGTTTTCTGGTGGCCTTTTTGGGGGTGGTCCTTTCCTTCCCAGGACCTCCCGTTCTGGGCGGGCGCCTGGGCGCGGGCTCAGGCAGATCCGTGGCGATGGATCGCCGAAGGAGTCGGGTTTTGGTATCTGTTGGTGGTGGTGCGCCGATCCGAACGGGGGTCGATGGATACCCTGCGCCGGTTCCTTCGCACGGGCAGGCCGGCTTGATGCGCCGCCGGTCCGGGAATGGTCCTGTCCGAGCGGTGATCATTGTCCTGGCCGCGGTCGTCCTGGGGGGATTGGCGCCGGCCGGTTGCGGGGACGACGGGGTTGGCGATCCGCCCACCACCACCGGCTCGGGGCCCCCGACTCCCACCGGGTACCTCGATCCGGCCGAAACCGTCTCGGTTCTCTTGGAGATTCTGGCCGCCGATGGCTGGGATGAGGCGGCCGGAATCACGGTGGAGGGTCAGATGGCGCTGGTGGCTTTGGCCGAGGGCGCCGACATCGAGACCGTCTCCGACTATCTGCGGCTGGGAGAAAGCGGGGTGGGCGCCAACTTCTGGGCCGGGTTCACCCAGGTCGTCGAGGAGTATCTGGCCGGTTCCATAGAAGATCTCCGGGTGGTATCCCGGCGCGCCTATGAAGCAGGCGAAAAGTCCTTTGTGGACTTTGGGCTGGCCTCCTCCACCTCCCCGGAGGGGCGCACCTTCAAATTAACCGTTGTCCGTTCCGATGATCTGCTGTGGAGGGTGGATGTCATCGCCACCTTCGTGGATGTCCTGGCCTATCGCCTGTCCGAGACGGCCGAGATAGCCCGGGCCACCCGCACCGAGGACGCGGCGGCGGTGTCAGCCGAATTGGGCCGGCAGGTCGCCTCTCTGCAGGCGGCGCTCACCGATCCCGACCTGACCGAAGAGTTGAACCGGGGGATTCTCTCGATACTGGTCGCACTCCAATAGCCGGGGCGACGAACACCGGCCCTGGTGCGGTGGGTTCTACCAGAGGGGCCAGGGGAGGGCCGGCCGGTCGGCGGGAGGATGAGGATGGGTGGGGTCGTCCAGCACACGTCGGGTGCGGCACAAAAGCGCCTCCGCCTCCGGGGGGTCGAGCAGTTCGCCCGCCCGTCTCCCCATGCCGTTGCTCAGCGCCTCCCGCAGGCGGTCCACTGCCTGCAGGCAATGGTCGGGAATCCGCTCTCCGGCGAAGCCCCACAAGACGGTGCGGAGCTTGTCGTGGTGATGAAAAGTGAGACCGTGATCGATGGCGAAAATCTGTTCGCCGGGCGACTCCACCAACAGGTGGCCGAGTTTTCGATCGGCGTTGTTGGTGATCAGATCGAACACCGCCACCGGCCATAGTCGGGGATCGGTTCCGTCTCGGAACCAGACACGCTGGTCGAAATCGGGGTCGGGTTGAAGATAGCGTTGCGCGGCGCCGGCTCCCAGGGGGCCGAAGGCCCTCACTGTTTTTGGAACCAGGCCCAATTCCATGCAGGCGCTCACCTCATACGCCAGGATCTCTCGGTTGGCCAGAGATGCGGACGGAAAATCCCGGAGGGGGCGGACGCCGACCTCCGGTTTGTACACCCAGTGTTGGTCGTCCGGGTCCTTTCCCAGGAATGTGGCGTTGGAGGCGGAGGAGAACCTGCCCACCAGTTCGGCGATTACCAGCCCGTGGGTCAGATGCTCAGTTGCGGGCGGGACACTCGTGTCCATCGGGGTTTTTGGGGAGTCGACACCAGGGGCAGATCGGCCGCCCGGCTCGGACCAGCTTCCGGGCGATCACCACCATGGCTCGGAACTGTTCGGGAGACACCATGAACATCAGACCCTGATCATCACGATCCGATTCGAAAGAGAGGTTCATCAGGCCCGACGGCCGGATCCCGACGTTGATGGTTCCCACCCGGAACTCCTCCTCGCCGGCCGGGTCATCTATCTGGAGGTCGGTGGCGAGCAGGGCTTCCACCGCGCCGCTGTCCACCATCACCCCCGACCGTTGCAAACTGCGCCACCCCTGGGAAGCGAGTGCCTCCACCTGTTGCTTTTCGGCCAGCATCGAGCGGCGTTCGCCGTTGGCCACCACCTGGAAGTAAAAGCGCCGTTTGCCCGGCGGCCCGATGGCGCCCACCACGAATCGCTCGGCGGGCCCCAAGTTGTTCACTGCCATGTGTCCGGATCTCCGTTGGTATTGATAGCCACCACGGTAACGGCGCCATTCTTGGAGATATCCAACACCGAGACAGAGGTGGGGGCAACGGTGAGTCTCGACCACAGATCGAGTGGCTGCCCCAGATAGAAGCCCAGCGCCAGCCGGATGACATCGGCATGGGTGACCATGATCAACGTGCTGTCGGGATGACGGCCGGCCATCTTCTCGCAGGCGGCGGCGGCCCGCAGTTGGGACTCGGCCGGGGATTCTCCGCCGGGAAAACGCATCCGAGACGGCTGGTGCACCACCGTTTTCCACTCCGGCAGTTGGTAAAGCTCGGCCAGTTCTTTTCCGGTCCACTCCCCGTAGTCAACTTCAATCAGGTCTTGCTCCGTCACGGGGGAAAGCCCGTGAGGCGCCGCCAGCAATTCAGCGGTTTCTCGGGTGCGTTCCAAGGGAGAGCAGTAAACCGCCGGGGGGTCGACCCGGGATAATCGCCGGGCGAGTTGGCGGGTGGCGGTCCTGGCCGGCTCGGTGAGGTGCTGTCCTTTCATCCGTCCATAGAGCACCTTGCCGGTGGTGGAAACCGGGGCATGGCGGACCAAGAGCAGACGGGTCATAAGAGCAAGGCTACCGAGTCGTCACCGGTCGTTACACGCCCGGGGGGCAACGGGCCGGGCGGTATCGTTGCGAAAGGTGAAAGAGAACACAGAACTGCGAAGATGGGCGGAGATTCTCTTCGATTCCTATCGCACCGGGACCCCCATCGAACCTCTGAGCGAAACCGATCCCGGCCTGGGGGTGAGAGAGGCCCATCTGATCCAGAAGATGTTCGCCGACCGACTGCGCTCCTGGCTGGGCGGGGAGGTGATCGGCTACAAGCTGGGTTTGACTTCTCGACCCATGCAGGAGCTATTGGGGGTGAACACCCCCGACTACGCCCCGGTGCTCTCCACCATGTCGCACAATTCGGGTGAAAGGGTGGGGATCGGTTCGGCGATCGCTCCCAAAGCCGAAGCGGAGATCACCTTGATGATGGAAAAGACCCTGCGGGGTCCGGGAGTCACCGCGCTGGCCGCCGCCCGAGCGGTGGAGGGGGCGGTGGCGTCCATCGAGGTGGTCGATTCGCGGGTGGCTGACTGGAGGATCAAGCTGGTGGACACGGTGGCTGATTTGGGCTCGTCCCGAGCCGCCGTGCTGGGTGAGCGGGTGGTGCCGGTGGATTTCGACCTGCGATGGTGCGGGATGGCGATCTATCACAACGGTGACCTGGCCGGGACCGGCGCCGGAGCCGCCTGCATGGGCAGTCCTTTCATCGCGGTGGCCTGGCTGGCCAACGAATTGGCGAACTATGGGGAAGTGCTGGAGGCGGGGACCTTCGTTTTGACCGGCGCACTGCACGCCGCCTTCCCGGTGGCGCCCGGAGATACCGTGTGGGCGTCCTTCGACCGGCTGGGATCGGTGTCGGTAAGCTTTGGGTGATTCGCCATACGGGAGACGACGATGCAGGTAGAGATCACGATCACCAACCCGGCCGGGCTACATGCCCGCCCCGCCGCCGAGTTTGTCAAGCGCGCCAAGGCGTCTTCTTCGACTATCACCGTAACCGCCAACGACAAGAAAGTCAACGCCAAAAGCATGCTGGGCATCCTCAAGCTGGGCGCCACTATGGGAACCACCATTTCCATTGAAGTGGACGGCGACGACGCCGATCAGGTTATTTCCGATTTCACCGCTCTGCTGTCGGTGGAGGGCTGAGGTCCGGTTTACGCCGGGGTGCCGATTCCTCCGGGTAGCCGTTCCATGCTCCTCGGCGCCCGGCCGACCCGCCGGCAGGACGAAGGCGCGGTGTGTCTCTGTGGGGCGGAATCTTTAGAAGACCGTATTCGCCGGTGAAGAGTGATCATCGCCGGGCATTGGTGATGATGTCGGGGGCGGTGATGTTCTTTTCCACCAATGCCCTGTTTGTGGAGTTGACCCTGGGAGACAATCACCCCTTCTTGTACAACGCCGGGGTGTGGATGGGAATGTCATTGGGCCTGGTGGGTGTCTTGTTGCTGTTTTACCGGCCGATTTTTGCTGATCCCGTTATCCGAAGGGTGCTTCTCCGACGGGTCGCCGGTTTGAAAACCGACGGTGTTCGCCGATGGGATCTGTTGGGAATGCTGTTTTTGATGGTGGTCGGGCGGTTCGCGTTCGCGTTTTTCCCGTGGGCCACGCAATATGTGGAGACCGCCACTGTGGCGGTGTTGCACTATACCTGGCCCGTTTTCTTTGTGCTGGTGCTCTCCAGATGGGACCGAACCAACCACAGAAGATACCGGAAAGTCACCACCGTTTCGTGGACCGGTTTGGGCCTGGCGTTTCTGGGAATGGCGGCGGTGGTGGTGGGAACCGTGGGTTTTCAAGACGTCGGGGCGACACTGTCTGCCAGGGTTCTGGGGATGATCCTGGCGGTCATATCCGCGGTTCTCCTGGTCTGCACCGTGGTGGCGGGCTATCCGTTCTGTGATGGTCTCGCCAATGAAATAACCCGGAAAACCGGCGCCCGCATCAACCGGCGCAGTTTGGAGATGGCGTGTCTGTTATTCGGGTATTCCGTTTCGGCGCTGATCTCCGTCATCCCCAACGTGCTGATCGGGCTGGCCGGTGGGGGGCGAATCACACCGGTGTCCGCCGTTTGGACGGTGGCGGTCGGATTCAGTTTCGTTCCCGGGGCGGTGCTATCCCGCAAGGCCGTGCTGATAACCCCCGACCTGGGTATCAATGCTTTCATCTACGCGTCGCCCGTGGTGGGCCTCATATGGCTGGGTTGGTTCACCGACATCGCGGTCGCTCGGCTCGATCTGCTGGTGGCAGGCGCTCTGACCGTGGCGGTGGCCAACCTGCTGCTGAACAGGACCGCCACCCCTCCCATGTCCAAACGCCTGAAACTCCCTGTAACACCGGGTTGAGTCACCCCCACCCTGGTGTATTATTACAGGCACACCAGAGAAAAGGACAAGCACCTTGAGCGCAGATGATGCTATGCCCACCACCAGAGCAGACCTGAACGCTCTCAGAGCAGATCTGAACACCGCCACGGCCGATCTCAGAGCAGATCTGAACACCGCCACGGCAGACCTCAGAGCAGACCTGAACACCGCCACGGTAGACCTCAGAGCAGACCTGAACACCGCCACGGCAGACCTGAGAGCAGATCTCAGAGCAGACCTGAGAGCAGATCTCAGAGCAGATCTGAACACCGCCATGGCAGACCTCAGAGATGATGTGGCCAAGATCGTAGAAGAGGGGTTTGCCGAGGCAGACCGCAAATGGTCGGAACGGCATGACTTTCTGCTCACAGAGATCAGAGAGATAGTCAAGTGGCTACCTCAGGCCAGAAGCGCATGACCAGACGCAAGCGCAGAGGTCTGCCGCGGCGCGCTGTGACCGTGGCGGTGGCCAACCTGCTGCTGAACAGGACCGCCACCCCTCCCATGTCCAAACGCCTGAAACTCCCTGTCCCACCGGGTTGATTTTCCCCGGCCATGGTTGGGAAAACCACCACCGGGGTCGGCATCTCACCGGGCTCACATGTGATCTATGGCGAAGTCCTGAAATCGATCCTGGTGGGTCGACCATTGCAGTTCGACTCTGGTGACGACGGCGTGGCGCGGCCCTCGAGAGAGCCAATCGGATAGTTCTTCCAAACGACCGCGGCGGCCTTCGGCCAGCACCAGAACGGTCCCGTCCTCCTGATTGGATACTCTTCCGGCGATTCGCAGACGCCTTGCCCGGGTGACCACCGCCCATCGGAATCCTACGCCCTGTACCCGCCCCCGGACCACTGCCTCCAAACGAGCCCGACGAGAGGTCGTCCAGATTCCACTCAGGATCTCTCGCACCTCCGCCGCGTCGGTGGCCACCAAGCATTGGGCGGCTACTTTCCGGCAACTTTCCATATCCAACGAGCGAACGCGCGCCTTGATGATGGGCACCGAGGGAATGGCTACCGATAGCTCATTTACCCCCAACCCGATCAGCACGGGAACCGCCTGGGGATCGCCGGCCATCGCCCCGCACACTCCGACCCAGCGCTGGTGTTGCTCGGCCGCCGAAGTGGTCTCGGCGATGAGACGGAGAACGGCCGGATCGAAGGGGTCGGCGAGATCAGCCACCTCCCGGTTGGTGCGGTCCACCGCCAGGGTGTACTGGGTGAGGTCATTGGTCCCGATCGAAAAGAAATCGATGTCGGGCGCCAGCCGGTCGGCGATAAGCGCTGCCGAGGGGACTTCGATCATGATTCCCACTTGATAATCGGTGGAGTAGTCCAGTCCGTCGGCTGTCAGAGACCGTTCGGCTTCGGTCAGTGCTGCCCGAAACGCCAACAGTTCGGCCCTTCCCGCCACCATGGGGGCCATGATTCCCAGCCGACCGGCGCTTCCGGCGCGGAGCAGGGCTCGCAACTGGGCATGCATCATCTCGGGGCGGGCCAGGGTGAGCCGGATCCCTCGCAGACCCAGGAAGGGATTGAGTTCCTCTCCGATCTCGATGCCGGGAACCTGCTTGTCTCCCCCCACATCCAGGGTACGCACCACCACCAGATGGTCTCCGAAGGTTGATAGCACCGCCCGGTAGGCCTCGTATTGTTCCTCTTCGGAGATAGGACGGGTCCTGTCCAGGAACAGGAACTCGGTGCGGAACAATCCCACCCCTTCGGCGCCCAACTCCACCGCCCGGGGAGCGTCCTCGTCGGATCCGATGTTGGCGGCCACCTCGATTCGCGTCCCGTCGCGGGTGACCGCCGGTTTGTGAGCCTGCTCGGCCGCGCCCTCGCGGGCGCGTCGCAGTTCCTCTTGTTGACCGCGCAGTCGATCGACAACCTCCGGGGAGGGATCGATATAAACCTGCCCGGTGTCGCCGTCAAAGGCCATCAGGTCGCCGGGCTCGAGGGAGGGCAGATTGACCCCCACCACCGCCGGCAGTGCCATGCCGCGGGCGAAGACGGCGATGTGGGAAGTGGCGCTTCCTTCCTCGGTGCACAATCCAAGGGCCATGCCAGGTGGAATGGTGGCCGTCTCGGAAGGGAAAAAGTCGGATGCCACCAACACCGAGGGCGTGGTCAGGTGGTCCCAGGTTTCGAGGGGAAGTCCCAGAATCGACTTCAGAAGCTGGGTGCCCACGTCGCGGACATCGGCGGCGCGGGCTGCCAGGTATTCGTCATCCAAGGACTCCAGCATGGCGGCGGACTCCTCGGTCACCTGCAATGTGGCCGCTTCGGCGCACAGGGAGTCATCTTCGATGAGCGTTCGGATTTCGCCGGTGAATTCAGGGTCTTCCAGCAGGAGAAGATGTGCTCCGATCACCTCGGCCTCTTCGGACTCCTCACCGTGGAGTTCTTGAAGCCCGATCAGCCTTTCCCGGACGGTTGCTTCGCCGACGGTCAGTTTCTCGATCTCGGCGGTCGGGTCGTCCACCCGGCGGGAGGTGACATCGGGGAGGGTGGATGAATGCAGGTAGACAGGCCCAATGGCGATTCCGGGCGAAGCCCCGATGCCGGTTCGTTCAATCATATTTGGTCTCCGATAAGTGAATCCTGCCGGCGCCGCAACGACACTATATGTGAAGATTCGTCCAGGCTCACGTCACGGAAAGTGAGGGGCTCCCCGGCTTTCACCGGCGAAGTCACCACCGCGGCGGGCGCCAACCCAATAGGTAGGAATCGTTCTCTGGCCGCTGGCTCGGCCTTTTCGATCATGCCATATACACGGTACCCGCCCAGGTCGTCAATCGTCTCCCCTACGGTCAGGTTTCGTTTGGCGAAAGCCACGGTTTCGGCGGTGGGAGGATGATCGGTGGCCAGGGTGGTCTCTTCGGACAGAACCGCCCGGGCGATGGAGATCGGGGTCTCGAGGTTGGCCAGATGGTAGGGACGGTAGAGCGCATAGCAGGGTCCGGGTCCCATGGACAGGTAGCCCAGGTCGCGGACCAGTTTGGGGTGATCGGTGGTGAACACCACGAAGACCCCGGGAGCTATTCCTCGTCCGTAGTCCACCCGGCCCGGCCCCGACAGCACGCCGCCTTGGGAGGAGGGGACATAGGTGGAGGCGATGGTGTCGACTGTGACCGAGGGGCCGTGCATACCCCGCACGTCCGGGGTGAACCCGATTCCGTTGGCCAGGGAAGTCATCTCCACCATGGTCTTGGTGCCGTCCACGAAAGATGCCAGCATCTTGGGGTTCATGCGGCGCTTGCGGGCGGTTTCGGCCACTGTCTCGGGGGTGGCGGTTCGATCCAGTCGATTGTTCTTGCCCTTTCCGGCGCTCACCACCGGAAAGCCCAGGGAAGCGACGAAGTCATAGATTTCCATGATCGCTCCCGGCTCGTCGCCGCCCGACAGGGTGTAGACCACCCCCGCTTCCTCTGCCATCCGACGCAGGACATACCCCACGGTGGCGTCGGTCTCCACATTCATCTGCAGAACATGTTTTCCTGCGGCGATGGCCCCCCGGGCCACCCGGGCGCCCACTTCCGGCACGCCGGTGGCCTCCACCGAGATATCGATCGGCTCGCACCATGCCAGCGAGATGTTCGAGGTGGCCACCCGCCGCCCGTCGGAGAGAGCGGAGACCGCCCGGTCGGGGTCATCGGTCTCCACCACCGTCGCTGCGGGGACACCCGCCGATGCGAAAGCCCGGATCGCCCGTTGGGGAGCGGTGTCCACCACCACGCTCGGTTCCATGCCGGCCATCTGCTCCAGCACCACCGCCAGGCCCTCTCCCATCTGCCCGGCGCCCACCATCCCCACCCGGATTTTGCCTCCGCTTTGTTCCAGTTTCCGAAGGCGACGATGAAGCATTAGGAGTCTCCTGCCAGCGTTTGGAGAAAATGGTTATGGATCAGGCCATTGCTGGCCACCACGAAGGGAGTCCCGGTTCCAACCGGATCACCAGCCTGATCGGTTACTTTGCCACCTGCTTCCAGAACCATCAGCACACCCGCTCCCATGTCCCACGGAGAGAGATCCTCCTCCCAATAGCCGTCCAGTCTCCCGGAGGCCACCATGCACAGATCCAAGGACGCCGCTCCCAAACGCCGGATACCCTGGGCCGTTTCCAACACCCTTCGAAAGCGGGTGTCGCAGACAGCGGTGCGTTCCGCCCGGTTATACGGGAAGCCGGTGACCACCAGGGCACTGCCCAAGTCGTCGGTGCCGCTTACCTCCAGCCTCGACCCGTTGCGCCAAGCCCCCTCCCCGGCGACGACGGTGTATCGGTCTCCGGTGGTGATGTTCACCACCACCCCCACCGTTGGGACGTTATCGATCCACAGGGCCACCGACACCGCCATCCAGGGGAAACCGTGAACGTAATTGGTGGTTCCGTCCAGAGGATCGATCAGCCACACCCGGCCCTGGTCAGAAGGATCATCGACCATTTTCTCCTCGGTCACTATCGCATCCCCGGGGCAAAGTCGGGAGAGCGAGTCGATGATGGCCTGTTCCGACAGAAGATCGGCCTGGGTAACCGGATCAGCGTCAGCCTTGAAAGAAAGCCCCACGGATCGGTGGCCAGTCGCCCGCACCACCTCGGCGCCGGCTTGAGCGGAAGCCAACGCGATCGCCAGATCAGAACGCTCCGAATCCCAGGATCCGGCCTCTGTCACACCCCTCGCACTATCTTTGATCACTGATGGCTGATAGTAACTCCGAACTCGAACTGGACTTCCGCCGCCGCTGGTACGAGGCGCACCGCCGCCGATATGAGCAGAATGTGGCAGAAGTGGTGGAGCAGAAAGAAATACAGCGAGAATTGAACGCCGCGGCCGAAGAGGGTCTGGAAATAATAGACGCTCTCCAGAAAAGCAATGATATCGAAGCCTTTATAGAGTCTCTCCGGTCTTGGTTGCAGCATAAGGCGAGACCTTTCAACAATTTCGGCCAGATGTTTATGAATCAAGTAGTCAACTATTCCACCGAGCCAGCAGAGACGGCCCGGCTTCTTTCCGAAGTGCTAGAGGTTCCGTCCACTGAAGAGGAGGCCCTTTCGAAAATAGGACAGCTCCTGAAGTATGTAGAAACTGTGAAGAAAAAGGGCCATCCTGCGCCGAGAAGGGTGCCATTTTGCCTCTCATTTTTCTGGTCGCTGGCGAAGGATTCTCCCTGGCCAGTGCTGTGGGCAAGTGCCGCGCAATTTGCTGAATACCTGACAGGTCAACAACTTCCCGCCAATCCCTTGCACCTTTATCCCACCTACATGGACCTAGTGGGAGAACTTGACCGAGATTACCGACAGTTTGAGAGGGTGGCTTCTTGGTGGAAAAGCAGAAAGCTGTTACTGGTAGACGCCGTATTGATGGACAGGTGTCAGTTCGGGAGGGATTGGGACGCAAGTAAGTCCAGCCAAATCGAAGCCAACGCCGAAGTGTTGCTGAAGACGGTCCGTTATTGGGGCGATGTTCTTAGACCCGAAGTGGAGGAGATTCTTGAAGGAAAGTGGCAAACCAAGGTTCCACCCCTTAACTGGTCGAAAGATCGACCTAGAGGCGATGGTTATGTGATATTCTGCTCTCAGGAGCAACCACTGGGGCCCGGGATTCTGGTAGGAGTGAACGAGAGGGGTCTGTATGTGGGAGCCGATAGCGGTTTGGGTGGGGCGGGATGGATATTCGAGGCTGAAAAGACTATGGAGTCTTGGACAATAGAAGGCTATGAATTGATCACTTCACATCGGTCCGTTCGGAAGACTCCGCATCAGTTCGGATGGAGACCCGATCAGATCAAATACGGACGACATTGGGGGAAGAAAGACTTGCCTGTTGATCTCCGCGAGGCGGTTTTATCTGCGACTAAGGATCTCCGTTCCCAAGTAAAGGATTTGAGCGATCGATACAGAGAGTTCGAATCACAGGGAGCGGGTCTATCTAATGGAGGGGAGGACCCTCCTCCTCTACAAACACCGGATGGTCCTCCTCCCCCCTCACCTGAGGCTATAGCCGGACTGGCAGAGGAGCTCTTGGTTGATCCCGAGGATCTATGGATGGTCATCGAGCTCTTGGATGACAAGAGCCAGGTTATTTTGTACGGCCCGCCGGGGACCGGCAAGACATTTCTGGCCAAACATTTGGCAGAGTGTTTGGCGCCTGAGGACTCTCAGCGGGCTTTCGTGCAGTTCCATCCGTCCATGTCTTACGAGGACTTCTTCGAGGGGTATCGGCCTGGAACCGGAGCTGATGGGACAATGGTCTACCAGCTGACCTCCGGCCCTTTACGTAACATCGCCCAACGCGCAACTGAAAACCCAGACCAGCGGCACATTTTGATCATCGACGAGATCAACCGGGCCAATCTTCCCAAGGTGCTGGGGGAGTTGCTGTTTTTGCTGGAATACCGGGAGGAGACGGTGTTGCCCCTCTATCGGCCGTCGGAGCCATTCGGATTGCCTTCCAATCTGTGGTTAATCGGCACCATGAACACCGCTGACCGTTCGATCGCTCTGGTGGATGCCGCGTTGCGGCGGCGATTTCACTTTGTGCCATTCTTTCCTCATCAAGGTTTGATGAAGGGTCTGCTGGAGCGCTGGCTAGAAGAAAAAGGAGAGCATGCCTGGGTGGGGGAGTTGGTGGCAAAGGTTAATCAGGAGCTATCCGAGGAGTTGGGCGGCCCGCATCTGCAGCTGGGACCCAGTCATTTCATGAAACCGGGGATCAGCAACCTCGAGACCGGAAAACTTAGAATGGTGTGGCGATACACGATAGAGCCGTTCATGGAGGAGCAGTTTTTCGACGACCCTGATCGAATCCAACGCTTTCGTTTGGAAAACGTCCTCATGCGACATCGGTCCAGGGAGAGTGATCAACCCCAAGGAGAAGAGAGCCAGGGTGCAGGGAGGAGTGATGGAAAACCCGCTGAGGCTAGCTGAATACCAGACTGGTCCTCCTATCCGGCTGTCTCGATCTCAGGCTATGGGACTCAACGACACCGGTTACGTTGCCGTGGCGCCTGCCCCTGAGCCGGGATGGTGGAAGGTCACCGCCGGGCATCATGTCGGAACTCTGGTAATCGAGGATTTGCGGATCTACATCGAACCGAAAATCAGACTTGAGAACCTCTTTCTCTTGCTGGGAGTGGGGTTGAGAGAAACCGACTGGGGGAAGGCCGCCGCCCAGTTTGCCCTGGACCGAGATCTGCTCCCGGCGGTGATTTCTTTCTTTACCCGGGCGGTTGATCTCACCCTCCGAAGGGGGGTTTACCGGTCCTATCGAGAAGAACGCGCTCGGGTTCAGACCATACGAGGACGAATCGATATCCCGGCACAGATGGCTCGATCCGGGATAGTGTATCCGGTTGACTGCCGGTTTGATGAGTACACCGCTGATGTGGCCGAGAACCGCTATCTGAAGACGGCCGTGCTGAGAGCCCTTCGAGTTCCCGGAGTGCTGCCCGAAGACCGTCGCCGGCTACACCGGATATTGCTCACTCTCGAGGAAGTGAGCAATCTGGCCGTGCGACCTGAGCTGTTGGATCGCATCGGCTTTAACCGGCTCAACACTCACTACGAACCCTCTCTTCGTCTGGCCAGACTGTTGTTGGAGAACCTGACGCTTCAGGACGACCCGGGGGATACGCAGGCGCTGTCGTTCATGGTTGATATGAATTTCCTCTTCGAGCGGTACATCACAGACCGACTCCAACGGGCTCTCCGGGGCGCTTTGGATGTGAAACCGCAGCCTGCGACTGCGTTGGATCATGCTCGCAGCTTGGTCGTTTATCCCGATCTAGTGTTCAGTCGGGGCGGAAAACCGCGGTTTGTCTCCGATGTCAAATACAAACTGGCGGAGCGCCAGCGGGATCTTCCCACCTCCGACCACTACCAGCTTCTCGCCTACACCACAATCTTGAACCTCCCCGAAGGCGCTTTGATCTACTGCCGGGACTCAGATCAACCGGGGTCAGGGCATGATTCGATCATCGTCCGTCACGCCCAAAAGACACTTCACGCCTGGGGGTTGGACATGTCCGGCCCACCAATCGAGGTCGAGGCTGAAATAAAGAAGCTGGCACAATGGATAGCCAACCGGGCGACCTCTGGGGCGGTGGCTGAAGCTGCCTAGTAATACCGGGCGAGTCTCGGCAGGTTAAAGAGGTCGGCTGGCTCGGTGCGGCACACCACTAGCCTCCCTACATCCTTGCATTTCCGGCGTCTTATGCCATAATTGCAAGGATGATTCCGCGCCGATTGCATCCACAGTTGCACGAACTGCTCTCGGAATATCCTGCTGTTGCCTTGATCGGGCCTCGGCAGGTGGGAAAGACGACGTTGGCCTGGCAGATCGCCGAGGCGCTGGACTCGGTCTATCTCGACTTGGAATCGCCGTCGAATCTCGCCAAGTTGTCCGAACCCGAGCTATATCTGGCCGACCATCGGCATAGGTTGGTCATCCTCGACGAGGTACATAGGACACCAGGCCTGTTCCAAGCACTTCGCGGCCTCATAGATCAGGGAAGGCGCAGCGGGCGAGGAGTGGGGCGGTTCCTTCTGCTGGGGTCCGCCTCCATGGACCTGCTGCGGCAGTCGGGCGAGAGCCTGGCCGGACGCATCGCCTACCTCGAACTCGGTCCGCTGGATGTGTCGGAGGTGGGGGCGAGCGACTGGGCGTCCCTTTGGGTGCGAGGTGGATTCCCCGATAGCTTTTTGGCCGCCGACGACCGCAGAAGCTTCCGATGGCGACAGAACTTCATCCGAACCTATCTCGAGCGTGACATTCCCCAGTTCGGCCGGCGTATCCCCGCCGAGACGCTCAGACGATTCTGGGTAATGCTGGCCCACACCCAGGGAGGACTGCGCAACGCGGCGGCCCTCGCCCGCGGCCTCGGAGTGAACGGCAAGACCGTCTCCCGCTATCTGGACCTCATGGCCGACCTGCTGCTGGTACGGCGACTGCCACCGTGGCGCAGAAACGTCGGGAAGCGTCTGGTCAAGTTCCCGAAGGTTTATGTCCGCGACAGCGGGATCGTGCATGCTCTGCTGGGTCTGATCTCCAAGGAGGACCTCCTGGGTCATCCCGTGGTCGGGGCAAGCTGGGAGGGGTTTGTTATCGAAACCCTCGTGTCACTGTTACCGGATGGAAGCGAGGCGAGCTATTATCGGTCGTCGGGCGGAGCGGAGATCGATCTGATCGTGACATTGCCCGGGCGTCGCCCGTGGGCGATCGAGGTGAAGCGGAGCCTCAACCCCCGGCCTCGCAGGGGTTTCCACAGCGGCTGCCGCGACGTGCGCCCGGAAGCACAATTCGTCGTCTACCCGGGAGTGGAGCGCTACAAGATCACTCCGGATACCGAAGCCATCTCCCTGCCCGACCTGGCGCGAGAGGTGAGCCTGCCAACATAATCCCTCAGGCTTCGATCCGGGTTTACTTGGCCTGGATCCCTGGATCACCGGTGGGTGCCATTTGTGACAGAACCCGATGACCCGGTTAGAGCGAGAGGCATCAGACGGTCACGCCTATTAAACCCGATGCGTCTCAACCAGCGCTCGCCACGACCCCACGCCTGCGTAGGCGGGATATTTCTTACTTCTAAGTTGTGTTCCCACAGGTAGGCTCTGTGGTTAGGATGCAAATGAGGATCAGTCCGACTCCTCAACCTGGGGAGGAGCGCTTGAATCGGGAGAGCCGCGAGTTTCTCGCCTATCTGCGGAGTGTCCCACCTGTTCCGAGGAAAGACGACCCGAACGACTGGCTATGGCAGATCCGCGACCATTTGCGTCGCTCTCCCGCAAAACGGTTGGAGCGGTGGGCCTCGTTCGCTGACGGTGCGTTGCGGATCAACAGTCACAGGCTCGGGTTACCGCATGTGTCGTTTGATCCACTGCAGGTGCTCCGCACCCTCACAGCTCAGGGGGTTGCTTTTGTGATGGTGGGGATGGGAGCCGGCTACTTGCAGGGCGCTCCCTATCCCAGTTACAACACCGATATCACGCCCAGGACAGACCCGGCCAACATCGCCAGGATAGAACAGGCGTTGGTCGGGTTGCATGCCCGGCCGTTGGACAGGGACGAGTGGGGGCCGGTGGCAGAACCCACCCTGCCAGGGTTCAGAAGGCTACTGACCGTAGCGGGGATGGTCAACGTGGTCAATGCTCTTCCCGGGGTTGGCGGCTACGACCAAGTAATGGAAAACGCCGATCTCTTAGATGTGAGCGACGACCTGTCAGTGTGGGTAGCGGCGCTGGAGGACGTGGTCCGCAACAAAGAAGCCATGAGCAACATGACCGAAAGGCCCCGTCACAGCCACACGATGGACAGCCTGCACGTGCTCATGGGCAAAGAAACCCTGGCTGCCAAGAAGAAGCAGGCCAATTAGTTGCAGCGTCTTGACCTCATCGCAAAAACGCTGATTGATCACAAAGTCGAATTTGTCCTGCTGGGAAACTACGGTGCTCAGATACAGGGCGCGCAGGTGCTCACCGAAGATGCGGACATGGCCTACCACCGAGGACAAGAGAACCTTGTGCGACTGATGGCAGCCTTGGAGGAAATGGGCGCTCGTATCCGGTTCGGCGACGAGACGGTGTGGCTTCCTTACAGCGACCCTCTGCTGCTGTCCAGCGGCGACATTTGGAACCTACGCACCACCCACGGGGATTTGGACCTCCTATACGCGCCTGCTGGGGGTGGCTACGATCACCTAATCCAGGACGCGGTGGAAGTGGAAATAGGCGATGGTGTCGTGGTATTGGCCGCCTCATTGGACGACATCATCCATTCCAAACAACTGGCCAACAGAGAAAAAGACCACATAGCCCTACCCGAATTGCGTCGCTTGCGCGACGAACAGCAACACCAACGTGAAGACCCCGGTTGTCCCTCAAGCTATAACCCAGCCTAGTTCGGATATCAGTGTTCTCCACCCCAAGCGAATGACCCGACCCACAGATCCCAACCAGGCGTTCAACCGTTCATAACCGGCGGTGTCGGCTGTGATCGGTGCCGTACCCAAGACCCGCCCACATGATATTGACTGGCTACGGGTAAGTGTCACACCGTAGGAGTTAGAGTGAGTGATGGAATAAACGCCCAAAGGTGTTCGAGAAATGGCCGGAGTGTCTCAACAGGGGCATGAAAATTGCGGCCGCTTGCCAGTGCCGGTCAGGCTGTCAGAACTGCATTGAGCCGGCCAAGTCCTATAACTCCAGTGGTGGCGATCTCGATAAGCGTTTGGGAATTGAGTTGGGGTATCAGTTGCTATCGGCTTATCAGCAGGGTCCGAGCCATCGGTTCCGCCGGGGGCGGATGGTGGCTGTCTAGCGTTGGCGGGGGAGGTCGGCGGCTTTCAGGAGTGATCCGTTGGCGTCGAGGATGCCGATTTTGGTGCCGATGGTGGCGGGACTGGCCGCGAACAGATCACCTCGATTGATAACCAGGAATCGGTAGGTCATCAGGGGTCGCAGGCGCTTCACGGTCTTTTTGATCTGCTTGTGATCGGCTGCTATCCCCAAGGTGCCTTTGGAACAGATCAGATCGGCCTTGCCGGTGGGGTCGGGCTCAGCGGAGAGCTTTTCGATCATTGCCTGTCGGAGTTGGTCTTCGGTCATTCGGGCCATGGTCCACCTGGAGGGTCGGTTGTTCTTGCCCCGATCATATACGACGAATAATCAAGATGAAGTGTTAGCCATGCGGTTTTCCAGCATTTCAGCCAATGCTTGGTCTGATTCCTCCAGGTTTACCACCGATTGCCACCCTCCCGACGCCAGTGCCTGTCGCAGTTCGCCCATTCCTTCCACTCGGTTGTCGTCCAATGAGAGCCCGGCCACGATGGCGTCGCAGAGGGCCCCCGAGGGGAGGCCTTGCCGGACCGCTTCTCGGGCAGGGCCGACCAGCCGCTCGGACGGTCCCAGCTTCCGCAAAGGGTTGCGAGCCACCCGACGGATGGGATCCACCAAGGTGGAGGTCTCGAACCGTTGGAGGTTGAATCGTCCGTAATCGGCCAGTTCTTCTTCGGTCCAATCTTCCATCTGCGCGGAGAGCACGGCTGCCATGGCGCCCGCAATCTCTTGGAGTCGCTTCCGGATGGAAGGGTCGGAGACCGCTCGGGCCACGGTCCGGTGCCCGGCGTGCCATCCCAGGAAGGCCCCGGCGGCGTGCAGCCCGTTGACCAGCCACAGTTTCCTCTTCCGATAGAGATCCAGGCCGGCAACCAACTCCACTCCCGCCACGTCCGGGTCCGGGCCCACCCAGTCTTGTTTGGCCACTTTGAAGTCGAAACGCGCCTCCACTTCCACTTCCAATCCGTCACTCGTCGAGCCGGGCACCATCCTGTCGACCAGTGTCTCGGGAAACCCCACTCCCGTCGGATGGGCGCCCATCACACCGGCAACATGTTTGAGGAGCAGAGCGCTGTTCGGGTCGGCGTTCTCGCAGGCCAGCACGTTGCGAATGCGACTGTCGCGGCGGGAAAGGGCAGCTGCGATGGTGGGCGCCACGCGGTGAAGTATTCCGGGACCCACCGCGGTGCACACCACTTCCGCTTTGGCGGCGGCGGAGATGGCTTCGCCCGCCACACCGTTCACCGCCCTGACATTTCCGATCAACCGGGTGGATCGGCGGTCGGTGCTCACTTCGATCACCCGGTATTGGCCCTCCCGGTTGATCAGATTCACCAACTCGGGAAAGACATCAACGAAGATCACCTCCCATCCGGCGCGCCCGAACAGCCAACCCAGCAATCCCCTTCCTATGTTCCCGGCGCCGAATACGGCCACCCGTCGTCGGGTCATTCGGGAGGTGCTGCCAGGGTCTCCCGGACGTAGTTTTCGTCGGTGGCCGCCGCCAGCCGATCGCACAGGTCCTCGTCGTCCAAGACTTCCGCCAGATGGGACATCACCGCCAGATGTTCTTCGCCCACCGCCGCCAGTCCGAACACCAGATAGGCCAGGTCGTCCTCATCACCCCAGGGGACGCCGCCGGGATATTGGGCCAGCACCAGGGCGGTGCGTTTGATGAGGCCTTTGTCTTCGTAGGTGCAGTGGGGAAGGGCGATCCCGTTGCCGAGATAGGTGGAGATCACCTCTTCCCGGGCCAGCATGGAGGCGCCGTACCCTGCTTCCACCGCTCCCAGGTCTAACAGCATGCCCGAAACCCGATCGATGGCGTCTTTCATGGTCTGGCCCTGCTCACCCAGGGTGATGGCCTCGACTGAGGTAACCGATGTATTCGCCATGATCTCGGTCAACTCCCTACCACGTTGTTGCCGGCGGAAAGGTCCTTTACCAACCGGGTCAGTGCGGGGTCGTTCAAAAAGGTCTTGAAGGGGATAACTGCGGCGTGAGGCGCCACCTGCTTGACTCGGGCGGCCAAACCGGCGTGAGTGACCACCACGTCGGCCTGGGCGGGAATGTCGTGCACCGGGGTATGGCTGACTTTGATGGGCAGCTTGGCTTTTTTGATCTTCTTTTTGAGAGCGTTGGTGACCATCAGGCTGGATCCCATGCCGGCTTCACAGGCCAGGACTATCCACTGGACATCCGCCGCCGCTTTTGTAACTGAACTCATGTTGTCAATCCTTTGGTTAAGGGAGTGGGGAGAGCCTCCTTTTGGAAGCTCTCCCCACTTTAGGCGAAGTTAGGTTTGTTTAGCCGGTAGGAACGCCGGGCATGGCGCCGATCATTTCCTCTGTTCCCTCTGATTCCTTGACAGGTGAAATCCGCAACAGCAGGCTGCCGACCACGAAGGCGGCGGCCGCGGCGGCTGCCACCCCCAATAGGACTCCGAAGTGCTGCCCCTTGGGCATCACCGCCAGATAGGCGAAGATGGAGCCTGGTGAAGGCGTTGCTGTCAATCCCGCATCGAAAATCACGAAGATGATGTCGGCGAGGATGCCGCCGGCCCACACCGAGAGAATCATGATGGGGTGCATGAGAATGTAGGGGAAATAGATTTCATGGATCCCACCGAAGAAGTGAATCACGATGGCGCCGGGGGCGGACAGCTTGGCCAGACCCTTGCCGGCGAACCAATAGGCCAAAAGCAGACCGAGGCCCGGCCCGGGGTTGGTTTCCAGCAGGAAGTAGATCGAGCGGCCCGTCTCGGCAGCTTCGTCCACGCCCAGTGGCCCCAGAATCCCGTGGTTGATGGCGTTGTTCAAGAACAACACCTTTCCGACCTCAATGGGTATGTCAGCCAGCGGCAGAATTCCGGCGTCGGTGATCCAGTCCACCAGGTTGCCGAAGAAGTTGGCGATGGCGGCCATGATCGGCCCCATGATCCATTGGCCGACAATGGCCAAAAGGGCGCCGAGGATCCCGGCCGAGAAGTTGTTGTAAAGCATCTCGAAGCCGACGGGGACCCGGTGGCCCATGGCCTCGTCGACCTTCATGATCAACCAGGCGGCCGCGGGACCGACAATCATCGCGCCCAAGAACTGGGGCGGGTCTCCGGTAGCGCCACTTTCCAGAACAAAGTCGGCGCCGATGATGATTCCCATGGTTGCGAGGGAGCCCATTACGCCACCTCGGTGGCCATATACCATCTTGCCGCCGGTGTAACCGATCAAAATCGGCAACAGGAAAACAATAATGGGGCCTACCAGTTCCAGAAGGGTGTCGTTGGGTGTCCATCCGGTGGGAATGAAAAAAGCAGTGATCAATCCCCAGGCGATAAACGCTCCGATGTTAGGGATGACCATACCCGCCATAAACCCGCCAAATTTCTGCAGACGTGTTAGCATTTCCGCTCCTTTGGTTAGGGGACCGATACGTATCGTTACTAATAACCATAGGCAATGAGATACCTCCCGGCGGGGGAATTCGCGGGAATTTTTCGTTATTTCAGGGCAAGTTTTAGCTTGAACCGACCGTTCGGTACGCGAATGCCACGGTCACGGCGCCCACCGACAGGGCGGGAGCGCTCAGCAGCCAAAAAGCGACTATTCCGATCGGACCCGGACCCCAGAGATAGAAGAGTGCCCCGGCGGGAGCGAAAAACACCAGGAGCATCAGCACCAGTGCCAGCAGTCGCGTGCGCTTTCCCCTGGTCAGTTCCGAACTTGCTGCCAGCGCAGCGAACCCCTTGGCTTTTCTGTCCAGAATCAGGAAGGGATAGAAGGTGTAGATCATCAGCACCATCACACCGGGGATCACCAGGAACACCATGCCCACCGCCACCGTGAATGAGAAGGCGGCGGTGGTCCGGACGAAACCGTCCCGCACCCACCAGTCGTCCCTCTGCGTGTATCGCTCCGGCTGGGCCGCGGTGGCCGCCATGGCGGCGCGGGCCAGGGGCCACCCCACATATCCGGCCACCGCGAAGCTCCCCAGCCAGATGAGCAAATAGACCCAAAAGAAAAGAGGATTGTCCGCGCGGGTGTTGGCGCTGGCCTGCCACACCAAAAGAACTGTGGACGGGACCACCATTAAGGAAGCCGATCTGATTAGCAAACTTCCCTGGGACCGAGAATAGGCCCTGATGCCTTCCCCCAGCACCCGGAAAATGCGCAGGGGGGCTGTTGCTTCGGGCAAGTTATCGACCTTTGACGGGGTTTCTCCCCAGGCTACTCTACGGACTGTGAGTGGAGAACCGCGGCCTGACGTGGAGGCGGTGGTTGCCGCGTTGGCGCCGTTCTCCTCGGGATTGGCCGCCGATGGGTATGCGTTGGAGGTGAGCAGGTCGGGTTCCGGCGGGTTGCGGGTGAAAATAGTGGCCGGATCCGATGCCTGCGAGGACTGTCTGATTCCCAGAGAAATGTTCACCGGGATGCTCTCTTCCCGTTTGGCTTCCCAGGGCGTGGAGTTCTCAGAACTTTGCCTGGTCTATCCCGCCGACTGATTCTCGGCCTATGACCACGCCGTTTTCGGGCTTGAAGATGCCCGCCAGAGACCTTTTCGATCTCGGGGAGGAGGTTGTTTGGCTGAACAGCGCCTACTTGGGTGCTCGGGCCAAGCCGGTGGCCGAGGCGGTGGCGGCGGCGGTGAACCGCCCCTTGCCGGAGGTGACCGTCTCGGATTTCTTCGAGGTCGGAAATCGAATGAGGGTGCTGCTGGCTTCGCTGGTGGGGGGAGATCCCGAAGGCGTCGCGTTGGTGCCCTCCGCCAGCTATGGCGTGGCTACCGCGGCGGCGGCGTTGCGGGTGGGAGACGGCCACCGGGTGTTGATGCTGGAAGAACAGTTTCCCGCCATGGTGTATCCCTGGACCGAGCGGGGCGCCGAGCCGGTCTTTGTCAAGCGTCCGTCCGACGACGATTGGACCAGCGCGGTTCTGGGCTGTCTCGATGAAACCATCTCGGTGGTGTCGGCGCCGGCTTGCCATTGGACGGATGGGACCCGGGTGGACCTGGAGACGGTGGGGGAGGCGGCCCGATCGGTGGGCGCTCGATTGGTGGTGGACATTTCCCAGAGTCTGGGAATGGCGCCCTTCGATGTGGGGACTGTCCGGCCCGACTTTGTGGTGGCGGTGGGGTACAAATGGCTCCTGGGGCCCCCGGGAATGTCATATCTGTGGGCTTCTCCGGAGAATCGGGAAGGTCGGCCGTTGGATGCCAACTGGATGACCCGGGCAGGAATCGATGACTTCACCCGGGTCAACCAGTATCGCTGGGAGTTGGCTTCGGGCGCCAGGCGCTATGACGCCGGACAAACCTGGAACCTGTGGCTCACCGAGGCGGCCTGCGCCGGCTTGGAGATCCTGTCGGGAGTGGGCGCCCATTGCCTGTCGGCGCACAGTCGGCAGCTGACCGACCGACTGGCCGAAGAGTCGATGGCTCTGGGGCTGTCGGCCCCCGACCCCCGGTTCCGAAGCGCCCATCTGATGGGACTTCGTCTGCCGGAAGGCGCCGATCCCCGGTCGTTGGTCACCGAACTCGCCGCCCGTTCGGTCTACGTCTCGGTCCGGGGCAAATCGGTGCGGGTGTCGGCTCACATGTGGAACACCGAATCCGACATCGACCGCCTGCTGGAGGGCCTGTCCTCCTGGGTGAACTGACCCGCAGATTCCGATGACAACCCCGAATCCCCGGTGGCCTGCATTCAAGATATGAGTGCGTCCGTCTCCTACAATGCCACTATGGCCGTCTCTGGTTCGGGGTG
Organism: Acidimicrobiia bacterium; assembly: GCA_963665765.1. Classification (GTDB taxonomy): domain Bacteria; phylum Actinomycetota; class Acidimicrobiia; order Spongiisociales; family ZC4RG35; genus Bin76. The sequence goes on from OY762464.1 coordinate 2,700,021, forward strand.
GACTTCTCGCCCAATGAATGCTGCTGAATTGGCGCCTTTGCTAACTCATGAATATGACAAACGGGGTGGTTGGGTGGCTCTTGCTCAGTTTGCTCGGGACTGGAACCGCTTTCCCGATCGACGCCTTTCCATGATCAGTGATCCCTTGCCGGCACAGACTGATCTAAGAAGGGGGGCGGCGATTTCCGCAGTTGTCCACTCTCTTTGCATACGCGATGGTATGCCGGTCCCTGGTTGGGTATTGGACTGGCGACACGACACTCCTGTCACTCTGGCGTCGGGAAGCACCACGGATTCTGCCTTTCCGAGAGGGGTCCGGATACGCTCCCCTGCTGTTTGCGATTATCACCGGGTCTTTTTCGAGAGCAGTTTTTTGGGTGGCTGATGACACCGGGGCTTGATCGGGACTTTCTTGAGCAGTTATTCAGAGAGATAGACGACGAGCTTGAACAACCGCTTGGGATTCATCTGGTAGTCGTGGGAGGGGCCGCCCTTATCTTTGCAGGTCTGGAAAGAGCCACGGAGAATGTCGATTCGGTGTTGCAACGATTGCCTGATCAGTTGCAGACAGCTATCCAAGCTGTAGGACCCGCCATGCCCTACCTAACGACTGGTTCAACACTAGACCTTCACATCTGACTCCGAGGGTGTTTTGGCGCTTCGAGTTCTCCCCCGATCTTCGAAGGAAAAAACTATGTCATATAGCGGCCGGATCTCCTTTATCTTCTGGTAATGAAACTTTACGCGGCTCGTGACAAAGACATCGAGGATGCGTTGTGGTTGATGCGTCAAACAGGAAGAGATACCAGTGGCACGCTCTCATATTTGGTGGAGCAGGCCTACGGTGAAGAGGCGCTGGATGACCAGGTCCGCAATTTTATCCGTCGAGTTTCAGAAATATGGGAAAATGAATCGGGTTGACAACTTTATATGGCGAGAAGCCTGCCGACGGGTGGACGACGCGGCCTCCTTTTTTGAGCAGACCCGCCTGGGAGTTGAGAACGCCGTCTGGGAAGCTCGCGAGAGGTGGCGTCGATCGGCTTGTCTTTGGCTGGATGGCGAGGAAAGCCTGGAAGGGGTGCGGAAGGCGGCAGAGGGTTTTGTGTCGGCTGTGGAAGCCGTGGCCCCTCCCCACGCCTTGAAACCGGTATATCCGTTCAATAGTCCGGGTGAACCAGTGCTTTTGTATGCCGGACCCATGTCCGTGGTATTGGAAGGTCAGTCTGCGAACGGCGTGGAGGATGTGGAAGCCACCGGCGAAGGTCGAATAAGTATTGATTTTCTTCCCTCTCCACAGGTGTTTTGGCGGGCCACAGTGGAGGGCGTCTGTCCCGATCTCCTGGCAGCGTTCTTTCGTAGAACAGCGGTGAAGCCGGTTCTTCCACAGTTCGGCGATGCTTCTTTCCAGATTCCGCCCCGCTCCGGCAAAGTGTCCGCTCTGCCAAATATCACAGAGAGAGGAGGGCTGAAATTTGCTGAGGCTCTGTCCTCGGAGCCCTTCGGTTTGCCTGACCGTCTTTTCGAAGTACGGTTCAATCTTATCAACTGTTCGTTGAAACGTGGAACGGATCTTGTTCTACAACTCTTTGGCGGATCATCATTGGAGGACAATTCACGATTTCCTAAACATTGGCCAACCCGACACAGAATGGCGGCTCCAAACCGATGGATGGTTGATAGATATTGACGCTCGTTGTGACTTACCTGAAGTCTGGAAACAAACTCAAGAGACCGGATCCTTTGTATTCACCCATACCGGTCGAATGAGCCGGGTCGGTAGTTCTACCTTCTCGTTTGAGCAAGCCAAAGATCTCTTGAGTGCATTACAGGTTCTTATCGTTCGTGACGGGTAGGCGAGTGGGTATAGCTTTGCCGGTGGGATTCGACCGGTCGGAAAACCCGGTCTGCGTTGAATGGTCGTCGACCAAGGCCGATCCTTCGGTGTCATATATCGGCTGGCGTCACGATTTGGTTTCGCCTGACTTGCCCCCTCTCTTCGAGGCATTCAAACGTTGCTGGAATGATGACTACTGGAAGACGATAATTTTGCAAGCCATTAGGGCATACACCTTCGCCATGGAATGGAATCATCGAGGGAAACTAATCATTACGCAGGCTGCGTTGGAGACTGTTTCCGGGGCAGTGCTTGTGCAGAGAGAGCGGCAGCTTCCGGAGAAGGAGTTCGAAGATATGACGGCCGCCGCTCGGATCCGAGGATTGTTGGAGTGGGCGGACATCCCGGCCGAGGTTCCCGGCAGCCTGAGCCGCCTTGCCGAGAAGGCGCAATCTTTGCATGAGCACCGAGATGGTCCGCAGGTGGTCGGTTGGGTCCGCAATAGGATCGTACACCTGCGGCCTTCACGTGATGGAGGGCAACAACTGGGCTACCTTGCATTGGAAGCTCACCGATTGGCGCTCTGGTATTTGGAAAAAGTTCTGCTTAGGTTGCTGAACTACCAAGGCAATCATATCAATTGGCTCAAAGCAATGGGCGGAGGCCCTCCGTTGAACGAGTGCCTAGAGCCGGTACCCTGGGCAACCGCGGATCGTTCAGAACAATGAGACCGGCATGCTTTGCGAGGCGCCGTTATATTCAGCGGCGGGCTCTGATCTTCTTCAGCGGCGGGCTCTGATCTTCCATTCGTCGAGGTTTCCGTCGGCGTTCACCACCATTGCCCGGCTCCACATGTTCACGGTGGCGCAGGCGTGGTTGGGGACGATGCGGACCAGATTGCCCACTTCCATGATTTCCACGCCCGGTCCTTTCAGAAACCCGTGTTCCTCGTTGGCTCGGTAGAAGCTGATGGCCGCGTAGGTTCCGTCCTCGGTGAGCACCCTTCCGTATCCGGTTCCCGAGGTGGGGCCGTCGGAGCTCATGGCCTTGCTGCCCGCGTCGATGATGGCTTGGCCCGCCCGGGGTGTGCTAACCACCCGGGCCGCCACGGTCAGGGCGCACTCCGATAGGGAAGCGCTTCCCAGGATCACCTGATTGGCGTCACCGAACACATAGGTGCCGGGTCGGGCTTCGGTGACGCCCCGTACGCCGGGTGTGGAGGTTGAACCGGGGGTCGATCCCACCGATACCGTATTCGCTTCGAATCCGGCCCCTCGCAGGCTTTGGGCCACCCTCACCATGGTCTCGCCCACCGATCGACCTTCCTTCTCGAGACCGGAGCGATCCTGGCCGAAGCCGCTCAGATGCCCGGCGTGGGTGAGTATTCCTTGCAGACGCAGGCTATCCAGATGGGCAAGTTTCCCGGCCAGGCCCACCACCTGATCGGGGGCGACTCCCGCTCGTCCCAAACCGGTGTCCACTTCGATCAGATAGGGGATCGTCACGCCCGCCGCCCGTCCCGCCTCGGCCAGGGGCGCCGCCGCCTGTCGGGAGTCGAGCGCCACTCGTACCGTTCCTCGTCGGTTGGCTTCCACTGCGAAGCTCACCTTCGGGGGCCCCACCGGCTGATGAGCCCAGGTGAGGTCGGTGTAGCCATGGTCGAGGAGACATTCCACCTCGGCGGGGGTGGCGCAAGTGAATCCGACACAGCCCGCTTGCTTTTGGCGCCGGGCGACTTCGATCATCTTGGAGGTCTTCCAATGGGGCCGAAGCTCCACCCCCAGCTCTTTCATGCGGGCCGCCATCTTGGCGATGTTGCGTTCCGTCACGGCTCGGTCCACCACCAGAGCGGGGGTCGGCAGGTCGTCTGGGAAAGTCACATTCATGAATCGGTTGGTTGCTCGCTGTGCATATCGATCAGCAGGTGCTTTCGGACCTTGCCGGTGGCTCCTCGGGGCAGGTGATCGGTCAATATCAGTCGCTTGGGCTTCATGTGGGAGGCGAGTCGAGCGCCCACCCATTCGGCCAGTTCCGCCAGCGTGGGAGAATATCCCGGACGGGGCGCCACCACCGCGGTCACCGCTTCTCCCCACTCCTGATCGGGGAGGCCGATCACCGCCACCTCCGCCACTGCCGGGTGATGGGAGAGGGCGTTTTCGATCCGGGGCGGGTGGATGTTCACTCCGCCCGAGATGATCAGTTCCTTGATACGTCCCGACAGGTACAGATAGCCTTGCGGGTCACGGTATCCGAGATCACCGGTGTGCAACCACCCGTTGCGAATCGCCGCCGCGGTGGCTTCCGGCTGTCGCCAGTAGCCGGACATCATTTTGGGGGTGCGCACCAGCAATTCTCCCACCTCTTGGGGTCCGGCCTCCCGCCCGTCGGGGGTCTTTACCCCGATGTCCACTCCCACGATGGGACGGCCACAGGACAACGCGGGGGAATCCCGGTTCGCCAGGCGGTGATGGTCCTCGGGTCCCAACGCCGAGCAAACCGCGGTGGCCTCGGTAAGCCCGTATCCGTGATACAGGTCGCAGGGCAGGGACGACATCATCTTCTGCACCAGGCCGGACCGGGTGGGAGAGGCGCCGTAGAGCAAAAGCCGCATGGAACGCCAGAGGCGAGGATCAAAGCGGGGGGAATCCAGGATTCTCCGCAGTTGGGTGGACACCATGATGGTGGTGGTGACGCCGAAGTCGGTGATAACCGACATGGCGGTTTCGGGATCGAAGGAGGGCAGCACCACGTGAGTCTGTCCGTCCACCAGCATGGTGGCCACCCGCAGACCGGCCGAGGCGTGATAGAGGGGAGTGGCCGAGAGATAGACATCGGAGGGGCGAAGTTCCTGGGAGATAGCCGTCACGAAGGCGTTGAAAGTGAGGGCTCGATGGGAGAGGCACACCCCTTTGGGATCGCCGGTGGTGCCGCTGGTATAGATGATGAGCGCCGTGTCCTCGGGTCGGGCAGTGATGGGAACCGGATCGGACGAGGAGAGCAGTCGTCGGTATTCGGGGGTGTCGGGTTGGAGCAGGGTGGTCTTGCCGAGGGATGCCCTCGCCAGCTTTTCGCCGTATTCCTGCCCGACAATGGCGACCCGGGGCTCGGCGTCGACCAGTTGCCGGGCTATCTCGGCCGGCGCCAGTCGGGTGGAGAATGGGACGGCGGCGGCGCCGAGCCAGGCCGCGCCCAGATAGGCGTCGAAAAACGCCGGTCCGGCGGGGGCCATCACCGCCACCCGGTCGCCCCTTCCCACCCCGGTCCGCGCCAGCGCACCGGCAACTCGCTCCACCCGTTGGCGTAACTCGGCGTAGGTGAGAGACGGCCCGCCCACGATCCGCACGGCATGGTGGTGGGGATAGAGCCGAACGGATCGGTCCAAAAGGTCGGTGATCAGCGCAGCCATCGCCTCCGAACGATACAAACCGGTGTCGGGCAAAAATCCTGGTCGGGGGGGGCACGCCGAAGATGGGAAAGAGGGTTATCCACTCGGTGGAGGGTGTGGGTCAGAGGGATTTGCTCTGCCATCCCAGATTGGAGAGGAGGACGATCCCGGCGCCGATCATCAGGACGCCGGGATTGGCAATGGAGACATCGGCGAACAGCCATATCCAGAGCATCTGGAGCACGGGGGTGAAGAACATGATGCGCTGCACCGCCAGAGCGGAGGTCACATACATGGAGTATCGGTAGCTGAGCGACCCCGCCATGTTGAACACCCCGATCAGGGCCAGAAAACCCAGGGTTGCCCAGTCCAAATCGAAGCCCCGTTCGGTGGGTGGGAAGAACAGGGCGCTTCCCGCCAGGGTCAGGGGGAGGGCGAGAAACCGGGCGGCCACCGCCGCGAAAGTGGAGTTCCATACCAGGTCGTTGGGGTCATTGCCGGGCCATCCCATGATGCGTCCGAGGGAGATGGTCCCCCAAAGACTCGCCACGCCGGTGGCGGTCCCGGCGAACGCCACCACTATTCCCAGCCAGTTCAGTCTGACGACTTGGCCGGTCTCCGACCAGATCACCAGCGCCGCCCCCAGGAAGGAAAAGACCATAAGCATCCAGTGCTTTCGGCTCATGACATGCGGAGAAGTGCGGTGGCCGGCGGAAATCTTTCTGCCCAGTCGGGCCGCCATCCACACAATCCCGATGAAAGCCAACTGGAAGATGATGGTCACCACCAGGGGGTCGATCAGAGTCGCCGCCCACACCCAGAAAGCCAGATCGAGTGCGAAGCCGAACGCCATCCACAACGCCGGGGTGCGCGCCGCCTCCCGGAGAGTTCGGGCCCGCACCGGTTCTCCCCGGTCGCTCCAATAGTATGCCAGCTTTTGGACCTTGGCTCTCCAGTCTTTGTTCTTGGTCGGAACTGCGAAGAGAACCGGCGCCAGCCCGGCCGCCTGAAAGACAAACACCCAGGACCGCCATACGAAGGGGTCGTCGCTCACATGGGTGTAGAGATAGAACAGGGGAAGCCAGGAGAGGCCGACCACCGCACAGGCGGCCCACAATATCCCCTTGGTGGTTGAGTTCACCGCTCGAACGGTACTGATTTCCTGCCGGGTCGGAGTGAAAAACCGCCTGCGGGGCCAACGTCGGGCAGCCGAAGTATCCGGTGCGCCGGGGTTATCCGGCTTTGCTCTGCCATCCCAGATTGGAGAGGAGGACGATCCCGGCGCCGATCATCAGGGTGGGGGGATTGGCGATGGAGACGTCGGCGAACAGCCATATCCAGAGCATCTGAAGAACCGGCGAAAAGAACATGATGCGCTGGACCGCCAGTGTGGAGGTCACATACAGCGAGTACCGGTGACTGAGCGCTCCGGCGGCGTTCAACGCTCCCATCAGGCTGAGCAATCCCACGGTTGTCCAGTTGATCTCGAAACTGTTTTGGGTCGGCGGGAAAAACAGGATGCTTCCCGCCAGGGTCAGAGGGAGAGCGAGAAAGCGCCCGGCCACCGCCGCGAAAGTGGCGTTCCACACCAGGTCGTGCGGGTTTCCACTTGGCCAACCCATGAGGCGTCCGGTGGAGACCGTTCCCCAAAGACTTCCGGCAGCCGTGGCCGCCCCGGCCACCGCCACGGCCACGCCCAGCCAGTTAAGGGTTTTGACCTCCCCGGTTTCCGACCAGATGACCAGGGCGGCGCCCAGGAAGGAGAGGATCATCAGGGTCCAATACTTGGCGGTGATGAAATGCGGGGTGGGTCGCTTCCCGGCGGAGAGTTTCCTGCCCAGCCGGGCCGCCAACCAGACCATGGCAATCAGCAAAAGCTGGAAGATGATGGTCACCACCAGGGGGTCGATCAGAGTCGCCGCCCACACCCAGAGAGTCAGGTCGAGGGCATAGGAGATGACCATCCACCAGACCGGGGATCGCAGCGATTCGGCCACAGTCCGCACGCGCACCGGTTCTCCATGCTCTCCCCAGTAGAACAGGAGTTTGCGGGCCTTGTCCCTCCAGTGTTTGTTGGCGCTCGGCACCAGGAGGAACACCGGCGAGAGGGCCGCCACCTGGAAGACGAACGACCAGGATCGCCACACGAAGGGGTCGTCGCCCATATGGGTGAAAAGGTACAACAAAGGTAGCCAGGAGCCGGTGAGCACCGCGCTCACGGCCCATAACGACCCCTTGGTGATCGGGTTCACCGAATCGAACGATTCCGTTTCTGATTGGAGGGAGGGATTAGTGATAACCCTCTTTGGTGCGCAGCCTCAGCTTGGTTTCCGAGGTTAGCCGTCAACCCGACGCACAACCATGGCAAATGCCTGACGATCCCGTCGATAGGGTCCGGTATGTCGGATCGCCGAGGAACCGACGGGTTCGGCCGGCCCCGGTTAGGGTGTGTTCAAGCCGGGATCAGATTGACTGTGATATGGGTGGGGGAGCGGAGAGAATACCCGACCATGGGGGGTGGGCCGCCAACCCACTCCGCCCGGCGAACGCGGTCCATCAGCCGGTTGATCACCACTTCCATCTCCATGTGCGCCAGCAGCGATCCGGTGCAGTGGTGCTTCCCGGCGCCGAAGGGAAGTATGTCCGAACGCGGTGTGAACTGGCGAAAAGCGCGGTCGGCGAAACGGTGCAACCGAAAGTCATCGGGATTCTCGAAGTGGGCCTCATCACGGTTGGCCGATCCCAACAGCACCATGATCCTGTGTCCGGCGTTCACTTTCACTCCGGCCAGTTCCGTGTCCACTCGGGCGGCTCTCACCAGGGCATGGGCAGGAGGGAGATGCCGAAGGATCTCGGCGCAAGCTCCCATCACCAGTTCCCGGTCGGCCCGGATCTCTTCCCAAAGGTCCCGGTGGGAAAACAGCACCCACATCAGATTGGACAAAGCCCGGGAGGTGGTTTCCACCCCGGCGGCCAACAGCAATGAGCAGGTGGAGGCGATCAGTTCGGCGGAGAGGGGTTCTCCGTCGATCTCCGCCCGGCACAATTCCGACAACAGGTCATTGGTGGGCTCTCGTCTTTTCCGGGCGATGACCGGGGCCAGGTATTCCCCCAGGGCGCCGCGGGCCTCGACTCCCCGGCGGGTGATCTCCGGATCGTTCCTGATGTTGGTTACGCTGGCCTTGCCGATGGCGTCGTACCAGGGCCGAAAGCGAGCCACGTCGGGGATGCCCATCATGGAGGCGGTTACCTCCATGGGAAGCTTGGTGTTGAGACCCTGGTGGAGTTCCGCCGGCCGATCCCAGGGCAGGGCGTCGAGCAGTCGGGCGGCAATCTGTTCGGTCAGGTCCCGTAACTCCCCGGCTAGTTTGGCCCGGTGACGGATCCAGCGGCTCAGCAGAGCGGAATGACGGCGATGCTCCCGCCCCTCCATGTGAAGGATCACTCTTCCGTGGATAGCCGAGGAGCCGGGACCTCCCATCAAAGGGGCGAAACGGCTCTCATCTTCCAACACCTCCGCCACCTCAGAACGCCGGGAAGCCACCCATCCTCCGATGCGCGGGCTCCAGAACAACGGGGCGAGGCGGCGGGCGCGGGCATAAAAAGGGAAGGGATCGGCTTCATCCACCAGCACCTTCGCAAATTCGGATAGCAGGTCCGGTGGGGTGGGATTATTCATGGCTTGGGCACTGATCCCGGTTGGTGGGAAAGGGGTTCGGAGCGGTATTGTATGATGGTATACATAGCGTTTTCCCCAAAGTGTCGCACGCTCGGGGAAAGCTGATCCCAACCAAATATCTTGCCTATGGAGGTGTCCAGTGAGAAGATTTGTAGCAATTCTGGGAGTTCTGGCTCTCTTGACAGCCGCCTGCGGGGATGGAGACGAAGAAGCCACTCCCACCACCGCGGCGCCCGGGACCACGGCGGCGCCGGAGGAGACTCCGTCCGAGGAACCCCAAGCTCCGTCCGAGGAGCCCGAGGGGCCGGCCGAGGATCCCGAGCCCGACTATCCCGAGATCACCATCAACATCGGGCATTCGGGTGCTCCCGACGGCTATGCCGACGTGGCAGCCGTCAAGTTCAAGGAACTGGTGGAAGAAGGTTCCGGCGGTGCGATGACTGTGGAGGTTTTCCCGTCGTCGCAGATCGGTTCGGAGCGCGAGCTGGTGGAGGGGGCCCAGTTGGGTTCCATCAACGCCGGGGTGGTGTTCGCCGGGATCCTGGAGAGTTTCGTGCCCGAGATGGGCGTGGTGAACCTGCCGTTTTTGTTCGACGGCCAGGATCACGTCGACGCGGTGTTCGACGGTCCGGTGGGCCGGGAACTGCTTGGCTTGACCGAGGAAGTGGGAATCAAGGCTTTGGCGATCGGGCAGTTCGGGTTGCGTTCGATGATGAACAGCCGGCGTCCCATCTATACCCCCTCCGATGCGGCGGGTCTGAAGTTCCGGGTTCCCGAGTCTGACATCTATATCCGTACCTACGAGTTGGTGGGGGCCAATCCGGTGCCGTTGCCCGGCCCGGAGATATTCACTTCGTTGCAGAACGGGGTGGTGGACGGAACCGGCGCGCCGATCTTTGCGGCGGTCACCCAGAAGTACTACGAGACGCCGGTCAAGTATCTGTCGCTCACCGAGCACATCTACGCGGCGTTGCTGATGTTCATGTCGGGCGATCTGTGGGACAGCCTGCCCACCAAGGCCCAGGATCTGATTGAGCAGTCGGCCTCCGCCGCGGCCGCCCATCAGCGGGCCGAGGCGGCCAAGTTGGACGCCGGTTATCTCGAGGAACTGCAGAACCAGGGCTGGGCAGTCAATGATGTTGACAAGGGCCTGTTCCGCACCGCGGTGGCGGGCGTCTATGACGAGCGTCCCGAGTTGGCCGAGTGGGCCGACCGGATCCGGGCGGTGAGCCCGAGCGGCGCCGTGGACGTCTCCCTGCTGCCCGAGATCACCATCAACATCGGGCACTCGGGGGCTCCAGACGGTTATGCCGACGTGGCGGCCGTCAAGTTCAAGGAGTTGGTCGAGGAGCGCTCCGGCGGCCGCATGACCGTGGAGGTCTTCCCGTCGTCGCAGATCGGTTCGGAGCGCGAGCTGGTGGAGGGGGCCCAGTTGGGTTCCATCGACGCCGGCGTGGTGTTCGCCGGACTCCTGGAGAGCTTCGTCCCGGAGATGGGCGTGGTGAACCTGCCGTTCTTGTTCGACGGACAGGACCACGTCGACGCGGTGTTCGACGGTCCGGTGGGACGTGATCTTCTCGGCTTGGCTGAGGAAGTGGACATCAAGGCTTTGGCGATCGGGCAGTTCGGCCTGCGCTCGATGATGAACAGCCAGCGGCCGATCGTCACTCCCGACGATGCCGCGGGTCTGAAGTTCCGGGTTCCCGAGTCTGACATCTATATCCGTACCTACGAGTTGGTGGGGGCCAATCCGGTGCCGTTGCCGGGTCCGGAGATCTTCACTTCGTTGCAGAACGGGGTGGTTGACGGGACCGGCGCGCCGATTTTCGCGGCGGTCACCCAGAAGTACTACGAGACGCCGGTCAAATATCTGTCGCTCACCGAGCACATCTACGCGGCGCTTCTCATGTTCATGGGTGGCGAACTGTTCGACAGCCTGGGTCCGGCGGCTCAGCAGTTGGTGCAGCAGGCGGCCATCGAAGCCGCCGCCCATCAGCGGGCCGAGGCGGCCAAGCTGGACGCCGGCTATCTCGAAGAGCTGAACAATCAGGGCTGGGAAGTCAACCAGGTTGACAAGGATGCCTTCCGCTCGGCGGTGGCGCCCATCTATGACGAGCGGCCCGAACTGGCCGAGTGGGCGGACCGCATTCGTGCGGCTGCTCCGTGAGCTTGGTAGCCGACCTTATACAGAAAGGCAGTCGGAGCATCATTGCGGTGCTCCGACTGCTCCTCGCCGTATTGCTGGCCGGTCTTTCGCTGCTCATGTTCATCCAGGTGGTGATGCGGTACGTTTTCAACTCCTCGATCGTGTGGTCCGAAGAAGTTCCCCGGATCATGCTCATCTGGCTGGTGTTCGTGGGGCTGGCCACCACCATGAAGGGCAAGCACCTGATCATCGACATCGTGCGGGAGCGTCGATGGATAGCGGTGGTTTCCATCGCCGTCAAATGGGCCCTGCTGATCTTTTTCGTCTGGTACGGGACGGTTCTGGCCACCAAGGTGTCCGGACAAACCATGCCCATCACCAAGATTTCCCGCTCCTGGCAGTACGCCGCCGCGCCGGTGGGCGCCGCTTTGGCTCTGCTATTGGGAGTGGATGAGATAATCGATCTGTTCCGCTCCTCCCGCAACCGCTTCAAGCCGCTCGAACCGATGGCCGCCGAGGCGTAGATCGTGTTGCTGGCCGCGGTGTTCGGCACGCTCTTTTTGCTGTTGGCGTTGCGGGTGCCGATTTTCGTGGCCCTGGGGGGCGCCACCATCGTGGGGGTGATCTTGCATCCGGCCGCGTCGCTGATCGACGTGGTGCGCAACTCCATCAATGGGATCGACTCGTTGGTGCTGTTCGCCGCCCCGCTGTTCGTTTTGGCCGGCAATCTGATTTTGGCGGGCGGGGTTTCCCGACGCCTGATCGGCTGGGTGGATCTGCTGTTCGGGTTCAGCCGTCTGCGTCTGGCCTATGTGAACGTGTTCGGATCGATGTTCTTCGGAGGGATCTCCGGTTCGGCCACGGCCGACTCCGCCGCCATCGGATCGGTGCTGGTGCCGGAGATGAAAAAAGGCGGTTACCCCACCCCCTACGCGGCGGGGGTCACCGCCGCTTCCAGTTCCATCGGGATCATCGTTCCGCCCAGCGTCCCCATGATCCTGGCGGGCGCCGCCACCAGCGTATCGGTGACCAAACTGTTTGTGGGAGGATACGGCCCCGGCATCCTGATCGCGGTTTCCCTGGCGTTGGTGGCCTGGATCAAACGTCCTCGCTCGGGAATAAAGGCCGATCCCGAGCGGCTCAGCCTCAAGCGGCTGGGGATCACCACCTACAAGGCATTGCCCGCCCTGGTGTTCCCGGTGGTGATCATGGGAGGGATCCTGACCGGGGTGTTCACGGCCACCGAAGCCGCGGCGGTGGCGGTGGTTTATTCGTTGCTGGTGTCGGTGTTCATCTACCGGGAGATGGGGTGGAAAGCCTTTTTCAACATCCTCAAAGAGTCGGCCGAATTCGCGGCGGTGGTGTTTTCCATCGTCGCCACCGCCCAGGCCTTCGGGAGGTTCCTGACCCTGGCCAAGGTTCCCCAGCAGCTCACCGAATTCATGCTGGGTTTTTCCAGCACCCCGGCGGTGGTGATCCTGCTGATGATCCTCCTGCTGCTGATCATCGGCACCTTCATGGAGACGGTCCCCATTGTGCTGGTGCTCTATCCGATCTTGGAGCCGATCGCCACCTCCCCCGAGGTGGGGATGGACCCCATCCACTACGGGGTCACTTTCATGGGGGCCATCGCGGTGGGACTGCTCACTCCTCCCTATGGAGTGCTGCTGTTCGTCAATTCCAAAATCGCGGGAATTCCCTCGGCCGATCTGATCCGCGCCGTTCTGCCTTTTATCGCCGCCCTGATCATCGATGTGCTGATTATCGCCTTTTTCCCACCTCTCAGCCTGGCGCCGGTCAATTTCTTCTTCGGTTAGCTCCATGAAAGGTTCTGCCATGCCCAGAGACGATTTTCGCATCCTGTCCTTTGTGAATCACATACCCGTGCACCCCCGGGTGGAGGAGTTCTTGGCCGAGACTGCCCGCCGGGGAGTGGACGCGGTGTGCTCGCAGGGCACCGGGATGGATTTCGGCCCCTACATGCTGGGAAGCGGCACCCAATTCACCAGCGAGAACTTCCGGGAAAACGTTCGTCCCTACCTGCGTTTCGCCCAGCAGCAAGGGGTTCCCTTTGTGTTCTCGGTGGGGATCGCCGGGGGCCGGGACCAACTGGACGAATGCCTGGAACGAGTGGACGAGATCGCCTCGGAGGATGATCTGCCGCTCCGAATCGCGGTGATCGACGGTGAACTGGACCGGGAGATGTTGTCCACTCGGATCCGGGCCGGCGCCCAGGCCCGCCGAGCCGTGGAGTCGCCCCATCTGCCGGAGATGCTCACCCCCGAGGACGTGGAGTCGGCCGAGCACATTGTGGCGCAGATGGGTCCCGAACCGATCATGGCCGCCTTGGCCGCCGGAGTGGATGGGGTGATTACCGGCCGGGCGCTTGATGTGGGGATCTACATGGCCCCGCCGCTGCACGCCGGATTTCCCCGGGGTTCCACCACCCATATGGCCAAGGTGCTGGAATGCGCCGGCTTGGCTCTCCACCCCGGTGACCCGTCCGAACCGATCTACGGGGTGCTGGAGCGGGACGCCATCTCGGTCTATCCGGTCTCCGACACTCAGGCGGCCACCGCCCGATCCATCGCCAGCCACTCCATGTATGAGCGGGACAACCCCTTCATGGAGAAGAACCCCGGCGGGTATCTCGACCTGACCGACGCCACCTACACGGAGGTCCCCGGATCGGGAGTGCGTTCGCAGGGAGCGATCTGGGTGGATCAGCCCTACACCATCAAGTTGGAAGGCGCTCGCCGCGAGGGATATCGCACCATTGCCGTGTTCGGGGTGCGGGAGCCGGCCTTCATCGAGTGTCTCGACTGGTTCTTGGACAACATTCGCTCCACCATTGCCGGGTCTCCCCGTTTTGGGCATCTTGACGAGGGGAAGCACTACCGGATCACCTTCGATCAATACGGGCGCAACGGAGTGCTCGGTCCCAACGAGCCGCTCGGGGGCCGGATGCCCCATGAGATCGGCCTGTTGGTGGACGTCATCGCCGAAACCCAGCAACTGGCCGAGAACCTTGCCTACTTTATCTGCATGGAGCTTTGGATCAAGCCCTACCCGAACCGCCAAACCTCGGCCGGCAACCTGGCCACCCGGTTCGCTCCTCCCACCATCAACGTGGGACCGGCCTTCTCCTTCAACGTCTGGCATCTTCTGGAAGTGGAAGATCCCCTCGAGCTCTTCCCTTTCGAGGTGGTCGATTTTCCGAGGGGTCGCTGATGGCCCGGTTGCGTGACCTCGCCAAAACCCTCCGTTCCAAGAACTGCGATCCCTTCAACACCACTTTCGACGTGTTCTTCGACACCGAGGACGCCTACCGGCGGGTGAGGGACTCGGGACGGATCACCCCCGAGGTGCTGGCGCCGCTCTACGGGCTCACCACCGACCAGGTGCTGGGCATCTACTTTCTGGACAACGCTCTGGCTTTCAAGGTGACCATGGTGAAAGACATCGCCTCCTCCGACCCGGCCTGCAAGGATGTGTTCGGGGCCCACCAACACCTGATGCTGGCCGACCTGGAGATACCGGAGCATTGGACATGACCAGACTGTTGGACCCCCGAGCCGAGGAATACCGCCGGCTGGACGGCGCCGATCCCCTGAAGCCGGTGGAATCGGTGGAGCTGAACGTGGGCATCCTCAACTCCCGCTGGGAGTCGATGACCCGCATCGCCGCACTGGTGGAGGAACGTCTCCGGCGGCTTTCTTTCATCGGGGACGTTCGGCACTGGAAGATCAAACACTCCGAGCCCACGCCCCAGGAGGTGATTGATCAGGTGGTGGGTTACAGCCACTTCGCAGTGCTGGGGCTCGGCAACTGAGGGGCTTGCACAGCGTGGAGTTGCCACGATGGAACCGAGTTGAGAAAGCAGGGGTTGGGAACGGTGGTGCTGATCACTGAGGCCTTCGAGGAGTTGGCTCAGGCCACCCTTGCCAGCAGGGGAGTGCCCGACTTGCCCATGGTGATCTTCCCGCACCGGACCGAGGTGATGACCACCGAAGAGTTGCGGCCGGTTGTGGAATGGGCGGTGGACCATGAGATCGTTCCCCTCATCGAGGCGGTTCGAGATCCGCTTTTGATCTGAGTGACCGAAAAAGCGCCGACCGAAATGGAATTACAGTCCCGGGAACTGGATTGCCCCACCGATCGGGGGCTCGACGCCATTCAGGACTGGTTCCACGCCCAGGACCTGTCCGACGGGTTGCCGGTTATTCCCCCCACCCCCGACCGGGTGGCCCGGATGGTGGCCGGAAGCAGGCGGGAACCCACCGAAGAGATCGGGATAATCGATCCCAAGCGGGGGGTGGCCACGGTTGAGAAACTGGCCATCAATGCGGTGATGGCCGGGTGCCTTCCCGACTATATGCCCGTGATCATCGCCGCGATGGCCGCCATGTGCGAGCCGATCTTCAACCTGCACGCCATCCAGTCCACCACCAATCCCGCCACGCCCCTGGTGGTGGTCAACGGACCCATTCGCCGGGAACTCGCCATGAACACCGACCGCAACCTGCTCGGTCCCGGCAACCGGGCCAACGCCACGATCGGCCGGGCGCTGCGGCTCGCGATGCGCAACTTGGGCGGGGCCTACCTCGGGGTGGATCAGGCCACCCACGGGAGCCCCGCCAAATACACTCTGGTGGTTCCCGAGGACGAGGAGTCAAGTCCCTGGGAACCGCTGTCGGTGCAATTGGGGTTCGGGCCGGAGGACTCGACCGTCTCGGTGGCGGGCATCGAGTCGGTGATCAACTCCACCGCGGTGTGGTGGACCCCCGATTCTTTGGCCAAGATGCTGGCCAAGACCCTGCGCTCCACCGCCACCAGCCAGTTCTTTTCCCGGGGGACGCTCACCTTGTTGATGAGCCCTGCCCACGCCGGGGTGTTTGCCCGGAACGGGTGGAGCAAGAAGAGACTGGCGGAGCACCTGTGGGAGATGGGGAAGGTCCCGCTGTCCGACTACCCGCCCGAGGGCAACATCCCGCAGGGAGATTGGACGGTGGAGGGAGACCGGGTGTTGATTTGTGAGACGCCCGACGATCTGCGGATCGTGGTGGGCGGAGGCACCGAGGGCAACGCCTCCCATTCGGTGTTCTTCTCGGGATTTTGCCTTTCCAAGGGCGTGACCAGGAGGATCGAGTGACCAGGGATCTGCTGGATCATCTTCGCTCCGAGGTGGCGCCTCGCGTGGACGGCTGGGAGGAGGCCGGCCATGTTCCGCCCGAAGCGCTCTGGGAGGTGGGGCGCCGCTTCGGGTTGCTCGGGATGATGACTCCCGCCGAGCGGGATGGGAGTCCCCGGCCGTGGACGGAGGTCGTGGCGGTGGCGGGCGCCCTGAGCCGTGTGTATCGGCCCTTCGGATTCCTGCTCACCAACGGTCTTATCGCCGGGTACCTGGCGGCAGTCACCAACGACCTGCAGTGGGCCAGGCGCGGGCTTCCCATCGTGGAGGGTCGGGCCGCTTCGGTTCTGGCTTTGAACGAACCGGACACCGGTAACGACCTGGCGGCCCTGGCCACCATTGCCAAGAAGTGTGATGGTGGTTACCGGCTGACCGGGACCAAGACCTACATTCCCAACGCCGATCAGGTCGACTTTCTGCTGGTGGCCGCCCGGGAAACACCCGATGCGGTTCCGTCGATCTACGCGCTCGATCCCGGCACACGGGGATGCGAGGTGCGCCGCCTGGGCCCGACCATGGCTCTGCGAGGAGTCCACCTGTGCGAGGTCGAGTTTGACGGGTGCCTGGTGGCGCCGGAGGACCGGATAGGGGAGATGAGAGATCTGTGGCCCCATCTGGGAAGGAGTCGTTTGCTCACCGCCGGGCTGGCATTGGGATGCGCCACCGAGGCCTTGGAGTTGGCGATCGACTACACCTCCCGGACCCGCAGGTTCGGCATGCCGCTCAACCGGCAGGGAGCGGTGCAGCAGAGCCTGGCCGAGATGGGGGTGGCGGTGGAGACCGGCCGGGTCTACCTGGATCACGCGGCCAGACGGGTGGACGCGGGTGAACGGGCTTCGCTTCAGGTCTCCGCGGCCAAGGTGTATGTCACCGATCTGGCAATGAGTGTGACGACCTCGGCCACTCAACTCATGGGGGGACAGGGATACCTTATCTCCGGCAAGGTGGAGAGGCTGATGAGAGAGGCGAAACTCAACCAGATCGTGGACGGGGCAAATGAGATCCACCGCGCCCTGATCGCCAGAGAGTTGTCCGATCGATACGAGGAAAAGGGAGAGATATGAAGGATCAAGTCTCATCGGTGGCCGTGATAACCGGAGGAGCCAGCGGCATCGGCTGGAAGACCGCCCAATTGCTGCTGGAACGCCGTCCGGATGTGGCCTGTGCTCTGGTTGACCTCCACGAAGCACGGTCTGCGGATTTGATCGAACGCTTCGGTGAGGACCGGGTCCGTTTCGTGCAGTGCGACGTAACCGATCCGGCGGCAGTGAACGCCGCCGCGGCGGAGATCGAGAGGTGGAAGGGCCCGATCAAGATGCTGGTCACCTGCGCGGCGATCCAGATCGTGGGGGACAGCTTCGAGTTGCCCACCGAGCATTGGCAGAAGGTAACGGCGGTGCACCTGAACGGGACTTTCTACTGGTGTCAGGCGGCGGGGAGGGCCATGAGGGATGGGGGAGGGGGATCGATCGTCACCGTGGGTTCGATAGCACAGGACTTCGGGTTTCCCGGTCGGGCGGCCTACACCACCTCCAAAGCCGGGATCGGGGGGCTCACCAGGGTGCTGGCGGTGGAGTGGGCGTCGGCAGGGATAAGGGTCAACCAGGTGATCCCCGGGATGGTGGAGACGCCGCTCTTCCAGCGGGCGGCCGCCCAGGGAATCGTGGACGCCGAGGCGGCCGCCGGGGAGCATGCCCTGGGACGCTTGGGGACCACCGGGGAGTTGGCCGAGGCCATCGTGTTTTTGCTGTCCGAACAGTCAAGTTTCATCACCGGGGAACTGGTGCATGTGGACGGGGGCTTTCGGGCCCAGCGTCTCGAGTAGAAGGAGCGCATACAAAACATGACTAACGACAAAATCAATTGGGACCGCGTCAACGCCTACCTGGAGCGGAGCAAGACCCGGGCAGTACTCAAACCCTACGGATATCCCGACATCACCAACCCCTTCACCAGTGCCTACGCCGATGTGGATGTGGCGCCGCGCTGGCCGATTTCCGAAGAGGTGGCCATCTCGGTGGCGCTCACCGGCGGGTTTTTTATGACCCGCCACAACCCGGCCCAGCCCATCACTGAGCAGGAAATCATGGAGGCGGGCAGGGCCTGCATGCGAGCCGGCGCCTCGGCGCTTCACATCCATGTGCGCAACGAGATGGAGTTGTCCATCCTGGATCTGGCCCGTTTTGTCACCATCATCGAACCACTCCGTGACGAGTTCGATGACCTGTATGTGTCGGCGGGAGAAGTGGCGATCGGTCCCGACGACTGGAACGAGATGATCAAGATCACCAACTCGGGCCTGATCACCGGGTCACCGGTCAACACCACCGCCACCTTCTGCGGCGACACCCTGTTCGCCAAGCCTCCGGCAGTGGTGATCGAGAAGACCCGCATCCTGATGGAGGCGGGAGTAAAGCCCGAGATCGCGGTCTACACCGATGCCGATGTGGACAACGCCCGCCGCTACCTGATCGAATCGGGCCTGCTGGAAGAACCCCTCTACTGGGTGGTGCTACCGGCCCTTCCCGGTGGTAGCCCCATGCACAACCCCCGCCAGATGATCTCGGGCCTCACCCGGATAGTCGACTCCATCTTCGACATCAACCCCAACTCCATCATCTCGGTGTGCGCGTCCGGCCGTCCCTCGGTCTACCTGGTCACCCTGGCCATGCTCATGGGCCTCCACGTCCGCCTGGGAATGGAGGACACCGTCTGGCGCTACCCGCATCGCGACGAGTTGATCGCCTCCAACCTGCAGCAACTACAAGCCGTGACAGCAATAGCCGAAAACCTCGGCCGCCACCCCATGTCCGGCGCCCGCTACCGGGAGCTACTAGGGGTGGTGTGACATTTCAAACACAAGAACCCCGGGGCGCATAGCGATCATTCAGCGGGTCACGCCGGTGGGAGGCGAGTTGTCGTAACCTAGGATCGATATGGTGCGGACCAAAGAGGTGGCCGGCAATGTGTGGTCGGCCGAGGAGTTGACTGCTCGCCGGCCGCGTTGCGACCGGCCCTATCGAAATGGGGACGATTGTGGGTGTCCGCCCTTGGTGGAAGCCGTTCCTCCGCGGGGTTACGAGTTTCCCGACGATGGGCCATTCGCAGACCGGAAGTTCTGTGTCGGCGTGGCGTTGGGTACGGTGCGAGCCTACGCCCAGGGGGTGGAAGTCGAATTCATAGCCCGGATGTCCGGGTTGAACCCGGGCCATGTGGGATGGGCTTTGCAGTGCCTGGAGCGGGAGGGGCTGGTGTCGGTGGAATCCCGCACGATTCCCTGGTATTACGACAGCAGGCCGGCCCACCGATGGCGGGAAAACCCTGTTCCGCAACTGTTGGGACAGCCGTTGCCCAGCTTCACCAGTCTGCCGAATCCCTCTCTTCCGACGCGGATTCCCCCACAGTTTTGGTGGATGTTCTGGTCGGGGACTGACCCCATGTTTCTTAGTCTGCCTGAACACGCCTGGTATGTGGCGTCTCGGATGTTGGTGCCCAACGGGTCGATGCGTTATCCCCCGGCCGAGACCTGGGCATTGAATCACCTGCCCCCTTGGGCGCTTCGCAAACTGTTGGATTCCCGAGGGTACGGCGACTCTCCGGTTGCCTCTCGCATCAGATGGAAGCTCTGCCATTCGGAGATATGACGTTGTTTGACGCATCCAAGTGGGAAGAGGCCCGCTATGTGGTCGAAGAGGTCTTGCCGAAAGTAGCGGTGGCGGTGGCCGACATCGAAGGAGTGTTGGTGGGAGGAACGGCTTTGGCTTGGCATCTTCGCCACCGACCGTCTTTCGACCTCGACATTCTGGTTTCTTCCGAATTTGACGAAGGGGAGGTGTCTGATTGTCTTACGACTGGGGCCGACACTTTCGAGGGACTGTTCAGAGCTCCGAGCCGGATCGCGGCGAGGATTGACGGGGTGACGGTGCAAATATGGAAGAGTTCCACCCCCCAGGTTCCTGTGAAAACCGGACCCCTGGTTTCGGGTATGAGACTTGCTTCTCTACCCGACCTCTTCGCCTTGAAATTGCGAGCTGTTCGGGGCCGCGCCGCGCTCCGTGACTACATTGACATCGCAACACTGATCCAAGAAGTGATGAGCCTTGAGGATGGCTTACGCGCCTATGCGATGCGGTACGGGCTTTTTCTGATCTATGACGACCTGAGCGATGTCCTCTCCACTCTTACACCTCCGCCCCGGGACCTCCCCCCCGATCCATTGTTTGACGATCTGGCCCCGCCGGTGCTGGAAACAGTTCACCAGGCCGCCTCCCGGGCCTTGCGTTGGATTACCGGTCACGACTGTGCGGACGGCTTTTCGGGCGAGGAACCCAAGTCGCCCCGGTAGCCGAACCTCGATGACGGCTTGTTGCCGGGCCTAGATGCACTGTCCAAGGCGGCCAGGCAATCGGAACTGCGTGAGAAGGGTCGCCCGGTTGAGCTTTGGCTTGGAGCGGTGGTTCACAGCGTGAGTAGCCTCCCCATTGCCAGATCTTCCTCGGCTT
Source organism: Acidimicrobiia bacterium (assembly GCA_963665765.1). Taxonomy (GTDB): domain Bacteria; phylum Actinomycetota; class Acidimicrobiia; order Spongiisociales; family ZC4RG35; genus Bin76. The sequence goes on from OY762464.1 coordinate 2,720,758, forward strand.
CGGCCAAGGCTTTCCTGGTATCGGGATTAGCAAGGATGTTGAGAGTCTCGACAAGCGACTCGTAATCCTCGTAGGTCATAGCCAGCGCTTAGGGGCGTTCGAAGATGGCCGCCATGCCCTGGCCGCCTCCGATGCACATGGTCACGATGCCCCGGCGCCCGCCGGTGCGCTCCAGAGATCGCATCAGCTTGATGGCCAGAATCGCCCCGGTGGCGCCCACCGGGTGTCCCAGTGCGATGGCGCCGCCGTCGATGTTGGTTTTCTCGGGGTCGAGGTCGGCGTCTCGGATCACGGCCGCGGCTTGGGCGGCGAACGCCTCGTTGAGCTCGATCAGGTCGATGTCGTCCAGGGTCAGTCCGGCCTTTTCGAGCACCTTGGGAACGGCAAGTGCGGGAGCGTATCCCATCACCTCGGGGTCGATTCCGCTGACCGCCCAGGCCACCAGGCGCAGGAGGGGTTCCGCTCCCCGGGCTTCGGCGGTCTTTTGGCTCATGAGTACCACCGAAGCGGCGCCGTCGTTGATACCCGAGGAGTTTCCGGCGGTAACCGAGCCGCCCTTGGCGAATACGGGGCGCAGCCGGGCCAGGGTTTCCACGGTGGTGTTGGGCCGGGGATGTTCGTCAGCGAGGAACGGGGGATTGTTCTTGGGAAGGTCCACTCCCACGATGTCGTCGGCGAAGTGGCCGTTCTTGATGGCGAGGGCGGCGCGGCGCTGGCTTTCGGCGGCCAGGCGGTCCTGCTCCGAGCGGCTGACATCGTAGCGTTCGGCCACCTTCTCGGCCGTGGCGCCCATCGGGTATCCGCCGAAGGGATCGGACACCAGGGACAGGGTGCCGTCGATGATCTTGCGAGGGCCCAGCTTCCAACCGTCGCGGGCCTGGTAGTCCAAGAATGGCTGGCTGCTCATGTTCTCATCACCCCCGGCCACCACGATGTCCGCCGATCCCAGCATGACTTGCTGGGCGCCGGTGATGATGGCCTGCAGACCCGATGAGCACAGCCGGTTGACGTTCATGGCGGTGGTGGAGGTGGGAAGTCCCGCCTCCAGGGCGCAACGCCGGGCGTTGTAGGCGTCGGGTCCCACTTGGCCGATCTGGCCCATGACCACCTCGTCCACCTCTTGGGGCGCCACTCCGGCCCGTCGCAAGGACTCTTTGATGGTGATGGCGCCGAGTTTGTAGGCATCGATCCCGCTCAGTGATCCACCGTAGCTCCCGATGGCGGTCCGAGCCGCTCCGACCACCACCACCGATTCCGTATTTGCCATGTCCGTTCCTCTCACACCGCGTGTTCTCGATTCTGAAATCGGATCTCCGGCGTACCCCGAATCTCAGACCGAATCAGCGCTGATAATACTTGCCATCCCTCAGGACGGGTCGAAATGATTTGGGATTCCCCCGGCCTGTGGAGGATAATCTTCCTCTGATTCGTGGGCGTTGCGGGCAAACGGGCACAGGTGGTCGAAAGTGACGCTGAATTCCATCCTGTTCCCTCCTCCATCAATCCCAAACGTACGGGTCGGGCACGAATCCGGGGTCAAAGCGCCCTATCTCGGCTCGGGCAACCGCCCGCCGATGCACCTCGTCGGGCCCGTCCGCCATCTGCAGCCAGCGCCCCATGGCGTAGAAGGAGGCCAGGGGGAGGTCGTCGGTGAACCCGGCGCCTCCGAATATCTGAATGGCGCGATCCGCCACGTAGCAGAGCACTTCGGGCACCACCACCTTGATGGCCGAGATCTCCACCCGCGCTCCTTTGACTCCCATTTTGTCGATCAGCCAGGCGGTTTTCAGCACCAGCAACCTGGCCTGTTCGATCTTCATGCGGGACTCGGCGATCCACTCGCGGACCACGCCTTGTTGAGCCACCGTCTTGCGGAAAGCGGTCCGCGCCTTGGCGCGGCTCACCATCATGGAAAAACACCGTTCGGCCGCCCCGATGGCCCGCATGCAGTGATGAATCCGTCCTGGTCCCAGTCGAGCCTGGGCGATGGCGAAACCGGATCCCTCGGTGCCCAAGAGATTTTCCGCCGGCACCCGCACCCGGTCGTAATGGATGGTGACGTGCCCGCCCCGGTGCTGGTATCCAAAGACGGTGGGGGTGTCTTCGATGATCACGCCCGGGCTGTCCAAGGGGACCAGAATCATGCTCTGCCGGCGATAGGGATCAGCGTCGGGATTGGTGACTCCCATCACGATGGCCACCCTCGCCCGCTCGGCGGCCCCGCCGGAGGAGAACCATTTGCGTCCCCTGATCACATAGTGATCTGCATCCCGTTCGATCCTGGTGCGGATATTCCGGGCGTCGCTGGAGGCCACGTCGGGTTCGGTCATCGAAAAAATCGAGCGGATCTTCCCATCCAGCAGCGGATGCAGCCAACGCTCCTGCTGGTAGGGCGTGCCGAACATGTGGAGTATCTCCATGTTGCCGGTGTCCGGGGCCGAACAGTTGATGGCTTCCGGCGCCAGCTCGGGGCTGTGTCCGGTTATCTCGGCCAGGGGAGCGTATTCGGAGACCGACAGGCCGCCCCCATGTTCGGAGTCGGGCAGGAACAGGTTCCACAGTCCCCGGGCGCGGGCTTCCGATTTGAGGTCCTCGATGACCTGGGGGTGGTGATGGGGGTTTCCGGAGTCTTCGATTTGTTGTTCATAGACGGGCTCGGCCGGGATCACCCGACTCTCAACGAAATCCCGGAGTTCTTTTCGGAGAGCCTCGACCCGGGGCGTGTAAGAAAAATCCATTACCTCAATACATTATCCGCATTGGTCGGCATCATGGTCCGACTCGCTCCCCGAGGAAAAAGTCTTGGAGCGTGAATGTCCGTGAGGTGCCGAAGAGATTCGTTGGGCTCCCTTACTCTCGGTCGAGGAGGATGCGGCGCCACCACTCTCGGGCGGCGGGGATGCCCCCCACGCCGAAGGCGATGGCGAGAGTGACCCCCACAGTGCTCACCACGCCGATGAACAGGGTGTTCACTATCTCCTCGGCGATGTTCAGGGTATTGAGGGCCGCAAGGGCGCCGAAGCCGATCACCATCCAGCGCGCCGTCTCCGGCAACCAGCCTATGCTGTGATCCTGGGACCAAGGGGTGGAGACCTCGGCCAGGAAAGCGCCGATAGCCGCTGAGACGATCACGATGATGATGGCCACCACCACCAGGGGCAGATATGAAATCAGCGCGCTCAACAGATCGCTGAGATGATCCACCTCCAACGTTTGAGCCGCCAGCAGCAGGACCACCAACAGGGCGGCCCAGTACACCGCCCGGGCAACCAGGTCGGCGGCAGTGATACCCGCCTCCTTGAGCCGTTTGGCGAGCCCCGCCCTTTCCAGAATCCGATCAAGGCCAACCCCCTGCAACAGGCGGGATGCGCCCCGATGGATGAGGCGGGACAACAGCCACCCGACAAAAAGAATCACCATCGCGCCGAAGAACCTGGGCAGGAAGGTGATCACATCCTGCCATGCCTGTTGAAGACCGCTCGACACGCCATCAATAAAATCTTGCATCATAAACCTCGTTTCGGTCATAATCTGCCCCATCGCAATCCAGGTTGGTGGGCATTGACACGGCCCCGGATAGAGGGAATTGTATGCCAAACCCTCCTGACATTGTGGTTTTGTTACGGTCCGGGGACCATCGTGAACCATGATCCGCCGCTTGGGAATAATGGGACACGGTCGTTCACTTGTCCTCCAAGCCCTTTTGGTGGGAAGGGGGAGCGGTGTCGAGCAGGAAATGCTCCGGTGGGGGCGGCGTCACCGGTGGGCGGGGTTTTCGATTGAGGTTGGAAAGACTGCGGATTTCCATTATCAACATGACGACTGCGAACAGGGAGATAATGGGAAAGTCGATCCGGAATGCCACCAGAGCCACGCCGGCCGAGGTGCACAGAAAGAACAGTCCGGCGACCCTTTCCGATCTGGTCGGCCAGAGCATGTCGATGACGGCCCGAAAAATATGGCCGCCGTCCAGCAGGCGAATGGGCAGCCAGTTGATCAGTCCCCAGCCCAGGTTCACCCACACCACCCAACCCAGGCCCAGCTGGAGCGGCCCGCGGCCCTGCCCGGCGAGGATCCACAGGGGGTAGGCCGCCGCTCCCACCACCAGTCCCAGCGCCGATCCGGCCGCGGCGATGGCGGCCCGTCGGGCCGGGGTGATGATCCGAGCGCCGGGCTGCCAGGAGGTGAGTCCGCCCAGAGCCCACAATTCCATGGTCACCGTGGCGCCGAATCGCCGCGCCAGCAGAGCGTGTCCCAGTTCATGAACGATCACGGACGCCACCACCACCACCACCCAGATACCCAGCCGTCCCAGCATCTGGAGAGGGTGATGGGAAATGCTTCGAATCAGCGGCATCCCCAGCAAGGTGATCACGATCAAAAAGGAGAACTTGACTCTGAGCGGGATGCCAAGCAGTCGGAAGGTCACAGTTCCCCCAATGATGGCGGGCGCTTCGGGGTATCGCCAACCCGGGTTCGGGAGGGAAGTACCCTTGCGACATCCGGCTAATCCGAGCGGAACATGGACGAGCACCCCACTTTGAATCAGGATCCGAGAGACGCCGTTTCGTCCTGCTTTGATCAGGTGGCTGACCTGTCCGGGCTGGTGGCCATTCCCTCGATCAGTGCGGCCGGAGTCGATCCGGGGCAGGCGGCGGCGCGGCGGGTCATGGGGAGGGGACCCGTGGGGGCATGAGGCTGGTGATCGCGGAATGCACGGTTGATTATCACGGCCGATTGGACGCTCACCTTCCCCGCTCCCGCCGGCTGATAATGGTCAAAGCGGACGGATGCGTGGCGATCCACGCTGATGGAGGCGCTTACAAACCGCTCAATTGGATGTCGGCGCCCAACACCCTGGATTGCGAGGACGGCCGGTGGCTGGTCACCAACCCCAAAGGGGAGCGATTGGAGATAAACCTTCACCAGGTGTTCTCGGACATCTCGCATGAGTTGGGAATCGACCCCGGCCTCGAAAAGGACGGGGTGGAGATCCACCTGCAGGAACTCTTGGCCGGCAATTTGGCAGTGATCGAGCCGGGGTTGAAACTCATCCGCCGGGAGTATCCCACCGCCATCGGTCCGATCGACCTGCTTTGCACCGATCCGGCGGGTGGGACGGTGGCCCTGGAGGTCAAACGTCGGGGGGAGATATCGGGGGTGGAACAGCTGACCCGTTATGTGACGCAGTTGAAACTCGACCCGCGGCTCACCCCGGTGCGCGGGATGCTGGTGGCCACCGCGGTGACTCCCCAGGCGCGGGTGCTGGCCGAGTCACGCTCATTGAGCGTTAGAGAGGTGGACTATCAGTTGCTTCGCGACCCCGAATCGGGACCGCCCCGGCTTTTCGACCATTATCATTGAGCGGGCAAACGCGGGAGCTCGGTGAAACCGGGCTGAGAGGGAGGATGGATCCTCCGACCGTCGGCACCTGATCCGGGTAATACCGGCGAAGGAAGCTTTCGTTGGACAAATCCCCACCGTTTCCCGGCTCCCCCGAATCAAAGGAGAGCCTGTCATGCGTGGAAAACCGGCGGTTTGGATAACCGGCATTGTCCTGGTCCTGGTGGCCTGCGGGGAGTCGAACCCCAACACCCTGACCATCATCAGTCACGATTCTTTTGCAGCGGGCGTCAGCGAACGGACCTTCGCTCCCTTCACGGCGGAAACCGGCGTCACGGTGAGGATCGTGCCGGCGGGAGACGCCGGGTCGCTGGTCAACCAGGCGATTCTGACCAGGGACAATCCGTTGGCTGATGTGCTGTTCGGGGTGGACGACACTTTCCTGTCAAGGGCCTTGGACGCCGATATCTTTCGTCCCCATCGCTCCGAACTGCTGGACCGCACACCCGAGGACCTTCGTCCGGATGCCGAGAACCGGGTGACCCCCATCGACTTTGGGGACGTGTGTCTCAACTACGACCGGGAAGTCATCGCCGACGCGTCGGCGCCCCGCGGCCTGGCCGATCTGATCACCGAACCCTATCGTGGTCAGCTGGTGGTGGAGAGTCCCGCCACCTCCTCGCCGGGTCTGGCGTTCCTGCTAACCACCATCGCGGTGTTCGGGGAAGACGGCTGGCAGGACTACTGGCGGGCGTTGGTGGAAAACGACGTGGAGGTGGTGGCGGACTGGGACACCGCCTATTACTCCTCCTTCACCCGGTACGGGGGCGACCGGCCCCTGGTGGTCTCCTATGCCTCCTCTCCGCCCGCCGAGGTTATCTTTTCCGATCCTCCCACCAACGTGGCGCCCACCGGGGTGGTGGGGCAGGACTGCTACCGGCAGATCGAATTCGCCGGGGTTTTGAGGGGGACCGAGTTCCCCGAGGCGGCCGGCGAGCTGATCGACTTTATGCTCTCGGTGGAATTTCAAGAGCAGATTCCTCTCACCTGGTTCGTGTTTCCGGCCAATGCCCAGACCCCTCTACCCCCCGAATTTGTCGAGCACACCGTCCTGCCCGACCAGCCCGTCTCGGTTGATCCGGCTCTGATAGACGCCCATCGTGAACGGTGGATCAAAGAGTGGACCGCTCTGGTGTTGGGGTAAGGCACCTCATGCCGTGGTGGTTGACGGGAGGGGAGTCGGGTGCCTAGGAAGCGGATGACCTACCGTTGGCCGGCGGCGGGGGTGGCCGTGGTCTTTCTGGGCTATCTGTTCCTCTATCCCCTGGCCCGGATCCTGGGCCTGTCCCTGGGAGAGGCGGGAGCGTGGGGGGCGTTCGGCGAGGTGTTGGCCGACCCCGGAATGAGGGGCGCGCTGTGGTTCTCGGTGTGGCAGTCCGCCTGTTCGGTTGCTCTCACCCTGGTGGCGGCAACTCCCATCACGTGGGCGCTCTCCCGATTCTCATTTCCGGGTCGGTCCCTGGCCAGAGCCCTGGTCACCGCTCCCTTCGTGTTGCCGACCGTGGTGGTGGGATCGGCCTTTCTGGCGCTGGGTATGCAGGGAATCCGGGCGATTCTGGCGGCCCACGTCTTCTACAACCTGGCGGTGGTGGTGCGGACGGTGGGAGGAGTGTGGTCACGGATCGACCCTGGTTTGCTCGAGGCGGCGCGCACCTTGGGGGCCGCCCCCCGGCAGGTCTTTTGGCGAGTGGTTCTTCCCCTGTTGCGTCCCGCGGTGGCCGCTTCGTCCGCCATAGTGTTCCTGTTCACCTTCACATCCTTTGGGGTGGTGCTCATTCTGGGGGGTCTTCGTTACCGCACCCTGGAGGTGGAGATCTGGCAGCAGACAGTGGTGTTTTTGGATTTACCGGCCGCCGCCGCTCTGGCCGTCTTGCAGTTGGTGGGGGTAACGGGGGTGTTGGCCTGGTACTCCCGATACCAGGAACGCCGGTCGGTGGGAGTGGACTTGTCGCCGGAAAGCCGGAACCTGCTCCCTCTCTCCACCCCGGGCCGGAGATGGGGAGCAGGGGCGGCGGTGGGGGGAACTCTGGTCGCTCTCTCCGTTCCCCTGCTGATGCTGGTGGCCCGGTCGCTACGCGGCGGCGGGGTTGGCTGGCGTTTCCTGGTGGATCCCGGACTGTTGGCGGTTACCCCGGTTCGAGCAATGGCCAATTCCTTGTGGTACGCCTTGGCGACCGTCCTGATCGCGGTGACGGTGGGGCTGTGTGCTTCCACGGTGATCGTCTCCGGGAAAGGGCGAGCGTCCCGCTGGTTCGATGTCTTGTTGATGCTGCCCCTGGGCGCTTCGGCGGTGACGGTGGGGTTCGGCATGTTGGTGGCCCTGGATTGGCCGGTGGATCTGCGGGCTACGGTGGTGTTGGTGCCCCTGGCCCATGCCCTGGTCGCCACCCCCTTTGTGGTTCGGGCCGTGACCCCCATGTTGCGCTCGGTGGACACCGGATTGCGGGAATCCGCTTCGGTTTTGGGCGCCTCTCCCTGGCGAGTTTTCCGGGAGGTCGATCTTCCCATCGCGGCCCGGGCCACCGCGGTGGGGGCAGGGTTTGCCGCCGCCATCTCTTTGGGCGAGTTCGGGGCCACCGCCTTCATAGCCCGTCCCGACACCATCACGGTTCCCGCCTTGATCTTTCGGCTGTTGGGACGTCCGGGAGCGGTCAGCTACGCCGGGGCCATGGCCATGGCGGTACTGCTGGCCGCCCTGGTGACGGGGTTGATCATGGTGGTGGATCGGGTCCGGCTGGGGGAGTTGGGGAGCTTTTGAACCCCCTGGGCATGTTCGAGGGCGGGTGGCGCCGCCCCGCCCCCAGCAGGTTGGTTCTCATCCAATCTTCAGGTGCCTCTCAGGTAAGGCTCAGGTCGGTTCCCAAGGGTTAATGGTGCATGACCGAGTAGCGAAAGGAGAAGGACATGCGCAAAGCAATTTTTGCCGGTGCGGTGGTGCTGGTGCTCAGCATTGGAGCGGTGGTGTTGGCGGACCATGGGGGAGGCCGGTTCGAGCGGGGAGACTCCACCGATGGGGAGCTCTTCGCCCATAAAGGCAGCATCTTGGAGGAAGTTCTGGCGGAACTGGTGTCCGACGGCGCTCTTGCCCAGGTCCAGGTCGACGCCATCATGACTGCCCTGGGGGAGAAGCAAGCAGAGCTGGTGGAGGCTCGTGAGCAAGCCAAGGAGCAACTCCAGTCCTTCTGGGAGGACGACGTTCTAACCGAAGATGAGATCAATCGGCTTCCGTCGGCGGATCACATTCTGCAAATGGAGGGGGTTGCCCAAGCTCTGGAGGATGGGCAGATCACCCGTCAGGAATTGGCGCAGCTGCGTTCAGATGGCGATAGCGGTCACGGGCGCAAGGGATCACGAGACCATGGAGGTGAACGCCACTGAGCACCGCCATTCCATTTGGCCCCGCCTAATCCGCAGACGGGTCCCGGGGGCATTGATCCCGGGACCCGTTTTGCTGTTCGGGGTCTGTCGGCTGCGGCTGTCCAACCAACGGACACCACGCCGCCACCCCGACGCCATCCCAACGCCGACCAGGCGGGGTTTACTTGGGCGCCAATGATCGGGTATACTCTTGCGAGGCTGATAACCCCCCGAGGGGTGTAGCTCCAATTTGGCAGAGCGCCGGTCTCCAAAACCGGAGGTTGCGGGTTCGAGTCCCGCCACCCCTGCTTAACCGTCCCCATCGTCCCAACCCAAAGCACCGAATAATATGAACCGACAGATGCGTCGACTCGTGGAGCGCGAGGAGCGACGACAGAAAAAACAAGGTAAAGGCGGCCGTCAGCGGCGGGCTGATCAGGCCTTGTCGGCCCGCGGCAAGAGGAACGCCGGGTTGCCGCGTCCGCCATGGTATGTCCGCCTCGGTGGATTCCTTCGGGAAGTGCGCACCGAATTGTCCAGGGTTTCCTGGCCGACCAGGCGGCAACTTTTGAACTTCACGGTGGTGACGGTGGTGACTTCCGCGGTGCTCACGCTGGTCATTTTCGGGTTGGACGTGGCCCTCAAGCAAATCGTTCTGTACCTGTTGGGAGGTATCCAAGGTGGTTGAAGCTGCGACGGCCGTGATGGCGGTGGAGGAGGAGGAACCCCAGGTCAGCCCCTATGACCTGCCCGGAGATTGGTATGTCATCCATGCTTACTCGGGCCATGAGGAAAAGGTGAAGGCCAATCTGGAGAGGCGAGTGGATCATATGCGCTTCACCGACCGCATCTTCGACGTTCACATTCCTCGAGAGGATGTGGTGGAGATCCGGAACCGCAAGAAAGTCACGGTTCCCAAGAAGGTTTTCCCCGGGTATCTGTTGGTAAGGATGTATCTGGACGAAGACTCTTGGACGACAGTTCGGGATACCCCGGGAGTAACCGGGTTTGTTGCCTCCAACATGGGAAAACAGAATCGTCCTCCGCCCCTTTCCCGCCGCGAGGTCGAGCGGATGTTGGGCTTTCGGGAGACCAAGGCCAAGAGCAAGCCGCGTTTCAAGCCCTCCTGGGAAGTGGGGGAAACGGTGCGGGTGGTTTCGGGTCCCTTCAACGATTTCAGCGGGATTATCGAGGAGATCAATCTCGATCAGTCCAAAGTGGTGGTGTTGGTGGAGATCTTCGGCCGGGATACCCCGGTGGAGCTGGGGTTTGCCGACATCCAGAAAAACTAGGAAGCTTTTTACAGGAGTTCGAGCAAGATGGCTACCAAAGACATATCCGCCCGGGTGAAAATGCAGCTGGCGGCAGGGGAGGCTTCTCCGGCCGCTCCGGTGGGGACCTCCCTCGGGCCCCATGGGGTCAATCTCATGGATTTCGTGCGGGCCTACAACGCGGCCACCCAGGACAAGAAGGGCTCGATCATCCCGGTGGAGATCACGATCTACAAGGATCGGACCTTTTCTTTCATCACCAAGACTCCTCCCGCGGCTTCGCTGCTTCGCCAGGCCGCCCGGGTGGAGAAGGGGTCGAGCGAGCCGCACCTTACGAAGGTCGGAACCGTCACTTCCGAGCAGGTGCGGGAGATAGCCAGAATCAAGATGCCGGACCTCAACGCCAACGACGTCGAAGTCGCCATGCGAATTGTGGCAGGCACCGCCCGCTCGATGGGAATCGAGGTCTCCGGGTAGGGGATTCCGGCCGGACGACAAAGCAAACACCAGTGGGAGGTTCCCGACAGCCTGGGAGCCGCCTGGACCACGGAGGTACGACATGGTAAAAAAGGGCAAGCGCTATCAAGACTCCTTGCGCCGTTACGACCGCCAATCCGCCTATTCGCCGACCGAGGCTTTGGATCTCGTCAAATTCATGGCTTCGGCCCGGTTCGACGAAACGGTAGAGGCCGCTTTTCTGCTGGGTGTTGATCCGCGCCGTGCCGATCAGATGCTGAGAGGTACCGTTTCTTATCCTCACGGCACCGGCAAGACGGTCCGGGTGGCGGTGTTTGCTCCGCCGGATCGACATGCCGAGGCTCTTGATGCGGGGGCTGATCGGGTGGGAGCGGATGATCTGGTGGCGGAGATCGCCGAGGGCGGCGCCCTCGACTTCGATGTGGCGATCGCGGTTCCGGCCATGATGCCCAAGGTCGGAAGACTGGGACGGATTCTCGGCCCGCGCGGTCTGATGCCCAACCCCAAGTCGGGGACTGTCAGCAATGATCTGACCACCACCGTCTCGGCATTCAAAGCCGGCCAGATCGAGTATCGGACCGATCGCTACGGAAATGTCCATGCCGTGGTGGGAAAAGTCAGTTTCAGCACCGCGAAACTAGCCGAGAACCTGGCCGTGCTTACCGCCGAGTTGAACCGGGCCCGACCGGCCGCCGCCAAAGGCAGATACATCAGGTCTTTGACGATCTCCTCCACGATGGGCGCCGGGGTGAAAATCGATGCCAATCTCCTGGAGGATCTTCCCCGCTAACAGGCGGCCGACCAACCCGGCGCGGTTTTGAATCCACCCCGCGCCGCGTCCCCTCAATCGGCGTGGGATCCCCAGACGGTCAACCGGAACATCTCAACTGATGATCAACCGGGCCTCGGCGTTCCTGGATCAGAGCCACATTCTGGTTTGGTGTCCCGGAGGAGGCCCTTATCCGAAAAGGCTGGTGGTCTTGGTGAGACACATGGCCGGTTTTGCTGTGATACGCCGTTTTTTCTAGAATGCGACGGTACAAATCGATCTCTCGCCCCTCGGCCCGAGACCGCCGGCAGCCCGTTAGGGCTCAAAAGGAAGAATTTCCGCCGGCGCAGGTCGGCGTTTTCGCCCCTGGTACCTCGGTTGAGGATGCCGGGGTTTTTTATTGGAGGACCAAAATGCCGATGAGCCGAGCCCAAAAGGCGGAGCGGGTAGCTGTCATACGGGAACAGATATCAGCCGTGGAAGCCGTCTACCTGACCGAATTCCGGGGCCTCACCGTGCAGGAGTTGCAAGAAGTCCGGCGGTCGCTCAGAGAAGGCGGTGCCCGGATGCGAGTGTCCAAGATGTCCTTGACCCGACTGGCCACGTCCGATCTGGGCTATGGGGACCTGTCGGAGTACTTATCCGGCCCCACCGCCCTGGTGTTCGCCGAGGGCGACCCGTTGACGGCTGCCAGAACCGTGCGGGAACAGAGCAGACAAAATCGCCAGTTGGTGTTGAAGGGGGGAATGATGGAGGGTAGGTTCTTGAATCTCGACCAGGTGACCGAGTTGGCTTTGCTTGGTTCACGCTCCCAACTTATGGGCAAAATAGCCGGAGGATTGTCGGCGCCCATCAACAAGGCGGCGGGCGTGTTTGCCTCTTTCACCCGCTCCGCGGTGGGCGCGTTCACCCAGCTTCTGGAGCGCAAGCAGGCTGCCGAGTCGAGTTGAGTTTTAGATACACGGAAAGGAAAAGAAAATGGCCAAGATGAGCACCCAGGAACTCTTGAGTGTCTTCGAAAAGATGACGGTGTTGGAGCTAAAGGATTTTCTCGACGCCTTCGAGAGTCATTTCGATGTGACCGCCGCCGCGCCCATGGCCATGGCGGCCATGCCGACGGCAGGAGACGAAGCGGAAGAGGAAGCCGAGCAGACCGAATTCGATGTGGTCCTGACCGCCATCGGCCCTGCCAAGATCGCGGTGATCAAGGAAGTCCGGGCGCTCACCAAGTTGGGCCTCCGGGAATCCAAGGAGTTGGTGGACGCTTTTCCCAAGGCGATCCTGGAAGCAGTCGATGCCGACGCCGCCGACACCGCCAAAAAGCAGTTGGAGGGCGCCGGCGCCAGCGCCGAGGTTCGCTAGAGACGAAAACCACCCTACGGGTTGGGCAGGAGGTTGCCGATTATCAGCCACTTAGCACCAATAAACGCCGGACCCAAGGGGGCGATGCCGGTCACCCCGGCCGCCGGTCTGGTGATCGCCTCCGGGGGAGGGGACAACCGAATTCAGGCTCTCAGGTAGGAGGCCAGGGCCGGGGTTTGGCTCTCTCGGAGCAGGACATAGGCTGAGAGGCGTTCCCGCGCCTGGGCGGCGGCTTTCTCAGCCTCGGGCAAATGGAGTTCGGACAGGAAGGTGATGACCCGATCGGCGACCTGGGGATGGGAGAGCAGGTGAACGCTGTCCACCAGATAGCGGGCGGTCATGGGGGGAAGGGAGGACACCAGTTCGGTCCACACTTGGCGCGCTCTGTCCCAGGCGTAGGGGCCGGTTCGTTTGCGGCGGAACAGCCATCCCACCACCCAGGCGGCGTCCTGGCTGCGGATGGTTCGGTCCAGCACCGCTCCGAGAGTGGCGTCCACCGCGGCTTCGGTTTCCACAAAGGTGAGAGAGCGCAGGAGTCGCAGCTTTTCCTGGGGCGAGTCCTGGTTCCCGTAGAGAGAAAACAGCCGTTCGTAGGTGTGGTCATCGCCGTGGGCGGCGACCGTGAACAGGCACGCCTCCGCCACTTCCGGGTCGACTCGGCGGGGATCGGACAGCCACTTGTGGAACCATTCCTCCGAGCGGGCCACATAATCGGGGTGGCGAGCCAGCCTTCCCGCGCTGCCCAACACCAGCCCGCGCAGTTGGCGGGTGAGATCACTGTCGTCGGGTCCCGGCGCCCAACCCAGGCGAGTCAGGGTCGGGGCCAGCAGTTCCATGGCCAGAGTCGAGAATCGGGCTTGATCATCCTCGGTCACCAAATGGTGGTGCATGGCGCCCAAGCCTCCCAACATGGCCGACCAGATGACGAACTCGGTCTCTTCCCGATAGGCGGTGGCCATTCCCAGATACGAGGACGCCGGCATTTCGCCGCTTTCCACCAGCGCCCAGGCGTCGTCGATCAGGCAGAAGCGTTCCAGATCGTCGAGTTGGTCCAAGCGGGTCAGCAGCGCTTCCTGGAGTCGAGCCGAATAGGCCACCCGGTAGAAACCGTGTCCGCCGGCGTTGGCGGTGATCCAGGCCGGTGGAGTGTCCATTGGCACGGCGGACTGCCGGTCGGTCACCAATGTCCTGATATGAAAGGCGCCTCCCTCGGCCTCGCCCCGCACTTGGGCGGGGATACGCCACCGGGTGTGGTCGGCGGCGGGGATTTTCAGATGACGGCGCTGGGTTAGGTCGATGCCTCGGTCTCCGTCCTCGACCTCCAGCAGGGGGTATCCTCCCTGCTGGATCCAGGTGTCCATGATCTCTCCCACCGGTTGGCCCGAGGCCCGGTCGAGATTTCCCCAGAGATCGGCGGTGTCGGTGTTTCCATAGGCATGGGCGCGCAGGTAGTCTCCCACCCCGGCTCGAAAAGTCTCCTCACCCAGGTACTGCTCCAACATCCGCAGCGCCGCCGAGCCCTTCCCATAGGTGAGGGCGTCGAACATCTCGTTGGCCTCCGCCGGCGAATGGACTTCGAATTCCACCGGCCGGGTGGTGGCCAGACAGTCCACTCCGTAGGCCCAGGGTCGTTCCAGCCCGGCAAAAGAAAGCCATCGCTTCCACTCGGGCCGCATGGCATGGGCGGCCTTCATCTCCATGAAAGAAGCGAAAGCCTCGTTGAGCCAGATGCCGTTCCACCATTTCATGGTGACCAGGTCCCCGAACCACATATGCGCCAACTCGTGGGCCACCACATCCAGGATCCGACTGAGCTCGGCCGTGGTGGCAACGTCGGGATCGGTGAGCAGGGCAGTCTCGCGATAGATGATGCAGCCGAGGTTCTCCATGGCCCCGAAGGCGAAGTCCGGCACCGCCAGGTGATCGATCTTGTCGCCCGGATAGGGAATGCCGTAGTAGGAGCGGAAATACCGGAGACAGAATACCGCCGCTTCCAGGGCATATCCGGTCAGGTGGAGTTTTCCCCGCGGGGCGACGATCCGCACATCCACTCCCTCCACATCCACCGCCGCGGTGGCCTGCAAGTCTCCGATCACGAACGCCAGTAGGTAGGTGGACATCGAGATGGTGTCGGCAAAGGTGACGGCGACCGTTCCCGGTCCGGCGGGGATGCGGCTGACCTGGGGACCGTTGGAAAAGGCGGCGAGGTGGTCGGGCACCACCAGAGTTACCCCGAACACCGCTTTTCGGTCGGGTTCGTCCCAGCATGGAAAGGCGCGCCGGGCGTCGGTGGCCTCGAACTGGGTGGTGGCGATCACCTGCCGGGCGCCGTCCACATCGGTGAAAAAGGACCGATAGAAGCCGTGCAGTTGATCGTTGAGTGTTCCGGTGAACGTCATGGTCAGCGTGGCGGCGCCGGACGGGCAAGGGTGGTCGAGGACGATGACCGCCCGTTGCAGGTCGGTCTGATAATGGACCGCTCCCGTCAGGCGGGTTCCGTCCGGGCGCATCACGGTCGCCTCGGCGATTTCCAAATCCACCGCGTTGAGAACCATTTCGGTAACCGGATTACCGACTTCCAACTGTATCTCGACGCTTCCCCCGAAAGTGAACTGCTCCAGGTCGGGCTCTATCCGCAGGTCATAGCGGCGGGGGATCACCGATCGGGGGAGCCGATAGGGGTCGGGGGTGGTCACCGAGGCGTATCCGGATTGGGGGATGACCAGTCGGTGTGGAAGAACTCGGTGGGAGACCGATCGATTCTCTGGTAGGTGTGAGCGCCGAAATAGTCCCGTTGGGCGGCCACCAGGTTGGCGGGAAGCCGGGCGGAGCGGAAGCCGTCGTAGAACGCCAGGGCCGCCGAGTAACCGGGGGCGGGAATGCCGGCCAGGGCCGCCTTGGCCACTATCAATCGCCACCCTTCGGAAGCCCCGGCCAAGGCCTGGGAAAAGTGGTTGTGCATCAGCAGGTTGGGGGGCGGCGGATCGGATCGGAAAGCCGCCATCACCTGTTCCAAGAGCCGGGCCCGGATGATGCATCCGTTCCTCCATACTTCGGCGATGCGGGCCGGATCAAGCTTCCATCCGAACTCCTGGGAGGCGGCGGCCAGCACCATGAAGCCCTGGGCGTAGGACACGATTTTGGAGGCATAGAGCGCATCATGGACCCACCCGGCCAGCCGCATCCGGTCTCCGCTCAGGGAAGGTTTGCCCGGAGGGCCGCCCGGACCGTCCAGCACCCGGGAGGCGGCGGTCCTGTCCGCTTTGAGGGCTGAAACTCCCCGGGCCATAACCGCCTCGGCCACCAGGGTCATGGGCTGGCCGAGGTCGAGGGCCACTTTGACGGTGTCCCGACCGGTCCCTTTCTGGGAGGCCAGGTCCAGCACTTTTTCCAACAGCGGCTCACCGTCCTCGTCCCGTCTGGCCAGGATCTCGGCGGTGATGTCCACCAGGTAGGAATCGAGAGGCCCACTCCGCCACCGGTGGAACAACCCGCTCATCTCCTGATAGGTCATGTCGGCGGCTGCCAGCAGGTGATAGGCCTCTGCCAGCAGCTGCATGTCTCCGTATTCGATCCCGTTGTGGACCATCTTCACGAAGTGCCCCGCCCCTCGGGGACCGAGCAGGTCGCAACACGGGGTTCCATCATCCAGCTTGGCGGAGATAGCGGTGAGCGGATCCCGGAGAAGTTGCCATGCCTCGTGAGGGCCTCCCACCATTATCGAAGGGCCATGCCGGGCGCCTTCCGCGCCACCCGACACACCCACTCCCAGGTAGTGGACGCCCTGGGCGCTGGTTTCAGACAGACGTCGCTCGGTGTCGCGGAAAAAAGAGTTGCCAAGATCGGCGATCACGTCTCCGGGGGACAACCGGGGGAGGAGACGGCTTACCAGGGAGTCCACCGGCGCTCCCGCCTTCACCAACAGCAGGATCTTGCGAGGGGGCGCCAGCATGGCCACCAGGTCCTCCAAAGTGTCGGCGCCCCGCACGGGCAGACCGCGGGCCGGCTCGGCCAGGAAACGACGGGTGGTGGAGGCGGTGCGGTTGTGGACGGCCACCCGGTAACCGTGGTCCACCAGGTTCAGGACGAGATTCTGTCCCATGACCGCCAAACCGATCAGCCCGATGTCCATTCTTTTGATTTCGGTCACTCGCCGAAAGGGTAATAGATCGGACCACCGTCGTGCCCCGGCAGGTGGGAAGAGGACCCGGGCGCCTTTTCGGCGGGCTATCTTTGCGGAGATGCGCTGGTCCAGTCTTTTCATACCGACCTTGCGGGAGGATCCCGCCGGCGCCGAGGCGGCCAGCCATCGCCTGCTGCTTCGGGGTGGATTCGTCAGGCAATTGGCCGCCGGCCACTATTCCATCCTGCCGCTCGGCCAACGGGTCAGAGACAAGGTGGATCGGATTATCCGCCAGGAGATGGACGGGATCGGAGGTCAGCATCTTCACCTGCCCGCCCTCCACCCGGCCGAGGTGTGGAAGAAATCCGGACGGTGGGAGGCGATGGGGGACGAGATGTTTCGGCTTTCCGATCGCAAAGGGATGGACCATTGCCTGGGGATGACCCATGAAGAGGTGATTGCCCTCTTGGCGGGGGAGGTGTTCTCCTACCGCGACCTACCCCAGATCTGGTATCAGATCCAAACCAAATTCCGTGATGAGCCGCGCCCCAAGGCGGGGGTGCTGCGGGTCAGGGAGTTCACCATGAAGGACGCCTACTCGCTGGATGTGGACCAGGCCGGGCTGGATGTCGCCTTCGATCTTCATCATCAGGCCTACGTGACCATATTCCGGCGATGTGGTCTCAAAGCCCTGGATGTGGTGGCTTCCTCCGGAGCGATGGGGGGCTCCGAGTCGATCGAGTTCATGGTCCCCAGTCCGGCGGGGGAGGACTGGATCGTCACCTGTGACGGTTGTGACTACCGGGCCAACCTGGAACGGGCGGTGTCGGTGATTCCCACCATCGACGACGGACCCTCCCAGGGCGAAACCGAGCTTCTGTCCACTCCGGGGTTGCGTACCATCCGCGCCCTGGCCGAGGCTCATCCGGTCCGGGCCACTCCCCAAAAGCAGATCAAGACGCTGGTCTATTCGGTCGATTCCCAGCTCACCCTGGTGCTTGTTCGGGGAGACCACGAGTTGCTGGAGCAGAAACTGGTGGACACTTTGGGCTCTTCCAATCTGCGGCCCGCCACTCAGCCTGAGATCAGGGCGGCTCTGGGCGCCGATCCGGGCAGTTTGGGAGCGGTGGGGGTGACCGGCCTTCCGATCATCGCCGACCGCAATCTGGCGGGCCGGACCAACCTGGTGACCGGCGCCAACCGGGACGACTGGCACTTCGTGTCGGTGGATATGGAGCGGGACATAGCTGTCGGGCAATGGGCCGACCTGCGGGGGATTGCCGCCGGGGAGCAGTGTCCCGGGTGTCGAGGCGTTCTGGACGTGTGGCGAGGGATCGAGGTGGGTCACATATTCAAGCTGGGGACCCGGTACTCAGCCGCCCTGGGCGCCATGGTCCAGGATGAGCGCGGTGATTTCAACCCGATCGTGATGGGTTCATACGGGATCGGGGTGGAGCGGACCATGGCGGCGGTAGTGGAGTTTTCCCATGACCGACGGGGAATAATTTGGCCGGCGTCGGTGGCGCCCTACCAAGTGGTGATCACTGTTCTGCGGGCCGATGATCCCAAGACCCGGGCCGCCGGGGAACGACTCTACGCCCAGCTTTCCGAGGAGGGTTGGGAGGCGTTGCTGGATGATCGCCCGTTGCGTCCGGGCGTCAAATTCGCTGACGCGGAGTTGATCGGCATCCCGTATCGGATCACGGTGGGCCCCAAAAAGCTCGCCTCCGGCCAGGTGGAACTCACCGTCCGTCGCGACTTGTCCACCTGTGACGTCTCCTTGGAGCAGGCCGCCGATCGGGTCATCGGGATGGTCGGCGCTGATCTGGAGCGGCTGGGATAACCGAGGGATTCATCTGAACCGCCCCGCCCCGGCGTAGACCACCATCTCCTCATCTCGGACGAACCCGGCCAAAGTGACCCCCACCTCCTCGGCCAGATCGGCCGCCAAAGAGGAGGCGGCGGAGATTCCGGCCACCACCGGTACCCCGGCCACCGCGGCTTTTTGCACGATCTCGAAAGATATTCTGCCCGAGACCATCAGAATCAGCTCGCCCGGGGGCCATCTCTTGCGGGCGACGGCGCCCACCGCCTTGTCCACCGCGTTGTGCCGTCCCACGTCCTCGGCGGCCGCCAGCAACCCCCCTCGGGCATCGAACAAGCCCGCCGCGTGAGATCCTCCGGTGGCGTTGAAAGAAGCCTGAGCCTGCCGGAGACGGTCGGGGAGTGAGGTGATCGTCTTCCTGGTGAGTTCCGGCCCCGCCGGGAGGAGACGGCAAGCGATCAGCACCGCGTCGATGGAGGCCTTTCCGCATACCCCGCAGGATGAGGAGGTGTAGGTGTTGCGACGGAATTGCTCGGGGTCGATCTTCACCCCTTCCGCCAACACCAACTCGTAGCGGTCGCCCGAGCCGATGGGCCGAACCGCGGCCACCTGCTCGGGACCGTCGACTATCCCTTCGGTGATGGCGAACCCCAGAGTCAGATCCTTCTCCTGGCCGGGGGTGCGCATGAGCACCGCAATCGGCACGCCCAGCAGCCTGATTTCCATCGGAGACTCTTCCACCAAACAGTCTTCCACCCGATGACTGAGCAGAGGACCCACCTTGAGCACCTGGCGTTTGCTGTGAAGAGGCATGTGGCGTCAACATTAGGCGAATCGAAAAAGGGCTTTTGGATTTGCTCTCGACCTGCGACAATTAGAGATTATGCGAGTAGATAATTTCGGCGCCGGTCCCTGCACGCTTCCCCTTCCTCTCTTGGAGGAAGCTCAAGCGGAATTTCTGGATTACGCGGGGAGCGGGATGTCGGTGATAGAACTGAGCCACCGTTCCCCCCAGTACACAGAGATTCACCAGGAGGCGCTGTCGGTGGCCCGGGAGGTAGCCGGTGCGCCTGACGACTTCGAGGTGCTGGTGATAGCCGGTGGCGCCACCATGCAATTTGCCATGATCCCCCTCAACCTTCTGGCCGGGCCGGTGCGGCGGGGCGCCTATGTGGTGGCCGGCTCGTGGGGAAGATTGGCTTTGGGGGATGCCCGACGATTGGGGGAGGCCTACTGCGCCTGGGACGGTGAGGATCATGGGTATCGAAGAATGCCCGAATCCGGGGAGATCGAATGGGCGCCGGGGACCCGGTATCTCCATGTCACTTCCAATGAGACCATCGGCGGCATCAGAATGGTGGAGACGCCTGCCTTCCAAGCTCCGCTGGTTTGGGACATGTCCTCGGATTTTCTGGCCCGGCCCATCGACTGGGACCGATCCGATCTGGTTTACGGGGGGGTGCAGAAGAACCTGGCGCCGGCGGGCATGGCGCTGGTGTTTGTTCGCCGTTCGGCCCTGGAGGATGTTCCATCCCATCTTCCCCGTTTCCTCGACTATCGCTGGTACGCCGAGAAGGACTCGGTGGGCAATACGCCGCCGGTCTTTCCGATCTACATGATGGGCAAGATGCTCAAATTGATCAGGGATCTGGGCGGGGTGGCCGGATTGGAGCGGCGGACGGCTGAAAAAGCCGGGCTGATCTATGAGGTGATCGAGGCAAGCGACGGGTACTACGCCAACCCCGTGGATCGCCGTCACCGGTCTCACACCAACGTTGTCTTCCGACTTCCCACTCCCCAAGCCGAAGCGCATTTCTTGGAGAGCGCCGCGGCGGCGGGTCTGGTGGGCTTGAAAGGTCACAAATCGGTGGGGGGCTGTCGAGCCAGTCTGTACGCAGGTTTGGAACTGTCAAGCGCAGCCCGGCTGGCTTCGTTCATGGACGAATTTCGGGCGGGAAACTCCTAAACGGCCGGGAGCCTTTCTCTGGGAAGGGCCGGGTTGGGGAGACGGCTAGACTAAGGCGCCACAAGGAGAAGGCACGCCCGTATGAGCAAAACAGATACTTCGCCCAAGCGCACCACGCCGAGCAGGTTGCAGAATTTAATAGGTCCATACCTGGAAGCCGAGCGCTTGGAGTTGGATGATCTTGAATGGCGCGGACAGGGCGGAGTTTCGGTGTTGCGGGTGGTGGTGGATCAAGACGGAGGGGTGGCTCTCGACCGGTTGGCGGAGACTTCCCGCCGGCTTTCCAGATTGCTGGATGCCGACGCCGACTTGCCGGGTCCATACCGTCTGGAAGTGACTTCCCCGGGGTTGGAGCGCCCTCTCCGAACCCGCCGGCACTTTCAAAAGTCGGTGGGCAGGGAGGTGGCGATCAAGGTTCGCACCGCCGACGGCGCCCAGAGCCTCCGAGGCCGGCTGAGCTCGGCCTCCGAGCAGGGATGTGAAGTGTCGGTGGAGGGTGAGCTTCGCGGGATCTCCTATGACATGATCTCTTCGGCCCGGACCCTGTTCCGATGGCAGGCGGCGCCCAAACCCGGCAAAAGCAGAGTCAAGTCATGAAGATCGACTATCAGGTTATGGAGGCGCTGGAACTGTTGGAGCGAGAGCGGGGCGTTCCGGTGGAGACCATTCTGGATGCTTTGGCCAACGCCTTGGTTTCCGCCTACAAGCGGACCGCGGGCAACGCCGAGGAGGCGCGGGTCACCATCGATCCCGAATCAGGGGACATACGGGTTTTCGGCCAGCTACTCGATGAAGAGGGCGCGGTGATCAGGGAATGGGAGGAAAAGTCCCAGGAGTTCGGCCGCATCGCTGCCCAGACCGCCAAGCAGGTCATAGCTCAAAGGCTGCGGATCGCCAAGCGTGAGCAGGTCTACGCCGCCTATGCCGGGCGGGAAGGCGATCTGGTCACCGGGATCGTTCAGCAGGTCGATGGGCGGTACATCATTTTCGACTTGGGCAATGCCGAGGCGCTGATGCCGGCTTCCGAGCGGATTCCCCACCAGATGCTGGATCGAGGCAATCGAGCCAAGGCTCTCATCCTGGAGGTCAAGAACGAGCCGAAGGGACCGCAGATCATCCTCAGCCGCTCTCACCCGGATCTGGTGCGGCGACTGCTGGAATTGGAAGTCCCCGAACTGGTGGAAGGGGTGGTGGAAATCGTGGCGATCGCTCGTGAGCCCGGACACCGCACCAAAATCGCCGTGGTTTCCCATGATCCCAACGTCGATCCGCGCGGGGCCTGCGTGGGCGCCAGAGGTTCCCGAGTCCAACAGGTGGTCAAGGAGTTGCGCAACGAGAAAGTGGATGTTGTCCAGTACCAGGAGGACGTCGCCGGGTTCATCGCCGACGCCTTGGGACCGGCCCGGATTCGTGAAGTTAGGATCAACGAGGAGGAAAAGAGCGCCGAGGTGATCGTCTCCGAACACCAGCTGTCCCTGGCGATCGGCAAGGAAGGTCAGAACGCCCGGCTGGCGGCCCGCCTCACCGGTTACCGGATCGACATTCGCTCCGATGATCCGCCATCTTCCCCGGGGGCGCATCCGGGTGCTCGTCGTCCCGGTTCCCGACCGCCGATGGGGGCGCGGCCCAGGCCTCCCGCCCGACCCACACCCCAGAGTCCCGGTACTCAAGCCGCCGCCTCCTAAGCGTCGGGTCTGCTCGGGTGCGCGATGAATAGGGTCAGGATTTACCAGATCGCCCGTGATCTGGGTCTCACTACCCAGGAGGTTCTCCAGCAGGCGTTGGCCATCGGCTTGCCGGTGAAGGCGGCATCTTCCACCATCTCCAAGGAGGAAGCCGAACTGGTGCGCTTTGCCTTGGTGGGTGAGGAGGAAAGCGAACAGCCTGAACCGGCGCCGGTTCAGAAAGCGCCGCCGCCGCCACCCCCGCCGCCCGAACCTGAGCCCGAGAGGGAACCGGAGGTGGCGCCCGAACCTGAGCCCCCGGCCCGGACGGAGCCGGAAGACCAGGTGGTGGAGGTACTCGAATCCAGCCTGGTTGTCGAATACGCGACAGCAATCGGTGTCCCGGTCAACGAGTTGGTCGGCACATTGATCGGTATGGGCCATATGGCGGGGGCCACCCAGCGCATGCCCCGGGATGTGATGGAGGAGGTCGGCCTCAGCTTCGGGGTGACCGTGGAGGTGATCGAACTCAAGCCGGAGCGGAGCCCGGTGGTCCGACTGAGGGATATTCCCGAGGATGATCCCTCGGAATTGAAGGAGCGACCTCCCATCATCACCGTGATGGGCCATGTCGATCACGGAAAGACCACCCTCTTGGATGCTCTGCGACGCACCGATGTGGCCTCGGGGGAGGCCGGGGGGATCACTCAGGGTATCGGCGCCTACCAGGCTACGGTGGAAGGAAACCGGATCACTTTCATAGATACTCCGGGCCATGAGGCCTTCACCACCCTCCGGGCCCGGGGGGCGGAGCTAACCGACATCGTGGTGCTGGTGGTGGCGGCCGACGACGGCGTGATGCCGCAGACCGTGGAGGCGATCAGCCATGCCCGGGCGGCGGGGGTGGACGTGCTGGTGGCCATCAACAAGATCGACCGGCCGGGCGCCGATCCCATGGTGGTCCGGGCCAAGCTCACCGAACAGAACGTCATCACCGAGGAGTTGGGAGGCGATGTTCCCAGCGTGGAAATCTCGGCCACCCGAGGGGACGGGTTGGAGGAGCTTTTGGAGACCATCGACCTGATGGCCCAGATCAAAGAGCTGAAGGCCTCTCCCAAGCCTTCGGCTTCGGGGGTGGTGGTGGATGCGAGATTGGACGGTGGCATGGGACCGGTGGCCACCATCATCGTGCAGCGCGGCACTTTGCGCAGGGGGAACGCCCTGGTGGCCGGGGCGGTTTCGGGAAGGGTGCGAGCCATGTTCGACCATGCCGGCCGAAGGGTGAATGCGGCCGGTCCTTCCACGCCGGTGCTGGTGATGGGCTGGAGTGAGGTTCCGGGGGCGGGAGAAGGATTCGAAGCGGTCCGCAACGAGCGACTCGCTCGTCAGATGGCCTCGGTGCAGGCCGGTCTGGACCGAGAGGACCGGCTCAGGGCCCAGATGCCGTCCGCCAGGGATCGTTTCGTGCACCACCTTGAGCAGTTGCAGAGCGGGGAAAGTGAATTGCGACTGGTGGTCAAAGGCGACCTGCACGGATCGGTGGAGACCCTCCGAGAGGCGATCGGCAGGATAACACGGGAGAAGGGACGCATCTCCATTGTCCACTCGGCGGTGGGTGGGATCAACCTCAACGACGTGAATCTGAGTGATGTCACCGGTTCGGTGATCGTGGGATTCAATGTAAGACCGGAAGGCAAGGCTTCCCGGGAGGCACGGCGCCTGGGGGTCGAGATCCGCACGTACTCGGTCATTTACGAACTCTTGGACGAAGTCGAGCAGATGCTGGTGGGCAAGCTCGCGCCCGAACGCCAGGAAGAGATCCTGGGGACAGCCGAAGTCCGAGCCATATTCCGGGTGCCCAGAGCCATGGCGGCGGGCTGCCTGGTAACCGAGGGAAAGATCCTGCAGGGCGCCAAGGTCCGCCTTTACCGCAACGAAGTGGTCGTCTATACCGGCTCGGTCGCCTCTCTGCGGCGATTCAAGCAGGATGTGGAGGAAGTCCCCTTTGGTCTCGAGTGCGGAATTGTGCTGGAGCGCTTCAGCGATGTGAAGGAAGGGGATCTGATAGAGACATACACGGTCAGGGAGATCGTGCCCACCTGATGAAGGCGGCGGCTATGCGCTTTGAGTTATCGCTGCCTGCCACCCGATCATTGAAGGAAAAGCGGGGAGCGCTCCGGCCGGTGGTGGAAGGACTGCGCAGGATGGCTTCCTATTCGGTGGCGGAAGTGGACCATCATGATCGGTGGCGCCGGGCAGGACTGGGAGTGGCGGTGGTGGCCACTACCCAGCGGGAGTTGGAAAGGATGATGCAGAAGGTGGAACGGTTTCTCGACACCCGACCGGAGGTGGATGTGATCCAGGTTCTGATCTCCTATCTCGATCCCCCAGAGCCCGGGGAACGATGAGCAATGCGAAGCGGCCGGTTTCCCCGCATGAGGCGGGTCAACTCGATCATCTGGGAGGTGTTGGCCGATGAGGTGCGCCTTCTTTCGGATCCCCGGTTGGTCTCGGTGACGATCACCGGGGTCGACACTTCTCCGGACTTGCGCAGAGCGGTGGTGTTCTATTCGTGCGGGGACCTGAGCCGACTGGAAGAGGTGGGGGAGGGATTGACCTCGGCGGCGGGACGTCTGCAGGGCGTAATGGCGTCCCAGGTGCGACTCAAATACACTCCCCGGCTCGACTTTCGGCCCGATCAGGGAGTGGTCGGGGGAGAGAAGATCGAACGCCTGCTCCGAGAAGCCGGGAGACTCGACGCGGGGAGTGAGCAGTGACTCCGGCAGAGCACTTGAGGGAGTCGATACCGCGCGCCGCCCGGGTGATCGAGGCCTCCCGCACCGTGGGAGCGGTTTGCCATGAGCGACCGGATGGGGACGCTCTGGGTTCCATGCTGGGTTTCGCGGCCGCGGCCCGGCTGGCCGGGCGATCGGTGCGATTGGCCATACCTCCGCCGGCTACCTTTGCGGAGCGGTACCGGTTCCTTCCCACCCATCTGCTCTCGAACTCGATCGTTCCCACCGATCCTCCGGAGACCCTGGTGGCTTTCGATTGCGCGGCGGTTGATCGACTGGGCCGGTTGGCCGAGGTCGCTGAGCGAGTGGAAAACCTGGTGGTGGTTGATCATCACATCTCCAACGGGGGGTTCGGGACTCTCAATTTGATCGATCCGCAGGCCGCCGCCACCGTGGAACTGGTCTATGAGCTGATCCTCGAATTGGGGTGGCCGGTGGACGAGACGGTGGCGACCAGCCTTTTGACCGGGCTGGTCACCGATACCGGAAGATTCCAATACTCCAACACCACTCCCCGCACTCATCAGCTGGCAGCTCGGTTGTTGGAGGCCGGGGCCCGCCCGGAGATGATCGGCCAAGCCGTATACGAGGAAGAGCCATTCGGGTTGCTGTCGGTGGCGGGGGCGGTGCTCAGTCGCGCCCGTTTGGAGAGCCGGGAAGGAGTGGTCTGGTCGGTTCTCTATCTGGACGATCTGCGGGCCGCATCGCTTGACAGTGAGGAAACCGAATTGCTGATCGATCTGGTGCGGCTGCCCCGCGAGGCCGGAGTGGCGATGCTGATTCGAGAAACCTTGGAGAACGAAGTGCGGGTTAGTCTGCGCTCCCGAGGGAAGGTGGACGTGGGGAGTCTGGCTTCCTCACTGGGGGGTGGCGGACATCACAATGCGGCCGGGTTTCGGTTCCGGGGTGATCCTCGTGAGGCGGCGGCGGCAGTGTTGGAAATAATTCCACTTGCCTGAAGGCTTTCTGGTTCTCGACAAGCCTTCGGGTTGCACCTCCCATGACATGGTGGCGGCGGTGCGCAAAGCGGTGGGCATCCGACGGGTGGGGCACGCGGGCACCCTCGATCCGATGGCCACCGGCGCTTTGGTGGTGGGGGTGGGAAGGGTTACCCGGCTGATTCGCTTCATCCAAGCGCTACCCAAGGAATACCTGGCGCTGGCTCGATTCGGGGTGGCCACCGACACCCTGGACGCCGACGGCGTCGAGGTTTGGAGCGGGGAGATGCCGGTGTCGCGGGCGGCGGTGGAGGCGGTGCTGGGTGACTTTGTGGGAGAGATCAGTCAGGTGCCTCCCATGGTGTCGGCGCTCAAAGTGGGAGGGCGGCGTTTGTACGATTTGGCCCGCGAGGGCCACGAGGTGGAGAGGAAGGCTCGGCAGGTGACCGTTCATTCGTTGGAGGTCACCGCCTTTGGGCGCCCACCTTACCCGTTGGTGGGGTTGCGGGTGGTGTGCGGAAAGGGTGTATACGTGAGGAGCCTGGCCGACGACATTGCGACCAAGCTGGGAGGCCGCGCCCATCTGGTGTCCTTGCGGCGGATCAGAGTGGGCAGTTTGGCAGTGGCGGAGACGCCCGGACAGAGCCCCGGCCCCAACGACCTGAAAGAGTGGGAAAAATGGATGCTTTCACCGTCGGACGGCTTGGCCGATCTGCCGAGTTGGACAGCCGATCACCAGACGTTGGAAATGGTGAAGAACGGGAGGCGCTTTTCCTGCGATAAGACCCCCTGGCCGGCAGACGACCAACCGACCCGAGTGCTTGACCAAAAAGGCCGCCTATGGGCGGTCTATCGTCGCCAGGGTGATCAACTCAAGCCCGAGGTGGTTCTGAACTAAGTGGCCCCGGCGCCGGAAAGGTGATAGGGGGTCGCGAAAAATAGGGGATGTCGAGGGTGGCCTTTTGTCACCGCCCCGGCACATGCTGGTGGGAGTCGAAACACCTCCCGGTCTGATCCGACGTCGCGGACCGTTGCAGAGGTCAAATCTCGGGTTCACGAGGTCCCGCTTTAGTAGCGGCCTCGCGTCCCAACCATGGCTAGATGATTGGTTCCAAGGGTTTAGTGGTCGTAGGCGGTGAGTGATCGGGCTGGTCCTGGTCGGTTGGTGGTTTCGTTGTGCCAGATGACGGCGGTGAGGGCTAGGAGCCGTTGGAGGATGCGTGCTATGACTCCTGGTTTGGTGCGTCCGCCGTGGCGTTCGAGATGAAGATGGGTTTTGAGGGTGTTGTTGACCGACTCGATGATTTGGCGGAGCGGTTTGAGGAACCGGTTTCCCGGTCGGGGCTGTTCTGTTTTGGTGGCCGGTCGAATGAGGGTCATCCCGGTCCGGTTGAGATCCTTCTCGAAAGCTTGGCTGCGGTAGCCTTTGTCGGCGATGATGGTCTGACCCTGCCGGGCCACGCCACTGTGGGTGAGCATCCCCAGACAGGTGTCGCGTTCGTCTGTCGTGGCGGGAGCGAGCGCCCAGGTGATGGGCAGACCCGATGGGGTAGTGATGAGGTGGAGACGCAAACCCCAAAAGTATCGTGAATGGGAAGCGCTATACCCATATTCGGCCCATCCGGACAGGTCAGACCGTTGGACGGTTTGGCGGCTGCGGCCGCATTCGACTGGTGTGGAGTCCACCAGCCACAGGTCATCATGCCATGACCGGGTGGACCGGGCCAGGTGTCTCATGACATGGGACATCATGGTGCTGCTGGCCCGTAGGCGCTTGTTGTAGCCCGACCTGTTAGGCAGATACGGAAACCAGGGTTTCAGATGAGCCTTGGCGTGGCGGATGAAACGGGCTTCTGAGGTGTATCTCAACAGGGCTTGTATTACCGCCAGGGTGATCAGCTCGGCGTCGGACAGCTTCGGGGTGATTCCTACCGTGGGTCTTTTCGGTGTCCACCACCGATTCTCGTTCAGCAGATCATCGATCGTAACGTACAATCCAACAACAAGGGTGTCCAGGTCCGGGTTCATACCAGTCCTCCGGGATCGGGAAATTGTTTCAACCCCGGATTCTGGACACCCTCAACCCCAAAACAGTGGATTAACCCACAACACCCCTCGGAACTACCCATCTAGGTGGATGGCGGGGGCGGGCCCTCGGGATAAAAGGGCCGAGGCGAATTTCGCGAGATAGCGTCCGGATTCACAACTCGACAGCACCCATTCCTTATCCACTTTCCTGCCTTAAGAGACCCTCATTAAATCCCTTGGAGTCTTCACCTGCCGGGTTGGTTGCCCTCGCGTTCCGCCGGATCTCGGAGAGCGTGGTGTGCGGCAGGATGGCTTGGGGGTCGATCCGCAGATCCAGCACCGCGGGCACTCCGGCGGCGAGGGCCTGCTCGAATGCCGTGGGAAAGTCCTCGGTGCGCTCGACCGTGACACCGAAACCGCCGAAGGCCCGGGCGTAGGCGGCGAAGTCGGGGTTGACCAGGTCCGTGCCGTGCGGGCGATCCGGATAGGTGCGTTCCTGGTGCATCCTGATGGTGGCGAACATGCCGTTGTTGACCACCACAACGATGATCGGAGCATCGTACCGGACCGCAGTGGCCAGTTCTTGGGCGGTCATGAGGAAGTCTCCGTCGCCGGAGAAGGCCACCACCGGGACGTCGGGACGGTATAGCTTGGCGGCCACCGCGGCCGGCACGGCGTATCCCATCGCTCCGCTCTGGGGTCCCAACTGGGTTCCGTATTGCTTGAATCGGTAGTAGCGCTGGGGCCACAGAGAGAAGTTTCCCGCGCCGTTGGTCAAAATCGATTCCGGGGGCAGACGTTTGTCCAAGTAGGTCATTACTCTCCCAAAATTCACCGGGCCCGGTGCCGGCGGCGGTAACAATGTTGCCTGATAGTCGGCGCGCGCCGCCACTGTCCAGTCCCGCCAAGGCCGCGCTCGGACCGGCGCGGTGGCCGAAAGGGCGGCCGCTGTCTCCGGCGCCCCGGCGTGGATGCCCAGGGTGGGCCGGTAGACCCGGCCCAACTCGTTTTGATCAGGATGGATATGAACAAGCTTCTGTCGGGGTAGCGGCGGTTCGAGCAACGTGTATCCACGGGTGGTGGTGTCGCCCAGACGCGTTCCGATGGCGATGATCAAATCGGCGTCGATCACGCGGGCGGCCAGGCCGGCGGACACACCCACTCCGGCCCAACCCACGTAGCACGGCAACCGGTTGTCGAGGAAGTCCTGGCGCCTGAATGACACCGCCACCGGAAGATCGTTCTGCTCGGCCCACGAGGTCATCTTGTGTCCGCAGTCGGCATCCCACGTCCCACCACCTACGATCACCAGGGGCCGGCGGCACTCGGCCAGCAGGGAACGCAGCTCCTCCAGTTCTTGGGGGCTGGGCGCCGACTGTTGGGGAGGGGCCGCCACCGAGGCGTCTTCGATTTCCACTGTTGCGGCCAGCACATCTTCGGGCAAAGACACGACCACCGGTCCGCCCCGGCCTTGGCGCGCCACGGTGAAGGCGGCGGCGATGACCTCGCTCAGGTGTTCGGTTCGGTCCACTTCCACCGCCCATTTGGCCAGCGGGGCGAAGAAAGCCTCGAAATCCACCTCTTGGAAAGCCCCCCGGCCCCGGTGGGCGGTGGGAACCTGACCCACGAACAGTATCAAGGGAGCGCCGCTTCCCGCCGCGTTGTGCACCCCCACCGAAGCGTGGGTGGCGCCCGGACCCCGGGTTACGAAAGCCACGCCCACGTCGCCGCGCAACCGGGCGTGAGCCTCGGCCATGATCGTTGCCCCCGACTCATGGCGACATACCACAGTGCGAATGGCCGGTTCGTCACGTAAGGCATCCAGTACGGCCAGGAAACTTTCGCCAGGAACCGTGAAGATGGTGTCCACCCCATGTCGGCGGAGCTGATCCACCAGTACGCGCCCGCCGTGGCGCACCGCCGGACCGGTGTCTGTCAAACCGGTGGGGCTGACCAAAGAGACCGCCGCGGACATACCTCTTCCCACCTCTCGGTGTGGAGGTGGGAGTTTGGCGGTGCGACGATCATCATGGGGCTTCGGTAGTCAGTATGTCCGCCAACCGGTCGGCGCCGATGCTCCCCCCGCTCAGAATGCAAGCCACCGGACCATCCGGCTCCTCTCCGAGGGCGGCCGCCAGAGACATGGCGCCGGACCCCTCAACCAACAGCTTGTTCCGCAATGCCACAGAAGCGATGGTCGTGCGGACATCGGCTTCCGAAACCAGGACGACCCGGTCGACCACAGAAGTCACCAAGGGGTACATCTCATCGACCACCACCGGCACCATCGTGCCGTCACATATTGTTTCTCCTGCTTCGACCCATC
This sequence comes from Acidimicrobiia bacterium, assembly GCA_963665765.1. Classification (GTDB taxonomy): domain Bacteria; phylum Actinomycetota; class Acidimicrobiia; order Spongiisociales; family ZC4RG35; genus Bin76. The sequence continues at coordinate 2,751,062 of OY762464.1, forward strand.
TCGGTTCACCGGCCTCCAGGCCTGCTTGGAGAGAGGGACAAGCCATGCTTTGCACTCCTATGATCTCCACCTCGGGTCGGAGTTCTTTGATCACACTGCCTATGGCAGCCACCAAACCGCCGCCACCCACGGGTACATAAATCGCCGTCACCTCGGGGAGTTCCTCCAGGATCTCGATCGCAATCGTTCCGGAGCCCGCCAGCATCGAGGGATCCCCCCAAGGGTTGAGGTAGCTGTACGGCTCTTTTTCCCATCCCTTGTCGAAGACGTAGTCCATCAGGGCCGAGAACGGCACCGGTACCGGTGTGACGCCGTAGGCGCGGACCCCGTCGACCTTCACTTGCGGGGCGCTGTCGGGCAAAAGACTCCGGGCCGGAACCCCCAGCAGCCGGGCCGTGTACCCGAGGGCCTGCGCGGTGTTGCCCGCGCTCTGCGTGGTCACTCCCCTTGCCAACTCAGCGTCGGAGAGCGATCGCGCCCAGTTGAAAACCCCTCGCAGTTTGAACGACCCGACCGGCTGCAGGCACTCTGCCTTGAGCCAAATGGATCCTGCGGGCTCAGAAGGTCGGTACCTCAAAAGCGGTGTGCGTATCGCCACTCCGCTTATCCGTCGGGCGGCCTCCTGCACATCTCCGACCGAAGGCGCTGGAATGGGAGGGTCTCCGGATCCGGTTCTCATATGGTTCATGCGGTGAACTCCTTGTGGTGGTTGCCTGCATCTTCGGAGTGGATCGGAGCGTAGGGTATGGCAAGAATAGACGTTGACCTGGTAAGTAGGGCTTTCTGATGCATCAGAAGACATCTCGAAACGTGATGCGGTGCCGGAATGATAACGATCATCGGAATTCCCCCGGGGCTGTGATCCGGAGCTACCGGAACAGGGACACACAGGCGGCCGGCATGGGCGCCGTAGGCCAGAGGATTGTCCGGTAACTTCTATGCGGATGTGTCGTACTTGGATTCCTACTTGTAGTAGGATGATTGGTATGAAGATCAGTGTCAGTCTGTCCCGCGAAGATCTCGAATTTCTCGACAGCTACAAGCGTGCTCACCAGTCGTCCCGGTCGGCTGCTGTAAGGCGGGCTGTAGGGCTTCTCCGCTTGTCCGAGTTGTCATCGGACTACGCGGCGGCGTTTGAAGAGTGGGCCGATGATGGCCACAACGAGGTGTGGGATGCCACTATTGCCGACGGGGTGTAGCAGCTGATGCGTCGCGGAGAGATCCGCGTCGTGAACCTCGGTGACGTTGTCGGTATTGAGGCAGCCCGGATCCGACCGGCTGTGATAGTCAGCAATGATGGCGCCAATACGATTGCGGCACGGCTTGGACGTGGAGTAGTCACAGTCGTTCCTGTAACGTCGAACACGAAACGGGTTTACCCGTTCCAGGTTCTGTTGGACGCCGCCGACACGGGAATAGACCGCGATTCCAAAGCACAAGCCGAACAGGTGAGATCGGTCGCTGTCGAAAGGGTGGGCAACCTCATCGGCCACATGCCTCCTGATCTCATGGGCCAACTCGACGACGCTCTCCGGCTCCACCTGGCCATCTGAGTCACTGGGGGCTTTGGGAATGTGGCCCCCGGAAATGGGGGAAGTTGAACCGCCCCGACCTCTGAGGGGTGGTCCCGGTACAATGGGGTGGAGGGAAGGTTGGTCGGTCACAGAGGTTTGTCTACGGCGGTACACACGGAGCGGATGCGATGAGAATTATTGATTCGACTGTTGTCCCTACGTTGGCTGAGGCGGAGCGGGCTGCCAAGGTGGTGGCCGGTGCGGGAGCGGGGAGGGTGTTGGTGTTCGGGTCGGTTGTCCGGGGTGAGGCTCACTGTCACAGTGACATTGACTTGATGGTGATCTACGACGATCTCGATTATTCCGTCCGCCAGGACTTGACCATGGAACTGGAGCGTTTGGCGCGTGCTGAGGTGGGCTGCCTGGTGGACGTGCATCTCACTGACCGTCCGGAGTGGAAGATGCGCACCGAACAGGTGGTCACGTCTTTTGAGAGCAGAGTCAAGGGCCAGGCGCTGGTGATGGTGGACAAGGAACCTGGAGAGGTCGATTGGGACAAGGGGATGGTCATGCCACGAAGCGACTACGAAGAAGCCCTGGAACGGCTGGCCCAAGTGGAGAAAGCCCTGACGGGCATCGCAGCCAGTCTGGTACCCGACCCATCCCAACGGCTGATGGAGGAGACGGGCCAGGAGATGACGGCGTTCGCCTATTATGAAACCCGACTCGCCAGAGGTTGCGCGTCCGGGCATCTTACGGTGGAGACGGCGGTGAAGTCGCTGATCCACCTGTCGTCGTCTCCGGAGGCTCAGCCGTGGGGCCATAAGATAGATGAGCTTCTTCCGCAACTCCCCGAACCGCACAAGAACGAGATCGAGACCCGTCTGACCGCGGTGGGGATCAAGAATCTTCAGAGCTGGCAACAACAGGCCCGCTACGAACAGCATGTTACACCCGCCGCCGAGATCTTCACGGAGATAGCCGACGCTGCCGGAAAGGTGGCTCTCTACACTGCTGACCAGTTCCCGCCGGGCGAAGAGATCGGGACCCGCGTCTGGAGCATGGTGTCGTTAATAGAACAGGTAATCGACCGCCGCGACCTTTACACCGGCCGAGACCGGGACGAGCGGGAGGGTCCGGGCATGTCGCTTGATCTGTAACTCAGGACTGGACCAGGGCGACGTGTGGACCCTGCGAACCATCTACGGGGACGTTGATCTGATCTACGCTCCGGCGCTTCCGCGATGATGCTTCTATTTATTCCAAATCGGGTTCGGGGAGGGGGGTACGGTTCACCGACATAATCGGCCTTTCCGGAAATGCGTAGGGGCCGGGGGAGTGAATCCACAGATAGTCCGATTCGGGGCCGGGCGGCATCATGCGGATAGCGAAGGACCAAATCGCGAAGAGCCCATTAATTGCGGCAGCGGAAGCGAACCGCTTCGACATGGGTCTTCTGAAGAGAACATGCCATGGACGACTACCTGAATCCCAACGGAAGGACGCCGGAGGAGGATCGGCGGTACCGGGTGGAGAACCGTTTGCGGCTACGGGAAGAGCCTTTGACCAAAGAGGAGCGGCGGGACGCTAACTGATAACGTGTTCCCTAAACGGCTGTGACCTGGGAAAAACAGCATTGGACCATGTGCCGGGAGCGGGATTCGAACCCGCACGGAGTTGTCTCCAATGGATTTTGAGTCCGTACAAACCACCAGGTAGATATCGATATAGCGGTTGTCCGTCCCATAGTGAGTCGATATACCTTAATAGGTCGGGTGCTGGCGTCCCCCAGATAAGAGGTTCCCCCAAAACCACCGGGCTATATGGTACTGGTAGGGTCCAGTTCCTCCCTGTGGGGATCGTGCGATACCAAAGGGACGTTGATGGCGGTGTCGACGTTGGTTAGTACTTTGTGGGATGGGTGGGAGGCGTCGTCTTTGGACGAGGTTGTTCCGCTCGGATGTCGCTGGGGTGGGGCCTCCGTCCGTATTCGCGTTCTGGGTTTTGGTGGTGTTCGACGTATAGGGACCAGGCGGTGTGTATGTTGACCCCGGCCGCGAGGAGGCTGTTGAGGTCGTAGAAGTCTCGGGATGCGATCCGCCGGGAGATGCAGATGAGCTTGTCGGCCATTACCGATACCAGTTGGTAACCGAGTATCGGTATTGTGAGAGGGCGCAGACTCTTAGCATGGTCCCTCCTTTGAACACCAGTCTGGGGTCGTTTGCTCGGGCAAGGATAAACATGGGGTGAATCAACTCGGGGTGAATCAACTCCACTGCAGTGGCGTAAGTCTGCTATTGGATCAGGGAGGGGCGGTCGAGGGAGATACTCTTTGAGGTAGTGTCCGTCTGACACCACCGTCCACCACGCCTTGGCAGGCCCTTTCCTGAGTCCATCCTCTCGCCCTCTCCCACCGATCCCCTCATGGATCCCCGGGTTCGAACCCGTGACTGACGCTGTGAAGGAGGAAGAAGGCGCTTTCGGATGTCTGCCCAAGTGTCAGCTGAAGTAGCCGAGTTCTGGTTCATCGAAGGTCCCCACCACCAGAGCACGGTCCAGGAAGCGGTTGAATTCCTCACAAGAGGTTTCGGGAAGGAGGGCACAGTTGTGGCAGGCCGCCCCGTTGCATGAATCGGGACCCTGGCCGACCTCTCCCAGTTCCATGCAAACCGGATCGGAGGAGCACCAACGCGCCTTCTCCAAAGCCATGTCCACAACCCTCTCTAAGTGGCCAGGTTTTCCCATCCGTACCAAACCCCCCATCGTCCCCTCGGAATCACCCGCCGCGGTGTAGATCAGCAGAGCGGCCATCGGATTCGGCCCTTCGGCCACGTACAAGCGCTCCCGGAGACCGGCTGAACTGTACCCGCATTCATAGGTCAGCCGGTTGATCAACAGGTGCGCCAGTGTATGGACCAGCACGAAACGAGGCGACAGAGACCGATCTCGCAGTCCTCTTTCGGCCTGCACTGCTCGGTAGCGGCCCAACATGACCCCGGTCCGCTCTGTGACCGCGAATGTATTCTCCCAACGGGCCAAGCGGGAGGAGTCCAACTCCAGCAGGAAGCCCTCGCCTCTCACGACATAGGCGGGTAGCCATGCTTCTTTTCTGTTCGGTGGGTTCTTCCAAAGCATCCTCTTGCGATCGCCGAGCGTTCCCCTATCAGGGAAGATACGGTTGAATCCCCAGAACACCCTTGTCTCTCGGAGTTGATCCACCAGTGTTATATGCGAAATTGCCTTATTGACGGGCGGCTCGTATGACGCCAGCCTTGGAACCGTCGTTTTCAATTCGGAGGTGTTCATCTTTTTCTTCAGTATTCCGAACTCTCGCAACCGGAACTCGGTCTCATTGGATGTAGGCCAACCATCCTCCTCGTACTGGAGACCGGCCGAAGACTCCATGATCTGCAAGGCCCGGGCGATTTCGTCATCAGCGAACGACCGGAGAAATTCATTGTGTTCCAGAGTTCGCAACCTGCCGGGGGCTGGATTGATTCCTACCCCGCGGAGGGTGCTCAGAACGGTGGAGAGCGGAGGATTCTCCAACAGTTCTAGGAGTTTTTCCGATACCTCTCCCTGCTCATCCCGGGGTATGTATATCGCAGATTTGGTCAGATGGAAGTACAGGTTGGATGCTTCACGGAAGCTTCCGCGGAGTAACTCGTCGCAGGCCGATCCTTCATTTGTGCCGTGCCAGGGCATCACGCCTCGACATCGAAACTCGGATGTCACACCGTATCGCCCTTCCTCATCGGCGGATCTCTCCAGATAGGTACTTAGAAACGACGTTTCTCCTCCCGCCGATGCCTCCGTGATCCGACTGAGGTAACGCTGCTGTCCACATCTGCACCGCACCAACTGGGCGCTCAGCGATGCGCCCCCGGTCGAGATCAGAGACAGGTCTTTGTCGCAGGAGGGGTTCGGCAAGCGGTGGGTCCATTCCCGAAAGGGAAAGTCCTGAATGTGTCCTTGCGGGCAAATGGCCACAAATCGAACCTGGTTCATTACTCGTGTTCGTTTGTGGGTTTTCTTGCATCGTTCACAGAAAGGGCTTCTCCCATAGCGTGACAACGGCTGCCTTTTCAGGAGCCTGCAGCTGGAACAGACATGCCAGGTGGGAAAGCGAAGCGCCGGAATCGTCAGCGCCAGGTTTTTCTGCCTCGTTCTTCCGGTTCGTGGCCGGAAGTCGGGCGCCAACCTGAAGTGATCCACGCCCAGATCTTCTTTGAGGCGCCACTCCTCCACCCGAAAATCCTGCAGGTCGATCCCTTCCTTTGCGCTGTCCGGACCCTGGTACCAGTGATCGAGACCTGCGGTGATCACCGAAACACCGCGAGGCAGGACCGAGACGGCTCCCACGCCGTAGTACGAGATCAGTTGCGCCCTGCGCACCGGTCCATACGCCATGTCGCGGACCTAGTCCGTCTCGGTGTAGGCGTCGGTGATTTGGAACCTGCATTCGGCGTCCACGTCTCGCAGGGAAGTGGGGGTCGGCCAGGTTTTTCGCTTGTTCGACGCTGAGTCCCCTTCGCCTGCCCGGCGAAGAAGGGGATTGAAGGATTCACCTCCCCAAGGTGGGGTGTTCCACTCGGTTCGCTCCCACATCTTCCACTCCTCAATCCGCTGATCAAGCAGGGTCATCATCCGATGAATCTCCCCGGGATCCGCTACCTGAACTCTTCTTGTGAGCATCTGCTTAGCCTGGGAGATCAGCCCGGCGGGTAAGGGCCACGGCTCTACATCCACAGCTCCCATTTGGCGGACATATCCGCACAGGACGCCATGCAAGGCACGGCTGAGCACCGGCGGAGCGAAAGGCGTGACGCTGGTGGGTTCCACTTGAGCATATAGGCGCTCGTGATAGGAACGGAACCTCTCGAAATGAGAGCGGTCCCGGGGCCGGGAAGGATGGAGGATAGTTACCACCAGACCGGGCCTCTCACGCCACCGGCGACCTATACGACCCGTCACCTGAATGTACTGGGAGGTGCTCTTTGGTTGGCCCACCACCGTCAGTAGCGAGAGTCGCTCTATGTCGATTCCCACCTCGATGATATTGGAGGCGAGGCAGAAGTCCACTGCTCCGTGTCCGGAAGGGCGGGACAACTCTTCAATGGCCTTAGGCACTTGGTCCTGGGGAATACGCCCGGTCAGTTCCTTGAGGAATCGAATCCTCCGCTTTCGATCTCTGTCGTATCCATTACGTCTCCTTATAGTTTCGAGATAGTCGGGAATATTGGAATGGGCCAGAGAGATCGCCGTGCCCAACTCCCGGAGACTGTTGAAGAAGGCCAACAGGGTCCACCACGGATCCCGTAGCTCTTCAGACAGATCGTTGGCCGCTTGCAGGAGAGCCGCCAAGACCCGGACCTGTGCAATCTGCGTCGAACCCAGCCCGCGACCATACACACCGAGATAGACGCGCCCTGGGCGGAGTGTCCCGTCTGGGTATCGGTCATACCTGGCGAAGAATGAATCGTCTGCATCGAGGCCCGGCGGTGGGAAGAGCGCCACGCGATCCCGGCCATAGAGAGCTCCGACTTGTTCTTCATATCGACGAATGGTGGCTGTTGAACTGATTATTTTCGGCCTGATGGCCGGGTCGGTACGGCGGTCGGTGCACAGTTCTTCTATGAGCGGCTCATAGAGACCCACCATCGAACCCAAGGGTCCGGAAATGAGGTGAAGCTCGTCTTGGATGATGAGACCAGGCGGCGAAGAAGAGCGACTCCCTTCCGCGTCGATGCCGAACAGAGCACGCGCGGGCGGCTGCCAGGTGAGTTGAGCGAACTTGTCCACCGTCCCGATGATCATGGAAGGCGGGTCTTGATAGATGTCCTCATCGATAACGTAGATGGGCAGAGTCGCGTCGCTGAACTCACAAGTATTGTCAGGGCATCGGAACACCACCGAATCGCCTTCTTGTTCGTATCCGGCAACTTTTGGGCTTCTGTGGCGCTTCCCGCGAGGAAGGGTCAACGGTCCCATCTGTGCGGAACACCACGGGCATCGCAGCAGAAGGAAGGGATTCTCGGCGCGATGGCTATCGCGTCCTCTCAGCTGCCCCAAGCGCTTCTTCGCCTGATTCCGGGAGTTGGGAGTGGCGGACATTCCCAGCCAGACGCCGATAGTGAAACGCGCCTCTCCTAGCATTTCAGAGCGATCCTTACGAAGGTGCTCCATGGCACAGATCAAGGTGCTGGCCCGCAAGAACTGCTGGGTGGTGAGCAGTCGCAGCGTGTAACGCATTATGATCTCCGTGCCGGCGTCTTCGGGGTCACGCAGACGGCGCAGAAACATCGAAAAAGCGCTGAGACCCAGATAGGCCTCGGTCTTGCCGCCTCCGGTCGGAAACCAGATCAGCTCTACCTGTGATCGGTCCGGATGACTAGGAAAAGCCACCGAGGGTATTGCGGCCAGGAAGAAGGCTATCTGGAAAGGTCGCCATGTTCCCCGATTCGACTCCTCTTTCCAGTCCGGCGATGAAAACAGTTCCTTGAAGGCAAATCGGCGGTCTGAAGGATCCAGGCCGATCTCCCGAACGGTCTCACGAGTTCGTAGTTGCTGCTGCAGCACCGCGTGGTTGGCCAGTTCGAAAGCCATGGCGACCTGCCGATCGGATTGCAAGAGCCGCAAGCCCTCCTCCATCCGGTCAGCAGAGATCCTGCACAATTCCATGTGCCGTCGGGCGGCTTCCCGGTATCGCTTGGGAATCTCTTCGAGCTCTTTCCGCTTCTTGTCGATCCATCGCCGATACCGCTGGATCAAGTCCGCACATTCTGCCAAAGGGTCCTCAGACACATCTAGGCTGGCCAACCTCGCCATGGAGACGGTTACCCTCCTTCCGTCCTCTTCGATATCGGGAGTGATGCTCGGAGCTTCATACCTGGGCAAAGCCTCCGTCCTAATCCATCCGACCGCATCCCGCCCCTCGGGATCCTCCCAGTCGGCAGCGCACCCATGACCGATGGCAAATGTGCGATGCTTACGGTACAGCAGGTCGAAGGATTCTTCCTCCTGGTCCCGGTGAGACAACTCCGTCTCCTGCGCGGGATAGGGAAGAATGGCCCCGGACCCGTCCGATTTGCGTGCATCCACTTTCATCTGTACCTGGAAAAGGCTGCTCCGATTGGCGTGCGGAGAGCCTTGGTGTTCATCGCCCAGGTCGTCGACCGGTTTCGTCCGGTTCACTATCGACACGGTAACCAGGGATCGCGGTCCCCATGGACGACGGTGGGCCACTACCTGGATGTCGAGCCCCTGCAGGTTGGTCGTGTCGAGCCTGGGGTCAATGCGCCGGCCTTCACGTCGAAGATCCAGCATATCGAAGGTGGCATCTATCCCGACCGGCGACCTCACCCACCACCTCCTTTCACCGGACTCGGGTATCACTACCCTGATGGGCTGGTAGCGGCCGCCTGTCACCCTCACGGCCAAATGGTTCACCTCCGAGGGGTCGACGAGAAAGGTCAGACCCAGGCAACTGGGCCGGTAGTCGTTGGCTCTGGAAAGAGCGAAATCGTCGTCGTCGGCCCCAAAGCTCCGCCCTCCCGTTGTGGAAACCTGTGGCGGTTCGACCTCTGCTCCTTCATATGGCCCATCAGCCACATCCTCTTGGTCCTCATTTCTGGTCTCGTCCACCCGCGTCTCGATCGGGTAGAGAACCCCTATTCCGTAGCGGCCCAAGGGCTGCTGGTATTTGAGTATCTCCTCACCGGTCGCAGCGTCGCGCCATGGACTCCATGACTCCTCTCTGGTGGCGAACCTGACCAGTGCCGAGAGATCGAGATGCTGACCGCCCGGACTGGGACCAACCAGTTCCCTCCGCAACGCTTCGATTATCTTTCGACGACCTTTGAGATGATCGGGCTTGGCTTCCGTAGGACGCCCGTTCATGAGAGCCATAGATTGCGACCCACGGGGAACGGATTGCGAAGCAGCCTGGCGGACACGAGTTCCTTGTCAGGCGCTTTGCCCTCGACCCGGAAGGCCGTCAGCGTCCCGGCGCCCTCGGTCGGCAATTCGAAGTCCATGAAGCCGTCGCCTTCCAGAGTGCTCAAATCAGCATTCCGCACTTCCTCCAAAAGCATATCCCGGATGCGTGCACCAGCCTTGCGGTGTGCTCTGTCGATCCGACCCATCTGTTGCCAGAGGATGTCTGGCTCCTCTATCCCTATCAGATTCATGAGTATGCGAAAGTCGTCTCTGCTTTGAGTCCTGATGTTTTCGGGGCTCATCCAATAGCGAACATTCTTGGCGCGAATCCCTCGTCTTCGAAGCGTATCTTCGACGTTGGGAACTCCACCCAACTTCCGTACCGTTTCTCGCAACACGGTTTTCCATCTCTTCTGGGCCGTACGCAGTTCCACTGCTGTTTCGCCCATCAACGCATCCGCCACATCTGCGATGAAGTCCTTGCCGCCTCCCTCGCGACGCAGCACGATTGCGCTTCCGATACCGATGTCCCTCACCCGGACTTGATCGATTCTGTCCTGATCATCCAAGTTCAATGTTATAGACGGTCCTCTCGACGTTCAGGTAGACCCCGTATCCTCCTCCCAAGAGATGCAGTCGCGCATCTACCTCAAGGTCTCCACCGGTCCGTTCCTTCTCGATACCGGCTCGATCCTCCGCCTGCCAGCGGATGCCCTGCCAGTCGATAGTGGGTGCCAGGTAGTCACCTGCTCTTGGCTGGGAGACTCGAAATCTTCGGATTGCCTCCGCCTCCAAGGGGGGAAACAGGCGGGCAGCGTCATTGACACTGACATCACGGGTGCTCAGCCATTCGTACCGCACGGCGTGCATCTTCTCGGCTCGGGGAGCGTTGAAGACATACTGTCCGTATAGCTTGACAGGGCCGGTCATGACCAGCCTCTCCATGATGTCCAGAGTTCGCACTTGGTGCTCCACGATCACCTGTACCGGGCACCCTTCCTCTCGGAACCGTTTCTCTATGTCCTCTCGATACCGAGGTCGTCGAACCACCAACCGACACCTTTGGATGTCTGACTCTCTCAGCAGGTCTCGGCACCGTTCGCCCAGGAGGTCCAGGCTTTCCACCGCCAGATGTTGGAAAGCTATAGCCACCTGCCAGGCCAGCGCATAGTCCTCTGGATCCACCTGGTGTCTGAGAGTCTCCGACAACTGCTGCAGTTCCTCTCCGGCCTTGGCTAAACCCAACCGAGGGTGGTCGGTGGGAAGAGGGGTATCCGTTAGATCCCAGAGTACCCACCGGGCTCGCCGTATGAAGTCGTTCCAGATCTCCGATTCCCGATGCCGCCGGAACAGAGCGCCAAAAGCGCGATCTATCTTCTTCAGATCCGCCCAGTAGACATCCTCCACCATAAATGCCACTCGTTCGGACAGTTGGTAGAAGGAGTCCGTATGAGAAAGACTCATCGTTTACGGTCCCAGTAGAAGATGGCTTCGACTCCTGAGGGCGGATCCCCCACCGGGGGATAGGCATCTTCGAGGCTGGAGGCGAGACCGCTTAAGATAGCGTCCCTTGCCGCTCCGGCTGTGGGATTGGTACGGTCGATGATTGCCAACCATGGGTGCCTTCTTGCCATGCCCCTCCATCGGAGAAAGGACCGTGAACCATCCATCACAACACCGCCGAACGGCTTTCCCACCAATTCGGATCGAACATCGGCTTGAAAGCTGATCGTTCGAGACCTATATCCATCCTTCGGTCGATGCTCGTGGACACGCAAGACATCTTGGACCTTGCCCGACACCCGCTCGGCTTGTAATTCAAGCTCCAATTCCTCGGCCAAGGCAGTCTTGTTTCCGATGATGACACACTCCAGTCGACTGAAGAACCCTTGACTGATCGGATCTATTCCCATTGCCGCCTTCACGAAATCAGGAGAGTGGCAAACCGGCCGATCCATGGAGAACTTTTCCTCCTCTCCTACCGGTTCTATGTAATGGAATTGCCGCACCTCACGTCCGTATTCTTTTCCATTTCCTTCAGCGAGGTACACACAATCTCCCAAATCGAAAAGGGGTTCCTTCTCTATCTTGCCGAACTTCCCATAACTCACCTTGAGATCTTCATCACCCTTGCAGTAGCGCACCGGGTCGCCCGTGTTCAACCGGGACAGCATGCGCAGGCGGACACTCTCGTTCAGGACGCCGCTGCGGTAGGACCCCGAGACGACACCCATCCCGGCGAAGAGCGCCGCATAGCCTCGGGTGGGAACTGAGATCGCCGCTCGGGCCACCTTTCCCGGCTGTCGGTCGGTCGCCAGCCATCTCCCCAGCTCCATCAGCCAGCGGGCCCACTCCGGCAACGGTGCACTCTTCACGCCTTCCCTGTACGAAAGACCAGGGTGATAGCTGAAACCCTGCCCATCGACACCATGCCCACCATTCACATCATCACAGAGTAAGGGGAAAATGTGACATGCGTGGTTGAATGGTGGCTGCCTTGATGAAAGGAGGGCCAGGCACCATAGCAAGTCTGATTGTCGTGTCGCCGTTCTTCCAGTACCTAATGGCGAAGCGGCTTTCCTGGCTGCGGAGGCTGCTTACTCTTCGTGGCGGGCACGGTGATCATGCTTCGCGGCGACCGTGGCGCCGGTTGTCTTCGATTCGTTGACTGATGTACCCCTTGGTGTTTCGGCCGCCGCTCCTGTAGCAGCTCTGACCACTCTGGTGATTGCCGGAAGGGCTTGTCCTGCGCGCTACTCCCGCTCTGCTGCTCTGGTCGCCGGTGATCGGCGGGGCAGTGGGTGGTGCAGTGGCCGCGCCCTTTGGCCTCCCGACCCTATGTGTGCGTGGCCGATCGTAAGAGATCGGCTGGGCGGCGGCGTTGATGATCTCTTATCCCATCGGCAGGATGCCGGTCATGGTTGGTGATGGCCAAAAGCAGGAGTTGGGCGAGATTGTGTTGAGAACGTATCGGTGTAGCTGGTAGCTGCTGTTGTGCGCCGTTCTTCGGCCAGCATTGCGGGTTGTGGGACTTGAATCTCACGGAGGCTCACTCGCGCCAGCCCATGTCGGCCTACCCGTAAGGTTAACGTTACGAAATCCGGCGGTCGGATGGAATCCATGCGCATCCAAAGAGTCGACTTGTGGAACTTCAAGGCTTTGAGAGGTTCACGATGACTCTTGGGGCCAACGCCTTCTTGGTGGGGCTCAACAATGCTGGGAAATCAACTCTCATTGAGGCCGCAGGCGTGTGCGCACGCATTCGTTCCGCGGGGATCAGTACGGCTTGGTGACTGAGAACCTTCGACACTAGTTCAGCTTTGGAGAGTCGGCAGCCAACTTTGACATTTTCCATGCTGGCCACTCTCTACCATCTGCTCGAGGAAACACCAATCCTGATGCGTCTCGATACTGGCGTGCGGTTATAAGCACTACTGAGGTTGACCCGCTTCGGTGGACGCGCTATGACTTGGGATTGTTCCCAGGAGGAGTGTTCAGAGTATGCCGAAGTCAAGACGGCCCTATCCGGCGGAGTTCCGAGCGGAGATGGTTCGCCTGGTCAGGGCGGGTCGCACGCCTGGTGAGTTGAGCCGGGAGTTCGAGCCCTCAGACCAGACCATCCGCAATTGGGTGAACCAAGCCGATGTAGATGCCGGCCATAGGGAGGGTCTAGCCACCGTCGAACGCGAGGAGTTGCGCCGGTTGCGCCGGGAGAACCGGATCCTTTGTGAGGAGAAGGAGATCTTGGCAAAAGCAGCGGCCTGGTTCGCAGAGGAGACCGGATCGACACCGCGGAGGCGTTTAGGTTCGTGAAAGCCAATCAGGCCACTCATTCGGTGCGGCGCGTGTGCGAGTTGTTGGGTGTCTCCCCCAGTGGCTACTACGCGTCGCTTTCACGTCCTATTTCTGCTCGTGAACGAACCGACCGGATGCTGCGGGATCGGATCGTGGATATCCATCACCGGTCACGGGGCACCTACGGAGCGCCTCGTATCCACGCCGAACTGAGCTTCGAGGGTGTCTGTGTGGGCCGCAAACGAGTGGCCCGCCTCATGCGCCAGGCCCGTATCCAGGGGGTTCACCGCCGCCGACGGGTTGTCACTACCAGGACGAATCCCGCCCAGACGGCCGCACCTGACCTAGTTCGAAGAGAGTTCACCGCCGCCGGACCTGACCAAATTTGGGTCGCAGACATCACTTATGTCCCCACCGGAGCAGGGTTTCTCTACCTAGCCGCGGTGATCGATATCTGGTCAAGGCGGGTAGTGGGATGGTCCATGCGCAACGACCTAAGCACACCACTGGTCACCGACGCCTTGGACATGGCCATCGCCCGTCGGCGACCCCACCGGGTGATCCACCACTCGGACAGGGGTAGCCAATACAGCTCGAAAGCGTTCAAGGCCCGATGCGACCAGGCCGGTATCGTGGTGTCGATAGGACGCCGAGGCGACGCGTTTGACAACGCTGTAGCCGAATCGTTCTTCGCCACCCTAGAAACCGAACTCCTAGACCGGACCAACTTCGCCACTCGCGACCAGGCCCGCTCCGCCGTCTTCGACTACATCGAAGGCTTCTACAACCCCCACCGACGGCACTCCGCCATCGGATACCAATCACCCACCGACTACGAAAGGAGCACCACCACCCCAACTACCCCACAGATTCCCTAACCGAAAAGTGTCCACAAAAACGGGGCAACTCCATGGTCCCTCCTTTGAACACCAGTCTGGGGTCGTTTGCTCGGGCAAGGGCAGCGACGATGTGATGTTGGATCCGATCCCGAGCGTGGTCGAGGGGGATTTGGGGGTTGTTCAATAGAGGAGATCTTCTAGGAGTTGGTGTGGGTGTAGCCAGCACCAGACCACTCGATATTTGTCGTCCCGATAGGCGCCATCCCCGGCGGGTTCTGGATGGTTGCGTGACGGTTTGAGACAGATCCAGTCGGCATCTGCGAGTGCGGGAGGCACATCAAGCAGCGGGCGTTGGCTGTCTGAGAGTCGCTCTTGCATCCCCCAAACTTTAACCCCCGCGGAAAAACCCTTAACTGACCCGAGATCCTCTGACAGCGACGCCACCGACCTGCCAGCTGCAAGCAAGTCCGGCACCCTCCGACGAAACTCGGGCGGACATTCGATACGGCAGGAAAACCTTCCTCTCTGGGATGGTCACGCCACCAATTCAAATATCCCAACTCCACGAAAGTGGGGGCACCCCTATAACCCTTGGGAAACACGGGACGGCTCGGACGTGTGTAGGCTTCAATCCCCTCCACCAAGAAAGGAGCGGCTAAGACCATGGAAGCAATCTTTGCTCACTGGCTGACCGCCCAGGGCTGCCGTCAGCCTAAGACCCGCCGCGCCTGGCGATGGGATTGCACAATTTTGGAGCCTGCCCTTCCTGGCACCAGCACCGCACGGAAGCCGCCGCCACTGGATGCGCCGACAATCGAGGATGATCCGTCCGTCTTAGACTGAGTCAACTGATCAACTGCGGGAGAAGCATTGGAACATGTCAAGCTGACCAAGATTGGGATGCGGAAGAGCCCTTTGAACGAACGGTGGGTCCAGGAGGTGCTCAAGGATGACCCGTCGCTTCTCGGCTTTGGAGATCTTGACGTAACAGCCACCGAGCGTCGTCAGCCTCATGGTGGGCGGTTAGACATGTTGCTGGCGGACCCAGAAACTTCTACACGGTATGAGGTCGAACTGCAGCTTGGTGCTACGGATGAGTCTCACATCATCCGCACGCTGGAATACTGGGACACCGAGAGGCGTCGCTACCCCCAGTACGAACACATCGCGGTGATCGTGGCTGAGGAGATCACTAGCCGGTTCTTCAACGTCATTAGCTTGTTTAACGGGTTCATACCGATAGTTGCCATCCAGATGACTGCTTTGCGTCTTGCCGAGGACCAGGTATCTCTTGTGTTTACCAGAGTCTTGGACCATGTTGCGCTCGGTACAGACGAGGAAGACAAAGCAGAACCCTCCGACCGGTTCTATTGGGACAAGAGGTCCACAAAAGGCATGATGAAGCTTGTTGACCGGATCCACTCGATGGTGGAGCGTCAGGACCATGGTGTGGAACTGAAGTACAACAAGCATTACATAGGACTTGTGAATGACGGGTCCGTGAACAACTATGTCACATTGATTCCTCAGAAGAAGAAGCTGATTGTCCGTTTCCGAATCCCCCGATCGGAAGAAGTCACCGACATGATCGACGCCGCCGGTATTGGCACCCTTGCCTACGACAAAGGGTTTAATAACTATCAGATACTTATCCCCAACAAGACCGCTTTCGATGAACACACAGACCTGCTCATTGACCTGATCAATATCGCCCAGCCAAACTCAACGAAGCACACTGAGGGTTAGTTGGAAATCTGCCTCCCGTACATTCGAGGGACGGAGATAGGGCATAGACTGTCCTGGTCTTGAGATATACTGCCAGCTGGTGGTAGTGCCGGCGTGGTAATGATGGTGCCCCATTACTTCGTGAGCGGGGATTGGGGTGGGTTCTAGATGTCCCATCACTCCATCTCGTCCATACACTACAAAATCGAGATCAAAGTCGTCACTAAACCGCTGGGCGGTAGTCTCGTGGACGGCGCCGATGATCAAATCAATATTGGAAATGAAATACGGATCTCGTGCGCCGGCAATAGTGATCGAACGATATCCACGCTGGGTGGCACCCTCGATGAGCACTTCATACCGATCACTCTCGCACCATTCACTCCCGGAGATGTTGACCCACCCATCCTGGGCTTGCTCGAATTCACTGTTTCCCATCCAGACGTACCCACCGGGCAAGTTCAATCTGGCTGGGTCTGATTCCTCATAAAAGCTTTGGGCGGCGACAGAACGGGGTGAGCAGACGATGGAGTGTTTGGGCGAGCCGACCGTGAAATGGTCTTCCCTGATTATTCCCGTCATGGGCTCGGCGGCACCATGGTCTGCCTCAGAACACATGGCACCACATTCGAGAATCTGACCCATGTGCCACGCTAGGCCCTTGGGATAGCCTTCCCTAATCGCCAAAGAAGCAAAAATTGCGGCATCGCAGCTTCGGCCAGCGATCACGAGATCTGGTTCGAGATCGAGTGCCTCCACTATTTGTTCGACACCCATTAGGCCAACTATGTGAGTCGTTTCTTCGATCGTTTGGATGGAAAGTTGCTCCTCTGGCCCCAGACTTCTTATCTATGACGTGCGGGTTTAGAGCTAAGTTCATTTCGAAGCTGTCATCAGGGAATCCGAAACCCAGCATGCCCGTAGGGACTAGAGTCCGTAGCTCTCGACTTGCCCTGTGGACCATTTCTCTCCTCTGCCGATCCGCACTCCGTCTTTGGTGTGCCAGTTACTATAGGCGATCTTCGGAAATGAGTGGGGAGTAGGGTATCTTCAGCTAGCGCCCTGGTGGAGGCGTTCTGGGCTCGTATGCAAGTCGAACTGCTAGACCGCCAACGGTGGAGGACCCGTATCGAACTCGCCAACGCTCTTCGAGTACCTTGAGATCTTTCACAACCGCCGCCGGCGCCACGGGTGCTGGTTCGGTCTATACGAAGTTATCCCAAGGTGGCGTTGACCAGTTTGAGGCCTTTTTCGAGTCTTTCTCGCCAGTCGGGTTTGGGTCGCCGGATGGCGTTAGTGCAAACCCTGAACAGACAGACAGCCTCTCGCAGGTCCAGTTCTCTTGGCGTCCAAGAGAAACGTTCTAGGGCTGCTTCCCTCAACGTCGTGTGGTATGTGCCGCTTGCATCGCTTTCGCCCCTGCGTTTGAAGAGAAACATCCAATTGAGGTGTGCTAGGAAGTTGCCGATGTCGAGTAATGGGTCTCCCGCTCCGGTCTCTTCGAAGTCCACCAATGCAATCCGGCCGTCTGGGAGGACCAGCATCTGGTCGTCGTAAAAGTCGTTGTGAGCGACAGTTGATGGGTGCCAGGTTTTGATGAAGGGATCTAGTTGTCTGGTGGACTGTGTGAGAATATCAAGGGTTTGGCGCTCGCCCTTGAGTGCGTTTCTGATCGACCGCTTTGCCCGGTGGTACAGGCCGGGGAGGTTGAAAGGTCGAACCCCGGGCGACGGTGGGGTGTGCCAAAGGCGTTCCAGTCCTTCCAACAGCAGGGTGGGATCGGGCGTATACCCCTTCCGTATTTGCCTCCTCATGTTCCTGCCCGGTATTTCTGATAGCCAGATCGTCGCGCCGTCTTCCCAATGGCCTGCCACCCGAGGCAGAACAAACCCCGACTGATCGGCCAGTTTCCCTGCCTTGAAATAGACCGGGACCGCGGTGGGTCGCATCACCCGCGCGTAGAGTTTCACTTTCCCTACCCGGTGGCGCAGGACTGCGCGGCTGCCGGGCCGGTACCTGATCCGTTCCACCCGCAAACGCCGACCAGGGAACGCCAGCACATGTCTGCTCACCAGTTGATGAGCCGATTCCGCATCAGCGGCCATCCGGAGGCCTGGCAGGTAGGGGTCGTCGGGATACCGATACAGTTCGATCGGACTGTATCGCTCAATCCTCAACGTCACATGTTCCGGAGGCAGGTAATCGTCCGGTGACCATTCAACCGTGTAACTCACCAGCGCCCGTTTTCCGATGCTTTGGCTGACCAGTCCCAACCGAAGCCGTTTGGGGACGGGGACCTGTGTGCCGAATTGTCGGCGATATCTCTCCCAGACCCATTCGGTGTCGAACAGTTTCGGCAGATCAGCCAGGCCTCGATCTTCGGGAAAGTGGACTCTCCGTTGGGAGGATGCGTCAGCGACCGGCCCTGTCAATCGCTGTCGGAGTCGTCGGAACCACTGTCAACATCACTATCCACCGAGACAGGCGGCGTGTCTATTCCGTCGCTGTCCGTCGGGGTCGGGGTATCAATCCCATCGGAGTCCGTCCCGTCGTTGTCGGTGTATGGGGTGTTGAATCCGTCCTGGTCGGTGAGGGGAGTGTCTATCCCGTCATCGTCGGTCGGTGTGGGGGTGTCCATCCCATCGTTGTCGGTCAGTGGTGTGTTGAACCCGTCACCGTCCGTCAACGGCGTGTCCACCCCGTCTCCGTCCGTGTAGGGGGTGTCTGTTCCGTCGTAGTCGGTGTATGGGGTATCCACCCCGTCATCGTCGGTCAGTGGTGTGTTGAACCCGTCGTAGTCCGTGTACGGCGTGTTGAACCCGTCTCCGTCCGTCAACGGTGTATCAATCCCATCGGAGTCCGTCCCGTCGTTGTCGGTGTATGGGGTGTTGAATCCGTCCTGGTCGGTGAGGGGAGTGTCTATCCCGTCATCGTCGGTCGGTGTGGGGGTGTCCATCCCATCGTTGTCGGTCAGTGGTGTGTTGAACCCGTCACCGTCCGTCAACGGCGTGTCCACCCCGTCTCCGTCCGTGTAGGGGGTGTCTGTTCCGTCGTAGTCGGTGTAGGGGGTATCCACCCCGTCATCGTCGGTCAGTGGTGTGTTGAACCCGTCGTAGTCCGTGTACGGCGTGTCCACCCCGTCATCATCGGTGTAGGGGGTGTCCACCCCGTCGTTGTCTATCCCGTCGTTATCAGTCGGAGTTGGGGTGTCGTCATCGCTGTCATCATCGTCACCCGCCTCCAACTCGGCTGTACGCCGGACCAGCACAACTTCCCCGCCGTCTCCACTGACATCTTCTGTCTGAGCCCAACCGATGTCCCTAGTTGTCCACACCACCAACAACAACAGCCCTCCGACCGCCATGATCGCCATCAACGCCCTCGTAAACCGCCTACCGCGGCCCGTATCATCTTCCATTCCCTGGCCTAACTACGGCTCTACCTGCTCACCTAATAATAACGCGGGATAGCAGAGGCATGACAAGGGGCTTACTTGGGCACCACCGGCCGGGGGACTCGGGCAAGGCAGGAGTGCTGTGCTCAAGGGCTGATCATGCTGTGTCGTAGTAGCGTCGTCCGGCGCCGTGCGCATTCGAACCTGAGTGACAGCCACCAGGTGCAGCGTCTAGGGCGTGTGAACACAACCTAGCTGAATAGGGCAATCTAGCTGGGAATTCTAAATGCCGTCACCTTGCTCTTGCTCATTCGCTTCAACCAGCATTGGATTCGGTCATGGCTATTCTGTCGGGGCCGTGCATGGTTCGAGGAGGCATGTACATCGGGGTTGCCCCTCCTCTTGGCTTAGGGGGTTGCCGCTCAAAGCCGCTAGGTGTGCGGGGTGCTACATTCCTCTGATCTGGGCTTTAAGCATCATCTGAAACATCGGGAAACTGTATGAAAGGTCGGTGCCGGGAGCGGGATTCGAACCCGCACGGAGTTGCCCCCAATGGATTTTGAGTCCATCGCGTCTGCCAGATTTCGCCATCCCGGCCGGTTTTGTCTGATTCTAGGACGCAAGACCTACCATCTGTCCTCTGGTTGGGCGCCGCGGCTTTCCCGATCCCACCGGCCAGGCGCTTTCCTGTCGGCCCGGCCCGACGCGCGCGGCAGGAGGAGCGAAACTTCCGATATCCTCAATCGCAATGCGAAAACGTCGTCTCTCCAAGCAAATCTTCATCGTCAACGAGCAATTGCTCCGACTCCGGCAGGAGGGGGATCAGGTGTCCGCCGAGTTGGATTACCACCGGGCGCTGGCCGACGATGCGGTTCGGGACGCGGCGGTATATGAGTCGTCGCTTCACAGAGATGCGGCGGATCGCGCTTTGGCCGATGTCGATCGATTTGAAAGAGCGCTGCGGAACATCGACTATCGGGGGGAGGCGTTGTTGGCCAAGCGGGATCGGCTTTTGGATCGTATGAACTCCTACGAGGACCTCTACTGATGGCCACTCTGGCCCTGATCGACGGACATTCGATCGCCTATCGGGCCTTCTATGCCCTACCCAAGGATCTGGCCACATCTTCGGGACAGGTCACCAATGCGGTGTTCGGGTTTGTGCGAATGCTCATCAGATTGCTGTCCGACGAGAATCCCGAGGCGTTGGCTGTGGTCTGGGACGTCTCCCGCCAGACTTTCCGCTCCGATCTCTTCCCCGACTACAAGGCGCAACGTTCCCGCACTCCCGATCTGCTGATTCCCCAGTTCTCTCTTCTGGAGGAGTTCTTGGAGGCCTTGGAAGTGCCCCAGCTGCGCAGGGAGGGTTTCGAAGCGGACGATGTAATAGCGTCGGTGGCTCGCCAAGCCACCGAACAGGGTTGGCAGGTGCTGGCGGTAACCGGCGATCGGGATGTGTTCCAGTTGATCGATGAGGATTTCCGGGTCTTGTACACCCGGCGGGGCGTCAGTGACACGGTAAAGGTCACCCCGGAGTGGGTGAAGGAACGTTATTCGGTTCCTCCCGCCCGCTATGTGGAGGTGGCGGCTCTTCGAGGGGACCCTTCCGACAACCTGCCGGGGGTGCCCGGAGTGGGAGAAAAGATCGCTGCCCGGCTGATCCGAAAATACGGTTCGGTCGAACAGGTTCTCCGGAATGTGGACGAACTCACTCCCCGACTGCGCAGCAACCTCTCCGAACATGGTGCACAGGCGCTTTTGAACAAGCAGTTGATGACCCTTCGCCGTGACCTGGAAATGGAAGTGGCGATCCCCGACCTGGTCCGCCGAGCCTGGGATGACAAACGGGTAAGGGAACTGGCGAATTCGCTGGAATTCTTCACCCTCTTGACCGATTTGCAATCTGTCCGGGTTGGGGCAGAGGTGCCCACCGCCGAGCCGCAGGAGGTGGAAACCCGGGTCCTGACCTCACCCCGGGCGGTGGCCCGATTGGCCGACCTCGATCATCTGGTGCTGGAAATGGTGGAGGAAGAGCACTTCGTCGGGCTGGCGGTGCGGGAGGGAGAGAATCGGGTGGCGCTGGTCCCCGAGGATCTTCTGGGATGGGTCAAGGATTTCCTGTCCGATCCCCACCGACCGAAGACCACCCACGACGCCAAGCGGCTGATCCGCTGGCTGGATGGGCGGGGACTGTCGTTGAGGGGTTTGGAATTCGACACCGCCCTGGCCGCCTATGTGATCGACCCCGCCGGCGGGCGGTCTCAACTCGATGGGTTGGCTGAGCGGATGATCGGTTTTTCGCTCACCGAAGACCGTGTCTCGGAGGAAACTCCCGTTCAGGGGAGTCTGGTCTTCGATCCCCAGCCCCGGCTCGATCAGATCGGTTTGCGGGTGGAGGCCATTGCTCGGTTGGTGGCGCCATTGTGGTCGGAATTGGAAGAGCGTGAGGAGGTGGAGCTATTTGTGGATGTGGAGCTTCCGCTGGTGGCGGTGTTGGCCGAGATGGAAGATGCCGGAATCGCGGTGGACCGGGAGTACCTCTTGGGAATGAGTGGTCGGTTGAGAGCGGATATCGGCGACTTGGCGCAGAGCATTTTCGAGTTGGCCGGAGGGGAGTTCAACGTCAACTCCACTCTCCAGTTGCGCGAAGTCCTGTTTGGCAAACTGGGGCTTCCGGTGATCAAGAAAACGGCCACCGGCAAGCCGTCCACCGACGCGGCTGTGCTGGGAAAGCTGGATCATCCCCTGGTCAGGCTGCTGCTCGAATTTCGCAAGTTGGAAAAAATCCGATCGTCCCATGTGGATGGC
Source organism: Acidimicrobiia bacterium (assembly GCA_963665765.1). Classification (GTDB taxonomy): domain Bacteria; phylum Actinomycetota; class Acidimicrobiia; order Spongiisociales; family ZC4RG35; genus Bin76. The sequence continues at coordinate 2,773,075 of OY762464.1, forward strand.
TATCTTTCCCTGATCGACGCCGATGGGCGCATTCACACCCGATTCAATCAGATGGGCACCTCCACCGGTCGGGTTTCTTCGGAGAACCCCAATCTGCAGACCATTCCGATCCGCACCGAATTGGGCAGGACGGTGCGGCGGGCATTCGTGGCGGGACCGGGGCGGGTGCTGGTGGTGGCGGACTACTCCCAGATCGAATTGAGGGTGTTGTCGCATCTGAGTCTCGATCCCGGTTTGCTGGAAGCCTTCCTGTCAGATGTGGACATCCACACCGCTACGGCCGCTCGGGTGTTCGAGGTTGAGGTTCCCCGAGTCACATCCGACATGCGGCGGCGCGCCAAGACCATCAACTTCGGGTTGCTCTACGGGATGGAGGCTTTCGGGCTTTCGCAGCGGCTGAACATCTCCCGGGAAGAGGCGGCCGAACACATCGAGGCATACTTCTCCCAGTTTCCCGCCGTGAAGTCTTTCATGGACGGAATGGTGCAGCAGGCACGCCGGAAGGGGTACACCACCACCCTCTTCAATCGACGGCGCTATCTGCCCGAATTACGAAGCGACAACTTCCGGATCCGGCAGATGGGCGAGCGGATGGCGCTCAACGCTCCCGTGCAGGGCACCGCGGCGGACATCATCAAAAAAGCGATGATCGGGCTCTCTTCGCAACTTCGAGAGGTCAGTCCGCGGAGTTGTCTGCTGCTTCAAATCCACGACGAACTGGTCATAGAAACTCCCCGGGATCATCTGGCGGAGGTTGCGGCCCTGACCGTGGAAGTAATGGAAGGGGTGGCGGATTTGGCGGTTCCGCTCAAGGTTGAGGTAGCATCAGGGAAGAATCTGGCCGAATGCAAATCTTGATAGGTCGTTCGAGGCGTTCTGATTTGCGGGCGGCGTTTGATCATGCCAAACTGAGTAGACAGTCCGGCGGGTTTTTCCGCGTGCCCGGACAAGAAAGGTTTATCCCCACCCCCTAATGAACGAAGAAGAAATTACCCTGCCCGTCGGGGAGGCACCGGCGCCGGTTTCCACCCTGACCGCAGTTCCGGAAGAAGAGCCGCAAGCAGAGATCCCCAGTGCTGAAAGCTCCGGTACCGAAAGCCCCGATACCGAAAGCTCCGACATCGATAGCCTCGCCGCCGAGAGGGGCGGCTCCGACCATTCAGACGACGAGGCCGGCTTCTTGGACGACGAAGCCATTTTCGAGCAGGCCTTGGAACGCAACATCAGGGTTTTCAAGGAAAACGAAATGGTGGAGGGAACGGTTGTCAGTGTTGATATCGAAGGCGCCTTGGTCGATATCGGTTTCAAATCGGAAGGCTTGATACCGGCCGTGGAACTCTCTATCAGAAAAAATGTTGATCCTCGCACGGTGGTTTCTGTGGGAGACCGGGTGGAGGGGGTGGTCCTCACCCGAGAGGACGAGAACGGCCGTCCCATCCTTTCCAAAAAACGCGCCCAGTACAAGCGTGCCTGGAGCATGGTGGAAGGCGTCCACAAAGAGGGTAAATCGGTGAAGGGCACCGTGATCGAGGTGGTCAAAGGAGGCCTGATCGTGGACATCGGCCTGCGGGGTTTCCTGCCCGCATCCCTGGTGGGTCTCCGCAGAGTGTGCAATCTTCATCCTTTTATCGACACCGAGATTGAGGCCAAAGTCATAGAACTGGATCGCCAGCGCAACAACGTGGTGCTCTCGCGGCGGGCCTTTCTGGAGGAGGAACAGGCAGAAGAGCGCGACAACTTCATGAACCAGTTGGTGGAGGGGGAGACCAGAGAGGGGACCGTGTCCTCGGTGGTGCCCTTCGGCGCCTTTGTCGATCTGGGCAAGATGGACGGATTGGTTCATGTCTCCGAACTGGCGTGGACCCATATCAGCCATCCTTCGGAGGTGGTGGAAGTGGGCGCCACGGTGACGGTGAAGGTGTTGGAGGTGGATCGAGAGCGGGAGCGAATCTCCCTTTCGATACGCCAGACCCTGGAAGACCCCTGGTCGGTTTTCGCCCAATCCCATGAGGTGGGAAACGTCGTTGAGGGGCAGGTCACCAAGACCGTGCCGTTTGGAGCTTTTGTGGCGATCGCCGAGGGAGTGGAAGGTTTGGTTCATGTCTCGGAGATTGCCATGCACAGAGTGGAATCTCCGGAGATGGAACTGTCCATCGGCCAGCAGATCACGGTGAAAATCACCGAATTGGACACCAACCGTCGGCGGGTGAGCCTGTCGGTGAAACAGGCCTTGTCGGAGTGGAAAGACCGCGCTCAGGGCCGCCCTCGTCCCCGTAAAAAAGAAGAGCGTCCCCGCGCTCCTCGGCCCAAGCCGGAGCCCGAGCGGCGTTCGGTCAGAGTCGATTCCTCGTTGGAAGCCATCTTGGAGGAACTCAAGAAACGGGGCATCGGGGGGAGGTAGTCCTTCCGAGGCGGCGGATGAGCCGAAAACCCCCTCGGGTAGTGGTCACGGGCGCCATTGGTTCCGGCAAGAGCCTGGTCTGTTCTTTTCTGAGGGACTTGGGGGTGGTGGTGATCGACGCCGACCGCCTGGGTCATGCGGTTCTGGAACCGGGGGGCGAAGCATTCCCACAGGTGGTCGCCCGATGGCCACAGGTGGTGGCAGATGGGAGGATCGTTCGGACTCGCCTGGCTGAAATCGTGTTTTCCGACTCCGCTCAACTGTCCGAGCTGATGTTCCTCACCCACCCACCCATCAGGTCCGCCATGATGGCGGAGGTGGACCGCTTTCCTGACCGTCCGGTGGCGGTGGAGATCTCGGCGCCGTCGGATCAGGTGATGCCGGCCTGGCCGGTGTTGGTGGTGGACTCCGATCCCCGGGCTGCCCACTGTCGGTTGTCGGAGCGGGGGATGAGCGAGATCGACATTCGAAGACGGGTGGCTTCCCAGCGGTCCCGCCGACAGTGGCTGGCTCTGGCCGACCAGGTGGTTCCCAATCATTCCGACCGGGGCGCCCTTTTGGCGGAAGTGCGGAGGATTGCCGAACGGATGGGCCTTTTGTCCCCGTAGTCCGATACGATTCGGGCCAAGATTATGAAGCGTTTCCGGGTCAAGGCCGATTTCTCGCCATCTGGCGACCAGCCGTCGGCGGTGGCTTCCCTGGCGGCGGGTTTGGAGAGGGGAGATCGTTTTCAGACTCTGTTGGGTATCACGGGGTCCGGCAAGTCGGCCACGGTGGCGTGGACCATCGAACAGGCTCAACGTCCGGCTCTGGTTATCGCTCCCAACAAGGCCTTGGCCGCCCAGTTGGCCAACGAGTTCCGCCAGTTCTTTCCCGACAACCGGGTGGAGTATTTCGTCTCCTACTACGACTACTACCAGCCCGAGGCCTACATGCCGCAAACCGACACCTACATCGAAAAGGACGCCACCATCAACGACGAGATCGACGGCTTGCGCCATTCGGCGACCTCCGGTTTGATGGTGCGCGACGATGTAATCATCGTGGCCTCGGTTTCCTGCATTTACGGCTTGGGTTCCCCGGAGCAATACGAGGGCCAGATGCTGCGGCTGGTCCGAGGGGTGGAGTTCCCTCTGTCCGAGGCGCTGCGCCGACTGGTGATGCTGCAGTACCAGCGCAACGAGGTGAGCCTGGCCCGGGGGCGCTTCCGGGTGAAAGGGGACACTTTGGATATCTTCCCCACCTATCAGGAGACAGTGATCCGAGTGGAGTACTTCGGAGACGAGGTGGACCGAATCGTCTCCCTCAATCCGATCACCGGAGAAAAGCTTGAGGAACTGGGCGAACTCCATGTGTTCCCGGCCACCCACTATGTGACTCCCGAGGAGCGAATGGCGGAAGCCATCATGGGGATCGAGCAGGAGTTGGGGCAGCGTTTGGCAGTGTTGGAATCCGAGGGAAAGCTGCTCGAAGCGCAAAGACTGCGGATGCGAACCAACTACGACCTGGAGATGATGCGCGAGATCGGCTACTGCTCGGGGATAGAGAATTACTCACGCTATCTCGATGGACGGGAAGCCGGGGAACCTCCCTACACCCTGCTTGACTATTTCCCCGACGACTACGTCACCATCGTGGACGAGTCCCACATCAGCATTCCGCAGATTGGTGGTCAGTTCGAAGCCGACCGGAGCCGAAAAGAGGTGTTGGTGGAGCACGGATTCCGGCTCCCCTCCGCCTTGGACAACCGGCCGCTGCGGTTCGATGAGTGGCTGGATCGGACCGGGCAGGTGATCTGCATGTCGGCTACGCCCGGTCCTTTCGAGCGCCGCAGATCACCCGAACCGGTGGAGCTTTTGATTCGTCCCACCGGACTGGTGGACCCGGAAGTGATCATCCGTCCCACCAAGGGGCAGATCGATGATCTGCTGGACGAGATTCGCCATCGGGCGGCTGCCGACCAGAGAGTGCTGGTCACCACCATCACCAAGAAGATGTCAGAGGACCTGTCCGACTATCTCCTGGAGATGGGGGTGCGGGCCCGGTATTTGCATTCTGAGATCGACACCTTGGAGCGGGTTCATATCCTGCGGGAACTGCGCATGGGCGAGTTCGACGTGTTGGTGGGCATCAACCTGCTGAGGGAGGGCCTCGACCTGCCGGAGGTCTCGCTGGTGGCGATCCTCGACGCCGACAAGCAGGGGTTCCTGCGTTCGGAAACCTCGCTGATCCAGATCATGGGCCGCGCCGCCCGCAATGTGGACGGGCAGGTGGTGATGTACGCCGATTCGATCACCTCTTCCATGGAAAGAGCCATCGGCGAGACCAACCGTCGCCGCAAACGCCAGATGGAGTACAACGCCCGGCACGGGATAGACCCCCAGACCATCCGCAAACGCATCACCGACATCCTGGAATTGGTGTCTTCCGACGCCCCGGCGGTGGAGAGGCGTAAAGGCCCGCGGCCTGAGAGGGACATCATCGACCTGACCGGCGACGATCTCTCCCGGGTCATTCTTTCCCTGGAAGAAGAGATGCGCCAGGCCGCCGCCGAACTCCGTTTTGAATACGCCGCCCGCCTGCGCGACGAGGTGGCCGAACTCAAAAAGGAACGCCGCCAGCTTTCCCAGGTCCTGGCCTGACCAGCCACCCCCCCCCCGTTGATTGATCTCAGCAATAGAAACGCCCCAGGGCCGCCTGTCTGGTTCCCGCGGCGTCGGGAAGGTGGTTGCCTTCCGGCCGACGTTTCAGCCGGGGGAGACTCTTCCCTGGGTGTCCTTGTATATCTGTCCGCTTTTGATCACCGCCACTATGCGCTCGGGGTCGGCCAGCACTTCGATCTCATCGAGGGGCCGGCCCTCCACCAGGATCAGGTCGGCGTCCTTGCCCACTTCCACGGTGCCGATCCGGTCCTGCATGTAGAACAGTTCGGCATTGGCGGTGGTGGCAGTGGCGATGGCTTCCGCCGGGCTCATGAACTTGGCCTTGTTGGGCAGTTCCCGACCCCGCCTGTCCTGCAGGGGTCCCACGATGTCCGATCCGGAGCCCACTTTGACTCCGGTCTCTCCCATGATCTCGATGCTCCGGTGCACCGCCGATTCCACCGCTTGGAGTTTGGTGAATTGTGAGGCGGTAAGGCCGGCCCGTTCGGGATTCTCCAGAAGGTCGTACTTGACCGCCAGGGTCACCACCGCGAAGGCGTCTGACTTCACGATTCCGTGGGCGGCGTCCTCGTCGAGGATGCTGGCATGCTCGATAGATCGTATGCCCGCCGACAGGGCGCGACGGATGGCGTCGGAGGTGTGGCAATGGGCCAGCACATAGGTGTGCCAGTCGGCGGCCGCCTCCACCGCCGCCCGCAGTTCCTCATAGCTGAACTGGAGGCTGTCGAACGGATCGGTGGGGGAGAGCACCCCGCCGGAACTGAACACCTTGAGTTGGGTGGCGCCCTTGCGCAACTGCTCGCGGGCGGCCCGGCGCACCTCGTCGACCCCGTCCACTATTTCCGGAGTGGCCGACAGCCCGGGAATGCTCCCCCGGGGATGCTGGATATGATGGGCGGGACGCAGATCCCCGTGTCCACCGGTTTGGGACAGCACCGAACCGGAGGGAAGAATCCGAGGTCCGTCTATCACTCCCTGTTCCACCAGGCGCGCCCAATGGGGGTCGAGGCCTCCCGCGTCGCGGACGGTGGTAAAGCCTTCCTGCAGGGTGTTTTCGATCACCCGGCGGACGGTGAACACATAGTCGATCCACGGCAGGTCACCGATCCCGCCCGCCGGGTCGACCAGACCCATGTGGACGTGGGCGTCGGTGAGGCCGGGCATCAGGGTCAGGCCGGTGGCGTCGATCACCTGATCGGGCGAGTTCCCGACGCCGGGTCCGATTCCGCTGATCGACGATCCGGAAACGGCCACATCCATTCCTGCCCGGGGATCGTGGCCGGTGCCGTCCAGCAGTTCCGCGTTGCGGATCGCCAGGCTGGTCATTGCTCGCCTCCTTCTTGATATTCGAGTTGCAATTCCGGGATGACAAAGCTTCCCCGGTCGATGATCTGTCGGTCGTCCACCCAGATGGAGTGGTTGCGGGTGGGGATGTCGAAATGGAAGGGCACCCGGTTCTCTCCGTCCAGGCCCCGCATGAAATTGGAGCCGAATGCGATCAGCATATTGCCGTAGTAGCTCTCGGTGTCCATCACCCCGCCCCACTCCCAATGTCGCAGGCCCAGAGCGTTCCAGTTGGCCCGGTGCTCATATCCCCATCCGATGTGGGAAACGCCATAGGCGCGCTGGTCGTCCGGCATTTCGAAAAGATCCTTGGCGAGCCGCGCGTCGGCGCCCCCTTCCAGGGAGACGATGCTTCCCTCCCGAAGCTCCATCCGAATGGGTGACATGACATAACGACCCAGGTTGATCAGGCAATCGGCTTCGTCCAGCACCAGGGTGCCTTCGGCCGAATGTTCGAGGGGCGCCACCGCCACCTGACCCGAGGGCCAGTGGTCCCAGCGACCGGGCGTGTCCGAATAGCCGTACTGGATGCCCACCGGGCGTCCCTCGTAGCTGAGAGTGAGGTCGGTTCCCGCCTCCGACCAGATCCGCAGGGTGGTTCCCTCTTCCATAAGCGCCTGGCTGACTTCGGCCCGGCGGCGGAGTTCGGGGGTGGGGAACAGTCGCCGCAGCATGTCCTCGGGCTCTTCGATCATCAGGGTGCGCGCCCCGGCGTCCAAGGCGGCGTTGTGGGCGTCGCTGTAGATCCAGCCGGTGGTGAGCATTCCCACCACCAGATCCGAGCCTTTCCAAGCGTCGATGATCGCCTTCGATTTCATCCACTCCTCGTCTCCGGCCACCACGATCTGAAAAAAGTTGGCGCCCAGCACCCGCGCCGCGCCGGCCAGTGCGGTGACATAGGCCTCGTTGCTCATGGTGTCGGTGAAGCCCAGCACGGTTTCGCCCGGCTTGACATCGCACAATTTCAAATGATCGCGGAACAGGGGAACCAGTTCCGCTCCGGCCGCCGGGGTGGTGGGGACTCGACGCATGGGCACTCCTTTGGGTTTTGCTCATCCTATGGTAAGGGCGGCCTTAGTCACAGAGATTGCCGCCCGGGCCGTTTCCCAGGCGCATGGCGGTTTGCTTGCACCCCACCGGGTTGTGCTGTGTCCGAGTTATCCGCAAAGGGCCCCGGCTGCGCTTTTGCGGGAATCTGTCACACCCGGGGAATTACTATGAAACTGGTTATGAGACATTTTTCCCAGACAACCAGAATCGCGGTGGTCGACACCGAGACCACCGGCTTTTATCCGACGGATCGGATCGTGGAATTCGCGTGCGTGACGATCATCGACGGCGACATCGTGGAAGAGTACGAGACGCTGCTGCAACCCAACCGGGACCCGGGCCCGGTGCACATTCACGGCATCACCCCCTCCATGCTGGAGGCCGCTCCGGAGTTCCAGGCGGTGGCCGGAGACATCGCCGCCCGCCTTGATGGGGCGTTGCTCGTGGCGCACAACATCAGCTTCGACCTGCGGATGCTGCGCCAAGAGATAAGCCGGATTCCATCCATGACCTTTGATCCGGGCAGTGGTATCTGCACCTATCGCCTGACCAAGCAAAAGCTGTCCGTGGCGGCGCAGGAGGCGGGTATTGCTCAGCCTGATCACACTGCCCTGAGAGATGCCAGAACTTCGGCGCAGCTGTTGTTGGCTCGATCGGACCAGTGGAGCGACTGGATTTCCTCACCCGCCACTTGCCGTTGGGGGGGGGAGTCCACGGGCCTCACCTTCCGGCGACCGGGAGCACCACCCAGAAAGGGCGCCCTGAGCATGCTGGCGCTCCGCACGGCTTGGCCGAGCACCACCACCGAAGCAGAAGTGTTGTATCTCGACACTTTGGATCGCTGCCTTGATGACGGCGAACTAAGCCATGAGGAGCAAGTTTGGCTTGCCTCCACCGCCCGGGCGCTTCAGTTGAACGAGGACCACCGCCTGGATCTTCACCAGCGGTATTACGAGCGACTGGTCAAACAGATTCTGGCCGACGGGGTGGTGACCCGAGAAGAGCAGGACCTTCACGACCAGGTAGCCTCCGCTTTGGTGATTGAAGGCGATGAGCGGCTCGGCGAGGTGCCCCGGGTTGATGAACAGGCAGTGGACCTGGCCCCGGGAATGCGCGTTTGCTTCACCGGGGTGGCCACGGTGGACGGTGATCCCATTCCCCGTGCGGCGCTGGAGCACCTGGCCCTGCAGGCAGGCCTTGAGCCCGTCAAGTCGGTCACCAAGCGTTGCGGTCTGGTGGTGGCCGGTGACGTTCGCTCCCGGTCCGGAAAGGCCAAAAAGGCCCGTCAATACGGGCTTCCCGTAATTGACGCCCAGCACTTTATGACGCTCATCGCCCAAGGGCGGGATTGATGGCCGGCGGTTATCGATCGCGCTTGTTTAATCTGGACACGCGGGCGGGACGCGCCACCGAGGCTGCGTCGGGAATCGTTGTCATCTTGTCTTTGCTCACTTTGGTGCTGCACACGGTCCCCACTGAGGGGAGCGGCTTCGATGTTTGGCTGACCCGCGCCGAAGTGACTTTCTGGGTGTTCTTCACCGTAGAATATGCGGTGCGCATTTTCGCAGCACCCCACCGGTTTCGATACCTGCGCTCGTTCTATGGGATCGTTGATCTCCTGGCGGTGATAGCCGGGTTGTCGTCGATAGTGGCGCTGGGCGCCGCCAAGCCCTTGCGCCTGCTTCGGGCGCTGCGGGTTTTGAAGTTGGCCCGCTACAGCTCGGCGGTCGACCGCTTCTCCGAAGCGTTCGACGACATCAAAGATGAACTGGCCCTCTATTCGGGGGTGACGGCGGTAATGACCTTCATCGCAGCATACGGTATCTGGGAGTTCGAGCACGAGGCCAACGAAGCCTATGGGAACCTCTTTGAATGCGTCTACTGGTCGGTGGCTTCCCTGACCATGGGCGCCGAGGGGATAGCACCGGTGACGGCGGCGGGCAAGATCTTGGCGATGCTGTTGGTGCTGATAGGTTTGGGCATTGTTGCGGTCCCTTCGGGCCTGTTCGCCTCGGCGCTATCCAAGACGAACAACCCCAAACAGTGACCGGACCACCTGGCAGATACTCCGGTCAGGCGCCACCGGCGGCGGGAAGGAACATGCCTTCTCCCAGGGGGTCGTCCCTGTCAAGCACCAACTGATTGAATCCGGTCAGAAAAGCCGAGCCGGCGATGGTGGGCACGATCGCCCGTCGCCCCCATATCTCGGTTTCCGATTGCACCGTTCCGGTGAACAAAGTATTGATCACGCTCTCATGGACGAAAGTATCTCCCACTTCCAACTCTCCCCTCCCAAAGTGCCATGCCATGCGGGCGCAACTTCCGGTTCCGCAGGGGGAGCGGTCGAATCCCAGGCCGGTGGAGGTGGCGAGGTTCTGTCCGTCGGCGCCCGGGGTGACGGGGGGTCCGAAGAAAAGCAGTTGGTCGACGTTTTCGGGCATGCCCGGCGGCCAATCGGCCCGGTCCCCGAGCATCCGGTTGACTCGAAGGCGGATGCGATGGCTGAGCGCCACCAGTCCGGGCACCGATTCCACCTTGATCGGCAGACTGGTCTGTTCCACCTTCACCAAGACGAACCAGATGCCCCCAAAACCGATGTCCACTCGGTAGGTCTGTCCATCAACCTGCACCTCCAGTCCGTTCGCCGCCACCCAGGAGGGCACGCCCCGGAAACTGACCGACCGGACCCTGGCGTCTTTCACATGAGCCTCGGCCTTCACCAGACCGCTCAGGGTCTCCACCACCACCGTGGTGACCGGTTCGGTGGGCGGGATCCGGCCGGTCTCGACCAGGGTGGTGACCGTTCCGATCAGGGCGTGTCCGCACATGGTGAGCGAGCCAAGAGAAGAAAGGATGAGAATGGAAAGATCGGCGTCGGGATGAGAGGGCGGAAAAGGCAGCACCGCATGCCAGGGAGCATGACCGCGGGGCTCTCCCACCAGCATCTTGATCAGGTCCGAGTGGTTGGCCAAAAGATGTGCTTCTTTCTCGGCCAGAGTGGCCCCTTCCAAATGGGGAAAGCCGTCGGTCACCACCCTGGTGGGTTCTCCGGCGGTGTGGGAGTCGATCACATGGAGGCGGCGGATAAAAGTCATAGGGCGTTGCTCCCGGTTGAGACGGAAATTGCCATTGCTAAATTTAGGTTTGTCATTCAGCTATTCGCGCAAAGGGTTTGAGTAACCATGGGAAAGATCACCTATGCCACCATGTCGGCCGACGATCCGGTGCTGCACCAAGCATACGAAGAGGGACTGGCCACCGCCACGGGGCGGATCGGGCAAACTCATCCGCTGCTGATCGGTGGAGAGAAACGGTACACCGACGAACAATACGTGGAACGCTCTCCGATCGACTCTGAACTGGTGGTGGGCGTCTATTCGCAGGCTTCCGAGGGTGATGTGGACGATGCGGTGGAGGTGGCTCGGGCCTTTCAGTCCGAGTGGGAGGCGACCCCCTGGCAGGAAAGAGTGGCGATCGTCCGCCGGGCGGCGGAGATCATAGAGGAGGAGACTCCCGTTATGGCGGGATTCTTGAGCCTGGAGATCGGCAAGAACCGGCTCGAAGCGCTGGGTGATGTCTCCGAGGCGGTGGCCTTTGCCAGCTATTACTGCGACCGGCTGGAGGAGTCCGGTGGGCTGGAGAGGGCGATGGGAGAGTACGGGGTGGGGGATGTCAACCGCTCGGTGCTGCGGCCCTGGGGAGTTTGGGCGGTCATCTCTCCCTTCAACTTCCCGATGGCTCTGGTGGCCAGCCCCGTGTCGGCGGCGCTGCTCACCGGCAACACCGTGGTGCTCAAGCCTTCCAACACCGGAGCGTTGGGCGGGCTGCTGTTGGCTGACGCTTTCTCCCGCGCCGGACTTCCCTCCGGCGCCCTGCAGGTGATCACCGGCGGCGACGAGGCGGGCGACCGGCTTGCCCATCACGACCAGGTTGACGGGGTTACTTTCACCGGCTCCTACGATGTGGGAATGTATCTGTACCGGACGGTGGCCTCGGGCCGCCCCAAGCCGGTGGTTTGCGAGATGGGCGGGAAGAACCCGGCGGTGGTCACGGCTTCCGCCGATCTTGATCTGGCCGCCGAAGGGGTGATGCGGGCCGCCTTCGGGCTTTCCGGACAAAAATGCTCGGCCAACTCCCGGGTGTATGTCGAAAAACCCGCCTTCGAGGAGTTCGTCGATCTGCTCACCCGGAAGACCGCCGAAGTCCAGGTGGGAGATCCTCGCAACCGGGAGGTCTTCTTGGGTCCGGTCATCGACCGGGCTGCGGTCGATCGTTTCCGTTCGGCCGTTGATGCCGTCAAAGAAGCCGGAGGCGAGGTCCTGTCCGGTGGCGAGGTGGTCACCGAGGGGGATCTGGAGCGGGGCAATTTCGTGCAACCCACCGTGGTGACTGCGCCGCAGGACACCTGGATCTGGGAAAAGGAGTTGTTCGTGCCGTTCGTGGCGGTGACCGCGGTGGATTCCCTGGACGAGGGAATCGACAAGTCCAACGACTCGATCTTCGGGCTCACCGCCGGGGTCTTCGCCGGCACCGAGGAGGAAGTGGACCGCTTCTTCCATCGGATCCAGGCCGGTGTCGTCTACGCCAACCGTCGGGCGGGCTCCACCACCGGCGCCTGGCCGGACATCCAGCCCTTCGGTGGTTGGAAGGGTTCGGGCACTTCCGGCGCGGGAAGCGGTGGTCCGTGGTACATGCGATCGTACGTGCGGGAGCAGGCCCGGACGCTGATCCGGGAGTGAACCCCGGGCCGGCTATCGGGAGTCGGCCAGGATACTTACCGCGGCGTTGCGGCCACAGGCGGCGATGACGCTTCCGCCCGGGTGGGTGGAAGCTCCGCACAGATAGACCCCGTCCACGGGCGTGCGATAGGGCATGCGCTGATCCCATGCATACGGGGGGAGGTGGTCGCCCTGGAAGATATGGCCGCCGGTCAGGCCGGTCTTGGCTTCGATGTCGGGTGGGCCCACCACCTCAAAGTGAAGGATGGTGTCCGAAAAGCCCGGAGACCACTCCTCGATCATGGAGATCACCCGTCGACCCACCCGGTCACGGTGGTGATCCCAACTCCGGCCGTCCGCCCAGGCATAGGGAAGGTGCTGCACGAAGCAGGACAGCACTTCCACGCCCTCGGGCGCCACGGTGGGGTCGTGGGCGGTTTGGGGATAAAGCTCCGCCCAGATCGGACCGAGTTGCCCGCGGGTGGCGGCCCGATGGGATTGGTGGAGCCGCTCCATTCCGCTTCCGATGTCCACCATGGCCTGCGCCGATGGGGCGCATCGGTTGATCTGTGGCAGTCGGGTGAGGGCGAAGTTAGCCTTCCCCACCGTTCCCACCATCGGCCAGGTCGCCACCTTGTGGGCGAATTCGTCGGGTATCCGGGCGTCCACCATGGCGAAGGTGCGTCTGGGATCGGCGCTCGAGGCAACAATCGGCGCCCCGATGCGTCGTCCGTCCCCTAACTCCACTCCCTGTCCGGGCAGAATGGCGATCACCGAAGCGCCGGTGATGATCCGCGCCCCGTGGGCCTCGGCGGCGTTTTGGATGGCCCGAGCCACCCCGATGGTTCCGCCCCGTGGAAACGCCCAGGTCATAGTCGAGGGTCCGGCCAACCCTCCCGAAGCATGGTGGAATTTGACGAAAGCGGTGCCCCGATCGCGGGGTGAGGCGTTGGTGCCGATGATCCCGTTGGCTGCTATCGCATCCAAGATGCGCCGGTCGGAGATAAACCCGCTCACCAGATCCTCAAAGGACTGCTCGAACAGGGTGTGCAGGACCTGTGGGTCGTTGCCCACCCGGTCGGCGATCATCTGTCGGGTGGGCGCTTGGTGAAGCCACAGATCGTCATCGTTTTTGGGACGGAGCTTGGAACGGATGCCCTTCAGGTATTTGACCAGTGCCCCGAAACCCTTGACGTCCGCCGACGCCGCCCACCGGCTCATCTCCGACCAGGTGCGATCCTCGTCCAGATAGTCGATGATCCCGATCCCCGGTTCAATCGGCACATAAAGCTGAGGGTCGGGATAGGTGAGATGAAGGCCCCGGTTGAATAGATCCAGATCGTCACAAATCCGAGGATGGAGCAGTCCCACCATGTAGGAGCAGGTAGAAATGGTCACGCCCGGCCAGGGCTCTTCGCTCCCGGTCGACCCCCCGATCTGCTCCCGCTGCTCCAGCACCACCACCTTTTTCCCGGCCCGGGCCAGATAGGCGGCGGTGGTCAGCCCGTTGTGTCCGGCGCCCACCACTATCACGTCCCATTCGATCTGATCCACTCTCTCGGTGGAGGCGCCCCGATCGGTCATACCGTCAGGATAAACTATCTCAAGGACCGGACCCTACCTTGCGGGGTATACTTCACTTGCCTCGGTCGGAGTGGCGGAAATGGCAGACGCGCTAGGTTGAGGGCCTAGTCCTCCACGGAGGGTGAGGGTTCAAGTCCCTCCTCCGACACTAGTAATACTACTGTTACCCCAGGTCACAGCGCATTTTCCCTTTCCAGTTACTACTTACATTACTACTGGATGCCGTCTATCAAACGAGGCAGTCAACGACCGCCGTGCCCACCCAGTCCCTGTCTTCTGGGATCATCTCCCTGCCGAACACCCCTTGCTCCCCGCACAACTGCTGCCAGCTCCAACGAAAGCCGCCTTGGAGCCTCCTGGGACACGTCAGCCGCCCTACGCGAACGGATTGATAAATGGGACCTTGGCGAGGAAGAGATTCGAAGGCGGCTGGAGTCTCAACCTCATCCCCTGGGACGGAATCAGTATGACGCCCTGATGTCCTTCATGCCTATCGCGGGTTCCTGAAGGCTCGGACCGATTTGTTGGTGAAGGCATTGAATGATCTGTGCAATTGTGGCGATCCTCACAGCTCGTGACGGGCGGAGGATGCTAACAAAACCATTACAAGAGCAGGTACTCTAACTGGGACAAATGCTGACGTCAGTGCAGAAGCGCCTCTGACGAGGATGAGAAGTCAATTGAAAGTATGAAGGTGGCGTTGCTTTTTTGCGTAACGCCCAGCGACGCTACCGGTGGCCGTCCAAAGAGGGTCGCAGTGATACGTGCCATCGCGGTGCAGAACGTCTAGGATGCGTGTCGATCATCACCACGGGTTGCGCCACAGCATCCTCTCATGCTTGCGCTCCATGCGGTAGGCATGAAACACCACCCCATCGTCTATTCTCTGCAGGACGACAATGGGATTGTCATTCATGTCGAAACCTATCACCGTCCGCGCCCCCTGTCTTGGGGTGTGATCTCTGCCTCCCATCGGGTGGAGAAGTGCCCTTGTGATGTCTTCCTCTGTGTAGCCGTGATCAAAGGCTGACGGAAGCGCTTCTAACCCTATGCCGAGACTCCGCTTTTTTCACCCCAGTATGTTTCAAGAGCTTTCCGCACCTCTGAAGAAAGCAAGGAAGCCAAGTGATCCCTTAGTTGGGCATCCATCCGCTCAAGCATCGACGCCGCTTCATTCACGGGAAGGTCACACAAGAACCGCAGTTGCTTAGCAGTGGGCCACTGAGCGAACCATGAAGCCACATTTGCCTGCACCCTCTCCAATTCTTCTCGTGGAGTCGGGCTCCCGTCGGGAGTCTCATCTGCGGAAGCGTGAGCTAGCCTCAGGTCATGTAAGTGTTGTCTGGACTCGGCATTGTCGTAGCAAGGATGCCATTCACTCATAGAACCGCAGTGTAGCCAGGTGCCGGTGATCACAACGCAGGAATGAAGGGCCACATCGCCTTGAACCGCCCTGGTTTTTCGGAGGGGTTAGGTGTGCCACAGCTTGGTTGACACGCATCAACTCGGTGGATGACCGACTGCTTCATCCACAAGCGGGGCCAGATCCTTCCATGTTGTGAGAATGGTCTCCACTATGTAGTTGCGGTATTCCTTGAGGTTGTCGCCCTCCCAGAACCTGCCTTTCGGAGGATCCAGGTTCCGAATAGGCTGGCCACCACCGGCTGGATCGTGGAAAGGCGGGACGAGCTTCCTTGGTGAAGGGCGACCTGTAACTTTCCACATTCGTCCTGACTCCGCAGATCAGCCATCCATGAGGAGGGAATAGCGCGGACTTGCGAAACCATTCCAGTCTCACATTCGGGTCGTCTTTACCCGTCGGCCAACCCTCTCGACGCAGGCCCAGACCTGGCCACTTTCCTCCCACTCGAAACGACATTACGCTGTCTTCAGCGATCCTTCCGCTTCTCAGTGCCGCGTCGAGATCGCCTTTGAGACTGCGGTAGAATCGATGTACGAACTTCGACACTTGGACTTCAAGAGCAGCCCACTCCCTGATCCGCGTTTCATGCCCCAGAAAGAACTTGACCTGTTCGTCTTCGATCCGATTCACCTGAACTGCGCCTTGAGCGTCCGCAGGTAATTCCTGACGACATCAATGCCACTGGCAACCTCGGCGGCAGACCGTGACTCGTTCAGAGCCTCCTCCAACATCGCCCGGACCTCGGGCCACGACAGGGTTTTGAAAGCACGTCGGGCGAACCGTGTGGTCGCCGTATGCGGCTTCCGGCCGTCGGGGGTCAGGAACAAGAAAAGAGGCGCGTTCTCGTTCTTGAAGTTCTCGTACAGATCATCGCACTGGCCCGGCTGCTCTGACGCGTCGACCTTGTTCTCGATGACGAGCGTGAAGTTCCCGCCCCACACAACGAGGTCGGCCTCTCTGTCGTTCCGCCACTCGGAAAACGCCACCTTCCTCACTGCCAGTGGGACAGACACCGGTTCCCCGGTACAGTGTTCTACCAAGCGCTCCACGAGCCCACTACCCAAGCCGTGCCTAGCCGTCGGCTGCAAGAGCCACTTTAACATGCGAGAATGGGTGTTTTCGTGGCGGGCGAGACCCACGATCTCAAGGAAGTCCGATGGCCCGGTCAACCACAGCCCGTCCGAAATCAGACGATCATGATGGCGGCGCATCTCCGTCATGGCCTCACGCCACTCGGCAAGGAGCCTCCCCATCCGACGCACAGCGATCTCGTCCCACTCGCTCTCCATCGCACACATACGCGCCTCCCACGAGAGGACACGACTAACCGAAGATGTGCCTACAGGGGGTATGCCCGAAACGATAGCGACCTCATCTCCCGCGCCCGCCCCGACAACGGCACCTGGTGCACGCCCCGACTCCACATCCCCTCCGCCGGGATCCACCACTCCCGCCCTCAATGCAACCCAGCACATCCGCCCTAGCGAAGTAAAAGAGACGAGTGTGGTACCACTCGCTGGGTAGGACAGGCGTGTCCAGCTAGATGTGTAGTTCCAAGGGTTCAGTGGTCGTAGGCGGTGAGTGATCGGGCTGGTCCTGGTCGGTTGGTGGTTTCGTTGTGCCAGATGACGGTGGTGAGGGCTAGGAGCCGTTGGATGATGCGTGCCATGACTCCTGGTTTGGTGCGTCCCCTGTGCTGTTCGAGATGAAGATGGGTTTTGAGGGTGTTGTTGACCGACTCGATGATCTGGCGGAGCGGTTTGAGGAACCGGTTTCCCGGTCGGGGCTGTTCTGTTTTGGTGGCCGGTCGGATAAGGGTCATGCCGGTCCGGTTGAGGGCTTTCTCGAAAGCTTGGCTGCGGTAGCCTTTGTCGGCGATGATGGTCTGTCCCTGTCGGGCCACTCGTGCATGGTGGATCATCTCCAAAGCGGTGGAGCGTTCGTCGGCTGTGGCGCCTGCTACTGCCCAGGTGATGGGTAGACCCGATGGGGTAGTGATGAGGTGGAGACGCAGTCCCCAAAAGTATCGTGAGTGGGAGGCGCTATACCCATATTCGGCCCATCCTGGCGGGTCAGACCGTTGGACGGTTTGGCGACTGCGGCCGCATTCGACTGGTGTGGAGTCCACCAGCCACAGGTCATCATGCCAAGACCGAGTGGACCGGGCCAGGTGTCCCATGACATGGGACATCATGGTGCTGCTGGCCCGTAGGCGCTTGTTGTAGCCCGACCTGTTGGGCAGATACGGAAACCAGGGTTTCAGATGAGCCTGTGCGTGGCGGATGAAACGGGCTTCTGAGGTGTATCTCAACAGGGCTTGTATCACCGCCAGGGTGATCAGCTCGGCGTCGGACAGTTTGGGAGCGATCCCTACCGTGGGTCTTTTCGGTGTCCACCACCGATTCTCGACCAACAGGTCATCAATCGTCACATACAATGAAGTCACGAGGGTGTCCAAGTCCGGGTTCATACCAGTCCTCCGGGATCGGGAAATTGTTTCAACCCCGGATTCTGGACACCCTCAACCCCAAAACAGTGGATTAACCCACAACACCCCTTGGAACTACCCATCTAGCCTCAAAGGTATGGGTCGCCGTCGTTTCGAGTTTGCGCTTCTAAACCTGAATTGGACTCAATGGGAGAGCTTTGAGCACCTTGCCTCCATGTTTCTCTCTGATGAGTACCCGTCACTGAGGACATTGGCCGGCATTGGTGATCGCGGACGCGATGCCATGTTGTGGCAGCCAGAGGATGATCCAAGCGTGGTGCTGCAGTACTCAGTGAGTCAAGACTGGTCGGAGAAGATCAAGGACACGGCACAAACTATTCGCAAACACTTCGAGGGCACACGCATCTTGATTTATGTCACAAACCTCCAGATCGGGGCAAAGATCGATCAGGTTCGGACGGACATTAGAAGGGAGCACAATCTATTCTTGGACATGCGTGATGCCACATGGTTTCTCGATCGTCAGAATCGGTCCCTGGCGACCTCTGCTGCGGCCGAAGAGTTTTCCGCCCCTATTGTCGAGCCTCTCCTAGCCAACACCTCACTTGTTGAACAGACTGGCAACGTGCTCAACTCAGTAGAGGCGCGGGCAGCTGTTGTTTTTCTTACCATGCAGTGGGAGGACGGGGCTCGCGATAAGGGCCTCACCAAGCTTTCCTTCGAGGCACTAGTCAAGGCTGCTTTGCGGGACACCGACAACGACCGCCGTATGTCTCGGTCAGCTGTGTGCGTAGCCGTTAGGTCGATGATTCAATATCACGATCGGGCAGAGGTTGACAAGCACACCAATTCTGCTCTTGATCGACTTGCAAAACGACAGATTCGCCATTGGAAGCAAGAGGACGAATTTTGTCTGTCTTTTGTGGAGCGGCAACGCCGAACTGAGGCTCTAATCGAATTCGAGCTGCTGAACAGGAGCCTGGATCTGGAGATCTTAGACATGCTTAGGCGCAACTCGGCGGCATTGGAGCAGGAATTCGGGACCGGGGAGCTAAAGAAGGTCGTGCCTTATGTCCGTCGGGGTCTCGAATCGTTCTTAATGCGGAGGGGTGAGGCTTTCGCTCAGAGTCTGTCTGATGGCAGAATGGTGGTGTTCACCGTAGAGGAGATCAAGGAGATCTGTTCGACCCACCTTTGCGGTTCCCTACCTGCAGGACTGGTGGCAGCTGAGGTAATTCCACTCGTTAGTGCCACCATCGAGGAGGTGCTTGTCCGACCGTCATCATCAGCGCAGCGCTACCTCCGTGCACTCGCAGACGGTTATACCCTCTTCGCATTCCTGCGGGAAGTGCCTGACGCGCAGCGTGCTATGCGGAAGGTTTTTAGTAATGGTCGAGTGTGGCTCGATACCAGTGCGGCACTTCCATTGCTAGCTGAGATATTGATTGACGAAGAGGAAAAACGAAGCTATACCCGCAGCCTCGATTTCGCTCGTCGTGCTGGTATGAAATTCTATGTGACGCCAGGTGTGATTGAGGAACTCTTCCATCACATCCGGCACGCTCGCCACTGTCAAGAGCGCGGGGATGCGTGGAGGAGTCGCATGCCCTTTCTTTTTTCCGCATATCTGTGGAGTGGCCGGCCGAAGGAGAGCTTCAAGAAGTGGACGGTTGAGTTCATGGGTAGCCGCCAGCCCCGCGCCGACATCGCGGAGTTCCTCCTTGATGTAGCTGGAATCAAAGAGCGTCCGCTCGCCTCCGAGGTCAAGCAAGCTAACGAAGGTTTTCGTTGGAGTATTGTCCGCTACTGGGAAGAGGTTCACCTGGGTCGAAGCCTGGCAACCGACGGTTCAAGAGACCCCGAGGTCGCTAAGCAACTCGCCAATCACGATGTTGAGAACTTCTTGGGAGTAATAATGGCGAGGCAGAAGGAGCCAGGGGCTGGTTCTTTGGGCCATGAACATTGGTGGCTCACGCTTGATAGGCGTGCCCACCGAGCAGCCAAGGAAATCTGCCAGCAGGATGATCTTGAGCCTTTCGACTCTCCGGTGATGAGCTATGACTTTCTGATTCAGTACGTCGCTGTCGGGCCTCGCCGTGCAGATGTCACTAAGGATGAGGAGCGTTTGTTACCTCTGATGCTGGACATGAGTCTGCTTGACGGGATCCCCGAGGGTATCCTTGAGATCGCCGAATCGGCACGAGATGAGCTTGCTGGCCTGTCAGAACGCCTAGTCCGCCGAGAGATACGGGATCGACTCAATAATGCCCGGTTGCGAAGAGGCCCGGTCGCACGCGCTGGCTTGGAGGCCATCGAAAGCGACCTCCGTGAGGCTCTAGTGAGTGTGTCCCATTGAAGTGTCACGCAGTCAGATCATTGAATCGTTGGAGTTGCCCCGTTTTTGTGGACGGTTAGGAGTGCCCCCACTTTCGTGGAGTCGGGTTATTTGAATTGGTGGTGTGACCGACCCAAAGGAGGGTCTTCATGCCTTATCGATATCCACCTGAGTTTCGCCGTAGGGTGCTGGATCTGCTTGCAGCTGGCAGATCGGTAGCTTCTCTGGCAGAAGATCTTGGGGTGTCGGGTCAGACGATCTACAACTGGCGGCGTCAGGACAGGATTGACCGCGGTCTCGAACCAGGTCCGACTTCGGTAGAGAAAGCCGAGTTGCAGGCCGCTCGCCGCAGGATCGAAGAACTGGAAACCGAACTAGCCGTGACTAAACGGGCTATTGAACTGCTGAAAGGCAAGGTGGTGTCCCCAAAAGACGGTACGAGGCGATCCGCACGATGAGAACCGAAGGATTACCTACTCAGGTGGCTTGCCGGGTGCTGGGTGTGTCGGTGTCCGGGTTTTATGCCTGGAGGTCCCGTCCGCCGTCGGCTCGTTCCATCCGTCATGCGTGGCTGACTGACATTATTCGGCAGATCCACCTACAGTCACGAGGCACTTATGGAGCGCGGCGGGTGCACGCCGAACTGCGGCTGGGCAATCGGATCACGGTAGGACATAACGCGGTAGCGATGCTGATGAGAAGAGCCGGCCTGGCTGGTCTCTCCGGGAATCGAACGCCTCGGCGGCGTACCCGACCGGTGGACACCTCAGCTGACCTGGTCGACCGCAACTTCGTCCGTGTCGAACCAGACCAACTATGGGTCACAGACATCACGGAGCATCCCACCCGGGAAGGCAGGGTGTACTGTGCTGTGGTGCTGGACGTGTTCAGCCGCCGAGTAGTGGGCTGGTCAATCGATAACACGGCCACCTCGAGCCTGGTCACCTCCGCCTTAGGTATGGCCATTGAGAACCGCAAACCCCACCAGGGGACTGTGATACATTCCGACCAGGGCACCCAGGCAGTTCGCCTCCTGGGCGTTCACCCAACGAGCCCACCAATCCGGACTAGTGCCATCGATGGGAACCGTAGGAGACTGCTTCGATAACGCCCTCATGGAATTGTTCTGGGCTCGCATGCAAGTCGAACTGCTGGACCGAAGACGCTGGCGCACCCGTATCGAACTCGCCAACGCTATCTTCGAGTACCTAGAAATCTTCCACAACCGCCAAAGACGCCACACCGCCCTCGGGATGCAAACGCCGATCGAATACGAAAACAACCACTACAACAACCGAACCGTCACACCACTAATCCAAGTGAGCTGACTCCACAAAACCGGGGGACCATCAGTCTCACGCCTTGGTTACCTACGATTATGCTGTTCTGGATGCCTGGGTGGGTTCCTCTCCGTTTACGTGTCTTGTTGGGGGCCAACTTAGATAAAGTCACTTCGGCAAGCTTCCACAGATTGATCGGGTTGTCAGAGGATCATGGGTTCCGTACACGGGGGAGGATGACTTTTTCTCTGGGTTCAGCAGATTGTGGCTAACCGTATATCACCAGTACCAAGAGTGGACTACGGGTCTATGCCAGTGGACGATGGCTTGATCTACATTGTGAGCATCAGTCCCAGCACCAGAAAGCCCCCATGGGTGGCGGTCAGCCCCGAGTTTGGCGGGTGGTTTTGTGTTTTACCAGGTCAGGGGGCATACGCGAAGAAGGTGTTTCCACTACATTCGGTGTTTGAGCCGGTGTGGTGGTTAGGTGATGGTGGCTTTGTCCCAGGTGCGGGTGTCGACTCCGATGGCGGCGAGTGCCCGTGTTTGTAGGGGGGTGCGTCGGGTGGTTATGGTGATCTGGTGGTTGTTGGTGGTCAGTTCCACGCGGCGGACGCGGTTGAGTTGTTGGAGGGCCCGTGCGGCGGTGAGGTGTTGGTGTTCGAGGTCGGGATCGCGGACATCGGCTGCGGTGAGAGCCTGGGTGATGAGCGTTTCCATCAAAGCGGCGTACACACAGACCGCTACGTGACCGCGGACTCGTTTCTCGGTCCAGTGTCGCACCGGCCGTAGTCGTAGGAAGTCTTTGAGCACCCGAAAGCGGGTTTCGACGGTTTGCAGTTGGCGATAGCAGGCCACCACTTCGGCGGTGTCGGCTTGTGCGGATGTGAGACTGGTGGTCAGTACATAGCGACCCGCCAACAGCTTCTCATATGCCTGGTTGTCCTCGTTGTAGTGGTAGAGAAAGCGACCTGGTCCGATCTCGAGGTCGAACAGTCGCCCGACCCGCCCGGTGCCGAGGATGCGTTGGGCGGCTCTCCCGATCTTGGCGGGGTCTTTCAGTCTCCCCGAACGGACACGATGTTCCAACGCCAACAACTGCGTTTCGGCAGCGGCGATAAGTTCGGCGGTGCGTTGTGTGTCCCGACGGGCACGAGCGTCGGACTCGACCACCACCGTGCGGGTCCCGTCTTCGAGGGTGATATCAGCGGCCCTGGAACCGTGTTCGGGTAGCTGCACCCACACAGTGTCCTGGTCAATAGCCGAAAGCGCTTGGGCGGTGATCCGATCGCGGCGGAGTCTGGTGGCCAGCAGGTGATCAAACCCCGCTTGGGTGACCGTTTCCAGGTTAGATGCTGATATGAGCCCCCGGTCGGAAACCACACAGATCCTGCCCACCGCGAACCGTCCCGCCAGGTCTTCCAACACCCCGGGTAGGGTGGAGGCGTCGTTGGTGTTCCCCGAGAACACATGATGGGCTATCGGGATCCCGTCTGTGGTGCACAACAGACCGATCACGATCTGGGGCCTGTCCGGGCGATGATCCCGCGAATACCCGAACACCCGCGACGGAAACGCTTCCGACTTTTGGGTCGAACCCTCAAAATAGGTGGATGTCAGGTCATAGCACACCAGCCGAAGGTTCAGGTTGGTCAGGTTGCACAACCGCCGATACAAATGCTCCTCGGTCTCGTTCTTGGTGTCGGCGACGGCGTCCAAGGCCCGGTAGTACTGGTCCAACGACGGCGCTGACCAGCCTTGGGGCATCACCACGTCATGTTCTGTCCATTCGGGCAGACGACGTTTCGAACACGGGGCTACCAGCCGGTTCGCCACCATCGCGAACACTGCATGTTCCAAAACGTCAGCACGGCGTTCCGCGCCTACTTTTGTGAAGAACCCCCCGAGATCCAGTTGTTTCCATACCGCGGCCGCTGCGGCTACTGCTCCTACCGCGGGTGCTCCCTCGGCGGCCAAGCTGTCAACGTCGACGCGTTCTTTGTGCAGGTGACGTTCCAACGCGGCGATGATCCGTCCCAACTGTCCCGATTGGCGTAAAGCGGTGACTTCTCCCAGGCGCAACAGGGTCCGATGGCCGATCTTCGACCCCTTGCGAACCGTTTCCACCAACGACAAGTACTCGTAAACCTTGTCGCCCCTCCTACGGCGGGTCGTCTTAACGAACATACCCCACAATACTACCAGCACCACCTCCCTAACACCAACCAACTGTCGCCCCTACAATATCGTGCAGAAGCAACCCCTCACAACACAAAACCCCAGGTCAACACACCAATCACATCCCACCAAACCCCTTGACCCGCCAAACTCGGGTCAGCAATGAAACCTTGCGATTCCCTGTCCGGTCAGGGACGACTCGCCGTTTACATGGCCGAGCCTGAGCTTGCCGACTTGTACTACAGGCGTCTCTTCGGAGCGGTTGACCTTGAAAAGCGAATCCGGTCGGTCACATCCCGAGCGTGTCCCCCGGCACCCCAAGAGTGGTCTCTGGTAGCAACCTGGTTGGTATGCGGTGCACCGACACGGTTTTGATTTCGCCCGCTGACACGACCAAGGCGTCAGCTTCATACTCCTCGGGTGCTTCTTCCGTCGGGACCCGGATCAAAATAGGGCGACTGAGCACCAAATCGCGCTCGTCGGTCTCCTCCAACTGAGGATTGAACGAAGCGAGCGGCCCATAGAGATAAGTGCCATCCTTTAGGAGAAGACCCAGGTACACGCGGTGGTCCCGGTCGTGGCCACCGAAAGCGCGACCCCATGCGGACTCGAAGAAGATCCGATTACCGGGTTCCTTCTCTGACCAGTGTCGAAGAGGTGCTCTCCATCGATGTGGCCCGTGGGCGGCTGCCCGGGCGACTAGCGTGCGACTCCACTGTGGTGGCACGGCCGCAAGCCAGGCTAGTCCTACCGAGGCAACAAATAGGGTTCCTGCCCACAGGAGAATCGACGCGTAGTGGTCTTGGAAGTGCGGTTGAGCGTTCCGGATAATCGCGCCGACATCTGGGGTGATGACCGGCAGCAAGAATCGGATCACCGTGAAGACACCAACAGCGAGACCGTTGAAGAGGAGACTGGTGGATACCACCATGGCGGTCTCCCGCAGTGCGGTGTAGGTCCTGCTGGGGAAACGGGTCTCAAGCCGCGCTAAATAGACGAAACCGGGCGTCAGAAACGCTATGAAGACAACAAGGCTGCCAATAGTGGTCGGCAAGGGACTACTTCCTCAAACCGAACCAGCGGAAGGGATCAACCTTTGGGCGGAGGCTTTGGAGTTGCCGTGCTGCTTGTCGATGCGGCAGGCGCGTTCACCGGCACCTGTTGACCACGGTCGGTTACGCCTCGTGCAGCATGCGGTCGGGTCTGTCGGCCAGCGCCAACGCGGCCTCTGCCCGACCTGCTCGGCTTTCCTTTTGATGAGCGATTAGGCATATGGTGGATAGTGTAGCCTGATCCGCTGGCAAGGCTTTGTCACCTAACCAACAGGTGTTACCCCTGTATCTGACCTAGCTGAATCACACCGGGTTTTCCGGAGGTTAGGTGTGTCCGAAGTCCTATTAACGTTTCTGTAGTGCGAGTGTCAGCGAGCGGTGGGTTGAAAGGATGGTGTCTGTCTGTCCCGATCATGCCTAAATGGCACCAGGGGGTTCAGATGTGTTCTGGCGTAACGGACGGGGCGACGGGTGGGTTATAACCGGGGATTGATTCGTTCTTCGAGTGAGAAGGCGATGAGGGCGAATCCGAGTGATGCCAGCATGATCAGCAGGCCGGGCGGCAGCACCCACCACTTCCATGCCGGGGTCAGGAATGCCCCCCGAGTCTGTGCCCAGTACAGCGTCGAGCCCCAGCTCTTTTGGATGGGGTCTCCCAGACCCAGGAAACTGAGGGCAGCCTCCAGCAGAATCGCTCCGGACACCGCCCGCACGAACGAGCCGGTGGCGAGCAGGGCTGTGCGGGGAACGATGTGCCGCAGGATTGTCCAACGATCGGGGGCTCCCATCGAACGGGCTGCCAGCACGTATTCTCGCGAGCGGAGAGAAAGGACCTGTGATCGAATGATCCGGGCCGGCTCCGCCCAGATGAGCACTCCGATGACCAGGATGGTGTTCAAGAGACTGCGGCCCAGGTAGGCAGCCAGCACTATGAGCAGCGGCAGGAACGGCAGGATCAATATCACATCCACCCCGCGCATCAGAGTCGACCCCAGCCGTTTGGGGTAGTAGCCGGCCAGCACTCCCACGGTCGTGCCGATCAGCAGGGCTACCGTGGCCGCCACCAGCCCCACCAGCAAGGACACCCGTGATCCGAAGATGATCTCCGACAAAAGATCATGGCCGACGTCGTTGGTGCCCAGCAGGTGTTCGGAACTGGGCGGCAAAAAAGGTCTGGCTATCCGCTCCTTGGGATCGTAGGGCGCCAACCACGGGGCCAGCACGGCGGTAAACAGAAGAGCCCCGACTATGGCAGCCCCTGCCAGCCCGAGGACGGTGGGGAGCCGGGAGCGGCGCCGGATAGCCCGCCGCACCGCACGGTCGTCGAATCCCGCCGCGGTCACGATGTTCTGGTCCGGGGGTCGATGAGTGGATACAAGAGGTCGGCCGCCAGATTCGCCATCAGTACCGCTCCCGTGAAAACCAAAAAGGCCGCCTGCATCACGGGATAGTCACGCCCTGCGACCGCTTCGAAGACCAGGCGACCGAGCCCCGGGTAGGAAAACACCGTCTCGATGATCACCGTACCCCCGAAAGCAAACCCCAGACGGATGGCCAGCACCGTGATCACCGGAGCGATGGCGTTGCGGGCGACATGTCCGAACAGTACCCGGCGCTCCCCGGCGCCTTTCGCCCGGGCGGTGCGGATATAGTCCTCCCCCAGGGTTTCGAGCATCGAATAGCGCATGGTCATGTAAACCCCCGGCGTCCCGACGATCGACAGGGCGGTGACGGGCATTATGGCGTGGCTGACGATGTCCCAGGTGTGCGCCCAACCCACCAGATCGGAGGCGGGGGTCACCGCGCCGAACGACGGCAGCAGACCCCACTGGACGGCGAAGACCGAGATCAAAACCATGCCCAACCAAAAGGATGGCAACGACTCGACCGAGATCATCCCCGAAAGCAGGCTCAAATCGCCCTTGGTGCCTCTCCGCCAAGCCGAGAGAGCGCCCAGCACCACCCCGGTGACGGCCGATACCACCAGCGACAGGCCGGTGATCAGAAGAGTCCAGGGGAGCCGGTCCCAGATCATCTCGACGATGGGGCGGTTGGCCCGGAACGAGTACCCGAAATCGCCGGTGAGGATACCGCCCCAATACCGCAGATACTGCTGCCATAAAGGTGCGTCCAGACCGACCCGGGCTACTATCTCAGCCCGTTGGTCAGGATCCAATAGTCCGACATCCACCCCGGCGATAAGGGCGAGTGGATTTCCCGGCATCAGCCGGGGCAACAGGAAGTTGAGCGTGACCGCCACCACCACCACGAACCCGTACTGGGCCACCCGGCGCAGGTCGATTTGTCTTCTCAAGCCTTCAACCCGGCCCGATCTGCGGACTTCCCCGCCCCCCACAGCGTGTTGAGCGGTCCGTTATCGGACAACATCCAACACGCCATGGGCGAGCGAGCGGCAGGTTATTACCGGCCGTCATTATTCAATTGTTCTCCTAAGGGCGAGAGGCGGGAGAGAGCAATGACAGCTTGCTGACGATGCCCTGCCCGGCGATGAACTCCCAATCTGCGTAGACGCTCGAGTCGTACACATAGGCGCCATCCGGATACAGCAGCAGCACGAACGGCAGTTCATCGGCGATTATCTGCTGCATTTGGCCCAGGATGGCGGTGCGCTCCGCCGGATCGGGCTCGATGGACAGCGCCTCGGAAAGGGCATCCATCTCCTCGCTGGAGTAGCCGGTGAGGTTCAGGAATCCTGCGCCGGTTGAACTGGCGACCAACTGGGGAAGTCGCAGAGGGTCAGCCTGCACGGGCGCCGACCATCCCCACATGGCGATCTCGTAGTTGCGACCGTTGTTGACATCGAAGCCCGGCCAAACGGCGTTTTCCCACACTGCGGTGTCGACCGGCACGACCTCCGTTTCGATCCCAACCGCGGCCAGCATCTCCACCGTCAACTCGGCGATCCGCAGACGGAGCGAGTCCGAAGAGTTGGTGATGATCTCAAACGACATCGGCTGACCGTCGAACTCTCGGACGCCATCCCCGTCGCTGTCCGTGTAACCGGCGCTGTCCAGCAGCGCGTTGGCCGCGGCCACGTCGTAAACCGTGGCGATTCCGGAGTTATAGACCGAATGTCCGGGATGGATCCAGCCGGGGCTTCCCACTGTGGCTGCCCCCAGATATACGGTGTCGACGATGTCCTGGCGGTCCATGGCCAGGTTGATGGCCTGACGGACGGCAACGTCGTCGAACGGGCGCTTCGAGGCGTCGTAGTTGATCATCTGGGTGGTGAACTCGGGTCCCAGAATGACTTCCAAGGGATCCTGGGCATCCAGCAGATCGATCTGCTCGGGTGGGATGCGTTCGAAGATCACATCGACTTCTCCGGTACGGATGGCGGCTTGGGTTCCGGCGTCATCGGCCAAGACGATCACCACCAGCTCGTCAACCGCCGGGGCGCCCCGGAAGAAGTTGGGGTTGGCCACGAATCGGTAGCTCTGGCCTTCGACGTATTCGACCATCTGGTAGGGACCGGTTCCGATATTGGTGCCGCCGAAATCGTGCTCCGACGGGAGTTCCACCGACTCCCAGATGTGACGGGGGATGACAGGCGCGTCGGCCAGCGCTCCCACGTCGAATCCGGCATTGGGGCCCGAGAGAACGAAGGTGACGTTGTAGTCATCGTGCACGACCACATCCGCTACCGGTCGGTAGTCGCGGGCGAAGCGGCTCGACTCCGGATTGTTCTGGAAGAAATCAACGCTGAAGGCCACGTCGTCGGAGGTCAACTCCTCTCCGTCGTGGAAGGTCACCCCCTCGACCAGAGTTACCGACCATTCGGTCAGGTCGTCGCTGACGGTGACCTCGGAGGCCAGCCAGGGCTGGGGAACCCCGGCGGCGTCAAGCTGCATCAAGGAGTCGTACTGGAGCATCAGCAGGTTCCATCCGGGGAATCCGCTGATGTAGGTGTAGGGATTCAAGGTTCCTTCATCCCCGGTCACCGCAGCCCGCACCGTAACCGGCTCTGCCGGTGGCGGCGGAGCTTCCGTGGTGGTTGGAGTGTCGGGCTCGGGTTCAGGCTCGTCGTCCATATCGGATGGCTCCGCCGGCGCTTCCGTGGTGGCGGTCGGCGCCGCCGCGGTCGTAGCGGTCGTCGGGTCTGGTTCGGCGTCGTCGTCGCCACAGCCGGCGATCACCAGCGCCAAAACGACCAGAAGGAGGGTTGTCTTGAACCTCATAATTGTTTCCTCTTTTCTCTTCCCCGCCTTGCAGGTAGTGGGGATTAGCGGTTGCTACGGGCGAAAAAATCCCAATTGGTGTCCGAGCTTAACAGGAACACGTAAATGGTCTCGATCAAAGCGTCGATTTTCTGGGTGTTCGGGCCCAGATGGCCCCCGACGGTGGCGTTCCCTGGTCAAAGACTGCCTGGCGCCGATGGGTCGGGGCGTTTCCTGGTGGGCGCCGGTGGAGACCCACTCCGCCTAGGCCGGGGGGCTGACCAGGTGACACGAGACCCATCGGTTGGGCGCCACCTTTTCCAGCAACGGTTTTACCGTGGAGCACAGCCCTTCGACAGCCACCGGGCATCGGGTGTGGAAACGGCAGCCGGACGGGGGGTCGGCCGGGCTCGGTACGTCGCCCACCAGCCTGGTCCGCCGGGTTGCCTTGCGGTGGGGATCGGATGCCGGCACCGCCTCCAACAGTGCCTTGGTGTAGGGGTGGAGGGGTTCTTCGTACAATTGGTCTCGCGGGGCCCTCTCCACGATCTCTCCCAGATACATCACGGCCACTTCGTGTGAGACGTGGCGTACCACTGCCAGGTCATGGGCGATGAAAACCATCGCCATGCCGGTTCGTTTTTGCAGATCGGCCAGCAGGTTCACTACCTGGGCCTGCACCGACACATCCAGGGCCGATACGGGTTCGTCGCATACCACGACGTCCGGGTCGGCCGCCAGGGCGCGGGCCACCGCGATCCGCTGTCTCTGTCCTCCGCTGAACTCATGCGGGTAGCGCTCGCCCGAGTCCGCCGGAAGACCCACCTGGGTCAACAGCTGCACCACCCGGTCGCGGGTGGCGGCCGCGTCTGCCAGCCGGTGGATCCGCAGGGGCTCGGCGATGACATCTCCCACTCGCATCCCGGGGTTCATGGCCGAGAAAGGATCCTGGAAGATCATTTGCACGACCCGCCGATGCCTTCCGCTGCGGTGGTTGATCGGCGTTCGGTTGATCTCGATCGTTCCGCCGGTGGGCCGTACCAGGGCGACCAGTGCCCGACCCAGGGTCGTTTTCCCACACCCGCTCTCCCCGACGATCCCCAAGGTCCGTCCCCGGGTGACGTCGAGGTTGACGCCGTCCACGGCCCGAATAGCCCCCTTGAGCGACTGTCTCAGGCCGCGCACCACCGGGAAATGGACCTTCAGGTCCCGGACCGAAACGATTACATCGCCGGCTTGGTCGGCGGCCGTCCGGCCCTGGGCTGCTGCTCCTTCCGGCCAGAGCGCGGAGGCGGGTCCCATCTGGTGGTGGTGTATACAGGCCGACTGGTGCCCGCCGGGCCCAACTGTTTCCAATTCCGGGAGAGCGTCCCCACAACCTTGTCCGGTCAGCGGACAGCGGTCGTCAAAGGGGCATGCCTCCAATTCCCTGACGACTCGGTATGGCGCCCCCGGTATCTCTGCCAGGCGGGTGGTGACCGGGCGGTCGAGCCGGGGGATGGAGCGGAGCAGTCCGGATGTGTAAGGGTGGCGGGTCGCTCGGTAGAGGTCGGATGCCTGGCCGGTCTCCAGTATTCGCCCGGCGTACATGACCGCCACCCGATCGGCTATCTCGGCCACTACCCCCAGGTCATGCGTAATCCAGACCACCGCCAAGCGGTATTCGGCTTGCAGTTCGCGCACCAGATCCACGATCTGGGCCTGAACGGTCACGTCGAGGGCGGTGGTGGGCTCGTCGGCGATCAGCAATTTCGGCTCGCACGCCAACGCCATGGCGATCATTGCTCGCTGGCGCATACCTCCCGAGAACTCGTGCGGGTAGTCGTCAACCCTGGTCTTGGCCGATGGTATCCCAACCCGGTCCAGCAGGCGGATGGCGTAACGTCGCGCCTCGGCCCGGGCGACACCCCGATGGATCCGGAGGCTCTCGCCGATCTGCCGACCGACGCGGTGAACCGGGTTCAACGAGGACATGGGTTCTTGGAAGACCATGGCCACATCCCGACCACGGAACCTTTTGAGTCGGCGTCCGGACATGCCCAGAACTTCCCGTCCCTCCAGCCGGATGGACCCCGATACCACCGCGGGCGGTGAAGGAAGAAGACCCATGACCGACAGCATTGATACGCTTTTGCCGGATCCGGATTCTCCCACCAGGGCGAACGTCTCGCTCGGGGCCACCGTGAGACTCACCCCGCTGACCGCGCGGATCGTCTCGGTGGGCAATTCAAAGCGCACCGCCAGGTTCTCGATCTCGAGCAGGTTCGGACCAGCAGAAGCGGCGTTCGGTGAGTGTCCCGGCCCGGCCACCGCGGCGTGGGTGGTCATCTCACCGCCCGGCCCGCCCGGCGTGCCATCAGCCCGCGGTCACCCCGGCAAACGTGTCCACATTGACTCATAGGCATCAAGTTACATTAGAGACTACAATCGGAGCCCGGTAGAGTTGGGTGACGTAGCAGGTGTCCGGTCGGCGGGCGCGTTAGAACGGGGGTTCAACTTGGTTTCTACTCAGACAGATGTCTTTTCGGTCAATGGTATGACTTGCGGTTCTTGTGCCCAACGGGTGGAGAACGCGCTTACACAAAGGGAGGACGTAACGGCAGTCTCGGTGGACCTCCAGGGCGCCAGGGTACGGGTCACGCACGAGGCGGGCACAGATCTGGCCACGCTGTTTGAAGCGGTGAGGGCGATCGGATACGAGGCGGGTCCCCTCTCATAGACGAGCCTGCGGCATTGGAGTTGCCAGTGACGTCAACTCAGACGGATGTCCTTTCGGTGGGTGGCATGACTTGCGCGTCATGCGCTCAGCGGGTGGAGAACGCCCTCCTGCAGAGGGAGGATGTGATGGCGGCCTCGGTCAATCTGATGGGCGCCAAGGTACGGGTCACCTACGAGGCGGGCACGGATCTGTTATCGCTGGCTGAGGCGGTGAAGGGGATTGGATACGAGGCGGCGCCGCTTCCATCTGATTCACCCCGGCCGGACCCCGAAGAGCCCTACTACGAGGAGGCCAAAAGACAGCGGCGGATTTTTGCAGCATCGGCGCTGTTTGCGGTTCCTCTGATGGTGGTCTCCATGCTGGGGCCCGACCAGCCGGTCTGGTTGGCGACGCAATGGGTGCTGGCCGCAGCAGTGGTGTTCTGGTGGGGGCGCCAATTCCATAAGATTGCCTGGCTGCGGTTGAAGTTGGGCCAAGCCAACATGGACACCCTGGTTTCGATCGGATCTCTGACTGCCTTCGGGTATTCGACCTGGGCGGCGCTAAGTGGCCAGGCGGTCTATTTCGAGACGGCGGGGATGATCGTCTCCCTGATTCTCTTGGGCCGCTTTCTCGAGGCTCGCGCCAAGGGGCGGGCTTCCCAGGCGGTTGCCAAGCTGGTGGAACTGGGCTTCAGTGCCTCCGTGCGGGTGATGGGCGCGGATGGCGAATATGAAATCTCCCAGGACCAACTCCAAGTGGATGATCTGGTGGTGGTGTCGGCGGGGGAGAAGATACCGGCTGACGGAGTGGTAACCGGCGGGCACTCGGCCGTGGACGAGTCGATGCTGACCGGGGAATCCCTGCCGGTGGAAAGATCCGTGGGCGACCCGGTGTTCTGTGGCACAATCAACCAGATGGGACGGTTGGTGTTCAGGGCGGAACAGGTGGGAGCGGACACGACTCTTTTCCAGATCGTGAAGATGGTGGAAGAGGTGCAATCGTCCAAGCCACCCATTCAAAGGCTCGCCGACCGAGTGTCTTCGATATTCGTGCCGGCGGTGATAGTGCTGGCGATTCTTACTTTCGCAGGGTGGCTGGTGGCCGGAGGCGACCTGTGGGAAGCCATCAGAAACGGGGTTGCGGTGCTGATCATTGCCTGTCCGTGCGCCTTGGGGCTGGCGACTCCCACTGCCATCATGGCAGGGAGCGGTCGGGGGGCCGAGCTGGGTGTGCTTTTCAAGAACGCCGAGGTGTTCGAGCGAACCCGCGAGGTGGATACCGTGGTGTTCGACAAGACCGGCACCCTGACGGAAGGCAAGATGATCCTGACCGATGTCTCAGCCGACGATCCCGGCCGGTTCCTGCGGCTGGTGGGTTCGGTGGAGGGAGGTAGTTCGCATCCCATCGGCCAGGCGGTG
The DNA here is from genome assembly GCA_963665765.1 of Acidimicrobiia bacterium. Classification (GTDB taxonomy): domain Bacteria; phylum Actinomycetota; class Acidimicrobiia; order Spongiisociales; family ZC4RG35; genus Bin76. Next base: position 2,805,849 of record OY762464.1, read on the forward strand.
GCGAAGGGCGCCGCAGGGCGGGGAGTGGAGATCGTTTCGCCCAGCGAAGTGGAGACAGTGCCGGGCCGGGGAGTGGTGGGCATGGTGAACGGGGTCCGGGTGGTGGTGGGCAAGCCGGATTTCTTGGCCGATGCGGGGTTGGAGGCCGGTGCGGATCATCGCCAAACCATGCGGGCTTGGGAAGACGAGGCCAAGACCGCCTTCTTGGCGGGCTGGGAGGGGGAGGTCCGAGGCGTCTTGGCGGTGTCGGACACTGCTCGTTCCACGGCTGCCGAGGCCATTTCCAGACTCCGAAAGATGGATGTCAAGTTGGCTCTTTTGACCGGGGACAACGCACGATCAGCCTCGGTGATGGGCCGGCGCCTGGGGATCGATCAGGTCAAGGCCGATGTTCTGCCGGCCGACAAGGCTCGGGAGATCGAACGATTGAAGGAGGGGGGAGCGGTGGTCGGGTTCGTGGGAGACGGGATCAACGATGCCATTGCCCTGGCGGCGGCGGATCTGGGGATCGCCATCGGGACCGGAACGGATGTGGCGGTGGAGGCAGGCGATATCGCCCTGATGAGCGGAGATCCTCTCGGAGTGCCCACCTCCCTGACGCTGGCGCGAGCCACTTACCGGATAATAATCTCCAACCTGGTCTGGGCGTTCGGGTATAACGTGGCCGCCATTCCCTTGGCGGCCGCCGGAGTATTGAACCCGATGGTGGCCGCCGCCGCCATGGCCTTTTCGAGCGTTTCGGTGGTTACCAACTCCTTGCGGCTGCGCCGCTTCAAACCGCCTACTGCACCCTGAACGACCAGGTGAACTCCCCCACGTCGGGAAGGCCGTAGGTTTTTTCCCATTCCACCAAGATGGTGTGTTCTCCCACTTCCCAACGACTCATCAGCAGACTTCGCTCGCCGGGTCTCCACCGGTAGATGCCCACTCCCTCGGAGAACGATAGCTCAGACGGGGGTATCGGATATCCGTTCACATATATCCGGGCCGCATACCCCACCTCCAAGTCCACCTCCAGGCTGCTTTGCATGGGAACCGCGTCGTAGGGGTTGGGGGATACTCTTTCCAAGGGGGCAGGCAAGATGACAGGGTCGCCGCCTCTTCCGAAGACATAGCAGAGCGACAGAGCCGCCACGGTGAGAAGACTCAACCCAACATAGATCAGCCGGTAACGCACGACCGGCAATTGTACGGTTAGGAAGCACGATGAAACATTCGAGTCAACCCGGACCTATGGCCTCTATCCGCCAGCCGAGTGCTTCCTCGGGCTTGATGCCCAGACCTTTGCGTGTAATGTTTCGTCTGCCCGACACCCATCCCGACCAGCAGGTCATAAACGGGATGGGGCGCCACCTCGGCCTGATCTATCTTGATGCACCGTCTTGATCTGCTCCAAGCAGTGGAACTCATCCGACCCGCGGACCCCGAAGCCCGCCGCCGCGCCCGGGAGAGGCAGGCGAAGCTCACCAAGCCGGAGGGCGCTCTCGGCTTCCTGGAGGACATCTCGATCAGGCTGGCGGGCATGTTCGGGAATGAACGTCCTGCAATCACCGGCAAGGCCGTGATAGTGGCGGCGGCCGACCATGGGGTCACCGCCCAGGGAGTAACCGGCTATCCGCAGGAGGTGACCGCTCAGATGGCTTTGAATTTTCTCCGGGGCGGAGCGGCCGTCAGCGTTATGGCCGATTTGCTGGGTGTCAATCAGATCGTGGTAGATGCCGGAATCGCGGGCGATGCTTTGCCTTCCACCACCAGGCTTCGTTCCCTTCGTATGGCCCGGGGAACCGAGGACATCAGCTTGGGTCCGGCCATGTCCCGCCAACAGGCCGTGCGCTGCTTGGAAGCGGGCATCGAGTTGGCCACAGAACTTGCTGCCGAGCAAAACACCAACCTGATCGCCACCGGTGATATGGGTATCGGCAACACCACTGTTTCCTCCGCGGTGACCGCGGCCATAACCGGAAAATCTCCTGAAGAGACAACCGGCGCAGGCACAGGGCGTACCCCGGAACAGATCCGTCACAAAACCAAAGTGGTCCGAAGGGCCTTGGAGGTTAACGCTCCCGATGCCGACGATGCTCTGGACGTGCTGGCCAAGGTCGGTGGGTTCGAGATCGGCGTGCTGGCCGGTGTCATGCTGGGTGGGGCCGCCATGCGATGCGCAGTATTGCTGGACGGCTTTATATCCGGGGCCGCCGCTCTCATCGCCAAGGGACTCTGCGACGCCACGGGAGACTACCTGATCGCCTCTCACCGGTCGGCCGAGCCGGGACATGCCGCAGTGTTGTCCCATCTGGGACTGCGGCCTTTGCTGGATCTCGGCATGCGCTTGGGAGAGGGCACCGGCGCGGTTCTGGCTATGCCGATTGTCGAGGCATCCGCCGCTTGTCTGTCGCGGATGTCTACCTTCGAGCAGGCCGGAGTCTCCAATCGTTCGGAAGCTCCATCTTGATGGGTTTTCGCTCGGCAGTGGCTTTCTTGACCGTATTTCCGGTCGGGGCAAGGGACGCCGGCATCAGGGCGGGGATGACCTCGGCCCGAGGTTGGTTCCCGGTGGTTGGCCTGCTGATAGGCATCTTGGTGGCGGCGGTGGATTTATTGGTGCGATGGGGATACACCGGAGGATCGCCGGACTCTGCCAACGATTCGACCATGGTTCACATACTGGCCGGGACTGTGATAGTGGCGGCCGGGGCGCTTGTGACCGGCGCCTTGCATCTGGATGGGTTTATGGACACGTGTGACGCTTTGCTGGGAGGGGCAGGGCCTGATCATCGTCGGAAGATTCTCAAAGATCCCCATGTGGGAGCCTTTGCGGTGATCGCCGTCACCTGCCTGCTGTTGATGAAAGTAGCGGCCGTTTCGGTATTGCCGTGGGATAGCCGTGGGTGGATCTTGGTTTTGGTTCCCTGTCTGTCTCGCGGGGCTATGTTGTTGGTTATGGAAACATTTCCCTACGTGGGGGAAAACGGCCTGGGTGCCGAATTTGTGAAGAGAACAGGCCGAGGTCAGATAGGTCTTGGCCTGATTTTTTGCGTGGTGGCGGGGATGATTTTGGTTGGTCCGTGGAGTCTCATCATGCTGGCTCTGGTTGCCCTCATAGGATGGCTGATCGGAGTATGGTCGACCAGGCTCTTGGGAGGCGTGACCGGGGATATCTATGGGGCAGTCAACGAAACCGCGGAAGTCGCGGTGCTGCTCTTGGCCGCCTTGATAGCGGCCAGGTGGTCTGCTGCCTTGTCGCCCTCCTGGTTCGGGTTGGCAGAAGGGTGGTTCTGATGAGATCCCACATCACCCTCATCCTGGGCGGGGCCCGCTCGGGGAAAAGCACCGTCGCCGAACAGTTGGCTCGGGATGCTGATCGGGTTCTCTTTGTGGCAACTGCGGAAGCCTTGGACGAAGAGATGGAGGATCGAATCGAGGCTCACCGGCGGAGCCGACCGGCCGATTGGGATACTTTGGAAGAACCTCGCGGTCTTGTTCCAGCGCTGCGCCCTCTGCTGGGCGCCTATGACGTCTTCTTGGTGGACTGCATAACCATGTGGGTTAGCAACTTGCTATTGGAGGAAGAAGACCCCACCGGCGGCGAGCGCCGGGTTGCAGCAGAGACCCGGCGCCTGCTGGCACTGATGGAAGCCTCCGATGCGGCGTGGATTTTGGTCAGCAACGAGGTTGGCCTGGGACTGGTCCCGAATTCGCCCCTGGGACGTCAATACCGGGATGTTTTGGGACGCGTCAATCAGACAATAGCGGCGAGGGCGGATCGAGTCAGGCTGATGATCGCGGGACTTTCTTTGGATATGAAACCCCGGTGACTCATAGTTTGGGCGTAGCCGGTTTCCAGGGGTTTAGCAGTTTGAGTTGATGAAACCGCTCGAAATGGAGAGTATTGCGGGTCACCATCACCAAATTGTGAGCTATCGCGGTGGCGGCTATCAAGGCATCGTTGACCGGTGCGGGATTGGGGACGTGTAAAGCAGCAGCGATCCGAGCTACCTGGGCATCCACCGAAAGGATACGATGATCGAAGGCTTCGTAAACGTCGTTGTCGAGCCAGCTTCGGAGCACTTCTCCTGAGGCCGGGTCGCGGCGCAGAACCAAAAGCGTCCCTGTTTCAAGTTCTCCGATGGTGATAGTCGATATATAGGTAAGGTCTTTAGCAACTTCGCCCACCCAGCCCATTACTGCCGGGTCTGCTTTGCCGGATCGGATCTTTCGGATTTCTGAGATGACACTTGTATCAAGCAGATACATCAGTCGAACGCCGCCGACCTGCCCAGGTCTGTTGATCTGGGGAAGGCAACCTCGATATCTCCTATGCCAGGCGTTCGACATAAGACATCAGCGAGGGTAGTTTTGTCCTCCGTGAGTTCGAGGTAGTGGTCATAACTCATCAACACATGAGATGGTCGCCCACGGTTGGTTATGTAGACCGGGCCGTGGCGGGTAGCTGCTTTGGCGCGGCCGGTGCTCTGATTGAATTCTCGACTGTTCATAGTTCGCGCCGGTGTTGACATCAAGCACCTCTTTCTTTGAGTATATGTTGCTACATTTTAGGTGTTGCTGGTGCAATGGGGGCGGCAGAACTCACCGTTGTGGGGAGGAATGGCTAGCGTGATGGCGATGCGGATCAATCCGAGGTTGAAAGAGATGGGGGCTTATCCCATCGCCGCCCTCCAGGAGCGCGCCCGAGCCATGCGGGAGGCGGGGGAGACGCTCATCGATTTTTCGATCGGCGACCCGCGGGAGCCCACTCCCCCTTTTATCCCAAAAGCCCTGCGCCGAGCCGTTCCCGAGATATCCCAGTACCCCACCACCCGCGGGCTCCGGGTGTTGAGGGAGGCTATCGCCGGCTATGTGCTTCGCAGATTCGGGATACAGGTGGACCCCGAAACTCAGGTGCTTCCCACCACCGGTTCCAAGGAAGCGATCTTCTCCACCCCGTTCGCCTTTGTTGATTCTGGTGGCGAGCAGGGGGTGATCTGGCCCACTCCCGGCTATCCCATCTATGGTCGGGGGGCGCTTTTGGCGGGGGCGGTCGGGCATCCGGTGCGCTTGGGAGAGGACTTCGTGCTGCGGGCTTCTGATGTCTGTGATCGAACCTGGCGCCGGTCGGTGTTGGCATGGACCAACTCACCCCACAATCCGGCCGGGGCGGTGATGAGCCGGGCCGACCTCGAAGAGTTCTATCGCAAGTGTCGAGCCTTCGAAGTCCTATGGTGCGCTGATGAGTGCTACGTGGATCTCTACGAGGAGGAACCGCCGGTCTCGGTGTTGGAGGTGGCCGACCCGGATCTGTCGGGAGTGGTCAGCTACCTGAGCCTTTCCAAGCGTTCGGGGATGACCGGCTATCGTTCGGCGGCGATGGTGGGAGACGCCCGGGCGATCGGGGCGCTGGCCGCTCTGCGCACCTCCACCGGCACCGCTCCGCCCGAGTTCACGCAGATGGCGGCGGCGGCCGCTTGGTTGGACGACTCCCATGTAGCAGAGCGTCGGCGGATTTTCGGCGAAAAGCGGGGGGTCCTGCGGGAAGCATTCCGGGGGATGGGATACCGGGTGGCCGCCTCCCGGGCCGGTTTGTATCTGTGGGTGGAGGTAGGTGACGATTTGGAGATGACCACCCGGTTACTGGAGCGGGGAGTGGTGGTCTCCCCGGGGCGGGTGTTCGGCGAGGGCGGAGAGGGTTATATAAGGTTGGCGCTGGTACCCGGTGTAAAGCAGTGCCGGCAAGCTGTGGAGGTGTTGAAAGAATGTCTGACCAAGATGTGATCAGGGCGGCCTATGCCGGAGATGCGGATCTGGCCGAAGCCCGGGATTCGGTGATGTCCACTATCCATCAACTCGATCGGGGAAAGATCCGGGTGGCGGAAAAGACCTCAGGGGAATGGGTGGTGAACGAATGGGTCAAAGAAGCCATACTGCTCTATTTCCAGCTCACCGGTATGGAGGAGATGGATGGGGGAGCGTTGATGTGGCATGACAAGATCCCCACCAAACGCAACCTGGCGGAGGTGCAGGTACGGGTGGTTCCGCCCGGAGTGGTCCGATACGGCGCCTTCTGCGAACCGGGGGTGATTGTGATGCCCGGATATGTCAACATCGGCGCCTGGGTGGGATCGGGGTCGATGGTGGATACCTGGGCCACCGTGGGATCATGCGCGCAGGTGGGAAGGGGCGTGCATCTTTCGGGAGGGGTGGGGATCGGGGGAGTCCTGGAGCCGCCCGGCGCCCGGCCGGTGATAATCGAGGACGGCGCTTTCATCGGCAGTCGGTGCATCGTGGTGGAAGGGGCGGTGATCGAACAAGGAGCGGTGCTGGGCGCCAACACCACCATCACGGCTTCCACTCGCATCATCGACGTCCGCGGCCCATCGCCGGTTGAGTATCGGGGAGTGGTGCCGGCCAACTCGGTGGTGATCCCCGGGATGCGTTCCCGGGCATTTCCGGCCGGAGAATACGGAGTGCCGTGCGCCCTGATCATCGGAGAACGGACCGCCTCAACCGATCGCAAGACCTCCCTCAACGAGGCATTGCGGACCTTCGGGGTGCAGGTTTGACCGATCTGACCGACACGCTGGCACATCTGATCGATATCCCCTCGGTCACCGGCGATGAAGCTCGGATTTGTGATTATGTATCGAAACGTTTGGCCGACCGAGCTTCCCATCTTTCCCAACAGCGCGTGAACAACTCCCTAGTGGCGTCCACTGCCGGGGAGGGACCACTGGTGGTGTTGGCCGGCCATCTGGATACGGTGCCCGCCCAGGGGCAACCACCCGCCTATATGGAGGGGGGTCGTATGCACGGGCTGGGGGCTTCGGACATGAAGGGTGGGGTGGCGGTGATGCTTCATCTAATGGAGAAGGCTCAACCCCACTGGCCCTACCGTTTAGCGGCAGTGTTCTACGAGGCGGAGGAGGGGAAATTCGCCAACAACGGACTTGAGCCGGTGCTCAACCAGTGCCCCTGGCTGGGCGAGGCTTCCTTTGGGGTGTTGCTGGAACCTTCCGACGGCGAGATCCAGGCCGGGTGCAACGGGGTTATGAACGTGGGGGTGACCTTTGTGGGCCGCTCGTCCCATTCGGCCCGGCCCTGGTGGGGATCCAACGCCATTTCCAAGGCGGGTGAATGGCTGGCGAATATGCACGTGCGTCTGCCGGCGCCGGTGGACATCGACGGGCTGGTTTTCAAAGAAGTGATGTCGGTCACCCTGGCCCAGGGTGGGTTGGCCGCCAATATCATCCCCCCGACATTCGAGATGAACCTCAACTACCGGTTCGGTCCGCACCGCACCATCGCCGAGGCGGAGGAAGAAGTGCGGCGGGCGTGTCGGGACGCCGACCGGGTGGAAATCATCGATGCCGCCCCTTCCGGCGAGGTAGTGACCGACCACCCTCTGGTAACGGCCCTGGCCGCGTCCGCCCAGGTGGAGATCGGCTCCAAACAGGGCTGGACGGATGTGGCCCGGCTCACCGCCCGGGGAGTTCCCTCGGTCAACTTCGGTCCGGGAGAAACCTCGCAGGCGCACACCGCCACCGAGAGCATGCCCCTTGCTCATCTCGATCTGGTTTATGAAAGTATGAAAAGGGTATTATCCGGCTCGTCGTGAGCGAGTATTTATCTTCCGGCCCCGTTGCCGAGCCCGGCTGTCTTGACCTGATCACCGTGGGGCGGGTCAACCTCGACCTCTACTCCCAGCAGATCGGCGCGCCGTTTCGAGAGGTAACCTGGTTTGAGGCGATGGTGGGGGGAAGCCCCACCAACATCGCCATCGGCACGGCCCGGCTGGGCCTGCGCTCTGCTGCTTTTACGGCGGTGGGAGAGGATCAGGTGGGGGATCTAATCCTGCACCGGTTGGCGGCCGATGGAGTGGACACCAGTTTTGTCCTGCGCAAGCGAGGACATCTGTCATCGCTAGCGCTGCTGGGAGTGGAACCTCCCGATCACTTTCCACTGATGTTTTACCGCAGTGACCCGGCGGACATTCACCTCACCTGCGAGGATGCCGCCCGGCTGCCGCTCACTCAGACCAGGGCCATCCAGCATTCCGGCAACGCCTTTAGTCTCGGCGAGTGTGCCGAGGCGGCTAGGTGGTTGGTGGAGGAAGCCCACCGGCTCGGCATTCCCTCCTTCTTGGACCTCGACATGCGCCCCGCCGAGTGGCCGGATCCGCTCGACTATGGGCGGGCGATCAGACGGGCACTACCCCGGGTAGAAGTGGTGATCGGAACCTACGAGGAACTGTGGGGGGCCTTGGCGCCCGATCCCGGGCCCAGCCTTACTCACGGTCCCCTTACCTCGTCCCGGCGCCGGTGGGTGGAAGAACAAAGCTCCCAACAGGCCGACGGTGAGGGCGGTCCATCTACTGTCGTGTTGAAGAGAGGCGCCCAACCTACTTGGCTGTTCCACTCCGGCGGAACATTCCAAGAGATTCCCGGCTACCGAGCCGAGATCGTCAACACGGTGGGCGCGGGCGACTCGTTCGCCTCGGGGTTGATCTTCAGCCGGCTGTCCGGTCAGGATTGGGAAGAGTCAGTGCGCTTCGCCAATGCCTGTGGAGCGATCACGGTGAGCCGTTCCGGATGTTCCACCGCATTTCCCACCTTGGAGGAAGTGCGGGACTTTCGAACCCAGGCAGGTGGATAGGGCCAGCGGCGGGCAAAAGCCGTCACATGCTAGTGGAAGTCGAACACCTTCCGGTCTGAGCGAGGCGGTCCCACCTCGGATGAGTCTTGGCGAACTCCAAGACATCGAGTTGTAGGGGGGGTGGAGAGACACGTTTCAACCCTGAATCATGTTTCTATGTTGTCGAGTTCGATCAGGTCATGTGGTCGACGTCTAACACCAATCTCGTTCTCCACTAGGAGAGCTACCAGTTGTTCGCCGTTCATCAATGCCACTGGAACGGCATCCGACCTGGCTGCCTCCTCTCGCGCTCCACGGCTGAAATCGCTTGTGGTAATGATAAGACCTTGCTCATGGCTTCCGAGACTGCCTCGGACCTGTTGAACTACTGGAGACTGGACATTGTTCTTCCACTTCTTGACTTGTACAGCCATCCGCGTGCGAATCACCTCGCCCACAACCAAAGTGGCACGGACATCAATACCACCGTCCCTGGTTCCGCTGGTGACTTCAATATCATCAAAACCCAGTTCCGACAACATGCGGGCGACGAACTCCTCGAAAGTGTTCCACTCCATTTCAAGAAGACGTTTGTGTAACGCCTTACTCGTCTGCCGATTGTGTTGTGCGATTTGGTTGCCGAGGCTGAGTTCTATCTCTCCAGAAAGCCCAATCAACCCATTACCGTGCTTCACAAACCGAGGATGCTCATGACGGCGCTGGTACCGTTTGATCTCCGTCAGAATCTGTGCATACATGGTAGCTTCAGGGGTTTTCCCCTTGCTGACCAAAAACCCCATTTCAAGGGCCTGTTGAGTAATGGCGCGATAATGCATCGGTTGTTGCTTACCAAGCGTTTCAAGCACCTTCTCTGCGGAGTCAGTGAAGGAGTAGGTTTTTACGTGGGTTAATTGGCCCGGCTCCGATGCAGTTCCAGGTTGGGGGTCGCTTACTGCCTCGCCGGTGGCGTTCGTTGCCTGCAGGGTGAATGTACCGGGTTCAGTGCGCGCGAAGGGTGAAGCGTTTCCCCTCTTCTTAATGTCCGAATTGATGGCGGCTGCTACTGATGCCTCTGGTGTCTGTCCTGACGTATCCCAGAGACCCATGGTGAGAATCCGCTCGGTGATCTCCTTCACATGAAGCGGCCCTTTCGATTCTCCTAACACCCGCAGGGCGGCATCGCGTATCGTCAAAGCTTTCTTGTCCTTCAAGGTATGTCCAAATCGAGGCGGACTTTGCATTCCTTAAGGCTACTCTTGAGATCGGCCGCAAGTAATCCTTCCGGTGTGATACGGAATGTCACCCTGTGGCTCGGTTAGGTTGAGGCGGCTTACGAGAGTAGCGAGCGTATGGTGGGGGGCAGCGAGAACAATTTCTTGCAACGCTTCGGTGCCGAGGGAGACCACGTTGCCTGGGTCGGATGTCCACCTCGCAGTCCCCTTCTATGGGGTTTTGGCGGCCTCAACCATGGACAGGTGGTGGCGGGGGAGGGCTTTCCGATTAGGGGCTGGCACAGGGTGAATTTCGCGAGATACGGGTCGTTTTCGCGGGAATCTCGTTGTGAGACTGTATTTTCCCCTTTTTTTCTTACCAACCGGAGGTGTTAAAGATCGGGGTGAACAATACTGGCAGCCCGATCGACCCAGCCAGCCACATCGTCATCGGCGGGATAGATGAGACTGCGTCCTGCCACCAGTCCCCGCACTGTGGGGGCTTCCATTGCCGCGGCCCAAGAGGCCAGTAGCGCTTCGCCCCGATCTCCCGGATCTCCTCCCAAGAGCAGCACTGGCAGGGTGGAGGCGGCAAAGACCCGGTGGGGGTCGGAATCCGGAGGAGGCAGCTTCAGCCACGTATAGGCGCTGGTGGGGCCCAGTCCCGAGGCAATGGCGATCACCTCGATCAACGCTTCGGCGCTGGTGTCGATCCGCAGGTTGCCTTCGTCGTCCCGGTAAGCGGGCAGAGGTTCCAGCATCACCGCCATCGGCCTCTTCTGGCTGGTGATAACGCGGAGCACCCGCGAGCAGTAGGTTAGGGTCTTGAGGCTGTTGGGGTCCTGGCGGTCGATGCGCAGCAGGAACTTTCCGCCGTCCAGATTCATCTTGTAGAGACCGGCGGTGTGATAGGCGGTGGCGGGATCCTCCAGCTCCCAGACCGATCCGGCCAATCCTCCCCGATTAATAGATCCGAAAACGATCTTGTCATCCAACAATGTCTTGTCCCCCATGATCAACCCCAAGAGCAGCAATTCTTCAAAGATGTCGGGAGTGGCCAAAAGCCCATCCACTCCCGGATGGGAAAGGGCGACGGCGAGCCGGGAAAGAAGATCCCGACGATCGGCCATTCGCAACGGGTTCCCGCCCACACCGATCGCGCCACGGGCGGGATGGTCGGCGGCTACCAGGAACAGACGGCCATCGTCACGAACTCCGCCCTGCGGAGTCTCAAAAGGCGCCAGCAAAGACTGACGGCGCCGGCGCAGGCGAGCAAGCTCCAGCACCTTGTCCGGCTCCCGAGCCCGCAGCTCGATTAGGCGTTTGTACAGGTTGTCAGTGATCACCGGTGGCACCCCAAAATCATTGTCTGGTACCTGATTCCCGGTACCTTTTGAGAAACCGTATCCAGTCGGTGGCAGGTATTCCGGCAAGCAACTCCTTCCCGATCTCTTCAATCCACGTGTCGAGGATGCCCATGCGAGCAATCCGACCAAAGTTGTTGCCTGAGTCTGCTGCAGGTTTGTCTGATGTGTTTTCTCGCCCCATATACGGGTTAGCGGCAAGCGGAGACTGGATGGAGCGGTCCTTTCTTGTTTTACGGAGTTGCTGCCACCAGTAGTTTCGATATTCAGCTGCATACTTTGCAGACCAGCAACCAGGAGTGAGCACACGAGGGGAACCGGAGAGAATATTCGAGAGGTGCCAGGGAACCACCACCAATAAATCCCATTCCGTGCAAGCCTCGGGGGTAACTCGGTAGCGAAAACTGGGCTCTCCCTCCTTGGCAAGTATGTACCAGCCCTTTAGTTCGACTCCCAGCGCTATGTTCTTCCTGGGGCTGGCATCCCGGTGCAATATCACATCGGGAAAGGTTTGGGCTTGGCGGTCGAAGCGGTAGAGAGACCACTCGTCATCTGGATCCCACACGTCCCGCATCCGGTTGAGAGTCTTCACCACCTCCACTTCGATCGTGGCGCCCAGCAGGGTATTCAAAGCGAATAGATCGGTGGCTGACACACCTTCAATGTTGATGGTGGATGTGAAGTATCCAGGCAGAGCCAGTAATGCGTTCCGTACTCGTCTCCTGAGGGTAGACCGTGGATCATCAAGGTCAGGTTCCGGCTGTCTTGGGGCGGGTGTTGTTGCCAAGGGTTTATACAGCCAAGCGGGCTGTTCGGGTGATTGTGTCGATCCGTTGAGTGGCCAGGTCGGCGAAAAGGTCAACCGGCTCTGCGGCAAAACCTCGGCGTCCGGTCTCTACGGCTGCCACCACTGCACTACAAAGTCCACCGAAAGGCTCCCATATCACATCCCCGGGATCAGTGGCAGCGTTGATGATACGGTGCATGAACTCAAGGGGCTTTTGGTTCAGGTGGACAGCCGCGTTGGGTCCAGGCTTATGAACCCGAGGCGCCGAACGAACCCGGTTTCCCTTATACCGTTCCCGTCCATTGAGGGGGGGAGAGGACCAAACGTTGGTAAGCCCGTGCACATGGTGCCATCGGTCACGCAGGTTTGCCCACTCCTCCGACGTGACGGGTCTGACCCCATCAAGCGAGTAGTAGGGAACACCTTTGTCGTCGCCATATTGATTTGCGTATCTCACAAGTCGATCCATCTTTTCCGGAGGCGGGAGGTACCAAAGCCAGTCTTGGGTTAGGTATTTGCGGGTTGCGGCATTGGTGACTCCGCACGCCTTGTTGGCCAAATACAGAGGAAGGCCGGCTCTGAGCCATTCGTGGCGGAGCCACTTCTGCGCGGACATTGTCTCCCCGTTTGCGGCAGGGAACTCCAAGCGCCTACGGTAGAAGGCGCAAATTTCCGAAACGACTGGGAATTGGCGAATGGTATCGCCATTGACGTTGCCGGCGATGTGGCTTATTCCCTTATCCCATACGATTGTTTGAACATATTCCCATCCGCACTCGGTCAGAAGTGGGTGTACCGTAGCCCATCCCAGTTCGGTATTCCAGAACCAAAGAGTTGTAGAGGCCGCCGCGCGCCTTGACCATGACTCAACATGCGGCCTATACCAATCAACGAGGTTCTCCGTCGTACGCGGGTCTCCAGGAAATCCCCCGACCCCATAAGCTCCGTCAGAGATGATGGCGACCGGAGTAGGCCACTCTTCATACGCCTCCATTGCATCTCCACGGAACAATGACCACACTGCATTGTTAGTTGGTATCTCCATTATCCTTTCTCCGAACGTGATCCTCGTCGGTTCCTGACATCGGTTGACAGGCTGCCCCACAGTGTGGAGAGCAGCTGTGACAGTTGATTAGGGGAAGATTCAAGGAATTGCGTATAGTCGGAATCGAAAATGTCCACCAAACCCAGGTTAACGGTTATCTGGTTGCGTTCTTGGCATTTTTTGATTGCCGGATGGCTGCTAATGGGGAGTTGCGGAACGGGCACTCCGGCTCTGCTGTTCCCTGACGAAACCCCCGCCGATCTCCGGGAGTTGGGGATAGGCGTATGGGATGAATTTCGAGCGATGTTCCCCAACCAGTCCGGCTGCATCGGGCGGGTGACCGTCCGGGGCGACTGGGCTCTAGAGGGATCGCGGGCCTTTTACCTGCCGAGAGAGCGCAGCATCACACTGAAAATACCGGCCACCGCCGCCCATCTGCGACACTCCCTGACTCACGAATTGGCTCACCACCTTGAACATGTCTGTTCGGATCACACCCTCATGCGGAAGGATTTCCTGGAGGCACAAGGGCATGCGCCCGACGCACAATGGTTTGAGGGTCCGTCGTGGGGAGAGACACCATCGGAGCAATATGCGGAGGCGGTGGTGAGGTTGGTGCTGGGCCGTCCGGTGATCAACTACCGGATCGCTCTTCAATCCGAAGCGACAGACGTGGTGCGAAAGTGGGGTGGGGCCGGCTGAGCCGGCCCCACCCCACTAACAAATGAATCGAAAGACGCTTTTTTAGCTTCTTCCGGTTGCTTCCGCCAGTTCGTGTTGGAGTTGCTCCAGATCGGCGCCGCCGGCCATCATCTGGATCAGATGGTCGATGGCCACGTCCGCCTTGGCATAGTCGCCGAGGATCTGGCCCCGCTTGAGGATCACAAAGTGATCTCCCACCGGATAGGCGTGATGGGGATTGTGGGTGATGAAGATCACCCCGATTCCCCGGTTGCGGGCCTCGACGATATATCTCAGCACCACACCGGCCTGCTTCACTCCCAGGGCGGCGGTGGGCTCGTCCAGGATCAATACCTTGGCCCCGAAGTACACCGCCCGGGCGATGGCCACCGATTGGCGTTCCCCGCCCGAGAGGGTTCCCACCGGCTGGTCGGGATCGCGAATGTCGATCCCCATTTTGGCCATCTCCTCGCGGGTGATCTGCTTGGCGCGCTCGACATCGAAGATGGGCCCGATCTTCAGTGGCTCGGAACCCAGGAAAAAGTTTCGCCAGATGGACATGAGAGGGATCATTGCCAAGTCCTGGTATACGGTGGCTATTCCTGCGTTCAAGGCTGCCCGAGGCGACTCGAACAAGGTTTCATTGCCCTCGAAAAAGTACTTTCCTTCGCTGGGTTTGTGAACCCCGGCCAGAGTCTTGATCAGAGTGGACTTGCCCGCTCCGTTGTCTCCCAAAAGACAGGTGACCTGCCCGGGCCGGACGAACATCGAGACGTTCTGAAGAGCTATGACGCTGCCGAAGAACTTGGATACACCTTGGATTTCCAGAATCTTGTCGCTCATCGTTTGCTCGCTCTCTGTCGGATGTAGTTGTTGAAGATCACCGCCAGCACCAGGATGCCGCCCACGAACACGCGGAACCAGTCCCCGTCGACGCCGGTGATGATGATGCCCTGCTGCACCATGGCGAAGATCAGAGCTCCGAATACGGGCCCGATCACCGAGCCGTAGCCTCCGGTGAGAAGGGTTCCTCCCACTACCACCGCAATAATGGCTTCGAACTCCTTGAGGGTGCCGCGCAGCGAATCGGCGCTGTCCAGTTGGGTTGCCTGGATCAGAGCGACTATGAATGCCGCCAGAGCGGTCACCATGAACAGGGCGATCTTGAGCTTCACCACCGGGACGCCGATGTTGCGGGCGGCGTTGGCGTCGCCTCCCGCGCCGAATATCCAGTTTCCGATATTGGTCTTCAGCAAAACGATGGTCGCGATGGCGGCGAGGCCGATCCACCAGAGGATGGCGATATCGAACCGGGCGCCGCCCAGTTCTATCTTGGTGGCGAACAGGTTTGCCCAACCACCCGAGTCATAGTCGGAGAAGCCGCCCAACTGGGTGCGGTTGGTCATCAGCCGAGGGATGGCCACTGCCAAACCTCTGAAAATGAACAGCGAACCCAAGGTGATAATAAATGACGGCAGTTTGGTGGCCATCACCAGTACGCCGTTGAAAAACCCCGTCAGCAGGGTGATCAACAGGGCAATTATCACCGCTATCCAGACCGGCAACCCGAATCCGCCCGCGTCGGCGGGAGTGATCAGCAGCATGATGGCCATTCCGGCGAACCCCACTACCGATCCGATCGATAAGTCGAACTCTCCGGCGATCATCAAGAGCGCCACCGCCACTGCCAGGATGCCAAGCGGGGCGGCCCGGTTGAGAATGGAAGCTGTGGTGGTCCACGACACGAAGTTGTTGTCGAACGCCACTATGGCAAAAAAGATCCACACCGCCACCAAGGCCAGGAACGCCCCGAACTCGGGTCTGGTCAGGAGCCGATTGGCCAGGCTTCTTTCTCTTACTCGTTCGTCTGTCATAGAACAACCTCCTTTTGGTCTCGTCTCCTAGGTCTCCGTTGGACAAAAGCTAGCAGATAAAGCGAAGGGAGGCCGGTATACCGGCCTCCCTCGCGTATGGAATCGTTGATCTGGTTCTAGCGCAAACCCTGCTCGGAGAAGGAAATCACGGCACCGGCGTTGTCGGCGGTCACCAACTGCGGACCGGTCAGCACGACCCTGTCCACCGACCCGAGCGGCAGTCCGCCGGTCTCATGGAACATGGTCAGAAGCACGATGGGCAGGTAACCCTGCGCATACTGGTACTGGTCGATGGCAAACGCCATATCGCCCGCGCCGATGGCTTCCAACACCTCAGGACCGAGGTCGAAGGTGGCTAGTTCCACCTGGCCCAACAAGCCCAGGTTGTCCATGGCGTTCAACGCCGGAATGGCGCCGGTCGGGCCCAAGGCAAGCACACCGTCGGGGTTACGGGAGGACAAGGCCCCCTCGATGGCGGCCTGAGCTCCGGTGGGATCGGCCAGGTCGACGGGAATGACCTCTACCTCGGCGCCCAGTCCGTCGGCAAACCCTTGGCAACGAGAGTCAAGAGCCGCGTTCCCGACTTCCTGGTTGATGCAGAGAGCGCTGCTCACTCCCATGCCGCCCATTTCCTGTCCGGCGATCAGACCCGCTTCATACTCGGTCTGACCGACATGGACCATCACGCCGAGGTCGGCGAAAACGTCAGAGCCGGAGTTCATGGAGATCACCGGGATCCCGGCCTCCACTGCGGCGCTGATACTTGGCCCCAGAGCGTCGGCGTCAGGAATGGTTACCACCAAGCCGTCGGGCTGGGAAGCCACGGCCGCGTCGATGATTTGAGCCATTTCCGCCATGTCGAAGGTGCCGGGCGCCTGGTAGACCACGGACACGCCCATGTCTTCCTCAGCTGCCTTGACGCCATTGGCGGCCACCGACCAGAAGGGGTCGGAAGACTGACCATGGGATACCACCACAAAACGCAGATCGCGCTGGGTGACTGCGTCGGACGGCGCGGCAGTGGTGTCTGCGGCGGCGGTGGTGTCTGCGGCGGCGGTGGTGTCTGCCGCGTCGTCATCCCCGCACGCCGCCAACATGAGGGCCATGATCGCCATGACCGCCACCAGATATTTGCTTCTCATAAGAATTCGTCTCCTTTTTTCTTCGGATGCTTATGAACAATCCACCCGCAGCCGCGCAAGGCAGCACCCCGCCGACTGCAGGGGAAACCTTTTGGGAGTATATCGTTAGGTCCAGAGGCTCAATCTGTTTCGGGTTGCCTTTGCTTGGTCGTCTCGATCAAGCCGGGCCAGTTCCAGCAGATACCGTGTGCTGACCTCCGCCTGCTCCACCGGACCCTGATCGGGAGGAGGCGCCTGCTGAAGGATCGTGTCCTGTTCCAGAACATACCAGCCCTGATACCCGGCGCTCTCCAGAGTGGCTATCACCCCGCCGATGTCTACATCTCCCAGACCAAGCGGACGGAACACCCCGGTTTTGACGGCCTGCCGGAAAGTGATTTCTCCGGCCCGAACCCGGGCTGCCGAACCGGCGTCCACGTCCTTGAGATGCACATGCGCCACCCGGTCGGGCGCGGCGCGCGCCACCTCCACCGGGTCGATGCCCGCCAGGAACATATGACCGGTGTCCAGGCACAGGGAGACTTCGGTGAAGGACAGCACTCGATCGAGATGTCGGCGCCGTTCAACCGCCATTCCCCAATGCTGATGAAGGGCCACCTCCAGGCCTTCCGCTCTCGCCTGCGCCGCCAATGTTTTCAGATTGCGGTCGAAGGTCGTCCAATGGTCGTCGGTCAACTCCTCGGAGCGGTCATAACCGTTTTGGGGGAGAACCGCTCCCAATACCAGGATCTGCGAACCGCAGGCCGAGAGGGTTTTGATGGCCCGGTTGGCATAGGATGACTGTCGGTGGCCTTCGTCGGGAAGATGCAGCAGAAGCGGCACGAAGCCTCCCACCACCGAAAGGCCCGCCGCCGCGGCGTTCCGGCGGGCTTGCTGCGGGGACTTTCCGAGGAAGCCGTCCGGCCCCAGCTCGGTGGCAGAGAGTCCGATGGAGGCCATTTCATCCAGAACGCGGGCGGCGGGGAGCAGGTATCCCCACCCCGGAGATCCGTCCACCCCCCAGCTGATGGGCGCCCCGGCGATCCGGTCCGCGATGGGAATCATCGGGGGGCCTTCGTCCGAGGGGGAGGCTGGGGTGGACGTCCGGCGCCCGGCACGCTCTGGTCATAGTCGATCACCGCTCCCGTCATCAGTCCCGAAGCGTCGGATGCCAGAAAAGCGATGGCCTCGGCGATCTCCCCCGCCTTCAGGAGCCGCCCGAACGGTGATTCGAATTCCGCTCTGGCCAGCCAATCCTCCCCGGCTCCCTCTTTTTTCTGCAGGGCATCCTCGGCGGGAGTGTCGGACCAGCCCGGTTGCAGGCAATTGACCCGGATCCGGTCGGGCATCACCGCATAGGCGATATTTTTGGTCAAAGCGGCGAGGGCGGCCTTGGAGGCGGCGTAGGGAGCGAGGTGGGGCGGTCCTCCATGGGCGGCGATGGAACCTACGTTCACGATGGTTCCCCCGTTTCCCTCCCGTCTCATGATTTTCACTGTCTCCTGCATCAAGAAAAAGGGAGAGCGCAGGTTGATCGCCATGATCTTCTCCCAATGTTCGGGGGCGGTGGTTTCGATGGACCCCCGGGTGGTGTCGCCCGCGCTGTTCACCAGTATGTCGATTCGGCCGAACCGATGGTCGGCGGCGTCGATCACCTTCCGATAGGCGTGGGGGTGGCGGAGATCGGCGGCCACGAACGCGGCCCGGGCGCCGTATTGGTGGCGCAGGTCTTCAACTATCGCTTCCCCTCGTCGAGGATTTCGACCGGTGATCAGGATGCCTGCCGCTCCCCTCTTCGCCAGGAGGCGGGCGGCAGCTTCCCCCATCCCCGAGGTGCTGCCGGTGATGACCGCCATTTTTCCCTGAAATGGTGGCATGGTCGCCGGCGCCTCTCAAATACCCACTCGCTGGTGTTTGCGTTCCGCTTCCGACTGGCCGCGGGCCACTCGCACCTGTTCCCGTTCACTGACCTCCGGTATGCCCACTTCCCACCAGGCCCCACCTTCGGCCCACTGGTAGGGATGGGTCTCGATCACGATTACGTAAGTACGGTCGGCCTGTTTGGCCCTCCGGTACGCGGCGGGCAACTGGTCGAGCCTCTCCACCCGCTCGGCCCGGGCGCCCATCGACCGGGCATGTTCCACGAAATCCACCCGCGTCATCCTGCGGCGCCGAGAAGAGTCCAGCAGATTGTTGAATTCTTCTCCCCCCGAGTTGACCTGCAGCCGGTTGATCACTGCGAAACCTCCGTTGTCACACACGATCAGGATCAGCTTGTGACCGGCGAAGACACTGGAATAGATGTCGGAGTTCATCATCAGATACCCGCCGTCGCCCACCCAGGTCACCACGTCGCGGTCAGGAAGGGCCATCTTGGCGCCCCACGCGCCGGAAATCTCATAGCCCATGGTCGAGTAGCCGAATTCGGTGTCCACCGTCCCCATCTGTTTGGAGCGCCATCCCATGTTGAGTTCTCCGGGAAGCCCGCCGGCCGCCGAAAGGCAGTAGTCGTCCGGGTCGCTGATCCGCCAGATGGTCTGGATGACCGACTGATAGGCGGGAGGGGTATCGGTTCGTTCCGTCCAGCTGTCCAGATAGGCGTTCCATTGGCGCATCTCGGTCTGAGCGGTGCGAAGCCATTCTCGGGGGGCCCGGTAGTCGCCCAACCGGCGGTCTACCTCGGCCAGACTCAGACGAGCGTCGCCGATCACCGCCCGAGCAGATTGTTTCAAGGCATCGAAGCGGGCGGCGTTGAGGGAGACAAACCGCACATCGGGATTCTGGAAGGCGGTCCATGATCCGGTGGTGAAGTCCTGAAGCCGGGTACCGACCGCGATCACCACGTCGGCCCGGTTGGCCACCGCATGGGCGGACGCTCCGCCGATCACTCCCATTGCCCCGGCGAAATTGGGATGATCGTGGGTCATCACCGCCTTGCCCGCCACCGTCTCCACCACCGGGATTCCTCTTCGTTCGGCGAAGTCGGCCAGTTCGGAGGTCGCATCCGAATAGTGGACTCCACCGCCCGCGATGATGAGCGGCCGTCGGGCCCGACTGATCAGGTCGGCGGCCGCGGCTGTTTCCCGGGGGTCGGGAGCGGGACGGCGGATGTAGTGAACCCGTTCGGAGAAAAATTCGACCGGGAAGTTGTAGGCCTCCGATTGAACGTCCTGGGGCAGGGCGATGAAGGCCGGCCCGCAGTCGGCCGGGTCCAGCATCATTCCCAATGCCTGGGGGAGTGATTGGACGATTTGCTCGGGACGGATGATGCGATCCCAGTATCGGGAGACCGGACGGAAGGTGTCACAAACCGAAATGGTCGGGTCGCCAAAGTTCTCAACCTGTTGAAGCACCGGATCGACAATGCGGTGGGTGAAGTAGTCACCGCTTAACAGCAATAGGGGAAGTCGGTTGGTGTGAGCCGCGGCCGCGGCGGTGATCAGGTTGGTGCAACCCGGTCCGATCGAGGAGGCGGCCACCATTATCTGACGGCGCCGCCGAGCCTTGGCAAAAGCCATGGCGGCCAGAGCCATGCCCTGCTCGTTCTGGCCCCGCCAGGTGGGCAGTTGCTCGGAAACCGGCTGCAAAGCCTCTCCCAGGCAGGTCACATTGCCGTGGCCGAAGATGGCGAACACCCCGGGGAAAAGAGGAACGGTTTCACCGTCCACCACAGTCTTTTGGGCAATCAGCCATTTCACCACGGCCTGGGCCGTGGTCAGTCGGATAGTCTCCATCCGTTCATCGTCTCCTTGGTTTTGGGTCCTGGGGGTCTCCTCGATAAGCGGCGTTCCAATGGGGAAACGCACGCAATCGCTTCCAGGTCTCCCGGCCCAAGCAACCGGGTCACCGCAGATATTACTGGGTTCTGCCAATCCGACAACTCAGGTCCGTCTTTTTTGGGTGGAGGGCGGTCTATTGCCTCATCTAACCCGGTTTGGTGGTTGCTCCCCGGGTCGGGCCGGCATTTGAGCCGCGGTTATCGTGGCCCGTAGCGATGGGCGGTCCCATGAAAAAGGTAGGTCGATGAGCAAGGCTTCTGGGAAGATCTCTCTGATCAGGTCGGAGGACTGGGTGTCGGTGTGGCTGGGCGCCGCTTTGATCCTATTGACCATCGTTGGCGTGCAACCGGTTCTCCCGTTGTTCTCTTGGGGTGGGCGTTCACCGGCTGGGTTGTTCTCGGCCCACAATCTGCTGGCCGCCCTGGTGCTGGGCCTTTTGCTGATGGCCCTGTCTGCGGCGGGCGCCTGGTTGATGGGGTTCCGTATCCGGGCATATCTGCTCGGATTTGCGGGAGTCTTCGGTCTGGCTTGGGCGTCGCAGATGATCGCCGGCGCCTCGGCTTTGAAGGATTGGGGTATCAGTTACGTGATCGTTTCTCTGGTGGTGGGCCTTTTGATCTCGAACCTTGGTTCAGTCCCATCCTGGATCAAGGATGCGGTCCGGACCGAGTACTACATCAAGACCGGCCTGGTCATCCTGGGCGCCTCGGTTCTCTTTGACGAGATTCTCCGCGCAGGCCTGTTTGGCCTGGGTCAAGCGTTGGTGGTCATCTTGGTGATCTGGAGATTCTGCTATTGGTTCTCCCGGAAGATCGGTGTGGATAAGGAGTTCTCGGTGATGCTGTCCACCGCGGTCTCGATCTGCGGGGTCTCGGCTGCCATTGCCGCCTGCGGCGCCGTGGCGGGCGACCGGAAGAAACTGTCGTATGTCACATCCTTGGTGCTGATCGTGGCGGCGCCCATGGCGATCTTCATGCCCGCCCTGGCCGATTGGTTGGGATTGACGCCGGTGGTGGCAGGGGCTTGGCTGGGAGGGACCATCGACACTTCCGGCGCGGTGGTGGCTTCCGGGGAGATCCTGGGAGACTCGGCCTTGAATGCGGCCGTGGTCGTCAAATTCTCGCAGAATGCCCTGCTCGGCCTGGCGGCTTTTGCCATCTCCCTGTGGTGGGCTTTCCGGGCTGACGGGGAACGCACGGTCAGACCCACGGCCTCGGTGATCTGGGACCGATTTCCCAAGTTCGTGCTGGGATTCATGGTGGTGTCGGTGTTGTTTTCGTTCGTGGTCGGCGGTGACGTGGTCGACGCTACGGGTGGTCTGCTCAAAGGTATTCGCACCTGGTGGTTTTCCCTGGCGTTTGTTTGCATCGGCCTTGAGACTCGCTTCCGGGACCTGGTTTCCATGGAAGGCGGCCGGCCGGCCGCCGGGTTCCTGGTCGCCCAGGGCGTGAACATCTTGTGGACTTTGCTGGTGGCCTGGATCCTGTTCGGGGGCGTCCTGTTTGCGGCGCCGGTGCTTTGACCGGATCGGACGGTTCAGAGCACTTCCACACTCTCCCAGGCTCCCGATTCCCAAGAACGGGCCATGGCGGCCTGCACCCGGGCCACCCCGGCGGCGGCTTCGAAATCGGGCGAAAACGGGGATTCTGAGACCACCGCCCTCAGGAACTCGTACATTTCGATGAGCTTGAGGTCCTCGTAGCCGATTGAATTGCCGTGGCCGGGCACGATGTTTCCCTGATGAGGCAGCCAATCCCCGGCCAGGACCTCGGTGAACCCGTCCACCGGCTGTTCCTTCGGCAGGTATAGCTGCAGAGAGTTGAGCTTCTCGTGGGTCCACGAGGCGGCGCCCCGGGTGCCGTTCAACTCGAATGCCATGTCGCTCTGCGGCCCGAAAATGGTCCGGTCCGACTCCAGGGTTCCCCGGGCGCCGTTGCCGAATTCCACCAACGCCCCCACATAATCCTCGTTGGTCACCGGCCCGGTCGGGTCGTCCGAAGCGCCCACACTGTAGTGAGTCCCCTGCCCGGCCACCGGAAGGGGCCTGTGGGTGATGAAGGTTTGACGGGATGCCACCACCCGGCGGATGGGCCCACACAGATGCAGCGCCATGTCGATGGCATGGGACATGATGTCGGTCAAAGTCCCGTATCGGGATTGGTCGGTGAAACGCCACGTGAGAAAGGAAAGCGGGTCCCGCCCATACATGGAGAAAAATCTCCCTCGGTAGTGGGTGAGTTTCCCAAGGCGCCCCTCCTCGATCAAAGATCGAACGTATTGCACGAGCGGCGTCCATCGGTAGTTGTATCCGCATCCCGACAGCACCCCCGCGGCGCGAATCGCCCGGGCAATCGCCAACGTGTCCTCGGGATGTTCGCCCACCGGCTTCTCGCAGAAAACGGTCTTACCGGCACGGGCCGCGGCTTCGGCTATCACCCGGTGCAAGCTGTTGGGAGCGGTGATATCCACGATGTCCACCTCCGGGTGATCGACCACCGCCTTCCAGTCCGAGCCTCCCTGGTCGAATCCGAAATACCCCACAGCCTCCTCGACCCGGTCGGGCACCGCGTCGGCCATGGCCACCAATCGGGGCCGGATACCGCTTTTGGGAAAGTAGACCTCGATATTTCGAAAGGCGCGAGTATGAGACTGGCCCATCCAGCCGAATCCGATCAACCCGATTCCGGGACGTCGGGGGTTGGTGGGAAAGTGCGTCATGTCGATTGGTCGATGCTCCTGCTCGCTTCGCGGTGGAATCGCCCCTGTACCTTGGGGTTGACCAGATTAGTCGGGCGGTGACCGGTGAGCACCAACCGGATCTCGTCCACGGCGGTCAAAAGCATACGCCGCTTGGCCTCCTGTGTCCAGGACGCCGCATGCGGAGTGACTAGAACGTTGTCCAGATGCAGGAGCGGATGATCGGTGGGGAGCGGCTCAGGATCGGTGACATCCAGCCCCGCCGCCCGCAGATGTCCGGTGGTGGCGGCTTCCACCAGGGCATCGGTGTTGACCAACCCCCCGCGGGCGGTGTTGATCAGGATGGCGCCCTTTTTCATGCTCCCCAATGTCCGGCTGTCGAACATGCCACGGGAGCGCTCGGTGAGCGGAACGTGAAGGGAGATCACATCGGCTTGGGCCAGCATCTCTTCCAATCCGGCCGAGCGGGACACACCGACGAACTGGTGATCGGCCAAGAAGGGATCGTAGGCGGTGACTCTCATGCCCAAGGCCGCCGCGGTGGCGGCCACCCGACGGGCGATGCGGCCGAAGCCCACCAGTCCCAAGAGCTTGCCATGCAGTTCCACCGCGGTGTGGGCTTCGATGGAGGCGCGATCTCCCCGCCGAAGGTGGACCGCAATGACCGGAAGTCGCTTGGCCACTGCCAGCATCAGGGCGATGGCATGCTCGGCGGTGGGGATAGTGGGACCATCGGGGTTGTTGCAGACCCGGATACCCCGTTGGGTGGCGGCCGTCACATCCACCGAGTCCACCCCGATTCCCGTGCGGGCGATCACCTGCAATTTCGGTGCTCGGTCCATGACCTCCCGGCCGTAGTGACGCACTCCCGCCACGATCGCTGCCGCTTCTTCGATTCCATGGTAAGGATCCGCAATATTGCCCGGTCCCAGCACCCGTATCCCAGCCCTGCGCACTTCGTCCATCCCCGGCCAGTGGGGTCGCTCAAACCAGATCGGAAAACCGGAGGGCGGCGGCGTGTTGGCGTCAACCACGTCAGAGGAGATTAGAGGAGAGACTGCCGTTGGGTCGGGACCGTCGGAAGGTGTCGGAGAAACAAGGCGAAAAAGGATCGTGTCGGTCGGTCGATGTAAGACATATCAGAGACCCGGCTGATAAGCGGATATGGCGGTTAGTCGCGAAAAACAGCCGCTATCCCGCGAAATTCGGCGTGCCCGTTTTCCGCCCGTCGGGCCCCGTCCCCCGCCGCTCACCACCAGGATCGGGACACGCTTCGCCACGGGTTGGTGGCGGGAGCGGTGTCCCGAAAAGTTTTTATGACCTCCGGTTCGGTCCCCACGACGTCGGAGAGGACCGGGAGATGTCCGACCCATTCAATATGGGCTGGGCCTGCGACAGAATCAACCCCCGCCGCCGTCTTTGTTTCGCGACCCGCCGCCCATCGGCCCGCCACGCTCTTTACTTTCGGGGAATGACTCTTCGGCGGATCCGACCCCAGAGAAGCGCCAGGGCAAGAACCGCCAGGATCAAAACCGCCACCGTCCGCCATCTCGTCAAAAGAAGCACTGCCCCTCCGGAGACTGCCAGCACCACCCCCCATCTGGTGGAACGCAAGGACGGATAGGCCAACCACACCGCCGCCAGCAGGAGGCCGGAGCGGAACAGCACCGAGGCCGTTTCCGGCCGGCCCTGCCACCAGGCCAGGGCGGCGGCGGCGCTCAGCAACAGAACTCCCACCCCCACCAGGAGTCGTTGACGATCCCAGGCGGCGGGAACAGATTTGTTCATTCCCCATCAAGCTAGCGGTTCCGTCTCCGGGGTCTTCTAAACTTTCTCCGTTATGCCCATAGATGTGGATGTCGCCCATGTGGCCGGCTTGGCCCGACTGGCCCTCTCGCCTCGACAGCTTGACCGTTACCGGCAGGAATTGAGTGCCATCTTGGAGCATGCTTCCCGCGTGCAGAAGGTGGACACCGCAGGAGTCACACCGCTTTCCCACCCGTTGATGCTGAGCAATGTCTTCCGG
Source organism: Acidimicrobiia bacterium (assembly GCA_963665765.1). GTDB lineage: Bacteria > Actinomycetota > Acidimicrobiia > Spongiisociales > ZC4RG35 > Bin76. The sequence goes on from OY762464.1 coordinate 2,831,059, forward strand.
CCCGATGAAGTACGACCGTCGCTTGATCGGGAAGAAGTTCTGGAAATGGCGCCGGAAAGCCGGGACGGGTTCTTCCTCACCTCCCCGGCGCTCGAATAGCTCAGATGCCATCTCCGCTTCTCTCCGTGGTGGCGGCCGGCGCGGCGTTGCGGGCCGGAGAGACGACTTCCGTCGAACTGTTGGCTTCGGTGCTGTCCCGGGCGGAAATGACCGAGTCGGAGTTGCACTGCTATCTCAACCTGGATCGAGAGGGGGCCATGGAGGCGGCGCGGCGGGCGGATGAACAAATGGCGAGGGGCGAGGAGCGGGGGCCACTGCACGGTATCCCGGTGGCGGTGAAAGACAACATGTGTACTCGGGGACTGGAGACCACCTGCTCATCACAGATACTTGCCGGATATCACCCTCCCTATGACGCCACCGCGGTCACCCGTTTACGACAGGCGGGGGCGGTGATTGTGGGCAAAACCAACCTGGATGAATTCGCGATGGGAAGCTCCACCGAGAACTCCGCCTACGGACCCACTCGCAACCCCTGGGACACCGAGCGAGTTCCGGGGGGCTCATCGGGGGGTTCGGCCGCGGCGGTGGCCACGGGGTCGGCGATGGCCGCCCTGGGTTCCGACACCGGTGGTTCGATCCGTCAGCCGGCGGCTCTGTGCGGTGTAGTGGGGATGAAGCCCACCTACGGTCTGGTGAGCAGATACGGGTTGGTGGCCTTCGCCTCCTCTTTGGATCAGATCGGCCCTCTCACTCGCACGGTGGCCGACGGGGCGCTGGTCCTGCAAGCGGTTGCCGGTCATGACCCGGCCGACGCCACTTCCTATGCTGGTCCGGTCCCCGACTTTTCGGCGGGTCTGCAAAGGGGGGTGGACGGATTGAGGGTGGGCGTCGTCAAGGAACTGGACGGGGACGGCTACCAGGCAGAGGTGTCGTCGGCCACCGACGACATGTTGGGCCGGCTGGCCTCCTCCGGCGCGGAGGTGGAGGAAGTGTCCCTTCCTCTGTTCGATGTGGCGCTTTCCGCCTATTACCTGATCGCCCCTGCCGAGTGCTCGGCCAACCTGGCCCGGTTCGACGGCATGCGCTACGGGCTGTCGATCAAAAAGGCCACTGCCGCCGCTACCATGGCCGCCACCCGCGTAGAGGGATTCGGCCCGGAAGTGATCAGACGCATACTGCTGGGGACTTACGCTCTGTCAGCCGGTTATTTTGACGCCTTCTACGGACAGGCCCAAAAGGTCCGTTCCCTCCTGCAGGAGGAATTTCGCAACGCATATCAGCAGGTGGATGTGCTGGTGTCACCCACTAGTCCCACCACCGCCTTCCGCTTGGGGGAGAGGACCCAGGACCCTCTGAGCATGTACCGAAGCGATATCTGCACCATTCCCTCCAACCTGTCCGGACATCCGGCCATCTCCGTGCCGATCGGACTCGATTCGAAGGGACTTCCCATCGGGTTTCAAGTGATGGCCCCCGCCCTCGGGGAGCGGGTGATGCTGACGGTGGCCGCCGAAGTGGAGCGGATCGCCGGATTCTGTGCCCTTCCCCCGCCCGCCCTGGCGCCACCCACCGAGGTGCCCTTATGAAGTGGGAACCGGTGATTGGCATAGAAGTGCATGTGGAACTGGACACCGCTTCCAAAATGTTCTGCGGATGTCGAGTCTCCTTTGGTGATCCTCCCAACACCAACGTGTGTCCGGTGTGCCTGGCGTTGCCGGGCTCGCTGCCCGTTCCCAACCGGGAAGCGATCGAACGAATCATTCGCCTGGGACTGGCGCTCAACTGTGGGATAAACCCGGGATCGGTGTTTCACCGCAAGAACTATTACTACGCCGATCTGCCCAAGAACTATCAGATCAGCCAATTCGACATTCCGGTGTGTGTGGACGGATGGTTGGACGTGGAGTCCGACCGGAAGGCTTTTCGAGTGGGTATCGAGCGGGTGCACATGGAGGAGGACACCGGCAAATCGGTGCACGTGGGGGAGGGAGGAAGGATACACACCGCGGCTGAGACTCTGGTTGACTTCAACCGAGCGGGCACTCCCTTGGTGGAGATTGTTTCCCGGCCCGATCTGACCAGTGCGGCCGATGCCCGGGTCTACGCCCAGCAGTTGCGGGCGGTGGTGGCGGAGACCGGGGTTTCCGATGCCCGGATGGAGCGGGGCTCGCTGCGCTTCGACGCCAATGTCTCGATTCGTCCCGAGGGAAGCGAAACGCTGGGGGTGAAAGTGGAGGTCAAGAACATGAACTCCTTTCGCTCCCTGGAAAAAGCCATCAGCGCCGAGATCGAGAGGCAGACCGCTCGGCGTTTGGCAGGGGAGAGAGTGGTGATGGAGACCCGGCACTGGGACGAAACGGGTGGAATCACCCGGGGAATGCGCACCAAGGAGGGGAGTTCTGACTACCGCTACTTCACCGAACCCGACCTGGCCCCGATGATCTTTGACGACTCCTGGGTGGAGGCCGCCCGTTCGACCCTTCCCGAACTGCCCGGGCCCCGGCGGGAACGATATCAGAGGATGGGATTAAGTCCGGCGTCAGCCCGGGTGCTGGCTTCCTCCGATCCGGATCTGCGGCGCCTTTTCCAGGATGCGGTGGCGGCGGGCGCCGCCCCGGTTCAGGCCGCCCATTGGATAACCGGGGAGATCACCGCTTCCCTCCGTCGTCGGGAGGCTTCCCCGAAGGACGTTCCGCTGAGAGGAAGGCACCTGGCGCAACTCACTCAGATGGTCGGCGAGGAACGGATCTCGGCCGGCGCCGCCCGGGAAGTGTTGGAAGGGGTCATAACCGGCGAGGGAAGCCCTTCCCAAGTGGCCCGGGCGCGCAACTTGGAGCAGATTTCCGACCGAGTCGCTCTGGAGGGGGCGGTGGAGGAGGTATTGGACGCCCATCCTCAAGCAGTGGAGCGCTATCGATCAGGCGAGAAAAAGGTGAGGGGATTTTTGGTGGGCCAGGTGATGAAAGTCACGTCCGGCCGGGCGGACCCCCGGGCCGTCAACCAGATTCTGACTGCCCGGCTGGAAGGTTGACCCAGGCGTTCACCTTGCTCAGTTTCCATAGTTCACGTATACGTCGAGATTGGGGTCGGGGCGCGTTCCGCCGCTGAAGGTGAGGATTCGAAAACTCGCCACCGATGGTTCGCCCACGTCAACGAACTTGTATTGACCCCCGATCCCGTCATAGTCGGGGTTGCCACCTGAGAAAATGACTTCCATGCACTCGGTGAAGCTGAAGCACTTTTGTCCGTCGCGGGTGATGTTGTTGATTTTTGGGGCAAGGACGGTGGGCGCGGTGGAGCGGGCCATCTCGGCGGACAAGGCGGTGATGATCACCGCGTCGTAGGTTTCCGCTCCGTAGCTGTAGACCCCATCCAACCCGCCTTCGTACATGGTTTCCAGTCGGTCGGTGAACACGCGGATCGAGGTCAGATCCACCGAGTTTTCGGGTCCCCGCATTCCGGTGAGGATGGAGGGATCGGAGACTGCTTCGCCAATGCTGATCATGTGGCCGGACGAACCGTAGACATTGGTGTTCGAGGTGGGTCCGATGCCTCGTTCGTGCATGGTTGTGACCAAAGATGCGGCCTCTTCGAAAGCGATAATGAATACGGCATCCGGATCCGAGGCGACCAGCAGATCCACCTCGGCGTCGAAGGTGTCGGTACCGGGCGCATAGGCTATGAACGGATCGATGATGCCGCCCAGTTCTTCGAAACGTTCCCGGAAGGTTGTCGCCAGCCCGGTGCCGTAGGACTCCTGCCGATAGATCACCCCTACCGTCTCGTTGCCTTCCGACGCGATTAGTTGGGCTGTCATCGCCGAATAAAGCAGGTCGGGCGGCGCTGTCCGGAAGTACAGTCCGTCGTCCGGATAGGTGGTGAAATCCGGGGAGGTGTTGGATGGGGAGAATTGGATCAGCCCGGCGCCTGTGATCTTGTCGATGACCAGTTTGGAGACGGCCGAACTGGCCGCTCCCACGATTACATCCGCGCCCAATTCGATCAGTCGGTCAACCTCGGGGTTGGCTATGTCCTGGCTGAGATCTCCCGAATCGGCTTCGTGCAACACAACCGGCTCGCCCAGCACACCTCCCGCGGCGTTGATGTCCGACACCGCCAACCGGGCGGCAGCTGTCAGGGTTGGGCCGAATGCCGCGAGGTCGCCGGTCAGGGGAAAAAGAGTGCCCACCACCAAGCGTCCATCGTCCCAGGGAGAAGCAGGCGGCCTGGCAACGATCTCTCTGACTGTCAGTCCCACTATCGCCAGCACGAACAGCAGTATCCCCACCATTCGTTTACGAGTGTATTTAGTGGGTTTGGAGGTTTGGTCGGGCACTGGGTCTCCGGATCGTCATATCGTATTGGAGATTAGGAAAGATCAAACAGATGTAGGAGCGTTTATCGGGCGATCAGTCCGGGCCGGGGCGCGGTGGCAAGGGCGGTTGACCATGGTGTCGTGCATGGTGTTGTGCAGGGAAGGTTCCCGACTTATTGCGCAAAAGTTAGCATTGCCGACCAATGCGTGCCTGGCCCTATCCAACCCTGATCCTGGGAATGTCGGCAGTGACCACGGGAATCCCCATCTGTGGGGCTGTTTCCTGTCGCGTCTCACCGGATCGGCTTCCTGAACAACACTGATACCGGGAGTCAGGATGGAGTTTTTGTGGGAGGTGTTGCGTGACGCAATCGGAACCCTCACCGAAGCGAGCCCACAACTGTGGACGGTGGTGTCTCTCACACTGATCGTTTCCGCGGTGTCCACCCTGGTGGGGGTGCTGCTGGGAACTCCGGTGGGGGTGGCCTTGGCTCTGGGGCGATTTCGGGGCAGAGGGGCGCTTCAACTGATGGTGAGCGTGGGAATGGGCTTTCCCCCGGTGCTGGCCGGATTATTGCTGCTCTTGCTGTTCTGGAGATCGGGTCCACTCGGCGATCTGGGTCTGATCTTCACTCCCACCGCGATGGTCGTGGCGCAGGTGGTGCTGGCCGCTCCCATTGCCGCGGGGGTGACTGCCGGGGCCATCAAAGGTCTGGGCGGGGCGGCCCGGGAGCAATTGGCGGCACTCGGTCTGCGGCATTTCACTCGGGGGGTGGTGGCGATCCGGGAGGCTCGATCCGGGGTGGCGGCGGCGGTGGCGGCCTGTTTTGGACGAGTGGTGGCCGAGGTGGGGGCGGTTTTGGTGGTGGGTGGAAATATCGTGGGTGAGACTCGGGTGCTTACCACCCTGATCGTGGAGGAGTCCCGCCAGGCCCGGTTCGGGGCGGCGGTGGCGGCCGGGATTGTCTTGCTGACCATTTCTTTGATGGTGAACGTGGCGGTGGATCGCTTCGGGAGAGAAGTGGCATGAAGGTCTCTTTTCGTTACCCGGGCCAAAATCCCGTTCTCCAATTGGAAGGCTTGGAACTGGTGGATGGTCGGCGTACGGTGGTGTTCGGACCCAACGGCGCCGGGAAGAGCACTCTGATCAGACTGCTGGCCGGGACTCTCCCGGGAGGACCGGGTTGGGAAACCGCCTACCTTCCCCAGACGTCCCATCTGTTCCGGGGCACGATCGGATGGAATCTGGGATTGGGTCTCGACACGGAACGAGCCGTGCTGGCTGCCCGGCTGGCTGCCCGGCTGGGAATGGGAGACCGGCTGTCCGAACCGGCGGCTCGTTTGAGCGGTGGGGAGAGACAGCGGGTGGCCCTGGCCCGGGCCCTGGCGAGCCCCCGGCCGTGGGTACTGCTGGACGAACCGCTGGCGCCGATCGACGCCGAGGATCGAAGCCAAGTTGCCAGGGTGATCGCGGAAGGAGTGGGAGACAGAGGAGCGGTGATCGTCACCCACGACTTGGAGACCGCCGCCGCGTTGGGTTCCCACCTGGCGGTGCTGGTGGAAGGGCGTTTGCGCCAGCAGGGACCGCTGGGGGAGGTGCTGTCCCGGCCTGAGGATCGGCGGGTGGCTTCGGTGGTGGGGGTCTCCAATCTGTGGGAGGGAGTGGGCCTCACCTGGTCGGGGGCCTTTGCGGTCGTCGAGGTGGGGTCGGTTCGGATTTGGGGAGTGGGGAAGATCGAAAAGGGCCGCCCCTGCCGGGCACTGTTCCGGGGAGAGTCGGTGGCGGTGTTGGGAACCGGCGGGTCGACCGGTTCGGTGCGCAACCGTTGGCCGGGAACCCTTGCCGAGATCAGCCGGGGTGGCCGTTGGGTGGAGTTGCGGGTGGATGTGGGAGGAGCGAAGGTCACGGCCGTCATCACGCCGGGGGCCATGGATGAAATGGAACTGCGGGTCGGATCCCAGGTGGTGGCGGCGGTGAAAGCCTCGGCGGTGCGGCTGCTGACCGCCGGTTGATGTGAGAGCTCGTTCCTGGCTGCTCGCTGCTCTGCTGGTGGGGGTGGCGGCGGCGTGGTGGGCCGGGTGTTCCCGGGGAGAGGTCCGGGTGGTGGTGGCGGCGGGCACCACCCTGGTGGATGGCGGCTTGCTTCAGGCAGTGGCCTCGGACTATCAAGCAAGCCACCCCGGGGTGGTGTTGAGTGTGGTGGGTGCTCCCACTGCCCGGGTGCTGGCTTTGGCTGAAGCGGGATCGGTGGATGTGACTATCACCCACGATCCTGAACGGGAAGAGCGTTTCATCTCCGAGGGAAGGGCGGAGTTGGCCGCGGAGGTGTTTTCCAGCCGTTTCATGCTGGCGGCTCCCCTTCTTTGGGCTCAGGGGATGGAAGGGCTGACCCCTTATCGGGCTTTTGAGCTGATCGCCCGGCGAGGGCATCTCTTCGTCAGCCGGGCAGACGGTTCCGGGACCTATCAGACAGAGCGCCGAATATGGAATGAGGCGGGGGTGGATCCCCAGGGTTTGCCCTGGTATGTCGAGACCCGCCAGGGCATGGGTCTTACCCTCCAAGTGGCTTCCCAAAGACAGGGTTTCGTGCTGGTGGAGCGGAGTGTCTTCTTGGTGGCCGGGGAAGTCACCGATCTGGTGGATGCTCGCCTCGATCCGGTGGGGTTGGCCAATCCCTACCGGGCCATGGCGGTGAAAGGTTCACCGGCGAGGGGGGCCGCGGTGGACTTTGTGGCATGGCTTCGGTCGCAAGAGGGAAAAGAATCGGTCAGGCGGGCCAACCAGCAGTTGTACGGCGCGCAGGTGTTCGCACCATAACGTCGTGTCTTGTGGCGGCTACCGGGCAACGCCGGTAGGTGTTGGGTTGGTGGGTGGCAAGTTCGCGAAAAAAGACGGCGGCCGGGGGTTGATATTGTCACAGACCGAGCACATATTGAACGGGTCCGAACACCTCCCGGTCCTGCCCGACGTCGTCAGGACCGCACCGGAGGTCATAAATTTTCTCGGGACACTTCTCCCGCCACCGACCCGTGGCGAAGCGTGTCCCGACCCTGGTGGTGAGCGGCGGGGGAGGGGAACCCAACGGGCGGGAAACGGGCGGAGCCGAATTTCGCGGGATAGCGGCTGTTTTCGCGATCAACCGCCTTGGACCGCCTATCTATCGGGCTTCCAATGGATGCGGGATTTGCCGCCCGGCGTCGGTAGCGTTGGGCCGGTCGATGGAGAGATTCACCAAAATCGTGGCCACTCTGGGGCCGGGGGTGGCTTCTTCGGAGAAGATCAGCGAGCTGGTGTCCGCCGGAATGGATGTGGCCAGACTGAATTTTTCCCATGGGGATCACGAGCTTCATAGACGCTTTGTGAGATGGGTGAGACAGGCCGCCGACGATCACCAAAAGACGGTGGCCGTTCTGCAGGACATCTCCGGGCACAAGCTGCGGGTGGGGAAGATCCCCGAAGAAAAGATGTCGCTTCGCTCCGGCAATCGCGTGAACCTGGCGCCGGGAGGTGCGGCACAACGTCAAGATCGTCGGGTCATCCCGATTCAATATCCGGGGTTGCTTGGGGACGTCCAGGAAGGGGACCGGGTGTTGATGTCCGATGGGATGATCCGGATGACGGTGGTGGAACGTCGCTCAGATCGGCTGTTGGCCGAAGTGACCTGGGGCGGGGAGCTTTGGAGTGGAAAGGGAGTGGCGTTTCCGGATACCGAGCTGCAGCTTCCGCCGATCACGGACAAGGATCGGCGCGATCTGGAGTTCGGAATGGAATTGGGGGTGGATTACGTGGCAGCTTCCTTTGTTCGCACCGGACGGGATGTCCGGACGATCAAAAAGATGACGGGTGGAGTTCCGGTCATCGCCAAGGTGGAGTTGGCGGTCGCTTATCGGAACCTGGACGAAATCTTGGCCGAGGCGGCGGGGGTGATGGTGGCCAGGGGTGACCTGGGGGTGCAGCTTCCGCTGGCCCGCCTGCCCATCGTACAGGCCGACATTCTGGATCGCACCAACCGGGCGGGTCTGATTTCGATCACCGCCACCGAGATGCTGGAGTCGATGACCCGGTCTCCCCGGCCGACCCGGGCAGAGGTGACCGACGTGGCCACCGCGGTGGCCGCCGGGACGGATGCGGTGATGCTGTCGGCGGAGACGGCAGTGGGCGCCTATCCGATTCGGGCAGTGGAAGTGATGTCGGAAATCTGTGTGGAAATGGAGAAAGAATTGCTCGGAGCGGACGGAGATTCGGGGGTTCCCTACATCACGGCGGGGGGAGGGACGGAGTCGGCAGTGGCCCGTTCGGCAGTCGACGCCGCTCACAATCTGGGGGTTGACACCCTGGTGGCGTTCACCGAGTCGGGCTCCACCGCGCGGCTCGTTTCCAAATATCGTCCACGGGCTCGCATCGTCGCCCTTACTCCCGTCCCCCACGCCCAGCGGCAGGCCGCCCTCTATTGGGGGGTCACTCCCTTCCCTTTCGAGCGCCGGGATCACACCGATCTGATGTTCGCGGCGGCGGAAAAGCTATTGGAAAGAAAGGGCATTTGCCAAAAGGACGAGTTGGTGGTGATGGTGGCGGGAACTCCTCCCAACCAGAAGGCTTCCACCAACCTGATCAAGGTCCAATCGATCGGAGAGCGCTACCGCCACTCCTTTGGTCGAGAGTTGAGAGCAGCTGCCGTGGCCCGATGATCGTCCATCCGGGCACCGGGTTTGAAGGTGATTCATCCGGGGGCCGGCTCTTTTGGTGGATCTGTCGGAGCGTGGCTTTCGGTTACAATCCCACCCGATGACGAAAGCAGGGCATTGGGTCAGCAGATAGAGGTTCTTTCCACCCAAATGGTCGATGATGTGTTATTGATCGACACCAATCGCAGCCTGGGAGGGCAGGACGGAGAAGGTTACGAGGATCCCGAACCCGCCCGCTCGGCAAAGACCTTCCCCGCTCAACTGGCAGCTCGTCTGATGGACCTCGATCCCCGGATCAATCGGGTTTTCACGCTCTCCAATACGCTGGTGGTGCGTCGCCAGGGTGGGTGGGCGCCAGATGAAGTGGAGCGTGTGAGCAGATCCGTTGCCGAATTTTTTCTCTTTTACCCCCTCGGATAGAGCTTTCCACTAAAACCCGCGCGCCCCCCCCGGACGGGCGCTTGACTCTCTTGGCATGGTGAAGATCGGGAAGATCGGTTACTGACCGTCCCCCTCGGAGGGGGCGGGACTTTCCTCGGTATCGGAAGGCGGCTCATCATCTTCATCGGTGGTGGGATCCGGTTCGCCGCCCTCTTCATCTATGGGGGCTTGCCCATCACTTATGGGGGCTTGCCCATCACTCCCATCGGTGGTGGGATCCGGTTCGCCGCCCTCTTCATCTATGGGGGTCTGGTCCTCCTCCTCGGGGATCAGTTCCGGAAAGATGTCGTGTAATCCTTCGGGCAATACGGTGGGCTCTTCGTCCTCGGGTCCCGGACACACCACGTCGTCTTGACCGGTCGGGGGGTCATTAGCCGGCGTTTCCGAGGGATCGGGCGGCGCCACTGCTCCGGAGTCGGTCAGCAACGACATCACGCAGGGATGAACTTCGATGATCTCCCGACGGGGTAGGTAGCGGACTCGATTGGCATGCCGGGTCTCTTCCTCTCCCTGCCGGATGATGCGGGTAACGTTCACATCCCAGCCCGGCGCCGAGGATTGGACCTGTTCCACTTCGCCGAGGACCACCTCCGGATTGGCCCGGTACAGGGTTTCGGGCGGCTCCTTCTCATTGAAGCGCCCGGACACGGAGGAGGACACCATCCGGGCGTTCGGGCCGCCTTCGGCCACCACTTCCAAACGGCCCCAACCGTCTTGCCAGCTTCCCACCATGATCCGTCCGTCGTTGTCGCCGAAGAACTTCACGGTGATGGAAGTTCTCGTGTACTCGGTTCGGATCAGCACGTGAGCGGGGGAGTCGTTGCGGAAGACCAGATCCACCTCGGGCCAGTTGATGGTGGCCTCCACCCCCACGGGATAACGAGGGAAATAGAAGCTGTGCGTCTTGTGGAATATGTCTTCGAAACCCCCCCAGAACACCGCGTTGTAGAAAGTGGTGGCAAACTGGCTCACTCCTCCGCCGACGGTGTCCACCAACTCTCCCTTCACCAGGGTGCCGGCTTCCACAAAACCATCTGCGAAGGTTCGCCGGCCGACATGCTGGTTGAGACTGAATCTTTCGCCGGGAGGAACCAGGGCGTCGTTTACCTTGTCGGCAAACAGTTGGATGTTGGACACTCGGGCCGCACAACAGGGGTGATAGGTGGTGTATTGGGAGACGAGGTGGCGGATTCCCAGCATCTCGATCTCTTCGGTGGTTATCTGAGCCTGGACGCCTTCTGCGATGGGGAGGGTCGCCGAGCGGGTCTCTCCGGCCGCCAGTTGTTCCAGCAATTCTCCGGTCTTGGTAACATCGATCACCGTGCCGGACCGGGAGGGATGGATGATCACCTGGTTGTTTTCGTCTATCTCGTAATAGGCGTCCCGGGGTGCATCCCCCACCCGGTCACTGATTTCTGCCACCTTGCGGGTGACCAGCCGGGGATCCACCCTCAGAGATACGGTGGGCGAGGCGTTTATGTCGAATCCGAAAGTTGTTGCATCGGCTATTTCCTGAGCGGTGAAGATCAGATCGGCTTCACCTGCGGGGTCTTTGAACACCACCGGAGCGGATACCCATATCTGTGCCGTGGTCAGAGCGTCGGTGATCTGGTCGATTCTGGTCGAGGGCTCCACCAGGACGGAGCTCATCGGCACCGTTCCGCCTCCTCCCACGGCGGCGGCGGTGATCCGCTCCACGGCGCCCGTCCTGTCCAGGCGCCAGCCCGGTGTGGGATAGGTGGGGATCGGCCGGCCGTTCAAAAACTCCACTTTCCCTTCCACCGGGGGAATTCCGTATTGATGGTCCAATTGGTCCAAAAGGTCCATAACCCGGGTTTCGTCAATGGAAGATTGCGGGCGAAATTCCACGGGTGTGGGCTCTGAGTAAAAGTTTCTCAGCCACCCCCGCCATCTCTGCAGAAAACTTCCGCTTCTTTCCTGCCACAGGGCCAGATCGATAAGTTGCCCGGTGTTGATCCGATATCCGAACTCCGCGGCGCTGAAGCTGTTGGAATGGTCCTCCACCAGGATCTCGATAACGGCTTGGGCCTGTTCGGATTCCAGGGCGGCCAAAAGGGCCTCGGCCTCGGTTTTCTCCAGGCCGCTCAGGTCTGTTCCGGAGACGCTTACCGAACCGATGATGGTTTGGCTGTTAGCTCTGCTCCAGAGCACGAAGCCGATCAGGGAGATGACGATCAGCGCCGCCCCCCCGACCACTGCGATCAGCAGTGACCGGGCAACTCGCGACATGAGGAGGGGGAAAAGAGGTAGATAACTCGGTTATATTGTAGAAAGCGCGCGCTGCTATGTCAGGTAGCCTGCATACGCGTTATTCGAGAGATGGCCGAGCGCGGGGAAGAGCACGGGGTCCGGGCCGCCACCCTGTGGTCATTGGTTCGGAGGATCGTCTTGATCGCCTTCCTGGTCACGGGGGGCTTGATGATCATCGCGGTGTGGGGATTGCCGCTGGGGCCGTTTCTGGCGGTCGGATCGGCAGCGGGGGTGGCCATCGGGTTGGGCGCCAGAGGATTGGTGCAGGATGTGATCTCGGGGTTTTTCATTCTGGCCGAAGACCAGTACCGAATCGGGGACACGATCAAAAGCGGGGCCGCCCGCGGCGTGGTAACCGACATCCGTCCCCGAGTCACCATTCTTATGGATGACGAGGGGGTCACCTATTACGTTCCCAACGGATCTCTGGGTGGATCGGTCTCCATGGTGTTTCCATCACCGTCCTCCACCGACGAGGCGGGTTCGTAGGTCGCGGCGGGATCGATTCCCCTCAAGATGAACCAGGCGACCCCCGCCACGATCAGCAGGCTGAACATGGCCGCGTGGCGACTCCAGCCCAGCACATCCACTATGAACCCCCACAGCAGCGGACCCAGGACTGCCGCGAATCGACCCACCGTGGCGTACAGGCCATAGAATTCTCCCAGCCGATTCGGAGGAGAGAGGGCGGACATCAGCACCCGGTCCGTGGCGCCCAGCCCTCCAAGTGACAGGCCTCCCGACAATCCCGCCACCCAGATCAGGGCGGTGACTCCCCACATACCGGCGACCACGCCCAGGGCGATGGTCACTATCCACAGCTTGAGGATCAAACGCACGCTCGCCCCCGGCCCCAGCCGGGTGGTGAGCCAACCTCCCAGGAGTCCCCCGACCATCGAGGCCGCGATGGCGGCGCCCAGGAGAACGGTCACCTCCCAGGTGGTGAGTCCCACTTCTTCGGTGGCGTAGATCGCCAAGAATCCCCCCACCAAAGTGTTGACAGTCTCGGTGTAGCAGAACCTTCCCACCAGGAATCTGGTCAGATGAGGGTGTTGGCGGGTGGCTTTCCACGATCTGATCAAATCGGTGACGATTCGGCGGAGTCGAGGCGGAGCGTCCGTCCGCCGGGCCCGGTTGACAGGTCTGATCAGGAAGAAAGCCGGGAGGGAAAACACCGCGAACCCGATCGCCAGAGAACGGAACACCGCCCGATAGTCCCCGCCCACACTCAAAACTACGGAACCGATGCCCAGCCCGATAAAGGAGCCCACGTATCCGATCGCCACTCCCAATCCGGAGACCCGACCGCGGGTTTGAGGAGTGCTCACATCAAGCAGCAGGGAGTCGTACACGGCCGATCCCACATGGAATCCGATCAGAGAAACCCCGAACACCACCATGGTGAGGAGGGTTGGTCCCACCGCCAGCAGGAAAGTTCCGGAGACGGCCATCCCGGTGGTGACCGCCAGGGCGCCGATCCGGTTGCCGTGATAGTCGGTGCCGGCGCCCACCCAGGGCGCCAGGAAAGCCACGGCTATTCCGGCGCCGGCGATGGTCAGGGACAGCGCCGAATCGGGCAGTCCTTTCTCCAGGATCCATTGGGGCAGATAGAGCCCGATCACTCCCAGGGCGAAAATGGTGTTGGCCAAGTCATAGCCAATCCACGCCCACACCGACGAGCGGGCAGGATGCCGGTCCGGTGGGGGGGTGGGGTCGGTCACGGTCCGGTTCCGGCCCGGGCCGTCAAAAGCTGATGGCCACCGATATCAACTCTTCATGTCCCAATTGGCCGGAAGTCGCCGCCATTGCCAGGTGGGACTCATCCAACGGGAACTGGTGGCTCACCAGGGTGTCGAGGCGAGGATCCACCTCCAATTGTTGGATTCCCCATCGGTAGCCCTCCGAAGAGGGGCCCAGCACGCCCGTCACTTGCAATTGCTTGGCAACGATCACATCGGAGTAGAGGGAAGATATGGGGCGCCCTCCCTTGGTGGAGGCCAATATCACCCGGCCTCCCGGACGCACGATCTCCAAGGCGGTGTAGATCGCTTCCGGATCATTGGAAGTCACATCCACCACCAGGTCGGGGCGGCGGCCGAGACTGTTCGCCACGGAGGTCTGGAGATCGGCGGCCGAGACGTTGACCGTCAGATCGGCGCCCAGTAGGTCGGCCATCTCCAGCCGGTCGTGGTCCACCTCCAATCCGCTGATGCCCACCCAACCGGCCCCGGCGCTCTTGGCGGCCAGCAAGCAGGCCAATCCCCGTGGCCCGGGTCCCAGAATCAGAACGGTGTCTCCGGGGCGAAGTCGGGGAACCTGAACGGCCCATGTCCAGCCGTCCGCCAGGCTGTGGGCGACGGTGGCGGTGACGGCCGGGATGTCATCGCTGATTTGATGGAGTTGAGCGCAGGGATCGAGATAGAGAGTCTCGGCCATCCCTCCCCACAGGCCGGGGTGCTTTAGGGAGGGGATCATTCCATAGGAGTTGACCGGACGACGCCGTGAGCAATACGACAAGTTGGCTGCACAGGAAGAGCACCGACGGCATCGGATGACCGGTTCCACCAGCACCCGGGATCCGATCTCATAGGGGAGATCTCCGTTGACGGAGTCGGCGATCCTTCCCACTATCTGCCGACCCAGGATGACCGGATACGCCAGTTGGGAGATTTCTCCCGCCCAGGCCTGGGCGTCTATTCCCGACAGGCTGGTGGCCTCCACCGCCAGCCATCCGCCTTCCTGGACGGTGCGCCGGGGCAAGGTGCGGGGGCGTAGGACACGGGGCTCCACCAATATCTGTGCCTTGACGCCGATTCCGCTCATGGCAGTCCCTCTCTGTTTGTAGCCAGGGTACATTTCCCACCGGCCTCCGGCGAAATCCCGGCGTCCGGGCGGTGGATAACCGCCCGCGGGCTTTCACGATATGGGCGTATGGGCCTGCATCTCGGAGCGGGGTCGGCGGGCTGAACACCGACCGCCGACCAGGGCGGAAGACCGGCTTTATCCGCTCAGAAAGTCGGCCAGCCTTTGCATTCCCCGGGCCAGGTCGTCGTCCGCCAAGGCATAGGAGAAACGGATGAAGCCGGGCGCCCCGAAAGCCTCTCCCGGCACCACCGCCACTTTGATCTCCTCCAAGATGGCGTCCGCCAACTCGAGAGTGTTGCTCACGGTGCTTGCTCCCAACCTTCGGCCCATCAGCCCCGAACAGTCGGGGAAGGCATAGAAAGCGCCTTTCGGAACCAGGCAGTCGATGCCTTCCATCGCCGACAAGGCCTCGTACATGGCGTGGCGACGGCGGTCGAAGGCGGCCTTCATATCGGCCACCGGTTGCTGCGGCCCGGTGAGCGCCGCCCAAGCCGCTTTCTGGGCCACGTTGCAAACGTTGGAGGTGGAGTGGGATTGCAGGCCGACGGCGGCCTTGATCACATCCGGAGGCCCGACCATCCAACCCACCCGCCAACCCGGCATTGCGTAGGCTTTGGCCACTCCGTTCACGATCACCCACCGGTCGTCCATCGAGGCCGCGATCGAGGAGAACTCGGTGTCATCGTAGACGAAATATTCATAGATCTCGTCTGCGATCACCCAGATTCCCCTTTCCGATGCCCAGGCGGCCAGCTCCCGCACCTTTTTTGGGCTGTAGACCGCTCCGGTGGGGTTGGAGGGGGAAACAAAGATCAGGGCTTTGGTCCGATCGGTGACCGCCTGATCCAATTGGTCGATGGTTATCTGGAATCCCGTGCTTTGATCAGCCAGAACCGGCACCGCCACTCCTCCGGCCAGATGGATGGTCCAGGGATAGGAGACCCAGTAGGGGGCGGGGACGATCACCTCGTCTCCCGGGTCGAGTAGGGCGGCGCAGGCTGCAAAGACCGCATACTTGCCCCCGTTGGTGATGAGCACCTGCGACGGCGCCACCCCAACTTGGGAGTTCCGGGCGGTGACGTCTGCCACCGCCTCTCTCAGTTCTCCCAGTCCGGAGGTGGGGCTGTAACGATGGTTTTGCGCATCCCGGCAGGCGGCGGCCGCCGCCTCCACCACATGGGCGGGGGAAGGAAAATCCGGTTCTCCCGGCCCAAAACTAATTACGTCCTCCCCCGCCGCCTGCATTTGCTTGGCTTTGGCGGAAACAGCCATGGTTGCCGAAGGGGCGATGTTGCCGATCCGATTTGATATGCGATTCATAACCAGGAGGTTAGAAAGTTGTGCGCCGGGCGGCGATGTGTATCAAGTCCCACACTCCGGAAAACGGAGGAGCATAGGCCAGATCGGTCCAGGCAAGATCATGGGCGGTCATTCCGTTCCAGATGGCAGTGGCGAACACGTCGATTTTCTTTCCGGCGCCCGGGCCTCCCACGATCTGCGCTCCCAGAATCCGGTTGGTGGTCGCTTCGGCAATGACCCGGATGCTCATGGGGGCGGCGGTCGGCCAGTAACCGGCCGCAGTGGCGCCCTGGGCGTCTCCGATCACGATCCGGTATCCCGCTTGTTGAGCGGCGGCGCTGGTCAATCCGGTGGAAGAGATCTCCAGGTCACATACTTTGGTGATGGCGGTGCCCAGCACCCCCGGAAACTCGGCCTGCTCCCCGCCGATGTTGATGCCGGCCACCCGTCCGGTCTTGTTGGCGATGGTTCCCAGGTGATAATTGACCGGTCGGCCGGTAACCCGATGGAGGGCTTCCGAACAGTCACCTGCCGACCAAACGCCGTCGATCTCGGTGCGTTGCCTCCGGTCCACTGCGATGGCGCCTGTCTCCCCGACCGGTATCCCGGCCCCCAGAGCCAGTGCGGTCTCGGGACGGGACCCCAGTCCCAGCACCACCAAGTCGGCCGGGAGGGTTTCGTCATCGCATCCCACGCTTTCCACCCGGGTTGTCCCGTTGATGCACTTCACCCGAGTGCCGGTGATCACCCTGATCCCCATGTTCTCCATCGCTTCGACCGCTTTCCGCCCGAGATCGGGGTCAAGGGTGCGATCCAGGACCGCCGGTCCCGAGGTGAGCACCACCACCGGGAATCCCCGATGGTGAAAGGCCTCGGCGGTTTCCAGCCCGATATACCCACCGCCGATTACCACCACCGAACCTTTCTGAGCGTCAGCTCGCCGGCGGAGCCGGGCGGCGTCGTCCAGGGTGCGCAATTCCGAGACGCCCCGCAGGTGGATCCCGTCGATGGGAGGGCGGATGGCGCTTGCCCCGGTGGCCATCATCAGTTGGTCAAAGTCCAGTTGGTAGGTGTTGCCCTCCTCAATGTCCCGCGCCGTCACTCGTCGCTTGTCCAAGTCGATCTCCGTTGCCTCATGACGGATACGCACCTCGATATCCCGGGCCTGGAACTGCTGCGGAGTGCGAACCACCAGGCGTTGGAGTGGGTCGACGTATCCGGCCACGTAATAGGGCTCCCCACAAGCGGAATAGGAGACATAGGAGGAGCGTTCCAAAGCGATGATCTGCAAGTCTTCGGAGGAACGCCTGCGACGCGCCTGGCTGGCGGCCGACATTCCGGCGGCGTCGCCGCCGATCACCACCAATCGTTCCGTCACTGTTGGGCGCGGGCTCGCTTCCGGCGCCGCCGGCGTAGCAGGGCGAGGGCTTCCCAGACCAAAATGGCGGCGACCGACACGGCCGCCATCAGGAAGATCATGGGAAAGTTCCCACTCCACCAGAACAGGTTGACCTGCACGGAGTGGGAATTCTGGAGTACGAACCAGATCAGCAGAAGCGCCAGTCCACCTCCGCCGGCCACCCGCCAGGGAAAAGCGGATTTTTCCGCCGGGGCTGCAGAGATCGATGCCGACGGCTCAATCGGCTTACCTGTAGTTCTCTTCTGGTCACGGTCTTTCATGCGTGGAATGCGATTGTACCGGGTCTCGGTCCCGGGACCCGATCCGGCCTGGTGGGATGGACTCGGTCGGGCAGTATTGATCCGGTGGCGGGATATCATGGGGAGATAGGTCCTTTGGGCGCTCCTCCGCAAAAGCTTTCCGTTTTTACGCAAGTGGGGGAGTGAATGAAGTCAACAGCATCCGGAAGAGGAAAAAATGGAAGAACGGTCGGAGAAGACGCAGGCACAAGAACCGGGTGGGGTCTCGGGGGAGGAGTTGGATGTCCCGACCCGGAAAGGACGCTTGCGTCGGGCGTTCGGTTTCCTGGGTGCTCCGTTGTTTTGGGGAGGATTGGTGATGGGGATGGTGGTGTTTGCCGCCGGGGTGGCCATCGGCTTGGGAGCGGCCCGGTGGATGGATGACGACCGCGGGATGGATGATCACGGCGGTGGCGGGAAGGGGGCGTTTTCGTTCCGTGTCGATCCCGAGGAGGAGGAGTATCGAAAGGGAGAAGCAAAGAACCGATGGGGAAGGGTTTCGGATCGGAAAGGCTTTGGTCGGAAGATTTTTCCCTTCCGGGAGGATAATGTTCCTGATGCAATCTGGGAAAGAGTCGAAAGTCTCATCGAAGAGATCGAACAACTGGTGGCGAAGGTCTCCGACTACCTGGATGACGAGGGGAACCCGGGTGATTTCCTGGATGAGTTTTTCGGGTCCGGTTCCTGGCAGGACGATCTCTGGGAAGGCGACGGACCGGACGGGGCCTTGGGAAGATTCGGGTTGCCGTTTGGGGAATTGCTGCCCGGGCTGGCCTTCCTGGAAGAATGCGAATTCGACTTGCAGAGTTTCCCCGAGGGATGGGAGGAGCTTCCGGATGCCGCGTTCGAGGGGGCCGAGGATTCCGAAGACCTGGAGGGGTTCTTGGAGCAGATGGAGGCACTGTTCGAGGAGATCTGCCAAACTCCCGCCGAGCAATAAGGTCCTGGCGCCCGCCGTTGCCGATTCTGATTTGCCTCCCATAGTTATCAACTGAGGAGGGATAGCTGCCCCAACCTCCCCCTGTTTGCAATGAGGAGGGCGTTTTTGCAATGAGGAGGGCGTTTGCTTTGGCCGAATCGGGAAGGCCGAATTGGGAAGGCAGAGGGTTCTGATCAGTGCCTCTTGATTGGTTCCACGCACCTTTCTTGGATAAGCATCCTTCCAAAATATTTCACTCATAGAACCCGTTGGCGATGGTTGGCTAAGTTAAGCCCTAAGAAACTCTCTGAAAAGGAGGAAGCCTTGACACCCAAACGATTTGACTCCGGAGTAACCCGTCGCCAGTTCCTGGGAGGAAGTTCCGCCCTGCTGGCTTTTGCGGCCATGGGAGGGTTTTCCAGCCTGTTGGCGGCTTGTGGTGGAGGAGATCCGACCGACGAGGGGGCAGAACCAGGCGACGACTTCACCGGCCAACTGGGAGTGCTGATCGGGACTCACATGGATCCCGTCAAGCAACTGCTGGAGCAGCATCAGGCCAATGTCGGATTTGCTCCGAATATCGAGGAGGTAACCACTCCCGATCTGCGCACCAAGCTGACCACTTCCTTCCTGGCGCAGAGCTCGCCTTGGGACGCGGTGTTCGTCACTGCCCAATTGGGGGCCGAACTCAGCAACCGGGAGTGGCTGACCAACGCCGGTCCGTTCATGGACCAAAGGGTCAGGAGCGAGTCGGACCTGTTGACCCGCGGCATGGGTGCGGTGGAGTTCGCCGGGGATACTTGGGCCGTTCCCTGGACTATGGGCAGCCAGTTGCTGCACTGGAACAAAAAGCTCATGGAGGACGCCGGGCTGGATGCCGATGCGCCCCTCAACTGGCACTCCACCCCCAACTCCTGGGACACCTTTGTCGAATACGCCAAGGCCATGACCGGAGAGCGGGACGGTGTGCAGTATTACGGAATCACCGATGCTTGGGCGGACAAACACGTGCTGTGGACATGGGGCGGGATGCTCCAAATGCACGGAGGCAGTTTCCTGGATGAAGAGCAGCAGCCGGTTTTCAACAGTGCCGCCGGGGTGGAGGCGCTTCAAAAGCTCCATGACCTGATGCATGTCCATCAGTGCATCGATCCGGCGGTCCCGACCTACACATGGGTTTTCGACGCCACCCCCGGGTTTTTCGACGGCACCCGCGGTATGTTCATCTCCTGGCCGTTTGTGGCGGGAGTGGCGGCCATTCCCGAAGCCGCTCCGGGCATTGCCGGGCACAGCGCCTTTGCGCCCAACCCGGCGGTGGATACCAGCGGATCGGTGGACGGATCGGAGTTTTTCGGGGTTCCGGTCTATGCCGAGAACAAGGACGAAGCCTGGAGATTGTTGGATCTGATCGCATCCCGAGAGGGCCAGCGGACGGTGGCGCTGGGTGGATGGGGATCCATCTACAGCGGCGTTCTGAACGAGCCCGACATCGTGGAAGCCTTTCCCTTCTACCCGGCTTTGGCCAAGGCCTACGAATATCCGGTGGATGGGGGATGGTCGGAGGATCGTCCTCGCTGGACGCAGTTTTTGGCCGATGAGATCCACGAGGTGTTGGCTCAGCGTAAGTCGCCCAAGCAAGCTTTGGACGATGCGGCAGCTGCCACGGTGGAGGCCCGCCGGCAGGACGAAGCGTAAGAACCGCCGACGACCCCATGGCCGATCAGGTCCGGGTGGTCGAAAGTCAGACGGGCGCCATTGCCCGCCGCGGTCGTTTGGCCGCGGCGGCGATGGTCGCCCCGGCGGTGTTGCTGGTGGCGGGGGTTTACGCCTACCCGGCGGTGTCCACCCTGCTCTACAGTGTCTCCCGGATCGATCTGTCCCCCCGTTTTCGCCTGGAACGCATCGTATGGCTGAAAAACTTCATCAACCAGTTGACCAGTCCGACCTTCTGGGAAGCAGCCTGGATCACCTTCTACTTCGGGGTGATGCTGTGTCTGGTAACGGTGGTGCTGTCGTTTCTGATCGCCCTGCTCCTCAACCGCACTTTCCTCGGTCGGGGTTTGGTGAGAGTGACCGTGCTGTTGCCTTGGGCGGTCCCCCCGGTGGCTTCGGGGGTGCTCTGGGTGCAGATGTTCCACGCCGAATTCGGGTTCTTGAATGGTTTGATCAGGGCGTTCGGGGGCGAGGGGGGAATAATCTGGCTGGGAGGTTCGACCATTGCCCTCCATTCGGTGCTGGTCGCCGAAGTTTGGCGATGGATTCCCTTTGCCACCCTGTTCATCCTCGCCGGGTTGCAGATCGTTCCCCAGACGGTGCGAGAGGCAGCGGCCATCGATGGCGCCAACCCTTGGCGAAGCTTTCGACATGTGACCCTGCCCCTGATGTTGCCGGTGGTGGTCCCGGTGGTGATTTTTCTGTTCGTCTGGGCCATGAAGGTGTTCGACACCATCTTCGTGCTGACCCGCGGCGGTCCGAGCCGGGGCACCACCACCCTCAATTTCCTCACCTACCGGCAGGGATTCGAGCAGTTCGACTTCGGTAATGCGGCCGCCACCGCCTATCTGTTGGCAGCCCTCACCGTGGTGGCGATCGCCGGCCTGGGGTGGATGCTGGCTCGTTCCCGGCGGCTGGCGGGAGTGTAGGAGATGGCTCGACCAGCCCGAGGCTCGATCGGCCGTCGGTTGAAGCAGATCATCACCTACGGGGCGGCGACCCTGGTGCTGGTGGTGATGGCCTTTCCTCTCTATGGAATCATCCTGACCAGCGTTCAAACCGAGCCTGACATCCGTTCTCGCAACGTGGCGTTCGTGCCCACTTACCTGGAAACCGAGCACTACCGGCAGATTTTCGATGAAGCTTCCGGAATACCGGTGGCGGAGGCGATGATCAATAGCCTGATAGTGGCGTTGGCCACCGCTTTCCTGACCGTGGCGATTGCTATCCCGGCCGCTTACGCGTTGCACCGGATGGCAGTGCCGGGAAGAAAAATAATCCTCGCCGGGCTGGCGGCCATCTACATTCTCCCCACCCTGCTATTCGTCATCCCACTGTTTATCGCGGTGGTGCAACTGGGCCTGTACGACACCCACATCGGATTGGTGTTGCCCTATGTGGCGTTTACCCTGCCTTTCATGGTGTGGGTGATGGGGTCATTTGTGCGGTCGATACCGGTGGAGGTGGAGGAGATGGCCCGGATAGACGGCGCGGGCCTGCGGCAGTTGATGTTTCGGATCGTTATCCCGCTGCTTCGCCCGGGGATCTTTGCCGGATTGCTGCTCGGCTTTATTCTGGCCTGGGTGGAGTTTCTCACTCCGTTGCTGTTCACCAGCAATCTCTCCATACTGACCGTGACATTGGGATTGTTCCGATCGACCATGGATATCGCCATCGGGCAACTGGCGGCGGCCACTGTGATCACCGCCCTGCCGGTGATCCTCATTACCGCCTTTTTCCAGCGCAACATCAGCGAAGTGATCACCGCCGGGATAGAGAGATGATGAGCCGGCGGAGTGCGAAACCGTTGAACCCCGGGTTTTTCGGGTGGCAAGACTGAGAGGAGATGACTGATGGCCAATCAGATAGATGTCGTTATCCAGCCGGTGGTGCTGAGGTTCAGCCTGTTGCAGGACGAGGTGGTTTACTTCTTCGCGTCCGACACGGAGGCGACCTTGGACCGCATGGAGTTGATGATGGGGATAGATCCGAAGACGGATGCACTGTTCGACTCCAATCTGGGTTTTTTGCCGGTGTCCACCACGGTGCTGATCAGAGGGAAAAAGAACATCGTGGTGGATCCCGGCAATCATCACACCGGGTTCTACGGGCAGCTGGCCATCGGATTGAAACGCTTTGGCCTGACTCCGGCCGATATCGATCTGGTGGTGTGTACGCATTGCCATCACGATCACATGGGTAGTGCCTTCCGCCTTCCCGGCGCCGACCTGGTTCTGGGGGAGGGTGAGGCGGATTTCTGCGAGGAGTTGTACGGAACGGCCGAGACCGAGGCTCGCCTTTCGGTGATGGGTTCCCTGATCGAGGTGGGAAGAGGCCAGGAGTTGGAGTTGATGCCGGGGGTGGTGGCCATTTCCACGCCGGGTCATACCCCGGGACATATCAGTGTGATGGCCGAAAACGAGCAGGGCGAGCGGGTGATGGTGGCGGGGGACACGGTGATGACCCGTCGGGAATACTCGGACCGGACGTTCTCCCACTGGTACACCGCTGATCAGTTGAAGGGTCTGCACTCCAGCTTGGACCGGTTGCAGGCTCATCGGCCGACCACGGTGATGCCAGGACACGACCGGGCATTTATGCCCCCGAAGAGTTACCGGTGACGCCCCTGCGGACCGCGGTGGTGGGCGTCGGAGCGATCGGTTCGCTCCATGCCCGCATCTATGTCGAGCATCCCCTCTCCGAATTGGTGGGGATAGTGGACGCCAACCCGGAAACGGCGCAAGCGGTGGCGGACCCGCTGGCCGTCCCTTGGTTCACCAGCGTGTCGGACCTGTTGGCCGCCGATGATTTCGAGGCCGCTTCCGTCTCGGTTCCCGAGCAGGTCCGCTACGAGACGGCCATGCCCTTGGCCAGGGCGGGCAAGCACCTGCTCTTGGAGAAGCCCCTGGCGCCCAGCTTGGCCGAGGCGGACCGACTGGTGACCGACCTGCGGGAGACCGGCGTGCTGACCATGGTCAATTTCATTCTCCGGTTCGACCCTCGTTACTCGGAAGCCAAGGCGGCCGCCTCCTCCGGTCAACTGGGAGATATCCACACCATCTTCACCCGGCGTCGGGGGTCCAGTCTGGGCGCCGACCTCTATGGAGTGTGGACGGACCTGTTGATCTCCACCGGCATTCACGATCTGGACGCCATGGCCTGGGTGGCGGATGCGCCGGTTGTCCGGGTGTATGCCGAGACCATCTCCCGTCGTCTCGCTCCCTACGGGCATGACGATTCGGCCATGGTGATGGTGCGATTCGCAAACGGGGCGATAGGGGCATTGGAAACCAGCTGGGTGATGCCCACCTCGGTCCCGGCGCCCTTGGAGGCGTCCTTCCAGGTGGTGGGCACCGGGGGCGGGATGTTCATCGACGGATCAAATCACGGACTTTCGGTGGTGGGCGCCGAACGCTTTTCGATGCCTGATCTCACCCACTGGCCGATTGTGCTGGGCAGGGTGGGAGGTGACCTGGCAGCCTCGCTGGACCACTTCATACGTTCGGTCAGGGCCGGGGAGCCTCCCGAGACGACCCTTGAGCAAGCCCGTCACGCTCAAGCCATGGTGGACGCGGCCAAACGGTCGGCGGGCTGCCACGCTCCGGTGGAACTAACCCCTCCTCCCGGCTAGGCGCCAATTCTCCCACCATCAGATTCGGTCGGAGCGATTCGGTTCCCTAACAGACTTTTTCTGCCTTACTGATGGATGCTGTGCCAACGACCCCCGGAATAAGAGGATCCCAACCGGCCGACAGGTCTGGCAGGGTGGCGGTGGTATCACCCGCCCATCCGATCAGCCCGGGGTAGGACAGCCGAACCCAGGCGCCCTCCACATCCGCTGATATTCCGCTACCGCTTACCCCCAACACCTGAACCAAGCAAGAATCTTGTCAACCACATCCATACGAAGTACAACTAGGCGAAAGAACCCCACCCCATCCCGGTGCTCCGGGGCCTTTTATCTCAGCGTGCGTACCACCGTCACCACTTTGCCCAGGATGCGGGGATGGTTGGGGAGCAACGATGGGAAGTCGGGATTCTCGGACCGCAGTTCGACCCCTCCGTCCGGCAGGATGCGCACCCGTTTGACCGTGGCTTCGGTCTCATCCACCAGCACCGCGGCGATCTCGCCGTTTTCCACCCTGGGCTGGCGTCTCACCACCACCAGATCACCCGGAAGGATCCCGGCGCCGGTCATAGACTCTCCCTTCACCTCCAGCATGAACAGTTCCCCTTCTCCCACCAACCGGGTGGGGAGAGTCATCGTCTCCTCGACATGCTGGTCGGCCGGGATGGGGTTGCCGGCGGCGATGGTTCCCAGCAGGGCTACCGGTCGGCCCACATCTTGATCGGACGGCGGCCGACCGGCGGTGGGCCGACGCTTTACGCCCTTCCCTTCCACCACCACCAGAGCGCGGGGTTTGGAGGGATCCCTACGAAGCCTTCCGGTCCGGACCAGCGTGGAGATTTGGGCATGTACAGAAGATGGCGAGGCCAAACCCACCGCGTCTCCGATCTCGCGAACAGTGGGCGGGTACCCCCGGGTGGCGATGCGATCTTTGATGAGGTCCAGAATCTGGCGCTGCCGGTCGGTTAGTCGAGTCATGCTTAGAACCCTACCGGGGACCACCGACCTATTCCAAACGTATGTTCGATTTGGAAACTCGAACATATGTTCTATAGGATACCGAACATGCGTTCGACACCAGCTCAAACAAGCCTGCGAGCACTATTCCTGGGTCTCCTGTTGGTTGTGGTCGTCGGCGCCCTGCTCTTGCTGTTTCAAGAGGAAGCGGTGAGCTCCTCGGGGTCCCCGGAAGCGAAAACCGTGGTGGTCCGCCCCGGTGACACATTGTGGGAAATCGCCGATCGATTTTCGCCCGAGAGCGCTGACCTGCGGATCGTGGTCAGAGAACTGGCTTCCTTCAACGGTTTGCACTCCAAGGAGCTCCGACCTGGTCAGGTGCTTCGGATTCCTTTCGACAGCACTTGAAGATCGGCAGTCAGGGACTGGATTTCGGCTTGGGCGATCTCGGCGATCTCGTCGTAGGCCCGGACGAAATCCTGGCGGAGCGCCGACAGCAGAGAGGTGATTTGCGAAAGGGCGGCGGCGGCCTGCTCCGACTGGCCGTTGCCGACCGCGTCAGCATAAGCCTGGCTATGGACCTCGATGTAGGGCAGCATCGCTCCGAGTGCTTCCTGGTTCTGCGAGAGCCGAGGCTGGTTCGGCCGGGTGGATGCGGCTTGCTCGAGTCGGAACTGCCATTCCGTCAGCAGAGTCGTGTTGTCTGACAGATTGGAGATGTTCTGGGGATCGTTCAATGAGGGGAACGACAGATGTGGTTCCACTTGTCCTCGATAGGAGAGGGCGGCGCCGAATGTTTCCCCCAGACGCGATACCCGGCCGGCCAGTCCGGTGGCCAGCATACGAAGTTCGGCCAGGGTCGGGTCGTCGGTGGACAGAGCTGTGACAGATTCCACCAGGTGGCGAGAGGCATCACCCAAGGAGGAAATGGAGGCGACCAGTTCCGGGGTGAAAGAGCTTTCCGAGCGCAGAGATTCGAGAACCGAGGTGCTGTCGTTTACCGCGCCGGCCGCGACTGTGGCGGCGGCCAGCACCGCGGAGCGAGCCTCGGCGCCATTCTGTTCCGAGTTTCCCACCAGGGTCAGCAGGGCAACGGTGAGGGCGGCGGCGAGCGTTACCAACGCCAGGGTGGTCCACATACCGGACCGGGACCGGTGGACGGTTATCTGCCGGAGGGAATGGGGGGAGCTTGTTCGCAGAGGGGAGGGGGGAGGTCCGCTGTCGGATGCTTGCCGCATATGGTTTACGGGATCCTCGCCGTCTTGGAATCCCTGGGGACGATGAGGGGTCTCCAAACGGGTGGGGGTCGACCAAGAGGGGTGGGCGGTTACCTCGGCGCCGGTTCCGTTGCCGTTCTCTCCCCATGCCGGATGCTGTGGCAAGACCGGAGGATCGGGCGAGAAGGTGGGAGGGGGGGCCGGCTCGGAATCGAGGGGGCCCTCGGGTGGATCGGCTCGGTGTCTATCCGGGACAGGCAGTCGAGGGCCGGAGGAGTTTTGCGGGATGTAGGACCGACGACGTAGCGAGGGATGTCGCGATTTGCTGGGCATAAGATGCCTTCCACGCGGCTTTGGCCGCCGGGAGGTATATTCTGGGTTGGACAAGCGCACCTATTTCGTATGGTTGTCCGCCCGACACCCACTATGCAGAAACTCAATGTTAGCGTCCGCCGCCTGAACCGCGCAGGGGTATTGCCCAATTTTGGATATGCGGGCGATGCTGCCTTCGATCTCCCCACGGCAGTGGATGTGGATTTGCCTCCTGGGGAGCGCAAAAAGGTGCCAACCGGTTGGGCGGTGGCCATTCCCCAGGGATATGCAGGCCTGGTGTTGCCCCGCAGCGGTCTTGCCGACCGGCTGGGGATTGGAGTGGTCAACAGTCCGGGTTTGATAGATTCGGGATATCGCGGTGAGGTGGCGGTGATACTGGTCAACCTCTCGAGGGAGACAGTCAGGTTCAGTCGGGGCGACCGCATAGCCCAACTGATGGTGGTGGCGGCGCCTGCGGTGTGCCTGGTGGAGGTTGACCGTCTGGATGAAACCGAACGAGGCGAGGCGGGATTCGGGTCTACCGGACGGTAATAACAGGTTATAATGAGCGGGAGCCGCGGAAGTAGCTCAGCTGGTAGAGCGCAACCTTGCCAAGGTTGAGGTCGCGGGTTCGAGCCCCGTCTTCCGCTCGTTCTTCTCCCAGGCGGGAAGTGAGAGCGCGTGGCGACGTGGCCGAGTGGATTAGGCACGGGTCTGCAAAACCCGTTACTCCGGTTCGATTCCGGACGTCGCCTCCGATCTGGGGAATCCCGATGGGGCCCTTAGCTCAGAGGAAGAGCGCTTCCTTGACACGGAAGAGGTCAGTGGTTCAATTCCACTAGGGCCCACCCTTTTCGATCCACTGGTCGAGCGGTCGGGGCACTGTCTCCGAAAGCTCAAAAATACGACTGGGGGGTGGGCGCCCCGGTTCGGGATCTCCCGAATAGGCCCGATGCTTATCTGTTCGGTGGGCGTGACCAAGGGATACAATGTTGGAGGCGCCAAGAGGAATGAACAGTTATTCGGGGGGCAGGATCGCCATTTCAATAAGATGGGGCAGGCCGCCTCCATTACTGCTTATTGGATCGCAGTCCGAATATTTGAATGGATTTCACATAGGCTGGTAAGCTCTCTACCGTTTCTCCAATGGAAGGAAGTGGATATGGATAAACGAAGAAATCTTTCTCCGGAAGTGCGAGCGGCCCGGGCCGCCGCCCGGGCGGAAACCAGGGCAGTTCGCGCCTATTTGGAGGGACTGCAGTCTTCCAAAGATCGCCGGCGGGTTCGCAAGTCTCCCCAAGAAGAATTGATGGCAGTGGAAGCGCAATTGCAGTCCGAGTCGGATCAGATCGCAAGACTCAACCTTGTCCAGAGACGTATCAATGCCAAGCGACGTCTCGCCGAAGAGAAAGCTCCTGTCGACATGGCAACTCTGGAAGCATCGTTCGCCGAAGTTGCCAAGTCCTATTCCGCCCGGAGGAGTATTTCATACAAGGCGTGGCGGGAGATGGGTGTACCGGCCGCCTTGTTGACCAGAAGCGGTATTGCCCGAACTCGTTCCTAGAGGAACAACGCTCAGCTTAAGATCTACTTTGAGCAGGGCGCTTAGCTCAGCGGGAGAGCGCTGCCTTCACACGGCAGAGGTCACTGGTTCGATCCCAGTAGCGCCCACTTTCCATGCTCGTTCAGCCAACGGCAAGAGCGGCGCTCGGGGGTCTGTCCGGTCGGTCGTTCCGGGCGGGGTGGTGACGAAATGAACCTGCGCAGCATCGATTTATCCAACGACTCGGTGGCGTTGGAGCGGTTGATTTCCGACATTGAGGAGCATGACCTCCATCCGGCTCTCGGAGAGCGAAAGGTTTTTGATCTGGTGGATCCGCGCACCGAGGCCCAGAGCGCCTCTTGCGGACTGGTGGCTGCCGATGATCACGGGATATTTGCCTATCTGCCGTTGGTGGAAGAAGAAAAGGGAGGGCTGTGGACACTCGAGACCGTGGTTCATCCCGACCATCGCCGCCCATCGGTGTTGGACGCTTTATTGAAGGAGGCAACCAGGGCGGTTATAGCCAGGGGGGGAGAGGGTATCCGCCTGTGGGGATATGTTCCCGAGGTGCTGCAAGCTGCGGAGAGGTCCGGTTTCCGGTCGGAGCGAGAACTGTTTCATATGCGGGCGCCTCTTCCGCTGACGGATGCCCCTCGAATCCCTCCCGGCATCCGGATTCGGGGCTTTCAGGAAGGCATCGACGATAGGAAGTGGTTGGAAGGGAACAATCAGGTGTTTTTCGGCCATCCCGAGAATGGGAACTGGGAACTGGCCGACCTGGATCGTCGCCGGCGCCGTCCCTGGTTCTCCTCCGAGGGGTTCCGCATGGCCTGGGATGGGGAAGTGCTGGCCGGGTTTTGTTGGACCAAGACGCCCTCGCCCCGTGCGGGGGAAATATATGTGATCGGGGTGTTGCCCGACTATCAGGGAATGGGTCTGGGCAGGGCGTTGTTATTGGAGGGCATCGGTTACATGTACACCCATCAGCATGCCCGAGCTTGTGTCCTCTATGTGGATGCCGCCAACTCACCTGCTCTCCGGATGTATCGGTCGATGGGTTTTCGACATCACCACACGGATCGGTCCTTATTGCTGTTTCCAAAAGGGAAATACTCCACCGATGCGAGCGGGTACCCTTGCTCCTGAGACGAGGAGCGAGACATGATGCTTCAATGGGAATTACCTGACGGCAGCCGGCGTTCGGGTGAGTACGGTCTCACCGGGCAGGAATTGGCCCTCGGGATCGGGCCGGGGTTGGCCCGGGCGGCGGTGGCGGTGGAACTGGATGGAGAGTTGTTGGATCTCACCCGCCCGCTTCCCGGATCGGGGAAACTGCGGGTAATCACCGACCGGACGGAGGAAGGTCGGGAGGTCCTGCGACATTCGGCCGCTCACGTGCTTGCCCAGGCCGTGCTGGACCTGTTCCCGGGATCCACATTCGCCATCGGGCCGGCCATCGAGGACGGTTTCTATTATGACTTCGGAATCGACCAACCTTTCTCCCCCGATGATCTGTCCCGGGTGGAGGAGAAGATGGCCGAGTTGATCGCCGCCGACCAGCCTTTCGCGCGAAGATCGATTAGTCGGTCCCAAGCGCGGGAAATGTTCGAATCACATCCTTTCAAATTGGAGATAATCGAGTCGGTGGACCCGTCGGAGGTGGCGGAGGGAGAGGAGGTCACGGTCTATTCCAACCATGGGTTTGTCGATTTGTGTCGAGGTCCCCACGTGCCCTCCACCGGGCGGCTGAAAGCGGTCAAACTGCTACGAACTTCGGGGGCCTATTGGAGAGGGGACGAACACAACCCGCAGCTGCAGAGAATCTACGGGACGGCCTGGGAATCTCCCCAGGCTCTAAAGGATTATCTCCACCGGCTGGAAGAAGCCGAGCGGCGTGATCACCGCCGGCTCGGTCCGGCCCTAGATCTGTTTTCCTTTCCTCGACATTTGGGGGCGGGACTGATGGTCTGGCACCCCAACGGGGGCATGGTCAGAAAGCTGATCGAAGACCATAGCCGCCGACTTCATCAGCGCTTCGGGTTTGAGTTTGTTTACTCCCCCCATCTGGCTCGCAGTCAACTCTGGGAAACCTCGGGCCATCTCGATTTCTATTCGGAGAACATGTATCCGACCATGGTGCTTGACGGCGGCGACGAATATCTGGTGAAGCCGATGAACTGTCCGTTTCACGTGCTTGTTTATCGGAGCCGGGGTCGTTCCTACCGGGATCTTCCGATTCGCCTTTCGGAGTTGGGAGCGGTTTATCGTTATGAACGTTCGGGAGTGATCCATGGTGCCTTGCGAGCTCGCGGTTTCACCCAGGACGACTCGCATACCTTTTGCACGCGCCAGCAGTTGCCTGCCGAGTTGGGTATGCACCTGCTATTCGTTTTGAGTTGGCTGCAGGATTTCGGTTTCTCGGAGTTCGAAGCCGACCTCTCCACCCGCCCGGAAAAGTTCGTGGGCGATCCTCTTCTGTGGGAAGTGGCCGAGGAGGCCCTGCTGCAGTCCCTGCAAACGGGGGGGCTCCCCTACCGGGTGGCGGAGGGGGAAGGGGCCTTCTATGGACCCAAGATAGACGTCCATGTGCGGGATGCCATCGGGAGGCGGTGGCAGATGTCCACCATTCAGGTCGACTTTGCCCTGCCTGAGAATTTCGGCCTGGAATACGCCGGCGCCGACAATGTCTTCCGCAGGCCGGTGATGATCCACAGCGCCAAGGCGGGATCGATAGAGCGATTTTTCGGGGTGCTGGTGGAGCACTACGCCGGCGCCTTTCCCCTGTGGCTGGCGCCGATTCAGGTTACGGTCAACCCGGTGGCGGATCGTCATCTGGACTATGCCCGACTAGTGGAGAACAAGCTTCAAGCGGCAGGTTTGCGGGCTAGGGTGGACTCTTCTTCGGAACGTCTGGGGGAGAAGATACGGCGGGCCATGACGGCCAAGCACCCGGTGGTGATGGTGGTGGGCGACCAGGATATGGAAAACGTCACGGTGGGCCTGCGTCGGCTGGGCGAAAGCCAAGAAAGAAGGGGGGTGCCGGTGGACGAGGTGGTGGCGACCCTGGCGGACGAGGCTCGGCCTCCCTCCCGGGTCCAGGATGGTTCCCCGGGTGAGTGAAGGACGATGAGCACCCCGGGACATGATGGGATAGTCATTCCCCAAGAGATGGCCTTGGCCGAAGCCGTTCCCGATGATCTTGATGCCGGGGCGGTGGGCCCTTACCGTTTTCCCGATCCGCGGCGGCGCCGGTGGGCCGCCCGGGTGTACCTGGGGGCGGCCGTCTTGCTGGCGGGACTGGCTCTCTTCACCCCGGGTCTGTGGATCACGGTGGCCCTCCTGGGTGGAATGTCGGCCTATCACCGGTGGGCGTCCTGGCCGCTTCGGTTCGATCAGGCGGCGGCTTTGACCGCGGCGGCCCGCCAACTTCCCTTCGGGGTCGGCCACGCGTCGGTGGCGGTGAACTTTGTCGGGATAAGGTCCCGGCCCCGCTGGCTGGTGATTCTCTATTCGTCCGAAAGCCCGCCTCGCCACCGTGCTCTGGTGGAGTTGGACGCCGTCAGCGGAGATTTGTGCTCGGAGGTCTATACCGAAGAATTGGAACCACCCCGGCTCTGAGGAGCGGGGGTCAGGGCCGGTCGTCCAGCCGGCGTTCGGTCTGCCCCACATAGACCTGGCGGGGACGGAAAATGCGACTCCTGGGATCGGAGGCCATTTCCCGCCAGTGCGACAGCCACCCGGGCAGTCGTCCGATCGCAAAGAGCACGGTGAACATCTCGGTGGGAAATCCCAGAGCCCGGTAGAGGAAGCCCGAGTAGAAGTCCACGTTGGGATAGAGCTTCCGGTTCGCGAAATATTCGTCCGCCAGGGCGGCCGCTTCCAGTTCCTTGGCCAGTTGCAGCAGGGGATCGTCGGCGCCCAGGTTGGCGAGCACCTCTGATGCGACCTTCTTGATGATCCTCGCCCGAGGATCGTAGTTTCGGTACACTCGATGACCGAAGCCCATCAGCCGGAAGGGATCGGAGCGGTCCTTGGCTCGTCGTAACGCCAGCCCCACATCGCCCCCTTCGGACTGTATTTGTTCCAGCATCTCCAATACCCGCTGGTTGGCGCCCCCGTGAAGAGGTCCGGACAGCGCGTTGATGCCCGCCGAGATGGAAGCGAAGATACTGGCCCGGCCCGATCCGATCATTTGCACCGCCGAGGAGGAGCAGTTCTGGCCGTGGTCGCTGTGAAGAAGCTCGAGCACCTCCAGCACCTCCAGCGTTTGCGAGTCGGGTGTGGGCGATGACTCCGACTCGGCCATGGCGGTGTGGTAAAAACGAGCGATGTAGGGAAGGTCTCCCCTGATCGAAATGGGTCCCAATCCCAGACAACGGCGGTTGATGAGGCCGGCCAGAATCGGTACCTCGGCCAGGAGAATGCGGGTCGCCCTTTCCCGCATCTCCGGTCGGCTGATTTGGGACGCTTCCGGATGGCGGCCCACCATGGTAAGCACTCCGGCGGCCAGGGTGCTCATGGGGTCGCCCTGCGCCGGGAAAGCGTCCAAGAAAGTCTCCAGGTAGTCGGCCACATCGCAGAAAGCGCCGATCTCCTCCTCGAAGGAGTCGAGTTGGGATGCGGATGGAAGATTCTCATAGAGAAGCAGCCAGGCGACCTCCAGAAAACTCGCCCGGCCCGCCAGTTCCTCGATCGGATAGCCACGGTAGCTCAAGGTGCCTTCCTCACCATTGACGAAGCTGACGGAACTGGGGTTCTGGGAGGTGTTGCCGAATCCCCGGTCCACCGTGATCAGACCCAATTCGGCCCTCAGCCGGGAGATGTCGATCCCCCAATCCCCCACGGTCGGCGCCACCAGGGGAAGCTCCAGTTGCCGATTCTGGTGAATGATCCGGGCGTGGTCGCTCACCGGCTACCCCTCTTCCTGCCGGGACGCCTTGATCACTTTCTGCGCTTCCTGATGCGGTGTTTCCGCGTAGTGGTCGTAAGCCACTTCGAAGGTGCCTCGACCGCTGGTCATGGAGCGCAGATCGACCGCATAGCGCTGGATCTCGGCCATGGGCACTTCGGCGGTGATCACCCGCAGCGATCCATCGGTATCCATGCCGTTCACTCGTCCGCGCTTGGCGTTTATGTCCCCCATGATGTCCCCGGTGTATTCCTCGGGCACTTTCACCAAGAGGCGACTGATCGGTTCCAGCAGCACCGCCTTCAGATCGGGGGCGGCCGCCCGCACTGCGGAGATCCCGGCCATGCGGAACGACAGTTCGTCTGAATCGACCGAGTGATATTTGCCGTCGTACACCTCTGCTGAGACATCGATCACCGGGAAACCGGCGAGAATCCCCCGGGCGAAGGCTTCCCGGATCCCCTTGTCCACCGCCGGTATGTACTGGCGGGGAATGGACCCTCCCTTGATGGAGTCGATAAACTCATATCCCTCGCCCTGCGGTTTGGGGGCGAAACGCACGAATGCCACGCCGAACTGCCCGCGTCCCCCGGTTTGTTTCTTGTGTTTGCCTTCGGTCGCGGCTCGGCCGGTGATGGTTTCCCGGTAAGGAATCTTCGGAAGGGAGGTATCCACTTCCACCCCGAATTTGCGCTTGATGCGGGCCAAAGTGACATCCAGATGCACGTCTCCCAGTCCGGCCAGAATGGTCTGCCCGGTCTCTGCCCGGCGTTCCACCGCCAGGGTGGGGTCTTCTTCCACTGCCCGTTGCAGGGCGGTGGAGAGCTTTTCTTCGTCCTGGGTAGAACGGGGATAGATCGCCAATTCCATGACCGGCTTGGGATACTCCGTAGGAAGCACCACGGCCCCTTCCCCGACGGAGCGGAGCGTGGCTCCGGTGGTTGCCTTGTCGATTTTGGCCACTGCCGCCACGTCCCCGCAGACCACCCGATCGGTGGGCACGGGATTGCGGCCCTGAAGAAAGAACAGGTTGCTCACCTTCACTGTCGGGCCACCGGCCAACTGCAGGTGATCGTCCGTGCGGAAAGATCCGCTGAACAGCCGCAGTATGGAGATGCGACCCACGTACGGGTCTCCGATGGTCTTGAAAACGTAGGCCACCGCCCCGCTGTCGGCCGAAATCTTCAGATCACCCTCGGAAAGGGGAGGGGCGGGACGATCGAGCGGGGTGGGAGCGAAGATTTTGAGGAAATCAGCCAGGACATCCATCCCGATCAGGCGGCCGGCGGAGCCGGCCAGCACCGGGAAGAGTTCTCCGGCCAGCATGGCCTCCTTGATGACGGAGACGATTACTTCCTGGCTGGGTTCTTCCCCCTCGAAGTAGGCGTCCATCAGTTCGTCGTCGGTCTCCACCACCGACTCCACCAAAGCGGTGTGGGCTTCCTCGAGAACCGAGGCCACTTCGTCCGGTATCCGGGCGGCGTTGGTTCCCCGGGGGTTGTCCGACTCATACAGGGTCGCCTGACCGGAACTGACGCGGGCCACGCCTCTCAGTTGCGACTCCTCTCCCACGTTGATCACCAAAGGTGCGATGCGGGTGCCGAAAGTCTCGCGAAGTTCAGCCAGAGTCCGGTTGAACGACGATCGATCCCGGTCCAATTTGGTGATGAACACCGCTCGGGGGGTGCCTTCCTCGGCGGCAACCTTCCACATCAATTCGGTCTGCACTTCCACGCCGTCCACTCCCGAGACCACGAACAGCGCCAGATCCGCCACTCGGATGGCCGATCGGGCATCGCCTGAGAAGTCGGCGTATCCGGGGGTGTCAATCAGGTTGATCTTGCACCCGTCCCAATGAAGGGACGCCACCGAGAGGTTCAGGGAGAGCTTTCGCTCCTCCTCCTCCGGTTCGTGGTCCAACAGGGTGGTGCCTTGATCCACCGAACCCAACCGGGTGGTGACGCCCGCGCAGTAGAGAAGAGCTTCCGCCAGGGAAGTCTTACCACTTCCTCCGTGGCCGATCAGAGCGACTGTGCGAATCGAATCAGGTGACAAACGAATCTCCTCTACGGTTAGCGGTCAACTCAGGATAGCGGAATCGCGTTTGTCATCCATCTTCGGACTTGGTAAGGATCGAGCCGGCCTAAATTCAATGGCATGACCATGACAGACGGCCTCGGCGCCGCCGGTTCTCTCGGTGGCTTCCCCGAATTGTTAGCGTGATAGGGCCGTGATCGACATCTGGGTGCGTCCTCATCTGAGAAGAGTGCTGGACCCGATTGGCCGTGGTCTGCACCGTTTGGGAATCAGTCCTTCCGCTCTTACCTTCTTCGGGTTGGGAGTGACCTTTTTGGGGGCGGTGATCATTTCGCTGGAATATCTGGTCACCGGTTCGCTGATCGCCCTGCTGGGGTCGGCGATCGACGGGTTGGACGGCACCCTGGCCCGGGCGGCGAACCGGGTGACCAAACGGGGGGCCTTTCTGGACGCCTCGGTGGACCGACTGGGCGAAGTGGCCTGCTTTTCCGGATTGGCGGTAGCCCGGGCCGGGGAGCCGCGGGTGCTGATGTTGATCGTTTTGTCGGTCAGCGGCGCCCTGATAATCCCCTATCTGCGCGCCCGGGCGGAGGCGGAGGGACTGAAGGGCACCGGAGGTTTCATCGGGCGGGCCGAGCGGGTGATTCTTTTCGCTCTGGGCCTTTTGACCGGGTGGGTGGAGCCCATGTTGTGGGTGATGGCCGGCTTGTGTTGGATCTCTGCTCTGCACCGGTTTCTGGTGGCCTACCGAGAACTGAAGCGGTGAGACCCCGCCTGGCCTACTGGGGGGTGAGGGCCGCGTCGGGTTTCATGGGTATCTGGCCACTGTGGGTGGTGCAGCGATTGGGGGGGATCGCCGGGGTGGTCGCCTCCTGGTTTCTGGCGGGTCGGCGGCGGATGGCCGGAAGGCATGCGCATCGCACCGGGTTGGATATTGTGATGGGAAGTCGATCGCGGGCGGTGAGGAAAATATTTGCCAGTTATGGTCGCTACTGGGGAGAGTCCTTGTGGGCAGGCCCGCGCAATGTCAGCCGGGTGGCCGACCGATTCGATCTGGAGGGGGTGGAGCAGTTGCGGGAGGCCATCGAAGACGGACAGGGGGTGGTGGTGGTCCTGCCCCATCTGGGCAATTGGGAGATGGCCGGAGTGGCAGTGTGGGACATGGATCTGGAGGTGGTGGCCGTTGCCGAGAACCTGGCCAACTCCCACATCAGGGATTGGTTTTCCCGGGTCAGGGCGCTGTCCGGCATCAAGGTCGTGTTTGCCCGCCGGGGCCTTCTGAAAAAACTGGAGAAGAAGCTGTCTACCCGGACCGCGGTGTGCCTGCCGTCCGATCGGGATCTGAGCGGACGGGGTGTGCCGGTGCGGTTTTTCGGGGAGGAGACCACCTTGCCGGCCGGCCCGCTGTTGCTGGGAATCCGCTCCGGGCGTCCGGTTTTCCCGGTGGCCGTGTACGGCGAGAAAAAAAGTCGCTACCGGGTGGTGATGAATCCGCCTCTGGCCATCCCTCGGGAGGGAAGACTGTCAGAAAGGCTTGGCAAAGGCGCGCAACTCATGGCAGAGGCCTTCGAGGAACTGATTCGGGCATCCCCCGAACAGTGGCATCTCCTGCAGCCCAACTGGCCTTCCGATCGGGTTTGACTCGAAACTGATGAGGGTTTGCCTGGTCTCGCCCTACGACCTTACCCGGGACGGTGGCGTGCAAGCCCAGGTGCGCGGGCTGGCCGATTGGCTTCGACATCGGGGCGATGAGGTCCGGATGGTGGCCCCGGTGCTGGGGGAGGGGGATACCGGCGCGGCGGTGGGCCGGGTGACTCGGGTCAGGACCAACCGGTCGGTGGCGCCGATCACCCTGTCGGCGGGGGTGGCCGCCGCCATGGCCCCCACCATAGCCTGGGCGGACGTGACCCATATCCACGAACCGCTGATGCCCAGGGTGGGATGGGCCGCGCTGCGCTCACCGGGTCCCGGTGTGGCCACCTTCCATGCCGACCCGCCGGCCTGGGTCAGGAAAGTGTATGCGGGATCGGGCCCCCGGTTGCGGTCGCTGACCAGACCGGGAAGGGTGGTCACCGCGGTGAGCCGACAGGCGGCCGGCGCCCTGCCGACGTCCTGGGGGCCGGAGCGGATCGTTCCCAACGGGGTGGACACCGCCGACCTTGCCGACCAGGTGGAGCGCCAGAGTGGACGGGTGGTGTTTGTGGGCCGGGACGAACCTCGCAAGGGTTTGAACGTGCTGCTTCAGGCTTGGCCTGAGATCAGGCGTCGTCATCCCCACGCCCGGCTGGTGGTGATGGGCGCGGCTCGTCCCGACCCACCGGAGGGGGTGGTCTTTATGGGCCGGGTCAGCGAGGAGGTCAAAAGACGCACCCTGCAGTCTGCGGAGATCTGCGTGGCCCCCAATCTGGGCGGTGAGAGCTTTGGAATCGTGCTGGTGGAGGCCATGGTTGCCGGATGCGCCCTGATCGCCTCCCAATTGCTTTCTTTTCGGGATGTGGCCGGCTCGGCGGCGAGTTTTTTCGAGGCGGGCAACGTCGGGGGGCTGGTGGAGCGCACCCATGAGGTGCTGGCTGATCGGTTCCTCTCGGATCGCCTGTCGCAGGCGGGTCGCCGGCGCGCCAGGCAGTTCTCCTGGGACAGGGTGGGCGCGGCGTATCGGGAGTGTTACGAGCAGGCGCTGGCGCAAAGCCCATGAGTTTCTCCGGCCCCCCCTTCCCCCGCCGGGGGAATCCTCCGACCCATATATCGTGACCGGCGCCTCGGTGAGCTTGGTACCCTAAAGAGCTATGGAACAGAGCAATGGTATGAAGACCGGTACCGAACTGGTTAAACGGGGACTGGCCGACATGCTCAAGGGTGGAGTGATCATGGACGTGGTCTCCGCCGAGCAGGCCCGGATCGCCGAGCAGGCGGGGGCAGTGGCGGTGATGGCTTTGGAGCGGGTGCCGTCGGATATCCGCAAGGACGGAGGAGTGGCCCGGATGGCCAATCCCGACAGGGTGACCGAGATCATGGGCGCGGTCACCATACCGGTGATGGCCAAGTGTCGCATCGGGCACTTCTTGGAGGCCAGGGTCCTGGAATCCCTGGAAGTGGACTACATCGACGAATCCGAGGTGCTCACCCCGGCCGACGAGGAACATCACGTGGACAAGTGGTCTTTCACCACGCCGTTTGTGTGCGGCGCCCGCGATCTGGGAGAAGGACTGCGTCGCATTTCGGAGGGAGCGGCCATGATCCGCACCAAAGGCGAAGCCGGCACCGGCAACGTGGTGGAGGCGGTCCGTCACATTCGGGCCATCAACAGTCAGATCGAGGCGTTGGCGGGGTATTCGGATGAAGAGATCGACCGGGCAGCCCAGGCTATGAGGGTCCCGGTCGAGGTGGTTCGGGAAGTGGCCGAACTCAAGCGCCTGCCGGTGGTCAACTTCGCGGCGGGAGGTGTGGCCACCCCGTCCGACGCAGCGCTGATGATGGCGTTTGGGTGTGACGGGGTGTTTGTGGGGAGCGGGATCTACAAGAGTTCGGACCCGACCGCCTACGCCGCCGCCATAGTGGAGGCCACCACCTTCTGGGATCGCCCCGAGGTGGTGGCGGAGGTCTCCCGGGGCCTTCCGGCGGCCATGGCAGGCATCGAGATAGGAACCTTGGAACCGGTCGAACGTTTGGCCTCCCGGGGCTGGTGACCATGCCGCCCACCATAGGGGTGTTGGCCTTGCAAGGTGATGTAAGAGAGCACCGGTGGGCGCTTGGGCGTCTTGAGGTTCACTCGCGATCGGTGCGACTTCCCGAAGACCTCAAAGGACTGGACGGTTTGGTAATTCCCGGAGGGGAGTCCACCACCATCGGTCGACTGGCGGAGCGGTTCGGGTTGCTGGCGCCGTTGCGCGGCGCCTTGGTCGGGGGTCTGCCCACCCTGGCCACCTGCGCGGGCATGATCCTGGTGGCCGCCTCCATCGTGGAAGGAGATCAGCCGCTCTTGGGAGGTCTGGATGTGGTGGTGCGGCGCAACGCCTTCGGAAGGCAGAACGAGTCATTCGAGATGGATCTGGAGATCGACGGCTTGAGCCGCCCTTTCCGCGGGGTGTTCATCCGGGCGCCGTGGGTGGAGAAGGCGGGAGCGGATGTGGAAGTGTTGGCCCGGGTGGGAGAGCATCCGGTGATGGTTCGTTCCGGAGCGATGATGGCGACCTCTTTTCATCCGGAGTTGACCGGAGACGCTCGGGTGCACCGTTTGTGGCTGCAGGGCGGAGGGGAGTAGGGAATTATGGCCGGACACTCCAAATGGGCGAATATCAAGCACCGCAAGGGTCGACAGGACGCGGCGCGCGGGAAACTCTTCGCCAAGCTGGCCCGGGTGATCGAATCGGAGGCGCGCAAAGGGGGAGGAGATCCCGCCGCCAACTATTCCCTGGCGGCGGCGGTGGCCAAAGCCAAATCGGCTTCTATGCCCAACGACAACATCGCCCGCGCCATCAAGAGGGGGACCGGCGAGACGACCGGCGTGGCCTACGACGAGCTGTGGTACGAGGGTTACGGGCCGGGGGGAGTGGCGGTGTACGTTCAGGTGCTCACCGACAACCGTCGACGGGCCGCTTCCGATGTGAGGGCGGCCTTCACTCGCCACGGGGGGAGTCTGGGCGAGCCGGGGTCGGTTGGATATCTCTTCCAACCCCGAGGAGTCATCTCGACCGCCGGCGAAGAGGATGATGTGCTGCTCACCGCTCTCGAGGCCGGAGCTGACGACATCCGGGAGACAGAAAACGCTTGGGAGGTGATCACCCCTCCCGGCGCCATGGCGGGGGTTCGCGATGCTTTGCGAGAGTCGGGTTTGGCGGTCGAATCGGCGGAGATGACCCAGTTGCCCATCACGGAGGTGGCGGTCGATCGTCGCACCGCTCCCAAAGTATTGCGATTGGTGGATGCGCTGGAAGACCTGGACGATGTCCAGAACGTCTACTCCAACTTCGAGATCGGGGACGACATCCTGGAGGTCCTGGCTAGTCGATAGAGCCATTGGGGGAAGGGCTCGAAAGGAAAGGCCGGAAAAAACCGGCCTCTTTCTTTACACTTCCCGTAGGTGTTGGTATTGGGCGTGGATCCTGGACTGGCCCGCACCGGGTATGCGGTGGTGAGCCGTGGCAACCCTCATCGCGTGATCGTGATGGGGTTGATCAGCACCCCCGTGAAGTGGCCGATCGAAAAACGTCTTCAGGAACTGTCCAACGATCTTTCCGATGTCATCAGGCGGTACCGGCCGGTGGCCCTGGCCTTGGAGAAGGTGTACATCAAGGGGAACCGTTCGGCCGCCTCGGCGGTGGAGCGGGCTACGGGGGTGGTGATGCTGGCCGCCGCCGAAGGGGGGATCTATGTGTGGGAATACAGTCCCAGCACCGTCAAAAAGACCGTGACCGGGGACGGGGCCGCCACCAAGGAAGCCGTCAAGCGATCGCTTCGCAAGACCCTCAATCTTCAGGAGGACGGCTTGCCGCATGACTCTTTTGATGCGGTGGCGGCGGCCGTTTGCCACCTGCGCCACCTGCATTTGGAACTGGTGCCGTGATAGGGTCGCTCCGGGGGGTGCTGACCGAAAAGAAGCCGGAGGGGGTTACCATCGATGTGGGGGGTGTCGGATATGAAGTGGCGATGGCGCCGTCGGCAG
Organism: Acidimicrobiia bacterium; assembly: GCA_963665765.1. Classification (GTDB taxonomy): domain Bacteria; phylum Actinomycetota; class Acidimicrobiia; order Spongiisociales; family ZC4RG35; genus Bin76. The sequence continues at coordinate 2,871,534 of OY762464.1, forward strand.
TGGAAAACCTGGCCGGCGAACAGGGAGAGGTGTTGATCAGCACCCATCTGCAGGTGTGGAGCGAAGGCATGAGGCTGTTCGGTTTCGCGCTCCCCGAGGAGCGGGACCTGTTCCGACTGCTGATTTCGGCGCAGGGTGTGGGGCCGAAAGTGGGTTTGGCGATCCTTTCCACCCTGGATGCTCAGACCGTGCGGGAGGCGGTGCGTTCCGAGGACGTGATTACCTTCACCCGGGTGAGCGGGGTGGGGAAGAAGACCGCCCAGAGATTGATCCTGGATCTGCGGGGGAAGCTGGAAGCGGCCGAGGCCAATGTGGTGTCCGGCGCCACCCGCTCCTCCCAGCTGTGGGAGGCGTTGGCCGGTCTGGGCTACCGCACGGGCGAGATCCGCCGGGCGGCGGCGGCGGTAGATCTACGCGACTCCTTTGAGGACCAATTGCGGGCGGCGCTTCGGGAGTTGGCGCAATGAGGGAGGAGAGGGTGGTCGCCCAGGAGTCGAAGAAGGACGAGTCCGAACTGGAAGCCTCTCTGCGGCCTCGCCTGCTGAGCGAGTTTGTGGGGCAGCCGCTTTTGCAGGAACGGCTGCGGATTTCGATTGAGGCGGCCGGCAAAATGGGGTCGGCGATGGGGCATGTTCTTTTCTCGGGCCCGCCGGGGTTGGGGAAGACTTCGATGGCCGGGGTGATGGCCAACGAGTTGGGGGTGAGAATGCGAAGAACCTCCGGCCCGGCGCTCGACCGTCCGGGAGATCTGGCTTCCATCCTGTCGGGACTGGAGAGGGGCGAGGTTTTCTTCGTGGATGAGCTTCACCGGCTTCCCCGAATGGTGGAGGAGGTGCTGTATCCGGCCATGGAGGATTTCGAATTGGACATCGTGGTGGGACGGGGAGTGGGCGCCACCACCTATCGACTGAACCTGGAACCGTTCACCCTGGTGGGGGCCACCACCCGGCTGGGAATGATTTCCTCTCCGCTGCGGGATCGGTTTCAGATCATCGAGCGCTTCGATTACTACACGCCGGAGGAACTGCGGCAGATAGTGGTTCGATCTGCGGGGATTCTGGGAGTGGAGGTCACCGGTGGGGGAGCGGAGACCATCGCCACCCGCAGCCGGGGCGCGGCCCGAGTGGCCAATCGTCTCTTGGCGCGGGTGCGGGATTACGCCATCGCCCGCTCCGACGGCCGGGTGACGGACCGGGTGGCGGAGCAGGCTCTCTCCCTGCTGGAGGTGGACGGGTTGGGTCTGGACAAGGTCGACCGGGCGATCCTCGAATCGGTGATTCATAAATTCGGGGGAGGCCCGGTGGGTTTGAGCACCCTGGCCATCTCGGTGGGGGAGGAACCCGAGACCGTGGAGGAAGCCTACGAGCCCTACTTGTTGCAGGCGGGCCTCTTACAGAGGACCCCCCGCGGACGGGTGGCCACCGAGGGGACTTATCTGCACCTGGGGCTCGCCCCTCCGGCCGACCCTCAGTTGCGGTTGGTCTGACTCTCGGGGCCCCACCATGCTCACTTCGGAATTGGACTATCACCTTCCCCCCGAGTCGGTGGCGCAGACTCCCATCGAACCCCGTGACGCCTCCCGGCTGCTCGACACCCGGGATCTGACGGATCGGAGATTCTCGGACCTGCCCGATCTGTTGGGGGAAGGCGATCTGCTGGTGGTCAACCGGACCCGGGTGCGGGCCGCTCGTCTGGTGGGCCACAAGGTCGGAACCGGCGGGAGAGTGGAGGCTTTGCTGACCCGACGGCTCTCTTCGGGGCGTTGGGAGGCTTTGGTCCGCCCCGCCCGGCGGCTGAGAGCCGGGGTGTTGTTGGAGTTTGGACCCCTGCGGGGTGAGGTGGTCTCCGATCCGGTCGACGGAGTCGCCGGGTTGATCCTGACCGGTCGGGGCGAGGTGGAAGAAATGGTGGAGGAGGTGGGGGAGTTGCCGCTTCCCCCCTACATCCGCCGGTCGCTGCCCGACCCGGAACGCTACCAAACGGTCTTCTCATCCCGGTTGGGGTCGGCCGCCGCCCCCACCGCCGGCCTTCATTTCACTCCGGAGCTGTTGGAGGCCCTGGCCCAAAGAGGGGTGGAGAGGACCGAGATCGACTTGGAGGTGAGTTGGGCAACCTTTCGTCCGATCGGGGTGAAGCAGGTGGAAGATCATCCGATGGGCCCGGAGCGCTTTCGGATCTCCGAGGAAACGGAGCGGGCCGTGAGACGCTGCCGGGAGCGCGGCGGTCGAGTGGTGGCGGTGGGCACCACCGTGGTGAGGACCTTGGAGACCGGCGCCACCCCCGAGGGGCTGGTGACCGCCCGGGAAGGAGAGACCCGCCTGTACATGACTCCGGGCTGTGCATTCCGGGTGGTGGATCTGCTGATCACCAATTTTCATGCTCCCCGATCGAGCCTGGTGGCTCTGGTCTGGGCCTTCATGGGGGTGGGATGGCGAGAGGCGTATCGGACCGCCCTAGCCAGGGAATATCGTTTTCTGTCGTTCGGCGACGCCATGCTGGCCGAGCGTTATCCTGCGTCCGAATCCGCATGAAACCCGTTACGTGGACGTCGCAGGCCATCGACGGCCTGGCTCGGGCGGGGACGCTTCGCACTCCCCACGGCGAGGTTCCCACTCCGGTGTTCATGCCGGTGGGGACCCGCGCTTCGGTGAAAGCGTTGGACGCCGCCGATCTGGAAGAGATAGGCGCTCCGATCATGCTGTCCAACACCTATCACCTGATGTTGCGGCCGGGGTCGGAGTTGATCGAAAAGATGGGGGGGTTGCACGGATTCATGGCATGGCGTCGACCGGTGCTCACCGATTCGGGTGGCTATCAGATATTTTCTCTCGCGGCCCGGATCAGCGAAGAGGGCGCGGTTTTTCGTTCGGTTTACGACGGCGCGCAAGTGAGCCTGACTCCCGAGCAGGCGGTCCGCCATCAGGAGCGCCTGGGGGCCGATATCGCCATGGTGCTTGACATTTGCCTGGGTCTTCCATCGTCCGCGGCGGAAGTGGAAGAGGCCACCGAGCGCACCTTGCGTTGGTCCGAGCGGGCCCTGGCGGCCCATCGCCGCTCCGAGCAGGCTCTGTTCGGGATCGTGCAGGGAGGGGTATCACCGGAACTGCGCCGCCGAAGCGCCCGGGCCACCGCCGGGATGGGTTTCTCGGGCTTTGGCATCGGAGGTCTTTCGGTGGGGGAGTCGGCCGCCGAACGAAATCTGGCGGTGGAGGCCAGCGTGGCGGAACTTCCCGGTCGCCTGCCCCGCTACCTGATGGGGGTGGGGGACTCGTTGGGGATGTTGGATTCCATTGCCCGGGGGGTGGACATGTTCGACTGCGTCTGGCCCACCCGGCTGGCCCGGCACGGAAAGGTGCTCGGTTGGGGAGGCGACTACAACCTGCGGGCCTCCGCCTATGCGACCGACGAACGCCCCCTCGACCCCGGTTGCGGATGTCTGGCCTGCCGTCGGTACTCCCGGTCCTATCTGCGGCATCTGCTGCGAGTGGGAGAGATCGCCTCCCAGCGGCTGGTTTCCATCCACAACCTCACCTACGCCACCCGGCTAATGGATTCGGCTCGTCGGGCGATCATGGCCGGCGAGTTCGATGGGTTCCGCCGGGGTTTTGCGGAGAGAAGTTTCCCAACCAGGGAATGATCCGCTAGTCTGATACCGTCAGCGCACCACACAGGAGTTGTCATTACATGATCTTCGCTCAAGAGTCGGCGGGGAGCCCAATCTTTACCTGGTTGGTTCTCGGCGGCTTCCTTTTGTTCTTTTACTTTCTGCTCATCAGGCCACAGCGCAAACGAGCCAAACGGCAACAGGAACTGGTTGCGAACCTCGGTCTGGGAGACCAGATCCAGACCATAGGGGGCATTATCGGACAGGTCCGCAGCGTCGAGGGTGACTCGGTGGTAATCGAACTGGAATACGGGTCTTTGCGGATCGCCAAAAAGGCCATCGCATCCAAACGAGCCTCGGAAGGCTGATCTGTGCTTCGGCGGGTCATCGGCCTGCTGATTGTTGTCGGGATCGCCTGGGGAGGGTTGGTTTCCGTCTATCTGTTGGGAATCGAGCCCAAGCTGGGATTGGATTTGCAGGGCGGGACCTCGGTGGTGCTCACCGCTCCGGATGACACCGACTCCGATGTGATGGAGTATGCGGTGGACATCATGCGTAGCCGCATAGAGGACGTGGGCGGGGTTCAGGAACCGGAGATTTCCATAACGGGCGGGACCACGGTGCTGGTGCAGCTTCCGGGTGTGCAGAACGAACAGCAGGCGCTCGACGCCATTGGGCGGACCGGGCGCCTTTCGTTCCGTCCCGTGCTGGATGCCACGCCCGGTTTGGAGGGTCCGTTGGTGACCACTACCACCACCGCTCCCCCCGAAGCCGGGGAAGAGGGAGAGGATTCGGAGGAGGCGTCGGTGGTCATCACCACGACCACCACCACTGTGCCTGATGTTCCAAAAGGCGTGGACCCGGTCACCGGACTCACCATCGAAGACGACCCCGATCAGATCGCTTACCTGCCCAACCTCACTTTGTTCGGGGCGGAGGTGCTCACCCTCGGCCCGGCCGAGATGACCGGTTCGGACGTTTCTCAGGCCCTTCCCGGTTTCAACAACCTCTCCGCACAATGGGTCGTGAATCTTTCTCTTACCTCCGAGGGGGCCGATTTGTTCGCCGATCTCACCGGTGAGGCGGCCGCCTATCCAAACGGCGACCCCCGTCGGCAGATCGCCATTGTCCTGGACGGACAGATCATCGCCTCGCCCCAAGTGTCAGAAGATGTGGCGGCCGGGGTGGGCATCACCGGGGGGGATGCGGTGATCACTTTGGGGTCCGATCCCGCCGCCGAGGAGCAGGCCCAGAATCTGGCGGTGGTCCTTCGGTACGGTTCGCTGCCGGTGGCTTTCGAGCGGAGCCAGGTGCAGAAGGTCTCCGCCACCTTGGGATCCGATTCTCTTCAAATCGGGCTCGTGTCGGGGATCGCCGGATTGATCCTGGTGGCCGTGGTGCTGCTGCTGTACTACCGGGCCCTGGGTCTGGTGGCGATCCTGGGCATCGCGGTGTTCGGAGCGCTGCTGATCGCCATATATGCCTTACTCGGCCACTTCCAGGGAGTGACTCTCACCCTGGCGGGCGTGACGGGGATCATCGTGGCGGTGGGCATCACCGCCGACTCCTACATCGTCTACTTCGAACGGATCAAAGACGAATTGCGGGCCGGAAGAACCGTGCCGTCCGCCGTGTCCCAGGGTTTCAGTACCGCCTTCCGGACCATCCTCACCGCCGACACGGTCTCGATTCTGGGGGCGACCCTGCTGTGGGTGCTGACGGTGGGGGCCGTAAGGGGCTTCGCGCTGTCGCTCGGCATCGCCACGGTTTTGGATATCTTTGTTGCCCGGGCGTTCACCCGACGCGCCGCCTGGGTGCTGGCCCATAGTCGTTTGGGACGTTCCGGTTGGTTCTCCCTGCCGGCCGCCGCCGGAGAGAAACAATGAATGCCTGGCAGAAGATCTCCCGGGGAGAGACCCGGATCGACTTTGTCGGCCATCGACGCCGGTGGTTTTACATTTCGGCGACTTTGCTGGCCGTCTCGGTGGTGACCGCCGCGGTGTTCGGCCTCAACCTGGGCCTGGAATTCACCGGGGGGGTGCAGGTGCAGGCCGACAATCGCAGTGGCGTGGAGGTCGGGGAACTGGAGAACGCCCTCGTGGAATTGGGAGTGGTGGATTATCGCATCCAGGAGATAGACGACGGCGGTGGCATTCGGGTGCAGACCGGCCCCATTTCTTCGGCGGTGGAAGATGAGATGGTGGCCGTGGTGGCCAACTTGGTGGGAACTCCTCCCGAGGAGGTCAACCGCCAGGCGGTTGGTCCGACCTTCGGGGCGTTGGTGGCCCGCCGAGCGTTGTGGGCCCTGGGGGTGTTCCTGGGGGCAGTGGTGATATTTATTTCGATCCGCTTGCAGTGGAAGATGGCGCTTTCGGGTATCGTGGCCCTGTTGCACGACCTGATGATCACGGTCGGGATTTATGCGATAACCCGCTTTGAGGTGACCCCCGCCACCGTGGTTGCCGCTCTCACGGTGCTTGGATATTCACTCTATGACACGGTGGTGGTGTTTGATCGGGTGAGGGAATTGGAAGGCGACTACAGTGATGTTCTCACCTACTCGGAGATTGTCAACCGGTCGATGAACAGGGTGCTGGCCCGTTCCATCAACACTTCCCTGACGTCGCTGATTCCGGTGGGAAGCATTCTGTTCGTGGGATCTCTGATCCTGGGTGCCGCCGCCCTGCGAGACTTCTCCCTGGCGCTGTTCGTGGGTATCGCCGCCGGGACCTATTCGTCCATCTTTGTCGCTTCGCCGCTCTTGGCCCTTTGGAGAGAGCGGGAAGTCACCTGGAAGGACCAAAGGCGCAGACTTGCCCGCAAACGCGGGATTCCCGACCAGGACCCCGAAGACACCCCGGAGGTGGACGAAGCACCGCAGTCGGCCCCCAGTTCCGCCGAACTTCTGTCCATGGAAGGCGCTATGCCACCCCGCCCACCCCGCCGCCGTCGCAGCCGCCGCCGCCCCCGATAACCCATCCCGGGGCTGTCATGGCTCTGGTGAGGCCTCAACCCTTAACAAGGATGCTCAACCAAAACGATCTTCCATAATGGGGCACCTCCGTAAACTCCGCGTTTATCGATCCGTTACAGACTTGGTAACTTGGCGTACAGTGTCTCCGGCGAACCTGGGAAGCGGCTATTGGAGAGCGACATGGGGTGCCTGATGCACATCGAGACCCGAGAGGACTGATGGTCAGATCAGGTCCGAGAATCGGGATCGCCTCCATTGTTCAGGAGACGAATACCTTCAGTGCCAGGCCGACCGTTTGGGAGGACTACACGGTTCTGGTGGGGGAAGAGGATTTGGACGCTCTGCGCGGCACCAACACCGAGTACTCCGGCGCGGTGGCCGAACTGGAGCGTCTGGGAGCATCGCCGGTTCCCCTGATGGCAGTCTGGGCTCTTCCGTCCGGGGTGGTGAAGGAAAGCACTTTCAGCCGGCTGGGGGAGATGCTCGACACCGGCCTCAAACGAGCCGGGGAGCTGGACGGGTTGGTGTTGTCTCTTCATGGTGCGATGGTGTCGGAGACCCATTTTGATGCAGATTCGGCCCTGATCGAAGTTGCTCGCCGCCGTCTGGGACATACACCGGTTGGGGTGTGCTTGGATCTTCACGCCAATCTCACCGGCCGGATGGTGGATTTGGCGGATGTAATGGTGGGGTATCACACCGAGCCGCATGTCGACATGCGGTCGACCGGAGAGCGGATCGCCCGTCTGCTGGCAGCCACGGTGCGAAGCGAGATCACACCCGCTATGGCCTCGGCCAAGCGGGCGCTCCTGATCCCCGCCGAGGCCATGCGCACCGATCTGGGACCGATGTCCGAAGTGCGGAAACTGGCCGACGACCTGACCGGCGACCAAGTGCTGGATATTTCCATCTTCCCGGTGCAGCCCTGGTTGGACGTGCCGGAACTCGGGTTGGGAGTGCTGGTGGTCACCGACAACGATGCGGAGAGGGCCTTTCGGCTGTCGGAAGAGTTTGCCTATGAAGTGTGGCGAAGACGGGGAAGGATGAACACCCCCCGGCTGACGACCCCGTCGGTGGCCTTTGCGGCTGCGCGGCTTTCCTCGACCCGGCCGTTTGTGATGGCGCACACCGCCGACTGCCCCACCGCCGGCGCCACGGGAGACGATCCGATACTGGTGAACGAGGCGGCTGCGTACGGGTCTGATCTGACGGTGTTGCACACCGTGCTCGACCCCGACGCCGCTCGACTTTGCGCCCGGTCCGTGGGAAAGCAGGTGCGGATGGAAGTGGGGGCGGTCTTCAACCCCATGGCGCGTCCGGTCACCGTGGAGGGCGTGGTTACCGGCGCCGGGGCGGGAAGCTACCGGATGACGGGCCGGTCTTTTACGGGAAGAGAAGTATCGATGGGCGAATGGGGGGTGATCACCTCCGGGCGCCACCATCTGTTGATCACCTCCCTGCCGGCCGTCACCGCTGATCCGGCCACCTGGCGTCACGCCGGTTTGGATCCTGACCGCACGGATGTGCTGGTCGTAAGATCCTGCAGCGACTACCGGGCGAATTTTCCTGACTCGGTGGACGAATCCATAACCCTCGACTTGCCGGGGGCCAGCACTCCCAGGTTGGAGAGTCTCCGTTTTCAGCATGCTCCACGGCCCCTCTATCCTCTCGATCCGACCTTGATCTGATCGTCTCCGGTCTGATCCAAGGAGCCAGGACTGAATCTGCCCGGCAGAATACGGAATGGCTTGGCGATGGATGATTCTCAGCATCGGGCGCGGCTATTGTCTTGTGGGTGTGACGGATCTAAACCATTCTGAAATCGAGGTGCTTGCCTTTCTTCAAGACACCGCCCGCGAGCAGTTGGCGTTTGCCCGGGAACTGATCGCCACTCCCAGTCCCAATCCTCCCGGTGATGAGCGGGCGGTGGCGGCGGTGACCAGAAACCGACTCGAGCGACTGGGCATCACCGACCTATCCGAATACGCCCAGGTGGAGGAGCGCCCCAATCTGGTGGCGAGGATTCCGGGGACGGGGGAAGGTCGAACCTTGGTTCTGTCCGGGCATCTTGACACCAAGCCGGCGGGAGATATGACTCGATGGGAAACCGACCCCTGGGATCCGGTGATCCGAAACGGCGACATCTATGGACTGGGATCGGGGGACATGAAAGTGGCGGTGGCCGCCATGGTGTATGCGGCGGCGGCGGTTTCCCGCGCGGGCGGCTGGTCGGGTGAACTCCAGTTGGTGTTCACGGCCGATGAAGAGGCAGGTTCCAATCTGGGCTCCAAATGGATGGCGGAAAGCGGTTACCTCCGAGGCGACGCGGCGATTATCGGAGAGCCCTGCGGAGTGGTTTCGGAGTGGGAGAGCATCGGGGTGGTCTCCCGCGGGGCGGCCTTGGTGAAGATAGAAGTGGTGGGCACCCAGATGCACTCCAGTGTTTCCGACCGGTTCAATCCGATCAATGCCACAGTGGAGATGGCTTGGCTCATCCAGCGGATGCATGCCGAAATGAAGAGCTATCTGACCTATCAGCCCCACCACCTGGGAGGCCCCGGCCCCACCGTCAACGTGGGTGTGATGGCCGAGGCGGGGGTGTTCTACGGCGTATATCCGGGTAACGGGTGGTTTGCCTGCGATATCAGACTGGTGCCGGGAATGACCATCGAAAGTGTTACGGCCGACCTGCAGCGTTTTCTGGATGCCGCGATGGCGGACAATCCGCGGCTTGACGCCCATTTGATAGTCGAAGGGGGTATCCCGGCCACCGAGATCGCCTTTGATCATCCGGTGGTGAGCGCCATCCGGCATGCCACTTCCCATGTGCTGGGAAAGCAACTGGAACCTGCCCTCTTTCCCGGCGCCACCGACGCCTACAGTTTTCAGGTCCTGGCCGGAATCCCCACAGTGGCGGCCTTCGGCCCGGGCTATGTCCCTCGGGCACATTCTCCCAACGAACATCTGGCCGCTTCCGGCGTCTACGAGGCCTCCCGTATCTATGCCCTTTCAGCGCTGAGGTATCTCACCGAAGAGTGAACGCTCGGCGTTAGCCAGAATGCGGTGAGCGAACTATCTGGGGCATCTGCCCGGTTTTCCGCCGACCAATCACGAGAAGAACGAGTCCGCCTGTAAGCCGGATTCTGTGAGGGTCGTTTCCGACCCCCGGTGACCATCCATCTGGGGCCGCCGTCGCCGGCGACCTCATGCGGCTCACCCGGGACGATCCAACGGGCCATTGCGTCCCTGCTCAGCCTTGCTCCGGGTGGGGTTTACCGAGCCGCCCCGGTCACCCGGGGCGCTGGTGGTCTCTTACACCACCGTTTCACCCTTGCCGACGCCCTCTCGCAAGAGAGGCAACGGCGGTCTGTTCTCTGTGGCACTTTCCGTCGGGTCACCCCGCCTGGGAGTTACCCAGCACCCTGCCCTGTGGAGTCCGGACTTTCCTCAAGCGCAAGACATCCGTCCCCGCCCGCGGCCACCCGGCGAACTCGCTCTTTCCTCTCATGTTACGGCTTCTTGTTCGACAGCGAGCCTCCTATCCAAAGACAGTGACAGGTTTGGGCGGTCGGCGGGTACCGGCCGGATGCGTTCAGTCTGAGGTAGGCGTCCTGAAGCGGCAAGTGGGGCCGGAGGCGTTGGCAAGTCGTTTGTCCAGGGTGACCATCGGCATTTCAAGGGCTTCGGCCAGAGCCACGTACCATGCGTCGGATGGAGTAACAGCGTGCCATAGCTCCCGGACCCGGTCGGCGAAGGGACGGAATGGATAGAGCGACAAGGGGAGGGTGATAAGTTCGGAATAGGCCAGTGCGACCGTGTCGTGTGAAATGCGGCCTCTCGCCTGGTTCCGCCGGAGGGCGTGTGCTGCTTCAGCGGTTATCAAGTGCGGGGCGGCAACCGGGTAGGACTCCATTTGTTCCATGGACCAGGTTCCCTCGGGGCCGGTGTCGATCAAGGCTGACACCAAAACCGAAGCATCGACAACTACACTCACCGGCGCCCTTCATGAATGGCGGCAACGATCTCTTCGGCCGGTAACCTGACCCGACTGGTGTTCTTGCGCTCTCTGATGCGGGCCAGTACGGTTTCCATGTCGGGATTTTCGGCCATGGCTATCAGTTCCCGCCGCAGGTACTCTTGCAATGACCGCCCGTTTCTCGCAGCTCGGGCTGCTAATTCGTTGCGAGTCTGGTCTGGAACGTTTCTGACGGTGATCGATTTTGCCATTGCCTTCATTATACAGCTAATGCAGGTGATATGCATGCAAGCCACTGTCTGCTTTTCTTGGGTTGGCTATCCCATCCAAAGGGCAGGCGTTCGATTATTCTTGGCCCGACTGTGGCAGAGCAACTAGATGTTGATGCGTTGATCGCCCGGTATCGGGTTCGGGCCGAGGCGGTGCGGGAGCGGTCCCTGCCGCCGGTGGCCGGCGCCGAGCGACAAAGATTCATCAAACAGGCCGAAGAGGACTACTTGGATTTTTCCTTGGTTGCCGCGGCGCAATGGTCGGTGGAGGAAGGTCATCTGGTGCTCCGCATTCCTTTGGGCGGCTAGTTCCCAAACGACCATTGCATCTGGGTACCCCGAGTTCGTTGGGCGCCCCGACGCTCTGATTCCAGCCTTGCCAACTCAACCCCTTCGGTGTTGAGGAAGGTGAAAGCGTCGGCTATGCGGGTGTGGCCCGCTATTTCGGCGATCTGCCGGTGCATTTCGACGCACACTCGTCGGTAGTTGGGGTGCCCGGCCGGTTGGGTGCGCAGTTCGATGAGATGCAGCGCCTGACGGGCGTTCATCTCCATCATGAACCTGATGCGATAGGCGAAAGGCACGGCATACTGGGCAACCTGCCGACCAAGGGATTCACGGAGTCGCTCGTAAAGCTCTCCGGTTTGTTCCATCGCCAGGTCCCAGGAACTCGCCAGGCCGGCTTCGGACAGTTCCTCGGGCCGGTCGTTTCCGAGACGGGTGGCCAGGGGCTGCCATTCGATGGTCATCATCCGATGGCGTTGGAGATCCCGAAACGCCCCGAAGTCGCATACCACGTCGAACCGGTAGTAGCTTCGCTCCAGCGCTCTGCCCGGCTTATGCCTCCGGTTGCCCCGGTCTCCCACCAGCGATCCGATCAACTCGGTGATCTGCTCCGCCGGCATCTGATCCACCACCTCCCGTAACTGGGCGTCGGAGAATTCGGAGACTCCATACAGCGCGGCGGCGGCTAATTTGCGCTCGGCGGCGGGATCCCAGTCGGTGAGGGTTACCTCGGCGGCCGGCGTCGGACGAATGTTCAATCGGTCGGCCATCTCCTCGAGACGGGAATTGGTCTCCGACAGGTAGCGACTCCACAGCATTCCCCGATCGGGTAGATCCACCCTGGTCAGAAAGGAGGGGATGACCTTGCGCAATTCGGCGAGCATCATTGACCCGTAATTCTGAACCTCCTGTAGAGGGTGAGCCTGCATGCGGATTACGGCCATTTCGTAGGCTTGACCGGTGGCGTATATGCCTACGTTAGAGAGGGTGGAGGCAGGCAGCATCCCCCGGATAGAGTCGAAGGCCTTGGCCCGGATGGCGGCGTTATGGACCCATTCGGGGTCCTTTCTCCGGCGAGGGTGGCGTTTGGTGAAGTATTCGATCATCACCGGGCGCATGTCTCGGTAGGTGTCGAACAGGCGAGCCATCATGTTCAGGTACTCCTGCCGCAGAGGCGAGTTCTCTATCTCGGGAGGAAGGAAAAACCGGTATCTTCCTCCCAGGGGCTGGTCATAGCCGATATAGCGGGTGGACTGCTCCAGGTAGGCGGCCAGCCGCCCCCATTCCAGCACTTTGGTCAATAGATTGGAAGCCTGTTCGCAGGCCAGGTGTACCCCTCCCAACTGGGTCACGGAATCGTCTCCGTATTCGTAGAAGACCCGCCGGTAGAGATCCTCGGCCCGCTTGAGCTTGATCAGAGGATCATCCCGGTCCATCTCGGCGGCGATTGCCGCGATGCCCACCGAGGCATCGGTCACGAATTCGTCGAGGAACAGTCGGCGCAGCGACTTGTGGGTGCGGCTATAGCGGGCGAAAAGCGCCCCTTTCACCACTTCGGGCAGGTTGATGAGAGCGAACACCGGCCCGTCCGGATTGGTGAAAAAGCGCCCCAGGACGGCTTGCTCTTCTTCGGTGAAAGGCTCTCGGTGGTAGACCATGGGAGCTAATAATGATATGGAAGCCCACCCGTTCGGTACTGTATCTCTCTTAGATGACTCCAGGTTTTTTTCGGGCGCTGATCGGCGTTTTGGTGGTAATCGGACTCGCTCTGGCGGTGATTCCCCTGCTGGCCGCCCTGGATCTTGCCCGCGGGGGGAGGGGGTTTGGTATCTGTCCCGACGGGGTATGGCTGTGCGCCTCTCCCTACCTTCCGGTACTGCGGGTCACCGGCTTGGTGGGACTGGGAATGGGCGCGGTGGCGGTGGGCATACGTCTTGCTCGACGGGGGCTGCGCTGGGCGGAGAAAGAGGAAATGTCTTCTTCGAGGTAGGTTCCCGCCCAAGCCCAAGAGTCGGCAAAACCAGATCTATCTCGCGAAACCGCCGCCCCCGGGTGGCAATCGGCGTGTTTCTCCCTCCCTACAAGCGTGGCTCGAATTTGGGTTCTACGGCTTTGTTCGCAGCTACGAACGGCTTTGTTCGCAGCTACGACGAACCGGTGCCACTCATTGACGAAGAACCATGTCCAAACACTACTTGCTGACCCTCAATCATCTTGAGGGCGTTGCGCGCCGCTTGACGAGCTATCTCCCGTTGATGCTGAGCATCGTGCACGGGGGTCAACTCGCTGTTCTCGAACGCATCGAGGATTTCCTTCTCCTCGGGACTCAATTCATAGCTCACGGAACTACCTCCTCCCATATCCCCCGATCGCTTTGCGGCTAGGGATAATGGCCTTGAGAGATATTGTACCGTCTGGCTCTGTCACAAACGGCACGAGATACAGGTAATCGTCAATGTCCACAACATAGATCATTTGGCCGGGATAACGCTCCTGGTTCGGGTGGTTGACCGTAGCAACCAAATCGCCTCCGTCTAGGGCGGCGGTCACATCTTCGAAGGAGATTTCCCGTTGCCTCATGAGTTGTCGGTTCTTGCTCTCATTCCAGTTGAAGTACATTTCCATAGAACTGTCCGCACTCAGTTGGCACAAAGTTGGTGGCGCCGATTCAGGCGCCGGGGATCGGGATGCCCATTTCCTGCAGACTTTGGGTGGTCAGGAATAGACCCTCGGAGGAGGCGCACACCGTGGTGGCGGACAATAGCTGGGCTGAGATAGTCAGGCGCTTGCCGCGTCGTTCCTCCACCCGCCCCCGTACACTCAGATGCGCGCCTTCCACCGGGGCAGGGCGGTGGAATCTGACCTGCAGGCGTCCGGTGACCACCATGGTGTGGCAGGTGAGGATCGCCGCCCATACCGATATTTCATCCAGGGTGGTGGTGACCACCCCACCGTGCAACGTTCCCTCGGTCCCGCGATGCTCGGCGCGGGGATCGAATTCGGCGAACGCCATGCCGTCCTCGAAGCGAAATCGGTCCATTCGGAGCCCGTGAGGATTGGCCCGGCCACAGGCGAAACACCCTTCGCCGTAGTACCTGCGCACCTCGGCGATCAGCTTTCCGACGGCGGCGTCTTGAGGTTTCATCGGTCAGGTTGGCCCGTGATCGGGACAATAGGAGGCTTGCCCCCGGGTGGGGCGCCGGAGCAGAGGGGCGGTGGCAAGTAGCATCATGGTTCGAGTGGCATCCAAGTTCCTGTCGGACGGTAGCGCGCCCACCCCCGCCCAGCGGGGAAAAGCGCGGGCGGTGCTCAACCGTCTGGTTCGCCGCTATCGGTCGGCCCGGACGGCGTTGGATTACCGGGACCCCTGGGAGCTTTTGGTGTCCACGGTGCTGTCCGCTCAGACCACCGATGAGAATGTCAACCGGGTGGCGCCGGAACTCTTCCGCCGATGGCCCACCGCCGCTGATCTGGGCGAGGCCGATCTGAAAGAGGTGGAGAAGGCGGTGTTCTCCACCGGCTTTTACCGGCAAAAAGCGCGCTCGATTGTGGAGCTCTCCCGCGACCTCACGGAGCGATTCGGAGGGGTGGTGCCCGCCGACCTCGATCAACTGGTAACCCTGCGGGGGGTGGGAAGAAAGACGGCCAGCGTGGTGCTGGCCGAAGCCTTCAATATTCCCGCCATCGCGGTCGACACCCATGTCCGGCGGGTGACCGGACGGATCGGACTCACCGGGCAGACCGACCCCGCCAAGATCGAGAGAGACCTCAAGGCGCTTTATCCCACCAAGGATTGGACCGGCATATCCATGAGATTCATCCAGTTCGGGCGGGAGGTTTGCGACGCTCGGGCTCCTCGTTGTGAGGAATGCGAGATGATGCGGGACAGACTGTGCAACTGGCCGGCTCGATCCTGAGCTTCGCCCAACCCGGTCTCGGTCTGTGATCGGGACCCCGGGACGGAGATGGGATCGGCGGATTCTGGCTCTGGCGGCGCCGGCCCTGGCCGCTCTGGTGGCAGATCCGCTGTTGTCGTTGGTGGACACGGCCTTCGTGGGGCGGCTGGGACGGGTGGAACTGGCGGCGTTGGGGGTGGACGCCGCATTGTTCGGGATGGCGTTCGCCGCCTGCAATTTCCTGGCGTTCGTCACCACTCCGATGGTCGCCCAGAGTTTGGGTCGGGGTGATCGGGCCGAAGCGGGCAGGGTGGTCACCCAGGCGATGGTGACCGCGGCCGGTCTGGGGGTGCTGGGGGTGGCATTGTTCTGGACGATCTCAGGGGGGTTGGTGAGTCTTATGCAGGCTTCGGCGGAGGTGACCGACCCGGCGGTTGAGTATCTGCGTATCCGGTCCCTGGCCTTCCCGGCGGCTTTGCTGCATCTGGCTTCCCACGGGATCTACCGGGGATACCAGGACACTCGCACCCCGATGTGGATTTCGGTGGGGGTGAACGGCTTCAACGCCCTGTTGGATCCGGTGCTGATCTTCGGCTTGGGGTGGGGTTTGGCCGGGGCGGCGTGGTCGACGGTCTGCGCCCAGTGGGTGGGCGCGGCGATATTTCTCCGGTTGTTGCGCCGTCGCGCCCATTTGGAGGGATGGTCGGCCCGCCGGTCGGAGTGGGGAGGGTTGCTGCATTTTTGGGGTGTGGGGGCCGTGTTGGCGCTCCGAACCATCTTCTTGGTGGGCGCCCTGACTCTGACGGTGGCAGCTGCCGCCCGGGTCGGGACGGTGGAGGTGGCTGCTCATCAGATCATGATCGGGGTGTGGGCGCTCTGCTCCTTCACACTCGACTCCCTGGCCATTGCCGGACAGGCCCTGGTGGGGTCACAGGCCGGACGCCGGGATCGGGACACCGCCCAAGAGGTGACCAGACGACTGCTGGGATGGGGACTGGCGCTGGGTGCCCTGATCGCCGGATTGTTGCTACTGATCTCGCCCTGGTTGGGAAGCTGGTTCACCGAAGATCCCCAGGTGGCGCGCGCGGTGGGCGACGTGGTTCCCCTGGCTGCCCTTATGCAGCCGGTGGCTGCCCTGGTCTTCGTGGCTGACGGGGTTTTCATGGCGGTGCTGGCGGTTCGACTACTGGCGGTCTCCACCGGAGCGGGTTTGGCGGTGGCCGCCACGGTGCTGTGGGTGTCGGCTTCGGTGGGAGGAGGACTCCCCGGGGTATGGTGGGCGATTATCGGGATGATCGGCGCCCGGCTGCTGGTGTTTGTCTGGGGAGGACGGAAGGGGCTTTCGCCATGGATACCAGAAGGCGGGATAGAATCCGGTCAGAGGCATTCGTCTCCCAACTAGAAACACCGGCGGAAAGGTCGAAGGTCAGATGAACTTCCTGGACATGGCATTGGCCCTGCAGCTGGCGGTAGCTTTTGGGGGAGGCCTGCTGGCTTTCATCTCGCCCTGCGTGCTTCCGCTTCTGCCCGGATACCTGGCCATGGTGTCGGGATACTCGGTGGCCGATCTGCAAACCGGGGTGGCCTCGGTATCCAAGATGCTGCGAGCAACGTTGCTGTTCGTGGCCGGTTTCACCGTCATCTTCGTGGCTCAGGGCGCCGGCGCCACTTCCATCTCCCGGTTCCTCTTGCAGAACCAGGTAGTGGTGACTCGGATCGCCGGGGTGGTGATTGCCGTGTTTGGGGTGGTGATGGTGGGCATGTCCTTTTCCACGCGGGGAATATTCGCCTTCTTCGCCCGAGAACGCCGATTCCATCTGGCCGCCTCCCGGTTCGGTTTCCTGTCGCCGATGGTGCTGGGGGCGGCATTCGGGTTCGGATGGTCACCCTGCATCGGAACCATCCTGGGCGGAGTGTTGGCCATCGCCGCCTCCCAGGACACCATCTGGGCGGGGATGTTCCTCCTGTTCTTCTTCTCCCTGGGCATCGGGGTGCCCTTCGTCCTGTCGGGCATCGGCCTCTCCAAGGCGTTCGCCGCGCTGGCGGTGGTCAGGAAAATCAGCCGCCCGCTGATCGTCGTCGCCGGCCTGCTAATGGTGGCGTTTGGGATTCTGATGATGTTCAACGGGCTCAGCTGGCTGTCGAGAGTGATCTCCAATTTCTTCGCCGCCATTCCCCTCCTGAGTAATCTGACAGAAATCTGACCGGCCCGCCAAACCACCCCAGTCCGAACCTTTACCCACCACCACCCTGCTCGGATGAACTTGACCATCACACCCTCCCTGAATGAATACCTGAACTTGGCCGCTCGCCACCGGGTGGTGCCCTTGGCCGTAAGACTGGTGGGGGACCGGGAGACCCCGCTCACGATCTTTGAGAAACTGGCCGGAGACGACCCCGGTTTCCTATTGGAGTCGGTGGAGGGAGGAGAGCGCTGGGCGCGCTGGTCGTTCGTGGGGTGGGATCCTGCCTTCATTCTGACCTCCCGGAACGGAAAATGCGAGGTGACCGGAATCGAGCTGGAGCTTCCCCCCGGCGATCCTCTGCAGGTGGTGGAGGAATTGCACCGGCGGTTCTCGATTCCCCGGATACCCGACTTCCCTCCTCTCTATTCGGGGATGGTGGGGTATCTGGGGTACGACTGTGTTCGCTACGTGGAGCATCTGCCCTCCCGGCCCTACGATGATCGGGGACTTCCCGAGATGCTGTGGCACTTTTTGGGTGGGCTGGCGGCCATCGATCGCTTTACCCAAACCATCACTCTGATGAGAAACATCTACGTGGGAGAGGATCCCGAGGCCGACTATCGGCAGGCGGCCGAGCGCCTGTCCGACGACGTGACGCGTCTGGCTGCCCCTCTCGAATACGAACTGCAGCCGGTGGCGCCCCGGTTGCCTCCCATACCTTCTTTCACTTCCACCTTTACCCGGTCCGAATACGAGGCGGCGGTGTTGAAAGCCCGGGACTACATATGGGCCGGTGATGCTTTCCAGGTGCTCCCCAGCCAAAGGCTGGCGGTCCCCTTTTCGGGTGACAGTTTCGACATCTACCGGGCGCTTCGACTGATCAACCCCTCACCGTACCTGTTCTACCTGCGTTCCCCGGAGGTGGAGGTGGTGGGATCGTCTCCCGAGTTGATGACCCGAGTCAGAGACGGCAAGGTCTATTCGCGACCTATCGCCGGGACCCGTCCCCGGGGATCCACCCCGGCCGAGGACGCCGCCCTGGCCGAGGAGTTGCTGGCCGACCCCAAGGAGCGAGCCGAGCACGTCATGCTGATCGACCTGGCCCGAAACGACGTGGGTCGGGTGTGCGAATACGGAACCGTGCAGGTGGACGACCTCATGGTGATCGAGCGCTACAGCCATGTGATGCACATTGTCTCGGCAGTGTCGGGAACGCTTCGGCCCAACGTGGGTCCGGTGGACGTGTTGCGGGCAACATTTCCCCACGGTACGGTGACGGGGGCGCCCAAGGTGCGGGCCATGGAGATCATCGATGAGCTGGAACCGGTGGCGCGGGGTCCCTATGCGGGAGCGGTCGGCTATGTCGACTTCTCCGGCACGATGGACACCGCCATTTGTCTGCGCACCGTGGTGGTGGCGAACGGATCCGCCTGGGTGCAGGCCGGTGGGGGAGTGGTGGCCGACAGCCGGCCCGGGCTCGAGTTCGAGGAGACCATGAACAAGGCGGCCGCGCCCCTCGTGGCCATTGCCATGGCATCCCGTGGCTGATCCAACCGGCGCAGGTTCGCCTCCCACCTCCGGTTCGGGTGCGCCGGCCGACAGTTTCGGGGACGTGACCGGGGAGTATCTGGCGCTTCGAGGAGGGAGGGGGCTGGTGCCCGGACGGTGGGAGACGGTGTGGGTGGAAGGACCGGACGCCATCTCGTTCATGCAGGGACTGATCAGCGCCGATGTGGAAACCCTGCCCTACCAGGGGGTGGGCCGTTCCTTTTTCCTTACTCCGCGGGGCATGGTGCGTTTTGTCCTGTGGGTGCTGAAAGACTCCGCCGGTCTGGGTCTGATCTGTGACCGGGGCGCAGGATCGGAACTGGCCGAAACTCTCGATTACTACCGGATCCGGGTCAAGGCCGGGATACGCCTCGATCCCCGGCCGGTCTCGGCGGTGGTGGGACCCGCCGCCCCGGGGAACGAAGATCCCCGACAGGGCCGATGGGAAAGGCAGGGTGAGGACTGGCGAGCCTCGGCGTGGTTGGCCGGAGTCCCCCGTATATTCTTTGCCGGTGATCTTTACCCCGACGCTCGCCCGGTGGGAGAGCTCGCCTGGCGGGCAGTGCGGGTGGAGTCCGGTGAGCCATTGAGAAGCCGGGATCTTGACGACCGGACCATCCCTCAGGAAACCGGCGCACTGGCGGAGGCGGCGATCTCCTTCACCAAGGGATGCTTTCTGGGCCAGGAACTGGCAGCTCGGATCGACAGCCGTGGGAGGGTGAACCGCACCCTGCGAGGATTGGAGATCACCACCAACCTCCTTCCTCCCGAAGGCGCCGAAGTCCGGGCGGGCGGGAAAACGGTCGGCAGGATCACCTCGGTCGCCGAATCCCTGCAGATGCGAGCTCCGGTGGGACTGTCACTGATCAGACGAGGAACCGATCCGGGAGACCAGGTGCAGATACGCTGGGAGGGGGGGCAGGCTACGGCTTGGGTGAGAGCGTTGCCCATTGTGAATGGCTCGCCATCCGGGAATGCGGCGATCCTCAGGAACCTTCCCGATTTGGGTGTTTCCAGAGCACAGATTCTTTCGGCTGTGGAAGAAGGGTTATCCAGTCGGTGATCGTGGTCGACGCCTCGGTGGCGTTGTTGCGGCATCGGACTCAATTGGGTTTGACGCGTTTTTGGCGTGGTTGCTCTTTTGGACCGGGTTTGGGATTTGCGAGACAATCTGTCGGCATACGACGCCACTTATGTGGCACTGGCCGAGGCGTTGGACTGCGCTCTGTTGACAGCTGATGGGCGTCTCGCTCTGGCTCCCGGGCTGCGCTGTCCTATTACTGTCCTGAAGCCCTGGCCGATCTTGTCGAAAGTTGCTCCCGAGCATCCGGAGGGGTTGCCAGATCAGGGCTGAACAAGCTTCTACCATGAACAGGATGACCAGTCAGACCATGAGTGCTGATCAGAAACTGGAGCTATACCGGTTGATGTATCTGATCCGTCGGTTCGAGGAGCGGGCGGCCCACCTGCGTCAGCAGGGCTTTATCCCGGGCTTCCTTCATCCCTATGTTGGCCAGGAGGCGGTGGCGGTGGGAGTCTGCGCCGCACTGGAAGAGGGGGATGTGATCACCAGCACCCACCGTGGACATGGTCACATGCTGGCCCGAGGGGCGGATCCGGCCCGGATGTACGCCGAGTTGTATGCCCGCCAGGACGGATACAACCGAGCCAAGGGCGGATCTTTGCATATGATCGACGTGGAATTGGGGTTTTTGGGAGCAAACGGCATCGTGGGCGGGGGGATCCCCCTGGCCACCGGCGCGGCCCTGCAGAAGAAAAGGGAAGGCCGGGGGCGGGTGGCCATCTCCTTTTTCGGAGACGGCGCCACCAATGAGGGAAGCTTCCACGAGTCTTTGAATCTGGCCTCTCTGTGGTCGCTGCCGGTGGTGTACGTGTGCGAGAACAACTTTTACGGTGAGTTCACTCCCCAGCACAAGCATCAGCCCATCACGGAAATCGCCCGGCGGGCCGATTCCTACGCCATGGAGGGAGTGGTGGTGGAGGGAAACTACGTGCTGGAGATGCGGCGGGCGGCCCGGGAGGCGGTGGAACGAGCGCGGGCCGGGGAGGGCCCCACCCTGATCGAGGCCCGAACCTATCGCCATCGGGGTCACTACGAGGGGGACATGGCCCGATACCGTCCCCCGGAAGAAGTGGAGGAGTGGATGGCCCGCGACCCGCTTCGGTTGTTCGAAGACCATCTGCGAGCCGAGGGAAGGGCCGACTCGGATTTGGAAGAGATGAGAGAGCGGGTGGAGAGGAGACTGGACGAGGCTGCTCTTTTCGCAGAGCAGAGCCCCCATCCCCAGCCGGAGGAGGCGCTTTCAGACGTGTATGTGGAGACCTGTGACGGGATGGCGCTGCGATGAGAAAGTTGCGCTACGGAGCGGCGATCGGCGAAGCGCTGGCCGAGGAGATGGAGAGAGACCCGGACGTATTCCTGATCGGGGAAGATATCGGCGAGGCCGGCGGGGTCTTCGGGGTCACCAAGGGCCTTTGGCGGAAGTTCGGACCCGACCGGGTGTTCGACACCCCCATCTCCGAGGAAGCCATAGTAGGGGCCGCAGTGGGGGCAGCTTTGGTGGGAGCGAGGCCGGTGGTGGAGGTGATGTTCGGGGACTTCGTCACCCTGGCCATGGATATGCTGGTGAACCAGGCCGCCAAGACTTCCTACATGACCGGCGGCCGGATCGGCGTTCCGGTGACGGTGAGGATGGTGACCGGAACGGCAGGCGCCACCGCCGGGCAGCACTCGCAGAGCCTGGAGGCCTGGTTTGTTCACACACCGGGATTGAAGGTGGTGGCCCCCTCCACCGCTTCCGACGCCAAGGCTCTGATGAAGGCCGCCGTTCGGGATCCCGACCCGGTGATGGTGTTCGAGCACAAACTGCTGTACGGGCGGTCGGACCTGGTGCCCGACCAGTCGGATCCTCTTCCGCTGGGGGTGGGCCGGGTGGCCCGGGAGGGAGAGGACGTAACGGTGGTCTCCTATCTGCACACCCTCTACGCGGCGTTGGAAGCCGCCGAGACGCTCGAGAGGGAGGGAATTTCGGTTGAGGTGCTGGATCCCCGCTCTTTGGTGCCTTTCGATCGCCGACTGCTGGCCGCCTCGCTCGAAAAGACCGGGAGGCTGGTGGTGGCCCACGAGGCGCCGCGCCGGGGAGGGGTGGGCGCCGAGATAGCCGCCATCGCTTCCGGGGAGATGTGGGATTTGCTTTCTGCGCCGGTGATCCGGGTCTGCGGCGCCAATACGCCCATGCCGTACGCTCCGGAATTGGAGGGATTGGTAATACCGGACGCCGCCCGAATCGCCGAGGGTATCCGGGCCACTGTGAACCGGGCGCCGGCCGGGCTGCGGTTCCTCTGACCGCCAGGTCGAGTTTTCGAGGAAGGAAGGAGCGCTGATGTCCAAGAACATCTTGATGCCCAAGTGGGGTTTGACCATGGAGGAAGGGACGGTGATCTCCTGGGAGGTGGAGGTGGGCGACCCGATAGAGGTGGGGGATGTGATCGGGGTGGTGGAGACCGAAAAGGTGGAGGTGGATTTGGAATCCCCCGTGGCGGGGACGGTAGCGCGGATACTGGTGGCGGAGGGTGAAACGGTGGAGGTCGGAGCGCTGCTGGCAATGGTGGGATAGTCGAGAAAGGAGAAGCATGCCAACAGGAACTGACAATATGAATCTGTCCGGACAGGTGGCGATCGTCACCGGAGGCGCCCGGGCGATAGGAAGGCGGATCAGCCGGACGCTGGCCGCCCGAGGGGCGGTGGTGGAGATCTTCGATCTGGCCGAGGCCACCGAAACCGTGAAAGCCATCCAATCCGAGGGAGGTGCGGCGACCTTCCAGACTATGGACGTGACCGATGAAAAGGGGGTGGCCCAAGCGGTCGGGCAGGTGTGGGATCGTAACGGGCGACTGGACATTCTGATCAACAATGCGGGCCTGTTCGCCGGGATACCCCGGCGTCCGTTCTGGGAGATCGATCTGGCCGAGTGGCGACGAGTGATGGAAGTGAATGTGGACTCCATCTTTCTGATGTGCCGAGAGGTTCTGGAGCCCATGAAGGTCTCGGGCGGTGGCCGGGTGGTGAATCTGTCCTCCAATGTGATCACTTTCGGGATGTCGCACCTGATGCACTACGTGGCGTCCAAGGGGGCGGTGTCGGTGATGACTCGCAGTCTTGCCCGGGAGATGGGACTCTTTGGGATCGCGGTCAACGCAGTGGGGCCCGGGCTGGTCACCACCGAGATCACCACCGCCGAGATTCCCGAAAAATACCTGCAGGCGGTGGCCGAGGGTCAGATGCTCACCCGACGGATCCATCCGGCCGACATCGCCGAAGCGGTGGTGTTCCTGGCATCGCCCGCCGCCGCCATGATCACCGGGCAGACCCTGCTGGTCAACGGAGGCGCCACGGTCGGCGGGGTGTGATGAGATACTCGGTCAATCTGCAATTCATGTGGACCGAGCTGTCTTTTCCCGATCGGGTGCGGAAAGCGGCCTCGTTCGGGTTCGATCAGGTTGACCTGTGGGACTGGAAGGACAGCGACATCGACGCGGTGGGAGACACCTGCCGGGCCGAAGGCATGGCGCTGGGCGGGTTCTTCGGGCACCGCCGGGGAGGATTCGCCAACCCCGCCCAACATGAACAAGTGTTGGAGGAGCTTGCCCGGTCGGTGGAAGTGGCCAAGCGGGTGGGCGCCTCCCAGCTGCACACCTTCAGTGATGGGATCGGGCCGGGTGGGGTGATTGCCAAACCTCCGCCCCTCACCCGCCAGACCCGCTTTCGGGCGTGTGTCGACGGGCTGCGGCGAGCGGCCGAATTGGTGGAGGGCGCCGGGGTCACCTTGGCGGTGGAAGCGATCAACAACGTCTATGTTCCCGGGTACTTCTGGGATGAGGTGGGGATCACCCTGGGGATCTGCCAGACGGTGGATCATCCCCGGGTCCGGTTGGCGTTCGACTGCTTCCACCAGCAACTCTCCGGCGGGCGGCTCACCGACCATCTGGTGGAGGCCCTGCCCTGGATGGCCAGATTCGACGTGGCCGACGTCCCGGGGAGGGGACAGCCCGGCACCGGCGAGATCAACTATCCGCATCTGCGGGCGGTTTTGCAAGCGCGGGGATATGACGGAGTGGTCTCTTTCGAATTGGATCCCCCGAAAGGTGACAGCGACCGGGCCGCCCAAGCCTGCCGAGAGGTTTTCGGTTTCTGAAAAGGCCAAGTGAACGGCGCCCGAGGCCTCCCGCCGGGCAGGTCCGCGCGGACGGTCCGTAGAATCGGACGGAGATGCTCGATGACATTGTGTCTTCCACCCGTCGACGGATCGACCGGCTGGGGGCTCAATCCCAGGACTGTGCCCGGATCCCCGCCGTTGCCCGGGATTTTGGGGCCGCGTTGGCGGCGCCCGGGCTGGGAGTGATCGGCGAAGTCAAGCGACGTTCACCGTCTCGGGGCGTGCTGGCCGCCGGGTTGGATCCGGTTCGTCAGGCCCTCATCTACCAGGAGGCAGGCGCGGCGGCCGTTTCCGTACTGACCGAGCCGGAGCACTTTGGTGGTTCCAATCAAGATTTGAGCAGGGTGACCGGGGCGGTGGAGATTCCGGTGCTGCGGAAGGACTTCATCCTGGATCCCTCCCAGGTGTGGGAGTCGGTTCGGATCGGCGCCGACGCGGTGTTGCTGATTGTGGCGATCCTGGATGACCGGCGGCTGGCAGAACTTGTGGAAGTGGCGGCCCGCGCCGGATTGGCTGCCCTGGTCGAGGTCCACAATGCCCGAGAGGCGCGGCGGGCTATCCGAGCCGGCGCCCGGATAGTGGGAGTCAACAATCGCGATCTTCGTGATTTCACCGTCAACTTGGGAACTGCCCTGAGTCTTGCCCCTCTGCTGAAAAAGGCGGAGGTGAGGGTGGCTGAGAGTGGCATCCACACTCCTTCTCAAGCAGCCGAGATGGCCGGGGCCGGCTATGACGCGGTTCTGGTGGGGGAGGCTCTGGTGCGATCAGGACGTCCCGGAGATCTGGTGTCCGGCATGCGAGGAGTCTGATCCCGATGGTCTGGGTAAAAGTGTGCGGTCTCTCCCGGCTGTCAGAGTTGGAGGCGGCGTGGGAGGCCGGCGCTGATGCGTTCGGGATGGTGCTGGCGGCCGGAACGCCCCGGTACATCACGGTCGACAACGCCCGGCGTCTGGCTGATGCCACCCCCCTCCCCGGCTTCTTGGTGACGGTGGACGAAACTCCCCGAAGACTGATGGAGTTGGTCGATCGAATCGGGGCCCGGGGGGTGCAGCCCCATGGGAAACATGGGAGCGAAGCCGCTGCGGAGGCGGCTCTCCAGGGTCTGACGGTGTTGAGGCCGGTGAAAGTGGGCGCCTGCCAGGTAGCGGTGGACTATGTGCCCTCTGCTCAGATTCCCATTCTCGACACGGCCGATTCCCGCCGGCACGGGGGGACCGGTCGCTCTTTCGATTACGAACGTGTGCCTCCCATCGACCGAAAATGGGTGCTGGCCGGGGGTTTGGGTCCCCACAACGTGGCGCGAGCGGTGAAAAGGCTGCAACCGTGGGGGGTGGACGCCTCATCTCATCTAGAGTCCTCCCTGGGAGTCAAAGACCCAGCCCGTATCCGTGCTTTCGTGAGAGAGGCCAAACCGCGATGAAACCCCGACTGCTTCGTCCCGACCGAAGGGGCCGTTTTGGCGAGTATGGGGGCCGCTTCGCTCCCGAGACCTTGATGGCCGCCCTGGAGGAGTTGGAGGAAGAGTTCTCCGCAGCATGGGCTGATCCCCTGTTTGTGGGGGAATACCATCGCCTGCTCGAACTCTACGTGGGCCGTCCCACGCCGCTTTACCCTGCCCGTCGGCTCGGTGAGCAGTTGGGGGTGGAGATATGGCTGAAACGGGAGGACCTGGCGCACACCGGCGCTCACAAGATCAACAACGCCCTGGGCCAGGGACTTTTGGCTCGCCGCATGGGGAAGCCCCGCATCATCGCCGAGACCGGCGCCGGGCAGCACGGGGTGGCCACCGCCACCGCCGCCGCCGTTCTGGGGCTGGAGTGCCAGGTCTATATGGGAGAGGTGGACATCCGCCGCCAGGCGCCCAACGTCTCCCGAATGCAGATCCTGGGAAGCGAGGTGATCGGGGTGTCGTCGGGGGCGGGAACGCTCAAGGATGCGGTGAGCGAAGCCATGAGAGACTGGGCGCGCACTGTGGAGGAGACGCAGTACGTGATCGGGTCGGTGGTCGGTCCGCACCCCTTCCCCTGGATGGTCAGAGAACTGCAAAAGGTTATCGGGGAGGAGATCCTGCACCAGTCCGAGCAACTGCCGGACGTGGCGGTGGCCTGCGTGGGGGGAGGGTCCAATGCCATCGGGATGTTCTGGCCCCTGGCGGGCACCGGGGTGGAATTGGTGGGAGTGGAGGCAGGCGGCGAGGGGATCGGCACCGGTCGGCACGGGGCGTCCATCGGCGCCGGGAGTCCGGGGATCCTTCACGGCGCCCGCACCTACCTGCTGCAGGACCACGATGGTCAGGTGTTGGAGGCTCATTCCATCTCGGCCGGTCTTGACTATCCGGGCGTGGGGCCCGAGCACTCCTATTTCCAAGAGGCCGGCCTGGCCCGCTATGTCTCTGTGACCGACCGTGAAGCGTTGGAGGGTGTGAGGTTGCTGGCGAGGACCGAGGGCATCATCCCCGCTCTGGAGAGCGCCCACGCGGTGGCCTGGGTGGCCAAGGAGGCGGCGTCGCTTCACCACCGCACGGTGCTGATCAATCTGTCGGGAAGAGGTGACAAGGACATGGAAATGCTGGTGGAGAGCCTATGAGCCACTCCCAACCGGCGGACTATGCTCGCTCGGCGCAGATGCGCACCGGCGCCGAGCGGATCACCGAGCTTTTCGCCACTGCCCGCCTCCAAGATCGGTCGGTTTTCCTGCCTTTTCTCACTGCCGGTCTGCCCGATCCGGCGCACTCGGCGGAGATGTTCCGGGCGATGGCCGAAGCGGGCGCCGACGGTTTCGAGGTGGGCATACCCTATTCGGATCCGCTGATGGACGGACCGGTGATCTGCCGGGGAAGCGAGCAGGCTATCGCGGCGGGGGCCACTTTGGACAAAAGCCTCTCCATTCTCGGTGAGGTGGCCGACACCACCGGGCTGCCTTCGCTGGCCATGACCTACGCCAACCCGGTATTCCGCCGGGGAGCGGACTGGTTCTGCGACCGGTTGGCCGAGGCCGGAGCGGCAGGCATGATCGTTGCCGATCTGCCTTTCGACGAGGCCCGGCCGCTGAGCGAGGCCGCCCGACGTCATGGGCTGGGGATGGTGTTGTTTGTGGCGCTCACCTCCACCTACCGCCGGATCGAAGCGGTGGCCGACGCCAAACCGGCTTTCATATACGCGGTGGCCAACTTGGGGGTCACCGGAGAGCGAAGCGAATGGAGCAGTCGGGTGGAGGAGTTGGTGGGGCGGATCCGGGGAGTCACCGATATTCCGGTGGTCCTGGGCGTGGGCATCTCCAACCCCGAGCAGGCCGCCATCGCCGCCCGGCTGGCGGACGGCTTCATTGTGGGAACCTCCCTGGTGCGCCGGGTGCTCGAATCATCCAACGCCGGGCAATCCGCCCGATCCCTGGCCACCGCGGTGCAAGAGATGTCCGCCGCCGCCCGCCGAAGATGACCAACCGGGAAACGTTGCGGCGGGGAGAACGTCTTTAGGGTGTAGGGGGGTGATGTCCCCGGGATGAGGACCTTTCCGGGGTCCCCCTAAAATCAGATCATGGGGGAGAAACCCAAGAACAGGGGGCAACTAATGAAACGTCTGATTATTTTGGTAGTGGCGGGGTCAATGCTGGGGTCGGCCTGCGGCGCCGATTCGAATGGTGAGGTTCCGGCGGAAACCACCCTGGCAACCGGGACCACGGCTGCGACGGATACCGATCCACCCACTTCCACCACTGGGACGGTGACCACCGGGGGAGGTGAGGGTCCGACCCTGGTGACGGTCGGTTTGCGTACTTTCCGAAATTGCGATGAGATTCTCGACTACTACATCGAGAATGCTCTGGAGCAGGTGGGGCCCTATGGGCTGGAAGGTTCCCGCTTCTTTTTCGAGAGGGCCGACGAGGAGATGGCTATGGCGGCGGAGTCGGCGTCGTCCGCCGACAGTTCAGGATCAACCCCCTCTTTTACCGGCACCAATGTGCAAGTAGCGGGAGTGGACGAGGCCGATCTGGTCAAGACCGACGGACAGTACATCTACTCGCTCTTGGACTCCCGGAATCGGTTGCGGATTGTGGAGGTGAACGCGGGGGTGGTGGAACTGGTTTCCTCGTTGGATGTTGGCTTCACGCCCAGTGAAATGTTGCTTCATGAGGACACCCTGCTGCTGCTGGCCTCCGATTGGAGGGTGGGGCCGGTGACGCAGATCGCGCAGGTGGACATCTCCGATCGGGAATCTCCTGAACTGGTGGCGGGATTGAGCATCGACGGCAATTACAACGGTGCTCGTTTGTCGGATGGAATCGCCCGAGTGGTGGTCACCTCCAATCCGGTGGGAATCGAGTGGGAGCGTCCCCGCGGAAGCGGGCTGCGGGCTGAGCAGGAGGCGATCGAAGCCAACCGGGAACTGGTCAGAAACTCCACCCTGGGCAACTGGCTACCGGCCTACGTGCTGCAGGAAAATGGCGGTGGCGACCCCGAGTGGGGACAGTTGGTCGATTGCTCCAACGTGTTGGCGCCGGGGGTGTTTTCGGGTTTGAACACCCTTTCCATCACTCTCTTCGACCTCTCCCTGGGGATAGCGGAGTGGTCGACCGCCGGGGTGGTGGCCGAGGGGGATACCATCTACGCCACCGGGGAGAGCGTATATGTGGCGACCGGGCGGTGGATCGATTGGGGGATCTCCGATGATGAAGTGGAATCCCAATCGTCCGGCTACACCACCCTGATTCACAAATTCGACACGTCTTCTGTCGGAAACCCCATCTATGAGGCCAGCGGAGAGGTAAGTGGTTTCTTGCTCAATCAGTTCTCCATGGACGAATACGGGGGGGATCTGCGGGTGGCGGCTACCACTTCCCCGTCTTGGTGGTGGACCGAGGACTCGCAGAGTCATGTCACCGTGCTTCGTCCCGACGGTGATCTTCTTGAAGAAGTCGGGTCAGTGTGGGGTCTGGGAGAGGGGGAACAAATCTTCTCGGTCAGGTTCATGGGGCCCGACGCCTACGTGGTGACCTTCCGTCAGGTGGATCCGCTCTACGCTCTGGATCTTTCCGATCCGTTCGATCCCCGGGTGCTGGGACAATTGAAGATCCCCGGATTCTCCTCTTACCTGCATCCGGTGGGCGACGGCCTGTTGCTGGGAGTGGGTCAGGAGGCGTCTCTGGAAGGACGAGTGGAAGGATTGCAGGTGTCGTTGTTCGATGTTTCCGACCCCACCGACCCCGTTCGGGTGGCCCAGATCCGTCCTCTGGCGGATGATGGAGAACACCCTGACAGCAGTTGGTCGCCGGTGGAAAACGACCACCGGGCGTTCGTACTCTCCGACGGTTTGGCGTTGGTTCCCTATTCGGCCTATTGGTGGAGCGAAACCGATTACCGGGTCGATGCCGGCGTGGTGGCCATCGAAGTGAATGGGACCGACCTGTTCTTGGAGGATCTGCTGCGTCCCCTGTCGGACGGGCCGGTGGGGGAAGAGTCATCGGACTCCAGGAAGGTGGAACAGGCCGTTCCCCGCCGGGTCATCATCATCGACGAAAGGATCTACTCCATCACCTCCCTCGGCGTGGCTGTCCACCGGATGGATACCTGGGATCGGACGACCTTCCTGGAATATCCGCGCCGGTAGGCGCCTATTTGTCTCGGTGGACTCCGTTCCCGGACCCCGAGGTAATCTGAATGGAGTTCACAGGTGGCTAAAACGGAGGTTCTCTGATGTCGATGGTGGAATACTCGGTGGAAGGCGCGGTGGCGGTGGTGCGTCTCAACCGGCCCCCCGTGAACGCCCTCTCCCTCGAGTTGTCCCGGGAGTTGCACGAGGCCTTCGGAACCGCGGAGGACCCCTCCGTGCGGGCGATGATCCTGACCGGACAACCCCACTTCGCGGCCGGGGCCGACATCAAAGGGTTCCGTTCTGCTCACGACTCCGGGAAGATGACCGAGAATCTGGCGTCGGAATTGGTGGACGCCATCTGGCGCCTGGAAGCACTTGCCAAACCCACCATCGCGGTTGTGTTCGGCTATGCCCTGGGGGGCGGTCTGGAATTGTCCATGGGGTGTGACTTCCGGTATCTGGCGGAAGACGCCCAAGTGGGGCAGCCCGAGGTGAAGCTGGGGATTATCCCGGGCGCGGGGGGAACCCAGCGGCTGGCCCGTATCGTCGGTTTTCAGAAAGCCAAGGAAATAGTGATGTCGGGGAGGTTCGTTTCGGCCGGAGAGGCCCTCGACTTGGGCCTGGCCGATCAGGTCTTCCCCGCCGACGAACTGCTGGGCCGGGCCATGGAGGACGCCAATCGATGGGCGCAGGGGCCCACCGTTGCCCTGGGCGCCGCCAAGCGCGCCCTGATAGGAGGCTTGGGACTCCACCTACGCGAAGCCATGGAGGTGGAGCGACAGGCATTCGGGGATTGCTTTTGGAGCGACGACGCCCGAGAGGGCGTGGCGGCCTTTCTGCAAAAGCGTCGAGCCACCTTCGGGGGAAGTTAATCCTGCCGGTCAGAGGAGGGCTTCCACCCGATCTGCGAAGCCGACCAGATTGGATCGAAAAACCCTACGGAGGATGGGCCGGGCGAACCACCCGGTGAGCGCCCCGCCCAGGTACCAGGGGAAGCGGAGACTCTCGGTTAGGGTCAAGGTGCTGCCGCCGGGATGGGAGGATATCTGAAAGCGCCCCTCACCGCTGACCCGGCCCAGGCGGCGCACCCCGATACTCTTTCCCTCCGTCCATTCGTCCACCTCCATAAGGTCCGTGACTCGCAGAGGACCCACCACGGTGGGTACCTTCATACGGACCCCGACCCCCCGGCGCTGGTCGTTTTCGAAGACAATCGAAACCGCGTCCCTCATCCAGTCCGAATGAGAAGACAGGTCAGAGAGATGTTCCCAGACCAACTCCGACGGCGCGGCGACTGCCACCGAGATTCTGATCGACCCCACAAAAAGAGACCCTAGCCGCGCTCCGGGGGTAATGGTTGGCAGGGGTGTCGGGTGGACCAGGCTTGTCCGAACCGCCATCGGCCTTATCAACATGGAGGGATCGGAACACTTGCTACAATGTTCGAAAAGAGCCCTCGGGGGTGGTGTAATTGGTAACACGGCAGGTTCTGGCCCTGTTATTGAGGGTTCGAGTCCTTCCCCCCGAGCCAGGGCCGAGTACCCCTCGGCCTTGCTGGCCCCGTCGTCTAGTGGCCTAGGACGCCGGCCTCTCAAGCCGGTAACGCCGGTTCGAATCCGGTCGGGGCTGCCATTGGTTGAAGCCACGTTGTTGCTCGGCCAAGTCGGGTCAAATTCCCGGATCGGGTTGTTGAGACATGCTCTCGTCAGGACTCGCGGTGTCCGCGAAAGAAGCCCCACCCGGGTTCTTGACTGCCAAACCGGCATCGCCAAAACTAAGGTCAGCCAAGGAGAGGTAGAGATGATGCAGAGCAGTACCAGGAACGAAGGGGGATACCCCTCTGTGCTAGACACCGGTCAGGTGGCGGAGTTGCTGCAGATGAATGTGCAGATGGTTCGCAAGTACGCCCGGGAGGGTCGGCTTCCCGCCTACCAGTTGCCCGGATCGAGGGTGTACAGGTTTATACATTCTGAGATTATCGATTTTGTCCGCGCTCACCCGGTGGTGCCCGTAGTCGATCAGACAGCAGAGGCCTGACCGAGGGCCCCCCGGCATAGATCAGCGAAGCGGGAGAGGTCGGATAACCACAGCCAGCTCCTCCAACGGAAGGTAGCAATCGGTCCCGGTGGGCTCGACCAGCCACAAGTGGTCCATCGAAACCACTCGGATCCTGCCTTTGCGCGGTTCGGGAAGTGACGGTGCGTACAGTTCCACTGCTTCCTGGGTCATTTCCAATTCGGTGAGGCGGGCCCGCCAGGTGGGCGCCGCACCTCGGGCTTCTGCGCCTCCCGCGGTGCGTCTGGCCACCCGCAGGGAGATGCGGTCCAGACGAGCATCGACACAGAGGTTCTCGGTGTTCATGGTGAGGTAATCGCGGCCGCTCCCCATCACCTCTCCGGTCAAATGCAAGGTTCCGGTTTGCAGGGTTACCAGATCGCCGCGGTGAAGCAGCATCTCGGCCACATCACGCATGGTGCGACCTCGCAGGCGATGCTGATGTATCTCGATCTCGGCGGCTTCGAGCTCCGCGCGCCATTCCTGTCCGATCCCCTGGCGCAAATATCGGGCCAGGTCGGCCAGGATT
This sequence comes from Acidimicrobiia bacterium, assembly GCA_963665765.1. GTDB lineage: Bacteria > Actinomycetota > Acidimicrobiia > Spongiisociales > ZC4RG35 > Bin76. Next base: position 2,903,684 of record OY762464.1, read on the forward strand.
TGTTCGTCGGAAGGGTCGCCGCCGTGCGGTGAAGTAGTGGAAAACCCCGTCATGTTGGGAAAGGCCTCCTCCCTGGGTAGCCCCTTGCGGGCTTATCCGCTATTTATAGTCCGGTTGAAGATCTTTCTTTCTACCGAGTCGATCGGGGTGGTCGGCGAAGGGAGGGACCTTGACATCCTTTACACCTTCCGATCCGCTTGACGGTCGGTCTGAGAAAACCGTCGGTCGTCGGAGAAAATTTCCGGCGATCTCCGGCGTCCATCTGCTGATTCTGGCGACGGGCATTCTGGCCTTTATCGCCAACCTGGCGCTGCTGCGCGATGGCGAGACGCCGCTTACGCAAATGGCGGTGAGTCGAATCGATCTGACGCCCGGGCGGCGTCTTCACCCCGAGGACCTACGGCTTACCCCGGTCGATGTGGAGGAGTCGGTCGCCTCCGGATTGATCGCCGAATCGGAGTTGACCGAATACCAGGGGTGGGTGGTGACCGGACCGATCGCATCGGGGTCCCTGATCAGCAAGACAAGCCTACGGGCCCCGCCCGCCGAATTGGCGTCCCGCGCGATGAGCTTTCCCATCGAGGTGGAGCATGCCGTGGGAGGGGATCTGATCGTCGGCGACCTGGTGGATGTCATCAGGGTGGACGAAGATCAGGCCCGGTTCGTCGCCACCGGTTTGACGGTGCTGGACGTTCCCGGTCGATCAGAAGGCGGTCTGGGCCTGTCCGGAGACTTTCATGTGGTTCTGGAGGTGGATGACCGAACGGCGCTCGGTCTGGCTCTGGCGCTGGCTCATGCCCGGGTGGAGTTGGTGCGATCCACCGGTTCGTCGCCGGTGACAGTTAGCAGTCGCAAGGAGCTTCGACCCGGTTTTGCGAGTCGGGGGCCGTCTTCGCTCGGGCAGGATGATCCTGGTCGGACCCGATCGGGAGACCCGGGGGGCTACCCGCCGGATGGGGAAAGGCTGCTGCCATGAGGGACATAGAGATTGCCCTGGCCGTTTCCACTCGCCAGTGGTCCGAGCACCTGCACCGCTTCCTGGTCGACCATGGCGGAGCAAGAGTTCGCGTGCACGTAATGCGACCCGAGGATGCTTTCTCCGAAAGCTTCGATGTTCTTCTGATAGACGATATCTGCTCCTTCCTGTCGCCGCATCTGGTGGAAAAGCTCAATCAAAGAGGGCGGAGGGTGGTGGGCGTTTACAGCCCGGCCGAGTTCCCCGACGGCAAAGACCGGCTACTGGCCTGCGAGGTGATAGAGGCGATCGAAGCCGACGCCTCTCCGGAGGAATTCTTGGCTTTGGTGGAGCAATTGGGCATCGATCGGGAGTCCGGCCGAGATTTGTCGGACACCACCACCAGTCGGATCTCTCCCGACCCGGGCCCGGAGGGACTGCGTTCTCTGGTGGCGGTGGGGTCTCCTCCCGGTGGCTGCGGCGCCACCGAGGTGGCGATCGGCATAGCCCGGCGTCTGGCCGAAAGACACCAAGAAGTGGGTTTGCTGGATCTGGATCAGCGGGCGCCGTCGGTGGCGCAAAGACTTGGCCTGCCACTGCATCCCAATCTCCTGACCGCCATCGACGCGGTCCACCACCACAGCGACAGTCTGGACTCCTGCTGGCAGACCCCGCGGGGGTCCTCTTTGCGAGTCCTCTCCGGAGTCCCCGATCCGGGCGACCGAACCCATCTTCGGCGGGGCGAGGTGGCCGAGGTGCTGTTGGCAGCCACCAAAGTGTCCGAAGCCACCGTGGTCAACTTCGGGAACTGGGGCATGGTCTCCGATGATCGACCCTACTGGGATGTCACCGGGTCGATCTCCGGTGCGGTCTTGGAGATCGCCCGGGCGCTGGTGGGTGTGGCGCTACCCAGCCCGGTGGGAATAGTCAGAATGATCGAGTGGATCGGGAATATCCGAACCAGGCATCCGGGCATCCCCGCTCAGGTGGTGGTCAACCGCGCCCCCAACTCTCTGTCAATGCGAAGGGCGCTCTTCGAGGAGTTGTGCGCGGCGGTCGGACCGGTCCGGATTGCTTTTCTTCCCGAAGACCAACAGGTCACCGAGGCAGCCTGGAATGGAGTCCTGGTAGATAAGGGAAAGTTTCGTCGGGGGTGCGATCGACTGGCCGATCGGGTTCTTTCGGAGCAGATCCCAAGATGACCGGCGGAATGGGTCGGCACGCCTACGCCGACATCCGACGCGCTTCCCTCGACCTGATAGATGAGCGCGACATAGATCCCGAAGTTGATCGGCAAGGGGCCCGGAGGCTCGTGGAGCGGGCCGTGAAGGAGTATTGTCGGCGCACCCAGGTGGGTTTGGGGCGGGCGCTCCGGGATCCGGACGACATGACCGAACGGGTTCTCCGTTCCATTGTCGACTACGGACCTCTGACTGATTTGCTGGCCCGCTCGGATATCGAAGAAATATTCATAGAGGGTCCCCGGGTCACTTTCATCGATGGCAATGGAACGTTGCGCGGCCTGAAAGAGCCCACCACCCTGGAAGAGAACCGGCAAGTGGTGGATCGTCTGCTGGCGGGAAGCGATCGGCGGCTGGATGCCTCCCAGCCCATCGTCCAAGCCCGGGTGATGGGCGGCTCGGCGCGGCTCACCGTCGTTATCCCTCCCATCTCCGATCGGCTTTCCGCCACTCTCCGACGCTACGCGCTGCGGCGTCAAAATCTGGAATCACTGGTGGAGTTGCGATCCATCACCCCCGCCGCGGCGCGGTTGTTGTCCTTGGCAATGCAGACCGAGTGCGGGGTGGTCGTCTCCGGACCTCCGGGCACCGGCAAAACAACCCTGCTAAGCGCCCTGCTCGATTCCTGCCCGCCCACCCGGTGCATCCGTTGCTGTGAAGAGGTGCGCGAACTGCACATCCCCCTGGTGCATGGCTCGTTCTACGAGGCGCGACCTCCGGGGCTGGATGGGAGGGGAGAGATCAGCCTACGCGTTCTGGTCAAGGTGGTGCTGGCCATGCGCCCCGACCTGATCGTGGTGGGGGAGGTGCGGGGAGGGGAGGCGTTCGAACTGACCAGGGCTGCCAACGCCGGGTGCGGATTCGCCTGCACGGTTCATGCCAATTCGGCGTCCGACGCCCTGGGTGCCTTGATCAGCGCGGCGTTGATGGCCGGAGAAAACGTCAGCGAACGGGTGGTGCGTCGGGTCTTTGCCTCGGCTATCGATCTGGTAGTTCATCTGGATCGGGAAAATTCGGGCGGAGGTGAGGGTGGCTTGATGCGCCAGGTGCGGGAAATCATCTCGGTGGACCCCGGGCCGGACGGATCATTTTCCGAACGGGTCATTTTTCACCGCCCCCGGCTGGGAGAGCCGATGATTTGGAGCGGCGAATTGCTTTCCGAATCTTTGAGTGGCAGGATCGAGCGGGCGGCGGGGATGCCTTTGGCCGAACTGTTGGAGGAAAGCGGAGAGGCGCGATGAGGTGGGCGGCAGCTCTGGCGAGCGGAACATTCGTTGCTTTTCTCACCGCGGTGCTGATGGGAATACGACCACGGTTGGTTTGGACCCGCCGCCGGGATCAGGGAGCGAGGCAACTGTGGTTGGCGCAGGCCGGTTTACACGTGACCCCTCTTCGGTTCACCGCGATATCCGTGGGGGTGGGGTTGGTGGCGCTGGTGATTCTTCTGGGACTGTCGGGAGTGTGGGCGGTGGCTCTGCCCCCCTCGGTCCTGATCTCGCTTCTTCCCCGTTTTTACTTCGCCCGGGTGCGGACCCGGCGCCTCTCGGAGGTCAGGAAGGCCTGGCCGGACGGTATCAGGGATCTGATCGGAGGAGTCGCGTCGGGCATATCGATCCAGCGGGCTTTGGAGAACCTGTCCCGTTCGGGGCCGGCGCCGCTGCGGGAGGCCTTCGGCAGGTTTCCCGTGCTGGCCCGCACCATGGGGGTGACTCCAACTCTCGAATCGATCAAAGAGGATCTGGCGGATCCCACTTCTGATCGAGTGATAGAAGTGCTCAGGATCGCCCACGAGAAAGGAGGCGCCTTGATTCCGGAGATACTTCGTGACCTGGCGGAATCCACCTCCATGGATCTGGCTGCCACCGAAGAGGAGCAAACCGAGGCTCTGGAGCAGCGCATCAATGCCCGGGTGGTGTTCATGCTGCCCTGGCTGGTGCTGGTGGCCCTAACTTTCCGCCCCGGACCTTTTCGCTCCTTCTATTCGTCTCCGGCGGGAATCGTGGTGGTGGCGATCGGCGCCGGCCTGTCATTGTTGGGCATCGCCATCGTCTCGCGGCTGTCCCGTCCACCGGATGAGCCGAGGGTTCTCACCGGCGCCGGCGAAGGGAGGGAAAGATGGTAGAGAATTCTGTTCACTTGCTGGTTGCCCTCCTCACCTCGATCGCAGTGATGGGAACCCTGATGGGATTCTTCCCAATACCCAAGCGGCTGAGCAGCAGGGTCCGTCCCTACACGGCCGTGGGCGGGAGACTGACCGACCCGATGCTGACGGGACATGCTCCGACCGAAGCGCCGGGACGGCTTTTGCGCCCCATGGTTCTGGCCGTAGCCCATGCGTTGGGAAGGATGGCCGATCGGATGGGCGAGGAGAAATTGGCTCTCCGGCTACGCCAAGCCCGGCTCTACCCCGGGCTGACGGATCAGGACCGGGTGGCTTCCTATCGGTTGGCGGTGCTGGGGACGGCGGTGATGTTCGCGGGTTTGGGGGCGACGGTTACCTTGTTGCTCCATCAATCCACCCCCGTGGTCCTGGCCGCCTCATTCGGGTTGGGCGTCTCGGGCGCCTTGCGGGTGCGAGGGCGGCTGGAGCGGACGCTGGAGCGGCGCCGGTCACGGATGAAGATCGAGATCGCCACCATCAACCAACTGCTTGCTATCAGGGTCCGATCGGGAAGCGGGATCATACAAGCAGTGGGAGAACTCACCGCCCGTGGTCGAGGGGAAGTGGTCGAGGAGTTGCGGATGGCCCTGAGAATGCACCGATCGGGCGACCGGGCGGCGGCGGCTTTTCGAAGATTGGCCGAGCTAACCCCCGAATCCCATTGTGCGCGTACCTACAAGTTGCTCGCCTCGGCAGACGAGATGGGAGTGGACCTGACCGCGGGACTGAGGGCTCTGGCAGATGACGCTCGCCGGGCTCGTCGGGAGGCTCTGCGGCGTTCGGCCATCAAGAGACGCTCGGCGATGTTGGTGCCCACCATCGCCATTCTGGCGCCGGTGATGCTGCTGTTTGTGGCGGCGCCCCTTCCGCAATTGGTTCTCGGTTGGAAATAGGGCAAACGATCAGAAAAAGGAGGACGTAATGCTGGCCATGACGTATCGGATCATCAAAGACAAAGTTGAGGGGTTTCACCGCCGGCAGGGGGGTTTGAGCACCGCCGAATTGCTGGGAAACGCGGCTCTGGCGGTGGTGGCCCTGCTGGCCATCTGGGCGGTGTTGCAGGCTTTGGGCACCGACATCGTGGGATGGATTCGCAGCCAATTGTCCACTCAACTCCAACAGTGACGCAGGGCCGGATGTCCGCCCCGGATGGTGGTCATGCTACGGAGCAGCCGGGGCGTACAGCCGGTTTCGCGACGGTCAACTTCGTGGTGGCGGCGGGGTGCTCCCTGCTTTTCTTTGTGCTGCTTTCCAACCTGCTGGTGGTTCAGTACGGGCGAGCCGCGGTGCGGATCGCCTTGGACGAGGGCGCCCGCCACGGCGCCCGAAGCGGCGTCGACGCCACCCGGTGCGAGGCTCGGGTGCAGAAGGTGCTCACCGGTTTGCTGGGAGGTGAGATGGGTTCGGGGGTTTCGTACCGTTGCGTGAAGGGCCCGGAGCGCACCCATGCCCGCGCGGTGGTGCGTTTTCCGGCCTGGTTGCCGGGCATCCCCGATTACCGGTTCGAGATGGCCGCCACCGCCACCACGGAACGCAGATGAGACGGGGAGGATTGCGGATCCAGCGGGGATCGGCGCCCTTGGAACTGGTGATGGGGGTGGGGCTGATCCTGATACCCCTGGCGTTGCTGTCGCTGTCGTTGGGGCCCCTTCTGCAGCGGATGGTGTTTGCCAGGATCGCGGCGGCGGAGGCGGCCCGGGATATGGTTCTCTCCGACGGCTCGGAAAAAAGGGCGATGGGGCTGGTGCGGGAGATCGCCTTCAATCACGACCTGGAGGTGGACCAAGTGGGTGTGGGGTTCTGTGACGGCGAGACCGGCCCGGTCACTTCCCTGCCGCGCTCGGTCTGCGGTCCGCCCGCCAAGGGAGACTTGGTGACGGTGGTGGTGACCATCCGAGGACCCGCCTTTCTTACCCCCTATGGCGAAGTGGGTGAGGTCACCATCGCGGCGTCTCACACTGAGATGGTGGGACTCTATCGCTCCACCGGATGAGAAGGGCGACGAGACAGAGGGGATCGGTCACCATCTGGCTCCTGGGGCTGGGGTTCTGTCTCCTGATTCTGGGAGGGTTGGGACTGGACTTGTGGTCGGCGCTGGTGGTGCATTCCCGGCTCTCGGGGATGGCGGACGCCATCGCCGCCGCCGCAGCCTCGGGGATCTCCGAGGAACATTGGCGGCGGACCGGGCAAATCCGCCTGGATCCCGAGCGCGCCGGGCGGCTGGGCAGGAATCTGGCCGCTCGCCATCCCGGAGCGGCCCTTTTGGATTCCCCTCCCCGGATAGAGGTCGATCCCGACCGGCGCACGGTGTCGGTGCGGGTGAAGGGCACCACTCGGTTGGTTCTGCTGAGACTGGTGTCGGACTCAGATCGCCTGGAGGTGGCGGTCATTGCTATTTCCGAACCGCAGGTGGTCGGCTGAGGGGGTACAGTGGCCAGTCGGCCGTGGGGCAGGACCAGGCTTGTTCAGAAAACCAGCAGGCCGACGACTCCCAGCACGCCGGTGTAGACCGCAAAAGGCCGAAGCCCCACCCGGCCGATCACGGACAGCAGTGCCACGATCGAAAAGTATCCCACCACCGCCGCCACCGCCAGACCCAACAAAGCCGGTCCCAGTGATGGGAAGTTCAGGTCCATCCTGGTCACCGACCGCAGACCGGCGGCCGCGATGGCGGGGACAGCCAGCAGAAAGGAGTAGCGGGTCGCCTGGGTGGGGGAGAGCCCCCGGGCCATTCCGGCCGTGATGGTCACCGCCGACCGGGAGATTCCCGGCAACAAAGCCAGGGTTTGGGCCAGCCCCACCCACAGCCCGTCCCACCATCCGGCCTCCTCCAAGCGGCCCTCCCGTCCCCCGAGCCGCCGTCCCCACCAAAGCACCACGGTGGTAAAAAGCAAAGCCCCCGCCACGAACTCCGGATGATCCTGGGCCGTGTCCACCCATGCTTCCAACAGCAGACCCACGGCCGCCGGGGCGGTTCCCACCGCCAGCAAGCCCCAAAGGTGGCGGGCCTTGGCCGAGGTTTGGAATCTGAGGAGTTCCCGCAGGTCCCGCCGGTAGTAGATCACCACGGCGACCAGAGTCCCCAGATGCAGGAAGGCGCTCTGGGCCAGGGAAGGGGTGGAGATGGAAAACCCCATCTCCGACAGCAGGGCCGGTCCCAGCACCAGATGACCGCTGGAGGAGACCGGAAGGAATTCGGTGAGCCCCTGTATGACGCCCCAGACCAATGCGTCGATCATGGGATGACACCCTAGCGGTTGGGAGCCACCGCCACCGTCAGTGTTCCGTAAGCCGATGCCACCGAGACGCGGGCCAAGTGCTCTCCCGGCACGGCAATCAACGCCATCTCCTCGAGATGGCGCTCCCCAACCGGCGAGCGAATCACTATTCCGGGAACGGGCGAATCCATCGGGGACAGTTCATCCCCGCCCGCCACCAGCATCACATGGCTACCGGGAAGCAGACCCGGTGGCGCATCCAGTTCCACGGCCCACCACCCTTCGGGAACCGGGATCTGACGGCGAGCAAGCAGGGATGGCAGAAGAGGATCCCCGGCAGACAGGGTCGCCGTCAGGGTGCCTTCGGTGGCGGTGGGCGGAAGCAGTCCCGTCGGTGTTTCCCGGAGTTCGAACAGATGCTCAGAGATCTCGGTGCCCGCCTCGATACCCGCCCTTGCGAAGGGATGCAAGGTGGTGGGGGCGGGCATCAACTGGATCCACCAGGAGAATCCCACCACTGCCACCGCTCCGGCCCATTTGAGATAGGAGCGGGGAGCAAACCAGAGCATCCCCCAAGATGGCTACGGGTCGCCGGGCAACGCCGGGTGGCGGGACGGATTTGAATCGCGAGTCAGTCGTTTTGTTCCCACTCCGACCGTGAGCGGCAGGAAGGGAAGCTATTTGACGGAAGTAGTCCGGCTATCGGAAGACACCGACGACGTATCACCATCAGATTTGGTTTCCGACGAAGTGTCGCCTTCGGATGCCGGGGTCTTCTTTCCGTTGGTGGGATTGGGCCTACGGGAATCGGTCACGTAGAAGCCCGAACCCTTGAAAACTACTCCCCGGGCATGGAACACTTTCCGAAGGTCCCCTCCGCAGGCGTCGTGAATGGTCAGCGGATCATCGCGGAAGGACTGCATGACTTCCAAGCGGTCGCCGCACTGGCGACACAGATACTCGTAGGTGGGCATAAAAGGGGACTTTCGGTGTTGACTACGGGGCGCAACCCTAGCCTGAGGATACCTCCCACCGGGGGAGAGCGTAAACTGGTTGGCAATCATGGAGTCTGTGGAGTTGTTGCTGGTCGGGGCGGTTGCCCTTTCGTATCTGATCGGTTCCATCGATTTTGCGATTTTTGTCAGTCGTCTGCACGGCGTGGACATCCGCTCTCAAGGAAGCGGCAACCCGGGAACCGCCAACGTCTTTCGGGTGGTGGGAGTCGTCCCCGGGATCATGGTGCTGGTTGGTGATCTGCTGAAGGGGTTGGTGGCCGCGGTTCTGGGCGCTTTGGCCGCCGGAGCGGTCAACCCCGAGCAGGTGGCGAATCCGGTGAATTCCTGGGAAGTCACGTTGGCCGGAGCGGCCGCGGTGATCGGACACTGCTATCCGGTGTTCCATCGTTTTCACGGAGGAAAGGGAGTGGCCACCATGTTCGGGGCGATGCTTTTCGTCCTGCCTTTGGTGACGGTGGTAATGGGGGTGTTGTGGGTGGTGGTGGCCCGGGTGGCCAAATTTCCGGCGGCCGGCTCAACCGCGGCCGCGGTGGCCTATCTGCCTCTCAGCTACTGGCAGGGCATGAGGTTTCCGGCGATGGCCTGGTTGATGGTGGTGGTGGTCCTGATTCTCTACCGACATCGGTCCAATCTGGCCACCTGGAGGGAGAGAAGGTCCGGCGCCCGGTGATGGCCGCCGAGGAGATGAAACCGCTGGCGGCGGCGCGCCGGGAGGTGCTGTCCGCCCTGGAGTTGCTCCCCATCCTCGAAATTCCCTTGGACCAGACTCAGGGGCTGGCTCTGGCCTCCGATGTGGTGGCCCCCCACTCTGTGCCACCCTTCGCCAATTCGGCGATGGACGGGTACGCGGTGCGGGTGGCGGACGTGGAGAACCCCCCGGTGGTGCTGAAGATCACCGAAGATCTCCCCGCCGGGCAGGTGGCCTCCGGTTCGGTCGTTCCGGGCCGGGTCATCAAGATCATGACCGGGGCGCCCATCCCGCCGGGGGCCGAGGCGGTGGTGAAGGTAGAGGACACCGAAGCGGTGACGGGAGGAAAAGTGCGGATCATGTCCTCGGTGCGGATGGGGACGTCGGTGAGACCGGCCGGGGGCGATCTGGAGAAAGGACAGTTGGTGTTGCCCGCCGGCGTCCGGCTGGGGCCCGTTCACCTGGGGGTGTTGGCCACCATCGGGGTATCCGCCCCGAAAGTGAGAAAAAGAGCCAAAGTAGCGGTGCTGTCCACCGGCGATGAACTGTTTCCGGTCGATCACCCCACCCTTCCCCCCGGTGGCATCCGAGATTCAAACCGTCCTCTTCTGAAGGGGCTTCTTGCCGAATTGGGTGTGGAGATCATCGACATGGGGATCATCCCCGACCGGGAGCGCCGGCTGCGCGCCGCGTTGCTGGACGCTTCGGACACCGCCGATGCCATCGTAACTTCCGGAGGCGTTTCCATGGGGGAGTACGACCTGGTGAAGCAGGTGCTGTCCAGCCTGGGGAACATCGAATTGTGGAAAGTGGCGATGCAGCCCGCCAAACCTTTCGCCTTCGGTCACATCAACCGGACCCCGCTGTTCGGATTGCCCGGCAATCCCGTTTCGGCGTTGGTGGCCTACGAGCAATTTGTGCGTCCCTCTCTTCTGAAGATGATGGGGTCCCAGGCGGTGTATCGGCCCCGGATTCCGGCCCGGGCCGGGCATGCCTTCCGGACCAACCCTGCTAAGACCGTCTTTGTCCGAGTGGTGGTCAGCCAGGAGGGTGATCGGATGGTGGCCCGCTCCTCGGGTGGTCAGGGGTCCAACGTTCTCTCGGCGGCCGCCTCGGCCGTCGGCATGGCTGTGGCGCCGGTCGGAGTGGACTTGATCAGAGAAGGAGGGCCGGTTGCGGTCGAACTGCTGCGGTCGCCGGAAAGCCGCACCGAGGAGGAGGACACCGATGAGTAGGGAGTCTGTCCCCCATCTGAACGAGCGGGGAGAGATGCACATGGTGGAGGTGGGAGACAAGCCCGAGACGGTCCGCAGAGCAGTGGCCGAGGCCCGGGTGGAGATCAACCCCCCGGCTCGGCGGGCGATAGTGGCGGGAACGATCCCCAAAGGGGATGTGGGAGCGGTGGCGCGTCTGGCGGGGATCATGGCCGCCAAGCGGACTTCCGACCTCATTCCTCTTTGCCATCCTCTTCCCCTGTCCGGCATCGAGGTAAACGTCGATCCCTGCGACGGGGGAATGATGATCACCGCCGAAGTTCGCACCACTGCCCGGACCGGGGTGGAGATGGAGGCGATGCTGGCGGTCTCGGTGGCGGCCCTGGCCGTCTACGACATGGTCAAGAGCCTTGACCGGGGGGTGGCGATCGGCCCGGTGCGGTTGTTGATGAAGAGCGGCGGCCGGTCCGGGGAGTGGGAGCGAGAAGCAGTCGAATCGAAGTAAGCACCCGCCCGCCCGGGTAAAACCGCCGGCTGAAAGGGCCTGAACCGACCCCGATTCGGAACGTGTTCGGGTTTCTCGAAAGGACCCCGAACCGGTCTGCGGGGTATAATGCCCATCAATGGCCGTCCTGATCATCGCCCTTTTCGTGATCGTTGTGGTGTGGGGCTGGTATCTGGTCCCCAAGAAGACCGGCGCTCACAAATCCTCCACGTTAAATGTTCGGGGGCGGCAGATCACCTCTCGTAGTCAGAGATCCGCATCCAGGTCGGTGCCCGGTGCAACCGTGGTGCCGGTGGCGGGGGCGGCGAACCCCCGCGTCACACCGGTCCCTGCCCGAGTGGGGTCAGGAGCCTCCACCCGTCGACGCAGAATCAGAACCGGGTTGGTAATCGCCGTGGTCCTGTCGATCGCGGCCGCCCTGTACACCGGTTCGAGTAACTGGTGGTGGGTTCATTTGGCGATGGACGCCCTCCTGATCATCTATTACGGGTTGTCGATGCAAATCCGGGAAAACAGGGCCGCCCAAATCGCCCCCACGGTCTCCCGCTTCCAGGAGGAATCTCGATCAGGTCTTCGGAAGGTGGTGGGTGGCTGAACCACCCGATGAGAATAAGATCTGCCTGGTAAACTTCGTCGGCGCGGGGGTGTAGCTCAGCCTGGCAGAGCACTTCGTTCGCAACGAAGGGGCCACGGGTTCAAATCCCGTCACCTCCACCATTCACCGGTTTTGCCTGTTTCCTTTCTCAAGGGTTCTAACGGTTTCCTGAGGTTTCACACATCGCTGTTATCCCAGGTAGATAGCCATAATCTTACGGCAAGGCGTGGAGGATGTGGCTGTCCGTAAAGGTTCTTGACTTTCCCTCGGGTTGCTAGTGCTCAAGAAAGGCAAATAATGGCGAAACTCAACGCCCAGCGGGTCCGCTCACTGAAAGAACCCAAGAAATATGGAGATCAACGTGGTCTGATGTTGCGGGTCACACCAACCGGATCAAAGCAATGGGTATGGCGAGGGACCATTCGAGGCAGACGCCGAGACCTCGGCCTCGGCGGGTTTCCATACGTCACCCTCCGGGAAGCCCGCACCAAGGCGTTCGAGTATCGAAGGATCGCCCGCCAGGGCGGCGATCCCACCGCCGGTCGGTCCACTGTGCCAACATTCCGAGAAGCCACCGAGAAGGTCATCCAACTTTATGCTCCCAAGTGGAAGCCGGGAGGCCTCTCCGAAAAGCACTGGCGTTCAACACTCGAGGCGTATGCCTTTCCCCATCTGGGGGATGTGGCTGTCAACCAGATCACGGGGCGCGGATGTGATGGCTTGTCTTGCTCCGATCTGGAACCGCAAAGAGGAAACCGCCCGGTGAGTCCTCCAGCGAGTCTCGGCTGTCATGCGCTGGGCAGTAGCGCAGGGTTTCAGAGAAGACAACCCGGCGGACCGGAGGATCAAAGCAGCCCTGGGTAGCAACAGCGCGAAGGCGCAACATTTCAAAGCACTTCATCACAGCGAGGTTGCCCAGGCATTAGCCACCATCCGAGCCACCAACGCGTGGAAAGCCACGATCCTATGTTTCGAGTTCCTGACACTGTGTGCTGTGCGAAGCGGTGAAGCCAGACTCGCGACCTGGGAAGAGATCGACCTCAACACTGCAACCTGGACCATTTCCGCTACTCGGACCAAGACCAGCAAACCCCACCGGGTGCCCCTGAGCACACCAGCGCTAGCTGTCCTCGACCAGGCGAGGGAACAAACCGGCGGCGTGGGGCTGATCTTCCCATCACCGAGAGGAAGACCTCTCTCAAATGCCACCATGAGCAAACTCTGCAACGAGAACAACATCGGATGCGTGCCCCACGGAATGAGATCATCGTTTCGCGACTGGTGCGGAGAGACCGGTGTCTCCCGCGAACTAGCTGAAGCAGCACTAGCTCACACAGTCAAAGGTGTCGAAGGAGCCTACGCTCGAAGTGACCTCCTTGAAAGACGCCGGGAACTGATGGAGAGATGGGGTCACTACCTACAAACCTGAAAGACTCCGGTGTTGCAGCTATAACGCACTGGACGAAGTTGCAACCCCTACAGAGGTGGGTTTGTGGAGAATGAAAGTTGGTGCCCTGACGGGCGATGTGTCAGGAGATGCCATTAAAACCATCAAACCAGGCCGCTGATCTATTCTCTCTCCGCGCCTCCTTCACAGGTTCTGCGCATAGGCCTCCACCAAGGAGAGGTGCTTCTCCCTCATTAGATACTCTGTGTCACTGAGCAGACTGGGGAGGTCTTCAGCCCGGTTAGCGGCTCTTACCATCGCCTCGGCGATCCGCCGATGTGGTGACAAATGGATATATCTTTGCAACGCTTTCACAAACGCTGCCCAAGCGTATCCATCCTCTACAGCGAGAAAGCAAATGTCAACGAAGATCTCTCTGAACCGCCGATATAGCTGTTGATCGGCCTCGGCCTCTTGATCACCAGTAGCTTGCTCAATCACCTTACGAGTTTCGTCATGACCTTCCCCCCGTATCGTGGAGACATGCTCTTAGAGGAGGAGCCATGCCTGAGATACGAAGAAGATACGATCCGGAGTTTCGGTCCGGGGCGGTGCGCATTGTGTTGGAGACCGGGAAACCGATTGCCCAGGTGGCCCGGGATCTCGGGTGTTCATGCGGGCACTTTGGGCAACTGGTTGAAGAAGGAACGCCTCGACCGTCACGACAATGGGCAGTTGGACGAGGACAGCATGGCCGAGCTGGTCCGCTTGCGGAAAGAGGTGGCGGAGTTGCGTATGGAGCGTGATGTGCTCAAACGATCCGTGGTCCTGTGGGTAAAGGAGGCGACGCGATGAGCGTGGTGTCGCATATCGCCGCCCAGAGGACCGACCATGGAGTTCCCCACGCCATGTCCTGTCGGCTGCTGGGTATCAGTGAGTCGTGGTTCTACAAGTGGCGCAACCGCCAACCCACCACTACGGAACGCCGCCGGAAAGAGCTGGACCTCAAGGTCCGGATCGTGTTCGAGACGTCGGGGCGAACCTACGGTTCCCCCCGAGTACGTGCCCAACTTCGGGCCGACGGCGAACAGGTCTCGAAAAAGACCGTCGCCGCGTCCATGGCCCGCCAAGGGCTGGTAGCACGCCCCAAACGGCGTCGCAGAAGCCTGACCAGACCCGATAAGAGCATCCCGCCCGCGCCCGATTTGGTCCGCCGTGATTTCACCGCCGACCGCCCCGACCACAAATGGTGTGGAGACTTCAAACACATCCCCACCCAGCAAGGCCCCGTCTACCTCGCCACCGTCGAGGACCTGTACTCCCGGCGCATGCTCGGGTTCGCTCTCAGTGACACCTATCCCACCGCCCGGCTGGCCCAAGCCGCTATCAACATGGCAGTGGCCACCCGCGGCGGTGACGTCCAGGGGGTGATCTTTCACACCGACCGCGGTTCCCAATACACCGCCGACGCGTTCGTCAAGGCCTGCCGTCGGCTGGGGATCGTCCAGTCGATGGGAAGAGTAGGCTCAGCGTTAGACAACGCCCCCGCCGAGTCGTTCTTCTCCACCCTGCAAACCGAACGCCTCGCAGACCGCCAATACGAGACCAAAACCCAAGCCAGACGAGACATCGCCAACTGGATCCACACCTGGTACAACCGACACCGACTCCACTCCACCCTCAACATGACCAGCCCCATCAACTACGAAAACACCCGCCAAACAACCTGACCAACCCTCCACGATCTGGGGGGAAGCTCAGTCACTCCACAACTGGTCGACGGCATCCATCCAATAGTCCCTGTCTAGCCGCTCCCTCACTAAACGTTCCATTTCGTTCGCCAGCTTGGTCCGCTCTTTCTCCAGTTCGCTCCGGTCCGCATCCAACTGGTAGTCATGCTTGGCCCGCGCCGCCGACAACCCCTTTTCCTGCTTGCGTTTCCGCGTCCTGCTTTGGAGTCCATATACAGCCCACAAGATGGTGGAACCTATCCATAGCACAATCCAGACGCCGAGAAGAATCGCCC
This sequence comes from Acidimicrobiia bacterium, assembly GCA_963665765.1. Taxonomy (GTDB): domain Bacteria; phylum Actinomycetota; class Acidimicrobiia; order Spongiisociales; family ZC4RG35; genus Bin76. Next base: position 2,918,690 of record OY762464.1, read on the forward strand.
GCTCTATCGACATCTTGCCCTCCGGGACCACATAAAGGGCGATGATCACGACGCTCGACAGCAGTGAGAAGACGGCTGCCATCCCAGCGAGTAGCGACCAATTGAACCTCATAGTGTCGCCACCGGCAGGCGCCGGTTGGCGGGCAACACTGCTACCCTGCTCATTTCTGACTGTTCCTCCCTTCGGTCAGTAAAATAGTGGTGTCTCATGCATTAAGGCTAACCTCGAAATCCCAGCTAGTCGGGGATTGGCCTCCCGGGCCTTTGTCCGGTGCATTAGCAGAATGTGGATTGACCCGCCGACACAATGAACTAAGGCGAGCTGTTACATGAAGGCCAAGGCTCGTGTGCTCGCTCGATCCGCGACACTGGACGTAGCGCCGAATGATGGAATCGATCCAGAGTTTCTGGTTCGGCGGAGCTAAGGGGCTAAATGTGCCTTTAAGGAGGACTTGCCCTTTTAGTGCCCGTAATAGATGCTAAGGTGCACACTGATGACTCGGTGCATCGTTAATGCTTAAATGGGGCATCGGAATCATGGGGGAGGGATGCTCGCGGGGAGTTTCGACCCTTCGCGTGCTTGGGAGTCGGTTTTTGGTGTGGGTGGTTCGGGGCGATGCTAATAGCAGTCCCCGGGCGGCCTAGTTGTGTAGGGTTGGTGAACCCGTGTGCGGTTCTGCGAGGGTCTGGATCAGGTTGTTGATCCCTTCGAGAGGTCGGTTGGGGCGGCGGTTGTGATGCCAGGGGAGGATCTCATCTGGACAGTTCAAAATGGTGTCCACGGCGGGTGTGGCACTCAGGCATCCGGCCGGTGTGATGCAACCGGATCGGCATAACATCACTCACTTGAGGCCTCCTGGATAGGCGATTTCGTTTTCACCACCTATTCCAGCGAGGCCTCAACCCCTAACCAAGGACCCCTTCCCTAACCCGTTGCCCCACAAAAACGCGCAGCCTCGAGATGTTATCCCAGGTCAAAGTACAGTAGATAAACTGGAAGTGTCACTTCTGTTGTCAGCTAGGGGGATGCTCTTCCTAACCGTTCCACTCCTCACCACTACACAGTTTCTCGACAATGTCGTGGACTGCCGCGGCGCGGGCACGTATGAAGGCGTCATAATCTGACCTGATCCTTCTCGATCGTGCCGCTTCATCATCAATGTTGGAGTAACCACCGACATTGAGCTTCTCGAATGGAATGATGTGCGACCTCAGTCGTCTGCGGATCTGATCCTTGCCTAAACTGGCCCGCTTGACACGCTCTTGTAGGTAGGCCACTGGTTCTTTAGCAGAGATGTTTCTATTGGTGTTCCAGGTGACGAGGGCACAGTTCAAAGCAAGATTGACATGTGATTTTTCAATAGCATTGCCCGTCTTCAGCAGGGCAACGGGAAACAAATGGTGGTACTCCCTATGGGCTAAGGACTCCCGAGTGGCGCGTGTACCGTCGGCGAAGTCTTTGCCTCCTCCTCTGAGGGAGACAGCGAGGATTCCACGTGCAAGTGTGTTACGCAGCCGTGGCCATGGAGCCCTCTCCAGTTCTTCGATCTCGGCCAGCGGGTACCTACCCTCGTCTAGCACTGGGACTGGGGCAGCCACCTTCCCTTCCACGAGCCGAGCCCTTATACCGCGGTAATCTTGGAGAGCCGCCGTTGCCGCTGACCGGTCGTACCTTTCTGTGAAGAACGAGCGCCAAAGGTATTGGCGCAGCAACGTACGTGCTTTACCGTGGGCGTCGAGCGACTGGGGCATCTGGCTCCAGATGGAGGCAAGGACCGGCACAACGGCGACCGTAGGCAAACGATCCCGGTCGAAGATGTGTTCCTCCTCCAGAAAACCGATCGCGCCGCGGATGCCTCTCTCGATCGCCCCCCACTCCGTTGAGAGTCGCGGCAAATCCAATACAAGAAACGACGACTCTGTGGGAGGCCGATCCTCCCGGAGCGCCGCAACCCGCAGAACAAGATCTGGGACCTGGACGTACCGTTCCGCGTCCGGGACAGCTGAACGCAATGAACCTTCGAGTTCATGAAGCGACTGCCCTGTAGCTGCCTCCATCTGGGCGACGACAATATCAAAAGCGGAAAGCCGAACGGCCGAGGTGTTCATTTTGATGAACACGTCGATTGCTTCCTCAGGAGGAGTCTTGACCGGAAGTTCCAAATAGGGCAGATTCGCCTCTCTTACCGCGGTTTGGAGTGGAGCGATCAGATCTTGGGTGTCCCGGCTCTCTTCAATGGAATCAGTAGCGTTGTCACACCAACTGCGGATCTTCTGACTGGTTGTCTTGGGGTTTAACAGGGCCATGGGAACCAAACCACGGCTCAACACCTTCTTTGGCTGATCGGCCCATAGAGGGTAGCGTCGGCCGTTCCTCATCCACCGACTGAAGCTTCTTACCAGGGAGAAATCCTCGGCGTCGGGATTCAAGACAGCAAAGTAACTCCTGTTGCTGTATCCGTCGTTGAGGGCCTTCCAAATTGTGGTCAGGCGCTGCTGTCCATCGAGCAGATGCTCCGTTGTCCGCTCAGTCGGTTCAGGGGCTCCTTCCAAAATGCGGCACACAAACGGTTCTGTGTCTCCAATGGCCAGAACTAAAGCGGCTCCAATTGGTCTCCCACGCAAAACCGAGTCGAGAAGAGTGACGGCTTCACCATGGCTCCAACTCTCATAACGCTGGAACCTTGGCAACACCAACTGCCCCGTACGAACCCGGCCCAACCAATCAGGAAGACGCCGGTTTCTAGCTTCCATTCCCATCGATCCCGCTCCTCTAGTACAGGTTGGAGTTACACGCCAGACACAGACTACACAAGACCGCCCACTGTAGGTCATCCTTTGACGAGATGAGCAGCGTAGAGGCGGGGGTTGCGGTCATTGACCGAACGGGTTCCAGTGAACTATCTCCCGTGTGCGCTTTCGGCCCCCAAACCGGGCAGGTTGGGCGGTGGGGGTCGAGTGTCCGAGCCAGATGGCGTAGCGGCATCGCCAGTCCGGCGGCAGCGCAAGGACCCGAGCCTCATTCTGGTCGCTGTGTAGGGGTGATGGGACAGGTGGTCATGCCCAAGGGCATCGGCCGCCAGCGTAATGTTCTCCGCCATGCGTCCAATGTCGAGTTCGTAGACTCCCGGTTCCACGGACGAGGACGAGCCTCTCCGGTGTAGCCTGAGGCGGTGGTGCCTTTACCGCAGTCGGCCACCCGCTCTATCTGGTCCCAGCCTCGGACCGCCACTATCGCCCACTACTGGAGGCCCCTCTTCGCTGCTGGTCTGCGCCGGGCTGTCTGAAGCACTTGGTCGAGGTCACCCTGGGAGGGGACAGTCCCGGCAAGCACAGGTGGGCCGCAGGCGGAGGATTGCTTCTGAAATGCTTCGCTCCCGGAGAACCAAACTACCGTCACGCCAGCATGACTTGCAGTTGGCCACCGATCAGCCTAGTTGGCGACTAGATAGATAGTTCCAAGGGGTGTTGTGGGTTAATCCGGCTCTTCGGATTTCTCGGGGGAGTTGGTCACTCCCCCCTAAAATCCGATGACCCGTTAATCCACTGTTTTGGGGTTGAGGGTGTCCAGAATCCGGGGTTGAAACAATTTCCCGATCCCGGAGGACTGGTATGAACCCGGACTTGGACACCCTCGTGACTTCATTGTATGTGACGATTGATGACCTGTTGGTCGAGAATCGGTGGTGGACACCGAAAAGACCCACGGTAGGGATCGCTCCCAAACTGTCCGACGCCGAGCTGATCACCCTGGCGGTGATACAAGCCCTGTTGAGATACACCTCAGAAGCCCGTTTCATCCGCCACGCACAGGCTCATCTGAAACCCTGGTTTCCGTATCTGCCCAACAGGTCGGGCTACAACAAGCGCCTACGGGCCAGCAGCACCATGATGTCCCATGTCATGGGACACCTGGCCCGGTCCACTCGGTCTTGGCATGATGACCTGTGGCTGGTGGACTCCACACCAGTCGAATGCGGCCGCAGTCGCCAAACCGTCCAACGGTCTGACCCGCCAGGATGGGCCGAATATGGGTATAGCGCCTCCCATTCACGATACTTTTGGGGACTGCGTCTCCACCTCATCACTACCCCATCGGGTCTACCCATCACCTGGGCAGTAGCAGGCGCCACAGCCGACGAACGCTCCACCGCTTTGGAGATGATCCACCATGCACGAGTGGCCCGACAGGGACAGACCATCATCGCCGACAAAGGCTACCGCAGCCAAGCTTTCGAGAAAGCCCTCAACCGGACCGGCATGACCCTTATCCGACCGGCCACCAAAACAGAACAGCCCCGACCGGGAAACCGGTTCCTCAAACCGCTCCGCCAGATCATCGAGTCGGTCAACAACACCCTCAAAACCCATCTTCATCTCGAACAGCACAGGGGACGCACCAAACCAGGAGTCATGGCACGCATCATCCAACGGCTCCTAGCCCTCACCACCGTCATCTGGCACAACGAAACCACCAACCGACCAGGACCAGCCCGCTCCCTCATCGCCTACGACCACTAAACCCTTGGAACTACACATCTAAGGGACACCAAGAAACCTTCGACTGTTGCTCTGTGGTCCGGGTTCATGAGCATCAGAAGGGACTGCCGATCCTCGACAGGACGATGGGAAATCACTCCAGCCGCCTGATCTGGGTGCAGCCTGTTCAAGAATTCCTTCCAATCCTCGTCCGTGTAGAGGTCGAAAAAAGAATTTGCTATCTCCTGGCCTAGTTCCTGCGCATCAGGCGGTGCCGGACCCAAGTTTTCGGGGGTGGCCATCTCGGAAAGGCACCTGATCTCATCCTCGGAATACCGCACGGCCCCTAACCGTAGTGGTCGGCGGGTGGGATGTTCCCGATACCATCGGATCTATTCCCACCCGCGCCTGCTGCCAGTGAGGAGGAAGCGAAGAGGATGGTGAAAATCGTCTGCTGGAACATTGCCCATAGACATGCCGCTTGGCGGTTCCTGCTCGGCTGCGAGGCGGACGTGGCACTCTTGCAGGAAACGGTTCTGCCGCCTGAAGATGTGGCTGGGCAGGTCGAGGTGGATCCGGCGCCGTTCCATGACTCCGATGGACACAGGATCTCGCGGGCGGCCATCGTGAAACTTTCCGATCAGATGCAGGTGGAATGGCTGGAACCCGTGCCGCTTTCCGAGGCTCGGAGAGGTGACTTCGTTGTCAGTCAACCAGGCTCGATTACGGCCGCCATCATTTCCGGACCGCACGTGACACCGTTTGTCGCCGCCTCGATCTGTGCGACATATGAAAAGCCGCATCGATCCACGGGCAAGATGTCTTGGAACATAGTGGACGCTTCTGTGCATCGGATTATCTCTGACCTGTCGCTACTGATTGGGAAGCAGAAGGGACACCGTATCGTGGTGGCAGGCGATCTCACCATCTGGCACGGCTACGGCGAAAACGACTACTGGAAACGGCGCTACGACACTGTCTTCGATCGCATGGATGCCATTGGGCTTCCTCTCGTCGGGCCACAGCATCCTCACGGACGGCAGGCCGATCCCTGGCCGACCTGGTTGCCTGAGAACAGCCTGAACGTTCCCACCTACTACAACATAGGGAAATCCCCGGCTACGGCGACAGGTCAGCTTGATTACGTGTTCGCCTCACGGAGCATGACGGATTCCATGGAAGTACGAGCCCTGAACGGGGTTGAAGAGTGGGGGCCAAGCGACCATTGCAGAATGGAGATCGTGGTCACCTGAGGGGCATAGGCAGGTCTCGGTTAACCGCCTCAAAAGCACCTGCGGTTTGGTCGGCACCCATTGGTAACAGCCGCTGAAGCACCGCAATTCTGCGGCCTTAGCCCAGGTTGGTGTTATCCTTCCTTGGCTATGGTGGAAGGAGGGAGGGGCGCACCGCCGCCCGGGTTGTGATCAGGAGAGTCAGAATGTTCCTTTCCTCCGGATTGTTGTGATGGACGCAGGAACACTGGTCCTTATCGTTACGGGCTTGGGAGTATTGATCAGTCTCGGGGTGGTCATTTTCAAGGGGGGTAGGTGGACAGAAAACGTAGACCAAAGACTGGATGACCATACTTCCGCTTTGCAAACGCACGCCTCTTTGCTGCAGGGCATACGCATTGACCTGCAGAGGCTGTTTCGTCGGTTGCCTTCGGCTACGATCACCAAGGGCAGCCCACTGCAACTGACAGAACTTGGTGAGCGAATAGCCGAATCGCTTGGAGCAAGGAAATGGGCGAGAGAAGCAACCGTACTTCTCCAGGAGGAGGTCGTAGGGATGCGTGCTGACCAGATACAGGAGTTTTGTTTCACCTTTGTCTACGGGAAGCACCAACCGGACAGCACGCTCGAAGAAGCGATTAGCGTGGCAGCCTATCAGAACGGGATTGACACCAGCCAGGTGCTTGACGTTTTGGCCGTCGTGCTCCGAGATGAACTAACAGGTCGGTTGGTATAGGTACGGTGGCCTTTGGCCCCCGATTGCTCACTTGACAAGCCGGACTGTCAAATCTGCTGGGACGGATGTGGGTTGGTGCGGTAGGAGATTGTTGGGAGGTATCGAGGGTCCGGAGGTGTCACGGTATCGAATCGGTGGGGAGGCGCTCGTCAGACGGTCCAGTGATAGGGCAGAGTGTCCAACGCAACGAGCGCCGGTTCACAATGTCCACCCTCCGAGTTACCCAATCCTGGCTAGGTTCTGTCGGCATGTCGTGGTTGGCCAGGCGGGTAGGCACAAAGGTTTCCTGGTAGGCGCGAACACCCCGGTAGCCTGCCTTGCTTATGTGGCACGGCTGGTACAGCTATATGCGCAGCGTGGGAGAGTCGCCCCCCTCGATCGACCGGGCGCTGCTGCGGCGGGTGGCGAGGTATGGGCGGCCTTATCTGGCGAAGCTGGTGGGAGTTCTGATCACCGTGTTGGCCATCTCCGGACTGTCGGTGATACCGCCTGTTCTGATCCGCCTGCTGATCGACCAGGCCATTCCCGCCAAAGACCTGACGGCGCTCACCTGGCTGGGGATCGGGATGGTGGCCGTTCCGCTGGTGATCGCCGGAGTGGGCATCGCCCAGAGATGGTGGTCTTCCCAGGCGGGAGAGGGGATCATCTTCGACCTCCGTCGACAGCTCTACGCCCATCTGCAACGCATGTCCCTCGGGTTTTTCACCAATACCCGCACCGGGGAGCTGATTTCCCGAATACAGACCGATGTGGTCGGCGCTCAGCAGGCCATCACCGGCAGCTTTGTGACCATCCTCTCCAATCTGGTGACGGTGGCGGCCATCCTGGCGGTGCTGATCTCCGCTGATTGGCGTCTGACCTTGCTGGCGGTGGCCGCCCTGCCGCTATTCATTGCCCCGGCTCGGCGAGTGGCCCGGATCCTGCGAGCCGTCACCGAGAGACAGATGAAGCACAATGCCAACATGTCGTCCATCCTCCAGGAGACCTTCAACGTATCGGGCGCCCTGTTGGTGAAACTGTTCAATCAGGGACGAAGGGAACTTGGGCGATTCACCGAAGAAGCGGCCGGTGTCAGGGATCTGGGAGTGCGCAGCGCTCTGATCGGGCGAGGATTCCAAGCCGCCATGGGAGCGGTCAGCGCGTTGGGAACGGCCTCGGTGTTCTGGCTGGGAGGGTGGATGGTGATCAACGACCACATATCCCTGGGCACGGTAGTGATGTTTTCCACCCTGCTTGCCCAGCTCTACGCTCCGCTCACCGCTCTGTCCAACACCAGGGTGGAGTTCGCCACTTCCCTGGTTTCTTTCGAGCGGGTCTTCCAAGTCTTGGACATCCCCCTCGACCTGCCCGAATCGCCCGATGCCCGACATTTGGAAGAGGTGGCCGGAGAGGTCGAATTCGATCAGGTGTGGTTCCGCTATCCATCCGAACGCCCGGCAGGATTGGGAACCGCCCAACGCTTCACCCCCTGGGATCCGGCCTCGTTCGAGGAAGACGACCAAGCCGGAGGGGCCGCTTCAACCCGGAAATGGGCGGTGGCGGATGTTTCATTCCGAGTCCCGGCCGGTGCTTTGGTGGCGGTGGTCGGCCCCTCCGGAGCGGGCAAGACCACTATGTCCTATCTGGTTCCTCGCCTCTACGACGTCAACCGGGGAGCGGTACGGATCGACGGGGCCGACGTCCGTCGGCTGACCTTCTCGACCCTGGCGGGGGCGGTGGGAGAGGTGACCCAGGAGACCTATCTGCTGCACGACACCATTGCCGCCAACCTCCGCTATGCCGCGCCCCAGGCCACCGACCAAGACCTGTGGAGAGCTTGCGAAGCCGCCAATCTCACGGAGATGCTGCAAGCTCTGCCCCAGAGACTGGACACGGTGGTAGGGGAGCGAGGATACCGGCTGTCGGGTGGAGAAAAGCAGCGGGTGGCCATCGCTCGGGTGATTCTCAAGGACCCGGCCATACTCGTTCTCGACGAGGCAACTTCTCATCTGGACTCGCGCTCCGAAGCTCTGATCCAAGAGGCATTGGAACGGCTGATGAAGAGGAGAACCTCACTGGTAATCGCCCACCGGCTGTCCACCGTGCAGGCCGCCGACCACATTCTGGTGATGGACCGGGGGAGACTGGTGGAACAGGGCACCCACGCTCAGTTGGTTGCCCTGGAAGGCCTGTACGCCACCTTGTATCGCACGCAGTTCCAGCCGGTGTCCTGACGGGTTTCTGATGTCGGTTCCACTTCCCTGGTGGCCGGTGGCCGGGAGGGCGGAGGGAGTGGGATTCGAACCCACGAGGCACAGGATGCCCAACAGTTTTCAAGACTGTCACCTTAGGCCGCTCGGTCATCCCTCCGTCGGGGGGTGGACGGTGTCGTCGACCGGCGGAGGGAGTGGGATTCGAACCCACGAGAGGGGGTAACCCTCTACGGCATTTCGAGTGCCGCGCACTAGACCGGACTATGCGATCCCTCCGAGGGGTCTGATCGCTGATCGGGTCATAAGACTAGCGATCGCCTCTCATAGCAGGCCCACCATTGTGGGAGAGGCCCGACTGCGAGGAACCCGGCGATGGGAACCGCGGTGGGGTAGCCTCCCAGAAGATGCTAAGAGACTCTCCAGTCGGGCTGCTGGTGGCATTGGGCCTGGTTTTGCTGTTCTCTTCCTGCGGAGATCGCCAGTCGAATCCGCCTACCTCCACGGCGCCGGTCGAGTCCGTTCCCCAGGTGAGCACCACTGTTTCGCCGCCGGAGACCATCACCACCCTCACCGCGGTCCCTCCCCCGCCCCTGGTAGAGGATCTGCTGTTCGTTCCGGAGTCCTTTCGGGACCGACTGGTGGAGTTGGTGGAGGAGACCCAGCGGCTCCGTGGGCTGTTTTTCGACGACCCCCTCTCCATCGAGACCGTTACCACCCAGGAGATGGCCCGGCGGTTGCGCGCTCGGGTGGAGGATGACCCCGATCTCTCCCAATGGGAGGAAACCCTCTACAAGCTCTTGGGTTTGGTGGAGTCCGAAAGTGACTGGGCGCAGATTTCGGCGGAGTTCCACGCTCGTCCCACACCGGCGTTCTATGACGTGTCCAGCCAGAAGTTGTGGCTGATCTCCACTCTGGAGTCACCCACTCCCCTGGAAGAGATGACGCTGGTGGGAGAAGTTGCCAAGGCGCTGGTCGACCGGCACCTTGGCATTTGGGAGCGCCGATACCGACTGTCCCGCTCGGGAGACAGCGATCTATTGACCGTCCTGGGAGCTATGGCCGAAGCCGACTCCACTTTGGTGGAGTTGCTCTTTTCAGAAGGTATGACCGGGGAGAGCAAACAGGAGGTCGTCGAACGGATCCGAGCGCTCTCCGCGGCGGGACCTGCGTTGCCGACCTTCATGCAAAGCAGTCTGCGCTTCTCCTCGGGTCCGGCTCTCGATTATCTGCAGAGACTGTATCAGCTGGGAGGATGGGATCTCATCAACGATGGTCACCGGAGCCCGCCTGATTCCACCGAGCAGATCCTGGTTTTGGGAGTGGAGCGCCCCGAACCTGTCCTGCTTCCCCGACCGGGAGTTGCGCCCCCCGAGGGGTACCGGGAGATAGCTGATTCGGTTTGGGGACAGTGGGGTTGGAATACCCTGCTGGCCTCGGTTCTCCCTTCCGATCAGGCCTCATCCGCCTCCTTCGGATGGGCCGGCGACCGCTACCTGCTTTTCGGCAACGGTGCGGATGTGGCTCTGGTGGTGGACTATCGAGGAGATACCATCGAAGATACTCGAGAGTTGCGGGGGGCGTTGGAGGCGTACATTCCGGCCGGAATGGATGTTGGGACCGCTCGCCCCCGGGAAGCGGGATTGGAATACTACGCCGGAGACTATGCCTGGTTGAGCGAGGGTGAGAAGGGAGAAGTGCTGACTTTCATCGCGGCCACCGATGTGGAAGTGGGTCGGCAACTGCGAGCCTATCGCTTTGGCTGAAGCGCTCGGCATCCCGTGATGTTCCAACCCGGTTTAGGGTCTGGGGTCGGGATAGGATGGGGAAGGTGAGTCGGTTGGAGGCGGAGATACCCACGGGTGGCGGCGCACTATGTACCGGGTGGTGGCCGATATAGCGGTCCGGCCGGCCACTCCCAGGCTGATGCGCCGTAGTTTCATCTGGTTGGCGGTCGCCCTGCTGTCGGGGTCCTGCGGAGGGTCTCCTGATTCGACCACCACCGACCCGGTGGTGGCTGAGGCTCCCACCGAAGCCGCACCCGAGTTGACCACCACCACTTCGAGCACGATTCCGGTGCCCGAGACCACCGCCACCACGGGGGAAACGGGCGGCGCCATCTTTCCTGCGGAACCGGAGAAGGAGGAGGAGGGGACGACCACTACCACCGCCGCGTCGGCGGGGCCCGGTGAAGATCGGGACTCAGACGGATCGGAATCCGATCAGGCGCCACCCTTGATCGAGGGGCTGGGAGCAAAAGCTTCCGCCCAAGTCCGGGAGACGGTGGCGATAGTCGAAAAGATACGCGGACTGGAGTTTGATGAACTGCCTTCCATCACCGTTCTGTCTCACGAGGATTTCGTCGAGCGGGTTCGAATGGAAACGGCATCCCAGTCGGAAGAGGTCAAGGTGGATGAGGCGTTGTACAAATTGTTGGGGTTGCTGGCGCCGCACGACGATCTGGCGGCCTTGTACGAAGAGTGGTACAGCCAGAGCGTGGCGGGTTTTTACTCCAGCGACCGTCGGGAGATGGTGCTTCCCCGCTCCGGTGATGAGTTTTCGGCGCTTCAGACCCTGACCCTGCTCCATGAGTTGGTGCATGCTCTCACCGATCAGCATTTCGGGTTCGGCCCGAAAGTGGATTCCCTGGTGGACGCTCAACGCTACGATCCCGCCTCCGGTTGGGTTGCTCTGGTGGAAGGCGACGCCACCTTATCGGAGATTCTTTACCTCCAGAGCCTCACTCCTGCCCAAAGAACCCGCCTGATGACGGAAATCGCCCAGATGGAAGTTCCCGACCTCGAGGTCCCGCTCTTCATAGAAAAGGCTTTCTATTTTCCGTACGAGCGGGGTTTGGAGTATGTGTTGAACGCATGGCAGGCGGGAGGGTGGGAGGCGGTGAACGACTTGTATTTCAATCCGCCTGCTTCCACCGAGGAGATATACGATGGCGCCGCCTCGCCCGACACCCGGCCGATCCAACTGGGGAGACCCAAAGGTGTGCTGCCCGGGGAATACCAGGAGATCTACGACTCGACGTGGGGTTTTTTGGACATCCTGTTGATGTTCGAACAGATGCTCGGCCCCGGGGCGGCACTCGACGCCGCCATCGGATGGGGAGGAGGACGCAGCCTGGTGGGTTACCACCAGGGAGGCGAGGTGGTGTTCGTCTGGGAATATGCGGGGGACAGTCCCCAGGAAGCCGAGGAGTTGGCGCTCCTTTTGTACGACTACGCCGCGGAGGGGATGGATGTTGGCCTCCCGGTCCGAAGTGACCGGGAGGCGGGGTTCTCGGGCAGTGCCGGGGACTATGTTTTCGTTGGCCTCGTCCCCGACGGCCTGGTGATGGTGGCGTGCTCCGATCCGGCGGTGTGCCCGTGGGTCATCGCTCCGTATCTTCCCTGAGTTGTGGAAGAATTGTTCTACGAGGAATGGAGATCGGGCCCGGTGAAGGTGGCTGACAGCTTCCGCCGGCGACTGGTGGGGATCCACGGGGTACCCCACCGGTGGGGAGTGCTGATCCCCGGCAGTTCGGTGCACGGTATGTTCATTGCCCGCAGACTCTGGGCGGTGGGCCTGGACCGTACCCTGCAGGTGATGGGGGTCCGAATGTTGCGACCTGGTGGTCTGGTGGTGTTCAGGGAGGGTGCCGCGGTGTTGGAGTTGCGCCGCTATCGGACTCCTCCGCGTCCGGGTTGGGTGCTCGGATGGAAAGGAGGCTCGGGGTGGCCGGAGTCCTGATTCTGTGTGGTACCCCGATCGGAAACCTGGGGGATGCCCCGCCCCGGTTGGCCGAGGCGCTGTCGAGGGCCGACTGTGTCTATGCCGAGGACACTCGACGTTCGGGCAAGCTGTTGAGTGCCCTCAAGGTCACGCCCCGCCGGCTCCGCTCCTATTTTGCCGGCAACGAAACATGGCGCACCGGAGAACTGGCCGGACGGCTGGCGGCCGGTGAGACGGTGGCGCTGGTGACCGATGCCGGGACGCCCGGCATCTCCGATCCAGGCCTCACCGCGGTGCGGGCCGCCCGCGCGGCGGGGGCCCAAATCACCATCGTCCCTGGTCCGAGCGCCGTCACCGCCGCCCTGGCGGTCTCGGGACTCCCGGCGAGTCGGTTTTCCTTCGAAGGATTCCTGCCCCGTTCCGGCCCCAAGCGCCTTCGGCGTATCCGGGCGATGGCTTCCTCCATCCAAACGGTGGTGCTTTTCTCGTCCCCTCATCACCTGCTGGATGATCTCTCCGCCTTGGCGGAGGCGGGAATGGCCGCTCGTCCTCTGTCGGTGATCCGGGAACTCACCAAGATGCACGAAGAGATTTGGACCGGCACGGTTTCAGACGCCCGGGAGGAATGGAGCGGACGCGCCCGTCAGGGCGAGTTCACGTTGGTGATCGGGGCGGTGGACCGAGAGGAGCAACTCCCGCTTTCCAACCGGATGGAGAGAGCCGAGGAAGGGGTACGGCGGCTTCGGGCGGAGGGCATTTCCACCTCGGTGGCGGTGAGGGAAGTAGCCCGCCTGCTCGAAGTGTCCCGCCGGGATCTCTACCGGTCGGTGCACCGGTAGATCGAAAGAGAGGCGGTGACCAGGTTGGGTTCTTCAGAAGTTCCAAGGTGGGTGGACACCCATTGCCATCTCCAGTTGGATGGACGCTGCCCGGACCAACTGCTGGCCCGGGCGCCTTCGGTCGAGTGGGTGGTGGTTCCCGGGGTGGATCTGGAGTCCTCGCGCCAGGCGTTGCGTCTGGCCACCGAGCACCCCGGACGGGTGCTGGCCGCCGCCGGACTGCATCCTCATGAGGCGAGCCGCTGGCCAAAGGAGGAGAGGGGCATCGCGCATTTGGCCCGCCGGGCGGCCGCGGTGGGGGAGACCGGACTCGATTTCTACCGGAATCTTTCCTCCCGTGCGCACCAGTTGGAGTGTTTCCGCTCCCAGATCGAACTTGCCCTCGAACTGCGCAAGGCCCTGGTGGTCCATTGTCGGGACGCCTTTTCCGACGTGCACCGCCTGCTGGAGGAGACCGGCGCCGGCCCGATGGCGGTCATGCACTGCTGGACGGGCGGACCACGCTGGACCCGCCGGTTTTTGGAACTGGGAGCGAAATTCTCTTTTGCCGGTCCGGTGTCTTTCCCGAACGGGGACACGGTGAGAAGGGGGGCGGCGATGGTCCCGCCTTCTCGGGCGCTGGTTGAGACCGACACCCCCTATCTGACCCCTCCTCCCCATCGCGGGAAACCCAATGAGCCGGCCTGGGTTGCCCTGGTGGGCACTGCGCTGGCCCGGGTGTGGGGGATGGAGCCCGCGGAGGTGGCGGAGGTCACCAGCCGCAACGCCGGACTCGCTTTCGGTGGCGCACCAGGCGATTCGGGATGACTGAGGTCACTCCTTCTCGTCTGGCCGACTTGCTGGCCCGCCACGGGATCACTCCCTCCCGGCGGTTGGGTCAGCATTTCCTGGTGGATGTCAACCTGGTGAAAAAGATAGTGAGGACCGCGGCGGTGGGCGCCGATGATCAGGTGCTGGAAGTGGGAGCGGGGGTGGGCAATCTGACCGCCGCTCTGGCTGAGACCGGCGCCAGGGTGCTGACCTATGAGATCGATGATCGTCTCGCTCCGGTCCTGGCCGAGACCGTGTCGTCGTGGACCAACCGGGTCGAGATAAGAATGGAAGACGCCATGGCGGTCGACTGGGACCGGACACTGAGCGGGCCGGGTTGGGTGATGGTTTCCAATCTCCCCTACGGCGTGGGCACGCCGCTTTTGTTGGAGATGCTTCAAAGGGCGCCCGCGGTGGGCCGGTTCGTGGTGATGCTGCAACGGGAAGTGGTTCAGCGGCTCACGGCCCCTCCCGGCAGCCGCCGGTACGGGCTTCCTTCGGTGATCGCCGGGCTGCACAGCTGCATCCGCCGGGTCTTTCAAGTGCCTCCTCAGGTGTTTTTTCCTCGCCCCGGAGTGTTCTCCTCGGTGGTGGAGTTGGAACGTATCACCCCCCATGATGACACCGGATTGGCGGTACACCTGGCGGCCTGCGCCTTCGGGGAACGCCGCAAGATGCTGCGCCGATCCCTCCGCTCCGAATTGGAAGCGCCCGATCAGGTGCTGTCCGAGGCGGGAATCTCGCCGACGCGGCGGCCGGAGTCGCTTTCTCCCGCCGAATTCCTGCAGTTGGCGGGGGTGGTGCGGGTGAGGAGATCGAAAGAGTGACCACCTGGCTGGCGCCCGCCAAAGTCAACCTGACCCTGATGGTGGGCGCCAGGTCGGCTTCCGGGCTGCACCCGATCCGATCCCTCATCCAAACCTTGGACTGGGGCGATCGTCTCACGGTGACCGAGGGGGAGGACGATTGCCTGCAAACAAAGGGGGCGGATCTTCCCACCGGCGCCGACAACCTGGTCTGGAAGGCGGTGGCGGCCTTGGAGAGGGAGACCTCTTTCAGCCGTCCCCCGCTTCGGTTTCTGCTGGAAAAACGCATCCCGGTGGCAGCCGGCCTGGGTGGGGGAAGCGCCGACGCGGCCGCCGCCCTGCAAGCTGTGGGGAAAATGCTCGCCCTCGATCCGTCGGCGCTGCACCGCGCCGCTCCTCGAATCGGGTCGGATGTGCCGGCGGCCCTGGTGGGAGGAAGCCTGTGGGTGGAGGGCTTTGGCGAAAAAATGTCACCCCTGGCCGCTCTTTCGGGATTTGCCTTGGCGGTGGCCACCCCCGACTTTCCGGTTCTCACCCCCGATGTCTACCGGATGTGGGACGACCTGGGCGAGCCGAGAGGTCCGGATTTTCCTTCCTCCGGCCTGCCGCCGACTCTCCGTCATTGGGCGCCCTTCCGCAACGATCTGCAGCCCGCCGCTCTTCGGATACGTTCCGAACTGGGCGACCTGATGGGATACCTTGCCCGGGAGTGGGGAAGGCCGGTCGGGATGTCAGGCAGTGGACCCTCCCTGTTCGCCTACTTTGTTGACGCCGAGGAAGCGGCGTCCGCGGCTTCGGAGGTGGGGAGCGGCTTTTCTTCCGCGGTGGGAGTCGATTTGTTCTCCGGTGGTCCCGCGGAGAGAACCGGGTAACCTAGGGCACGATGTGCCCTTCTTCCCCAATGGGGGGTGGTGTAACCGGCAGCACAGCGGGTTTTGGTCCCGCCGGTATGGGTTCAAGTCCTATCCCCCCAGCCAGGGCCGCATCTTCAGATAGTCCGACCCGGAGAGTGCCATGAGCCATGTCGTGATAATTATGGCGGCCGGGGAGGGGGTGCGCATGCGCTCCGACGTCCCCAAAGTGCTGCATCCGGTGGCGGGTCGTCCGATCCTGTCCTGGATAATCGAAGCGGTGTCCGCCACCCGACCGGATCGGGTGATGGTGGTGGTGGGCGCCGGCGCCCGGCGGGTGAAAGCCATTCTGCCTTCCTGGGTCGCTACCTGCCATCAGCCGAAGCGCCGGGGCACCGGTCAAGCGGCTTGGGTGGGTTTGGAGGCGCTCGGCGACCTCCACCAGGGCACGCCGGTGGTGGTGCTGCCCGGCGATGCCCCGCTTCTCACGGTCGAGTCGCTCACCGGGGCGATCGAGATGCACCGCTCCCGGCAGGCGGCGGCTACTTTGCTCACCGCCCAAGCGGAAAACCCCCGCGGCTATGGACGGGTGCTGCGCGCCGCCGACGGTCGGGTCGAAGCAGTGGTGGAGCACCTCGACGCCACTGCCGACCAGCGGAAAATCCGAGAGATCAACACCAGCTTCTACGTCTTTTCGGCCGGGCCGCTGCGGGCCGGATTGGAGCGGATCGGGGTGGGCAACCGCCAGGGTGAGTTCTACCTGCCCGATGTGATCGGGCTGATGGTGGCCGGCGGACGGAAGGTGGTGGCCATGCCGATCCCGTTCCACCAGGCCCTCGGGGTGAACGATCAGGCCCAATTGGCCGAGGTGACGGCCCTGATGAGACGGCGGATACTTCACGACCACCTGCTGAACGGAGTGCGAATGGAGGACCCGGGGCGGATCTATGTGGATGCCGACGTCAGGCTGGCGGCCGGCGTGCGGCTGTATGAAGGGGTCCGTCTGGAGGGAAGAGTCGAAGTGGGCGAAGGCGCCATCGTGGGTCCCGACGTCTACGTGCGGGACAGCCGGATCGGCGCTCGGTCCAGGGTCTGGTATTCGGTGGTGCGGGACTCCGAAATCGGCGCCGACGTGCAGATCGGCCCTTATGCGTCGCTGCGTCCGGGCACTCGGATCGAACGGGGCGCCAAGGCGGGTTCTTTTGTGGAAATCAAAAACAGCCGGTTGGGTGAAGACGCCAAAGCGCCGCATCTCTCCTACGTGGGGGATACCGATGTCGGCGCGGGCGCCAACCTGGGGGCGGGAACCATCACCGCCAACTACGACGGCTACCGAAAGCACCGCACCATCATCGGGCCGGGGGCGCAGATCGGTTCCAATACCGTGCTGGTGGCGCCGGTCGAGGTCGGAGAGAAGGGATGGACAGGCGCCGGTTCCGCCATCACCCGCTCCGTGCCGCCCGGCGCGTTGGCGGTGGAGAGGTCCGCCCAGAAAGCAATTGGCGGATACGCGGCCCGACGGGCGGCGCGCTACCGTGAGGAGGACTCAGAGTGAACCTCGTCCGGGCCACCCGGCCCTGCCGGGGGTGATCAACGGAGATGCCTAGATGGACATAGCGCATTTCAAGCAGATGCGGATTTTTAGCGGCGGCCACAATGTGGAACTGGCCGAAGAGGTGGCTGATTTGCTGGGGGTGTCCTTGGGCAGGTTGCAGATATCCACCTTTTCCAGCGGTGAGGTCTATGCGCGTTCGGAAGAAAGTGTGCGAGGCACAGATTGCTTCGTCTTCCAGAGTCACTCGCCTCCCATCAACGACGCCATCATGGAGCAGTTGATCATTATCGACGCCCTGCGCCGCGCCTCGGCCCATTCGATCACGGCGGTTATGCCCTATTACGGGTACTGTCGGCAGGACAAAAAGGTGCTTCCCCGAGAACCCATCACCGCCCGGCTGGTGGGTGACCTGTTCATGGCGGCGGGCGCCGACCGGCTGGTCTCGGTGGATCTTCACACCGGGCAGTTGCAGGGATTCATCACCAAGCCCTTTGACCACCTCACAGCCATTCCCATCATCAGCGAGTACCTGTCCACGGTAATCAGCAAAGATGTGACCATCGTCTCGCCCGACGCCGGGGGTGGTAAGCGGGCCGAGAAATACGCCCGGCAGTTGAACGCCGATGTGGCCTTGGTCTACAAGCGACGGGATGTCCATCGTCACAATATCTCCGAGGCCCTGGCGGTCACCGGCCTGGTGGAGGGTCGCAACGCGGTGATCGTGGACGACATTATCGACACGGGCGGCACTGTCTGCAACGCCGCAGAACTGATCCGAAGGATGGGGGCCAAGTCGGTGCGGATCGCCGCCACCCACGCGGTGCTGTCGGACCAAGCGGCCGAACAGATCTCCCGGGCGGGGATCGATGAGGTGGTGGTGACCAATACCCTCCCGGTTGCCGACAGCGCCTCCCGGATAGCCAATCTGAAGGTGCTCTCCATCGCCTCCATTTTCGCCAAATCGGTGCATGCCATTTTCACCGACGATTCGGTCAGCAAGATCTTTTTGGGCGAGAACGCCTGAGCGCGGTTGTGGATACTCGGCTGCTCACGATTACCTCCGGCCGGAAGCCGGCGGTGGTGGACCTGACCAGAGAAGTAGTGGCTTACTGCCGGTCCCAAGGAGACGGCCTGCTGTCGGTTTTCACTCCGCATTCCACCTGCGGTCTGGCCTTGATGGAGGTCGGGTCCCGGAGCGATGAAGATCTGTTGGGAGCCTTGGAGATGATCTTGCCTCGCGCCGGGGAGTGGCGTCACCGGCACGGGTCGCCCGGCCACGGCGCCGATCACGTCATGCCGGCCTTGGTCTCTCCCAGCCTGACGATTCCGGTGTTGGATGGGCACCCGGCGCTGGGGGTCTGGCAGTCGGTGGTGCTGGTCGACCCCAACCGGGACAACCCGGTGAGAACCGTCCGTTTGAGCTTCGTCGCCGGCTAGCCGGGGCGTCGCCTCGACTGCGGGACAGGTGAGTCAGATGTGTCTGATCTGGGGGAGGACGAGCTTTTCTCCGGGATAGATCAGATCGGGGTTGCCGGAACGAATCGTATCGCGATTGGCTTCCACCAGGTCCACCCAGTATGCGGCGACCTGCCGGTTGGTAGGGGGAGTGGGCATGGATCCGGCGAGCATCCGCCGGGCGATGTTCCACAGGTGGTCTCCGGGCTGTATGTGGTAATCCTCCCCCGGCGCAATCCGTTCGATCCGGGTCGGGGCGGGTGGGATGCTCGGCTCGGTGCCCGGTTGGGGGCGCTGGTCGGGGGTCTTCACCAGGTTGAACCCCGGAAAGGGAAGCGGCCGCGGATCCGGCAGAGGCGCCGGTGGATGGGATACCGGGAGGGGTCCGCCGGAGAAGGCCGGCGGCGCCGGATAAGACTCCCACAGTCCGGTGACAACCGGGGGGTTGCTTGAGGCGGTGACCGGGACGGCCGTTCCCAGGGTGGAGATCGCCACTGCTCCCACCACCACCCGGGCACTCAGATTGCGGATGAAGGGAAGAGTGAGCGGGGAAGCCAGGCGCAGGGCCGCGGAGGCTCCGCAAAGTCCGGCAGCCAGATAGAAGCAAGTGGACAGCAGGATCCACCATCCGCACCAAAGACCCACCAGGCGAGTTCCGGACAAGAGCGCGTCGATCGGTGGAGTGACCTCCAGCCAATGCCCGAGGCGCCCCCATTCGACCTTAAGCCAGGGTGTCTCCCCCAAACGATGGAGCCCGAAGGTGACGCCGGCGGCGATCGTCAGTGTTCCGAGGATTTTGGCGGCTGCCAGGAGGCGTTGACTCATGCCCCCAGCATGACCCGGGCGGCCGGTCTCCGGCTAGTCCGATCGGCCGGAAGATTTCGCGACCCGACTCGTCCTGCGGAGTGTTAGCATCGGTGGGCGGTCTTAGTCGGGAGCCTCACACGATGAAGATAAAAATTGGAGTTGCCCACACCAGCCGGGTGGTGGAGATCAACGGTCGGGACACCGAAGATGTGCGTTCTGCCGTAGAGAAAGCGTTTGCGGAGGAACGCCCCATCATATGGGTGGAAGATGCCGATGGGACGCAGATCGGAATTCCTCGTCGAATGCTGGCATTCGTCGAATTCGAGAACCCCGCAAGCCGCTCGGGGGTAGGTTTCGCTCCGGGGAGCTGATCTAACTCAGCTCGCCAAAAAGCGGCGCCGGCGCTTCGCCAACCACCGCTTGCGCAGTCGGCGACGGTCTTCTTCCGAATACCCGCCCCAGACGCCCGACTCTTGATTGGTCTCCAAGGCGAATTGCAGGCAATCATCCACTACCGAGCAACCCGTGCATATGGAAGTGGCCATCGCGATCTGCTCGACGGCGGGACCGGTACTACCCACCGGAAAGAAAAGGGTTGGATCAGAATCCAGGCATGAGGCCGACTCTCTCCAGTCGGTGATGGTGATAGAGGTGGTGATGGTTTTCAAGAAATCCTCTCCAGGCTTAAAATTCTTCCGGTTCACAAACCCCTTTGTTCTCCAAGTTTACGATTGTGAACCCTTTCACAAGGACGGTCCCACTAAAGGACCCGACAGGTAAGGCTAGGCAGGTTGCCTTGCTTTGTCAAGGAAATCCCGGGGGTTTTTCCCCGGGCGGATAAATTCTTCGGCGAGGCTAGCCTTGGAAGCACCGATACGCCCTCGTAGCTCAGGGGACAGAGCGCCGGTCTCCGGAACCGGGTGCGCAGGTTCGAGTCCTGCCGAGGGCGCACACTCCGATCCGGCGGATCCAAAGGGAAAGGGCTTCGTCCCTCGGGGAGAAGCCCTTTCCTTGAATGGGTGGGTGGGGGTCTAGATGTCGTAGTAGAGCTCGTACTCCACCGGGGTGGGATGCCGCCTCACCAGACTCGCTTCGTTCTCCCGCTTGTAGGAGATCCAGGTGTGGATCAACTCGTCGGTGAACACGTTGCCTTCGGTGAGGAAGTCATGATCGGCTTCCAAGGCGTCCAACGCCTCATCCAAACTGGAAGGAACCGTCTTCAGACCGGCCGCCTCCTCGGGGCTCAACTCGTAGAGGTCCACATCTACCGGGTCACCCGGCTCGATCCGGTTACGGACCCCGTCCAGGCCCGCCATCAGCATGGCGGCGAAGGCATAGTAGGGGTTGCAGGAGGGATCGGGGCATCGGAACTCGAGTCGCTTGGCCGAGGGGGATTCGGAATAGGTGGGGATCCGGATGGCGGCCGACCGGTTGCGCTGGCTGTAGACCAGATTGACGGGCGCTTCGAAGCCGGGCACCAGCCTCCGGTAGGAGTTGGTTCCCGGGGCCGCGAAGGCCAGAATGGCGGGAGCGTGGGCGATCAGGCCGCCCGCGTACCAGCGAGCCATGTCGGAGAGATTGGCATACTTGCCCTCTTCGAAAAAGAGCGGCGTGCCATCTTTCCAAAGGCTCTGGTGAGTGTGCATGCCTGACCCGTTATCAGCGAAGATGGGCTTGGGCATAAAGGTGACGGTTTTGCCGGCCTGCTTCGCCACGTTCTTGCAGATGTACTTGTAAAGCATCAAACGATCCGCCTGCACCAGCAGGGGTGCGTAACGAATGTCGATCTCCGCCTGTCCGGCCGTTCCCACCTCATGGTGATGGATCTCGATGGGGATACCCACCTTGATCATCTGGGCGACCATCTCCGATCGAATATCCTGCTGGGTGTCATTGGGGGGTACGGGGTAATAACCTTCTTTGTGGCGCATCTTGTGGCCGAGGTTCCCCCCCTCCTCCCGACGGAGGGAGTTCCAAGCGGCCTCTCCGGAGTCCACTTCATAGAAAGAGGCATTGGTCTGATGGCCGACCTGGGAGTACCGAGCGCTGTCGAAGATGAAGAACTCGGCTTCGGGGCCCCAAAAGGAGGTGTCGGCGATACCGGTGGAGAGCAGGTATTCCTCGGCGTTGCGGGCCACGCGCCGCGGATCCTTGAAGTACCAGTCCCCAGTGATCGGATCTCTGATGAAACAGTTCAGGTTCAGGGTCCGGTGAGCGAAGAAGGGATCTTCGTAGGCGGTGGTCGGATCCGGGATAAGCAACATGTCCGACTCGTGAATCGACTGGAATCCGCGAATCGAAGACCCATCGAATCCGAAACCCTCTTCGAAAGATTCTTCGGTCAGATAACTCGAGGGCATGGTGAAATGATGCATTTTGCCCGGCAAATCCGGGAAGCGCAGATCTACGAATTCGTACTCCTGGGCGAGGGCCGAAACCTCGGCGGGTGTGGTCATGGGTCTCCTCCGGTTGCTTGCCGAGAAAGGATAGATATGGACAACGATAAAATGAAACCACACGACACCTTTTCCTCCCCGCAAGAGGGCTGCTAATGACCGAAGAATGCCGCTTTCCGCCGACCCCTCTTTCCGAGTTGCCCGACGACCTTCGCCAACGGGCCGAATTCGTCAATTCCAAGCTGGGTTTTGTTCCCAATGTCATGCTGGCGCTGGGACGACGCCCGGATGAGGCGAGAGCGTTTTTTGCCTACCACGATGCGCTGATGGAGAAGGAGGAAGGCTTGTCGAAGGCGGAGCGGGAGATGATCGTGGTGGCCACCAGCGCGGCCAACCAGTGCCCCTATTGCATAGTCGCCCACGGGGCCGTGCTTCGTATCCGTTCGGGCGATCCCCTCCTCTCAGATCAAATCGCCGCCAACTGGCGCACCGCCCCGGTTTCGGGAAAGCAGCGCGCCATGCTCCGTTTCGCGGTCAAACTGGCTCGAACTCCCGAAGAGGTGGAGGACTCCGACTACCGACCACTGTATCGAGAGGGTTTCACCGACGATCAGATCTGGGAGATAGGGGCGATCACCGCCTTTTTCGCCATGTCCAACCGCCTGGCGCACCTGGGTCACATGACGCCCAATCCGGAGTTTCACATGCTGGGTCGGATTCCTCGTCAATGACCGGCGCCTTTCGAGGGAGCCGATCATCGAACCTCCGGCTGCGCCGCCCAGGTGAGAGCGCTCATTTGATAATCGACCGACCGGAAAGGTGATACGCTTTCACCGACGAGCGGGGCCTCCGGGACTCCTGCGGCGAAGTCGGGACCTTTAGTATTTGCGATCATGTTCCCAGGAAGCACTGATCTCTACCGGCGCTTGGCCAATTTCGGGTTCGGGTATCGGAAATCGCCTAACTTCGATCTGTATCGCCGGGTGGCAATTTCCATCACCTTCATCTGGTTGGGAATCTCGGGGACAGGTCTGTTGGGTCTGGCCTGGTTCCGAGATGACCTGACCCAAAGCTTTTTCGTCGTCTTCATGTTGACCGGATTCGGGGTTTTTGTGAGTTCCCTGATGGGTCTGGTTTGGCTGATCGTATTGCCCTGGGCTCGCAGGCAACCCAAGGTCGGTCTGGTGATGGCCCGCTATGACAAAGTAGGCGAACAGCCGGTGGCCGAGCGGTTGGGGGAGGGAGCTTGCGATACTCTGAAGGAACTGGGGATTCTTTCTCAAAACATTGTGCGCCTGGATGTGGCGGGGGCCTGGGAGCTTCCCTGGGGCGCCAGCCGTCTGATTCAAGCCGGATGCCAGGGTGTCGTGGCCACCGCGGTGGTGATGCGGGGGGAGACTCATCACTTTCAGTCCGTGGTCGACGGCGCCATCCAGGGTCTGATGAAACTCCAAGTCGACACCGGTGTCCCGGTGGGCAACGCAGTGCTGGCGGTCTCAGATTGGGAACAGGCCGTGGTCCGTAGCCAACCCGGGTCGAATGCGGGTTCCCAAGCCGCCCGGGCGGTGGTGGAGGCCCTGCGGTCGGAGATCCGATGAGCTTTGGGCAACCCGTTCCCGTTTGTCTATACTGGTGGGCGCAGTACGAAAGCGGAAGCCGGTTTGCTTCCCACCCGGCCACCAAAGGTGCGACCGTGGTTATCTGGGAGCGGATTTCTTTTGCTGGCCGGCCTTTGAATCAGGAGGAGCGACTATCGCAGAACTTAGGGTAAATGACGCAATCAGGTCCGCCATGGTGCGGCTGGTGGCGCCGGATGGGGCACAGATCGGCATCAAAAAGCTGGAGGAGGCCATCTGGCTGGCAGACCAGTTGGATCTGGATTTGGTGGAGGTGGCGCCGATGGCCAATCCGCCTGTGTGCCGGTTGATGGACTACGGACGTTTCAAATATGAACGTTCGGTCAAAGAACGAGCGGCCCGCAAAAGCCAGTCTCGCACCGTGATCAAGGAATTGCGACTCCGGCCCCGTATCGAGGACCATGACTTCGATATGCAGACCCGCAAGGTTATCGCGTTTCTTTCCGGGGGCGACAAGGTGAAGTTAACGGTACGTTTTCGCGGCAGAGAACGAGAGAGACCCGAATTCGGCCACAAGCTTTTGGCCCGGCTGGCCGAGGCCGTAAGGCAGGAGGGGATGATGGAGCAGGCGCCCAAAATGGAGGGGCGCAACATGACCATGATGCTGGTCCCCGTCAATCATGGTTCGGGTGGTCACCGGCACAGACGATCAAGCAACCAGCAGAGATAGTCATCTACTGCTGACCAGATACCAACCCAGGAGTACCCAGTGCCCAAACAGAAAAGCCATCGGGGTCTGAGCAAGCGAATCAAGAAGACCGGATCGGGCAAGCTGATGCGTCGAAAGGCCGGCCGAGGTCATTACCGACTGGCCAAAGGAAAGAAGCGGTTCCGGCGTTTGGACGGTAACGATGGGCTGGCGCCCGGTGACGAACGGGTGGTTCGTCGCATGATCAAGAATTAGGAAGGCATGATCCATGGCAAGAGCAAAGAACGCATCCTCGGCTCATCGGGCTCGCCGGAAGGTGGTTGCCCGGGCCAAGGGGTATCGGGGGGCGCGCAGTCGTACCTTCCGGGCCGCCAACGAGCAGGTTATGCATGCCATGGCGGACTCCTACAGCCACCGGCGCGCCCGGAAGGGCGACTTTCGACGTTTGTGGATAACTCGTATCAACGCGGCTGCCCGCCAGAACGGTCTGAGTTATTCGCGGTTTGTCGCGGGTCTCAACGCGGCCGGGGTCGAGATCAATCGCAAGATGTTGGCTGATCTGGCGGTCAACGATCCGGACGCCTTCTCGCAGTTGGTGGCGATCGCCCGAGAGGCTTGATCCGCTCTCGCCGCAACCCCCGGATCGTCGAATTGGCTCGATTGCATCGGGCCCGTCACCGAAAACTAACCGGGAAGACGCTTCTTGAGGGGCCTCTCCTGCTGTCGGAGGCCCTGGCCGCAGGAGAGGATGTGACGGAGGTGCTGTCCCTGCCTGCCGACGAGCAGACCCGCGGGCTCTGCGAGCAGCGGGGAATTCCCCTTACTCTGGTGAGCGAGGAGGTCCTTTTCCGGATCGCCGACACCCAGAACCCGCGGGGTCCGGTGGCGGTGTTGACCATTCCGGCCACCTCGCCGCACGGCCGCGACATCCTGTGGTTGCTGGTGTCCGGACCAGGGAACTGCGGGACCTTGATCCGCACGGCCGCGGCTTTCGGATGGGATGTGATGATGGGCGGGCAGTCGGTCGATCCCTGGGCACCCAAAGTGCTGCGGGCCGGCGCCGGGGGCCATTTCAGGGTGGCCATCGGTGAGGCCCGGCAGGCGCCCCAAGGGGCCTTGGTAGTGGCTTCGGTGACGCAGGGCGGTGTCCCCCTTTCCCGACTGGAAGA